>DCRZ01000006.1:312015-622150 GCA_002325375.1 Rhodospirillaceae bacterium UBA1479
GGCGGGGGGGCGTCGGCCCTGGGGGCCTTGTTGTCGCCGTTCGGTCTGATCTACGGCGCCGCGACGGCATTGCGCCAGCGCAAGAAGGCGGTCGATGTCGGTGTGCCCGTGGTCTGTGTCGGCAACCTGACGGCCGGTGGGGCGGGAAAGACGCCGGTGGTGATCGACATCGCGCGCCGCTTGGCGAAGGCCGGGCGGCAGCCCCATGTGATCAGCCGTGGTTACGGCGGCGCGGTTGGCGTGGCCCCCCGGCGCGTGGACCCGGCGACGGACAGGGCGGATACGGTCGGGGACGAACCTTTGATGATCGCCGGATCGGCGACCGTTTGGGTCGGTGGTGACCGTCTCGAGGCCGCCCGGGCGGCCGTGGACGCCGGGGCCGGGGCGTTGGTGCTGGATGACGGTTTCCAGGACCCGTCGCTTGCCAAGGATTTGTCCATCGTTGTCGTCGATGGCCGTTACGGTTTCGGCAATGGCTTTCTGATCCCGGCCGGGCCGCTCCGCGAAACCCTGCGGGCGGGGCTGGCACGGGCGGATGCGATGGCCGTGATTGGGGATGATGTCTGGGGTGTGGCGGATGCGGCGCGCCGCTTCGGCCCGGAAAATCTGCCCGTGTTGACAGCCCGGACCGTGCCGGGACCTGAGGTTGATCAAATTTCAAAAACCCTGGGCCTTGCCTTCGCCGGAATTGGCCATCCGGAAAAATTCTTTCAGACCCTGCGCGATCACGGCTGCCGCCTCGCGGGAACGAAAGCCTTTCCAGACCATCACCCCTTCAGCTCTGCCGATCTGGCCGCCTTGAAACGTCGCGCGGAAGCCCTGAAGGGGGTTTTGATAACCACGGAAAAGGACGTCCAGCGGATCCCCATCGGCGACCGCGCGGGCATTGAAGTCTTGACAATCACCCTGCAATGGGACGACGAAGCGGCCCTCGACCGATTGTTGCAAACCGTCAAACCGTAGTCAGGCTGCCGATTTCATGGCTCATGCGCCGGCCCCGCTGAACAAATACGTGATCCACCCCGTCCAGGCGGCGGCGGCGTTCACAGTCTATATGTTCTTCCGCATGATGCCGCTCGATTGGGCGTCGGGGCTGGGGGGGCTTCTGGCGCGCACCATCGGGCCGCGGCTGCGCCTGTCGGATCGGGCGCGCCGGAACCTGCGCGCCGTGTTTCCCGAGATGCCGGATGCCGAGGTTGAACGTATCGTCCAAGGGATGTGGGACAACCTGGGCCGGCTTGCCGCTGAATTCCCCCATTTGCAGGAAATCGACGTCTATGCCGAGAACGGACGGGTCACCGTCGAAGGCGGCGAATACGTAGACCTCCTGCGCGACGACAATGAAGCGGGCATTTTTTATTCCGCCCATATCGGCAATTGGGAAATTCTGGCATTGGGGGCGACACAGCGGGGTCTGCCGCTCGACCGCGTCTACCGCGAAGCCAACAACCGCCTGGTCGAATGGCTGTATCGCCATGGCCGCGCCGCCGTCGAGGGGGCGTTGATCCCCAAGGGGCCGCAGGGCGTGCGCCAGCTTCTCAACGCTTTCCGGTCCGGCAGCCATCTCGCCATGCTGGTCGATCAGAAAATGAACGACGGCATCGCCGTGCCGTTCTTCGGCCGCCCGGCCATGACCGCCCCGGCGTTGGCCGAACTGGCGCTGCGCCACAATTGCCCGGTGGTGGCGGCGCGGGTGACCCGGGTCAAGGGTGCCAACTTCAAGATGACGGCCCTGCCGCCCGTCCGGTTTGAGAAGACCGGCGACCACAAGGCCGATGTCCTGGCCGCGATGACGCAGATCAACAACCAGGTCGAACAATGGGTCCGCGACACGCCGGAACAATGGCTGTGGCTGCATAATCGCTGGCCCAACGACGGGGAATAGGACGGCCGGTTATTTTCCGGTTTTCTGCGGCCCGACCAACAACGCCGGGTCCAGGGCGGTCTTGAACCAACTGACGCCCCAATGCAGATGCGGGCCGGTGGCCCGGCCGGTCGCCCCCACGGTGCCGATCTGCGTGCCTTTGGTGACGAAGTCGCCTTCCTTCACGGTGGTCTTGTCCATATGGATGTAGACCGATGTCAGGCCCAGGCCGTGATCGATCATCACCGTCTTGCCCGTAAAGAACATGTCCTCGTTCACCAGGGCGACAATCCCGTCGCCCATGGTCTTGACCGGGGTGCCGCGGGGGGCGGCGACGTCGACGCCGTTGTGCGGGCTGCGCGGTTTGCCGTTGAGGATGCGCTGACTGCCGTAGACGCCGGAAATGCGGCCTTCGACCGGCCACATGAAGCCGGTGTCGAAAAAGGTCTTGAGCGTCGTCCGCTTGCGGACCTCGGCGATTTGGATCTGGTCGCTTTTGATGCGCGCGAGGTCTTCCGGTTTGGTCGGGCTGACCTTGCGTTGCGGCAGACCGTCGATGCGCTGAATCTTGTATTTGCGCTTTTCAATGGCAAGCTCCCGCTCTTCCAACTGCCCCTCCGGCGGTTCCGCCCGCAGCACCATCTTCGCCTTGGCCTTGCGTCCGAAACCGATGATGAAGCTGCCGTTGGGCGCCACCGCCACGGGTTGTCCGTCGAGCGTCAGTTTGGTTCCCGGTTCAACCTTGCCGGTGGCCAGGCCGCCCTGGATGAATGTGCCGGAAATCTCCAGCGCGCCGGCCGGATAAGCCCCCGCCGCGACGAGGGCCGCCGCGGCCAGGAAAATGCGAAGAAGGAATGTCACAGAAGCCGCCCCTGCCGGTCGTCGCCGGGCTTGTTGGTTTTGGGTTTCGCGGAAGTGTCCTCGCCCGGTGCGGACGTTGCCGTCTTGGCCGGGGGGGCGCCACCGGCAACGACCACCGGGCGCGTTCCGTCGCGAAGCCTGAGGTCCAGCCGGTCGCCGGTCTTGAGGGTTTTGGCCGAAGTCACGGGCGCGCCCGCCGGGTCGGTAACCAGGGCGAACCCACGGTCGAGCACGCGCTGGTAGGAATAGCTTTCCAATAGGGCCGATGCCTGGGTCAGGCGGCCCCGCGCCCGGTCCACGGCGGCCCGGCCGGCGGTCTTCAGGGCGCGCACTTCCGAGGCAAGGCGGCCGGCTTCCATCTGGATGATCTTGTCGGGCCGGGTCAGCCCGGCGGCGGCATTGGCGAGGCGCGCGCGGCGGCGCTCCAGCCCGCCGCCCAGCGAATGGCCCAGGCGCTCGGTCCAATCGTCGAGCCGCTGCGCTTGTTCCTGCAGCATGCGCGCGGGGTTGGGCAGGGCCCGGGCCGTGGCGTCCAGATTGCGGCGGTGATCGGCGAGCCGCCGGGACACGGCACTGGCGATGCGCTGTCCGTCCTCCATGACCTGGGCCAGCAGGTCCAGGCGCACGGGCACGGCCATTTCCGCGGCTGCGGTCGGGGTTGGGGCGCGCCGGTCGGCGGCGAAATCGGCCAGGGTTGTGTCCGTTTCATGGCCGACGGCGGAAATCACCGGAATCGGGGAATCGGCGATGGCGCGCACGACCTCTTCCTCGTTGAAGGCCCACAGGTCCTCCAGGCTGCCGCCGCCGCGGGCGACGATGACCACATCCGGGCGCGGTACGGGGCCGCCTGCCTCGATCGCGCCGAACCCGCGCACGGCGGCGGCGACCTGTGCGGCCGCGTTGTCGCCCTGGACCAGCACGGGCCAGACCAGCACATGGACGGGAAAACGGTCGGCCAGGCGGTGCAGGATGTCGCGGATCACGGCCCCCGTGGGCGAGGTCACGACACCGATCACATCGGGCAGATAGGGGATATCGCGCTTGCGCTCGGCCGCGAACAGGCCTTCGGCCTCCAGTTTGCGGCGGCGGTCCTCCAGCAGCTTCAGCAGGGCCCCTTCGCCGGCCAATTCCATGTGGTCGACGACGACCTGGTATTTGGAGCGCCCGGGATAGGTGGTCAGCCGCCCGGTGGCGACGATCTCCATCCCGTCTTCGGGTTTAATGGATAGGCGCCCGGCGGTGCCGCGCCAGCACACGCCGTCGATCACCGCGTCCGCGTCCTTCAATGTGAAATAGAGGTGGCCCGAGGCGGCGCGCTTGAAACCCGATATTTCGCCCCGGATTCGCACCCATTGAAAGGTCTCCTCGACCGTGTGTTTCACGGCCTGGGAAATCTCGGAAACGGTAAAGACCGGCAGGTTGTGGCTGGTCTCGGTTTCGCCGGGTTGACTCTGCGCGGTGCCGCTGGAATTGTCGCTCATGGGCGCAGTATGCAAGGCCCAGTGAACGGACACAATACGGCCGGAGGATGCCAAGTGCGTCTGCCGATCAAACCGCCGAAATCGGGAGGGATTGGGACAGGATGAAGGTACTCGTGGTCGGCTCGGGCGGGCGGGAACATTCCCTTTGCTGGGCCATCGCCAAATCCCCCAAATGCAGCGAATTGTTCTGCGCTCCGGGTAACGCGGGCACGGCCGCTCTTGCGCGCAACCTTGATATCGAGGCGGAGGACCTGAGCGGCATCATCGGATTCGTCAAGGACAACGCCATCGACTTCGTCGTGGTCGGGCCGGAAGCCCCGCTGGTGGCGGGCCTGGTCGATAAACTGGATGCGCTGGGGGTCAAATCCTTCGGGCCGACGGCGGCGGGGGCGGAATTGGAAGGCTCCAAGGCCTTCACCAAGGACCTTTGCGCCAAATACGGCATCCCGACCGCCGATTACGACCGCTTTGACGAACCGGACGCGGCCAAGGAATACATCCGCACCCATGGGGCCCCCATCGTGGTCAAGGCCGACGGCCTGGCCGCCGGTAAGGGGGTCATCATCTGCCGCAACGTCAACGAGGCCTATGCGGCGGTCGACCAGATCATGATCGAGGAAGCCTTCGGCAACGCGGGCACGGAAATCGTGGTCGAGGAATTCCTGGAAGGCGAGGAAGCCAGCTTCTTCGCCCTGGTCGACGGCGAAACGGCGCTGCCCATGGTCGGCGCCCAGGACCACAAACGCGCCCACGACGGCGACGAAGGCCCCAACACGGGCGGCATGGGCGCCTATTCCCCGGCGCCCGTCATCGACCAGGCGATGGTCGACCGGGTCATGGCGGAAATTATCGAGCCGACAATCAAGGGCATGGCGTCCGAGGGCCGGCCCTTCAAGGGCGTGCTTTACGCCGGGCTGATGATCGACGACGCCGGGCCCAAGCTGATTGAATACAACACCCGATTCGGCGACCCGGAATGCCAGGTCATGATGATGCGCCTCAAATCCGACGTGCTGGAGGTTCTTCTGGCCTGTGCCGAAGGCCGGCTTGCCAAGACCAAGCTGCAATGGCGGGATGATGTCGCCATGACCGTTGTCATGGCCGCCAAGGGGTATCCCGGAAAATATAAAAAAGACACTGAAATCAAGGGCCTGGACGCTGCGGGCGCGGTCGATGGCGTGGTCGTGTTCCATGCCGGAACGGCGGCGGGCGCGGGCGGAACGGTCACCGCCAACGGCGGCCGCGTGCTGGGGGTCACGGCCATCGGCAAGGACGTGACCGAAGCCCGGGCCCGGGCCTATGAGGCGGTCGACCGGATCGATTGGCCCGAAGGCTTCTGCCGCCGCGACATCGGCTGGCGGGCGATCAAGCGTTAGGTGCCGCCGCCCTTTTGCCGACGCAGGCCGGCCCCTATATAGAGCGCAGAGACAGATGACCCCCGCGCCCCCACCGGGCACGCGGCGGCAGACGGAGGAGATGACGACATGGACGACAAGACCCGCACGGAAGTGGAAGCCGCCGCCTTTCGCGGCCTGATCAAGCATTTGCAGAAACGCACGGACGTGCAGAATATCGACCTGATGAACCTGGCCGGGTTCTGCCGCAACTGCTTGGCAAAATGGTATGCCGCCGAGGCCCAGGCCAAGGGAGAAGACGTGGATTATGACGCCGCCCGCGAGGTGATCTACGGCATGACCTATGACGCATGGAAGGACAAGTTCCAGAAACCCGCCGACGAAGCCCAGAAAAAGGCCTTCGAGGACACCAAGCCGCTGCACGCCGATATCAGCGGCCACAACTAGCCCATGAACGGCCCGGCGCCCGACTTCTGGCCCAATTCCGGCTATCACCTGCTGACGCGGAACGGGGCCGGCCATCTGGCCGTGACGGACGCGTTCCTGCGCGCCTATCTGCAGCGCCCGGAAATCGCCCCCATCGCGGAATCCTGCGATGCCGAGCGCGCCCTGCATGGCGCGCTGATGGCCAATCCCCGCGAAGCCGTGGGCGATGGGCGCATCGACGCCATGGCCGATGACGACGCGCGCGACAATTACCGGGTGATGCTGGCCTTTCGTGACCGGCTGGTCGGGGCGGGCACGGTCGAGGCCTGTTATCTGGAAATTTTCCGCGCCGACAGCGTCACCATCCCGCCCTTGTTCATCGACCAGATGGCCCAGGTCGCGGCGCGGCGCGTCATCGACGGCACGGACGACCCGTTTCGCGCCCGTGCGGCGGAACTTCTGTTCCGCGAGCAGACGGTGACCCTGAAGGACGGCGCGATTTTGCTGGGCGACGCGGAAACGGTCGAGATGCTGGCGACCACGGCCGGCATGGGCAGTCTGGGAAAATTGGTGGTCGGCAGCGGATCGGCCGCCCGTCAGGTCGACATGGACGTGTTGCAGCCGGACACCGCGGATATTTATTGGGACCGCAACGAACGCTACGACACCGTGCTCGACATTTCCTTTGCCCGGCCGGGGCTGGATGCGCTGTGCCGCGTGCTCGAAGCCTGGGTCCGCCATTTCCTGGAGGCAGAGATCTCCATCCAGCCCGTGCAGGAAATCAACGACGAGAAATGGGTCTGGCATCTGGGCCTGGACGCCGAGGCCTCGACGCTGCTCAACGACCTCTACGAAGGAGAGGATGTCGAGGATGCGCGCATGGAGCGGCTGCTGTCGCTGTTCCGCCTCGAGTTCAAGGACCCCAACCAGATGGCCGCCGACGTGCGGGGCAAGCCGATCTATCTGGCGCTCTGCATGACGCCCGATCAGCGCGTGCGCCTGAAACCGCAGAACCTTCTGGTCAACCTGCCGCTGGCCGCCGAATCCTAAATCTTTCTCTCACTTTCTTCTCATCGTCTCTGTGCCTCTGTGGTTCAAAAAAGAAAACCACTGAGGCGGTGAGGCCGTGAGGGAATCAAGTATAGAGAAACACTGTCGGGCTCAGGCGGGCGTCGGCGGTCCGGTTTAGCGTCTGTCCTGAAAAAAACCCTTCAGAAGCTCGGCGGCGGCCGTTTCGTTGATGCCGCCGACCACCTCGGGCGCATGATGGCAGGTCGGCTGGGCGAAGAACCGGGGGCCGTGTTCGACCCCGCCGCCCTTGGGATCGTAGGCCCCGAAATAGAGCCGCCGAATGCGGGCATGGCTGATGGCGGCGGCGCACATGGCACAGGGCTCCAGCGTCACGTAAAGATCGCAATCGGGCAGGCGGGGCTCCCCCCGGGCTTGTGCTGCGCGGCGCAGCGCCAGAATTTCCGCATGGGCCGTCGGGTCATGGCCGGCCTCGGTCTCGTTGCCGGCGCGGGCCAATATCCGGCCGGTCGCGGCCTCGACCACCACGGCGCCCACGGGGACCTCGCCGCGCGATGCGGCGGCGCGGGCCTCATCCAGGGCCTGGGCCATGAAACTGTCGGATGCCGGTTTGTCCATGGCGCCAACCATACGCGTCGGTCCCCCGTCGTCAATGCTTGCCGCCGCCGCCGTCCGCCCCTAATGTCCCCGCCATGGCCGATAAATCAAAGACCGTGAAACCCGCAGACGCCCCTGAACGCATCGCCAAGGTGATCGCCCGCGCCGGCCTGTGCTCGCGCCGCGAGGCCGAACGCTGGATCGAAGAAGGCCGCGTCATCGTCGATGGCAAAAAGCTCCTGACCCCCGCCCATACGGTGACCGAGGCCAGCATCATCCTGGTCGACGGCAAGCCCCTGCCGGGCAAGGCGCCGCCCAAGCTGTGGCGCTATCACAAGCCGGTCGGCCTGGTCACCACCCATAAGGACCCGGAAGGCCGGCCGACCGTGTTCGACCGCCTGCCCCAGGATCTGCCCCGGGTGGTATCCGTGGGCCGTCTCGACCTCAATTCCGAAGGCCTGCTGCTGCTGACCAACGACGGCGGCCTGGCGCGGCGCCTGGAATTGCCGTCCAACGGCTGGAACCGGCGCTACCGGGTGCGCGTGCACGGTGTGGTGAAACCTGAAGACCTGGCCAAACTGGCCCGCGGCGTCACCGTGTCCGGCGTGCGATATGGCCCGATCAAGGCCGAGATCGACCAGATGGATGCCGGCGACAAGATGCGCAAGGGTTTCGCCAACCACTGGCTGACCGTCAGCTTGTCCGAAGGTAAGAACCGCGAGGTCCGCAAGGTGATGGAACATCTGGGGCTTTCCGTGAACCGCCTGATCCGCACGGCCTACGGCCCGTTCCAGTTGGGCAATCTGGCGCGCGGCGACGTGTATGAGATCAAGGGCAAGACCCTGAAGGAACAGCTGGGCAAGGTTCTGTCCTGATGCGGGGTGCGGTCTGATGCGCATCGTTGCCGGCAGATTTCGCGGCAAGAAGCTGACGGCACCGGAGGGCCGGGATCTGCGCCCGACCTCGGACCGGGCCCGGGAATCCGTGTTCAACATTCTGGCCCATGGCAAGGCGGCCGTGGATCTGGACGGCATCACCGTCGCCGACATGTTCTGCGGCACGGGGGCGTTGGGGCTCGAGGCTATGTCGCGGGGGGCGGCCTTCGGCGTGTTCGCGGACCGCAATCCTCAGCACCTCAAGATCGCCAAGGACAACGCGGCGGCCATGGGCCTGTGGCGGGAATGCCTGATGCTGGGGCTCGACTGCACTCATCTGGCCGTGCCGCCGCGGGCGGCAAAGACGCCGGCCGGGCTGGTTTTTCTCGATCCGCCCTACGGCATGGGGATGGCTGATCCGGCCCTGCGCGGGCTATTGAACAAAAACTGGCTGACCCCCGATGCCACCGTGGTGGTCGAGGTCGGGGCCGAGGAAAGCCTGGCCGGGACGCGCGGGTTCGAGGTGCTGGACGAACGCACCTACGGTGCGGCCAAGGTCTACTTCTTGAAAAGGTTGGAATAGGCGGCGACCCTGAGACGCAGGTCGCGGTTGCGTTCAATTTCCGGTGCCGGCGCCAAATTCCAGATCCAGCGTTCATCCGGTTCCGGCAGCTTGATATCGCCAAGGGTGGGTTCCGTCTCGTCCACGTCGCCGTCTTCGACGAATTCCCGCACGGTTTCCGTGATCAGGCAGACCCGCCCGGGCAGGGCCTGCAAGGCGCGCAGGTGCTGACGCTGGATTTCCGTTGCGAAGGCCTTGGCCTGTTTCTCCGGCACGTGTCGGGCCGGGATCAGCGGCAATTGGCTCAGCAGGTTCAGGGACACGACCAAATCCGCATCGGCCTCGGGGAGGTCCGGCAGTGGCGGCTCGGCCGGCATCTCGCCTTGGGCCAGGTCATCGACCAGGCCGGTCAGGTCGACCTCGTCCAGATAGACGTTGGGGTATTGCGCCGCCCAGGCCCGCACGGCGGGGGGATGGAAGATGTCGATCAGCACGACCTCGGCGAAGTCGTCGGCGAGATCGCCCAAGGGCACGTCGAGAAGCCCGCCCGAGCCCAGGATCACCACTTTGTTCTGGCCGGGGCAATTGGCGGCGGACCACAGCACGAAGCGGCGGGAGCGTTCCAGGTGTTCCTTCCACGCGGGGAAAAGCCGCCGATGGCGGGCGGCGATGGCGATCTGTTCCTTCAGATAGCCGAGCCGCTTCAACGGTTCCGGGGCCGGGGTCATCCGATGGGTGAGCCATTCACGCAGCATGGGCCAGATCGTCCGGTTGCGGAAAACAGGGCGATCTTAACGCCGGCCGAACAGTTTTTCGATATCGGCCAGCTTCAGTTCCACATAGGTCGGCCGACCATGGCTGCACTGTCCGGAATGGGGGGTCGCCTCCATCTCGCGCAGCAGGCGGTTCATTTCGTCTGCATTCAGCCGCCGTCCGGCGCGGATTGATCCGTGACAGGCCATGGTCGCGCAGACGTCGCCGATGCGCTCGGCCAGCGCGATGGTTTCGCCGTATTCCGCCAAATCGTCTGCCAAATCGCGGATCACGCCCTGGATGTCCATATCGCCCAGCAGGGCCGGGGTTTCGCGCACGACCACGGCACCGGGGCCGAAGCCTTCGATCACCAGGCCCATCTCGGCCAGCTCATCCGCGCGGGCAAGCAGGCGGTCGACCGCCGGCTCCTCCATCTCGACAACCTCGGGGATCAGCAGCATCTGGCGGTTGACCCCGCCGGACGCCATCGCCGTCTTGATCTTTTCCTGGGTCAGACGCTCGTGCGCGGCGTGCTGATCGACGATGACCAGGCCGTCCGCCGTCTGGGCGATCACGTAGGTAGCGTGAACTTGGGCCCGCGCCACACCCAGGGGGTATTCCGCGGTTGACTGTTCCGCCGCCACGCCGCCGTCCGGGTCCATCGTCATCGGCGCGCTGGGGGCGCGGTCGAGATCGGGCAGGGGGGCGTAGTGGTCCGATAGGCCGCTTGGCCGCGCCGCGGGGGCATAGGCCCCGCCATATCCGCCGCCGCTCCGCCCCAGGGGCAGGGCGCCGCCGGGATTTTCGCTGGGCCGGAACGCGCCGAGCGCCGCCCCGGCCACGGTGGTCGAGGCCCGATGTCCGGCTTCGGCCAGGGCATGCTTCAGGGCGCTGACGATCAACCCCCGCACCACCCCGGCATCGCGGAACCGGACCTCGGTCTTGGCGGGATGCACGTTGACGTCGACCTCGGTCGGCGGGACCTCCAGAAACAGCGCCAGCAGGGGATGGCGGTCGGAGGCCAGGAATTCCCGGTAGGCACCCCTGACCGCACCCAGCAGCAGGCGGTCGCGCACGGGCCGGCCGTTGACGAACAGGAACTGCATGGCGGCGTTGCCGCGGTTCAGGGTCGGCACCCCGGCATGGCCGGAAAGCCGGATGCCCTCGCGGACCGCGTCGATGGTCATGGCGTTGTCGGCGAAGGGGCGGCCCATGATGCCGGCCAGGCGTTCCAGCCGCGCCGCGGACGCATCGTCGCCCAGGCGCGGGGTGACGGCGTTCAGCTTGATCAGGTCGCGGGTGCCGTCGGACAGGGTGAAGGCGATTTCCGGATGGGCCATGGCCAGGCGGTTCAGGGTTTCGACCACATGGTTCTGTTCCGTGCGCGCGGCCTTGAGAAACTTGAGCCGGGCCGGCGTGGCATAAAACAGGTCGCGCACGTCGACTCGGGTCCCGTGGGGATGGGCGGCGGGTTGGGCCTTGGCCGGGCCGCCGCCTTCGACCGAGACGGCCCAGGCCTGATCGGCGCCCTCTGGGCGCGAAGTGATGGTCATGCGCGCCACGGCGGCCATGGAGGGCAGGGCCTCGCCCCTGAAACCCAGGGTGGACACGGCCATCAGGTCGTCGTCGGGCAGTTTCGACGTGGCGTGGCGTTCCAGCGCCAGTTGGATTTCATCGGGGGTCATGCCGCAGCCGTCGTCGGTCACGGTGATCGCCGTCTGTCCGCCGTCGCGGATCACGACCTCGATGCGCCGGGCGCCGGCGTCGATGGCGTTTTCGACCAGTTCCTTCACCGCCGAGGCCGGGCGTTCCACCACCTCGCCGGCGGCGATGCGGTTGACCACGGTCTCCGGCAGGCGGCGGATCACGGGGGGATTGATCATGAACCGTCCCCGCCGCTCCGGGCCCGGCGAATGCGGGCGAGCAGGCTGCGCGTCGAGGCATCCAACCCCGGGGCCTCCACGCCTTGGGCAAGGGCCCTGGTCAGCGGCCCGGCAAGCTCCTTACCCAGCTCGACCCCGAATTGGTCAAAGGAATTGACGTTCCAGATGACGCCCTGGACGAACACCTTGTGCTCGTACAGTGCCAGCAGCATGCCGAAGGTGTGCGGGTCCAGGCGGTCCAAAAGGATCGCGGTCGAGGGACGGTTGCCGGGAAACTGCTTGTGCGGCGGCACGCCCGGCCCGGCCTTGCGGCCAAGCGCCAGGGCCGCCGGCTGGGCCAGGAAATTGGCGAGCAGCTTGTCGTGATGGTCGCCCGCCGGATGGGCCGGCGCCACGGCGGCGATGAAGTCGGCGGAGATCAGGTCCGTGCCCTGATGGAGCAGTTGATAAAACGCATGCTGGCCGTTGGTGCCCGCCTGGCCGAACACGACGGGGGCGGTGGGCTGGGCCACGGGCGCGCCGTCCCGGTCCACGGCCTTGCCGTTGCTTTCCATTTCCAGCTGCTGCAGGTAGTCGGGCAGGCCGTCCAGCAGCTGGTCATAGGGCAGCACCGTGTGGGCGGCGGCCCTCTCGAAATTGCGGTTCCAGATACCGGCCAGCGCCAGCAACACGGGCAGGTTTTCCGCCAAGGGCGTTTCCAGGAAATGGCGGTCCATGTCCCGGGCCCCGGCCAGGAAATCGCGGAACAGGTTCATGCCGAGCGTCAGGGCCAGCGGCAAGCCGATCGCCGACCAAACCGAATACCGCCCGCCGACCCAGTCCCAGAACCCGAACAAGGCGTCGTCACCGATGCCGAAATCGCGCGCCGCGTCGTCGTTGGTGGTGACGGCGCAGAAGTGTTTGGCGACGGCGTCTGATCCCAGGGCCCCGGTCAGCCACCGCCGCGCCGTCATGGCGTTGGTCATGGTTTCCTGGGTCGTGAAGGTCTTCGACGACACGACGAACAGGGTGGTTTCCGGATCGCAGGCTTCAAGCGCCTCCGTCAGGTCCGTGGCGTCTACGTTGGACACGAAACGGGGCGTCAGTCCGCGCCGCCGGTAGGGGGCAAGGGCCCGACAGGCAATGCGCGGACCTTGGTCCGAGCCGCCGATGCCGATGTTGATGACGTCGGTGAAGGGCTTGCCGGTCGCACCCGTTCGGGTGCCGTTTTCAACCCCGGCGACGAAGTCCGCCATGTGGTCGAGCACGGCCTGAACCTCGCCCTGGACCGGGGTGCCGCCGACGGCGAAACCGTCTTCGGCCCGGCCGCGCAGCGCCATGTGCAGGGCGGCACGGTCCTCGGTTGCGTTGATCGCCTCGCCCGCGGCCATGGCATCCCGCCGGGCCGCCACACCGCGTTCATCGGCCAGGGCGATCAGCAGAGCAAGGGTATCCGGGGTGAGGCGGTTCTTGGACAGGTCCAGGCACAGGCCCCCCAGGGCGAAGGTCAGGGCCTCGGTGCGCTTGTCGTCGCCGAGAAGATCGCGCAGATGGCTGCCCGCTGCCGCCCGGTGATGGTCGGCGAGCGCCTGCCAGGCCGGCGTTGAGGCGGGGGGCGGCATGAAGGTCTCTGATCCTCCGGGGGGACGTTGCGCGGGCGAGAGTACCATCGGTCTCCGGCATCGCCAACGGCAGGGCTTAAGGCGTCGGTTTGACGTCCTTGGGCTCGCCCACGACGACGATGGTGAGGTCGTCCGGATGCAAGAGTTTCCGGGCCACGCGGCGGATATCGTCGAGTGTCACGGCCTCAATATAGCTGTTGCGCTTGTCCAGATAATCGATGCCCAAATCTTCCGTCTGCATGCCGACCAGCATGGCCGCGATTCGCTCCGTCGCCGTGAAGCGCAGGGGAAACGATCCGGTCAGGTACTGCTTGGCGGCGGTCAATTCGGCCTCGGTCACGCCGTCCTTGGCCAGCTTGGCCCATTCGTCACGGACGACCTTCAGGGTTTCCGCGACCCGCGCGTTGGCCGTGCCGGCGCCGCCGGCATAGATCGCGGAACGGTCCATGGGATGCAGGTAGGTATAGACCGAATAGGCCAGGCCCCGCTTTTCCCGCACTTCGGTATAGAGACGGGAAGTGAATCCGCCGCCGCCCAGGATGTGGTTCATCACATAGGCGGTGTAGAAATCCGGATCCTTGCGCATCAGGCCCCGGTCGGCGAACAGGATGTTGCTTTGCTTCAGGGGCTTTTCGATGACGATGGTGCGGCCCGAGACCTTGGGCGCGACTTCCTGAACCTTCCAGGGGGCCGCCTTGGCGGGCAGGGCGCCGAAGGTCTTGTCGAGCAGCGGCGCCAGTTCCTTGGCCGTGATGTCCCCGACCACGCCGATCGACAGGGTGTCGCGGGCCAGCCGTTCCTTGACGAAGGCGCGCATGTCGGCGACCTGGATGGCGGCGACGCTTTCCAGGGTGCCACCGGTCGGGCGGCCGTAGGGATGATCCGGATAGAGGGTCTTCATCAGCGTCTTGCCGGCGATGGCGTCGGCGTCTTCCGATTCATGTCGCAGATTGGCCAGAAGCTGGGCGCGCAGGCGCGACACGGGTTCCGCGTCGAAACGCGGCTCCGTCATGGCCTGGCGCAGCAGGTCGAAGGCCAGGTCGCGGTATTCGGTCAATACCTGGACGCGCGCACCAAAGCTGTCGCGCGCGGCGCTGAAGCGCAGCGTGATGGATTTGTCCTCCAGCGTCTGCTGGAAGGCCTTGCTGTCCAAGTCGCCGGCCCCTTCGTCAAGCAGGGTCGAGACCATGTTGGCCAGGCCTTCCTTGCCTTCGGGGTCAAGGGCGCTGCCCCCACGGAACGCCAGATGCAGGGAGATGATGGGGTTGAGGTGATCCTCGACCAGCCAGGCCTCGATCCCGCCGGGGCTGACCACGCGTTCGATCTGCGTCGCCTTGGCCGGTGCCGCGTAAAGGACGAAGACGACCGCCGCCAGGGCAAGGGCGGCGCGGGGCAGAAGGCGGCTCATTCCGGCGTCTCCTTATCTTCCACGAGAAAGGCCGTGACCGAGTGTTTCTTGACGAAAACGTATTTGGCTGCGGCCTGGATTTCCTCGGCGGTGACCGCCGCGATGCGGTCGGGCCAGGCCTCGACGTCGGCGACCTTGCGCCCGACGGCCAGCGCCGCCCCCAGGGTCCGCGCCCCGGTGGTGAAGGAATCGCGGGCGAACACGGCGCTTGCGACCAACCGTTTCTTGGCGCGGGCGACCTCGTTCGCGGTGACACCGTCCTTGGCGATGCGGTCAAGCTCGGCATCGACGGCCTGTTCGATCTCGGGCAGGGTGACGCCGGGCCGGGGGCTGCCGTAAAGGGTGAAACTGCTGGGGCCCAGGGAATCGGCGTCGTAATAGGAACCCGCCGAGACCGCCTTGCGGTCGTCGATGACCAGCTTGCGGTATATCCGCGACGTGCCGCCGCCGCCCAGGATTTCGGTCAGGACCTGCAGGGCATAGGCGTGCTGCGTTTCGCCGTACAAATAGCTGGGGGCCAGGTAGGACCGGCGCCACGACGGCTGGCGGACCTGGGTATGCTGCATGGCGACGATGCGCGCGGCTTCCTGCGGCGGTTCGGCCGGGCGCGCGCGGGTGATCGGGGCGGCGGCGGGAACGGCGCCGTAATATTTTTCCGCCAGCGGCTTCAGTTCCTTGGCGGTGATGTCGCCGGCGACCACCAGGATCGCGTTGTTGGGCGCGTACCAGCGTTTGTAGAAATCGATGATGTTCTGGCGGGTCATGGCGACGATTTCGTGGTCGTAGCCGATGATCGGCCGCCGGTAGGGATAATTGCGGTACAGCGCTTCGGACACGTGCTCACCCAGGATCGCGGCCGGGTTGTTGTCCGTGCGCGACCGGCGTTCCTCGCGCACCACCTGGCGTTCCGGCTCGATGATCTCGTCCGTCAGCGTCAGGTTGGTCATGCGGTCGGCCTCCATCTCCATGACCATCTCAAGATGTTCGCGGGCGATGGTCTGGTGATAGGCCGTGTAGTCGAACGAGGTGAAGGCGTTTTCCTGGCCGCCGTAGCGCGCCACCAGTTTCGAGAACTCGCCCGGCTTGCGTGTCTTGGTGCCCTTGAACATCAGGTGTTCCAGGAAATGCGCGATCCCCGAATAGCCGGAGCTCTCGTCGGCGGAGCCGACCTTGTACCACACCATATGTGTGACCACGGGGGCGCGGTGGTTGGACACGACGACCACCTGCATGCCGTTGTTCAGGGTGAAGGTTTCCGGGCTGAACACCTTGGCCAAGGCCGGCGTGGCGCCCAGGGTCAGGGCGGCGGTCAGCAGGGCCAGGGCGGCGATCAGCGGACGGAAGTGTCGGCCGGACCGGTGGCGAGAGGCGGGGGGCATGAACATGTCGGGATCAGGGCCTGTTGCGGGTTGCGGTCAGCGGGCGGGATGCGGGTTCCCGGAAGATGGGACCCCCGGAAACACGGGAATTGCCATTATCGAGATTGTCGTCGAGATCACGGCGATTTCAAGGCGGTAGACGCGTTTTGCGGGCTTCCGGCTAGAATCCGAGAATGCCCTTCTTGCGGGTCTCGCGCTTGATCTCGGGCGTCTTGCCTTCGTTGACCGGCTTGCCCAGCGCCTGGGTTTCCAGCAGGCGGCGCTGTTCGGCCGCGGGATCGACCACGGTGCCTGAATATTTCGGATCGTCGACCCAGAAGATCAGCTTGTCGATCAGGCGGCGGTCCTCTTCGGACAGCGCGAGCGTTTCCTGGTCGATGATCGTGCGGATGGCGGGATCGGCATCGGCCGTGCCCATCTTGTCCATCAGCACGGTCAGGCCCGGCGTGGTTGCGGCAAGCGGCTGCGCCTGCACCGGGCGGCGCAGCATGGCGGCGCGGGCCTGGTCGCGCGGGCTGTAGGTTTCAAGCTGTTCGCGCCCCGGCTCGGGCGGGCGCAGCGCATAATCGGGCGGCAGCGACAAAGGCGGGCGCTTGTAGACGGCGAATTCGTCGGGGGCTTTTTTGCCGCCGGAAATCGCGCGCTTCACGGAATCGCAGGCACCCAGGCTGAACGCCATCATCAGCACCAGAAAAATGCCCGTCGTTCGTGCCGTTTGTCGTTTCATGCCCGCCGTTTCATGCTCAACAGGTTGCGCCCTGGGGTGATTTTCGCGGGACGGGTTACCGTTCCGGCCCCCGCCGAGGCATGCCAATCTACGATGATTTATCCCGGTGAAACAAGGAATCAAGGATCAGAAGCACCGCCCCCACCGTGATCGCGCTGTCGGCGACGTTGAAAGCGGGCCAATGGGCGCCCGCCACGTGCAGATCGACGAAATCGACGACGGCGCCATGGACCAGGCGATCGATGACATTGCCCAAGGCACCCCCCAGGATCAGCCCGATTCCCCAGCCGACAATGCGCTCCGGCCCGCGGAACAGCCAGACCGCCAGAATGGCGGAAACGCCAACCGCCACGGCGGCCAAAATCCAGGGGCCGTAATCCGACTGTGTATTGAACAGGCCGAAGCTGACGCCCCGATTCCATACTAGGACCAGATTGGCGAAGGGCGTGACTTCAATGACCCGGGGCGGGTTCATGATGTCGGTCAGCACCCACCATTTGCTGATCTGGTCGAGAACGATGACCAGGAAGGCAAGCCCCAGGCCCTGGCGGCGCAGCGTGATATGGGGCTCGGCCAAGGGTCCGCCGCCTGCCGTCTATTCGGCGGCCAGGGGCGAATGGCGCACGGCGTCGGCGCAGCGCGTGCAGACCGTCGGATGGTCCGCGTCCGTGCCCACGTCGTCCAGCACCTTCCAGCAACGTTCGCACTTCTCACCCGTGGCCAGTATCGGCACGACGGCGACGCCGGGGGCCTCCGGCATGGTGAAAGCGCCTTCGGGCGGAGGAGCGGTGGTGATTTCGCCCGACGAAGTGATGAAGGTTTGCGCCAGATCGAGGCCGTCAAGGGCCGCCGCCTGTTCGGCCGTGACATGGACGGTGACATGGGCCTGCAGGGAGGCGCCGATGCGTTTTTCCGCGCGTTCCAGTTCCAGCGCCCCGGTCACGGCGCGGCGGACCTGGCGCACGGTGCGCCATTTGGCTTCCAGCGCTTCATCGTTCCAATTGTCGGGGATTTCCGGGAACTGGCGGCGGTGGACGCTGTCGGCGGCGTCGGGCCGATCGAGGCGCGCCTGCCAGGCCTCTTCGGCCGTGAAACACAGGAACGGCGCCAGCCAGGCGGTCAGGCAGTTGAACAGTTCGTCCAGCACCGTGCGGGCGGCGCGGCGTTCGATGGAATCGGCGCGGTCGCAGTACAGCGTGTCCTTGCGGATGTCGAAATAGAAGGCCGACAGGTCGACGGCGCAGAAATTGTGCAGTTCCGTGAACACGCCGTGGAATTCGAAACTGTCGCAGGCGCCGCGCAGCATTTTGTCGAGCCGCCACAGGCGGGTCAGCACCCAGCGTTCCAGTTCCGGCATCTCGGCCACATCCAGGCGCTCGGCGGCGTTGAAGCCGTCCAGATTGCCCAGGAGATAGCGCAGGGTATTACGCAGGCGGCGATAGATGTCGGCATGGAATTTGACGATTTCCGGCCCGATGCGCAGGTCCTCGGAATAGTTCGAGCCCACGACCCAAAGGCGCAGAATGTCGGCGCCGTGTTGATTGCAGACATCCTGCGGGGCGGTGATGTTGCCCAGGGACTTGGACATTTTCTGGCCGTCCTCGGCCATGACGAAGCCGTGGGTCAGCACCGCGTCATAGGGGGCGCGTCCCCGGGTGCCGCAGGATTCCAGCAATGAGGAATGGAACCAGCCGCGGTGCTGGTCCGTGCCTTCCAGGTACAGGGAGGCGGGCCAGGTCAGGTCGTCGCGATGTTCCAGGACGAAGGAATGGGTCGATCCGGAATCGAACCACACGTCGAGGATGTCCATGACCTGGTCGTAGTCGTCGGCACTGTAATCGTTGCCGAGGAAGCGCGCGGGCTCCGATGCGAACCAGGCGTCGGCGCCTTCGGCCTCCACCGCCTCGACAATGCGGGCGTTGACGGCGGGGTCGTTAAGCAATTCGCCCGTTTCCTTGTGCACGAATACGGTGATCGGCACGCCCCAGGCGCGCTGGCGGGAAATCACCCAGTCGGGGCGGTTCTGGATCATGGCGTGCAGGCGGGCCTGTCCGCCGCCGGGCACGAACTGCGTCTGGTCGATGGCGCCCAGCGCGATGTCGCGCAGGCTGGCCTGGCAGGTGCCGTTCGGCACGGCGAAATCCCGGTCCATGGCGATGAACCACTGCGGCGTGTTGCGGAAGATGACCGGCTTCTTGGACCGCCAGGAATGGGGGTATTGGTGCTTCAGCCGCCCGCGCGCGACGAGCTTGCCGCCCTCGACCAGGACCTTGATGACGCGGTCGTTGGCGTCGCCCTTCTTGCCGTGCTCGGTGATGACCTGGCCGCCTTCGAACCCGGGGGCCTCGGCGGTGAAGCGACCGTCGGCATCGACCGTATAGGGGATGTGCGGATCAATGCCGCGTTCGGCCAGAAGCTTGCCGGACCCGGTCCAGGCCTCGAAATCCTCGCGCCCGTGGCCGGGGGCGGTGTGGACGAAGCCGGTGCCGGTTTCTTCCGTGACATGGTCGCCGTCCAACAGCGGCACATCGAACTCATATCCCATGCCGCGCAGGGGATGGGCGCAGGTCAGGCCGGCCAGGGTGTCGCCAGCGACGTCGCCGCGCCGCTCGAACGCCTCGACCCGGGCGGATTTCATGACGTCGGCGGCCAGGGCGTCGGCCAGCACCAGCTTGTCGCCCGGCTTGGCCCAATTGTCGTCCGCCGCCGCCGTGACCTCGTACAGGCCATAGCTGATGCGTTTGGAAAAACAGATCGCCCGGTTGCCGGGGATGGTCCAGGGGGTGGTGGTCCAGATCACCACGGACGCATCGGCAAGGTCGTCAGCGCCGGACACCACCGGGAATTTCACCCAGATCGTATCCGATTCATGATCGTGGTATTCGACCTCGGCTTCGGCCAGGGCGGTCTTTTCGACCACCGACCACATCACCGGCTTGGAGCCGCGATAGAGCAATCCGTTGTCGAGGAATTTCAGAAGTTCACGCACGATCTGCGCTTCCGCCGGGAAGCTCATGGTGGTGTAAGGATTGGCCCAGTCGCCGATAATCCCTAAGCGCTTGAACTCGTCGCGCTGCACGCCGATCCAATGCTGCGCGAAGTCGCGGCATTCCTGGCGAAATTCGACGACCGGCACCTGGTCCTTGTCCTTGCCCTTGGCGCGGTACTGTTCCTCGATCTTCCATTCGATGGGCAGGCCGTGGCAATCCCAGCCGGGCACGTAGTTGGCGTTTTTGCCCATCATCTGCTGGGCGCGCACGATCACGTCCTTGAGGATCTTGTTGAGCGCGTGGCCGATGTGCAGGTTGCCGTTGGCGTAGGGCGGGCCGTCGTGCAGCACGAAGGGCGGGCGGTCCTTGGCGTCCTCGCGCAGAAGCTGGTAAAGGCCGACCTCTTCCCACTTCTGGATAATGTCCGGCTCCTTGGCGGCCAGACCGGCTTTCATGGGAAAGTCGGTTCGGGGCAGGAACACGGTGGCTTTGTAATCGACGGTCATGGCTCTGTTTTCGATAAAATTTGGCGCGCTTGGTCGCTGTCCGCGGCGATTTGTGCCTTCAATTGGTCGATGCCGTCAAACTTCTTTTCCGGGCGCAGGAATTCGACCAGCTGCACGCCGAGCCGCTGACCGTATAGATCGCCGGTGAAATCGAACAGAAAGACCTCCAGCAGATCGGCCTCGCCGGCGAAGGTCGGGCGCTTTCCGATATTGGCGACACCGGCGAATTCCTTGCCCTCGCCGACGCGCACGCGCACCGCGTAGACGCCTCGGGCAGGCCGAAGATAGGTGCCCAGCGCCAGGTTCGCGGTGGGAAAGCCGATGGTGCGCCCGCGTTGGTGGCCTTGGATGACCCGGCCTTCGATTTCGAACGGGCGGCCCAGAATGCGGGCGGCGGCCTGGGGGTTGCCTGATTGCAGGGCCTCACGCACGCCGGTGGAGGAATAGGCGGTTGCGGCGCTGTCGCCGCCCGCGAAGGTCTGGGCGCGCACGGCCGTGAAATCGAAACCCAGGCGTTTGCCGAAGCCAAGCAGCATCTCGGCGTTGCCGCCCCGGCCCTTGCCGAACACGAAATCATAGCCGCAGACGACATGCCGCGCGCCGATGCCGCCGACCAGCACCTTTTCGATGAAGTCCTCGGCCGTCAGTGACGAAAACGCCTTGTTGAACTGCTGCACGAAGATGGTGTCCACGCCGAGCCCGAAAATCAGCCGCGCCTTGGCGTGAAACGGGGTCAGGCGGAACGGCGGGTTGCCGGGGGCGAAGAAGGCGCGGGGGTGGGGCTCGAAGGTCAAGACACCCCAGGGCCGGGCGGTGGCATGGGCGATGGCCCCGGCCTCGCCGATCACGGCGCGGTGGCCCAGGTGCACGCCGTCGAAATTGCCGATGGCGACCACGGCGCCCCGGGCGTCGTCGGGGATGTTCTGGTAATGGCGAAAAATACGCATGATGCCGGTGAAGGTGCCCGCAGGTGCCGACCCGGTCAACCCCGGCCTGATCCGCCGTTCAGGGACCGGGTCAGGATTGGGTTATTTGCTGCGCGACGGCACCATGATGGTGGCTTCGCCGTCCAGCACGACCTTGTCGCCGACCAGGCATTGGGTCTGGATCTTGACGAACTTCTTGGCGTCGATCTTTTCCATGATCGTCGCCCGCGCGATGACCGTGTCACCGGCCTTGACCGGGCCCTTGAATTTCAGGGTCTGGCCGACATAGATGCAGCCCGGCCCCGGCATCTTGGTGCCGATCACGGTGGAGATATAGCTGGCGGTCAGCAGCCCGTGGGCGATGCAGCCCTCGAACATGGTTTCCGAGGCGAATTCGTGATTCAGGTGCACCGGGTTGGTGTCGCCGGACACGCCCGCGAACACCAGGATGTCGGATTCGGAAATGGTCCGGGAATATTCGTCGCTCTGCCCGACCTCCAGATCTTCGAAATAAAATCCGTGAAGTTTGTCGAGGGTGCTGACGGTGTGGGTATCCATGATTTTAAGCGCTCCAATACACCGTCGGGTGAGGATTCTCTGGTATTTGGCGGAATTTCGCGGTGCAGCGCCGTATAT
Source organism: Rhodospirillaceae bacterium UBA1479 (assembly GCA_002325375.1). GTDB lineage: Bacteria > Pseudomonadota > Alphaproteobacteria > Rhodospirillales > Casp-alpha2 > UBA1479. Next base: position 333,875 of record DCRZ01000006.1, read on the forward strand.
TGCATCGCAATATGGGCCCTCGCAAGGAATGTTTTGCGGGGCGAATGGGCCCGTGTAGCATGCCCGGGAAAGGGATGGTGGTTTGCGATTCATTGAAATTCCCAGATTTTCCAAGACCTTGGCGGCGGTTCTTCTGGCGGCCGCGATCCTTGCGCTGCCCTCATCCGCGCGGGCCGAGGGACAGCCGTCCCTGGGCCTGCCGCTGATCTGCAACCCGGGGCGGACCTGCTGGCTGGTCAATCTGCCGGACCATGACCCCGGCCCCGGCGTGCGCGACTATGCCTGCGGCGCCCATAGCTACAACGGCCATACGGGCGTCGACATCGCCATCCGCGACTATTCCACGATGGAAGACGGCGTGCCCGTGGTCGCCGCGGCGGCGGGCACGGTGCTGCGCCTGCGCGACGGCATGCTGGACGGCGATGTGTCCCTGGTCGGGCGCGACGCGGTCATGGCCCAGGGCTGCGGCAATTCCGTCGTCGTCGGCCATGGCGGCGGCTGGGAAACCTTTTATTGCCATCTGCGGCGCGGCTCGCTCACCGTGCGGCCGGGGCAGCGGGTGGAAAAGGGCGACCGGCTGGGCTCCGTCGGTTCCTCCGGCCTGGCCGAATTTCCCCATATCCACCTGGGCGTGCGCCTGAACGGCAAGATCGTGGACCCCTTCGTCGGGGTCAAGCGCGCGTCGAACTGCGGCGCCGGGCCGTCGCCGTTGTGGGATTCACGTGCCCTGGGCCAGCTCAAGGGCACGCCGACGGCGCTTTACGACGCCGGCTTCGCGCCGGTCGAGGTCAATCCCATCGCGCTGCGCCGGGGGTTCTACCGCGACACCAAACTGTCGGCCAAGGCGCCGCTGCTGGCATTCTGGGTCGACGCCTTCTGGGTCGAACAGGGCGACCGCCTGACCTTGACCTTCACCGGTCCCAAGGACCGCAAGATCGCGGCCAAGACCTTTACCTTGGATAAAAATCAGGCGCGGCACTTGCGCTTCGTCGGTAAGCGCAAGACCGTTGACTGGCATGCGGGCAGTTATCTCGGTGTTGCCGTTCTGGAACGCACGACCAAGGACGGCGGCAAGGAAACCTTCCGCATCGAACGTCGGCTGACTATCGAATAGGGGCGGGGAACCGGGCGCGCGGCGGCCTGCCCGGCGCGGATCAGGTCAGGGACGGTCGGCGTGACACCAGTTTGGGCGTGGCCCGCAAGGCCCGGCGCAGGCCCTTGGCGGCGTCCTGGGTGCGGGTGTGCACCTCGCGCTGAACGCGGGCGGTCGTGGTTTCGGCGGCCTCGGCGGAAACGAAATCCTCTTCCGGGAACAGGGCGGCGGCCTGGACCTTGTCTTCTTCCCGTTCCTCCTCGCGCTTGGCGATCAGGTTCAGGGTGCGGGTCACTAGGGGGTGGCGGTCCGGGCGCTTGCGCGATTTGCGCATGTGTTCCTTGGCGATCGCCTTTACCATGTTGACGATGGTCTGGTAATGGTGATTGGTTTCGCACCAGCGGGCATAGGCGGCCACCGTCCAGGGGTTGGCCGGCAGGGGGCGGAGCCCCCGGTTCTGGCACCAATCGACAAAAATGGTCCAGGCGGTGTGCTGATTTAATCGAGGCATATGTCCAAGTTCGCCGCCTAAATTTGCACTATTCCCGCTGGGGAATTATACCGTTTCCGCCCAGGCGCGACTTGACCCGGGCGGAAATTCCACTATTCAAGCCCATAATTGGGAAACATCCGATTAAATTATGGAGAAAATTAGACCATGGGTGAATACCGAATTGCCGCCATCGGCGGAGACGGGATCGGGCCGGAGGTCGTCGAGGCCGGTGTCGAGGTTCTGAACGCGGTCGCGGAAAAGGACGGCGGGTTCTCGCTCAAGGTCGAAACCTTCCCTTGGGGCGGTGATTATTTCCGTAAGCACGGCGTGATGATGCCGGAAGACGGGGTCGAGACGCTGAAGCCTTTCGACGCCATCTATTTCGGTTCCGCCGGGGATCCCAACATTCCCGATCACATCACCCTTTGGGGCCTGCGGCTCAAGATTTGCCAGACCCTGGACCAATACGCCAACGTGCGCCCCTCGCGCCTGCTTCCCGGCATCGACGGCCCGCTGAAGAACGTCAAGCCCGGCGACCTGGACTGGGTCATCGTGCGGGAAAATTCCGAAGGCGAATACGCCGGTGTCGGCGGCCGGGTTCATACGGGCCTTGCGGAAGAGGTCGGCATGGACGTCGCCGTGTTCACCCGCGCGGGCGTGGAGCGCATCCAGCGCTTTGCCCTGGAATTGGCGCGCTCCCGGCCCCGCAAGAAGCTGACCCTGGTCACCAAGTCCAACGCCCAGCGTCACGGCATGGTGTTCTGGGACGACGTGTTCGAGGTCGTGCGCAAGGATTTCCCCGACGTCGAGACCGACAAGATGCTGGTCGACGCCATGACCACGCGCATGGTGTTGAAGCCCGAGACGCTCGACACCATCGTCGCGACCAACCTGCATGCCGATGTGCTGTCGGACTTGGCGGCGGCACTGACGGGATCGCTCGGCATCGCGCCCACGGCCAACCTGCGGCCGGAACGGGACTTCCCGTCCATGTTCGAGCCGATCCACGGCTCCGCCTTCGACATCATCGGCAAGGGGGTGGCCAACCCGATCGGCTGTTTCTGGTCCGGCGTGATGTTGTTGGAACATCTGGGCGAGCCCGCCGCCGCCCAGCGCCTGATGGCGGCGGTCGAGCGGGTTACCGGATCGCGCGAGGCGGTGTCACCGGACCTCGGTGGCAGCGCTACCACCCGCCAGGTTACGGACGCGGTGCTGGCCGCGGTCAGGGGCGCAAATGACTGAGCAACTGACCGTCGAATTCCGCCGCTCCGGCGTGACCGGCACCTGGGACGGATCCCACGACAACATCCTGGAACTGGCGGAAAGCCTGGATCTGGTGCTCGCCTACAGCTGCCGGTCGGGCATTTGCACGACCTGCCAGTGCCGCAAGATCGAAGGCGACATCGAATACAGCGACGACGGCGTCTATCAGCCGGACGCCCCGGACGAGATTTTGATTTGCTGTTCCGTGCCGAAAACGGCGCTGGTGCTGGATATTTGAAAAGTCGGGTGTGATCGTGCATTCATGCACGCCACGCCCGGCGCAATCGCAATAAAGACAGGGAAGGCCCCAACGCCATGAAATTATCGGAAATCGCCCGCCTGCAGCAGTATCTGCGCAGCGCCTTCGACAACAACCGCTTCACGGTCAAGCCGCCGAAGAAGGAAGGCCATCCGGTCGAGGTCTATCTGGGTGAACAGTTCGTTGGCGTTCTGCACCGCGACGAGGACGAGGGCGAAGTCTCCTACTCCCTGCAGATCGCCATCCTGGAAGAAGACCTGCCGCTGGATTGACCGGTGCCCGAAGGCCCAATTCAGGGTCTTGATCTCGCGCATTGGCGGCGGGACCGCTTCGGCGTAACGTCTGGGCAAGGATCAAACCTTTTCGGGAGTCCATCCAATGCCTAGTGACGAACGGGATATCGGCCGCGCGCGCATGGAAATGCACGGCATTCTGCGCGACATCAACCGCGAGACCATTCACGACCTGGTGCCCAACGTGTCCGTGGCCGAACTGACCCCTTATTTCAAGTTGGTCGCCAAGGCGCGGGGGCTTTACATCAAAAGCCTCATCGACTTGGCCCATGGCACGGACAATCTGCCGTCGGAAGATCAAGTGCGTGAACTGAACCTGCTGCGCCGCTCCTACGACGAGTTGATCCATGGGGCGCAGATGATCGAAACGGCGATCGAGCGCGGTTACATCGACGTCGACAAGAAGAAATAGTCGCCGGCTTGGTGCCGCTTTTCCATGCGTCACCCCCGGGCTTGACCCGGGGGTCCATGTCCCGGAAAAACTGGATTGCCGGGTCACGCCCGGCAATGACGGTTTAGGGATGATCGAGCGGCTTGGGCCGCCTTAAACCGCCACCGGCAGGGCCGTGCGGTAGACCACCTGCTTCAATGAAAAGCTCGATTTGATGGAGGCGACGCCGGTGACCCGCGTCAGCCGGTCCATCAGAAACCGCTCGTAAGCGGAAAGGTCCGCCGTGACCACCCGCAGAAGGTAATCCGCGTCGCCGGTCATCAGGTAGCATTCCATGACTTCGGGCCAGGATCGGATCGTGGCCTCGAATTCCTCCAACGCCTTTTCCACCTGCCGTTCCAGGGTCACGCTGATGAAGATCGACACCGGCAGGCCCACGGCCTGCTGATCGACCAGGGTGACGTAGTCGCGGATCACGCCCGCGTCCTCCAGACGCTTGACCCGGCGCAGGCAGGGCGAGGCCGACAGGCCCACGGCCTCGGCCAGGTCGACGTTGCGCATGCGGGCGTTGGTCTGGATCGCGGTGAGGATGCGGCGGTCGATGGCGTCGAGTTCGATATCTGGCATATTTCACCAATTTTAAGTCGAGAATAACAAATTTATTGCGCAATTATCCCATTCAACGCTGTAAATCGCAAGGAAATACCTAAAATTTTGGCGTAGGATTGCGCCAGATACTGCGATTCCGCATCCTTTCCGCCGGAGACCCCCATGGCCCCTCTCGACACCCCGAACCACCTGATGATCGAACCCAACCCGGGGGCCGGCCCCGACGCGGACACCCTGGCCTGTCTGAGCGATCTGCAGAAGCGCATCCTGTGGCTGTCGACCTGGACCATCCATAATGCCAACCACATCCGCGCCAAGGGCGAGGTCAAGGTCGGCGGGCACCAGGCGTCCTGCGCGTCGTCGGCGGCGCTGATGACGGCGCTGTATTTCCATGCCTTGCGCCCGCAGGACCGGGTCGCCGTGAAACCCCATGCCAGCCCGGTGTTCCATGCCATCCAGTACCTGATGGGCAACCAGACGCGGGAGAAGCTTGAGAACTTCCGCGGCCTCGGCGGGGCGCAGAGCTATCCGTCGCGCACCAAGGACACGGACGACGTCGATTTCTCCACCGGCTCCGTCGGCATGGGCCCGGCCATGACCATGTTCGCGTCGCTGACCCAGGATTACACCCGCCGCCATTTCGAATCCGTCCGCGCGCGCGAACCGGGGCGCATGATCGCGCTGGTCGGTGATGCCGAAATGGATGAAGGCAACATGTACGAGGCGATCCTCGAGGGCTGGAAGCATAACCTGCGCAATTGCTGGTGGATCATCGACTACAACCGCCAGAGCCTGGACGGTGTCGTCAACGACAAGCTGTTCCGCCTGATCGACCGTCTGTTCCGCGCCGCCGGTTGGCGCGTGGTCATCATGAAGTACGGCAAGCTGATGCGCGACGCCTTCAAAAGACCCGGCGGAAAGGCGCTGAAGAAATGGATCAACGACTGCCCCAACGACATGTACGCGGCCCTCACGTTCCAGGGCGGGGCGGCGTGGCGCGATCACCTGACCGCCGACATCGGCAACGCGCCCGGCGTGCCGGAATTGCTGGCGTCTCATACGGATGACGAACTGCAGGACCTGATGTCCAACCTGGGCGGCCACTGCCTGGAAACCATCTGCGAAGCCTTTAAATCCGCCGATGACGACATCCCGACCTGTTTCCTGGCCTATACCATCAAGGGCTGGGGCCTGCCCTTGGCGGGGCATAAGGATAACCACGCGGGCATCCTCACGCCGGACCAGTTGCAGGGCTTCCGCAAGAATCTGGGCATCCAGGAAGGCCAGGAGTGGGAGCCCTTCGCCGGTATGGAAGACCGGGCGGGCGTGCTCGCCGATTTCATCGCCAAGACCCCCTTCATGGGGCCGGGTGCCAAAGATCGCCGCATGTCGGCCAAGCCCGTCGCCGTGCCGGCCAAGCTGGCGGAAACGGGCAAGGGCAAAGGTTCGACCCAGGAAGCCTTCGGCAAGATTCTGTTCGAGTTGGCGGCGACGGACCAGGACCTGGCCGACCGCATCGTCACCACCTCGCCCGACGTCACCGTGTCGACCAACCTGGGTCCCTGGGTCAACCGCCGCGGCATCTTCGCCATGGAGGAACGGGAGGACACCTTCCGCAAGGTCAACGTGCCGTCGGTGCAGAAATGGGGCGCCAACGACGAAGGCCAGCATCTGGAATTGGGCATCGCCGAAAACAACCTGTTCTTGGCCCTGGCGGCCTTGGGTCTCAGCCACGAATTGCACGGCGAGCGGCTTTTGCCCATCGGCACCCTGTACGATCCGTTCATCCAGCGCGGATTGGATGCCCTGAACTATGCCTGCTATCAGGACGCGCGGTTCATGGTGGTGGCGACGCCGGCCGGCGTGACCTTGGCGCCCGAAGGCGGCGCCCATCAGTCCGTCGCCACGCCGATGATCGGCATGGGGCAGCCGGGCCTGGCCTATTTCGAGCCGACCTACGCCGACGAGCTTGAGGCCGTCATGCGCTGGGGCTTCAGCCATATGCAGGCCGAAGACGGCGGCTCGATCTATCTGCGCCTGTCGACCCGGCCGCTGGAACAGCCCGACCGCAAGATGGACACGGCCCTGGCCGATCAGGTGATCGCGGGCGCCTATTGGTTGAAGCAACCGTCGTCAAAAGACGCGGGCGCCATCGTCTATACGGGCGTGCTGGCGCCGGAAGCCATGGCGGCGGCGGAAACGCTGGCCGGGAAAAACGGCCCCGGCGTGCTCGCCGTGACCTCGCCGGACCGGCTGTATTCCGATTGGCGCAAGAACGGCGCCGACAGCCACGCGGCCAAGTTGCTGGGGGCGGTCAAGCCGGGTGGCAAGCTGGTCACCGTCATCGACGGCCATCCGGCGACGCTCAGTTGGCTCGGCGGCGTGCTGGGCCATCGGGTGGCCGCATTGGGGGTCGAGGACTTCGGCCAATGCGGCACGGTCCAGGATCTGCATCGGAAATACGGGCTGGATGCCGCGGCCATCACCGCGGCCTTCGCGGACTAGGGTCTAGCTGCAGCGCAGGCGGATGCCCGAGCCGTATCCACGGTCTTCCCAGCGCGGCTTGATGTACAGCGTCACGCCCGCGGGATATTTGGCAGCCTTGAGGAATTTCACGGTCGCGGTCTGATTGACGGCAAAGCGCATCTCGCGTTTCGCCAGAAGCGTTTCGCCGTCATGGGTCACGATCATCAGGGCGGCGGTCTTCGGCCACATGTCGCCGCGGTTCTTCATGCGAAACACGGCAGCCCCCCCTTCGCAGCGGGCGTCGATCAGCATGTCCAGGCGCGGCACGCGGACCTGGGCCAGTTCGTCGGCGGCCTGCGCGGACGTCTGCGCGCCGACGAAGGCGGCGGACATCAGGACAAGGGCGGCGAGGGTGGTGCGGCGGAAGGTGGTCATGGTCGGGTCTCTTCTGTTGGCTCACGTTCTGTGACCAGAGGCCGAAAGGGCGGCTTTGGAGTGACGCCATTCTCGCAGCGGCACCTTGAACCGTGATGGCGGCAACCTGACTCGCACCTGACACGGCCTGACGGGATTGAACTGGCGGGGGCGGCCGAAAATTCATAATCTGCGCGCCATGACCGCACATATCCTCTTGGTTGAAGACGACGCGCTGATCAGCGGGCTCTTGGAATTCCATCTGAAGTCCGAGGGCTATGGCGTTGATATCGCGGCGACCGTCGAAGACGCCCTGACCGCCATCGAGGCCCGCCCCCCGGACCTGATCCTCACCGACCTGGGCCTGCCCGACGAGGACGGCCTGACCCTGATCCGCAAGGTGCGGGGCCGGTCCAACGTGCCGATCATCGTGCTGAGTGCCCGCACCACCACGGAACAGCGCCTGGCGGCGCTGGAACTCGGCGCCGACGACTATCTGACCAAAGGGGTCGACCCGGGCGAACTGTTGCTGCGCATCCGGAACATGATCGCGCGGGCGCAATCGGGAACGGCCGGCGCCGCCGGGCGCAGCCCGTTGGGCGCGCCGGGCCCGGGTGTGGTGCGGTTTTCCGGCTGGACCCTGAACCTTGCCGGCTATACGGCGCAAAACCCCAAGGGCGAGGATGTCGACTTCACGCGCTCCGAATTCCTGGTTCTGGCGGCCCTGGCGCGGCGCCCGGGCCGGGTCGTCAGCCGCGATGCCCTGTTGGACGCCATCAGCGGCTTCGATGACGCGCCCCTCGACCGCACCATCGACACCTATATCTCGCGGCTGCGCCGCAAGATCGAACCGGATGCGAAAAACCCCACGGTGATCCTCACCATGAAGGGCGTCGGCTACCGGGTGGTGGAATAGGGGGCGCGGCCTTTCGCCTGGCGGCGGGGAGAAATCCGCATCCATTGCAAGGCGACCGCGTCATCGCGGTTTACCTTGCGGCAAAAGGGATGATAGAACAGCGCCCTTCCAAGGTGCGCGGGCGTGGCGGAACTGGTAGACGCGCCAGACTCAAAATCTGGTTTCCGCAAGGAAGTGGGAGTTCGATTCTCCCCGCCCGCACCACCCTTCGCTCTTCGAGCTTCGGGTGGCGAGCCACCCGGAGGTCGTTAGACGAAGGCGTGTCCTCCGAAGGCTTGGCGGAGGAGGACGGGTTCAGGCCTCGGCCACCAACGTCAGCCGCCACATCTCCCGCTCGTACTTGCTGTAATCGAAGCCGGTCCCCGCGTGGATCGTCGAGCGGTTGTCCCAGACCACGACATCGCCGGGCTGCCACTGCCATTTCACGGTGAAGTCGGGGCCGGTGACGGTCGGCAGCATGTCGCGCCAGATCATCACGCTGTCGTCTTCCACGCCTTCCAGGTCCCATTTGTCCAGGTCCGCCGGGTCGACTTCCTGCCCCTTGGGCACGATGGCGCAGGTCGAACTGTTGAGGCCGTATAGCGACGGCCGGCCCGTGACCGGATGGTTCAGGACGATGGGCACGCGGTTGGGTGGGTTTTCCTTGCGCTGCTTGGGCGTCAGCACCGGATAATGGGGCGAGTAGCTGTTGATCTTCTTGTCGTGATGGGCGAGGGAGCAGACCGCCTCCAGGCCGTCGAGTTTCTGCCGTTCCGCTGGCGGCAGGGCGGCATAGGCGCCTTGCATGTCGGCGAACAGGGTTTCCGCACCCTCGGGCGGGGCCTTGCGGCAGTGGAAGACCGAGCCGACCGGCGGCCGCGCGCGGAACGTGGAATCCGTATGCCATACCGGCCTGCGGGTTTCCGGGTTGTAGCGGATGTCCGCGTCGCTGGTCAGCTGCGGCACCTGCAGCAATTGCGCGACGATCTTGCCGTCCTCGTTTTTCACATTACCGATGCGCAGGATGGGAAAGCCTTTGACGGACTTGTCCTCGCGCGCCGTCTGGATTTTGTCCTCGATGACGCCGAAAACCTCCGACCAGCGCACAAGCTGTTCGGGCAACAGGTCGGCGAGTTTCTTGCCGCGAACGCCGAGCAATCCGCCATGTTTCAACCATAGATCGCGCGCCCAGGTCTGGAAGTCGCGGTCGGCGAGGTCGTCGGGTGTGACCTGGTCGATCAAAATACCGAAATCGCCGTTCAGCGGCTGGGTTGGATGGTTCATCGCTGTCTGCCTTTTGTTAGATGTTTCTGATCGAAGGATACGAGTATCCGCGCCAAAAACAAGGCCCGACAGACATGCGGGCTTTGTTGTCTCGACGTCGGCCACCTGATAGAAGCGCCCGACGCTTTCACTGACGGGACGGGGCCTTCCGCCCATGCTGCGCCGCCTTTACGATCGAATGTTGGCCCTTGCGGGCCATCGCCACGCGGACCGTTGGCTGGCGTTCGTCAGCTTCATCGAAAGCTCGGTCTTTCCCATTCCGCCCGATGTGATGCTGATCCCCATGGTTCTGGCCGACCGGGCCCGGGCTTGGCGCATCGCCTTTATCTGCACCGTCGCGTCGGTGCTGGGCGGCCTATTGGGCTACGCCATCGGCGCCTTCCTGTTCGATCAGATCGGCCGGCCCATGCTGGAATTTTACGGCTACACCGCCAAGTTCGATCAGTTCCGCGCAACCTATGCCGATTGGGGGGCCTGGGCTGTGTTCATCGCCGGTGTCACGCCCTTTCCTTATAAGGTCATCACCATTCTGTCCGGCCTGGCGTCGTTGGATATCTGGGTGTTCTGTGTCGCCTCGGTGCTGGCGCGGGGGTTCCGGTTCTATCTGGTGGCGGGGCTGCTGTGGTATTTCGGGGAACCCATCCGGGCCTTCATCGAACGGCGCCTGGGGCTTCTGTTCACGATCTTTTGCATTCTCCTGATCGGTGGATTCGTGGTTATCAGGTTCGTGCTGTAGGAGACCGTCATGTCGGCCATGCTCGACGACCCCAAACTGCACCGCTGGTATCCGGCCATCCTGTTCGCCATTTCGGCCGGGGCCCTGGGCCTTGCCCTGCATGCCCAGTTCGTGCTGGGGCTGGAGCCCTGCAATCTGTGCCTGTACCAGCGCATTCCCTATGCCGTGATCGGCTTGTTCGCCGGGGCCTGTATGACGCGTCCCAATGCCAAGGCCGTTCGCGCCGTGGTCGGGCTGGCCGCCCTCGCCTTCGCCATCGGGGCGGCGATCGCCGTCTATCACGTGGGGGTGGAGCAGCATTGGTGGGTGTCCGCCGTGTGCGGCGGCACGCTGCCGACCCTGGGATCGACCACGGATTTGATGGCCGGATTGTCGGCCCCGCCGGAAAAATCCTGCGATTCCGTGGACTGGGTCTTCCTTGGCCTTTCCATGGCGACCTATAATGCGGCCTTCTCCGCCGTCATGGCCGGGCTGTGCTTCGTCGCCGTCCGCCGCATGAGGGCCGCCTGACAAGGCGTTCAAGGACGCGACGAGGACCCATGGCGAGCAAACCCACCGCCAAGACACCCATCAAGCCCCGGCGCATGCCGGGCGACCCGTCCAAGGCCGAGATGGTCGAACGCATGCTGCGCGTTGACCACGCGGGCGAATACGGCGCCGTGCGCATCTACGAGGGCCAGATGGCCGTGCTGGGCAAGGATGCCGGCGGCGGCGCCATCAAGCACATGGCGGAACAGGAAGAAGTTCACCTGGCCACCTTCAACGACCTGGTGGCCGAACGGCGGGTGCGCCCGACGGCGCTGCTGCCGCTGTGGCATCTGGCCGGGTTCGCGCTCGGTGCCGGCACGGCGCTGTTGGGCGAGAAGGCGGCCCATGCCTGCACCGTTGCGGTCGAGGAAGCCATCGACGAACATTACGCGGCCCAGATCGACCGCCTGGACGGTGAGGGCGAAGACGACCTTCGCGACACCTTCGAGAAATTCCGCCAGGAAGAGCTGGAACACCATGACACGGCGCTCGACCTGGGGGCCGAGGAAGCGCCCGGCTATGAAGCGCTCAAGGGCGTCATCAAGCGGGGATCGAAGCTCGCCATCTGGCTGTCGGAGCGGATCTGACCCGCCGCACCCCTCCTCAAAAAAACCATCCAAGACCCAGAAGAAACCAAAAGGATCAAGACAATGAAAGCAGTGGTGTTCCCCGGCGACCGCAAGATCGCGATCATGGATTTCCCCGACCCCCATCCGGGACCGGGCGAGGTCGTGTTGCAGATCAAGGCATCCGGCATGTGCGGCAGCGACCTGAAATACTACCGCAACCCGCCGGGCACCCCGACGCTGGGCCTGGGCGAGCGCAAGGGCCCGATCATCGCCGGGCATGAGCCCTGCGGCGTGGTGGTCGAGGTCGGTGAGGGCGTGTCCGAAGCCCAGGCCCGCGTCGGCGACCGCATGATGGACCATCACTATTCCGGCTGCGGTGTGTGCAAGCACTGCCGCACGGGCTGGTCGCAGATGTGCATCGACGGCATCACCGTCTACGGCACCACGGGTCATGGCGCCCATGCGGAATACATGAAGGTGCCGGCCCATACCCTGGTCAAACTGCCGGACGATCTCAGCTTCACCACCGGGGCGGCCATCTCCTGCGGCACGGGCACGGCCTATGGTGCGCTGAAGCGCCTGGACCTGGCCGGGGACGAGACCGTGGTGGTGTTCGGCCAGGGGCCCGTGGGGCTCAGCGCCACGCAGTTGGCCAAGGCCATGGGCGCGCGGGTGATCGCCCTCGATATCTCGGCCGAGCGGCGCAAGATGGCTGAAGATTTCGGCGCGGACGAGGTCATCGACCCCATGGGCAACGACGTGGTCGCGGCGATCCGCGATCTGACAGGGGGCGAGGGTGCCCACAAGTCCCTCGACTGTTCATCCAACGCCGAGGCCCGGGCCTCGGCCGTGCGCTGCCTGCGGGCCTGGGGCACGGCATGCTTCGTCGGCGAGGGCGGACAGGTGACCCTGGATGTCAGCCAGGATATCCTGCGCCGTCAGGTCTCCGTCGTCGGGTCCTGGACCTTTTCCAAGAACGGGCAGGCCGATTGCGCCGCCTTCGTCGCCGAACGCAAGATCGACGTCGACGCGCTCTTCAGCCATCGCTTCACGCTGGATCAGGCCGATGAGGCGTATAAGCTGTTCGACACCCAGACCACCGGCAAGGGCGTGTTCGTGATGGATTAATCCTGGCCGGCGGGGTCCCTGGGGCCCCGCCGCAGGGCGACGATCACGCCGCGCAGGATGCGGACTTCCTGGTCCGTCAGGCGGGCCCGGCCAAACAGGTTGCGCAGGTTGCGGACCATGGTGGGGGCCCGTTCCGCCGGTTGCAGGAAACCGCAGGTCTCCAGCTCGCTTTCGAGATGTTCGAACAGGTGAACGAGATCCTGATGGTCGGCGGGACGGGTCGTCTTGGGCATGGCGAGTTCTTCGTCGGCCACGTCCAGGCCCAGCAGGCGCCATTCATAGCCGACCAGCAGCACCGCCTGCGCCAGGTTGAGGGACGAGAACGCCGGGTTCAGCGGCACGTTGAGGATGGCGTCGGCCAAGGCGACCTCGTCGTTGGTCAGGCCCTTGGCCTCGCGGCCGAACAGGATGCCCGTGCGCGCGCCGCTTTCGGCAAAAATGTGGCGGATTTCCTCGGCCGCGCGGCGCGGGGTCAGGACGCGCTTGGTCATGTCGCGGGACCGCGCCGTGGTGGCGACGACCAGGTTCAGGTCGGCGACCGCGTCGGCGGCGGTGGCGTAGACGCGGGCTTGGTCGATCACCAGATCGGCGCCCGAGGCGGCGGCCCGCGCCGGCTCGCTCGGCCAGCCGTCGCGGGGATTGACCAGGCGCAGGTCCGTCAGCCCGCAGTTCAACATGGCCCGTGCCGCCATGCCGATGTTCTGGCCCAACTGCGGTTCGACCAGGACGACCGCGGGCGCACCCGAGGCGTCGATCGTATCGGCGTCGCCGCGCCGCGAAGAATCCGTGCCCGCCATGACCCGGGTCAGGCCCTTTCGGGCGTGACGCTGCCGCAGGGCGTGCTGTCGAACAGATAGACGTGCGTGTCCGTCATGGGGGGCTGGCCTCGGTTTTCTGATCCCGGGCGCATTGCCCGTCGCAGGGTCGCGGGAGAATGCCGAATGCGGCGGCATTTCTCAAGCGTTCCGACCCCAGGTCAGGTTGTATGCAAGAATGGGGGTTCTCAATGGCCGATTGGAAATTGCCGCCCAGGTGATTATGCTGGACGGGTAAATTCGATTGATCCGGCCGATTTCGCGGGGGGCTCCGACATCGGCGGGTACGGCGCCGCCGGGATGGAGGTAAGGCGGTCTGAAGGGATTTATCGTGGCGTTAACTTCCGCGGCGGCTGTGGGTATGAACATGGTGACGGAACCATCGCCGGAATATCTGGACCTCAAGGCCCGCGCTGCCGGGTCGAATCTTGATTCCGACACCCTGCTGGCCACCGATTACCTCAACCACTTCAATGAAATCGTCATGTTGTTAGAAATGGTTCCCGACATGCCGGAAATCATGGAGGAGGTGAAGGCGTGGCAGCCCAAGGGCTACGTCGAACACTTTCGCGACTCGACCATCGCCGACCGTGAACTGGCCATGGAAGCCTACGAACATGTGTTGCCGGTTTACCGCGAGCCCTTCGACCATACGGTGCGGCAATTGGACAACGTGATCGTGACCAGTGTCCAGCTTTTGGAACGTTATATCGAGGCCGGCGACCAGAGCATGCTGCGCGAGCAGGCGACCGTGATGTCACGCATGATCCAGCGTCTGTTGGATACCGCGTCGGGCATCATCCATGGCGCGACCAAGACCATGGATCAGGAAGAAATCGATACCATCATCGCGACCTGAAGGCGGTGCGGGCGGGGGACGTCGCAGGTTCGCCGACTATTCCCCGGCGGCGGGCGGCGTCTTGAGGAAGGCGCTTGTGCCGGCGCGCACCAGTTCCATGAATTTTTCGTTGCTGACCGGCGGGCTGAACAGATAGCCCTGGCCGACCTGGCAGCCCAGGGCGTGCAGGAAGCCAACCTGGTTTTCCGTTTCAATGCCTTCGGCGATGATCTTCAGATTCAGGTTCTGCGCCATGGAGATGATGGCGCGCGCCACGGCCGAGGCATCGCGGTCATCGGGCAGTCCCGTGACGAACGAGCGGTCGACCTTCAGGTTGTCGAGCGGGAAGCGCGTCAGATAGCTGAGCGATGAATAACCGGTGCCGAAGTCGTCCATCGACACGTTGACGCCCATGTCCTTGATGACCTTGAGAATGCGGATGGTTTCCTCGGCGTTGGAGACCAACATGCTTTCCGTCAATTCGACGTCAAGCAGGTTCGGGTCAAGCCCGCAATTATCGAGCACATCCTTGATTTCACCGGCCAGGTCGCCGTGCAGGAATTGCATGGCCGACAGGTTGACCGCGATATGGCAGGTGGTCAGCCCTTCCTTGATCCAGGCCGCCGCCGTCTCACAGGCCTGGCGCAACACCCAGCTGCCGATGGAAACAATCAAGCCCGTTTCCTCGGCGACGGGGATGAATTCCACCGGCGACACCTTGCCCAGGTTGGCGTTGTCCCAACGCAGCAGGGCCTCCGCGCCGATGATGCGGCGGGTTTCAAGGTCCACCTTGGGCTGGAAAACCAGTTCGAATTCGTTGTTTTCCAAGGCCCGGCGCAGGCCGCTTTCAACCTCGATCCGCCGCCGGGCGTCCTCGGACAGTTGTTCCGTGTAGAACTGGAAATTGGCGCGGCCCTGCTTCTTGGCGAAGTGGGCGGCGGTGTCCACGTTGCGCATCAGTTCGACCAGCGAATTGGCGTTCTTCGGGTACATCACCACGCCGATGCTGCACGAGGTGAAGACCTCGCGGCCGTCGACCTTGAACGGCTGCGACAGGCTTTTCAGAACGTCGCGGGCGATCTTGGCGGCGCGGGCTTCGTCGTCCATGCCTTCCAGGATGACCATGAATTCGTCGCCGGACAGGTGGGCGACCGTGTCCTGGCCGCGCACGCAGCCGCACACGCGCTGTCCCGCCAGTTGGATGATACGGTCGCCGATCAAGTGGCCGAGAGCGTCGTTGATGGTCTTAAAGTTGTCGAGATCGAGGAACAGAACGGCGAAGCCGACGCCGCAGGTATCGGCCTGTTCGATCGCTTCTTCCAGGCGTTCGGTGAACAGGTTGCGGTTGGGCAGACGGGTCAGCGGGTCGCGGGTCGCCAGATCGCGCAAGCGTTCCTCGTTTTCCTTGCGTTCGGTGATGTCGCGCAGCGCCCCGATGAACAGGCGCCGCCCGGAAAACCGCATTTCGCTGACCGCCAGTTCAATGGGGATGAGCGAGCCGTTCTTGCGCCGGCCGATAACCTCGCGGGCACTGCCGATGATGTGGCGCACGCCAGTGTTTGTGTAGCGCGCGAGATAATGGTCATGGTTGGCGGCATCGTCCTCGTTCATCAGGACCTTGACGTTGGAGCCGACAAGCTCGCCGGGCTTGTAGCCGAAGATTTCCTCGGCCGTCGGGTTCAGGGTCTCGATGGTTCCGGTCTCGTCGATGGTGATGATGCCGTCTGCGACCGTGTCCATGATCTTGCGCAGGTGTTCTTCGCGCGTCGCCTGGGCCTTGAGGGCGCGGTTCCGCTCGGTTACGTCGCGCGCCATGATGATGTAGGCGGTGCCGTCGCCGTCATCTTCATGTTCTTCATAGGGCAGGGCGGCCAATTCGACATCCAGGGTCGTGTCGTCGGCCCGCAGCAGCACCATGGGCGTGCGCAGGCGTTCCTTGGTCAGGTTTTCGATCCCGCCCTTGAAATGCTCCAGGCTGTCGGCATGGACGAAGTCGGTGAAGATGCGGCCCTTCAGTTCGACCGCCGGCCACACGCCCAGCATGTCGGCGCCGGCCGGGTTGATCAGGTCGATGGCGCCGCTTCGGCACACGGCGATCAGGTCCGGGGCCAATTCGATGACGTGGCGAAAACCCTGTTCCGTGCGTTTCATGTTTTCGAAGCGCTTGCGGTTCAGCAGGTCGTTGATGAAGTCCAGCATGCGCCGGCCTTCGGTGGAGATCACTTCCACGTATTCACGGTAATGGGGGTTCGACAGCGGGCCCAGGATTTCCTGGTCCATCATGTCGGCGAATCCGATGATGGTGTTCAGGGGTGTGCGCAGGTCGTGGCTAAGGGTTTCCAGAAGAGTCTCATTGGCCTCTTCCGTGGCATCACCGTTGGCCTGAAGGTGCCCGCTCGTCTGCCGGGCGCCCGGCTTGATTTCGTAGATGTCCGCCATTGAACCAGCTTATGTTTGCCCCCTGACCATCTCCGATGGCCGATCTCCGCAGGTTCGGGGGATTTTCTCACCCTGTCCCGCATTATAGCGGGTGAAAGGGCGAAACCGTCAAGCTAGCCAAAAGGTTACATTGTTTTAGCGGGCTCGCGGCATGGCGGGTGGCGTGCTAGCGTTCAGTTATGCCACACGAAATTATCTTGCTGACCGGTGATGTTGAGGGGCCCCATCTGGCGGCTGTCTTGATGGCCCATAACCCGACCGTTCACGTCAACCACGTCGATGGCGCGGATTCCCTGCGCGCTGCTCTTGACCTGGGGGGTGGGGCTGCCGTCAACGCGGGCTGCCGGCTGATCGCCTTCTGTACCGGCATCGTGGTGCCGCCTGACGTTCTCGCCGCCCTGCCGGGTCCGGCCTACAACTTTCACCCCGGCCCGCCGACCTATCCGGGAAGCCGGGCCGCCGGTTTCGCCCTTTACGAAGGCGCGACCCGATTCGGCGCAACCCTGCATGTCATGGAGCGGCGTGTGGATGAAGGCGCGATCATTGATGTCGACTGGTTCGACCTGCCGGCGGATGTAAAGCTGCGCCACGATGAACTTGAGGTCATGGCCTATCAGCGCTGTATCGGCCTGTTTCAGAAGTATGCGGCACATCTGGCGGCGGATGACGCCCCCCTGCCGCATTCCGCCGAGACATGGTCCGGGATCAAGCGCACCAAGGCCGACGCCGCCGCCCTGCGCGAGCCGCCCCGCGATGCCTCGGAACAGGAAATCCGCCGGCGCTTCCGCGCCTTCGGGGGTTAATTCATCAGATTCTGCGCCAGGTCGCGCCCTCGGCGCTGTCCTCGACCGCGATGCCCTCGGCGGTCAGGATGCCGCGAATCTCATCGGCGCGGGCGAAATCCTTGGCCTGGCGGGCGGCAACGCGCTCCGCGATCAGGGCGTCGATCTCGGCATCCGACAATCCGCCCGCCTTGGCCGGCGGCTGCCACTTGAACCATTCCTCCGGATCCTGCTGGAGAAGGCCCAGAACGCTGGCGGCGGATTTCAGGGCTGCGGCTGCCGCCGGTTTGGCCGCGCTATCGGCCTTGTTGGCGACAGCGGCGAGGCTGTGAAGCTGGCTGATCGCCAGCGGTGTGTTCAGATCGTCGCAGAGAGCGTCCATCAAGGCCGCCGGTGCATCGTTGCCGTCGGTAACAGGGACGCCACGAAGGGCACCATAGAAGCCGTCCAGTTCCGCCTTGGCTTCGCGGATGCCGTCCTTGGTGAAATCCAGCGGCTGGCGGTAATGGGTTTTCAACAGCGTCAGGCGGATGGCTTCGCCGGGGAATTCCTGCAGCAGGTCGTGGACCGTGTAGAAGTTGCCCAAGGATTTGGACATCTTCTCGCCCTCGGCCATCAGGTAGCCGTTGTGCATCCATACGCTGGCCATCACGTCCGTGCCGTGGGCGCAGCGGCTTTGCGCGATTTCGTTTTCGTGATGGGGGAAGATCAGGTCCTGACCGCCGCCGTGGATGTCGAAGGTCGGGCCCAGAATCTTGGCCGACATGGCCGAGCATTCGATGTGCCAGCCGGGCCGCCCGCGGCCCCAGGGGCTGTCCCAGCCGGGCAGGCCGTCGGCAATCGGTGACGGCTTCCATAGCACGAAATCCGCCGCATCCTTTTTGTAAGGGGCGACTTCGACCCGGGCACCCGCGATCAGCTCGTCCCGGTCGCGCCGTGACAACTGGCCGTAATCGTCCATCGCCGGCACGCTGAACAGCACATGGCCCTCGGCTTCATAGGCGAAGCCCTTTTCGATCAGGGTTTCGATCATGGCGATCATTTCGGGGATATGGTCGGTGGCGCGCGGTTCGTACTTGCGGGGCAGGGGCAGGGCACCCAGCGCCGCCATGTCGGCGTGGAACTGGGCCGCCGTTTCCTTGGTGATGTCTTCGATGGCGCGGCCGGATTCCTGGGCGCGGGCGTTGATCTTGTCGTCCACGTCGGTGATGTTGCGCACATAGGTGACCTTGTGGTCGGGGGCCGGATAAAACCGCTTCAGCAGCCGGTACAGCACGTCGAACACCACCACGGGCCGGGCGTTGCCGATATGGGCGAAGTCGTAGACCGTGGGGCCGCAGACGTACATGCGCACGTTCTTGTCGTCGATCGGTTTGAAATCGACCTTGTCCCGGGTCAGCGTGTTGTGCAGGCGAAGGGTCATCAGAACTGCTTTGTAAATCCGTTGGTGATGGGATAGCGGCGGTCGCGACCGAAGGCGCGGCCGGTGATCTTGACCCCCGGCGGGGCCTGGCGGCGTTTGTATTCGGCGCGGTCGAGCAAGACCCAGATGCGGCGCACCACGTCGGCATCGAAGCCTTCCGCCACGGTGGCGTCGAAGCCCATTTCCTTCTCCACCAGACACATCAGGATGGCGTCCAGGTCTTCATAGGGCGGCAGGGAATCCTGATCCGTCTGATCGGGGCGCAGCTCGGCCGAGGGCGGCTTGGTGATGGTGCGCTCGGGAATGGCGCGGCCCTTCGGCCCCAGGAAGTCCGCCGGGCAATGCTGGTTGCGCCAATGGCAGAGCTTGAACACGGTCGTCTTGTAGACGTCCTTCAGCACCGAATAGCCGCCGTTCATGTCGCCGTAGATGGTGGCGTAGCCGACGGACATCTCCGATTTGTTGCCGGTGGTCAGCAGCATATGGCCGAACTTGTTGGAAAGCGCCATCAGCAGCAGACCCCGCGTGCGGGCCTGAATGTTCTCTTCCGTGATGTCGCGGTCGCGGCCTTCGAACAGGGGGGCCAGCATGGCGTCGAAGGCGTCCATGGCGGGCTGGATCGGCACGCTTTCCAGCCGCGTGCCCATGAGGGCGGCCGCTTCGGTGGCGTCCTCCAGGCTGTCGGCGGAGGTATAGGGCGAGGGCATCATCACCGTCAGCACCCGGTCGGCGCCGAGCGCGTCGACCGCGACGGCGGCGGAGAGGGCCGAGTCGACACCGCCGGACAATCCCAGGACGACACCGGGAAAGCCGTTCTTGTTCACGTAATCGCGGAGCCCCAGCACCATGGCGCGGTAGATGGATTCCGTATCGTCGGGGGCGGCGACGATTTCCGCCGCTTCGGGCCGGAAGGCCTCGCCGTCGCGGGTCCAGGTGGTCAGGGTCACGCCGCTTTGCCAGCAGGCCATCTTGGCCGTCAGGGCGCAGTCCGCATCGAGCACGAAGGAGCCGCCGTCGAACACCAGTTCGTCCTGCCCGCCGACCAGATTGGCGTAGAGCAGCGGCAGGCCCGATTCCTTCACGCGGCTGACCGCATAGCTCAGGCGCTGGTCGCCCTTCTCCACGTCATAGGGCGATCCGTTGAGGACGATCAGCATTTCCGCGCCGCTCTCGTCCAGGCATTCGGTCACGTCCTCGAACCACATGTCCTCGCAGACCATGACACCCAGCCGCGCGCCCCGGAACGGCACCGGGCCGGGCAGGGGGCCTTGCTGGAACAGGCGCTTTTCGTCGAACACCCCGTAATTGGGTAATTCGTGCTTGAGCCGCACGACCTGAACCTCGCCGCCGTCGAGCAGCAGGGCCGCGTTGTACAGCTTGCCCTTTTCCCGCCAAGGCGCACCGGTCAGCACGGCCGGGCCGCCGTCATCGGTTTCGGCGGCGAGAGTCTTCACGGCGACCTCAATGCGATCCTGGAACGAGCGCTTGAGAACCAGGTCTTCCGGCGGATAACCGCACAGCGCCAATTCCCCCGTGACCACCAGATCGGCGCCCAGTTTTGCGGCCTCGGCCCGGGCGTCCCGGACAAGCGCAAGGTTGCCCGCGACGTCGCCGACGGTCGGGTTGATCTGGGCAATGGCGATGGCCAGGGTTTCGGTCATGGAATCCAAGGGGTCAGAAGGGGTCGGTCAGGCGGCGGCAGGGTAGGCACGGACCCTTCCCCTGTCAACGAAACCGGCGGGGAAACGGGGCGATTACGTGTCCTTTCCGGGGCGCCGCAGCAGGAACTCCCGGCCCAGCTTCACGCGCGGCTCGCCGTCATAGGCGATGATGTCGGCGGTGGCGTAGGTTTCGCTCCAATTACTGGGCAGGTAGGACCCGGTACCGACCACATCGATGGGCGCCTCGACATCGGCCATGACCTTGCATTTCTCGACGTCGAAACCGGAGGAACAGACGATCCGCGCCTTGCCGTAGCCGGCTTCGTCCAGCCGTTCGCGGAACAGGAAGATGGCGGCGGCCGACACGCCCGTGCCGGTCAGATAGCGCAGTTCCTTTTCATTGCGGTAGCGGCGCACGGCCAAGGGCACGTGGCGTTCCAGCACGGCATAGCTTTCCTGGGGGTCGAGGCCTTCCATGTAGCGCCCGCCGTGGGTGTCCAGGCGGAACGCCAGCTTGCCGTTTGAGACGAGGTCCGGATAGCGGGCGCAGACGGCCAGCGCGTCCGTGATCTCGGCCCCGAAATAGTCGGCCAGCACGGTCATCGGCTCGCCCGGAAAGGTCTCCGCGTACATTTCCGCCGCGCGGAGCGTCGATCCCGCATAGCCGATCATGGCGTGGGGCATGGTGCCCATGCCGTCCG
The DNA here is from genome assembly GCA_002325375.1 of Rhodospirillaceae bacterium UBA1479. Classification (GTDB taxonomy): domain Bacteria; phylum Pseudomonadota; class Alphaproteobacteria; order Rhodospirillales; family Casp-alpha2; genus UBA1479. The sequence goes on from DCRZ01000006.1 coordinate 354,955, forward strand.
TATTGCCGAAATGAGGGGCGGTGGCCTTGGTCGCGTTGCCGATGAAGCCCTTGGCCCCCGCCTGTTCCCGCGCGGCCTGCGATCCGACGGAACAGGCATAGGCCATCTGGTCGGCCATTTCCGTGCCGGCGCAATGGCGCGCGTCCATGGCCATGAAGGCGACCTTGGGCAGGGTCGCGCACATCACATAAGCATTGTTGGCGGCGACGCAGCAGGCGCCCAGTTTTTGCAAAAGCAGGGTTTCCAGATCGACCAGATGTTCAAGCGAGCCGGTGACGTACATCAGGGGCTCGCCGGCACCCACCCACTGGCCCTCGGTGAAATTGGGTTCAACCTTGAAGTCGGTATTGCGTGCCTTGGCGGCCTCGGCCAGCCAGTCGAGCGCGATGCGCGGCGCGAACACCACGGGCCGGCGCATGAAGATCGCATAGGTAACTTGCGTGTCACCGAAGCGGCGCACGGCTTGTTTGGTGCGCAGGAAATAATGATCGGCCCAGCGGGTGATCTGGTCTTCGAACCGGGCGGCCGCGTCGGTCGGCGGCTCCCTATCGTCGGGCGGGCTGTCCATGGAACGTCTCCCCACCGCGCCGCCGAACGGCCGTGCCTACGACGGCAGGGCGGCCTGTTTCAGCTTCGGCGTGCGGGCTTCCTTCAGCATTTCCGCCACCAGGAACGCCAGTTCCAGCGCCTGACGGGCGTTCAGCCGGGGATCGCAATGGGTGTGATAGCGATCGCTGAGGTCCGTGTCGCTGATCGCCTGCGCCCCACCCGTGCACTCGGTCACGTCCTGGCCGGTCATTTCCAGATGCACGCCGCCGGCATGGGTGCCTTCGGCCTGATGGACGGCGAAGAAGTCGCGCACTTCCGACAGGATGCGGTCGAACGGCCGCGTCTTATAGCCGCTGGAGGCCTTGATGACGTTGCCGTGCATGGGGTCGGTGACCCAAACGACCTTGCGGCCTTCGGATTTCACCTTGCGCACCAGCGGCGGCAAGCCCTGGGCGATCTTGTCCGATCCCATGCGGGCGATGATGGTGATGCGCCCGGGGTCGTTCTTCGGGTTCAACTGATCGATCAGGCGGATCATTTCGTCCGGGTCGAGGGACGGGCCGGCCTTGAAGGCGATCGGGTTGTTGATGCCGCGCATGAATTCCACATGGGCGCCGTCGGGCTGGCGGGTGCGGTCGCCGATCCACAGCATATGGGCCGAGGTGTCGTACCAATCGCCCGTGGTTGAATCGATGCGCGTCAGGGCCTGTTCGTACCACAGCAGCAGCGCTTCGTGGGACGTGTAGAAATCCGTTTCGCGGATCTGCGGCGTGGTTTCGGACGTCAGGCCGCAGGCGGCCATGAAGCCCAACGTTTCGTCGAGGCGGTTGGCCATGTCGGCGTATTTTTCACCTTCGGCGCTGTCCGCGACGAAGCCCAGGTTCCACTGATGAACCTTGTGCAGGTCGGCATAGCCGCCCTGCGCGAAGGCGCGCAGCAGGTTCAGGGTCGATGCGGACTGGTTATAGACCTGCATCAGGCGCTGCGGATCGGGGATGCGGGAGTCCGGCGTGAATTCCATGCCGTTGACCATGTCGCCCCGGTAGGACGGCAGTTCGACGCCGTCGATGGTTTCCGTGGGGGCCGAACGCGGCTTGGCGAACTGGCCGGCCATGCGGCCGACCTTGATCACCGGCAAGGCCGCGCCGAAGGTCAGCACGACCGCCATCTGCAACAGCACGCGGAAGGTGTCGCGGATGTTGTCCGGATGGAACTCGGCGAAGCTTTCGGCGCAATCACCGCCCTGCAGCAGGAAGGCCTCGCCCTCGGCCACTTGGGCCAGGGATTTCTTCAGCGAACGCGCCTCGCCGGCGAAAACCAGCGGCGGGCAGCGCTTCAGCTGCGCTTCAACGGTTTCCAGGACCTTCGCGTCCGGATAGTCCGGAACCTGAAGGATCGGCTTGCCACGCCAGGAGTCGGGCGTCCATTTGATCGCCATAAGGCACCTCTTCAAAGGCTTAAGATGTTCGTTTTCCCAGGGTATTTGACGACCCGATATAAGGGGCATCGTCGCGGATTTCCAGTTAAACCGGCGTTAAAGGGCGATTTCCGCCCTGTGACGGGCGCTTCGGCGCCGGTGACGGGGATGTGAATGGCTGTGTAGGGCGCTTGCCCGCGGATTGTTCTATCCATGTCATCCCAGCCACACCGTCGCACCCGACCCTTGATTTCCAGGACCTTAATCCATGATCCGCGCCGCTGTTCTTCTGTTTCTCGTCGTCCTTGCCCTGCCTGCCGCCGCCGCCGGGCCGAAGGCGGAACTTTGGGCGCGCTGGCAGGCCCATGACCCGGCGTCGGCGGTGCGGGTCGATCATGGCTCTTGGGGCCGCTTCCTCGCCCATTATCTGCGCGTTGAGCCCCAAGGGGCCAACCGGGTCGACTACGCCCGCGTCACGGCGGCCGACCATGTGGGCCTCGCGGCCTATGTCGCGGAGATGGAGGCGGTCGCGGTCTCCGGCCTGAACCGGCGGGAACAGATGGCGTTCTGGATCAACCTCTATAACGCGCTTACGGTGAAGGTGATCCTCGATCATTGGCCGGTGTCCTCGATCCGCGACATCGATATTTCGCCGGGCCTGTTTTCCGCTGGCCCTTGGGGCAAGAAACTGGCCGTGGTGGAGGGCGAGAAGATCGCCCTCGACGATATCGAACACCGTATCCTGCGCCCGATCTGGCAGGACCCCCGCATCCACTACGCGGTCAATTGCGCGTCCATCGGCTGCCCCGATCTGGCGCCCCGGCCCTTCACGGGCGACACCGCGGACCGCATGCTGACGGCGGCGGCGGAAACCTACGTCAACAGCCCGCGCGGCGCGCGCATCGACAGCGACGGCAGGCTGGTCGTGTCCAAGATCTATGATTGGTTCATCGATGATTTCGGCGGCGCGGAGGCGGGTGTGCTGGCGCATCTGGCGCAATACGCCGGGCCGGACCTGAAGGCGCGTCTGGTCGGGCGCAGGGAAATCGACGGCCATGCCTATGACTGGCGGATCAACGCGGCCCGCTGATCCGCCGTCACGACGCGGGCATTTTTGACCCATATCAATGCAAGGCTTCCGCCGCCGTCCTTTAATCCCGGCGCCAATGACGTCGGGAGGGGATCGGGAAATGAGCCGGCATCTGCTTGAGACCTATGGCGGTCCCGTGCCGCGCTACACCAGCTATCCGACCGCGCCGCATTTCCGGGACGGCATCGGTCCCGCGGATTATGCGGGCGGTCTCGCCGGGCTGGCGCCCGCCGACGGCCCCGTGTCGATCTACCTCCACATCCCCTATTGCCGCGAACTCTGCACCTATTGCGGCTGCACCACCAAGATCACCCGCCGATACGCCCCCATCGCCGCCTATGTCGACGACCTGAGGGCGGAAATCGATCTGGTCGCGGCGGCTTCGGGCAATCCGCCCGCCGTATCGCATGTTCATTTCGGCGGCGGCACACCCAACATTCTGGGCGCCGGAGACTTTCGCGCCGTGATGGAGCATCTGCATGCCGCCTTTCGCTTCGGCCCGCAGACCGAGACGGCGGTCGAGATCGATCCCCGCGTGCTGAGCCATGACATGGCCGAAGCCATGGCGGCGGGCGGCGTGACCCGCGTCAGCATCGGGGTCCAGGATCTGAACGAACGGGTCCAACGGGCGATCAACCGGGCGCAGCCGTTCACGGTCGTGCGCCGCGCCGTCGATCTTCTGCGCGCGGTCGGCATCGACCGCATCAACCTGGACCTCATGTACGGCCTGCCCCTGCAGACCGTCGATCACGTGCTGCGCACCGTGGACCGCACGGCGGAACTGGAAGCCCAGCGCATTGCCCTGTTCGGCTATGCCCATGTGCCCTGGATGAAAAGCCACCAACGCCTGCTGGACGGGCTGCCCCGCGCCGATGCGCAAGGACGGTTCGATCAGGCCGCCGCCGCCGCTCTGCGTCTGGTGTGCAACGGCTACCGGCGGGTCGGCCTTGACCATTTCGCACTGCCGGACGACAGCCTGTGCCAAGCCCTCGACGCCGGCCGCTTGCGCCGCAATTTCCAGGGCTATACCACCGATACGGCCAATGTCCTGTTGGGGCTCGGCGCCTCGGCCATCGGTGAGCTTCCGGGCGGCTATTTTCAGAACGCGCCGGACACGGGGACCTACCGCCGGCGCATCGCCGCCGGGCAGTTGGCAACGGTGAAAGGCATCCCCATCGACGCCGACGACCACCGTCGCCGGGCGGTCATCGAACGCCTGATGTGCGACATGACGGTTGATCTCGACCGTTTTGGCGGCACTGCCTCGTTCACCGCCGAGCTGGCGCGCCTGCATGATATGGCGGCGGACGGATTGGTGCGTGTCGACGGTGCGGTGGTCACCGTTCCCGAAGACGCGCGGCCCCTGATGCGGGCGGTGGCGGCGGTCTTCGATGCTTATCTGCCGGCCCCGGGGACGGTCCCCCAGGCCCGCCATTCCCAGGCAGTGTGACCGGCCCGGCAAAAAATCTTCCCGCCAAAGGGTTGCAAATGCCCGATTAATCAGACTATCTCCCTTGCCGTTCAAGGTTGGTCAACAACCGGACAAGCAGGGAGAGAGACCCGTGAATTGCGTTTGCCGCATTCCGGACATATTCGCGATTATCATTGCGCCGGTCCCCGTCCCGTGGGATCACGCACGCCAGTGGGGGTTGGTGACGCGCAATGTCTGACATGATTGTTCTTGAAAATCTGACCAAGCGGTTCGGTGATTTGACCGCCGTCGATGCCGTGTCCATGGCCGTGCGCCGGGGCGAGGTGCTGGGCTTTCTCGGGCCCAACGGCGCCGGCAAATCGACGACCATGAAGATGGTCTGCGGTTACCTGACGCCGACCAGCGGCACCGCCCGGGTGCAGGGTCACGACGTGGTGACCGAGCCCATGGCGGTGAAGGCGGCGATCGGCTATCTGCCCGAAGGGGCGCCGACCTACGGCGACATGCGGGTTTCCGCGTTCCTGCGCTTCATCGCCCAGATCCGCGGCTTCAACGGCGCCGAAATCGGCCGCCGGGTCGACCGGGTGCGCGAGATGGCCGCATTGGACGAGGTGTTCGACCGCCCGGTGGAAACCCTGTCCAAGGGCTTCAAGCGCCGCGTCGGTCTGGCCCAGGCGATCCTCCACGATCCGGAAGTCCTGATCATGGACGAGCCGACGGACGGCCTCGACCCCAACCAGAAACATCAGGTCCGCACCCTCATCAAGGACATGGCGCACAACAAGGCCATCGTCATCTCGACCCATATTTTGGAAGAGGTCGAAGCCATCTGCACCCGCGCCGTGGTCATCGCCCATGGCAAGCTGCTGGCCGACGGCACGCCGGAACAGCTGCTGCGCCGCGACGCGCGCCACAACGCCGTGGTGATCAAGCTGGCGGCCGGTCAGGCCGCCGACATCGTGGCCGGGCTGGCGGCCCTGGACCAGGTCGCGGGCGTCGATGCGCTCGGCGATCCGGTGGGCGGCACGGCGGCGTTCCGCGCCCGGCCCAAGGCGGGGGCGTCCATCGTCCTGCCGGTCGGCGATTTGCTCCGGTCCAGGAACGTGACGCCCGAGGAAATGTACGTGGAACGCGGCCATATGGACGAAGTGTTCCGCAAGATCACCCAGGGCGATGCCCAAGGGGGAGCCGATGCGTAACATCTGGATCATCGCCAAGCGCGAACTGGCGGGCTATTTCGCGACGCCGCTGGCGCTTGTGTTCATCGTCATCTTTCTGGCCCTGACCGGCGCCTTCACCTTCTACCTGGGCCGTTTCTTCGATAACGGCCAGGCGGATTTGGAAGCCTTCTTCCGCTTTCATCCCTGGCTGTACCTGATCCTGATCCCCGCCGTCGCCATGCGCCTGTGGGCGGAGGAACGCAAGTCCGGCACCATCGAGCTTCTGATGACCCTGCCCGTGACCACGGCGCAGGCGGTGCTCGGCAAATTCATGGCGGCCTGGGCGTTCTGCGGCATCGCGCTGGCGCTGACCTTTCCCGTCTGGGTTACCGTCAACGTGTTGGGCGCGCCGGACAACGGCGTGATCGTCGCGGGCTATGTCGGCAGTTTCCTGATGGCGGGCGCCTTCATGTCCATCGGCGCCTGCATGTCGGCCATGACCAAGAACCAGGTGATCGCCTTCATCATCTCGGCCACGGTGTGCTTCCTGTTCACCATGAGCGGCCTGGATCTGGTGCTCAACTTCTTCCAGGGCTGGGCGCCGGCGCTGATCGTCGACACGGTGGCCAGCCTAAGCTTCCTGGTTCGTTTCGATGCGGTGATGCGCGGCGTCATCGACCTGCGCGACGTGCTGTTCTTCGTGTCGCTGATCGCGTTCTTCCTGTTCACCAACGTGATCGTCGTCGAAGTGAAGAAATCGGCGTAGGGGGCGGGAACGATCATGAACGCATTGAAGACCATCGACCGCAACCGTCTCGCCGTGATCGGCGTGGGCCTTGCCGCCGTCTTGTTCCTCGCCGTCAATCTGGCGGTCAATCTGTCCCTGCGCTCGGCCCAGGTCGACCTGACGGAACGCGGGCTCTACACCCTGTCCGACGGCACGCGCAAGGTGCTGACGTCGCTGACCGAACCGATCACGCTGCGTCTCTATTTCACCCGGGCGCTGGGCGAAAGCTATCCCGGCCATCAGGCCTACGCCAATCGCGTGCGCGAGCTTCTGGAACGCTACGTCAACATTTCAGGCGGCAAGATTCGGCTTGAGGTCAAGAACCCGGAAGCCTTTTCCGAAGTCGAGGACGAGGCCGTCACCTTCGGCCTGCAGGGTCTGCCCTATGACCAGTCCGGCGACCGCGGCTATTTCGGCCTGGCCGGCACCAATTCCGTCGACGGCAAGGCCGTCATTCCCTACTTCACGACGGAGCGCGAGCCGTTCCTGGAATACGATCTGACCAAGCTGGTCTATTCGCTGGCGACCCTGGACCGTCCGGTTGTCGGCATGGTCGCGCGTCTGCCGGTCGAAGGCGGCTTCATGATGGGCCAGCGGCCCGTGCCGGCCTGGGCCGTGATCAGCCAGATCCGCGAACTGTTCGACGTCCGCACCATGCCGGCCGAATTCAATGCCGTGCCGCCTGAAATCGGCATGCTGATGCTGGTTCATCCCAAGAACCTCAGCGACGAGACCCTGTACGCCATCGACCAGTTCGTCATGCGCGGCGGCCGGGTGCTGGCCTTCATCGACCCCAATGCGGAAACCGAAGCCCCCAGCCCCCAGGGGCCACCGGGCCCGTCGGACATCGACCGGCTTCTGAAATCCTGGGGCGTCACCTTCATCAAGGACAAGGTCGCCGCCGACCTGCAATCGGCGCGCCGCGTCAACGTCCGCCACGAAGGCCAGATCACCCAGGTCGATTACGTGGCGTGGAATACGCTTGATCGGCGCAACCTGGACACCACCGACGCAGTGGTCGCCGACATCCGCGACCTGAACGTCGGTTCGGCCGGGATACTCGAGCCGGCCGAGGACGCGACCACGACCTTCCGCCCGCTCGTCACCACCTCGGAGGATTCCGAAGCCCTTGACGTGGCCAAGCTGCAGGGCCGCATCGACATTGTCGCCTTGTTCCGTGACTTCAAGGCGTCGGGTAAGAAATTGACCATGGCCGCGCGCGTGACCGGTCCGGTCAAATCGGCATTCCCCGACGGGCCGCCCTTGATCGGCGAGGGCGAGGACGCCGAAAAGGCCCGCCTCGAAAGGGCCAAGACCCATCTGGCGGAATCGCAGAAGCCGCTCAACGCGGTGGTCGTCGCCGATACGGACGTCCTGCATGAAGGTCTGTGGGCGGAAATTCGGAACGTCAACGGCGAACAGCTTCTGGTGCCCTATGCGGGCAACAGCGACTTCGTCATCAATGCGGTCGAGAACCTGTCCGGCGGCGACGTATTGCTGGGCCTGCGCTCGCGCGGGGATTCCAAGCGTCCGTTCCTGATGGTCGAGAAAATCCAGCTTGAGGCAGAGCGCAAGTTCCGTGCCGAGCAGGAAAAGCTCGCCAAGGAACTGCAGGAAACCCAAAAGCGGATCGAGGGCCTGACCAACCGCGAAGGGGCGAACGGCGAAGCCATTCTGACGGCGGAGGAAAAAACCGCGATCGCCGAATTCCGCCGCAAGATGATTGATATCCGCCACGACCTGCGCAACGTGCAGCACGCACTGCGCAAGGACATCGACGCGCTGGATGCCTGGCTGAAGTTCCTTAACATCGCGGCCATTCCGTTGATCCTGGGATTTGCCGCCTTGATCATCGCCGTTGCCCGCCGCTTGAGCCGCGCCCGCGCGCGGCCGGTGACGGAATAGGGGAGAGCCGGCATGAGCGCGAAAAATTTCCTGATCCTTCTGGTCGCCACGGTGCTGGGCATCGTTGCCGCCGCCGCCGCCGTGGTCACCCGGCCCGGTGACGCGGTCTATGCCAATCTGGGCGACCCGGTGGTGCCCGGCCTGATCGACAACCTGAACGATGTCGACACGGTGCGTATCGAAAGCCACGAAGGCGGGGTGCTGACCTTCAAGCGCAACGCCAAGGATGCCGGGGACTGGGGTATTGCCAACCGTGACATGTACCCGGCGAAGGCAAGCCAGGTGAATGCGCTGGCGTTGCGCGTGGCGGAACTCACCTATCTGGCGCCCAAGACCGCGACCCCGGAACTGTTCCCGCGGCTTGATCTGGGCGATCCCGATGTCGTGGGCTCGAAGGCCATCAGCCTGCGTTTCAACGACAAGGGCGGCCGGCCGATGGTCGACATGGTGATCGGCAAGGCCCGCAGCTCGCTCGAGGGTTCGGCCGCGGGCGGCACCTATTTCCGCATTCCCGGCAAGGATCAGGCTTGGCTGGCCAAGGGCTCGATCGAAATCGGCAAGCTGATTTCCGAATGGATCGAGACGGACATCTTCGATATTCAGACCAAACGCATCCGTCGCGTCGAAATTCATCATGCCGACGGCGAGAAGATTTCCATCTTCAAGGAACAGCAGGGGGATTTGGATTTCGTGCTGAATGGCGTCCCCGACGGCAAAAAGGTGAAAAGCCGATTCAGCGTCAACGGCATCGCGTCGGCCATCGACGATTACAAGATCATGGACGTCGCGCTTCGCGAAAAGCATCCCGTCGATCCGGCCACGGCGACCCGCGTCGTCTACGAAACCTTCGACGGGCTGACCGTGACCGCCCTGATCGACCTGCCCGAGGGTGACCTCAAGGGGCCGACGGCCGAATATTGGGTGTCGCTCGACATTGCCGGCGGCGAAGGCACGGCCGAAGCCGACGGCTTGCGCGCGCGTACGAACCCCTGGGTGTTCCGGATTTCCGATTATCGCTACGACTCGATCGCCAAGCGCATGAAAGATCTGGTCGAGGACGCCGCCGGCTCGTAACGCCTGCGCAACCAATTTTCCTTTAATTTCAAATTGTGCCGCCCGTCACAGATGGCGCGGGCCCGCATCCCTACGCTATCGCCGTAAGGTCGGCCTGGGGCCGCCCGTGGACCCCGGCGACGGGGTAAGGTAGGCTCGACATGAACGAAATCGCGCTCAAGCATTCAGGGGCCGCCATGACCGGTGCGGATAGGGACGACACGGCGGGGAAATCGGGCACGGCCGCCAAGGCCGCACCCAGGGCGAAATCCCGTGCCCAGGGCAAGACCGACCGCGAACGCTTCGTGGCCCTGGCTTTCTGCCGCGCGGATTTGCTTCTCGAACTGGACGGCAACTACAACATCGCCTTCGCTGCCGGGGTGACCCCGGTGCTGGGCGCCACGCCGGAAACATTGTTGGGCTCGTCGTTCCTCGACTTTGTCGGTGACGAGCACAAGACCTATGCCCGCGATCTGCTGACCGGCGGCGGCCGCAACGGTCGCCTGGAGGACGTCGTCCTCGACCTGAAAAGCACCGCCGGCAAACGCATTCCCGTGGTGTTTTCAGGCTACCGCATGCCTGATTTCGAAGATCATTATTTCCTGGCATTGAAGGTCGAGCCGGTGCGCAAGACCCATGTCCCGGCCGAAGACCTGATCGAGGATGAGTGGTCGGGCGTGTTGGAGCGCGAGTCCTTCACCCGCGCCGCGGTCGAACGCATTCAGGATTACGATCGCACGGGTGCCAGGGGGCAGCTCACGTTCGTGCGCCTGGACAACGTCAAGTCCCTGACCGAAACCTTGGGCGCCAGCGAGAAGCGCAACCTGATGACCGCTGTCGGCAGCATCCTGAAAACCCATTCGCTGGGCGGCAGCACGGCGGGCCAGTTGGATGCCGAGAACTTTGCCTATGTCCACGGCGGCGACGTCGACCCCGAGGATGTGAACATGAAGGTCGAGGAAGCCGCCCAGCAGCTTCTCGGCGACAAGGCCGCCGAGTTCGGCGCCCGCTCCTCGACCCTGGACGCCGACGGGGCGGGGCTCAGCGAGGACCAGGTCGCCCGCGCCCTGGTCCATACCATGCAGCAGTTCTGCACCGGCAAGGCGCGGCTGCCGGTCGAAAAACTGTCCGACGCGCTCGACGATATGATGCAGGACACGGTGGAAACCGTGAAGTTCATCAAGGACACGACGGAACGCTGCGACTTTGATCTGGTGTTCATGCCGATCTGCGACCTGCGCCTGGGCCGGGTCCATCATTTCGAGGCCCTGTCCCGGTTCCGCGACCAGACCCGCGCCAAGACCACGTTCCAGATCATCACCCTGGCCGAACAACTGGGCCTGATCGTCGATTTCGATTTTGCCGTGGTCCGTCAGGTCATGGACATTCTGGGCCATATGGCGAAGCGCGGGCCGCTGCCGCCGGTGGCGGTCAACCTGTCATCGCTGTCGCTGGCGCAGCCGCAGTTCGTGCAGCGCCTGATTCAGGTTCTCGAAAGCCGCCGCGACATGAACAGGCGGGTGATGTTCGAATTGACGGAATCGGCCGAGGCCGAAGACCTGGAAACCCTCAACAAGGTGATCCAGGAAATCCGCTCGCGCGGGTTCCAGTTCTGTCTCGACGATTTCGGCGCGGGGTCGGCCAGTTTTGATTACCTCAACGCCCTCGACGTCGACGTGGTCAAGTTCGACGGCCCGGTGGTGCGCCGGGCCTGTGCCTCGGACAAAGGCCGCGACATGCTGTCGTCGATGGCAAAGATGTGTTCTTCCGCAGGCGTGCACACGGTCGCGGAAATGGTCGAGGACAAGGATGCGGCCAACAAGTTGTTCTATTGCGGCATCGACTACGGCCAAGGCTGGCACTTCGGCAAGCCCAGTCCCGATCCCTTCACCTTCGCCGACCGCTTCATCGGCGCGGATTAGGCGGTTTCTCGGAAAATTGGGTTAGGACTTGCGGCCCTTGTAGGGGTTCTCGATGGCGTCGACGACGGACTGCAGGACTTCGCGGACCTGGGCCTCGTCGCAGCCCATGAGGATCGCATCCTCGAAGGCGTCCTGGCAGTACTGACGGATTTCCTCGAGATTCTCGTTCAGGACCTTCAGCTTCTCCTCGCAGGACACCAATTCGCCGTCCGGCTGACGCCAGGTGATCTCCGATCCGATGGGTGAACGCAAGCTGGTCATGGGTCCGTCCGCGGTCCTTGGGCTATCGCGCCGCGCCTGTCCGATGGCGTGGTCGCGATGCTGAGCCCTAAATGTAATATCTTCGCTGCCGGGTGCAAGTCCCCTTGAAGGCCGGGCGGGGCTCAGCCTCTGGCGGCCCGGCTCTTGAGGCCGCGGTCGTCATCGTCGTCCGTGGGGGCGTCATAGACCGACATGTCGCCCTCTTCCTCGTCGTCCTCTTCCTCAAGGTCCGATGTCTCCGCCAGATGCGGGGCGTAATCCTTGGGTTCCCACGGAAGGGGCGGCGGTGACTTGGGCCGGGCGATATCCATCAGGCGTTCGACGCGCGACAGGTTTTTTTCCGTGATCATGGTCAGGCGGTGGGCGCCGCGTGCCTCGTACACGCCCTTGGCCAGGGAAAAGGCCTCGCGGGCGGCTTCCAACTGACCCGGGTCGTGGGTCAGCTTGGACAGCATGAACAGGGCTGATCCCAGGTTGTTCTGGGTCGCCGCCCACAGCAACGGATGATCCAGCTTGTGGCGGACTTCCAGGGCGCCGGAACAGGCCTCGATGGCCTTTTCGAACAGTTCCACCGATTTCAGCTGCTCGCCCAGGATCGCCGCCGCCTGGCCGATGTTGTTCATGACTTCGGCCCAGCGCATGGGATGGTCGATCCGGTTGAACACCTGCAAGGCGGCCTGATAATGGTTCAGGGCCTGTTTCAGAAGGTCCTGGTCGCCTTCCTGGGCGTCAATGCGGTAACAGATTTGCCCCATCCGGTTCTGCAGCGCCGCCCATTCCTTGGGATAGGCGTCGCGGGTGAACTGCTCGGCCGCCGCTTCCAGAAGCGCCATCGCCTGGGCCATCGGCCCGGCGGCTTTGTGTTCGTCGTCGGCCGCCATCTCCAGGGTTTCCCATTCGGGGGCCAAGGTCGGCAGGATCGCGCCGAGCGCGCGTTGCGCCACGGCGCGGTCGAAGGCGTCACTGTCATCCTTCAGGAAGGCGATGGCCTGACCGTAGATGTCGGCGGCCATGCGGTAGCCCTCAAGCTGTCCGGCTGGGCCCGACTGAAGCGTCAGCAGGTTGGCGAAAAACAGCCGGGCGATGGCGCGGTCGCGGTCCGTGATGTCGGGGGCCGTGCCCAGGGCTTCGATGGCCGGGGCCGCGCGTTCCATGGCCTGGGGCAGGACTTTGGCAAGGCGGCTCTTCTTGACCTCGGTCAGCGGGATCGTCGCCGTCAGGGCGACGGCCGTCGCCAAGGCGGACAGGGCCGGATCCGGCTGGGCCGGCAGCACCAGCGCCTGGGCCGCGTGGAACATCCCGGGCGGATCCTCGTTCTGGATGCCCAAGGGCAGGAACCGCAGGGTCAGGCGCTTGCCGGCGGCATCCAACTCGAAGCAGATCAGGATGTCCGCCTCGACCTGCGCCAGGGCCTGGCGCGCCGCCCAATGCAGGCGGTTCGCGCGGTCCTCGGGTTCCGTGTCCTCAGGCAGGGTGAGGGGCTTCTTCAGGGGGCGGGCGCGCACGCCTTCAAGTTCGGCGAAGGCGTCGAGAATCAGGAGTTCAGGATCGGTCGCGGTGTCGCTATCGGTGTTGATGCCTTCCGGGGCTTGGCCTTCGGGGGGAAGGGCCGCAACGCGGACCTCGATGCGGGTCGGGTCGGCGGGCTGGCTCGCCTCCTTGATCTGGCGGAACCAGCCGAACAGGGAGAACCGGCGGCGTGGTGCCCCGGTGTCCGGCGCGGCCAGGGGGGCGAGCAAGCGGGCCAGCAGGCCAGCCTGCTGTGCCGGCGCCTTGACCAGGGCCAGGGCCTGCTGGTCGAGCGGGCGCAGCGTCACCATGCCGGCGGCGATCGCCGTCGATTTGTGGCGGCCGTGCGCGACATCCGCGTCGCCCAGGGTTTTGCCCGGGCCCAGAACACCCAGATGCTTTTCCTTGCCGTCGACCTCGGTCATCAGTTCGACCTTGCCGGCGATGATGGTGAAGGCACGGGTCGCCGGATCCCCCTCGCGGAAGATGATGTCCTTGTCGCGGAACTGTTGTTTCCTGCTGTTCACGGACCTTGGCCTGTTCGCTAAACGCTATCCGCCAGTTCGCCGGTTATCCAATCCAATCGGAGCCGACGGCGGCGCTGGACGATTGCCGCCCCGTCCATTAAACAGAAAGAAGGTTTACCCTTGTTTAAGGCCGATCTGCTTCCTTATCGCGGCTGAATGCTATGGATATGACCGGAGACGGGGAACGCCGAAATCGGCGTCCTGTGAGCGAGTGAGGGGCTACTTTGTATAATAAGTTCAAGGGATTGTGCTGGGCCTTGGGGCTCTGCATGGTGACTGTTTCCGGTGTGCAGGCGGATAGTGCGTCGACCGGGTACGACATCCGAATTCTGATGGGCAAAGCCCATCCCTTTGCCGCGCGTCCGGCCAAAGAGTGGGACCAAGCCCGCCCGGGACAGCCTGCCGCAGGGCGCGTGGCCCAGCCGGTTTATGCCCCCATGCCGGTGCGCCCGGCGCCCCGACCTCAGGTCCGCCCCGTTCCGGCCTCCGCGCCGGCACCGCAGCCGCAGGTCGAACCGATGACGCGGGTGTCGTCGAAAACGGGGCCGTTGTGGCCCGGCGGTACGGAACAGGGAGCCCGCGCCAGTTCGCGCGGCAAACCGCTCGGCGGCATTATTTCCGAAATTTCCATCGGCGCCCTGGTTCACGACGAAGGACCGTTCTCCAACTCCAAGGAAGACGGCTACGACGGGCATATCGAAATCCGCTTCGCTTCGCCGAAATTCCTCGACCTGATCTGGAGCCCGGAGCCGCATATCGGCGCCAACATCAATTCCGAAGGCGACACCAGCCAGGTGTTTGCGGGGCTCAGCTATGAATGGAACCTGTGGAAGGGGCTGTTCGCGGGGCTCAGCGTCGGTGGCGCCTATCACGACGGTGAAACGGATTCAGGGGCGGCCGACAAGAAGGATCTGGGCTGTCACCTGTTGTTCCGGGAATCGTTCACCCTTGGTTGGCAACTGACCGAACATCACAAGATCGCGGCCATCTTCGACCATATCTCGAACGCCAAGATCTGTGATCACAACGAAGGCCTGGAAAACGTCGGTCTGCGCTACAGCTACCGATTCTAGAATCGAATTCAGGCCCCGTTGCCGCGCCGCACCCGGGCCCGCAGGTCACGCCGGGTCTGATCCAGCAATGCCGACCAGTCGCCCCGCCGTTCCGTGCGCAGGATGCGCATGGTCGGATACCAGGGCGTGGTATCGCCCGAAGTGCCCCAACGCCAATCGGGTGAGGCCGGAGCGATCAGCCAGGTTTCCTTGCCCAGCGCCCCCGCCAGATGGGCGACCGCGCCGTCGACGGCGATCACCACGTCCATCTGATCGATATAGGCCGCCAGGCCAGCCAGCCCGCCGGCCCGACGTGCCACGTCGATGATCAGGGCGTCCGCACCCTGTGCCTTCAAATCCCCCGCCGCCGGTCCCGTCTGCAGACCGAACAGGGTGACCCCGGCCAGACCGGCCAGATCGAGGAACGGGCGCAGGCCCGGGGTCGGCGTGACATGGGCCGGCGTCCGCTCATCCTCCCAGGCGATCCCGACCTTCATGAAATCGCCGCCCGGCGGCAGACGAAAAGCCCCGGGGTCGGGCGGGGTGATGTAGGGGGGTGCGGCCGGCACCTTGGCGGCGGTCGTCTTGAAAATGGCGGCAAGCGACAACAGCGGCGCGTGCAGATCGAATTTCGGTAAGGCGGCACCCTGGATCACCAGCTTGTCGACGCCGGGGACGGTGGCCAGCAGATCGGCCAGCGCGGCGGGGGCCTCGAGAACGACGTTGGCGCCCTGGGCCTTGATCATGGGGATGTAGCGGGCGAACTGGATGATGTCGCCCGGCGTGCCTTCGCAGGGCACCAGAACCGTCTTGCCCTTGACCTTGGCGCCGGTCCAGCGCGGCGTGTCGGTGCCGCGCAGTTGAAAGCGGCGCATCCGGAAGCGGGCTTCCAGGTCCTTGAAGCCGGCGGCATATTCGCCCGCCAAAAGCAGCGACCGCCCACGGTCGAGCAGGCTTGGGATATGGTCCGGGTTGTGGTCGAGGGCGCGTTCGAAACAGTCGAGGGACTGATCACGGCGGCCAAGGTCGCGCAGCGCCACGCCCAGGTTGTGCAGGGTGTCGGGATTTTTCGGGTCCAGGTGCACGGCTTGTTGGTGGCTGGCCACCGCGGCTTCGAACCGGCCCAGGTCACGCAGCACGTTGCCCAGGTTGGAATGGGATGTCGCATTGCGCGGCTTCAGCGCGATGGCCCGCCGATAGCAGGCGACGGCCGCTTCCGGTCGGCCCGTGGCGCGCAGCACCACACCCAGGTTGTTGTAGGCTTCGGCCAGATTGGGGTTGAGGGCGAGGGCCCGGGTGTAATCGGGGATCGCCTCTTCCAGTCGACCGTTCCGTTGATGGTCGGAGCCGATGGCGAACAGGCGCGCGGCTTCGCGGTCGCGCAGGGCCGTGCGTTCTTCTTCCGGAAGAGACTCCCATGCGGCGCGGGCGTCAGCGACGTCCACCGGAGATTGATCCGGGCTGGCGCGGTTGTCGGCGGCCATCAGTCCTCCACGATTTCAGCGGCCCCTGGACCGCTGTCGGTAGTGCTCATCTGGACTGCCCGTGCCCCGTTTTGGTGATCTAAGGCAAACCAGAGAAGTGATGTGGAACCACACTCCCCTCGCGCGCACATATTGAAGTGTCCACAACGGAACCGCAAGTCTCGTAACCTACGAGGATTACAATAAAACTCGGCGGATCGGGCGGTCTGTCAGGTCCGTGTCAGATAAGCGCCAGAACGTTTTCCGGCGGCCGTCCGAGAACCGCCTTGGCGCCCTTGACGACGATCGGCCGTTCGATGCATCGGGGATTGGCGATCATGCCTTTGATCAAGGCATCCTCGTCCATGTCCTTGGCGAGGCCGGCCTCCTTGGCTTCGGCGGTGCGCAGGATGTCGGCGGCTTTCAGGCCGAGTTTGCGTAACAGCGCCTTCATTTCGTCAACCGTGGGCGGGGTGTCCAGGTACAGCACGACTTCCGGGCTGACGCCGTTGTCCTCCAGCAGTTGAAGGGTCTGGCGCGATTTGCTGCACTTCGGATTGTGGTAGATGGTGATGCCCATGATGTCTGCTCTCCTGATCTCTGTCATCTTTTGCCGGTGGGACCGACGTCATGCGTCTCCGCCGGATGCGGGCCCCGTGGGCGGCTGGAAGATTTCCGGCGCGTCGTCGCCCGGCAGGCTTTCCACATAAATCGATTGGCTCGGGAAGGCAAAGGCCGCCCCGGCGCCGTGGACGATGTCCATGACCTTGTAGGCCAGGCGTTCCTTGATCTCCAGATACTCCCCCCATTTCGTCGTGATGGTGAAGCAATAGACCATGATGTTGATGGAGGAATCGCCGAAGCTGTCGATGCGCACGAAGGTCGAGACATCGGTTTTCGGCGCGAAGTCGGGTGTTTCATCGATGTAGGCCGCGATCTGATCGCGGATTTGGCGCAACTGATCGACCGAGGTGCGGTATTCGACCCCGATCAGCCATTTGATGCGGCGGTGGGTCATGGCGGTGAAGTTGATGACCGCCGTGTCCGACAGTTGGGAATTGGGCACCATGACCGGCGCCTTGTCGAACCGGCGGACCATGGTCGAACGGAAGCCGATGGCCTCCACATGGCCTTCGACCACGCCTTCGACATGGATCCAATCGCCCTTGTGGAAGCGTTTTTCCGCCAGGATCAACAGACCCGCGATCAGGTTCTTGAACAAGTCCTGCGCGCCCAGCGCCACGGCGACCCCGATCAGGCCGAACCCGGCAATGATCGGGCCGACCTTGATGCCCCAGATTTCCAACACCGCCGCCGCGCCGATGATGAACACCAGCACGCGGATCGCACGCGCCATCCATTCCACCAGTTCCGTGGAAAAGATCCGGTCGAGGCGATGGAGAAGCACGCTCAAGGGATCGACGGCCCGGTAGAGCGCCCAGAAAATGGTGAAGGCAATCAGCGAGCGCACCAGGTTCGACGCCATCTGGTCGGGCGTGCCCGCGAGTTTGAGAACCTGGAAGGCGAAGAACAGGCCCATGACCACGGGCACGAAGCGGACCGGCGGTTCGATAGCGGCCAGAATTTGGTCGTCCAGAGTCCAGGGCGTGCGCTTGGTCATCATGCGCAGCCAGCCCATGAGGAAGCGGGTCAGCAGACCGCGCAACATCAGGAAGACGAGGAAAATCCCCAGGGCGGCGGCCATGCGGCCGACGTCGATGCCGATCACGCCGTGCTGCCACACGTCGACAACCAGATTCCAGAACTCGGTCATGTCTTTCATAACAGTTGTTTATTGTATGTTGGGCCTGCTTGACTAGACTGTTGCCCGGATAAAACTGCTTCTTGGGGGCGAGGGCGGGCTCGTCCCGCACCGTGACAACCAAGGGGAGCCGAATGGGCCTGTCCCGTACTACTGCATTTGTGGCAGCCCTTCTCGGGGCCGTGGCCTCGTCGTCTTCCGCATGGGCTTCGGTCTGCATCGCTTCGAAGGGCGGGGAAGCGCCGATTCCCTATTCGTCGCCTGCTGAAAACGCCAGCTTCATTTTCAAGATCACCCATAATCCGGATTCGAAAACCCCGGATGTGACCCATCACCGCTACCGGGTGAAAACCATCGATGGCGACAAGGTGCGCTGGTTCCGCGAACCGGTCCAGGGCAAGGGACCGATTCAGGACGTGACCCTGTACCGCGCTTTCGCCCGTGTCGCCGGCGGCGGCGGGTGGGATTTCGATTTCAAGATGCCGGAGTACGACAAGTTGTGGCCCTTGAAGCAGGGCAACGAGGCCAACTACGTCGTCGAAGGCAAAAAGGACGGCAAGTCGGTATTCAAGCTGCAGTCGTCGCTCTGCGTGCGCGGCTCCAAGGTCCTGAAACTACCGGCCGGCGATTTCACCGCCCATCTGGTCGACATCTCGCAGAAGGTGATCGAGGGGCCCAAGTCCATGAAATGGGATCTGGTCGAAATCAATGCCTGGTACGTGCCCGAGTTCGGCACGGCGCTGCTGATGGAGGATCGCATTTCCTTCAAAGGCAAGCTGATCCTGATCCGCCGCCGCGAGGCCATCGAAGTTCCGCAATAAAATAATGAGCAGGCTCAGACCGCCGGGCGGGGGGCGAAGTGCGCCTTCGTGAACGCCACGCGGCTGTCGACCGAGGCCAAGGTTTCCGGCGCGCTTTGCAGGTATTCCTCCACCTTGGCGAGCCGCAGGCCCAGGCCCTCGCCGTTGGCGATCTGAATGCTCAGGCCCGGCCGCGCGTTCAATTCCAGCATCACCGGCCCGCGTTCGGAATCCAACACCATGTCGATGCCCTGATAGCCCAGATGGGTCAGGTCGAAGGACCGTGCCGCATGGTGCAGCAGGATATCCCAATGGGGGATCTGCACATCCGACACGGGGGCGCCCGTATCGGGATGGGTGGTGATGATGCGGTCGTGCCACACGGCATTCAGGGTCCGGCCCGTGGTCATGTCGATGCCGGCGCCGATCGCACCCTGGTGCAAATTGGCCTTGCCCGACGATTGTTCGGTCGGCAGGCGGGTCATGGCCATCACCGGCACGCCGTGGAACACGATGATGCGGATGTCCGGTACGCCCTGAAAGGCGATGTGCTTGAACAATGGATCGAAACGGATTCGGTATTCGATCAGCGCCTTGTCCGGCTGCCCGCCCAGGGAAAAGGTTCCGGCCAGGATATTGTTGATGTGAAACCGCATTTCGTCCGCCGACATGACGGTGCCGTTGGCCAAGCGGAACCCGGTGCCGTCGCGGCCCACGACCACGAGAATCCCGTCACCGCCGCTGCCTTCGGCCGGCTTGACCACGAAATCCTCATGATCCCGGACGATGGCGTCGAAGGTGCGGACTTCGTGCGGATATTCGATGACGCCGAACAGGGGCGGCACGGCGATGCCGGCGGACTCGGCCAGGCGCTTGGATTTCAGCTTGTCGTCGACCAGGGGGAAATACCTGCGCTGATTGTGGACCAACTGGTACTCCGCATTGCGCCAGTTGAGGCCGAGCACGCCGTTGGCGCGAAGGCGCCGGTAAAGGTCGACAATCTCCATCCTAGGGCTGCCCGCCCGCGAGCGGCCTGAAACGGTAGAGCTCCGTCAGCCGGTAGCCGGAATAGCGGCCCAGCAGCAGCACCGCCGCCAGCACCACCAGCAGCAGTTCCGGGAACTGGAAGAACAGGTGTTCGACCAGGGGATGGCTCATCAACAGGTAGCAGACCGTGGCCACAATCAGACTGCCGATCCCTTGTTGCACGGCGTCGCGCGGGCCGCGTTCGTCCCAGATCACGGACATGCGCTCCACCGTCATGGTCAGGATGACCATGGGGAACAGGGCGACGGACAAGCCGCCGGCAAGACCCAACTGGGCGCTGGCGACGCTGAGCACGGCCATGGCCCCGACCACCACGATCAGCACGGCCGCCAGGCGCGGCACGACAAGCAGGCGCAGGTTTTCCATCCACAGGCGGATCGCAAGCCCGATAGTGACGATCACGGTGAACAACACGATGCCCCACAGAAGCTGCGTTTCGCGGAACGCCAGGGCGATCAGCACGGGCATGAAGGTGCCGAAGCTTTTCAGCCCGATCACGTTGCGCAGGACGACCAGCAGCAACACGCCCAACGGCACCACCAGCAGAACCCGGTAAACCTGCTGAACCTCCAGCGGCAGGGTGGCTAGGGCGGTGGTCAGCAGGTTTTTTGCCTGGGTGCTGCTTTGGGACAGGCTGTCGACGATTGTCTGATCCGCCGCACGTTCCACGGTGATGCGCACCTTAGGCGAGGTGCCACCGTCGACCTGCGTCAGCTTGGTCGTCCCCCGCCACCAGGGGAACCAGTTCGCCGGCACCTGGGGGGCTGCTGGATCGGTCGTCATGCGGTGCCAGGCGCCGGCCTCGGCAATTTCCAGCCAATGGACCGTGTGCACCGGTTTCTGGCCTTCGACAAGCGCGATTCCGTGCACGGACCGGGCATGGATGCCGCCTATTCGGAGCACTCCCGCCGCCACCGTGGCGATGCGCTCGGCACTTGTCCCATTGCCCAGCAGGGTGCGGGCGGCGTCATCAGGGTCCGGGCCCGCCAGTTTCTTGATCAAGTTTTCGGCGATGTCGGTGGCCGTCCCACCATCGTCGCGGCTTTGATCCAAAAGTACCCGCGCGGCCTCGAGCCGCACGTCCTTCCAAGGCGGCGGCGGGACCGGCGCCGGTTCGGCCAAGGGCAGGGCGGAAGACGGCTCGGCCCGGTGAATTAGAAACCGGAAATAGACCGTTTGCGAGCCCTGGGCCTGACGGCGGGTGAGGGTCGCCATGCGCCCGTCGGGGGTCAATTCGGTGTTCAGCGCGTAGCCGCGTGAAACGAAGCTTTGATCCAGGATCGTATAGGCTCGGGTATTGCGGGGGATGAACAGGCGGACGGCGGCCGGCCCGCCGGACCCCTGGAACGTGACCCGGGTTTCGACCGCCCAGTTGTCGGGGGCGTCGCCGGGGGTCAGGGGGAAATCCAGGGCCAGAACTTTGTAGGCGAACAGTCCGAGACCCACCGCGGCGAACATCGCGGACAGAAGATAGACCGTGCGGTTTCTCATTTTGCGGCCTCGCCGCAGGTGGGGCGGGTCAGGTCCGATTGCGAGACGTCGACCACATAGGCGCCGTTGAGGAAGCTCGCTCCCAGCAGCATGCGGTAGGTCAGCCTGGGCCGCTCGGACAGGTTGACCTCGACCTCGCGGGCGACGGCGCCGACGCAAAGCGTCATCAAGACCACGGGGCGGTTCTGCGTGCTGCCGGCGCGGTGGATCTCGGCCATGCGGTGCAGCGGCCGTTCCAGGGTCCGGCGGCCGCCGTTGTCGAGCCGCAGGGTGAAGCGGATCCAGGACGCGCCGTCGCGCTCGAAGGTTTCCCAGTCCCGGGTGTCGACGGATGAATTCTCGGCACCGGTATCGACCTTGGCGCGGATGTCGATGGCTTCGGGCTGAATGCGGACGGTTTCGATCAGGCCCACGGGCGCCCGCGTACCGTCCGCCCGGGCGGACGGCTGAACCAACGTCAGCGCCGCCAAGGCCGTGCCAATCACGAGATGCCGCAAAGCCATCCGTCCCTCCCAGACCGGTCTATTTCATTGTTCCCGAATTTGCCCCCGGCGGCAAACCCTAGACGTCGTCGAGCATCCGGGTCAGGTCGTCGACGGTTTCGGCCTCGATCACCCGCCGCGCCGTGTCGTAATCGAACCCGGCGCGGGCCAGGGTCGCCAGGTCCTTGTCGCGCCGTTCCGCCCGCTTGTCCGGGGCGGTGTAGGGGCCCAGCCGGCGGCGGCGGGCCAGGGCGGCGGCGGCGGCCAGATCGGGCTTAGGTGTATCCTCGGTCGCGGCGGCAAGGGCCTTGTCGATGTCGTCCGCACCCACGCCCTTCTGCATCAGTTTGAACCGCACCCCCTTCATCGGCGTGCCCCGGCGCAACATGTCGCCGGCCCGGGCTTCGGCATAGGCGGCGTCGTCCAGCAGGCCCGCCCGCTGGTAGCGCTGGATCAGGTCTTCGACCCAGGCGGCGCCTTCTTCCGGATCGGTGCCGTGATGACGGGCGGATTTATCGACCCGGCGCATCAGCACCCGGCGCAGGTTTTCCGAAGACGTAGCGAAGCGGGCAAGGTAATGGAGGGCCGCGTTGGCAAGATGGCTCTGCGTCGCCTTCTTGGGCCCCCGGGGCTTGCGCCTGGCGCCCTTGGCGGGCGCCGGATCGTCGGAACCGATTGGACTCTCCATGGTCATATCTTATAAGGAGCGCGATGATGCGTGACCAGACACCCCTTTCCGCCCTGCCCGACATGCCGTCCACGTCCGGCGACCTGCCCGCCATGGGCGCGGTCAACTGGATCGGGCTGAAGACGCTTTACATGCGCGAGGTGCGGCGCTTCATCAAGGTCTATACCCAGACCCTGGTCGCCCCCCTGGTGACGACCATGCTGTTTCTCGCCGTGTTCGCCCTGGCGCTGGGCGGCGATCACCGGGTCGTCGCCGGCATGCCGTTCATGACCTTCCTGGCCCCCGGCCTGATCATGATGGCGATCGCCCAGAACGCCTTCGCCAATACGTCGAGTTCCCTGATGATCGGCAAGATCCAGGGCAACATCGTCGACAGCCTAATGGCGCCCCTGAACGCCCATGAACTGACGTTCGGCTTCGCCATCGGCGGCATGACGCGGGGCGTCGCCGTCGCCGTCGTCGTTGGCGTGGCCATGGCGCTGACCGTGGACCTGGGCCTGCACGATCCGTTCTTCATCGTCTATCACGCGGTCATGGGGGCCTTGATGCTGTCGCTGCTGGGCCTGGCCGGCGGCATCTGGGCCGACAAATTCGACCATATCGCGGCGGTCACCAACTTCGTGATCACGCCGCTGTCGTTCCTGTCGGGAACCTTTTATTCGATCGAACGCCTGCCCCAGGGCGTCCAGATCGCGGCCCATTTCAATCCCTTCTTCTACATGATCGACGGTTTCCGCTACGGCTTCATCGGCCATGCCGACGGCAACCTGTGGATCGGCGTCGCGGTCATGGCGGTGATCAACGCGGGCCTGTGGTGGCTCTGCACCTGGATGTTCCGCACGGGCTACAAGCTGAAGGCCTGAGGCCCGTGCGCAAGCCGTCGCCGAACGGTCATTTTGTCGCCGTTGACAAGGGGCCATGAGATACTGATACTCGGCGGCTTTCCTGGTAAGGAAGATGGTTGAAGCTCCTGGAAAACGGGGGCTTTTTTCCGTTTTGACACGTTGAGCCAAAGGAGAGCGAAATGATCAGCGCCGTCATGCCGACCTACGCACGGACCGCTTTCGCCCTGGTCAGGGGTGAAGGCATGTATGTCTGGGCGGACGACGGCCGACGATTCCTCGACATGGGGTCGGGGATCGCTGTCAATTCGCTCGGCCATTGCCATCCGAAACTGGTCGCCGCCCTGACCGAACAGGCGAACACCCTGTGGCATGTCTCGAACCTGTACCGCATCGCCGGGCAGGAACGGGTCGCCGGTCTTCTGGTCGCCAATTCCTTCGCCGATACGGTGTTCTTCAACAATTCGGGCGCCGAGGCGGTGGAAGCATCCATCAAGATGGCGCGCCGCTATCATCATGGGGCAGGGCATCCGGAACGCTATCGCATCATCAGCTGCGACGGCTCGTTCCACGGGCGGTCCCTGACCGACTTGGCCGCCGGGTCCAACGAAAAGCACCGCGAGGGCTTCGGCCCCATGCCCGAAGGCTTCGACCACGTGCCGTTCGACAACCTGAACGCCATGCGCGCCGCGATCACCGACCAGACGGCGGCGATCCTGGTCGAGCCGGTGCAGGGCGAGGGCGGCATCAAGGCGCCGTCGCCGGGCTTCCTCAAGGGCGTGCGCGAGATGTGCGACGAGTTCGGCATCCTGATGGTGCTGGACGAGGTGCAGACCGGCAACGGCCGCACGGGCAAGCTGTTCGCCCATGAATGGGCCGGCGTGACCCCGGACATCCTGGCCACGGCCAAGGGCCTCGGCGGCGGGTTCCCCGTCGGCGCCGTGCTGGCGACCGAGGCGGCGGCCAAGGCCATGACGGCGGGCAGTCACGGGTCGACCTTCGGCGGCACGCCGCTCGCCATGTCGGCGGTCGGCGCCATGCTGGACGTGGTTCTGGCGCCCGGATTCCTCGCCAATGTCGACAAGATGGCGCGCGTGCTGTGGGATAAACTCGGCGCCGTCGTCGCCAAGCATCCGACGGTGCTGACCGACGTGCGCGGCCAGGGCCTGATGGTCGGCATGCGTTGCGCCGTGGAAAACAGCATCCTGGTCGGCAAGATGATCGACAACGGCGTGCTGACCGTGCCGGCGGGCGATAACGTCGTGCGCATGTTGCCACCGATGATCCTCGAGGAAAGCCACATCGACGAAGCCGTCGCCGCCCTCGACAAAAGCTGCGCCGAAATCGCGGCGGACATGGCCAAGGAGAAGACGGGATGAGCGCGCTTCGCCATTTCCTCGACCTCGACCGCGCCGACGCGGGCACCCTGCGCCGGATTCTCGACCGCGCGGCCGCGATGAAGAAGAACGGGGCGGCCGCTTCGGCGCCCCCGTCCCTGGCCGGAAAAACGCTGGTCATGATCTTCGAAAAACCGTCGACCCGCACCCGCGTGTCGTTCGAGGTCGCGATCCAGCAGCTGGGCGGCCGGGCCGTCGTGCTGTCGGGCAACGAATCGCAGCTTGGCCGGGGCGAGACCGTGGCCGACACGGCGCGCGTGCTGTCGCGTTATTGCGACGTCATCATGATCCGCACGGACGATCCGCAGAAACTGCACGATCTGGCCGAATACGCCACCGTGCCGGTGATCAACGGCCTGACCGACGCCTCCCACCCCTGCCAGATCATGGCCGACATCATGACCTATGAAGAACACCGCGGTGGCATCAAGGGCCGTACCGTGGCCTGGGCCGGCGACGGCAACAACGTCGCGGCGTCGTGGATTCACGGGGCCGCGCGGTTCGGCTACCAGCTGCGCCTGGCCTGTCCCGAGGCGCTGTCGCCCAATCCCGAGCTGGTGTCCTGGGCGGCGGACGAAGGTGCGGACGTGCAGGTGACCGAAGACGCCGAAGCGGCGGTGGCCGGGGCGGATTTGGTTGTTACCGACACCTGGGTGTCCATGGGCGACGCCGACGCGGGTCCGCGCCACAACCTGCTGACCCCTTACCGCGTGGATGACCGTCTGATGGCTCAGGCCGCGCCCGATGCCCTGTTCATGCATTGCCTGCCCGCGCACCGTGGCGAGGAAGTCACCGAATCCGTGATCGACGGGCCCCAGTCTGTGATCTGGGACGAGGCCGAAAACCGCCTGCATGCGCAGAAGGGTATTCTGGCTTGGTGTTTGGGCGACGTCTGATCGGGCCTTCCGAATGATGGTGAAGGACGCCCCTCATGTTTGACGAAGAGGGCATCCGCGACCTGGAGCGCCGGGCCGCCGAATGCTGGCCGCCGTTCAGCCAGGGCATTCTGGAAGGCTGGCAACTGCGCTTTTCCGAAGGGGTGTCGCGGCGTGCCAATTCCGTTCTGGCGCTCGAGGAAACGGGGTCGAGCGCGCTTGATCTACGCATCGACGCGGCGGAAAAATTCTATCGCCAACGCGGCCTGCCCTGTCGGTTCCAGATTTCCGGTGCGGTCGCGCCGCATGGTCTGGACGCGGAGTTGGAACGCCGTGGCTACGTGATCGAGGCGCGTACCCTCGTCATGACCGCCGATGCCGCGTCCGTGGTGAAAAACCTGGCCGACCGACAGGCGCTCCGCTTTCGCGCGCGTCTGTTTTCCGGCCCCACTGGGGCGTGGTTTCAGGTCTATGGCGGCGGCCTGGCGCAGGGCCGCGAACGCGGCCTGCGCTGTCGTCTGGCCGAGGGCCTTCCGGCGCCGCGGGCCTATGCGGTGGTGGACGACGGGACCGAGCCCGCCGCCGTGGGCGCCGCCGTTATTCGCGATGACTGGGCATTGATCCTGTGCATGGCGACACGGGACGGGTACCGTCGCCGGGGACATGCCGCGCGGGTGTTGGCCGCCCTCGCCGCCTGGGCTGCTGATACGGACCGCGCCCGCCGCCTGTTCCTGCAGGTGGAATCGGACAATCGTCCCGCCATGGCGCTTTATCACTTGGCGGGCTTCCAAGCCGCGCATACCTATTACTATCGGACACAGACACAAGCCGCTCCAAACGATGCCCTCCCAGATACCGCCGACCGAGACAATGCCTGACATGACCCTTTCCCTCGACGACGTTGTTCAGCCGTTTCACGTGGACGCGCTGGGCGTCAACGGGCGCGTCGTGCGCCTGGGTCCGATACTCGACCAATTGGTCGGACCGCACGGCTATCCGCCGGTGGTCGCCGACCTGCTGTCGCAGGTCGTGGTGCTGGCGGCGACGCTGTCCAGCGTGCTCAAGTTCGACGGCGTGTTCACCCTGCAGGTCCAGGGTGACGGTCCGGTCGGCCTGGTCATGGCGGACGTGACGTCGGCCGGAGGGGTGCGCAGCTACGCCCGTTTTGACGCGGACCGTCTCGCGGCGGTTGATGCCGCCGGCGCTCAGGGGGCGCCGGTTCCGGCGCTGCTCGGTTCCGGCTATCTCGCCTTCACGGTTGACCAGGGGCCGGACACGGACCGTTATCAGGGTATCACTGAATTGGTGGGGGCGACCCTGGCCGACTGCGCCCATGATTATTTTCGCCAGTCCGAACAACTGGAAACCGCGATCCTTCTGGCGTCCGATGCCGATCCTCTGGCCGCCGGGGCGATCATGGTGCAGCGCCTGCCAGACAAGCACGGCGCCGACAAGGACGAGACCGAGGAAGCCTGGCGCCGGGCGGTGATCCTGATGAGCAGCCTGTCGTCCGGCGAATTGCTCGACCCGGCGGTGGCCACGGACCGGCTGCTCTACCGTCTTTACCATCAGGACGGTGTGCGGGTGACCGAGGGCCGGCCCGTGAAACAGACCTGCCGCTGTTCCCGGGACAAGGTCGAAATGACCCTGCGTTCCTTTCCGCGGGCGGAAATCGAGGACATGGCCGACGACGGTACGGTCACGGTAACCTGTGAATTCTGCCGCACGGACTATGTTTTCGGCCCGGACCAGATCGAGGCCCTTTACCAGGATTGACGCCGCCGTTCGTCCCGGCGGCGCGGATAATTCGGCCCATGCCTTGATCCTGACACAGGGCATCCCCAGTATGAGGGGTGCCGGGGAAACCATTGGAGCGAGGAAACGACAACCGATGACCTTGACCAGATCACTGACCGCCGCCCTTGTCGCCGGCCTGCTGGCGCTGGGCGCCTGCACCACGCCGGATCCCAGCGTCAATCTGCCGGAAATCACCTTCCAGCACGCGCCGTCCCTGAATCTTGCCGTCGACCGGGTCGAAATCGTCGACGTCCACAAGGCACCGCTTGCGCCGCCCAACGTGGAACACAAGATGCAGACGCCGCCGGCCAAGGCGATGGCGATCTGGGGCCGCGATCGGCTCAAGGCCGTGGGCGCCGCCGCCGGCACGGTCGCACGCCTGACCATCGAACGGGCGGAGGTCGTGGAAACCAAGCTGCCGCGCACCCAAGGCATCAAGGGGGCCTTCACGACGGACCAGGACGCCCGCTACGACCTGGAAATGTCGGCCATGATCGAGGTGTTCGACCCCGAGGGCCGGCGCGTCGGCCATGCGGCGGCGCGCGCCACCCGCAACCAGACCGTGCCCGAGGATGTGACCCTGAACGATCTGAACAAGATGTGGTTCGCGATGATGGAAGCGGCGCTGAAGGACTTCGACCACGAAATGGAAACCAACATGCGCCGGTTCCTCGGCAACTGGATGCGCTGACCGACCCCTTTGAGGCTTGACCGGGTGACACCGGCTCCGCACCATGTGTGCGGGCCGCCAATGTTCGGTGTGCATCCGTAATCCCGCAACACTCTGCTCCATCCCTGCCGGAAGGCCTCCATGCTGACGTTCGCCGCCGCCTGCTTTTTCCTGTTCATCACGCCGGGGCCCGGCGTGTTGTCGCTGGCCGGAGTTGGCTCGGGCTTCGGCTTCGCCCAGGGGCGGCGCTACATGATCGGGCTGTTCCTGGGCACAAACCTCGTGGCGCTGGCCGTGGTCACGGGCCTGGCCGCCGCCGTTCTGGCCGTGCCCCATGTGCGCACGGTGCTGCTTTATGCCTCGGCGGCCTATCTTCTGTATCTGGCGCTGCGCATCGCCTTCGCCGGCTCCAAGATCGCCTTCATCGAACGCCAGTCCGCTCCCGGGATAATCGGCGGCCTCATGCTGCAGGCGATCAACCCCAAGGCCTATGCGGTGAACACGGCCTTTTTCTCGGGCTTCGCATTCATGCCCGACAATCTGGTCATGGAACTTGCGATCAAGTTCGCGATCATGAACGCGATCTGGATCTGCATCCATTTCCTCTGGCTATGGGCTGGGGTGACCCTGCACCGCCTGGACCTGCCGAAACGCACCCAGTTCGCCATTAATGTCGCCATGGCGCTGTCCATGCTGGCGGTCGTGGCGCTTGCGGTTATCGCGCAGCAGTAGACGAGGCCCTTTGTATCGTTCAGTTCCGCCAGAACGCGCGGGTGAACAGCACGATCACCGTGAACAGTTCCAGCCGTCCCAACAGCATGCCGATGGCCATCAGCCATTTCGCGCCGTCGTGCAGGTCGGCGAAGGTCGTCGCCGGGCCGGTTTCGCCCAGCGCCGGGCCGACATTGGCGATCGCCGTGGCGGCGGACGAGAAGGCGGTCACGAAATCGAGCCCGAGCAGTCCCAGCCCCAGTGCCAGCACCGTGAAGCAGAGAAACCACACGAAGAAGAACGACAGCACGGAGATGATGACCTCGTCGGAAATCGGCTGCTTGTTGTAATAGGGGATGAACACGCCGTGGGGATGCAAAAGGTGGCGCAGCTGGGTGCGGCAGGCGGCGTAGAGGATCTGAAAACGGAACACTTTGATGCCGCAGGTTGTTGACCCGGCGCAGCCACCGATGAACATGATGAAGAAGAAGATCGGCAGGGCGAAATGCCCCCATAGGGAATAGTCGTCGGTGGCGTAGCCCGTGCCGGTGATGATCGAGATGATGTTGAAGGTCGCGAGCCTGAGCGCATCCAACGGATGCTTGTCCTGTTCCAGCCACAGCCACACGGCGGTCACCACGACGACGGCGCAGACCGTGGTCAGGAACCATTGCACCTGGGGGTCGCGGGGCAGGGCCATGAACTGGCCCTGCAGGAAGCGCACGTAAAGAATGAACGGCAGCGCGCCGACGATCATGCCGGCCGAGGCGATATAGTCGATGGCCGCATGGTCGAAGTGGCCCATGGAATCGTCATGGGTCGAAAATCCGCCTGTGGCGATGGTGGTCATGGCATGGGCCACGGCGTCGAACCCGCTCATCCCCGCCAGCCAGAACGCCCCCGCCCAGATTATGGTCAGGAACAGATAGATGACGCCGATGGTGCTGGCGATCTGGGCCGCGCGGGGCAGGGCCTTTTCCGTCGACTGATCCGACGATTCCATGCGGAACAGCTGCATGCCGCCGACCTTGAGCATGGGCAGAATGGCGATCGCCATGACGATGATCCCGATGCCGCCGAGCCATTGCAGCAAGGAACGCCACAGCAGAATGCCGGGCGGAAGGCTGTCCAAATCGGTCAGGATGGTCGATCCCGTGGTGGTCAGGCCCGACATGGCCTCGAAAAAGGCGTCGGTGAAGCTGAGGTCCCGTTCCGAAAACATGAAGGGAAAGGACGCGAACACCGTCAGGGCGACCCAGGTCAGCGTCGTCATGACGAAGGCCTGGCGCACGCTGAGGTTCCGCACGCCGCCGGTCGTCGCCGTCAGCGCCATGGCGACGCCGAGGAACAGGGTCACCCCGGCGGAGGCGGCGAACACTTCCCAGTCCGGATTACCGAGCGAGGCATCGACCACGGCCGGCACACACATGACCAGCGCCAGCGTCGCCAGCAGCGTGCCCACGATCATCAGAATGGGACGGAAATCCATGCCCTTGCCTCGTCTTATCCCCGTTGCGACGAGGTTTAGAGCATTTTGGACAAAGAAGGAACCAATCGACGGTGCCGGGGCCGGACCGGCCCCTTGCGAAGGCTAGTGGCCGATCATGGCCAGGAACTCGCGGCGCGTGGTCGGATCGTCGCGGAACGCCCCCAGCATGCGCGATGTCACCATGGTCACGCCCGGCTTAGAGACGCCGCGCGTGGTCATGCATTGGTGCGCCGCCTCGATGACGACGGCAACGCCCTTGGGCTCCAGCACGTCGTTGATGGCGTTGGCCACCTGGGCGGTCATCTTCTCCTGAATCTGCAGGCGTTTGGCATAGGCGTCGATGACCCGGGCCAGCTTGGAAATGCCGACGACCCGACGGTGCGGCAGATAGGCGACATGGGCGACGCCGATGATCGGCACCATGTGATGCTCGCAATGGCTTTCCAGGCGGATGTCCTTGAGGACCACGATCTCGTCGTAACCGTCCGTTTCCTCGAAGGTGCGCTGCAGGATTTCCATCGGATCCGCGTCGTAACCGGCGAAGAATTCCTCATAGGCGCTGGCGACCCGCTTGGGGGTGTCGACCAGGCCCTCGCGGGTGGGATCATCGCCGGCCCAGCGGATCAGCGTGCGCACGGCCTGTTCGGCCTCGGCGCGGGTCGGTTTCGCCTTGGCGGCGGCGATATTGGCGACACTCAGATGTTTCTTGGCGGTCACGGTCGGGGTTCCCGGTCCTGTTGGTTTTTTGGGGCTCAGTTCAGATGGACGCGTTCGTGTGGACTGTCGAGCGAGAAGGCCGGCACGGCGGCGTCGAAGAAGTCGCCGGCCTGGGTTTCCATTTCGTAGGATCCCATCATCATGCCCGACGGCGTCGCCAAAGGCGTGCCGCTGGTGTATTCGAAGGCCTCGCCCGGGTTCAGGACCGGCTGTTCGCCGACCACGCCCTCGCCGCGGACTTCGTGGGAAGTGCCGAGCGCATCGGTGATCCGCCAATAGCGGGTGCGCAGCTGCACCGTCTCCGTCCCCTGGTTCTCGATCCGTACCGTATAGGCCCAGACATAGCGGCCGTCCTCGGGCGCGGATTGGTCGGGAAGGTACTGGGGGATCACGCTGACATGGATGTCGCGGGTCGTTTCTGAGTAGCTATGTGTCTTGGTGTTCATGGTCTGTCGCTGTTTCTGCCACGGCGGTGCGCCGAGAAAGGCCAGTTTAGCCTCGGATATGGGGGGGTTGTCCACTAACGCCAAGGGTTTGTTGTCCGTGACGTCCATCTGTTCGGCCAGAGGCCCGCGCAATGGCAAATATCGGCCGGATTCCCGGAATCTTCTTGAATCCCCCTCTGGGAAGGCTAGGCTTTAACCATAAAACGGACTTCGAAGGCCGACTGAACGGCCCCTTCCTGCGACAAAAAAACGCACTTGGGAGGTAACGATGACCAAATCCGACAACCGGCCCCGCGTGGCAGCCCTGGTCGGCCCCTACTTAAGCGGCAAGACATCCCTGCTCGAAGAAATCCTGCGTCAATGCGAAGCCATTGACCGCAAGGGTTCCGTCAAGGACGGCAACATGGTCGGCGACGGCTCACCCGAAGCCCGCGCCCGCCAGATGTCCACGGAAATGAATATCGTGAGCGCCCCCTACCTGGGCGATCCCTGGACCTTCATCGACTGTCCCGGGTCCATCGACATGCTGCAGGACGCCCATAACGCCCTGATGGTCGCCGATGCCGCCGTGGTGGTCTGTGAGCCGGGGCAGGCGCGGGCCCTGACGGCGGCGCCGATCCTAAAATTCCTGGATCAGCACCAGATTCCCCACCTCATCTTCATCAACAAGATGGATACGGCCGAAGCCAGTGTCGCCGAGACCTTGGATGCCCTGCAGGGCCTATCCGACAGCCCCTTGGTGCTGCGGGAAATTCCGCTCCGTGACGGTGACGACGTGACCGGCCATGTCGACCTGGTGTCGGAACGCGCCTTTCGTTGGCAGGAAGGCAAGCCGTCGGAATTGATGGAATTGCCCGATAGCATCCGCGACCGCGAGACGGCGGCGCGCACGGAGCTGCTGGAAAGCCTCGCCGATTTCGATGACGCGTTGCTGGAAAAGCTGCTGGAAGACGTGGTGCCGCAGGCGGGCGAGGTGTTCGAACATCTGACCAAGGTGTTGCAGGACGGCAAGGCCGTGCCCGTGTTCTTCGGTTCGGCCGAACATGGCAACGGCGTCCGCCGTCTGCTCAAGGCCCTGCGCCACGAAGCGCCGGGCCCGGAGACCACGGCCCAGCGCCTGGGTGAGCCGGTGTCGGGCGAAGCGGCGGCGCGGGTGTTCAAGACCGTCCATGCAGGCCATGCGGGCAAGCTCAGCTTTGCCCGGGTGTGGTCGGGCGACATCGCCGACGGCATGGCGACGCCCCAAGGCCGGGTGTCCGGCCTGTCCAAGGCTTTCGGCCAGAAGACGGAAAAGGCCGCCACAGCAGGGGGCGGTGAGGTCGTCGCCCTCGGCCGCATGGACGCGGTCAAGACCGGCGATCTGGTCTCGGCCTCCGGCAAGGTCAAGGGCATGGCCTGGCCGCCGCCCCTGACGCCGCTGTTTTCCATGGCCGTGCACGCGGCCAACCGTGGTGACGAGGTCAAGATGTCTGGCGCGCTCGCCAAGATCATGGAAGAAGACCCCTCGATCTCCCACGAACACAACCCGGACACGGGGGAAATGCTGCTGTGGGGGCAGGGCGAAATGCACCTGTTGATCACTCTCGACCGGATGAAGGGCAAGTTCCACATCGACGTCGACAGCGAACGGCCTCAGGTCCCCTACAAGGAAACCATCCGCAAGCCGACCAGCCAGCACGCGCGCCACAAGAAACAATCGGGCGGGCACGGTGAATTCGGCGATGTGCACCTGGATATCAGGCCGCTGGCCCGGGGCGAGGGGTTCACCTTCGGCGATACGATCACCGGCGGGGTGGTGCCCAAGCAGTACATTCCGGCGGTCGAGGCCGGGGTGCGCGAATATCTCGTCCGCGGCCCCTTGGGCTTTCCCGTGGTCGACCTGTCCGTGACCCTGACGGACGGCCAGTACCATAACGTCGATTCCTCCGACATGGCGTTCCGCAAGGCGGCCCAGCAGGCCATGCGCGAAGGCATGCCCAACTGTCAGCCGGTGCTGCTGGAGCCGATCTGCAAGGTGGTCATCTCCATGCCGTCGGAATTCACGTCCCGCATGCAGCGTCTGGTGTCCGGGCGGCGGGGACAGATCATGGGCTTCGACGCCAAGCCCGGTTGGGCCGGCTGGGACGAGGTCCTGGTCCAACTGCCGCAATCGGAAATGCACGACCTGGTGATCGAACTGCGCTCCATGACCATGGGGGTCGGCACCTTCGAATGGGAATTCGACCACCTGCAGGAACTGATGGGCAAGGAGGCGGACCAGGTGGTGGCGCTGCGGGCCCAGGCGGCGCAATAGCGCCGCCAACCATTTGACCCGGCGCAATAGCGCCGCCAACCATTTGACCCGGCGCAACAGCGCCGTGGGCATTGTGACCGGCGCAACAGTACTGCCAGCCAAACCGGGGGGGCATAAAAAAGGCGTTATTATACTTGGCGTACCCACCTCCCATCTTTTGCGGGGGCTGGGTAAATGAGTGATTCAAAGAAGCGGTGCGAAGTCGGCCCCGACCCCCTCCACAACTTCAATAACGCGCTCAAGCGATGGCACGACGAGCAGTGGGCCAGGTTGACCCCTGAAGACTACATCAAAGGCAACGCGGTAATTCAGGTCCACTATGTCTTCTGGCGGGGTGGCGAGGCATCGTGCGATCACTGCGCCGTCGTCTATCTCCATCATAGAAATCTCGGCGTTGAACTTGACCTCCTTCCCGTCGACCACCTCATGGGAGAACCGCCCTTTGTTCAAGATGGAAACGCTCGGCAAGAGAAGTTGGTGCTTGTCGATATTGTTGAAGTCATGAAGGAACATGAGGGGGTTCTTGTTCCAGCCCCGAGCGTCGTTGAAGGGCTGTATCCCCTCCAGCATTGCGAGAGCCTCTTTCCCTACCAAATTCTCGATCTTGAACTTTCGACCATTGAAGGTAGTGGCGTCCTTGATGATCGGGAAATTGACGCTGGATTTGTTTTTGATGTTACCGCCGGGATTGCGCTTGACGGCGAGAGCCCAATAGAGGTGGTCAAGAGCCGTCCTTGTGTTGTGAAAGCAGTCGCCGATGACAGTGGACCACTCGATAAGTGGCGCGGGGTGGCTGATATGAAGCCGGAATACAAACTCCCCCTTCTCTCGATCTACTTCTTTGGAGACGGAATACGCTTCTCCGTCTCCAACGTAAGGAGCAATAGCCACCTTAAGGGCATCAAGGTGTTCCTTTGCCCTCGCGATCTTGGCATGAAACCCTTGTGGGAGATCAGCGATCCTACGGCCCCTTTGTCGGATGTGCCTTAGATGCAGCAATCCGTTCCATCACTGCATCGAATTGCTTCTCAGCCTCGGTGGGGCTTAGTTCGCCAGCGTCGATTAGTTCCTGAACGGTTTTCAGGAACTTTTCCGACTGCTCCACTTGATCTTTTTTCGGCTTCTTTTCTGCCATCAGACACCAACCGTTTCATAGGTCAGGCGCTTGCCGGTCACGCTACGCAGCAAGTTCTCTGCCCGCTCCCTGTCGCTGATTTCCAGCGCAGCGCGGTTATTGTAGCGGAAATCAAATTCCGCCAGATAGCGGTGAAGGTGGCGCTTGGCGCAGTGCTGATAGACGCCCTTCATCCCGCGTTTGAAGATGGAGAAGAATCCTTCAATGGTGTTGGTGTAAATGTCGCCGCGCCCGTATTCGCCCCGGTTGTGATGCACGATACCGTGCTCCGCGAAGTGCTTGCCAACCTGGGTGTAGTAGGAAGCTTCGTCGGTCATAAGGCGGGCTTCTCGGTCAAGGTTCTCAACGACAATCGGTCCAAGGGTGCTGGCCTTGAGGTCGTCAACAACCATGCTCCGCGCCTTCCCGGTGGTGCGGTCGATCAGGGACAGAACCTTGTACTTGTGGTGATAGCCCCGGCCCTTCTTCTCGCCATACGGCTTGATGGAACGGTCATGGCCGATGAAGGTTTCATCGACCTCAACAGCACCACCATTGCCACCAAACGGGGTCAGATCGTCGGAACGCATCGCCTCGCGGATACGGTGGCCCATGAACCATGCGGTTTTCAGGGTGACGCCCAAGGTACGGTGAAGCTGGTTCGCGCTGATGCCCTTCTTGCTGGCCGCGATCAGATAGATCGCTTGCATCCAGATATGCATCTTCACGTGGCTACCTTCAAAGATGGTGCCGATCTTCACGGTGAAGGGCTTGCGGCAGGAGTAGCACTT
Source organism: Rhodospirillaceae bacterium UBA1479 (assembly GCA_002325375.1). Taxonomy (GTDB): domain Bacteria; phylum Pseudomonadota; class Alphaproteobacteria; order Rhodospirillales; family Casp-alpha2; genus UBA1479. The sequence goes on from DCRZ01000006.1 coordinate 390,494, forward strand.
GTACACCCCAATGCGGGTGCTCTTGCCGTTCAGCTTGCCGGTGCGCTCGGTTTCCCCGCAGTGCGGGCACGAGCGGCCCTTGGCCCAAACGCGGGCCTCAACAAACTCGTAAGCGGCTTCTTCGTTGTGGAATTGCGGTTCGTTGAAAACAGACATATCACTGATCCCTTTCGCGTACCCACAAGGTACGTCACGGGATTGGGTACGTCAAGTATAATATCGCCATAAAAAAACCGCCGGTCCCTGGGAAGGGACCGGCGAGTTTGACAGGGAGGCTTCACGTCTGGGAGACGTTGGGGCCGCTGACCTGGGGGGCCAGGGAGCGGTCCCGGTGCCGGATAACCTCCGGCGGGGTGGGTCTGGGAGGAGACCCAAAATCCGTTCCGTTGCCACAGCGCTTAGGAGCAATCGGCGGCGACGGGATGGTGGTTATATAAACCGCCATGCTTGGTATACCAGTCACAAACCTGCATTCCAGATATGCAATTCACGCATATCTCGTTCATCGCCCTGCAAATATTGCATTTGGGTAACAAAAAACCGCCACTGACTGTGAACTTTGTGAAGTTCGCGTCGGCGGGGTCTAGAAATTTTCCGGGTTCAGGCGGTCGACCAGGAAGTCGCGGAACACGGTGATGCGCTTGGAATTGCGCAGTTCTTCCGGATAGACGAAATAGGCCTCGATCGAGGGACCCCGCAGTTCCGGCAGCACTTCCTTCAGATTGTCGGCTTCGCGGCTCATGTAATCGGGCAATGCGCCGATGCCGAGCCCCGATTGCACGGCGCGATAGATGCCGTAGATGGAATTGACCCGCAACACCGGTTCCCGGGTTGCGCCGGGCGGTGCGCCGGCGGTCAGCAGCCAGTTCAGGTTTTCGACCGGCGGGCGGGCATCGTCGCCGTAGACGACCAGGTCGTGGTCGTCCAAATCCTGGGGCCGGGCCGGCGTGCCGTGTTCGGCCAGATACTCCTCCGACGCATAGACATGGTAGTTCATGGTCATGATATAGCGCTGGATCAGGTCCGGCTGCTTCGGCGGGGCCAGGCGGATGGCGACGTCGGCCTGGCGCATCGACAGGTCCAGTTCCGTGTCGGCGAGCACCAGGCTGATGGCGATATCCGGGTACAGGGTCTTGAATTCGCGCATCCGCGGCGTCAGCCAGATCGAGCCAAAGGCAACGGTGGTCGTCACCTTGAGCGGTCCCTGGGCCTCGTCCTTGTTGTCGGCGATGCGTGCTTCGACCATGGCCAGCTTGGAAAACACGTCATGGGCCGTGCGGAACAGCAGTTCGCCCTGTTCCGTCAGGATCAAACCGCGTGCATGGCGGTGGAACAGCGGCACCCGCAGGCTTTCCTCAAGCGCGCTGACCTGGCGGCTGACCGCCGATTGGCTGAGGTGCAGATCTTCGCCCGCGCGGGTAAAGCTGCCCGCTTCGGCGACGGCGTGAAACACCCGCAGTTTGTCCCAATCCATGGGAAATGCCCCCTGATCGGCCCTTCGCGGATGCGCTCCCTAATGCATCCGGGCCGGTTGTCGCCGCCTATTCGGCGGCCGCTTGCTGTGCCTCCTGGGCGGCCAGGAAATGTTCGGCCTCCAACGCCGCCATGCATCCGGTGCCGGCCGCGGTGATGGCCTGGCGGAACACCTTGTCCTGGACGTCGCCGGCGGCGAACACGCCCGCAATGTTGGTCTTGGTGCTGTCCGGTTTGGTCAGAATATAGCCTTCGTCGTCCATGTCGACCTGGCCTTTGAACAGGGCGGTATTGGGGTCATGGCCGATGGCGATGAACACGCCGTCGGCGGCGCGCTCGGTGATCTCGCCGGTCTTCATGTTGCGCAGTTTCATGGCCGAAACGCCCGGCGGATTGCCGTCGCCCAGAACTTCCTCCAGCACCGTGTCCCAGATCACCTCGATCTTGTCGTTCTTGAACAGGCGGTCCTGCATGATCTTTTCCGCGCGCAGTTCGTTGCGGCGGTGGATCAGGGTCACGCGCGAGGCGAAATTGGTCAGGAACAGGGCTTCCTCAACCGCCGTGTTGCCGCCGCCGATCACGGCGACTTCCTTGCCGCGGTAGAAGAACCCGTCACAGGTGGCGCAGGCGGACACGCCGAAGCCCATGAATTTTTCCTCGGACGGCAGACCCAGCCAGCGCGCACTGGCGCCCGTGGCGATGACCAGGGTGTCGCCGGTATAGACCGCGCCCGAATCGCCCACGGCGCGGAACGGCCGAGCCTTCAGGTCGACCTCCATGATCGTGTCTTCGACCATTTCCGTGCCCACGTTCTTGGCCTGCTCGAACATCTGTTCCATCAGCCAGGGGCCCTGGATCGGTTCTGCGAAGCCCGGATAGTTCTCGACCTCCGTGGTGATGGTCAGCTGGCCGCCCGGCTGCAGGCCGCGCACCAGAAGGGGGGACAGATTGGCGCGGGCGGCATAAACGGCGGCCGTATAGCCGGCGGCGCCGGAGCCGATGATCAGAACCTTGGTATGGCGGGGGGTAGGGTCGGAAGCGGCGGGCATGAAGCGGTCTACCTTTTGAACGAAGATGCAGGGGCCGTGTCTGCCCAGGATTCACGGCGGATTGGGGACCTAAGATAAGTGGGCCCCGGCCGCCGTGCAAGGACAAGCGGCCCAGTTACGGGGACATCTGCAGCGACCATGGGAAGGCGCCCGGTGACAGGGCTTTCCCCCGGCGTTGTTATAATATAATTTCGCAACAATATTTCGCCGCGACCCGGGGGTTAGGAAACGATCATGCAGCGCGTGAAACTGGATAAGATTGACCGGCGTATCCTGCGCGACCTGCAAAACGATGGTCGCATGACCAACGTGGAACTGTCGAAACGCGCCGGAATTTCCGCCCCTCCTTGCCTGCGCCGGGTCCGGGCGTTGGAGGAAGCAGGCTTCATCCGCGGCTACCATGCCGATCTGGAGCCCAAGATGCTGGGTTTCAACGTCACCGTGTTCGCCCAGGTCGGGCTTAACTCCCAGGCCGAACACGATCTTGAGGCCTTCGAGAATGCCGTGCGCGCCTGGCCTCAGGTGCGTGAATGCCACATGCTGGCGGGGGAAACGGATTTCCTCCTAAAGGTGGTCGCCGCCGATTGGGACGCCTATCAGGACTTCCTGACGACCAAACTGACCGCCGCGCCCAATGTCAGCCATGTGAAATCGGCGTTGTCGATTCGCGCCTCCAAGGCCAAGCCGGGCGTGCCGGTCGACATCGACGCCCCCGACGACATGGATTAGGCGCCGCTCGTCACCCTTCAGCCGTCCAGACGATAACGTTTCCTGGCCCCCTCGGCCCAGGCCATGCCGTGGCCGGGCAGGGTGGGCAGGGCCATGGCGCCGTTCTCGGTCCTGGCCGTGATGTCGAACAGGGGTTCCAGCAGGGGGAAATCCTCCAGCCAGGTGACGTTGGGCTGCGCCGCCGCCAAATGGATGAACAGGGACGGCAGGAAATGCGGCGCGACCGGCAGGCCGAAGGACTCGGCCGTCCGCGCCGCCGTGAGGCAAGGCGTCAGGCCCCCCATCATGGCCAGGTCCGGTTGCAGGACGTGCAGGGCGCCCGATGTCAGATAGGGCATGACCTCGGACATGCCCTGAAGGTGTTCGCCCGCGGCGATGGCGACCGGCGATGCCGCCGCCAGGCGGGCGAAGGCAGGAGTGTTGCCGGCCGGCATAGGTTCCTCCAGCCACAGGCAGCCGGCGTCGGCGCAGGCCGCCGCCAGATGCAGGGCCGTGGCCGGATCGCATTTCTCGTTCACGTCGGCCATCAGGCGCACCCGGTCGGGCAGGGCGGCGCGCAGGGTGCTCAGCCGGGCGCCGTCCGTGCCGTCCCCGGAAAGGCGCGGTTTGACCCCGGCGAACCCCTGGGCAACCTGGGCCAGGGCAAGGTCGCGGGATTCTTCCGGGCTGTGGTTCGGGCGATGGTCGGCGGAGCCGTAGACGGGCAGGTCGCGCGCGGTGCCGCCCATGGCGATGCCCAAGGGCAGGTCCAAGCGCCGGGCATGCAGGTCCCAGGCCGCCACGTCGATGGCCGCCATGGCCAGGCTGTGCGCACCCCGGCCGATACGGTTGAGGGATGCGGCCATGTGCCGCCACAGGGCTTCCGGCGTATGGGCGGCCTGGCCTTGGACGCGGTTGTCCAAAAGATCCCGGGCTGCCGCCAGAACGACCCCCGCGCCGCCGCTCAGGCAATAGCTGAACCCCGTGCCGATGGCGCCGTCGCTGTCCGTCAGATCGACGGCCAGGACGTCGATCTGGGCCACGCCGGACCCGCCCACGGGGCGGTCCAGCGGCAGGCGCAGAAGTTCGGCGGTAAACGCGGTGATCGTCGGGGTCATTTGCTCATATCTTCCAGAATCTGTTTGGCGATGGGGGAGCCTGCGGCCCGCGCCCGGGTGATTGCGACCATCGCTTGGCCGCGGTTGGGCGCCGTGCCGCGACCGTTCAGGTAGGCCTTGCCGACCATGGCGAGGGCGTCCGCATGGCCTTGCTCCCCGGCCTTTTTGAACCAGGTGAAGGCCGCTTCTGCGTCTTCCGGGGCTCCGTCGCCGGTATCCAGTCGGCGGGCGTATTCGTACTGGCTGTCTCGATGGCCCAGCTTCGCGGCGCGGTGGAAGGCTTCGGCGGCGACCTCGGGCAGGCGCGGCACGCCGTGGCCGAGGGCGAAGCTTTGGCCGATCCGGAAGTAGGCGGCGCGGCGGTCGATGGACTGGCTTTGCGCTTCCGTGGCCACCAAATCGTCGAGACCGGCGAGCGCCTTTTCAGCCACGGCCTGTTTCATTTCCACGGCGCGTGGTTGGCCCCGCGCCGCTGCCCGCGACAACAGACGGTATCCTTTGACCGCATCCTGTTCGACGCCGATGCCGCGCATGTGGAACCAGCCCAGCATGGTGGTGGCGTAAAGATGCCCCTGGTCGGCGGCCAAGCCGTACCAGCGCGCCGCTTCGCCAAGGTCTGCCGCGGTGCCCTGGCCGCGGGCATACATGCCGGCGATCAGGGCCTGGGCCTCGGCATCGCCGCCTTCGGCGGCGGGCTTCAGGTTCTTGAAGGCGACAGCGAAATCGCCGGCGTTATAGGCGGCCTCGGCCTCGGCCAGATCGGCCTGGGCAGGCCGGGCAGCGGCAACAAGGACGACAACGGCCAGGATCACGGCCCGCGAAAGAAGACCTCGCCTTGGGGACAATCCCAATGACACCTGTCCGGCGGTCAACTCAGGTTGGCGCAGGCCCGCTGGATGCGCTGGCAGGCGTCTTCCAGCACGTCCGTGGCCGTGGCGTAGGAAATCCGGAAATGGGGCTCCAGCCCGAATGCCGCACCGTGCACGGCGGCGACCCCTTCGGCTTCCAATACGTAGGTCACGAAATCCTCGTCATTCTTGATGACCTGGCCCGACGGCGTCTTCTTGCCGATGGTGCCGGCGCAGCTTGGGTAGACGTAGAACGCTCCTTCCGGGGTGGCGCAGCTTAGGCCGTTGGCCTGGTTCAGCATGCTGACGACCAGGTCGCGGCGTTCCTTGAACACGGCGTTGTTCTTTTCGATGAAGTCCTGCGGGCCGTTCAGGGCGGCCACGGCGGCGGCCTGCGATACGGCGGCCGTATGGGTGATGCCCTGAGACTGGATCATGGTCATGGCTTTGACCAGTTGCTTGGGCGCGCCGCAATACCCGACGCGCCAGCCGGTCATGCAATAGGCCTTGGACATGCCGTTCATGGTCACGATGCGGTCGTACAGTTTGGGTTCGACCTGGGCCATGGTGGTGAACTGAAAGCCGTCGTAGACCAGTTTTTCATAGATGTCGTCGCAGAAGATCCAGACATGCGGATGCCGCAGCAGGACATCGGTCAGGGCCTTGATCTCGTCGCGGGTATAGGCGCCGCCGGTCGGGTTCGACGGCGAGTTGAAGACCAGCCATTTGGTTTTCGGCGTGATCGCCGCGTCGAGTTGTTCCGGCGTCAGCTTGAAGCTGTTTTCGGCGCTGCACTGGACGACCTTTACCTCGGCGCCGAACATCAACGGGATATCCGCGTAGGACACCCAATAGGGGGCCGGCACGATGACCTCGTCACCCGGATTGATGGTCGCCATGAAGGCGTTGAAGATCACCGGCTTGCCGCCGCAGCTGACATGAATCTGGTCGCGGGCGTAATCCAGGCCGCTGTCGCGCTTGAACTTGGCGATGATGGCGTCCTGCAGTTCCGGAATACCGTTGACCGCGGTATAGCGGGTCATCCCGGCGTCGAGCGCCTTTTTCGCCGCCTCGATGATGTGCCGGGGCGTGTCGAAATCGGGTTCACCGGCCCCTAAGCCGATGACGTCCTTGCCCTGGGCCTTCAGATCGTTGGCCTTTTGGGTGACGGCGATGGTGGGGGACGGTTTGATGGCGGCAAGGCGGTCGGCGAGGAAAGCCATGATCGGGTCCTTGTATTCTGATCCATGGGACAAGGGCAGCGGCCCGGTTTCGAGCCGACCGGAGACTACGCCGCCCATTTGTTTCAGGCAAGACACGCAATAAAAAACGCCGGGACGGCATGCGTCCCGGCGTTCTTCTCAAACGTTGTTTCCTGGCGGTTACAGCGCCGCGAGCGCCTGATCCAGGTCGGCGATGATGTCGTCGATGTGCTCGATCCCGACCGACAGCCGCACATAACCTTCGGTGACACCGGCGGCGATTTTTTCTTCGTCGCTCAATTGCTGGTGCGTGGTCGACCAGGGATGAATGGCCAGCGACCGCACGTCGCCGATGTTGGCCACGTGATAGAACAGCTTCAGGGCGTCGATGAACTTGGCGCCACTGGCGCCGCCGCCGGTCAACTCAAAACCGACCAGACCGCCCCATCCGCCGGGCATGGTCTTTTCCCCCTGGGCGCGGATGGCGGCGTCTTTTTCCAGCCCGGGGAAGATGACCCGGCTGACCGCCGGGTGTGCCGCCAGATGGCGCGCCACCGTTTCGGCGTTGCGGCAATGTTCGCGCATGCGCAGCGGCAGGGTTTCCAGGCCTTGGATGAACATCCAGGCGTTGAACGGACTCATCGCCTGGCCCATGTCGCGCAACAGGGTGGTCCGTGCCTTTAGGATGTAGGCGATGGGGGCGCCCAAGCCCTTGGCGGCCTCGGTCCAGACCGCGCCGTGATAGCTGGGGTCGGGCTGGGTCAGCAGGGGGAAGCGCGCGGCGTGCTTATCCCAGTCGAAATTACCGCCGTCGATGATCATGCCCCCGATCGACGTGCCGTGGCCGCCGATATATTTGGTCATGGAATAGACGATGATCGCGGCACCGTGTTCGAACGGGTGGCACAGGATCGGTGCCGCCGTGTTGTCGATGATCAACGGCACGCCCAGTTCACGGCCGATGGCCGCGACCTCGGCGATGGGAAACACCCGCAATTTCGGGTTGGCCAAGGTTTCGCCGTAATAGGCGCGGGTCTTGTCGTCGGTGGCGCGGCGGAAATTTTCCGGATCCGCCGGATCGACGAAGCGGGCTTCGATCCCCATGGTCTTAAGGGTATTGCCGAACAGGTTCCAGGTGCCGCCGTAGATATCCGTCGACACGACGATGTTGTCGCCGGCCTGGGCGATGTTCTGCACGGACATGGCCGATGCCGCCTGACCCGACGAGACGGCAAGCGCCGCCGCGCCGCCTTCGAAGGCGGCCATGCGCTGTTCCAGCACGTCGCAGGTCGGGTTCATGATGCGGGAATAGATATTGCCCAGTTCTTCCAGCCCGAACAGACGGGCCGCATGGGCGGTGTCGTCGAACTGATAGGACGTGGTCTGATAGATCGGCACGGCGACGGAATTGGTTGCCGGGTCGGCGCGGTAGCCGTGGTGCAGGCAGATCGTATTCTTATGCATGGGATGTCTCCTTCAACCCGCTTCCCTCTGGGTGGCGCGTAAACTAGATCGTTTTCAGGCCATGTTGAAGCCTTGGAACGGAACAATTCCCCCCCGCGTGGGAACTATGGCGAAATCGCGGCTTGCCTGCCCCCAAATGGTCTTGGGCGAACCCTAGGGCCGCCGCACTTTCTTCCTTCAATGCATCGAACCGCCGCCCCCTGGAACGCAGCATTACGGGCGGCCATGCCGAACTGCGCAAGGCGGAACCCCGCCGGGAGAGAAGTACGTCATGCCCATCGTCAACGTCATCGGCCGCCGCTGGTGGGCCTTTCCTCTGGCCTTGGCCGCTACCCTGCTTCTGATGACCGTCATGGCGACGTCATCGGCGCGGGCTGATGGTTCGGCCGGGCGTCCGGCAGTTGTGCCGGCTGCGGCCATGGACCTGGGCGGCCTGTTTCTGCCGGCCGGGGATGACGGGGGACACGATGAAGACGGCGATGTCCGGGTGCGGGCCGTGCCGCTGCTTGGCACGGATATCAAGGTCCAGGTTTCGGGTCTGATCGCGCGCTTTACCGTCACCCACCACTTTCGCAACCCCACGGCGCGCTGGACCGAAGCCATCTATACTTATCCCCTGCCGCCGGACAGCGCCGTCGACCGTCTGAAGATGACCGTCGGCGGGCGCGTCATCGAGGGCGTCATCCAGGAACGGGCCGAGGCGCGGCGCCTTTATACGGCGGCGAAAAGCGCCGGGCGCCGGGCCTCCCTGGTTGAACAGCAGCGGCCCAACATCTTCACCACCGCCGTCGCCAACCTGGGCCCCGGCGAGGAAGTCACCGTCGCCATCGAATTTCAAGAACGCCTGACCTTCCGCGACGGGCAGTTCACCCTGCGCCTGCCGCTGGTCGTGGGACCGCGTTATATCCCCGGCCGCGCCCATCCCGTGAACTTCGCGGGCGGCTCCGGCTGGGCGCGGGACACGAACCGGGTGCCCGATGCTTCCAAAATCACGCCGCCGCTGCGGGATGACAGCGCCGGCAAGGGCAATCCGGTGACGCTTGAGGTCACCCTCGCCGCCGGCTTCGACATCGGCAAGATCACCAGTCCCGACCACGACATCACCACGGCCCGCCCGGATCCCGGCCGGGCCGTGGTGCGCCTGGACGGCGACGCCGTGCCCGCCGACCGTGACTTCGTCCTGCGTTGGGCGCCGGCCCAGGCGGGGGCGGCCCCGCAAGCCGGGTTCTTCTGGGAACAGGCCGGGGATGACACCTACGGTCTGCTCATGCTGATGCCGCCCGTGTCCGGCGGGGCCGGATTGACCCTGCCCCGGCCGGCCCGGGATGTGACCTTCGTCGTCGATACCTCCGGCTCCATGAAGGGGGCATCGCTGACCCAGGCCAAGGATGCCCTGGTCATGGCGCTTGACCGGCTGACCCTGGCCGACCGCTTTCGCATCATCCGCTTCGCCTCGGGCTATTCGGACATGACGCACCGGCCGGTGACTGCCGATCGGGCAGCCATCGATCGCGCCAAGGCCTATGTGCGGGGGCTTGAGGCCGAAGGCGGGACGGAAATTTCCAACGCCGTCACGGCGGCGCTTGCCGGCGTCGACAACGGGGCCGAAGAGGCGGCGCCCGAGGGCCGCACCCGCCTGCGGCAGATCGTGCTGATCACCGACGGCGCCGTCGGCGACGAGGACCGCCTGCTGTCCCTCATCAACGGGCGCATCGGCGATGCCCGCCTGTTCACGGTCGGCATCGGATCGGCGCCCAACGGGTTTCTGATGACCCGCGCCGCCCGCGCCGGGCGCGGCACCTATACGTTCATCCAGTCCGCCGACGAGATCAAGGAACGCATGGCCGAACTGTTCCTCAAGCTGGAGCGCCCGGCTTTGACCGACGTCGCCCTGACGTGGCCCCAGGGTGGGACCCATTCGGTCGAGGTCTGGCCGCGGCCGCTGCCGGACCTGTATGCGGGCGAACCCCTGGTCGCACTGATGAAACTGAACGGGGCCGGGCCGGAACTGAAGGTCTCGGGCCGCCTGGGCGGGCGCTTCTGGGAACAATCGGTGATGATTACCGGCGGTGCCGCGGCACCCGGCGTGGCGGGCCTGTGGGGGCGCGAAAAGATCCGTCAACTCATGGCCAACATGCGGACGGCGAGCCTGCATCTCGAACCCAAGGACGCGGACGCCGCCCGTGTCGAAATTCGCCGGGAGATCGTCAGGACCGCCCTCGACATCGGTTTGGTCAGCAAGTTCACCAGCCTGGTTGCCGTCGATGCGGAACCGGGCCGCGCCGCCGGCACACCGATGGCGACGTCCCAGGTGCCGGTCAACCTGCCGGCGGGCCAGGACCGTTCGGGCCTGGAGGGTTCTTCCGCAGCACCCGTGCGATCCCCTGTGCCGGGCCCGCAAAAGACCATGGCACCGGCTGCCCCGATGCCGGTCGGACAGGCGGCAACCTTGGCCTTTGACCGGACGGACCCGGCCATGCGCGCTCATCTCGCCGCCGCTGGTTCCGGCACGCCGTTGGCGGCCACTCCCCAGACGGCGACCCCGGCCCATGCCTACATGGGGCTCGGCCTGCTGTTCGTGGTCGCGGCCCTCGCCATTCTCGCCCTCGGCTGGCGAGGTCCGCGCCCGCGCCGCCGCCGAGGGCCGGAAGGGGCCGATTGATGGCCCTGGCCGCCCATATTTCGCGTTTGCTCCCTGCCTCCAAGGCACCTTCCAGGTCGGCGGCTGTTCTTGTGGCCGCCGCCGGCCTGGGTCTTTTTGCCTGGGGGGCCTATATCCCGGCCAAGGCCTGGGCGGCGCAGATGCTGCTGGAACATGCCTGGGATCAGGCGCGGGCCAACCAAGCGCCTTCGGGCGTGCTTGCCCGGCCTTGGCCCTGGGCCGACATGACACCCTTGGCGAAGCTCGGCATCGCGCGGCTGGGGGGATCGAACATCGTGCTCGCCGGGGCATCGGGCAGCACGCTCGCCTTCGGGCCCGGCCATGTCGACGGCACGGCCCTGCCGGGCCAGCCGGGGCACAGCGTCGTCTCGGCCCACCGCGACACCCATTTCGCCTATCTGAAGAACGCCGAGGTCGGCGACCTGATTCGCGTCGAACAGCCGTCGGGGGCGAAAAGCGGCTACCGCATCCTTGAGCGCCGGGTCATCGACACGCGCACCGAACAGGTCATGCTGCATCCGGAAGGCAACTTCTTGACCCTGATCACCTGCTATCCCTTCGAGGACTGGACGCCGGGCGGGCCGCTGCGCTTGATCGTTACGGCGGAAAAGCGATTCTGATTAACCTGACCCGCGGTTCCCCCTAACATGGCGGCCTTCTCAATAAGAAACCACGCCTCCAGGAGGAATACCCCATGGCCGTTTCCGGCATCGACAGCGTCCTTTACCGCGACCAGTTTTCCACCCCCGCCATGCGCGCGGCCTTCGACGACACCGCGACCCTGCAGAAATTTCTCGACATGGAGGCGGCCTTGGCCCGCGCCGAAGCGGCCCTCGGCATCATTCCCGAAAGTGCGGCCGCGCAGATCACCAAGGCGGCCGACATGTCGCTGTACGATTTCGACGCCATCCGTGACGAAATGGCCCGCACCAGCCATCCCATCGTGCCGCTGGTCCGTGCCATGGCCGCACAATGCGAAGCCCAGGGCGACAAGAAGGCGGGCGAGTACGTCCATTGGGGGGCGACCACCCAGGACGTCATGGATACCGGTCTTGTTCTGCAGATGAAGGACGCGGTCGCACTGATCCGCGACGGTCTGGATGAACTCGAAACCAATTGCGTCAAACTGGCGCGGGATCACCGCGACACACCGATGGCCGGGCGCACCCATGGCCAGCAGGCCCTGCCGATCACCTTCGGCTACAAGGTCGCCGTCTGGATCGACGAAATCCGCCGTCAGCGCGAACGCCTGGACCAGATGGCGGTGCGGGTTCTGGTCGGTCAGTTCTCCGGGGCCGTCGGCACCCATGCGGCGGTCGGCGAGAAGGGGCCCGAAGTGGCGGCCCGCATGATGGCCGATCTGGGGCTCGGCGCGCCGGCGATTTCCTGGCACGTCGCCAAGGACCGTTTCACCGAATACGCGGCCGTGCTGGCCAGCATCGCCGGCACCATGGGCCGCATCGTCCGTGAGGTCGCGACCCTGCAGCGCACGGAGGCGGCCGAGTTGGAGGAACCGCACAAGCCGGGCAAGGTCGGATCCTCGACCATGCCGCAGAAACGCAACCCGGCGATCTGCGAAGTGACCCAGGGTATTGTCCGCCTTGCCTGGGCCTGCGTGCCCCCGGCCTTCGAAAGCATGATCGCCGACCACGAACGCGACAAGGTTGCCAACCAGGTCGAACGGGATTTCGTGCCGCGGGTCAGCTGCCTGACGGAATCGGCGCTGCGCAAGGCGGTGATGATCACCGGCGGGCTGACCGTGCGGGCCGACAACATGCGCCGCAACCTGGACCTGACCGGCGGTCTGCTGCTGTCCGAGGCGGTGATGATGAAGCTGGGCGAGACCATCGGCCGCAACACGGCCCATGACGTGGTCTACGAAGCGGCCATGACGGCATTCGAACAGGGTAAGGTGTTCCGTGACCTGTTGCTGGAAGACGCCCGCGTGGCGGAGATCATGACCGCCGAGGAACTGGACACCCTGCTTGATCCGGCCCGCTACACGGGCCTGTCGGCGCAGCTTGTGGACGCCATCCTGGATCCTAAGTCCTAGGCCCGGTTTGCGCCCGCCGACATCCTGGGAATTTAGCCAAGCCAAGGGATGACCGGCGGGCGCGCAGCGCCTATATAATCAGCCATGGTCATGGAACTGAAAAACGATCCGGCGCTTTATCATCCGTCCCGGCGGCCGGCGGTCTCGGGCGGCCCCGTGTTCGACCTGCAAAGCGAATATTCCCCGGCCGGCGACCAGCCCGAGGCGATCGCCGAACTGACGGCGGGGCTTGAGGCTGGGGAGCGGGATCAGGTGCTGCTCGGCGTTACCGGCTCGGGCAAGACCTTCACCATGGCCCATGTCATCCGCAACCTGAACCGGCCGACCCTGGTGCTCGCCCCCAACAAGACCCTGGCGGCGCAGCTCTATGGCGAGATGAAGGAATTCTTCCCGGAAAACTCGGTCGAATATTTCGTCAGCTATTACGACTATTACCAGCCGGAAGCCTACGTGCCGCGCACGGACACCTATATCGAAAAAGACGCCTCGATCAACGAACAGATCGACCGCATGCGCCATTCGGCGACCCGCGCCCTGCTGGAGCGCAACGACGTGGTGATCGTCGCCTCCGTGTCCTGCATCTACGGCATCGGCGCGGTCGAGACCTATGCGGAGATGATCGTTCGGCTCAAGGCGGGATCCATCGTCGACCGGCAAAAACTGCTAAAGCAGTTGGTCGAGCTGCAGTACAAGCGCAACGACGCGTCCTTCGTGCGGGGGACGTTCCGGGTGCGGGGCGATGTCGTCGAAATCTTCCCTTCGCATTTGGAAGACCGGGCCTGGCGGCTGTCCTTGTTCGGCGACGAGGTCGAGGCGATGTGGGAGATCGATCCCCTGACCGGCGACAAGATCGCGACCCTGGACGAAATCATTGTCTATCCGAACAGCCACTACGTGACGCCCCGCCCGACGCTGATGCAGGCGATCCCCCAGATCAAGGTCGAGTTGAAGGAAACCCTCGACCGTCTGATCGCCGAGGGCAAGCTTCTGGAGGCGCAACGGCTGCAGGAACGCACCACCTTCGACATCGAGATGCTGGAGACCACGGGACATTGTTCCGGGATCGAAAACTACAGCCGCTACCTTACGGGCCGGGCCCCTGGCGAGCCGCCGCCCACCCTGTTTGAATACTTGCCGGAAAACGCCCTTTTGGTGGTCGATGAAAGCCATGTCACCGTGCCGCAGATCGGCGGCATGTTCAAAGGCGATTACGCGCGCAAAACGACCCTGTCGCAATTCGGCTTCCGTCTACCCAGTTGCGTCGACAACCGGCCCCTCAAGTTCGAGGAATGGGACGGCATGCGCCCGCAGACGGTGTTCGTCTCGGCCACGCCGGGCCCATGGGAGCTGGATCGTACCGGTGGCGTAATAACTGAACAGGTGGTGCGCCCGACCGGTCTCATCGATCCGCTCTGTATCGTCCGTCCGGTGGAAAATCAGGTCGATGATCTGCTGATGGAGGTCAAGGAAACGGCCGCCAAGGGGCAGCGAACCCTGGTCACCACCCTGACCAAGCGCATGGCCGAAGACCTGACCGAATACCTGCACGAGCAGGGCGTGCGCGTGCGTTACATGCATTCCGACATCGACACCCTGGAACGCATCGAAATCATCCGGGATCTGCGCCTGGGTGCTTTCGACGTACTGGTCGGTATTAACCTTCTCCGCGAAGGTTTGGACATTCCGGAGTGCGCCCTGGTCTGTATCCTGGATGCGGACAAGCCGGGGTACCTGCGTTCCAAGACATCGCTGGTGCAGACCATCGGCCGCGCCGCCCGCAACCTGGACGGCCGGGTCATTCTCTACGCCGATAACATGACCGAGGCCCTGGACTACGCCCTGTCGGAAACCGAACGACGGCGGGAAAAGCAGCAGGAATACAACAAGGCCCACGGCATCACCCCGGAAAGCGTGAAGAAAGGGTTCTCCAGGGCGCTCGAAAGCGTTTACGAGGGTGATTACATGACCGTGGACACGGGCGTTGCCGGCGAAACCCATCTTGCCGGACATAACCTGACCGCCGTCATCAAGGACATGAACGACAAGATGCGCAAGGCCGCCGGTAACCTTGAATTCGAGGAAGCGGCCCGCCTGCGCGACGAAATCAGAAGGCTGGAAGCGGTCGAACTGGGCCTGGGGGCACCGGGCACGGCGCCCTCCAAACTGGTCAGCCGCAAGCCGGGGGCGGAGCAGCGCGCGGCGGGCGGCCCGGCGTGGAAACCGAAAGGCAAGGGGGCCCGCAAGGCGTCCTCCCGCGCGCCGAAGCGGCGATCGTAATGCGCCGTTAATCCAGGATTAGGTGGAACAGATAGGCGACACCACAGCCTGCGGCGAAACCGAACGCCATTCTCGCAAGATCGACGGCCAGGTCGCTTACCCTTTCGAATCGTTTGAGGTATCGGGCAAGGTCCCGGACCGGTCTCTCAAGCAGCAAATAGTAGATGACCAGCCAAGCACCTGTCGCGGCGAGGATCTGAGGTAATTTCTCTGGCATCTTCTTTTTTTCGGTTCAATGGCCGGCGCGATCATATCTGAGATTAGGGCGACTTCATCAAAGGGCCGTCAGATAAACAGCGGCAGGATCAGAACGCCGATCACGATGATCGCGGCACCGGCGAATTCGAGGAGCATGTCCTCGAACACTTCCTTCACCGTGCGTTCGTTTTTCGGATGGGCGACGATGAACACGCGGATCACCAGGTAGATCAGAACCACTAGTAGAACGACGGCCGTGGGACCGCTGGGAAACGCCGCCATCATGCGCTCAGCAACACCGGGCTCATGTGCCACAAAATCGTCCAATGGCCGCCGTTTTCCGTGATGATGGGGTCGCGCTCCAGGCAGACCACGGAACCCGGATCGAAGGCGATGACCCCGGCGTTGGCATCGCCCGCGGTGAAGAACGAGGTGATGCGGCTCATGAACGGGTCATGGCCGACGACCATGGTGTCCTCGGTCCATCCGGACGCGGCCTGGACCAGAGTGTCCAGCCGCGACGACGGCTTCAGGTCCTTCATCTCCTCAATGATGCGTCCGGGGCCGATCACGGCCGACAGATGCATGGCGGTCTGTTGGGCACGGAGGATTTCCGAATGGATGACCCGCGGCATCCGAACACCGGCTCGGCCGAGAAACGACGCCATGCGCTTTACATCCTTTTGGCCTTGCGCACTGAGCGGCCGGTCGGGATTTTCGTCCTTGGTCAGTGCAAGGCCATGACGCACGAGGTAGAGGCGCATAGACGGCTTCCCTTCAATTGGTCTGTTTTTTATCTTTAATGGGCAGCCCTGTTATAGCAGCCCCCATGGCCCGGCCAAATGCTCTTTGGCGTGAGGGTGTTGTGGTCATGAACGCAGGGCAACGGGCATGAAAAAAGCCGCGCAAGCGCGGCTTTTTCCTGAGATGCGTGGTCCGCGGTTTAGGACGCGGCGGCGATCATCGCCTCGGCAACCTTCACTTCGCTTTCGGCAGCGGATTTCGCTTTGGCATCACCGGCGTCGGCGAGAGCCTTCTGTGCGTCCTGCAAGCGCTGGTTGGCGGCCGTCTTGTCGATATCGGCGACGGCGGTCGCCTCTTCGACCAGGACCGTGCAGGTGTCCGGATTGACCTCAACGAACCCGCCGGCGACGAAGATGCTGTTGGTCACCTTGCCGCCTTCGTGGATGTCGATGACGCCGGGGCGCACGGTGCCGATCAGCAGCGAGTGGCCGGGCAGGACACCCAGGTCGCCTTCGCCGCCGGGAACGACGACCATGTCCACGGCCTGTGACGCCACCAGCTTTGTCGGCGAAACCAGATCGAATTGGATCGTATCGGCCATTATCGGATGTCCTTTGTTCGCACCAGTTCCTTAGGCGGCTTCCGCGGCCATCTTCTTGGCCTTTTCGATGGCCTCGTCGATGGTGCCGACCATGTAGAAGGCCGCTTCCGGCAGGTGATCGTATTCGCCGTCGACGATGCCCTTGAAGCCCTTGATGGTGTCTTCGAGGGACACCAGGACGCCCGGCGTGCCGGTGAACACTTCGGCGACGTGGAACGGCTGCGACAGGAAGCGCTGAATCTTACGGGCGCGCGACACGGTCTGCTTGTCTTCTTCCGACAGTTCATCCATGCCCAGAATGGCGATGATGTCCTGCAGGGACTTGTAGGTCTGCAGGGTCTGCTGAACCTTGGTGGCGACGCCGTAATGCTCTTCACCGATGATCCGCGGATCAAGGATACGCGAGGTCGAATCAAGCGGATCCACGGCCGGGTAGATGCCGAGCTCGGCGATCTGGCGCGACAGCACCGTGGTCGCGTCCAGGTGGGCGAAGGAGGTCGCGGGCGCGGGGTCGGTCAAATCATCGGCCGGGACGTAAATGGCCTGGACCGAGGTGATCGAGCCCTTCTTGGTCGAGGTGATGCGTTCCTGCAGCGTGCCCATGTCCGTGGCGAGCGTCGGCTGATAGCCCACGGCCGAGGGAATGCGGCCCAACAGTGCCGACACTTCCGAGCCGGCCTGGGTGAAGCGGAAGATGTTATCGATGAACAGCAGCACGTCCTGGCCTTCTTCGTCACGGAAGTATTCCGCCTGCGCCAGGCCGGTCAGCGCCACGCGGGAGCGGGCCCCCGGGGGTTCGTTCATCTGACCGTAAACCAGCGCCGCCTTGGAATTGTTGCCTTCCAGGTCGATAACGCCCGATTCGATCATTTCGTGATAAAGGTCGTTGCCTTCGCGGGTACGTTCGCCGACACCGGCAAACACCGAATACCCGCCGTGGCCCTTGGCGACGTTGTTGATCAGTTCCATGATCAGCACCGTCTTGCCCACGCCGGCGCCGCCGAACAGGCCGATCTTACCGCCCTTGGAATAGGGCGCGATCAGGTCGACGACCTTGATGCCGGTGGTCAGAATTTCGGTTTCCGTCGACTGCTCGGCAAAGCTCGGGGCCGCGCGGTGAATGGGGGCGCGGGACTTGGTTTTCACCGGGCCGCGCTCGTCAACCGGGTCGCCGATGACGTTCATGATGCGGCCCAGGGTTTCGGGGCCCACGGGAACCGTGATGCTGTCGCCGGTATCGGTCACTTCAGCACCGCGCTGCAGGCCGTCCGTGCTGTCCATGGCAACGGTGCGCACGGTGTTTTCACCCAGGTGCTGCGCCACTTCCAAAACAAGCAAACGGTCGCCGATCTTCAGGTGCAGGGCGTTCAGAATCGCCGGCAATTCGCCGTCGAATTTGACGTCCACCACGGCGCCCAGAACCTGGGACACTTTACCAACACTGTTCGTAGCCATACTCTTTCTAGCTCCCGTTCAAATCGTCTCTAGACCGCTTCCGCGCCCGAGATGATTTCGATGAGTTCCTTGGTGATAAATGCCTGACGTGTCCGGTTATAGGTCAGCGTCAGATTGTCGATCATTTCGCCGGCATTTCGGGTCGCGCTGTCCATGGCGGTCATGCGCGCACCGTGTTCCGAAGCGGAGCTTTCCAGCAACGCCTGGAACAACTGCACCGCCATGTTGCGGGGCAGCAGGTCGGCCAAAATTTCCTGTTCTTCCGGCTCGTACAGATAAATCGCCGACGGGCCGCCGGTCTTTTCCTTGTCGCCGTCGGTTTCCGGCGGCTGGAAGGGAATGATCTGCTGGTTCGTGACGATCTGCGTCATTGCCGACTGGAATCGGTTGAAGATGACGGTGCAAATGTCGAATTCACCGGCTTCGAACATTTCCGTGATCTTATCGGCGACGCTCTGAGCCTGCTCGTATTCGACACCGCGCCGCCCGATGCCTTCAAAGGTTTCGACGATGTCGGCCTTGAAGTCGCGGCGCAGAAGGTCGCGGGCCTTTTTACCCACGCAGAGAATCTTGACCGTCTTGCCGTCGCTTTTGAGCTTGCGGGCCACACGGCGCACTTCGCGAACGATGGTGCCGTTGAAACCGCCGCACAAACCGCGGTCTGCGGTGCAGGCGACAAGAAGATGGGTGTTGTCCGAACCGGTTCCCGCCAACATCTTCGGCGCGCCGGTCGGATCCCCGATCGATGCCCCGATGGCGGCAACCATGCCTTCCATGCGCTGCGCGTAAGGACGGGCGGCTTCCGCACCTTCCTGGGCGCGCCGCAGTTTGGCGGCAGCCACCATCTTCATGGCGGAAGTGATCTTCTGCGTCGACTTGACGCTGTTGATCCGGATTTTCAGGTCCTTGAGCGAAGGCATGAAAGCGCTTTCCTCGTTCGTCCGTCAGGCGTGCGTTAAACCGGTCTTCGGCGTCCGTTAGGCCGCGAAAGACTTGGTGAAGTCGTCGAGGAATGCCGACAGCTTCTCCGTGGTGTCGTCGCTGAGCGCCTTTTCCTTGGTGATCGTCGCCAGGATATCGGCCCCCTTGTCACGAGCGGCGTCCAGCAGACGGCGCTCGTAGGCTGTGATGTCGTTGACGGCGACCTTATCGGTGTAGCCCTTCACGCCGGCGAAGATGACGACGACCTGTTCGGCCACGGTCAGCGGCGAATACTGCGGCTGCTTCAGAAGTTCGGTCAGACGCGCGCCACGGGCCAGAAGCCGCTGGGTCGACGGGTCCAGGTCCGACGCGAACTGGGCGAAGGCCGCCATTTCGCGATACTGGGCCAGTTCCAGCTTAATCGAGCCGGCGACCTGCTTCATGGCTTTGGTCTGGGCGGCGGAACCGACGCGCGACACCGACAGGCCGACGTTCACGGCCGGGCGGATGCCCTTATAGAACAGTTCCGTTTCCAGGAAGATCTGACCGTCGGTGATCGAGATCACGTTGGTCGGGATGTAGGCGGAAACGTCACCGGCCTGGGTTTCGATGACCGGCAGGGCGGTCAGCGAACCGGCGCCCAGTTCGTCGTTCATCTTGGCCGCGCGCTCGAGCAGGCGGGAGTGCAGGTAGAACACGTCGCCCGGATAGGCTTCGCGGCCCGGCGGACGGCGCAGCAGCAGCGACATCTGACGATAGGCGACGGCCTGTTTGGACAGATCGTCATAGAAGATGACGGCGTGCATGCCGTTGTCGCGGAAATATTCGCCCATGGCGCAGCCCGTGTAGGGGGCCAGGAACTGCAGCGGCGCCGGCTCGGATGCGGTCGAGGCGACGACGATGGAATACTTCATGGCGTCGTAATCTTCGAGGGTCTTGACCAACTGGGCCACGGTGGACCGCTTCTGGCCGACGGCGACATAGACGCAGTAGAGCTTTTCCGACTCGTCCTTGGCGTTCTCGTTGACCGACTTCTGGTTCAGGATGGTGTCGATGATGACGGCGGTCTTGCCGGTCTGGCGGTCGCCGATGATCAGTTCGCGCTGGCCGCGGCCGACCGGGATCAGGCTGTCGATGGCCTTGAGGCCGGTCTGCACCGGTTCATGCACCGATTTCCGGGGAATGATGCCGGGCGCCTTGACTTCGACCAGGGAGCGTTCGGTGGTGTCGATGTCGCCCTTGCCGTCGATCGGGTTGCCGAGCGCGTCAACGACGCGGCCCAACAGAGCCTTGCCGACGGGGACGTCAACGATGTCGCCGGTCCGCTTGACCGTGTCGCCTTCCTTGATGTCTCGGTCGTCGCCGAAAATAACGATACCGACGTTGTCGGTTTCCAGGTTCAACGCCATCCCTTTGATGCCGCCCGGGAATTCGACCATTTCGCCGGCCTGGACTTGGTCCAGACCATAGACACGGGCGATACCGTCACCGACGGACAGCACCTGGCCGACTTCCGCGACCTCGGCTTCCGAACCGAAGTCGGCAATCTGTTTCTTGAGAATGGCGGAGATTTCCGCGGCGCGGATTTCCATTTTCGGGATCCCCTCTTATCGCAGGCTTAAGCGAAGTTGCTGAAGTTTGGTTTTGATCGAGGAATCGATCATACGCGAACCGATTTTGACCACGAGGCCGCCCAGAAGATCTTCATCAACCCGGGCGTCCACGGCGACTTTCGCGCCCATGGCCTTTTTCAGTCCGTCCTCGATCGCTTGACGCTGCTTGTCGCTCAGCACTTGGGCGGACGTGACCTCGGCGGTCATTTCACCCCGGTGCTGGGCCAAGATACCTTGAAACTGCGTGATCATGGCGGTCAGCGCGAACAAACGGCGGTTCTGCGCGACGACACCAACGAAATGTTTGGTTAGCTCGGAAACCTCGGCCTTGGTCAGGATCGCGTCCATGGCGGCGATCTGGCTGTCACGGGCAATGACCGGAGAGCGGATCAGGCGCGCCAAATCGGCACTGCCATCGACCATATCACGGATTGCAGCCAGATCCTGGGCTACCGTGTCCAGCTGCTTGTCGGCCGCGGCCAATTCAAAAAGGGCGGTCGCGTAGCGACCTGCAAGGCCGGAAGCGCCTGCGATATCCGATGACACCTGGGAAACCCCTTGATTAAGTTTTTTTTACGGACCCTGATATGCCGGTTTCGGACAGGAATCGCGGCTAAAAAACAGCCGCAATCCCGCCAATTCCGGCGGGCCCCGCCTGGAAAGCGCGGCCAGTCCTACCACAGAGGTTTCGCGCATGCAACCAGAGTCGCCCGGGTTTTTTCACAGACTGTGAAAGACCCCTGATTGGGCCCGTTTCGGGGGGAATTTAAGGGGGCTTAAAGGCCTATCGCGGGGGATGGGAAGCCATCGTGGGCCAGTGCTTCCTGAAGGCGGCTAATATCTCTTTCGGGCCGTCGCCGGGCTCCAGGTGCAGATACAGAAAGCGGAGGAGTTTGTTGTCGCGATGTGACAACTGTTTGTTCCAGGGCGGGGCTCCGTCATCAGGTTCAAAAAACAGACTGTCCGTGAAATGGGGCACATCGTTCTGGGGGCCGAGAACCTGGACGAGTTCCTCTAGAACGATCGACCGGGTTCGTTGTTCCGGTAGGCCCGATGCGACGCCCACAACCGCTTTGACCGTGGCGCCAGTTTTCTCGTTGTAGATGGGACAAAAAAAGCCGTAGTCCGCTCCTTCGGCTTCGCAGCCATACTTGTCCTTGGTCTTCCATAAAGAGCCGAGCGGCCGGCCTTCGATAACGATATCCGCCTCGCCGGTGACGAGGCTCAGGTTCATCCCGGTTCCCCCGAGGGCGTTGTTAATCTGGTGGATGGCGTCTGTAACATCCTGCCGGAATGCATCGTCCCCATGTGTCACGGTGACCGTTGCGGGATGGGTCCAGCGGGTTACTGGATAAGACCAGGCGCTCGTTTCTTGTCCGGTCAAGACTTCAAGAACGAAATTGAATTCACGCAGTCTGCTGTGGCCGGAGAATCGGTCCCTGTCATCGCGGTATTGGATCACGCCGAATACGGACATACCGAATACCGCGAGGGCGATCAAAAGGCAGGAAGGGCTTTTTACAGGGTTGTTGCTCATTCCCGACGGCCTCCATCCACGGCCAAACTGTCGAAGCAGGAAACGGGTTGATGGGCCTAATTTAGCGGACGCCACTGTGGAAAGCCTCTTGGATTATTTTTCGGATCCAAGAAAAACCCACCGCCACGACCGCGGTTGATCCGCTGCTTGATGCGTTCAAGCGCACTTTCCGCCGCCTTGTCCGCCGCCTCATCGGTCGTTGCGGGGCGGCTGGGTGTCGATGGGGGATGCTTTTCGTCTTCCGGCGGTGGGGCGACCGGCGCGGTGTCGTCAATGTGGTCGGGGCCCGGGTCCTCGGCAATTTGCTGGGCAAACAATTGAACCGTTGGCCCCCGCGGATCGGTAACGCCATCCTGAACAAGAGCATTCGCTGCCTGGAATGCCTTCAGGCTACCCATAAGTTCCGAATGGTAAATGCCAGATGGACCCTGTGACGGGTTCAATCGGAAGTAACCCAGGCGATTGAGAATCGTTTCAATTTTCGCGACATCTTCAGGTCGATTGACTTCGTCAGGTCCGACAGGCGCGGACAGGCGGGGCAAATCGGCATCGGAAAACCGAAAAGGGCTAAAGGGTGTGTTGGGCATGGGGCCTCGCACGAGCGAAAAATGAAAAAGGAATTATATCCTACATTTTTTCTGCGTCAAGAACAAAATAAGAACATATGAGTGATGTGTCGCGGACGAGGGCGCGCTGACTATGCGTCAGCTCCGTATCCCGGTGTTTCCCGTTGAGAGCGCCCTACATGAACGAGTAAGGGTCCACATCGATCTGGACGCGGACCTTCTTCGGAACCTGCGCGCGGGTGATCCAGGCTCGCACCAAAGGCTGTACCGCCGTGCCGCGCCCGGCCTTCAACAGCAGGCGCCGGCGGTGGCGGCCCCGGATCATGGCGAGCGGTGCCGGTGCCGGGCCCAGGACTTGAATATCTGCCCCTTTCGGGGCCGCGCGGCCGAGCGCGCGGGCCCCGGCATCGACCGCGGCCTCGTCCGTGCCCGACACCACCACGCCGACCAGGCGGCCGTAGGGCGGCATGCGGGCGTCTTCGCGGCCCTTGGATTCGGCGGCCAGGAAGGCCGCGCGGTCGCCCTTCAGAATGGCGTCCATTACCGGGTGTTCGGGCATGAAGGTCTGAATCAGGACCCGGCCCGGGCGCTCCGCCCGCCCGGCCCGCCCGGCGACCTGGTAGAGCAGCTGATAGGTACGCTCCGCCGCCCGCAGATCGCCGCCGGATAATCCCAAGTCCGCGTCGACCACGCCGACCAGGGTCAGCAGGGGGAAATGATAGCCCTTGGCGACGATCTGGGTGCCGATGATCAGGTCGACCTCATGGGCTTCGATACGGTGCACGAACTCCCGCGCCGTGCGCTGATTGTACAGATTGTCCGATGTCGCCATGGCGATGCGGGCGTCGGGGTAGAGGGCGCGGACCTCTTCCTCCAGGCGCTCGACCCCCGGCCCGCAGGGCACCAGGGAATCCTCGGTCCCGCATTCCGGACAGGCGGGGGGCGGGGCCATCTGGTAGCCGCAATGGTGGCATTGCAGGCGCCCGAGCAGCCGGTGTTCGACCAGCCAGGCCGTGCATTGCGGGCATTGCAGGCGGTGGCCGCAGGTCCGGCACAGCGTCAGCGGCGCGTAGCCCCGGCGGTTGAGGAACAAGAGGGCCTGCTCGCCGCGCTCCAGGGTCTGGGTTACGGCTTCGCGCAGTGGCGGCGACAGCCACTGGCCGCGCTGCGGCGGCGACTTGGTCATGTTGACCAGGTCGACATCGGGCAGGTCGGCGCCGCCGTGGCGGGCCGGCAGATGCAGATGGACGTAGCGGCCCCGGTCCACGTTGGCCTGGGTTTCCAGGGACGGCGTCGCCGAGACCAGGACCACGGGGATGCGGCCCATCCGGGCCCGCACCACGGCCATGTCGCGGGCGTTGTAGACCACGCCTTCCTCCTGTTTGAAGGAGCCGTCGTGTTCCTCGTCGATGATGATCAGCCCCAAATCCCGGAACGGCAGGAACAGGGCCGAGCGCGCGCCGACCACCACGTCGGCCTGACCCAGCGCCACATGGCGCCAGGTTTCGCGCTTTTGCGCTTGCGTCACCTCGGAATGCCACAGCGCCGGCTCCCCGCCGAACCTGGCCTGGAACCGTTCCAGCCATTGCGCCGACAGGGCGATTTCCGGCAGCAGCACCAACACCTGGCGGCCGCGCGCGACCGCTTCCGCCACGGCCTGCAGATAGACCTCGGTCTTGCCCGACCCGGGCACGCCCTCCAGGACCTGAACGGAAAAGCCCTCGGTCACGGCCGCACTCAGCGAATCGGCCGCCGCCGCCTGTTCCGCCGACAAATCGGGGCCGGGGCGGTCCAGGTCCGGCGCCGGGGGTGGGGGAAAGGCTGGGATCGGGCAGGCGGTCAGCCCACCGACCTTGGCCAGGCCGGTGACCACGGCGGGGGTCACGCCCGCGGCGCGGGCAAGCTCCGCCGCCTGACGCGGCGGTCCGTCGGCGGCAGCGTCCAGCACGCGGCTCCGGGCGGGCGTCATCTTGATCTCGGGCCGGGGATCGGCGGGGCGGTAGGCCGTCAGCGGCTTGGGCGGCTCCAGGGCTTCCGGCACGCTCAAGGCCATGCGCAGCACGGCGCCCGGCGGGTTCAGGGTGTACTCGGCGACCCAGTCGACGAAGGCCATGGCCTCCGCCGTCATGGGCGGGGCGTCAAGCCGGCCCAAGATTTCCTTCATCTTGGCATCGGGCACGTCGCCGGTGCCCGGGCCCCAGACGACGCCGGCCATGCGGCGCGGGCCCAGGGGTACGCGCACGAAATCCCCGGCCGCCAGGGTCAGCCCGGCCGGCACCCGGTAGTCATAGGCGTCGGTCAGCGGCAGCGGCAGGCGCACGGCAACCCGCGTGCCCGGCTGGAAAACCGGGGCGTTCTGTCCGTCGGCCGATTGGCGATCCTTCGTCATGGCGGGTTTTGCGGGGTCCTCGGGGGTGGTTCTATGGGGACGCGGGGCTTGGCATTATAATAGGGATCATAGGCGCGTGCCTTCACCGCGCGTGAGTACGAAAGGACCGAAGGGATGACCCAAGGCAAGGACGAGGTCGCCGCCGAGACCCTGGAAACGGCGGATATCAGCCTGTCGGACGACGACGTGGCCGAATTCCTGGTGGCCCATCCCGACTTCTTTCGCGAACGCCTGGAAGTGCTGTCCTTCATGAACATGCCGGGCCGATTCGCCCAGGAAGGCCCCAAGGAAGGGGCCCAGGTGGTGGATTTCCAGCAGGCCCTGCTGACCCAGCAGAAAGAGGCGGTCGAGGAATTGCGCGAATGCGTGCGCGACGTGATCGAGACCAGCCGGTCCAACATGTCGGTGCAGCAGCGCACCCATGCCGCCGTTCTGGCGCTGCTGAGCGCCCGCGATTTCGACGCCCTGATCCGCGTCGTCAATGACGATCTGGCCCGGATTCTCGACGTGGATATCGTCTGCGTCGGCTATGAGCCGTCGAACAACCCGCTGTCCTGGCTGGTCTCGCCGGAAATCACCGATCTGAAACCGGGGCTGGTCGATGCCCTGTTGGGGTCGGGCGGGGCGGCCAAGCTGTACCGCGACATCGCCGACGACGGCTCCGTGTTCGGCGCCGCCGCCGGTCTGGTGCAGTCCGCCGCCGTGGCGCGCCTGCGCCCCGGCCCGCGCACGCCCGTGGGCCTGATGGCGCTCGGCTCGCGCTCCGATTCGTTCTTCCAACCGGGCCAGGGCACGGAACTGGTGGTGTTCCTCGCCCGCGTGCTGGAAAACTGCATCGAGCGCATGCAGGAACCTTCGATGTGACCTTGATGCCGGAGCTGACCTGCGATCCTGCCCTGGCGGCCGCGGCGTCGCGGTGGCGGGACTGGTTGGCCCATGAAAAGCGTTATTCCAAACACACCCTCGCGGGATACCAGCACGACCTTGCCGGGTTCCTGCGCTTCATGGCCGATCATCTGGGCGGGCCGCCGGGCTTGGCGGAGATCGAGGGCTTGAAGCCACTCGACTTCCGCGCCTGGCTGGCCGACCTCAACCGCCGGGGCTTGTCGCGCACCTCCACCGCCCGGGCGTTGTCCTGCCTGCGGGGCTTCTTCCGCTTTCTGGAAAAACAGGGGGTGGTGCGCAATTCGGCGATCTCCGCCCTGCGCACACCCCGCGTGCCCAAGTCCGTGCCCAAGGCGCTCAGCATCGAGGAAGCTTTCGACCTGATCCTCTCGGCCCCGGACCTGGCCGACGATACCTGGATCGGCCTGCGCGACCGGGCGCTGCTGACACTGCTTTACGGCTGCGGGCTGCGCATCGGCGAGGCGCTGGACCTTAACCGCGACCGCGCACCGGGGCTGTTCGGCAATCCGGCCGATACCATGATGGTGCGCGGCAAGGGCAACAAGGACCGTCTGGTCCCCGTGCTGCCCGCCGTGCGTCAGGCAATCGCGGCTTATCTGGATGTCTGCCCCTATGGGGGCGACGGCGCCACGCCGCTATTCCTGGGGGCGCGCGGCGGGCGGTTGGCCGCCGGGGTGGCCCAGGCCCGGGTACGGAATTTGCGCGCCCTTCTGGGCCTGCCCGAAACGGCGACGCCCCATGCACTTCGTCATTCCTACGCGACGCATCTTTTGGCCGGCGGCGGCGACCTGCGCACCATTCAGGAACTGCTGGGCCATGCGTCGCTGTCGACGACCCAGCGTTACACGGATGTCGACATGGCGCGGCTCAGCGCCGTCTACGAAGACGCCCATCCCAGGGCCCACAAGAAGGTCTAGGCTGCGCGGCTGCCGCGGGCCAAGCTGCGGGCCGCCACCGCGCCACCGGGGCGGACTTAGAATTGTAGGCTGATCACCCCGGCGGCGATGACGGTTGCCGCCGCAAGGCGCAGAACCAGGCGGCTTTCCTTCAGAACGAAACCGGCGAGCAACGCCCCGAACAGGACGCTGGTTTCCCTGACGGCGGACACGGGGGCCATGGGCGTGATGCTCATGGCCCAGATGACGATCCAATAGGCGCTCATGGACATGGCGGCGCCGGTCAGGCCCGGCCGCCAGTATTCCTTGGCGGTGGCCAGAAACTGCCGCCCGCGCCGCAGCAGCACGACCGGGGTGAACAGGCAGGCGTCGGTCACGAACATCCACAAGGCGTAGGCATGGGCGCTGCCGGCAAGCCGCCCGCCGATCCCGTCGACCACCGTGTAGGACGCGATGAACACCGCCGTGCCCACGGCGAAGGCCAGGCCCAATAACGGAAGATCGCGCCAGCCGTTGGCGAAGGTCAGGCCGGAAATGGCGATGGCGATGGCGATGATGGCGGCCAACTGCGTCGGGCTCAGGCTTTCCCCGGCGAACACATAGGCGCCCAACGCCACCAGGGCCGGCGCCATGCCGCGGGCGATGGGATAAACCACGCCCATGTCGCCGTGGACATAGGCGCGCACCAGGAACAGCTTGTAGCCGACATGAAGGACAGCCGAGGCGACGATAAAGGGCCAGGCTTCCCAGTTGGGGAACGGAAAGAAAAACAGCAGCGGCAGGGCGAGCAGGCCATGGCCTGCGTCGATCACGCCCATCATCACCAGCTTGTCGCCGCGCATCTTGACCAGCAGGTTCCAACCCGCGTGCAGGGCCGCCGCCAGCAGGACCAGCGCAAGAATCCAGGTGTCCATGATCCATCTTTCGTCGAATGACGCTCCGGCGGATGCCGGGAGGGGTAGACGTTTAGACCATTAAAAAACGTCCACGCCTAGATGGATGAAAAGGCGCATTCGTGCCCGCCCCTGGACGAGACAAGCCATTGGTGGATAAGGCTGGGTGGGGAGATCAGATGTGGATCGCGCGCCCCGCGACGCCCAAGGCCGCTTCCTTGACCGATTCCGGCAGGCCCGGATGGCCGTGGCAGATGCGGGCGATGTCCTCGGCCGAGCCTTCGAATTCCATCACGTTGACGACTTCTTGGATCAGGTCGCCGGCCTGGGGGCCGATGATGTGGCAGCCGAGAACCTTGTCCGTCGTTGCATCGGCCAAGATCTTCACGAAGCCGTCCGTGTCGTCGTTGCAGCGCGCGCGGGAATTGGCGGTGAAGGGGAACTTCCCCTTGTTGTAGGCGATGCCCGCGTCCTTCAACTGTTCCTCGGTCTTGCCGACGGCGGCGATTTCCGGATGGGTGTAGACGATGCCCGGGATCGCGCCGTAATCGATATGCCCGGTCTGCCCGGCCATGATCTCGGCGCAAACGACGCCTTCGTCCTCGGCCTTATGGGCCAGCATGGCGCCGCCGATCACGTCGCCGATGGCATAAATGCCTTCGACGTTGGTCTGATAATCGGCATCGACGGGAATGAACCCGCGCTCCCCGACCTCAACGCCGGCTTCCTTCAGGCCCAGGCCTTCCGTGAACGGCCGGCGGCCGATGGCGACCAGCACCACGTCCACTTTAAGCGTTTCCGCCTTGCCGCCCTCGCGCGGCTCCATGGTCAGGGTCACGCCGTCCTTGCCGGCCTTGGCGCCCGTCACCTTGGTCTTCATCTTGAAGGTCAGGCCCTGCTTGCTCAGGATGCGCTGCGCATGCTTGGACACCTCGCCGTCCATGCCGGGCAGGGCGACGTCGAGGAATTCGACCACCGTGACTTCCGAGCCCAGCCGCCGCCACACGCTGCCGAGTTCCAGCCCGATGACCCCGGCGCCGATCACGGCCATGGTCTTCGGCACCTTGGGCAGGGCGAGCGCGCCCGTGGAGGAGACGATCTGCTTTTCGTCGATGGTCACGCCGGGCAGGGGCGTGACCTCGGAACCCGTCGCGATCAGGATGTTCGCCGTGTTCAGAACCTGCGCCTTGGCCTTGCCCTCAAGCGGCTTCACCGACACCTTGCCGACGGCGTCGATCTTGCCCCAGCCCTTGATGTAGTCGACCTTGTTCTTCTTCATCAGCATCTCGATGCCGCCGGTCAGGCCTTCGACCACCTTGTCCTTGCGCGCCAGCATGGTCTTCAGGTTGACCTTCAGGCCCGAGACGTCGATCCCGTGATGGGCGAACTCCTTGTCCGCCATTTCATAATGATGGGACGACTGCAGCATCGCCTTCGACGGGATGCAGCCGACGTTAAGGCAGGTTCCGCCCAGGGCGCCGCGTCCTTCGACGACGGCCGTCTTCATGCCCAGCTGCGCCGCGCGGATGGCGGCGACGTAGCCGGCGGGCCCGCCGCCGATGACCACCAAGTCGTAAGCGTCACTCATAATCAGATCGCTCCTGATCGTGTTTCGGGAGTCTCGTTCTTCAATGTAACCCGTTGGGTCACACGTTCAACAGGATGCGCTGCGGATCCTCAATGCACTGCTTGATGCGGACCAGGAAGCTGACCGCCTCGCGGCCGTCGACGATGCGGTGATCGTAGCTGAGCGCCAGGTGCATCATGGGCCGGATTTCGATCTCGTCGTTGACCACCATGGGGCGCTTCTGAATCGAATGCATGCCCAGGATCGCCGACTGCGGCACGTTGAGGATCGGCATGGAATTGAGCGACCCGAACACCCCGCCGTTGGAAATGGTGAAGGTGCCGCCGGTCATCTCATCCATGCCCAGCTTGCCGTCGCGCGCCCGGCGGCCGAAGTCGGCGATGCCGCCCTCGATGTCGGCGAAGCCCATTTTGTCGGCTTCCTTGAGCACCGGAACGACCAGGCCCTGCGGCGTGCCGACGGCGACGCCGACGTTGTAATAGTTCTTGTAGATGATCTCGTCGCCGTAGATTTCCGCGTTCACGGCGGGCCATTCCTTCAATGCGATGCAGGCGGCGCGCACGAAGAAGGACATGAAGCCCATGCGGGCCCCGTGCTTCTTCTCGAACACCTCTTTGTATTCGGAACGCAGCGCCATGACGTTGCCCATGTCGACCTCGTTCCAGGTCGTCAGCATGGCCGCGGTGTTCTGGGCTTCCTTCAGGCGCCGGGCGATGACCTGGCGCAATTTGGACATCTTGACCCGTTCCTCGCGGTCGTTGGGCGGCCGTTCCGGGCGGGGGGCGAACATGTTTTCCGTGGTCAGCGCCGGGGCCGGGCCAACGGCGCGGGGGGCGGCGGGCGCCGGGGCGGCCTGACGCTTGGCGGAGCCACTGGCGATGGCCTGCTGCACGTCGCCCTTGGTGATCCGGCCGTCGGGCCCGGTACCGGTGATGCGGGCCGGGTCCAGGTCGTTGTCATCGACCATTTTGCGAACGGCGGGCGACAGGGGCGGACGGCTGCCAGACGCGGCCGGCGCCGGCGCGGCGGCGGGTGCCGGCGCAGCGGCGGGTTTGGCGGCAGGTGCGGGAGCCGCGGCCGGGGCGGGGGCAGCGGCGGGCGCGGCGGCGGCGCCTGCGGCGCCCGCTTCGATGGTGCCGATCTTCACGCCGGGGCCGACTTCAGCGCCCGCCTGGGCGTCGATGGAGGCAAGGCGTCCGGCGGCCGGGGCGTTGACCTCGATGGTCACCTTGTCCGTTTCAACCTCGACCAGGACTTCGTCGGCGGCGACGCTGTCGCCGACCTGTTTGGCCCAGGTGCCCAGGGTGCCCGTGGATACGCTTTCGCCCATGGTCGGGGTGACGATGTCGACCGTCTTGCCGCCGCCCGATTTCGCGGCGGCGGGTGCCGCGGCCGGGGCGGCGGCCGGTTTGGCCGCTGCCTTGGCGGGGGCGGCCCCTTCCTGGATGGTCGCGAGCAACGCGCCGACGGCAACCGTCTCACCCTCCTGGGCGGCGATGGCGCCCAGCGTCCCGGCGGCCGGGGCGTTGACCTCGATGGTCACCTTATCGGTTTCCAGTTCGACCAGGGCCTCGTCCATGGCGACGGCGTCGCCCGGGCTTTTGGTCCATTTGCCGACGGTCGCCTCCGTAACGGATTCACCCAAGGTCGGGACATTAACTTCAACGGTCATAAAATCTTCCCCTGCGATTATCGACTGCTCGAAACCCTGCGACCGGTTCCGGCGTTATTTCTTGGCTTTGGCCGATGCTTTGGCTGGTGCTTTGGTTCTGGCGCGCGGCGGCGCCTGAACGGTCAGCGCGGCATCCATGAAGGCGGCCAGTTCGACCTTGTGCTTGTTGGCGCTGCCGGTGGCCGGTGCCGCGGCGGCGGCACGGCCGGCATAGAACGGCTTGGCCTGTTTCAGCTTCAGTTCTTCCATGACGGCCATCATCGGCTCGAGGATGAAGCTCCAGGCCCCCATGTTCTTGGGTTCTTCCTGGCACCACATGATCTCGGCGTTCTTGAAACGCTTCAATTCCTCGACCAGGGCGGAATGCGGGAACGGGTAGAGCTGTTCGACCCGCAGCAGGTAGACATCCTTGATGCCGCGCTGGGCGCGTTCCTCGAACAGGTCGAAATAGACCTTGCCCGAACACAGCACGACCCGCTTGATCTTGTCGTCGGCGACAAGGCCGCCCTTGACCAGTTGCGCGTCGTCCCACAGCAACCGATGGAAGGTTGTGCCCGGCCCCAATTCTTCCAGCTTCGACACGCAGAGCTTGTGACGCAGCAGCGATTTCGGCGTCATCAGGATCAGCGGCTTGCGGAAGTCGCGGCGCATCTGGCGGCGCAGGACATGGAAATAGTTGGCCGGCGTGGAACAGTTGCAGACCTGCCAGTTGTCATCGGCGGAATTCTGAAGATAGCGTTCCAGGCGGGCCGATGAATGTTCCGGCCCTTGGCCTTCGTAGCCGTGCGGCAGCAGCATCACCAGACCGCACATGCGCAGCCATTTCTGCTCGCCCGAGGAAATGAACTGGTCGATGATGACCTGCGCCCCGTTGGCGAAATCGCCGAACTGGGCTTCCCACAGGGTCAGGGTCTGCGGTTCGGCCAGGGAATAGCCGTATTCGAATCCGAGCACGCCGAATTCGGACAGCGGCGAGTTCAGGACCTCGAACGGCGCCTGGCCGAAACGGATGTTGGCCAGCGGGGTGTGGCGGTCCTCGTTTTCCTGGTCGATCAGCACGGAATGGCGCTGCGAAAACGTGCCGCGTTCGCAATCCTCGCCCGACAGGCGGACCGGATGGCCCTCGACGACCAGGGTGCCGAAGGCGAGGGCCTCGGCGGTCGCCCAGTCAATGCCTTCTCCGGTCTGGATCATCTTGGCCTTGGCGGCCAACTGGCGTTCGATCTTGGGGTGCGGGGTGAAATTGCCCGGAAGCCGGGTCAGGCCGGCGCCGACTTCCTTCAGGAAATCAATGGAACAGCCGGTCTCGCCGCGCCGGGCGTCGCCGGAGGCAACCGCCATGCCGGCCCATACGCCGTCCATCCAATCCGCCTTGTTGGGCTTGTAGCCCTTGGATGCCTCGAAAGCCTCATCCATGGTGGTGATGAAGGTCTGCATCTGCTTTTCGATTTCGTCCTCGGTCAGGACTTTTTCGTGGATCAGCTTGCGGGCGTAGATGTTCAGCGTCGTCGGATGCGTCTGAATGGTTTTGTACATCTTCGGCTGGGTGAACATCGGCTCGTCGCCTTCGTTATGGCCGTGGCGGCGATAACAGATCATGTCCACCACCACGTCCTTCTTGAAGCGCTGACGGTATTCCGTGGCGATTCGTGCCGTATGGACGACGGCTTCGACGTCGTCGGCGTTGACGTGGAAAATGGGCGCGGAAACGATCTTGGCCGCGTCGGAACAATAGGGTGACGAACGGTGCTGCTTCGGATTGGTGGTGAAGCCGATCTGATTGTTGATGATGATGTGGATGGTGCCGCCGGTCTGGTAGCCGCTCAGGTTGGACAGATCCAGGGTCTCCTGGATGATGCCCTGTCCCATGAAGGCGGCATCGCCGTGCAGCAGGATGCACATCACCTTTTCCATTTCCGGGTCGTTGCGCTGGCGCTGCTTGGCCAGGGTCTTGCCCAGACAGACCGTGTTGACGCATTCCAGATGCGACGGGTTGGCGGTCAGCGACAGGTGGATGGAGCGGCCGTCGAACACGCGGTCGGCCGAAGCCCCCAGGTGGTATTTCACGTCGCCCGATCCGCCGACGTCCTCCGGCTTGGAGGCCCCGCCCTGGAATTCGTTGAGGATCGCCTGGAACGGCTTCGACATGACGTTGGCCAACACGTTGAGGCGGCCGCGGTGAGCCATGCCGAGAACGATTTCTTCCATGCCCAGCTGGCTGCCGCGCTTGAAGATCTGTTCCATGGCCGGGACTAGGCTTTCCCCGCCGTCCAGGCCGAACCGCTTGGTGCCCGTGAACTTCTTGTCCAGGTAGCGCTCAAAGCCTTCCGTCTCGATCAGGCGGTTGAGAATCGCGCGCTTGCCTTCGTTGGTGAACGAGGTCTGATTCCGGATGCGCTCGATCCGTTCCTGCAGCCAGGATTTCTCCTCCGGATCCTGGATGTGCATGAATTCGATCCCGATGGACCCGCAATAGGTCTCCTTCAGGATCTGCATGATCGTGCGCAGCGTCGCCGTTTCCAGGCCCAGGACGTAGTTGATGAAGATTTCCCGGTCCCAGTCCTTGTCCGTGAAACCGTAAGTCGCCGGATCCAGTTCCGAATGGGGCGCCGGTTCGGTCAGGCCGAGGGGGTCCAGGTTGGCGTGCAGATGGCCGCGCACGCGATAGGCGCGAATCAGCATCAATGCCCGCAGGGAATCGAGGGTCGCTTCGCGGACCTTGGCGGAACTCATGCGGTCTTGCGCCGGTTCCTGGTCGCGGCCGCGGTCGTCGCGGCGGCGGCCCTGCTGGGCCGCGGTCAGGTGGTCGGTCAGGGGGACGACATCGCCGTGGCCGAGGATCTTCTCGGACCGCGGCGCCCAACTGGCCCCGTCCTGTTCCTTGGAGAATCCGCGGGCGTCGTCTTCCAGCCCCTTGAAGAAATCCTGCCAACGCAGGTCTACGGAGCCGGGGTCATCCATGTAGCGTTCATAGAGTTCCGCGACATAGACCGTATTGCCGGAGTAGAGAAATTGGGTCGGATCGAGATCGATTTCCGTCATGCGATAAGGCGCGAGCCCGGCGCGCCCTCCCTGATATGGGGGCCGCGCCGGGTCGATCCCAGGCGCGGGTTACCCCTTGAACACCTTCATCATCGTTTCGCCGAGGGCCGCCGGTGAATCCGATACGTGGATTCCAGCGGCCTTCATGGCGTCGATCTTATCTTCCGCACCACCTTTACCGCCAGAGATAATCGCACCGGCGTGGCCCATTCTGCGGCCCGGAGGGGCGGTGCGGCCGGCAATGAAGCCGACGACGGGCTTCTTGGTGCCGGATGCCTTGAGGAACTCAGCACCTTCTTCTTCCGCGGAACCGCCGATTTCACCGATCATCACGATCGCCTTGGTGGCGTCGTCTTCGACGAACATCTGCAGGCAGTCGACGAAATTGGTGCCGTTGATGGGGTCACCGCCGATGCCGATGCAGGTGGTCTGGCCCAGGCCGGGCTTGGTCGTCTGCGCCACGGCTTCATAGGTCAAGGTGCCCGAGCGGGACACGATGCCGACCTTGCCCGGCTTGTGGATATGGCCCGGCATGATGCCGATCTTGCATTCGCCCGGGGTGATGACGCCCGGGCAGTTCGGCCCGATCAGCCGCGTGTTGGAGCCCTGCAGGGCGCGCTTCACCGCCAGCATGTCCTTCACGGGAATGCCTTCGGTGATGCAGATGACCAGCGGGATTTCCGCCGCGATGGCTTCCAGGATCGCGTCGGCCGCGAAGGGCGGCGGCACGTAGATCACGGAGGCGTCGGCGCCGGTGGCTTCGCGGGCATCCTTGACCGTGTCGAACACGGGCAGATCAAGATGCTTGGTGCCGCCCTTGCCCGGCGTCACGCCGCCGACCATGTTGGTGCCGTAGGCGATCGCCTGTTCGGAATGGAAGGTGCCTTGCGCACCCGTGAAGCCCTGGCAGATGACCCGGGTGTTCTTGTTGACCAGAACCGACATGATTACGCGGCCTCCTTCACGGCTTGGACGATCTTGCGGGCGGCATCGCCCAGGTCGTCGGCGGATTTGATGGGAAGCCCCGAATCGGCGAGGATCTGCTTGCCCTTTTCGACGTTGGTGCCCTCAAGGCGAACCACCAGGGGGACGCTCAGGGAAACCTCCTTGGCCGCCGCGACGACGCCTTCGGCGATGACGTCGCAGCGCATGATGCCGCCGAAGATGTTGACCAGGATGCCTTCGACGTTGGGGTCCGACAGGATGATCTTGAAGGCTTCGGTGACGCGCTCCTTGGTGGCGCCGCCGCCGACGTCCAGGAAGTTGGCGGGAGAGCCGCCTTCCAACTGGATGATGTCCATGGTCGCCATGGCCAGGCCGGCGCCGTTGACCATGCAGCCGATCGAGCCGTCGAGCTTGATGTAGTTGAGCTCGTGCTTGGCGGCTTCCAGTTCCGTGGGGTCTTCTTCGTCTTCGTCGCGCAGTTCGGCCACGTCCTTGTGACGGAACAGGGCGTTGTCGTCGAAGTTCATCTTGGCGTCGAGCGCGATGACGTCGCCCGAACCGGTGACGACCAGCGGGTTGATCTCGACCAGCGAGCAATCAAGGTCCATGAACGCCTTGTACAGCGCCATCACGAACTTGACGCCCGACTTCACCTGGTTGCCTTCAAGGCCCAGGCCGAAGGCGACCTGCCGGGCGTGGAACGCCTGGATCCCGGTGGCCGGGTCGATGAACACCTTGATGATCTTTTCCGGGGTGTTATGGGCAACGTCCTCGATGTCCATGCCGCCCTCGGTGGAGGCCATGATGACGATGCGCGAGGAGTCGCGGTCGAGCAGCACCGAAAGATACAACTCGCGGGCGATGTCGCAGCCTTCCTCGATGTAAAGGCGCTTCACTTCCTTGCCCTCGGGGCCGGTCTGCTTGGTGACCAGGACCTGGCCCAGCATTTCCGCAGCGCTCGCCTTGACGTCGTCGACGGACTTGACGACGCGCACGCCGCCCTTGCCGCCTTCGTTGCCCTTGAATTTGCCGGCACCGCGGCCGCCTGCATGAATCTGGGACTTGACCACGAACACCGGTCCACCCAGTTCCTGGGCGGCCGAGACGGCCTCGTCGACGGTATAGGCGACCTTGCCTTTCGGCACGGCGACCCCGTATTTGGCGAGCAGCTGCTTGCCCTGGTACTCATGGATGTTCATTGCGTCCCCTCAAACTCCCAACTCTGCTGGTTAAGTTTCAAAAAAACCGGCCCGCGCCCGGGGGACGGGCGCGGGCGGTTGTTCACTACGACTTCGTCGGCGGCGTGGAAGCGGCCGCCGGTGCGGCGGCCTTCTTCGCCGGGGCCTTGCGGGCAGCCGGCTTTTTCGCCGCGGCTTTCTTGGCCGGCGCCTTTTTCTTCGCCGGGGCCTTTTTCTTGGCAGGCGCCTTCTTGGCCGCGGCGGCGGCCTTCTTCATCAGGCGCTGGGTCACGGTGAGCAGGCCCTTCACGGCCGCGACGGAGGCCTTGAACATGGCCTTCTCATCGGTGTCCAACTGGATCTCGACGATGCGCTCGACACCCCGGGCGCCGATCACCGTCGGCACGCCGACGTACATGCCCTTGACCCCGTATTCGCCCGACAGATAGGCGGCGCAGGGCAGAACGCGCTTTTTGTCCTTCAGATAGCTTTCGGCCATCTGGATGGCCGAGGACGCCGGCGCATAGAACGCGGAGCCGGTCTTCAGCAGGGCGACGATCTCGCCGCCGCCCATGCGGGTGCGCTGGACGATGGCGTCGATCTTTTCCTGGGTCGTCCACTTCATCTTGATCAGGTCGGGCACGGGAATGCCGGCGACCGTGGAATAGCGCACCGACGGCACCATGCTGTCGCCGTGGCCACCCAGCACGAAGGCGGTGACGTCTTCGACGGAAACCTTGAATTCCTCGGCCAGGAAATGGCGGAACCGCGCACTGTCCAGAACGCCGGCCATGCCGACGACCTTGCGGTGGGGCAGGCCAGAGGCGTCGCGCAGGACCTGAACCATGGCGTCCAGCGGGTTGGTGATGCAGATAACGAAGGCGTTGGGCGCGTACTTCTTGATGCCCGCACCCACGGACTGCATGACCGAGGTGTTGATGCCGATCAGGTCGTCGCGGCTCATGCCCGGCTTGCGGGCGACGCCGGCGGTGACGATGCAGACATCGGCGCCACGGATGGCGGCGTAGCTGTTCGCGCCCTTCATGTTGGAATCAAAGCCTTCGACGGGGCCCGATTCAGCGATGTCCAGGGCCTTGCCCTGGGGAATGCCGTCGACGATGTCGAAAAGCACTACGTCGCCCAGTTCCTTGAGGCCGACCAGATGGGCCAGCGTGCCCCCGATGTTACCGGCGCCGATGAGCGCGATTTTGTTGCGTGCCATTTTTAAATCCCTTGCCGCGAGTCGTTTGTGGTGAAGTGAATTCCCGGATTCCGGATCAGGACAGCGGGATTGGTCCCGGAACTCCCCAAGAACCCCAAGAATCTCAAACTGTTCGTAGCGCGAAACGATCCCCAGGGCAACCGGGACTGGCTGCCCACCCCTTGGTGTTACAATCTGGTATACAATATCCCACAGTGATTTCTCCTCGGCAAGCCCCTTCCGGCCGGGTCGGGAAAAATTCTGCATGCCGAATTGTATCCCGAGATGTCGCGGCGAGGGGGCGGCGCTATAGTCGCACCATGAGTGAAACAGCGCATCCGGACAACACGGCCCGCTTCACCGGCTTGGCCGAAACCTACGAGAAATTCCGCCCGAGTTATCCGCCGGAAGCCCTCGCCGCGGTGCGGGCCTATTGGGCGGAAACCCCCGGCGTGCCGCGTCTGTTGGCCGATATCGGCGGCGGCACGGGAATCTCGACCCGGGCCATGATGACGGCGCTGGCCGAGGGCGGCGGGGATGTCTGGACCGCCCAGGTGGTGGAGCCCAACGACGACATGCGCGCGCAGGCCACGGCGGCGCTGGCCGACCGGCCGGATGTATCGGTGGTCAAGGGCACGGCCGAGGCCCTGCCGTTCGGCGACGGCGCCGTGGGGCTTTTGCTGGCGGCGCAGGCGGCCCACTGGTTCGACCGTCCCCGGTTTTATGCCGATGCGGCGCGGGCCCTGGCGCCCGGCGGAGTGATGGTGATCCTCTACAATAACCGCGATCTCTATGACGATCCGCTGATGGCGGCCTTCGAGACCGAGGTCGAAACCTCGGTCGAGGGCTATTGGCGGAATTATCGCAGTTGGAACCTGATGGCGGAACTGCATGCGCTCGACTGGGCGCGGGACGTGACCGAGATCGTCCATCCCTGGACGTGGCGGCTGACCCCGGAAGGCTTCGCCGGGCTCATGCTGTCGCGGTCAAAGATGACGCCTTACAAAGAGGTGCATGGGGAGGAGGCCGCCCGCGCCGCGATCCTTGGTCTCGCCCACCGCTTTGCCGATGCCGAAGGGATGGTCGGGGTGCGCTACAACACGCAGGCGGCCTGCGTGCGGCGTTGAATTCAGCAGAAGTGAAAGCTACTCGGCCAGATCGAGCCCGATGTCGACGGCGGGCGCGCTCTGCGTGATGCCGCCGACGGAGATGTAATTCACCCCCGTCTCGGCAATGGCGCGGATGGTGTCGAGCTTGACCCCGCCGGAGGCCTCCAGCGGCACCCGCCCGGCGACCCAGGCCACGGCCTCGCGCAGCACGGGCGGTGGCATGTTGTCGAGCAACAGCGAGTCCGCCCCGGCGTCGACCGCTTCGCGGACCTGATCAAGCGTGTCGCATTCGCAGCGCACCTCGAGCCCGGTGTTCGCCGCCTTGGCGCGCGTCACCGCTTCGCCGACCGATCCGCCGCAGACCGCGACATGGTTGTCCTTGATCAGGATGCCGTCGTCGAGGCGCATACGGTGGTTGGTGCCGCCGCCGGCACGCACGGCGTATTTCGACAGGCCGCGCAGGCCCGGAATGGTCTTGCGTGTATCCAGCAGCACGGCCCCGGTGCCGTCGATGGCGTCGACGTACTGACGGGTCAGGGTCGCGATGCCGGACAATTTCTGCAGCAGGTTCAAGGCCGTGCGTTCCGCCGACAGCAGGCCCTGGGCCGTGCCGGTAAGGCGCGCCAGATGGGTGCCCTTGGCGACGCGCTCGCCGTCGGTGACGAAGACTTCGACCGCGGCGTCGGGGGCAAGGCGGCGAAACACGTCGAGCGCCACCGGCATGCCGCAGACGACGATGTCCTGGCGGGTGTTGAGGTCGAGGGTCAACTGCGTATCGGCGGGCACCGTGGCGCGGGTCGTCACGTCGCCCTGGCCGATGTCTTCGGTCAGGGCGGCATCGACGACGGCCTTGATGTCGGCCGGGTCAGGGGGGGCGAAGGTCATCTGCGTATGCGGGAAGGGCGGGCGGCGGCGATCAGGCCGCGGCCTTGCCTTTGCCGTTCTGGCTTTTGGTTTCCTGGTTCGCCTTGGCCGGCGGCGACATCTCCAGCATCTTCTCCAGCGGCTTCAGGGCCTGGAGGCGCAGATCCTCGTTGATTTCCACCCGGGGCGCTTCGTTGACCATGGACAGGTACAGCTTTTCCAGGGTGTTCAGCTCCATATAGGGGCAGTTGGCGCAGTTGCAGGTGCCGTCCGCACCGGGTGCGGCCAGGAAGGTCTTGCCCGGGGCCGATTTCTGCATCTGGTGGAAGATGTGCTGTTCCGTGGCGACGATCACCGTATCGGCGGGATGCTCGACCACGTAATCGAGGATCGAGCGGGTCGAGCCGACATGGTCCGCGTGCTTCAGGATGCCTTCGTGGCATTCCGGGTGGGCGGCGACGGGGGCGTCCGGGTGGCGCGCCTTC
Organism: Rhodospirillaceae bacterium UBA1479; assembly: GCA_002325375.1. Classification (GTDB taxonomy): domain Bacteria; phylum Pseudomonadota; class Alphaproteobacteria; order Rhodospirillales; family Casp-alpha2; genus UBA1479. The sequence continues at coordinate 430,151 of DCRZ01000006.1, forward strand.
AGTTTGACCAGTTCGCGTTCCGAAAACATGTCGTGGACGATGCAGGCGCCGTCCCAGAAAATCATATCGCGGCCCGTCTGGCGCTGGATGTAGGACCCCAGATGTTTGTCCGGCGCAAACAGGATCGGCCGGTCGGCCGGCAGGTTGCGCACGATGTGTTCGGCGTTGGACGAGGTTACGATGACGTCCGACAGGGCCTTCACCCGGGCCGATGAATTGATGTAGGTGACCACGATGTGGTCCGGGTGCTGGGCCACGAACTTGGCGAAGTCGTCCGGCGGGCAGCTTTCCTCGAGCGAGCAGCCGGCGTCCAGATCGGGCAGCACGACGGTCTTGGTCGGGCTCAGGATCTTTGCGACCTCGGCCATGAAGCGCACGCCGCAAAACACGATCATGTCGGCTTCCGTGGCCGCCGCCTTGCGCGACAGGTCGAGGCTATCGCCCACGAAATCGGCCAGATCCTGGATTTCCGGGTCCTGGTAATAGTGGGCCAGGATGACGGCGTTCTTTTCCTTGCGCAGGCGGTCGATCTCCGCCCACAGGTCGATAGTCGGGTCGACGTCCGTCCACGAGGTTGCCTCGGGGCCCGCCGGGATCACCGTATCGGGCACGATCAATGGGGTCATATCGGCGGCCATTGCCTGAAAGCTCCTTGAAACGTCTTCCCCCGGCCAGCGGCATCGGGGCCAGCCTCGGAGGGGGTCTCTGAACCTTAATATAGGTTCAGGCCTTAAGAAAACCAGAACAAGGTGCCGGGTCAATCTGTATTTTTCAATCGCATGACACCTGTGCCTGCGCGGCACGGGTGGCAATTTGCCCTAAACGTCACTGCCGTGGGGCTGGGCAATGTACTCAGGCGACTGCATTTCGATCAGTCGCGAGACCGTGCGTTCGAACTCGAACGCGCCGTCGCCTTGCGTGTAAAGCTCCGTGGGCGGCGCGTCGGCGGCGCAGATGAAATTGACGCGCGCATCGTACAGCGCGTCGATCAGGGTCACGAAACGTTTGGCCTGGTCGCGCTTTTCCGGGCCCAGTTTGGGAACCCCGTTCATCACCACGGAATGGAACTTTTCCGCGATCGCCAGATAGTCGCCGGCCCCCAGCGGCCGCGCGCAGAGGTCCGAAAACGTGGTGAAGGCGACGCCCTCGGCGGCCAGCGGAATGTCGATCGACCGGCCGTTGACGGCCAGCGTCACGGCCCGCGGCTCCATGCCCACGGTCAGGTCGCGGAAGGCCCGTTCAAGCTTCCTGTCCGCTTCGGCTGAATTGGGGGTGATGTAAATGTCCAGTTCCTGCAGCCGTTGCAGGCGGTAGTCGGTGCCGGAATCCAGCTCGATCACCTCCATCTTATCGATGAACGTCTCGATGAACGGCACGAACCGTTCGCGCTGCAGGCCGTCCTTGTACAGGTCCTTTGGGTGTCGGTTCGACGTCGCGACCACGACCACGCCCTGTTCGAACAGGGTTTCGAACAGGCGGCCCAGGATCATGGCGTCGGCGATGTCGGTGACGTGGAATTCGTCGAAGGCCAGCAGCCAAGCCTGATCGACGATGACCCGCGCGAGCGCCGGCAGGGGGTCTTTTTCCTCGCCGACCTTGCCCGCTTTCTGGGCTTCGCGGAAGGCGTGGATGCGGCGATGGACTTCCTGCATGAAGGCGTGGAAATGGACGTGTTTCTTGGCTTCGACCGGGGTGTGTTCGAAGAACAGGTCCATCAACATGGTCTTGCCGCGCCCGACGCCGCCCCACATGTAGATGCCCTTGGGCGGGGGTTGCTTGCGTCCGCCTAAGCCCAGGCGCGCGGCCCAGCCGGAGCGCCCCATCTGGGAGCCGTATCCTTGCAGCCGTTCGGACAGGTCCTGCAGGCGCTTGATGGCATGGGCTTGGGCAGGATCGGGGCGCACGTCGCCGTTTTTGATCAGCGCGTCATAGGCTTCCTGCGGGGTGCGGATGATCGACACCTGCGGTCACCTTTCTTGTCTTTGGAGATCGTGCAGGGGTCAGTTCCTTGCCGCGGCGACCTGGTTGTCCTTGGGCTTCGTGGGGCCGGATGCAGTCCCACCGCCCGAAGCGGCACCGGGTGTGGCCGGTGGCGCGCCCGCCGGGGTCTTCGGCGCGGGGCCGAACTGGGCCTCCATCTCGCGGCGGAACTGGTAGGTGGCGTCCGTCCGATCCTGGTCCACGTCATCCCAGGTCACGATGGCGCCCTGTTTGATCGGGCGCTTCAGCTTGATTTTCTGCGCCAGGCCGATGGGCAGGGCCTTGGTGCGCAGGCTGTCGGTGGCGGGCATCAGCTTGCCCCAGACGGTAAATCCGCCTTCGCCGTCCAACTCCTCCCCGGCGCGCAGGTCGCGCTTGGCGCAGGCGGCGACATCGCCGACGAACTGGGTCGACGCCCCCGTCGGCTGCTTCAAGATCGCCGCATAGGCGACGGACACGCCCAGTTCCAGACCGATCAGGTGATAGGGCCGCCACAGGGCGGAATAGCCGCCGCCGGCATCGGTGATCATGCCGTAATCGGAAAAGCAGCGCTTGACGTAGTCGGTCGGCGCTTCGAACACCACATAGACGCCCCAGCGCAGATCGTTCTCCAAGTCTTCGCCCGACCGTTCGCGGCTTGAAATCACTTCGACCTGGCCTTTGTGGTGCAGCTGGCCGCCGGCCTCTTTCGGGATAAGGGTCGAGGCCAGCTCGTCCACCGGCACGGCCGGGAAGTCGAGCCCGTGCGGCGCCGGCGTCAGGCCGGTCGCATTGGCGACGGCGGCCATTTCGATGCCCGATTTGGTGCCGTCGAGGAAGGAATTGAACATCTTGGCGTTCATGCCGCTTTCCTTGGCGCGCTCGGGGGTCAGTCCGTAATGGGACCAGACCGTATCGGGCGTCGAGGCGTGGAATTCCGGCATGTACAGGGTGCCCTTGCCGGCGGCGACGACCTCAAGCCCGATGGTCCGGGCCCAGTCGACCTGCTGGCAGATCAGCGACGGTTGGTCGCCGTAGGCCATGGAATAGACGACCTCCATCTCGGCCGCCTTGCGGGCCAGCAGCGGGCCGGCCAGGACGTCAGCTTCGACATTGACCATGACCACGTGGCGGCCGCGCCTGAAGGCGGCGAGCGCATGCTTGATGCCGACCTCGGGGATGCCCGTGGCCTCGACGACGACTTCCAGGCCGCCGTGTTCGATCAGCGACAGGGCGTCGTCGGTGACGAAGGTCATGCCCTTGTTGAGCGCCTTGGCGGCGGAATGGCGGGTGATGCGTTCCTTCGGCCAGCCCGTGTTCAGCAACGCCTTTTCCGCCGTCGCGGGGTTCAGGTCGGCGACGCCGACGACGTGGAAGCCCGGATGATGCAGGGCTTGGCTGAGGAACATGGAGCCGAATTTGCCGGCGCCGATCACGCCGACGCGCACGGGGTTTCCCGCATCGGCGCGGGCATGCAGAAGCGAATTAAGGTTCATCCGTTCCCTTTCCCCGGACCCGTTCACCGGATCCGTTCCCAGGCACCACTTCCCAGGTTGGCGGCCGACCCTGGTGCGGCTGGGTGCGGCGCGTCCCCCCGGGTATCACGTTTCCGTGGCCCTGCTGGCCGCCCGGGGGAAAACGCACCATACTACAACCGTAACCCAATTCGGAACGGGAAACAGGCCCGACGCCGGATTCCCCTGGCCATTCATCAAGTGACCGAAGACCAAGGTATGACCGCGCTCAACGACTTCATCTCGGCCCATGAACCCCTGCTGCGGCTGGGATGCTTCGTCGGCATGCTGATCGCCATGGCGGCGGCGGAAGCCCTGTGGCCGCGCCGCCGGGACATGGGACGGGCACAACGGTGGCCGCGCAACGCGGCGCTGGTCGTGGTCGATACCCTGGCCGTGCGTGCCGTGGCCTGGGCGTTGCCGGCCTTCCTGCCCGTGGCGGCGGCGGTGTGGGCGGCGGCCCAAGGAGATCAAGGGCAGGGCTGGGGGCTGCTTCCCCTGCTCGGGCTGGACGGCTGGGCGGCTTTCTGGATTTCCCTGTTGCTGATGGACCTTGCCATCTATGCCCAGCATGTCGCGGTTCACCACATTCCGGTGCTGTGGCGCCTGCACCGGGTGCATCACACGGACCTGGCCATTGATACGACCACGGGCGTGCGTTTTCACCCGCTGGAAATCCTGCTGTCCATCGCGATCAAGGTCGGATTGGTCCTGGCCTTGGGGGCGCCGGCGGCGGCCGTGGTGGTGTTCGAAGTGGTGTTGAACGCGACGTCCCTGTTCAACCATGCCAACCTGCGCCTGCCCTTGGGGCTCGACGCTGCCCTGCGCCGCGTCCTCGTGACGCCGGACATGCACCGGGTTCACCACTCCGTCCATCGGGACGAGACGGACAGCAATTTCGGCTTCAACCTGTCGGTCTGGGACCGCCTGTTCGGCACCTACCGGGCCCAGCCCCGCGATGGCCACGACGCCATGGCGATCGGCGTCGGCGGCTATCGCGATGCCACGCGGCTGGGCCTCGCCGATCTGCTGGTTCAGCCGTTCCGCAAATCCTAAAGCCGGTCCTTGTTGGCCTTGGCGACGATCTCGGCGACCTGACTTTCCACCGGGCGGCCGGTTGCCTTCAGGCCGTCGATGGCGCCCTGGGCATCCTCCGGCTTGCGGTTCTGGCTCATCTTGCGCTTGCCTTCCAGGCGCTCGATCCGCATCTCGAAGGCGACGATGCCCTTCAGCTGTGCGCGCACGAAATCATCGGGCAGGGCGTCCATGGTCCAGGGCGGCGGCTTGCCGTCTTCGTATTGCGCCGTCAATGACGCCAGCCGGCGGATCACCCGATCCGGGTCATCCATCACCGTGGGCCGGCCATAGGCATGGACCGCTTCGTAGTTCCAGGTCGGCACGGACTTTTCCGTCACGTACCAGCTGGGCGAGATATAGGTGTGCGGGCCGCCGAAAATGGCCAGGGCCTCGGCCGTGCCGTCGAACGCCTGCCACTGGTCGTTGCCCTTGGCCAGATGCCCCCACAACAAACCGAATTCCCCGTCGTCCGTCAGGTGCAGGGGAATATGGCTCGCGGTCATGCCCTGGGTCCCGGCCGTCACCAGGGTGGCGAAGCCGTTGGCGTGGATGATTGCGTGCATGTCGGTGACGTCGGTGACGTCGAACATCTTGGGGCGGTACATGGCGGTGGTCCTTACAGTCATCCGGGGCGCGGCCCGTGCCGCGCCAAGTTTCCGTTTAGGCCCGGATTGGGCCCCCATGAAAGGGCCATTTCCATCAAATGAAAAGGGCCGCTTTGGCCGTTGCCCGCGCGGGGGGCACGGCCTAGGTTGCCAGGAGGCAGAGGGGACAGCCCGTTCAATGGCGGATGGGCGCGCCCGGACGATGGAGGGACCGATGGACGAAGAACACTTCAACATGCAGATCAGGAAATTCCTGAAACAGGTCGGCGTGACCAGCCAGCGCGAGATCGAGGGCGCGGTGCGCGCCGCGCTTGCGTCCGGCAATTTGGCCGCGGACGGCAGCGTGACCGCCAAGGTGACCCTCAGCATTCCCGAACTGGGCCTCAGCCACGACATCACCAGCGACATCACGCTGGAGCCCGAGGACCCGCACGGCACGCCGTCCTACGATTGATCTGGCCTACGACTGATCTGGGATGACGATTTGCACAGCAAAAAGCCCGCCGTGAGGCGGGCTTTTCGTTGGTGAAATTTAATGAGTCTTACTGCCGCGCCGCGATCGATTTCTTGATTTCCGCGATCGCCAGGCCCGGGTTCAGGTGCTTCGGGCAGGTGTTGGTGCAGTTCATGATGGTGTGGCAGCGGTACAGGCGGTACGGGTCGTTCAGATTGTCGAGCCGTTTGCCCGTGGCTTCGTCGCGGCTGTCGGCGATCCAGCGGTAGCTTTGCAGCAGGATGGCCGGCCCCAGGTAGCGGTCGCCGTTCCACCAGTAGCTCGGGCAGGACGTCTGACAGCAGAAGCACAGGATGCATTCCCACAGACCGTCGAGCTTCTCGCGCTCTTCCGGGCTTTGCAGGCGTTCGCGGGTCGGCGCCGGGGTGTCGGCCTGCAGCCAGGGTTCGATGGATTTCAGCTGCGCATAAGGCACGTTGAGGTCGGGCACCAGATCCTTGATCACCGGCATGTGCGGCAAGGGATAGATCTTCACGTCGCCCTTGATGTCCTCGATGGCCTTGGTGCAGGCCAGGGTGTTGGTGCCGTCGATGTTGAAGGCGCAGGACCCGCAGACCCCTTCGCGGCAGGACCGCCGAAAGGTCAGGGTCGAATCCAGCTCGTTCTTGATCTTGATCAGGGCGTCGAGAACCATCGGCCCGCAACGGTCGAGATCGACCTCGTATGTATCGACCCGTGGCAGATCGTCCGTGTCCGGATCCCAGCGGTAGACCTTGAATTTGCGGATATTGGTCGCGTCGGGGGCGGCCTTGACGGTCTTGCCCTCGGTAATGCGCGAGTTGGCGGGAAGGTTGAATTCGACCATGTGCTGCGTTCCTTCCTTCTTTTAATACACCCGAGCCTTGGGCTCGATGTACTGGACCTCGTCCGTCAGGGTCCAGGTATGGACCGGCCGGTAGTCGAGCCGCACGGACCCGTCTTCGTTGACCCAGGCGAGCGTGTGCTTCATCCAGTTGGCGTCGTCGCGGTCGGGATAATCCTCGTGCGCCTGGGCGCCTCGGCTTTCGTGGCGGGCTTCCGCCGAATGGATCGTCGCCTTGGCGCAGATCAGAAGGTTTTCCAGCTCCAGGGCTTCGACCAGGTCCGAGTTCCAGATCATGGAGCGGTCCTCGATGCGCATGTCGTCCTTGGATTTCCACACCTGATCCATCTTCTCGCAGCCTTCCTTCAGGGTCTTCGACGTGCGGTAGACGGCTGCGTCGTTCTGCATGGTGCGCTGCATGGCGTCGCGAATTTCGGCGACCTTGGTGCTGCCCGAGGAGTGGCGGATGCGGTCGAGGCGGTCCAGCGCCTTGTCCGTGCAGCCCGAGCGGTAGGGGCGCAGCGGCGCGCCCGGTTTGATGGTTTCGGCGGCGCGCAGGCCGGCGGCGCGGCCGAACACGATCAGGTCGAGCAGCGAGTTGGTGCCCAGCCGGTTGGCCCCGTGCACGGAGGCGCAGGCGCATTCGCCGACGGCCATGATGCCGGGCGAGACCGCGTCCGGATCGTCGTCTGTGGGGTTCAGGGCCTCGGTCATGTAGTTGGTCGGAATGCCGCCCATGTTGTAGTGCACGGTCGGCAGCACGGGGATCGGCTCTTTCGTGGCGTCGACGCCGGAGAAGATCTTGGCCGTTTCCGTGATCCCGGGCAGGCGCTGCAACAGGGTGTCCGAGCCCAGATGTTCCAGGTGCAGCATGATGTGGTCGCTGTTGTCGCCGATGCCGCGGCCTTCGCGGATTTCCATGGTCATGGCGCGCGACACGACGTCGCGGGACGCCAGGTCCTTGGCCGTCGGCGCGTAACGTTCCATGAAACGTTCGCCCTCGGAATTCGTCAGGTATCCGCCTTCGCCGCGGGCCCCCTCGGTAATCAGGCAGCCGGCGCCATAGATGCCGGTGGGGTGGAACTGCACGAATTCGTGGTCTTCCAGCGGCAGGCCGGCGCGCGCGAACATGGCGTTGCCGTCGCCCGTGCAGGTATGGGCCGAGGTGCAGGAGAAATAGGCCCGTCCGTAACCGCCCGTCGCCATCACGGTCTGATGGGCGCGGAAGGTGTGGATGGTGCCGTCGTCCAGGTTCCAGGCGACGACGCCTTCGCACACGCCGTCGTCGCTCATGATCAGGTCGAGGGCGAAATATTCGACGAAGAATTCCGCGTTATGGGCCAACGACTGCTGATACAGGGTGTGCAGCATGGCATGGCCGGTGCGGTCGGCGGCGGCGCAGGCGCGGCGCACCGGGGCTTCGCCGAAGTTGCGCATGTGGCCGCCGAACGGGCGCTGGTAGATGCGCCCGTCGTCGGTGCGGGAAAACGGCATGCCGAAGTGCTCCATTTCGATCACCGCCGGCACGGCCTCGCGGCACATGTATTCGATGGCGTCCTGGTCGCCCAGCCAATCGGCGCCCTTGACGGTGTCGTACATGTGCCATTCCCAATGGTCTTCATCCAGGTTGCCGAGCGCGGCCGACACCCCGCCCTGGGCCGCCACGGTGTGGGACCGGGTCGGGAATACCTTGGTGATGCAGGCGGTCTTAAGTCCCGCCGCCGCCATGCCCAGCGTCGCCCGCAGCCCGGCGCCGCCGGCGCCCAGCACGACGACGTCGTATTTGTGATCGGTTAGTTCGTAGGCTTTCGGCATTTCGGATCAGCTCCCGAAGGTCAGCTTGAGGACGGCGAAGATGTTGATGGCGCCAAGGAACACGGCGCCCAGTTTGACAAGGACCAGCGACACGGTCTTGGTGCCTTCGGCATGGACGTAATCCTCGATCACGACCTGCAGGCCAAGCTGCGCGTGATGCATGCCGGCGACGATCAGCAGGATCAGCAGAACCGCGTTCTGTCCCATGCCGATCCAGGCTTTCATGGCCGCAAGGTCGGCGCCGAGAAGCCCGGACATGGCCCAGATGAACCACAGGGTCAGCGGCACCAGGGCGACACCGGTCAGGCGCTGGGCCCACCAATGGGCGACGCCTTCGTGGGCAGCACCCAGACCGCGCACGCGGCTTAAGGGGGATCGCATTTCCATGGGCTTAGCCTCCGATCACGAAGTAGGCGCAACCGAGCGTCGCCGCCGTCATGACGACGGCGAACAGCACGACCAGCATGCCCGTACGCCGGACCGACGGCAGGTCGAAGCCAGACCCGGCGTCCCACATCAGGTGCCGGATGCCGTTGCCCAGATGATAGTAAAGTGAGAACAGAAGTCCCCAGAGAACGACCTGGCCGACCCAGGACCCGATCACCGCCTGGGCGGTGGCGAAGGCGTCGGCGCCATAGGTCGCGGCCGTCAGCCAATAGGTCAGGATCAGGATGCCCCCCGCAAGGGCGATGCCGGTCATGCGATGCGTGATCGACAGTACGGAAGTGATTTGCGGCCGATAGACCTGCAGATGGGGCGACAGGGGCCGTTCACGACGCGCCATGGGAGAACCTCGTCTAGTGATGAATCCGCGGCAAACCTAACGCCTATTTCGCAATTGCGCAAACGTCTGATGGCGATTGGATATGCCGCGATTTCAGATACTTATGGTATATGGTCTTTTGTATGCCAGATGGCCGCTAGAACCATGTCAGGGGGAGGTCACGGCCGCGCGGATGGCATCGAAGATTTGGGGCTGCCGCTTGATCCGGCGCAGGCCGTGGTTAGCGCCGGGGATCGGGGTGAAGGTCGCGTTCAGCCCCAGGCCTACAGCCTTCTTCACATAGTCGGTGGCAAGCCACATTTTGGTATTGCCGTCATTCTCGCCGGTTAAGGTGAAGATGCGTGCGGTCTTGGGCGCTTTTTCTAAATAGTTGTGCGGAGATTCGGCGCCGTAGACCGCGGGCCAGTCGTTGGATTCACGCCAGTCCGCATAGTTGCAGGGGCAGGACAGCAAGATCACTGCGTCGACCAAGGGCGCGGACCTGCCCAGCATGACGCCGGAAATGATCGCGCCGCCGGAATGGCCGAACATGACCACGCGCTCAGCCTTGTGATGGGCCTTCAGGGCGGCAACGGCCTGGGCGATGCTGTCGATTTCGGCAGGCTTGAAACGGTCTTCCCGGTCCTGATTGCGTGTCGGAATGCCGGATGATTCCCGACCGTCGATCATATAGCCGGGACGCGCCATGGCGACGCCGACCGCACCGGCCTCGGCCGCCGTCTTGGCAAAATCCAGGCTGTCGTCGGCGGGGCCACCCGAACTGAGATCGCCGTGCAGGACGACCATGAGAACGTGGCCTGTGCCGCCCGTCGGAAGGTAGGTTTTGATCGCGAGGCAATGATTGGCGCCGCTGACCCAATTCGTATCGTCGGGGGATGGACAGGTTTCGGCCCGCGTGGACAGCGGAGCGAGAACGGCGAGGGCAAAGCAAAATGCGGGGAGACACTTGAAGAAACCGGACATTTCCAAACTTCCTCTCGAGAAGCAAAAACACTAGGTAACGACTGTCTGAAAGCAGGATCTGCGAGAATGATGCCGACGAGGCTGCCGACGGCATCACCGAAAATTTTCATTATCTAATTTTCCCAGACCGCGCCAGAGGGATTCCGTGGGTCCCCGGGCGGAAACCCGGGAGTCTTCCCCTTTCAATGGCTTAGCCGGAGTGTCCCCGGCTGCCTGGGGAAAAGCTGTGGACGGAATGTGGGAAGCCATGGGAGTTATGCACAACTTTCGCCGCTAATCCCCAGGTTTCCGCGTTGCCGCCCGGCATATGCCAAGACCATGATGTTGCGCGCTTTGAAAGGCGTCGCCATGGTCCCGGCCGTCCGGCCGGGCCACCCGAAAGAAAGACGAAGCTTCGCTTCGCCGATCCGGAGGGAGGGAGAGCCGGTATCAGCCGCAGTCCGGCATCCCGCCGTAGGGCCCAGGCTCGGGGCACGTTTTCGAACGCGCGCCGGTCGCAAGCCCAAAGACCCATCGTCCCGGGGTTCGATCTCTGCCCAGGGTGCGGCCGCGGGAGGAAGGGTTTCACAGGCGGATAGGCGTTTTTCATAAGCGTGGAGCCTGGCCGGCTCCAAGAGAGGTGTCAGGTGTGTCGCTTGTCGGCACGAGATGCAGGTGTCCCAGGACCTGTATCCCTGACGCCTCTTCTTATGGGAAAAGCCTTTCCCCCTTGTTTTGCCTCTACGCGAAAATTGGTCTAAACAAATGCAGTGGGCGTCCGCCCGCGTTTCCGCCGTTGCCCACCCAAGGAGCATTCCCGTGGCGTCTGGTGATACGTTCCGCCGCGTTGTCTGGCCGCTCGCCGTGGCGGAAACCCTGCTGTGGGCCGGTTTCTACTATCTGTTTCCGGCCTTGCTGGGCATTTGGGAACAGGAATTCCCTTGGACCAAGTTGGAAATCGCGGGTGCTTTGACCACGGCTCTTCTGGTCTCCGCTTTCCTTGCCCCCGTCGCCGGGCGCCTGATCGATCATGGACACGGCCGGCGCCTGTTCATCGGCTCCGCCTTCACGGGTGCGGTGATGCTGGTGGCGCTGTCGCGGGTGACCGAATTATGGGAATTCTACGCCGTCTGGGCCGGGATCGGCGTGATCATGGCCGGTTGCCTGTATGAACCCTGTTTCGCGATCCTGACCCGGATCATGGGCGACCGTTCACGCCAGGCGATCACCATCGTCACCCTGGTCGCCGGGTTCGCCGGCACGGTGGCGTTCCCGACGGTCCATACCCTGGATGCGATCATGGGCTGGCGCAATGTGGTGCTGGTGTTTGCCGGTCTGGCGGCCTTTGTCTGCGTGCCGCTGCTGTTCTTCGGTCTGGCCCACCATGGCAAAGAAGCCCCGGCCCCGGCCGAAGGTGCGGCGGCGAATACGGGAAAGCCGCTGAACCTGACGCGGAATATCGTGTTCTGGCTGCTCGCCGTGGCCTACGCCATGATGGCGTTCAATCATTTCGCCATCATTTCCCACATGCTGCCGTTGCTGGCGGAACGCGGGGTCGGGCCGGAAACGGCGGTTCTGGCCGCATCGATGATCGGGCCCATGCAGGTCGCGGGCCGGCTTTGCGTGCTTGCCGTACAGCGCCACGTGACCTCGGCGCCGCCCATCGCGGCGGTCAGTCTGCTGGCCATGGCGATCGCCTCGGCGGCCTTGCTGGGGGCCAATTCGGTGCCCGGTCTGCTGGTCGTTTTCGTGTTGTTCCAGGGGGCCGGCAACGGGGTCATGAGCATCACCCGCCCGGTCATCGTGGCCGAACTTCTGGGCCGCAGGCGTTATGGCGTCATCGCCGGAATTCTGGCCGTGCCCTATATCGGCTTTTCCGCCCTCGCCCCGGGTCTTGCCGGGCTGGTCTGGCTGGTCACCGGATATGACGGCGTTTTGGCCATGACCCTGTTCGCGGGGATCCTGGGCGCCGTCGCGCTAATGGCTGCCGCCCGCTGCCGTCGGGCGCAGGCCCCGGAACAGGAAACGGGCCCCGATTGACGGGGCCCGTTGGATATTCCTGGATCGGAAGTCCTGGAATTAGAAGGCCACGTAAGCCCCGGTCATGATCGAATGAATGGCGTCGAAGTCTGTGCCGCTGCGATCGAGCGTGTGATAGCGGTAGGCGACATAGACGCTGGAGCCGGTCCCTTCGATCTCCTGCACCGCCTGGGCGCCGAAGGTATCGAGGGTATCGCCGTTCTGCGCCGAATCCTCGAACCGCCCCAGGTCGACGGCGAAGGCGGTCGTGCCGAAGGTATTGAGCTTCGTCTGATAACCGACCTTGCCGTAATAGAACTTCGGATCGTCGCGGCCCTGGGTGGCGGCGGATTTGGTGCCGGCCGCCAGCGTCAGGCTGAAGCCGCTCGGCGCAAGCGCCGAGACCGAGCCCGAAATCCCGTCCGTGAAGGCGTCCGTATTACCTGATCCGTTGTACCAGCCGGCCGCGGCTTCGACGGTGATGCCCGAGATGTTGCCGGAATAGTACAGGGCGGCGTCGATGATGCCATTGTCCAACAGGCTCGTGGACAGATGGAAGCCGTTGATCTCGGGCGAATCGTAGCGGATGCGATCGGCCACATCGAGGCCGTCGAGATTGTCCGCCGAGCCGCCGATCGTCGCCGACGAGCGGGCCCCCGTGGCCGAGGTGACGAAGGCGAAGCCGCCGGCCACGTCGCCGACCGACGAATAGCCCGCGACGCCGGTCCCGGACAGGTCCGTTTCGGAAATGCCGTTGGTCGCCGCATCGCCCTGGCCGAGCCGCAGGGTGCCGAGCCGTTTGTGGGTGAAATAGACTTCGGCGGCTTCTTCCTCGAAGCTTTCTGCACCTGCGGATTCCGTGGAGGCGCTCATCTCGTTCGATGGGTTGGAGCGCATCAGCACCACGAACTGCGTGCCCACGGACCAGTCTGCGTTGATCGTGCCTTCCGCGTTCAGGAAGATTCGCGTCGAATCGTTTTCATTGTCGACATGGCGATACATGCCTTCCTCGCCGTCGTTGACGTACAGGAACGCGCGGTTCAACTGTCCACCGATGGTCAGTTCCACGGGGCTGTTGTTCTTGATCGACCCCGCATGGGCAGCGGTGCTGAAGGCTGTCGCGAACAGCAGGGCGGGGAGCAGTCGGTGTATTTTCGTTGGTGTCATTTCGTCCTCTCGACAATTTGCGTCATGTCCATCGTGTTCTTGGCGATGGGGGTTGATACGAAATCGTCACTGCGGAGACCGCTCCTCCGGCAATCCTCGACCGGTGGAAGGACGATCATCGACGGCAGGTTTCCTGACTTGCGGGGGGCTGACCGACCGCCTTCCCGGGGGCGTTCCCAGTGGCCATCATGGCGGGTCAGAATCCGCTTACAGTTGCGAGGACAGTTCCGGATTTGGCGGGGTGATTGTTCCGCCGCACCGGATTCCCTTTTACCCCCGGATATCCGGGGCACCGTCGAAAGAAGTCGTATCAGTGTATCCATATGCAGGCAATGGGCTTTCGTATAAATGTTATAACATAACAAATTTAGAAGGCCACAATTAAACGTCTGTCGGCGGGTTTAGATGTGCGTGTCGGGTGGTCTCAGGTCCGCCGGGGAATCAGGGCCCAGATATCGACATCCAGAACCACGGCCGGGTGGTCCTTGCCGTCGCCGTCCGTCAGGGGGAAATCGGCGCAGGGATGGTCCTTGGCCGCGACCAGGCGCAGGCGCAGTGCGCCGACATCGTCGCGGCCGGGCAGGGCGGCCTTGTCCAGGACTTCCGACCAGGCATAGACCGTATCGCCCGCGAACGAAGGGGCCACGTGCCGTCCGCCGTTGATGGCGGCGACGTGGAAGGCGTTGGCCAGGCCGTTGTAGGACAGCCCCCGGGCCAGGGAGATGATATGCCCGCCGTAGATCAGGCGCTTGCCGAACCGCCCGCCTTTCTGCGCGTGCAGGTCGAAATGCACCTTGGCCGTGTTTTGGTAAAGCCGCGTCGCCAGCATGTGTTCCGCCTCTTCAAGCGTCATGCCATCGACATGGTCGATCTTCTCGCCCACTGCATAGTCGTCCCAGAAATGGGCGCTGCCGGCGGCGATCTCGTCATAGGCGGCAAGATTCAGGCTTTCCGGCACGGCCAAATCCTCGGCAGCGACGGCGGCGGGCAGGTCGGGGATCAGGGGGGCGGGCGCAGGTGCTGCCTCGTTACCTTTGCGGACCATGACCCAGCGCACGTAGGACAGAACTTCCTCGCCGCGCTGGTTGGTGCCGGTGGTGCGGACCCAGACGACGCCGGTCTTGCCGTTGGAATTTTCCTTCACGCCGATCACTTCGGACTGGGCGCTCAGCGTGTCGCCCGGATAGACCGGCACCCCGAACCGCCCGTCGGCGTATCCCAGATTGGCCACGGCGTTGAGCGAGATGTCCGGCACCGTCTTGCCGAACACGATATGGAACACCAGCATGTCGTCCACGGGCATGCCGTCGTAGCCCAGCGCCATGGCGAACATATCCGACGAGTGCAGCGCGAAGCGGTTGCCGTAAAGGGCGGTGTAGAGTGCGATTTCGCCCTCGGTCACCGTACGCGGCGTGGCGTGACGGAGGACTTGGCCGGGGATGAAATCCTCGAAGAAGTTACCCCGGTTTGTCTTGTCGCTCATGGCTGTTCGGTCTTCTGGCTGTTGGGCAAAAACGGGTGGCGGCTACTCCGCGGCGGCCTGTTCCATCTGGGTGATGGCATCGGCCATGGCGACCATCTGCTTGGCGCCCTCCACATGCAGGTTCTCGATCAGCTTGCCGTCGACCAGAACCACGCCCTTGCCTGCCTTTTCGGCCTCGGCATGGGCCTCGATGATGCGTTTGGACCAGGCGATTTCGTCTTCCGACGGAGAAAACGCCTCATTGGCCATGGCGATGGTTTTGGGGTGGATCAGGGTCTTGCCGTCCATGCCCAATTCCCGGCCCTGGCGGCAGGACGCCATGAAGCCGTCGTCATCGGCCAGGTCCAGATGCACACCGTCAAGGATTGCAATCTTGGCCGCCCGCGCCGCCAGAATGCACAGTCCCAGCGAGGTCACGAAGGGAATGCGGTCCGGCGTGTGCTGGGCCCGCAGGTCCTTGGCCAGGTCCGACGTCCCCATCACCAGGCATTGCAGGCGGGGTGAGGAAAAGGCGATTTCCTCGGCGTGCAGCATGCCGAGCGGCGTTTCCATCATGGCCCAGATCGGCAGGTCTTTCGGCGCCCCGGCGGCGTCCAGGATGGCGATGGCCTGATCGACCATGGCCTTCGATTCGACCTTGGGCAGCAGCACCGCATCGGCGCCCATCTTGGCGGCGGCCTTCAGGTCGTCCTCGCCCCAGGGGCCGTCCAGGCCGTTGGTGCGCACGATCAGTTCGCGCGCCCCGTATCCGCCCTCGGCGATCGCCGCCGTGATCTGGTCGCGGGCGGTCTGCTTGGCGTCGGGGGCGACGGCGTCTTCCATGTCCAGGATCAGGCCGTCGGCGGCCAGGCTGCGGCCCTTTTCCAGGGCGCGGGCGTTGGAGCCGGGCATGTATAGAACGGAACGGCGGGGCCGAATGGAGGGGGCCATCTGAAAGCTCTCCTTAGGACAATGAATTGGGGTGGAAATTCGGTGATTATATTGCGGCGCACACTAGCAACTGGACGGCGCTGGTGGCAAGCTTCCGCGCATGTCCGTTCTGTCCTTCCATTCCCGGGTTTCCCGGGGCTACGTGGGCAACAGCGCCGTCGTGCCGGCGTTGCAGGCGCTCGGCCGCGACGTCGCCCCCGTGGACACGGTGGTGCTGTCCAATCATCCGGGCCACCGCACGGTGACCGGGCGCCGGGTGCCGGCGGAGGAGGTCCGCGCATTGGCCGATGCGGTCCTGGTGCTGGCCGGGGCTCCGGCCTTCCGGGCGGTGATGACCGGCTACATGGCCGGGGCCGACACGGCGCGGGCGGCGCTCGGCGTGGTCGACCGGGTCAAGGCGGCACGGACCGGCGCCTTCTACGTCTGTGATCCGATCCTCGGTGACCGCGACGAAGGCCTTTACGTGGACGACGCCCTGGTGCCGTTCTTTCGCGGCGAGGCCCTGCCGCGCGCCGATCTGGCCCTGCCCAATGCGTTCGAGCTGGAACAGTTGACCGGCGACCGGGTGGTCGATGTCGGCACCGCCGTGGCCGCCGCCCATGCGCTGCGCGCCCGCGGCACGGGGGCCGTGGTCGTGACCTCCGTGCCCGACCATCCCGATCCGGACCTGGGCGGGCTCCTGATCGGCACCCTTGCCGTCGACGACGAAGGCGAATGGCTGATCGAGGCGCCGAAACTGGCTCGCCGGGCGAAAGGGGCGGGCGACGTGTTTGCGGGTCTGCTGATCGGACATCTGCTCGCCGGTATGGCATTGCGCGATGCGGCGGCGCGGGCCACGGCCTCGGTTCATGGGTTGCTGGAAGCGGCCGATGAAAGTGATCTGGACCTGCCGGTGATCCGCCGCCGCGAGCTTCTGGTGACGCCCGAACGCATCTTCAAACCACAAGCCGTGCGCTGACCCGAAATGGTCACAGGGGTGCTCTTGACAGGCCGATGTTGGTTTAGTATTTAACCAGTACGTTAAATAAAGAAAGATCGATACGGCATGACCACGGACCCCCTGAGCGAAACCTTCCAGGCCCTGGCCGACCCGACCCGACGGGCCATCCTGGCGCGGCTCGCCTCGGGCGAGGCGTCGGTGTCGGAACTCAGTGAGCCGTTCGAGATGTCCATGCCCGCGATCTCCCGCCACCTGAAGGTTCTGGAACGCGCCGGCCTGATCGAACGCGGCCGCCAGGCGCAATGGCGGCCCTGCCGCCTCAACGGCGAAGGACTGAAGCCGGTCTTCGATTGGATCGAGGAATACCGCCGGTTCTGGGAGCAGAGCTTCGACCGGTTGGAAGCCTATTTGGAAGAAATACAGAAAAAGGATGCCAGCGATGAACGCCACTAGTGCAACCGGAACCGGCGCGCAAAATCCGGTTTTCAAAACCGGCCACCGCGCCAAGGCGCCGCGCGATCTTGTCTGGCGCATGTGGACCGAGGCCGAACATCTGGTGCGATGGTGGGGCGCCGCCGGCTGCACCGTCGGGAAGTGCGATCTCGACCTTCGCGTCGACGGCAGCTTCCACTATCAGCTGATGTTTCCCAATGGCATGGAGGTATGGGGCAAGTTCGTGTTCCGCGAGATCACGGCGCCGGACCGGCTGGTCGTCCTCAACGGGTTCTCCAATCCCGAAGGCGATTTTGCGGCGTCCCCGTTCCCCGGTGACTGGCCCCGCCAGATGCTTACCGTCATCACGTTCAAGGACCTGGGCGATGAGACGGAAATTTCCCTGACGTCCGAGCCCTTCAACGCGACCGTAGCCCAGCAGGCGACGTTTGCGGCCACCATGCCGTCCATGTTCGGCGGCTGGGGCGGCACCTTCGCCCGCCTGGACGATCACCTGAAAGACCACGCCAACTGACAGACCTTGTCCCAAGGAAGGAATGCTCCATGGATACCGCCGCCCATCCCGAACTGGACCACCCGCAGACGACCCTGCTGCTGACCCGCACCTTCGCGGCACCCCGCGCCCTCTTGTTCAAGCTCTGGACCCAGCCGGAACATATCGTCCGCTGGTGGGGCTGCGCCGAAACGGGCGAGGTCGATTTCACCAACGACCTTCGGGTCGGCGGCGAATTCGCCGCCGTCATGCAATTGGCCAACGGTCATACGCACCGCATCACCGGCGTCTATTGCAAGATCGAGGCGCCGGAGCGCCTGGTCTTCACCTGGGCCTGGGAAGGCTCCGACGGATTCCAGGGCGGAGAGACGCTGGTTACCGTCACCTTCGAGGACAAGGACGGTCAGACGGAACTGACGCTGCGCCATGAATCCTTCGCCACCGAAGACGCCTGCACAGCCCATGGCGAGGGCTGGGGTGCGAGCCTCGACCGCCTGGGCGAATTCGTCGCGACCTTGTGACGCCATGGCGACCGTGCATTTCACCAGCCAGCTTGAACGCTTCCTGCCGGCCCCCAGCGTCGACGTGGGGCCCGGGGCCGCGACCTTAGGCGCGGCGCTGACCGCCGTGTTCCGGGACCATCCGGCGCTGAAAAGCTACATCCTCGACGACCAGGGGGCGCTGCGCCGCCACGTCGCGGTGTTCGTCGCAGGCACGCCGGCCCGGGACCGGGAAAAACTGACCGATCCCGTGGGGCCGGACGAAGAAATCCACGTATTCCAGGCCCTGTCCGGTGGATGACGGGGCCGGGGGCTGAACCAAAAGGAACGATGTGATGAGTGATCTTCTTCAGGTGGCGACCCGCAAGGGTCTGTTTGAAATCGCCCGCAAGAACGGCGGCTGGGACATCGTCGCCAGCCACTTCCTGGGCGACCCCATTTCCGCCGTCCTGACCATCGACGGCATGACCCTGGCCGCCCCCGACCTGGGGCATTTCGGGCCCAAGCTGTGGCGCCGCGACGGCAATGGCACGTGGTCGGAAATGGCCATGCCGACCTTTCCGGAAAAGCCGGCGGATGCCGACGACGATCCGCATCCCTGGACCCTCGGCCGCATCTGGAACTTCACACCGGGCGGTGTGCCGGGGCGGCTGTACGCCGGGACCATGCCGGGCGGCCTGTTCCGGTCCGACGACATGGGCGAAACCTGGTCCCTGGTCGAAGGCCTGTGGTTGCATCCGGATCGCAAGAAATGGTTCGGCGTCGCCGGGGGCGAGCAGCCGGGATTGTCCTCCGTCCTGGTCGATCCCCGTGACCCGGCCCATGTTACCGTCGGCGTGTCCACGGGCGGCGTCTGGTCGACCCGCGACGAGGGGCGGACCTGGAACGTCATCAACAAGGGCATGACCAACGAATACATGCCGCCGGACCAGCAGGGCGACCCCATCCCCCAGGACATCCACCAACTGGCGCAATGCCCGGGCCATCCCGACGTCATGTGGTGCCAGCATCACAGCGCCATCTTCCGCTCCACCGATGGCGGCGAGAACTGGAGGATGGTGACGGCGGCCAAGCCCACGGGCTTCGGCTTCGCCGTGCAGGCCCATCCGACGGACGGCGAGACCGCCTGGTTCGTGCCGGCGGAAAAGGACGAACGGCGCATTCCCAAGGACGGCAAGCTGGTCGTCTCGCGCACCCGTGACGGCGGCAAGACCTTCGAGGTGCTGTCCAAGGGCCTGCCCCAACACCATGCCTATGACCTGGTCTACCGCCATGCGCTGGCCGTTGACGAAACGGGCGAACGGCTGGCCTTCGGTTCGACCTCGGGCGGGTTCTGGATTTCAGAAGACGCGGGCGACAGCTGGCAGGCGCTGGACGCGCGTCTGCCGCCGATCGCGGCCGTGAAATTCGCCTGAGCCCCTGGCCGGCCGCGAGGCTAGCCGCTGTTGCGCAGGCCCGCCGAAATGCCGTTGATGGAAAGAAGCAGGCCGCGCAGCACCTTGGGGTCGTCGGCACCGCCCCGGTGGGCGCGCAGCAGGTCGACCTGCAGGTGGTTCAGGGGATCGATATAGGGAAAGCGGTTTTCGATCGACCGGGCCAAAAGCGCATTGCCGGCGAGCAGGCGGTCGTTGCCGGTGATTTCGAACAGCGCCGTGATGGTCGCGATGCGTTCCTCGCGGATGCGGTTGAAAATGGTCTCGCGCAGGGCCTTGTCCGAAAGCAGGTCCGCATAGCGCGAGGCAATCGCCATGTTCGACTTGGCCAACACCATGTCCATGTTCGACAGCAACGTGGCAAAGAACGGCCAGTCGCGGTGCATCCGGCGCAGCAGGTCAAGGGCGCCGTCGCCCGTTTCGTCCCGCCAGGCCTGAACGGCCGACCCGAACCCGTACCATCCCGGCAGCATGATCCGGCATTGCGACCAACTGAACACCCAGGGGATGGCGCGCAGATCGGTGATCTGCCCGGACGCCTTGCGCGCCGCCGGGCGGGACCCGATGTTCAGGGTCGAAATCTCGTCGATGACGGTGGAGGCCCGGAAGTAGTCGTTGAACCCGGGCGTTTCGAACACCAATTCGCGGTAGGCGCGGAAGGCCAGATCCGACAGCCGGTCCATGGCCCCGGTGAAGGCCTCGGGCACGGGGCCGTCGGAGGGATGCAGCAGCGAGGCCTCGAGCGTCGCCGCGACGTGAATTTCCAGGTTGCGGCGGCCGACCTCCGGGTTGGTGTACTTGGACGAGATGATCTCGCCCTGTTCAGTCAGGCGAATCTGGCCGTCAACCGCGCCCGCCGGCTGCGCCAGGATGGCGTCGAAGCTGGGACCGCCGCCGCGCCCGACGGACCCGCCCCGGCCGTGGAACAGGCGCAGCTTGACGCCGTGGCGTTTGCACAAATCGACCAGGCCCGTCTCGGCCTTGTACAACTCCCACCCCGAGGTGACATAGCCGCCGTCCTTGTTGCTGTCGGAATAGCCGAGCATGATTTCCTGCAGCCCGTCGCGGCTGTCGACTAGGCGGCGGTAGGCGGGCGTCGACAGCAGAGCGTCCATGATTTCGACCGAGCGGCGCAGGTCGTCGATGGTTTCGAACAAAGGCACCAGGTTGAGGCTGCTGTGCCCCGTCTCGTCGATCAGCCCGGCTTCTTTCAACAGGACCGCCAGGCACAGGATGTCGGAGGCTTCCCGGGTGTTGGACACGATGGCGGTGCGGATGGCATCGGCGCCGTATTTGTCCAACCCGTCGCGGGCCGTCCGCAGAACACCCAGTTCCTTCGCCGTCGTTTCGGAATAGGCGTGGCGCGGGATGATCAAGGGGCGTCGGCTCTGCAGTTCGGCGCCCAGAAGCTCGCGCCGCGCCATTTCGTCCATGCCCAGGTAGTCGGTGCCGGGTTCGGCCACGTCCAGCAGTTCCGCCAGGGTTGCGTTGTGCACGTCCGATCCCTGCCGCAGGTCAAGGCGGGCAAGGTGGAATCCGAAGCAGTCGACGGCCCGGCGCAGATGGCGCAGCCGGCCCTTGGTCAGCGCGAGGGAGCCGTTCTGGGCCAGGGAGTCGTGAATGATCCGCAGGTCGTCGCTCAACTCGCGGGCGCTGCCGTAGGCTGCGGCCTCGCCCAGCGGTGCGCGCGCCGGGGTGGTTCCGTTCAGGTGCTGCTGCGTCGCGGCCAGGCGGGCGTAAATGCGGCTGAGTGCCCGGCGATAGGGTTCCGCGTTGCGGTGCGGCGAGGTGTCCGGCGACCCGGTGGCGAATTCGGTAAGGGCCGGTGACACGTCCACGATCAGCGAAGACAGGGGAAGTTCCTGGCCGAGCTTGTGAACCTCTTGCAGATAGAAGGTCAGCGCCTTTTCGCTGTGCCGGCGCAGGGTGCCCCGCAGCACGTCGGCATCGACGAAGGGGTTGCCGTCCCGGTCGCCGCCGATCCAACTGCCGATCATCAGGAACGACGGCAGGGCCGCCGTGTCCGTATCGGCGCCGGCCGCGGCAAGGCGGTCCTCGACCTCGGCGAACAGGCGCGGCAGTTCGGTGAAGAAGGTATGGTCGAAGTAGGTCAGGCCGTTGGTGACTTCGTCCATGACGTCCAGGCGCGTCTGGCGCAGCAGGTTGGTCTGCCACAGCACCAGAACGGCCCGGGCCAGGCGGTCCTCGACCTCGCGATGTTCATCGGGCGTCAGGTCGGTGCGCTCGCGCCGCGAGATCAGGTCCGCGATGGCGATCTCGCGGTGCATCATGCTTTGCCGGCGCACTTCGGTCGGATGCGCCGTCAGCACGGGGCTGATCTGGGCGTTGTCGAAGAACGCCCGAACCTCGGCCGGGGACAGACCGGCGCCGAAGGCCCGGTCGAGGGCGTCGGCGATGGTTCCCCGCCGGGGTTTCGATCCGGCGATGACGTGGTGGCGGGTGCGCCGCACGTGGTGATGGTCCTCGGCGATGTTCGCCAGGTGGGAAAAATAGCTGAAGGCGCGGATGACCTGGACCGCCAGCGCCGGATCGAGGGCGCGGAGGATGTCCTCCAGCGCCTGCCGCGCCGACAGGTCGTCCTCGCGGTGGAACTGCACGGACATGCGGCGGATGGTTTCGATCAGGTCGAACACACTGTCGCCCTGCTGCGCCTTCACGGTCTCTCCGAGCAGCCTGCCGAGCAGCCGGATGTCTTCGATCAGCGGTTGGTCCTTCGCGATGTCTTCGGTTTCCGCCGTCGAATCGATGTCTGTCGTCATGACCATGCCCGTGCCGCCGTTGGTGGGTTCAGACCGGTCAGAGGATGCCGCCCGGTCAAGCCGCGATCATAGCGATTTTCGGCAAACCGGAAAGCGGCGACAAGGGGCACGGCGCCGTTTCCGCCTAGGCGACTCGGAAGTGGCCCATCATCCCGGACTTCTGATGTTCCATGATATGGCAGTGGAGCATCCAGTCCCCGGGGTTGTCGGCGACGAAGGCGATTTCCGCCTCGCCGTCCACGGTAAGCAGCACCGTGTCCTGCCAGGGCTGGTCCGGGACCGGCTTGCCGTTCCGCGTCAGCACGCGGAAGGTATGGCCGTGCAGATGGATGGGGTGCTGGAAGGCGGTGTCGTTGCGGATCGCCAGGATCACGCTTTCGCCTTTCTTGAAGGTGAACATGGGATGGCTGTGTTCGCCGTACTGCATGGGCGGATGAACCACCCCGTTGAACGACCAGGCCATGCCGTGTTGGCGCGCCAGTTCGCGGCCGGTCAGTTTCTCGCCCTTGTACAGGGCGCTTTCCAGCCCGCCCATCGCACCGCCCTCCATGACCAGTTCCAGGCGCGTCGCCTTGTCCAGGTCCGGCTCGGGCAGCGGATTGTCGGCCCAGGCCTCGGGCGCCCTGCGTGCGGGCGGCTGGGTTGCCGGGGCGGGGCCATAGGCGAGATCGGCCAGGCGATAGCGGATGCCCTCGGGCGAATTGTCGATCACGGTGAAGCGCTCGCCGGGCTTGCCCGTCATGTCGATGATCAGGTCGGCGCGCGATCCGGGGGCGATGATCAACTGCCCTTCGTCGAACTGCCGGGGCGGCACGGGATGGCCGTCGATGGCGGCCAGCCAGGGCCGGTGGCCGGTGAAGATCAGGCGGAAGATGCGCGCGTTGGCGACGTTGACGATGCGCAGGCGGATGCGCTCGCCCGGGGTGACCGGCACGTCATTGGCGATCTGGCCGTTGACGGTGACCGTATTGCCGAACCGTCCGCCGTGGACCATGTCGTGAAACGGCCGGTCGAAGGACGCGATGGCCGCGTCCTTGGTCAGGCGCCAGTCGTCGATCACCCACAGCACGTCGCGGTCGACCGGGGGCGGGGCGGGTTCGTCGATGATCAGGGCCCCGGCCAGGCCCATGGCGACCTGTTCCGATGAATTGAAATGCGGGTGGTACCAGTAGGTTCCGGCGTCGAAGGCATCGAATTCGTAAGTGAAGGTCTGGCCGGGTTCGATGGGCGGCTGGGTCAGATAGGGCACGCCGTCCATGGCGTTGGCCAGGCGGATGCCGTGCCAATGGATCGTGGTCGGCTGTTCCAGGGTGTTCTTGAAATGCACGCGCAGGCGTTCGCCCTGCATCGCCCGGATCACCGGCCCCGGCGTGCGTCCGTTATAGGCCCAGACGGCGGTTTCGGGGCCTTCGGGGCCGATCAGCCGCGCCGTGGTCGGGCCCGCCTGCAGGCGAACGTCGCGGATATTGCCCTTGGCGCGGGCCAGCGGCGGGAGGGTGACGGAAATCAGGGCGGCACCCGCCGCCGCACCCAGGCCGGTCAGCGCCCGGCGGCGCGTCACCGGCCGGCTGGTCATTTTGGAGCGGGGGCCGTGGGCCGTTCGCGCAGGCCCGTTTCTTTTTGGGATTCGATCTGGCGCGCGGTCCAGGTGGTCTTGAAATAGGCGATCAGGGCCCAGATTTCCGCATCCGTCAGGCGCCCGCCCTGGGCTTTGCCAAAGGCCGTGTCGTGAATACGGTCGGTCTTGCCGCCCTTGACGCGGGTGCCGGTGGCGATGGCGTCGAACAGATGGCGGTCGGACATGTGCCAGGTGGTGCCGTCGGCCGACAGCGGAATGCCGGCCTGCTTGGCTGAGCCAACCTCCCACGACGGCTTGCCCTTCAGCTTGACCCCGTGACAGGCCATGCAGGTCTGCTGATAGGTCAGCTGGCCGACCTCCACCTGTTTGTGGTTCTCCGCATCGGCCAGGCTGATTTCGGCCGGGCGCTGGCTGGCGATATAGCCGATGATGGCGACGCAGAGGACGATCACGCCCAGGCCGATCCATTGGCCGATGCGGCTGTGCCCGGGGGCGGTCACCTGCGTCGCCTGTGTCGTCATCGGATCAGGCCGCCTTTTTCATGTAGGCGCGGATCAGTTCCTCGGCGATCTGCACCGTGTTCAACGCCGCCCCCTTGCGCAGGTTGTCGGAGACAACCCACATGCTGATGCCGTGTTCGACGGTCGGGTCCTTGCGGATGCGCGACACATAGACTGGGTCCTCGCCGGCGCATTCGATCGGCGTCACATAGCCTTCGTCGGCCTGATGGTCGACGACGGTCACGCCGGGCGCCTTGCGCAGGGCCTTGCGCGCCTCTTCGACGCTGACCGGATATTCGAACTCAATGTTGACCGCTTCGGCATGGCCGATGAACACGGGAACACGCACGCAGGTCGCATGAACGGCGATGTCCGGGTCCAGGATCTTCTTGGTCTCGACCACCATCTTCCATTCCTCCTTGGTCGACCCGTCGTCCATGAACACGTCGATATGGGGAATGCAGTTGAAGGCGATCTGCTTGGTGAACTTTTCCTGGTACTTGTGGAACGGTTCGTTGGAATAGATGCCGCGCGTCTGGTTGAACAGTTCGTCCATCCCGGCCTTGCCGGACCCGGACACGGACTGATAGGTCGACACCACCACCCGCTTGATCGGTTGCAGGTCGTGCAGCGGCTTCAGCGCCACCACCATCTGGATGGTCGAGCAGTTGGGGTTGGCGATGATGTTGCGCTTGGCATAACCGGCCAGGGCGCCCGGGTTCACTTCCGGCACCACCAACGGCACGTCCGGGTCCATGCGGAACTGGCTGGTGTTGTCGATCACGACGGCGCCGGCGGCGGCGGCGATCGGCGAATACTTGGCCGAAACCTTGGCGCCCGGGCTGGACAGCACGATGTCCGTGCCCTTGAAGTCGTAGGTTTCGAGATTCTGCACCTTGAGGACCTCGTCCTCGCCATAGGAAATCTCGCGGCCGACCGACCGTGCGGAGGCCAGCGCCACCACCTCGTCGGCGGGGAATTCCCGCTCGGCCATGATCTGCAGAACTTCACGGCCCACGTTGCCCGTGGCGCCGACGACGGCAACTTTATAACCCATGCTCTCAACTCTCCTTACGTCCCTGGGGCCCTTGGATCGAACATCCCGGGCGGGACGATGCGCGTATCATAACGCAAACGGCCCGCGGGGTGTATCCGCGGGCCGTTTGCTAATATCGCACAATGCAGCAAGCCCGCGTCACCTCGTGGTGGCGGTTTTAATCTTCCCTTTAATGGTGGGAAGCGGGGCCAGGATTGCGTCATGCGTGTTCATGGCCGCTGGCATACTCCCAAGGGGGCCGTGACGCAAGAAAAAACCAGGGATATCCCGCTAATCCGTGTGACTGCCCGGCTGTGTGAAGGAAGTCGGCAGGTCCATGCGCACGGCCGTACCTTCGCCCGGCGCGCTGACGATGGAAACGTCGCCACGCAGCATTTCGACCAGGCGCTTGACGATCGACAGGCCCAGGCCCGTGCCCTTCTCCTTGCGCACATAACTGTTCCCCGACCCGTCATAGGGGTTGAACACGGTCTCGACCATTTCCGGTGGCATGCCGATGCCCGTATCGGCGACGGTCAGGGCGAACCGCTCGTAGCCGGACATCTCGGCGGTGACGGTGATACGCCCGCCGTCGGGCGTCGCCTTGACCGCATTGGACAGCAGGTTCAGCAATGCCTGGCGCAGAAAGGTCTCATCCAACTGGACATTGGGAAAGTCGCTGGGTACCAGGTTTTCGATGGTCAGGCGCTGGGCCCCGTCCGTCCGTTGAATCAGGTCAACGCAGGTCGAGGTGCAGTCATACAGATTGACGGTGACCAGACGGAATTCGGTCTTTCCCGCCTCGATCCGTGACAGGTCGAGCAGATCGTTGATGATGTTCAACAGCAACTCGGCGCTGTTTCGGATGTCGCCGGCATATTCCTGATAACGGTCGGGATCGTCGAATTTGGTGTGAATCATCAGCTCGGCGAAGCCCATGATGGCGTTGAGCGGCGTGCGTAGCTCGTGGCTCATGTTGGCGAGGAAATCGGATTTCACGGCGTTGGCGTTCTCGGCCTGGGCTTTGGCCTCGCGCAGTTCCTCGGCGGCGCGGGCGCGTTCCGTCACGTCGTTGAAGATGGAAACCACGCCGCCGTCCGGCAGCTGCCCCCGGTGGACGTCGAATGTCCGCCCGCCCGCCCGATGGATGACTTCGTGCGGGGCGGGGGCGCCTTTTTCCCACATTTGCCGGTAGCGGGCGCGGGCCAGTTTTTCCGGGTCGCCTTCGCCGAGATTGCCGAGGCGGGCGGAACTGGTCAGGGTTTCGAGGATATGCATGCCCTCGTGGGCGTCTTTCGCATCAAGGCCGCTCAGTTCCAGAAACTTGTTGTTCCAGGCGATGATTCGATGGTCGCCATTTATCACGCAAGCCGGCTGATCCAGGGTTTCGAACAGGGTTTTCAGGATCGCGGATTTGTTGGCCAGTTCCTGTTCGATGATCGTTTGCTGGTCGATGTTGCGCGACGTGGCGATCTGGATGCCGTCTTCCCGCCAGAATCGTTTACGGGTTCGGAACATGCGGGGCAGGACCGCGATTTCCTCGGGCGCGCCGCGGTCGCGGTTGTTGCGGATGGTGCGAAGCCGCTTGGTCGCAAGTTCCTTCGGATCGCCGTCGCCGTAGTAGCCACGCCGTGCCAGTTGTTCCAGCACCTCGTACTGGGTCATGCCGATGCGCCATTCCAGCGGAGGGGCGCCGGCAATCTCGGTAAAGGCCTTGTTCCAGGCGACGAGCCGGTCGTCCGCGTCAAAGGCGCGGATCGACGTGTCGATGCTGTCGACGATGGTCTGCCAGTCAGGCCCGGTGTCGGAAGCTGTTCCGGACAGTTCCGACGGGGCCTCTTGTTCTTCTGAATCCCGCATGCTCAACCCTCCGGCTGCGGCGCGCCCAGGGTCGGGGCGCGCCGGTACCGAGTGTTTATAAGGGGCTAACCTAAGCAGCAGAGTGCTGCAAAGCTGTGACGCAGAACACTATTTGTCGTGGGCCGGGGGAAGGAACCGGTCAAGCAGCCAGCTTGTCCAGTTCCTTGGCCACGTTTTCGCCCATCTGGGTGGTCGAAATTTTGGTCATCCCGGCTTCCATGATGTCGGCGGTGCGCAGGCCCGCGTCCAGCACGTTCTTGCAGGCCTGTTCGATGAGATCCGCATCCTCGCCCATGTCGAAGGAATACTTCAGGCACATGGCGAAGGACTGGATCATGGCCATCGGATTGGCGATGCCCTGGCCGGCGATATCGGGGGCGGAGCCGTGCACCGGCTCGTACAGCGCCTTGCGCCGCCCGTCGCTGTCCGCCGCCCCCAACGAGGCCGAGGGCAGCATGCCGAGTGAGCCCGTGAGCATGGCCGCGCAATCGGACAGGATGTCGCCGAACAGGTTGTCGGTGACGATCACATCGAACTGCTTGGGCTGACGCACCAGCTGCATGGCGCAGTTGTCGGCATACATGTGATGCAGTTCGATGTTCGGGAAATCCTTGCCGACTTCGGTTGCGATGGCGCGCCACAGCACGCCGGTCTCCATCACGTTGGCTTTCTCCACCGAATGCAGCTTGCCCGACCGCTTGCCGGCCAATTCGAAGGCCAGGCGGCAGACGCGTTCGATCTCGGCTTCCGAATAGATCTGGGTATCGACGGCCTTGCGGCTGCCGTCGGCCAGCGTCTCGATGCCGCGCGGCTTGCCGAAATAGACGCCGCCCGTCAGTTCGCGGACGATCAGCATGTCCAGGCCGGACACCAGATCTTCCTTCAGGCTCGACGCCTTGGCCATGGCCGGCAGGACTGTCGCCGGGCGCAGGTTGGCGTACAGGTCCATTTCCTTACGCAGGGTCAACAGGCCCATTTCCGGGCGCAGGTCACGGGCCACATTGTCCCACTTGGGGCCGCCGACGGCCCCCAGCAGCACGGCATCCACGCCCATGGCATCGGCCAGGGTGTTGTCGCCAAGGGGCTGTCCGTATTTGTCGATGGCGGCACCGCCGACCACGTCCTCCGCCACGTCGAAAGAGACGTGGCGGCGCCTGTCCATCCAATCGATGATGGTCTGAACCTGTTTCATCACTTCGGGGCCGATGCCGTCGCCTGGCAGCATCAGGAGTTTCTTGTTGGCAGCCATGGGCTGGTTTCCTCGTCTTTGATTTTTGTCGTGTGGCTCAGCTGACGGTTGCGGCACCCGCGATCCAGGGCTGCGCGGCCTCGCGGCTTTCCTCGAAGCTGTCGATTTTCTTCACCTTCTGTTCGGTCAGGCCGATGTCGTCCAGGCCGTTGATCAGGCAATGCTTCTTGAAGGGGTCGATGTCGAACGAGATCTGGCCGCCGTCGGGCCCGGAGATGGTCTGGTTCTCCAGGTCGATGGTCAGGGTCGCGTTGGCGCCCCGGTCGGCATCGTCCATCAGCTTGTCCAGGTTTTCCTTGGACACCTTGATGAGCAGCATGCCGTTCTTGAAGCTGTTGTTGTAAAAGATGTCGGCGAAGGACGTGGAGATCACGCATTTGATGCCGAAATCCTTGAGCGCCCAGGGGGCGTGCTCGCGCGACGAGCCGCAGCCGAAGTTGTCGCCCGCGACGATGATCTCGGCGTTCCGGTAGGCCGGTTTGTTAAGCACGAAATCCGGGTTTTCGTTGCCGTCGGCGTCATAGCGCATTTCGTGGAACAGATGTTTGCCCAGGCCGTCGCGCTTGACGGTTTTCAGGAACTGCTTGGGGATGACCATGTCTGTGTCGATGTTGATCATGTCCAGGGGTGCCGCGACACCCGTCAGCTTGGTGAACTTTTCCATTTGAACGATTCCTTCTGCGAACGGGGGTCAGAGCTTGCGCACGTCGGCCAGATGACCGGTGACGGCTGCTGCTGCGGCCATCGCGGGGCTGACCAGATGGGTGCGCGCACCGGGACCCTGGCGGCCCTTGAAGTTGCGGTTCGACGTGGAGGCACAACGCTTGCCCGCGGGCACTCTGTCCTCGTTCATGGCCAGGCACATGGAACAGCCCGGCTCGCGCCATTCAAAACCGGCTTCCAGAAGGATCTTGTCCAAACCTTCCTGTTCGGCCTGTTCCTTGACCAAACCCGATCCGGGAACGATCAGGGCCGTCACATGGTCGGCGACCTTCCGGCCCTTGGCGACCTCGGCGACGGCGCGGATGTCTTCGATCCGCCCGTTGGTGCAGGAGCCCACGAACATGTAGTCGATCTTGATGTCTTCCATGCGGGTACCCGGTTCCAGGCCCATGTAATTTAGCGCCATCTTGACCGATTCCTGCTTGTCCGGATTGGCGAAATCGCTGGGTCCGGGAACGACGGCGGAAATCGGCACCACGTCTTCCGGGCTGGTGCCCCAGGTGACCTGCGGTTCGATGGTGGACGCGTCCATCGTGACTTCCTTCTGGTAGGTGGCGCCTTCGTCCGAGGGCAGCGTCTTCCAATAGGCGACGGCGGCTTCCCAATTGGCGCCCTTGGGCGTCATGGGGCGACCCTTCAGATATTCGAAGGTAGTTTCGTCCGGCGCGATCAGGCCGGCGCGCGCACCGCCTTCGATGGTCATGTTGGACACGGTCATGCGGCCTTCCATGGACAGGTCGCGGATCGCCTTGCCGGCGTATTCGATGACATGGCCGGTGCCGCCGGCGGTGCCGATCTTGCCGATGATCGCCAGGATCAGATCCTTGGCCGTGCAGCCGAAGGGCAGGTCGCCATCAACCGTGATGCGCATGTTCTTCAACGGAGACTGCAACAGGGTCTGGGTCGCCATGACGTGTTCGACCTCGGACGTGCCGATGCCGAAGGCGAGCGCCCCGAAGGCCCCATGGGTCGCCGTGTGGCTGTCGCCGCAGACGATGGTCGTGCCGGGCAGGGTGAAGCCCTGTTCCGGGCCGATCACGTGGACGATGCCCTGGCGGACGTCACCCATGTCGAACAACGGCACGCCGAATTCCGCGCAGTTCTTGGTCAGCATTTCCAGCTGCAGCGCCGATTCAGGATTGTCGATGGTTTCGCCCCGCTTGGTCGGGACGTTGTGATCGGCGACGGCGAGCGTCAGGTCCGGCCGGCGGACCTTGCGGCCGGCGTTACGCAGACCTTCGAAAGCCTGGGGGCTGGTGACCTCGTGGGTCAGGTGTCGGTCGATGTACAGCAGGCAGGTGCCGTCTTCCTGTACTTCGACCAGATGGCTGTCCCAGATTTTCTCGAACAGCGTTTTCGGTTGTGCCATGGGTATGTGTCCTCCGACGTGTGCACGAACGCCGGCCCCCGACGGCGCTGCGGTTCCTTGGTTTCTTATATGTGGCGCGCCGACCCGACCGGAACAAGCCGGGTCCTGCGTGCCAACCTTGGAAAGCTTCCCTGGGTTGCCCCTCGGGAATTATTCCTCGGTCGTGGCTTCCTGTTCGGCGGACTTTTTCTTGCCGCCTTTTTTGTTCGACGCTTCGTCGCGGTTGGCCTTGGCTTCGCGCGCGGCCTTCTTTTCTTCCTGCGACACCTTGCCCGAGAACCCGTCGGTCTTTTCCGCGATACGCGCGGCCTTACCGGTCAGGCCCCTGAGATAGTACAGCTTGGCCCGGCGGACGTCACCACGGCGCACGACCTCGACCGAGTCGACGTTCGGGGAATACACCGGGAACACGCGTTCCACACCTTCGCCGTAGCTCAGCTTGCGCACGGTGAAGGCCGAATTGACGCCGGCGTTCTTGCGCGCGATGCACACGCCTTCGAAAGCCTGCAGACGGGTCCGCTCGCCTTCGACGACGCGGACGTTGACGCGGATCGTATCGCCCGGGGCGAACTTCGGCATCTCCTTGTCGCCGGTCAGGCGGGCAATCTGTTCCTGATCGAGTTGTTCAATCATGTTCATGGTTCAAACCTTTCCTTACAAACGCTCTGCCGTCGCCGGCAATTCCTAGGTCCGCTCGTGCGCCGCCCAAAGATCGGGCCGCCGGTCGCGGGTAATTTCCTCCGCCTGGCGCTGGCGCCAGGTTGCTATTTTCTCGTGGTGCCCGGAAACCAGAACCTCCGGCACCTTGCGGCCCTGCCATTCCTGGGGCCGCGTATAGTGGGGATACTCCAGCAATCCCCGCTCGAAACTCTCTTCCTCCAGCGATGCGTCCTTGCCCATCACGCCCGGCAACAGACGGAGGCAGGCATCCAACACCACCAGGGCCGCCGGCTCGCCCCCCGATAGGACGAAATCGCCGAGCGATATCTCTTCCGCGTCCTGGGCTTCCAGGACCCGTTGGTCAACGCCTTCGAACCGACCACACAGCAGGATCATCCCAGGCCCCGCCGCCAATTCCGCCACCCGTTTCTGGCCCAATGGCCGGCCCCGGGGGGTCAGGTAGATGAACGGCAGATCCCGGGCGCCGTCCCGGGCGCTCCGGATGGCGCCGTCGACCACGTCGGGCCGCATCACCATGCCGGGGCCGCCGCCAAAGGGGGCATCGTCCACGGAGCGGTGTTTATCGCTTGCAAAGTCGCGAATGTCCACCGTTTCCAGGGCCCAGATGCCCTTTTCAAGCGCCGTTCCGGCAAGCGAGCAGCCAAGCGGTCCCGGGAACATTTCCGGGAAGATCGTCAGTACCTTGGCCGTCCAACCGCTCATTACGCGTCCTGCCCGCCTTCATCCGGTCCGTTGTCGTCCAGCAGCCCGTCCGGCGGATCGACCACCAGCCGCCCGCCGTCGATGTCCACCACCGGCACGATCGCCCGGGTGAAGGGCACCATGACCGTTCCGAAATCCCCGCCCGCGATCTCCAGCACGTCGCCGGCGCCGAAATCGAACACCTGGCGGACCGTGCCCAGATTGCCCTGGGGTGCCTCGACCGTCAGCCCGATCAGGTCCGAATAATAATATTCGTCCTCGTCGGGGGGCGGTAGCCGGTCGCGGTCCACGAAAAGACGCAGGCCCTTCAGCTTGTCCGCCGCCGTGCGGTCGCCGACACCCTCGGCACGGGCGATCAGAACGTCCTTGGTCTGGCCGGTCACGCGAAGGTCGATCCGGCGGCTGCCGGCTTCGTCCTCCAACGGGCCATAGGCGGTGATGTCCTCCGGGACCTGGGCGAAACTCTTGACCTTGAGGTCGCCCTTCAGGCCCCTGGCCCCGACGATGACGCCGAGACAGACCCGTTCCGGGGTTTTCCCTTCGCCGCCCGTCATGGCCTGACCACCCTGACGCTCGTGTCGCGCTTCGCCGACTACTCCTTCGTCTCCTCTTCCTGTGCCGCCGGGGCTTCTTCAGCCGGGGCCTCGACCGCGGCTTCTTCTGCCGGGGCTTCCGCCGCTGCTTCTTCCGCCGGGGCTTCCGCTTCGGCCGGGGCCGCGGCGGCTTCGGCCGCGGCTTCTGCGGCTGCCTTCAACTTGTCTTCGCGTTCCTTCATGCGCTCGACCGTCTTGGCCTTGGGTGCTGCGCGCTTGGTCTGGTTTTCCGGGGTCGGACGCGCGTCGGTCAGGCCGGCCTGGCCCAGGAAACGGTGCACGCGGTCGGTCGGCTGAGCGCCGACGCCGAGCCAATGCTTGATGCGCTCTTCGTTCAGCTTCACCCGGTCGGGGCTGTCCTTGGGCAGCATGGGGTTGTAGGAGCCCACGCGCTCGATGAACTTGCCGTCGCGCGCGCGGCGGCTGTCGGCGATGACGATCTGGTAGTAGGGGCGCTTCTTGGCGCCGCCCCGGGCGAGCCTGATTTTCACTGACATGTTCTATTCAATCCTTGTCTGGTCTGATGTCTTGGAATGGGTTGATGTTCTGGTTGTCTTGATTGCGGGTTACGTGATGCCGGATTACCGGGGCATGCCCGGGGGCATCATGCCGGGCGGCATGCCGCCCATGAGACCCTTGAGGCCGCCCTTCTTGCCGACTTTCTTCATCATGTCGGCCATCTGGCGATGCTGTTTCAGAAGCCGGTTGACCTCGGGCACCGAGGTGCCGGAGCCGGCGGCGATGCGCTTGCGGCGCGAGCCGTTGATTTCCTTGGGATTGCGCCGTTCCTTCGGCGTCATGGACAGGATGATGGCTTCCTGTCGGGCGATCATCTTGTCGTCCACGTTATGCTGATCGAAGGCGTTCTTGACCTTGGCCGCGCCGGGCAGCATGCCCAGGATGCCGTCGAGGGAGCCCATCTTACGCAACTGCTTGAACTGCTCACCCATGTCTTCAAGGGTGAACTGGCCCTTCATCATCTTCTTGGCGAGCTTCTCGGCGTCTTCCTGCTCGACCACCTGGGCGGCCTTTTCGACCAGGCCGACCACGTCGCCCATGCCGAGGATTGAGCCGGCGACCCGGTTGGCGTCGAAACCGTCGATGGCGTCGACGCCTTCGCCGGTCCCCATCAGCTTGATCGGCTTGCCGGTGACCTGACGCATGGACAGGGCCGCGCCGCCGCGGCCGTCGCCGTCGACGCGGGTCAGCACGATGCCGGTGATGCCGACCCGGTCGTTGAATTCCTTGGCCAGATTGACCGCGTCCTGGCCGGTCATGGCATCGGCGACCAGCAGAACTTCGGACGGCACGGCGGCCATGCGCACGTTGATGACCTCGGTCATCATTTCCTGGTCGAGCGCAAGGCGCCCGGCGGTATCCAGGATGACCACGTCATAACCTTCGCGGCGCCCTGTTTCCATGGCCCGGTTGGCGATGGCGACGGGCTGTTCGCCCAGCACCGGGGTCATCACGGGCACGCCCGTCTGTTTGCCCAGAACCTGCAACTGCTGCTGGGCGGCCGGGCGGTAAACGTCGAGCGACGCCATCAGCACGCGTTTCTTGTCCCGTTCGACCAGGCGCTTGGCGATCTTGGCGCTGGTCGTCGTCTTGCCCGACCCTTGCAGGCCGACCATCAGGATCGCCTGCGGCGGGTTGCCGTGGATGGCCAGGCCCGCCCCTTCGGGGTCGGCGGGACTCAGCATCTCGACCAGGGCATCGTGGACGATCTTGACGACCATCTGGCCCGGCGTGACGGATCGCAGGACGTTCTGGCCGACGGCCTGTTCCTTGACGCCGTCGATGAAGTCCTTGACCACGGGCAGGGCGACGTCGGCCTCCAGCAGGGCGACGCGGATTTCGCGCAGCGCTGCCTCGACGTCGGCTTCCTTCAAGGCGCCGCGTCGTTTCAGGCCGTCGAAAATGCCGGACAGGCGTTCGCTTAGAGACTCGAACATATGCGCCTGATTACCCTTTTCGGTCCAAACTCAATACCTCAGATCAAATGCCCAACGGCAAACGCGCCAGTGCGCGAAACTCGCGGACTGGCGTCGCCCCTCGGGACGGAATGATCCGTACACCCAGTGGAATGTCGGCGCGCAATCTATGGACCACGGCCCCGGAAGTCAACCACCGGCTGGTCCCGCCGCATATTTGAAACGCTTGCGAATACGACGCCCCATGCTATAGGAGTAAAAAGATCATATATTATACAACCAAAAGTTTCAACCTGACTGGATACAGCGCGAATTTCTGGGCGGCAGATGGCGACGGACGGTACGGACGACGGGAAACTGGCTTCACATATCGGCGCGCGCCTGCAGGCGCTTCGCGAACGGTGCGGTGTTTCCCGTGTCGCCACCGCCCGTGCGCTCGGCCTTTCCGTGCAGGCCTATACCAACCGGGAAACCGGTTTGACCGAGGTCAAGGCGGGCGAAATCCTGATTTTGTCGCGACTGTTCGACTGCGATCCCGCCGATCTGTTCGACGGCGCGGACGAGATCTGGACAGGGCCGAACATCGGCGCGGGGGCGGCGAAGGCCTTCGCGGGCGAGGCCGAGGACTTCTTACGGCAGCTTGCGCGCATCCGCGACCCAAGCTTGCGCCGCAGCGTCATCGAGGCGATCCGCGCCCTGGCGCGGGCGGCGGACAAGACCGCCTGACATCTTGACCCCTGAACCTGCCGGGAGGACAAACGCAGTCATGGACCTGATCACGGTACAACGCCGCATCGCGGCCACCGGCCTTGCCCTGCGGGGCGGGTTCCACCCGGCGGCGCAAGACGCCGTGCCGGGGGGGACCCGGACCCTGATCCTGGTCGGCGACCAGGGCGGCCGTCTGTGGCCCCATTTCAAGGCCAATCGCCGGGACGAACCGGATCCTCTGGACGCCTGGACGGAACGGGTCCTGGCCCCGGCGGCGGCGGACCTGGGTGCCCGTGTGGTCTACCCCTTCGGCGGCCCGCCCCATCATCCGTTTCAGCAATGGGCCATGCGCGCGGAAGGGTTGAAGCCGTCGCCGATCGGCCCGCTCACCCACCCCGAATTTGGGTTGTGGCACAGCTACCGGGGGGCACTGTTGTTCGCCGGGATGATCGACCTGGGCCCGCCGCCAGCGGCCGCCCATCCCTGCGACGGCTGTGTCGACCGGCCCTGCTTGTCGGCCTGTCCCGTGAACGCCTTCGGGGAAACGGGCTTCGACCTTCCGGCCTGCCTGGGGCATCTGCGCGCGGCCGAAGGCGTGGAATGCATGACCGGCGGTTGCCTGGCGCGGCGCGCCTGTCCGGTCGGCGCGGGCCATGCTTACGGTCCCGAACATCAGGCGTTTCTTGCTCATTCGTTCCTCGCTGCCTTCGGGTCCTGAGGGCGAAGGGCATGGACTTCTCGGCCCGTCGGGCCTATGTAGCGAGCCATGGAACAGGTGCCCTTTATAAAGATGCACGGCCTGGGCAACGACTTCGTGGTGCTGGACGCCCGCGAGACGCCGATGCCCCTGACCGCCGGTCAGGCCGCGGCCATCGCCGATCGCCGCCGCGGCGTCGGCTGTGACCAGCTGATCGTGCTGGAACGGCCGCGCTCGGACATCGCCGACGTGTTCGTGCGGTTCCACAATTCCGACGGAGGGGAATCGCTGGCTTGCGGCAACGGTACCCGCTGCATCGCGGCCATGCTGATGGATGAAAAATCCTCCGACCACCTGATTGTCGAAACGGGTGCGGGGCTGCTGGACGCGGAGAAGGGCAAGGACGGCCTGGTTACCGTGGACATGGGCACGGCCCGCCTGGATTGGCGGGAAATCCCCCTGTCCGAAGCCGTCGACACCCTGCATGTCGATGCCGGCGCCGGGCCGCTTCAGGACGCGGTCTGTGTTTCCATGGGTAATCCCCATGCGGTTTATTTCGTCGATGATGCGGATGCCGTGCCGATCGAGGTATTCGGCCCCGTCATCGAACAGCACAAGATGTTCCCCCAGTTCACCAATGTCGAGGCCGCCAGCCTGCGTCCCGACGGCGCCATCCGCATGCGGGTGTGGGAACGGGGCGCCGGCGTGACCCAGGCCTGCGGCACGGGTGCCTGCGCGACCCTGGTCGCCGCCGTGCGCCGGGGCCTGATCGCCGGGCGCAAGGCCGATGTGATCGTCGACGGCGGCACCTTGACCATCGAATGGCTGCCTGACGACCACGTGCTGCTGACCGGGCCCGTGGCGACCAGTTTTACCGGCACCCTCGACCCCCGGCTGCTGAACGGCGCCGCGACCGGCGGGTGATGCCATGAGCGGTGCGGATGTCATCACCCTGGGCTGCCGCCTGAACGCCTTCGAAAGCGAAGTCATGCGCGCCAACGCCGCCCGCGCCGGGCTGGCCGACACCATCATCGTCAATACTTGCGCCGTCACGGCCGAGGCCGAACGCCAGGCCCGCCAGGCGATCCGCCGCGCGCGCCGCGACCGCCCGGGGGCCAAGGTCATCGTCACCGGCTGCGCGGCGCAGCTCGACCCCGCGAAATATGCCGCCATGCCGGAAGTCGACCGTGTCATGGGCAACGAGGAAAAGCTCGACCCCGCCGCCTATGCGGTGCTCGGCAATCCGGACGGCCCGGAAATCCAGGTCGCCGACATCATGACGATCAAGGAAACGGCGGCCCATCTGATCGACGGTTTCGACGGCCGCGCCCGCGCCTTCGTTCAGGTGCAACAGGGCTGCGACCATCGCTGCACCTTCTGCATCATCCCCTTCGCGCGCGGCAACAACCGCTCCCTCGCCATGGGCGCGATCGCCGATCAGGTGCGGGCTTTGGTCGCGCGCGGCTACCGCGAGGTGGTTTTGACCGGCGTCGACATCTGTTCCTACGGCACGGACCTGCCGGGCAATCCGACCTTGGGCCATCTGGTGCGGCGACTGCTGAAGGCGGTGCCGGAGCTTGACCGCCTGCGCCTGTCGTCCCTCGACCCCGCCGCCATGGACGACGAGCTGTTCCGCGCGATTGCAGAGGAAGAGCGTCTGATGCCGCATCTGCATCTGTCGCTCCAGGCCATGGACGACATGGTTCTGAAACGCATGAAGCGCCGCCACAGCCGCGGCGACGCCTACAAGGTTGCCGAGCGTGCCCGCGCCCTGCGCCCCGATTTGGTGCTGGGCGCCGACCTGATTGCGGGCTTCCCGACCGAAACGCAGGCCATGCACGACAACACGCTTGCCGCCGTGCGCGACCTCGACCTCGTGCACCTGCACGTCTTTCCCTATTCGGAACGGGACGGCACCCCGGCGGCCAGGATGCCGACCGTGGATGTCCCGGAACGCAAGGCCCGCGCGGCAGAGTTGCGGGGCGAAGGCGACGCCAACCTGGCCCGCTTCCTTGCCGCCAGCGTCGGCCAAACGGTGCCGGTGCTGATCGAACGCAACGCCATGGGCTACAGCCCCCACTACGCGCCCGTGCATCTGGATGCCCCGATCGCCGAGGGCACGGTCGTCGCCGCGCGCATCACCGGCGTGCGGCCCGGCGGCCTGACGGGCACCCCGGCCTGATGGCGGAAGAATCCCAGGGCTGGCTCGCCCGGCTGCGCTCGGGCCTGGCGAAATCGGCCGACCGGGTCGGCGGCGCCATCTCCGACGTCTTCACCAAGCGCAAGCTGGACCAGGCCGCCCTTGACGAGCTCGAGGAAATCCTCATCCGGGGTGATCTGGGCGTGGCCACGGCGGCCCGCCTGACCACGGCCCTGGCCAAGGGCCGGTTCGACAAGGAAGTGACCGACGGCGAGGTGCGCGAAGCCCTGGCCGACGAAATCGCGGCCCTGCTGGCGCCCGTCGCCAAGCCGCTGGTCGTCGACGGCGGCCCCCGGCCCTTCGTGCTTCTGGTCTGCGGCGTCAACGGATCGGGCAAGACGACGACCATCGGCAAGCTGGCGGCCCAGTATAAGGCCCAGGGCAAATCGGTGCTTCTGGCCGCCGGCGACACCTTCCGCGCCGCCGCCATCGAACAGCTTCAGGTCTGGGGCGAGCGCACGGATTGTCCCGTCATCGCCCGCGCCCAGGGGGCGGACCCGGCGGGCCTGGCCTTCGACGCCGTGCGCGACGCCCGCGACCAGGGCCACGACATCGTCATCATCGACACGGCTGGAAGACTTCAGAACAAGAAGGACCTGATGGCGGAACTGGAAAAGGTCGTCCGCGTCATCAAGAAACAGGACGCAACGGCGCCCCATGCCTGCCTTTTGGTGATGGACGCGACCATCGGCCAGAACGCCCATGCCCAGGTCGAGGCGTTCAAGGACGCGGTCGAGGTGACGGGCCTGGTGATGACCAAGCTCGACGGCTCTGCCAAGGGCGGCGTGGTCGTGGCGCTGGCGGAAAAATTCGGCCTGCCGGTCCATGCCGTCGGCGTGGGCGAGGGCATCGACGATCTGAAACCCTTCGAAGCGCGCAGCTTCGCCCGCTCGCTCATGGGGCTCGACGGCTGATGGCGGCGGGCCGCTACGACGCGGTCCTCTGCGACCTGCTGACGGGCCTGCTGAATTCCTGGGACCTGTGGGATGCCGCCGCCGGCGGGGAGGCCCCCGGCCGCCGCTGGCGCATGGCCTATCTGCGCGTGACCTTCGCCCAGCCCGGGCCTTATGTGTCCTACGAAGACCTGGTGCGCGAGGCGGCCCGCCAGGAAGACATTTCCGAAGCCGCCGTGCAGGCCCTGTTCGACGGCTATGGTGAGTTGCGGCCCTGGCCGGGCGTGGCGGAAACATTGACGGCCGTACAGACCCGCGGAATGTCGGTCGGCGTCGTCACCAACTGTTCCGTCGCCCTGGGCAAGAAAGCCGTGGCCGGCGTCGGCGTCGACTTCGACGCGGTCACCATCGCCGAAACCTCGGGCTGGTACAAACCCAATCCCAAGGCCTATGCGGCGGGCCTGGCGGCGCTCGGCACCACGGCGGAACGGACCTTGTACGTCGCGGGTTCACCCTTCGATATCGCCGGCGCCCACAAGGCCGGGATGGACGTGTTCTGGCACAACCAGGCGGGCATGGCGCCCGGCGACGGCGGGGCGCCCGTGGTCATGGACGCGCGGACCTTCGCGCCGCTGTTGGGTTTCCTGAATTAGCCCAAGGCGGAGGCGCGGTTTTCCGCAGGTCACCGGGCGAAATCCAGGTTGTCCGAGGAAGCAATGACGCCCATGGCGTTCTCAGCAACCGGATATCGCCCGGGACGTGCCCGTAAGAGCTTCAGATGTGGATGCCGGAACGAGATTAGCGGACAGCGGCCTTTGACAGGGAGCGCGCCGTGGCATCGATCACGTTAGCCACGGTGCGCGGCTGCGTCAGAAACAGCACGTGGCTCGCCTCGACTTCGGTGATCTTTGCGCCGATGCGCTTCGCTTGCTGCCGCAGCAAGCGCGGGTCGATCGCGCGGTCGTGCATCGCGATGACTGCTTGGCTGGGTTTCGTGCGCCATGCCGCCTGGGTGAGCCGGTCGCCGAAGATCGCCATGTTGATCGGCACTTGCGAGTCGCGCAGGAAGGCGGCGTCCGCATCGCCCGTGTCGCCGGCGAAGCCTGCCTTGAAGCGCTCCATGTTGACGAAACCGAACCCGTCGGGGCCGGGTTCGATCACGAACTCGGGGGGCGCCGGGATTTCGGTGAACTGGTCGCCCGTGCTTTCGCCGACATCGGGTGCCAGCGCGGAGACGTAGACGAGACCCGCCACGTTCGGATCGACGCCGGCCTCGGTAATGACGGAACCGCCATAGGAGTGGCCCACGAGAATGCTTTGGCCGTTCTGGCGCGCCAGGACGCGGCGCGTGGCGTTCACGTCGTCCTGGAAGGACGTGAGCGGGTTCTGCACGATGGTGACGCGGTAGCCGCGCGAGGTCAGGTCGTCATAGACGCCGCGCCAGCCCGAGCCATCGGCGAAGGCGCCGTGAACGAGCACGACGTTGCGGACCGTTTGATTGTCCGGGATGCGTGAATTGGGTTCGGCTTGAGCGCCGCCGACGAAAGCGGCGGCTGCGGCGGCTGCGACGATTGTTTTACGGATGGTCATGGTCTTCTCCTTTGGGTTTCAAGGTGGATTGCAGTAACAGGCTTTGGTGGTTGGAACTTTTCGGACAGTTGGTGTTGTGGCATCGGCCGCGGACACATCTCCTCAAGCGGTCGGAATTGTGCCTCCGTCGATGACGTACTCTGCGCCGGTGATGGTCGCGGCCCGGTCGGAAGCAAGAAACGCGATCAGGTTTGCGACCTCCTCGGGTTTTGACGGCCGCCCGATGGGGATGCCGCCAAGCGATCGCATGATGATCTCTCTGCCGCCTTCAAGATCGACGTCGGCGTCCTGCGCGACCCGTTCCGTCATGCGAACGGCCGCTTCCGTTTCGATCCAGCCCGGTGACACGCGCATGACGCGCACGCCTTTGGGCGAGACTTCTTTCGAGATACTCTTGCTGTAGGTGGAGAGCGCTGCCTTTGCGGCCGCGTAGGCGGTCGTCGCCTCGGGCAGCGGCAGGGCGCTTTGGATCGAGGTCACATGGATGACGACGCCGCGGCGCCGCTCGGCCATGGCGGGCACCAGCGCACGGTCCAGCCGCACGGCGGGCATCAGGTTGAGATCAAGCTCTTTCGCCCATTCGGCGTCGCTCAGCACGGCGAAGCCGCCTGCCGGCGCCGCCGAGCCGCCGAGCATATGAACGAGGATGTCGATCTCGCCGAGGCGTTCGCGCGCCGCGGCGGCAAGGTCCGCGCAGCCTTGCGCGGTCGTGAGATCGGCGGCGACGAACATGGACTCGGGAATTTCGGCCGGTCGGGAGCGCGCCGTCGTCAGGACGTGCGCGCCCAACTCGCGAAAAAGGGCGACGGTCGCGGCGCCCGCGCCGCGCGTGCCCGAGGTGATCAACGTGCGTTTGCCTTGAAGTTGCAGAAAGTTGCTCATGCGCCGATCTCCAGCGCCGCGATCTGCCCGTCGTCGAGCAGGAAGGTGAAGGTGAGAAGCGCCGGGCTGCCTGGAAATTTTCCGGTCACCTTGGCGCGGACGATCGTGAGGCCGTGCGCCTCCGTGACCTCGCAGGGCTCCGCCGTGTGCTGATACTGCGCCTTGGCGGCGCGCCACCAGGCTTCGATGGCGGCATGGCCGGCATGCGTCTTGCCCTCGTCTTTGACGACGGCGTCAGGCGCGAATGCGCCGATGGGAGCAGGGCCGGCGGCGGCTTCGTCTGCGTCGAAGTAGGTTTGCACGGGTGCTGGCAGATTCATGGTCGTTTCCCTGAACAGTGATTTGGTCGCGCCCAATTTAGGCGTAGACACAAATCCCGATAAGAGGGATAAACCGGTATGCCTTATTGCGAATTTCAGGATAAAAGTGCCGATGTACCGCCCTGGACTCAGCGATCTCGACGCCGTCGTCGCCATTTCCCGCGAAGGTTCATTTCGCGGCGCGGCGTTGGCGCTCGGCATGTCGACGACAGCGCTGAGCAACGCCGTGGCGAAGCTGGAAGCGGCGCTCGGCGTGCGCCTGTTCAACAGAACGACGCGCAGCGTCTCTCTGACCGACGCGGGGCGAGCCTTCCTTGAACGGGTGAGCCCGGCCCTGCAGGACATTCATGGCGCCATGGACGCCGCCCGTTCGCAACAGGCGACGCCATCGGGGACGTTGCGTATCAATGCCTTCGCCGCGGGTGCGCGGGAAATCATCTCACCACTGATTTTGGAGTTCCTGCGCCGCCATCCCGGAGTGCATGTGGATCTGGTGGTCGAGGGCCGGTTGATCGACATCGTCGCCGATGGTTTTGATCTGGGCCTGCGCCGGGCTGACCTCGTGCCCGCCGACATGATAGCGATCCCGCTTGGCCGGCTGCAACGCTACGCCGTCGTCGCCACCTCAGGCTATTTCCAGCAGCATGGAAAGCCGGATACGCCGGCGGATCTCGTCAACCATCAATGCATCCGCATCCGCCTGCCGAATGGGGCGCTGTTCAGGTGGCATTTCGAGAAACGCGGAGAAACGGTGCAGGTCGACGTGACGGGGCCGATTACCTTGGGTGAGGCCAGTCTCGCCCGCGCGGCGGTCATAGAAGGCATGGGCGTTGGCTTTTTCATGGAGCAGGATGTGCGTGACGATATATCGGCGGGTCGTCTCATCCGTGTGCTCGAGGAATGGACGCCGCCTCTTGGCGACCTTTGCCTTTATT
Source organism: Rhodospirillaceae bacterium UBA1479 (assembly GCA_002325375.1). GTDB lineage: Bacteria > Pseudomonadota > Alphaproteobacteria > Rhodospirillales > Casp-alpha2 > UBA1479. Next base: position 472,812 of record DCRZ01000006.1, read on the forward strand.
ATCCGAGCCGACGCAATCCGTCGGCAGCCCTCAAGACGTTCGTCGCATTGGCCCGACAATCCGGCAAGAAGCCGAAATCATAGGTGAATGCTCAGAAGGGCTCTGGGACGCTGCTTCTTGCCAGGACTGTTACCGGCCGTTCGGGATTTACGACAGATCGGGCGCTTTTTCGTGCCAGTCCGTGGCCTGCTGATAGGCGTGGCCGAGACGGTAGAGCAGCCCTTCGTCGAAGGGCCGGCCCATCAACTGGAACGAACAGGGCAGGCCGTCCGGGGTGAAGCCGCAGGGCACGTTGAGGCCGGGCAAGCCCAGGAAATTCCCCGGCCGGGTGTTGTGGCCGATCTTCAACAGGTAATCGGCGAAGCCGGGATTGGCGGACATGTTGCTTTCCGCCAGGGTCGGCACGGGCATGACCATCAGGGGCGTGTGCAGGACGTCAACCTTGCCGAACACCTGACCGCAGAATTCGCGGACCAGCTGCTTGCGCAGGGTCAGGACGCGGAGATAGAGGCTTGCCGGCGTGAACAGGCCGATGGCGAGACGGGCCCGGGTCTGCGGGCCGTAATCGGCCGCCCGCGTTTCCATCCAGCGGGAATGCACGGCGGCCCCTTCCGTCGCCGTGATCAGGTTGGTCAGGCGGTTCATGACGGCGACGGCGTCCGGGATCTTCACGGGCACGATCTCGCAGCCCCGATCCTCGAACACCTTCAGGCTGGCTTCGACCAGGGTCCGCACTTCGGGCGCCACGCCGTCGTAGAAGAAGCTTTCCGGCAGGCCGACCCTGAGCCCCCGCACGTCCTTGTCCAGCCCGGCCAGATAGTCGCCGACGGGCGTCCCGGCCGTCACCGGGTCGTTGGCGTCCTGTCCGGCGATGGCCTGCATGATCAGGGCGTTGTCGCGCACGGTACGGGTCAGGGGCCCGACGGTGTCGAGCGAATGGGCGAGCGGCATGGCGCCGTGGCGGCTGACCCGGCCGTAGGTCGGCTTCATGCCGACCAGCCCGCAGCAGGCGGCGGGCAGGCGGATCGAGCCGCCCGTGTCCGATCCCAATGCGCCGAAGCACATGCGCGACGCCACCGCCACGCCTGAGCCCGAGGACGACCCCCCGGTCATATGGTCCGTGTTCCAGGGATTGCGGGGCGTGCCGACGACGTCGTTATGGCCGGTCACGCCGAACGCGAATTCGACCATGTTGAGCCGCGCGATATCCAACGCCCCGGCGGCGTCGAGGCGTTGCAGCGCCGTCGCCGTGTGGTCGGGGCGGAAATCCTTGCGGATGGCGGAGCCGCAGGCCGAGACCCGGCCCCGGCGGTAATACATGTCCTTATGCGCCAGGGGCACGCCGTGCAGAGCGCCCAGAGCGTCCCCCTTGGCCCGCGCCGCGTCGGCGGCGTCTGCCTGGGCCAGGGCGTCGGCCTCGTCCAATCCGGCCAGCGCCTTGACCTTGGGGTTCAGCGCGGTCATGCGCTTGAGACAGGCCTCGGTCATCTCACGGGACGAGACGTCGCCCGCGGCGATCGCGGCGGCGGCCTCGGCCAGAGTCATGAAGGCGGGATCGGCGGCGGATTTGGTCACGGGATCAGGCGTCTTTGCGGGCAAGGGTTTCAAGCAGGCGGGTGAAGCCCGTCGGATCGGCATCGAAGGGCAGGTCCCGGGCAGCGTCGCGTCCGGCCCTGGCGGCGTTGCGGGACGCCCCCGCCGGATCGCTCAGGCTGACGTCTTCGGGCCGGAACCCCTGAAACTGATCAAGCCAGTCGAGCAGCGCCGACATGTCGCCGGTGTTGGTATCGGATGGGGTCATGGGCTACTTGCGGACCCATTGGCCGCCGGGCGTCATCACGTATTCGCCGGGCCCGGCGCGGGAAATGAGTTTCTGGCCGACCACCTGTTCGACCGCAGCCAACGAGGTGCCGTTCCGTTGCGCGAGCGCCTGATACTGGACGCGGCGTTGCGTATTGATGTCGTTGATCAGGGCCTGCACGTCGGCGCGGCCGGCGGCGACGGCGCCCAGATAGCCGTCCGGGCGTTCGCCGACCAATCCCTGACTCTTGGCCGTCCCCAGGTCCATGGCGAAGGCGTTGACGGCCAGGGCCACGACCAGCACCGCCGCCAGGGAGATGGTTTTCAATATCCGCTTCATCAGAACAAACCGCTGTTTTTCTTGAGAAGATCGTCCACGTCTTTTTCCAGTTTCACCCGGACCTCGTGTTCGATCTTCACGTTCAGGTTAATGACGATGGGCTTTTCCGGTGCATTTACCTGCACGGTCGGCTGGCATGCCGCGACCATGCTCAGAGCCGCGCCGCATACGGCGCCGCGCAGCAGGGTCGCAGGGGCAAGGGGCCATCGGAAGCAGACTGTCATGGGGGGGACTCTCTCCGTTCCATATGCCGAGCCGGAAAAAACACGCCGCTTGCACGGCAGGGCGTGTACGCTATCGCTAAAGAGGGGGGCATAACAAGGGTCCGTGGGCCTGTTATGGTCGTTTGGCGGAAAGGGACACAGGAGGACCGCATGTCACGGGCGGCGGTGATTGAAGAGGTTCTGGATTTCTGGTTCGTGCGGGACGACACGGGCGAGCCCGTGTTCCGCGACGTATGGTTCAAGACCGACGCCGCGTTCGACGCCGATATCCGGACCCGTTTCGAAGACCATTACCATTGGGCGGCCAAGGGCCACTACGCCAGTCTGGCGCGCAAGCCCTTGGGCAGCCTTGCCCTGGTCATCCTGCTTGATCAGATGCCGCGCAATCTGTTCCGCGACGGGCCGGAGGCCTACGCCACCGATGCACAGGCCTTGGCCCATGCGCGCAAGGCCCTGATGGCGCGCCACGACCGGGGGCTCGACTGGGCGCAGCGCATGTTTCTCTACATGCCGTTCATGCATGCCGAGGATCTGGCCGCCCAGGAACGCTCGGTCCTGCTGTTCGCCACGATCCCCAACGACGCCTGCGTCGAATCGGCGCTTAAGCACCATGCAATTATCCGCGAATTCGGCCGCTTCCCTCATCGTAATGCCGTGCTCGGCCGCCCGTCGACCGAGGCCGAGGAGGCCTTCCTGGCGGAACAGGGGCGCGGGTTTTGAAGGGGGGCGGTTTTTACAGTAAAAGCACTTATGACACGCGGCTGCCGGGACGTAAGCGTCTGATGCCGGGCCGCCCTATTTCGGGGCGTGCGCTTGATTTAGCGCATTTCCCGGCCCAGTTTATGGGTTCAAGATTAGCTGTATGTCCGGGAAGGGGCGGTTTCCGGATCTGTTCGTCATTCATTGGAGTGTACGCAGATGAAGTTCTCTCATTCGAAATCGCCGAAAGCATTTATTTCCAAGGCTGTCGCCGCAGCCGGCGCGGTCTTGCTGATCTCCGGCTGTACCATGAACGCGACCTGGAACGTTTCCCCCGCCGTGGCGCCCGTGCCGCCCGGCAGCGAGTTATTGTCGTTCGATGCGCCGAGCTTGGCGCAACAAAGCGTTCTGCGTGCCGAATACAAGGACAACTACCAGGAAGAGGAATACGCCCTGTTCCGGGGGACCGGCGGCGCCCAGGCGGAGATTATTTCCGTCGAGGCCTCGTCCTACGGCTATGGCGCGCAAGGCGGCGACAAGCATGTTCTGGAATTCGACAAAACCACCCGGAACACCCTGGAAATGTGGAATCTGGCGAAAGCAGGCAAGTTCGCCTACGGCGCCGAAAGCTTCGCCTACAAGGGGAAGCTGCCCTATTACCTGCTGCCGTTTGACCGCAAGGACACGGGGCAAAGCTGCTTCGGCTTCCATGCCGAATTCAACAGCGATCCGCACGACTCGCGGGGCCGGTACGACAACCACCTGTTCGGCTACTACTGCGCGCCGCAAGGTACCAAATTGTCGAAAGAGGACATGGTCGCGACCGTCGACCATGTGGGCATTGCGGGTTTGACCAAGCGCGCCCCCGCGGTTCTCGCCGAACGTCCGTTCCAGCAATTGACCAACAATCCGCAATTGACCCAGGCGGTGAAGCGTGGCGAGCCGGCGGGTGCGGCCGGCACCGAGGTGTTCCCGCTCGACATCGTGCGGATCTATTCCGATCGCCTGGGCAACGGTACCGGCGACCAGAATTGAAGGGGGCGACGCTGACGGCGTCTTCTCTCCGCGTTAATTCCCAAGATCGATCGTGATGGCGCGGCCTTCCTCTTCCAAGAGGAAGGCCGCTTCCTCGAACGCGGGGGCGCTCAGGAACACTTTTGCACCCATGGAAAAGCCGAAATCCTCCAGCGGAATCCCGAACAGGCCCTGGTCGAAGGAATGGTTGCCGTTGGCGTCATGGAACGCCGCGATGGCGTAACGTCCGGGCTTCAGGTCCTTGAACACCCAGGTCGCGCGGCGTCCCGTGGGCGGGAGGACTCCTTCCGACAGCATGCCATCGCTTTTGGGAAAGGTTTCCGGCCGGTCATAAATCGCCATATGCACGTCGCCTTCATCGGACCTCAGCCCCGTCACGGTCACGGTCAGATCGGCTGCATGGCCGGTGCCGCTCGCCAATGCACTGTACATCGCCAGGGAAATCAGGGCAGTTCTGAACACCGGCCGGGGATCCTGTGTCGGGTTTCGGGCGTCTTGGGTGAAGCTATGAACGGATCGCGCCGGGATCAAGCCCGCAGGGGGCTTGCGGGCGCGGGGGCGTCACACCGTGATGTTCAGGTAGAACCCGCGCGGCACGTCGCGGCGCAGATCCTTGCCCGTGGCCATAACTTCGTTCAAACGCCGCATGCCGCGCCGTTCGACCGCCGTTTCGCCTTGGCGGATATGGTTGGCGCGGGCCTGGACTTCGCGCACGGACTCCGACTCGTAGGTCACCGTCGACCGGCCGGCGGGCTTCGCGGGAAGGGCGGTTGATCCGCCGGTGGGCGTGTTGACGCTGTTCATGCGCCGAGAATAGTCGGGCAAAAGTTAACGGAGTCTCAAAGCCCGGTAAATTTTGCCCAGTTGGTGATGCGGCGGTCAGCGGGGGCCGGCGGCGGGCCGGGGCGGGGCCTGGGCGATGTCCGGCGGCAGGCCGCCCTTGTGGCGTTCCAAGGCCCATCGGATGGAGGGAAAGGCCAGGTCGTCCCATGGGATATCGTCCCATGCAAGCAACTGGGTATCGGTGCTTTCCGGGCCGGGGGCGTGGTCGCCCGTGGTCATGCGTCCGGCGTGAATGACATAGATCTGCGAAATCCGGGGGATTTCGTAAACGCCGATCAGGCCGGTGATCTCGATATCGACGCGGGCTTCTTCCCAGGCTTCGCGCTTCGCGCCGTCGGCGGTCGTTTCGTTGAGCTCGAGAAATCCCGCCGGCACGGTCCAGAACCCGACGCGGGGTTCGATGGCCCGCCGGCACATCAGATAGCGCCCGTCCCAGGTCGCGACCACGCCGGCGATGATCTTGGGGTTGTCGTAATGGATGAACCCGCAGTCCAGGCAGGTCAGGCGCTCACGTTCGTCGCCCTCGGGCACGGTCCACACGCTGGGGCCGGGTTTGCGCGTCTCGTCACTCATGGAGGGGACTGTAGCCGAATGTCGGCCCGGGCGGCAAAGGGGCTGGTAATGCCGCTTACGCGGGATCAGGCGATGACGTCGATGATCTGGCCGCGCCGCACGGGGGCATTGGGGTCAAGTTCGGGAACGCCGCTGTTCTGGGCGTTGAATTCCTTCAGGTTGTTCTGCGCATCCTGCAACAGATCAGCCGCCAGCTGATCCTGTTTCAGCGAGCGCTTCAAACCCAGAACGTTGGCGACGGCACCCAGAGGCCCGACGGATCCGACCATGATGGCATTTTCCCTTTGCGAATCGGTCTCAAATCATGGCAGATCAGGCGGAGAATTCAATATGCCTTATGGACTGGTTCCAAAGGGCCTGGAGCATTGTATTTTAAGGAAATATTCGGACCTAATTGCGAAAATCCGCATGTACTGGACGGCGCCCGTGAAAGGGCGCAAACGTCGTCATGTAAAAGAGCAGACTGAAGGCACCCGTGGCAGACCGCGACTACGATCATACCTACTTGGCGCTTCGCCGCCCGACCTACGCCAGCCGCACGTTCCTGGGCGGAACTCGGCTGTCCACGCGCACGGGAATGTTCGTGATCGTGGGGCTGTTGGCGGTCATGGTCTATGCCGGGCTTATCGTGCATGTGAACGACCGCGTATCCGCCGCCCACCTGGGGCTTGAGCGGGCGCAAAATCTGAGCACGCTGGTCACCGCCATCGCCCGCGGACAGGCCGCCCTGCAGACCGATGAGAAGCGCTATATCCTGACCCGCGACGCGGCGGCCGCGCAGGACATGCGCGGCCTTCTGGATGAACAGTCGCGCACCCTTGACGCTCTCGGCGCCCATGCGGATGCGGGCGACCTTTCACGACCCATCGCGACCCTGAAGGACGGTCTGGTGCAATACGACCAGCACCTGTCGGAACTTGTCGGCAGCCTGTCCGGCAATCCTGCGGCGGCGGGCAGTGCCCTGCGCGACGCCGATCAGGCCCTGGCGCCCCGGCTTGCCGCCTCGGGCCGGCGCGGGTTGCCGGAACTTCTGTCGCGGGTCAATCAATTGGGCAGCGAAATGGTCCTGACCGGCGATCCGGTGCATCTGGTTGACCTGCAGAACGCCTATAAGAAACTGGCGGCGCGGGTCGAAGACGCGGGCTTGCCGCGCGGCGACCGCGCGGCGATCACCGACCTGCTGGCCCGTCATCAGGACGCCATGATGGCGTTGATCACGGCACGGGTGGGCGTCAACGAAGACGCCCAGCGTTTTGACGATATTCTGACCTATATCGCGCCCTCCCTGACGGCGCTGACCAGTGTCGCCGGCGAACTGATCGGTGAACGCTGGGAAGCCCTGACCGCCGCCCGCAAGTTCGCCGCCGCCTCCCTGGTCGGCGGTGGTGCCGCGATCATTCTTTGGGTGGTAACGCTCGGGCTCATCGTCATGCGCACCGTCACCCGCCCCGTTCAGGCCCTGGCCGAGGCGGCGGACCGGCTGGCCCGGGGCGACCGCACGGTTATGATTCCGGGCCGCGGCAACCGCGACGCCGTCGGTCAATTGGCCCGCGCCTTCGACGATTGGATGGCGGCCATGGCCGACGCGGAGCATTTGCGCCAGGACCTGGACCATGCCCAGGCCAAGACCCTGCAGGCGGTCGAGACCATGGAGGCCGAAGCGCGTCGCGCCCAGGCCGCGGCCGACGATGCCGAGGTCCTGCGCCGCACGCTGGCCGATTACCGCCGCGAAATGGACGAGATGGAAAACCTGCTGGCCGAATTCGAAGAGGATCAGGCCAATCAGGCGCCGGTGCCGGCGCTCGCCCGGGCCCAAGCCCTGGCGCAATCCCAGGTTCAGGCCGCGGCGGCGGGCGGCGAGGCGGCGCTGGGCAAGGTTTCCGACCATCTGTCGCAGGTCAGCCGCCAGGCATCGGCGGCGATCATCGACGTCGAACTGACCGATACCCTGATCCGCAACATCGCCGCCGCGCGCGAACAATTGGATGGTCTGGGCGGGCATGTCGTCGCCGTGCGTGAGGAATTCAACCAGTTCCTATTCGGCCCGCAGGCCCCCGGTGGGGCTGACGACGACAAGACCGTCGCCTTGAACGGCGGCGCCGTCCGTCAGGCGAGCCTGAAGGATCCGGAATCGCGGGCCCGCTTGGCCGCCATCCGCGATGCCGTCGACCGCGCCGAGCGGGCGCTGGGCGCCTGCACGCGTGAGGTCGAACACGTCACCGACACGGCGCAGCGTCTGGCCGCCTCGGCGTCGGACGAGGCGCGTCTGGCGACCGACCAACTGGCGGCGCAATCCGATTATCTGCGGGCACTGCTCGATACGCTCGCCCACCGCACGCAGCCGCAGGCGATCGCCGGGCCGGCGGTGGCCCAGGTCTCAGGTTCGAAGGACCGCGACGCCGGGTAGGTCCTTGCCTTCCAGCCATTCCAGGAACGCCCCGCCGGCGGCGGAAACATAGGAAAATTCGGCCGCCACGCCGGCGTTGATCAGCGCCGCCACCGTGTCACCCCCGCCCGCGACGGATGTCAGCGTGCCGTCCCGGGTCAGTACCGCGGCCGCGCGGGCCAACTCATTTGTGCCGGCATCGAAGGGTTTGATTTCGAACGCCCCCAGGGGGCCGTTCCATACCAGGGTGCGGCAGTCCTTCAGGCGCTTGGTCAGGTGCTGGACCGTGACCGGGCCGACGTCCAGCATCATGGCGTCCTTGGGCATGGCGCGGACATCGACCACGTCCGACGGTGCCCCTTCCTTGAATTCACGGGCGATCACCGCATCGACGGGCAGGGCGACCGCGCAGCCGGCGGTCTCGGCGCGGGCCAGAATATCCCTGGCCGCGTCTGCCATATCGTGTTCGCACAGCGACTTGCCGACGTCGATGCCCTGGGCATGCAGGAAGGTGTTGGCCATGCCGCCGCCGATGATCAGCAGATCGACCTTTTCCACCAGATTGCCCAGAACTTCCATCTTGGTCGAGACCTTGGCCCCTCCGACCACGGCGGCGACCGGGTGTTCAGGGGCTTCCAGCGCCTTGGTCAGGGCGTCCAGTTCCGCCTGCATCAAACGTCCGGCGGCGGCCGGCAGCAGGCGGGCGATGGCCTCGGTCGAGGCATGGGCCCGGTGCGACACGGAAAAGGCGTCGTTGACGTAAAAATCGCCGAGAGCCGCCAGTTTTCCTGCGAAGGCCGCATCGTTGGCTTCTTCCTCGGCGTGGAAGCGCAGGTTTTCCAGCAGGCAGACCTCGCCGTCCTTCAAGGCATCGACCACGGCCTGTGCCGCGGTGCCGACGCAGTCGGGGGCGAAGGCGATCTCGCGGCCCAGAACGCCGGACAGGGCGTCGGCCACGGGTTTCAGGCTCATCCCGGGGACGACCTTGCCCTTGGGCCGGTCGAAATGGGACAGCACGCAAACGCGCGCACCCGCCGTCGCCAGGTCGGTCAGGGTCAGGGCGGACCGCTCAAGGCGCGTGGCGTCGGAAACCTGGCCGTCCTTCATGGGTACGTTGAGGTCGCAGCGGACCAGGACGGTTTTGCCCCGGACGTCGAGATCGTCGATGGTCTTGAATTGGCGCATGGTGCGGGATCCCCTGGATCGGTTTCTTGTGATCGGATTGCCGGGGTTATAGGGGATAGTCGCCGCCCGCGCCAAGGGGCAGTTGACGGAATCTAGGGGGTGAGGCGCTTGATCTCCGCCGCCGCCGCGTCGGCCTTGGCCGTGTCGCCCAGCACCCGGTAGGCGCGCTCAAGCCGTGTCCAGCCGGCCAGATCGTCCGGATTTTCCTTCAGCCGGTCGGCCAGGCGATCAACCATGCCGCGGATCATGGCGTCGCGGTCCTCGGCGGTCATGTCCTGGGCCGCTTCCATCTGTTCGCGGGACGGTCCCGGCTGGGTGGCGGGGGCGTCTGCATGGGGGTGGCCGGCATGGGGGTCGTCGCCCTCGGGCCGCATGATGGGGGTCGAGGGGCGCAATACCGGCGGCTGTTGCGCCAACAACTTGCGGGCGTCCTCGGACATGGTGATGGTCTGGGGGTCGATCTTCAGTTCTTCTGCGGCGCGGGCGATCTGCTGGCGCACCACGGGCACCCAGGGGGCTTCTTCCGGCGAAATGGCGACCAGGTCGGCCCAATCCTGCAGGGCGCCATTGACGTCCCCCGCCTGCGCCTTTTTCAGGCCCAGGTAATAGCGGGCTTTGGGGTCGAAGGGGGCCTTGTCGCGCACGGCCCGGAAGATCGCTGCCGCGTCGTCCGTGACCTTCATCTGGCCGGTCAGGATCAGGGCCTCGGCATAGGCGATGTCCACGTCAGTCCGGCCGTCGGCGATCTTGCGCGCGTGGGCGAAGGTGTTCAGGGCGTCGGCGAAGCGTTCCATGGAGATATAGCTGCGGCCCAACAACAACCAGCCTTCGATATCGTCCGGGTTTTCCGTCAACCGTTCCGCCAGGCGGCCGACCATGGCGGTCATTTCGGGATTGGGTTCCGGGCGGGCGGTGGTTTGTGCCGCCACCTGTTCGGCGGGCAGGTCGCGGGCGGCGAAGGGCTGGTCCGGCTGGTCGGGAGAGCCGAGCATGATGTAGAGCGCCGCCGCCGCCAGCGGCACGCCGGCACCGATCAGCACGGCGGTCAGGCGGCGCGGGCCGCCGCTGCCGGTGGCGCCTGTCCCGGTCTGCAATTCCGTATCGGCGGCCAGCATGCGGCGCTGGACTTCCAGGCGCGCGGCCTCGGCGGCTTCGGCATCCAGCAGTCCTTGGGCCGCGTCGCGTTCGATCTCCTGCAACTGGTCGCGGAACACGGTCAAATCGTATTCGGCGCGGGCCGCGGGCACGGCGTTGCGGCGCAGCAGCGGCCCGGCCAGGGCCAGCCCGACACCGGCCGCCAGCACCGCCATGGCGATGACTAGGGCGGTCATGGGGCGTCTCCCTCAAGCAGTTTGTTCAGACGCGCCCGTTCTTCGGGCGACAGGGGTTTCGCCGCGACCGGCGATGCCGCGCGGCGGCGGCGGTAAAACAGGGTCAGGGCCAGGATGCCGAACAAGGCGACCACCGCCGGCCCGATCCAGAGAACGAGGGTTGAGCCCTTGACCGGCGGCTTCAACAGCACGAAGTCGCCGTAGCGGGCGACCACGTAGTCGATCACCTGTTCGTTGCTGTCACCGGCCTTCAGGCGTTCGCGCACGAGCACGCGCAGATCCTTGGCCAGGCCCGCGTCGGAATCGTCGATCGATTGGTTCTGGCAGACCAGGCAGCGCAGATCCCTGGAGATCACCCGCGCGCGGTGTTCCAGCGCCGGGTCGGCCAGCATTTCGTCCGGATTGACGGCGTGGGCGGGCGACAACGGCAGAACGGCCAGCAGCAGGGCGGCGAGAACCACGGCGCGGATCATTTGCCGGTCTCCTGGATCGAGCGGATCAGCGGCAGGATTTCCTTTTCCAGCTTGTCGCCGACGATGGGGCCGACATGTTTGAAGCGGATGCGCCCCGTGCCGTCGACGATGAAGGTTTCCGGCACGCCGTAAACTCCCCAGTCGATGCCCACGCGCCCGCTTTCGTCCGCGCCCGTGGCCGTGTAATTGTCGCCCAGTTTATCGAGCCAGGCGCGCGCCGCCTGGGGCGTGTCCTTGTAGTTCAGGCCGTAGACGGGAACGATGCCCATCTTGGCCAGCTTGTTGATCTCGGGATGTTCGGCGCGGCAGGGCACGCACCAGCTGGCGAACACGTTGACCACGCTGACCCGGCCTTTTTTCAGATCGGCCGTGGCAAATCCCGGGGTCTTGCCGCCGGCCACGGGCGGCAGGGTGAATTCCGGCGCCGGCTTGTCGATCAGGGCCGAGGGAATGATTTTCGGGTCCTTGGTCAGGCCGACCGCGAAATAAAGGGCGAGCACAAGGAACAGGCCGAGCGGCAGCAAATAGAGCAGGCGCGATTTCATGGCCTGTCCTTAGTCCGCGCCGGCGGTTTGGGCCACGGCGGCGCGCCGCGCCGGGGCGCCGACGCGGTGGCGGCGGTCCGACAGGCTGAGCGCCCCGCCCGCGATCATGATCATCAAACCACCCCACATCCAGGCGACCAGCGGGTTGAAATACAGCCGCGTGACGAAGCCGGGCTTGCCCTCGGGCGTGGTGCCGCGGTCGCCGATCACGGCATAGATGTCGCCCAGCAGGGTCGGCTCGATCCCGGCCTCGGTGGTCGGCTGGCCCGAGACGTTGTAGACGCGCTTTTCCGGGTCGAGGACGACCAGCACCCGCCCGCCCTTGGATACCGTGAAGTGACCCGCGGTGAAGGCATAGTTGGGGCCCTGGCCGTCTTGCGCGCCGTCGAAGCGGAATTCGTAACCGGCCAGCGTCACCGTATCGCCGGGCGCCATGACCTGGATGCTTTCCTTGACCCAGGCCCCGGCGCCGGTCATCCCGGCGATGGTCACGGCCAGGCCCAGATGGGCCAGGGTCATGCCCCAGGATGCGCGCGGCTGACGCGCCAGGCGGCCGAGGGCGCGGCCCAGGCCGTCCCGGCGCAGTCGCAAGCGTTCCGTCAGTTCAACCAGCGTGCCGACGGCAAGCCAGGCCGCCAAGGCCATGCCGACGATGCCCAGGAACGGGCCGTCGGTGACCAGGGCCCAGGCGCCGACGGCGGCCAGCAGGGCCGCCACCATGGCGGGCCACAGGCGGGTTACGGCGGCGCGCCAGTCGCCGCGTTTCCAATTGAGCATGGGGCCGACCGCCATGACCACGATCATCGGCAGCATGATGGGGATGAACACGGCGTTGAAGAACGGTGGGCCGACCGAAACCTTGCCGCCGCCGACGGCGTCGAGCAGCAGGGGGTAGAGCGTGCCGAGCAGCACCACCGCCGTCGCCGTCGCCATGACCAGATTGTTGAACAGCAATCCGCCCTCGCGGCTGATCGGCTGGAACAGGCCGGTGGAAATCAATTGCGGGCCGCGCCAGGCATAGAGGGCGAGCGAGCCGCCGATCACGATGATCAGCAGGATCAGGATGAACACGCCGCGCGTCGGGTCCGTGGCGAAGGCATGAACCGAGGTCAGCACGCCCGAGCGCACCAGGAAGGTGCCGAGCAGACTCATGGAAAAGGTGATGATGGCGAGCAGGATGGTCCAACCCTTGAGCGTGTCGCGCTTTTCCACCACCGTCGCCGAATGCAGCAGGGCCGTGCCCGCCAGCCAGGGCATGAACGACGCGTTTTCGACCGGATCCCAGTACCACCAGCCGCCCCAGCCCAGTTCGTAATAAGCCCACCAGCTGCCCAATCCGATGCCGGCGGTCAGGAAGCACCAGGCGGCCAGGGTCCAGGGGCGCACCCAGCGCGCCCAGGCGGCGTCGACCCGGCCTTCGATCAGGGCGGCGATGGCGAAGGAAAAGGCCATGGAGAAACCGACATAGCCCAGGTAGAGCATGGGCGGATGGAAGGCCAGGCCCGGGTCCTGCAGCAGCGGGTTCAGATCGTTGCCGTTGATGGGGGCCGGGATCAGCCGTTCGAACGGGTTCGAGGTCAGCAAAATGAACAGATAGAAGCCGACGGCGATCAGCGCCTGGATCGACAGCACGCGGGCGCGCAAGCTGGGCGGCAGATTGGCGCCGAAGGCGGCGACGGCCGATCCGAACAGGGCCAGGATCAGCACCCACAGCAGCATCGAGCCCTCGTGGTTCCCCCAGACACCGGAAATCTTGTAGATCAGCGGTTTATCGGTATGCGAGTTCTGGGCGACGTTGAGGACGGAAAAATCCGACGTGATGTAAAGGTTCATCAGGCAGCCGAAGGCGACGGCGACCAAAAGGAACTGCATCAGGGCCGCCGGGCGGGCCACGGCCATCCATCCGGCATCGCCCCGATGGGCGCCGATCAGGGGCAGGGTGGCCTGCACGGCGGAAACGAACAGCGCCAGAATCAGCGCGAAATGGCCCAGTTCGGCGATCATTTGGCGCTTTCCCCCTTGCTTGGGTGTTTCTGGTCCGACCCTTCCTGCCAGCGGCCGGATTTCTTCAGCGCGTCGGCCACCTCGGGCGGCATGTAATTTTCATCGTGCTTGGCCAGGACTTCCTCGGCCACGAACAGGCTGCCCTGCAGGCGGCCTTCGGTGACCACGCCCTGCCCCTCGCGGAACAGATCGGGCAGGATGCCCCGGTAGGTCACGTCGATCACATTGGCCCCGTCGGTGATGCGGAAGGCGGTGACGGCACTGGCCTGTTTCTGCACGCTGCCTTCTTCGACCAGGCCGCCCAGGCGCACGCGGCGGTCGATCTTGACCTTGCCTTCGGCGATGTCGGTGGGGGAATGGAAGAACACGATACTGTCCTCGAACGCGGTCAGCACCAGGGCGGCGGCGACGCCCAGCAGGCCGAGCCCGATGGCGGCGAAGGTCAGGCGTTTATGCTTGCGCTTCACGGCCGGGCCGCTCCGTCGTCCGTGGGGCGCGCGCGCCGGGCGCGGGGGGCATCGCCTTCCAATTGGGCCAGCTCACGTTCGGCGGCCTTGAGACCGCGCAGGCTGAGCCACAGCAGGACCGCCAGCACGGCGATGACGGCACCGTAGCTGGGCCAGATGAAGCCCGCGTAGCCGCCCATGTCGAGGAATTCGCTGATCTTGGTCATGGTGCTGGAAAGGGGCCCTCTGATTACGGCATTTATGTGGTGGCTGTGTGCCGGATTGGCAACGCCGGCATCATATCCCCGATCCCGGCGCCGTCTTTGATATTGGTCAGTTTAGCGGCCCATGCTTTCGGAGCAAGGTTGCAATTTATTGAATATGTTTTTCACGCCCCGGCTTCCTCTGCCTGGATCTGGCGCCGCGCGCGCAGACGGGTTTCCGTCAACTCGCGGCGCATGCGCAGCATCAGCACCCAAAGATAATAGGTCGTGAACGCCCCGATCATCAGGAACAGGGGCCACAGCATGTCGGGATGAATGGTCGGCCCGTCCATGCGCACGATGGAGGCCGGCTGATGCAGGGTGTTCCACCAGTCGACGGAAAACTTGATGATCGGCACGTTGACCAGGCCGACCATGGCCAGGATCGCCGATGCCTTGGACCCCCGCTGCGGATCGTCGAAAGCGCTGTTGAGCGCCATGTAGCCGAGATAAAGGAAGAACAGCACCAGGACCGAGGTCAGGCGCGCGTCCCAGACCCACCAGGCGCCCCACATGGGCTTGCCCCAAAGCGAGCCGGTCAGGAGCGCCAGGAAGGTGAAGCAGGCGCCGATGGGCGCCGTCGCCCGGGCCGCCACGTCGGCCACCGGATGTTTCCAGATCAGCCCCACGGCGGCGGAAATCGCCAGGCCCATATAGCAGAACAGGGCCATCCAGGCCGCCGGGACATGCACGTACATGATGCGCACGGTCTCGCCCTGCTGATAGTCGGCGGGCGAGGCGAACAGGCCGAGGTAAAGCCCGGCCGCCGCCAGCACGATGGTCGCCCCGGCCAGCCAGGGGCTGAGCACCGTGGCCAATTTCATAAAGCGGCGCGGATTGGCGAAGTAATTGAACATGGCCGGGAAGCTACCCTCTTCGAAAAATTTATTCCAGCGCTTGGCGCAGGCCGGCGGCGGCCCCCCAGGGACAAAGCGCCAGGGCGCCGGCGAAGATCGCGCCCAGCAGCAGCAGGGGCGCCCTGGCCGGGAACCCGCCGATGGCGGCCTCGACCGCGCCGACGCCGAAGATCAGCACGGGTATGAACAGCGGCAGGATCAACAGCGCCAACAGCACCCCGCCGCGGCGCGAACCCAGGATCAGGGCCGCCCCCACGGCGCCGATCAGGCTGAGCGTCGGTGTCCCCAGCAACAGGGCGAGCAACAGCAGGCCGAAGCCGTCCGCCGGCATGTTCAGCAGCACCGCCAGCACGGGCGCGGCGACGATCAGCGGCAGGCCGGTGATCAGCCAATGGGCCAGCACCTTGGCCAGCACGACGACCTCCAAGGCCGGCGGGCTGAGGGCCAGAAGTTCCAGCGAGCCGTCCTCGAAATCCGCATGAAACAGGCGTTCCAGCGACAGCAGCACCGACAGCAGGGCCGCGACCCACAGCACCCCGGGGGCGATGCGCGCCAGCACGTTGGGCTCCGGCCCGACGCCCAAGGGGAACAGCACCACGGCGATGACGAAGAACATGACGACCATGGCGCTGTCCATGCCCTGACGCAGGGCCAGGCGCAGGTCGCGCATCAGGATGGCGCGGAAGCCGGTCATGCAGCGGTGTCCGCGTCGACCGACAGGCGGGCGGCGAAACCGGAAAGGTCCAGATTGTCGGCGTCCTTCAGCCCCAAATCCGAATGGGTCGAGACCACGGCCATGCCGCCGGCGTCGCGGTGGCGCTGGATCAGGGCGCGCAGGCGGTCGGTGGTCTCGGCGTCCAGCGCCGTCGCCGGTTCGTCCAGCAGCCAGATGGCGGCCGGGGCCAGCGCCAGGCGGGCCAGGTTCAAGCGCCGTTTCTGCCCGGCCGAAAGAAACCGCGCCGGCAGGTCGGAAAGATGCCCGATGCCGAGCGCATCCAGCGCCGGGGCCACCGCCGTATCGGGATCGCCGCCCATCAGCCCGGCCCAGAAGGCCAAATTCTCCGCCGCCGTCAGGGCCGGCTTCACCGCATCCAGATGGCCGAGATAGCGCAGCCGCAGGCGGTGGGCGTCGGGGTCGTCGGAAATGGCCTGGCCGTTCCAGGACAGGCTGCCCGCCGCCGGCGGCAACAGCCCCGCCATGAGCCTGAGCAGCGACGACTTGCCGGAGCCGTTGGGCCCCGTCAGCACCAGCGCCCCGCCGCTTTCGATTTGGAACGCCAAGCCCCGGAACACGGGCCGCGCACTGCGCAGACAGTCCAGCGATATGCCTTCGAAACGGTTCACGGGGATGACGGTCCTGTCCTGCCGGGCGGGCGTGCCTCTCGATCATAGATACCCCGGACAGGCGCGTGAATACAGGGGCCTCTGGCCGGGCCGGCGACGAAAAAAAGCCGGGCTCTTGGGGAGAGCCCGGCTTTAAGTTCGGCTGGTGCCGATTAAGGGGACCAGAGAGGGGGGTCTCTGGTTAATAGACGAGGAGGTCTATGGTTCCTATTTAGCCCCCGGATTGGGGCGAGATTATGTCCCCAATGTGATCTTTTCTTGTGCCCGCCAAATGCTTGAGATTCCGGGCTTTTCCGGGGGGCGCCTTGGCGATATCCTGATCTCCATGGCAAAACCGCGCCAGTTTGGGGGGCTTCGCGCCGCCCCGGTCCTGCTGTTGCTGCTGTTCCTGGCGCCCCTGTTCGCGCGCCCGGCGCTGTCGGCGGAGCGCGATGACGCGGCCTTGGTCGCGGCCTTGCGGGCGGGCGGCCATGTCCTCTATTTCCGTCATTCGGCCACGGATTGGGCCCAGAACGACCAGGTGCGACAGGCCGGGGATTGGCAAAGCTGCGACGGGGCCAAGATGCGCCAATTGTCGGACACGGGACGGATGACGGCGCAGCTGATCGGCCTGGCCATCCGCACCCTCGCCATTCCCGTGGGCGAGGTGCTGTCCTCGGAATACTGCCGCGCGGCGGAAACGGCCCGCCTGATGGGCCTGGGCGATGTGCGCACGACGACGGAAATCATGAACCTTAGGTCCCAGGAATACGTCGGCGGCCATGACGCGGCGGTAAAAAACGTCCGCACCCTCCTGGCCCGCCCGCCGGCGCCCGCCACCAACCGCATCATGGTCGGCCACGGCAACCTGATGCGCGCGGCGACCGGCCAGTACACGGACGAGGCCGGGGCCGTGGTGGTCCGCCCCGACCCCGGATCGGACCTGGGCTTCGCGTTCGTCGCCCTGGTTACGCCGCAGGGCTGGCTGCGGCAGGCGGAGGCGTTTGGTGGGGGGAAGTGAGGTTTGCTTATGACCCAAGGCGGACATGGCCATTAGTAGCTCTTTGCGCTTGCGTCTATAGGGGAGACTTCAACGAAGATTTCGAATTTCCTCGTCAGAGACAAAACGCAATTTCACACTAAAGAGGTTTTCGACCGTCACCGGCACTTTCGCTGAATATTCTTTTACGGCTCCGGGTTGCAACATCAAGCCACCGGTATCAACCAAACGAGAAGCGATCACTTTCTTGCTCTTGGAAATGAAATCCAGAACGGTTGAAGGGACCTGCAACGATTTATCTGAAAAATTTCGTATTCGCCAACTAAGACTGAAGGTACGTTTTCCTGTCTCTCGGTATTCGCCATACTTCACATCTCGGAATTCCAGCCCGTTTCCAAAATCCGGCACCAAAGACTTCCGAACTTCCTTCTCTAAAAAATCTACGAGGCCCTTGCCCTTCTCACTTTCCATAACGCTTGGGAGCATCAAGCTATGGCCGATGACATATCCGCCATAGGACGAACCATCGGCTTGCACGCTTCCCTTGAACTTGATTTTTCTTTCCCATTGCCCCGTGCGAACAACCCATTCTTGAGTGAAAGTTCCGGTGACGTTTCGGTGTGTTCCACAGTTGAGAGCTAGTTCTCCAGATACTCTGTAACGGGCGCCCGAATCTATCTTTTGATATTCGCTGACTGTCCTATGCCCCTCACAAATAGGGCGGCCGTCACGTTCATAGATACCTGCTGATGCGACCTTGGGAGCCTTCCCATACAGTTTGCTTAGATCGGATAGAATCAAGCGTGATCTAATTTGTTGATCCTGCGAATAGATGACCCCCCTTGAGTCAGCTTGCGCTGGGACTGCTTCTGTAAGGATTCCGCGTTGAGGGTCGCTAAACCAAAGCTCATCTGGATAGATGAATAAGTATTTTTCGAAGCCTATCACTCTAAATCGGCAACCATCTTTGGGAGGCGAAAGCTTCTTCTTGAGGTAGTTCAGAGCCTCAAGCCCGCTCAGGTCCGGGACTTTTCCGTCGATTACAACTGCACGTTCAGTTAGAGCCATAAAACAGAAGAAAGGCTCAGCAACGATCAGGACCGTTGCTTTTCCTGAGGTCCATTCCTCAGCAATTTGGGAACCAGTTAGAAACGGAATTTTTCCGGGCTCGATGGGCCAGCTAATACTCGCTGAGGTCTTTATTGCATCATCTATCTGCGTAGCTAGATCAATGCTCTCGTGCAAATAAATGGGACTGCTTGGCGTATAAACGATTTCCCGAGCGTGAACTTTGCAAAGAAGCCCAGTCAGCACGACAAGCACAACAAACAAAGCCCGAAATATAGAACCCTGCTTAGCCAAACCAAATCTCCCCCCTCACGCGTGATGCTAGGGTAGTTGCTTGACCGACGAACCTCAATGTCCGCTTCTGGCTACAAGCGGACAATCCCAACAACCTAACCCCCCGCCCCCCGCCGATCATCGATCACCTTGCCGTCGTTGGGCAGGCTGCCGGGGGCAACGAACTCAACCCCGCCCTTGAGCTTGCAGGTCGCCTGGATGGTTTCGGCGACCGTGGCGGCGAGGGTATTCGGGGCGGGCGGGGCGGTCTCGCACATCAGGGTCATGGCGTCGGCGCCGCCCTCGCGCGTCACCATCATGCGGGCGCGGGCGATTTCGGGGTGGCGCTTGACGATGTCGGCGATCTGGCGCGGGTGGATGAACATGCCCTTGACCTTGGCCGCCTGATCGGCGCGGCCCATCCAGCCCTTGATGCGGGTGTTGGTGCGCCCGCAGGGGCTGGTCCCGGCCATCACCGCCGACATGTCGCCGGTGGCGAAACGGATCAGCGGATAATCGGCATTGAACGGCGTGGTCAGGAGAACCTCGCCGACCTGGCCCGGTGCGACCGGATCGCCCGTGCCGGGGGTGACGATTTCCAGGATCAGGCCCTCTTCCAGGATCAGGCCTTCGCGGGCCGTCGATTCATAGGCGATCAGGCCGACGTCGGCGGAGGCATAGATGTTAAAGGCGTCGATCCCGGCGGCGTCGCAGGCGGCGCGTTGATCGGGCAGGAAAGGCTCCCCGCCGACGGCGGCCTTGGCGAGCGAGGACACGTCCGCCCCCTTTTCGGCGGCCTTGTCGAGCAGCACCTTGAGGAACGACGGCGTGCCGCAATAGGCCGTGGGGCGAATGTGTTCGATGGCGCGGACCTGTAGTTCCGTATTGCCGACGCCGGCGGGCACCACGGCGCAGCCAATCGCCTGGGCGCCGCTGTCGACCATCAGCCCAGCCGGCGTCAGGTGATAGGAAAAGGTGTTGTGCAGGACGTCGCCCGCGCGCATCCCGGCGGCATACAGCCCGCGCGCCATGCGCCACCAGTCCGCCCCCTGGCCGTCGGCGTCATAGGTCGGCCCCGGGCTTTGATAGATATGGCGCAGCCGCCCGTCGGGCACGGTGGTCAGGCCGCCCAGGGTATGGCCCGGCGCCTGCCGGTCGACCAGTTCCGACTTGCGGGTCACGGGCAGTTTGGCCAGCGCCGCGCGGTCGGTGATCCCGGCCGGGTCGATGTCGGACAGGACTTCGCGGTAATAGGGGGCCTTCGCCTTGGCCTGGGCCAGGCGCGCCCGCAACGCCTCGAACAGGGTCGCCTCGCGGGCCTCGGCCGCCCGGGTTTCCTGGTCATCGTAATGGGGATTGTCGGGCATGGTGCGCCTCTCGTTATGGGGTTCACGCAAATGCGCCGGCACAATCCGTGCCGGGTTGCGCGGGATTTGCGTCAGAGCCAGCGCTTGCGGCGGCGGTAATGCTTGACGTCGCGGAAGCTCTTGCGGCCTTCCCCGGCCAGGCCCAGGTAGAATTCCTTCACATCCGGGTTTTCCCGGAGGCCCGCCGCGTCGCCGTCCATGACCACGCGGCCGTTTTCCAGGATGTAGCCGTAATCGGCGTATTTCAGCGCGATCATGGTGTTCTGTTCGGCCAGCAGGATCGACACGCCCTCCTTTTCGTTGAGCGCCTTCACGATCTCGAAAATCTCCTCGACCAGCTGCGGGGCCAGGCCCATGGAGGGCTCGTCCAGCAGGATGGTGTTGGGATTGGCCATGAGTGCCCGGCCGATGGCGGTCATCTGCTGTTCGCCGCCCGAGGTATAGCCCGCCTGCGAGGTGCGGCGTTCCTTCAGGCGCGGAAAATAGTGGTAGACCTTCTCCAGGCTTTCGGCGACGGCGGCGGCGCCGTCCCGGCGGGTGTAGGAGCCGGTCATCAGGTTGTCTTCGACGGTCAGATGTTCGAAACAGTGGCGGCCTTCCATGACCTGGATGACGCCGCGCTTGACCAGTTCGTTGGGCGTCAGGCTGTCGACGCGTTCGCCCCGGAACAATATCTCGCCCTTGGTGACTTCGCCGCGTTCGGCCCCCAGAAGGTTGGAAATGGCCTTCAGCGTCGTCGTCTTGCCGGCGCCGTTGGCCCCGAGGAGGGCGACGATGCCCCCCTCGGGAACCTCAAGCGATACCCCCTTCAACACCAGGATCACATGGTCGTAGATGACCTCGATGTTGTTGACCACGAGCGGTGACGTCAGGGCGGCCGCCTCGGTCTTCTGTTCAACAGCCTGTGCCATGAACCTCGCCTTTCGTGTTCTGTCCGGGGACCCGTCGCAACCGCTTAGTTGCAGTTGCGGGGGGTGATGTTGTTTTCCTTCGCGTAGGCCGCGGCATCGGCCTCCACGAGGGGGCGGACGATGTCGCGCATCGGCGTCAGCCATTCACTGGCATAGGACCATTTGGCGCCGTCCCATTTCTGGATGATCACCGGCCCCATGGTTTCATGGTCTTCGCAGGTGATCTTGAGCGGGCTGACCATCCCCTTGAAACCGAGCTTATCCAGGGTTTCCTGGGTGATGTTCAGGTTTTCCAGGCCCCAGCGGACCTGTTCGCCGGTCAGGGACTTGTTGCCGAACTTGGCCTGGGCCGTGCGCACGGCTTCGGTGGCGAACATGGCGTTGACGACGCCGCGGTTGTACAGAACCTCGCCGACCTTGTTTTCCTTGGCCGCCGCCGCATCACCGCCGTAGATATGCTTGATGATGTCGGCATGAACGCCGAAGTCAGAACCCGCGCCATGGAAGGTGGTCGAGAGATACCCCTTGGCGCCGTCGCCGGCGGGCACCACGTCGGCGTCCGAACCGGACCACCAGTTGCCGACGAACTGATCCATGGGATAGCGGATGTTGCCGGCTTCCTTGATGGCGACCTGGTTCATGACGCCCCAGCCGGACATGAAGATGAAGTCCGGCTTGATGCGGCGGATCTGACGCCATTGCGAGGCCTGTTCCTGGCCGGGATGGTCGACCGGAACCAGGGTCAGTTTGAAGCCGTAGCGTTTGGCCAGAACCTCAAGCGTCGGGTTGGCTTCTTTGCCGTAGGCGGAGTTGTGGTGCAGGTGGACGATCTTCTTGCCGGCCAGCTTGTCATATCCGCCGGCCCGGCGGGAGAAGTACTTGATGACCGCCGACGCCTGCGACCAATAGGTGGCGGGCGGGTTGAAGACCCATTCAAACACCCGTCCGTCGGCGGCCGAGGTGCGGCCGTAACCCATGGACAGGATCGGAATCTTGTCGACGCTGGCCTTCGGGATCAGCTGATAGGTGATGCCCGTCGAATAGGGATTGAACAGCGAGGCCCCCGTCGGGCCGTTGCCCTTCAGCTTCTCGTAGCATTCGACGCCCAGGTTGGTCTTGTACTGGGTTTCGCATTCTTCGAAGGTCACGGTGACGCCGTTGATGCCGCCGTCGCGCTTGTTAAGCAGGGTGTAGTAGTCGCGGAACCCGTTGGCGACGGGAATGCCGGACGGTGCATAGGCGCCGGTGCGGTAGACGAGCATCGGAAAGAACTGCTCGTCCGCCTTGGCGATTTCGGCCGCGGCGAACGTACCGAGGCCAACCACGGTTGCAGCCGTGGCCAGTACCAGTTTACGGAACTTCATGGTTGTGTCTCCCAGTTGCGGACGCCCCGGTTTTTGTAGGGCTTGGTCCTTTTGATTGTCCTTCGGGCTGTGCGCGGCGGTGCCAGGCGGCCCAGCGCGCACAATCCGGTTTCCAACATCGCTTGTTATTGGTCTTGGCGGCAGTCGCGCCGCGTCACTTCAAAAAACCTTCGAGCCGTCCCGTCAGTACGGGAACGGCCATTTCCTGAGCTTCTCGCGCAAAATTTGCCACAGCCGCGCGAAGCCTTCCGGTTCGACGATCAGGAAAAACACGATCATCACGCCGAAGATGATTTCTTCCAGGTGCTTCTGCAAAGCCGTGGAAATATCCAGGCCGACCATGGGCGGAAAGTTGGTCAGGAAGATCGGCACCAGAATGATGAACGCGGCCCCCATGATGGAGCCGCCGATCGACCCCAGGCCGCCGATGATGATCATGAACAGCACGCGGAACGACACGTTGACCAGGTCAAAGGCCTCCGTCTCCGCCGAGCCGAGCCAGCAGAAAATCATCAAGGCTCCCGCCACGCCGCAATAGAACGACGAAATCGCAAAGGCCAGAAGCTTGGTCTGCAGCGGGCGGATGCCGATGATTTCGGCGGCGATGTCCATATCGCGGATCGCCATCCAGTTCCGCCCGATGCGTCCGCGCACCAAATTTTTCGCGAACCAGGCGAAGACGATCAGGAAGGTCAGGCAGACGATATAGCGGGCCTCGGGCGAGGCCGAGGGGCCGGTGATCAGCACCCCGAAAAGTTCGCGCGGCGGTGCCGTGATCGTGCCCGACGGGTTGTTGTTGTAGAACCAGCCGACCTTGTTGAACAGCCACAGGATGAAGAACTGGGCGGCCAGGGTCGCGACGGCCAGATAAAAGCCCTTGATGCGCAGACTGGGCAGGCCGAACACCACGCCGACGGCGGCGGCGCAGCCGCCCGACAGCAGGATGGCGACGATGATGTTCATGCCTTCGATGTTGGTCGTCAGCTTGTAGCAGGCATAGGCGCCGACGGCGGCGAAGGCCCCGGTGCCGAGTGAGACCTGCCCGGCGTAGCCCATCAGGATGTTCAGGCCGATCGCCATCAGGGCGAATACCAGGAACTGGATGAAGATCGCCTGCAGCCAGTATTCGTCGGCGACGAACGGCACCGCATAGGCGACGAGAATCAACAGGAACACGGCGGCCTTGTCCTGGAGCACCGGGAAAACGGCCTGGTCGTCCTGGTAGGTGGTCTTGAACTGGCCGGCTTCTCTGTAAAACATCTGTCCGGTTCCTTCCTACACGCGCTCGATGATTTTTTCGCCGAACAGTCCCTGGGGCCGGAACACCAGGAACGCGAGGGCGAGCATGTAGGCGAACCAGTTTTCGATGGCGCCGCCGAGGGCCGGTCCCCAGAACCCTTCCGCGACCTTTTCGCCGACGCCGATGATCAGGCCGCCGACGATGGCGCCCGGAACCGAGGTGAACCCGCCCAGGATCAGCACCGGCAGGGCCTTCAGCGCGATCAGCGACAGCGAGAACTGCACCCCCGACTTGGCCCCCCAGACGATGCCGGCGACCAGAGCGACAATGCCCGCGATGGTCCATACGGCGATCCAGATGGTTTTCAGCGGGATGCCCACGCTGAGGGCCGCCTGATGGTCGTCGGCGACGGCGCGCAGCGCCCGGCCCATGGGGGTTTTCTGAAAGAACACGGCAAGCGTGATCACCAGCAATGCTCCGATGAAGGCGGCGGTCACGTCGAAGGTGTTGAGCAATACCTTGCCGCCGAGAATGTCGAACGGCTGGTCCGGGATGCCGATCTCAAGGCGTTTGACGTCCGACCCCCACATCAGCTGGCCCGTGCCTTCGAGGATGAAGTTGAGGCCGATCGTCGCCATGAACAGGATCAGGCCTTCCTGGTTGACGAGATGGCGCAGCATGAAGCGTTCGACCAGAAAGGCGAGGCCGACCATGGTGGCGACGCTGAGGATCAGCGCGGCCCAAAGCGGCAGGCCGTGTTCCATCAGGCCGACCAGGGTCAAGGCCGCGAACAGCACCATCGCCCCCTGGGCGAAGTTGAACATGCCCGACGCTTTGAAGATCAGCACGAAGCCGAGTGCCACCAGGGAATAGAGGACGCCCGTGGACAGGCCGACCAACACCAGTTCGATGAAATAGTACGGGCTTTCCCATATCTCGATGAACGGGGTGACCAGGATCGATTCGAGAAATTCCATAGGTGTCGTTCCCCCCGCGCCCTAGTCGTGGCTGACGCCCAGATAGGCGTCGATTACGTCTTGGTTGCGCTTGACCTCGTCCGGCGTGCCGGCGGCCAGTTTCTTGCCGTAGTCCAGCACCACGACCCGGTCGGATATATCCATGACCACGCTCATGTCGTGTTCGATCAGAACGATGGTGGTGCCGTATTCGTCATTCACGTCGAGGATGTAGCGGACCATGTCCTCTTTTTCCTCGTGGTTCATGCCGGCCATCGGCTCGTCGAGCAGCAGCAGGTCCGGTTCGGCGGCCAGCGCCCGGCCCAGTTCGACCCGTTTCTGCAGGCCGTAGGGCAGGCGGCCCACGGGCGTCTTGCGGATCGCCTCGATCTCCAGAAAGTCGATGACCTCTTCCGCCTTGGCGCGGTGCTCGAGCTCTTCCTTGAGCGCCGGGCCGTAATAAAGCGCCTGCCAGAACAGGTTGCGTTTCATCTTCAGCCCGCGCCCGGTCATGATGTTGTCGAGTGTCGACATGCCCTTGAACAGGGCGATGTTCTGGAAGGTGCGGGCGATGCCTTCCTCGGCCGCCTCATAGGGCTTGGCCGTATCTCGGCGCTTGCCCTTGTAGGTGATGGCCCCTTCCTGCGGATGGTAGAAGCCGTTGATGCAGTTCAGCATGGACGACTTGCCGGCCCCGTTGGGCCCGATGATGGCGAGGATTTCATGTTCGCGCACGTCGAACGACACGTTGTCGAGCGCGCGCACGCCGCCGAACGACAGCGACACGTTCTCCACCTTCATGATGACGTCGCCGATGACGCGTCCGGTGGGTGTCTGGGGGCCGTCCGGCATTTAGGTTCCTTTCGTTCCTATGCGCCGCGGGTGCCGCTCATGCCGCCGCCTGTGCCGCGCCGGGTGGGATCACCTTGGCGTCGCGGATTTTCAGATCGGCGTGGATGGTGTCCGTGCGGCCGTCTTCGAAGGTCACGGTCGCGGTGACCTCGCAATGGTCCTGGTCCGAATAAAGGGCGGCGATCAGGTCGCCGTAGCGTTCGGTGATGACACTGCGCCGAACCTTGCGGGTGCGCGTCAACTCGCCGTCGTCGGCGTCCAGTTCCTTGTGCAGGATCAGGAACCGTTTGATCTGCGATCCCGCCAGCTTGTCATCCTGGGCCAGGTCGGCGTTGACCTTGTCGACGCAGTCGGCGACCAGTTCCAGAACCTCGGGCCGGCCGGCCAGGTCCGTATAGCCCGTATAGGCGAGGCCGCGCCGTTCGGCCCAGTTGCCGACCGCTTCCAGATCCATGTTGATGAACGCCGCGACATAGTCCCGCCCATCGCCGAAGGTCACGGCTTCGGATACGAAGGGGAAGAATTTAAGTTTGTTTTCCAGGTACTTGGGGGCGAACAGCGTGCCGTCCGTCAGCCTGCCCACGTCCTTGGCCCGGTCGATGATCTTAAGATGTCCGTCGGCGTCCAGGAACCCGGCGTCGCCGGTATGGACCCAGCCGTCGGCGGTCTTGGTCTCGGCGGTGGCATCGTCGTCCTTGTAATAGGCGTGAAACACGCCGGGGCTCTTGAACAGGACCTCGCCCGTATCGGCGATGCGGATGTCGACCCCCGGGGCCGGCACGCCCACGGAATCGGAGCGGATGTCGCCGTTGGGCTGAATGGTGATGAACACCGAGGCCTCGGTCGAGCCGTACAGCTGCTTCAGGTTCAGGCCGAGCGAGCGGTAGAAATCGAAGATGTCGGGGCCGATGGCCTCACCCGCCGTATAGCCCAGCCGCATGCGCGTCAGGCCCAGAACGTTCTTAAGCGGCCCATAGACCAGGAATTCACCCAGCCGGTATTTCACACGGTCCGCGAAAGGGACCGGCTTGCCGTCCAGGATGTCGCGCCCGACCCGGCCGGCCAGGTCCATGAAATAATGGAACATGCGCTGTTTCCAGGGGGCCGCGTCCTCGATCCGGATCATCACCGTGGTCAGGATGTTTTCGAAGATGCGCGGCGGCGCGAAGAAATAGGTCGGGCCGATTTCACGCAGATCCTGCAGTACCGTTTCCGCACTTTCCGGGCAGGCGACGCAGAACCCGTGGGTGAAGGCCTGGGCGACCGAGAAGATGTGGTCGCCGACCCAGGCCATGGGCAGATAGGCCAGCATCTCGTCGTCGTCCGTCAGGCCTTCCCAGTCGGCGGCGTTGCGCGCCGTCTGGATCAGGTTGTCGGCGCTTAACATGACGCCCTTGGGCCGGCCCGTGGTGCCCGAGGTATAAACCATGATGGCCAGATCCCCGCCGGCGCCCTTGGCGACCTCGCCGTCGTAGAATCCGGCATTGGCCGCATCAAAGGCGCGCCCCTTGTCCTGGACGTCGGCGTACAGGTGGAGGAAATCCTGCGTGTAATGACGCATACCGCGGGGGAAATGATAAATGATCGTTTCCAAGAGCGGCAGGCGGTCCTTGATCTCCAGCAGCTTGTCGACCTGCTCCTGGTTCTCGACCACGGCGAAACGGCATTCCGCGTGCGCCAGCACGTATTGCATCTCGTCGGCGACGGAATCCTGATAGATCGGTACCGGCACGCCGCCCACGGCCTGGGCCGCCGGCATGGACCAGTACAGATGGGGCCGGTTGTCGCCGATGATGGCCAACCGGTCGCCCCGCTTGAATCCCAACGCCGCCAGGCCACAGGCGAGTGCGCGGACCTCGTCGGCGACCTCGGACCATGTCCAGGTCTGCCAGATCCCGTAATCTTTTTCGCGGCTTGCGGGTTTGCCCCCCCGGATGCGCGCGTTCGCGGCCAACAGTTTGGGAAAAGTGTCTAGGCCCGCCGCATGATCGCCGGACATCGATGTCTCCCTGTAAATCCTCAGCCTTCTTAAGTCAGATGTGCTTTAGGATTTTTTTATGGTCGACGCCTCTTGCCGAGCGCTATGGGGAAATAGGATGCAGATTGCCCCGAAAGACGCAAGCCGAAATGTCCCGGCGCTGAACAGGCATGTATGAGTTTTCGCAGTTGACGCTGCGTCATCTTACGGTCCGACGGAGCCGATGCGGGGACAATCATCCCCGGTGACGCCGTGCAGATCATCGCATGCAATGGATATGAAGAATGGGGAGGTGCCGCTGCGCTTAGCGCGCCGGCGGCAGCACCGAATTCAGGGAGCGCCCGGTGAGATGCGTTTCAGGACGTCGACGCATCTCACCGGGGCGCAAGTTCCCGTTCTAATTCTCGGCCAATAACGGTGCCGCGAACCTAACCGATATTTACGCCAGCGGCGGCGTGAACTTGGTCAGGTTGATGCCATCCACCGCGGACTTGTACTCGTCAACGCTGGGTGTCCGCCCGAGGATCGTCGACAACACCACGACCGGGGTCGACGCCAGCAGCGATTCCCCTTTCTTTTCATCGGAGTCCGCCACGACCCGGCCCTGGAACAGGCGGGTCGAGGTGGCCATGACCGTGTCGCCCTTTTCCGCTTTTTCCTGGTTGCCCATGCACAGGTTGCAGCCGGGACGCTCCAGATAAAGGGTGTTCTCGTAAGCTTTACGCGCCTCGGTCTTGGGTGACGTGTCGTCGAACTCGAACCCGGCGTACTTTTGCAGGATTTCCCAGTCGCCTTCCGCCTTCAGCTCATCGACGATGTTGTAGGTCGGCGGGGCGACAACCAGGGGCGCGTTGAATTCGATCTTGCCATTGGCCTTTTCCAGGTTCCGGAACATCTGCGCGACGATGTTCAGGTCACCTTTGTGCACCATGCAGGAGCCGACGAAGCCCAAATCGACTTTCTTGTTGCCGCCGTAATAGGAAATCGGGCGGATGGTGTCGTGGGTATAGCGTTTCGCCACGTCGATATTGTTGACGTCGGGGTCGGCGATCATCGGCTCGTTGATCTGGTCCAGGTCGACGACGACTTCCGCATGGTATTTGGCGTTGTCGTCCGGCCGCAGCGCGGGCTGCTCTCCGGATTTGATTTGCGCGATGCGTTTGTCCGCCTTGTCGATCAGCCCTTGAAGCATCCCTGACGGGATTTCCATGCCCTTGTCGATCATGATCTGGATGCGGGACTTGGCGATTTCCAGGGACTCGATCAGGGTTTCATCATTGGAAATACAGATCGACGCCTTGGCCTTCATCTCGGCGGTCCAGTCGGTGAAGGTGAAGGCCTGGTCCGCCAGCAGCGTGCCGATGTGCACTTCGATGATGCGGCCCTGGAAAACGTTTTCCCCGTCGAACTGGGCCAGCATCTGGGCCTGGGTCGCGTGGACCACGTCCCGGAAATCCATGTGGTCGGCCATCTTGCCTTTGAAGGTCACCTTGACGGATTCAGGAACGGTGATGTTCGCCATGCCCAAGGCCAGCGCCAGCGCAACGGTGCCCGAGTCGGCCCCGAAGGCGACGCCTTTGGACATCCGGGTGTGCGAATCGCCGCCGATGATGATCGCCCGGTCGTCGACGGTGATGTCGTTCAAGACCTTGTGGATGACGTCCGTCATGGCCGGGTAGACGCCTTTCGGGTCGCGGCCGGTGACCAGCCCGAACTTGTTCATGAAGGCCATAAGCTTGGGCGTATTGGCCTGCGCCTTACTGTCCCACACGGAGGCCGTGTGACAGCCGGACTGGTAGGCGCCGTCCAGAACCGGGGAGATCACGGTCGCGGCCATGGCCTCCAGCTCCTGGACGGTCATCGGGCCGGTCGTGTCTTGCGATCCGACGATGTTGACCTTCACCATGGCGTCGGAACCGGCGTGCAGAACGGTTCCTTCCGGAACGCCCACGGCATTGTTGTTGAAGATTTTCTCGACCGCCGTCAGACCCTGGCCCGGGTGGGAAACCACCTTGGCGGGCGCGAACACCGGTTTCGGTTCTACGCCCAGCGTTTCGGCGGCGAAGATCTGGAGTTTCTTGCCGAAGTCGATGGCATAGGAGCCGCCGGCCTTCATGAACTCAATCGATTGCGGCGAGAAGGCCTTCGAAACGTCGGCCAGTTCTTCGGTGCCGTCTTCGTTCAGGAGCTTCTTGGCTTTCGTATCGATGGTCAGGGTCGTGCCCGTGGCGACGGAGTATTTTTCCTCCAGCACGGGGCTGCCGTCGTTGTTGATGATGGCGTTGCCGTTCTCATCAACCTTTTTGACCCAGTTCTTAAGGTCCACGCCGATGCCGCCGGTGACGCCCACCGTGGTCTGGAAGATCGGCGAAATACCGTTGGTGCCGGCGACGATCGGCGCGATGTTGACGAACGGCACGTAGGGGCTGGCCTGCTCGCCCATCCACAACGCCACGTTATTGATCCCGGACATGCGCGACGAGCCGACGCCCATGGTGCCTTTCTCGGCGATCAGCATCAGGCGCTTGCCTGGATGCTGAAGTTTGAGTGCCTGGATCTCTTTCTGGGCTTTTTCCGAAATGAAGCTTTTGCCGTGCAATTCCCGGTCGGCGCGGGAATGCGCCTCGGCGCCCGGGGACATCAGGTCGGTGGAGATATCGCCTTCCGCCGCGACGTAGGTCACGACGTCGATTTTGTCCTCAATCTCCGGCAACTTGGTGAAGAATTCGGCATCGGCGTAACTTTGCAGGATATCCTTGGCGATCGGGTTTCCGGCCTTGTAGGCCGCTTGCAGGCGGTCCGTGTCCGCGTCGTACAGGAAAACCTGGGTTTTCAGAACGTCGGCCGCGGCCTTGGCGATGTCGGCATCATCGCCCAGCGCCAAATCCAGCAATACCTCGACCGACGGCCCGCCCTTCATGTGCGAAAGAAGCTCGAACGCGAAATCCCGCGTGATCTCCTTGACGTCGGCCTGGCCGAGAATGATCTCTTTCAGGAAGGCCGCCTTGACGCCGGCAGCGCTCGTCGTTCCCGGCAACGTGTTGTAAATAAAGAACTTCAGAGAGTCTTCCCGATGCGCGTTCCCAGTGTCCTTGATCTGCGCGATCAGTTCTTCGACAAGCGCGCCGTCTTCGATCGGTTTCGGATGCAAATCCTGCTTTTTACGTTCTGCGATTTCGGCCAAATAATCCGTGTACAAGCTCATGATTGCTCCGCAATTCTGGGTGTTCTCGACAAATCAACGGCGGATCGGGTGAGCGATCTCGCCAAAAACGCGCCGGGGATGGTTTAGTTTAGCCTAGTTCGGCTTGCAAGGTGAATCCAATCGCTTGATATGTTAGGGTTTAGTCCGGTTTCATTCCGAATAAGCGGCCATGCCGGGATCAGACGAAAACAGAGCGATTGGCTTGAAAATCCCCTTATCGCTCCGCTTGGGTGATTAAACGTAAACGCCAATAGAAACCTTCACCGCAGAGGGTTCCTGATAAGGGGCGCGGATTTGCCCTCCGCCCTTGCATGGGCGTGACGAGTTATCCGCTTCCTGGTTGACCTGGCCCGCGGCGCACCATAGCTATAGACAGAAGGGGGATTAGTGCTAAGTCCAGCATGCGCAAAATCATGCGCGAGCGCCAAGCGGAGGTTCCCCATATGTCCATCACCGGCCAAGATACCCTTAAAACCCGCCGCACCCTTTCGGTCGGCGGCAAGGAATACGATTATTTCTCTCTGGAAGCCGCGGAAGCGGCCGGCATCGGCGCCGTCGGGCGGCTGCCGTTTTCCCTGAAGGTATTGCTGGAAAACCTGTTGCGCCGTGAAAACGGCCGCACGGTTACGGTCGATGACGTGAAGGCGGTGGCCAAATGGCTCGACACCCGCAAATCGGACCATGAAATCGCCTACGGCCCGGCCCGCGTGCTGATGCAGGACTTCACCGGCGTTCCCGCCGTGGTCGATCTGGCGTCCATGCGTGACGCCATGAACATCCTGGGCGGCGATCCGGCCAAGATCAACCCGCTTTCCCCCGTCGATCTGGTTATCGACCATTCCCTGATGATCGACAATGCCGGCACCCCGACCGCGTTCGCGGAGAACGTTGCGCTGGAATTCGAGCGTAACCAGGAACGCTATGAATTCCTGAAATGGGGCCAGGGCGCCTTCGACAACTTCCGCGTGGTGCCGCCGGGCACCGGCATCTGCCACCAGGTCAACCTGGAATATCTGGCCCAGGTCGTATGGACGACCGAGGTCGACGGCAAGACGGTCGCCTATCCGGACACCTGCGTCGGCACCGACAGCCACACCACCATGGTAAACGGCTTGTCGGTCCTGGGCTGGGGCGTGGGCGGCATCGAGGCCGAGGCCGTGATGCTGGGCCAGCCCGTGTCCATGCTGATCCCCGAGGTTGTCGGCTTCAAGCTGACCGGCGCGCTGGCCGAAGGCATGACCGCCACGGACCTGGTGCTCACGGTCACGGAAATGCTGCGCAAAAAGGGCGTGGTCGGCAAGTTCGTCGAATTCTATGGCGACGGCCTGGATCACCTGTCCCTCGCCGATCAGGCGACCATCGCCAACATGGCCCCGGAATACGGTGCGACCTGCGGCTTCTTCCCGGTCACCCAGGCGACCCTCGATTACCTGATCTTCACCGGCCGCGATGCTGATCGCGTCGCCCTGGTCGAAGCCTATGCCAAGGCCCAGGGCATGTGGCGTGATTCCTCGACGCCCGATCCCGTCTACACGGACACCCTGGAACTGGACATCGGCACCGTGGTGCCGTCCCTGGCCGGCCCGAAGCGGCCCCAGGACCGTCTCAAGCTGACCGACGCCGCGTCGTCCTTCAAAGACAACTTCAAGGAAATTTCCGGCGGCCGCGATACGCAGAAAACCATCCACGTGTCGCATTGTGATTTCGACCTGTCCGACGGCGCCATCGTCATCGCCGCCATCACCAGCTGCACCAACACGTCGAACCCGGCGGTGATGGTCGCCGCCGGTCTGGTCGCCAAGGCGGCCAACGAACGCGGCCTGACCAAGAAGCCCTGGGTCAAGACCTCGCTCGCCCCCGGCAGCCAGGTCGTCACCGACTATCTGAACGCCGGCGGCCTGACCGAACACCTGGATGCCATCGGCTACAACCTGGCCGGCTACGGCTGCGGCAGCTGCATCGGCAACTCCGGCCCCCTGCCGGGAGACATCCACGAGGTGATCGAGGAACAGAACCTCTGCGTCGCCGCCGTGCTGTCCGGCAACCGCAACTTCGAAGGCCGGGTGCATCCCCTGACCCGCGCCAACTATCTGGCCTCGCCGCCGCTGGTCGTCGCCTATGCGCTGGCCGGTAACATCAACATCGACCTGCTGACCGACCCGATCGGCCAGGACCGTGACGGCAAGGACGTCTATCTGAAGGACATTTGGCCTTCCAATGCCGAGGTCAAGAAGGTCATGGACGCCTGCGTGACGCCGGAAATGTTCCGCGCCCGCTACGCCAACGTGCTGGAAGGCGACGCGAACTGGAAGGCGATCAAGACCACCAAGTCGCTGACCTACAATTGGAACCCGGGCTCGACCTACGTTCAGCACCCGCCGTTCTTCGAAGACATCTCGATCGACGACGAAGGCAAGGCCGAAGACATCATCGGCGCCCGCCCGATCGCGCTGCTGGGCCAATCGGTGACCACCGACCACATCTCGCCCGCCGGCAACATCAAGGCGGACAGCCCCGCCGGGACCTACCTGATGGAACATCAGGTGCGCCCGATGGACTTCAACTCCTATGGCTCCCGCCGCGGCAACCACGAAGTCATGATGCGCGGCACCTTCGCCAACATCCGTATCAAGAACGAAATGGCCCCGGGCACGGAAGGCGGCTTCACCACTTTGCAGCCGACCGGCGAAACGACGACGATTTACGAAGCGGCCATGGGCTACAAGGCCCAGGGCATCCCGCTGGTCGTCATCGGCGGCGCCGAATACGGCACGGGATCATCCCGCGACTGGGCGGCCAAGGGCACGCGTCTTCTGGGCATTCAGGCGGTGATCGTCGAAAGCTTCGAGCGTATCCACCGCTCCAACCTTGTCGGCATGGGCGTGTTGCCGCTGCAGTTCCCCTCGGGCGTGACGCGCCAGACGCTGAAGCTCGACGGTTCGGAAACCTATGACGTGGTCGGGCTCAACGCCGGCATCACGCCGCGCATGACCCTGGCCCTGAAGATCCATCGCAAGGACGGCACGACCGAAGAGGTCCCGGTGCTGTGCCGCATCGATACCGTTGACGAGGTCGATTACTTCCTCGCCGGCGGCATCCTGCAGTACGTGCTGAAGCGGCTCGCCGCTTAAGGGTTCGCACCACCGAACAGAGAAGGCCGGCCCGCTTGGGCCGGCCTTTTTCGTGGCCGCGGGGTGCTTCCAATTGCCGTTCCACCTTCATGGCTCTGTCATCACGGGTTCATCTTGGAAACCTATGGTCCCGGCAAGCGGCGATGGCGGCCGGACCCGGGGGGGACGCGGGCATGCGGGACGCCTGACGCCGATCTCGAACCCCTGTGCGGCCAATGAGGAGTCCCACGCGATGAACGAAGTGGCAATGATGTCTCGATATTACCTGAACCCCAGGCGCGAACCGCAGATGGACGATGTCCTGAGCGACCCCCTGGTCCATCTGGTCATGGCGCGTGATGGCGTGACCTTGGACGACATGCGCGACGTGGTGTCGTCGGCGCGCGCCCGGCTGTTGTTCCGCCAGATGCTGGCGGCGGAAAGTTCCTTCTAAATAAAATTCCCTGGGAACGCGGCCCTGCGGCCCGGCGGAAAAACCGCCGGGCCGTCGGTCGTTTTGCTTAAGCCAAACCCTTGGCCATCAGATTGCTGAGCCGCCTGGAAAAGGCCTGGGCGTCGATCACCGGCTCGCCTTCCAGGATGCGTGCCTGATCGAGCAGCAGGAACGCCGCGTCGTCCAGCGCTGTGTCCTTGGCGTTTTTCGCCTCGGCCAGCTTGGCCAGCTTGGTGACCAGGGCGTGATCCGGGTTGAGTTCCAGAATGCGCGGCGACAGGTTCCGCCCGTCCAGCTGCTTGTGCTGTTTCAGCAGCCGTTCCAGGTTGATGTCCATATCGCCGTCGTCGGCGACCAGGCAGACCGCACTGTCGGTCAGGCGTTCCGACGGGCGCACGTCCTTGACCTTGTCGCCCAGCGCCACCTTGAACGCGGCGATCAGCTGGTCCATGCCGGGGGTCGCGGTTTTGTCGTCGGCCTTGTCCGCATCGTCCTTGGCCGCATCCTTATCGGCGTCCTTGGCCTTGGCGATCTTGGCCAGGTCGGCGCCGCCCCGGGTCGCCGATTTGAAGGCTTTTTCCTGGAACGCGCCGACGTGGGACAGCCAGAATTCATCCACCGGGTCGGTCATCAGCAGAACCTCGACCCCCTTGGCCTTGAAGCCTTCCAGCTGCGGGCTGGCGAGGGCCGCTTCCGGGTCTTCGCCGGAGATATAGAAGATCGCGTCCTGGCCGTCCTTCATGGCGGCGACATAATCGGCCAGGCTGATCCAGCCGTCGCGTTCCGAGCTTTTGAAGCGGGCAAGCTCCAAAATCTTCTCGCGGTTGTCGCCGTCTTCGTACAAGCCTTCCTTCAGCACGGGGCCGAAGGTTTCCCAGAACTTTTGATAGTCCTCGGGCTTCTTGTCCGCCGACTTCTTCAGTTCGCCGAAGATGCGCTTGGTCAGGCCCTGGGAAATTTTCGCGACCACGGGATTGTGCTGCATCATTTCGCGGCTGACGTTGAGCGCCAGGTCTTCCGAGTCCACGACCCCCTTCACGAAGCGCAGGTAAGGCGGCAGCAGGCCTTCGCAATTGTCGGTGATGAACACCCGTTTGACGTACAGCTTCACCTGTCCCGTGCGGTCCGGGTGGAACAGGTCGAACGGCCGCATGGAGGGAATGAACAGCAGGTTGGTATAGCTGACCACGCCCTCGACCCGGTTGTGCAGGGTCATCCAGGGGTCGTCGAAGGCATGGGCCGCATGGTGGTAGAATTCCGTGTACTGCTCGTCCGTCACGTCCTTCTTGTCGCGGGTCCAGATCGCCGACGCCGTGTTCAGGGTCTTTTCCGCGCTGTCCTTGCCGTCGCCGGCCAGAACGATGGGAATGCCGATATGGTCCGAATAGGTCCGCACGATGTGTTCGATGCGGGCGGGCTCCAGATATTCCTTTTCGTCTTTCTTCAGATGCACGATGACGTCGGTGCCGCGGGTATCGCGCGCCGCATCCTCGATGGTGAATTCACCGCGCCCGTCGGACGCCCATTTGACGGCCGTGTCGGTGCCGGCCTTGCGGGTCACGACCTCGACCAAATCGGCGACCATGAAGGCGGAATAGAAGCCGACGCCGAACTGGCCGATCAGCGATACCGCCTTATCCTTGTCTTTCTTACCGTCGCCGGAAAGTCCTTCGACGAAAGCCTGCGTGCCCGACCGCGCGATGGTGCCCAGGATGCCGGTCAGCTCGTCCTTGTCCATGCCGACGCCGTTGTCGGAGACGGTCAGCGTCTTGGTTTTCTTGTCCAATGAAAGCGTGATGCGAAAGCCGGGATCGCCCTCGATCAGCTTGGGTTCGGTCAAGGCCCGGTAGCGCAGCTTGTCACAGGCGTCGGACGCGTTTGAGATCAGCTCGCGAAGGAAGATTTCCTTCTGGCTGTACAGCGAGTGGGCGACGATATCGAGAAGCTTGCCCACTTCCGCCTGAAAGGCATGGGTTTCGACTTTGGTTTCCGTGGTCATGGCGCATTTACCCCCAATTCGTGGTCGCGGGGCGCCGGTTTCGGCGCGTCTTGCTCTTGGAGGGCGAGATATGTGACGCTGGGCCGAAGTTTGCAACCCCCGAAGGCGGCGGCAGCACCATGGCGGAACACGATTCCTTCGCGGAAAAGCACCGGCGCCTGCTGGACGAAATCGCGCAGGACGCCCGCGAAACCGCGTTTTGGACCGGGCGCAAGGCGTTCTCGGACAACACCATGGCGGCCATGGCCGCCGTGCCCCGTCATGAATTCGTGCGGGATGGGGACGAAGTCGTCGCCTATATCAACCGCCCGCAGCCGATCGGCCACGGCCAGACCATTTCCCAGCCTTATATCGTGGCCTTGATGACCGACCTGTTGGATCTCGACGGCACGGAAAAGGTGCTGGAGATCGGCACCGGGTCCGGCTATCAGGCGGCCGTGCTGGCCCATGCGGCGGCCCGGGTGTTCACGATCGAGGTCGTGGCCGAGCTGGGCTGGGCGGCGGCGGATCGGCTCAAGGCCCTGCAGTACGGCAACGTGTTCGTGCGCATCGGCGACGGCTATCAAGGCTGGCCCGAGGAAGCGCCCTTCGACGCGATCATCGTGACGGCGGCGCCGGAGCGAATCCCCGAGGCGTTGATCGCCCAGCTTCGCCCCGGCGGACGCATGATCGTTCCCATCGGCCGCGCCCATGACCGCCAGACCCTGACCCTGGTGGTCAAGGGCCTGGACGGCAAGGTCACCGTCGACAGCGTCCTGCCCGTCGCCTTCGTGCCGATGGTGAAGGGGAAATAACTTAGTACCCCGACCCGCATAGGCAGCCGGGGACGAAACCGCCACAGAACGAAACGTAGTTGCAGCAGACTTGCCCTGTGATGGTTCGGCAACAACAAGACAGTGGGGATTGTTCTAGTTCGTCCTTCACTCTCATCGGATCGGAGAGGATATAGGAAATTATGAACTGGCTCCGACTCGATTTCTGACAACTCTGATCCGAGGGCGTTGGCAGAGACGGTTCTTGGAAGATTGTCTGATAGGTGCAAATGTCCGCACCCCCCTCGTCAGCGAGCAAACTATTATGCCAGCCTACGCAGAATCCGATGGCACAGATAAATACGATGAGACGGGATAAGTTGGTCATTGCTCCTCCGGACATGCACTCGCACCTGATCCTGCGCCTCCTGTACATTTGAAACGAGTTGCGGCGGCGAGGGTTAAATGAAGCAATAGAGATTCCACTCGGGCGCGTCGAAATTGATTGATATTCGAACCCCGAAGAATTTGAACAGCAGTGTTGTGGTTGTTTCGTAGGTGGTTTCTGAGAGCCTCGCGTTGCCCGAAAAATCGCAAGTGATCTGAAATTTCCCAAAGTTTGCCACGCCGCTTCCATACGTGGTCAGTCCGAATCGGTGCTGCGATGGCTAGATTGGTGTCAATTACCCCATAGGCTTCTTTCATCGCCTCGCGGTCGATTAAGAACGACATGTCTTCACCCTCATTGCTGAGTTTAGGGTGATAGAAGACGATCTTTGCCGGTTTGTCGGGCTCAAGTGTGTTTTCGTCACAAATGAACATGCTTTGAATAGCAAGCTTTTCAACAGGCCTGTTCGGCGAGTCCCCTAGATTAATCACGTATGTCCCGTAATGAATAAAGTGCTTTTCACCCAGTTCGCGGCTTTGGGTTGCCAGAAATTCCGCCTGCGCTTTTAAGCCAAACTTGGCGAAGTACACGTCGAAGTCCCCTTCGATGCCGGCTTTTGCAGTTGATGATATTCGGGTGATTCTTTTCCAACCGCAGCCTTTGGCCTCGAGAACTTTGTCGAATATCGCTTGCAGTACGCCGTTTGAGAATCGGACATAGGCGCCCCAGACGTCCGTATTAAAAATTTTTCTATAAATGTCTTCGGTGACCACCTTGATCCGCCCGTCTGGCCCCGTCAGACCCTGGGCATTTGGTTGAACACAGATTGGCAATTTCGCAGCCCCTTCCGACGACGATGTGCCACGATTAAAAATTTGCACCGGTACAGGCTCGCAAGATGTCATGCCGAAAAGTGTGACATCTCCTTTGATGTCATCTTTTTTTGCAGCCGCCCATTTGAGCCGTGGGTGCAACCCTGATGCCTTCGTGTCGTCCGAAGGGACGATGGACGTGAAAGGGCAATTCCTATTAGGTGCACAATAAGGGATGACCATATGGCTGTTTGCAAAGAAGTAGACCTTGTCAGGGTCGACTTTTGCCAAGTCGGCATCGGGGATATACATACGCAGGCCATGATCAGCTTCAACGAGGTCGTAGGCTCCGCCGCCGATCATTGCTGTGCCGAGTTTTCGGACGATCAATCCGATTGGGTAATAAAGTCCGTTCTCTCTGGTCGAACCGCCGCTGGTTAGGCAATTCGGTTGGATCGAATAGTTGGATCTAATTGTAAAGAAAAGGTCGAAATTGTTATTCGTGTCAGCCCCTGGGGAAGCCTGAGGGTTTATGGCAAACATCGCGCCAAATACAGTATCAGCCTTTTCCGGAGCGGGCCTGTCGCTAATGTTCGCGAGTTTTTCACACGGACTTGCCGCAGTCGCTGGCAAAGCCAGGGTAGTTAGAAGGAGGAGTGCCAGTGTGCTTAATGT
This sequence comes from Rhodospirillaceae bacterium UBA1479, assembly GCA_002325375.1. GTDB lineage: Bacteria > Pseudomonadota > Alphaproteobacteria > Rhodospirillales > Casp-alpha2 > UBA1479. Next base: position 511,543 of record DCRZ01000006.1, read on the forward strand.
GGCAGACATGATGCCTTGCCCTGTCAGTAAGGGCGCAGTTGAATAAGAAAATGATAATGCACGAAATTTGAGATGAAATCAACGATGCGCTACTTTTCAGTATTTGTGTGATGCGTCGAATTTAAGCATGAATTCTTGCGCCGGGCCGCCGACGGGGCGACATTTAACGCACCATGGAACTTTCCACACAGCGCCAGCGCATCATCGCCGTCCTGGGCCCGACCAATACGGGGAAGACCCATCTGGCGATGGACCGCCTGCTGGCCTATCCGTCCGGCATCATCGGCTTTCCCCTGCGCCTTTTGGCGCGGGAAAACTATGACCGGGCGATCAAGAAGAAAGGCAAGGGCCAGGTCGCGCTGATCACCGGCGAGGAAAAGATCCTGCCCGAAGGGGCGCGTTATTTCCTATGCACGGTCGAGGCCATGCCGCTGGACCGGCCGGTGGATTTCCTCGCCGTCGACGAAATCCAGATGTGTGCCGACCCGGACCGGGGGCATATGTTCACGGAACGGCTGCTGAAGGCGCGCGGGCGGTTCGAGACCATGTTTCTGGGGGCGGAGACCGTGCGCCCGCTGATTCAGCAATTGGTGCCCGAGGCCGAATTCATGACCCGCCCGCGCATGAGCGTGCTGCGCCATTCGGGGCATAAGAAAGTTACCCGCCTGCCGCCGCGCTCCGCCGTTGTCGCGTTCTCGGCGGCTCAGGTCTACGGCCTGGCCGAACTGGTGCGCCGGCAGAGAGGCGGCGCCGCCGTGGTTCTGGGCGCGCTCAGCCCGCGCACCCGCAACGCCCAGGTCGCCATGTATCAAGCGGGTGAGGTCGATTATCTGGTCGCCACCGACGCCATCGGCATGGGGCTCAACATGGACATCGACCATGTCGCCTTCGCCGGGATTTCCAAATTCGACGGCCGCCATCGCCGCAACCTGGCACCGGCCGAATTGGCGCAGATCGCCGGGCGCGCCGGGCGCGCCATGAACGACGGCACCTTCGGCACGACGGCCGATCAACGGCCTCTCGACCCGGACCTGGCCGAAGCCATCGAAGGCCATAAATTCGATCCCCTGACCAAAATCTACTGGCGCAACGGTGATTTGGATTTCGCCTCGGTCCATGCCCTGAAACAGACCCTGGCCCGTCCGACGCCCCGGGGTGGGCTGATCCGCGCCCGCGCGGCGGAGGACGAACAGGCCCTGACCCTGTTGCTGCGCGACGAGACGGTGCAGGACCGGGCGGTCACGCCCGAGGCCGTGCGCCTGTTGTGGGACGTCTGCCAGGTGCCCGATTTCCAGGGCGTAATGACCGATGCCCATGCCAACCTGTTGGCGACCATTTACAAATACCTGACCGGGGCGGAGGGCCGCCTGCCCGAAGATTGGATGGCGGGCCAGGTCAAGCGCCTGGACCGCACGGACGGCGACATCGACGCCCTGACCCAGCGCATCGCCCATATCCGCACCTGGACCTATGTGTCGTTCCACGGTGATTGGCTCGGCGATGCTCTGCATTGGCAGAACCGCACCCGGGCCATCGAAGACCGGCTGTCCGACGCCCTGCACGACCGCCTGACCCAGCGCTTCGTCGACAAAAGCACGGCGCATCTGATGATGAAGCTGAAGGACACGCCGGATCTGATGGCCGCCGTTACGGCATCGGGCGACGTGGTGGTCGAAGGCCATCCCGTGGGCCATCTGAAGGGCTTTTTGTTCGACGCCGGCGGTGCCAATGGGGATGCCGCCGGAAAGGCCATCGCGGCGGCGGCGGGCCGGGCGTTGAAGGGCGAATTCCGTCGCCGGGTCCAGGCCCTGGAGCAGGCCGCCGACACGAACATCGCCCTGGCGCCGCTTGACGGCCGCGACGCGGGCACGATCCTGTGGGGCGGCGTTCCGGTCGGGCGGCTGGTCAAGGGGGCGGCCCTGCTGCGGCCCGCCGTGCGGGTGACGGCGTCGGACCTGTTGGACGCCCAGGGCCGTGATCGCGTTGTTAAGCGGCTGGAACGCTGGGTCGCGGACCATCTGGCGCAGTTGTTCCGCGATCTTCTGGCCCTCGATAAGGCGGCCCTGACGGGCCCGGCCAAGGGTCTGGCGTTCCGCCTGCGCGAAGCCCATGGCTCGCTGCCCCGCGTGGCGGTCGATGATCAATTGGCCCTGATCGCCAAGGAGGCGCGGCGCGACCTGCGTGCCGCCGGCATTCGCATCGGCCGCGAGACCGTGTTCCTGCCGGCCCTGGTGCGCCCGGCGCCGGCCGCCATGCGGGGGTTCCTGTGGTGTTTGGCCGAAGGCCGCCGGCCCGTGCCGCCGCCCCTGCCGGGGCGGGTTTCCCTGCCGGCCGGGCGCTTGCCCGGGAACTATTGGGAACAGGTCGGCTTCCGGCGCTTCGGCAAGATCGCGCTGCGCATCGACATGGTGGAACGCATCGCCGCCAAGGCCTGGGAGATGGCCAAGCCGGGCGGCAAGGCCGGGTTCGAGATTTCGCCGGACCTGTTGTCCCTGGCCGGTTGCACCACAGCCGATATGGCGCAGATTCTCCGGGGCCTCGGCTTCAAGGGCCGGGAGGTCGAGGGCGTCCTGCGCTTCCGCCCGGCGGCGCGCAGGGATGCGCACAACGCGCCCGCCGGCAGCGGTAAGGCCAAAGGCCGGGCGAAAGCGAAAACCCCGGCGCCGCCGGCGGGGCCCAAGGTCGATCCCCATTCCCCCTTCGCCAAGCTGAAGGATCTGGTCCTGTCATGACGGATGGCGGCGACGGCAATCTGCGGCTGGACAAATGGCTGTGGTTCGCACGGTTTTTCAAGACCCGCTCGCTCGCCACCAAATACGTGCAGTCGGGCAAGTTGCGGGTCAACACGGCGATCATCGCCAAGCCCCATTATGCCGTGAAGATCGGCGACGTCCTGACCTTTCCCATGCGGGCGGGGGTCAAGGTCGTGAAGGTTCTGGAGCTGGGCGCGCGCCGCGGCCCGGCGCCGGAAGCCCAGGCATTGTACGAGGATCTGTCACCCCCGCCACCGCCCAAGGATGCGACCGATATTGACCGGCCGGGCAAGGTCGCCCCACGGGATGCGGGCAGCGGTCGGCCGACCAAGCGCGAACGGCGGGAAACGGACCGCTTGCGCGGTGAGGATGCGGACGCCTGAGCGCGGCGCGGCCTAGGCCATGCCCGCGCGCTTCTTGAAAATCACCGACAGGTTGTTGGCGGGCATCCGCACCGTTTCGACCAGGTGCAGGCCGCGCCCGCGGGCTTCCAGGGCCACGTCGTCCAGATTGCGCACGCCCCAGTCGGGGTTTTCGGCGCGCAGGCTGGCGTCAAAGCGGGCGTTGCTTTCGGCCGTGTGGACGCCCCCGACCGTAAACGGCCCGTACAGATATAGAAGCCCCCCTTCGGGGAGAATGTCCCGGGCGCCCGAAAGCAGCCCCAGGCAGGCGGCCCAGGGGGCGATATGGATCATGTTCACGGACATCACCGCCGCCGCACCGGTCACCGGCCAGGGTTTTTGGGTTGCGTTCAGGTCGAGGGCCGGCGGCAGATCCAGCCCGGCATGGCGCGCCCAGGCGTCGATGGACGCGCGGTACGCCGGGTCCGGGTCCGAAGCCTGCCAATCCAGATGCGGCAGGGCCTGGGCGAAGGCGGCGATATGCTGGCCCGAGCCGGATCCGATCTCCAGCACCAAGCCTTCGGCCGGCAGCACGCGGGTCAGCACCTCCAGGATCGCGGCCTGGTTGCGGCCGGTTGCGGGAAAATTCAGGCGGGGATCGTCGGGCGATGAGGTCATGGTCCCGAGGTTTAGGAGGGGCAATCGGCGGAGGCAAGGAAAACCCGCAACTTTGCTGTGGTTGAGGGGAGCGTCCGTGCGTGCTAACTGACTTCCATGCTTGCCAAATTGAAATCCTGGGCCAACCGCCTCTCCACCGATGCGACCACGGCCCCCGAGGCCGAGACCCGCGAACTGGAAGCCGCCACGGCGCTGCTGCTGGTCGAGGCGGCGTCTCTCGACGGCGATTTCGACGCCGGCGAGGAGGCGGCCATTCGCAGCCTGTTGACCGAGGAATTCAACCTGGATGACGGTGAGGCCGATGCCCTGATCGCCGATGCCAAGACACACGCCGACAGTTCGGTCGAATTCTACGGCATGACCCGCACCATCAAGGAGCGCATGGCGCCCGAGGACCGGGCCCGGGTTCTCGAAATGGTCTGGGCCGTGGCCTATGCGGACGGTGAACTTCACGACTTCGAGGCGAGCCTGGCACGCCGGGTTGCCGGGCTTCTGCACGTCTCCGACCGCGACAGCGGCGCCGCGCGCAAACGCGCCTTGGCGCGCCTTGAGCATGGCGCGGATAGGGCGTAAGTAGATGCCCTTGCCGGTATTTCGCAAACTTATTGCTTGCTTGGCCTAACGGCTTTCTGGATTTATCGAACTTAATCGACCTTACGGAGCCCGCAATGACCTATATCGTCACAGAAAACTGCATCAAATGTAAATTCCAGGACTGCGTGGAAGTCTGCCCCGTGGATTGCTTCTACGAAGGTGAGAACTTCCTGGTCATCCATCCCGACGAGTGCATCGACTGCGGCGTTTGCGAGCCCGAATGCCCGGCCGAAGCCATCGTTCCCGATACGGAACCGGGCGTCGAGGACTGGCTGGAGATCAATACCAAGTTCGCCGCCCAATGGCCCAACATCACCTCCAAGGGTGATTGCCCGGCCGATGCCGACGATTGGAACGGCAAGGACGGCAAGAAAGAACTGCTGAGCCCGAATCCCGGCCAAGGTTCCTGATCCGGCAGATCCCGCGCGCCCAACGGGCGCGCGGTGCGGTTCGCATTGAATTCGGCGGGATTCCCGCCGAATGCACGGGATTTGTGCACTTGCGAACCTGAGGGTGGTTTTTACCCACCATTTGTGTTACAGTCGTCAATTGTTGGCCCTAAGGTCTATGTCCCCTCGGAAACGCCCATCTGTCCGTCCGGGGGGATTTTTACGGCCAACATTCGGCTGTGGGATAGGCGCCAAAGCGCCTGCCGGGGAAGACAGTCGCCCGCTTCAGGATTGGATCGGTCAGCGGCCACGGTCAGTGCCGCCGGACGGTTTTTGTACTCTCTGAAGCATGCCGCCGGACCGTAATCGTCAGGGAGAGCGGGCCGTGGCGGGCCTGGGCCGCCCAATGACAAGAAGGGTAATATCGGAGTTGACCTCACCTATGTCCAAACCAGAAGAACTGCAGATCGATACCGGCGACTATGTCGTCTATCCGACGCACGGCGTCGGCAAGGTCATCGGCGTCGAAACCGAAGAAATCGCGGGCCACAAGCTCGATCTTTTCGTCATTTCCTTTGATAAGGACCGGATGACCCTGCGGGTGCCCGTGTCCAAGGCCCCGACCTCGGGCCTGCGCAAGCTGTCGACGCGCAAGATCATGGAAGAGGCGATGACCACCCTCAAAGGCCGGGCGCGTGTCAAACGCACCATGTGGAGCCGCCGGGCCCAGGAATACGAAGCCAAGATCAATTCGGGCAATCCCGTGTCCATTGCCGAGGTCGTGCGCGATCTGCACCGCAATGTGGGCCAGCCCGACCAGTCGTTCTCCGAACGCCAGATCTACGAAGCCGCCCGCGACCGTCTGGCCGCGGAATTGGCGGCCGTCGACAAGACGGACGTGGAAAAAGCGACGGAAAAGCTGGAAAAAGTTCTGCGCGCCGCCTGATTTCAGGCAGGGCGTTGCCCGCGCGTCGGGCGACGGTTAAGGCAAACGGCCGGAGTTTCTGATCTCCTCGCGGAGACGGATTCCCGGCCGTTTTCCGTTTCCGGGTGATGCCGGCGGTGAAAAGTCGCGAGCACAGACCAATAAGTTCTCCACCTTTTGACATAAAAAGATATGCTCATTCCGGGGAATGGGGAGAGCATGCCAGTGATGGAGCCGCCGCCCGATAGGATAGGGCTTGCCGCCGTCCGCGACCGTGTTGCGGCGCTGACGGATTTGTCCATGGTGCGGGAATTCTGCGACTTCATCATCGCGGGTTTGGACGGTCGTGCGATGCCGGCATACGAAACCATCGACCTGATGAAGGTCCCGCACCTCGCCCCGCATGTCTTCGTCCACGATTATCGCGGTGGGATCGAGCAGGGCATGCTGGTGAAGTTTTCCGGCACCGCCATCGACGAACACTACGGCAAGGTTCTTCAGGGACGTTATGTCGAGGACGTCTACACGGGCAGTGACGGCGCCGCGCATTATTTCCCGCTTCATTACCGGGCGATTGCTGAATGCCGTCCGTTTTTCGCCCGCCGCTCAGTCGTGTTCGATCAAGACGGGCCGAGGGAACGCTTCAAGCAGTCGACGACGCTGTATTTTCCCTGTTCGCCGGACGGCAAGGGCGTCAATTACGGGATCGGTGTGGTTATTTTCGGATCGGCACGGACAGAAACGGACCCGCTCTATCTGGTCCTGTGATCAGCCGGGGTCGCAGATTCAGCTCAGGGTGTGACGACCTTGACCTTGGCGCCGGGCGCCAGATTGTCCCCCGGCGCAAGACCGTTAAGCGCCAGGAACCAATCCAACTTGTAGGATTCCAGCGGCATGATGTTCGCCAGCTTGTCCGGGGTGTCGCCCGGATTGACCGTCAGCACGCGCAGTTTCAAGGTCTTGACCGTCTTGGCTTCGGCTTCCGTCAGGGCGCGGAAACTGTAGGTCACGCGGCGCAGATCTTCGCTGCGACGTGGCGTCGCCTCGGGCAGGGTCAGGAACAGGAAGCGATAGATTCGGTCCTTTGCAAAGCGGATGGCGACCAGGCGCACGTCCCGAACCCCTTCCGAGGTGTCGGTGCGGGCGCTTCCCGTCGCCGCTTCCAGCCCGTTCACATCGATCCGTTCGACCCCGCGCAGGCGCCCGCCGCCCCATGAGGATACGTATGACCGCATGTCGCGGACCTGGGCTGCCTCTTTCTGCATCAGTTGATTGAACAGGATGACCGTGCGGTCCGGGCCATGGGCGGAGACCTGGGACGGCGAGTTGATCAGGTAGAAGCCGGGCGGCACCTCGAAGCGGATGCGCAGTTCCGGGTGTTCGAATACCCGGCCGTGGACCACGCCTTCCTCCGGCGAATCGCCCCACAGCATGCCGTCGATGCGGGCCAGGTAGTCCTCACGCCCGATACGCGGGTCGGCATTGGGCGGAACCCGGGCCAGGGTGATGGCCTGGGCGATGCGGTCCGACGTGCGGGGGTGGGTCGACATGATGTTGTCCGCCGGGTCTTCGTCGGGGCGGCCGCGCACGCGCTGAGTGATCGAGGTGTGCTGCGCCATTTTGCGGAAGAAGGTTTCGAGGGTTCTGGAATCGTAGCCGGCCTTGGACATGTAGCGCACGGCCAGCATGTCGGCCTCCAGTTCCTGTTCGCGGGAATAGGACTGCAGGTAGAGCTGTCCGACCTGTCCGGCCAGGCGGTTCAGATCGCCGGGCACGCCGAATACCGACCCCAGGATGCTGGCGCCGATCAATCCCAGGTTGGTCGCCATGGCGGCCGAATAACGCTGCGCCGTGTGGCGCGCGGTGATATGGCCGATCTCATGGGCCAGGACACCTGCCATTTCCGCTTCGTTTTCCGCCAGGGCGATCAGGCCGCGGGTGATGTAGACATAGCCGCCGGGCAGGGCGAAGGCATTGATGTTCGAATCGTTGAGGACCGTGAAGGTGAACTTCAGGTCGGGCCGGTCCGAGGCTTTGGCCAGTTTCTCGCCGACCCAGTCGACATAGGTCTGGATCGTCGGGTTCTTGTAGGTCCCGCCCATTTCCTTGAGGATTTTCGGGTGTTCCTCGGCGCCGACGCGAAGCTCGTCGGTTTCCGACATGAAGGCGGTAAAGCTTTGCTCCCCCGTTGCCGGATTGGTCGAGCAGGCCGCAGCGAACAGCAGCGGCGCGACCAGGGCCAGGGCGGAAATCAGCGGGCGCATATCAGCAATATAGGGAGGAACGGCACTACTTTGCCAGAACCTCGATTTGTTCCGGATGGCTGGCCTCGATCATCGGTCCGTTCCAGTTCTTGAGCCAGCCGCGCACGCGCACCTCACGGCCCTGATAGGCATCCGGCCCCAGCCCCGCGCGTTTGAACAGGCGGGCCGCCTTGCGGTCGATGCGGACCGTGAAATCCGTGCGCCAGTTGGGGCCGAAGTTCAGGTAGATCACGCCGCGCACGTCGGCTGCGTCCGTGACCCGGCCTTCGACGACCTGGAAGGTATCGATGTCGCGGGCCAGGGCTGCGGGATCGGCGGCGCGGACCGCGTAGAACGGATGGGCCCAGATGCCGCGCCCGGCCGCGCGGGCGGTGGCTTCCAGGCGGTACATCTCGGCCGCGCGTTCCCGATTGTCGGGGAAGGTATAGACCCGGGCCATGCCGCGCGTCAGCATTTCGCCCTGAGCCCAAGTACCGTTCTGCCCGATCAGATGAGCCAAAAGCCGACCGTGACGATCCATTCGGGCATTGCCGTAAAACAGCTGTACCGGCTGGTTCATCAGAATGGTTTCAAGCGCCGCCTTGGATTCCCTGGCCAGCGGCCATTCCTTGAAGCCGACGCGGCCCAAAGGCAGCTTTGGCGCCTGAATGCCGGTCAGGCGAACCTGCGAGGCACCGACGATATCCCGGTCGAGGAACACCGTGTCGCCGTCGACCACGGCGGCGACCACGGCTTGTTCGCCGGGGGTCAATGAATCCTGCGCCGCCGCCGGGGCGGCCCATAGAACAAATCCGATCAGGATGGCCGTGAACTTCATGGCATTGCCTCCGCCGACACGCCCGCCATGGCCCATACGTTAGCAGGTGAATGGCCGCCTGCCCGCAGACTTTCAATGGTTTCGGCCTTATCGCGTTTGGCCAAACGCTTGCCGTCGGGCCCCGCCAGAAGGCCATGATGGCGGTAGACGGGGGTGTCCAGGCCGAGCAGCGCCTGCAGCAGGCGGTGAATGTGGGTTGCCTCGAACAGGTCCTGACCCCGGGTCACGCAGGTCACGCCCTGAATGTGGTCGTCCGTGGTGACGGACAGGTGATAGCTGGTCGGCGTGTCCTTGCGTGCGAGCACCACGTCGCCGAACAATTCGGGCCGGGCGATCTGTTCGCCCTGGTCCAGATCGACCCAGGCGAGGGGGCCGGCCATCGCCGCCCCGGCATCCGTCTTGAGGCGCAGGGCATAGGCCTCGCCCGCCGCCATGCGGTCTTCGGCCCGGGCCGGGTCGAGGGCGCGGCAGGTGCCGGGATAAAGCGGCCCGTCGGGACCATGCGGCGCGTGTCCGGCAGCGGCGATTTCCGCCGCGATGTCCTTGCGGGTGCAAAAGCAGGGATAAATCAGCCCCCGGTCCCGGAGGCGACCCAGCGCCGTTATGTAATCTTCAAGATGATCCGACTGGCGGCGCACCGGGGTTTCCCAGGTCAGGCCCAGCCAGCGCAGATCCTCGACAATGCCGTCCTCGAACTCGGGCCGGCAGCGGCCCTGATCGATGTCCTCGATCCGCAGCAGGAACCGCCCGCCGTCGGCGGCCGCCTGGCTCCAGGCGATCCAGGCCGAATAGGCATGGCCCAGGTGCAGGCGGCCTGTCGGGCTTGGCGCGAAGCGGGTGACGGTGGTGTCGGCGGCCATGGGAAGGTCTATCAGCCCTTTCTGCGGAACTGGGCGCCCTATGGCACCATTCGTTAACCATTCTGGGGTAACAAGGTGAACCGGTACCAGCCATAATACCGTTCACGTAATGGATTAAACGAGCCCGCCGCCATGAGCAAATTCAAGAAGCCCGCGAAACTCGCCCCCGATCTTCCCAAGGAAGAGGATATCCCGCATCTGACGGGCCCCATGGTGCTGCCGCGTGACGGCTCCAAGCCGGAGCAGGTCGTGCTGCTGCTGCATGGCGTCGGCTCCGACGGCGACGACCTGATCAATCTGGCGACCTATTTCGGGCGGGTGCTGCCCAAGGCCGTGTTCATCGCGCCCAACGCGCCCTTCCGCTTCGACGGCGGGCCCATGGGCTTCCAGTGGTTCTCCCTTGCCGATCCGTCCAAGGAAAAGAAACTTGAGGGCGTGAAGATGGCGGCCCCCATCCTGAACGCGCTGATCGACCATCTGTTGGCCGAACTGGGCCTGGACGAAAGCAAGATGGCGCTTATCGGCTTTTCCCAGGGCACCATGATGGCGCTGCATGTCGGCCCCCGGCGGGTCAAGCCGCTGGCCGGAATCATCGGTTATTCCGGTGCCTTGGTGGGCGATGATCTTTTGGCGTCCGAGATCAAGTCCAAGCCGCCGGTGCTGCTCATGCACGGCGAGGCGGATCCCATCGTGCCGCCCGACCTGATGTACCATGCGGAAGACACCCTGAAGGCGGCGGGTGTGCCCGTGGCGGCCTATCTCTCCCCCGACCTGGGCCACGGCCTCGACGACATGGGCATCCAGTTGGGCATGGAATTCCTGGCCGAAATGTTCGGTATCGACGTTCTCGAGGTTGCCGGCCGTTCGTCCTAGACGTCGCCCGAGCCCAAGACCGCCTTATGAACACCTCCCGTCTTTTCGCCGCCCTTTGTCTGTCGCTTGCTCTGTGCTGGACGGCGGCCTTTCCAGGCACGGCCATGGCGGCGGAAAACGTCGGCACGGCGAAACGCGTGGTCAACGACGTCGTCACCCGGTCGTTCGGACAGTCGGTGCAGACCGGCGACGGCCTGGTCGCCAACGAAACCGTCATTACAAAAGGCCGCAGCGCCATCGACATCCGGCTGGCCGACCAGTCGTCGTTGAGCATCGGCGAAAATTCCGAACTGATCCTGGACGACCTCGTCTACGGCCGTGATCAGAACAAGGTTACCGGTGCCTTCCGCATGATGTCGGGGGCCATCCGTTTCGCTTCCGCCGGCGTGCCCATGGATTTCCTGATCAAGACGCCGACGGCGACCATCGGCATTCGCGGCACGCAGTTCGACGTCCTGGTCAAGGACGGCAGCACCGAGGTCGCGGTGGTTGAGGGCGTGGTCGTCGTGCAGTCCCAGTTCGGCATCGCCGACGTGCGCAGCGGCCAAGTCTACCAGGTTACGACCCGTCGCGCGGCCTTTGCCGACGCGCGCTCGCCCGGCATGAGTCAGGCCATCGAGTTCATGGTGACCATGCTTGCGGACGGTGGCGGCGTCGCCCCTCAGGCCGCCCCGTACCCGCAAAAGGAAACCCGGGTGATCGTCCTGCCGCCGTTCCTGGCGAACAAGGATAAGGAAAACCTGCTGGTCGTGGACCTGCCCGCGGGCAAGGTCTATGTCGAACTCCTGCCCGGGCTTGCGCCTGTGCATGTGCGGCGGATCAAGCAACTGGTGCGACAGCAATTCTATGACGGTCTCGCCTTTCATTTCGTGCGTCAGGATTACGTCGCAGAAACCGGGGATCCGTCGTTCACGCCGGGAGGCGGGGGCGGAACGGGGGGCAGCGGCACGGCCATTGCCGCCGAATTCTCGTCCACCCCCTTTACTGAAGGGATGGTCGGCATGTCGCGCCTCAAGAACGATCCCGACAGTGCCGACAGCCGGTTCTTCTTCGCCCTGGGGCCCACGGCGCGGACCCTCGACGGTAAGTATACGGCCTGGGGCCGGGTCGTCGCCGGGATGCAGTACCTGAAGGCGCTGAAACCCGCCAACCGGCCCAAGGCGCCGGAACGCATGACGACCGTGCGTGTCGTCGCCGACCTCTACAAATAATCTTCGTGATCGGTCCCGGTGCCGCAAATCTGTAACCGGATCATGCGGTCGGCTGTCAGAAAAGGTTCATGGCGGGAACATTTGGCGCGGAATCGCAATATGTAGTATCCTCCGCGCCATCAGGTAGGAGATATGAGGTTTCGACCCCGTGAGCGCTTCCGCCGAAAGCTGTCCCGCTCTCGTTCTCAACGCCGACTTTCGGCCGTTGAGCTACTTCCCCCTTTCCCTGTGGTCCTGGCAGGACACCCTCAAGGCGGTGTTTCTCGACCGGGTCAACGTGGTGTCCGAATACGATCGGATCGTTCATTCCCCCAGCCAGGAATTCCGCCTGCCCAGCGTGATCGCGCTGAAGGAATACGTATCCATGGGCAGACGCCCGGCCTTTACCCGGTTCAACGTATTCCTGCGCGACGCCTTCCATTGCCAGTATTGCGGCGAACATTTTCCGGCCGACCATCTGACCTTCGACCACGTCATCCCGCGCGCGCGGGGCGGGCGCACGTCCTGGTCCAACGTGGTCACCGCCTGCTCGCCCTGCAATCTTCAGAAAGGCCACCGCCTGCCTCGGCAATGCGGGATGGTGCCCCTGCGGGAACCGGAACAGCCGTCCAATTTCCTGCTGCAGGAAAACGGCCGCGCCTTCCCGCCGAACTATCTGCACGAAAGCTGGCGGGATTTTCTGTACTGGGATACGGAACTGGAGCCCTAGGGCCCGGCCTGCACGCCCGATTTCTCCCCTATCCGCTTTTCACGCCGCCATGACCGAAGTCAAGGCGCAGGTTTCCGCGCCGCCGTATCATTGCTGCCGTAAATCGCCAACGACGGCGGTAAGGATAAGAGGTGAGGAAATGAAACGTGTATTCAGCAAGCGGGCGGCGGTCGTTTCCGCCGTCGCCTTGATCGGTTGTCTGGCGGGCCCGGTTGGGCTCGACGCCAGCGAAGCGAAGCGCACCGGCGTGGTGAAGGAACGTCACGAACTGATGGAGCGGTTCGAGGAACTGACGGAACGGCTTTTCGCCATTCGCCATGGGGAGTTGACCTACGACGCGGAGATCGTCCGCAAGGCCGCGGCCGAGATCAGGGCCAATGCGGGCAGCCATCTTGTGAAGCTGTTTCCCGACGGCAGTGGCGGCGCGCCGAGCGACGCCCTGCCCACGGTCTGGCAGAACAAAGATTTCTTCGCCCATCTGGCGGACCGTCTGGGCGATATCGCCGCCGTCCTGGAAAAGGACGCCTGGACCAAGCCGGAAGGCGCCACGTCCCTGCCGAAAAAATGGGAAGATGTCCCGGTTATGGGCGCGGGCGGCGGCCCCGGCGCGATGATGGGACAAGGCTCAGGCCGGGGCATGATGGGACGCGGCATGATGGGGCCGGGTTCGGGCATGATGGGATCCGGTCCCGCCATGACGGCCGGCGGCTCGGTCGAAAACGACCTGTGGCATCTGGCGCATGTCTGCAACACCTGCCATGCCGACTTCCGCAAAAAGGAATAAGCCCCCGGCCCCTGGCCGTGGATCAGCGGCGGGAATAGACCGCCGCCGATCCGTCGGCCTGGAATAACAGAACCTCGTAAGGCTGAGGGTTCGGGCCCTCCATGCCCGGCGAGCCGACGGGCATGCCGGGAACGGCAAGTCCCCTCGCCTTGGGTTTTTCCTGAAGCAGCCGCGCCACATCGGATGCGGGCACATGGCCTTCGATGACGTATCCGTCGATCACCGCCGTATGGCAGGACTGCAAGGGTTCGGGGACGCCGGTCATTTTCTTGATCGCCGTCAGGTCTTCCATCTCAACCGTTTTCATGTCGTGGCCGTGGTCCTTCATATGGGTGACCCAGGCGCCGCAGCAGCCGCAGTAGGGTGATTTATAGACGGTGACCTCGGCCGCCGCCGCCATGGCGGGCAGCAGCACAACCATGGCAAGCGCCGCCAAAGCGGCGCCTAATGCCCTGAAGTTCATTCGTGTCTCCTTTCCTAGAACCAGAAGCTGACGCCCGCGACAAAACGCAGACTGTCCGTGTCCTCGCCCTCATTGCGGGCGAAATTGGCGGTGGCGCCGACCTTGCGTTCGTAATGCAGGCCGACGTAGGGGGCGAATTCGCGGCGGATTTCGTACTTCAGACGCAGGCCCGCCTCGACGGTGTTGATCCCGGCCCCGGAATGGATGCGCCGGTCCTCGGAGAACGCGACGTTGATCTCCGCCGTCGGTTGCAGGATCAGGCGTTGGGTAAGGCGCCAGTCGACTTCGGCTTCCAGGCGGGCCGACAGGTCGCCCGTTTCGCTGAGGAACAGATTGGCGTCGGTTTCCACGAACTGCTTGGCCAGGCCCTGGAGACCGATCACGCCGTAGGTGCGATCCGGGTCCGGGCGCAGGTCGTGGCGGATGCCGGCGTTGACGTCGAAGAACGTGGAGACCGGGCGGCGGTAGAGAAATTGCAGTTCGGCCTTTTCCAGGCGCTTGCCGACGGGATTCTCTCCTTCCGACTTGAACGCCAGGCGGTGATCGTCATTGCCGATCCAGGCGTTGGCGTCCCAGGCGACGACGTCGTCGCCGTCGCCGGCCCGATACTCCAACTGCTCGGCCTGGACGTGCCAATAGATCGCATCGTCCATATCCGCCGCCCGGGCCTCGGATACCGGGACGAGATGTGCCGCCGCAAGGACCACTGCGGCAATAGCTTTGTAAGAACGGGTCATCGGGCAATCTCCGCGGTCTCGCGTTCGACCACGACCTTGCGGAACATGCCCGACGCCATGTGGTACATCAGGTGACAATGAAAGGCCCATTGGCCCTCGGCATCGGCCTCGATATCGGCCTCGACCGTGGTGCCGGGCGCGATGGAAATGGTGTGCTTGGCCGGGTTGAACTTGCCGGACCCGTTGTCCAGGATCTGCCACATGCCGTGCAGATGCATGGGATGGGTCATCATGGTCTCGTTGATGAATTTGAAGCGGACCCGCTCGCCGAACTTGAGCTTTATGGGCTCGGCGTCGGAATACTTCACGTCGTTGATGGACCAGACATAGCGTTCCATGTTGCCGGTCAGGCGGACCTCGATCACCCGCGTGCTCTCGCGTTCCGGATAAAGCGGTCTGAACGCCTTCAGATCGGCATAGGACAGGAATTTCCCGCCGTTGGCCGCCTTGGGCATCAGACCACTGCCGGGGGCATAGAACGGATCGTCTTTCGGTTCCGACGACATCATGGCGCCATGGCCCATTTTGCCGTGGTCCATGCCCTTCATCATGCCGTGGCCCATCTGGCTGTGATCCATGCCTTTCATCTTGCCCTGGCCCATCTGGCTGTGGTCCATGCCTTTCATCATGCTGCCGTCGGGCATTTTGTGATCGCCCTCGGGCATCTTCATGGCGCCGTGTTCCATGCCTTTCATCATCGATCCATGATCCATTTTCCCCTGGTCCATTCTCCCATGATCCATGCCGGCCATATCGCCGTGGGCCATGCCCATGTCGGCCATGGTCAGGAACTGTGCGGGGCGGGCATCGGGGACCGCCGCCGTCAGGCCCATTTCCGGGGCAAGGGTGCCGCGGGCATGCCCCGTGCGGGCCATGCTTTCGGCGAACAGGGTATAGGCCTTGTTCTCGGTGGGCCGCACGATCACGTCATAGGTTTCGGCGACGGCGATGCGGAATTCGTCCACCGGCACGGGCCGCACGTTGTTGCCGTCGGCCTGCACCACGGTCATCTTCAATCCCGGAATGCGCACGTCGAAGAAGGTCATGGCGGCGGCGTTGACGAAGCGCAGGCGGATGCGCTCGCCGGGCTTGAACAGGCCGGTCCAGTTCTGCTCCGGGTTCTTGCCGTTCATCAGAAGCACGAAGCCCGAGACGTCGGCGATGTCCGACGGCATCATGCGCATGTCGCCCCAGGCCATGCGGTCGGCGAGGGCGGGGCCGAAGCCCATCTTCCGGGCGTCTTCGACGAAGGTCGACAGGGTGCGCTGCTGATAATTGTAGTAGTCCGCGGACATCTTCAGGTTCGACAGGATTTCGTGCGGGCTGTCGTCGGGATGCCAGTCCGACAGCACGACCACGTATTCCCGGTCGTAGCGGAAGGGCTCGCGCATCTTGGGTTCGATGACGAGGGCGCCGTACATGCCGATCGCCTCCTGCATGCCGGAATGGCTGTGGTACCAGTAGGTGCCCGCCTGCTGCGCCGGGAAGCGGTAGGTGAAGGTCTCGCCCGGCTTGATGCCGGGAAAGCTGATGCCCGGTACGCCGTCCTGCCGGTAGGGCAGGATCAGCCCGTGCCAGTGGATCGAGGTGTCCTCGCCCAGCGTGTTGGTCACGTTGATGACCAGGTCCTCGCCCTCCTTGAAGCGCAGCACCGGCCCGGGGACCGAGCCGTTGATGGTCATCGCCGTCTGGTCCTTGCCGGCGACGTCGATCGCCGCCTTGCCGATGGTCAGGTCGTAGGTGCCGGCCCGCGCGGTCGCGGGGGCCAGCAGGATCGCCGCCAGGGCGGCGAGCATGAGACGTCTCATGGAATCGCTCCTTCCCGATTGCGTGATCATTTGATTCTGACGGGGCCCATCATTCCGGACTCGTAGTGGCCCGGGATGTTGCAGGCGAATTCCAGTGCCATCGGCTTGGTGAATTTCCAGATGATCTCGCCCGACTTGCCCGGCTCCAGCAGGATGCTGTTGGGGTCGTCGTGCTTCATCATGTGGCCGTCACCATGATCCATCTTCATTTTTTCGGGATTGATGCGGTCGGCTTCGATCATGCCGTGCTCCATCATCACCATCATCTGCTTCTGGTGGGCGGCGTGCATGGCCGTCGTGCCCAGGCCGAATTCGTGCAGCAGGGTGCCCTTGTTGATGATCCGGAAGCGCACGGTCTCGCCCGCCTGCACGGTGATCTCCTCGGGCTCATAGAAGTTGTCCTGCATGGTGATGTCGATGGTGCGGGTCACGTCCGCCGGTTTGCCGGGTTCGCCGATGGCGGCCATGGCGCCGTGATGGCCGGGGGCCCCGTGGCCGCCCATTTTCATGCCCTCCATCATATGGCCCTGCTTGGGCATATCGCCGTGACCGTGGCCGGGTTGGCCCGATCCGGCCAGTGCAGGGGATGCCGCCGCCAATACGGCAAGGGCGACGGCGGTGGAACGGATGGACGTGCGGAATGTGAAATCTTGAGAGATCTTCATCGGAATATCCTTTTGATCGGGGATCGCGTCTGTGACGCGGCCGTGGCGAAGACTTAGGCTTCGCCGCCTTGTCGGATTTCCGCTCGGGGATCGTATGGGGTGGACCGGACCTGGGGTCCGCGTCCGGTGCAGGTGACATCGGCCGAGCGGAGGCTAGGCGCGATCTCGCGGTGGCCGGAACAGGCCGGCGGGCGTGGTCAGCGCGGGGGCCTGATCGGTGCTCGGCTGTAGCTTCTGAATTTCAAAAGCCGGGGGCGTGAAGCTCAGAACGTCGCGCGGAAGGGCCGGCGAGAAGCAGGCGTTGACGCAGCAGCCGCCCATGTCGTGCTGCGACGGTGGCGGGGTCTGGTCCTGGGCCGGCGTCTGGTCGTGGCATTTTTGATGGTCAGGTGTGGCGGACTGCACCCCGGACAACGTGCCATGGGTTTGATGTGCGCCGTCCGCGGACTTTGCCATGGCCGCATGGCCGATGCCGAAGCCGGAGAACAGGACGGCAATGGCCAGAAGCACATGGCACGCGCGGCGCAGGCGCCGTTCTGTGTCTGCTTTTCCTGGGTATGTGCGCGCCATGGGTCTTCGATCCGGTGATTGGCTCGTGTCTTGCGGCATTACGCAAAATTCTAAAGGTTCCCCCTGCGGGAAGGTCAAGGCGAAACGGTTTGTTTCAGGCGCCTTATTTTCCGTCTGCCTGGGCGCGTTGGTTCAGGTCGTCGTGGCGGGCCCGGATGCTCGCCGGCCAGGTGCTCTTGATATAGGACAGAACGGCGACGATCTCCGCGTCGGTGAGCACGCCGTCGAAGCCCGGCATGTCGCTTTCATAGCTGCCGCCGACCACGGCGGCGGGGCCGCGCTTGGTGATGTCGAACAGTTGCGCGTCCGGATGGTGCCAGGTGTGGCCGGTGCGGTCGTGGGGTGGGGCGGGCAGGCGGCCCGTGGGTAGGCGCTCGCGCCAGTTGACCTGGCCTTCCAGGTTGGCGCCGTGGCAGCTCGCGCAATGGTCCGCGTAAACGCTTTTGCCCATGGCGAGGGTCGCCGCGTCGCCGGGGCGTAGCTCGACGGTACCGTCGTCTGGGGCCAAGCCCAGCCAGATCGTACTGCCGAGCGCGATGGCGGCCAACACGCCAACGGCCGCCAAAACCTTGGTGCGCCCCGCGGTCAATGGTCCGGTCCCGCCAGATCGTCGATGATCGGGCAATGGGGGCGGTCATCGCCATGGCAATGATCGACCAGATGCTTGAGGGTCTTATGCAGGGCCTTGAGCTCGGCAATCTTGGCCTCGATTTCGGAAAGGTGTTCCGTGGCGATCGCCTTCACGTCGGCGCTGGCGCGCTGGTCGTCTTCGTACAGCGACAGCAGGGCGCGGCAGTCCTCGACGGAAAAGCCGAGCCCGCGCGCCCGCTGCACGAACTGCAGCTTGTGCACGTCGGTCGGCGAATAGGTGCGGTAGCCGTTGCCGCTGCGGCCCGGCACGACCAGGGAGATTTCCTCGTAATAGCGGATGGTCTTGGCCGGCAGGCCGGACTGCTTGGCCGCTTCACCAATATTCATGGGCTCAATCCTCCTCGATCCTGACGGTGCGCAGACGGAGCGCGTTGGTGATGACGGAAACGGAACTCAGGCTCATGGCGGCGGCGGCGACCATGGGCGACAGCAGAATGCCGAACAGGGGATATAGAACCCCCGCCGCGACCGGCACGCCGAGCGCGTTGTAGACCAGGGCGAAGAACAGGTTCTGCTTGATGTTGCGCATGGTCGCGCGGGCGAGATTGCGCGCGCGCACGATGCCGTTCAGGTCGCCCTTGATCAGGGTGATGCCGGCACTTTCGATGGCCACGTCCGCGCCCGTGCCCATGGCGATGCCGACATCGGCCTGGGCCAGGGCGGGGGCGTCGTTGACCCCGTCGCCAGCCATGGCGACCTTGCGGCCATCGGCCTGCAGGTCCTTGACGATGCGGGCCTTGTCCTCGGGCAGGACATCGGCGCGGATCTCGTCGATGCCGAGCTTGGCCGCCACGGCGCGGGCCGTGCGCGCGTTGTCGCCCGTCGCCATGACGATGCGGAAGCCCTGGGCGTGCAGCGCCTGAATGGCATCCGCCGTGGTGTCCTTGACCGGGTCGGCGACGGCGATCAGGCCGGCGATTTTCTGATCCACGATCACGAACATGACCGTCTCGCCCTGATCGCGCCGCGCATCCGCCGTGGCCGACAATGCCACGCCGTCCAGGCCCAGGTCGGCGGCCAGCCGGGCATTGCCCAGGGCGACCCGTTTGCCGTCGATCACGCCGGTGACGCCTTTGCCCGTGACGGCCTGGAAATCGTCGGCCTTGGCGAGCGTGATGTCGCGGTCTTCCGCGCCGGCGACGATGGCTTCGGCCAGGGGGTGTTCCGACCCCCGTTCCAGGCTGGCGGCTAGGCGCAGGACCTCGGCTTCGTCATGCCCCGGCTCCGGCAGCACGGCGACCAACTTCGGCTTGCCGACGGTCAGGGTGCCGGTCTTGTCGACGATCAGGGTGTCGACCTTGGCGAAGCGCTCCAGGGCCTCCGCGTTCCGGATCAGCACGCCCGCCTGGGCGCCCCGGCCCGTTGCCGTCATGATCGACATGGGCGTGGCGAGGCCCAGCGCGCAGGGACAGGCGATGATCAGCACCGCCACGGCGGCGACCAGGCCGTAAGCCAGGGCCGGGGCCGGGCCCCAGATCGACCAGGCGATGAAGGCGATGACCGCGACGGCGACCACCGCCGGCACGAAGATGCCGGCGACGCTGTCGGCGACCTTTTGGATCGGCGCGCGCGATCGCTGGGCGCTCGCGACCATTTCGACGATTCGGCTCAGCATGGTATCGGCGCCGACGCGCTGTGCTTCCATGATCAGGCTGCCCGTGCCGTTGATCGTGGCGCCGGTGACCGCGTCGCCCGGGGTTTTCTCGACCGGCAGGGGTTCGCCGGAAATCATCGATTCATCGATGGATGACCGGCCCTCAAGCACCACGCCGTCGACCGGCACCTTGTCACCAGGGCGCACCCGCAGATGATCGCCGGCCTTGACGTCTTCCAGGGGGATTTCTTCTTCCCGGCCGTCGGCGCGGATGACGCGGGCGGTCTTGGCCGCCATGTCCAGCAAGGCGCGGATCGCGGCGCCGGTGCGGTCGCGGGCCCCCAGTTCCATCAACTGGCCCAGCAGGACCAGCACGACGATCACGGCCCCCGCCTCGAAATACACGCCGACATGGCCGCCCGCGTCGCGGAAGCCGCCGGGGAAGATGCCGGGGGCCAGCACGGCGACGATGCTGAACAGGTAGGCGGCGCTGACGCCCAGGGCGATCAGGGTGAACATGTTGAGGTTTCCCGAGCGCACCGATTTGACGCCGCGCACCAGGAACGGCCAGCCCGACCACAGGACGACCGGGGTCGCCAGGACCAATTCGATCCACTGTGCGGTGCGTTCGCCCAGAAAGTCGCGGATGCCCAGGCCCAACATCGGCCCCATGGTCAGGATCAGGATCGGGGCGGTCAGCACCGCGCCGACCCAGAAGCGGCGGGTGAAATCGACCAGTTCCGGATTGGGGCCTGCGTCGCCCGTGGGCACGCCCATGGGCTCCAGCGCCATGCCGCAGATCGGGCAGTCGGCGGGCTTGTCGGTGACGATCTCGGGATGCATGGGGCAGGTGTATTGGGTGCCGGCGGGCATCGCTTCGGCCTGCTTCTTATGGGCGCCGGACAGGTAATGCTCCGGGTCGGCCTGGAACTTGTCGCGGCAGCCGGGATTGCAGAAATGATAGGTCACCCCCCCGTGGTCGAAGGTCGGCTTGCCCCGGCCCAGGGTCACGGTCATGCCGCAGACCGGGTCCTTGGCGGTCTCGGCATCATGGTCGTGGCCGTGATGGCCCCCGCCGCAGCAGGAAGCGCCGCTTTTCGGCGTGTCGGAGGGGGCGTGTGAATGTGCGGACATGGCGGAAAACCTTCGGTTGCGGCGCGGGCGACATGCCCACGGCGTCATCATGGCCCCTTACATAAGGCTTCCAGTCACTGGAAGGTCAAGGCGTGTTATCAGAAGAATTTCCAATCCGCACCGGCCATAGGCTCCGCCGATAAATTCTATCGGCATTAGCGATTTGACGTATGGGTCCGCCGGTGGCGAGACTCCCCCGACCGCAACCCCTGACCGAGCGCCGCCCCATGCCCCTCGAATGCGAGTTCACGCCGGCCCTGTCCGAGGGCGAAAGCAATGCCTCGCCCCGGCGCCGGGACTGGGCGGCGGGCGCCCTGGGGGCGGCATCGCGGGCGGCATTGGCCGAGGATGCAGACCTGTTCCTGCATCAGTCCGTGTCCACGCCCTGCCTGTCGGTGATCACAAAGGCCGAGGGACCGTGGATCGAGGATGCCGAGGGACGGCGCTATCTCGATTTCCACGGCAACAACGTGCACCACATCGGCTACGGCCATCCGCGCCTGAAAAAGGCCATCGCCGATCAGATGGACGCGCTGCCGTTCGCGCCCCGCCGATTTGCGTGTGAACCGGCGACGGCCTTGGCGCGCAAGCTGGCCGGCATCGCGCCGGGTGATCTGTCGAAAGTGCTGTTCACCACGGGCGGGTCCGACGCGGTCGAGGTCGCGCTGAAGCTGGCCCGCGCGGCGACCGGGCGGTTCAAGACCGTGTCGTTCTGGGACGCCTTTCACGGCGCCGGGTTCGGCGCGTCGTCCGTCGGCGGCGAACAGTTGTTCAGATCGAACCTGATCGGCCCGCTGTTGGCGGGCACGGAACACGTCGCGCCCTTCGCCTGCTACCGCTGCCCTTACGGCTACCCCGAAACGGACGGCCGGCCGAACCTGGACCTGTGCAAGATGACCTGCGCCAACATGGTGCGCTACGTGCTGGAAAAGGAAGGCGACGTCGCCGCCGTGATCGCCGAGCCGGCCCGCGCCGTGCCCTTCGTGCCGCCGCCGGGGTTCTGGGCCGCCGTGCGCCAGGCCTGCGACGACATGGGTGCCTTGCTGATTTTCGACGAAATCCCCACGGGCCTGGGCAAGACCGGGCGGATGTTCGCCTGCGACCATGACGGCGTGGTGCCGGACATCCTGGTCATGGGCAAGGGCCTGGGCGGCGGCATCCTGCCGATCGCCGCCGTGATCGCCCGGCCGGGGCTGGACGTCGCGGGCGACTATGCCTTCGGCCATTACACCCATGAGAAAAACCCGGTGACCACACGGGCCGGGCTGACGACCATCGAGATCATCGAGGACGAAAACCTGGTCGAGAACGCGGCCACCCTGGGCGCTTATGCCCTGGCGCGCCTCAACGACATGAAGGGGCGCCTCGGCGTCATCGGCGACGTGCGCGGGCGGGGCTTCCTGATGGGGGTCGAACTGGTCATGGACAAGCAAGGCAAGGAGCCGGCGGTGGATCTGGCCGAGGACGTGCTCTACCGTTGCCTTACGGGCGGCCTGTCGTTCAAAATTTCCATGGGCAACACGTTGACCCTGACGCCGCCCCTGGTGGTGACCAAGGATCAGATGGACCTGGCCCTCGACGTGCTGGAACGCGCCATCACGGACGCCGCCCGCGCCGCAGGCCTGGCCTGAACGACAACAACCCGGAAAGGGGAACCATCGACATGGTCAAGGTCGTCCGCACGGACCGCGAACTGCAATGCCCGGTGATCGACGCCGGGCTCAAGGACATGGGCGTCGATCTGGTGCTGGTGCCGGACGGGGCGGGGGAGAACGTGTTGCTCGACGCCGTCGCCGACGCGGACCTGATCCTCATGTGCTACACGCCGATCACGGCGCGGGTGATCGCGGCGGCCCCCAGGCTCAAGGGCATCGTCAAATACGGCGTCGGCATCGACGCCATCGACGTGCAGGCCGCGCGGGCGCGGGGCATCCCCGTGGTCAACATCCCCGAATACGCCGAGCGCACGGTGGCCGAGGGCGCCTTCACCCTGATGCTGGCGCTCGCCAAGAAATTGATCCCGCTCGACCGCGCCATGCGCGCCGACGGCTGGGCCTGGCCGGAAGCGAAATGGCTGGCCAACGACATCGCCGGAAAGACCGTGGGCATCGTCGGCGCCGGGCGCATCGGCCGCGCCTTCGCGCAGATGGCCGGGGCCGGGTTCGGCGCGCGCGTCATCGCCTATAGCCCCCATACCCCGCCGGCGGAATTGATGCGGATCGGGATCGAGCCCGTGGCCGACCTGATGGAGTTGATGGCGCGGGCCGATGTGGTTTCCGTCCACTCCGTGCTCAACGACGAGACGCGGGGCCTGATCGGGGCCCGGGAACTGGCCGCCATGAAGCCGACCGCGATCATCCTCAACGTGGCGCGCGGCGCGGTGATCGACGAGGCCGCCCTGGTCCGCGCCTTGCTGGAAGGCCGCATCGCCGGGGCCGGGCTCGACGTCTATAGCCAGGAGCCACTGATGCGCGAAGGCCATCCCCTGAGCCCCCTGTTCGCCATGGACAACGTGATCCTGCTGCCGCATCTGACCTTCTTCACCCATGAGGCCATGGAACGACTGGAGCGTGAGACGCTCGAGCGTTGCCGCGAGGTGCTGGACGGCCGGCCCGTGACCGTGAAATCCCCCGACCCGCGCCTGCGCGCCCAGACGACGGGCGTGCGGTTCGCGGGCTAGAAACACCCTGGCGCGCGCCGGGGTGCCGGGCTAACGTCCGCCTTTCCCCGGCCCAGAGACCGAGTGCCCATGACCGAAATCCTCAAATGCATCTCCCCCATCGACGGCGCGGTCTACGCCGAACGGCCCGCCGCTTCCGACGCTCATATTCAAACCACGCTTGAGCGCGCCCGGGCCTGTCAGGCCGCCTGGCGCAATGTGCCGGTGGCCGAGCGGGCGGCGCTGTGCACGGCCATGGTCGACGCCTTCATCAGGGATTCCGACGCCGTCGCCGAGGAACTGGCCCGCCAGATAGGCCGCCCCGCGCGCTATGGCGCGGGCGAGGTAAATGGCTTCGCGGAACGGGCACGGCACATGATCGCCATCGCCGGGGAGGCCCTGGCCGACCGCCCGGCCCCGGACAAGCCCGGCTTCACCCGCTTCATCCGCCGCATGCCCTTGGGCGTCGTGCTGGTCGTCGCCCCCTGGAACTATCCTTACCTCACAGCGGTCAACGCCATCGTCCCGGCGATCATGGCCGGCAACGCGGTGGTCCTGAAACACGCGACGCAGACGCCGCTGTGCGGGGAGCGCATCGCCCACGCGTTCGAGGCGGCGGGGGGCCCCGAGGGCCTGTTCCAGGTCCTGCATCTGACCCACGGCCAGACCGCCCGCGTGGTGGCATCCCCCGAGATCGATTTCGTCGCCTTCACCGGCTCCGTCCCCGGCGGGGCGGCCATGGAGCAGGCGGCGGCGGGCCGCTTCATCGGCATCGGGCTGGAACTGGGCGGCAAGGACCCGGCCTATGTCCGCGCCGACGCCAACCTTGCGCACGCCATCGAAAACGTGACCGACGGGGCGTTTTTCAATTCCGGGCAAAGCTGCTGCGGGATCGAGCGGGTTTATGTCCATGCCGACGTCTACGACGATTTCGTTTCCGGCATGGTCGATCTCGCCAAGGGATACGTCTTGGGCGATCCCCTCGACGATGCCACGACGCTCGGCCCCATGGTGCGGCCCAAGGCGGCGGACTTCGTGCGCGGCCAGATCGCCGACGCCGTCCAGGCCGGGGCCCAGGCCCTGATCGACCCCAAGGCCTTTCCCCGCGACGAAGCGGGCAGCGCCTATATGGCGCCGCAGGTGTTGACCGGCGTCGACCATGCCATGCGGGTGATGACGGAAGAATCCTTCGGCCCCGTGGTCGGCGTCATGAAGGTCGCAAGCGACGACGAAGCCGTGGCCCTGATGAACGACAGCGACTTCGGCCTGACCGCCAGCATCTGGACGGCGGACGCCGACGCGGCCCTGGCGCTGGGCGGGCGGATCGAAACCGGCACCCTGTTCATGAACCGGGCCGACTACCTGGACCCGGCCCTGGCCTGGACCGGGGTCAAGAATTCGGGCCGGGGCTGCACCCTGTCGCCGCTCGGCTATGATCACCTGACCCGGCCCATGTCCTTCCACCTTCGCACCCAGGTCTGACCCCATGACGAACATGCCCCTTAAAGGAAACTGGAACTATCCCACATCCATCCGCTTCGGCGCCGGGCGCCTGAGCGAACTGGGCGAGGCCTGCCAGCAGGCGGGCATGGCCAATCCATTGCTGGTCACGGACCCGGGCCTGGCGGCCCTGCCCTTGGTGACCGACGCGGTCCGGGCGGTCGAGTGGGCAGGCCTGGCGGTCAAGGTGTTCTCCGCCATCAAGGGCAATCCGACCCTGGAAAACGTCGAGGCCGGGGTCGCGGCGTTCAAGACAGGCGGCCACGACGGGGTCATCGCCTTCGGCGGCGGCAGCGCGCTCGACGCCGGCAAGGCCATCGCCTTTCAGGCCGGGCAGACCCGGCCCTTGTGGGATTTCGAGGACGTGGGCGACAACTGGACCCGCGCCGACCCCAAGGGCATCGCGCCCAACGTCTGCGTCGCCACCACGTCCGGCACGGGATCGGACGTGGGCCGCGCCTCCGTCATCACGGACAATGCCCGCCACGTGAAAAAGGTCATCTTTCATCCCAAGATGATGCCGAGCGTCACCATCGCCGACCCGGCCCTGACCCTCGGCCTGCCGGCCCATGTGACGGCGGCGGTGGGCATGGATGCGCTCTCGCACAATCTGGAAGCCTATCTCGCCCCGTTCTACCACCCGTTCGCCAAGGGCGTGGCGCTGGAGGGCATGC
This sequence comes from Rhodospirillaceae bacterium UBA1479, assembly GCA_002325375.1. Lineage (GTDB taxonomy): Bacteria > Pseudomonadota > Alphaproteobacteria > Rhodospirillales > Casp-alpha2 > UBA1479. The sequence continues at coordinate 537,196 of DCRZ01000006.1, forward strand.
GCCTGGTCAAGGACTGGCTGCCCACGGCGGTTGCGGACGGCAAGAACATCGCGGCCCGGTCCCACATGATGGCGGCGGCCATGGCGGGGGCGACGGCGTTTCAGCGCGGCCTCGGCGGTATTCATGCGCTCGCCCATCCGCTGGGGGCGCTGTACGACGCCCACCACGGGCTGCTCAACGCCGTGCTCATGCCCTATGTGGTCAACGCCAACAAGGCGGCGGTTGAACAGGACCTGACGGACCTGGCCCGCGCCCTCGACCTTGCCGAGCATTCGCCCGCCGGGGTGATCCGATGGATCTTGGACCTGCGGGCCGAGGTCGGCATTCCGCATACCCTCGCCGAAATGAACATTCCCGGCGACGACGCCGACACCATCGGCGCCATGGCGGTCGAGGATCCGACGGCGGGCGGCAATCCCATTCAATTCTCAGCGGCGCAATATTCCGCATTGTTCCTGGACGCCCATGGGGGCCGTCTGGAATTCTAGGGACCAGCGATTTTCATTCAAGGGGCAGGGGGACAGGCAGATGAAACCGGGACAGGTCAAGACGGCGGCGGACGCCAAGAAGATCATCGCCGAGCGCAAATGCGACTACGTCAAGGTCGGCGTCGTCGACATGGACGGCATCATGCGCGGCAAGTACATGAAGGCCGACAAGTTCGTCTCCTCCCTCGATAAGGGCTTCGGCTTCTGCGACGTGGTGCTGGGCTGGGATTCCAAGGACCAGCTGTACGACAACGTTTCCGTCACCGGCTGGCACACGGGCTATCCCGACGCCCCCGTGCGCATCCTGCCCGAAAGCTGCCGCGAGATCGCCTGGGAGGACGACATGCTGTTCTTCCTCGGCGAATTCGACGGCAAGTATGAAGAGGTCTGCCCCCGCGCCGTGCTGCGCCGGACCCTGGCCAAGGCCGACAAGATGGGCTTCAAGGTGCTGGCCGGCCTGGAATACGAATTCTTCATGTTCGAGGAAACGCCGGAGACGGTGCGCGAAAAGAACTACCGCGACCTCAAGCCGATCCAGCCGGGCTTCTTCGGCTATTCCATGCTGCGCTCCACGGTCGACAGCGACCTCTACCGCGACATCCTCGACGGCTGCGTCAAGATGGACATGGCCCTGGAAGGCCTGCACGAGGAAACGGGGCCGGGCGTGCTCGAAGCCGCGATCCAGGTCGATGGTGCCCTCGCCGCCGCCGACAAGGCCGTGCTGTTCAAGACCTTTGCCAAGATCATGGCGCAGAAGCGCGGCCTGATGGCGACCTTCATGGCGCGCTGGTCGCCCGACTGGCCGGGCCAGTCGGGCCATATCCACATGTCGCTGACCTCGAAGACCGGCAAGCCGGTCTTCCTCGACAGGAAAAAGCCCCATGGCATGAGCGACACCATGCGCCACTTCGTCGGCGGGCAGCAGAAACTCCTGCCGGAATTCCTTTCCATGATCGCCGGCACGGTCAACAGCTACACCCGCCTGGTGCCGGGCTTCTGGGCGCCGACGGACGCGACCTGGGGGGTGGACAACCGGACCTGCGCCATCCGCATCATCCCCGGCTCGGAAAAATCACAGCGCGTGGAATTCCGCATCGCCGCCGCCGACGCCAACCCCTACCTGGCGCTCGCCGCCGGCATCGGCGCCGGGCTCTGGGGCATCGAGAACAGGATCGAGCCCGGCCCGGCGGTCGAGGGCAACGCCTACGACAAGACGTTTCCCCGCCGCCTCAACCTGCCGCGCACCCTGATGGACGCGGCCGGCATGCTCAAGACGTCGAAGCCCGCGCGGGCCCTCTTCGGCGACGCCTTCGTCGACCATTACGCCGCGACCCGCGAATGGGAAGAACGCCAATTCCGCCGCGCCATCACCGACTGGGAGATGGAGCGGTATTTTGAGATTATTTGATCGCAAAACCCGAGCGCCCCGTTGTTTCACGGGGCGCGACGGTCGTTTTGCGTAGAAAGAGAATCTCAAAACCTGAGTGCTGCTGACCCCCTGCCGGTTTGTTGGAAGACCGAAAGGCAAGTGGGAACGAAGCTTTGTCTGCGGCTGTTTTGGCAATAGCTAGAAAGCTGCTTCCTTTATTTCTAGTTTATCTAATGTACAATTACCGATTGATGTTTTAGTTTTTCTTTTTGCAACGAGAGCACTGATCCTGGCCTTGGTTGCGTGATTGAAGGTGACAAAATGCCAAGCGGAGATTGGTGGGGCGATATAATGAAATATGCAATTAGCGGGATACTTGGTTTCGCTGGTGGCATTTTCATTCAACTTATATGGCCCCAAATTGTTGGATCCATCGAATGCGTTTCAACGCCTGGGCAAATACTCGACAGCCAAGGAAATCGGGTTCCTAGAGGGGCACAAGGAACCCAATCGCCCCCAAGATTTTCTGATGCTCGGCCAGGTATGTACGAGATATCGCCTCGCGGACAATCGCGGGAATTTAATGCTTATATTACGACCCTTCCTAGTTACGAACGCAGCAAGGTGATTGCCAACTATCCGGTTCGCATCGCCAAAGGGCAGGTATTTGAAATACACGCGACTCACGCGGCTACGGCTGAGCTTTTTAGGTACGGTTGGCTGGGAGCATGGGCGAAGCATGCTGCCATAGAGAGTAAAACTTGCCGAGATAGATGAGAAGAAACGCAAACGTCTTTGGACCTATGGCAACTTGAGCGTCAAAATCCTAATCCCGCTCCGTCACCGCCAGTTCCCAGAACGCCCGCACCACCCGCGTTTCCGCCCGGTTTTCCAGGCAGACCATGTATTCGTGCATGGGCAGTTTGCAGTCCTTGAGCTCGATCATCACGAGGCGGCTGTCGAAGCCGAATTCCGGTTTGGAGACGAAGCCGATGCCGTTGCCGGTGGCGACGGCCTCGCGGATGCTTTCGCGGCCCTCGACCTCCATCACCGTGCCCATCTGGAGTTCCAGCCGAGCGAATTCCTGTTCGACCAGCCGGCGCGTGGTCGAGCCCCGTTCGCGCAGGACCAAGGGCTCGCCGGCCAGTTCCTTGAATTTGACGGCGCCGCGCCCGGCCCAGGGGTGGTCGCGGTTGATGACGGCGACGAGGGGGTCGTCGCGGAGCGACAGCACCTTGAGCCTGGCGTCGTCGGGCACGTGGGAGAACACGCCGACGTCGGCGTCGAAGTCGTAGAGCTGATTCAGGATGTCTTCCGAGTTGCCGATCTTCAGGTTCACGGTCACGCCCGGATAGCGGTTGCGGAAGGCGCGCACGATGCGCAGCACATGAAAGGGCGCGTCGGCCGAGAGCGTCAGGGAGCCGACCAGCAGGTCCTGCGATTCCTTGAGGTATTCGAGCGCCTCCCCCTCGCATTCGAACATCCGGTTGGTGATGGCGAGCAGGTGCCGCCCGGCGTCGGTCAGGGCGACGGAGCGCGAGGTGCGGTTGAACAACAGAACGTCGAAATCCTTTTCCAGCTTGCGCACCTGGTCGGACAGGGTCGGCTGGGTCAGGTGCAGGTGTTCGGCGGCCTTGGAAAAGCCGCCTTGCGTCGCGACCGCATGGAACGCGCGCAGTTGCGAATAGTACATAGATGAAACCTATACGACCTATATAAACTGACGATTTGACTTATATTTCCCCAATGCGATTGAGTCTATATGAACCCCGCATAATGGCGAATTCGCCGGGGGTTCGGGGTCGGCGCCGACGAAGGCACGGACACCAGGGGGATTTGGTGCAGTGCCGAACAAATCCTGTCACGTCACCGCAGAAATGGTTAAAACTGTCACATGCCGGTAACAGCACATACTGATAATCCGGCGATCAAACAGGGAGTATTTCGATGAAATCAACATGGTTCAGCAGCCTCGGCTTGGGGCTGGCGACGGTGGCCACGGCCGCCATCCTGGGGGCCGCGCCCGCCAAGGCGAAGACCGATCTTCTGGTCTACACGGCGGTCGAGGCGGATGAGCTGAAGAAGTTCAAGACCGCCTTCGAAAAGGACAATCCGGACGTCAACATCAAGTGGGTCCGCGATTCCACGGGCATCATCACCTCCAAGCTGCTGGCCGAGAAAGAAAACCCCAAGGCCGACATCGTCTGGGGCGTGGCGGCGACCAGCCTGCTGCTGCTGGCCGATTACGACTACTTCCAGGGCTACGCGCCCAAGGGCTTGGATAAGCTGTCGAAGAAATATTACGACACCACCAACACCCCGCCGCTGTGGGTCGGGCAGCGCGCCTGGATCGCCTCGGTCTGCTTCAACACGGTCGAAGGCGAAAAGTACAAGCTGCCGATCCCCGCGACCTGGGAAGACCTGACCAAGCCGGTCTACAAGGGCCATGTCATCATGCCGAACCCGAACTCTTCGGGCACGGGCTTCCTCGACGTGTCGTCGTGGATTCAGATCCAGGGCGAAGACAAGGCCTGGAAGTACATGGACGCGCTGCACAAAAACATCGCGCGCTACACCCATTCGGGCTCCAAGCCCTGCAAGCTGGCGGCCAAGGGCGAAATCGCCATCGGCATTTCCTTCGCCTATCGGGGCGCCAAGTCCAAGAACGAAGGGGCGCCGCTCGAAGTCATCGCGCCGTCCGAAGGCGTGGGCTGGGATCTGGAATCCTTCGCCATCGTCAAGAACACCAAGAATCTGAAGGCCGCGCAGGCGCTGGCCGACTGGTCCGTGTCCAAGACGGCGCAGGAAATCTACAACGAGGAATACGCGGTCGTCGCCATGCCCGGCATCGCCAAGCCCGTGAAGAACTTCCCCGTCGGCATCGAAGACAAGATGATCAAGAACGACTTCAAGTGGGCGGCCGCAAACCGCATCCGCATCCTGGACGAGTGGCGCAAGCGCTACGACGGAAAGTCCGAGCCGAAGTAGTCAGGTTATCTTTTCTCGACTGATCTGAACGGCAAGCCCCGGCTCCCGCGTATGGGGCCGGGGCTTGCTATTTCAGCCTCTTTGAGGCCGTGTGCCCGCGGGCCGCGGTCTGATAGAATTCAGCCATGGAGGGCAGGGATGGCGAACGACAATAACGGCGAAGCCTATCTTCGGGTCCGTAACCTGACCAAGAAGTTTGGCGAGTTCACGGCGCTGAAGAATGTGTCGCTGGACGTCAGCGAGGGCGAATTCGTCTGTTTCCTGGGGCCGTCCGGTTGCGGCAAGACGACGCTGCTGCGCGCCATCGCGGGCCTGGATATTCAGACCATGGGCACGGTCGAACAGGCCGGCCGCGACATTTCCGCCCTGCCGCCCAATGAACGGGATTTCGGCATCGTGTTCCAGTCCTACGCCCTGTTCCCGAACCTGAGCGTGACCCGCAACATCGGGTACGGCCTGGAAAACCGGAACATGCCGAAGGCCGATATCGCGGCCCGCGTGTCCGACCTTCTGGACCTGGTCGGCCTGCGCGATCACGCAACCAAATATCCGTCGCAGCTTTCGGGCGGCCAGCAGCAGCGCGTGGCCCTGGCCCGGGCGCTCGCGACCTCGCCGGGCCTGTTGCTTTTGGACGAACCGCTGTCGGCGCTCGACGCCAAGGTGCGCGTTCACCTGCGCCACGAGATCAAGGAACTTCAGGAAAAGATCGGCATCACCACCATCATGGTGACCCACGACCAGGAAGAGGCCCTGGCCATGGCCGACCGCATCGTGGTGATGAACCACGGCGTGATCGAACAAGTCGGCTCGCCGGAAGACATCTACGCCGATCCGGCATCGCCCTTCGTCGCCGACTTCATCGGCACCACCAACTTCGTCGACGGCGAGGTTCAGGCCGGCGGGCGGGTCTCCGTCGCCGGTGTCGCCATCGACTGCGGCGCGGCCCTGGACGGGCTCAATCCCGGCGACATGGTCACGGTCTGCATCCGGCCCGAGGACGTGCAGGTCTCGACCGAGGGCGGCGGCGCGGGTATTCCGGTGACCATCACCGACGTTGAATTCCTGGGCTCGTTCCACCGTTGCCATGTGATGCCGGTCAACGGTGCGGGGCAGACCTTCGGCAAGGACATCGATTTCATGATCGACCTGTCGGCGGGCCGCGCCCGTGACCTGGGCATCCGCGAGGGCATGGCGGTGCAGGCGGCCCTGCCGCCCGAATTCGTGCGCATCTACCGCCCCGTGGGCGGGGGCTGAGCCATGCGGGACGCCGCCGTCGCCCAAGCGCCCCGGATCACGCCCAAGGTCAGCAGCGAAGACTGGATCATGCGCGCGGTGCTGGTCGGCATCGCGCTGTATCTGACCGTCTCGATCCTGCTGCCGCTTTACGCGATCCTGTCGAAAAGCTTCAAGAACGCCGACGGCCTGTTCGTCGGCCTGGCCAACTACGTCAATTTTTTCTCGACCCCGGCCCTGTTCTGGTCGATCGAGAACAGCCTGACGGTGACGCTGATCTGCTGCGTCATCGTGGTCACCCTGGCCTTCATCTATGCCTATGCCCTGACCCGCACCTGCATCCCGTTCAAGTCCCTGTTCAAGGGCGTGGCGCTGCTGCCGATCCTCATGCCGTCGCTGCTGCCGGCGATCGCCCTGGTCTATCTGTTCGGCAATCAGGGCATCATCAAGGACTGGCTGTTCGGCTATGAAATCTACGGCCCCATCGGCATCGTCATGGGCGAATGCTTCTACGTGTTCCCTCATGTGCTGACGATCATGCTGATCGCCATGGCCAATTCGGACGCGCGGCTGTACGAGGCGTCGGACGCGCTCGGCGCCTCCAAGATCAAGACCTTCTTCACGGTGACCCTGCCCAGCGTGCGCTACGGCCTGGTCTCGGCCTTCTTCGTCTGCTTCACCCTGGTCATCACCGACTTCGGCGTGCCCAAGGTGGTCGGCGGCAAGTACAACGTGCTGGCGACCGACATCTACAAACAGGTGGTCGGGCGCCAGGATTTCGAAATGGGGGCGGTCGTCTCCATGGTGCTGCTGTTGCCGGCCCTGTTCGCCTTCGCCGCCGACCGCATCGTGCAGCGCCGCCAGGTCGCCCTGCTGTCGGCCCGCGCGGTGCCGTATCAGCCCAAGAAGAACCGCGTGGTCGATACGGCCATGCTGGCCTTCTGCTGCCTGATCGGCCTGATCCTGGTGTCGATCCTGGGCATGGCCTGCTTCGCCTCCTTCGCCAAGTTCTGGCCCTATGACCTGAGCCTGTCGCTCAAGCATTACAACTTCGACCTGATGGACGGCGGCAGTTGGAACGCCTATTGGAATTCCATCGAACTGGCGGCCTGGACGGCGGTGATCGGCACGGCGATGGTGTTCACCGGCGCTTATCTGGTCGAAAAAAGCAAAGGCTTCCATTCCGGCCGCGCCGCCATGCAGCTTCTGTGCATGATCCCAATGGCGGTGCCGGGCCTGGTGCTGGGGCTGGCCTATGTGTTTTTCTTCAACGCGCCGAACAATCCGTTGGGCTTTCTCTACCACACCATGCCGATCCTGGTGATCTGCACGGTCACCCATTTCTATACGGTCGCGCACCTCACGGCGGCGACGGCGCTGAAGCAGCTGGACGGCGAATTCGAAAGCGTGTCGCAGTCGCTCAAGGTGCCGTTCTACAAGACCTTCTTCCGCATCACCGTGCCCGTGTGCATGCCGGCGATCCTGGACATTTCCATGTACCTGTTCGTCAACGCCATGACGACGGTGTCGGCGGTGGTGTTCCTCTATTCGCCGGACACGGCCCTGGCGTCGGTCGCGATTCTCAACATGGACGACGCCGGCGACGTGGCGCCCGCCGCCGCCATGGGCATGATGATCGTCGGCACGGCGGCGGCGGTTCGGCTGGTGCATGCGGGGCTCACTCGGGGTATTCTCGCGCGCACCCAGGCGTGGCGGAAACGCTGAGCGGCAAAACCCGCCCGCGCCGCCGCATAGCCCTGGTCTATGGATGATATCCGAATTAACGATTTGACGAATTGACCCATCCCGCCCGAAACTCCGCGCGACCGGCTGCCCGAACGGCCCGGCCGCGGCCCTAATGACAAAGTTGGAAAGGCCCAACCATGACGTTGACCCCCGGTGATCCCCTTCTTCTCACGCCCGGCCCCCTGACCACCGCCGCCGAAACCCGCGACGCCATGCGCCATGACTGGGGCTCGCGCGATCAGGCCTTCATCGACGCCAACGCCGCCGTGCGCCGCAAGCTGCTGGAAATCGCCAATGCGGCCGCGACCCACGTCTGCGTGCCCTTGCAGGGCTCCGGCACCTTCGTGGTCGAAGCGGCGCTCTGCACCCTGATCCCCAAGACCGGCAAGGCGCTGATCCTGGTCAACGGCGCCTACGGCAAGCGCATGGGCAAGATTTTGGAATACGCCGGCCGCGCGTTCGAGATTTCCGAAACCGCCGAGGACGTGCCGCCGGACGCGGCGGCCCTGGCCGCCAAACTGGCCGCCGATGCCGCCATCACCCATGTCCTGGTCGTTCATTGCGAAACGACCTCGGGCATTCTCAACCCCATCGCCGACATCGCCCATGTGGTGAAGGACGCGGGGCGGTCCCTGATCATCGACGCCATGAGCGCCTTCGGCGCCATCGAACTGGACCTCGCCAAGGTGCCCTTCGATGCCGTCATGGCGTCGTCCAACAAATGCCTGGAAGGCGTGCCCGGCATGGGCTTCGCCCTGATCCGCAAGACCGTGCTGGAAGGCTGCGCCGGCAATTCCCATTCCCTGGCCCTCGACCTCTACGACCAGTGGCAGGCGATGGAGGCCAACGGCCAGTGGCGCTTCACGCCGCCGACCCATGTCATCTTCGCCTTCGCCAAGGCCATCGAGCAGTTCGAGGCCGAGGGCGGCCAGCCGGGGCGCTTCAAGCGCTATTCCAATAACTGCAAGGTTTTGATCGACGGCATGGCGGAGCTGGGATTCCAGACCCTGCTGCCCCAGGGCCTGCAGGCGCCGATCATCGTCACCTTCCACATGCCGTCGGACCCGGCCTTCGATTTCCAGGTGTTCTACGACAAGGTGAAGGATCGGGGCTTCGTGCTCTATCCCGGCAAGCTGACGGTGGCGCCCAGCTTCCGCGTCGGCTGCATCGGCCATCTGGGGGCGGCTGAGATGAAGGCGGCGCTCAAGGCCATGTCGGACGTGCTGGCCGAAATGGGCGTCAAGACCGGCGCCCCCCAGGCCGCCGAATAGGCCGCAATCGTGACCGACGCCGCCAAGACGCCGCCCGCGACCGCCGGGGTCGTCGTCATCGGCGGCGGCGTCATCGGCTGTTCCATTGCCTATCACCTGACCAAGATCAGCATCACCGACGTGGTGCTGCTGGAGCGGCGCAAGCTGACCTCCGGCACCACCTGGCACGCGGCGGGGCTGATCGGCCAGCTGCGCGGCAGCGCCAACATGACGCGGCTGGCCAAATACACGGCGGAACTGTACCGCGAGTTGGAGGGCGAGACCGGCCAGGCCACGGGCCTGAAGCAGAACGGGTCCATCTCCGTCGCCCTCCACGAAGGACGCATGGAGGAATTCCGCCGCAACGCCTCCATGGCCAAGGTGTTCGGCCTGCAGGTCGACATCATTACCCCGGAAGAGGTCAGGGAACGCCATCCCCTGGTGGAAACCGGCGACGTGCTGGGCGGCACCTGGATTCCCTCGGACGGCCAGGGCAACCCGGCCGACATCACCCTGGCACTCGCCAAGGGCGCGCGCATGGGTGGGGCGCGTTTGTTCGAGGACACCAAGGTCACCGGGATCATCGTCGAGAACGGCCGCGCCGCCGGCGTGCGGACAGCGGCGGGCGAGGTGCGCGCCCGCTGGGTCGTCCTGGCCACGGGCATGTGGGGCCGCGACATGGCGGCTAAGGTCGGCGTGACCCTGCCGTTGCATGCCTGTGAGCATTTCTACATCGTCACCGAACCCTTCGACGGCATGACGCCGGATCTGCCGGTGCTGCGGGTCTACGACGAATGCGCCTACTACAAGGAAGACGCCGGCAAGATGCTGATCGGGGCGTTCGAGCCCAAGGCCAAGCCCTGGGGCATGGACGGCATCCCGGACGATTTCGAGTTCGACCAGTTGCCCGACGACTTCGATCATTTCGAGCCGATTTTGGAAGCCGCCATGGCGCGCCTGCCGGCGCTGGAGAACGCGGGCATCCAGACCTTCTTCAACGGCCCGGAAAGTTTCACGCCGGACGTGCGCTACAACCTGGGTCCCGCACCGGGGCTGGACGGGCTGATGGTCGCGGCGGGACTCAACTCCATCGGCATTCAGTCGGCGGGCGGCATCGGCCGCGTCGTCGCCGACTGGATCAAGTCGGGCCATGCCCCCATGGACCTGTGGGAAGTGGACGTCCGCCGCCAGATGCCGTTCCAGGCCAACCGCGCCTATTTGCGCGACCGGGTTTCGGAAAGCCTGGGCTTGCTCTACGCCACCCATTGGCCGTTTCAGCAGTATACGACGGGGCGAGGCTTGCGCCGCTCGCCGCTTCACGAACAGCTGAAGGCCGCCAACGCCTGCTTCGGCGAAAGTGCGGGGTGGGAGCGCGCCAACTGGTTCGCGCCGGAAGGGACCGAACCCAAATACGAATACAGCTACGGCCGCCAGAACTGGTTCGATCATTCGGCGGCGGAGCATCGCGCGGCGCGGGAAGGCGTCGCCCTGTTCGATCTCACCACCTTCGCCAAGTTCCGGGTCGAGGGCGCGGACGCGGCCCCGGTCCTGGGCCGGGTGTCGGCCAATCATGTCGCGGGCGATGCGGGCCGCGCCGTCTATACCCAATGGCTGAACGACCGCGGCGGGATCGAGGCCGATTTGACCGTGACGCGGCTGGCCGAGGATGCCTTTCTGGTCGTTACCTCCGGCGCCTGTCAGGTGCGTGATTTCCATTGGCTCAAGGGCCATGTGCAGGATCATGAGCGCTGCACCGTCACCGACGTGACCTCGGGCCATGCGGTGATTGGCATCGCCGGTCCCAAATCCCGTGATCTGTTGGCGGTGCTGACGCCGGAAAACCTTGCCAACGACGCCTTTCCTTTCGGCGCCAGCCGCGAGGTCGAGTTCGCGATGGCGATGGCGCGGATGACCCGCATTTCCTATGCGGGCGAATTGGGCTGGGAAATCATGGTGCCGACGGAATTCGCGGCCCATGCCTATGAGGCCGTCGTCGCGGCGGGCCGGGACTTCGGCATGGTCCATGCCGGCATGCACGCCATGAACTCCTTGCGCATCGAAAAGGCCTACCGCCATTGGGGCCACGACATTTCCGACGAAGACACGGTGCTGGAAGCCGGGCTCGGCTTCGCCGTCGCCTGGGACAAGCCCGGCGGCTTCATCGGCCGGGAGGCATTGCTGACGCAGCGCGAGGCCGGGATCACGCGCCGCCTGCTGCAGTTCCTGGTCACGGACCCCGAACCGCTGCTCTACCACAACGAGCCGATCTGGCGGGACGGCGCGATCGTCGGCAAGGTCACGTCGGGCATGTACGGCCATACCCTGGGGGGTGCGGTCGGCATGGGCTATGTGGCTGTGCCGGACGGCGGCGTGGCCGGGATCGACGGCCATGCCTACGAGATCGAGATCGCCGGCGTGCGCTATCCGGCCCGGGCCTCGCTCAAACCCCTTTACGATCCCGCGTCGTCCCGCCTGCGCGGCTGATTCCCCCGTTAATCCGCACCGATTGCTGCCCGATCCGGTCCCGGACCGGGGGCGTCGTCATATTGATTTAACCTATCAATCACATAGCTATTAGCGATTTGACATATCCTTGGCCGGTCACGAGAATTCCCGAAACCCAGACACGGTCCCGCGTGCCGGACGATTTCAAAGGTGAGCAGCATCATGGATCAGACCCCATCCCATCCCCAGAGCGTTTCCGTCAACGGCCGCACCTATGCCTGGCCCAGCCAGCCCCTGGTGGTGGTCTGTATCGACGGATCGGAGCCGGATTACATCGAACAGGCCATCGCCGGCGGCCATATGCCGTTCCTGGAAAAGGCGCTGAAGGGCGGGTCCGACCTGCGCGCCGACTGCGTGGTGCCCAGCTTCACCAACCCCAACAACCTGTCGATCGTCACCGGCGTGCCGCCCAAGGTGCACGGCATTTCCGGCAACTTCTTCCTGGACCCGGACACGGGCGAGGAAGTGATGATGAACGACCCCAAATTCCTGCGCACGGACACCATCTTCAAGGCCTTCCATGACGCCGGCGCCAAGGTCGCCATCGTCACCGCCAAGGACAAGCTGCGCCGCCTGCTGGGCCATGGCCTCGACTTTACCTCGGGTCGCGCCGTCGCGTTTTCGTCGGAAAAGGCGGATGAAACGACCCTGGCCGAGAACGGCATCGCCGACGCCCAGGCCCTGGTCGGCCGGCCGATCCCCGACGTCTATTCGGCGGACCTGTCCGAGTTCATCTTCGATGCGGGCGTCAAGCTGATGGAAACCATGCGCCCCGACGTCATGTACCTGTCGACCACCGACTACATCCAGCACAAGCATGCCCCCGGCACGCCGGTCGCCAACGCCTTCTACGCCATGATGGACGGCTATTGGGCCAAGCTGGATGCGCTGGGCGCCGTGCTGGCGATGACCGCCGACCACGGCATGAACGCCAAGTTCGGTGCCGACGGCCAGCCCGACGTGATCTATTTGCAGGAAGTGCTCGACGGCATCCTGGGGGCGGGCAAGGCGCGGGTGATCCTGCCGATCACCGACCCCTATGTCGTGCACCACGGGGCCTTGGGCTCCTTCGCCACCGTCTACCTGCCGCCGGACGCGGATACATCCGCCGTCATCTCCAAGCTGGCCGCGGTTTCCGGCGTGCAGAAGGTCTACGACAAGAAACACGGCTGCGCCGAATTCGAACTGCCGGAAGACCGCCTGGGCGACCTGATCGTGGTGTCCGACAAAGCCAAGGTATTGGGCACCTCGTCCGACCGCCATGACCTCAGCCAGTTGAAGGAGCCCCTGCGCTCCCACGGCGGGGTGACGGAACAGAAAGTGCCCCTGATCGTGACCCGCACGGCCTCCATCGACAGCGGCCGGCGGCTTCGCAACTTCGACATTTTCGACGTGGCGCTCAACCACACGGCGCTCGCCCGGAACGCTGCCTGAACACCGCAGAATTAAACAACACCCCAGCAGGGGACGTTTGGAGGATTAATCCATGGACAGTGCCGCTCTCAAAAACGAAGTGATCCACGAAAAGCTCCGCCTTGTCGGAGACAGCGGCGTGCGCGACGAGCGCATCGAGGTCATGAACCCTTACACCAACAAGGTCGTCGGCACGGTGCCGAAGGCGTCGGTTGCCGACGTCAAGAAGGCGTTCAAGACGGCTGCTGAATACAAGCCGACCCTGACCCGGCACGAGCGCGCGGAAATCCTCAAGAAGACCGGCGAAATCCTCTATTCCCGCCGCGATCAGGTGTCCGACCTGATCACCGCCGAATGCGGCCTGTCGAAAAAGGATTCGATGTACGAGGCCGGACGCTCCAACAGCGTGTTCAACTTGTCCGCCGCCCTGACCCTGATGGACGACGGCGAGGTGTTTTCCTGCGACGTCTCGCCCTCGGGCCCGAAGCGCAAGATCTTCACCACGCGTCAGCCGCTGCGGGCGATCAGCGCCATCACGCCGTTCAACCATCCACTCAACCAGGTTGCGCACAAGATCGCGCCCTCGGTCGCGACCAACAACTGCATGGTCCTGAAGCCGACGGAGAAGACGCCGCTGACGGCGCTGCTGCTGGCCGATGTCCTTTATGAAGCGGGCCTACCGCCGGAAATGTTCCAGGTCATCACCGGCGACCCGGCCGAGATCGCCGACGAGATGATCACCAACGAACATGCCGATCTGGTGACCTTCACCGGCGGTGTCGCGGTCGGCAAGTACATCGCCGACCACGCGGGCTATCGCCGCATGGTGCTGGAACTGGGCGGCAATGACCCCCTGATCGTCATGGAGGACGCCGACCTGGAAAAAGCCGCGACCCTGGCCGTCGCGGGGGCGACCAAGAACTCGGGTCAGCGCTGCACGGCGGTGAAGCGCATCCTGGTGGTCGACGCGGTCGCCGACGAATTCGTTAAGATCGCCCTGGAAAAGGTCAAGGCCATCAAGTACGGCGACCCCATGGACCCGGACACGGACGTCGGCACGGTGATCGACGAAAAGGCCGCCATGCAGTTCGAACGCCGGGTCAACGACGCCGTCGCCAAGGGGGCCGAGCTTCTGTACGGCAACAAGCGGGACGGTGCCCTCTATTCGCCGACCCTGGTCGACCGCGTGCCCTTCGATTGCGAACTGGTGCGCGAGGAAACCTTCGGCCCCGTGGTGCCGATCATCCGCTGCCCCAACGACATCGCCGAGGTCATCAAGATCTCCAACTCCACCGCCTTCGGCCTGTCGTCCGGCGTGTGCACCAACAACATGGAATACATCACCCGCTTCATCGACGATCTGGTCGTCGGCACGGTCAACGTCTGGGAGGTTCCCGGTTTCCGCATCGAAATGTCGCCCTTCGGCGGCATCAAGGATTCGGGCCTGGGCTACAAGGAAGGCGTGATCGAGGCGATGAAGAGCTTCACCAACGTGAAGACCTTCTCCATGCCCTGGCTCAGCTGATAGACGTTTCCTCAAGGTCATCCGATTGTAAGGGGCGGGTTTTCGGACTATAAGCGCACTCAGTGCGTCTATTGAGGGGTGGGCGAGTATTACGGCGGCCGCCGGGCGAAGAGTCCGTCCGCGGTCCCGGTTGTGAAACCTGCACCGGAAAGCGCGAAGGCACGTGGAAACCATCATCAATATCGTCGGCGGCGTCGCCCTTCTGTTATGGGGCATCCGCATGGTGCGCACGGGGATCACCCGGTCCTTCGGCGCCGACCTGCGCCGCGCGCTGGCGGCCTCCGCGCGCAACCGGGTCACGGGCCTGGCCGCCGGGTTTGGCGTCACCACCATCCTGCAAAGCTCGACCGCGACGGCGCTGATCGTCTCGTCCTTCGCCGGGCAGGGGCTGCTGGGGGGCGTCGCCGCACTCGCCATCATGCTGGGCGCCGATGTCGGTTCGACCATGATCGTGCAGGCCTTGTCGCTCGACCTGGAATGGCTGTCGCCGGTGCTGATTTCGGCCGGCGTCTTTCTGTTCCTGTCCACGGAAAATAGCCGCCGTCGCGCCATCGCCCGCGCTCTTCTCGGGCTCGGCCTGATGTTGCTGTCTTTGCGTCTGATCGCCATGGGCTCCCTGCCGTTCCGCGAGAGCGAGGCCATGGCCGTCCTGGTTCATCCCCTGACCAGCGAGCCGCTGTTGGCCGTGGTGTTCGCGGCGGCCCTGACCTGGGCGTCCCATTCCTCTGTCGCCGTGGTGCTGCTGATCCTGTCGCTTGCCGGGATGCAGGTTTTGAACGTGCAACTGGCCATGACCATGGTGCTGGGCGCCAACCTGGGCGGCGCCCTGGCCGCGGTCGGGCTGACCGCCAAGGCCCTGCCGGCCGTGCGCCGGGTGCCGCTCGGCAATCTTCTGATGCGCATGATCGGCGTGTTCGTGGTGCTGCCTTTCGTGCCGTATCTGCAGCCCTATCTGGCAGTGATGGGCGACACGCCGGCGCGCCTGCTCGCCAATTTCCACACGGGCTTCAACCTGGCCCTGGTCGTGGTGTTCCTGCCGGCCCTTGCGCTGGTCGACTGGGCCGCCCGGCGCATTGCCCCCGACCGCCCGGCGACCGACGATCCCGGCAGTCCCCGCTATCTCGATGAAGGGGCGCTCGACACGCCCTCCGTGGCCCTGACAGGCGCGGCGCGGGAAACCCTGCGCATGGGCGACGCCGTGAAATCCATGCTGTCCGCCACGCGCGACGTTCTGCGCACCAACGACGCAAGCCTGCGCAAGACGGTCGAAGCCCAGGATGACGTGGTCGACCGCCTGCACGAGGCGATCAAGCTCTACCTCACCCGCCTGACCGAAGAGGAAATGGACAAGGCGGAAAGCCAGCGCAGCATCGAAATCCTCAGCTTCACTACCAATCTGGAACATGTCGGCGACATCATCGACAAGAACCTGATGGAACTGGCGGGCAAGAAGATCAAGGGCCACATCAGCTTTTCCGACGAGGGCTACCGGGAACTGGAAGCCTTCCACAACCGCATCCTGCAGAACCTGGATCTGGCGTTGCATGTGTTCGTGTCGGCCGACGAGGATGCAGCGCGCCGGCTGCTGCATGAGAAGACGGAAATCCGCGACCTGGAACGCCGCTATGTGGAAAATCATTTCCGCCGCATGGGCGAACGACGCCCGGATACCCTGGATTCCAGCGCCCTGCATCTGGACGTGCTGCGCGACCTCAAACGGGTCAACAGCCACCTGACCTCGGTCGCCTATCCGATCCTGGAACGCATGGGGGCGCTGACGGAAAGCCGCCTGATCGAGGACGCGGCGGAAAAGCAGAGCCGCGACCGCGACACGGCCCTGCCCCTGGGTGTCCAGCCCAAGCGGGAAGACGGCTGACCGTCTAGCCGGCCAGCCCGCGCAGGCGTTCCGTGCGCCGGCGCAGCAGTTCCAGCGTCGTCAGCAAGGCAATCGAGAACAAGACCAGGATCGTCGCCGCCGCCAGGATGGTCGGCGAAATCTGTTCGCGGATGCCGTTCCACATCTGCAGCGGAATGGTCTGCTGGTCGTAGGACGCGACGAACAGGACCACGACGACCTCGTCGAACGAGGTGACGAAGGCGAACAGCGCCCCCGAAATCACCCCCGGCAGGATCAGCGGCAGGATCACCTTGCGGAAGGTCGTCACCGGCGACGCCCCCAGGCTGGCCGCTGCATGGATCAGCGAGCGGTCGAAACCGGCGAGCGTCGCCGTCACGGTGATGATGACGAACGGAATGCCCAGCATGGCATGGGCCAGCACGATGCCGACGTAGGTATGGGCCAGCCCGGCCTTTGAATAGAAGAAGAACAGCCCCGTCGCCGAGATGATCATGGGCACGATCATCGGCGAGATCAGCAGCGCCATGACGGCGCGGCGGAACGGCATTTCCGGGCGCGACAGGCCGAGGGCGGCCAGGGTGCCCAGCGCCGTCGCGATCAGGGTCGAGGAGATGCCGATGGTGAATGAATTCTTGGCCGCGTGGATCCATTGCGAATTGGCCCAGGCGTCCGCCCACCAGGCCCCGTCGCGCACCGCGTCGGGCGCGGTCATGCCGTAAGTCAAAAGCCGGTCGTACCAACGCAGGGAAAAGCCGTCGGGGTCGAGCGCCAGCATGTCGCGGGTGAAGGTGAAATAGGGCTCGGCATTGAACGACAGCGGCACGATGACGATGATGGGCGCGATCAGGAACAGGAACACCCCGGCGCAGAACGCCAGATACAGGCGGCGCCAAATGCGTTCGAACGTCGTTGCGTGCGCAGGCATGGACATCTTCTGGACCTACCCCAGTTTCATGTTGTCGACGCCGACCAGCCGGTCGTACAGCCAGTACAGCAGGATCACGCCACCGAGAAGCAGCGCGCCCAGCGCCGCCGCCAATCCCCAGTTGAGGCTTTGCAGCATGTGGAAGGCGATCTGGTTGGAAATCAGCTGCCCGGACGAGCCGCCGACCAGGGCCGGCGTGATGTAGTAACCGACGCTGATGATGAACACCAACAGCACACCGGCGCCGATCCCGGGCACGGTCTGCGGCAGGTAAACGCGCAGAAACGCCGTCACCGGCCCGGCGCCCAGCGACCGCGCGGCGCGCACGAAGTCCTTGGGCACGGTCTTCATCACCGAATAGAGCGGCAGGATCATGAACGGCAGCATGATATGGGTCATGGCGATGACCGTGCCCCATTGATTGTACATAAGCTCCAGCCGCCCGTCGTCGCTGAGAATACCGACCGAGACCAGCATGTCGTTCAACACTCCCTGGCTTTGCAGCAAGGTGATCCAGGACGTCGTGCGCACCAGCAGAGACGTCCAGAACGGCAGCAGCACCAGGACCATCAGCAGGTTGGAATACTTGAGCGGCAGGCTGGCCAGAAGATGCGCCGCCGGATAACCCAGGATCAGGCAGAGCCCGGCGACCAGGGCCGACAGGAGCAGGGTGCGCAGAAACAGGTGGCCATAGATGCGCCGGTTTTCGGGCGCGCGGACGATATCGCCTTCGGCGTCATAGGACAGGTCCAAGGCCTGGGCGTAGAAGGCGGCGGTATGCGGCGCGGCGGCGCGGGACATTACGGTCCATAGGTGCAATTCACCCCATTCTTCGTTGAGGGCGAGAAGCTGGTCCTTGTAGGGCGGGCCCTTGATCTTCTTGATTTTGCGCGCGGTCGACTTGAACAGACTGGTGGCGCCCGAGCGTTCGTAATTGATGCGCGTGCCGACCTGGGCATGGGTGCGGTTGGCGCGCGCTTCCGTCAGGTCGAGGACCAGGGCCTTGAAGGCGTCTTCCCCCGGCACCTCCGTCACGTCGTGGGCGCGCAGCCAGGACGACAGGCGCGGCATGTTGTCGGAAAACACGGGGTTGTAGATGCTGAGATAGAGCATCTGGCCGATCGGCACGGCGAAGGTCACGATCACGAACAGCAGCAGGGGCGCGACCAGGAACAAGGCCTTCAGGCGCGCGCGCCGGGTCGCCCGCGCCAGGGCGGTCTTCAGCGGCGTGCCGTCGCCGGTGGTCAGCGGGCCAAGGTCGCCCGCCGCCACGGTGTCGGTTGCCGTCGGCATCCCCTGTTCCAGCCCCCGCGGCCTAGTTGGACGCGATCCAGGCGTTGAAGCGTTCGTTCAGTTCCGAATCCCGGTCAGCCCAGAATTCGAAATTGTTGACCAGCGCGTTGCCCATGTTGGCCGCCGCCGTCGGCATATGCGGGGCCATCTGGGTCTTGCCGTCCTGGTACAGGCCGACCAGCTTGCCCGACGATTTCCGCGCCGGGCCGTAGGCGATGTATTTGGCCTGATCGGCAAGGCGCTGGGTGTCCGTGGCGAATTTGATGAACTCCATGGCCAGGTCCTTGTTGGGGGCCCCCTTGGGGATGACGAACAGGTCGAAATCCAACACCTGGCCGTCCCAGACAATTTTGAAGGGTTTGTCCTCGCCGATGGCGGCGTTGAAGATGCGGCCGTTATAGGCGGTGGTCATGGAAACTTCGCCGTCGGCCAGAAGCTGCGGCGGCTGGGCGCCTGCTTCCCACCACACGACATGCTTCTTGATGGTGTCCAGTTTCTTGAAGGCACGGGTGACGCCTTCGTCCGTGGTCAGCATCTTATAGACTTCGCCCGCCGGGACGCCGTCGGCCATCAGCGCCATTTCCAGGTTCGGCTTGGCCCCCTTGCGCAGGCCCCGCTTGCCGGGGAATTTCTTGACGTCGAACAGGTCGGCGATGGTCTTGGGCTCGGCCCCTTTGAACTTGGCCGCGTCATAGGCGAACACGGTCGACCACACGATGTTGGCGACGGCGCAATCGGTCAAGGCACCTTCGATGAAGTCCTCGGTCGCGGGCGTGCCGTCGGGGGCCGGCGGCAGGACTGAAGGGTCGATGATTTCCAGCAACCCTTCGTCGCAGTAGCGCACGGCGTCGGAATATTCCACGTCGGCCACGTCGATGGACACGTTACCCGCCTTGACCTGCGCCTTGATGGGAGCGGCCGGGTTGGGCGCGTCGACGGATTTGATCTTGTGTCCGGTCTGGGCCATCCAGGGTTTGTGATAGGCCTCGACCTGGCTTTTTGTATAGGCGCCGCCCCAGGACACGACGGTGATTTCGCCGGCCTTGGCGGAGGTGCCGGCCAGCACCAGCCCTGCGGCGATGGCGACAGCGGCAATCGGTTTCATGGCGGTCATCTTCGTTCTCTCCTGCATCAACCAAGTCATTTGTTTCAGGCGTCTATGGGATCGAGGGCGCGGCAGTCGGCGGCCTGCCAGCCGATGGCGACGGTGTCGCCTACCTTGACGGAAGGGCGTTCCCCGTCGTTGCGCAGCTTGACCACGAAGCCGCGGTTACCGGCCACGGTCATGCGCACGCGAATATGGTCACCGAGGTAGATCAATTCCTCGACACGGCCGGTCAGGCGGTTGGCCAGGTTGTCGTCCGTGGGGCCGACCAGCACCACCCGTTCCGGGCGGATCGACAGGGTCGCCCGTTCGCCGGTGCCGGCGACATTGACGGCCAACGCGGTAACGCTGCCGCCGCCGTCCAGATCGACACGGCATTCACCGCCTTGGATGTCCGTTATGTGCCCGGACAGGCGGTTGTTCTCACCGATGAACTGGGCGACGAAGGAATTGGCGGGCTTCTCGTACAACTCGTCCGGTGTCGACAATTGTTGCACCACGCCCTGGTCGAACACGCAGATGCGATCAGCCATGGTCAGGGCCTCGGCCTGATCGTGGGTGACGTAGACCACGGTGACGCCCAAATTGTCGTGGATGTGCTTGATTTCGTACTGCATTTGCTCGCGCAATTGCTTGTCGAGCGCCCCCAGGGGCTCGTCCATCAGGATCAGGTCCGGCTCGAACACCAGGGCGCGGGCGACGGCCACGCGCTGCTGCTGACCGCCGGACAGTTGCGCCGGGCGGCGGCTACCGAAATCGGGCAATTCGACCATCTCCAGCGCGCGGGCGACCTTGGCCGCGATCTCGGCCTTGGGCATGTTGCGTACGCTTAAGGGAAAGGCCAGGTTTTCCGCCACGGTCATATGGGGAAACAGGGCATAGTTCTGGAACACCATGCCGATGCCCCGCTTGTGGGGCGGCACGGCGTTGATGGGCTGGTCGTTCAGGTAAATCTCGCCGTGGGTCGCCGGCTCGAACCCGGCCAGCATCATCAGGGAGGTTGTCTTGCCCGACCCCGACGGCCCCAGCATGGTCAGGAATTCACCCCGGGCGATGTCCAGGTTCAGGTCCTTGATGACCAGGGTTTCGCCGTCGTAGCTCTTCTGAACGTTCTCAAAGCGGACACTGGCGCCCGTGCCGCCTGTGGCGGGGTCGTCTGTCCCTGTCGGTTCGCTGCTGCGTTGAATATTCAATACCGATCCGTACGGTCTGTTTCCGCGGTTAAAACATTATACGTGCCGTGATCTTGGCCAAGGTAGAGGACCGGGCGGCACCCCGCAACCGCCCGCCGGGAGAAAACCGGCCCGGGGCGCGGAAATCCGCCGCATGCGTTGACAAAGGGGGCGTAATGCCTATACTCCCGCGCTTCCTTTCCGGGAACGTGGATGTCGCTGCATATCGGGCCCATCCCGCCCCCTCCTGAAGCCCATAAGGGCCAGGGAGGGATCAAGGCCTACCGGGACAACGTAGACCGCCGCGGCGATAAAAACCGGCCGCCGGCAAAGCAAAAAGGACTGATAAGTCATGTCGAAGCGTCTTGCCTCGAAGTACAAGATTAACCGCCGCCTGGGCGAAAACCTTTGGGGTCGCCCGAAAAGCCCCGTCAACACCCGCGAATACGGCCCCGGCCAGCATGGTCAGCGGCGCAAGAAGCCGTCCGACTTCGGCACCCAGCTGATGGCCAAACAGAAGCTGAAGGGCTACTACGGCAACATCTCGGAAAAGAAGTTCCGCAAGTATTACGCCGAAGCCTCGCGCCGCAAGGGTGACACCTCGGAAAACCTGATCGGCCTGCTGGAGCGCCGCCTGGACGCCGTCGTCTATCGCATGAAATTCGTGCCGACCGTGTTCTCCGCCCGCCAGTTCATCAACCACGGCCATGTGAAGGTGAACGGCAAGAAGGTCAACATCTCCTCCTATCAGGTCAGCGAAGGCGACCTTATCGAGGTCAAGGACAAGTCCCGGGAAATGCCCCTGGTGCTGCTGGCCATCGAATCGTCCGAACGCGATGTGCCCGACTACATGGAAGTGAACCACAAGAAATTGGCCGGTACCTTCCTGCGCACGCCGAAGCTGGCCGATGTTCCCTATCCGGTTCAGATGGAACCGAACCTGGTCATCGAATTCTATTCCCGCTAAGGGAATTTACGAATTGGCGCGGTTTTCTCCGCGCCGGAAAAGGGGCACCATCGGGTGCCCCTTTTTTGTCGTCCGGGGAACGGGACGGAGAGATCAGCCATGACACCGACGGAAATCGTCGAAAGCTTCTATGCGGATGTGTGGAACCGCCGGGATTACGACCAGGCGCGGCGCATCATCGCCAAGGACTTTAGATTCCGCGGCTCCCTCGACGATGAACGTCAGGGCGTCGAGGGCTTCATCGATTACAACAAAGGCGTTCACAAGGCGCTCGGCGGCTATACCTGCACCATCCGCGATATGATCGTGGCGGATGGGCGCGTTGCCGCCCAGATGTACTTCGAAGGCGTCCATCAGGATGACTTCTTCGGGGTGCCGGCCACGGGAAAAACGCTGCACTGGATGGGTGCCGCGTTCTTCGAGATATCGGGGGGTCAGATTCAGAGCCTCTGGGTGCTGGGTGATATTGACGGCCTGAAACGCCAATTGGGCCTGACGGAAACCGCCTGGGCGTAACCGCCGGTCCCGCCGCCCCAGGAGCAATCCAGAGTGGGGGCGACGGGAGGTCAGGCGGCGACCGCTTCTTCGGCGGGCGCCTGGCGGATCAGGTAGTCGAAGGCGGAGAGGGCGGATTTCGCTCCTTCGCCCATCGCGATGATGATCTGCTTGTGCGGCGTGGTCGTCGCATCGCCGGCGGCGAAGATGCCGGGGACGGAGGTCTCGCCCCGTTGATTGACCTCGATCTCACCGCGCGGGCTCAGGTCCAAGGCACCCTTCAGCCATTCCGTATTGGGCACCAGGCCGATCTGCACGAAGATGCCTTCCAACTCGACCGTATGGGACTGCTCGGTCGCCCGGTCCTGATACGTCAGGCCGGTGACCTTGCCGCCGTCGCCCCGCACTTCCGTGGTCAGGGCCTGGGTGATGACGGTGACGTTGGCCAGGCTGCGCAGTTTGCGTTGCAGAACCTCGTCCGCGCGCAATTGCTTGTCGAACTCGATCAGGGTGACATGGGCGACGATGCCGGCAAGGTCGATCGCCGCTTCGACGCCCGAATTTCCGCCGCCGATCACGGCCACGCGCTTGCCCTTGAACAGGGGGCCGTCGCAGTGCGGGCAGTAGGCGACACCACGGTTTCGGTATTCGTCCTCACCGGGTACGTTCATCTGCCGCCAGCGGGCTCCCGGGCTCAGCACGATCGACCGGGCATCCAGCGTGGCGCCGCTTTCCAGGGTGATCCGGTGCAGGCCGCCCGGCTGCGTGGCCGGCGTCAATGCCGTCGCGCGCTGCAGGTTCATGATGTCGACGTCGTAATCCCGCACATGGGCCTCCAATGACGCCGCCAGGGCGGGGCCTTCGGTATGGGGCACGGAGATGAAGTTCTCGATCGCCATGGTGTCCAGCACCTGGCCGCCGAACCGTTCCGACGCGACGCCCGTGCGGATGCCCTTGCGCGCGGCATAGACCGCGGCCGCGGCACCGGCCGGGCCGCCGCCGACGATCAGCATGTCGAACGGTTCCTTGGCGTCGATGGCTTCGGCGGCGCGGTCGGCGGCCCCCGTGTCGATCTTGGCCAGGATCTGTTCCAGTTCCATGCGTCCCTGGGCGAAGGGCTCGCCGTTCAGGTAGACCGAGGGCACGGCCATGACCTTGCGGGCCTCGACCTCGTCCGGGAACAGGCCGCCGTCGATGGCGACATGGCTGACGCCCGGGTTGAACACGGCCATCACGTTCAGCGCCTGGACCACGTCGGGGCAGTTCTGACAGGACAGGGAGAAATAGGTTTCGAAATGGAACTCACCGCTCAGGCCCTTGACCTGTTCCAGGACCTCGGGGGCGACCTTGGGCGGGTGGCCGCCCGAATGCAGCAGGGCCAGCACCAGGGAGGTGAATTCGTGGCCCAGCGGGATGCCGGCGAAGCGCAGGCCCGTTTCCGCGCCGCCGCGCAGGATCGTGAAGGACGGCACGCGGTCGTCGGCTTCCGCACCTTCGGCGCGCCGCCAGGAGACTTTGTCCGACAATTGGGCGATATCGCCCAGCAGGGTTTCCAGGTCCCCCGACGCCTTGACGTCGTTCAGGGTGGCGACGAGCTCGATGGGCTCGCGCAAATTCTCCAGATAGCCTTTCAGCTGGGTCTTCAGGGTCTCGTCCAACATGGTCCTGTCTTTCGTTCTTTAAATTTGCGTCTGGGGTCGTTTCTTCGTGTCGCGGGGCCCGGCGGACGGGACGCGTCGCCCCTAAGGAGGAGAGGGGAGACGCGCCCGCTTGCCGGATCGGGCTTAGATCTTGCCGACCAGCTGCAGGGAGGGGGCTAGCGTTTCAGCGCCTTCTTCCCATTTCGCCGGGCAGACTTCATCCGGATGGGCCCGCACGTACTGGGCGGCCTTGATCTTGCGCAGAAGCTCGGTCGCGTTACGGCCGACGCCTTCGGAGGTCACCTCGACGATCTGGATCACGCCGTCCGGGTCGACCACGAAGGTGCCGCGATCGGCGAGGCCCTGGCCTTCGCGCATCACCTCGAAGTTGCGGGTGATGGTGCCGGTCGGATCGCCGACCATGGGGAAGGCGATCTTGCCGATGGCGGGCGAGGAATCGTGCCAGGCCTTGTGCGAGAAATGGGTGTCGGTGGAGACCGAATAGATCTCGACGCCCATGTTCTGGAATTCGGCGTAGTTGTCGGCCAGATCTTCGAGCTCGGTCGGGCAGACGAAGGTGAAGTCGGCCGGATAGAAGAAGAAGACGGCCCATTTGTCTTTCACGTCGGCGTCGGTGACGGTGATGAACTTGCCGTCCTTGAAGGCTTCGGCCTTGAACGGCTTCATTTCGGTATTGATGAGAGACATATCGGCTCCGTTGGTTGGTGTTGTTGGGTACACCCCCTAGATAGCCAAATGCGAATGACTATTAAAATGAATTTACTGATTAAATTAAATCGGAAAATACGATTAATTTAAATTTCAAAGGTCAAAATGGCGATTTTGAAGCTGGGCGGGCGGCGAGAGCCACGAATGGATACCCAAACGAAAAGGACCGCCAAACGGCGGCCCTTCCCTCAAGCCCTCCCTGGAAACTCGGGGGCCTCATTTTTATGGGGTGATTAAACCCGGACAAATAAGACGAAATTCAAGCGGCGTTTTCAATGCCTTTTTCGTCCAGCAGCTGCTTCAGCTCGCCGGTCTCAAACATTTCCCGGATGATGTCGCAGCCGCCGACGAATTCGCCCTTCACGTAAAGCTGGGGGATGGTCGGCCAGTTGGTGTAGGCCTTGATGCCCTCGCGAATCTCCATGTCGTCCAGGACATTGACGCCCTTGAACTTGACGCCGATGGTCGACAGCGCCTGCACCACGGCGGCGGAAAAACCGCACTGCGGGAACATGGGCGTGCCCTTCATGAACAGCACCACGTCGTTGTCGTCTACTTCCTGCTTGATCTGGGCGAAAACGGGATTCTCGCTCATCTGTATGTCCTTTCGTTGGGCCCGGGGCAAAATTTCCGGGCGAATCTCCTGAGACGGCCTGGAGTTCAGCCGGCCGGGGCCGATGTCTGCAGGGCAAGGGCGTGCAATTCGTTGCCCATGCGGCCCTGAAGCGCCTGATAGACCATCTGGTGCTGCTGAACGCGGGATTTGCCCCGGAAGGCTTCGGACACCACGACGGCGAGGTAATGATCCCCGTCACCGCGCAGGTCTTCAATGGTCACCTCCGCGCCCGGAATTCCGTCCCGGATAAGCGTTTCGATCTCGCCTGCGGCCATGGCCATGGTTGGGTCCCCAAATTCAGCAATCCATTGGGTGAAGATATGGCGTGCCTACGGCCTAAGGTCAACAGTCCGAGTGCGTGGAAATTCCGCCGCCGCCGCCTTAGGGCTGAGCCATATAGGCCGGCATCCAGCTTTCGTGGACGGTTCGCAGGTCCGTCAGGGCGGTCGCGCCATGGCCGTCAACGATGATCTCGCCGCCGCCGCAGCTGCCGAGGACCAACGCCGGTACGCCCGTGTCGCGGGCGGCGGCGGCAAGCTGTGCCGCGTCGCTGGTGGTGACCAGATAGCGTCCCTGATCCTCGCCGAACAGGAAGGCGGTGGCATTGACGACGTCCGGCAGGGTGATCTGGGCCCCCAGGTCGCCCGAGAGCGCCATTTCCGTGAGTGCCACCAGCAGCCCGCCGTCGGACAGGTCGTGGCAGGCCGTGATCTGGCCGGCCTCAATCAAGGAGCGCACGAAATCACCGGTCCGCCGCTCGGCCCCCAGGTTGACCGGGGGCGGCGATCCGGCCTCGCGGCCTTCGATCTCGCGCAGGTAGAGGGATTGACCCAGATGGCCCTTGGTTTCGCCGATCAGGACCAGGGTCTGGCCTTCGCCGGGCAGGGCGGCACCGACCCGCTTGGCCGCGTCCTGCAGCAGGCCGACGCCGCCGATGGTGGGCGTCGGGGGGATGCCCGTGCCGTTGGTTTCGTTGTACAGCGACACGTTGCCCGAGACGACGGGGAAGTCGAGCGCCACGCAGGCCTCGCGGATGCCTTCGATGCAGCCCACGAACTGGCCCATGATTTCCGGGCGTTCGGGGTTGCCGAAGTTCATGTTGTCGGTGATGGCGATGGGCTTGGCGCCGACGGCGACCAAGTTGCGCCAGGCTTCGGCCACGGCCTGGCGGCCGCCCTCGACGGGGTCGGCCAGGCAATAGCGCGGCGTGCAGTCGGACGTCATGGCCAGCGCCTTCTTGGTGCCGTGCACGCGCACGACGCCAGCGTCGCCTCCAGGTCTGCCAATCGTGTCGCCCATGACCATGTGGTCGTACTGTTCCCAAATCCAGCGCTTGGACGCCAGATGGGGGCAGCCCATCAGGGTCTTGAGGGCGTCCAGCGGGGCGATGTCCTTCGTCAGGTCGGCCGGGGTGATTTCCGCCTGCTTCGGCGTCGGCACCCAGGGCCGGTCGTATTCGGGGCTGGCCAGGGCCAGGGGGTCGATCGGCAGGTCGGCGACGATCTCACCCTTGTGGCGCAGCACCATGTGCCCCGTGTCGGTCAGCTTGCCGACCACGGCGAAGTCCAGTTCCCACTTGTCGAAAATCTTGCGGGCGTCGTCCTCGCGCCCGGGCTTGAGCACCAGCAGCATGCGCTCCTGGCTTTCCGACAGCATCATTTCATAGGCCGTCATGCCCTGTTCGCGCTGCGGCACCTGGTCCAGGTCCAGTTCGACCCCGGTGCCGCCCTTGGACGCCATCTCGAAGCTGCTTGAGGTCAGCCCTGCCGCCCCCATGTCCTGGATGGCGACGATCATGTCCGTGGCCATCAGCTCCAGACAGGCTTCGATCAGCAGCTTTTCCGTGAACGGGTCGCCGACCTGAACGGTCGGGCGCTTTTCGTCGGAATCGTCGGTGAATTCGGCCGACGCCATGGTCGCGCCGTGGATGCCGTCGCGTCCGGTCTTGGACCCCACATAGATGATCGGATTGCCGATGCCCGTGGCGGCGGAATAGAAAATCTTGTCCTGGTCGGCGACGCCCACGGTCATGGCGTTGACCAGGATGTTGCCGTTGTAGCCCGGGTGGAATTCGCATTCGCCGCCCACGGTCGGCACGCCGACGCAGTTGCCGTAACCGCCAACGCCCGCCACCACGCCCGCCACCAGATGGCGGGTCTTGGGATGATCGGGCGATCCGAAGCGCAGCGCGTTCAGATTGGCCACGGGCCGGGCCCCCATGGTGAACACGTCACGCAGAATGCCGCCCACGCCGGTCGCCGCCCCTTGATAGGGTTCGATGAAGCTGGGGTGGTTGTGGCTTTCCATCTTGAAGATGGCCGCCTGGCCGTCGCCGATGTCGACCACGCCCGCGTTCTCACCGGGTCCGCAGATCACGCGCGTGCCTTCGGTCGGCAAGGTTTTCAGCCATTTTTTCGAGGATTTGTAGGAGCAATGCTCCGACCACATGACGGAAAAGATGCCCAGTTCCGTCAGGTTCGGCGCGCGGCCGAGGATTTCCAGAACCTTTTCGTACTCGGCAGGGCTCAGGCCGTGCTCGGCGACGATTTCAGGCGTGATTTCCGGGGAATTCTGGGGAGCGTTCATGGCCGACTTCTTAGCAAATCCCCGGCGTTTGGCAATGTTTTATCGGCCCGGAGGGGGCCAACGGCGGGGATTCCCGTGATTAATTCACGGCGCCTAGCGCCAAGGCCGCCGCACCGGTGGGGTTTCGGACCGGCGCAGACGGATTTTCGGGCTGTCCGTGGCCGTTGCCGGTACCGGTCTGCCGCCGATCCCGGCCAGCAGTGAAACGTCCTTGCGCTTGAAGAAGGGCACCAGGACCATGCCGGCGACCGCCCCGCCGATATGCGCCCAGAAGGCGACACCGCCGCCGCTGCTGGGGGTCCCGGCGGCGTTGACGAATTGCAGACCGATCCAGGCGGCAAGCGCAATCCCCGCCGGCACGGGCACGACGCGCACGAAGATGAGAATCCAGATCAGCACGTTGATCCGCGCCGTCGGATGCAGCAGCAGATAGGCCCCCATGACCCCGGAGATGGCGCCCGATGCGCCGACCAATGGCACGGTCGATCCGGTGTCGATCAGCATATGGGTCCCGACGGCGGCCAGGCCGCAGACCAGATAGAAGATCAGAAAACGGACATGGCCCATGCAGTCCTCGACATTGTCGCCGAGAATCCAGAGGTAGAGCATGTTGCCGATCAGATGGATCCAGCCGCCGTGCATGAACATGGAGGTCAACAGGGTCATTTCCGCGGGAATCCAGGACAGCTCCGGCGACAGGGTTCGTTCGCCGAACACCACGGCGGGGATGGTGCCCAGCGCATAGACCGCTTCCTGGGCGCTTCGGGGGTCCAGGCTTGCCTGCCACAGGAATACGGCGACGCAGGCCGCGATCAGGGCCACGGTCACGTATTGAAAGGAAATGCGGTGCCGGGGATTGGAATCGGATATCGGCAGCAGCATGGAATGGCGGTCTCCTCGGGACGGGCGGCGGGGCCCTTCAGCGGTACGTGCCGATTATGGCCAAAGCCGGGCGTCCCGACCAGCATGCGGGTTTCGTGTGGTCCGCACGTAAACCTGTTGTCCCCGGGGGGCGTCAGATTGTATACAATGTGCCGCCAAGCCGCCCGGGGCTGCCCTGCCCCGAAAATCCCCGTGAGCGGCGAAAATTAGGAGATAAGCAGCCATGACCGAGATCCTGCGCACGCCCGTGACCGACGCCTCCGCCTGGCGCGGGTCGGATTATCCCGATGCCGCGGTATGGACCCTGACGCTGACCGAGGGTCATGTCGCCGAACTGGCCACGGCCCTGGCGGCGGTCAAGGCGGCGGGCGGAACCCTCGGCTTCGCGCGCGAGGACTTTCCCCTGCCGACCCTGGGGCCGGTGCTTGACGAGGTGTCCGACGAAATCCAGTACGGCCGGGGATTTCAAGTGATCCGGGGGCTCGATCCCCAACGTTTCGCGCTGGACGACTTGAAGATGGTCCTGTGGGGGATCGGCCAGTATCTGGGCATCGGCATCATCCAGAACAAGCAGGGCGAGCTGATCGGCCAGGTCATGGACCATGGCGACAAGTTTGAGGGCAAGGACCCCTATCTGTCGGGCGTGCGTTTCTACCGCACCTCGCTGGACCTGCCGCCCCATACGGACAGCTGCGACGTGGTCGGCCTGATGTGCGTGCGCCGGGCTAAGACGGGGGGCGAAAGCTCCGTGGTTTCGGCAACGACGATCTACAACGAAATCCTCAACACCCGCCCGGACCTGATCGAGCCCCTGTGCGGCGGGTTCTACGTCGATCTGGCGTCTAAGACGGGCAACATGACGGAAGTCACCCAACAGCGCATTCCCGTGTTCGCTTATTACGAAGGTGCCCTGGCCTGCCGCTACAACAAGCGCCAGCTTGAACTGGGCGCCGAGAAATCGGGCCATCCCCTGACGCCTCTGCAACAGGAAGCCATCGATTATTTCCGCGAACTGTCGGTCCGCCCCGACCTGCGCCTGGACATGATGCTGGAGCCGGGGGACTTTCAGATCCTCAACAACCGCACGACCCTGCATTCCCGCCAGGAGTTCGTGGACCACGCCGAGGCCGATCAGAAGCGCCTGATGCTGCGCATCTGGATGATCACCCCGGACGGCCGCCCGGTGGCGCCGGAAATGCTGAACCTGCTCAACACCGGCCCCCGGGGCGGTGTCGCGGCCCAGCAATAGGGACGTACCAAGTGAAGGATGGAGACGTGATGATGGACGCCGACAAGGCGGTGCCAGGGGCGACCGCGGTGCTGGCGGATTTCGCCGCCGGTCTGACGTTCGAGGATCTGCCGAAGGATGTCGTCGACCATCTGAAGCTGGCGGTGCTCGACGGGCTGGCCTGCTGCCTACATGGCGCCACCCTGCCGTGGACCCGCATGGTCGCCGACTTGGTCGACCATGACGGCGGCACGCCGGAAGCATCCCTGATCGGCATGCTGCGCATGGTGCCCGTGGCCAATGCCGTGCTGGTCAACGCCACGGCGGGCCACGCGTTTGAGATGGACGACATCCACCGCGACGCCATCACCCATCCCAATTCCATCGCCGTGCCGGTGGCCTTGAACATGGGCGAACGCCTGTTGGGCACGCGCCGCGCCGGGGTGCCGGGATCGCTGGTGCTGACGGCCATGGCGGCGGGCTACGAGGTTGCTTGCCGGGTGGGCTCGGCCGCCGGGACGGACCTGCTGCTGCGGGGCTTCCACCCCCAGGGCACCGTCGGCCCCCTGGTCGCCGCCGCCACGGCGGCGCGCATGATGGGCCTGGACGCGGCCGCGACAGCCCATGCGCTGGGCATCGCGGGCTCGCTTGGCGCCGGGCTGATGGCCGCCCAGGAAGGGGCCATGGTCAAGCGCCTGCATTCCGGCCGTGCGGCCGAGGCCGGGGTCCGCGGGGCCGAGCTGGCCGCCAAGGGCTTTACCGGCATTTCCGACATGGTCGAGGCCGAATACGGTGGGTTCCTTTCCGCCTTTGCCGGCAAGATCAATATTGATCGCGCCGTGCAGGGCCTGATGCCCGGCCAGGACATGCAATGGGAAGTGCTGCGCACGGGCTTCAAGCCCCACGCCATGGTGACCAGCATCCACGGTGCCCTCGATGCGCTCCGCGCCGTGATGACGGATAACAATCTGGCCGCCGGCGACATCGCCCGCATCACGGCATATGTCAGCCATCCGACCTATGTCCATTGCGCTTGGCCCTACAAGGCCCAGGGCATCACGGCGGCGCAGATGAACCTGTATTACGGGCTCACCATGATCGCCCTCGACGGGGAGGCCTTCACCGCCCAGTTCACCGAGGACCGCATCAAGGCCCCCGAGGTGCTTGCGTTCATCGACCGCATCGATGCCGAGGTCGATCCCGCGATCGAAGCCGAAGGCCCGGGCGCCCGCCACATGGCGCGGGTCACGGTGGTGACCACGGACGGGCGGACGCTGTCCCATACCGAGCGCAACCGCCGCGGCAGCCCGGAAAACCCTGTTTCGGCCGCGGACCTGGACCGCAAGTACAACGCGCTCGCGGTCCCCGTGCTGGGCGAGGCCAAGGCCGCCAAGGTGAAGGATTTCGTCGCGGAGTTGGACACTGTTGAGGACATCCGCCCGCTGATGAACCTGCTGACGGCGTGATCCGCCGCTCGGTGGCGGCAGGGGAGCGATTGGTGTAGAATCTACCTGCTCATGGGGGATCAACTCTTACGTTGGAGGTCCTGGCCATGCCTGAAGAACGCCGCGCCGCGCGTCGGTTCGACATCAGTGAACTGATCTTCGTATCTTCCAAGGCGGAGACGAGAACGGGACTTCTGCGCGACATTTCCCGGCAGGGGGCGCAGGTCGAGTTTTCCGACATCCTGGGCCGGACCCAACACGCCTTTGCCGCGGGCGACGCGGTCGATATCCGCATCGACGGGTTGGGCGAGTTGCCCGGCGTCGTCTCGCGCCTGACGGGCCGGGGCGTCGCCATCGAATTCCGCATCGATGATGAGCAGCAGGAAATGCTGCGGGCGGAAATACAGGAAGCCTTCGACGCGGCGTGACGCGGCGGCGCTTGAGGTTCTCAGTAGCGCCAGAAATCCCGATCGAACATCACCAGCAGGGCCAATACCTCTAGCCGCCCGGCCAGCATGGCCAGGGTCAAAATCCATTTCGCCGCGTCGGGCAAGGGCTGGAAGGTGCCGGATGGGCCGATGATCGGCCCCAGGCCCGGGCCGACGTTGGTGATGGCGGTCACGGTCGCCGAATAGGCCGTCAGGATATCCAGTTCCAGAAACGATAGCGCCACCGTGAACACGGCGATGGTGGCCACGAACACGGCCAGGAAGGCGAGGATCGAATAGGGTACGTCGTCGGGCACGGGGGCGCCGTTGTAGGACAGGGTGATCACCCGGTTGGGGCTGAACAGGCGCTTCACATGGGCGCGCACCAGTTTGTAGAGGATCTGGTGGCGGTAGATCTTGATCGCGCCCGAGGTCGATCCCGAACAGCCGCCGATGTACATGAGCGCCAGGAACACCCCGACCCCGCCGGGGCCCCAGGTCGTGTAATCATCTGTGGCGAAGCCCGTGGTGGTGACCACGGAGGTCACGTTGAACGCGGTCAGGGTCAGGGCGGCGGGAAAATCGATGCCGCGCTCCCAGGTCATCCATCCGGCCAGGCCGAGGCTGACGACGATCAGCAGGGCGATGAAGCCGCGCACCTGTTCGTCGGAGAACATTTGCCCCGGATTGCCCCGCGCGGCCTTGATGTACAGGTAGAACGGCACGGCCCCGGCGGCCATGAACAGGGTTGCGATCCAATGCAGGGCCGGGCTTTTGAAAAACCCGAAAGACGCATCATGGGTCGAATAGCCGCCGGTCGACACGGTGGCCATGGCATGGGTTATCGCATCGAACAGGGACATACCGAACATGAAGTAGAGCAGCGCGCAGAGCACCGTCAGCAGCGTATAGAAGGCCATCAGGTAGATGACCATCTGGAACGCGCTGGCGCTGAACTTCTCGCCCGTGTCCGAACTTTCGATCTTGAACAGCTGCATGCCGCCGACGCGCATCAGCGGCAGCATGAGGATCGCCATGGCGATGATCCCGATGCCGCCCAGCCACTGCAGGATCGCCCGCCACAGAAGGATGCCCGGCGGCAGGTGGTCCAGGCCGGTCAGGATGGTCGATCCGGTGGTGGTGATGCCCGACATGGATTCGAACAGGGCGTCGGTCAGGCTGATGCCCAAGCCCAGGAACGGGATCGCGGCGATGGCAGCGACCGTGACCCAGCCCAGGGCCGTGACCAGAAACGCCTGGCGCAGGTTCAGCTTGATGCCGTCCCTGGGCCAGGCGGCGATGGCCAGGGCGAAGCCGATGAAGCCGGTGACCAGGGCCGCCGTGACGAACGGCTTCCAGTCCTGGTCGTGGTAGACGGCGTCGGTCAGGGCGGGGATGCACAGAAGCACCGCGATAAAGCAGGACAGCAGCCCCAGAAGGTGCACGACGGGCCGAATGTTCAGCATCTCGTGACCCTCCTTTAAGGGTCTGCGGAAACGGCCGGGCCGGATTGGCCGGTCTTAGTGGAGCGCGGCCACCAGCCCGTCGAACAGGGGCTTACCGTCGGTGCCGCCAAGCGCGGCTTCGGCAAGGCGTTCGGGGTGGGGCATCATGCCCAGCACGTTGCCGGCCGCGTTGACGATGCCGGCGATGTTGTTGCGGCTGCCGTTGGGATTGGCCTCGTCCGCGACTTTGCCCTTGGGGTCGCAGTAGCGGAAGGCGACGCGGCCTTCGCCCTCAAGGCGCTCCAGGGTCGCGTCGTCGGCGAAATAGTTGCCGTCGTGATGGGCGACGGGAATGCGGATCACCTGATCTGCCGAATAGGCGCCGGTGAAGGGGGTGTCCGTGTTCTCGACCTTGAGCCAGACATCCTTGCACACGAATTTCAGGCCGGCGTTGCGCATCAGCGCGCCCGGCAGCAGCCCGGCCTCGGTCAATACCTGAAAGCCGTTGCACACGCCCAGCACGGGCACACCCTTGTTGGCGCGCTCCACCACCGTGCGCATGACCGGCGAATTGGCAGCCATCGCGCCGGAGCGCAGATAGTCGCCATAGCTGAACCCGCCCGGCACGGCGATCAGATCGACGTCGGGCAATTCGGTGTCGCGGTGCCAATGCATGATGACGTCGGTGCCGGTCACCGCTTCCAGCGCGACCTTCATGTCGCGGTCGCAGTTGGAGCCGGGAAAGACGATGACGGCGGCTTTCGTATTGGTCGGCATGGCGGGGGATCAGCCTTCGGCGATATCGACGGAAAAGTTCTCGATCACCGTGTTGGCCAGAAGCTTCTGGCACATGGCCTCCACGGTTTCCTTGGCCTTGGCGGGATCGGTTTCGGCCAGTTCCAGTTCGATGTATTTGCCCTGGCGCACGTCGTTGACGCCGTCAAAGCCGAGCCCGGCCAGCGAATGCTGGACCGCCTTGCCTTGCGGGTCGAGAACGCCGGATTTCAGGGTAACGTGGACGCGTGCTTTCATCTTACTGAACGGTCTCCGGTTCCTTGATGTCGACGGGGCCCGATTCCGGCAGAATGCCGAGGCGCCGGGCGACCTCCTGATAGGCCTCCGCGACATTGCCGAGGTCGCGGCGGAACCGGTCCTTGTCCATCTTTTCGTTGGTCAGGACGTCCCACAGGCGCATGGAATCGGGGCTGATCTCGTCGGCCAGCACGATGCGCATGTTTTGGTCGTTTTCCCACAGGCGGCCGAATTCCAGCTTGAAATCGACCAGTTTCAGGCCGATGCCCATGAACAGGCCCGACAAATAGTCGTTGATGCGCAAGGACAGGGCCATGATCTCGTCCATGTCCTGCGGCGTCGCCCAGCCGAAGGCGGTGACGTGTTCCTCGGCGATCAGGGGATCGCCCAGTTCGTCCGATTTGTAGCAGTATTCGATGATCGAGCGCGGCAGGGCCGTGCCTTCCTCCATGCCGAAGCGCTTGGAGAACGTGCCGGCGGCGACGTTGCGCACGATGATCTCGACCGGGATGATCTCGACCTCGCGGACCAGCTGCTCGCGCATGTTGAGGCGCCGCACGAAGTGGGTCGGCACGCCGATCTCACCGAGGCGGAGCATCAAATACTCGGAAATCCGGTTGTTGAGCACCCCCTTGCCGGTGATGGTGCCCTTTTTCTGGTTGTTGAAGGCGGTCGCGTCGTCCTTGAAGTACTGGACGATGGTGCCGGGTTCCGGGCCCTCGAAAAGGACCTTTGCCTTGCCTTCGTAAATCTGTCTGCGTCTTGCCATGGGTTTGTGCCCTCGTGAAGTTCCCCTTTGTGGTCGCTCCGAAATGGGGCGTGGCCTGCGGGGGAGGGGTTAGACGCACCATATAGCAGCGTCGGAGAGCCCGCTCAACAGAATAGGGGATCAGTCGGTGATTGGCCGAAATCCGCCGGGCCGTGGCCGCTCGGGACAGAACAGCCATTGGGGTTTCAGGGCCGGATCGAAGGGTTTGGGCAGGGCGATCAGCGACGACGACACGGTTTCGAACCCGAAATCCGTGGTGAAAGCCATGGAATCGCGCTCGCCGCCGCCTTGCCATTCCTTGAAATCCGACATCAAGGCCACCCAGGCGTCCCATCCGCCGGCCCCCTGGGCCGGGTCCGGTGGGGGGGCGGCTTCGAACAGGGGGCGGTAGTGGCCGATGCGCGCCGAGGTATCGTCGTTCAGATCATAAGCCGTGATCATCGACAGGCCCGGGCGGATTTCCTGGACGGAAACCTGGGGGTCCCGACCGTTGCCGGAAATCCAGAAGGCGCGGTTCACGTCGCCGACGATCAGGTTGAACGACCGATAGGCGCTGCCGTCGAGATGGGCCAGGGCCTCGGCGGCTTCGGCGGCCTCGCCGTGGCTTAGGGCTTCCAGCGGCAATTCGCCGCGCGACCGCTTGCCGGCTTCCTGGCCCAGCGATCCGTGGCGGTTCAACACGCCGGCCACCATGCGGTCGTCGTTGACGCCAAGCCAGGTGCCGCCGGCGGATCTGTCCCGCCCGGCGGTGACATGGGGCGCATCCGGCCAATGGCGGCCCGGCGGGTCGGAAAGCCGCTCCGCCATCTCGTCGCGGTTGGCGGCGACGATCAGTGGCCAGTCATGGCCCGGGCGGCGTAGAATGACGAGTGTGCACATAATCGTTACATAAGGCCTGTAGGCAGATTGCGCCAGCAGTTGCGCCGGATGTTGCGATGACGCGCCAACCCGCGTAAATAAGCCCAACGAAACTCATTACTCATTGGCCAGAACGGGAGCCCAGGACATGTCTGACGCCTTCAAGGACCGGGAAAAAGGTTACGAAGCCAAGTACCAGTTGGACGAAGAACAGCGGTTCAAGGCGGAATCCCGGCGCAACAAGCTGCTGGGCCTGTGGCTGGCCGAGGCTTTCGGGCTGAAGGGCTCCGACGCCGACGCCTATGCCCGCGAAGTGGTTCTGGCCGATCTGGACGAGCCCGGTGTCGACGATGTGGTGCGCAAGGTCATGGGCGATATCGAAACGC
The DNA here is from genome assembly GCA_002325375.1 of Rhodospirillaceae bacterium UBA1479. Classification (GTDB taxonomy): domain Bacteria; phylum Pseudomonadota; class Alphaproteobacteria; order Rhodospirillales; family Casp-alpha2; genus UBA1479. The sequence continues at coordinate 573,572 of DCRZ01000006.1, forward strand.
GCGGCCTGGCGATCACCGAAGACCAGATCCGGCGCAAGCTCGAAGACCTGCTGCACACCGCGGCCGAGCAGATCAAAAGCGAATAATTTCCCCTTGTGTCATTGCCGGGCCTGACCCGGCAATCCACGCCCGCCCGGTCCATGGACCCCCGGATCAAGTCCGGGGGTGACGGACGGGTGTGGCGGGCTATGCGGTGTCGCCCTTCAGGTGACGGTGCACCAGTTCCGCGTCCGCCGCGCCGCGCGACGGCAGGTTCAGGCTGCTTGAATGCCCGAAGCAGCGGATCCGGCCGTCCGCCGCCATTTCGACGAAACCCGCCGAGACGGGTTTGAGCGGACGCAGTTCGCCCGCCACCCAGCTATGGGTGAATTCGTGGGGGAACAGCACGGGGGCCTCGCCCCGCGCCGACGTGAACACGATGTATTTCATGGGAAAGCCGGGCAGAGGCGTTGGCTGGTCCGGCATTCCGCGTCATCCGCTCTATTCGCTGAACACCCGGCGGAACACCGTATCGACCTGGGCCGTGTGATAGGCCAGGGACGAGACCTCGAACAGCGCGTTCAGTTCCTCGGGCGTCAACAGCTTCTTGATGTCCGTGTCCCGTTCCAGGAAGAACATCAGGCGGTTGTCGTAGGACTGCGCCTCTTCGTCCTCGGCATCCAGATGGGCCGGCTTGTCCGGATCGTCCGGGTCGATGCCGAAGCTTTTCCACACCCGCATGGCGTTGCGTTGCACGATCCGGTAGGCGTCCTCGCGGCTGACCCCTTTCTGGGTCAGGAACAGCAGCACCCGCTGGGCATCGTGGATGCCGCCGAACTTGTCGATATGTTCCTTCATGTTGGCCGGATAGATGACCAGCTTTTCGACCACGCTGGCCAGCCGCGCCAGGGCGAAATCAAGGGTCACCGTGGCGTCGGGGCCGATCATGCGCTCGACCGAGGAATGGGAGATGTCGCGTTCGTGCCACAGCGCCACGTTTTCGAGCGCCGGGACCACGGCCATGCGCACGATACGCGCCAGGCCGGTCAGGTTTTCCGTCAGGATCGGGTTGCGCTTGTGCGGCATGGCGCTGGAGCCCTTTTGCCCCGGCGCGAAATATTCCTGGGCCTCGCGCACTTCCGTGCGCTGCATGTGGCGGATTTCCGTGGCCAGGTTTTCCATGGACGCGGCGACCACGCCCAGCGTCGCGAAGAACATGGCGTGGCGGTCGCGGGGGATCACCTGGGTCGAAATCGGCTCTGGCGACAGGCCCATCTTTTCGGCCACGTATTCCTCGACGAAGGGGTCGATGTTGGCGAAGGTGCCGACGGCGCCGGAAATGGCGCAGGTTGCGATTTCGTCGCGCGCGTTTTCCAGGCGCCAGCGCGCGCGTTGGAATTCCGCATAGAACCGCGCCAGCTTCAGGCCCACGGTCGTCGGCTCGGCATGGATGCCGTGGCTGCGGCCCATGACCGGGGTCATCTTGTGTTCAAGGGCGCGGGTCTTCAGCGCCGCCATAACCTTGTCGATATCGTCGAGCAGGATCGTCGCCGCCTGCTTCAACTGCACGGCCAGGCAGGTGTCCAAAACGTCCGACGAGGTCATGCCCTGGTGGACGAAGCGGGCGTCGTCGCCGATATGCTCCGCCAGTTCCGTGGTGAAGGCGATGACGTCGTGCTTGGTCTCGCGCTCGATCTCGTCGATGCGGTCGATGCGCGCGCCGTCATAGGGCTTGTTGCCCTTTTCCCAGACGGTCTGGGCGGCCTCTTCTGGGATCACGCCCAACTTGGCCTGCGCGTCGCAGGCATGGGCCTCGATCTCAAACCAGATGCGGAACTTGTTGGCGGGCTCCCAAATGGCGGCCATCTGGGGGCGGGAATAGCGCGGGATCATGGAAACTCCGTTTCAGGCGGGAAATTATAGTCTGGACGGCGGCGCGGACAAGCGGACATGCCAGACTGGGGCGGATTTGAAAAGACCCGACCGTCGATTTCCCCGAATTTACGGCATTCCGGGATATATTCAGGCCATGGATGACCTCAGCACCCCCGCCGATCTTCCGATGATTCCCCTGGTCGACGCCGGGCAAGGCGGCCCGCCTGCCGTGGCCGAGGCCGAACGGGCGCGCTTCGAGGACCTGTTCCGCGCGGGCCGCGACCATTACGGCCCCCTGTTCCTGGAACTGGGTGACCGGCTGACCAAACGTTGGCTCGCCGATTGTCCGACGCCCTACCGCGCCGATCTCGACGCCTGTGCGGGCCAATTGGACCATGCGGGGGTCTACATGCTGAACCTCAGTTACGAATGGTCATGCACCACGGCCGTGGGCTGTCCGCCGTCGGGCCGCGGCAACCGCATGCTGCGCACCCTCGACTGGCCGCTCCATGGCCTGGGCCGCAACGTGGTCGTCGCGCGGCAGGGGGGCGGCGCGGGGGACTGGCTCAACGTCACCTGGCCGGGGTTCGTGGGCGTGGCCACGGCCATGGCGCCGGGGCGCTTCGCGGCGGCGCTCAACCAGCCGCCCATGAAGATATGCACCACCAGCTGCTGGCTCGACTGGGCGATCGAGCGGACCCGGCTGTGGCGGCGGCGCCTGATGCCGCCGACGCATCTGCTGCGCCTGGCCTTCGAGATCTGCCCAACCTACGCGGCGGCGAAAGCCCTGCTGACCGAAACGCCGATCGCGGTGCCGGCCTTCTTCTCCCTGTCGGGAACGGAGGCCCATGAGGGCTGCGTTATCGAGCGCACGGAAACCGACGCCTTCGTCCGTGACGGCGGCAGCGCCGCCATCGCCAACCACTGGATCGCGGGGCCCTTCACGGGCCGCTCGCGGGGCGCCGACAGCCCGGGCCGCCTCGCCCGGATGGAAGCCTGCCGGGACGGGGTCGAAGACGGTTTCGGCTGGGTCGTCCCGCCGATCCTCAACCCGACCACGCGGCTTGCCGTCACCGCCAACGCGGCCACGGGGGGGCTGCGGGTGCGTGGATACGAGGCAGCGGGGGCCGCGACCGGCGACTTCACCCTGTGACTTTGGTCATTGACGGTCGGGTCCGGTTTACTAGACTGCCGGTCCCGGGGGGGCTCCTGGAACTGCGTGTCGCATGTTGAGGAGACATCCATGAATCTGTTCACCCTGCTGAAGGTCCGTGCGGCCGAACGCCGGCCGATCCGGGTCGGCCTGATCGGTGCCGGGAAATTCGGCTCCATGTATCTGGCGCAGGCGCCGAAGACGCCGGGCGTGCACGTCGCGGGCGTGGTCGACCTGAATCCGGCGAATGCGCGGGCCAACCTGGACCGGGTCGGCTGGTCGGCGGCGCGCACCAACGTCGGCTCGCTCGACGCCGCCGTGGCATCGGGGCAGACGTTCCTGTCCGATGACTGGCAGGCCCTGATCTCTCATCCCGCGATCGACATCATCGTGGAATGCACGGGCAATCCCGTGGCCGCGGTCGACCATTGCCTGGCGGCCTTCGCCGCCGGCAAGCATGTCGTCAACGTGACGGTAGAGGCCGATGCCTTCTGCGGCCCCCTGCTGGCGGCCAAGGCGGGGGACGCCGATGTGATCTATTCCCTGGCCTACGGCGATCAGCCGGCGCTGGCGTGTGAGCTGGTCGACTGGGCGCGCACGGCGGGCTTTCCCGTGGTCGCCGCCGGGCGCGGCCACAAATGGCTGCCGCATTTCCGGGAATCGACGCCGGACACGGTGTGGGATCATTGGGGTTTGACCGCCGAACAGGCCCAGGCCGGGGGCCTCAACCCCAAGATGTTCAATGCCTTCCTCGACGGCTCCAAGCCCGCGATTGAGACGGCCGCCATCGCCAATGCGACGGGCCTCGAAGCGCCCGAGGATGGCCTGGCCTTTCCGCCCGGTTCCATCGACGACATCCCGACCCTGATGCGCCCCCGCGACGAAGGCGGCGTTCTGAAAAAGAAGGGCCTGGTCGAGGCCATTGCCTCCCTGCGCACGGACGGCACGCCGATCCCTCACGACATCCGCAAGGGGGTCTGGGTCTGTGTCGAGGCCGATACGGACTATATCCGCCGCTGTTTCGAGGAATATCAGGTCATCACCGACCCCTCCGGCCGCTACATGTGCAACTACAAGAAATGGCACATGATCGGCCTGGAACTGGGCCTTTCCGTCGCCTCCATCGGCCTGCGCGGCGAGCCCACGGGTGTGGCCACCTGTTTCAACGCCGACGTGGTGGCGACGGCCAAGCGCGCCCTTGCCCCCGGCGACATGCTCGACGGCGAAGGCGGGGCGACCGTGTTCGGCAAGCTGCAGCCGGCGGCCAAATCCATGGCCGACGGACGTCTGCCCCTGGGCCTCGCCCATCAGCTGAAGGTCGTCCGCCCCGTGGCCAAGGACGCCATGTTGACTTGGGACGACGTCGCCGTGAACGAAAGCCTGAGCGCCACGCAGATCCGCCGCGAGATGGAAGCCATGTTCGGCGGTGCGGCGGGCACGCGGCTGGCGGGCTGAAGAATTCGGCCGAGCCGTCAGGATACGGTCACCCGGCGGGCCTAGAACAGGGGAAGCGAGAAGGGGGACTTGATGGAACAACATTTGCCTGACGACGGGGGAAGCATCCCCAAGACCGTGCGCCGCTTGGTCGAGGAAAAGGGCTCGGCCGTCTCGACCGTTTCACCCGACGACCTGGCGGTCGACGCGGCCCGCGTGATGGCGGACGAAAAGATCGGCGTGCTGGTCTGCTGTGACGACCCGACGGTCGTCGCGGGCGTGATCTCCGAACGCGACATCGTGCGCGTGTTCGCCGAACATCCCGAAGGGGTCGGCACCATGCTGGTCCATGACGTGATGACCAAGGACGTCCGGACCTGTCACATGGACGACGCCATCGCGACGGCCATGGCGATCATGCAGCAGGGCGGGTTCCGCCATCTACCGGTGGTCGACGACGGCCGTCTGCGCGCCCTGATCAGCGCCACCGACATCCTGATGTTCTACATGAAATACGCCAACCTCAACGACCGCCAGGTGATCCTGGCGATCATTCTGGAATCCGGGCTGGTCTATCCGGGCGGGTGAGTGGGGGTTAACGCGCCGCCGGGCGGGGGGCGTCGGCATAGGTGGACGAGTCGTAGGACCTGGTGCCGTCGAGCGGGTCCAGCCAATAGCCGGAGCTGATGATCTCGATCGTCATGACGTTGTCGCCGGCCGGGGTGGCGCGGACGATCCACACGACCTCGGCGGCTTCGGGAAAGGACGTGCCGGCCAGTTGGTCGCCGTAGAGCCGGTGCAGCACGGCGTCGGGCTCCATGCCGTCGGCGAGCAGGCGGACGACGAAGGTCTCGTCCGGGGCCGGGGTCAGTTGTACCTTGGCGGCGGCGTTCACGGCGGTCACTTCAAGTTCGACACGGACCGCGTCGGGTTTCGGGAACAGGGCGGGAAAGGCCGTGTAGAGCAAGCCGCCGACCGTGAACAGGCGTTCGTGGAGGGCGGAATTGGAATATTCCTCCCACAGCTTTTCCTCCTGCATCTCGCCGGCGATGTTGCGCATCTGGCCGTCGCGCAGCACGTCGCCCATGTCGTGCTTGAGCACCTGATAGGCCGCTTCCTCGGGCTCAAGCCCCTGCAGGGCGAGCAGGCACATGTCGCGCTTGTCGTCGTCGCTCAGGCCGCTCTGGTCGCCGTAGTCCAGGGCGTCGAGCAGGGCCGCGTAGTGGTCGACGGTGCGCGCCCCCTCGATCTCCATGATGTTGGAGAAGCTGAGGACCCGAACCCGAAATTCCGTTTTCATCCTGCATCCGCTCTGTGTTGCGCGATTTGATCTGTATAACAGGCATCGGGGGGACGGGCGCTCAATGGCCCACCGTTTCCGCACCCTCGCCGCCGAACCGGGTGGCGGCCCAGCCGATGGCCAGGCCGACCACCGCCCCTTCGGCCACGAACCACCAGGGCGAGGCGAGCGGGCTGCCGAAGCCGAAGATGTTGATCAGCACGGCTTCCATGAAATCGTAGGCGAAGAAGGTCAGGACGAAGTTCATCCAGGCGCCCAGGATCGTCGACCGCGCCCACCAGGGCAGCGGCAGATGCAGCACCGGATGCCAGGTAAATATCCCCGCCATCCCGATGATCGCCCCCAGGGTCGTGTACCAGAACAGGATGCCGAAACGCACCAGCCAGCCCACGTCGGCCATGAAATAGGGAAAGCTGAGAAAGCCGGCGAGCCCGACCAGGAAGCCGAGCGCCTTGCCGATGGCGATGCGGGTGACGAGGGACGGGCGGTCGAACATGGGCGGAGCCTCCTTCGTTGCGACGAAGGACCAGTCTAGCACCCCGGCGGGGGGCCGCCTTGATCTGGGTTAAGTCCGCCGGCGGCTACGTGTAGGGGTGAAAGCCCGGCCGTTCCATGGTGAACAGGGTATCGGCGGTCACTTCCGAATAGTCCTGATAGCCCATGCGCGCGATGGGGTGCAGCTTGCCGATGTCGATCTGGCCATTGTCCATGATCAGGTCGTCGGCGATATGGACGCCCACGACCTCGCCGAACACCACGGTGTATAGGTGTTCGCCCTTGGTGTTGGGCAGTTCCACCGACTGCACCACCTTGCATTCGAACTGGATGGGCGATTCCTTGACGCGCGGCGGCTTGACCAGGGTGGATGGGACCGGCGTCAGCCCGGCCAGCGCCATTTCGTCCTGGTCCGGGCCCAGGTCGGCGGAGGTCTGGTTCATGGCATCGCGCGTGTCCCAGGTCGCGAAGTTGTGCACGAATTCGCCGGTTTCCAGCGCGTTGCGCAGGGAATCCTTACGGCCGTCCGTTCCTTCGATGCGGCTGGCGCCGGCCGAGAACATGACCGTCGGCGGGTTGTAGGCGACGCCGTTGAAAAAGCTGTAGGGCGCCAGGTTCACGTTGCCCGCCTGATCGACGGTGGTGATCCAACCGATGGGCCGGGGCACGACCAGGCTGTTGAAGGGGTTCTTGGCCAGACCGTGGCCGTCCTTGGGCTCGTAAAACATGGGTGTTTCCTTATAGGCTGGTGCGCGCGGGCGTTAGAGGCGGGCTTTGCGGTACAAGGCATACCACAGAAGACCGGCGGCCTGCATCCCGGCGACGATCAGGAAGGCCGTGCGGTAGCCTTCGGGCGCGAAGTGGCCGGGCGACGGCTCGGGCCATTGATAGATGATTTCGCCGATCCCCCATTGCACGGCGAAGGCGCCGAAGAACACCATGACGTTAAGCCCGGTGACGACCCGCCCGGTCAATTCCTTGGGGAAGGTCTGGGACAGCACCGTATAGGGCAGGATGCCGAAGGTCCCGAACAGGCCGAAGGCGTACCACACGGGCGTGGTGTCCTCGAACGGGTCGAGGGCGATCACCGCCAGCGCAATGGTGAACATGATCATGCCGAACACGGACACGGCCATGGTGCGGATGCCCGCGCGGGCCAGCCGGTCGGCGATCCAGCCCATGGACACGAACCCGAGCACCATGAAGGCGGCGATGAACAAGAGCCCCGTCGCCATTTCCGATTGCTCCAGGCCCGCGACATCACGCAGCCAGGGCCCGGACCACAGGGACTGCACCCCCAGATAGCCGCTTTGCACCAGGACCGAGGCAGGCGCCACGCGCTTGAACGCCGGGTCGGCAAACACGCGCTTGATGCCTTGGATCATTTCGCCCAGGGTTTCCGTGCTTTCCGTGCGGTCGCGCTTGGGCACGGCGAGGAACAGATAGGCCGCCGCCGTCAGCGTGACCGCGGCCAGAATGAAGAACACGCCCCGCCAGTCGGTGAACGACAGGGCCATTTCCACGGGCTTGGTTGCAGTCAAGGCCCCCATGCCGCCGAACGCCATGTGGATGCCGGTGACCAGGGACTGACGTTGCGCCGGCACCCAATGGGAATAGGCCTTGAACGCCGCCATCAGGCAGGCCGAGGTGCCGAAGCCGATCATCGCGCGGCCGACGACCAGGCCCGGCGTGCTGCCGGCCATGCCGAACACCAGGGCGCCGGCGGCGGCGACGACCAGAAGCGCCGCCTCGACCTTTCGCGGGCCGTAGCGGTCCAACAGAATGCCGAGCGGCAGTTGGAAGGCCGCGAAGGCGAAGAAATTGGCGCTGGTCAAAAGCCCCAGGTCCGCCGCCGTCAGGCCGAGGTCGGCAATCAGGTTGGGCGCGATCACGGCATTCACCACCCTGAACAGGTAGCTCAGGAAATAGCCGAAGGCGAAGGGAAGAAAGACCTGAAAGACGATCATGGATGGGCCTATATTATCGTTGAATTCCTGCCGGGAGGCCACCGGCGGGGGCGGAGACCTTGCGCCAAACATTTCCTGAAGGCAAGCGCAGGGCGGGAAAACATACATAGGTAGGAAACACATGGGGCCTGGCGGCGGCTTTCCCTACGGCGACTGGGAACGGGACATTCAGGCGATCAGCGATTGGCTGGTGGCCGAGGCCCTGGGCCGTGTCCAGGTGCGTCCCTTGTTGGCCGGATTGTGCGATGCCCTGAACGTGGCCGGGCTGCCGGTTTTGCGTGCCATTTCGGCGCTCAGCACGTTGCATCCCATGTATGTGGCGCATACCTATACCTACGTGCGCGGGCGGGGCAACGTGACGTCGGATATTCCGCACGGCGCGCATAACACCGACGCCTGGCAGAAAAGCCCGCTGAAAGTCATGTTCGACAACGACGTCACGGAATGCCGCTTCGACCTGACCGATGACAAGCTGGTGGCGCCCTATCCCTTGTTGGGCGAGGCGCGGGATTTGGGCGGCACCGATTACGTCGGCTTTCTGACGCCCTTCGTCACGGGGGTGGACGTGCCGGATTCCGTCCATGACCTTGACGGTCTGATGACGTCCTGGGTCACCGACCGGCCGGAGGGCTTCGCGGCCAAGCACCTGCGCGCGCTGCGCCGTCTGGTGCCGCGCTTCGCGCTGGCCGCCAAGCTGGCCAAGCGGGAGGAGACGGCGCTTAACATCGTCACCGCCTATATGGGCCGGGATGCCGGCTGCCGGGTGCTGAACGGCCAGATCAAGCTGGGCGACGGCCAGGTCATTCCCTCCGTCATCTGGTATTCGGACATGCGCAATTCGACGGAGCTGTGCGAAAGCCTGAGCCATGGCGAGTATCTTGCCGTGCTCAACCAGTATTTCGCCTGCACGGCGGGGGCGGTGATGGAGGGCGGTGGCGAGGTTCTGCGCTTCGTCGGCGACGCGGTGCTGGCGATCTTCCCGATCGGCGAGGACGGCGGCTACAGTCCCGAGGACGCCTGCGCCAAGGCTCTGGCGGCGGCCGGTCGGGCCGAGGAAAAATTGGAAAAGATCAATGCGGAGCGCCGTGCGCAGGGACACCCGGAACTGGATTTCGGGCTCGGTCTGCATGTCGGCGAGGTCATGTACGGCAACATCGGCGTGCCCGCGCGGGTCGAGTTCTCGGTCACCGGCCCGGCGGCGAACGAGGTTGCGCGGCTGGAAAATCTGACCAAGGAAACCGGCAACCGGGTCGTCGTCTCGGCGCGCTTTTCCCGACACCTGGACGTCGACTGGCGGTCCTTGGGGGCGTATCGCCTGCGCGGCGTTTCCGGCGAACAGGAAGTGTTTGCGCCGCCCAAAGCGGGCTGATAAAGCAAATCCGGGAGCAAGAAACTGGGCATCAACAAAAACGGCAACGGGACGGGATATTGGCACGGGGCCAAGCGCTTCATGCGCTACAAGCTCCTGGTCCCCATGAAACGCAGCCCGCATTCGCCGGAATACACCGCGCGCGGTGTGTTTTGGGGCGTGTTCTGGGGCCTGACGCCGCTGGTCGGCATCCAGATGCCCCTCGTCACCGCCCATTGGCTGCTGTTCCGTCTGCACCCCAAGACCAGCTTCCACCTGATCCAGGGCCTGGCCTGGGTGTGGATTTCCAATGTCTTCACCATGGTGCCCATGTATTACGGCTTCTACGTCACCGGGCAGGTGATGCTGGGCCGGATCAAGCATGTGTCGGGTTACGACTCCTTCGCCAAGCTGTTCAATTTCGACGCTTGGCAGGAAGAGACGTTTTGGGAAACCGTGGCCCATTATTTCGAATATGTCTGGGAACAGTTCGGCCTGCCGCTGGCCGTCGGCTGGATTCCCTGGGCCGTCGCCGGCGGCTGGATCGGCTACCGGCTGTCGCTGAAGATCATCCGCGACCGTCGACAGCGCATCCTGGCCAAACGCCTGCGCGAGTCCTTGGTCGCGGACGACACGGCCCCGAGCGCCTAGGCGCGGGGGTCTTTCGCAATCTCGGCTTCCTGTTCGGCCCGGCGTTCCCTGACCACCGTCTCGATCTTATGGCGGAAGTCGGCGTCGTCCTCGGACAATCTGTTGAAATCATCCTTGGCCAGGCGCAACAGCCTGCAATCGGTCAGGCAATGGACGCGGACCAGCCGGGGCGCGTCGCGGTACAGCGCCATTTCGCCGAAGAATTCACCGGCGCCCATGTCGATGGTGCGGCCCGGCAGGTGGACGCGCACGGTGCCGCTCAGGATGAAATACATGGCATTCGCCGGGTCGCCCTTGGTGAACACGGTGCTGCCCGCCGGCAGGCGGCGGGACTGCAGCCTGCGGACGATCTGTTCGATCTGCGCCGGGCCCAGGTGGGAAAACGCGGGCACGCCCGACACCATGCCGAACGAGATGACGAAATCGCGCTGGTGGATGTCGCGGGAAAAGGCCGAGGCGATGATGCCGATGGGAATGGCGAACATGCCGAGCCCGAAGATCATCATGGCCCCGCCGACGATCTTGCCCAGCGCCGTGACCGGCACGACATCGCCGTAGCCGACGGTGGTCAGGGTCGCCAGCCCCCACCACATGGCATGGGGGATCGAGGCGAATTTGTCCGGCTGGACCGCGTGTTCCAGGTGAAAGACGATGGTCGAACAGACCACCAGAAGCCCCAGCATGACGATCAGAGCGGCCCCCAGGGCCCGCCCTTCCTCGGCCAGGACGCGCATCAAGGTGTTCAGGCCCGGCGAATAGCGCGCCAGCTTCAACATGCGGAGCAGCCGGAAAATCCGCAGTACCCGCAGGTCCGCAGCCGGCACGATCAGGGACAGATAGAAGGGCGCAATCGCCAGCAGATCAATCAGCAGATAGGGGCCCATGGCGAAACGCAGGCGGCCGAGAAAGGCGCCGTGGCGGGCAACCGGCGGATGTTCGACGGCGACCCACAGGCGGGCCAGGTATTCAACCGTGAACACGGCGACGGAGACACGGTCGAACACGAGAAACAGTTGGCCATGGGCGACGTCCAGGCCGGGCACCGTTTCCAGGATCACGGCCAGCACGTTGGCGACGATCAGGGCGACCATGGCGATGTCGAACATCCGCGATCCGGTATGGTCCGGATGGCTGGCCTCGATCAGGTAATAGATTCGGCGCCGAATGGTCACAATCATCCACCTTGTTCCATGACCAAAGATGTTTGCGCCAGCCTATCTTCTGTCGGCGTGCCGTGGATTGACCGACGTCAATCAAAGATAGCCCATGTCGCGGAACGAGGTATGGCCCGATTTGGCGATGATCAAATGGTCGTGCAGGACGATGCCCATGCTTTTCGCGGCCTCGGCGACCTGGCGGGTCATGTCGATGTCGGCCTGGGACGGCGTCGGGTCGCCGGACGGATGATTGTGCACCATGATCAGGGCGGCGGCCTGCAGTTCCAGGGCGCGCTTGACGACCTCGCGCGGGTACAGCGGCGTGTGGTCGATGGTGCCGCGCCATTGCACCTCGTCCTTGATCAGGACGTTCTTGCGGTTGAGGTAGAGAACCCGGAATTGTTCCCGGCCTTCGCGGCTCATGGCCGTGCGGCAATATTTCAACAATTTGTCCCAGTTGCCCAACACGGGCGCGGCCGCCAACTCGTCGCGGGCCAGGCGTTCGGCCGCCGCCGCCACGGTTTTCAGCGCGACGACCACCGCGTCGCCGGCCCCCGGCACCTGGCGGATCAGCGATGCTTCCGCCGTCACCACTCCGGCGAAGGACCCGAAGCGGTCCAGCAGGTCCTTGGCCAAGGGCTTGACGTCGCGCCGGGGCAGGGCCTGGAACAGCAGCAGTTCCAACAGTTCGTAATCGGCAAGCTGGTCGCCCCCGGTTTTGAGAAACCGGTCCTTCAGGCGTTGGCGATGGCCGTGGAAATGCGGGGTCTTGGCCGCGTCGGGGGCCGGGTCAGGCTGTTCGTCGTCGCCCGTCGCCACCGCCCCGCCCCGGATCAGACCTTGTAGGGCGGCCGGTCCAGGCCTTTGGGCGACAGGGTGAAGACCTCGAACCCGTCCGCCGTCACGCCGATGGAATGCTCGAACTGGGCCGAGAGGGAGCGGTCCTTGGTCACGGCGGTCCAACCGTCGGCCAGGATCTTCACGTCGAACTTGCCGGCGTTGATCATCGGCTCGATGGTGAAGAACATGCCTTCATGCAGGACGTCGCCGTCGCCGGCGCGTCCGAAATGCATGATGTTCGGCGCGTCATGGAACACCTTGCCCAGGCCGTGGCCGCAGAAATCGCGGACGACGGAATAGCGCCGGGCTTCGGCATAGGTCTGGATCGCCTGGCCGATGTCGCCCAGGCGGGCCCCCGGGCGCACCATGTTGATGCCTTCCCACATGGCCTCGAAGGTGGTGTCGACCAGCTTTTCCGCCTTCACCTTTGGCTTGCCGACATGGAACATGCGCGACGTGTCGCCATGCCAGCCGTCGACGATGGTGGTGACGTCGATGTTGATGCAGTCGCCGTCCTCCAGCACCTTGGCCCCGGGAATGCCGTGGCAGACCACATGGTTGACCGAGGTGCAGATGGATTTCGGGAAACCGCGGTAATTGAGCGGGGCCGCGATGGCGCCGTGATCGGCGATGAACTGGTGACAAAGCTCGTCCAGGCGCTCCGTCGTCACGCCCGGTTGAACATGGGGCGTGATCATATCGAGCGTTTCCGCCGCGAGACGGCCGGCCGCGCGCATGCCCGCGAAGCCCTCGGGCCCGTGGATCTTGATCTGACGGCCGTCACGGGACGGCACGGTTTTGACGATCTCTTTCATGGCGTCTCAAATAAGCGGTAAATTCAAAAAGGCAACTCAGATGTCGTGTATCGCGACCGTTTTATCAGACCTTACCCGCAGGCGCGACCAGTTCCGCGTGTGCACCCTTAGGGCGTGACCGGCACGGGATCGCTCAACGAAATGTCCGCGGGCGTGACGGTGCAGCGGTAGCACAGGACCTCGATCCCCTTCATGCGCGCCTCTTCCAGGCCGTCGGCGTAGGCCGGATCGATGTCGCCGGCGATCTCGAAGCGGTTGCCGTCCTCGCGCTGAACCAGATAGAGCATCACCGCGCGGTGGCCCTGGGCGACCATGTCGGCCAGTTCGACCAGGTGCTTGGCGCCCCGGGAGGTCACCCCGTCGGGAAATTCCAGCGGCCCGTCATCCAGGTTCCGGCGCATGGTGACGTTCTTGATCTCGACGTAGCACAGGCCCTTCTTAGGGTCTTCCAGCAGGATGTCGATGCGCGAATTCTGGCCGTATTTGACCTCGCGCCGCAGGGTCTCGTAGCCGGTCAGTTCGGGCACTTTCCCGGCCTCGATGGCGTCGGCGACGATGGCGTTGGGCAGGGCCGTGTTGATGCCGACCAGGGTCTCGCCGATGCGGATCAGCTCCCAGGTCCATTTCAGCTTGCGGTCCGGATTGGCGGCCGGGCTGATCCAGACCTCGGCCCCCGGCTCGTTGACCGACAGCATGGATCCGGAATTGGCGCAATGGGCCGTGACGACGGTGCCGTCTTCCAGGGTCACGTCGGCCATGAAGCGCTTGTAGCGCTTGACCAGGGTGCCTTTGACGAGGGGGGCGTGAAACTTCATGGCCGGGAAGCTACTCCCCGCCCCCGGAAAATTCAACGCTTCGGGTTTGCTGCGGGCGGTTAATCCCGGATGCGGGCAATCGCCAGGCCGTCGTGGCCCTTGATCCCGACCTGTTGCAGGATCACTGCCTCAAGCCGGGGATTGCGCGCGATCTGGCGGTTGAAGGCGGCCGCACCCAGGGCCGAGGGATCGTCGTCGTCCGGGTTCAGCACCTTGCCTTCGCGGATCACGTTGTCGGCCAGGATCAGCGCCCCGGGCCGGGCCAGCTTCAGGGCCCAGTCCAGGTAGCTTGGGAAATTGACCTTGTCGGCGTCCAGGAACACCAGGTCGAAGGGGGCAGCGCCCGCACCCTCCAGGGTCGGCAGGGTGTCCAGCGCCGGGCCGGTGACCACGGTGATCTCGGGGACCAGGCCGGCGGCGGCCACGTTGTCCCGCGCCACCCGGGCATGGTCCGGGTCCAGTTCCAGGGTGATCAGGCGGCCGTTCTCGGGCAAGGCCCGGGCCAGCCAGATGGTCGAGTATCCCGCCAGGGTGCCGATTTCCAGCACATGCCGCGCGCCGACCAATTTGGCGAACAGGTAAAGCAGCTTACCCTGGTTGGCGGAAACCTGAATGTCCGGCAGGCCCGCCGCGCGGGCGCGTCCCTGCGCCGCCGAAAGAACCGCGTCCTCGGGCGCGAACAGGGCGTCGATGTAGTCATCGACCCGGGTGAACCTGTCGCCGGTCATCATATTCATGGCCGCAATGTAGCGACTTAGTGTTGCGTTCCGGTGACGGGGCGGCGCTAGTCCTTGGGCTGGGCCTTCTCGCCCAGACTGATTTCCTGCCCCCCCAGGGCTTCGGCCAGGCGTGTCTTGGCGCTGCCGGGGGCCAGGGGCTGCTGCTGCGTCGGGGCGGGGGCCCAGGCGGTCAGGGTCAAAATCCGGAAGGTTGCGGGAAAGCGGCCGTCGGCGTCGCGGTGGCGGTCCTCGTACATCGCCATGGCGCGGGCCAGCACGTCACGCCGGGCCAGGCCCGATTTGGCCTCGGCGACGGCGTTGCTTTCGCCCATGGCGCGCAGGTCATACAGCAGTTTCATGGGCGTTTCGTAGCTGACGGTGACCTGATCGGCGTCGACCACGGGCAGGGAAAAGCCTGCACGCTGCAACAGGCCGCCAAGATCGCGGACGTCGGCGAAGGGCGATACGCGGGGGCTCAGGCCGCCGCAGATTTCGATCTCGGCCTCGGCCAGGCAGTCCCGCAGTTCGGCCAGCGTGCCGCCGCCCAGCATGGAGGCCAGGAACAGGCCGTCCGGTTTCAGCGCCCGGCGGATCTGCAGCAACGCCCCCGGCAGGTCGTTGACCCAATGCAGCGACAGGTTGGACAGGACGGCGTCGAAGGTGGCGTCGGCGAACGGCAGGAATTCCTCGTCCGCCGCGATGGTCGGCCTGCCGGACGCATTGGCGCGGCGCGCCATGGCGGGTGACAGGTCGGCCTGGATCAGGGTCTCGATCCCGCCGCGCCCCATGGTGCGGGGGCCGAATACCTGGCCGCCCATGTCGCCGCCGTGGCAGCCTAGGTCGAGGGCCAGGGGAAAGCGGTGGGTGATGTCGTCGAGGCGGTCGGCCAAGCGGTCGGCCGTTTCCTCGAACAGGAAGCCGTGGGCGTCGAGCAGGGGTGCTGCGCGGTCGCGGTGATGGCGCACCTTGGCGCGATTGAACACATGGATCGTTTCGGTCATCGTATCTGTATGACACATCGTTCGCCCGGTATAAACGGCGCCTTGGACGGCACCGGACCCGACGGCGGCGGCGCGCTCGCCGCCGGGCTGAGGTCGGCCGGGCGGCGGTTGCTGGACGTTATCCTGCCGCCCCATTGCCTGGCTTGCGGCGGGATGGTGGATGAGCCCGGCAGCCTGTGCCCGTCCTGCTGGGACACGGTGACGTTCCTGGGGCCGCCCGCCTGTGCGTGCTGCGGCACACCCTTTGAATATGATGCCGGGGAGGGGACGCTGTGCGCCGCCTGCATCCGCCGCCCGCCGGTCTATGAGCGGGCCCGCGCGGTGCTGGTCTATGACGACGCCAGCCGGAGCATGATCCTGGGTTTCAAGCACGGCGACCGCACCGAGGCCGCGCCCGCTTTCGGGCGCTGGCTGGCCCGCGCTGGGGCGGACTTGCTCGCCGAGGCCGACATCATCGCCCCCGTGCCCCTGCATTGGACGCGGTTCTGGCGGCGGCGCTACAACCAGTCGGCCCTGCTGGCTCAGGCCGTGGCCCGTGGGGCGCTGACCGGTGGCCGGCATCTGCCGATGATACCGGATTTATTGGTCCGCCGCCGCCGCACGCCGTCCCAGGGCGGCCTGGGGGCGTCGGCGCGGGCGCGTAACGTGCGCGGCGCGTTCCGCCTGAAGCCTAAGTTCCAGGCACGGCTGCTGGGTGCCCGCGTGCTGCTGGTCGATGACGTGTTCACCACGGGGGCGACGGTCGAGGCCTGTGCGCGGGTTCTGTTGCGTGCCGGTGCCGGGGCGGTCGACGTCCTGACCCTGGCCCGGGTCGCCCGTCCGCGCGCGGAATAGTGTGCAGCGGCATCTTTCCACCGACCGGCCCTGGCCTATATAAGGGAGGCGGAATGCCCCGCGATTGAGTCCAGGACCCGACAACGTGACAAAGAAAATCGAAATCTATACCAGCCCCTTCTGCCCCTATTGCCATGCGGCCAAACGCCTGCTGACGGACAAGGGCGTGGCGTTCGAGGAAATCGACGTGATGATGGCACCCGCCAAGCGCAAGGAAATGTCGTCGCGGGCGGGTGGGGCCACCTCGGTTCCGCAGGTGTTCGTCGACGGCGACCATATCGGCGATTGCGACGGCATCCATGCGCTCGACGCCAAGGGTGCCCTGGACGTCATCCTGGGCCTGGGATAAGGCCGGATCATGAGCACGACCTTCACCGCCGCCCTGGTGCAGACCAATTCAGGCGACGATCCCGCCGCCAACGGTGACATGATCGTCGCCCGGATCAAGGAAGCCGCTGGCTTGGGGGCGGACTTCGTGATGTTTCCCGAGGTCGTGACCCTGGTCGAAACGGGGGCCAAGAACGTCGCCCCCAAGGTCACGTCTTTCGCGGCCGACCCCAACCTGCCCCGGTTCTGTGCCGCCGCCCGTGAGGCCGGCGTATGGGTGCTGATCGGCTCCATGGTGGTCGAACACGAAACCCTGGACCGTAAGTTCGCCAATCGCTCGGTGCTGATTTCCGACACGGGCGACATCGTCGCGACCTACGACAAGATCCACATGTTCGACGTCGATTTGGAAAACGGCGAAAGCTACCGGGAAAGCAAAAGCTACGAGCCCGGCACCCGCGCCGTCGTCGCCGACACACCCTGGGGCAAGCTGGGCCTGACCATCTGCTACGATATCCGATTCCCGCACCTTCACCGCAGCCTGGCCCAGGCGGGGGCGGTGATGATCGCCATCCCTGCGTCGTTCACCCGGCCCACGGGCCGGGCGCACTGGCATGTGTTGATGCGCGCCCGGGCGATCGAGACGGGATGCTTCGTCTTCGCCCCGGCGCAGACCGGCGAACACATGGACGGGCGCAAGACCTACGGGCATTCCCTGGTGGTCGACCCCTGGGGCGAGGTCATCGCCGACGGCGGTGAGGACACGGGCATCGTGTTGGCCGAGATCGACCTGGCAGCGGTCGACAAGGCGCGGGCCAAAGTGCCGTCCCTGACCCATGACCGACCCTTCGACGGTGCCGGCACGCCCAATTGAGCCCATCACCGGCTTGAATAAAATTAGAATTGTTGCAGCGCGGCAACCATGGATCGGTTATACTGCCCATTAACGAACCCGACACACAATTGTATGTTTAGGATGACCGTGTACCAACTCAGGAAAATTCTCGCCGCCGGCGCCATCGCGCTCGCGGCTTTTGCCGTAACCGGAACCGCCCAGGCGCAGTCGTCCGGGCCGTATGTCTCTGGCGCGCTCGGGGTGACCCAGCCAAGCGACTGGGACATCACCGGCGGCACCGTCAACACGAAGCAGGAATCCGATCCGGGCTTCGCCGGCGCCATCGCGCTGGGCACGACGTTTTCCGACAACTGGCGGGCCGAGGGCGAGCTGTCCTACAGCAACGCCAACGTGGATTCGTTCTCCGGCACCAATGGGTCGGGCGAAACCTCAATGTTCGGGCTGATGTTCAACGGCTTGTACGACTTCAAAACGAATTCCCGATGGACGCCTTATATCGGCGCCGGTATCGGTGCCGCGGTGATCAAAGCCAGCGACCTGTCGCCGGTCGGCGGCTCGCGCATCTCGAAAAGCGATCAGGTGTTCGCCTACCAGGGCATCGCCGGTGTGAACTACAAGATCGACGATCAGCTGGGCCTGTTCACGGAATACCGCTATGTCGGCACTGCGGACCGCGACCTGCGGACCGATTCCGGCATCGCCGTGGAATCCGATTCAGGCGAACACCGCATCATGGTCGGCCTGCGCTGGTCCTTCGGCGCGCCGAAGCCCATGCCGAAGCCCGAACCCCAGCCGGTCCCCGTTCAGGCCCCCGCGCCGAAGCCGATGGCCGCCCCGGCCCCGGCCCCGGAAGCACCGCGCAATTACCTGGTGTTCTTTGACTGGGACAAGGCCGATCTGACCGCCGACGCCCAGGCGATCATCAAGGCCGCCGCGACCAACGCCAAGACCATGACGGTGACCCGTATCGAAACCACGGGACACGCGGATAGGTCGGGCACGGATGCCTATAACCTGCGTCTGTCCAAGCGTCGGGCCGAAGCGGTGATGGGCGAACTGGCCCGTTTGGGCATTCCCGCGCGCGAGATCGTCGTGCGTTGGAAGGGCGAGCGCGAACCCCTGGTGCAGACGCCGGATGGCGCGCGCGAGCCGCAGAACCGGCGCGTCGAGATCATTCTCAGCAAATAAAAAAGCCGCCCGTTGGGCAGCTTGGCGATGGGGTGGGCTTTTCGGCCTGCCTCAGTCGTCGAGGACGGGCTTCCCGGACTTGCCGGCGGCGGTATCCATGGCCGCCAGGGCTTGTGCGCTGGGCGGCGGCGTGGCCGACGCCATCATTGAGGTGGTCGTGGGCACCCCCTGGATATAGGCCAGAAGACTCTGGCGCGGCTGCGCCTGGGCTTCGCGGAACACGCGGGCCATGGTCTGGCAATAGGTCGGCTGCGTCAGGCGTTTCAACGACGCGCGATTTGCCAGGTGGGTGATGAAGCGGTTGAGTTCCCGTTCCGCCCCGGCGCGGTAGACACGCTGGAAAATGCCGCGCAGGGCGCGGCCTTCACGGACCAGTTCGTCCTGATGGCGGGTCACCACGGTATTGTATTGGGATTGCTGTTGGCAGCTCAGCGCGGCCACGGCCAGTTCGGCGCGGAACATGCGCATCTGAACGGCTTGGCTTTCGTCCGGACTTAGGCAGGTCGTGGGCAGGCGGACACCGGCAAAGTCGTCGGTGGGTGCGCAGGCGGCGTTCGCCGCCTGGGGGGCAAAGGCGACAACGGTCAGCGCGGCCACAGCAGCGGCGGCCATCAGATGTCGTTTCCACGATTTCGCTACGGATATTGCCAAGTCCCCGAAAACCCCTTTTTGGTCCCCAAAATTCCTTAATTGCCCCGATCATGCCATCAAGGAAGTTACCATGCAACTAACGAACAACGCCGCCGCCCCGGAGGTCAATCCGGCGCGGCGGCGCGCTTTGTCGGGAAATTGACGGGTTACGCGGTCTTCTGGGCGGCGTTTTCCATGTAATCCGGGTCCATGACCGTGGCGCGGCGCATGTCGCGGCGGTAGGCATCCAGATCGTAGGGGCGGGCCCGGTGCATGGTGCAGCGGTTGTCCCAGATCACCAGATCGCCGACCTGCCAGGTGAAGGTATGGACGAACTGCGGCTGGGTCGCGTGCTCCATCAGGTCGCGGATCAGCATGCGGCCCTCGGGCAGGGGCATGCCGACGATGTGCGAGGCATGGGACGCAAGATACAGCGCCTTGCGCCCGGTCGCGGGATGGACGCGGACCAGATCGTGCTGAACCGGCGGCAGGGCGGCGCGTTCCGCGTCGGAAAATTCGGTGAAACCCAATTGGGCACGCGAGGTGGCGATGCAGTGCTCGGCCACCATGCCCTCGATCCGGTCCTTCATCTTCTGCGGCAGGGCGTCATAGGCGGCGCGCATGTCGGCGAACTGGGTCTCGCCGCCTTCGGGCACCACCGTATGGGCGTGCAGCAGCGAATATTTCGCCGTCACCTTTTTGAACGAGGCATCCGTGTGCCACAGCTGATTGGCCAGCCCGAACATGCGCCGGCGGTCGCCGCGGTCCATTTTCTCGTTGTTCTCGTTCAGGTTCGAGATATCGACCAGCTTGGGCCCAATACGATCCTTGAGCCCGGTTTTGAGCAGCCGGTTGTCGGCGTAAAGCGGCCCGAACCGTTCAGCGAAGGCGGCCTGCGCATCCTCGTCCAGGGTCGGCCCGTGGAAGATCAGCACGGCGTTGGCGTCGATGGCGGCCTGGATTTCGGCGAAGGTGTCGTCGCTGATGGGCTGGGACAGGTCGATGTCCTGAACCTCGCCCACGAAGGAGGGATTCAACTGTTTAACGGTGACGGCCATGGCGGGCTCCTTGGATCGGCGGTTTCCTCTGCGCCGTGCCCGTCTGTGCGGGATCGGCGATGAAACCGATTTGACAGCGGTCATTGGATAATGTCGAATTCAAAATATTAGCCATCCATAACCAAATATTATGGAGCGTCATCCCCCATGCGCCTCAATCTGCGTCAGATCGAAGCCTTTCGCGCCGTGTTCCAGACCGGCAGCATGACCGCCGCCGGTGGTCTGATGGGCATCACCCAGCCGGCGGTCAGCCGGCTGATCAAGGACCTGGAGGCGGAAATCGGCCTGCCCCTGTTCGAACGCGCGGCCGGGCGGGTGATCGCGACGCCCGACGCCGTCGCCCTGTTCCGTGAGGTCGAACGCAGCTTCCACGGCCTGGACCGTGTCGCCCGCGCGGCGGCGGAACTGCGCCAGCGCCGTCAGGGGGAATTGCGCATCGCCGCTTCGGTAGCGCCGTCGTTCTTCTGCCTGCCGCCGGTGATCCGCGCCTTTCACGTAGCCTGGCCGGGGGTGGCGCTGTCGCTCAAGACCGGCTCCTCGCCCGAGGTTCTGGACCTGGTCGCCATGCAGCAATGCGATCTGGGGGTCGCCGTGGTGCCGGCCGACTCCCCCGGGGTCGTGACCCGTGCCCTGCCGGTTCACGAGGCGGTCTGCGTTTTGCCCCAGGATCACGCGCTTGCCCAGAAAGATGCCGTCACGGCACAGGATCTGGACCGGGTTCCGCTGCTGGTGCTGTCCGACTACAGCCGCCTGCAGCAGCAGTTCCTGGCTTGCCTGGACGCGGCGGGCATCATCCCGAACGTGGTGTTCGAATCCTCGTTCTCGGCCTCGCTCTGCCCGCTGATTGCCGACGGCGTCGGCGTCGGCGTGCTTGATCCGCTGACGGCGCGGGCCCATGCGGGCCGGGGTGTGGTGCTGCGCCCGTTCCGCCCGGCGGTAACTTACGAATTGAAGGCAATGTTCCCGGCGGCCCGGCCGCTGGGGGAACGTGCCGCGGCATTCACGGACCTGCTGCACCGTCATCTGGAAGATTTCGGAACCGGTGAATCCACAATTAATGCAATTAATTAGAATTTTCTAAATTAATTTATAAGTGTATATTGGCCGGCATCGGAATGTCTGCATGCAGGGTCACCAGTCATGAATAACGATCAATTCCAATCGCAGCTCTTGCGGGTATTGGACGCGGGCTCGCTTTACGATGTTTTCGGCGCGGTTGCCCCGATCATCGATGAGATCGAAGACGAACTTGCAACCGAGCGCAACGAGGATCTGTTGAATAGCCTGGATGCAATTTTCCAAACGATGGAACGGGGCCTGCCCATGCCTTTTGAGCTTGTAAAGGCACGGGCGATCATTAGTGCCCAAATCCTGGGTGTGATTTCGCATCCGTTGGTGCTGAACGTTTATAGCGACCGAGGGAAAGGTGTTTGGGAGGCATGGGGCAACGATGACGAGTTCAGCCAGGCCTTGCAGGCCAGTCTGATCGGCATCGCATTCGCGTTGTCAAAGCGCGGCGATCCCAGCGCTTTGGATCGTTTGGCCGCCTTGACACGGGATATGGTACGTCGCGAGTCGTTGCTCGATTATACGGACGACTGCATTGCCCGCGGTCTGCAGCCCGAGGCGTTTTTGGCAGAATTCGCACATGAGGCACAGGCTTCTGTAGGGGCGGCGAAAGAGGTGGTGGACATGGGAATTACTGATGCCAAGCCCGGTGACGTTCTATTTCGAAATTTGAATCTGAAGGGGTTCAAGAGTTTCGGGCATACCGGGATATACATCGGCCCCGATCCGGATACGAACGAGAATGAGGTGGCAAACCTTGATGCCCATCGGGTGGTCGAAATGGAACCTTGGATCGGTAACTTCTGGATACCGGGCATCCTGATTAACCGCCGCCAGAACTGCGTTATTTCTACTGTTGGCGGCTTCAAGGCGCACGGTTGTTTTTGGGGCGCATATTCGGCGGACATTTCCCCGGACGAACCACTGACTAGTTTGGAACGGCAGGAGATTGTGCGAACGGCTCTTAGTCTGGTTGGGAAGTGTCGATATGGTGTTCTGGGGCAAGCCTATAAAAACAAGCACGCGCGGCAGTTCCGGTGCGATGGGTTCATCGAACATTGCTTTGAATCGCTAACACCCATGGCCCGTCGCTTAAAGCACCGCGAAGGATTGTTTGAAGGGGACACTTATTTGACGATGTCTCCCAACAGCCTGAGAAATTGCCTGTTCGAAAAGCGTGCCAACTTCTGATCTCAGCCAAGAGCCAGGGGATGGGGCGCGGGTTCGCCATCGTCGCGGGTGGAGAGACCCAGATCGTTGACGGCACAGATGCGCTGTTTCACGCCGGGGGGCGCTTCGTCCGTCTCTCCGTGTTCATAGGCGACGACCTGCAATCGATCCCGGACAAGGTCCAGCAATTCACCCGATATCAGCAGGTGGTCCGGGTTGCGCGGCCGCCCGAAGGCCTCATTGCCGCGGGCGAAGGTCTCGTACAGCAGCACCCCGCCCGGTTCGAGCGACCCGATCAGGCCCTCGAAATGCGGGCGGAACAGATAGTTGCTGACCATGATCGCGGCGAAGGCGGCGGGCGGGAAGGGCCAAGGGGAACCGTCTTCCAGGTCGATCTCCACGACCTCGGCGCGGGCATCGCGGGCCAGGTCGGCCAAGGCCGAGACGTCCTTGTCCACGGCCGTCACGGGATGGCCCCGGTCGAGAAAATGGCGGGCATGCCGCCCGCCCCCGGCAGCAAGATCAAGCACCATCCCGCCCGAAGGGCCGTCCTTGGGCGCTAAGGGGGCGAACCGCGTGATCCAGGTCGAAGGGGCCTTGAATTTCAGGTGGTGGGGCGCGTCGGACATGGGGCGTTTCCTGGGATTTCGTGAGCCGGCGATTCGGTTTTTGTTAAGCGTTTCATACTATGTTTCAGGGGGTAAAACGCCTATAACAGGCGCGATTGGCCCTAAAAGCACGCCTTACGGCATGATTCTACGAGAATTTCGGGGCCGTCGGCACAGAAAGAGTGCGAGCAATGATCCGCTATCGACTGATTTGCAGCCAGGACCATGAATTCGACGCCTGGTTCCGTGACGGCGCCGGTTACGAACGCCAGGTCAAGCGCCAGCAGGTGACCTGCCCCCATTGCGGCGACGTCGATGTGACCAAGGCGATCATGGCGCCGGGCATCGCCAAGTCATCGGATACGGATAAATTCGCCGAAGCCAAGGCGCATGAAGTCGCGCGCCGCATCCTGACCGCAGTCGGTAAGCTGCGCGACAACGTCGAACAGGAATTCGACTACGTCGGTGATCAGTTCGCCGACGAAGCCCGCGCCATCCATTACGGCGATGCCGACGAGCGTGGCATCTACGGCGAGGCGTCGGACGATGACGCCGCCGAGCTGGAGGAGGAAGGCATCGAATTCTTTCGCCTGCCGGTCCGCCCCCAGCGTCGCGACAACTGACCGCCGTCCCGTTTTCGCGGACGTCAGTCCGTGAACGAGACCCCGGCATTACGTTCCAACACCTTGATGATGTCATCGCAGCTCGCTTTCGGGCCGAGCGTCTGCATGCCGGCCTGGAAGAACTCGCGCGTCAGGTTGGATGCCATCATGGGCACACCTGAATCATTGCCGAGCTGACAGGCCAGGCGTACGTCCTTGTGCATCAGGTCCATGGCGAAGGTCCCCGGCGCGTGGTCGCGGATGCGGGCCAGGGAAATCTTGGAGGCATTGCTCTGCCCCGATCCCTTGCTCAAAACCTCGATCATGGTGTCCAGGCTCAACCCGTTCTTCATGCCCATGATCACGGCCTCGAAGGTGGCGATGCGGATCGACGCGCTGGTCACGTTGTTGACCAGCTTCATGGTATGGCCGGCGCCGACATCGCCGCAGTGGAAGATGTTGGGGCTGATGGTTTCCAGATAGGGCCGGATTTTGTCGAACTGTTCCTTGGACCCGCCGGCCATGATCGCGATGGTGCCGGCTTCGGCCCCGTGGGGGCCGCCGGACACGGGGGCGTCGATCAGGCCAATTCCCTTTTCCGCAAGATCGGCCGCCATGGCGCGGGTCTCGTTGGGGTCACCCGTGGTCTGATCGACGATCAGTTTGCCCGGCGCCAGCCCTTCGGCCAGGCCGCCGGGGCCGAAGATCGCCTGACGGACCTCGGTCGAGCTCGGCAGGCAGGTCAGGATGATGTCGCATTCGCGGGCCAGGGACGCCGGGTCCTGGACCGGTTGCGCGCCGTCGGCGGCGAAGCGGTCGACGGCCGCGCGGTTCAGGTCGAACACCCGCAGCTTGTGTTCCCGCATCAGCCGCCGCGCCAGCGCGCCACCCATCATGCCGAGTCCGATGTATCCCAAATTCATGTCAGATGTCCTCCCGTGGGCGTTCGCGCGCGGGTAGCTTCGCCCGCGAACAGATTGGTTTCTTGTTCCTTGGTGATGCGCGCCCGGACGGGCGGGATCGTGAAGGGGTCGGGCGGGATGATAACGAATATCGGTTGTGTCTAGAAGACCCGACGGTCAGACCACGGTCAGGCGTGGCAGGGGGCGGTGCCGTGGCGCCTGCCGGCTGGAGACCCGGGCCGGCGGAAAATCGACGTTCACGCGCGTTCCCTTGCCCTTGGCGCTGATGACCTCGGTGGTCGCACCGTGGGTATTCGCCAGCTCGATCGCGAGCGGCAGGCCAAGGCCCGTGCCTTGGTGGTCGCGGGTCATGGTCTGGCCGACCTGGCCGAACCGCGACAACGCAATCTCCAGTTCCTCCGCGTCCATGCCGATGCCCGTGTCGGCGACGGCAAGGCGCAGTCCGCCGCCGTCCAGCAGCAGGACCTCGACCGTCACCCGCCCGCCTGTGCTGGTGAATTTTACCGCATTGGACAGCAGGTTCAGCAGGATCTGCTTGATCCGCCGTTCATCGGCGATCATGCCGGGCAGGTTGGGTGCGATATTGGCGCCCAGGTGGATGTTCTTGCGCGCCACGTCGCCGTCGACCATGCGGAATGTTTCGGAGATCACCCGATCCAGGTCGATGTCTGTCTCGCTCAGGTGCAGCTGCTGTGCCTCGGCGGCGGACAGGTCCAGGATGTCGTTGATCAAGGACAGAAGGTGGCTGCCGGAGACATTGATGTCGCGCAGGCACTCTTCCTGCCGGCTGTTGGCAAGCGGCCCGTAGACCCCTTCCTTGAGCGAGCCGGAGAAGCCGATGATGGCGTTCAAGGGCGTGCGCAATTCGTGGCTCATGTTGGACAGGAACTCGGTCTTCGCCCGGTTGGCGCGCTCGGCACGGTCTTTCTGGCGCTCCATGGCGGTCTGGGCCTGGGCGATGTCCATGATGGTGCGGCGCAATTCGTTGTTCTTGGTCTCCAATTCCAGAACCGTCGCGCGGACCTTCGATTCAAGGGGGCGGTAGATGAACAGCGCCTCGCCGAACAGGGCCAGGAGGGCGCAGATCCACAATCCCGTCTCGAACCGCTTGATCCGTCCGATGGCGCTTCGGGAAAAGGCTTCGTAGGCCTCGACCGCGGAATTCAACATCGGCTCCAGCACATGCGGGCCGTAGTTGATCAGGTAGACATAGGACGACGTGTTGAACCTGAGCTCGCCGTACCGGTGCGAATAGATGTCCCGCGCGTGGCCGAGGAAACGATTGATCGCCAGGTCCAGGCCGACGGTGTTGTCGAAATAGATGATTTCCAGGTCCGGGGTCATGACCTGGGGGATGCCGGCGTCCGCGTCGCCGGTCAGCAGCAGCAAGTGTGCCCGCTGCATGGTGTTGACGGCACGGCCCAATTGGGCGCGGGAAATCTCGTATTCGTATTCGTCCTGGGCGAAGGCCATCTGTCCGGCGAAATGGGCGATACGGTTGGCCTGCCCGTTCTGGCCGCCGGCGACGAAGATCAGATGCGCGTAGTCCGACTGCTTGTCGATGATGAAATGCATGGTGACGAACGACGCCGTGACCAGCAGCGCGATGGCGGCCAGGCCCAGGACATAGCGATATCGCAGGCTTTTGACCGCCGCCAGTTCCGACATATCCGTTCCGTCCAGGTCCCCGTTGATCGCCCGTTTGAGCGCATCCTAGCGACGGCATGTGACAGATATGTTTCGCGGAGATTGTCTAGTGGGCGTCCTTGACGCAGAACGCCAGGTAGTTGACGGCAAGGTCCCGGGCGTCCAGGCGCCAAGTATCGTTCAACGGGTTGAACACCATGCCTTCCAGATCGGTGAGCCGCACGCCGTGGGCGGCCAGGCCCTCGGCCAGTTCCGATGGGCGCACGAACTTGCGCCAGTCATGGGTGCCCACGGGCAGCCAGCGCAGGATGTATTCGGCGCCGATCTTGGCCAGGGCGAGGGACTTGATCGTGCGGTTCAGGGTCGTCACCACCATGCAGCCGCCCGGCCGCACCAGCCCCGCCGAAGCGGCCAGGAAGGTGTCCAGGTCGGCGACATGCTCGACGACCTCCATGTTCAGGACCACGTCATAGGTCTGGCCCAGGCCAGCCAAATTTTCGGGCAGGACGTGGCGGTAATCGATGTCCAGGCCCATCTGATCGGCGTGTAGTTTCGCCACGGCGACGTTTTTTTCACCGGCGTCGATGGCTGTGACCTTGGCGCCCAGCCGGGTCACGGGCTCGGCCAAAAGCCCGCCGCCGCAGCCGATGTCGAGCAGCGTGAGGCCGGAAAGCGGCGCCGTCTTTCCCGCATCCAGGCCGAAATGGGCGGCCACCCGGTCGCGGATATAGGCGATGCGTACCGGGTTGATACGGTGCAGCGGGCGGAACTTGCCCTTGGCGTCCCACCATTCGTCGGCGATGGCCTGAAAGCGGGCGACTTCGCCGTCATCGGCGGTGGTCGGACGGGACGATGTCTTCGGGGCGGTCTGGGCGGTCATAGGGGGCCTTTGCGTCATTGGCGGCGCGGGCACCTTGCCCGCAACGCCGATTAAGAGTAAGAAGGCGCCGCCCGGTAGACAAGGGCAAGTAATTCCGACGGAAATTTCCGGTTTTCGGGCATCTTTCAGCAATCGGGAGAGACACCGGTTCCATGGCGTTGATCGTGCAGAAATTCGGCGGCACTTCGGTAGCCGACGTCAACCGCATCAAAGCGGTGGCGCAGCGCGTCAAATCCGAGGTCGACGCGGGCCATCAGATCGCCGTGGTGGTGTCGGCCATGGCCGGGGTGACCAACCAGCTCGTCGGTTATGTCGACGACATTTCCAAGTTGTACGATGCGCGGGAATACGACGCCGTCGTCGCATCGGGCGAACAAGTGACGTCGGGCCTGCTGGCCCTGGCGCTGCAGGATATCGGCGTTTCCGCCCGGTCCTGGCAGGGCTGGCAAATTCCCATCCATACCAACGACGTGCATGCCAAGGCGCGGATCACCGGCATCGACACGGACAAAATTCAGGCGCGCCTGCAG
Source organism: Rhodospirillaceae bacterium UBA1479 (assembly GCA_002325375.1). GTDB lineage: Bacteria > Pseudomonadota > Alphaproteobacteria > Rhodospirillales > Casp-alpha2 > UBA1479. Next base: position 601,442 of record DCRZ01000006.1, read on the forward strand.
GAGGGTGAGGTCGTGGTCGTCCCCGGGTTCCAGGGCGTGGCCCCGGACGGCCGTATCACCACCTTGGGCCGTGGTGGCTCCGATACTTCGGCGGTGGCGCTCGCGGCGGCGCTCAAGGCGCACCGCTGCGACATCTACACGGACGTCGACGGGGTTTATACCTGCGACCCCCGGATCGTCACCAAGGCCCGCAAGCTGAGCAAGATCACTTACGAGGAAATGCTGGAGATGGCATCCCAAGGTGCGAAGGTCCTGCAGACCCGCGCTGTGGAAATGGCCATGAACCACGGGGTGCGCACGGAAGTCCGCTCAAGCTTCTCCGCCGAGCGCGGCACCCTGGTCGTGAACGAGGAAGAAATCGTGGAAAAGCAAGTCGTCAGCGGTATCGCCTATTCCCGGGACGAGGCCAAGATCACCCTGGTCCGTGTCGCCGACCGGCCCGGCGTGGCGGCCAGCATCTTCGGCCCGCTCGCGGAAGCCAGCGTCAACGTCGACATGATCGTGCAGAACGTGTCCGCCGACGGCAAGGCCACGGACATGACGTTCACGGTGACCAAAAGCGATCTGGAACGCACCAAGTCGATCATTCAGTCGAAGAAGGCCGAAATCGGCTATGAGGATCTGGTCGCCAAGGACGGCGTGGTAAAAATTTCCATTATTGGTGTCGGCATGCGATCGCATGCGGGCGTCGCCCAGACCATGTTCCAGACCCTGGCCGACAAGGGCATCAACATTCAGGTGATCTCGACCTCGGAAATCAAGGTCAGCGTGCTGATCGCCGAGGAATATACCGAGCTGGCGGTGCGCGCCTTGCACACGGCCTACGGGCTGGACGCCGCCTAAAAAGGCATCCGGTCGGGGCCGTTCCGGCACGGTGATCGCCCCCGCGGCGAACTATTCCGGCGGCATCGCGGTCGCCATCGCGGCTATTTGATCCTATATGATAGCGACGCCGGGGGGGAAACGGACCCGGGCGCAGGCCGCGCGTGCAGATCAAGGCAGGGGTCCTTTAGCCAGTGAACGACAAGTCGAACCCGCAAAACCCGGCTGCCAAGGCGGGGGGACAGGTGCCGAAGAAGGCCCCGGTCGTCGGTCGTCGGCGGACGGACATCTCGCCCGTACCCCGGCGCATGCTCAGCCGGGTCCGCGCGGTCATGGCGGCGGCGGCGACGGCGCAGGAACGCCTGGATCAGATCGTCCAAGTGATCGCCCTCGAAATGGTCGCCGAGGTCTGTTCCATCTACTTGCGCCGCGCCGGCGACGTGCTCGAACTGTTCGCCACCCAGGGCCTGCGCAAGGACGCCGTGCACAAGACCCGCCTGCGCATCGGCGAAGGTCTGGTCGGTGAAATCGCCGCCCATGCGTTGCCCTTTGCCCTTGAGGACGCGCAATCCCATCCCAGCTTCGCTTATCGCCCGGAAACCGGGGAAGAGCTGTTTCATTCCCTGATGGGCGTGCCGGTTCTGCGTGGTGGGCGGGTTACCGGCGTTCTCGTGGTGCAGAACCGCACGCGCCGCGCCTACGAGGACGAAGAGGTCGAAACCCTTCAGACCGTCGCCATGGTGTTGGCCGAACTGGTTGCCGGCGGCGACCTGGTGGCGGCGGATGAACTTCTGCCGGTCGATGGCATCGCGTTGAAACCGCTGCGCATCGAGGGGTTGAAGCTCAACGGCGGCATCGGTATCGGCGTGGCCGTCCTGCACCGCCCCCATTTGTACATCGAGCGGATCGTCGGCGACGATCCGGCGGCGGAACGCGAGCGCCTGCACGAGGCGTTCAAGGCCATGCATGGCGCGCTCGACGACATGCTGGCCTCCGACGACATGGCCAAGGGCGGCGAGCATCGCGACATCCTGGAAACCTACCGCCTGATCGCTCAGGACGCGGGTTGGCTGTCGCGTATCGAAGACGCCATTCTTACCGGCCTGTCCGCGGAAGCCGCCGTGCAGCGTGTGCAGAACGACCTGCGCGCCCGCATGGCCGGGATCGATGATCCCTATCTGCGCGAACGGGCCCACGATCTGGACGATCTGGGCTACCGCCTGACCCAACACCTGATGGGGGCCGAACCGGGACCCCGCGAAATGCCCGACAACGCGATCCTGATCGCCCGCAACATGGGCCCGGCGCAGCTGCTGGATTACGACAGCCAGAAATTGCGCGGCCTGGTTTTGGCCGAAGGTTCGCCCAACGCTCATGTCGCCATTGTTGCCCGCGCGCTTGACCTGCCCGTGGTCGGGCGGCTCGATAATATTCTTGATCGGGTCGAAGAAGGTGATCCCCTGATCATCGACGGCGATCATGGTCAGGTCTATCTGCGTCCGGGCGAGGACATTCGCATGACCTTCGAGGACAGCATGCGGCTGCGCGCCGAACAGCGCGCCCAGTACGCGGAATTGAAGGACCTGCCGTCGGTGACCAAGGACGGCGTCGGGGTCAACCTGCTGCTCAATGCCGGGCTGCGCGTGGACCTCATGCACCTGGACCATACGGGGGCCATCGGCATCGGCCTGTTCCGCACGGAAATCCCCTTCATGGTGGAAGCCGAAACCCCGACCGTCGACCGCCAGCAGGAAATCTACGCCACGGTTTACGAGCGCGCCGGCGACCGCCCGGTGACGTTCCGCACCCTGGATGCGGGCGGTGACAAGGTGCTGCCTTATTGGGACGCCGAGGAATCCGAGGAAAATCCCGCCATGGGATGGCGTGCGATCCGGGTCTCGCTCGACCGCCCGGCGCTGATGCGCGACCAGCTGCGCTCCCTGATCCGCGCGGCGGCGGGCAAGACGCTGCGCGTGATGTTCCCCATGGTCACGGAAGTCGCCGAATTCGATGCCGCCAAAAAGCTGCTGGACGCCGAATTGGCCCGCGCGCGCCGGCGCGGGCAGCTGCTGCCGTCCACCGTGCGGGCCGGGGTGATGCTCGAAGTGCCGGGCCTGATCTTCCAGCTGCCGGCCCTGACCAAGCGGGTCGATTTCATTTCCGTCGGCTCCAACGACATGCTGCAGTTCCTGTTCGCCGCCGACCGTGGCAATCCCATGGTCGCGTCCCGCTACGATGATCTGGCGCCTGCCGCCATCAATTTCCTGGGCCAGATCGCGCGGCATTGCGCGGAAACCAACACGGATCTCAGCCTGTGCGGCGAGATGGCCGGCGATCCGTTGGCCGCCATGACGTTGATCGGTTTGGGATACCGCAATCTGTCCATGTCGGCGCCGTCGATCGGGCCGGTCAAAGCCATGGTCCGCTCGCTCGATGTGGGGGCCTTGGAAAGCTATCTTTCCGGGTTGTCGCAGTCGCCGGCCCATTCCCTTCGAGAGAAATTGAGAGCCTTTGCCGCAGATCATGGTGTAATGGTTTAAAGCAACCGGTTTTCTACTTGAATCTACATGACTTTTTGTGGGATTATTAAGCCTGCGGAAAAGACGAAACGATTCGCCTTTTAATTCGGCCGCCGCGTGACCCCGGGGGGGGCGTCATCGCCGCGGCCATCCAGCCGCCGGGCTCCGGTTTCGGATCGCCCGCGTGTCGGGATTCCAAGGGGCGGACGTTGGGGCAAAGGGGTGACCTACGCGTGAACCACGATCCCATCTCACGGGCGACGCCGGGGGGCGCCGCCGCTGATCACCGTACGGGCGTCGGGGGGTTGTTACGGGCCTCGCGATTGCGCTGCGGTGAAGATCTGGACGTCATCGCCCAGGTTTTGCGCATTCGCCGCCGTCACTTGCAGGCCATCGAGGATGGCAATTTTGATCAGCTTCCGGGGACGACCTACGCGGTCGGCTTCATCCGCACCTATGCGGATTATCTGGGGCTGGACAGTGACGAAGTGGTGCGCCGCTTCAAAGGGGAACAAACCCTGCAGCCGGGCAAGACGCCGAAGGCCGATTTGGTCTTCCCGTCGCCGATGTCCGAGACGGGCATCCCGCGGGGCGCCGTTGTGTTCCTTGGCGTGGTGATCGGCGTCATCGCTTACGGCGGCTGGTACAGCTCGACCGTCGACAACGATTTCTTCAAGCAATGGATCGAACCCGTGCCCGCGCGTTTGGCGGCTCTGCTGCCGGGCGGTGCGGAAAACGATGGTCCGGACCGCAGCCAGGCCGTGGCCGCGGACAAGCCCGCGCCAACATCTTCCGCGCTGTCATCCGAAACTGCGCCGGAACCGACGGCGGTGACCGAAGCCGCCACGGAGGCGGTCCCGTCGGCAGACGTGGGCAACGATGCCCAGCCTTCCGATACCCAGACCTCCGATACCCAAGCTTCCGATCAGCCGGCCGTTGCGGCCGAAACGGCGGCGGCCTCCGACACCAGGAGCCCGACTGACAGCCCGACCGAACAGGCGCCGCCGGAATTGACGCAGACGGCACCGGCCCCCGCGCCGGTGGCCGAACCCGCCGCCGTGCCGGCCCCGGCGAGCGAACCCGCCACCGCATCTTCGGCGCCGGAATCCGTGTCTGCCGCCGCGCCGGTGACGGAAACGGAAACCGTGCGTCCGCCCGAATCCATCGCTCAGCCCGTGGAAACCGCCGAACTGCCAGCACCTCCGGCGCCGGTCGCCTCGAACGCGCCGGCCCCGGCCGCCGAGGCCTCGGAAACCCCGCCCGCACCGGCGGCGGTGGAAGTCGCCAGCACGCCGGCCGAAACCGCGGAAGCCCGCATCGTCTTGACGGCGATCAGCGACAGCTGGGTCGAGGTCCGCGAGCAGGGCACCGATACCTGGGTCTGGGGTAAATTGTTGCGCGCCGGTGAATCCTACGCCGTGCCCGACCGGCCCGACCTGAAGCTGAAGACCGGCAACGCCGGCGGCCTGACCATCACCGTCGACGGCGACAGCGCCCCGGCGGTCGGCGCCAGTGGCGAGGTCGTGCGCAACGTACTGCTCGACCCCGAGCGCCTGAAGGCCGGCACCGCCGTTTTCCGCTGACCCGCCGTCAAACCGGCCGGGCATTCTGGCTGATGGGGCCGTCACGACCGTTGACCGCGGGCCGGGCGTCGGGCAAAACATGCCCCACGGGCCGGGCAGGCGCGGTTTCTCGCTTGTGCGCCGCCGCGGCCGGGCCCATGTAGGTTGCCGTTGAGCGTTTAAAGGATCCACTTTCATGTCTCAGGAAGCCGCGCTTCCCACCGACCGCGCGTTCGCCTTTGGTCCCAAGGCGCGCCGGGTGAGCGTCCCCGTCCAGATCGGCAAGGTCGCCATGGGCGGCCTCAACCCCATCGTCGTGCAGTCCATGACCAACACGGACACCGCCGACATCGACGGCACGGTCGAACAGGTCCATGCCCTGGCCCAGGCGGGATCGGAAATCGTCCGCGTCACGGTCGACACCGAACGCGCCGCCGCCGCGATTCCGCATATCAAGGAAAAGCTGCTGGCGCGCGGCGTCGATACCCCCATCGTCGGCGATTTCCACTACATCGGCCACAAGCTGCTGGACAGCCATCCGGCCTGTGCCGAGGCCCTGGACAAGTACCGCATCAATCCCGGCAACGTGGGCTTCAAGGAAAAGCGCGACACGCAGTTCTCCAAGATGGTTGAAAAGGCCATCGAGTACGGCAAGCCTGTGCGCATCGGCGTCAACTGGGGCTCGCTCGACCAGGACCTGGTTGTCCGCCTGATGGACGAGAACGCCAAGTCCGCCAATCCCATGACGGCCGCGGAAGTGACGCAGGAAGCCCTGGTTCAGTCGGCGATTTCCAACGCGCTACGGGCCGAGGAACTGGGCCTTGCGCGCGACCGCATCGTGCTCAGCTGTAAGGTCTCCGAGGTTCAGAGCCTGATCAAGGTCTACCGCGAACTGGCCAACCGGGGCGATTGGGCCCTGCACCTGGGCCTGACCGAGGCGGGCATGGGGTCGAAAGGCATCGTCGCCTCGACCGCCGCCATGGCCGTGCTGCTGCAGGAAGGCATCGGCGACACCATCCGCGTGTCGCTGACGCCGTCGCCCGGCGGCGATCGCACCAAGGAAGTCATCGTCGCCCAGGAAATGCTGCAAACCATGGGGCTGCGCGCCTTCACGCCCCTGGTCACGGCCTGCCCCGGTTGCGGGCGCACGACCTCGACCTTCTTCCAGGAACTGGCCGACACCGTGCAGGGCTACGTGCGCGGCATGATGCCGACCTGGCGGGAACAGTACGATGGGGCGGAAAATCTGTCGCTTGCCGTCATGGGCTGTATCGTCAACGGCCCGGGCGAAAGCAAGCATGCGGATATCGGCATATCGCTGCCCGGCACCGGCGAGGCGCCGACGGCCCCCGTGTTCGTCGACGGGGAAAAGGTCGCGACCCTGCGCGGTGCGGCCATTGCCGAGGACTTCAAGAAAATCGTCGACGACTATGTCGCCCGCAAATATCCGCGCAAGACCGGTGCCGCCAATTCCGGCGTCGACGCGGCGGAATAGCGGGACCGGCGGCAATGGCAGACCTGCAACCCGTTCGCGGGACCCACGACATCCTGGCCGACGATTTCCGCCTGCACCGTCACATTTGTGATCGGGCGGCGGCCCTGGCCGCGCGTCACGGGTTCCAGGAAATGACCCCGCCGATCTTCGAGTTCACGGAAGTGTTCTCGCGCACGTTGGGTGAGACGTCCGACGTGGTGACGAAGGAGATGTACACCTTCGACGACCGGGGCGGTGATTCCATCACCCTTCGTCCTGAATTCACGGCCGGCATCGCGCGCGCCTTCATGTCCAACGGCCTGGCCCAGGAAGCACCGCTGAAGTTCTTCGCCCGTGGCCCCGTGTTCCGCCATGAACGCCCGCAAAAGGGCCGCCTGCGCCAGTTCCACCAGATCGACGTGGAAATCCTGGGCGTGCCGGGGGCACAGGCGGATATCGAAGTCATCGCGCTGGCCGCCCATATCCTGGACGACCTCGGCGTGGCCAAGGACGTGCGGCTGGAACTCAACACCCTGGGCGATCCGGAAAGCCGGCAGGCCTACCGGGGCGTGCTGCTCGACTATCTGGCCAAATACCGCAACGACCTCAGCGAGGATAGCCGCACGCGGATGGACAAGAACCCGCTGCGCATTTTCGATTCAAAGGACAAGGGCGACCAGGACATCATGTCTTCGGCGCCGTTGCTGCAGGACCACCTGAACGACACTTCGCGGGTGTTCTTCGACGAAGTGTTGGCCGGGCTCGACGCATTGGGCATCGCCTATGAGGTCCAGCCCCGATTGGTTCGCGGCCTTGATTACTATTCCCACACCGCCTTCGAATTCGTCACCGGCACCCTGGGCGCCCAAGGCACCGTCCTGGCCGGTGGCCGCTATGACGGCCTGATGGAACAGATGGGCGGCCGCGCGACGCCGGGCATCGGCTGGGCCGCCGGGGTCGAACGCCTGTCCATGATGCTCGGCACGGCGCCGGCGGGCGAACGCCCGATCGTGGTCATCCCCATGGGTGACGAGGCAATGGCCCCGGCCATGAAGGCCGCTCACGATCTGCGCCGGGCCGGCCATACGATCGATATGGGATATTCCGGCAACCTGAAGAAACGCCTGGCGCGGGCCAACAAGGCGAACGCCAAGGCCGTGTTGATCCTGGGCTCCGACGAACTGGCGCGGGGTGTTGCGACCCTGCGCAACATGGAAAGCGGCACCCAGGCCGAAGTCAAACTCTCCGACATCGTTGAAACCCTGAAGCTTCACTTCTAGCGAGGCAACCCCATGCCCGAAGACCGCGCGCATTCCGCCCGGCCCTTCGTGGCCGGGGTCAATCACCGGACCAGTTCCCTCGGCCTGCGCGACCAGATGTTCATCGAGGACGAGGCCGTGCCCGGCGTGCTTGCCCGTCTGCGCGACGCCGGCGTGGCGGAGGCGGTGCTGCTGTCGACCTGCGACCGGGTCGAGGTGGTGGGCGCCGATCCCGATCCCGATGCGGCGGCGGACAGGGTGCTCGGCGTTCTGGCGGCGGAAACCCAGGTGCCGTTGGCCGACCTCAAGGCCCAGGCTCATATCGCCGTCGACGAGGCGGCGGTTCTGCACCTGTTCAACATCGCGGCGTCGCTGGCCAGCCTGGTGATCGGCGAGCCGCAGGTTCTGGGGCAGGTCAAGGCCGCCCACCGGATGGCCAAGGAGGCGGGCCTGCCCACGGGCGTGCTCGACGCGCTGTTGCAGGCGGCTTACAGCGCGGCCAAGCGGGTGCGCACGGAAACTGGCGTCGGCGAAGGGCCCGTGTCCATCGCCGCCGTCGCGACCATGCTGGTTCAGGATCTGCACGGCGATCTGGAGGGTGTGTCGGCGTTGCTGGTCGGGGCCGGCGACATGGGTGAGATGGTGGCCGAGGACATGATCGGCGAAGGCCTCACCAACCTGACCGTGATCCATCCCCGTGAACGCCGGGCCAAGCGCACGGCGCGGGTGCTGAACTGCAATTATGATCTGTTCGAAAATCTGGCCGATCTGGTGCCCAAGACGGACGTCCTCATTGCGGCTTTGGGCGGCGGCGGGCGGATCGTCGAGAAAAGCCTGGTGGCGGCGGCGCTCAAGGCGCGGCGGCGACGGCCCATCCTGGTCGTCGATACGGCGGTGCCCGGCGATGTCGACCCGGCGGTCCATGATTTGGACGACGCCTATGTCTACGACTTCGGTGACCTGGAACGGATCGCCATGGAAGGGCTGGTCGGCCGTGGCGCCGAGGCCCAGGCGGCCCAGCGTATCGTCGACGAGGAAGTGCGGGCGTTTCTCAACGGCCGCCGGGAACGGGATGCGGGGCCGCTGGTCACCGGCCTGCGCCAGTATTTCGAGGATCAACGCGCCCAGGCCCTGGCGGAAGCCGGCGGCGACGCCGAAAAGGCGACCCATCTGCTGGTCGCGCGCCTGCTGCACGGGCCGTCGACGCGGCTGCGCCGGGCGGCGGCCGAGGCCGATTTGGACCTGGCGGCGGCGGAACGCCTGATCGCCCATTTGTTTCAGCCCGATCCCCCCGATGCCGATGGCGGCACGGGCGGCAGCGGCAAGGAGAACGGTTAAGTGAGCCTGAACGAGAGCCTGGACCGGGTATTGACCCGCTACAAGGAATTGGAATCCCTGATGTCCGAGGGCGGCGCCGGCGGCGACAAGATCGCCAAGCTGGGCAAGGAATATTCCGACCTGGGCCCGGTGGTCGAGGCGGTCAAGACCTACCGCAAGGCCCAGGCCGACGCCCAGGGCATGGCCGACCTGCTGGCCGATCCGGCGACCGACCGCGACATGCGCGAACTGGCCGAGGAAGAATTCCAGGAACTGAAGGAAACCCTGCCGGAGTTGGAGCGTCAGGTGCAGCTGATGCTGCTGCCGAAGGACGAGGCCGACGAGAAGAACGCGATCCTCGAAGTGCGCGCCGGCACCGGCGGCGACGAAGCGGGGCTTTTCGCCGCCGACCTGTTCCGCATGTATCAGCGTTATGCGGAAACCCATCGCTGGCGGTTCGAGGTCATGAGCGTCAACGAAACGGGCATCGGCGGCTACAAGGAAGCCATCGCCACGATCTCGGGCACGGATGTGTTTGCGCGGCTTAAGTTCGAATCGGGCGTGCATCGGGTGCAGCGGATTCCGGTTACGGAATCGGGCGGGCGCATCCATACCTCGGCGGCGACCGTCGCGGTCATGCCCGAGGCCGAGGAGGTCGACATCGACATCGACGAAAAGGAACTGCGCATTGACGTGTTCCGCGCCTCGGGCCCCGGCGGTCAATCGGTCAACACCACCGATTCCGCCGTGCGCATCACTCACCTGCCGACAGGCCTGGTGGTCATTCAGCAGGATGAAAAATCCCAGCACAAGAACCGGGCCAAGGCCATGAAGGTGCTGCGGTCGCGGCTGTACGAACGTGAACGCCAGATCCGCGACGACGCCCGCGCCGCGCAGCGCAAGGGCCAGGTCGGGTCCGGCGACCGGTCGGAGCGCATCCGCACCTATAACTTCCCCCAAGGCCGCGTCACCGACCACCGCATCAACCTGACCCTGCACAAGCTGGACCGGGTGATGGACGGCGACCTGGACGAATTGATGGACGCATTGATCAGCGAAGACCAGGCCTCGCGCCTGGCCGAGATCGCGTGACGCCGGCAAAAAGCCGCTTTGCCCCGGGCACCCTGGGCCATGCCGTGGACCAGGGGGCGGCCGATCTGGCCGCGGCGGGGATCGATACGGCCCGCCTGGACGCCCGCCTTCTGACGGCCCATGTCCTGGGCCGGGACGCGTCCTTCGTTCTGACCCATCCGGAAACGGAATTAACCACCGCGCAGCAGGACGCGGCCCAGAACCTGATCGCCCGCCGCGCCGCGCACGAGCCCGTGTCGCGTATTCTGGGGGAACGTGAATTCTGGTCCCTGACCTTTCGGGTCACCGCGGCGACCCTGACGCCGCGTCCGGAAACGGAAACCCTGGTCGAAGACGCGCTGGCCCGAATCCGCGCCATGGACCGGGAAGGGGAGGTGCTTCGCATTCTCGATCTCGGCACCGGTACGGGCTGCCTGTTGCTTGCGGTGCTGTCGGAACTGCCGCGTGCCGAAGGGCTCGGCATCGACATCAGCCCGGATGCCGTCGCCGTGGCGGCGGACAACGCACAGCGCCTGAGCCTGGGCGCGCGGGCGCGCTTCCAGGTCGGGGATTGGACAGCCGGCCTTTCGGGGCCGTTCGACGTGATCCTGTCCAACCCGCCCTATATCGCCGAGGCCGACCGCGGGACACTCCCGCCGGAGGTTCTGGGCTTCGACCCCCATGGGGCCTTGTTCGCGGGATCCGAGGGGCTTGATGCCTATGCCGCGATCGCGCCCCAGGCCGCAAAAATTCTCGCACCGGGGGGAATCGTTATCCTCGAACTGGGCCAGGGACAGGAAGCGGCGGTGGCTGAAATCTTTCGCCGCGCCGGACTGATCCCCGACGGAACACGCGCCGATCTGGCGGGAATCCCCCGGTCATTCGCTGCCATCGCGGGTGGTGGATGAACCTGTAAAAAAATGTTGGAAATGCGGGGGAACCGGTCTAGGGTGCCCGTGGTGGCTGTGAGGCCACTTGGGCGGATCGTCTTGTGTGACGCGTCATCGACATCCGAAAATCAAATGAAATTCGGAACCAGGTCGCGGCACCGGACAGGCCCCCCGGGATTTCCCTGAGCAAAGTGACGTGCGTCTCCGTTGGGTAACGAGGCGGTCGTTCTTTGAACAGCCGATGCGGCGGGCAGGCGTGATTTGTCTGTCACCGTGGCGGGTGGGGCTGGTCCTTAATTTGGCCGGCCGATAGGGGAAGCGTACCCAGCAGCCCGCTAACAGCAGTGTTGCAAGGAAAATGAACAAGAACTCCAATAACAGACGGTCGCGCGGCCGCGGTGGCAATAAGCGTCACGGCAACGTTCGTAATCAAACCTTCGAAAGCAACGGCCCCGGCGTCAAAGTCCGGGGCTCGGCCCAGCAGGTTCTCGATAAATATCTGCTCCTGGCGCGGGATGCTTCCTCCGCCGGTGACCGGATCATGGCTGAATCCTACTTTCAGTTCGCGGAGCACTATTTCCGTCTTCTGAATACGGATGAACAGCGCAACGCTGATCGCAACGGCCAGAACCGGGGACGTCCCGACGGTGGTGCTCGTCAGACTCCCGGCGGTGCCGAAGGCGGGCCCGAAGACAACATGGGCGGCGATTACGACGACGATATGGATAACGACGGCGATCAGGACGACACCGACGCAGAGGTCATCCATACCAACCGGCCGCAGGCGAATGACGGTGATAACCGTGACGAGCGTGATAGCCGCGACAATGGTCGCAACGGTTCCGGCAACAAAGCCGAAGCCGTGGATGAGGCAGACGCGCCGGCGGCGAAACCTGCCCGGGCACCCCGCGGACGCCGCCGCAAGGCGCCGGAGCCTCAGCAGGAAAGCCCACAGGCCGAACTGCCCATGACGGCCAAGTCGGACGCGCAGCCTGAGGTCGAACCCGAACAGCCCGTGGCTACAGACGCCGCTGATTGACTGCCTGAATTCCTCAAGCGCGATCCCTGATCGCGCCGCCTTAAAGATCAACGAGGCGAGAGGAACTCACCGATGGCGACCGGCCCGGGTTTCGTAACCCGGACGAATACGCCCATGTCGGTATGGCCGAATCCGGTCTGCAGGAACTTGACAATGTTAAGGTCGCGCTCTGCCGTGGCTGGATTGACGCTGGTCGCTCCGCAGCGGCCGATGCGTTCGATCACGTCCGCCTCGGCGCCGCCGATGGCGACCGGTCTGCCCAGCCAACCGAACTCGACCCAGGGGTCGAGCCCGTCGATATAAAAATTGGCGCGAAAGCGCAATGGATCGACGGTTGCCTGGACGACCCGTTCCAGGTCGCGGATCGACGCCAGATTGATGACCGAAATTAACGGCGTCGACTGATCGGTCAGGCGGTCGCCCGGATTGGCTTCGACCAGGCGCGGGCGGCCTTTGGCCTCATCCTTCATATAGGCGGCGAAGAAATCCTCGATCATGGTGCGGCCGATGCGGTCGGTGATGTTGCCGCGCGCGACCTGGCGGCCCTGCCGCTTGATGGTCAAAACACCCGTATCGTCGTCGAAGGACGTTTCCAGGGTCGCCAGCTTTTCGTTCTTCACCAGTTCCAGGAAATTGCGCTTGGGCATCCATTCGAGATGATGGCCGCCGCTGACCGGGGTCGAGCCCAAGGCCATGGCGAACCGTCGGTCGCCCGGCAGATACCCGTCGACCGAAAGTTCGGTCGCGTCGAGCGCTTCGGGCGTCAGGCCCTTCACCGGATAGCGGTAGATATGTTTGATTTCAGCATTCATGGGAGGGCAAGGCTCGCCCTTTCATCGCTTGTCGTCAACGCCTGAAATATTAATCCGTTCTGAGATTGCATGCGCGACGCCATAACCCTATTTCAGTTGCGGGAATAGGCGGTCTATTGCCCTGCACATTGCCGCCGCAAACGCCTATGTTTGCATGGGATGTGCACTAACCCTTGAGAGGGGCGGCCGGTTCGCCGATTATCGGGAACGCACCGCTCTGTCGCCAAAGGACGGGACAGATGGAATTTGAGAAATTTACCGAACGCGCGCGCGGCTTCATTCAAAGCGCGCAATCGCTTGCCATACGTGAAACCCACCAGCAATTCACGCCGCTGCATCTTCTCAAGGTGTTGCTCGACGACAAGGAAGGCCTTGCGGCCTCGCTGATCGAAACCGCGGGCGGCAACGCTCAGCGCGCACTCCGCCTGACCGAGGGCGAGTTGAAGCGCCTGCCCAAGGTCGAAAGCGACACGGTGCAGATCTACCTGGCGTCGGAAACGGCCAAGCTGTTCGACCAGGCGCAGGAGATCGCCGACAAGGCCGGCGATAGCTTCGTCACGGTCGAGATGCTGCTGCTCGCCATGGTCATGGCCCAGGGCACCAAGGCGGCCGACATCCTGAAGGAAGCGGGCATCAAGCCGCAGGACCTGAACACGGCGATCAAGGAATTCCGCAAGGGCCGCGCCGCCAACTCGGCCAATGCCGAGGATGCCTATGACGCGCTCAAGAAATATGCCCGCGACCTGACCCAGGCGGCCATGGACGGCAAGCTCGACCCGGTGATCGGCCGCGACGAGGAAATCCGCCGCGCCATCCAAGTGCTGTCGCGTCGGACCAAGAACAACCCGGTGTTGATCGGCGAACCCGGCGTGGGCAAGACCGCCATCGTCGAGGGCCTGGCGCTGCGCATCGTCAACGGCGACGTGCCGGAAAACCTGAAACAGAAACGCCTGATGGTCCTCGACCTGGGGGCGCTGGTCGCGGGGGCCAAGTTCCGCGGCGAGTTCGAAGAACGCCTGAAGGCGGTCCTGGCCGAGGTCACGGCGGCGGCCGGGCAGATCATCCTGTTCATCGATGAGATGCACACCCTGATCGGTGCCGGGAAGGCGGAGGGCTCCATGGATGCCTCCAACCTTTTGAAGCCGGCCCTGGCGCGGGGTGAACTGCACTGCGTCGGTGCCACGACCCTGGACGAATACCGTAAGCATGTGGAAAAAGACGCGGCCCTGGCCCGCCGGTTCCAGCCCGTGTTCGTGGGTGAGCCGACGGTCGAGGACACGGTCTCCATCCTGCGCGGGATCAAGGAAAAGTACGAACTGCACCACGGCGTGAAGATCCACGACAGCGCCCTGGTCGCGGCGGCGACGCTTTCCAATCGCTATATCACCGACCGCTTCCTGCCGGACAAGGCCATCGACCTGATGGACGAAGCCGGTTCGCGCGTGCGCATGGCGGTCGATTCCAAGCCCGAGGAACTGGACGAACTCGATCGCCGGGTCATCCAGTTGAAGATCGAACGCGAAGCCTTGAAGAAGGAAACCGACAAGGCGTCCAAGGATCGGCTCGGCAAGCTTGAGATCGAGTTGACGGACCTGGAAGAAAAATCCGCGGCCATGACCGGTGAATGGGAAAAGGGCAAGGCCTCGCTCGCGGATACCACCAAGCTGAAGGAAGAGTTGGAAAAGGCCCATCTGGCCCAACAACAGGCACTGCGCGCCGGCGATTACGAAAAGGCCGGCGAACTGCAGTACGACCTGATCCCCCGGCTTGAGGACAAGCTGAAGAAGGCGGAGGAAGCCGATGGCTCCGTCGTCGTCGAGGAGGCGGTAACGGAAGAGCATATCGCTCAGGTCGTCAGCCGCTGGACCGGCATTCCCGTCGATAAGATGCTTCAGGGCGAACGCGACAAGCTGTTGCAGATGGAAGCCAACCTGGGCCGCCGCGTGGTCGGCCAGTCCGAGGCCGTAACCGCCGTGGCCAATGCCGTGCGTCGGTCGCGCGCGGGCCTGCAGGACGCCAACCGGCCGATGGGCTCGTTCCTGTTCCTGGGGCCGACGGGCGTGGGCAAGACGGAACTGACCAAGGCGCTGGCCGAATTCCTGTTCGACGACGAGACGGCGATGGCCCGCATCGACATGTCCGAATACATGGAAAAGCATTCGGTCTCGCGCCTGATCGGCGCCCCTCCGGGCTATGTCGGTTATGACGAGGGCGGGGCGTTGACCGAAGCCGTGCGCCGCCGGCCCTATCAGGTCGTGCTGTTCGACGAGATCGAAAAGGCCCATCCGGACGTGTTCAACGTGCTGTTGCAGGTGCTCGACGACGGTCGCCTGACCGATGGTCAGGGCCGCACGGTCGATTTCCGCAACACGCTGATCATCATGACCTCCAACCTGGGCGGTGAGATCCTCGCCGGGCAGGAAGACGGCCACGATTCGGCCGAAGTGCGGGGCCCAGTCATGGAGATCGTGCGTCAGGCCTTTCGTCCGGAATTCCTCAACCGCCTGGACGAGATCATTCTGTTCCACCGCCTGTTCCCCGAGCACATGGGCGGAATCGTGGACATTCAGCTGCAGCGTCTGCGCAAGCTGCTGGTTGACCGCCACATCGCGTTGGAACTCGACGGGGCGGCGAAGGATTGGCTTGCTGAAAAAGGCTATGATCCGGTCTATGGTGCCCGCCCGCTCAAGCGGGTGATCCAGAAGGATTTGCAGAATCCCCTGGCGTCCATGATCCTGGAAGGGGCCGTCGCTGACGGCTCCAAGATCGCGGTCTCTGCCGAGGGCGGCAAACTGACCATCAACGGCAAGGCAGTGGAGGCGGAAGCAGCCTAATGAACATGACACCTGCATCGGCCCCGCATTGCCCCGTCTGTGACGGGGCCGAGCAGGCGTTCGAAATGGCGGCCCGCGGCCACGACCTCTACCGTTGCGGCGGCTGCGCGACGATCTATGTGCATGGTCTGCCGTCCAATGCGGAGGTGGCAGCCGGGTACGACGATTCCTACGACGGCGCGACCACCGGTTATTTCGCCAAGGTCGATAAGAAAATGCGCCGCTCGCGCGGGCGCATCCGCCAGCTCAAGAAGCTGGTCCCGCCGGGCAGCCGGTTCCTCGACGTCGGCTGCAACGGCGGCTTCGTGGTCGAGGCCGGACGCGAGGCGGGCCTCGATGCCTGGGGGCTGGAGGTCGACGGCGTCTCCCTCGCCTATGCCCGCGAACATTATCCCAAGAACAACTACTTCCTGGGTCTGGTCGAGGATTTCCAGCCGGATCAGGGGTTCGATTTGATCTATACGTCCGAGGTCATCGAGCATGTTTCCGACGTGCGCCCCTTCATGGCGGCGATCGTGCGGCTGTTGAACCCGGGCGGCGTGGTTTATGTGACGACGCCGGACATCAGCCATTGGCGGCGGCCCCGCGACCTGGACACCTGGGACGGTTTCAACCCGCCGGTTCATTGCGTCTATTTCAACCCGGCCAGCATGCGGTTGCTGCTGGAAAGCTTGGGACTTGAAATCGTGAAGAAGCTGCCGGCCTTCAAACCGGGCATGAAGTTCATCGCGCGCAAGCCCCGCTAACGCTTAAAACCGTGTGACTTCCATCACTGTATCGATCCCGGAATGATATTAGGCTGATCCCATGAAAGGATCGGCTTGATGGCTGACGTGACTCTCAGCAAAGGTGTTCGGGCAAATCTGCTGCAACTGCAGCGGAACGAGGCCCTGCGTCTGCAGGTCGCCGACCGCCTGGCCATGGGCCGGCGGGTCAATCGCGTTGCCGACGATCCCCAGGATTTCTATGCCGGCCGCGCGGCCGGTAACCGGGTCGGCGATTTGTTCGACATCAAGTCGGGCATCAACCAGGCCCTGTCGTCGGCCGAGGCCGCGTCGGACGGCCTGCATGCGGTTGAGGACCTGACACGCCAACTGCGCGGCATCGCCACTGCCGCCAAGGGCGGCACGACGGAACAGCGACAGGCGGCGGCGGAACAGTTCGATCAGATCAGGTCGCAGCTCAGCAGCCTCGCCGGCGATGCGTCCTACGCCGGGGTCAACCTGATCGACGATCCGGCGGACGACCAGACGACGCCGGTCGGCGATCTGTCCGGCGCCGAGATCACGGTCGAGGGCGGGGCGTCCTCATCGGCGGCACTCGGCATCGGCACGGCGGCCGGCGACTACAACGGCTTCGCCACGGAAGCGGACATCGACGCGGCCCTGGCCGACCTTGCCGGCGCAACCCGTCAGGTGCGATCGACGACGCAGCGCGTCGGCGCCGACATCGCGGCGTTGACGACGCGCGGGCAATTCACCCAGGATCTTTCCAACACCCTGCAGGCGGCCGAGGACAAATTGACCGGCGCCGACCTGAACGAAGACGCGGCGCGCCAGGTCGCGTTGCAGCTTCAGGACCGGTTCGCGACCGCGGGCCTGCGCTTCACCGTGCGCACGGAAAGCCTGGTCGCCGATCTTCTGAATACGGGAAGGCCGTGATGGGGATGATCCGGCAACATACAGCCGCCTCGCGCGCCTATGGCCGGGCCCATCATTCGGTCATTTCCGGCCGCCCGGCCGAGGCCGAGGCCTTTGCCCGGGCCGCCGCCGCACTACGCGATGCCGCCGAACAACCCCACGACCGGGCCGTCCTGGTTCGGGCTCTCGGCTACAATCAGAAACTCTGGACGATCGTGCAGGCCGAGGCATCGGATCCAGGCCACCCAGCACCTGCGGATATGCGGGATGACATGCTGTCCCTTGCCCGGTTCATGGACCGCGCCACGGCGGAGGCACTCTCGGCGGCGCATCCGAACTTGGACGGCATGATCGCGATCAACGCCAGCCTGTCGTCAGGCCTGTTCGGCCGTCCCGTTTAGGTGCTGCGTCAGGCCCGGTCGGCGAGGGTGTAATCCCGCTCCACCTTGGCGTCCCTGATTCTAAAATCCTTGAAGATCCCGGCCTTGCCCGCGTCCTGCGCCGCCCCCGGCGTTACGCGCCGAGGAAGCCTTTGACGTGGTTCAGGAACAACTCGGGCGCTTCCGCATGGGCCCAATGGCCGACGCCGGGCAGGACCTCGACGCGGGCGGCGGGGAACAGGCGGTTGATTTCTCCGTGGTGGTGCGGGCTGATGTAATCGGACGCGCCGCCGGCCAGAAACAGGGCCGGGCCCTGGTAGCTGTGGCCATGGGGCAGCGTCTCGAAATCCAGTAGGTCTTCCATGGCGGCGCTCAGGGCGTCCAGGTTGACCCGCCATTTGAAACCGCCGGCGCCGCTTTCCAGATTCTGCAGCAGGAACGCG
This sequence comes from Rhodospirillaceae bacterium UBA1479, assembly GCA_002325375.1. GTDB lineage: Bacteria > Pseudomonadota > Alphaproteobacteria > Rhodospirillales > Casp-alpha2 > UBA1479. The sequence goes on from DCRZ01000006.1 coordinate 619,504, forward strand.
CGGATGCCGGGATTTGGTTCCGCGGGCGCCAACCCGGCGTCAGCCTCCTTGCGCGAGGTGATCTGGCTCAGGTCCATGGCGCGCAGTGCCTCGACATAATGGATGAAAGTGCCGGGCGAAGGGGCAGGCGCGATGTCGACCACGGTCAGGCTGTCGACCAGCTCTGGATGGCTGAGCGCCAGGGTCATGGCCGCCTTGCCGCCCATGGAATGGCCGATCACATCGGCCGATCCCAGGCCGTGGGCGTGGATGAAATGCGCCACGTCGGCGGCCAGGGCGGGGTAGCTCATGGCCGCGTCCCACGGACTTTCCCCGTGATTGCGCAGGTCCAGGCAGAGCACCCGGCGATGGGCGGAAAGGGCCTTGGCGATCGCCCCCCAATTGCGTTTGGAGCCGAACAGGCCGTGCAGGATCACCAGCGGCTTGCCGGCGCCACTGTCCGTGAAGGCGAGGGAGAGAGGGGTTGGGTCCGCCATGAAGGGCTCCGCCTGATCCTTGGGCGCGGCGCCCGGTGGATTATCGGGCGTCCGCCACGTCGCGTTGTTTGTCGGCCTTCTGGTTATCGTCCAGGCGGGCGAACTGCAAGTCCATCTGGTCCTTGGCGGCCAGGAAGCGGGCCAGTTCCTTGCCCGTCAGCTTGCGCCCCGACGGCATGCGCACGCTCAAGGGGTTGACCTGTCCGCCGTCGACCAGGATCTCGTAATGCAGGTGCGGGCCGGTGGAACGGCCTGTGGTGCCGACATAGCCGATGACCTCGCCCTGGCGCACCCGCTTGCCGCGGCTCATGCCGCGGGCGAAGCCCTTCATATGGGCATAGGCGGTGTGGTAACGCCCGTTGTGGCGGATGTTGATGTAGTTTCCGTAGCCGCCCTTGCGTCCGGCGAAAGTGACGACGCCGTCCCCGGCGGCATAGATGGGCGTGCCCTGAGGGGCGGCGAAATCAACGCCCCGGTGCATTTTATTATAGCCGAGAACCGGATGACGGCGCTTCCCGAAGCCGGACGACAGGCGGGCCCCGTCGATGGGCGTGCGCATCAGCGCCTTGCGCGCCCCCTGTCCCTTGTCGTCGAAATAGTCGACGTCGCCCGCGGCGGTGACGAATCGGTACAACGGCCGGCGGTCGCCGGACAGGGTCAGGGCCGCGAAATGCACGGTGCCGGCATGAACCAGACGACCTTCCTCGTCGCGCACTTCCTCATAGGTGACCTCGAAGGCATCGCCCTCGCGGATGTCGCGTTGGAAATCGACGTCCCAGGAATAAATCCGGATCAGTTCCGCCAGCACGTTGGCCGGCAGGCCTTGGCCTTGACCCGCCAGGTAAAGGGAACTGGTGATGGGGGCGGCGACGCGGGCAAGGGAGCGCTTGACCTTCTTGGCTTCCTTGACGGCGGTGAAACCGTCGCCCGCGTTGCGTTTGACCACGATCTCGTGGCGGAAGTCCGGCTCGAACCCGAAGCCCAGGAAGGTGCCGGGCTTGGTGCCCGTGCGCGGGCCGTCGGGTCCGCCTTCGGGCGCGCGGAAACGGACAACGATCTTTTGGCCGGGCAGCAGACGACGCGGATCGTACACGCCGGTGAAGGCGCGCATTGCTGCGTCGGCATCGACGCCCGTGACCCCGGCCCGCGCCAACACGCCGGCCAGCGTCTCGCCGGGGGCGATTGTTTCCGTGGCGCTGATCACGGCGGGGCCCTGGTCAGGCGATTCCATCTCGCGGCTGCCGGGATGAATGATGCGGTGGGTCGCCAGGCCCGAGGCCGCGGCCGGATGGCCCAGGCTCAAGGGGGCCAGCGCAAAGGTCGGCTCGCCGTCGCCGCCAAGCAGCTTGTCCATATTCTGAGGGGTCTTCAATACCAGTCCGGCCGAACCCAGAACGACACCGAAGAACGCTCCCGCCGCAAGGAGTGTCCGCATACGCATAAGAGAAGCCCGCTACCTTGTCTTGCCCAGTCGGTTGTCCGTTATCCAGCCGGACCGCCGTCGTTTGCCCAGTCAGAACGCCGCCGCTATATGTTTACCCAGGCGGCGACACCTGTTCGTTTTTCAAAGCCCCTTGGAATCGGCCGGCCAGCCTTGTCCGGCACTGAATTTCCTCACGCTTTCGCCCAACAATGTGTGGGGAGGGCGATGTTGTCAAGCATCGATCAGGGATTCATTCATAGGAATCAATATTATAGAAGATGACCCTTATATATTGTTTCATATAAGGCGCTTACGTCACCGGAATCGCAAAGGACTTCCTCTTCCCAGGTCGGGGAAACCGTTCCGCTGGGGGGCACTGTGCCGAAGTGCTGCGGATTTGTTCCTCGGATTCGTCGGACGGGGCAGGTTTTTTACCCTCTGTTAAGGCATCGTCCCCCGGATTTCCGGGCTTTTCCGGTCATTGCAATAAAATGACAAAAGGGGTTTGACAGGGCGCGGCAGCCTGCGTATAACCCCGCCTCCACCAGCGACGGGGGCGACGGCGACAAACCGGGCGCCCCTAATATTTGCTTCGGTGGCGGGGACTTAGGTTCCTGAATGGAATTCGCGGCTTCGGCCGCACGGCTGTTTGACATTGTGGTTAAGGAAGGGATACGCGGGCGGCGTTTAGTGCGCTGTACGGGTAGGATTGGTTGCTGTTTTAAGTTTAGGTGGCGACAACCTGTCT
>DCRZ01000009.1:0-96025 GCA_002325375.1 Rhodospirillaceae bacterium UBA1479
AAATCCTGCCCCCGCAACCAACAAAAAACGCCCCCTAAACCAATCGGTTAGGGGGCTTTTTGTCGTCCGCCGACCAGGCGCCTGTACGCATAGGGGAAACCTATGGAAAGAAGGGGGCTTTGTAATCAGCGGGAGGTGGGAGCGCCGTGATCCGCGCGGGCTTCGGACGGGCTTAATCCGAACTGTCGCTTGAATGCCGTTGAGAAATTGGCCGGATTGGAATACCCCGCGCCATAGGCCGCTTCGGCGACGCTCTTGCCCTCGCGTTCAATGGCGATGCGGGCCTGCTCCAGGCGCAGTTCCCGGCAGAAATCGGCAATGGTGCGGCCATAGGCCGATTTGAAGGCGGTCTGCATCGTCCCGACGCTCATCCCCAGATCCCGGGCCATCCGTTTCAACGGGGGGTTTTCCGTATAACGGGCGCGGATATAGGCGCGCACGGCCTGGGCCTTCGCCTGGGTCTTCGTTGCGGGTGCTGCGCAGGGCAACTCGGACTCAGTGGCGATGAGGCTTTCCAGCGCTTCCCGCAGGATTTCGATGGCGCGGCTTTCGACCGCCATCCGGGCCAATGGTGCCGGCGCGCGGGATGGATTGATGATCTGCTCGGCCAGGGCGACCGCACGCAGGGACGGCCGCCAGGTGGCATAGCCGCGATGGGTCGCGGCAAACTTGGCCAGGTTGCGGTTGGGGAGATCCTTGTCGGCGAGGATGCGGTCGATCCAATCCCAGGGCACGGTGATGATGACCTTGCGCACGCGCGTCCCCTTGCGCGACAGGCGGACCATCTTGGAAACCTGGGTCAGTGACCAGATATGCCCGGTCGGGCCGTCCTGACCCGCACCCGGGCCCAGGCGGACGTCCAACCCGTCGAGCTTGACCACCAGATCCCCTTCGAGCATGACCGCGACCGTGCAGGCGGGGGACATTTCCCATTCCGCCAGCAGATCATGGGCCTCGACCGTATCCGTGGCATGCACGAACAGGCCGGAATGGCCGCGCATGTTATTCATGCGCCCGTGGATCGCCGTGTCCTTGCGCGCAAGAACGGGCGCCGAGATGTGGAAAGTCTCGGCATCGGTATTGATGGCCATTTCCTGCAGGTCGGCGCTGGTCACCGCAGTGTCCGCCGGGCGGAACCGCCGGGGGCTGACCTCCACGATTGTTCGATCCACCATGGTCTTAAGCTTCAGTTCCCACTAATCCCACCCGGGCCGGGCAGCGGCCCAATTTATTGGTGTTGCGCCTACGCATTAATAATAATTATTATTCGCAATTAGTAAAGCGCCACCTATTACGGCCCAAAGTGGTTGCAGTCGCCTATCGCCCGGCCGACATGGCGAAATCCAGGGGGGCGGGCCGAATTGCGATTTTTCACAAAGAAAATGTGTTTTTTGAAACGGCACGATGATGGCCGCTGTCGCTAAGCAATGATAATGAGAAGCATTCTTAAATACATGCGGCAACGACCAATCGAGGACCACCATGTCAATCACCCGATCCCGGGGCGCCCGCCGTCCTGCTTTGCTCTCCGCTCTTTTCTGCGGCACGGCCACCGTGGCCCTGCTGACCCCCGCCGGACCGGCGGCGGCCCAGGACGCGACCGTATTGGCGCCCATCTCCGTGACCGCGACGGAGGTCGCACCGGGCGGCTACCAGATCGGCGCGGAGTATCTCGAGCACGCCAACCCCACCACCATCAAGGACGTGTTCCAGGGCGAGGCCGGGGTCAACGTGGGCGGTGGCGCCGACCTGGCCCGCAAGACCTACGTCAACGGCATCGAGGATTCGAACCTGAACGTGAAGATCGACGGCGCCCGCCAGGTCGGGACCACCTTCCACCACCTGGGCACGACCATGATCGATCCGAACCTGCTGAAATCCGTGCGGGTCGAGACCGGCGTCGCGCCGGCGGATGTCGGTCCGGCGACCCTGGGCGGCTCCATCGCCTATGAAACCAAGGATGCCCGCGACATCATCGAGCCGGGCAAGATGCAGAAGGTGTCGCTGAAGTATCAGCACGACACCAACACCAACCTGCACAGCCCGACCGTGACCTACGCCGCCCAGGCCCAAGGGTTCGAAGGGCTGTTCCACGGATCCTACGATAACGGAACAAACTATGAGGACGGGCGCGGCAATGAGGTCATCGGAAGCGCCCCCCGCATCAAGAATTTCCTGACGAAAGGTGCCTGGACGAGCAATACCGGGCATCGCATCGAATTCAACAGCTCCTATCTCCAGGACGAAGCCGTCCGCCCCAACCGGGTCAACTTCGCCGAACTGTCCAACGGCTCCGTGCCGGTTCCGCAGTCCTATCAGCGCCGGTCCCTGGGCGTAACCTACAAGGACGAGGCGCCCAGCGAATGGGTCAACCCTGAGGTCGTCCTCAGCTTCAACGAAATCCGTTATTCAGTAGAAAACCTGGCGCTTGCAGGAAATCACGACCTCAAATCGAAAACCACCAGCTACAGCGGAAAGCTGGCGAACACCTTCGCCACTGGCCTGGGGCTCGCCAATACCGGCAACGTCACGGCCGGTGTGGATTTCTACCGCGACGAAGGGCAGAACGTGTTCGGCACTCATCCGTTCGGCTCCGGACGTCAAGGGATCTACACCGAACGTTCGCTCAACGTCGGCGCGTTCGTTCAGACACGTCTGAACTGGACGGAAAAGTTCCGCACCTCGGTCGGCGCCCGTTATGACCGGCAGGACCTGCATGGGATGGACGGCACCAAGCACGATTTCCAGGGCGCCAGCGGAAACGTCAACGCGGAATATGATGTCGTAAAGGGACTGACAGGCTACGTCGGCGGCGGCACCAGCTTCGGCGGCGTGCCGCTTGGCGAATCGCTGATCTACAACTTCACGTCCGTCTGGAACTACACCGACCTGGACCCGTCCCGGTCATTCAGCGGGAAATTCGGCTTCAAGGGTGAGCAAGGCCCGTTTTCCGGCGACGCGCATGTTTTCTACACCCGCGTCCTGAACGCGCATCAACGCGGCGATAACGACCGTCAGTCGAACAACAACCTGACGACCAAGGGCCTTAACCTCTCGGGCAAGTACACCTACGGGGACGGCTTCGTCCGCGCCACCTATTCCTATCAGAACCTGCGCGCCAACGGCCAAGTCCTGGAAACCGGTTCCGCCAGCTATCACGGCTTCAACATGGGTTCGACCATGACCTTCGACGCCGCCCATAGCTTCCCGTCCTGGGGCCTTCGCATCGGCACGTCCAACGAACTCGCGTTCCATCAGGACGATGACCCGGCCTTCTACAAGAACTTTTACGTAACGACCAATATCTACGCCCAATGGGAGCCCGAGGCGATCGGCGACATGAATATCGAGGGCCTGACCCTGCGCCTGGACGTGAAGAACCTGTTCGACCGCAGTTATGTGGATCGCGCCACGTCGGGCACCGACAGCAACAGCGCCACGGCCTACAACGAACCCGGGAGGACGTTCCTGCTGACGGCAAAAATGGATTTCTGACCTTACCCAAACGTACCTGTTTACTGCGCGGCGGGCCCGCCCCCAGACGATCTTCGCATCGCCGGGGGCGGCGCCCGTTCCGCGCGTTCGGGCGTTGGGCCTAATGCGGAGACAAAGGACGAGGATCATGAACACGAAAGTTGAACGAATGAACGGCAAGACGACGCGGCGGGCGCTTCTGGCATCCGTCCTGGTTCTCGCGGCGGGACTGCTGGCACCGCCCGCGGCCGCCGAAACCGTCCGCGTAACCGACCTTGCCGGACGCACGGTCGAGGTGCGCGTGCCGGTCAAGACCATGATCCTGGGCGAAGGCCGGTTTGTGCCGACCTTGGCCATTCTCGACCCCAGCGATCCGTCCGACCGCATCGTCGGCATGATGGGTGATTTCGAACGCTTCGATCCCGCCGGATACGCCCAGTACGTGAAGGCCTTTCCCCGGATCAAAGGTATTCCCCAGATCGGTCACGGCAGTGCTGAATCCTTTTCCCTGGAAAAATCCATCAGCGTGAAGCCGGACGTCGCCATCTTCGGATTGGGGTCGGGCCATGGTCCGGGCGCGCGGCACAAGGCGATCCTCGACCGTCTGGCCGCCGCCGGGGTGCCTGTGGTCGTCGTCGATTTCCGAATGGAACCCCTGGTCAACACGCCGAAAAGCATTGCGCTTCTGGGCAGGCTCCTGGGCCGCGACGCCGAGGCCAAGGCGTTCAACGATTTCTATGCGGCCCAATTGAAACGGGTCGCGGACGGTCTCAAGGGCGTTACCGATAAACCCAAAGTGTTCATCGAAATCCATGTCGGCGGGCGCGACGACTGCTGCGCCACCATGAGCCAAGGCATGATGGGCCGCTTCATCGACTGGGCCGGCGGCGACAATATCGCCAAGGGAAAAATTCCGGGCGCCCATGGGCTGCTCAGCCTGGAATACCTGCTGGTCAGCCAGCCGGATATCTACATGGGCACCGCCATCGGGGGCGCCGGCGTCACATATCCCAAGCCCGGGCGCATCGTGCTGGGCCCGGGTGCCGGTGAGGACTTGGCGCGCAGATCGTTGGCGTTGGCCACCGCGCGCCGGGGTATCAGCGATCTGACCGCCGTCAAAACGGGCCGCGCCCATGCCATTTGGCACAATTTCTACAACACGCCTTTGAACGTGGCCGCGGTGCAGGCCATGGCGAAATGGATCCACCCCGATCGCTTCACGGACCTGAACCCGCATAAGACCCTGGCGACCCTGTTCGAGAAATTCCAGCCGGTGCCGCTGGACGGCGCTTATTGGGTGTCCCTGGGGGCCGGGGCCGAGGCGGCATCGAAATGAGCGGGGCCGACAACCTGGCGGATACGGGCGCGCCGCTGGCCACCGGCTACCGCCGTTTCGTCACGCGGCGCATGGTTTGGCTCTGCGCGCTGGCGGCGGCCCTTTGCCTGACCACCGTGGTCAACGTGATGACGGGCCCGGCGGGGTTCAGTCTGGGCCAGGTCATTGACGGGCTGCTGCACCCGGACGCGTTGGAGCCGGGGGCCTATGTCATCCTGTGGGAAGTGCGTCTGCCCTTCGCCCTGATGGCGATCGTCGTCGGCGCCTGCCTGGGCCTGGCCGGGGCTGAGATGCAGACCGTCCTGAACAATCCGCTCGCCAGCCCGCAGACCCTTGGCGTGATGTATGCGGCCACCCTGGGCGCGTCGCTCGCCATTGTGTTCAACCTGGCCGCCCCCTTGGGCCTGCCGGAAACCTATGTGGTGCCCGTGTTCGCCTTTGCCGGCGCGATTGCCTCTGCCGCCGTGATCCTGCTGCTGTCCCGGGTTTATGGTGCGACCGTCGACACGGTGATCCTGTTCGGCATCGCCCTGGTGTTCGCCCTGCAGGCGCTGATCCAGTTGATCCAGTTCGTCGCCGATAGCGACAGCCTGCAGCAGATCGTGTTCTGGACCATGGGCAGCCTGACCCGCGCGACCTGGGAAAAGGTTGCCATCGTCGGCGCCGTGTTCGCGCTCTGCCTGCCCGCCTCGATCCGCCAGGTCTGGGCCATGACGGCGCTGCGCGGGGGCGAGGATTATGCCCGCAGCTACGGCGTCGCCGTGGACCGGCTGCGCCTGACCGTGTTGCTGCGGGTCAGCGCCATGACCGCGGTCGCCGTCGCCTTCACCGGGGTGATCGGTTTCGTCGGCCTGGTCGGCCCGCATATCGCGCGCCTGGCCCTGGGCGAGGATCACCGCTTTTTCCTGCCGGGCAGCGCCCTGGCCGGCGCGGTGATCCTGTCGGGTGCCTCGCTGATCGGGAAATCCCTGGTCCCCGGCGTGCTGATCCCCGACGGCATCGTCACGGCGCTGATCGGTATTCCGCTGTTCCTGGCGCTGTTGATTTCACAGAAACGGCGGGGCTGACCATGACTTCCCTCAAGATCGAAACCATCAACGTCGGCTATCCGGGGAAACCGGTCCTGACCGGGGTCAGCCTGCCGGAAATTCCGCCGGGATCGCTGGTCGGTGTGTTGGGCCCCAACGGGGTCGGCAAGTCGACCCTGCTGCGCGCCTTGGCGGGGTTGGGGCCGTATACGGGAACGGCGCTGCTGAATGGCGAGAACCTTAACGGCATGAGCCATTTCCGCCGCGCCCAACGTGTCGGCTATCTGCCGCAGGCGCTGCCGCAGGAAACCAGCCTGGTCGCCTACGAGGCCGTGCTCAGCGCCTGTCGCGCGGTGCGCCCGGACCTAGCCAAGACCCGGATCGACGCGGCGGTGGAGCGCGTGTTCGACATGTTGGACATCCGCCCGCTGGCCTTCCAGGCGCTCAACAAGATGTCGGGCGGTCAGCGTCAGATGGTCGGCTTGGCCCAGGTCATCGTGCGCCGGCCGTCGGTGATGCTGCTGGATGAGCCGACCAGCGCCCTGGACCTGCGCTGGCAGCTGACGGTGCTGGATACCGTGCGCATGATCCTGGGGCGTCACGAAGGCCTGTGCCTGATGGCGCTGCACGATATCAACCTGGCGATCCGCCATTGCGATTTCATCGCCCTGTTCGGGGATGGCCGTCTGCTCGCTTTCGGCCCGCCGGCCGAGGCCGTGACCAGTGACATTTTGTCCCAGGCCTATGGAATCGCGGGCCGGGTCGAGACCTGCTCCCGCGGGCTGCCCTTCGTCGTCACCGAACCCACGCAACCGATCTTCCCCCCAACCGGCCAATAGGAGATCCGCCATGCCGACCTGTTTCGCCGCCGTCGAAACGGAAAACGCCAGCAAGTACCTCATGCAGTTGTGCAAGCACTTCGCCCATAAGGTCGATGTCGACTACGACAGCGCGCAGGCCCGGGTCGAATTCCCGCCGGGCCGCTGTATGATGACCGCCGAGGGCTCTACCCTGTCGTTCTATTGCCGGTCGGGCGAAGACCGGGGCATCGCCGTCATGCAGCACATCCTGTCGGACCATCTGACGCGCTTCGCCTGGCGCGAGGACATCACCTTCGATTGGCGGGAACAGTTTCCGGAGCCCGTTCCCGATGTCGTGCGCCTGGGCTTCGACGCCGGCTGACGGACCCCTGGCATGAACGAAGCGCGACACATGACCCTGCCCGGACCCGGCCATTGGACGGCGGCGGGGCTGGTCGCGCTGGCCATTCATCTGGGTGTTCTGGCGGCGGTTCTGTCGGCGCCGCCGGACGGTGCCAAGGCGCCCGGCCTGGGCGGGATCGATATTGCCCTGACCTTGACCGCGGCCCGCGCGGGTGCCGAAGACGACGCGCGACAACAGCAGGCGCAAACGCCGCAGAATGCCCCGTCACGGGAGGTGTCCCCAGTGGATGCCGTTCCCTCTGCCCCCACCGAAGCCCAGGCCGTGCCGCCGGAACCCGTGGCGGCCGTCTCCCAGCCGATCGCTGAACTGGCGCCGCCGGTCACGGCCGAGGTGGCGGTCGCTGTGGAGCCGAAAAAAAGTATACCCGTTCCCCCAGCCAAGCCGGTGCCGGTCAAATCCGCGTGGCCGGATAAAGTGACCGCGAAAACCCCGCCCAAGGCTGTCGCGGCCGCACCGACCAAACAAGCCCGGCCGGTCGTTCCCGCGGACCGGGCGCAGCAAGCGTCGCGGGCAACCTCGGCCAGCCAAGGGCGCCAAGACGACAGCCGCAAGGGCCAGTCGGCGGACGAACGGAATGCGCTGGGCGGCGGGCCCGTCGGCACGCCGGCGCCGGACTACATCAATGTTCTGCGCTACTGGTTGGAACGTAATAAGACCTATCCCAAGGACGCGCGGCGTCTGCGTCAACAGGGTGTCGTGCATCTGTACTTTCGGGTGACACGCAATGGCCGGGTGCTGGCCTTCGACATCCGAAAAAGTTCAGGCCACATGCTCTTGGATGGAGAGGCGGAGGAAATGCTCAAACGGGCCCAGCCCCTGCCCAAATTCCCCGATGACATGCCGGGCGGGTATCTGGATGTGGTTGTCCCCGTGCTGTTCTCTCTGCGCGGGAACAGTTAGGCAAGAGTACGGACGCTGAAACACCTGTGACCGTCGGGTTAGATGAAACCCAACCACAAGGGGGCGCTCGGCGCATTGGAACGTGGGGCGTCGCCACGGGTTTGACAGGATGCCGGTTTGGGGTGCTCAGGTCTTGGGTGGCCGGTGGTCGGCCTTGATCACGACTTCCCGTTGCGGGAAGGGGATCACGATGCCGTTTTCCTGCAGCGCCTGATAGATCATGAACAGCAGGTCCCCACCGACCCGATTTTTGCCGTCGTCGATCCCTTCCATCCAAAACTCAACCAGGATCTCGATGCCGTTGGCGTTGAAGGCCTGAACTTCGGCATCGGGGCGTTCCTCGAAGGGCACGCTCTCGCCGCTCAGGACCTTGGGGTGCGAGGCTACGACCTCCCGCAAAAGTCCGAACAGCTTTTCAAGGTCGGTGCCGTAGGCGACTTCGAAGACGATTGGGTAGCGCTGCTTCTTGTGATTGTGGGTCCAGTTGACGAAGGCGGTCGTGATGAACCGCTCGTTCGGCACCATGATGTCCTTGCCGTCATAGGTTTCGAGCGTCGCCGAGCGCATGGTCAGTTCCCTGAGCACGCCGGCGCGGCCGTCCTCCAGTTCGATGTAATCGCCGATCGCGATCGAGCGGTCGAGGAGAATGATAATTCCCGAAATGAAGTTGGAAGCGATCTGCTGTAGGCCGAAGCCGAGGCCGACACCGATGGCGCCGCCGAACACCACCAGGGCCGTCAGGTCGATGCCCGCGATCTGCAGAATCATCAGGGTGATGAGAACGAACAGCCCGATCTGGAAGGTCTTTAACACCAATTCCTTCGTGGTGTCCGTGAGTGTTTCGCGGCGGCGGATGAAGTCGACGCCGCGTTGATTTGACAGGCGCCCGAGCCAAAACAAGACGCTGCCGAAGAGAACCGTGCGCGCCAGGGCGTAGACGGTGAAATGGATGTTGCCGAGGTTGAAGTCGATGCCCTCGAGAATGGTGATCAGCGCATCCAGCAGGCCGACCGCGTAGAGCAGAATAAGCGGCGACAGAACGAACAGGGCAAAGTGGCGCACCGTCGGGCTGCTGGTGATGCGCGTGGCGGCGATATAGACGATGGAGAGAAAGTTCAGGCCCTGGACGAACTGGACAAGCCACTTGGCCTCGAAGAACTCCCTGGAAATCTCGGCGGCGATGCCGAGCAGGATTGCATTGGTGACGGGAAATATCAGATCGCGGAGATGATATGACGCCGTGCTGACGCGGGAGGTGATCTTCTGGGCCTTGCCTGCCGCGTCCGGGGTGTCGCCGCCGGCACTCCGTTCGATCCGGGCCCGGAGAAACCTCGACAGCCCCCATGAACATAGCGCCGTGATTCCGACAGCGAGAAGTTGGAGATAAAAATCCGAACTTTCGAGCGTGGAAACCACAAAGTCAGAAAAGGAAGAAAGGAAATTTTCCAAAAGCGTCATCCTGTCTGGCGGAACGAAACGTCCGGGGGAGGGTTACTTGCCGGTCTGCAGGGGCGGGGCCGTGTCCGGGAGGTTCGCCGGCGGGAAGTCGTCTATTTCGCTGTCGACAGTGTTCTGGCCAAGCGGCTCCAGGTCGTTGCGCATCCACCAGTACCAGAAGCCCTGATCGCGCATCCATTTCTCAAGCCGCGTGAGATCGGTCCATTCCCGGGGCAGGCCGCGCGCGCTGTAGATCCGCGCCACGGCGCCGTCGACATAGGCCAGCACGCCCCAGGCAAAGGGATGTTTGTCCTGGTCACCGAAGCCGCCGCCCGCCTGCGTGCGATAGCAGCGGTAGACGACGGCATATTCGCCCAGCCGTCCCGCGTCGCGCAGGTAGGGGAAATCCGCTTGGGTGATGGTCATGGTGACCCCGAGAGCTACATCTTGATCCATGATGTTGACACTTTCTGCGATTGCTGGCAACATCATGGTACATGGTGTAGTCCGTAGAGGCAACATCCCCCAAAGTTCCGGCCGTGACCGCGGCCCCAAACGGGGAGCCCGCAGCGGCCGCCGCCAGATTGAATCCGGCCGTCCATCGTTGCGCCGGCGCATGGAGATACGGACAATGACCGACAACCAGAGCCTGAACGCCCGCCGCCTGGCCGCGACCCCCCGCGGTGTCGCCACCGCCACTGCGATTTTCGCGGATCGCGCCGACAACGCCGAACTGTGGGACGTCGAAGGACGCCGCTACGTCGATTTCGCCGGCGGCATCGCGGTGCTCAACACCGGGCACCGCAACCCGGAAGTCATGCGCCGCGTCGAGATCCAAATGGCGCGCTTCACCCATACGGCCTATCAGGTCATTCCTTATGAGCCCTATGTCGAGCTGGCTGAACGCCTGAACGAGCTGGCCCCGGGCCCGACGCCGAAGAAGACCCTGTTCGTCACCACCGGCGCCGAAGCCGTGGAAAACGCCGTCAAGATCGCCCGTGCCCATACGGGGCGTCCCGGTGTCATCGCTTTCGCCGGTGGCTTCCACGGCCGCACCCATATGACCATGGGCCTGACCGGCAAGGTGCTGCCTTATAAGAAGGGCTTCGGTCCGTTCCCCGGCGAGATCTATCACCTGCCGTTCCCCATGCCCCACCACGGGGTCACGGAAGCCGACGCCATCGCCGCGCTCAACCGCCTGTTCAAGGCGGACGTGGAACCGGAACGCATCGCCGCCATCATCATTGAGCCGGTCCAGGGCGAGGGCGGTTTCTACATCGCCTCATCGGAATTCCTGAAGGTGCTGCGCGACCTATGCGACGCCCACGGCATCCTGCTGATCGCCGACGAGGTTCAGACCGGCTTCGCACGGACCGGCAATATGTTTGCCATCGAACATTCCGGCATCGAACCCGACATGATCACCGTCGCCAAAAGCTTGGCCGGCGGCTTCCCGTTGGCCGGCGTGATCGGCAAGGCGGCCATCATGGACGCGCCCGAGCCCGGCGGCCTGGGCGGCACCTATGGTGGCAATCCGGTATCCTGCGCCGCCGCGCTCGGCGTTCTCGACGTTATCGAGCGCGAAGACCTGATCGTCCGTTCGCGTCAACTGGGTGAACGCCTCAAGGCACGCCTGACACGAATGCGCGCGAACACCAACCTGCATCCCATCGGCGATATCCGGGGATTGGGCGCCATGGTCGCGTTCGAGTTGGTCAAGACGCCGGGCACGCATGTTCCCGATGCCGAGGCCACCAAGGCGCTTTGCACGAAGGCGCTGGAGAACGGGTTGATCCTGCTGTCCTGCGGGGTGTTCGCCAATACTCTTCGCATCCTGGCTCCGTTGACGGCCAGTGACGCCCTCATCGACGAAGGCATGGATATCCTCGAACGCTCCCTGGCCGACATCGCACAAGCCGCCATGGCTGCCGAATGACCGGCACGGGGTGCCGGTTGACGCGGCTCACGCATTTTGAAACGATAACGACTTATCCAGCGGGGTACCCGAGATCATGACGCCTTTTGCAATCGCCGGCGTCCAGATGCACATCGCGGCCACACATGAAAACGTGACCGCCATGGCCCATAAGATCGATCAAGTGGCAGCCCGGTTCCCCTGGGTGCAAATGGTCGTGTTCAGCGAACTGGCCGCCTTCGGACCCTTGCCGTCCAACCATCCGGAAAATCTCGACGCCACGCTCGAGACCTTCAAGAACCTGGCGCGTCAGTATCAGATCTGGCTGCTGCCCGGGACCCTATTCATGCGCCGCGCAGACGGCAAGCTGTACAATGTGGCGCCCGTGATCGATCCCAGCGGCACGGTCGTCGCCGAATACGCCAAGATGTTTCCCTTCACGCCCTACGAGGCGGGGGTCGAGGCGGGCCGCGAATTCTGTGTCTTCGACGTGCCCGATGTCGGGCGCTTCGGGCTGTCCATCTGTTATGACATCTGGTTTCCGGAAACCACACGCCAGCTGGCCGCCATGGGGGCCGAGGTCCTGCTTCACCCCGTGCTGACCGGCACCATCGACCGCGACATCGAACTGGCCATCGCCCAATCCACGGCGGCCATGTTCCAATGCTACATCTTCGACATCAACGGCCTGGCGGGTGGTGGAACCGGGCGGTCCTGCGTCGTCGATCCGGGCGGCACCGTCCTCTATCAGGCGGCCGGCCAGGACGAGATCATTCCCGTCGAAGTCGATTTGGCGCTGGTGCGCCGCCAGCGCGCCGTCGGCATCCGCGGCCTGGGCCAGACGCTGAAAAGCTTCCGCGATCACCGCCACGAATTTCCCGTCTACGGCTACGAGGGCTTTGACGATACCTATCTGCAAAGCCTGGGGCCGCTGGAAATGCAGCCGAAAAATTCAAAAGCAGGGATAGATGCGCCGCCGCCGGCCGCGATCATGCCGCTGGCCGGCAATGAAGCCGCGCCGGCACCCGCGCCCGCCGTCGGCGTCGTGCCCCTGATAATCGAGGGAGGAGGATAAACGATGCCGGATACCGCCGCGATCGAGGGCCGCCAGTCAATCAGCCATTACTACAACGCCTCTCAATTCCGTGCCGATACCTGGAACCGCCTGAAAAGCATCGTTTACCGCCTGTCCACCGCCCGGGCCCGCCCCGGCGACAAGGATGCCGCCCAGAAAATTCTCGACGAGCTGGAGCCCCTGGAAACCTATTGGGCGTTTCCCGGCCTGCATGTCTTCGGTCATCTTCATGCCCTGCTCAAGGCGGATGAGTTCGAACATCTGACGCAGATCGTCAACGGCATCGTCGGCGCGCTCATGAGCGGCCAATACCGCCGCCGCCACATCAATGTCCTGTCCCCGATCGAAGGCACCCTGACGGACGACGAGGACGAAGAAGCCGTCGACGAGCGCGCCCGACGCCGGCCTTATTTCGAAGTCCTGATCGTCGACGACATCAATCCGGCCAGTCAGCGCCAGCAGCGCGACAGCCTTGTCGCCATGCGCCGCGACGAGGACGCCTTCACCTACGAGCCGGTGTTCGTCCCCAGCTTCGAAGACGCGCTGATCGCCATTCTGCTGAATCACAATCTGCAGTCCGTGGTCATCCGCTACGGCTTCCGGCCCCGCTCCAATCGGGTGATGCCGGTGCTGGAACGCTATCTCAAGCAATCGAAATGCGACGACCTGGACGATTTGGAACCGCAGCTCTACGGCATCCACCTTGCCGACGTCATCGCCCGCATCCGCCCGGAACTGGATCTGTTCCTGGTCACCGACCAGAACGTCGAAGACATCGCCGGCCATGTCGGCGACGCCTGCCGGCGGGTGTTCTACAACCTCGAAGACTACATGGAACTGCATCTGAACATCCTGCGCGGGATCGAGTCGCGCTATCAGACGCCGTTCTTCACGGCGCTTCGCAGTTACGCCAAGCAGCCGACCGGCGTGTTCCACGCCCTGCCGATCTCGCGCGGCAAGTCCATCGTCAAATCCCATTGGATTCAGGACATGGGCGAGTTTTACGGCATGAACATCTTCCTGGCCGAAACCTCGACGACCTCGGGCGGGCTTGATTCCCTGCTGGAACCGCACGGCCCGCTGAAGCTGGCCCAGGAACTGACCGCCCGCGCCTTCGGCGCCAGGCATACCTTCTTCGCCACCAACGGCACCTCGACCTGCAACAAGATCGTCGTGCAGTCCATCGTGCGGCCCGGCGATATCGTTCTGGTCGACCGTGACTGCCACAAGTCGCACCATTACGGCATGGTCCTGGCCGGGGCCGAGGTGATCTATCTCGACAGCTACCCCCTGCATGAATATTCCATGTACGGCGCAGTGCCGCTGCGGGTCATCAAGAAGACGCTTCTGGAACTGCGCGCCGCCGGCAAGCTCGACCGGGTGCGCATGCTGCTGCTGACCAACTGCACCTTCGACGGCATCGTCTACAACGTCGAACGGTTCATGGAGGAATGCCTGGCCATTAAGCCGGACCTGGTGTTCCTGTGGGACGAAGCCTGGTTCGGCTTCGCCCGCTTCGGGCCGACCTACCGCACCCGCACGGCCATGCACACGGCCGGGCGCCTGCGCGAGAAATACCGCTCCGACGACTACCGCGCCCTTTACGCGGCCAAGCAAAAGGACATCGACGCCATCGCGCCCGATGACATCGACGCCTTGTTGGACCGCCACCTTTATCCCGATCCGGACCAGGTGCGCGTGCGCGCCTATGCCACCCAATCGACGCACAAGACCCTGACGGCACTGCGTCAGGGCTCGATGATCCATGTCCACGACCAGGACTTCAGCGCCAAGGTCGAAGCCTCGTTCCACGAGGCCTATATGACCCATACCTCGACCTCGCCCAACTATCAGATCCTGGCGTCCCTGGACGTCGGCCGCCGGCAGGTCGAACTGGAAGGGTTCGAGTTGGTCCAGAAACAGGTCGAGATGGCCATGGTGCTGCGCCAGCGCGTGCGCACCCATCCGCTGTTGTCGAAGCATTTCAAGATCCTGACCGTCGGCGACATGATCCCGGCGGCGCATCGCCAGTCGGGGATCGAAAGCTATTACGATCCGGAAACCGGCTGGAACAACATCTGGGAAGCCTGGGACGGCGACGAGTTCTGTCTGGATGCGACGCGCATCACGCTCTATGTGGGCGATACCGGTCTTGACGGCGACACCTTCAAGAACGAGGTGCTGATGGACAAGTACGGCATCCAGATCAATAAGACCTCGCGCAACACGGTCCTGTTCATGACCAACATCGGCACCACGCGGTCGTCGGTCGCCTATCTGATCGAGGTCCTGGTCAAGATCGCCCGCGAACTGGAAGACCGGGTCGAGGACATGAACATGCCAGAGCGCAAGGTTCATGAGCGGCGCATCAATTCGCTGAAGAACGAATTGCCGCCGCTGCCGGACTTTTCCCGCTTCCACGATGCCTTCCGCCCGGACCCCAAGGGCACGACCGCCGAAGGCATCACGCGCACGGCCTTCTTCATGGCCTATGACGAAGCCAACTGCGACTATCTCAGCCTCGATGACGGCGGCCTTGACGCCGCCATGAAAAGCGGGCGCGACGTGGTCTCGGCCAGCTTCATCATCCCCTATCCGCCGGGCTTCCCCATCCTGGTGCCCGGACAGGTCATCAGCGATGAAATCATCGAATTTCTGCGCAAGCTCGACGTGAAGGAAATCCACGGCTACCGGCCGGACCTGGGACTTCGCGTCTTTACCGAGGCGGCGCTGGCGGCGCAGGCGAAATAAGGACCTTCGCCCAACCGGTCAACCGCATGCCGACGCCCAATCACAATCATCCGACGAGGGAGGTCAATTCGACATGAACGCCAAGCCAGTGACCCGCAAGCCCGCCGCCGCCAAGAAACGCGCCACCAAGAAGCCCGCCGCCAAAAAAGCCGCCGCGAAAAGCGCCGTGAAGACGGTCGCCAAGAAGGCCGCGCCCGTGCGCAAGGCCCCGGCGAAGAAGGCCGCCGTCAAACGCCGGGTGGCGCGCAAGCCGAAAGAACACCTTCTGAATATTTCCGAGGTCCGGCGCTATTTCCACCGCAACGAAGACCCGATCTTTTTCATCTCGGCGACCAACTTCAACCTGTTGGGCATCGACGAATGGTGCCGGAACTTCAAGTACATCAACTACATAGACTGCTATGACGGCCGGCATCCCAACACTTTCGTGCCGACCGAACAGGCACACCCGGAATTCGAAAGCATCGAGGACATCGTCGCCTATCTGCTGGAACACAAGGAAGTCATCGACTTTATCAAGTCCAAGGGCGGCAAGCCCAAGGCCGTGTTCCTGATGTTCGACGAACGGGTCGAAAAGGCCTGCAAGGACCTGGGCATCGAAATCTGGTTCCCCAAGGCCAAGCTGCGCGAAAAAATCGACCACAAGATCGAAACCGTGCGCATCGGCAACAAGGCCGGGGTGCCCAGCGTGCCCAACGTGCTGGGCAAGATCGCGAGCTACGCCGACCTGCAGAAACTGGCCAAGCCCATCGGCAACGATCTGGTCCTGCAGTCGGCCTTCGGCGATTCCGGCCATACGACCTTCTTCATCAAGTCGGAGAAGGATTTCAACAAGCACGCCCACGACATCATCGGCCAGGGTGAGATCAAGGTCATGAAGCGGATCAACTGCCGGGGTTCCGCCATCGAGGCCTGCGCCACCAAGAACGGCACCATCGTCGGCCCGCTGATGACCGAACTGGTCGGCTTCAAGGAATTGACGCCCTATCGCGGCGGCTGGTGCGGAAACGAGATCTTTTCCGACGCGTTCGAGAAAAAGATCCGCGACAAGGCCCGCAAGTACACCTTCGATTTCGGCAACCAGCTGGTCAAGGAAGGCTACCGGGGTTATTTCGAACTCGATTTCCTGATCGACCAGGACAACGGCGAAATCTATCTTGGCGAATGCAATCCGCGGGTCACGGGGGCCAGCTCCATGACCAACCATGCGGCCTTCGCCCATGCGGATGCGCCGCTGTTCCTGTTCCACCTGTTGGAATTCTCGGGCGTGAAGTTCGATCTCGACGTCGAGGAACTGAACAACCGCTGGGCCGATCCGGACAACATCGACGGCTGGTGCCAGATGGTCATCAAGCATACGGAAGACAATGTCGACTTCATCACCGAGGCCCCGGAAAGCGGCATTTGGCAGCTGAACAAGGACGGCAGCCTGACCTACGACCGTTTTGACTATCACCGCCGCGCCGTGGAAAACGAGAACGAGGCGTTTTTCCTGCGCATTCAGAACGTCGGCGATTTCCGCTATGAAGGCGCTGACCTGGGCATTCTCATCACCCGCGGCCGGGCCATGGACGACAAGTTCCGTCTGACCCGCCGCGCCAAGGCCTGGATCAAGGGAATCAAGTCGCAGTACAAGGCGCGGCCATTGCCGTCGGTCCCGCCCGTGGCGGCTGAGGCACCGGCGTTCAAGATTCTCTGACAAGGAAACGGGATCCTGCTGCCGGAAAGCACCTTATTGACGTTTCAGGCGGTCTCGGAAAAGAAGCCCGGGGACAAATGGCGCGCGCTTTTTCAGCGGCACTGGCCTGCTTATGAACGGTGGTTCCTGTCGGAGGGGATCGAGGCGCGGCAGACCTATCTGGCCGGCCTCCGGGCGCTGAAAAGCCACATGCCTGAATTGGTGCCGACCTATGAGGCGCTGGTTGATCTCGCCGGCGGCGGTGATACGGCGGCCCGGTTTCTCAGCTTCTACTGCCCGCCGCCCTATTTGTCGGGCTGCTCTCAGGCTGTCTGGCTCGGCTCGGAACCGCTTCTGGTCCGCAACTACGATTATCCACCGCAATTGTGCGACGGCGTCATTCTCGGCACAGGTTGGAACCGGCAATGGGTTACGGGGATGTCGGATGGCCTGTTCGGAATGGTCGACGGCATGAACGAGGCGGGCCTGGCGGTTTCCTTGACGTTTGGCGGCAGAACCATTGTTGGGGAAGGGTTCGGCGTTCCCTTGATCATTCGCTATATCCTGGAATTTTGTCGGACGACCACCGAGGCGGCAAAGGCGCTCAAGCGCATTCCCTGTCATATGGCCTATAACGTCACCGTCGTCGACCGCAAGGGACGCTATTTAACGGCCTACCTGTCACCGGACCGGGGATGCGTCATCACGGATTCCCGTGTCGCCACCAACCATCAGGAACAGGTGGAATGGCACCGTCATGCGCGGGCCACGGCGACGGTGGAACGCGAACGGTTTCTGTTGCATCGCCTGACCCTGCATGACGAACCGGCGGACCGCTTTATCGCCGCCTTCCAAAAACCGCCGTTGTATTCGATGGCCTATGACCGAGGCTTTGGAACGCTCTACACCTCCGTCTATTGGCCGGCTCAGGGCCTTGTGGAATACCGCTGGCCCAATGAAACCTGGTGTCACCACGTGGCCGCGCTTGACGAGGGTGTGCGGCAGATCAGATATCCGGTTGGCGTTTTGAGGGCTTGAGCGGCCTGCGCTTCCTCCATATCCGGTGGGGGTGGCGAGCCGGACAATCCTTCTGCTCGATGCCTGCCGCGGAGAGAAACCGCGTTACAGGACCTCACGCTGCAAACCGGAATTTGCCGCCAGGCCCACGGCATCCAGATCTGAAAACACTTCGCCGATTCCGAACATGACCGGGCCGTCGATTTCTTTGAGCGGTTGCGCGACGAGCTTTCCGAGCGTGGTCACGGTTCGTGTTTCACCGGCGCGGCTGGCCTTCGCGACCGCGACCACCGGCGTCGATGGGGCGCGACCGTGTTCGATCAGCCGGCGGGAGAACTGCCCCGCCGTGCGTCTTCCCATATAGACCAGCAGGGTCGTGCCGGGATCACTCAGCCCGGGCCAGTCAAGATCATCCGGCAGACCGCCGGCATGGCCGTGGCCGGTGACGAAACGGACGGAGCGTGCATGGTCCCGATGGGTCAGCGACACGCCAAGCGCCGCCGCCGCCGCCAGCGCCGCCGTGATGCCGGGCACCACGTCGACGGCGATCCCACGGGCTTTGAGTTCCGCGATTTCCTCGCCGGCGCGGCCAAAGATCATGGGATCGCCCGACTTCAGGCGCACGACCTGCTTGCCCTGTCCGGCCAGCTTCACCATCAGGGCGTTGATGTCTTCCTGACGGCAGGACGGCCGGTTGCCCCGCTTGCCGACCAGAAGGCGCTTGGCCTCGCGCCGCGCCAATTCCAGCACGTCGTCGGACACCAGATCGTCGTACAGGATCACGTCGGCGGCCTGGAGCGCCCGCACGGCCTTCAAAGTCAACAGTTCGGCATCGCCCGGCCCGGCGCCGACCAGGGTTACCCGGCCGCCGTTGCCGGCGACGCGGATCGTCAGGTTGGCCGGGTCCATGAGGCTTTCCGGGGCCGGGTGGTCCGGTTCTGCAAAGGCACGTTCCGCCTGGGCCCGCCAGAACAGGCGTCGGCGGGAGGCGTCTGGTATCAGGCTGAGAACCCGGTCGCGAAGGCTTTGTGCGCCCGCGCCCCAACGGGCGATGCCCGGCGGCAGCAGGGTTTCGATGCGGCGGCGGATCGCCTGGCCCAGCACGGGGGCGGCCCCGGCGGTGGAGATGCCGACCACCACCGGCGAGCGGTTGACGATGGCGCCGAAGGAAAAATCGCAATGGGCCGGGCGGTCGATGATGTTGACCGGCACTCCCGCCGCCCGCGCGGCGGCGGCAAGGTCGGCTGCCTGGTCGTCGTCTTCCGCGTCGGCGACGGCCAGCGCGCATCCTGAAAGATCCCTCGCATCCCAGGGGCGGCCGTCCGTGATCCGCGTGACGGCGGCACCGGCGGCGGTCATAAGTTCGGACTTCCAGCCGGCGGCATCCGTCGCCCCCCAGACGACGACACGCCGGCCTTTCAGGTCATGGAACAGGGGCAGCACGGCGAGGTCCGCCATGGCGCCGGGTATGCGTTCCTCTGGCTGTCTCGACATGTCAGCTGGCCTCCCTAAGTTCGGCATCGGCGATCAGGACTTCGATCTCGGGGCGGCAGGACCCGCAGGTGATGCCGGCCCCCGTGCAGGCCCCCACCGCATCGACCGTGGTACAGCCCTGATCAAGGATGGCGCGGCGGATGTCGTTGGCGCCGACGAACATGCAGGTGCAGACAATGGCGCCGGGATCGTTCTTGTCGGCGGCGCGGCGTCCGGCCAGGATTGCGATCCGCTCGGGCAGGGTGGCGACATTTTCCGTCAGCTTTCCGGTCAGCCAGGCGCGATCGACGGCGACGGGGTCTTTGGCTGCGAACAGCGCGCCGACCAGATCGTCACCCCGGAAGGCGGCCATGCGATAGCCGCCGGCGGCCCGATCCTCGCTCGCCATCACGCGGAGGGTGTCGTCCGGCACGTCCAGCCCCAGGATTGACGCCGCCCAGGCGGCCCAGTCTCCGGGCACGGCGGCCCCCGCCAGTTCCAGACGCCAGCCGCCCTCGGCCCGGGCCAGGGCCCAGTAATCGGCGCCCGCCGGATCGGGCCGCCGGTTCGTGACGGCGAATCCATAGAACCCGGCGGCGAAGGGCGTGACGCAGACCGGCGTGTATTTCGCTTCCGGCTGGCCGGACACGGGATCGACGTGGGACGCCACCAGGGCGTCGGCCCGCGCCCGGCCCGACCATTGGTCGTTCCAATGCATGGGCATGAAGACCTGCCCGGGTTTGACGCGTCGGGTGATCAGGGCGCGCACCAGGCATTCGCCCTGGGGGCTCGTCACCCGGGCCAGCATGGCCGGGCCGAGGTCCAGGCGTTCGGCGTCCTCGGGTGCGATTTCCAGGAACGGCTCGGCCAGGTGCTGCGACAGGGCCGGCGACAGGCCCGTGCGGGTCATGGTGTGCCATTGGTCGCGAATGCGCCCGGTGTTGAGGACAAGCGGATAAGCGATGTCCGCCGCCGTCGCCGGGGCGCGGTCCGTGACGGCGATGAAGCGTCCGCGCCCGTCGGCGGTGAAGAAACCGCCGTCGGCGAAGAACCGGTCTTCGGACACCCCTTCGGCCCGCTGCGGCCACAGGGTCGGCGGCAGCGCGTCATAGGCCCCATCGTCGATCGCCGCCATGGCGCCGAGATCGAGATCGCGGGCGAGCGCCGCGTTGGCGCGGACGGTCAGGGCCGCGTACTCGCGGAAGATGTCGGCGGGGCCGGCGTAATCGAAGGCGTCGCCATGCCCCAGTCGGGCCGCGACCTGGGAAATCATCCACCAGTCGGCGCGCACGTCATCGGGGATCGGCAGGAACGCCCGCTGCCTGGAAATCCGGCGTTCCGAATTGGTCACCGTGCCTTCCTTCTCGCCCCAGGCCTGGGCCGGCAGCAGGACATGGGCGAGCGCCGCCGTGTCCGTCGCCCGCGTCACGTCCGACACGGCGACGAAGGGGCATTGGCGGATGGCGTCGCGCACCCGGTCGGCGTCGGGCAGGCTGACCGCCGGGTTGGTCGCCATGATCCACAGCGCCTTGATCCGCCCGTCGGCCACGGCGTCGAACATGTCGACGGCCTTGAGCCCCGCCGCCCCCGCGATCACCGGACTGGCCCAGAACCCCTGCACCAGGTCGCGGTGGGACGGGTCGTCCAGTTCCAGATGGCAGGCCAGTTGGTTGGCGAGCCCGCCCGTTTCCCGCCCGCCCATGGCGTTGGGCTGTCCGGTGACCGAGAACGGCCCCATGCCGGGACGGCCGATGCGGCCCGTCGCCAGATGGCAGTTGATGATGGCGTTGACCTTGTCCGTGCCCGCCGAGGATTGGTTGACGCCCTGGCTGTAGACGGTGACCGTGCGCTCCGTGCGCACGAACATCTTGTAAAACGCCAGGACCTGATCGAGCGGCAGGCCGCAGCGCGCCGCCACCCATTCCGGGTCCGCCGTCTCGGCCGTGCGCAGGGCCGCCGTGACCCCCGCCGTATGGTCGGCGATGAAAGTGCCGTCGAACCCGCCGGTCTGCGCCAGCCAGGCCAGCAGCCCGTTGAACAGGGCGACGTCCGACCCCGGCCGCAGGGCCAGATGCATGTCCGCCGTCTCCGCCGTCGCCGTGCGCCGGGGGTCGATGACGACGACCCGGGTGCCGCGCTCTTTCCGGGCCGCCTGCAGGCGCTGGTACAACACGGGATGGCACCAGGCCAGATTGGAGCCGACCATGACCACCAGATCCGCCTGCTCCAGATCCTCGTACAGCCCCGGAACCGTATCCGTGCCGAAGGCGCGCTTGTGCCCGGCCACCGAGGACGCCATGCAAAGTCTGGAATTGGTGTCGATGTTGCCCGAGCCGATGAAGCCCTTCATCAACTTGTTGGCGACGTAATAATCCTCGGTCAGCAGTTGGCCGGAGACGTAGAAGGCAACGGAATCGGGGCCGTGTTCGTCGATCGCTTCGCGGAACCGGGAGGCGACAAGATCCAGGGCGTCGTCCCAGGATGCCGGGCGCCCCCCGATCTCCGGGTGCAGCAAGCGGTCGTCGCGGGACAGCGTTTCCCCCAGATTGGTGCCCTTGGAGCACAGCCGGCCGAAGTTGGCCGGATGGTCGGGGTCGCCGGCGATGACGACGGTACCGTCGGCGCCCACGGTGGCCTGCACGCCGCAGCCGACCCCGCAATAGGGACAGGTGGTCGCGGTGCAACTGCTTTCCGGTTTTGCCGTGCCGTCGGTCATGCGCCCTGTTCCTTCCCTTAAGCCAACAGGGCCCGGTCGATGAGGACCATGCCGTCCCGCACCTCGACCGGGAAGGTGCGCACCCGGCCTTCGTCCGGCGCCTTGGCGCGGCCGGTTTCCAGGTCGATGACCCAGTTGTGTAGCGGGCAGGTCACGCCGGTTTCATGCACGATGCCCTGGCTGAGCGGCCCGCCCTTGTGCGGACAGCGGTCCTCCAGCGCGAAGACCTTGTCCGTCGCCGTGCGGAACAGGGCGACGCAACCAAGCGTCGCCCGGATCACCCGCGCGCCCTGCGGCGGAATGTCTTCCAGCGTACAGACCTCGATCCAGACCTGTGTTTTCGGTGTCATGCTCATGTCGTTCATCACGCCACTTTCCCTAAATGCCCAAGACGGAAGGAGGTGAATTCCTCCGCGTCCTTGCCCTGGGCACGCTCGGCCCAGGGATCGTTCTGCATGAACTGTTGTGAGTAGACGAAGCGCGCGTTCAACTCCTTGCGCCGCTCGGCGTTCTCGACCACCTGATCGCGGGCGACGTCGAAGCCGACCCGGTCCGCCCATTTGTAGATGCGTTCCAGGTAACGGCCCTGCTCGCGGTAGAGCTGCATCAGGGCGCCGACGTATTCCATGACCTCGGCCTCCGTTGCCACGGTGCAGAGAAGCTCCGTCCCCTTGACGTGCATCCCGGCGGCTCCGGCGAAGTGGATTTCATAGCCACTGTCGACGCAGACCACGCCGATGTCCTTGCAGGTCGCCTCGGCGCAGTTGCGCGGGCAGCCGGACACGGCCAGCTTCACCTTGTGCGGCGTCCACGATCCCCACAGGAAGCGTTCCAGCTTGATGCCCAGACCCGTGGAATCCTGGGTTCCGAACCGGCACCAATCGGTGCCGACGCAGGTTTTCACCGTGCGCAGCGACTTGCCGTAGGCATGGCCGGACACCATTCCCGCCGCGTTCAGGTCGGCCCAGACGGCGGGCAGGTCTTCCTTCTTCACGCCCAGAAGGTCGATGCGCTGGCCGCCCGTGACCTTCACGGTCGGTATCTGGAACTTGTCGGCCACGTCGGCGATGGCGCGCAGTTCGTTCGGCGTGGTGATGCCGCCCCACATGCGCGGCACCACGGAATAGGTGCCGTCCTTCTGGATGTTGGCGTGGACCCGTTCGTTGATGAAGCGGGACTGCTTGTCGTCCACGTATTCCCCGGGCCAGGTCGCCAGCAGGTAGTAGTTCAGGGCCGGGCGGCACTTGGCGCAACCGCAGGAGGTCTTCCAGTTCAGTTCCTGCACGACGGCGGGAATGGACTTCAGTTCCTGGGCGACGATCAGCCGGCGCACGTCGTCATGGCCCAGGTCCGTGCAGCCGCACATGGGCTGAACGGCGTCGGGCTGGAAGGCATCGCCCAGGGTGACCTTCAGCAACTGTTCGACCAGCCCCGTGCAGGTGCCGCAACTGCCCGACGCCTTGGTGTGGGCGCGCACGCCGTCGATGCCGGTCAGGCCTTTTTCCGTGATGGCCTGAACGATGGCCCCCTTGCACACGCCGTTGCAGCCGCAGATTTCCGCGTCATCCGGTAAGGCTGCAACGGCCGCCGTAGGGTCCAGCGGGGCGCCCCCCGCATAGGCCTGGCCGAAGATCAGGGTTTCGCGCAGGTCGGAAATGTCCGTGCCCTTCTTCAGCATGTCGAAGAACCAGGCCCCGTCGGCGGTATCGCCGTACAGCACGGCGCCGATGATCCTGTTGTCCTTCAGCACCAGGCGCTTGTAGACGCCGCCGGCGGCATCGCGCAGGACGATCTCCTCGCGGTCCTCGGCCTCGGCGAAGTCGCCGGCGGAATAGAGGTCGATGCCCGTGACCTTCAGTTTGGTCGCGGTGACCGATCCCGTGTATTCGGGCGCTTCGTCCCCGGCCAGGTTGGCGGCGATGACCTTGGCCATGTCGTAAAGAGGGGCGACCAGGCCGTAACACTGCCCCCGATGTTCGACGCATTCGCCGACGGCCAGGATGTCCGGGTCGCTGGTGCGAAGATGGTCGTCGACCAGGATGCCGCGCCCGACCTCGAGCCCCGCATCGTCGGCCAACTGCGCGCTGGGCCGGATGCCCACGGCCATGACCACGATATCGGCGGGAAGTTCCGTGCCGTCCTCCAGCACCACGCCCGCAACCTTGCCGTCACGGCCGGTGATCTCCTTGGTGTTGGCGCGGGTGATGATCTTGATGTCTCGGTCGGCCAGGGCCTTTTCCAGCAAGTAACCGGCGCTGGGGTCCAACTGGCGTTCCATCAGGGTCGGCATCAGGTGCAACACCGTGACGTCCATGCCCTGGCGCTTCAGGCCGTAGGCGGCCTCGAGCCCCAGCAGCCCGCCGCCGATCACCACCGCGGAACCGCCGGACTTGGCGGCGTCCAGCATGGCGTCGACATCGTCCAGGTCGCGGTAGGTAACGACGCCCTGAAGGTCCTTGCCCGGCACGGGGATGACGAAGGGCGACGAGCCCGTGGCGATCAGCAGCTTGTCGTATTCCGCCACGGTGCCGTCGTCGGCGACGACCTTGCGGTCGGCGCGGTCGATCTCCATGACCTTCTTGCCCTTATGCAGGGTCACGCCGTGTTGTTCGTACCAGGCGTCGTCATGAATGATGATGTCCTCGTAGGCCTTTTCCCCGGACAGCACCGGCGACAGCATGATGCGGTCGTAGTTGACGCGGGGTTCGGCGTTGAAGATCGTCACCTGATAGGCGCCGGGGGCCTTGTCGAACAGATGGTCGAGCACCCGCCCCGGCGCCATGCCGTTGCCGATAACGACGAGTTTCTTAGTCATGGAAATCTCTCCTCCGGTTCAATCGTGTCCGCCGGCGTGGCGGCCGGCGACATGCGCCGCCGGCCATGTGTCGATGGTCGACAGGGTGCTCACGCCGCCTTCGCTGCCGCGTCCTTCATCACGGAGGCAAGCAGACCGTAGGCTTCGGCCCAGGCGGTTTCGACTTCGGGCGTGAAGGCGTCACCCAGGCCCTTGCCCAGGGTCCACAACAAGGCGCCGCCGACGATGTCGTAATGTTCGTCTTTGACGCCGTAGCCGACGTGGCGGCGGCCCAAGTCCTGGACCGGGGCGACGATGGTGTCGACCTGATGCAGGTTGGTGACGGCGACGCCGATCATCTGCATCAGCTTTTTCTTCTGCTCGCTCATGTCCTGCGGGAACATGGGACGAAGCTGCGGCGCCACCTCGAACAGGCGGCCGTAGAAGATATCGGCGGCCGTATCGGCGATGGGGATGACGGACTTGAAGCTGTCCTGGACCAGTTTGATCTGTTCGGGTGTCATGTCTTTTCCTTTCGTGACGTCTTGCGTCCGCCTGCGGCCCGGCCGCCGAAACGGCGCCGGGCCGGGCCGGACTAGTTCATGGGAACGCGGATCACGACGCCGCCCATCACCTCACCCATCTTGAAATCGGTGCGGGGCGAATCCTTGTGCGCGTTGTGGCAATTGATGCAGGGGGCGGCCACGCCGACGTCGGCGTAGACGGCGGTGAAGTATTTTTTGCCGCCCAGTTCCTCTTCGCCGTAGAACGGCTTTTCGCCCTTGTTCTCGGCGATGAAGGCGAGGCCCTTTTTCTCGATGTCCGTGCGCGGTGCGTTCTGCTTGTTGATCGGCCACAGCGACAGCAGCTGATAAGTGAACTTGTCTGTCTTGCTCGACACTTTTTCCGAGCCGAAGCGGAACATCTGCGCCGGCAGGGGCAGGGCTTTTTCGTCCTCGAAGTGTTCGGAGGCCTTGATCACCTTTTCCTTGGCGGCCAAACGTCCGACGACCATTTTGGTGTAGACTTCACGGTCCGACGCCATGACGAGGTGCAGCATGTCGGTGAAGGTTTCGTAGGACACGCCTTTCTTGTCGTCGCTGCCGAACAGGCCTGCCTTGGCCGGGCTGCCGAGCCCCATGGCGAGCACACCCGCACAGGCGAGCGCCGTGCACGAGGCGGCGATGGTCAGTTTCTTGGTCATGGTCATCTCCTTGTTGTCTTCCTGTCTCGATGAACGCGGGATTTACTGCTGCTGGCGGCGCGCCCGTTCCCGCATCCTGTTTTCCACCCAGTCGATGCTTTCGACATGGTGGGCGGGCTTGCCTTTGAAGTTGTTCTTGATGAGGGCCGGATCGGCCAACGCGTCGATGGTGAAGCGCAGGCCGTGGCAATCGGCGCAGACCGTGCGGATCATTTTTTCGTTGGGCCGCAGGTTGTCGTTCTGGTTATGGGTGACGAAGATTTTCTCGGTGCCGTAATCGTCACGCACCAGGTGCTTGGGCATGTGGCAGGTGGCGCAGGTCACGCCCGACCCCTTGGGCAGGTCGCCCGAGGCTTCCCGGTCGACCAGCGCGTTATGCGGCGACATGCGGAAGGCCTTGGTGTGGTCGTCGGCGTGACAGCTCTCGCAGGCTTCGATCTGCGCGAACTTGACGTCGTACTTATGGGCGCCGTGGCAGGTGTTGCAGGTCAGCGCGGTCGCATGCGCGTCGTCCTGCATGGGAATGCGGGCCAGGGCCGGCGTCATGGGCGGCAGGCCTTTGTCCTCGAACAGGCCAAGGAAATCGTCCTTGCGCGACACCCACAGCCCGTCGCGTTGACGCATGCCGTGCTTGCCCTCGGTGAAGGTCTTGGCCTCGGCCGTGTGGCAGGTGGCGCAGACCTTGGCGCCCGGGGCCTCGACCCATTCGTCGGGGCGGGTGCGCTTGCGCGGCTGATGGCAGCCCGAACAGTTGACCCCCGCCGCCGCATGGCCGGACAGGGCCCAGTCGGCGGTATGCTTCAGTGCACCCCGGCGGTCGGCCGGCGCGTCGGCGTCCAGCGCCGCCAGCGCCTTGCGCGCGGGCTTCGGCTGATCGGCGGGCGGGGTCCAGTTGGACAGGGCGACAAGCAGGATCTCCTTGAAATCGGGCTCTCCATGGCGCTTTTCCAGGAAGTCCTCGTAAAGCGCGCGGTTGTCATGGAAGTTGTGGCAGCCGGAATTTCCACAGGTGTCGAAGGCCAGGCCTTCGTGGCTCGGCCGGTTCTTCGCGACGTCCTGATGGCACAGCGCGCAGTAGTCCGTGGGCAGGGTCACGGCCATGGCGTTGGTAATGCCGGGCTGATGTTCACGGTGGCAGGTCACGCAATAGCGTGCATCCAGCACGGCGACCCGGTCGGCGTTGCGCGGGTCGACGAATTTGGACCGGGGATGGGAATCGTTTGCGGCCTTCAACTCGTCACCGTGGCAGGTGACGCAACCTTTCTGCAGGGCATCGATGCCGCCGAACATGTCCGTGTGACAGGCATCGCAGGCCATTTCGATCTGATGATGGCCGGACGTCGTCTTGCCGATCAGGAACACGGAACGGAGATCGCCGCCGTAATACATGACCGCGGCGACCGCGACGCCGCCCGCGAGAGTTGCGGTGACCCAGACCAGCCAGAGAATCTTGTTGCGCATGATCCCCGGCCCCTCAGTAGAAATAGACGGTCGCAACATGCGCCGCCAACAACAGAGGGATGGGCCACAGCAGCAGAATATGCGCCCAGGTCGGCACTGCCCGGGGGGCGGTCTTCGCGCCCTTCAAGGGGCCGTTGAGCAGCCGATGTTCCACGGCGGTGACGAGACCGGCCAGGGCGCCCAGCGCCGACAGGGCCAGGAAGGCGCCCATCAGCCAGCCGTTCAGGTTGTCGCCCAGATGAAAGCCCGTGTGCACGAACAGTCCGGCGATCAGGAGTGCGCCGACAATGCCGTGCACCAGGCGCCAGCCGTTGTAGCCGCCCAGCCTGGCGAACATCTTGATTCGCTTGCGCAGGCCGATGACGGCGGCAATCACCATGAAGCCCAGCAGGGTGAAGCCCGAGATCTGCTTGATCAGCGGATCAATCCACAGCAGATCGACGCGCAGCTTGTCCTGCACGCTTACCGAATAGGGCCAGGCGGGCACGAAAGCCGTGACCATGGCCAGCAGGGCGGCCAGGCCTGAGAACACGAGAAGAGATGCCGACCAGCCCACGGGCTCGGCCTTGGCGTCCGCCCCCAGAAGATCCTGCAGCAGCGGCTGGCAGGTCCCGCAGACGGTGGAGGCGCAGGTCGCGCGCTGCAGGTCACCCAAGGTCGTGCAGCCGGCGGCCATGGCCTGGCCCAGCATGCCCCGGGTCACGCCCGTGCAGTTGCAGACGGTCGCGGCATCGGCCCAGTCGCGCACGGATTGCGGCGCCTTGCCCTTCATCAGCAGACCCGTCGTACGCAGACGGCGTAACTGCCAGGGCGCGATCCGTGCCTGGGTTTTGATCATTTGCTGCAATTGGTTGATTTCGGCCCATTTGCCGATGGCGATGGCGCCGATCACCCGGCCCCGGCGGACGATGACGCGGCGGTACAGGCCCACCACCGGGTCCGACCAGGAAACAGAATTCAGGCGCGTGTCGCCGTCGACCTGTTCGACTTCGCCCATGGAGAACACGTCGATGCCGACGACCTTGAGCCGCGTCGCCGGCAGGCTGCCCGTATAATCCGTGCCCTTGCGTCCCAGGATATGGTCGACACAGACCTGGGCTTGTTCCAGGCCGGGCCCGACCAAGCCGTAGCAATGACCGTCGAATTCGGCGCATTCACCGACGGCGTAGATGTCCGGATCGTCAGTTCGCATATGGGCGTCGACGGTGATGCCCCGGCCCACGGCCAGTCCGGCGTTGCGCGCGATCTCCAGATTGGCGCGCACCCCGGCGCAGACGATCACGGTATCGCAGGGGATGACCTCGCCCGACGACAGCACGACCCGCTCCACCCGGCCGTTGCCTTCGACCGCCTGAACCCGGGTCAGGGTGCGGGCGGTAATGCCGAGGCGCTCCATCCCGGCCGCCACCAGATCGCCCGCCGCCTGATCCAACTGGCGCGGCAACAGGCGGCTTTCGTGTTCCAGCACCCAGGTCTCGACGCCCTTGGACGACATGCCGCGGGCGGCCTCCAGCCCCAGCAGCCCGCCGCCGATCACCACCGTGCGGGTCGACCGATAGGACCGCGCGACCAGGCGTTCGACGTCGTCGAAATTGCGGAAGGTGTAAACGCCGTCCAGCGTGCAGCCCGGAATGTCCGGCACATGCGGGCGCGACCCCGTGGCGATGACCAGATGGCTGAACGGCCAGGCCCGGCCGTAATCGTCGACGGCAACGCGGTTTTCACGATCGATTTCGCGGATACGCAGGCCGTCGTAGCGGCTGATGCAGGCGTCCGTGGCGGCGTTCTGCGGCTGATAGACTTGGCCGATCTGGACCTCGCCGGTCAGGAAGGGGGTCAGCTTGATGCGGTTGTAGGGGTGCCAGCGTTCGGCGTTGAACAGCACGACGGGGGCGGCCGCACGAGACAGTTCCTCGGCGACGCGAAGGCCCGCCGGGCCGGCGCCGATCACCAGGGTCGGGGCGATGTCTGAGGGGGACGCGGTATCGGGCCGTGCGGCGACATCGGCCCGGGGTGTGTCGTCCACCGCCGTCGCCGGAGCCTTTGCCCTTGTGAATGCCCGCATCGTGTCGAACATGTCGTGCCCTCGTGCAGAAACAGGAAGTCCGCTGCGGAATGCATCTGCATCCCGTCTGAGCGACGACGCTCTGCGCCCATCGACGGACGCGATCTGTTTCGGTTAAGAGAGCTCTTCGGCGAGCCTGATAACGGACGGGGCGGCGGTCATCGGCGCCTCGTCACCGGTGTGCTAAAATGCACAAGACATGCCAGATTCAATTGGCTTGAATATCAAGGGCTTAGGCGTATCGCCGTTACCGTGATATTTGATTTATGGCTATATTTTAATCAAAAAAATTACAACGATTATTTTTTAATCGTTTATCTATGCCGTCAACTGCATTCCGGATCGTAAACCGCATCACCGAAAAACCGCCCCCGGGACGTCCCGGTGCCTTCCGATTTCCAGTCCGCGTCGGGCAGGCTGAGCCCGAGGGGGCGCACCGCGTTCCGGTAGAAGTCGGGTCGGTAGACCTGTTCGGCCAGGGCGCAGACGTCCGTGTCCTGATCAATCTGGCGCCAGCGGATCATCTGTTCAGCGAACCAGGCGGCGTGGGAGCGCCAGGGGAAGGTCGCGTGGTCGCGGAAGAAGGTAATGAAATCCGGATCGCTGATTATCCCGTCCGGCGTTCGACCCGGCAGGTCTCCTGCCATGGCCTGGGCCAGAATGGGGGCGTTGATGCCCAGGTAATGGGGGGCCGCCAGGGTCTCGGCCACGGCCAGGCGGTTTTCCGGCTGTTCGATCCATTGCGCGGCTTCGACCAGGGCCCGGATCAGCGCGTTCAGGGTATGCGGATGGGCCGCCGCCCAAGTCGCCCGCACGCCCAGCACCTTTTCCGGACCGTTGTGCCAGATTTGGGATTTCGTCGCGACGATCTCGCCGACTCCGGCCTCGACCGCCACGGCGTTCCAGGG
This sequence comes from Rhodospirillaceae bacterium UBA1479, assembly GCA_002325375.1. Taxonomy (GTDB): domain Bacteria; phylum Pseudomonadota; class Alphaproteobacteria; order Rhodospirillales; family Casp-alpha2; genus UBA1479. The sequence continues at coordinate 30,457 of DCRZ01000009.1, forward strand.
CGCGCCGACACAAAACCCGTCGATCAAGCCCTGATCCAGATTGGCGACCATGAGGGGCGGCGGGATGACGACCAGGCGCAGGTCGAAATCCGGGTTGATGCCGGCGGCGGCGAGCCAGCCGCGCAGTTCGTAATTATGGGCAGAGAACGGGAACACCACGCCGAAGGTCAGCGGCGGGCGACCGGCTGCGCGATCGGCGTCGATCACGGCCTTCAGCGCCCTGGCACCCGATAGCACGTCGCCGCCGTTCAGACCTGCCGCGATCAGGCGGTCGTGCAGGTTGTTGGACACGGTGATGGCGTTGCCGTTGAGGCCGAGCGCCATGGGTGCGATCAGCGGTGTGCGGACATGGCCGATGCCGAGGGTCGAGGCGATGACCATGGGCCCCAGCATATGGGCGCAATCGAGATGGCCGATGGTTACCTTGTCGCGGATCGAGGCCCAGGATTGTTCGCGGGAGATTTCAAGACGCAGGTTGTATTTTTCGGCAAAGCCGAATTCGGCGGCGACGACCAGGGGGGCGCAATCCAGCAACGGGATGATTCCGGCGTGGACGGTCGAAACCTCCGGCGGCGCCACCCCACCCGGTCCTTCCAAAACCTTGTCCCCCAGACTATCCAGCACTCTGGTCTCCATCCCTCTGGCGTTACGATGCGATGCGGTCGGCCGTCACCAGGCTGCTGGCGATATCGACGATGCGTTTCTTTTCGTTCATGGCGGTCTTGCGGAGGGCGGCATAGGCCTCTTCCTCGGACATGCCGCGGGTCTGCATCAGGATGCCCTTGGCCCGCTCGATGATCTTGCGTTCGCTGAGCGCCGTCTTGGCGGCCGACAATTCCGATTGCAGGCGTGAAAAGGCATTGAAGCGCGAAATGGTCAGGTCGACGATCTGGTTGACGCGTTCTTTCTTCAGGCCATCGACGATATAGGCGCTGACGCCGGCGTCGATGGCGGCGTCGGTCATGGCGCGGTCGGTCTCGTCGACGAAGACGGCCGTCGGCCGGCGCACTTCGCGCGAGACCTGGAACATCTGCTCGAGTGAATCACGCGACGGATTTTCCAGATCGATCAGAATGACGTCCGGATCGATGGCGAAGATCTTTTTCAGGAGGTTGTTCACGTCGTCGATAAGGGCGACTTCCGCATGGCCCGCTTCGGCCAGCCCGTCCATCAAGATGGCGGCGCGGACAGGGTCTTCATCAATGACGACAATGCTGAGTTTTGAATCCGACATGGTGCGGTGAATTTCTCCCCCTTGAGGGAAGGTTGATCCAAGACACAGCCCCATCGTTGCGGATGCGTTGTTGCAGTGCAGCATAATCGTTGTCGAAGGGACGTTCAAGCATCACGTCACGGCGGGCGAATTGTCCGGAAACCAGGTTTCCCGTCGATGGATATGCTGCCTGGCGTTGGTGCCGAGGAGATGCGGCAATAACATGTATTTGACATCCATTAAATAGAGGGATATTGAACATGTATTATTTATCCATCAAATAGGAGATACCCATGAACCTTCCACGTAACAACGCATGCCGTGCCGGGAGACTGGGGCTCGGTCTGGCCGCGGCCGGGCTGCTGTCGGTTGTTTCCATGCCTGCCGTCGCCAAGACGGTGAAGGTCGACATCCCCGTCATCGAAAAAGAACTGCCGATCGACAACAAAGGGACGACGCAACGCATGTGGACCTTCGGGGGCACCGTGCCCGGCCCGCTGGTCCGCGTGACAGAAGGCGACGAGATCGATTTCACGCTGCTCAATCAGAAGACCAACAAGAACAGCCATTCCATGGATTTCCACGCCGCGGTCGTCGACGTCCTGAATGAGTTCGCGGAAGTCCGCCCCGGCGACACCAAGCAGTTTACGTTCAAGGCGGACCATCCCGGCGTCTTCATCTATCACTGCGGCGCCAGTTCCATGGCCGAGCATATTTCGCGCGGCATGTACGGTGTGATCATCGTCGATCCCAAGGAAGGCTATTCGGACGCCTATCCCAAGCCGGACCGCGAATACGTCCTGGTCCACGGCGATCTGTTCCAGGACGGCACCAGCGCCCAGGATCGGGCGATGAACAAGCAATGGGTCGGCACGCTGGTGAACGGCAAGCTGTTCCACTACGACCCGGTGCACGATCCCAACGCGGCCCTGACCTTGGAAGCGAAACCCGGCGAGCGTGTCCGCATTTTCTTCGTCAATGCGATGATCAACGAAGCGGCGGCGTTCCATCCGATCGCCGGTATCTGGGACCGGGTGTGGGACAACGGCAACCCGAAGAACCTGCGTTACAGCCTGCAAACGGCCGAAGTGCCCCCGGCCCATGCCATGACCTTCGACATCGTTCCGCCGGCCGGCCGCGCGACCAATAACGCCATTGTCGACCACCGGATGAAGCACGCTCTCAACGGCGCGATCTCCGTACTGATGAACTTCAAGGACGCGAACCCGGACAAGGGCAAAAACGGCAATCTCATTCTGCGCTGAGAACAGGAGCACTCCATGCGAAAGGTTATCGCACTCGGCGGCGCGGCCCTGATGACCGCGCTGTCCATCACCTCGGTCCGGGCGGCCGAGGCGCCGGCGAAGATCCAAAAGGACTGTGCGGTGTGCCATCAGATGTCAGGGCCGGCGAGCCCTGATCTGGCGGCGCGCCAGACCCGGAAGGGGCCGCCTCTTTTCTTCACCGGCAACAAGTTCCGCCGGGACTGGCTCGAGGCCTGGCTGCAAAAGCCCACGCGCATCCGGCCGGCGGGCGACTTCGCCCCCGACCATGCCGCCAAGGGGCCGGAGGGGGATGCCGTTGACGCGGCGTCCCTGTCTGGCCACCCGGCGGTCGATGCGCCGGCGGCGAAGCAGATCGCGGACTACCTGATGACCCTGACACCGAATACGGCCCTCTTGGCGAAAGAGGACTACACCCCCGGCCGCGTGTCGGCCCGGATCGGAGCCATGGACTTCGTCAAGTTCAAGGGCTGCAGCGGCTGCCACAAGGATACGCCCAAGTACGGGGGCTTTTCCGGCCCCGAGCTCCATACCGCGTGGCAGCGCCTCCAGCCGCCGTTCATCGTGTCCTACATCCGCGATCCGGCGGCTTGGGAGCCTCGGACTCTGATGCCGAACAAGCATCTGAACACGGCCGGGATTCACAAGCTGGCCAATTACCTGCGGACCATCGGCGAAAAACCGGAGAAGGCGAAATGAACAAGCTTTTCATACTGGCTGTCTTTTTGTGCGGATCGATCCTTTATCCGCGGCCGGCGCCGGCCGCCGACGCGGTACACGGCAAGACCCTTTACCGGGTCTACTGTACCCAGTGCCACGGGCTGTCCGGCGACGGAAAGGGCATCAACGCACCCCAGCTTTCCGTCCAGCCGCGCAATCACCGGGACCGGGCGGAAATGTCGGCCCGCACCGACGACGACCTGTTCAAGGCGATCAAGGAAGGCGGTCAGGCGGTCAACAAGTCGATCCTGATGCCCAACTGGGACGGCAACATGACCGATGCCGAAATCCACGACGTGGTCGCCTACCTTCGCGCGCTTTGCTGCGCCGGCGCCAAATAGGAGAACGTGACATGCAAAGATTAGGACTGCTCATCCTTGCCTTGGCGCTGGGGGGGCTGTTGCCCGCCGGGGCCTGGGCCGAGGCCCGCCATTTCGACATGACGATCGAGGAAGTAACCATCGATGTCGCACCGGGCCTGAAATACAAGGTCTGGGCCTACAACGGGCAAGTCCCGGGCCCGCTGCTGCGGGTGAAGGAAGGGGACGATGTCGAGGTCACGGTGACCAACAACACGACCCTCAGTCATACCATTCACTGGCACGGCATGTACCAGACCAACAGCTGGCGCAGCGACGGCGTGCCCAATGTGACGCAGAAGGCGGTCGAGCCGGGCGAAAGCTTCACCTATCGCTTCGTCGCCGACAAGGTGGGCACCCTTTGGTACCACTGCCACGTCAACGTTCCCGAACATGTGGGTCTGCGGGCCATGTGGGGGCCCTTCATCATCGATCCGAAGGAACCGATCCCCATCGAAAAGGAAGTCACCAAGGACGCCATCCTGATGTTCTCCGGCTGGAACCCCGAGGTCGCGCAGGAGTATGGCAAGGGGGGCCATCCGGGCGAGCCGATCACGTATTTCTCGATCAACGGAAAATCCTTCCCGACGACCCAGCCGCTCCGGGTCAAGAAGGGCGACGTCCTGCGTCTGCGCCTGATCGCCGCCACGCTTGATGTCGCGTTCCACCCGCATGGCCATGACATGCTGGTCACCCATAAGGACGGCCTGCCGTTGGCTTCGCCCTATGAGGCAGACGTCATTCACCTGAGCCCCGGGGAGCGTTACGACGTCATCATGCGCATGAATAACCCCGGGCGTTGGATCGCCCATGACCATATCGAGCACCATACCTCCAACAACGGCAAGGCACCGGGCGGCTCGGTCCTGGTCATCGAATACGAAGGCATCAAAACCGACGACTGGTACGTCTGGAAGGACAAGGCCTACGACGCCGATTTTTATTATTCGGAAAGCATGACCAAGGGGCCGGGGATCCATGACGTTCCCGAACATGAGGGCAGGTTCCCGGAGCTTCGCCGCTGACCGCTTTTGATCCACGGTGTCCCCCCAGCCGAACGGCGGCGCCAGGTGCGAGAGCACCCGGTGCCGCCCTGGGCGTTCCCGCTCCGGCGGAGGGCGGGTGTTGCGAGTGGCGGCATCCTTTTGTGTGATCTATAATCCGGCGCATGCATTTAAGCCGCCATTCAGATTATTCCCTGCGTGTCCTTCTGTATCTTGCGGCGCGTCCCGACGAGCGGGGCACGCTGTCCAAGATCGCCGCCTACTTCAACATTTCGCATGAACATCTGCGCAAGGTCGTTCACGAATTGGGCAAGGCCGGCTTCATCAATACCTTTCAGGGCAAGGGCGGGGGCATGGAGCTTGCCCGCCCGCCGGACCAGATCAATGTCGGCGACGTTCTGGCGCGGCTTGAAGGAGCGGCCCCCTTGATCGACTGCGCGGCCATCGAATGCCGGCTGTCGCCGTACTGCTCTCTCAGCAATGCCCTTGCCGAGGCGCAGAAGGCGTTTTTCGAAAGCCTCGGGCGGCACACGCTGGCGGATCTCATTTCCAGCAAGGACATGATCCGAAAGCTGATTGCGGTGGAGTGACGACGCGCCGCCGGGGCGTCAGGCGGCTTCCGCGGCGACCCGGCGAATGCCGTCAAGCGCCGGTTCCAGCAGGCGCCGGTCCGCGTCGCTGGAATAGACCAGGTAGGCGGGCAACGGGAAGGTCGGCGCATCGGGCAGCCGGTGCAGTTGCCCATCCTGCAGGTAGGGCTGCACCAGACGGATCGGAAAGTATCCGGACCCGCCGAACTGCAATACGTGCTGCAGGCCGAGCCAGCCGATGTTGGCGGTGATCCCGGCGCCCACGAATTCGGGAAATCGCGCATTGTGCTTGGCGTAAAATTCGGGCCCCCAGTCGACATAGACGTAATCGGCATCCGGTTCCGCCCGCGCCGTCGGCCGGCTCGAAACCATGACCAGGCTTTCCTCCATCAGGGCCTCGACGGTCAGGCCCGGGCGGCTTTGCGGCGTGTACATGACGCCGATGTCGAGGCGGCCTTCGATCAGGCCCTGCATGAGGTCCGTTTCGAACCCGATCTCCGCGCGGACCGAAACGTCGGGGGCGGTCTGGCGCATCAGCGGCAGCCAGCGGAGCAACAGGCGTTCCCACAGCCCGAACCGCCCCCCAACCGTGAGTGACGCCCGGTAGCCCCTGGAAATGCCCACGTCCTGGCGGGCGTGCTCGACCGTGCGCACCAGCACCGCCGCGTGTTTCTGAAACTGATGCCCGGCCGGGGTCAGGGCCGTCCCGGCCTTGTTGCGCACGAACAGCTTGCAGCCCAATTGCTCTTCCAATGAATGGATGCGGGCACTGACCGTTGATTGGGTGACGTGCAGGCGGTCCGCCGCGCCGATGAAATTACCGGCGTCGATCACGGTCAGAAAGGTGCGGGCGAGTTCGGTATCCATCGCAAGATCCTTGATCGGCGATTGCGTTTATATCGCTATATTCGATTTAATCGACAATTTTTTATCGTTTGCAAGATATAAAAGCCAAGTCGTACCCTTTTCAGGTCACCACGCAGAGATGTGCAGGTGCCGCTTCCGGGTAGGAAGCGCGCCTTAGACCGAAGGAAACGACCGTATGCAGCTTACCCATGCCAGCCTTCCTTACGCCTATGACGCGTTGGAGCCGCATATGTCGCGCGCGACCCTTGAAGCCCACCACGGGCGGCATCACCGCGCCTATGTGGACAAGGCCAAGGTCCTGGCCAAGGAAATCCGCATGGACGACATGCCGCTGGAACAGATCATTCAGCAGGCCGCCAAAAATGCCCATCAGCGGGACCTTCTGAACAATGCGGCGCAGGCGTGGAACCATGCGTTCTTTTGGCGCTGCCTGCGCCCGGACGGTGGCGGCCGGCCCGATGGCGATCTGGCGAAACGCATCGACGCGACGTTCGGCAGCCATGACGAATTTGTCGATGTGTTCACCCGCACCGCCCTGGGCGTGTTCGGCAGCGGCTGGACCTGGCTGGTCATCGACGGCCCCGGGCTGGCGGTCATGCACACGCCCAACGGCGAGACGCCGATCATGCACGGGCTTTCACCGCTGCTGACAATCGACGTTTGGGAACACGCCTATTACCTGGATTACCAGAACCGGCGGCCCGATTACGTGGCCGCGGTCATGGGCCACCTCATCAACTGGGACTTCGCGGCGCAGAATTTGGCGCGGCCGCGCTTGGCGGCAAGCGCCGCCGGTCCGCAGATATGGAACAGCGCGGGGGGTTGACGATGGTGCCGTCGGACATCCGGTTCTGGTTCGGCTATTTCTTTATCGGCCCGCCCGCGTCGGGAAAGCTGCATCGCATGCTGGGCCTGGGGGCCCGTCCCCGCGAGGCATCGAACAACGACCATCGCTGCGAGATCATTCCCTTCCCCGGTGCTGATCATGTGGCGCCGCGGCCCGTCGAGGTTTCTCGCCCGGTCTGGGACCGCGCCCGCCGGAATGCCGAAATGATCTGGAGCCACCCGAAAACGCAGGGGGCTTTCGTCGTCCAGCGGCTGGTCGCGATCACCCTCGCGGTCACCCTGGCGTCTCTGTTCGAACGGATATGTGAGTAGGGCCATGGACGGAATGATGATGAAATCGACACTCTGCGCGCTGCTCGGCTGCCGCTACCCGGTGCTTCAGGCGGGCATGGGCGGCGTCGCGCGGGCGGACCTGGTCGGTGCGGTGACCCGTGCCGGCGGTTACGGTTTCCTCGGCATGGTGCGCGAAAGCCCGGATTTGATCCGCCAACAGATCGAGGCCGTGCGGAACGGCACGGACGGGCCGTTCGGGGTCAACCTGATCCCTGCCGCGACCGATCCCCAATTGCTCGATGACGAACTGGCGGCCTGCTTCGATGCCGGCGTGCACTCGATCTGCCTGTTCTGGGATGTCTATCCGGACGTCATCAAGCGGGCCAAGGACCATGGCTGCCTGGTGTTCCATCAGGTCGGCACGGTAGAGGACGCACGCCTGGCCGAACAGGCCGGCGCCGACGTGATCATCGCCCAGGGGGAGGAGGCCGGCGGGCATGTCCACGGCACGACATCGTCGCTGGTTCTGGTTCCCCAGGTCGTGCGGGCGGTATCCGTTCCCGTGGTCGCCTCGGGCGGGTTCGCTTCGGGACGGTCGCTGGTCGCGGCTCTGGCGTTGGGCGCGGCAGGGATCCACTGCGGCACGGCGTTCCTGGCGACGGAGGAATCCTTCGCCCATGCCTATCATAAGGAACGGGTCGTCGGCGCGCGTTCGGAAGACACCCTGCGCACCGACCTGTTCGCCCTCAATTGGCCCGTCGGGGCGGCCGTGCGGGTCATCGGCAACAGTCTGACGGCCAAGGCCGGCACCGCACGTTTCGGCCATGACCCTTATTTGCGCAAGCGCGAACCCATCGCCCTGGAGGACGATCGGCCGATCTATCGCTACAGCACGGATTCTCCCCTGCGCAACATGCGGGGCGAGCTTGAACAGCTGGCCCTGTTCGCGGGGCAGGTGGCGGGCGAAATCGACGACATTCCCACCGCTGCGGTGCGGATTGAGAGGATCATGGCAGAGGCGGCCGGGATCGTCGCCGCCCTGTCGGGCCGTTTCGAGGAGGTTGAGTAAATGGAATGGCGTGAGGTCAACAAGTGGCGGCGGGAGATGCGGAACGAGATACTTGCGGCCCGGCTGGCGCGGCCGCTGGCGGTCCGCAAGGCCACCCGGGACAAGATCGTGGCGCATCTCAGCCGTGAAATGCCCTGGCTCGGCCGGGACGGGTTCGGTTTTTACTGGCCGTTCCGGGGCGAACTGGATCTGCGTGACTTCGCCGCCGCGGCGACGTCCGGGGGCGGGGCGATGGCCTTGCCGGTGGTCGTGACGGAAAAGCAGCCGGTCGAATTTTGGGAATGGCGCCCGGAAACCAAGATGGTCCCGGGGGTATGGAGCATCCCGGTGCCGGCATCGCGCAAGCCAATCCAACCGCCCGCGTTGCTGATCCCGTTGCTGGGTTTCGACGATGCCGGATATCGGCTCGGCTATGGTGGCGGGTATTATGACCGGACCCTGGCGGCCTGTGCGGAAAAACCCCTGGCCATCGGCGTCGGCTATGCCGCCGATCGCCTCGCCACCATCCATCCGCAGCCCCACGACATCCCCATGGACGCCATCGTCACGGAAGAGGGCGTGCGATGGATTTCGCCGCGAAATCCCCTGGCGGGTGGCGACGCGGGAGAATCGCCCTGCATGATGGGCGAGGCCGACCCGGCCTACATGGGCTATCTCACCGACGAGGAAACGGCGGCGGTTCTCAATGAACTGCTGGAAGGGGAGCGCGCCGGCGCGCGCGGCGTCATCGAGATGGCACGAATGACCCCGGATCTGGAACTGCGCGTGGCGCTGTCCGCCGTCGCCCAGGACGAGGCCCGGTACTGCGCCATGCTGTCCCGCCACATCGAACGCCTGGGCGGGCAGCCCAGTTCGGAAACCGGCGCGTTCCTTGAAAAATTACGCGGCATCGAGGAACAGAATGCAAAGATCGATTTGTTGAATAAAGGCCAGTCCTGGGTGTCGCGCCGCCTGGCCGAGATCCTGCCGAAAATCGCCGACCCGGACCTGTACGACGATCTGTGCGACATGCGCGAGGTCCACGACCGCAACGTGGCGCGCTGCGCGCGCTTTTCGAGGCAACCGGCCTGACGCCCCTCTCTGTCAGGCCACGAGGGCGCTGCCGTTCCCTGCGGCCCCGCCTTCAAAGCGAATCCCCGGATGGCCTGCCTGCCATCCGGGGAATTTCGTGCCGGCGCTTTCGGGTGAGCAATCGACCAGCCGGCGGCCGTCTATTTCTGCCGGTAGACCTCGGTCCCGGGCCCTAGGTGCCAGACCTTGCCGCCGCCGAGGGCAACCGCCGTGCCGTCGCGGCCGGTGTTCCGCCAGGCGTTGCTCGTCATGTCGAAGACTTGCACCTTGCCCGTCCCGTCCACCACCACCGGGGCACCGAAAGCGTCGACGGCGATGTCGCGCGCCGAACCGGTGAAGGGCTGCCACTTGCCGTTGACCAGGGCGAAGATCTGACCGGCCGCGTTGGTCAGCCAGGGATTGCCGTCGGCATCCACGGTGATGCGCGTCCCCCAGGCCGACTGATCGCGAAGCCATTGCTTGCCGGTCCAGCGGTAGACGGCGAAGTTCCCCTGCTTGGTGGGTTCTGCAAGCGCCCACACCCCCTTGGCGCTGGCGCCCACATCGGCTGCCTTCATGATCTTGCCACCGGCCAGCACCGGCCGGTCAGCCCAGTTGGCGCCGGCCCGCTCGAAGGCGATGCCCCCGTCGTTGACCAGCCAAGGGGCGGTGCCGGCGATGGCGATGCGAACGGCGCCGCCCGGCACGGATTTCCAATCCCGGTCCTTCGGTCCGCGGAAGTAAATCCCGCGCCCGCCGGGCACCTTGTTGTCGCCGATCACCCAGACGGTCCCGTCGGTGGCGAGGGCGATGTCGTGGGCACGGCCGGGGATTTGTTCCCACTGCAAGGGGCCGCTCTGCGGCAGCACATTCCCGATGATTACGCCGTCCAGCTGGATGACCATCGTCGGAGTGCCTGCTGTATTTGTCTTGTCCTTCTTCATGCCCAGGGCGTCCTCGGCGATGGCAGCCATTTCCTGCGCCGCCTTGCCAGTGGGCTTGCGCTTGCCCGAGGTCGCCAAGCTCCAGTAGCCCGTGATGTTGCCGTAGCCCGCATCGTTGTCGATCATGCGCCAGAACTCGGGCAGCCGCTGGGCGGCGGCGATGGAGGTCAACAGTTTCGGCCGCGCCTCGGCGATGGCGATTGCCTTCTCGATCTCGGCGGTCACGATCTCGGTGGCGATGGTGATGATGATCGTCGGACCGATCGACGACAGGGCCTTCATGACCGAGGCCAGTTTCTGCAGGGACTTGGCGGCCGCCTTGATGCCTTCCTTGGCGACCTGCTTGCCGATCTCGGTGCCGAACTTCTCGATCGCCTCCTCGGTGATCTTCAGGGTCGCCTTCTCAAGTGCGCGGTCGAGCGACTTCTTGGCGAAGGGGAAGATCGCCTTGTGGATCGCGGGATTGGAGATGGCGGCGGCATAGCCGGCGCCCATGGCCGCGCCGGCGCCCAGCCCGACGAACACGCCGGCATGGACGACCTCGTAGAAGTCCGGCGGGGTGGAGCCGGTGTCGATGAGCGTCATCATGGACGGCTGCTTGGCCGTGTCGCGCGAACGGAAATACTGGCCGGCCGCGGCCCAGGCGTCATAGGCGGCGAGGGCGTCCTTGGCCAGGTATGTCTGTCGGTCTCGGTAATACTTGGCGAAATTGTTGACCAGGGCGCGCTGCGCCGGGGTCGCCTTCGCTGGCGCCTCGATGGCCGCCATCAGGGCGGCCTGCGCCACGGAAACCAGGATCGGGCTGGATTCCGGCTCGTCGCGGATTTCCTCCCAGAAGGATTTGCGCGCGCTGTCCAGGGATTGCTTGCTCTCCTTGGCGATGGCCTCGATGGCGGCCTCCACGCCCTTGCGGTCGCGCAGGATTTCCAGGACCACGTCCTCGGCGCCACCAATACCGAACAGGCCCGGCTCCGGGTAGGGTGCTGTGTACCATTCAAAGCCGGTTCCCGCGCAGGCGGCGTTGGTCCTGACGTCGTAGACCGAGCGCTTGAAGCCATGCGGGCAGGACCAGCAGGTCCCGCTCTGCGTCGCCTTGGCCCCTTGGGCGGCCAGCTTGCGCGATTGCAGGTTGCGCAGGTCGGCATCCGAGACGCCGATGAAGTCGAAGTGCTGGCCGGCCTGGCAGGTCAGGGCCGCCTTCTTTTCGGCCTTTCGGAAGACGAACCCGCCGCCCTTCTCGCAGGCTTGGTTGCCGTCGACGGGGAACACGGTACGGTCCCAGGCCTGTGGGCACTTCCAGCAGCCGCCGCCGGTATCCACGTTCTGCGCACCCTGGATTTTGGCGTCCAGGATCTCACCGGGCTGGCATTCGCCGCGGGTGACCACCGTGGCGCGCGACTGCTGCTCGCCCACCGCGCGCGAACAGGCCCGGTCGTCCCACGCGGGGTGGCCGGTGCGGCTGAAACCGTTCGGGCAGGTATAGCAATCCCCGTTGGGATCTCCGAACTGGCCCTTTGGGCAGGGGCTGAAGATGGTCCAATTGCCGTGGTGGATGGTGCGGGCGAAATCCTCGCGGGCCGGGATGAAGCAGGCGTTGCCGGCCTCGATATGCGCGGCCGACCGCCGGTATCCGGCGGGGCAACTCCAGCATTCGCCGCCGCGGATCGGATCGAAGAACGACCCCGCCGGGCAGCGCGGGCCGCGATATTGGGCCGGGCCGAAGTCGCCGCGGACGTTCTTGTCGGGCTTGGCGCAAGCGCGGTCGGTGTCGACGGCGGCGGCGCTCCGATCATACCCGGCCGGGCAGGTCCAGCATTCCCATTTGCCGATATCGAAGAAGGACCCGGCGGGGCAGGTACCCAGGGCGGCGCCTTCGTAGGTGGCGCCCTTGGAACCGCAGGGCTGTTGCGGCTGGCCGTTGACCACGCCGCCGCAGACGGGGCCGGAGGCCCTGGGTGCCTTCGATTTGTCGAGGATGATGACCTGGGCGGCGGCGGGTGGCGCGGCATACGCGACGGCGGCCACGATCACCAGCGTCAACACCGGCACGGCCAAAAGAGCCCGCATCGTGCGTGGCGCAACGCCGCCAAGCGCTGCGCCATGCGTGAACCCATGGCGCAGCGAGGCCAGTAGCATGCAGAGACCCACCATAATCTTCTCCTTCGTCTCCAGTACCCGTTCCTGGGTGTGGAAACCCTTCCCTCGTCAAGAACTGCCGCGCAGGTCGAATTTCACCCGCGCGGGTTCGGCTCTTCCCGCCGTCTGATCGCGGCGATTTGAATTACATTATTCATTGCTTATTCATGGTGCCGAGGGTCAAGCAAACCGTTATATGGATGACCGCAGTGCTATGTAAAATCGTCCAAAAATCTCAATATCATGTATTAGTTGTGGTGCTGGGGCATGGTATTCCGATATTTTCAGCATGATCGCCGTCTTCTGGATCGGGGCATTGCACAGGGAGAGCGGAGTTCAACTGCCATGTCGAATAATGTCGAATGGCTTCTGCAGGAAGCGACCGGTGACCGCAGTCTTCACGTCGAAAAACGCATGATGATCGACGACGGCAATTGGACGGCGGAAATCGAACGGCTGGAAATCGGCCCCGGGCTTCGGGTGTTTCTTGCGACGGCGGATGTGCACAAGGATCTCACCGTGCAACCGGCCGACGGCGAGGCCGACATTTGGCTGAACAGCGATGTCGCGGTTTCGGGGCGCGTCGATATCCATCTGAGTGATGGACCCAAGACCCATGTCGGTCCCGACCACGCGATCCTGTTTCGTCCGCTGGTTCGTGTCGTCGATTATCACCTGGCGGCGGGCCAGCAGATTAAGATGGCGGGTTACGGCCTGCATATCGACCGGGTTATCCGCCTGTTCGACGGAGATGTGCCTGACGAATTGCTGCCGCTCGTTGAGCCCACCATCGGCGAAAGCCGAATCTTCGGCATGAAGAGAACGCGCCAGCTCCGCAATCTGGCGCAGAATCTATTCGCCCCGGGCCTGAACGGTCCGCTGCGAACCTTGTTCATGGAGGGCACGATCCTTCAACTTCTGGCCGCGCAGGCCGCGGGCCGTCCGCGCAACCGTATATCGGGGGAGTTGTCGAAACCCGAGCGCGACAGCGTCCGCGCCGCGCGGGATCTTTTGCTCGCGGACATGCGGAATCCGCCAAGCCTGGGCGAGCTTGCCAGCGCCGTGGGGCTGACGGAAAAGCGGTTGAATGCGGGATTCCGCAAGATCTTCGGCGCGACGGCCTTCGAAGTTCTGCGAAACCACCGCCTTGCGCATGCGCGCATCGCGTTGAGCACGGAGTCCACCCCGATGAAGGTCATTGCCTACCGGGTCGGCTACAACCACGTTACCAACTTCATCAACGCCTATACCGCGCGCTATGGAGACCCGCCGGGCCGCCACACCCGGCATGAAAAGCTTTAGGCGGGCGTACACCAGCGGGGGCGAATTTCTCGAACGTCGGGCCCATCGACAACCCGTGTGCCCTGGGAACAGGCGCCGCCGTGTCCGCACCGTTGGCCGACATGGATTGCCTGCCGACGGGGAGCGCCACCGATTGTGTTTTCCTGGCTGATGTTGCAAAATTTCCGGCATCCGTTCCGGGCCCATCCCGGAACGCCGGGAGGATCATGACCCAGACGACGGCAAAAAAGGCGGCCGGTTGGCTTGGCGAAGTGTCGGGTGCGGTCGCCGATTTCGGCACCTTCCTGCCGCTGGTCATCGGCGTGCTGGCCGTGCGCGGTTTCGACGGCACGGGCGTGCTGACCGGCTTCGGCCTGTTCGCCCTGGCCGTGGCCCTGGTCTACCGCCGGCCCATTCCCATTCAGCCCATGAAGGCCGTGGCGGCGCTGATCATCGTCGGCGCCGTGACCCCGGCCGAGGCCATGGCGAGCGGCCTGATCATTGGCGGCGTGCTGGTGGTTCTGGCCGTGACGGGCATCATCACGCGCATCGCGCGGCTGGTGCCGGGATCGGTCATCATGGGGGTGCAATTGGGGGTCGGGGCGCAGCTGGCGCTGCTCGGCTTCCAGCATATGTGGGACGAGCCCCTGTTCGGCGGCGCGGCGCTGGCTCTGTTGTTGCTGCTGTTCCTGACTCCCTACCGGCATCTGGGCTCGCTGGTCGTCGTGGTGACGGCGGCGGCGGCGTTTCTGATGACCGGGGGTGGCGGCTTTGCGGTGACCGGACCCGGGCTGCATCTTCCGGCGCTGTCTTTCCCCACCATCGCGGATTTCCAGGCGGCGCTGACCACCACGGCCCTGCCGCAACTGGCGTTGACCCTGTCCAATGCGGTTCTCGCGACCTCGGCCATCGCCGCCGAATATTTCCCCGATGACGCCCGGGAACGCACCAGCCCCCGGCGTTTGGCCCTGTCGACGGGTGTTCTGAATGTCGTGCTGGCGCCGTTCGGCGCCCTGCCCATGTGCCACGGGTCGGGCGGGCTGATCGCGCAATACCGCTTCGGGGCGCGGACCTGGGTGGCGCCTGCCCTGTTCGGGTTGTTCTGTCTGGCGCTCGGCATCGGGTTCGGGCCGCAGGCCCGCGATGTGCTGATGCTGGTGCCGGTCGGGGCCGTGGGCGCGATCCTGGCCGTGGCGGGGAGCGAGATGGCCGTCAGCCGCAAAATCCTGGGCGTCAAGCCGAGCTGCCGCGCGGTCATCGTACTGACCGGCGTGGTCTGCGTCGGCGTCAACATGGCTGCGGGCCTGGCCGTCGGCCTGGCGGCGGAAGCCCTGCGCAGCGCCTACTACCGCCGCCGCGGCGAAACCTCGGGCACTTGAACGCCGAGACCCCCAACATCACATCCGACGCCTTGATGATGACCGTCACTTCCTTGCCGGCGGCGAGGCCCCGGCTCCTGACCTGTCTCCGGGGCATTTACAGGCTTTCATAAAACTGCATAATTATGCAAATATTACGGAATGAAAAATGCCGGATTATCGGGTCGGAGGATCAAGCCCATGCGAATCGCCGTTTTTGTTGCCTGCCTGCTGATGTCCGGAGGGGCCATGGCCGACACTGTGAAACTCCATGCGGCGGGCAGCCTGAAGGCCGCCCTCACGCAGGTCGTCCGTGATTTCGAGGCGGCCGCGGGCCATAAGGTCGAAACGGCGTTCGGGCCGTCGGGCCTGCTGCGTCAGCGCATCGAAAAGGGTGAGTCGGCCGAAGTCTTCGCCTCGGCCAACATGACGCATCCAAAAACTTTGGAAAAGGCGGGCAAGGCGGGACCCGTGCGCATGTTCGCGCGCAACAAGCTTTGCGCCATCGTTCAGTCCGGCGTGACGGTGTCGACGGACACGCTTCTGGATGTGTTGCTCGACCCCAAGGTCACCGTCGGCACCTCGACGCCCAAGGCCGATCCCTCGGGCGACTATGCCTGGCGGTTGTTCGCCAAGGCGGACAAGGTTTCGCCGGGGGCGGAAAAGGCGCTCGACGCCAAAGCGGTGAAGCTGACCGGCGGGCCGACCTCGCAAAAGGCGCCCAAGGGCCGCAACCAATATGGCTGGGTCATGGAAAACAGGCGTGCCGACGTGTTCCTGACCTATTGCACCAACGCGGTGCTGGCGAAGAAAGAGGTCCCGGGCCTGCAGATCGTCGCCGTGCCGGATGCCCTTTCCGTCGGCGCCGATTACGGCATCACCCTGATTGCGGGCGCGTCCGAGGCGGCGGCGCTGCTTGCCGATTTTATTCTGGGTCCCGACGGCCAGAAGGTGCTGGCCCGCTTTGGGTTTGACGCCCCGGAAAAGTAAGGCCGGGGTGCGGACCGAAGGAATCGCCCGGACGGGCCCGATACGGGTAAGCTCAGAAAACCGCCGGAAACCCGACGCAGGTGTTTTCTGCAAGCGCTTACTATCCGGTTTGCGTAATCGATATCCGATTTACGCGGCAAAAACCGATGTGCTGCCTATTCACGCTTTCGATCCCCGACTTTCTATCGCTTAATCCAAGGTGGAAAGAACAATGTCAGGGGTAAATGGGCGCGCGGCCATGTCATGCTGGCCCTGTAGCATAATTTAGCGCTTGATCATAAAGCAGTACGCTTGGTCTTGGCCGTCAGGCCGTGTAGCAGTATTTCGCCGGTTTTTCACAGGAATACATTGTCTTCGTATTCACGCGGTAGGCGGGAAGTTACGGCGGATGGTCGCGGTGCAGGGGAAAAGTGGATGACTTTTAGTAATCTTGTGTCCCTTTTTCTCTAAATAATATACGCGCTTTGTGAGCAATTGCTGAGTAATCGGGGTTATGGAGAAGATGGCCTGCAACAGGCCGCAGTGGGGGTAATAGTGAATAACGGATTCGTGTTTCGTATTCAGCGGAGCGGTTTACCAGTTGTGGCGTTGGCTGCCTTCCTTAGTGGATGCCAGACCTTGAATTTCGACACCTCGGCAACCGTATCGTCCGGAGACGAGAGAACAAACCTGTCGGCGCAAATGTCGCAGCCGCGCGAGCTTGTTGCATTGATCAGGGAGGGCGAGCAGGCGCTTCGGGACAAGGACCTGGATAAGGCGCAGCGCCTGTTCAGCGGCGCGCTCAAACTTGATATCACCAACGCGGATCTGCAGTTTCTCAACGGCCTAGCCTATCACCTGATCGGCATTTCCAAGGATCGGTCCAAGCTGGAATTGGCCGAACAGGGGCTGCTGCTTGCGCTCAAGTTCGACCCTAGCCATCTCGCGGCGCGCTATCAGTTGGGCCTGCTTTACATGGATCAACGCCGCTACGCCCTGGCTCAGGGGCATCTTGCCGCCGTTGCCCTACACCGGCCGAGCGATGCCGCTCTGCTGTACAATCTGGCGGCCAGTTCATATTACAGCCACGATCCGCAAATGGCGGAAGCGGCCTTGAATCAAATGGCCAAGATCTCGCCGGAAGCGGCGGCCGACCCCGATATTCTGTGGGCCCAGGCCCTGGTCAAGGCGGCGCTTAACGACAACGAGGCCGCGAAGGATTACCTGCAATCCTTCCGCGACAAGGATGCGCCGGGCGATCAGGTGAAACAGCTTGAACGGCGGCTTTATTCTTGGCGCGGGTTCTACGAGCACGACGCCAAGATCATCCCGGCTCAGTTCGGTCAGCAAAACCCTTATGGCGCGCCGTCCGGTCAGAGCAATCCCTACGGGTCGCCGACCAGCCCTTACGGCAGCGCCCCCGCCAATCCTTATGGGGCGGATTCCGGGGCGGGTATCGCGCCGGGCACCGCCACGGGGGGGCTGCAGAACGATTCCAGCATGGTCGTCGTCGATGTCGTCATCATCGGCACCCAGGAAGACGTGCGCCAAACCCGGGGCATCAATCTTCTGAACGGCTTGCAGCTTCAGTTCGGCAACCCGACGACTGGCGCCTATGGTTTCGGCTGGTCGCGCAACAACATCAACGACAAGATCGACAGCGGCCTCGACGAGAACACGCGGACGATCACCAATCAGATCGGCATTCCCGCCGTGACCTATTCGTTGAACATCGCGAACTCGGCCGATTCGGAAAATGAAATCCTGGCCAAGCCCAGCTTGGTCGCCCAATCGGGCCGGACGTCCGAATTCTTCTCAGGCACGGAAATCCTGGCTGCCGCCGTTTCCGGCGGCGATGGGGATTCGGTCTCCGTGCAGAAAGAGGTCGGGGTCAAATTGGCGGTGACGCCGGAAATTCTCGAAGACGACTTCCTGCGCCTGCATGTGGTCGCGGAACGGACCTTCTTGACCGATCCGGCAAGTTCCGTGCTGTTTGAATTCCGTCTCGACACTACGAAGACCAACGTCAATTCGACGGTCACCATGCGGTTCGGCGAAACCCTGATTTTGGGCGGGCTGAGCGAGCGTGAAACGTCGAATTCCAAGGACGGCGTGCCGGGGCTGATGGATATTCCGGGCATCAGTCTGTTGTTTTCAGAGCGTTCAAAGCGCCACTTCGAACGTTCGATCCTGATTCTACTGACGCCCAGGCGCCCGCAATATACCCGCCAGGCGGAAGACAACCGTGCGAAAACCCGCGAACGCCTGAGCGACCTTGAACGCGATCTGGAACGTTTGGCCAAACGCCACGAAGATTGGTTCACCCCGCGTCCGACATTCAATCAGATCATCGATAACTTGAAAAAACGCGAGTTTTTCGAGGAATTCCGGTCGGGCGATTTCCGCCTCAGGGCTTGGAACGAAGACCCCAGAAATCTCGAACATATCGCCAGCATCCAAAAACGATTGGCGAATAATTAGAAACTATATCGTCTCTGAGCGGTGGGACGCATGGACCCCCATCCGACGCGAATGCCTGCGATCGATCAGGGAGGTCATGGATTGTGATGGTGAAGAACGTTTTTCTGCGCAGGATGGCCTGTGCGGTCCTACTATTGACGTTGCTGCCGATAGCCGGCGGCGGCCCCGCGACAGGACAGTCGCCGGGCAGCAGCGCACCGCCGGCCGGTGAAACGGTCAAGGCGACCTGGACGCAGATCCCCGGCCGCGCCAAGGATCTGTCGATCAATGCCGCTGCCATGGCTTATGCCGTGGGGGATGACGGCGTTGCACTACGGTGGCGGGCGGTCAGCCAGAAATGGTCCAGGATGTCGGGGGCCTTCGTGCGCATTACCGCGGCCGAAGGCAACCGGCCCTGGGGGGTGACCGAAGACGGCAACGTCATGCGCTTCAACGGCCTGTGGTGGGAGCCGAAAGGCGACAAGGTCGCCGACGTGGCCGGTGACGCGGTCGGCAACATCTATATCGCCCGGATTTCCGGCATGGTCGAAAAGTGGGAGCCCCTGTCGCAAAGCTGGAAGCCCGTGCCGGGACAACTGGCGCGGCGCATTGCTCTCGATATCCGGGGCAAGCCGTGGATCGTCACACCCAAGGGTCAGATCATGCGCTGGGAAGACGGCGCCTGGATCGGCCTGCCGGGCATTGCCCGTGATATCGCGCTTGGCGCCGATGGTTCGGCCGTCATTGTCGACGGCAATGGGCAGTTGCGGAAACTGCGCATGTCGCCCGTGCGTTGGGTGCCTTACGAGGGGGTCACCGATGTCGCCGCCGCGGGGCTTACCCCCAATGGCGGTCCCTGGGTGGCCTTGGGCGACGGGCGCATCTTCGCCACCGTGCTGATCCGCGATCAGGTGCCGCTGACCGAGGAAGAAAACAAAGACAAGGCGGAAACGCCGCATGCGCCGGTGCCTCAGGCGCCGCTGGCGCAGGCACAACCGGTCATCGCGCCGAAGATCACGGCAAGCAACGTGCAGGCCACGACAAACACGGCCACGGAAAGCACCGCGCCGGACGCCAAGGCGGACGCGCCGACCGCCCAATCCATCGGCACCTCGGGCAGCGGCTCGGGCACGGGTAACAAGTCCAATTCCAACAGCAATTCCGTGTCGCCCGGCGGCGGTGGTGGAACCAGCGACCCAGCCGCCAGCACGACGAACGAGAAACTGGAATTCGTCGATACGCGCGGCACCGCCCAGCAGATCGCCATCGGCCGCGACGGCAGCGTGTTCGCGCTGGATACCAGCGGTGGGATCACGCGGTGGAGCAATACCCGGGGTGCGTTCGAAAGCTTTCCCGGCCAGTTGGCGCGCATCGCCGTGGACAGCCAGGGAAACCCCTGGGGGGTGACTAGCGTCGGCCGCGTGTTCCGCCACGATGGCACGGCCTGGGTTCAGGTCCAGGGGGTGACCGCGTCGGATATCTCGATCGGCGGCAAGGACGATATCGTGCTGTTCGCCAATGCCGACGGCATCTTGTCCCGCCTCGACATGGCGACGGGCAAGACCAGCAATGTCCCCGGTTTAGGCGTTCAGGTCGCCGCCGGGCCGGACGGCACGCCCTGGACCATCAGCAAGGACCATATTGCCCAGCGTTGCGGCAAAAGCCCCTGTACCCCCCTTTTTCAGTTGGCGCGCAGCATCGCGGTGGGGCCTGACGGCACGGTGTTCCTGGTCAACACCAATGACCTTTTGATGCGCAAGCGCCCGTCCGACAAGAAATTCTCCCAGGTCCTGGTGCCGGGCCACACGCCCGCCGCCGTCGCCGTCGGCCCCAATGGTTTCCCTTGGGTGGTGACGAGCGCGCGCAAGGTCCTGGCGACCCGCTACTTCGAACGCAACGAGGCCGGTGATCGGGTCCTGGCCCAGAAGTCGAGCGGTAATACCACGGGTAGCGGCACGACCGCGGCCGTCGTCTCGTCCCAGAGCGCCAGCGCCTTCACCTTCACCAAGAACCTGAAGTTCGACAAGTACAAGTCGAGCGACGCCGAAGCCAGCATGGGCATGCTGTCGGATGTCCATGCCGGGCATACGGGCGCGGTCTACATTTCGGGTGACACGGGGGTGTTCAAGTTCAACACCAAGACCAAGAAGTTCGAGGCCTTGGACAAGGCTTTCTCCAATTCCTCCCTGGCCGATGTGGGCGAGGATGAAAGCGGTACTCTGTGGGCGTTAAGCGAGATCGCGCCTGCGCGTGTCTACCGTCTCAAGGGAACGCAGGAAAAAACCTATTACGTCATCAATTCCACCGACACCAACACGCCGCGCAACATGGCGGTCGCGGCGGACGGCACGGTTTACGTGGCCGTCGGCGCCCAGCTTTACAAGATGGAAGCCGGCAAAAGCGTGTTCAAACAGATCGAAAGCAGCGACATTTTCTTTGTTCATCTGGGCGCCGGCGGTGATCTATGGATTCTGAACCAGTCGTCCGAGGTGCAGCAGTATACGGGCTCCAAGTTCGAAAACCGGCCCAAGGGCACGGCCCAGAAGGCGCAGGACCTGGGTGTCGGTGCGGACGGTTCGGTGTATGTCCTGGATCACTCGACATCCCTTCTGAAGAAATGGAATGCGTCCAATGGGCGGTTCGACGACGTCAACATCACCCAAGCCATGCACGCAGTCACCGTGACCATCGAAGGCCGCCCGTGGATCGTCAACACCTCCGGCGATATTACCTCCTCGGGCGACATCTGGCGCGCCAAAGACTGATCCGCCAACCGGTCAGCTGCGCAGCCGCAACAGGGTCCAGAAGCCTGCCGGCGCCAAGGCCAGACCGGTGAACAGAACGATCAGCAGGATGAACCCGGGCGTCAGGTCCGGGACCGGGGCAAGCGTCTCCGACGCGATTTGCGCGCGCTGCTGTTGAGCCAATCCGAAGGCCAGGGTTCCCTGGATGGCCGCCACGATCACGGCGACCGTCGGCAGGATGGCGGCGAGCGCCGCCCATGGGCGCGGCCGGACGCGGTCATTATCCCGGCGACGCAGCCACATGCCGTACATGCCCGCCAGAATACCGCCCGAAAGAAGAAGGCCCGTCATCAGCCAGATGATGCGGGTCACCAGACCACCCCAGGTGCCGAAGTGCAACGGGTCGGCGGTTTCGACCCAACGGTCGAAGGCGTCCAGATCCGTCGCCCGGCGAAGCGCCAGAACATCGCCCGTATAGGGATTAAGATGGACCTGATTGGCGCGCGCGCGGACCAACCAGGCTTCGGCCTGACCTTGGAAGATCAGGGAGGCGCCCATGCGGCGGGGCAGGGTCACCAAGGTGGTGTCGAGTGTCGGATAGGCCCGCCAGGCCAGCGCCTGAGCCTGATCCAGGTCGAGCACCTTTGGGGACGGCGGCAGGCTTTTGATCGCCGCCGCCGAAAGACGGGCGGGCTTGGCGTCCTCGGTCAGGACCTCTGCCTTGTGCAGCCCCCATTCGGCCAGATACCAGACCCCGGTGACGGAGAGCACCACGGCGACGACCAGGGACCAGGTGCCCGCAAAACGGTGCAGGTCCGACCACAGAACACCGCGCCCCTGGTCGACCCGCAGGCGGACCAGCGCCCGCCACCACCGCTTGATGGACAACAGGCCCGTCACGGCCGAGATCAGCAGGACCAGCCCCAAGGGGCCGACAATGAGGATGCCGTGCAGACCTTGGACCGAGGGCACGATGTAGAACTGTTTGTGCAACAGGCGGAAGAAGCTTTGCGCGTTGAAGGTGCTGCGCTGTCCCTGGACCCGGCCGCTGTAGGGGTCGACCAGCACCACGCGCAGGCCGCCAGCCACGTGGTGGATCAGAACCCGGGCGGCCCAGTGGTCGCCCCGAGGCGCGGCGATCCGCCGGATCGCGACATCGGGATAGGCTTGCCGGACGCTGTCGTGAATTTTCTGCCACGACAGGGCCTTTCGTTCCGCCGTCGGCGGCGGGTCCACCCGATAGGCCGGATCGGTCAGCCAGGTCAGCTCGGGCCCGAACACGGCGATGGTTCCCGACAGGCACAACACGAAGGCCAGCAGGCCCAGGTTGAGCCCAAGCCAGGAATGGACCCGGTAAAGGGACTTGCGCGTGCCGCCGGTCAAGGCCTCGGCCGTGCCGTCAGAACGTCATGGACAGGCGGCCCAGAACGGTCAGCGGCTCACCCGGATGGACGATCGCCTGGTTCGATGCGCGTTCGTAGAAGTGCTTGTCGAACAGGTTGTAGACGTTGAGATTCAGGGTCATCGACCGCCATGTGTATTTGGCGCCCAGGTCGGCGACCCAATAGGAATCGAGGATGTAGGCGGTGTCGAATTGGGTCCGGTTGTCGCTCACGTAACGCACACCACCGCCAAGCGACAGGCCGCCGAGGGCGGTATCCTTGGGGAAGTCGTAGGAGGCCCAGAGCCGCGCCTTGTGAACCGGAACGTTGCCGAGGCGTTGGCCGATTTGCGACGTGTCTTCCGGGTTATCCAGGGTCTGCGATTGGGTATAGGAGTAGGAGCCGATCAGGTTCACGCCGGCGATGGGGGTGCCCGACAGGTCGAGCTCGAAGCCTTCGGCCTTCTGGCTGACGCCGGGAATGTAGCGGATGTCACCGGTGGCGTCCTGATGGGCGGAATCGACCACGCCGACGTTTTCCTTTTTCAGATAGAACACCGACGCCGTTGCCGAGAACCGCTTGTCCGGGGTTTCCGCCTTGACGCCGATTTCCAGCTGTTCGCCCGTTTCCGGGGCAAGCGGATTGTCGTTGACGTCGAGGACCGAGTTGCCCTGGGGTTCGAACGACTGTGCTGCGCTGGCGTAGACGGAATAGGCATCGCTCAGCTGATAGAGAGAGCCGACGCGGAAGGTGAAATCGGAGGCATGAACGGCGCGTGCCTTGACGCCGTCGGTTTCGCTCTCGCCCTTGACGAAATCGAAGCGTCCGCCGACCAGGACCTTCAGGCGTCCGTCTTCCAGCATGGACATTTGGTTCTGACCATAGAATGACAGGCGCCGGTTATGGGCGCGGATCGACTGTTTGGGCTGCGACGACGGCGGGGTGTAATTGATCACGGGGTTGTCGGAAATCGCGACGTTGGACGTGTTCTCGCGAAATCGCAGGAAGTCCGAGATTTCCCACGAAAATTCGGAGCCGAACAGCAAGGTGTGGTCGATGCCGGCGGTGTTGAACTTGCTTTGCAGGTCGGCCACGGCCTGGACTTCGTCGTCCGTGCGGTCCTCGTTCTGATAGCGCAGGCGGATAACCTCGGCCCCTACGGTGCCGATCACGTTGCGCGGGCGCAGGGATTCGTTTTCCGCATGGGCGCGGTGGAACGATAGTTGATGGCGCAGTGTGACGGCGTCCGAAAAATCGTGGCTCAACTGGTAGCTGGCCGAATAGTCGCGGATGTCGCGGCCGTCGAGCGATGCCAGGTTGAAGGACGTGCTGTCGGACACCAACTGCTCGCCGTTGAAGCCGATGGGAACACCCGTGTCATAGGGCTGCTTCTCGCGGGTATAGCCCAGCTCGAACAAAACCTCCGTGCCCTCGCGGGGGGTCCACAACAGGGTCGGCGCGGCGGTGACGCGGTCCAGATGCATGCCGTCGCGGAACGAGCCTTCGTCCGTATAGGCCAGATTGGCGCGGTACAGCAGGGAGCCGTCGGCGGTCAGGGGGCCGGTCAGGTCGGCGGTCGTGCGGTAATGGTCGTAACTGCCGGCCTCGGCGTCGATGTCGTATGCGGCGGTCGCCTGGGGGCGTTTGGTGACAACGTTGAGCATGCCGCCCGGCTCGATCGCGCCGTACAGGATCGAGGCCGGACCCTTGAGAACCTCGACGCGCTCCACGTTGACAAGGTCGACCGTGCCGACGTTGGTCGCGCGCAATCCGTTGCGCCGCAGGACCGAGGATTCGAAGCCGCGGATGAAGGGCAGGACCTCCGACTGTGCGTTCAGGGTATTGCCGGCCTGGACCACGCCGCTGACGTTTTCGTAGACGTCCTTCAGGTTCTGCGCGCCCTGGTCCTTGATGATCTGGCGGGGGACGACCTGGATCGACGCCGGGGTTTCGGAAATCGGCGTATCGGTCTTGGTCGCGGTGGCGCTGCGGGTCGCCCGGTATCCTTCGACCGGACCCCAGGCGCTTTCCCCCTGTCCCTCGACCGTGATCGGGCCGAGCACCATGGCGTCCGCGCCTTCGCCGGGTTTGGCCAGGGCGACGGTGCCGGGGCCGGTCGATTGCCAGCTGACGCCCGTGCCGCCCAGCAGAATGCGCAGCGCCGCGGCGGGCGGCAGGTCGCCTGAAACCGGTTGCGAACGCAGGCCCTTGGTCAGGCCCGCGGGATAGGAGAATTGCCAGCCGGATTGACGTCCGAAAGCCTTCAGGGCTTCGGCCAGGGGTTGCGACGTGATGTCGAAGCGGCGCGTGGCATCGGCCGGCGCCTGGGCGAATTCGGCGGCACCCAAGCGGTCCGGGGTTTCCGCCGCTGCCGGGCCGCCCACATGAATCACGATACCGGTGGCCAGAAAACCGGCCATAAGCAGCCCGCTGCTGCGGCTTGTCGTCGTCATCTTCGATTACACCTTTGCGCCCATTTCATAATTATGCGAATGCGATTTAATAGCATTCATATTAAGGACGGACGGTGCGGGGGAATTTGAACAAATATATCCGTGAAGATCGATCAGGCGGGGCTGACCAGCAAAACCCAGGGACTGAGCGCGCGGACCCGTCCACCCTGTGACCGGGCCACGGAGCGGGCGGCCTGGTCGGGCCGGGTCAGATCGAACGAGCCGCTGACCCGGTGGCGACCGAACGCCGCATCACCCAACAGAATGACGCCCCGGTGGTAGCGGTCCAGTTCGGCGAGAACCTGGGAAATGGACCAGTCTTCGACCTCCAGCCGGCCGTCGCGCCAGGCGGTATCGGTGCCGGGAACAATGTCGGCCCGCCGTACCGCGCGGGTCGTCAGGTCGATGCGCAGGCTGTCGCCGCCGACCAGGCCATCGGCCGGGGTCAGGCGTCGTCCTGCCATGCCGACGGCCACGCGGCCATGTTCGACGGCGACGGAAACGCTGTCGTCGTCCAGGCGCAGGTCGAACCGGGTGCCGATAACCGTCACTTCGGCGGGGCCCGCCGTCACGGCGAACGGGCGGGCCGCGTCGCGGGTGATGTCGAAATAGGCCCGCCCGCCCAGCAGGGCGGCACGACGGTTTGGGCCGGTGAAATCAAGGCTGATGGCCGTCGCCGTGTCCATGTGTACATGGGTGCCGTCTTCCAAGGTCACGGTGCGGAATTCGCCGGTCGCGGTGGAGATATCCGCGAACAGACGGCGAGGGGCACCCGTGCCGGCATAGAGCGCCAGTCCCGCCGCCATGGCGCCGGCGCCGGCCAGGACCTGTCGGCGGCTGGGTCGGGGGCCGGAACGGGCCGGGGACCGGCGGAAGGATGCCGGGGGCCTGTGGTCGGCCAGGGTCGGCTGCAGGTGGGGGGCGGTTTGCCAGGTGCGGCATATCTGTTCAAAGGCCTGGGCATGGGCCGTGTCGGCCTCGAGCCAGGTGCGCAGGGCCGCCGCCAGGGCCGGGTCGTCGGGGTTGGCCTCGGTCCGCATCAGCCAGTCGAAGGCGGCGTTCCAGATCGCGTCGTCGATGGGGTGGGGGGTGCCCGTCATGGGGGGTCTCGGTCTCGTGTGCGGGCCCGGCGCGGGCGATTGCGGATGATGGCCGCCTATATACATAGACGCTTGGTGGAGGCATTCGTGAACAGGGAAAGTTGCGGGATGCGGTGGAACCCGTTCACCGATCCCGGCGGCCCAGGTCGGGGCCCAGGCGTTTGGCGCAGTGGACCGTCGCCTGGCGCAGCATGCGGTAAACGTAGCCGTCGGAGACACCGAGACGGCCCGCGATCTCGTCCACGGAATGGCCGGCGATGCGGTGCATTTCGAACACCAGGCGGGTTCTTTCCGGCAGTTCGGACAGGGCATCGCTCAGGGCGCGCATCATGTCCCGTGAAATGGCGGCCTGCTCCGGTGTCGGATCGGCGCTGGGGGCGGCCAGGGGCAACTCTTCGCGGGCGCCATAGCGCACTTCAAGCGCCAGTCGCCGCGCGCGGTCGATGGCCAGATTGCGGACCAAACGGAACAGATAGGACACGGGTTGGCGAACCGTATCCGCGGGCGGATGTTCGGCCAGCTTGATCCAGGCGTCCTGGACCACATCCTGGGCACGAAAGCGGCAGCCCAGGATCGGCGCCACGGATTCGATCAGGGCCGCATAATGCGTGTCATAGGCAAGCGCCAGCGGGCTTGCCGGTCTGTGAGCGCCGTTATTGGTCATTGTCCGGCCGGGTCCAAGTTTGTGCGTCTGTCCCACGATGCGGGGGGACAGGCCGGCCGATATTAAATGAGAATGATTATCAATTCCAATAGAGAGTTTTCCCGGATCATGGGCCGGACGACTGCGCGGCATCCGGTTTCGTGCCGCCGCCGTTCCGGCGGCGCGGCACGATGGGCTTGGTGGGGGTCATCGCGGCCAGGCCCCAGCCGGTCACGCTGACGGCACCGCACCACACGACAAAACCCGCACCGCCGCCGCTATTCAGCAGAAACACGGCGGGGGCCAGCACGCCGGAGATGGCAAGCCAGGTCTGCCACGCCTTGCGTTCAAGGGGGGGCAGGCCGAACACCCGCCGCCGCTTGGCGTTGCCCAAGGCAAGATAGGCGAGGGCCGCCGTCGAGGCGGCAACAGCGGCGACGATGGCCAGGATGCTCATTCGGCGGGTTCCGGCAACGGGTCGCCAGCGGGGCGGCCATGGGGCTGCCGCGTCGCCCAGCGGAACAGCAGAACGCCGAGCACGAGGAACATCAAATCAAAGGACAGCACCGCCCCTTGTCCCTGGGCCACGGCATCCGCCCAGTCCAAGCCGCCCATGGCCATGCGCACAATTGGCAAAACGATGCAGGCGGCGCCGAGCAAACGCCGGAACCGCTGTATCAGGCCGCTGCCGTCGCCCGCGAAGGCACCGACCGCGATACAGGCGAGGGCGCCCAGGACAAAGCCCATTGGTGTCCAGTAGAAGGGATCGGCGGCGGGCAGGGACAGGAAGAAGCCATAGGCCGCCGCCGTCATGGCGAACGGCAATCCGTAGGCGGTGATCGTGACCGCGCGCCCGAAGCCGCGCCACAGGGCGGCCTCTTCGCGTCGACGCACCCAAAGCTGCATTCCCGACAAAATCACGTAACACATGGCGGCGCCCAGGCCGACCCACACGGCCTTGGACAGAGGGCCCGCGAAATCGCCCGTGTGCAGGGGCCAGATCAGTTCATAAAGCGCGTTGCCCGCCGACGGTTGCCGGCCGACCCGGGGTTTGACGCCCAGGAACCGGCCGTCCGTGCCGTCGAACACGTTGCGCACCCAGGCCAGTGTTCCTTGTGGCGGCATGTGCCAGAGGTTGATGCGGGCATCGGCGCGGCCGTAGTGGTCAACCACGAGGAAGCGGACCGGCGTGCCGGTCAGGGCCGTGGACCGGGCGATCACGGCATCAAGATCGGCCAGGGCGGCCGGGCGCGGATCGGGTGTCACGGCGGGTTCGTAAAGAGTTTCGCGCATCGCCTTCTGGTCGCCGCCGAAGGCGACCTGCGATATCAGGGGCAGGGAGACCGTGGCCGCAAAACTGAAGAATGAGCCGGTAAATCCCAGAAGAAATGCGAACAGCAGGCCCCAACTTGCGGCCAGGACATGGCGGTCGCGGGCCGTGACGAGACGGTTGCCCGGTCGGGCGGCGACGAACAGGTCACGGATCAGGTGGCGGTGCATGAGAAAGCCGGTGACGCCCGCGGCCATCATGGACAGCCCCAGGATTCCGGTCAGGATCAGCCCCCAAGGCCGTGGAACGTAGAGCTGCACATGCAGGTCGACGAGAAAGTCTTCGAGCGCGCTGGCTTCGAACCATTCCGGTTTCGTGAACACGAACCCTTCGTTGCGCGCCAATTCCGCGCCCGTCGTGCCATCAAGCCGGAACAGAGTGCCGTAATTTTCGATCTTCCCACTTTCCGGATTACGGGCATGGGCATGGGGGAACACGTTCAGGTCGCCCTTGGCCGTTGCCCAGATGGCGATTTCTTCAAGGTACCCCTTGGTCATCCGTTCCGCGATGGGCCGGACCTTGCCGTCGAGATCACCTGCCAGCGGCGCGTGATTTTTGGCGCCGCCGACGGACCATTCGGCAATTTCGTGGGCGAATACGGCGACCGTGCCGGTGGCGACGACGGCGTAAAGCAACAGACCCAGGACCGTTCCGGACCAGCCGTGCACGGCGGTCAGGCGTTTCAGTTGGGATTGCGAAAGGGATTTCATCGTTGGGGCTTTCGTCACTGTTTGATTCGGCTGGGGCGCGTCATATCCATCCGGTAAAGGCCATGGCGGCTGTCAGTCCGCAGACGGCGGCGGTGCCGCAGATCACGGCAACACAGCGCAGAAGGCTTTCCTCTACGCAGGCATAAACGAAGACCACGGCCCAGATCAGCGGCACCAGGATCAGGGGAAAGACGATGTTGTCGATCCCGGCGGCCCCCTTGGGCAGCCAGATCGGCATGGCCATGGCGAACAGAAGGGCCGCCGCCACCGCGCCCGGGCCGGCCAATAGCCAGCGGGTCAACCGGGGACGCGCATCCAGGGCGCGGCGCAGACGTTCCGTCATGCGGAAAGCGCCGCCATGCGCAAAGGGCCGCTTGCTTCGTTGAATGTCGTGTTCATGACTCTAAGACGAATCAAACGGCCGTTGTACTCGTGTCCCCGGGAGAAAAAATTTTCTCCCGGGGACGGAACAAGGCGCTGCGCGGTTCCGTGGCCTACCACTGGTAGGACAGATTGCCGATGACGGTCAGCGGTTCACCGGCCGTGCAAATCCCGGCGCTGTTCCGGTAATAGCAGGACCCGACATGCTGCTTGTCCAAAAGGTTTCGCGCATGCAGCCCGAAGTGCACACCCTTCCATTCGTAATGGACCGAAGCGTCGAACAGCAGAAAGGCGGGAACGGAGAGGGTCCGGTCGCCGTCACCCCAATGCATGCCGCGATAGCGGACGCCGGCACCGAAGCCCAGGCCTTTGAAGGGGCCTTCCGGGATGGTGTAGTCGGCCCAGGCCGTGGCGACGTGCTTGGGCGCGGGCGTCAGAACATCGCCAAGGTCGGCCGGGTCGACGCTTTCGATGACTTCGGTTTCCATGTAGGTGTATCCGGCGGTCACGTTCAGGCCGAAGTCGAAACTTGCGACACCTTCCAGCTCGATCCCTTGGGAGCGAACGGC
Source organism: Rhodospirillaceae bacterium UBA1479 (assembly GCA_002325375.1). Classification (GTDB taxonomy): domain Bacteria; phylum Pseudomonadota; class Alphaproteobacteria; order Rhodospirillales; family Casp-alpha2; genus UBA1479. Next base: position 60,191 of record DCRZ01000009.1, read on the forward strand.
GGCGGTCTGGTCCGTCGTGTTCGTTGACGGGTCCGTTTCCGTATAGTTCTGGCGCCGCAAATCGAAGGCGGCCAGCGTCACGGAACTGCGGCTGCCTTCAGGCTGGAACTTGATGCCGATTTCATATTGCTGGCCGGTTTCGGGTTTGTAGTTCTTGCTCGACGGGTTGGTGCCGATCACGGGCGCAAAGGATTCCGCATAGCTGGCATAGGGGGCCAGCCCATTGTCGAACAGATAAACCACGCCCGCCCGGCCGGTGAAGGCGCTATCCGCTTGTTGGGAAACCGCCTTGGTGAGGTGATTGATGGTTTCGGTCACCGCGCGGTCGAATCGCCCGCCCAGGGTGACGCGCCAATGGTCGCCCCATTCGATCTGATCCTGGAAATAGATGCCCGTTTGGCTGCGCGTGAAGTCCTTGTTGATGATGATGTTTCCCTCGGACGTCTGCGTGCCGTAGACCGGGGCGAAAACGTCGATCGACGTCGCCGATGCGGAACTCGCGATCTGTTCCAGATACATGAGTTGATAATCCAGCCCGGCCAGTAAGGTGTGCCTGGTGCCGGCAACGTCCAGCTTCAGCTGCGCATTACTGTCCGTGTAGACACCGTCCAGGTTGCCGAAATTGCCGTAGACGCTACGCGACAATGTCCGGTTGCCGTCGAACCCCGAGCCGTAAACAACGACATCGTCCAAGTCGACGTTGTTGTAGCGGAGTTTGTGGCTGAGCTTCAGGCGTTCGCCCACGTCGTGCGCGACCTCGTATCCGATGGCGTATTCCGTCCGGTCGACCCGGTCGATATCCGGCTCGCCGACGAAACGGCTGAGCGGAACCTCACCGTTCGCATTCGCGACCACCGTTCCGGACCTGGGAAGGGCCTGGGAGTTCTTGGTGTTGTCCTGCTGGTAATGGCTGAACACTGTCACGGTCGTGTTCTTCGACGGCTGCCAACTCACCTGTGGGGCAAACCAGTAACGGTCGTCCTCAATGAAGTCGATGAAGGTGTCGCTGTCGCGGTATAGGCCGGTAAAGCGATATGAGAACTGCTTGGCCTCGTCGATCGCCCCTGCGAAATCGAACTTGCCCTGATACCGGTCGAAATCACCGCCTTCAAAGTGGACGATGTTGATGGGGTCCGTCGTCGGGCGCTTGGAGACATAGTTGACCAGTCCGCCGGGTGATCCCTGTCCATAGAGCACGGAGGCCGGGCCGCGCGGGACTTCGACCCGTTCCGCGCCCCAGGGTTCCGGGTTGTAGCTGACGACGTAATCGGGGAAGGTCAGCGCCAGACCATCCTGGAAAATGCCGTTGGTCGTTGCATTCAGCCCGCGCATGCGCAGGTCGGTATAGCGCGGCTCGTTGCCATACGGTTGCGGGTCGACGCCCGGGGTATAGCGCAACACCTCGTTGATCTTGTTGACGTTGCGGGCGTCCATCTGGTCGCGGGTGATGACCGAGATCGATTGCGGGGTTTCGATCAGCGGCGTGTCGGTCTTGGACGCGGACATGCTGCGTTTCGCGACATAGCCCGCGACGGCGCCGCTGGCCTTTTCACCCCGGCCCTCGACGGTCACGGGGTTCATGGTCATGACGTCGCCATTGGCGCCCTTGCCGGGCAACTCGACGGTGACCGATGCGGAAGATGTATAGCGCCCGATCAGGCCGGAGCCGGCAAGCAGTTGGGTCAAGGCATCGCGCGCGGTGAAGTCGCCGACCAGCGCCGGGGCGGTCCGTTCGAACACGGCGGGCTCCGTATAGAGAACCTGAAGGCCGGTGACGGCCGAGAATTCGGCGATGGCCTGGGGCAGGGGTTTCGAGGAAATCTTGAAGGTGAAGAGATCGTCGGCCTGGGCCTTTTCGATGGTCTTTTCCGTACTGGTGCTGAACTGAAGTGACTCCGGCGCGGCGCCGGCGGGCGTGCCCAGCGCCAGGGCTAGCAGCGACGCGCCGGTCAGCAGGGCGTACCGCGCCATTAATGTCGCCCCACGGTTCAATGCCCGGGTGGACTGGTGTTCGTTATTCATCCCCGTATTCCCCCTTGAGTTCATGTTCATATATTTAATTGCGACTAAGTAGCAAAATCATATGAACATGAGACGGGGCTGAAGGTTCGTTTCCCCCAGTGCTGCCGGCATAATTTTTCATGCCCTTCGGTGGCGGGCGCGGCGCGGCTTTAATGCAGCACGACGAGATAGCCTGTGATGTGTGTTGCGCTGAGGGGCAGGGTGTCCGTGATGGCGCGAAGCGCCGCGCCGGGGTTGTCCGTGCGGAATACTCCGCTGACCTTGAGGTCGCGCAGTGCGTCCTTGGCGATCACGATGCGGCCCGGGCTGTAACGATTGATTTCGGCAACCACGCTGGACAGTGGCGTGTCATAGAACACGAACTGTCCGCGCAGCCAGGCCGTCACGGCGGTCCGGTCGAAGGGCTTCGGCGGCGAGACCCCCGCCGCCGTCAACTGGGCGCTCTCCCCTGGCGCCAGGGTCAAGGCCTCACCGGGCATGCTGCCGGTCAGGTTGACCCGGCCTTCGGTCAGACTGACGTCGGCCTTGCCGTCGGCGATGCGCAGGTTGAACCGCGTGCCGGTCACGCGGACGATGCCCATGGGGGTGCCGACCGTAAACGGGCGGGCGGCATCCGGCGCGACATCGAACCAGGCCTCCCCCCTGAACAGGCGGACATGGCGGCCGTCATCGGCCATGTCGACGGCGATCGCCGTGTCGGTGTTCAGGGTGATGCGGCTGCCGTCGGCAAGGTCAATGGGGGTGCGCATGCCGATTGACGTTATGTGATCGCTTTGCAGGCGGACCGCGATGTCGTCGCGCCACAACAGCCCGGCCCCCAGCAGGATCATCAGGGCCGCGGCGGCGGCAAGGCCGCGCAGGGGGCGTTGTCGCCGGGCGGTGCGGGTTCGTCCGATTTCCGTATCGGCCAGCTTGCGGGCAGGAAGTTCCAGCCGTCCCCACAGGCATTCAGCCTCGGCGAAGGCAGCTTCGTGCCGTGGATCGGCGGCAAGCCATGCCTGAAAAGCAGCCGCGTCCGTGTCCCGTTCGCGCAGGCGCGTCAGCCACGAAACGGCCTGTGCGAAAATCGCGTCGTCCGGGGACTGAGGGGTGGAATGATCCTGATCGTCGGTCATCTGAACCTGTTGCGGGGTCAACGGGGGGCCGGGTCGGTGGGGCTAGGTGGGGCTTCTTAAGGATAAGACGGTTGGCGGCCGGAAAATCCCCCATGATATCCGCGTGCCGGTTTTCGGGCCCTGCCGATCTGGGGCGTTGGGGCGGTCACACGTCGCGCCCGGCCTCGCGCAGGCGCCGGCGGCAATGGACCATGGCGCGGGCGATATGTTTTTCCACGGTTTTGTCGGAAATGCCCAAGGCCTGGGCGACCTGTCGCATGGTCAGGCCGCGTCCGCGGTACAGCAGGAAGACCTCGCGGCATTTATCGGGAAGTTCCGCAACCGCTTGGGTCAGGATATGCCATTCCTGCCGCGACGAGACGACATCGTCGGGGGCGGGCCCTGGGCTTTCGAGGTGCGCCAGCATCGCGTCGTCGGCATCGCCATCGACCCAGGTTTCCCGGCGCCGATTTCGGCGCATATGGTCGATCGCCAGATTTCCCGCCATGCGATACAGATAGGCCCGGGGGTTGTCGGGCATGACGGCGCCGGATGTGGTCGCGCGAATCCAGGTTTCCTGGACCACGTCTTCGGCGATGGCGAGCGACCCCGTCCGCCGCAGGATGAATCGACGCAGTTCCTCGTAGTAGATCTCCGCAGCCTGAGCCAGGGAGTGGAGCGGGTGTCTCGTCATGTTGCCGGTCCGTGGTCGTCGATCATCTTCATGTGGCCTGATCGTGTCGTGGCATCTGCGGGCAAGGAATAGGGCACACTTGTGGTTCCGGGGCAGATAGTCCCGGGTCATCGACAACGTACAATTGTTAAGAATGATTCTCAATAACGTTTGATCCTGTATCTAATAAGGCGTCTTTCGTCGGATTGGCATGCCGTTCGAGTGCGGTGTCGCACCGCGTCGATGGAAACTTGTATTGCGTCGCACAAAAATCCTGGACAGGGTCGCCGCGCCGGTGCTTTCGTAGGGACATGATCAGGGGGACTCACGCAGGATACGGATCGGGGACGCGGCGCGCGGTCGCAACGCTTGCCCTGTTCCTGTTCGCCCTGCATGCGGTTCTTCCGGCGGGCTACATGCTCGATACGGACTCCCTGCGCGACGGCCGGTACGAGGTCGTCATCTGTACCGGGGCCGGTCTGCAGACTGTCGTTGTCGACAAGTCGGGCAATCGGGTTGCGCCGGACGGCCCGGCCACCCCCGGCGGCGAGGGGACGCTGAAATGTCCCTTCGCGACAGTCGCGGGCAAGGCCCTGGCGGTTCCTGAACAGCCGGTCCTGCTGACGATCCATGCGGTTCGCAGCGTCCCCGGCCTTCTGCCGCCCGCTCTCGGCCTGCCGGCGTCGGCGGACCGCCTGCCGCTCGGTTCCCGGGCACCTCCCATCCTCCTCGGCTGATTTCCACCCGCGTCGACGCGCCCAAGGCGTTCTTAGCTGTCTTCATGCCCTGACGGCATTCCGTGACAGCCGCATCCCTTGGTAACGCCCGCGCGGCGGATCCATTTCAATTAAACATGCAATTGACATACATGATATGTCACCATAATGAACATGCTTGAAAAATACATGTACAGGAGCGATTCATGCCCCGACGTTTCCCCGTAGCCGCCGGTTGCGCGATTCTCATTTCAGGTCTTATGGGTGCGCCCGCATCCGCCCATGTCGTTCTCGATACCCGCGAAGCACCCGCAGGCAGCTATTTCAAAGGCCTGTTCCGCATCGGCCACGGCTGCGGCACGTCGCCGACCGTCCGGGTCACGGTGCAAATCCCGTCCGGTATCCTCAGCGTGCGGCCCCAACCCAAGGCGGGCTGGACCATCGACATCCGCAAGAAGACGTTGCCGGAACCGGTTGCCGGCCCGCACGGCAAGACGGTCACAGAGGTGGTTTCCGAGATCGTGTGGCACGGCGGGTCCCTGCCGAACGAGCACTTCGATGAGTTTGCCCTGCAGATGAAGCTGCCGGACGCCGCCGACGGCGGAGTGCTGATCTTTCCGGTCATCCAGGATTGCGCGCAAGGGACCCGCGCCTGGGTCGAGGTGCCGAAGCCGGGTCAATCGCGGTGGGATCTTACGTCCCCGGCCCCGACCCTGACCCTGACCGCAAAACCGCAGACCCACAAACATTGACGACCGTACCGGGGCCGATACCGCCGGGGCGCAATGCGTGCGACTGGCCGGCTCCGGTGCCAAGGAGAACACGACCATGAACCGATATCCGATCCATAGCCCGCTCGGTGCCCTCTTCGCCACGGCCCTGACCGCGGCCGCCATGCCGGCGGCGGCGGCCGAGGGCACGGCGACGCCCGTCGAATTGAACCCGGTCACCATCACCGGGACCGCCGCGCCGTCGCTCACCGTGCCGGGCACGGACGATGCCCGCCGCCTGATCGAACGCACCCCCGGCGGTGTCGAACTGGTGCCCGACACGGCCTGGAAGGACACCGCCTCTGGCACGCTCAAGGACATTTTGGATTTTACGCCGGGCGTATTCGTGCAGCCGAAATGGGGCGAGGATTCCCGCCTGTCCATCCGCGGCTCTGGCCTGTCCCGGAACTTTCACATGCGCGGCATTCAGTTGTATCAGGACGGCGTGCCGGTCAATTCCGCCGACGGCAGCACGGATTTTCAGGAACTGGACCCGACGGCGTTTCGTTATACCGAGGTCTACAAGGGCGCCAACGCCCTGCGCTACGGCGCCAACACGCTTGGCGGGGCGATCAACTTCGTGACGCCCACGGGATATGACGCCGACCTGGCGCAGGGGCGTCTCGACCTGGGCAGCTTCGGGTTCCGCCGGGGACAGGTCTCAAGCGGCGGCAATAACGGCGTCGTCGATGCCTTCGCCACGGCGTCCTGGCTGCGTCAGGACGGCTACCGGGATCATAGCGGCGGTCATTCCGTCCGTGCCTCGGGCAATGTGGGCTGGCGCATCAATCCCAGCCTGGAAACCCGGTTCTATATGGGTTACGCCGACATTCAGCAGGACATCCCCGGCTCGGTGACCAAGACCGCCGCCTTGACCGACCCCAAGACCGCGGCGGCCGCCAACCTGACCCGCGATTACCAGCGCAATATCGACTCCTGGCGCGTCGCCAACAAGACGACCTTGCAGTTGGATACGGCGACGCTGGAACTGGGCGGCTATGCCGTGAACAAGCATCTGATCCACCCGATTTTCCAGTATCTGGATTACACCTATCACGACTTCGGCGCCTACGGCCGGATCGTCGACGAGCGTGAGATCGCCGGTCACGGCAACCGCCTGACGGCGGGGCTGACGATCTCCGGCGGCTGGGTCGACAATACGCAATCGACCAACAACGCGGGGAACAAGGGCGGGCTTTTGTCCGCCTCATCGGACCGCTCGGTCAATTATGCGGCCTATGTGGAAAACGCCTACGACCTGCGGCCGGGGTTGGCGCTGATCGGCGGGCTGCAGTTCCTTCACGCGACGCGCAAACGCAACGACCGCTTCGATAATGCAACCGACACCTCGGGGGAAAACGATTACACCTTCGTCAACCCCAAGGTCGGATTGCTGTGGCAGGCGGCGCCCGACTGGCAGGTGTTCGGCAACCTGTCGCAGAGCGGCGAGGCGCCGACCTTCGGTGAACTGAACTTCACCAACGCCGCCCTGTCCGATACCGAGGCCCAGACCGCGACGACCTTGGAAATCGGCACCCGCGGCAAAGTCCGGGACCTGACCTGGGACCTGGCCGTCTACCGCGCCCATCTGAGGAAGGAATTCCAGTACTTCGACCTGGGCGGCGGCAACTATTCCGTGACCAACGCCGACAAGACCATCCACCAGGGCATTGAGGCCGGGATCGGCTGGGCCTTCGCCCGGAACCTGCTAGAAAGTGGCGATAAGGGGGACAGCCTGTCGCTCGACGCGGCCTACACCTACAGCGACTTCAAGTTCGACGACGACGCGACCTGGGGCGACAACGACCTGCCCGGCGCGCCCAAGCATTTCATCCGGGCGGCGCTGACCTACCACCACCCCCTGGGCTTTCATGCCGGACCCAACATCGAATGGGTGCCCGAGGCTTATTTCGTCGACAACGCTAATTCCGTCGCGACCAAGTCCTATGTCCTGTTCGGCTTCCGGGCGGGATACGAGGTGTCGAAGGACGTGTCCATGTTCGTCGACCTGCGCAACCTGGCGAACACGAAGTACATCGCCAGTTCCAGCGTCGCCGCGACCGCGACCGACAGTTCCGCCCTGTTCGAGCCGGGAACCGGGCGGTCCGTCTTCGTCGGCCTGCGCGCTGCGTGGTAGGGGGGGCGATATGAACAGGTGCAAGGGACATGTCGACTTGATATTAATAGTCAATCGCATTAAGGAACAGCGCAGCAAAACAAAACGACGAGGCCCCGAATGAACCGACGCATCAAAACCGTCCTTGCCGCCGCCCTGATTGTTGCCGGCTTTTCCCTATCCGCCGGCACGGCGTCGGCGGTGGAAAAAGGCCGCATCGGGGTCGAACTGAACAAGCTGGAGGCCGCCGGCGACGCCTGCCGGGCCTATTTGTTGTTATCCAACGGCACGGCGGCGGCGTTCACGTCGCTGAAGCTGGACCTTGTCACCTTCGATGGGGACGGGATCGTGCAGCGCCGGGTCGCCGTTGAGGCGGCCCCCATCGGTGCCGGCAAAACCAGCCTGAAGGTATTCGATATCAGCGGCATCCAATGCCCGGCGATCGGGCGCATGCTGTTGAACGGCGTGATGTCCTGCAAGGCGGCCAAGGCTGAACCTGCGGACTGTCTTTCGCTTGTTTCCGTGTCGTCCCGCGCGGCCCAGCCTTTCATCAAATGATTTTTTGGAGAATGGCGTGAAGGAATCCGATTTTTCGTTCGTCTTATTAGATAGGCGGCCCGCGTCAAAGCGGATGCGGGGCAGTCTTTGTCGTGCCCGCAAGGGGCGCTACACCCGGGGTTTAGAGGAGTAATCGAATGGAGAACCAACAGGTGGGGGACCCGCTGACAGCCGTCGCGGAAGAACCCGGAATGTTGGCGCAGGGCCTGGACTGGTTGATTGCCGGCGGGCCGGTCGTCGCCATCCTGATCGCTATGTCCGTCGTCGCCGTGGCGATTTTGGGTCTTAAGCTGTGGCAGTTCCGCGGCGTCCGCCTGTGGGATCGCGACACCGCGCGCCGGGGTTTGGCCCTGTATCGCACGGGCAAGGCATCGCGCGCGGCGGAGCTTCTGCGCGCTTCGCCAAATCCGGCGGCACGGGTCGTGTTGCTGGCCATGCGCGGCAAGGCGCGCCGTGACCTGGACGAAGGCAAGGTGCGGGAAGAGGTCGTGCGGTGTGGCTTGGACATGCTGGAAATGCTGCGCGCCTACATGCGCCCGCTCGAGGTCATCGCCACCCTGGCGCCGCTGCTGGGCCTGTTCGGCACGGTGCTCGGCATGATCGAGGCCTTCCAGCAGTTGGAACAGGCGGGCAACCGGATCAATCCGGCGATCCTGTCCGGCGGCATCTGGGAGGCCTTGTTGACCACGGCCGTCGGCCTGGCGGTCGCGATCCCGACGGTTGCCGTGGTCAACTGGCTGGAGCGGATGATCGACCGTACGGCCCATGAAATGGACAACCTGGTAACCCAGGTCTTCACGGCGGACCTGACGGCCGCCCCTCAGACGGAAGAAAGCCATGCCGGCTCTGCCTACCGCACGCCTGTCGCTGGCGCCGCCGAATAACGGGCGCCGCCGCAACCTGATCTCGCTGACGCCGCTGATCGATGTGGTGTTCATCCTGCTGGTGTTCTTCATGCTGGCGTCGTCGTTCCTCAATTGGCGGTCCATTACCCTGGACTCGCCGAAGCAGACGGGAAGGTCGGCGTCGCTGGAGCAGGCCTTGTTGATCGAGGTGCGGGCGGACGGCCTGCGCCTTGCCGGTGAGACCATGTCGCTCGACCGCATTACGAGCCGTGCCGTGGCGGCGCTTGCCAAGAAGCCCGACCGCCCCGTGCTGGTCCGCCCCGACGACGGCATCGCCGTGCAGGAGGTGGTCCAGGTGGTCGATGCATTGGCCGCCGCCGGGGTCGCCAACCTGTCGCTGATCCGGAGGAACAAGTAATGCGTTCTCTTCGGCCCGGCCCCGGGCGCGGCACCAACGACGACGACCGCATTCTGCCGCTCATCAACGTGGTGTTTCTGCTGCTGATCTTCTTCATGCTGGCGGGGCATCTGGCGGCGACCGATCCGTTCCATATCGAACCGCCGGTTTCCGCCAGCGAGACGGAGCCGGACGAGGCCAGTCCCGTCATTCTGGTCGGTACCGACGGGCGCCTCGCCTTCGACGGCAAGACCGTCGACGACGCCGGGCTGAAGGCCGCGCTGGTCGCGCCGGTCGAAGCCGGGGTGACGCATTTCCGGCTCAAGGCCGATGGCGGTGCGCCGGCGGTGCGTTTGGTCGAGATCATGGAACTGCTGCGCGCCGCCGGTGTGCGGAAGGTCAACGTGCTGACCGTGCCGAAGGCCCTGTGATGGAAATACGCGTTCGTCATTGGAATATGGCAATTGCCGGGGCGGTGTTTCTGCACGCGGCCGCGGCCGCCGTCGTGCTGTGGACCCCGGCGCCGTCTGGGGCGCAGCTTCCGGGTGTCGGCGGGATCGAGATTTCATTGGGTCCGGCGGGCGGTGCGCCCGGTTCCGACGCTCAAGACTCCCCGGAACCGCAGGAAGCGAAACCGGTCGAGCCCATCGAGACCGTCGAGGCGGTGACGCCCGAGATCCCGGTTGAAGTGGTGCCCGTGGAGCCGGTGGTTCCCGACGCGGTCGCCATCGAGCCGGTCAAGGCGGTCGAGGAACGCCCGCGCGACCCCTTGCCCGTGCCGCCCAAGGTGGTGCGCCCCAAAGCGGCACCGCCGCCCAAGCCGGTTGAGACGGCGGCGGTCGCGCCGACACCGGTTCACACGCCGCCGCCGGCGGTCGCGGGATCCCAGGGCAAGGCCGGCACCAAGGACGCCAAGGACGTCGGCAGCGGCGACAATTCCCAGGGCGGCGGTCAGGCCGGGGCGGCGGCGGATTACATGTCCGTGCTCCAGGCTTGGTTGGAAAAGCACAAGGAATACCCGCGCTCGGCCCGCCTGCGCCGCATCGAAGGGGCGGTGCTGCTGTATTTCGCCATCGACCGGGACGGGCATCTCCTGGCCTACCGCATCGAACGGTCCTCGGGTCACCGCATGCTGGACACGGAAACCATCGCCATGATCAACCGAGCCCAGCCCCTGCCGCCCATTCCCGGCGACATGTCACGCGACAAGCTGGAAGTCGTCGTGCCGGTGCAGTTCTCTTTGCGATAGACGGGCATCGGGGCGTCTGTCCCGGACAATCAGAGACTTTCCATATCGTTCTGATGCGAGGGTGTGTCGCTTGTTCCGCCATGCCGTGACCGGGACCATGCTTTTCGTTTTCCCCATGCTTTTTGTTTTCCAACGACGAAATGAAGGGCCGGGTTGTGACAATTTGTTACAATTTGATATTGATAATCATTTGCAATAATGACGAACGCTTTGTATACAAAACGTCTCGGCATTGCCTGCCCCCAAACTTGATCACAACGGAAATACAATTGGGTACAAATGCAGATGGTACAGGAAAAAGATCAAGATTCTCTGGAGCTGACCGACAAGCTTAGGAGGGTCGATGTCGATGCCCTGTTACGTGGTTCCCGGGAAATTTGCCTTGTCTACAACGGCACGGAATATCGACTTCGTCTGACCAGCAATGATCGGCTGATCCTGACCAAATAGCCCGTTATGCCGGGCATTCATATCGTCCAAGCCAGCCAACCGGTGCTTTCGAGCTTCGGGTAGCCAGCCAGGAATTTCTATCAACCTGGTGACATACTCGAGGTAACGACATGCATACTCATCGGCACGGCAGAGCTTTATCCGGCGCCCAGTGCCCGGTTCGGCAAAGCTTTTCTTTTCACCATTGGCTTCGGTACGGCGCGTCGACGGGCGCCATCATTGCCTGTGCCGTCGCGGGGCCGGCCCTGGCGCAATCGGATAACGCGGGGGGCGGCGACGCCGGTTCGATCCAATTGCCGACGATCTCGGTCGAGGGCACGCCGGAATCCGGCTACAAGGTCGACCGCTCGGCATCGGGGAAGTTCACGGCGCCCCTGGTCGACACCCCGAAATCCGTCACCATCATTCCCAAGGAACTGATGCAGGAGCGGAACGCGACCGGTCTGCAGGATGTGCTCCGCACCACCCCCGGGATCACGCTCGGGGCCGGCGAGGGCGGGGTTCCCAACAGCGATCTGCCCAACATTCGCGGCTATGCCTCAGAAGGCAATATCTATGTCGACGGACTGCGCGACACGGCTTCCCAGACCCGCGACATGTTCAACCTGGAACAGGTCGAGGTCGTCAAGGGGCCGGGGTCGGCCTATGCCGGGCGCGGCTCCACGGGCGGCAGCATCAACCTTGTGACCAAGAAGCCGTTCCAGGAAAACGCCGTGTCCGGGTCGGCCTCGCTCGGCTTTCCGTTCAGCAAGCGCGCCACGGCGGACGCCAACTATGTGGTGTCCGATTGGGCGGCTGTGCGCCTGAATGCCCTGGTCGAGGACAGCGAGGTCGCCGGGCGCGACGAGGTCACGACCAACAGCATCGGGTTTGCCCCGTCCGTGTCGTTGGATCTTGGGGACCGAACCAGCGCGACGCTGAACCTCTATTACCTGCGCACGGACGACATGCCTGACTACGGCCATCCCTATGACCCCGTGCACGGCATTCCCGTGGATGTGGACCGGGACAACTTCTACGGCCTGCTCAACCGCGACTTTCAGGAAACGGAAACGGCGGCGGCGACGCTGACGCTGGAACATGAAATCAGGGACAACCTGATGCTGCGCAACATCACGCGCTTCAGCCGCAGCGAAAACGACTACATCGTCACCAACCCCAACGACAGCGCCGACGACAACATCCAGGAAGGTTCCGTGTGGCGGGCGGTGAAAAGCCGCAATTCGGACACCCGCGCGATCATGAACCAGACGGACCTGTCCGGCGATTTCGAGGCGCTCAAGGTGAAGCACAGCTTCAACGCGGGGGTCGAAGTGTCCTACGAGGCCAGCCACAACCGCAATTATGTCGTGAATACAGGAAACCGCGACTGTTCCGTCGGCGGCGTCGGGGCCGCCGGGGGCTACAACTGCGTCGATCTTTTCGCGCCCAATCCGGGCGATCCCTGGTCGGGCTCCATCGTGCCGAACGCGACCGCGACGGACACCCTGGTCCAGACACAGGCGGTCTACGCCTTCGACACCATCGAACTGACGCCGCAATGGCTGCTCAACGTGGGGCTGCGGTTCGACAACTATCTGACCAAGAACAACAACGGCCAGAACAACAGCAGCTTCCTCAACTATCAGCTGGGGGTCGTCTACAAGCCGCTGCCCAACGGCTCGATCTATGCGTCCTACGGCACGTCGACGGATCCCACGGGCACGACCGCGGGCGAGGGCCGGGACAACCTGGGGTCGGGCGATGCGAGCCTTGATCCGGAAGAATCCCGCAGCTTCGAACTGGGCACCAAGTGGAACCTGCTGAACAACCGCCTGGCGGCGACCGCCGCCCTGTTCCGCACGGAAAAAACCAATGCCCGCTACGCCACGGAGCCGGGACGCGGCGCCGACGAGACCCTGGGCGGCGAACAGTACGTGCAGGGCGCGGAAATCGGCCTGGCGGGCCGGATCACCGAGGCGTGGCGCGTGTTCGGCGGCTATACCTTCCTGAAAAGCAAGAACGTCGACGACGGGCCGATCACCACCAACGAAGGAAACAACCTGCCGAACGTGCCCATGCACAGCTTCTCGCTGTGGACCACCTATGACGTGACGCCGCAATGGAACGCCGGCCTGGGCGTGACCTTCATGTCCCAACGCTACGGCAACTTCGAAAACACCAAGCGCGTGCAGGCGTTCTGGCGGCTCGACGCCTCGGTGACCTATGACGTGACCAAGGACGTGGCCTTGCGCCTGAACGCCAACAACCTGTTGGACACGACCTATTACGACAAGCCCTATACCACCCATTTCGCGACCGTGGCCCCGGGCCGGTCGTTCGTTTTGACAACCGACTTCAAGTTCTAGACCCAACCGATGCCGCCGCCGGATGACCGGCGGCGGCGGAGTTTTTGACGATGATGGTGCATATTCCCGGCGTTCTCGACCGGGCGGAAGCGGCGCAAAGCCTGACGGACCTGCAGAACGCCGACTGGGTGGACGGCCGGGTGACGGCCGGCTATCAGTCGGCGCAGGTCAAGGCCAATCGGCAGGTTCCCGAAGGCCATCCGGCCGCGCGCCGGGTCGGCGAACGGGTTGTCGCGGCCTTGAACCGAAATCCGCTGTTCATTTCCGCCGCCCTGCCGCACCGCATCTTCCCGCCGCTGTTCAACCGCTACGGTCCCGGCGAGAATTTCGGCAGCCATGTCGACAACGCGATCCGCCAGGTGCCGGGCACCGGCCTGCGCATTCGCACCGACCTGTCGGCGACCCTGTTCCTGACCGATCCCGACGACTATGACGGCGGCGAACTGGTGATCGAGGACACCTACGGCACCCATGCGGTCAAGCTGCCGGCGGGGGACATGGTCGTCTATCCGTCGACCAGCCTGCACCACGTTCGCGCGGTGACCAGGGGCGAGCGGATCTCTTCCTTTTTCTGGATACAGAGCATCGTGCGCGACGACGGACAGCGGACGCTGCTGTTCAACATGGACCAGGCGATCCAGCGCCTGGGCACGGATCATCCCGATCATCCCAGTTTCACGGCGATGACGGCGGTCTATCACAACCTGATTCGGCAATGGGCGGAGCTTTAGACGGCATGGACGGAAGCGATACACAGGCGGGCGGCGGGCAGGCCGCGCCGGTTACGGAACAAGGGGCTAGGGTTCGCGGACGGCGGACGCTGCGCTGGCTGCTCGGCGAGATCCATCTCTGGGCGGGGCTGGTGCTGTTCCTGCCCTTGGTCCTTCTCGGGTTGAGCGGAAGCTATCTCGTCTACCACGACGAAATCGACGGCCTGCTGTCGGGGCTGCCGGCGGTCGGGGCCTCCGCCGGCGAAAGCCGCCCGGTGGCCGAGATCATCGCCGCCGCCGCCGCGCGGGCGCCGCAGGATTTTACCGCCAGCATGGTTTCCATGCCGGAAGCGGCGGGCGACCCCGCCGTGGTGCGCCTGGGGCCGCCGGGGGCGAGCTTCCGCGATCCCAAGGTCCTCCAGGTGACGGTCGATCCGGTCACCCTGAAGGTTCTGGGCGCGGGCGGCAGTACCCGAAGTGCGCTGACCGGCTTCATGCATGACCTGCACGGCCATGCCTTGCTGTCCGGCGGCACGGGCCGCCAGATCATCGGCTGGCTGGGCGTGGTCATGGTGTTTCTCGGCATCAGCGGCCTGGTCATCTGGTGGCCGCGGGCGGGCGGGCTATGGGCGGCGCTGACCGTCAAGCGGGGTGCCCGGGGGTTCCGCCTGCACCGCGATCTGCACGGCGCGGTCGGGTTCTGGGCGCTTGGGCTGTTCCTGGTGGTCTCGATCACCGGGGTCTATATCGCCTTTCCCCAGGTTCTCGCGGCCGGTGTCGGCATGGCGCTGGGCGAGGAGCCGACGCCGCGGGCCCGGGTCCGGGTCAAGGCGCCGGACGGCGGCATGCCCATGGCGTTGGGCGAAATGGCCGCGCTGGCCCGGCAGGCGGTGCCCGATGCGGCCCTGGCCATGGTCGCCATGCCGTTCCGCCCGGGGCAGGCGGCGCGGGTCCGCTTCCACGTGCCGGATGCGGCGGCGGGGGCGCCGATGATTTCGGTGATGATCGACCCTTGGCGGGGCAAGGTTCTGTCCGTTCAGGACCCCCGGCGCCTGCAAACCACGGATTGGATCACCGCCTGGCAGCGACCGCTTCACGAAGGCGGCGGGCTGGGGGCGGCCTGGCGGTTCCTGGTGTTCCTGTCTGGCCTGCTGCCCCTGCTGTTCGCCATTACGGGCATCTCCATGTGGTGGCTGAAGCGCCGCGCCCGGGTGGCCGCGCTGAACCGGCGCGCATCCTAGGCGGCGGGGGTCTCTACCCGCCGCAGCAAAAGCCGCGCGATCCGCGCCTCGCCCCGGTGGCGCAGGCCTTCGTTGACGCGGATGCGGCCCTTGAGCGCCTCCATGACCTCAAGCTCGGGCAGAGCGTCCAGCAGGTCGCCCAGTTCGTACAGAAGGTCCGGGTCTTCCGGACCCAGGCTGCGACCGCCCGCACCCGCCGGGGCGAAGCCCTCGGCCACGAACCAGCCGCCGGGGGCGAGCGCCGCCGCCGCTGTCTGGGCCGCATGCAGGCGCACGGCGGCTTCGCATTGCAGGTACATCAGGAACACCGCGTCCCAGGTGCGGCCCGGCGGCGGGGACCACGCGGCCAAGTCGGCCACGATGCGCTCGACCGTTACGCCGCGCGTTTTGTCATGGGCGAGGGCCAGTTCCGTCGCCACGCTTGAGGCATCGACCGCCGTCACGGCCAGGCCTTGTTCGGCCAGCCAGCCGCCGTTGCGGCCGTCGCCGTCGGCCAGGCAAAGGGCCGAGCGCGCGGAAAAGTCGGAGCGCGCCATGATTTCGCGCAGGTATTCGCAGGGTTGATCGCCGAACAGGCGGGTGTCGGCCTCCGTCCCCGCCTTGGCGTAACGCGTGTTCCAATCCTTCACGGTCGGCGGTCCTCCCTGGGTTCAGGGATATTCCTACGCGCCCTGGGCCGGTTTTTCCAGCCCGGCCGGCGGTTCAGCCGAGGGAGCGCCGGTCGAAGGTGATGCTCTTGATCAGGGCATGGACGGGCATGCCTTCGGCCAGGTTCAGGTCCGCCACCGCATGGCGGGTGACGCGCGCGCGCAGGCGGCCGCCGCCGATGTCGATCAGGGTTTCGGCGAAGGCGGTGTCCGCTTCCTCCCGAACTTCCATGACCGTGCCCTTCAGGATGTTGCGGATGCTGATACCCGTGGGCGGATGGGTTGCCAGCGACACGTCGCGCGCACGCACGCGCAGGCGGATGGTTTCGCCGACGGCGGCATCGACGGCGGGGATGGTCAGGGTCTGGCCGTGATGGTCCAGGTAAGTCAGGTTGAAGGCCTCGTCGCGACCTTTGACCGTGGCGGTCAGCATGACCCCGGCCTCGAACCGCCCGGTCATGGGTTGCAGGTCCAGGCGTTCCAGCACCTCGCCGACCGACCCCTCGGCGACCTTGCCGCCGCGCGACAGCACGACCAGGCGGTCGGCCAGGCGGGTGACCTCGGAAATGTCGTGGCTGACGTAGAGGATGGGGATGTTCAATTCCCGGTGCAGGACCTCGAAATAGGCGAGGATTTCATCCTTGGTCGAACGGTCAAGGGCCGACAGCGGCTCGTCCATCAGCAGCAGGCGGGGTTCTGACAACAGCGCCCGGCCGACCGCGACGCGCTGCCGCTCGCCGCCGGACAGCTTGGCGGGGGCCCGGTCCAGCAAATGGGTGATGCCGAGCAGGTCAACGACTTGATCGAAATTGACGGCGGGGACAGTTCCGTTGCCGCGGGGCGCCCGGCGGGCGCCGAATTCGAGATTCCGCCGCACGGTCAGATGGGCGAACAGGGACGGTTCCTGAAACACGTAGCCGACGCGCCGCTTATGCGGTGGGCGGAACAGGTTTTCCCCATCGTCCTGCCATGTCCGGTCGCCGAGGGCGAGGCGCCCCGGCAGGCGGTGCAGCCCGGCGATGCAGCGCAGGATCGTGGTCTTGCCGCAGCCCGATGCCCCGAACAAGGCCGTTACGCCCGCGAGCGGCGCCTTGAACGCGACGTCCAGGTTGAAACTGCCGACCGGCCCCTTGAAAGCGGCGTCGAGAACCGGGGTATCCGTGGTCATCGTGCGGCGCGTCCGATGCGCTTTTCCAGCAGCATCATCGACAGAATGACGACGAAGGCGAACACCAGCAGGCCGCCGGCCAGGATATGGGCCTCGGCCCAGCGCAGGGTTTCCACATAGTCGTAGACGGCGACGGACAAAACCTTGGTCTCGCCAGGGATGTTGCCGCCGATCATCAGCACGACGCCGAATTCGCCCACCGTATGGGCGAAACCCAGGACCGCGCCGGTCAGGAACCCGGGCCGGGCCAGCGGCACGGCGACGGACCAGAAGGCGTCCCAGGGCGAGGCATGCAGGGTCGCTGCGACCTCCAACGGCCGGTCGCCGAAGGCTTCGAAGGCGTTGCGGATCGGCTGCACCACGAAGGGCATGGAATAGAACACGGAGCCGATGACCAGGCCCTGGAAGGTAAAGGCGAGGGAGCGTTCGCCCCACAGCCCGGCGATCCAGCCGCCGGGCCCGTCCGGCCCCATGGCGACCAGCAGGTAGAACCCCAGCACCGTCGGCGGCAGCACCAACGGCAGGGCGACCACGGCGGCGACCGCTTCCTTCCACTTGGCCTTGGACCGCGCCAGCCACCAAGCGATGGGGGTGCCGATAATCAGAAGAACCACGGTGGTCACCGTGGCCAGTTCAAGCGTCAGGCGGATCGGCGACCACAACCCGGCAAGATCAAGCCCCTGGTCAGGCATCCGGGCGGATCTTGGCCGGTTCGCCCGTGCCGTAACCGAATTTGGCTTTCACCCGGTTGGCCTCGGCCCCGCCGAGAAACAACAAGAATGCCCGGGCTGCCGGATTATCCTTGCCGGTGGTCAGCAGAACCGCGTCCTGGGCGATGGCGGGGTAAAGGTTTTCCGGCACGGGCCAGCGCGACCCCTGGTCGTGACCGGCGATCTGCGACAAGGCGATAAAGCCCAGTTCGGCATTGCCCGATTCCACGAATTGATGGGTCTGGGCGATGCTGTTGCCCTGGACGATTTTGGATTTCAGGGCGTCATAAACGCCGAGGGCCTTCAGGACCGCCACAGCGGCGGCGCCGTAGGGCGCGGTCACGGGGTTGGCGATGGCGATCCTGGAAAAGGTTTCACGCTTCAGCGTGCTCGGCCCCTGCACCAAGGCGGCGTCGCGGCTGTAGAGCACGATCTTGCCCGTGGCATAGGTAAAGCGGGTTTGGGCCACCGCCAAGCCATTGGTCCCGGCCATTTGGGGGCGGGTCTGGTCGGCGGCCAGGAACACCTCGAACGGCGCGCCCTTGGCGATCTGGGTATAGAGTTGCCCGGTCGACCCGAAGCTGAATACAACCTTGTGGCCGGTCTTGTTCTCGAACAGGGCGCCGATGTCCTGGGCCGCCTGGGTGAAGTTGGCGGCCGCGGCAACCTTGACCTCGCCCGCGCGGGCCGGGCCGGGCAGCATCAACGCGGCGACGGCGGCCAGCAGAAGCAGGCGGCGTTTCAGCGCGAAGGACGTGGGCACGGCGATCTCCTCCGATAGGACAACTCGGACATATCGGAAAGTATCTTTTGCCGGCGGCGATGGCAAGCCTGCGATGGGGCGCTATTCGCCGCCGTTGGGCAGCAGCTTGCGCATGGCGATCAGGTCGCCGGCGATGGCCTTTTCGGTCTTGGCCTCCATCTTGCGGTACTGATCGAGAATCTTGTGCCCCAGTTCCGTCAACTCGGCCCCGCCGCGCGTGCTGCCGCCGCGGGAGGTGGTGACCAGGGGGGTGCCGAACTGCGCGTTCAGGGCTTCGATCAGGCCCCAGGCTTTCTTGTAGCTCATGCCCAAGTCGCGCCCGGCGGCGGCGATGGAGCCGGTTTCGCCGACGCCCTGCAACAGGTCGGCCTTGCCCGGCCCGATGGCGACGTCGGGGGCGAGAACGACGCGGAGCCGCGCGCCCGTTTGCTGATTTCCTGCCTTCATGGCGGCATTCTACTCTGCTTGACGCCGCCCGGTCAGGCGAAAATGCCTGCTCATGGCTGTGCCTGCCGGATCACCTGGGTTAGGATGCGGCCCGCTGAATTCACTCATCATCCAACAATCACGGAACCAAGCCCCATGACCACTCCCGCAGACGACCAAGGCGCTGTGCGCCTGACCCGTAACGGCGCCGTCGCCCATCTGATCTTCGATCGGCCGCAGGCCCGCAACGCCATGACCTGGACCATGTACGAAGGCCTGGCCGATGCCTGCGACGAGATCATGGACGATCCCTCCGTGCGGGTCGCCGTGTTCCGGGGGGCGGGCGGCAAGGCCTTCGTCGCCGGCACGGACATCGCCCAATTCGGGGCCTTCACCTCGGGCGATGACGGCCTGGCCTATGAGGACAAGGTCGAAACCTATATGACCCGCATCGAACGCCTGCCCATGCCGACCCTCTGCGTGGTCGAGGGCTGGGCCGTCGGCGGCGGCATGGCGGTCGCCAACGCCTGCGATTTCCGCATCGCCACGGCGGGCTCGCGCTTCGGCGTGCCCATCGCGCGCACGCTGGGCAATTGCCTGTCGGCGCAGAACCTGCGGGCGCTGACGGAAACCCTGGGCCTGCCCATGGTCAAGCGCATGCTGATGCTGGCCGAAATGCCCGAAGCGGAGGAGCTTCTGGGCCATGGCTATCTGCTGGCCGTAGCGGAGGCTGACGGCATCGACGCCCTGCAGGCGGAAATCGTCGAGAAGCTGCTGGGCCACGCGCCGGTGACCATGCGCGTGACCAAGGAGGCCCTGCGCCGACTAGGCACGGACTTGACCCCTGACGACCGCGACCTGATCCACGCCGCCTACGGCAGCCGCGATTTCAAGCACGGCGTCGAAAGCTTCGTCGCCAAGCAGAAGCCGGAGTGGAAGGGCGTCTGATCGCGGCTATTCGGGCGGGGCGAAGAATTCAAACCGCAGCCCACCCGGAATGATGCAGAGAAAATGCCGCGCCGGGGATTCCGGCCGCACCGGGCAGGGTGCGCATTCGGTCTCGACACCGGGCCAGGTGCTGACCCGTTCGTAAACGGCGTCCAGCGCCGCGAAATCCGCGACCTTCAGGGCCAGGTGATGCAGGCCGATGTTCTTCCGGCGGTCGAAGGGGGTGGCGGTTTCCGGATTTTCCGCCCGCCACAGGGTCAGCATGACCGTGCCGTCCGAAATGAACACCGCCGGATAGTCGGGAACCTCCCCCACCTGTTGAAAGCCGAGTGCTCCTTCAAAGAAAGCCTTGGTCTGGTCGAGGTCGGGAACCGTCAGGCCGATGTGATGGGCGCCGAGGGTGAACGGGGGCGTGGTCATGGCATGCTCCGGTGTAATAAAAATAGACAGAACGGTCTACATAATGACGTGACAAAGCGATCACGGCAACCGTCTTGCCGTCCGGATCGTGAATTTTGATGCGTTGGCCGAATGAGGCCGTGTCGGACGAGAAAGCGCGCCCTTAGGTGCTTAGGTGCGCGCCCGGCAGAAGCCGGATTGGTGGGACAAATAAAGCCACACGCAAAAGGATACTATCCTAAAGGCGTATGTAATATGGCATGAAGTTTGCGTCGATCGCGTCGCTAAAGGGGGCCGGAACCCTGCCGGTTATGTCGTGTCTTCTGGATGAAGACGTAATGGAGACATCGCACGGTCAGGGTTGGTGAAACCGATAAGTGATCGCCGAATCAGGCGATTGGAGGAGAGTGAATGGCTATTGAAGCCGCTCAAGTTCTCTCATCGGATCGAACGTCCTTGAGTGACGTACTCGCCGTTGCGAAACGCATCGCAGAAGGCGTGGTTCGAGAGAATGCGACGCAAATTGACAAGGATTGCTCCTGGCCGGAAGCCGGCTTGCGAGCCCTGCAGGCTGCCGGATTGGGTGGATTGGTGGTTGACCGTAAATTCGGCGGTTTGGGCCACGGCCTGATGGCGTTGGCAAAGGTCTGCGAAATCCTCGGCCGCGAATGCGCATCGACGGCGATCTGCTTCGGCATGCATTGTGTCGGTTCGTCCGTGATCGCAGCCCGCGCGACGGACCATCACACGCAGGCATTTCTGCGTCCGATCTGTGAAGGCAAGCATCTGACGACACTGGCGTTAAGCGAAGCCGGAACCGGATCGCATTTTTACTTTCCGCAGACCCGTCTGACGCATGTGGACGAGGCAACGCTTCGCATCGACGGACAAAAGCATTTCGTGACCAACGGAGCGCATGTCGATTCATACGTCGTGTCTGTCATGAACCATGATCCGGAAGGACTGGTGCAGTTCTCTTGTACGGTCCTTCCCGACGGGACCGAGGGCATGACATGGCATGATCCCTGGCAGGGCTTCGGCATGCGTGGCAACGATTCCCGCACGCTTGACCTGAACGGCGTCCATTTGGACGCGCGCAACCTGCTGGGGTCCGAGGGCGATCAGATCTGGTACATGTTCAACGTCGTCGCACCATACTTTCTGGCGGCCATGTCGGGAACATATCTGGGCGTTGCTTCGGATGCCCTTGAAATCGTACGGGCGCATTTGATCGCGCGGGAATTCAAACACGACGGCCGCCGTTTGGCTGATTCATCCGTCTTGCAACAGCGCCTTGGCACGCTTTGGGCCAAGACCGAAGCCGTGCGGCAACTGCTGTACAACGGTGCGCGGATGTTTGATGCGGGTGATGAGAATGCGGTCATCCATATTCTGTCATCGAAGGCGGAAGTTGCCGATGTCGCGACCCATGTCGTCAACGAGGCCATGACCATGATGGGCGGAACCGCCTACCGGGATGGTGATCGGATGCAGCGGCATTTGCGCGACGTACGCGCGGCGCATGTGATGGCGCCGACGACCGATCTGTTGCGCATTTGGACGGGACGAAAGCTCCTGGGACTCGCACTTTTCGGTGATGAGTAGATTGATGAGCGCACAAGTACTCTATCAGCTCGACGACCAGCCGTTCATGGACCGTCTGATCGGCTCCATCGGCGATGGGTTCACGTTTCATGCATGGGCCGGGGCGGTCGACGACATCTTTCCGGACAGTGGCGAAGATCTGCCTAGACTGCTCTTGTTGGGCGAAGGAGACCGCGATCCCGTCGGCACAGCCGTTGGATTGCGATACTCGGGCGCCAAACTGCCGATCATCATATTGAATGATGCTTTCAATTCCGGCGGCGAGAAGGGGCAGCAAAAGTTTCAGGATTTGCCGGTCAGCGATACCGTCGTACTCTCAAGAACCGATCCGGAGGCCGTAGCCGGCCATATCCGTGAGCGCATTCACATTCTGCAGCGCCGCCGCGCCGCCATCGGGTCGCTCCGTCACGCCGAACAGGATTTGCCGAACCGACACAGCTTTCAGGATGCCCACCATTCGTTCCTCGACGATTTGCTGGAGCATGCGCCGATTGGAATTCTGCTGATCAGCGATCGTGGCATGATCCATTCGATCAATAGGTTCGGGTTGGAGATGCTCGATTTGGATGAGCGGGACCTTACCCGGCGCCATATTCAGGATGTGCTGCCGGGCTGCCATCTGGATGGCGGTGCCACTCCCGACTCGCGCCAGGGACATTCGGTGCAACCCATGGTCCGGGAATTGATGATCGGCGCCCACTCGGAAAGGGCTCGGCACCTGTCCGTACGGATCGTTCCGGCGGTGACCACCGCTGCCGGCGCGCCTGAATTCATGGTCCTGGTGTCGGATGTAACCAACGAAGTCCGTGCCCGCGAAGTCGCACGCCTGGCGAGCGATCAGAAATCGCTGCTGGTCGAATTCATGAGCCATGAATTGCGGACACCGCTCAACGCGATTCTGGGGTTTGCCCAAATGTTGACGTTACACGGGCGCGATGGCCTGAACGACACGCAGGAAAAGTACATCGGGAACATGATCGAAGCCGGAAACCATCAGCTGGAGTTGATCAACCATGTCCTTGAACAGGCCCGCAGCGAGGACGGCGCCTTCAGTCTGAGCAATGGCCCGATTTCGGTGTCCGAGTTGATTGCCGAGAGCGTTTCATTGGTCGCCATGCTTGCCCGGGAACGCAACATTTCGGTTTCCGTCGACGATATTGCGGCCGACCTGACGGTCAGGGGTGACGGCTTCCGGGTGAAGCAATGCCTGCTGAATCTTCTTGGGAATGCGGTCAAATACAACCGAACCGGCGGCAGGATCACGATCGGCGCCGGCGGGGCCGGCGATCATTCCATCCGGATTTGGGTGAAAGACACCGGAATTGGAATCGCCGCATCGAATCTCGACGAAGTGTTTACCCGTTACCATCGTACAAGCGATGCCGTATCCTCGACGATCGAAGGCAACGGTATCGGCCTGGCGCTCTGTAAACAGATGATCGAGTTGATGAACGGCCGGATCGGTGTGGAAAGTGTGCAGGGATCCGGCAGTACGTTCTGGTTTGAATTGCCGGCGGTGACGTGACCGATCACGGCGGAAGCCAGCCAACCCCGATAGATCACCCCGGAAAGCGCGCCTTCAATTCGGCGACCTGTTCCGGCGAGAGAAACGTGGTGTCGAGCCCGCGCAGCATCAGGTAGAGCCGTGCCGTTTCCTCAAGTTCTTCCGTCGCGTAGACCGCATCGGCGAGGGTCTTGCCCGCGACCACGGGGCCGTGGTTGGCAAGCAGCACCGCATGGTGGTCCGACGCCATTTCCTTGACCGCCTTGGCCAGATCGACGCTGCCCGGCGGAAAGAACGGGATCAGCGGCAGGGTGCCGACCTTCATCACGTAATAGGCGGTGATCGGCGGCAGCACGTTCTTCGGGTTCACTTCCTTCAGGCAACTGACGGCGACCGAATGGGTTGAATGCAGGTGCACGATGGCCTGGGCCGTGGCGCGCTGATCATAGACGGCCATGTGCAGGAAGGTTTCGATGGTCGGCTTGTCGCCGCTGACGTGATTGCCATCCTTGTCGAGCTTGGAAATGCGTTCCGGGTCAAGCCGTCCCAGGCAGGACCCGGACGGCGTCATCAACCAGCCGCCGTCTTCCGTGCGCACGCTGATGTTGCCCGACGACGCATAGGTCATGCCCCGGTCGAACAAGGATTTTCCAAGAAGGGCGATCTCGTCGCGCTGTTTATTTTCCGGGGTCATGCGGCGGCCTTTTCGTCGAGCATGGCGAGCGCCTTTTCGAAGAAGTCCTCGGCCCCGAAGTTGCCGGACTTGAGGGTGAGCGCCAGGGCCGCCTCGCCACCGGCGCCCAGGGACAGGCTTTCGGTCCAGGGCACGCCCGGGTCGATTTCCGGGCCGATGCGCATGGCCTGCACGCCCAGCGCCTGAACCACGGCGCCCGACGTTTCGCCGCCGGCGACGACGAAGCGCCGCATGCCGCCGTCGCGCAGGTTGCGCGCCAGCCGCCCGAAGAACCGTTCGACCGTATCACCCGCCTGACCGCGGCCCATTTCCGACTGCACCTTCAGCACCGTATCCGGGTCGGCGGTGGAATAGATCAACTGCGGCCCACTGTTGAGGCCGGCCAATATCTTGTCGGCCAGCACGCGCGCCGCCTCGACCACGTCGCCGAGGGCAAGCGGATCGACCTGATGGGTCGGCCACAGCTTTTTCGCCCGCGCGACCTGACTGCGCGTCGCCTGCGAGCAACTGCCGGCGATGACCACGGCGGGGCCGGTGACATTCGGCAACTGCGCCTTGGCGGCGGCCCCCAGCAGGCCCTGGCGGCGATAGTTTTCCGGCAGGCCCAGCGCAATGCCCGAGCCGCCGGTGACCAATGGGTGATCGGCCACGGCTTGGCCGATCACGCCCAGATCGGCGTCGTCCAGGGCATCGACGATGGCATAGCGGTTGCCGTTCATTTTCAGGGACGCGAAGGCGGCCTTTACCTCAGCCGGGCCCTTGCGCACGGTCTTGTGTTCGACCAGGCCGACCATCTCGTCCGTCTGGCGCGACAACACGCGGACAAGGTTGGCGTCGCGCATGGGGGTCAGGGGATGATCCTTGAGGCTCGATTCCGATAACAGAACATCGTTCACGAACAGATAGCCCTTGTAGATGGTCCGCCCGGTGGTCGGAAAGGCCGGGCAGGCGATGGCGAAATCGGCGTCGAGCGCGTCCAACAGGGCGTCGGCGACGGGGCCGATGTTGCCGATGTCCGTGGAATCGAAGGTCGAACAGTACTTGAAGAAGATCTGCCGGGTGCCCAGACCCTTGAGCCAGGCCAGGGCGGCGAGCGATTCGGTGACGGCTTCGTGCACCGGGCAGGTGCGTGATTTCAAGGCCACGACCACGGCTTCCGCGTCGCCCAGGTCCTTCAGGCTGGCGCCCGAGGGCACGCCGTTGACCTGCACCGTGCGCATGCCGTTCTTGACCAGGGTGTTGGCAAGGTCCGTGGCGCCGGTGAAATCGTCGGCAATGCATCCCAATACGATGGACATGGGGGTGGCGTCTCCTCGGTGGCGGCCGCTGCCCGGTGGGCGCGGCTGTTTTTGTCTCTGAAGTTATATAACGCCTAAATTCGCGAAACGCACGTCCGCGCGGCTCAGGCGGCGGGACCCAGCAAGTCCAGTAGTTGGCGCAGGCGAAACGGCTTCAGCAACGTGTGGTCGGCGCCCAGGCGGGCCGCGTCCGTGAGATACATGGCCTTGGCCGACATGGCGATCACGGGCAGGCCGGGCCGGGCCGCCTTTGCTTTCAGGATGAACTCGATCCCTTCGCCGTCGGCCATGACGATGTCGGTGACGGCGGTATCGACGGCCTCACGCGTGACGATCTCAAGCGCCGCATGGCCGCCCGACGCGGCCAGCACCCGAAACCCGGCATCTTCCAGGGTTTCGCACAGCGTCCCGCGCAGCTCCGCGTCATCATCGACCAGCAGAATTGTCGTCATTGCGGGATTATCGTTGTTGGCCGGAGGGCCGTGAAATCACAGCCCATCACATTATGTTGTCTGTGCAGCCCGCGGCATCATTCCTGGACGTTGGTCATGGTCATGGCCAGGCCCGCGCCCAACAGCGCAAGCGCCGACAGCGTTCCGATCGCCGCCGTGATGCTGACCCCCATCAAGGCTCCCGTCAGCGCGCCGGTTCCCAGCAACAGTATGCCGATCACGGTGTTGCTCAGCGCGACGTATTCGGCCTTGCGGTCACCGCCCGCAAGATCGACGACGTGGGTTTTGCGCCCGATACGCACGCCGGCATGGGCGACGCCCAGCACGAACAGAATGGCGGCGTAAAAGATGATCGAGCCGGCAAGACCGGGCATATGCGTGAGGACCAGCAGCGCCACGGGGCCGAGCGCGCCCGCGATCGCCGCCGCCAAGGCCATGGTCGCGCGGGAGGAACGATCGGAGAGAATGCCCCAGAACGACGAACTAAGTGCCGCGGACAAGCCCGAAGCGATGATCAGCCAGCCCAGGCCATCAAGCCCCAGGCCCGTTTGCCGCTGTGCCAGGGTCACGTAAAGCGGGCCCACCAATGCCGTCGAAATCATCAACGCCCGGGTCGCCAGAAACCGCTGTAATTGCCGGTCCTTGGCCAGGATCGAGACCTGTTCGCGCACCAGATCGTTGATGCCGCGCCCGCCACTGACGGCGCCGGGATATTCGACAATCCGAAGATAGACCGCCGCCGCGACGAACCAGCAGGCTCCGGCGCCGGCGACAAGGGCATAGAGCAGCCAGTCGGGCCGGGTCGCGGCGGGGCTCAGCATCAGGTAGGTGCCCACGGCCCCGGCCGCGAGCCCGGCAATCGTGGCGGCATGTCCGCTGACGCGCCCGCGACGGCCCTTGGACACGGTCTTGCCCAGAACGTCCTTGGCGGCGATGGACGCGACGCCGCGCGCCAGGCTGAACAGCACCACCAGCGCGGTCACCGTCCATCCCGCCGCCGTGCCCTCAAGACCCGCCACGGCAGCGCCGGCCATGGCCAGGATGCATGCTCCCTGCGCGATCGAGGCGATAGCCCAGAACGCCTTGCGCCGGGGGAACTGCCGGATGACGCCGCCGACCAGTATTTGCGGCATCAACGCCAGCGATTCCCGGATCGGAACAAGCAGGCCCGCGAAGGCGGCGGGCGCGCCCATCGTGCCCAGAAGCCAGGGCAGGACGACCTTGGTGTCGGCCAATGCGTCGCCGGTCTTGCTGAGGGCCTGGGCCGCCGTCTGGGCAAGAAAATTGACGGGCTGTTCGCGGCACTGGTCTTCCGGGATGTCGCGGCACAGGCGGGCGTCCTCGTCGCCGGTCGCAAGGTCGTAGAGCTGGCTGGTCAGCCTGCCATCGTCAACGTCTGACATGATCAGCCGGTTTCTTTAAGCCGTGCCAGATAGCGGGGGTTGCTCTCACCCAATTCCGCCTGCGTGACGGCGGTCAAATGGCCATGGGTTCCCTTGGGAGCATTGCCGTCGCGGATGGCTTGGGCGAGGGCGCGGTTGAGGTCTTGAAGGCTGCCGTCCGCGCCCAGAAGTGTCTTGAGAGCCGCCGTCTCGGCCCGTTCCGGCGCATCCCCGGCGGCGGCCTGACGTTCCGCAATGGCACGGGCGTTGCGGATCATCGCCGCGACGTATTTGGCGTTGCCGGCATTGGGGTCGGCGGTCGCCTCCGTGGCGTCGGCGATTTCGGTGAGGGCGGGTCCACTCGGCTTCTTTCTCAAAGGGTTTCTCCCGTCATGGCGAGGATTTCGGCCTCAAGTTCCGGCACGACATGGGCGGTCAGCGCCAGTTCGAGGGATGGTTCCTCCCCCGATACATGCCGCCAGGCCTGCTGCAGGGCGATCACGGCCCAGCGCACATGGGCCATGACCTCCCAATAGGTGACGGCGGCGGGGTCGACCGTGCGGCCCAAGGCATCTTCATAACCCGCGAGGAAGGCATCCCGCGGGCCCAGACCGCCGGCCTCCTGCTCCCAGCGCCCGAACCGCCAACATTTGGCGAGGAACCAGCCGATATCCTCCAGCGGGTCGGACCAGCCGGCGAATTCCCAATCCAGGGTCGCGGACAATTTGCCGTCCTCGATCATCAAATTGCCGACACGGTAGTCGCGGTGGCACAGCACAATGCCGCCGGGTGCCGGGGCATGATCGGCCAGCCAGGCCAAGCCCCATTCCACGGCGGGGTGCGGGTCGGGCAGGGCGTCGAGAAAGGCGCGGTATTCGGCCACGGCGGCGCGGGCCGGGTCCGTCGGCGGGGTGCCCAGAAAACCCAATCCATTGCGGGGCGGTGTGATGCTGTGGATATGCGCCAAATTGGCCCCCAGGTCACGGACCAGGGCCGCATCGGGGGCGTTCTTGACCAGCCGCCCGCCGCGCGCCTCGCCGGCAACGCAATGCATCAGGAAGAACGGCCCGCCGAGCAGGCTTTCGTCTTCGCACAGCACGCAGGGGGCCGGGACGGTGACTCCGGCGGTGTGGGCGGCCTTCAGCAGCGCGAATTCCTCGGCCCGGGAATGGCTGGTGGCGACGGCGGAGGCCGCGTCCCGGCGCAGCACCAGATCGTGTCGTCCCGGCCAGGCGCCACCCGCGACGTCAATTTCCAGCCGGTGGTTTTCCTGGATCGCCCCGCCGGACAGCCGTTCCGTTGCCAGGATGCGGACTGGTGCGTCTGCCTGTTGCGCGAGCCAGTCGGTTAGGCGGGCACACTCATCGGATGTCAGGTTTCCGGCCACGGGCAGCCTCAGCCCCAATGCCAGTAATCAAGGCCCTGTTCGCGGAACTGGCCGGCCAGGACCATCTTGTGGACCTCGGACGCCCCATCGACCAGGCGCGCCTGGCGGGCATAGCGATAAATCCATTCCAGGACCGTGTCCTTGGAATAGCCCTTGGCGCCGCACAGCTGCACCGCCGTATCGACGCATTTGTGCAGGGTGTCGGCGACCTGGACCTTGGCGGTCGAAACCTCGGCCCGCGCGCGGCTGCCTTGATCCAGGGTCCAGGCGGCATGCATGCTCAACAGGCGGCCGATCTGGATTTCCTTGGCCGCTTCGCCCAAAAGCAGTTGCACGCTTTCCCGGTCGGCCAGGCGGGTGCCGAAGGCTTCCCGTTCGGAGATGTATTCATCGGCGATCTCCAACGACCGCTTGGCCAGGCCCAGCCAGCGCATGCAATGGGTCAGGCGCGCGGTGCCGAGGCGGATCTGCACGCATTTCATGCCTTCCCCGACGCCCATCAGGCGGTTTTCATCGGGGATTTCCAGGCCGTCGAAGTTGAGTTCGCAATGGCCGCCATGTTCTTCCGGTCCCATGATCGGAATCCGGCGCACGATTTCCCAGCCCGGCTGGTCTTTGTGGAACAGGAAGGCGGTCAAATTGCGCCGTTCGTCGTCGGAGGTGCGGGCGAGAAGGATAAAGTGGGACGCCACGCCGGCCCCGGTGATGAACCATTTGCGGCCGTGGACGACCCATGTGTCGTCCTTCTTTTCCGCCCGCGTGCGCATCATGCCCGACGGGTCGGAGCCGGCCCCCGGCGCCGGTTCGGTCATGATGATGGACGACCGAACGGCGCCGTCGATGATCGGCTGCAGCCATTTCTCCTTCTGCGCGTCCGTTGCGACCTTGTTGAGAACGAACATGTTGCCGTCATCCGGCGCGGCGGCGTTGAACACCACGGGCCCGAAGATGGAGCGGTTCATTTCCTCGTAGCAGGCAGCCATGCCGACCGTGTCGAAGCCACGTCCGCCGCGCGCCGTCGGCATGGACAGGGCCCAAAGCCCTTCACTTTTCGCCTTGGCGCGCAATTCGTCCAGCAGATCCAGGCGAATGTTCTCGTGGTCGTCGTAACTGGACGGGTCGGCTTCCAGCGGCAGGATGTGATCGGCGACGAATCGGCGGATGGCCTGCCGGGTTTCGTCCACTTCCGGGGTCAGTTTGAAATCCATGAAGGCGGGTTCCTGTCTTTACTGCGTCGTAGGTCGGGTCATGTTCACCAGACGGCGGGCGGCGAGACTATCAGATTTGCGGGAAAAATCGGAAATGGGGCGCGAATTCTTGTCTGATTTTTAATCTTGTCAGGGAAAGATCAGGGTTATGGCCTAAATTTCCCCCCGTCATAAAAAGAATAGCTTTTGAGGGCGGGGTCTTTGTCGCCAAGGATGACCGCCATGGACTTCAACGAACAACAAGACGCACGCAGAAGCCCTCGTTCCGTCGTGTACGGGGACGTGGAAGTCAACGGTGGCAGCCCTTACCGGGGCGGGAAGCTGTATGACATGTCCGTCGGTGGGGCGGCGATCATCTATCCCGAAGGCAGCGAACCTCAGGACGGCCCGGTTCAGGTCGATGACGAGATCCTGCTGGTCATTCGCGGCCGTGCCCATGTGCCGGGCCGTGTTGCCCGCGTATTCGACGGGGGATTCGCCGTGCAATTCGACTGGTCCCTGGATATTGCCCGCGATCGCTTCCCGAATTCCCGAGGCAGCTGAGCCCTTCATCAAGGGCTAAAAAACCTTAAAGCGTATTGATCAAATGACCGCCGTCGACGGCGACGACTTCGCCGGTCATGAAATCCGACGCGTCCGAGGCCAACAGTAATAGAGTGCCTTCCAGGTCTTCCGGCTTGCCGAAGCGGCGCTGGGGAATGCGCTTCATGAGGGTCTGGCCCCCCTCGCTTTCCAGGAAATCCCGGTTCAGGTCCGTCTCGATATAGCCAGGGGCGATGGCGTTGACCCGGATATTATGCCGCGCCCATTCCAGGGCCAGTGACTTGGTCATCTGCACAATTCCCGCCTTCGACACGGCATAAGGCATGACGCCACCCGCCTGACGCAGGCCCAGGACCGAGGCGACGTTGACGATGGTGCCGGGCCTGCCGGCGGCGATCATGTCCTTGGCGGCGCGCTGGGCGACGGTCCAGGCGCCGGTCAGATTGGTCGCCATGATTTGATTCCAAGTCGCGGGATCCAGGTCGATGGCGCGGTCCGTGGAAGCAAGGCCCGCGTTGTTGATCAGGATCGTGACCTGGCCGAGCGCCCGGTCGGCGGTTTCGAATGCGTCGGCGACGGACTCCCGGTCGGTCACGTCCATTTCCACGGCGAGGGCCTGTCCGCCAGCGGCGGTGATCGTATCGACCGTCTCGGCAAGTTTCTCCGGCCGGCGGGCACAACAGGCGACAGCGGCGCCGTGGGCGGCCAGCGCCTCGGCGAAACGGCGGCCCAGGCCGGAGGACGCCCCGGTGACCAGCGCCACCCGGTCGGCCAAAAGGTCATCGCGGAAGAAACGGCTCATGATTTGGTCTCCTGGTCGGTGTCGTTGGCGCGGTCGCGCAGTACGAATTTTTGGATCTTGCCCGTGGACGTCTTGGGCAGAGGGCCGAACACGACATGTCGCGGCGCCTTGAAGTGGGCCATGTTGGTTCGGCACCAGTCGATGATGGCCGCGGCATCGGTGCGGCCTTCGGTCCCTGGTTTCAGGGTTACGAAGGCGCAAGGCGTTTCACCCCATTTGGCGTCGGCCCTGGCGACCACGGCGGCCTCCATCACATCCGCATGGCGGTAAAGGCATTCCTCGACCTCCAGCGACGAAATATTCTCGCCACCGGAAATGATGACGTCTTTCGACCGGTCCTTGATTTCCACATAACCATCCGCGTGCAGCACGGCGAGGTCGCCCGTATGGAACCAGCCGCCGCGGAACGCGGCCTCGGTCGCTTGTGGGTTCTTCAAGTAGCCCTTCATGATGGTGTTCCCGCGCAGCATGATCTCGCCCATGGTTTGGCCGTCGGCGGGCACGGGTTCCATGGTCTCCGGGTTCATCACGGTCTGGTCGAACACGGTCGGATAACGTACGCCGGCACGGCTGATCTTCTGGGCCTGGGCGTCACGGTCCAAGTCATCCCAAGAGTCCTGCCAGGCGCAATAGGTCGAGGGGCCGTAGGATTCCGTGAGGCCGTACAGATGGGTGACGCGAAAGCCCATTTTCTCCATGCCCGATATCACCGCCGAGGGCGGGGCCGCGCCGCCGGTGAACACCTGGACTTCCTGGTCGAAGGCGGTCTTCACCGCGTCCGGCGCGTGGATCAGCATGTTGAGCACGATCGGAGCGCCGCACATATGGGTCACGCGATGTTCGGCGATCATGGGAAAGATCAAGGCCGGATCGACCCGGCGCAGGCAGATATGCGTGCCCGCCGCCGCGGTGATCGACCAGGGATAGCTCCAGCCGTTGCAGTGGAACATGGGCAAGGTCCACAGATAGCGCGACTGGCGGTCGAGGCGCGAAACCAGGGCGCCGCCCATGGCAGTCACGAAGGCGCCCCGGTGGTGATAAA
This sequence comes from Rhodospirillaceae bacterium UBA1479, assembly GCA_002325375.1. Taxonomy (GTDB): domain Bacteria; phylum Pseudomonadota; class Alphaproteobacteria; order Rhodospirillales; family Casp-alpha2; genus UBA1479. The sequence goes on from DCRZ01000009.1 coordinate 92,358, forward strand.
CGACACCCTTCGGATTGCCCGTGGTGCCGGATGTATAATTGAGCGAAATCGCCTGCCATTCGTCTTCCGGCGGCCGGACCGGGAATTCTGGGTCGCCCGTCAACAGAAAGGCTTCGTAGTCCATTTCACCCAGATGCGCGCCCCGGGTGCCGCCTTGGGCCTCGGTTTCCGGGTCGTCGATGTCGATGACGGGGATCTTGCGGCCCAGGCGGGCGAGGGCGTCCTTGATCACCGGCGCATGTTCCCGGTCGGTGATCAGCAGCTTGCTTTCCGCATGATCGAGAATAAAGGCGATGGTCGGGGCGTCGAGCCGCGTGTTCAGCGCGTTCAGCACGGCCCCCGCCATGGGAATGCCGAAGTGCGCTTCGAGCAATTCCGGCGTGTTGGCGCCCATGACGGACACCGCGTCGCCTTGGCCGATGCCGCGCGCGGCGAGTGCCCCGGCCAGTCGGCGGCAGCGGATCAGCATGTCGCCATAGGTGATGCGCCGGGCGCCGTGGACCGCCGCGACCTGATCGGGATAGACCGCCGCCGCCCAGGTCAGAAAGCTCAGCGGCGTTTGCGGCTGATGGTTGGCTGGGGTGGGGCCCAGGTCCGTCTCGAAGATGTTGTTCGCCCTGCTCACGGGTGAGGTGCTCCCCCGTTTGTTAACTGTTGTTGGCACGATTGTCGGCCCAACAGATACCATCGGGTCGCCGTCCCGCAAAGGGGGTGGCCTGACGCGCGGTGCCTCAGGAGGCGTTGTTGCAGGTCGATCGCGGCGGAAGTTGCCCGGTTTCGACCTTGTCGACAATCACGCTCTGGATCAGCTTTCCGCCCAGGGCAAGATTGAATCGCCGGCGCAGATGTTCGGGCAGGGTCTTGGTCAGATCGGCGCGCAGGGCATCAATGTCGGAATAGCGAATGGTAACGTCGTTGGTGACGGTCGAAACCAGGCGCGGCGCCAAGCGACAGACCAGATCCTTTTCTTTTAGACCCGGGACCGTGACCGATACGGACAGCATGACGATGTCGCCGGTTCCTTGCTTGTATTTCAGGCTGTAGCCGCCCAGGCGCACAGGGATCGCCTGAATGCGCAGGGTCTGGGGACGACTGCGTTCCGCATGGTCCAGTTCTATTTTCTGCTTGGTGATCAGCCCGGTCAGCAAGACAGCGCCCAGAACGGTTCCGGTAACGCCGCCGGCGACGGCGAGGCTTTTGTAGAAATTCACGTGTAGACATCCTCGATCGTACCCTCCCTTCCCTCAAAGGTGTCTGGTTGGATCGGCGATGAAATAGGGGTGGGGATCGGCGTTAATTGGTCTGGTAGCGGTAAAGTCCTTTGGCGTTAATGGCGTCCACGACATAGGACAAATCCGTCATCCCGCGCAGCAGGGTCTGGGCCCGGTCGGGCGGCACGTGGATCAGACTGTCGTTCGGATCGCTGGCATGGAAGGCATCCATGGCCACGCGATAACGGCTGCGCTGGGTGATGATGAAAAGGTATGGGTCCGTCTTTGACCGCAAGACAATCAAATCAGAGTCGGCCACGGCACGTCCCTTTTTTTCAAGGCGTTGCCGCGCTGGTCAGCGGGCGGTGCCGAGGGTGGTGTTATGGGCAAGGGCGAATGCAGCGTCGATTGCCTGCCGGTTTGGTCTGCGTGAATACGACGATGCGTATTCAGACGCACTGGCGCTAATTAATCGCAATATACGCGTATCTTATCAACATTTTTATATGCAAAAAAATATAAAATAATTATGACGTTGTCGCGGTGCCCATATCAATGGTGGGCCCTGGGTGGGAAAATTGCATTTCCTGGTGGAGATGAACGGGGTATGGATGACACCCCACCCCCGCGAAGGCCCCCCAACACATGGAACTCTGGATACCGATCACCGTTCTGGCGGCATTTCTTCAGAATGCGCGTTCGGCGCTGCAGAAGCATCTGAAGGGGCGTCTTTCGACCCTGGGCGCGGCCTATGTCCGCTTCCTTTACGCTATGCCTTTTTCGCTGGTCTATCTGTGGGGGCTGCATGAAATCGTGGGCAAGGATCTGCCCGTGTTCAATACCACCTTCCTGATGTACTGCGTGCTGGGCGGCGCCAGCCAGATCATCTTCACCGTGCTGCTGCTGTACCTGTTCCAGTTCCGCAACTTCGCCGTCGGGACGACCTTTTCCAAGACCGAGGTGTTCCAGGTCGCCGTCCTGGGGTTCCTCATTCTCGGCGACACGGTGACCGCCCCCGCCGCCGCCGCCATCGCGTTGGCGGGTGTCGGCGTCGTCGTGTTGTCGGCGGGCCAGTCGAAGGTGTCGCTGAAGGCGCTGATATCCGGGGTGACGGAACGGCCGACGGTGATCGGGCTTGTCTGCGGCGCCTTCTTGGGGGCTTCGGTGGTGTTCTTCCGGGGGGCGGCGCTGTCGTTGAAATGGGACGACCTTGCAATGACGGTCGCCTATACCCTGGCCGTATCGCTGGTCATCCAGACGATCGCCATGGGCGCCTATCTGGCGTGGAAAGAGGCGCCGACCCTGAAGGCCGTGTTCGTCCATTGGAAATGGTCGGCGGCGGTGGGGGCTGTCGGCATGGCGGGGTCCGTCGCCTGGTTCCTCGCCTTCACCATGCAGAACGCCGCCTATGTCCGCGCCCTGGGACAGATCGAACTGGTCTTTACCTTCGCGGCGTCGATTTTCTTTTTCAAAGAAAAGGTGGCCCGCCTTGAAGTGATCGGCATCGCCTTGATCATTCTGGCGATCCTGTTGCTGATTCTCAGCCGGGCATGAGTGCCCCGGCGCCGTCGGCGCCTAGTGGAATTCTTCGACCTTCATCTTGATCAGAAGCTTGCCCTTCTCGTCGACGCTTTCCATGAGGCGCGCGGTGAAGGATACCTTGGCGCCGGTCTTGGCGGTCTCCAGGTTGTCGACGCCGATGTTGACGAACAGTTCCGGTCCCGGCGCGCCGTCCATGTCGACCAGCATGCCGGCGGCGGGCGCGTAATCGTCTTCGTGCCACTTGCGGGTTTCCGTGACCGTGCCTGTCCATTTCACCAGCTTGTTGTCGAGGCCCTTCACATAGGCCTTGAAGCTGTCGGCACCCTTCGCCAATTCCTGCGCGGCCTGATCGAAGGTCAGATTGCTCGGCTCTTTCTTGCCGCATGCGGCGAGCCCGAAAGCAGTGGCCGTTGCGAGGGCAATAACGAGTGACTTGTGCATGAATGCTCTTCCTCATTGTCCAGTTTCGGCGTGTCGATTCGCGCGGAAGTCGCGCGGCTTGATAAGCGAGTTAGAACGCAAAATCTAGCATTTTGGCTGCCTGAATAAATGGTACATGGATCGTAAAGGATAAAAATGTCATATTTACTAGTGGCGCGGCCCGCGAATACTCGGGCCGCATTTGTTCAACGATTAAGGGGGGCATGCAATGGCCGGACCTCAGAAAACAGTTTCGAAAAAGCCTGCGGCGAAGAAGCCGGCGGCCAAGCCCGCGACGGCCAAAAAGCCCGCTGCGAAAAAGGTTGCTAAAAAGCCGGCAGTGAAGAAAACCGCCGCCAAGAAACCTGCGGTGAAGAAGGCGGCTGCCAAGAAGCCCGCGGCGAAGAAAACTGCTGCCAAGAAGCCCGCCGTGAAGAAGGCTGCTGCGAAGAAACCTGCGGCGAAGAAGGCTGCTGCCAAGAAGCCCGCCGTGAA
>DCRZ01000009.1:96155-480660 GCA_002325375.1 Rhodospirillaceae bacterium UBA1479
AAGAAGCCCGCGGCGAAGAAGGCTGCTGCCAAGAAGCCTGCGGCGAAGAAGGCTGCTGCCAAGAAGCCCGCCGTGAAGAAGGCTGCTGCCAAGAAAAAGAAATAGGTGTGCCTGGCACGTCCGGCCCTTTTTAAGGGTCGGATGATGCCGCCGCCTGAACTGTTTCTGGGACCGCGAATACGCGGCCCCTTCCCTTTACGTCAGATTGCGTCGGGCAATTGCATGCCCGCCTTGACGTTCCAGAACAGGACGCGGGCCTCGCCGTCCGCGATGTCGAGCAACGACGCGGCCCCCGTCGCCATCTTGGCCTTGCCAGCCGCCTGATGGCCGGCGAGGCCGCCCGGAGTGAACTCCAGGAAATAACGCAGGATACCGTTGGACGAACAGACCAGCGCTGTTGCATCGGTGTCCAGGCGTGCCGCCAATTCTGCCGTCAGATTGCGGAGGTTGCGCATCACGGTTTCGGCGCCGGGCATCCATTGGGTGCTTTCCGTCGGCCAGCGGCTTTCCTTCTCCCATGCGTCGAGTTCGCGCGCCGCCGCCGGGCCGAAGCGGGCGACGATGTCGCCGTCGCTCATCCCGCCCCAGGCGCCGTAATCGATTTCCGTCAACCGCGGGTCGATCTCGGCCGCGCCTGGCGCAGCAAGATCCGCCATAACAATCTCCGTATGCCGGCGGGTGCGTTTGAGCGGTCCACAGACGAACAGATCGGGGCGGATGGCGGAGGCTTTCAATTGGGCGGCCAACGCATGGGCCTGGTCCTCGCCGGCAGCGGTCAGGGGCAGGTCCTCGTTGGCGCCGACGCGGACCGGCGTCTCACCCGTTTCGAAAGTATTGCCGTGGCGGACCAGCAGAAGCTTCATGAACGGACGGCGCCCGTACCGTCATAGGCGGTCAGCAGCTCGCCCTCGCGGGCAATCAAGTCTTCGGCGGCGGCAAGGTCGGCGGGGCTGTCGACTGACCAATGTGTGCGCCCGGCGTAATCCACGGGCACGACGCGGATGGGGATTCCGTTTTCCAGGGCGCGCAGCTGTTCCAGGCCCTCGGTCTTTTCCAATGTACTTTCCGGCAGGTCGACGAGCCCGGCCAACGTCTCGCGCCGATAGCCATAGATGCCGACATGGCGGTAAATCGGGGCGGCTGCGGTGCGGCGGAAGGGAATGATCGCCTTGGAAAAATAGAGCGCGTTCGAGCGGTTATCCAAGACAACGGTCGTGCCGCTGGCCGGACTGTCCTTCTTGTGGGCTTCGAGGGCGGCCAACTGCGCATCGTTGAGCGCCACGGCGGGGGTGGCGATGCGGACCTCCGGGTCGGCAAAAGCGCCTGCAACGGCGGCGATCACCCAGGGTGGGGTCAGCACCGCGTCGCCTTGCAGATTGATGATCACGTCCGGCGGCGCATCCATGGCCTGAGCCGCCGCATGGGCGCGCTCCGTGCCGTTGCGGCAGCCTTCCGGCGTCATCACCGCTTCGGCACCGAACGCGGCGGCGGCCTCGGCGATGCGGGCGTCGTCGGTGGCGATGCAGACGCTGTCCACATCCTTGGCAGCGCGGGCAAGCGCCCAGACCCGCTGTGCCATGGAAACCCCGGCAACGGGGGCCAGCGGTTTGCCGGGAAATCGGGTCGAGCCCCAACGGGCGGGAATGACGACGACGGTCCTGAGACCCTGAGACATGGGGTTTCTCCTCGGCCTCTTTTCTAAGTCAGGGCATCGTCGCAAACAACAGCGGACAACGCCCCGCCGTGCCCGGCGCCTTGAAAGATAAAATTTGAAGAATATTTTATTAAAATAATTATTAAATATAACTCAAAATTATAAACAAATAATACAATTGATAGATATATAGACGAAAGTAATAATAATAAAAATATTGCGCGGTCGCGCAGTCGGGGTGAAGCATGCGAATTCTAAAAAATCTTGTCGCTGACGCGATTGAAGAAATCCGCGATGCCCTGTTTCGAGACCGGGATATGCCCCCGGCGCTCGCAGCCCGCGCGGCCGCAATCGACGGCCATCGAACTTTCGCACCCGTCATCGACGATGGCGCTGGTCCCGGCGCCCGCACTGACGCGGCAGGCGATGCGACGCTCGCTCTTCGCTCATCCAACGAAGAGCCCCGGCCTGGGGACTGCAGTCTGCTCCCCGGCACTGCCCTCCCCGGGCCGGGAACCTATCCTGCGCGATCGGCCCCGGTTCTGGAAGCCGATGTGTTCATCGAGACGGACGCGGTCCAAGGCATTCTGGGCGATGTCGATTGGGACGTACTGGCGGGCGGCGACGCCGCCGTGCGCATCCTGGGCGACGACGGGCAGTTGATCGAGCGCGGGCGCGGCTGATCCGACGCATCGGGCGCGTCTTCGGGACGGCCGCTATTCTGGATCCCATCCACCCACCAATATTTCCGATAACGATGGCCGCAGGCATGTGCGATCGAGGCCACGCGGGCTGGACGCTGCCCAGGACGAGGGGTAAAGGTTGAGGGCAACCGGATGGGAGGACGGCAGAGATGACGGATGGAAAGCGGGCCCTGATCGTCGGCGCCGGGGCGGGGCTCAGCGCCGCCGTGGCGCGGCAACTGGCGGCGGACGCCTGGCAGGTTGCCTTGAGCGCGCGGAACACGGACAAGCTGGAAGGCCTCTGCGCCGAAATCGGGGCGACGGCCCATGCCTGCGATGCCACCGATCCGGACCAGGTCGCGGCCCTGTTCGCGGCTCTCGATAAATCCGGCGGCGCTCCCAGCTTCGTGCTGTACAACGCGTCGCGCCGGGCCCCCGGCGCACTCATCGATCTGGCCCCGGCCGAGGTCAAAACGGCCATCGAGATTTCCGCCTTCGGCGGCTTCCTGGTCGCCCAGCAGGCAGCCATGCGCATGCTGCCGGCGGGGGGCGGCGCGATCTTCTTCACAGGTGCTTCGGCCAGCGTGAAGGGCTATCCCCGGTCGTCCAGCTTTGCCATGGGCAAGTTCGCCCTGCGCGGCCTGGCGCAAAGCCTAGCCCGCGAGCTGCATCCCCAGGGCATCCATATCGCGCATTTCGTGATCGACGGCGGCATCGCCGCCGACCATCGCGAGGGGCGGCAGAACACGGCCGACCAGCCGGACAAATGGCTGGAACCCGACGCCATCGCCGAAACCTACATGGCGATCCTGAAACAGCCCCGTTCGGCCTGGACCTGGGAAGTCGAAATCCGACCCTGGGTCGAGACCTTCTAGGACGGCCGGATGGCCGACGCCGCTTCCCTGTTCAAGCAGGCCGAATCCGCCTGGCGCGCGGGCAACGGCGCCGCGGCAAAGGCGGCGGCCGAACAAGTCTTGGCCGACGACCCGGTCCATGTCGGCGCCCTGATGATCCTGGCCAACCTGTGTTTTGCCACTGGCGACGTGGCGGGGGCGCGGCCCCATCTGGAACGCTTGGCGATCCTGATGCCCGATGAGGTGATGATCCGCAACAACCTGGGCCGTGCCTGCCTGGCGGCGGAAGACCTGGGCGCGGCCGCTGAAGCCTTCACGACGGTTCTGGAAACCGCGCCCGCCAATGCCCGCGCCCTCGACGGCCTGGGCATCGTGCGCCATCGGCAGGGCGATTATGCCGAGGCGGCGGACCTGCATGGCCGCGCGGTGGCGGCGGACCCGGGGTTTGCCGCCGGCTGGTGCAACCTGGGCATCGCCTGCACGGACCTGGGCCGTTACGCCGACGGGGCGGCGGCACTTGACCGTGCCTTGACCCTTGACCCTGACGATGCACGCACACGATTCAACCGGGCGGTTCTCTATTTTCTGATGGGGGATTTGGCCGCCGGCTGGCCGATGTACGAGGCGCGGTTGGCGTTCCAGGCCATGGCCACGCCGCCGGGCCAGCGCTGGAACGGCGATGCGCTTGCAGGCGCGCGTGTGCTGCTGATCCCGGAACAAGGGTTCGGCGATGTCATCCAGTTCGCGCGCTTCGCCCCAAGGGTGCGGGACCGGGGCGGCGTGCCCGTGCTGGCCGTGCCGGGGGTGCTGACGGCCCTGATGGCGGCCCAGGGTTGGGACGTTGAGATCGCCGATGCGGACAATCCGCCGGAGGCCCCCCTGTGGTGCCCCGTGATGAGTCTGGGCGCGGTGCTTGGTCTGACGGCGGAGGATATTTCCGGCGCGGCCTATCTGCGCGCGCCGACCGCTGATACCAGGGAGGGCGCGGGGCCGCGTATCGGGCTGGCTTGGTCCGGCAACCCGACCCATCGCCGCGACCGGGCGCGCAGCCTGCGCCTGGATGATCTTGCCCCCTTGTTCAATGTCCCGGGCGTCCGCTTCGTCAATCTGCAGGTGGGACTTCGGCCGGACGATGCGGCGGAAATAGCCCGGCGGCCGGACCTATTCGCCGAGACGCCGGGGCTTGGGTCCTTTGCGGATACGGCGGCGGTCGTTGCCGGGCTTGACCTCGTCATCAGCGCGGATACGGCGGTCCTGCATCTGGCCGGGGCGATGGGGCGGCCCACCTGGGGGCTGCTGCCCTTCGTGCCCGACTGGCGATGGGGCCTGTCCGGTGAGGCGACGCCCTGGTACGACAGCCTGCGTCTTTACCGACAGCCCGCCTTGGGCGATTGGCCGTCCGTCGTCACGCGGGTGGCGGCGGACCTGGGCCGGATTGCGAAGGGTTAGGAGGCGGCCGCCCGCGCCGCGCACTCGGGGCAGCGGCCGGTCATTTCCACGCGCACGTTATCGACGGCGAAGCCCTGCTCCCGCGCCCGCCCGGCAAGGTGGGTTTCGCAGGATTCCAGGTGAACCTCCAGCGTGCGCCCGCAATCGGTGCAGATGAGGAACCCGGTCGCGTGGTCATGGGGACCGTGATCGCAGTGGACGAAGGCGTTCAGACTTTCGATGCGGTGAACCAGGCCCCGGTCCATCAGTTTGTCCAGCGCGCGGTAGATGGTCAGGGGGGCTTTCATCCCCGCCTTGCGGATGGCGGGCAGGCCCAGGACGTCATAGGCCGTCAGCGGCTTGTCCGCGCCTTTCAGCGCCGTTAGCACGGTCTGCTGGTTGCGGGTCAGTGCCGGGCCGTCGAGATGCGCGTGGTCAGCCATGGTCTGCCGCCTTTCCGTGCCAGGGGATCAATCCGATCAGGAACAGGACGAGGGCCGCGACGACGATGGTCGGGCCCGCCGGGGTGTCGGCGGCGACCGCCGCCCCCAGCCCGCCGGCCACGGCCAGGGCGCCGATGCCCGCCGCGATCATCGCCATGGATTCCGGCGTATGGGCAAGGCGGCGCGCGGCGGCGGCGGGAATGATGAGAAGAGCGGTGATCAAAAGAATGCCCACGATCTTCATGGCGATGGCGATCACGCCGGCCATCAGCAGCATGAAAATCAGGCGCTGGCGTGCCGGGTTCATGCCTTCGGCCGCCGCCACGTCGGGGGCCACCGTGGCGGCCAGAAGCGGCCGCCAGATGCGCAGCAGCACGGCCAGGATCACGGCCCCACCGCCCCAGATCAGGATCAGATCGTTCGTGCCGACGGCCAGGATGTCGCCGAACAGATAGCCGAACAGATCAAGACGCAGCCCGGTCATGAAACCCATGACCACCAGGCCCACGGCCAGGGCCGAATGGGACAGCAGGCCAAGCAGGGTGTCCGTCGCCAGGCCGCCGCGCCGTTCCAGTGCCAACAGGGCAAGGGCGACCAGCACCGAGACGATGAATACGCCGAGCGTCGCGTCGATGTCGAAGGCAATGGCGGCCGCAGCGCCCAACAGCGCCGAATGGGCCATGGTGTCGCCGAAATAGGCCATGCGCCGCCACACCACGAAGCAGCCCAAGGGGGCCGCAACCAGGGCGACGCCGATGCCGGCCAAGGCCGCGCGGAGAATGAAGTCACTGACCATCGGTGGCGCTCGCGGGGTCGATGGGATGGATGTCGTCGGCATCATGGCCGGAACCGTGATGGCCGTGATCGTGTTCGTGCTCATGGTCCAGGCGGCAGACGGCGCCGTCGCCGTGGCTATGGGCCGCCGGGTCGCGGCTGGCCAGGGGAATGACTTCGCCGTCCGGGCCGTGGGCATGGTCGTGATGGTGCTGGTAGACGGCCAGGGCTTCGACCGCGCGGGGGCCGAACAGGCGGCGGTATTCCGGGTCGGCGGCGACGGATTGCGGCGTTCCGGCGCAGCATACGTGATGGTTCAGGCACAGCACCCGATCCGTTTCCGCCATCACGAAATGCAGGTCGTGGGAAATCAGCAGGATGCCGCAGCCGAGTTCATCGCGGATGTCCCGGATCAGTTCGTACAGCGCCACCTCGCCGGCGAAGTCGACGCCCTGGACAGGTTCATCCAGGACTAATAGGTCGGGCCGGCGCAGGATCGCGCGGGCCATCAGGGCGCGCTGGAATTCGCCGCCGGACAGGCGCTGCACCGCCGCATCGATCAGATGGCCGACCCCGGCACGGGACAGGGCATGGACAATGGCGTCGTCGTCCGCCGGCCCGGTCATGGTCATCAGGCGCCTGACGGTGAAGGGCAGGGTATCGTCGATGGCAAGGCGTTGCGGCACATAGCCCACGCGCAGGGCGGCCGCGCGCTCGATCCTGCCGGCGTCGGGCCGCATCAGGCCGAGCACGACCTTGGCCGTGGTGGATTTGCCGCTGCCGTTGGGGCCGATCAGGGTGACGATCTCGCCGGGGTTGATGGTCAGGTCGACGCCTTTGACCAGCCATTCGCCGCCGCGTTTGACGCCGATGCCCGTGGCGCGGAACAGCACGCCGCCCGGGGTGCCGGGGGCGGTGTCGGGGGCAACGGCGCGGGCGGTTCGGGGCATGGCCGACAGGTTCCTGTTTACTTGCGCGGGCGGGATCGTGTAAGTCACACCCGGCCACAAACGTTATTTTATAACATTTTTGGACGAAAGGCGGAACATAGTCCAATGCGCGTCCCTGTCAATGCCGGCCATGCCCGTCCGCTGACTGCGGTTGCCCTGCTGATCCTGCTGCTTTCTGTACTATGTGTGCCGCGTCCTGCCGGGGCCGACCTGCGGGTCACGGTCTCCATCGCGCCGCTACATTCACTGGCCGCCCAGGTGATGGCGGGCGCCGGCGCACCGCGGCTGTTGATTCCGGCCGGCACGTCGCCGCACGGTTTCGCGCTGTCCCCATCGCAGGCCGGTATGTTGGCCGAGGCCGAGGTCGTGTTTTGGATCGGCGACGGACTGGAATCCGCCCTGGTTAAGCCGATCACCACCCTGGCCAAGGCGGCCCGGGTGATTGCCCTGTCGCGCACATCGGGCCTTGTCCGTCTTCCCGTCCGCCATCTTGGGGACGACGGCCACGGTCACGATCATGGCCATGACCATGGCCAGGGGGCGAATGCGGACGATCCCCATTATTGGCTTGATCCGGAAAACGCCAAGGCGATGCTTGCCGCCATTGCCGATACCCTGGCCGCCGCAGATCCCGCGCGGAAAGACCTTTATGGCCGCAACGCCGCCGCCGCACAGGCCGGGATTGATGCCTTGACCGCCGATTTCAAGGGGCGTTTGGCGCCGCTAAAGGACCGGCCCTTCATCGTCTTTCACGATGCCTATCAGTATCTGGAGCACCGCTTCGGGCTGGCTGCCCGGGGGATTCTGGCCATCGATCCGGATCGTCCGGCGGGGGCCCGGCATATCGCCGCACTGCGGGCGCGCATGGTCAAGTTGAACGCCGCCTGCCTGTTCACGGAGCCGCAGTTTCCCTCGCGTCTTACCGCGGCGCTGATCGAGGGAACCCAGGCCCGGATCGGCGTTCTCGATCCCCTGGGCACTGAATTCACGCCCGGCCCGGACCTGTATGGAAACATGATGACGGCCAATCTGCGGGCCTTCGAGGATTGCTTGGGCGGTAAGTCCTAGGCTCATCCTCCCATTTTCGGACCGGAATTCGGTTTGGCGCCGCGGCTGCCTGCTCTATGCTTTTCCCCGGCGCCGCCGGCCCATTCGAAATATCGACAAGGCCGGCACTGTGAACCGACCACCACACGGCGGCGTTCTTGAGGGCAGCATGTAAGGGTGAGCTGCCATGCCGTCAGGTTATTTGACGCGTGCCCAAGGTCTGTTCCGGATACTTCCCGCCATTTTGCTGATCGCGGGGGGGCTGTCCCTATTTGCGCCTGCTGCCGTCGCGGAAGAATTCGCCACCGTTCGCATGCGGCCCCAAGCCATGCCCTTCGTGACGCCCGACAACAAGGTCGTGAAGCGGATCGTCAATTTCTTCATGACGGTGACCAAGAAGTCCGTGCGTGAGGTCTGCGCCAATCAGGCCGAGGTCAAGAGCATCTTCCTGGTCAATACCTACAACCGCCAACTCGCCGATGCGAAATGGCAATACGATATGATGAATTTGGCGAGCGACCTGTACCGCGCCCTGGAGCCGTTGTTCGGGCGCGAGAAACTGGTCGCTGTGCACCTGTCGCTCGGCCGTACGGAAAGCAGTCGTCCGAACAACCAGATTCAGAAACGCCTGGAACAACTGGAAGACTGCACCACCGTGCGGTCCTTGCCGAGCGACGCGGTCACCGCGCGCTACAGCGATGCCATGGCGGCGCCCGTGCGTTCGCTGGCTACGGATGCGTCGAAGGCCGTGACTTCCGGCGCGACCAAGCCATCGCCGGCGCCTGCTGAGGACCCCGACAAGCCGTTCGAGACGCACCCACAGATGCTTGAGGCTCCCAAGTCGGAAATCGACCTGACCAAAACCGAGATCAAGGCACCGCCGCCGCAGGGCAAGCCGGGTGCCTGCAACTTTGATATTTCCGACCTGTGGCAGCCGGCCTGGGTTGCCCTCGACAATGAAAAATTCCGCATTGCCCGCGCCTTCACGGTCGACGCGGACGCCAACGGCAAGGTCGATGACGTGTCCTTCGTGCTCAGGCGTGAGGACGACAGCGAGCTGACGACCACCTACCTAAGCCTGCACAGCACCAGGGGCAACGCCGAGATCCGTCACCTGACCCTGGCCGATCCGTTGATGATCTTCCGGCTATGCCCCGGCAGTCACGATTTTCCCATGCCCGGTGCGGTCATGAAGGAGGCGGCGAAGATCGAACGCCCCGATCTGGCGGCCGAGGTGATGGCCCGGATCAAGGGCGAGGTTCCGCCGCCCGTTGCCGAACCGGATGCCGTCGATTTCTGGCGCTGGGTCGCGGCCATCGTCGCCATAACGGCGGTGCTTCTGGCGATTGCCGTGCTGGTCGTATTCTATCTGATGACCCGCAACGACCGTCGGCGCAAGCGTGACCGCCGCGGCAAGAACCGGCGCAAGCGCGACCGGCGCCGCCGGGACGACGGCGCCAAGGGTGAGGAGCGCCGCAAGGGCGAAGATCGCCGCGCCGACGAGGACCGCCGGGAAGAAGATTCCCGCCGCAAGACCACTGATCGGCGCGGCACCGCCGCCGCCGACGATGCCGACGACTGATCGCCCCTTATCCGATTCTTGAAGAAATCCCGCCGTCCACGGGCAGCAGCACGCCGGTGATGTACTGCGCTTCGTCCGAGGCCAGGAACAGGGCCGCGTTGGCCACGTCCCAGGCCGTGCCCATGCGGCCGTAAAGCGGCACCTGGGCGTCGCGTTCGTCGCGCACGACCTTGCGGTCGACGCCGCGTTCCTGAGCCCGGCGCTCAATTGCCATGGGTGTGTCGATCAGGCCCGGAATGATGACGTTGGCGCGGATGCCATGGGGCGCGTTCTCCATGGCCAGCATATGGGTCATGGTGTTGATGGCGCCCTTGGACGTCTTGTAGGCGATGGTGCCGCGCGAACACAGCGACGAGGTCGAGGAGATGTTGATGATCGATCCCGACTTTTTCTCGCGCATCACCGGCAGGACATGCTTGCAGGTCATGAACATGGCCTTCAGGTTGAGCTCAAACAGCTCGTCCCACATGTCGGCCTCAAGTTCCGTCGTCGGCTTGTCGCCGCGCGACCGGCCCACGTTGTTGTGCAGCACGTCGATGCGGCCGTAACGGTCGGCGCAGGTCGTTGCGATGGCGCGGCAATCATCTTCCTTGCGCACGTCGGCCTGAAGGGTCGATCCCTTGCCGCCGACGTCGGTGATCATTTTCAGGGTGTCGGCGGCGCTGGCTTCGTCATAATCGACGACCAGCACGGTCGCCCCTTCCTGGGCGAAGCGGAGGGCGGTGGCGCGGCCGTTGCCGATGGTCTCGCCAGACTGCTGGCCGCCACCGACGACGATGGCGATCTTGTCTTTCAATCTCATGCGTGGATGCTCCCGAGGGTGTTTTTTTGTATACAATGCCGGAAGTATATACAGCCTTACACAGGATGGTCGATGGCGAAGGTCTGCTTCAGGCCTTGCTGTCCTTCCGGTGTTACGCGAATGACGCGGCTGTCGCGGACGCGCTTGATCCAGCCCAGTTGAAACAGCCGGTCGGCCAGACCTTTGCCCAGGGCGCCGGCGATGTGGTGGCGCCGTTCGCTCCAATCCAGGCAGGGGCGGCAGAAGCAGCGCTTCTGATCGGCCAGTCCCGCCACGTCTATTCCGAACGACCCCAGCATGTTGCGGCCTTGCGCGGTGACCACCCCGCCGTCCGCCGTAAGGTCGACGGCGCCCTGTCGTGTTAGGGCGTCGGCCAGGGCAACCCCCAGCACCCCGGCCAGATGGTCGTAACAGCTGCGCGCCATGCGCATGTCCTTGTCCATGCGGCTTTCCGGGCGGATGCGCCGGGGCGCGTCGACGGCGCAGACCACCTGCATGCTTTCCAGCATGGCCGCCACGGTGGGCGAGGACAGGCGGAAATAGCGATGGCGCCCCTGTTTTTCCATGGTCAGCAGGCCCGCCGCCTGAAGCTTGGCCAGATGGCTGCTGGCGGTCTGCGGCATGATCCCCGCACACCAGGCAAGCTCCCCCGCCGTCAATGCCCGTCCGTCGAGTAACGCCGTCAGCATCTGCGCCCGCGTCAGGTCGCCGACCAGATTGCCGATCTCAGCCAAGTTCATTGCGTTCACCGTCGTCATGGAGTGATTGTACCCGCCGCGGGGACCGGGCGCACGCGGGCATGCTTCGGCGCCGGTCGAAGTGTTCTCCGGCAGGGTCGACCCTAATCCGTGCCAAAGTATGCGTCCCGCAATCAATCCGGACCCCTCATGACGATGACACCCGCCGCGCCGTTTCCCAATCCGCGCGCAACCTTGGATCTGGTCGCGAATCTGAGCCTTTTGGTCCTGCTCGCGTCTTTGTGGGGCGCGTCCTACAGCTTCATCAAGGTTGGGATCGAGACAATCCCGCCGATCACCCTGATCGCCGGGCGCACGGCCATCGCCGGCATGGTGCTGTTGATGGTCATGCGCGCGCTCGGCCTGCGCATGCCGCGCGACGCGGCGTCCTGGCGGTCGTTCATGGTTCAGGCATGCCTCAACAGCGTGCTGCCGTTCACGGCCATCGCCTGGGCCGAACAGACCGTGGACGCATCGTTGGCGACGATTCTCAATTCGACCTCGCCGATCTTCATCTTTCTGCTCGCCATGGTCCTGCGGTTGGAGGGGGAACGGACCTGGCGCAAGTTCCTGGGCGTTGCCTTCGGTTTTGCCGGGATCGTCCTGGTGATCGGCGGCGATGCCCTGCAGGGGCTGACGCGGGAATTGATGGCGCAGTTGGTCATTGTTGGCGCCACGGTCTGCTATGCCGGGGCGGCGGTGTTCGGGCGGCGCTTTTCCGGTATGCACGCCATCGTCCCGGCGGCGGGATCGATGATCGCCGGCGGTGCCGTACTGATCCCGGCCAGCCTGATCGTCGAGCAGCCGTGGACGCTGTCGGTGTCAACGGAGTCGGCGCTGGCGCTGTTGGGATTGTCCGTGCTGTCGACGGCGCTCGCCTTCGTCATCTACTTCCGCCTGCTCAAGACCCTGGGCTCCGTCGGCACGGCGGCGCAGGCCTATCTCCGGGTGCCCATCGGGGTCGCCCTGGGGGCGCTGGTCCTGGGTGAAACGCTGCCGCTGACGGCCTGGGCGGGCATGGCCTGCGTCGTCGCCGGGGTTGCGGCCATGACCCTGCCGAGGCGGCGATGCTAGGGACAGGGGCGGCGAACCGCCCTTGCGCCGGTGCGTGTTGGCGGTTTTTAATACGGTTGTCGGGGGGCCGACGAGATCACAAGGAAACATCAACTATGACCGACCACAAGGGCGGCTGCCATTGCGGCAACATCAGCGTCACCTTCACCACGGACAAGGACCCGGCTGAGATCGTGCCCCGGGCCTGCCAGTGTTCGTTCTGCCGCAAGCACGCGACCCGCGCCCTGTCCGACAACGCGGGCCATATCCATCTGCAGGTCAAGGACGCCAGCCTTCTTGGCCGTTACCGCTTCGGGCTGAAGGTCGGCGACTACGTGTTCTGCAAATCCTGCGGGGTCTACGTTTCGGCCTATATGGAAGATGGTGCCCCTGGAGAAGAAGGGCGGGCCTGGGCCAATGTCATGGGGAACGCCATGGACGATCGCGACATCTGGGCGCCGACTGAACCCATCGAATACGGCGTCGAAACCGAAGACGGCAAACGCGAACGCCGGCGCCACAAATGGACGCCGGCGTCGATGACGGTCGAAAGCTAAAGGCGGCGCAGGCGCTAGGGCGCGAAGGAAATCATCGTGCGGACTTCGATGCTTTCCCGGGGTGGCGTGTCCGGGGCGGCATCGGGGTTTTCGAACCCCGTGTGCGCCGTGTAGCGGGCGCGCCCGTCCGTCGCCGTGTCGAAGCATTTCAGCAGCAGGACCTCGTCCCCGCCCATGCCGGGATACCAGTACCACTTCTGCCCGTCCGAATGGGCGTTCTGGTAGATCTCGCCGACCCGGTCCTTGTAGACAAGGTCCGTGGCCAGGAAGTCCTCGGCCTGCATGGTGCGGGCGTCGGCCACGGCGATCGGCGTGCGGTCGGCGCTGGCGCCGATCGACCGCCACACGTTGACCATGGCGAAGCGGTGGCCCAGGTAGCGGTCGGCGGCGGCGGCGTCCATGACGTCGCGCACCCGCTTGGGGCCCGATGTTTCCGTGTAGTCGTTATGGGCGATCAGCACCGGCAGGCGCTTGGCCGTGGCGGCGCGCTTGCCGTCGTCCTGCACCCGAACCGTGTGGTCGAAGATATGGACGTCCGTCGCACCGGTCGTGCGCTTCAGGAAGGCGGTGATCTCCGGGTAATAGACGGCCTCGATGCGGGCTTCGTCATAGAAATCGGCCATGGCGGTCGGCATGATCGCCAGTTCGAATCCCTGGACGTCCAGGCTGGCGGCCGGGGTCAGCGCGCGGGCATCGTGCATTTCCACCGCCGCTTCTTCGAAGGTGCCCAGACGCTCGTTCGGCTGGGCATGGTCGGCGGACATGAAGACCCGCGGCTTTTCGGCCTGCGCATGGGCCATGAAGTTGATCGGGGCCAGGACCGTGCGGCCGGGGTGCGGCTGGGTATTGGCGGCGGCTTGGGACATGATCGTCTCCTTAACGTCAACGGTTCGTTCCCGCAAATCTGCGGCCTTCGCCGACGATTGGCAAGGGGGCAGGGGGCATGACACCTTTTCCCCAGGGGATCAGGATGCGCCGAAATCTGGAATACTCGTTCCTGAAACCAGGTTATTCCGCCGCCCGGGGCTCGGCCAGGGGGGCTTCGGTCGTATCCATATGTTCGGCCTCGCGCAGTTCGCGGTCGAGGCGGATGCCCGCGTGGGCCCGATTGGACGACAGCGGCGCCAGCAGGGAATAGATCACCGGGATCAGGACCAGGGTGAACACGGTGGCGATGCCGAGCCCCCCGAACACGACCCAGCCGATGGCGACCCGCGCTTCCGATCCGGCGCCGGTCGCCAGGATCAGCGGCAAAGCCCCCAGCACCGTGGACAGCATGGTCATCATCACCGGGCGCAGGCGGATGATCGCCGCCTGACGGATGGCATCGGCCACGGACAGACCGCGGTCGCGCAGCTGATCGGCGAATTCGACCACCAGGATACCGTTCTTGGCCATCAGGCCGACCAGCATGACCAGGCCGATCTGGCTGTAGATGTTGATGGTGCCGCCGGAAAGTTTCAGCGCGAACACCGCCGCCGCCAGCCCGAACGGCACGGTCAGCACGATCACCAGGGCGCTGACCACGCTTTCGAACTGGGCCGCCAGGACCAGCAGCACGATCAGCACGGCGAAGGCGAAGGTCAGGGCGACCTCGTTGGTGGTGTCCTGCAGGGTCGCGGCCTCGTTGATGAACCGCAGCCCGATGCCGGGCGGCAGGGTGTCGTCGGCGATGGCCTGGATGCCGTCGATGGCTTCCTGCAGGGACATGTCGGCGGGAAGCACGGCCTCGACCTCGACCGCGCGCTTCTGGCCGGACCGGTCAAGCTCGGCCGCCGTGCCGACCTCTTCCAAGGTCACGAAGGCCGACAGCGGCACCAGACGCCCGTCGCCCGTCGGCACGAACAGATTGAACAGATCGGTCGGATCGTTGATGGCGCCGGCGGCGGATTCCAGCATCACCGGGATCGACCGGTCGTTGACGTTCAGTTCCGCCACTTCGAACCCGGCGACCATGGCGCGGAGCGTGTCGACGATGCCTTCGACCTGGACGCCCAGGTCCTCCGCCCGGCGGCGGTCGACCTTGACCGACAATTGTGGTTGGGTTTGCTGGAATTCGACCTCCGGGTCCTCCAGCCTGGGCAGGCGTTCGCGCATGGCGCCCAGGAAATCGAAGGCGGCGGCGGCGATGTCCTTGTAGTTGGATCCGGTCAGGGTGAATTCGATGCTGCCGCCGGCGCGGCGCAGGTTCAGGCTGTTGGGCGTGCGGACGCGCGCGGTCGCCCCCGGGATCGCCTTCAGGCCCTTGTTCAGGGATTTGGCGATTTCCTGTTGCGAGCGCTTGCGCTGGTCCCAGGGCACCAGAGGCGCGATCAGGTAGACACGGTTAGGGTCCCAGCGTCCGACGATGGCGAACACGTTTTCCGCCTCGCCGCTGTCGACCAGCGGGCGCAGAAGGGCCTCGGCCTGGACCGACTGGCGGTCCATGTAGTCGAGCCCGACGCCGTCCGGTCCCTGCATCATGATGATGATGGCGCCGCGATCCTCACGCGGCAGCAATTCGGTCTTGATCGTGGGATAGACCAGCAGGGCCGTCGCCGCGAGCATGGCCGTGCCGCCCAGGATCAGCAGCCGGGCGTTGAGGGTGAATTCCAGCATCCTGGCATAGGCCGCATTGATGCGCTGTCCTGCGGCGACCAGGACGGCCGGCGGTTTGGTCGGCCCGGCATCGCCCCGGTCGGGCAGGCGCGACGCCAGCATGGGCACCAGGGACAGCGCCACGAAGGATGAAATCGCCACGGCCACGGCCAGGGTGAAGCCGAATTCGGTGAACAGCTTGCCGGCCGTCGACGGCAGGAAGGCGATCGGCAGGAACACGGAAATCAGCGTCGCCGTGGTCGCCAGCACGGCGAAGAACACCTGGCGGGTGCCGTTGACGGCGGCGGCGTAGGACTTCATCCCGAGGGTGCGGTGGCGCTGGATGTTTTCAAGCACCACGATGGCGTCATCGACGATCATGCCCGTGGCCAGGACCATGGCCAGCAGGGTCAGGATATTGACCGAAAAGCCCATCAGATAGATCGCCCCGACGGTGCCCATGATGGCGACGGGAATGGCGACGGTCGGTATCAGCGTCGGGCGCAGGCCGCCCATGAACATGAAGATCACGGCGATGACCACGGTGACGGCGATCAACAGGCTGTTGATGACCTCGCGCACGGCCGAGCGGATGAAGCGCGCATCGTCGGAAATCTTGACCAGACGCACGTCCTTCAGGCGTTTGTTCAGGCGCTCGACGCTTTTGTTGACGGCATCGGAAATGGCGATGGTGTTGGATTGCGCACGACGGACGATGCCCAGGCCCACCACCTTGGATCCGTTGAGAACCGAATAGCTTTCCGCCTCGGCCGGGCCGTAGAAGGCCTGCGCGACCTCGCCCAGGCGGACGTCCTTGCGCAATTCCAGGTCCTCGACCTTGGCCGGCTCCCAGACCGAGGCGTCGGCGCGCACCAGCAGCATCTGGTCGTCGGATTTGAAACTGCCGGCGGGCACGTCGAGCCGGGTCGAGCGCAACACCTTGGCGACGTCATCGATGCTGAGGCCGTAACGCGCCAGTTTCATGGGGTCGACGACGATGCGCAGGACCTGTTCCTGATCGCCGAACAGGTCGACCGAGGCGACCCCGTCGATGGACAGGAACTCGGGCGAAATATCGTCCTCGGCGATGCGGGTCAGGTCTTCCTGGTTCACCTTGTCGGACACCAGGGCCAGACGGATGATCGGCGAGGAATCGGCGTCGGCCTTGACGACGGTGATGTCCTCGACACCTTCCGGCAATTGCCGCTCGACCCCGGCGACCGCTTCGCGGATGTCGTTGGCGGCGACGTCCAGATTGACGTTGGCGGAGAACTCGGCGCGGACGCGGCCGTTGTTTTCCTCGCTCGCGGCCTCGATGCGCTTGACCCCCGACACGCGGGCGACGGCTCCTTCGAGCACGCTGATCACCTCGGCATCCATGGTTTCCGGAGAGGCGCCGTCGAAGAACGCGCGCACGGTGACGATGGGGCGGTCGACGTCGGGCAGTTCGCGGACCTCGACACCCATGATCGCGGCCAGACCGGCGATCATGATCAGCAGGTTCATGACGACGACCAGCGTGGGCCGGCGGACCGACAGGGACGGCAGGTCGCTGAACCGGGACATGTTACGGGGTCGCCTTTTTCTTGCCCTTAGGCGCGACGTCGCCGGCGGCGAATTTATCGAAGGGAATGGCCTGGATGCGCTGGCCGGGGCGCAGGCCCTGGACGCCTTCGACGACAATCAGATCGTCGGCGTTCAGCGGCCCGTCGACCAGGATGCGGCCGCGGTCGCGGCGGACGATTTTGACGAAGACCTTTTCCGCCGTTTCGGTCTTGCCGTCCTTCTTGGCGACACGCCACAGATAGGCGCCGTCGCGGCTCCACAAAACGGCGACCTCGCGGACGGTGGGATAGGGTTTGCCGGTGAAGGCGAGTTCGGTCTCAAACGACGTGCCGGGGCGGATCAGGTCTTCCTCGTTGGGGATCGTCGCCTTGACCCGGAGCGTGCGCGTGACCGGGTCGATGCGGCTGCCCAGTTGGGAGACCTTGCCCGCAAGCCGCAGGTCCGGCGCGGTCCAGGGCCGGACCATGACCGGGTCGTCGATCTTGATGCGGCCGGCGTATTCCTCGGGCAATTCGAACTCGACGAGGATCTCCGAGCGGTCATCCAATGTGGCGATCTTCGTATCCGTGGTCACCCGGTCGCCACGGTCGATCTCGGTCAGCCCGATGATGCCGTCGAAGGGGGCATAGACGATGCGGTCGTCAAGCGCCTGTTCCGCCTGGTCCAGGCGCAGGGTCGCGGATTCCAGGTCGGTCTGCGCCGTTTCCAGGCGCGCCTGAGACGCGGTGCCCGACGGCGCCAGTTTTTCCAGGCGCTTCAACTGACGGGTCGCGTCCTTGACCGCAACCTTGGCCAGGCGCACGGCGATCTGCTGATGGATGTCTTCCAGGCGCAGCAGAATCTGACCCTTATGAACCCGGTCCTGGCTGCGGAACGACACGGCGACGACCTCGCCGGCGGTCTTGGGGTAGAGCGCCGCGGACTTGCGCGCCTCGCCCGTGCCGACGGCGCGGACGATGATCTTGTCCGTGGCGGCGGGGGCCTTTTCGACCAAAACCCGCGTGCCGCCGCCGGCCGCGCGGGGCGCGTTTTTGGGCTGGGCGCCGACCTCACTGCCGTTCAAGGCATACCAGCCGGCGCCGAGAAGAACAGCCAGGCCGATGAGGACGACAAGTTGGGTGCGCAGAATCATGGTCGATGTCTCAATACGGTTCCGTGGTGTCAGGCGCCGAAGGGTACCGGCCAATTCCACACAAATTCCTAATACGCGAAGATTAGCCGGGAACTCATGGAAACTTATCAAGTTTCATGGCGCGGGCGGCTGGAATTTTGTAACAAGATGTCGCGCACCGGCCCTGGTGGCTGTGCGTGCAACCGGAGCAAAAAGGAATTCCCGCATGTTCGTCGTCACCGTCACCTTTGTCGTAAAACCAGAGCATATCGCGGATTTCTCCCCGGCGATGATCGAGAATGCGCGCGCGTCGGAAGACACCGAGCCCGGCTGCCGACAGTTCGATGTCTGCCGCGATCCAAAGGATCCGGCGGTTACATTTCTTTACGAAGTTTATGACGATGCTGCCGCGTTCGAAGCCCATAAGGCGACGGCCCATTTCAAATCCTTCGACGCCCTGGTCCAACCCTGGTTGGCCTCGAAAGAGGTCAAGACCTGGGTTCTCGCGGACTAAAGCGGCAGTTTCATCCCGGCGTGGCTGTGCACGAAGCCGAGGGATTCGTAAAACGCCAAGGCATCAGGGCGTTCCCGGTCCGTGGTCAATTGCACCATCCGGCATCCCTTGTCCCGGGCGAGGCCGATGGCATGTTCGAACATCGCCCGGCCCAGGCCACTGCCGCGGGCCCTGGCAGCAACCCGCACGCCTTCGATCAACGCGCGCCAGCCGCCTTGATGAGAGATGTTCGGCAGCATCGTGATCTGCAGGCAGCCGACGACGCCGCCGTCATCGGCGACCAGCAGGCGGGTGTTGGGATCGTCCTGGATCGCCTGGAAGGCATCCCGGTAACAGGCGGGAAGTGGGGTTTCAAAACGCTCACGTTGCCGGCCTATTGGGTCATCGGCCAGCAGGGCGACGATATGGACGAGATCGTCCGCAGTGGCGTCCCGGAATTTCATGATCTCACTTTACTAGATGGGGCCTGGGACGGCTGTCAAACCCAGGCGTCCGCCATTGCATGAATTTTATTTTTCCAAAATGCAGACAAATTTATCAAAAATCATCGAATTTGATTGAACATCAAAATATTCATTGATAAGCCGATAAGGACCACGCCTGCCACGGCATGAATATTGATTATGGGGAGGGGGCATGCCGCCTAGCGAATTCGGGAGTGACGGCGATCAGTCATCTCCCGACCTTGGGTTTGTGCAAAGCCCTAAGATTAAACGCATTTTTGATTTCTGGATCAGCCTGCGCGGTGATCGCCCGTTTCCGGCATGGACCGACGTCAAGTTGATGGATCTCTACGACGTGGCTCCTTTCCTGGCCGTGGTCGACGTGGAGCATGAGAATGGTGCTCCGCGGTTCCGCTATCGCTTTTGTGGCACGGCATTGGTCGAGGCGCGAGACCAACTGGTCCCCGCGGACCCCACCGGCCGATACATCGATGAGGTCGTTTGGCCGTTCGATCCGGCGCCGCTGGTTGGGGCTTGTAGCAAGGCCTTCGGTTGGCGGAAACCTGCTTTTTTGGCCGCTGGTGAGGTTAATGAAAGCGCCTATCACCTGCACGAGCGGGGGTTTTTCCCCCTCGGGCCGGACGACGGGACGGTGTCGCATATCCTCATTTGCGTCGACGAAGTCCGGGCCACCTGACGCCGGATGTTTCCAATCGGCCGTGCCGGGGGTTAAATAAGGGATCGGACGTTTCAACGAGGATACGATCGCACCATGACCGACCGCCCCACATCGCCGCATACGGCCTCCAACGAACCGACCCTGGATGCCGACGAAATCCTTGCAGGTATTCTCGAATGGGTCGCCATCGAAAGCCCGTCCCATGACGGCGACGCGGTCAACCGCATGGTCGATCTCGTCGAAAAGGGCCATGCGGCGCTGGGGGCCAGGATCGAACGCACGCCGGGGCGCGACGGGTTCGGCGACATTCTGGTGTCTCGCACGCCCTGGGGCGGCGACGGGCCGGGGATTCTCGTCCTGTCGCACCTGGATACGGTGCATGCCATGGGCACCATCGAAAACGAACTGAAGGTACGGCGCGAGGGCGATAAGGTCTACGGACCCGGCATCTACGATATGAAGTCAGGCGCCTACATCGCCAACCACGCCTACCGGCATCTGGTGCGCGCGGGCAAGGAAACGCCCCTGCCGATCACCTTCATGTACGTCCCGGAAGAAGAAATCGGCAGCCCCACGTCGCGCCAGATGATCGTCGACCTGGCGAAAAAGAACAAATACGTCTTGGTTACCGAACCGGCGCGGGATGGCGGCAAGGTCGTCACGGCGCGCAACGGACGCCTGAAGTACGACATCACCGTCACCGGCCGGCCGTCCCATGCCGGCCTGCGCCACATGGATGGGCGCAGCGCGATCCGGGAAATGGCCCATCAGATCCTGTTTCTTGAGGGGCTGACCGACTACGACCGCTCGATCACCTGTTCCGTCGGCACGATTTCCGGCGGCACCCTGACCAACGTGGTGCCGGCGAAATGCTCTATTACCGTGGACCTGCGGGTGCCGGATATGGACGCGGCCGAGGAGATCAAGGCCAAGGTCGAGGGCATGACGCCCGTCGATCCCGACTGTGTTCTGCAAATCGAGGGCGGCGTCGACCGTCCGCCCTATGAGAAGTTCGACGGCATCGAAAAGCTGTTCCAACACGCCAAGGGCCTGGCGGCGGAAATCGGATTCGACCTTCAGGATCTGAAGACCGGCGGCGGATCCGACGGCAACTTCACCGGGGCACTCGGCATTCCCACGCTGGACGGCCTGGGCGCCGACGGCCATGGCGCCCATTCCCACGACGAGTTCATCTACTACTCGTCCCTGGTCGAACGCTGCCGCCTGATGATCCGTCTGTTCGAAACGTTGGAGTAGGCATGGTTCGCCGGGCTGCGCTATCGGTATTGCTTGCCCTGCTGACGGCAGAGACGGCGGCGGCAGATGCGGAGAACGGCCGGGCCCTTGCGGAACGCCATTGCGCGCGCTGCCATGTGGTCGGCGAATTCAATCCGCACGGTGGGATCGGCTCGACCCCGTCCCTGCAGTGGATCAAGAAGCTGCCCGACTGGCGCGACCGGTTTCAGACATTCTACGTCCGCCGCCCCCATCTGGCCTTCATCAAGGTTAAGGGGTTGGCACCCCTGACCAAGTTGCCGCCCTATGCCACGCCGATCGAGATCGCACCGGGCGATGCCGACGACATCTTTGCCTTTGTCGAGGAGCTGCCCGTGCCCAAGGGGCATTCGGACATCACCCCGATCGAAGGCAAATAGCGAACGGTTATTCCCAGTCGGCTTTGGACAGCGACGCGATCAGATCATGTACCGCGCGGCGTTTGCGCGGATTGTCGATGCTGTAGTAGGCGGTGACCAGTTCGGTGGTTTCACTGGACCCCATGACGTCCGAGGAATCGCGCGGATCTTCGGCGAAGACGACGTCCAGATCGAAGTTGTCCTGGGTCATCTGGATATCCTGCGGCATCCCGTCGAAGAAGTAGGCGACGGGAATGTCCAGAATTCGGCTGAGTTGGTACAGCCGGCTGGCACCGATTCGGTTGGCGCCGCGTTCGTACTTCTGGATCTGCTGGAACGTCAAACCCAGAGAGTCCCCCAACTCCCCCTGACTCATCCCTTTCAGTTTTCGCTGCTCGCGAACCCGCCCACCGACATGGATGTCAACGGGGTGTGCGACCCCGGGCGGCATGCGGTTCGGGTGCGATTTTTTGGATGCTTTCGGCATATACGGTTTCAACCTCCGTTTTTACTATCCGTTTGAATTTTGGGATAATTGGTCTGATTTATGGAGGATTTCAGGGCGAGCGAACCCTTTGAATCCGTGCGCAAGCTAACACACTGCATATCCGCATGTTATCTAGACAAAAGGCCTATAAGTGTCGCGAAATACACGGAATTATGGTTCCGTGCAGCGATTATGGGGTACTTTGAATTGTATGTGAAAGCCGTGCCGGTCCAGCCGGGCGGAAGCGCAAGCTCAGTCGTCGCCGCCGTCGTTACCGTCGTCCAGGATGTCCTCAAGGGCATTGCCGGCGTAGGGGATTTCCTCTTCGACGAGATCCCAGATGGTCCGCGCCGTGGGGACTTCCCGTTCCTCGGCGATATGGGCGACAAGGCCCGCGGCGCGGGCGATCACGGCGAAGCCGCGCATGATTTCCGGCGGGATGCCGATTTCCGACAGCACCGCCGCCGTGCCGCCCGTCGCGTTAATGGTCAAGTGTTTGCCGAACGAATCGTCGACGGCCTGACTAAGGACCTCGATGGCACGGATGTAATCGCCTCTGACGCCGTTCGCCCGGGCGATTTCGAACAGCTTGGGCGTGCGGGGATCGTCCGGTTTGTGCAGGTGATGGCCAAACCCGGGCAGGTGCTTGCGCTGGGCCCGGTGCTCGGCGACGATTCGCTTCGCCGCCGTATCCATCGGCTCTGTTCCTTCGACCATCTCGCGCAGCAGCTTGGAGCAGTTTTCCATGGTCCCGACGAAGGTCGAGCCCACGTTGAGCAGCCCCGCCGCCACGGCGGCCTGCAGGGCTTCGGGCGCGGAATGGTAGGTCAGGCGGGTGGCGACGGCGCTGGGCGTCAGGCCGTGTTCCATCAGCGCCAGCAGCACCGCGTCGATGATCGCCACGTCGGCGGCCGTTGGGGTGCGGTTCAGGATGTGGCCGATCATGGCTTCGGTGAAGCTCATCTTGCCCATCATGTCCGTCACCAGGTTCTGGTCCCGGTAATACAGGTCCGTCAGGGTATGGGTCGCCAGCTTCTGGGTCGGTTTGATCTTCTCGGCCATGGGTCTTACGCCTCCTGGAACTGGGCTTTGGCTTCGCGGCGCAGAACCTTGCCCACGGGGCTGCGGGGCAGCTCGTCGACGAAATGCACGCGCTTCGGCGCCTTCACGGAATCCAGCCGCGATTTGACGTACTGGATGATCTCGTCCTCGTCGGCGGGCTGGCCGGCGTGGATCTCGATCGCCGCCTGCACGGCCTCGCCCCATTTGTCGTCGGGCAGGCCGAACACGACGCATTCCTTGACCGCGGGGTGCTGGCCCAAAACGGCCTCCACATCGGACGGGAATACGTTGAAGCCGCCGGTCACGATCATGTCGCGGATGCGGTCCTTGATATAGATGAAGCCGTCTTCCTCGATCGCGGCCACGTCGCCGGTATACAGCCAGCCGTCCTTGATGGTCTCGGCCGTTGCATCGGGCATGTCGAGATAACCTTTCATGACCAGCTCGGACTTGATGACGATCTCGCCCGCTTGGCCGGTCGGCAGGAAATTGCCCTCGGGATCGACCACGCGCAGGTCGCAGCGATCCGTGGCCCGGCCGCAGGACGCCAGGCGATGGTCGTTGTTTAGCCAGTCGCGCGACCGCATGACCGTGACGATCTGCGGCACCTCGGTCTGCCCGTAGCAGGTTTCCAGCGCATTGTTGAACATCGGCAAGCCGCGCTTGATCTCGTCCGGGCGCATGGCGGCGCCGCCGACAATGACATGCTTCAGGCTCTTGAAATCGCGTTTCGTCAGGTCTTCCTCGGCCATCATCATGTAGATCACCGTGGGCGGCAGGAACACCGTGGTCACCCGGTCCTTTTCGATGGCTTCGATGATCGCGGCCGGGCGCGCCGGTTGCGGCATGAAGACCTGCGTCCCACCCTGGGCCAGGATCGGCACCAGCAGGGTGCCCGTGCCGTGGGTCATGGGGGCGGCCAGCAGGTTGCGGTCATCGCCGTCCAATTCGAACGCGCGGGTCATCAGGTCGATGCAGGTGTGCCACACCCGATAGGTCTGCTGCACGCCCTTGGGCCGCCCGGACGAGCCGCCCGTGAACTTGATGGCCTGAACGTCGTCGGGGGCCAGGTCATGGCGTTTCGGCATGCGGCCGGCGAAATCGCTCATCAAGGCCGCCAAGTTGAGATCGCCGCCGCAGGCATGCTGGCTGCCGCCGGTCGGCCGCCCGCGCACCACCGTGGCCTTGCCGGGATCGAAGCGGTCCATGCAGTCGGCATCGGCGACGATGATCGAGGGCGCCGTGACCTCCGCCATGCGGGTCAGTTCCTCGGCCCCGTTGCGGGGGTTCAGAGGCACCCAGGTCTTGCCGGCGGCCAGCGTACCCAGGAACGCGGTCAGATGCTCGACCGTGTTATAGCCGCAAATGCCGACCCGGCTTTGCGGGGCCGGGTCGATGTCCTGCAGGGCCGCCGCGACGGCGTTGACGCGGGCGGCAAGGTCGCCGTGGGTCAGGGTCAAATCCCCGTCCTTGATGGCGATGCGGTCCGGCGCCTTGGCGGCGGCGCGAAGGAAGTGGTCGATAGGCAGGTCCATGGCGGGAATCTTCATGCTGATCTGAGGGGAAGGACGAGGGGTGGCCGTTAGTCCTGGGGCGTCATGTCGGATTTGTAATGCTTCCAGCGTTTCACATAGTCGGGCGGGATGCGGGCGAGCATTTCTTTTTGCGCGTCGGACACTTCCTTGATGACCTTTCCGGGAATGCCCATGACCAGGGAATTGTCGGGAATTTCCTTGCCCTCGCCGATCAGCGCCTTGCCGCCGATGATGCAATTCTTGCCGATCTTGGCCCCGTTCAGGACCACCGCGCCGATACCGACCATGGTGCCGTCGCCGATCGTGCAGCCGTGCAGCATGGCCATGTGGCCGACCGTGCAATAGTCGCCGATGGTCAGGGGGAACCCGGGGTCCGCGTGGAGGACGCTGCCGTCCTGGATCTGCGTGCCTTCGCCGATGGTGATGAGGTCGTTATCGGCACGCACGGTGGCGCCGAACCAGACGCTGGCATCCTTTTTCAGGACGACATTGCCGATTACGACGGCGTTCGGCGCGATCCAGTAATTGTCACCGTCAGTCTGGACCTTAAGGTCGCCCAGGGCATATTTCATGTCTGTCTCCTGCGTGGTTTTCCTTAGGCTATAGCGCCCTGACCATCCCAGGGCAATTGCGTTCCGTCCAGGATGGCGTAATCTGGGGGCTTCCCGAACACCGGAGACCACAGAGCCATGCCAGGTACAAAACGCCCGAACCGCAAGCCCAAGAAAAAGCGCACACCTACCGACAACGATAAATCCGGACAGCAGCACGGCCCCGGCGTCACCGCCGGCGCCAACGCCAAATCCTATGGCGCGCCGAAGGGTGGGCGGTCGATTTCCAGCCCGGCCATGACCCGCGGCGCCGCCAGAGGCGGCTGACCAGACCGGCTGATTACTCCGCCGCCGGCTTGAGCGCCGCCGCGACGGCGGCCGGGGGCCGGTGGCCAGGATCGCGCGGGGTCGGCGTGCCGGCCTCGCCCGCCTGCTGGGCATAGATCGAGGTATAGCCCGCAGAAAAGTCCGGCGGCGTGGGGCAGGGCTCCGGGTCCATATGGGCCCATTTGGCGGCTTCGCCGCGCACCAAGGCCCGGAAATGCTCCGTATAGGTATCCTTCAGCGCCGTGTAGGGAAAGGCGTCGGCCGAGGCATAGGCGTTGATCAGCAGCGGCCGCCCGGAAACGGTCTGGGTCGTCGCCTCCGTCGCGTGCACGGCGCGGGCGTGGTGCACGGTGATGGATCCCTTGGGCGCCGGGCAATAGACCGCCGTGTCGGTCGGTAGTTTGGCCACGTCGGCATCGGTCAGGCGCCCGGTCCAGATGCCGTTCGCATCGTAATGTTCATAGACAGGCCCCAGGTGGCTGCCCGGAATGACGCCGAGCGGCCCGTCCCCCGGGTTCACGTCCGCCAAGTAGGTGCCGATGGCCAGCACCGAATGGTTGGTATGGGGATAGAAGGCGATGTCCTGATGCCAGGCGACCTCGTCCTTGCCGTCGGACCATTTGAAATTCAGCTTGGAATGGTGAAAGCAGACGTCGGGGCCCAGCAGGTCCGCGGCCACGTCGGCGATGATGCCGTTGGCGAATTGCCAATAGGCGGGGTCCATGCCGTCGGGCTTTTTCAGGCGGCGCACAACGGGCCTGTCGGCGGAATGGCTGGGGGCCACGTCCAGCACGTCGTTCGGTTTGGTCAGCGCGCGGGAGCGTTCGATCCAATCCGCGGTGACGCGGTTGATTTCGTCGACGATGTCGTCGGGGATCAGGCGTTCGGCGACCAGGTAACCGTCGCGAAAATAGGCCTCGCGCTGGGCCTGGGTCAGGACGCGCGCGGGATGGCGCAGGATGTCTTCAGGGGTCATGTTCGGATGCTCCGGGCAACGGGTCAGGCGGTCATTCCATCGCCGCCATGAAACCCGATATTACCGCGTCCGTGGACGGTTGGTCGACCCAGCGCAACACGGCCAGGATATCCAGGTCCTGGTCGATCCAGATCAGGTTGGTGCCGGCCCCCATGGCGAAGAAGCTGCTTTCCGGGGCCGATGGATACTGGGCCCGGTCCGTGTTCAGCCACCACAGGTAGCCGTAGACGGGATTGAGCGGGCAGGGCGTGCGCAGGGCCAACACCCAGCCCTCGGGCAGGAGGCGATGGCCGTTCCACACGCCGTCTTCCTTGATCAACAGGCCGAACCGGGCATGGTCGAGGGACGAAATCTGTAGCCCGCCGCCCCAATGGGTGCCGCCGGGCACGGAAATCATCTCGACCCCGTCGATGGTGACACCGGAATTGCGGTAGCCCATCCAGCGCCAATCGTCCGATGCCCCGATCGGGGCCATGATGGAATCGCGCAGAACCTCGGGCAGGGGGCGGCGGAATACGTGCAGCAGGGCAAGCGCCAGCACGTTCACGCGCACGTCGTTGTATTCCCAATAGGTGCCGGGGGCGCCCAGGTCACGCTTCTGGCCCTTTTTCAATTCGCCGCCGCCATGGCCGAGGGTGCGGAAATGATCGACCTGATCGGGCTTGGAAAACAGGGTGCCCTGCCATTCCGACGTTTGGGTCAAAAGGTGGCGCCAGGTGATCGATGCATTCTGTTCCGACGTGAACCAGTCGCCGTCCACATAGCCCGCGACGGTGTCGTCCAGGTCGGAAATCAGCCCCTCGCCAACCGCCAGGCCGGCCAGTACGGCCAGGTAGCTTTTGGCGATGGAAAAGGTCATGTCGGCGCGCGTCGGGTCGCCCCACTGCGTGACGATGCGTCCCCCCCGGATGAACAGGCCCGCCGGCCCGCCCCGAGGGGCGACGGTGCCGAGAATTTCGTTCCACGGCGGCGGTTCGTGCTGGGTCAGGGTCGGCAGGAATTCGGCGCGGTCGAGGTCGCGCGGCCAGGATGTCTCCGCATTTTCGGCGAAGGTCACGGCCTCACTCAGGCGGCCTGGATACAAGCCGGCCTGTTCCGCGGGGACGGTTTCCCAGCCCTGGCCGGGAGGCGGGAAATAGGTCATTCCGATTTGTCCTCGGACAGCTTTACGTCGCGCTGGTCGCCCAGCAGCTTGAGCCGCGCCTTCTCCGCCTTGGCGATGTGCTTGCGGGCCAGGCGTTCGGCCTTTTCCGGTTCGCGCGCGCGGATGGCGTCCATCAGGGCGCGGTGTTCCTCGTGCGCCGTGTCCGCCCGGTCGGGGAAGGAATAGGTCGTGCCTTTCAGCAGCGCCAGCGCGTCGGACAACGCCGCCGCCGATTTCAGGAGATAGCGGTTGTGCGCGGCTTGGAACAGAGCTTCGTGGAACTTGCGGTTGGCCTCGGCCATCTGGGCGGCATCGCCCTTGCCCGGGGCGGCCGCGGCCAGGCAATCTTCCATATAGGCCAGCTCCGGCTCCGACGCGTGCTGCGCGGCGAGGCGTGCCGCGGCACCGTCCAGAACGCGGCGCATGGCGTAGAATTCGACCACCTGCTGCTGATCCAACTCGGCGACGACGACTCCGCGCCAGGGTTCGAACACCAGAAGCCCGTCCGCCTGCAAACGGCGAAGCGCTTCGCGTACGGGGGTGCGGCTGACGTTCAGCCAGGCCGCGACCTCGGTCTCGCGGATTCGCGTGCCCGGAGGATACCGCCCGGCGCGGATCGCGTCCCGCAGGCGCGCATGGACGAATTCGCCGCGCGACAGTTGTTCCGTAGTGTCGTCCTTGCCGGTCATTTACCCCCCTGCCGCTTCGTTGAGTTGACGTTCCAATTCCGCCCGTACATCGGCGGGAATGGGGCAGGGCTTGCGCGTTGCCAGATCGATGAACACGTTGATGCTTTCCGCGGTGCCGTGCAGATGGCCGTCCTTGAACAGGCCGGTGCCGATGGTGATTGAGGAGTTTCCGATCCGCTTGATGCAGGTGCCGACATCGACGGTGCCCGGGTAATGCATTTCTGCGCGGAAATCGATGATTACGCGGGCCAGGACGAAATCGATGCCGGGATGCGTGTCCGGTTTCAGATATTGGGTGACGAAAGCGTTGCGCCCCGCCTCGACGAAGGCGGCGTAGGAAACGTTGTTCACGTGTCCCATACTGTCCTGGTCGGAAAATCGGAGGGTGACCGGCGTCCAATGGCGGAACGTTTCCGCACGGGTCGTGTCGATTGTCGGCGAATGGTCGTTCATTGGTGGATTGCTTCCCCCATTTTATGTCTGCGCACCCCTGTTTTTTTAGGGGGGTTCTTTGTCAGCGTACAATACCAATGTATACAATAATTGTCTTGGTCGTCAGGGGGAAAACCGCCTTGCTCTGTTGCTTCGGCGGATGAAATTGAGGACCATGATGGGGGAAGGGTACGCATGAACATTGGAAAGACGAACCGACTGCGGGTGATCCGTTGTTTGGCTGTCGTGGCGGCGCTGGCAGGGGGATTTGCTCTTTGGCTGTATTCCGGCCCTGCCGGGGCACAGAAGATGCTGTTCTTCCGGATCGCCAGCGGTGCAGCCGGCGGCACGTATTTTCCCATGGCGGGTCTGTTGGCCCAGGTGATTTCCAATCCGCCGGGGGCGCGAAGCTGCACCAAGGGCGGCAACTGCGGCATGGAAGGACTGGTCGCCTTCGCCCAATCGACCCATGGCTCCGTCGCCAATGTTTCCGCACTTGATGCGGATCAGGTCGAATCCGCCTTTGTTCAGTCCGATGTGACTTTTTGGGCCTATACGGGCACGGGGCCGTTCACCGGCAAAAAGGCGTTCAAGAAGCTCTGCGTTCTGTCCAGCCTCTACCCGGAACACGTCCATGTGGTCGCGGGCAAGGACCGGGGCATCAAGTCCGTTTACGACCTGAAGGGCAAGCGGGTGTCCATCGGCCTGCCGGAATCGGGCGTTCTGGTCGGCGCGCGCTTGGTGTTGGGGGCCCACGGGCTGGTGGAAAAGCGCGATTTCATGCCGGAATACGTGAAGTCCAAGACCGCCACCGAACTGGTTCGTGACGGTCATCTGGACGCCTTCATCGATGTGTCGGGCTATCCCATTGACGGTGTGTTCGAGATGGCGAACACGACGGGCCTGACCCTGGCCCCGGTGCAGGGCAAGGAACGCGCCGCCCTGATCGCCAAGGCGCCGTTCTATTCCGCCGACGTCATTCCGGGAAATACCTACAAAGGCAATCCGCGCTCCGTGGAAACCGTCAGCGTGTCCGCGCTCTGGGTGTCGCGAACCAACCTGCCGGACGATCTTCATTATGGCGTGGTCAAGGGGCTGTACGGCAACATGCAGGCGCGGCACCTGTTGAACAACGGCCACGCCAAGGGAAAGAATTTGACCCTGGAAAGCCACCACGCCGGGGTTCCCATCCCCTATTGCCCGGGGGCCGCCCGTTTTTACAAGGAAAAGGGCGTCTACAAGGCGCCGGCCGCCCCTTAAGACCTCAACCCACCACAGGAAACGACCACCATGGATATTTGCCGCCTTAGCGCCGAAGCCGCGCTTGCCCGTATGGAAACGGGCGACCTGACCGCCCGCGATCTGGTGCAGGCCTGCCTGGACCGCATCGCCGACCGCGAAGATGCCGTCGGCGCCTGGACGTTCCTGGACCCGGATCTGGCCCTGAGCCAGGCGGATGCCGCCGATCAGCGCCGCCGCGACGGCCAGGCGGGGCCGCTCAACGGCATTCCCGTCGGCATCAAGGACATCATCGATACGGCCGACCAGCCGACGGAGAACGGCTCCCGCCTGTGCGCCGGACGACGTCCCGACAGGGATGCGACCCTGGTCACCCTGCTGCGCGAGGCGGGGGCGGTCATCATGGGCAAATGCGTGACCACGGAATTCGCCCTGTCGGCCCCCGGAAAGACACGTAATCCGCATGATCCGGCACGCACGCCGGGGGGCTCGTCCTCGGGTTCGGCCGCCGCCGTCGGCGATTTCATGGTGCCGCTCGCCATCGGCTCGCAAACCGGCGGCTCCATGCTGCGTCCGGCGTCGTTCAACGGTGTTTACGGACTGAAACCCACCTTCGGGACGATTTCCCGCGCCGGCATGTCGCCCCTGTCCCGGCGATTGGATCATCCGGGCATCTTCGCGCGCACGCCCGAGGACGTGGCCCTGGCCGCCCGCGTCCTGATGCGCCGGGACCCGGCGGACAAGGACATGCGCGGACACGCCGGGCTGGGTGAGGCGGACCCGCTGACCGCCGCGCCGCGCCTGATGTTCGTGCGTGGGCCGGCCTGGGATCGTGGCGAAGCGGACATGCAGCGCGCGATCGAGGATCTGGCGCGCGGCCTGGGCGATGTCGTGCAAGAGGCGGAACTGCCGCCCGTCTTCGATGCCGCCCTGGCCTGCCACGGAATGGTGATGAACGGCTCGGTCGTGCAGGCCCTCGGTCCCTATTACGACCGCGACCGCGCGGGCCTGGACCCGATCACCGCCGACCGGATCGAACGCGGCCTGACCGTGACGTCCCGCGAATACCTGGACGCGCTCTATCAGGCCGAGGCGATGCAGGACGCGCTGGCGGGGGTCTTTGACGGCATCGATGCGATCCTGACCCCGGCGGCGCCCGGCCAGGCGCCCCGCGATCTGAGCCGCACGGGCGACGCATCCTTCAACGGCTATTGGACCCTTATGGGCGCGCCGGCGGCCAGCCTGCCCTTGTTGAAGGGGGCCGACGGCATGCCCATCGGCGTGCAGGTCGTCTGTCCCTGGGGCGAGGACGCCAAACTGCTGCGTATCTGCCGCTGGCTTTCGGACAAGGTCGGGGAATGGCGGTGACTGTTGCCGGCATCACGGCGCCGGTGAACGGCGACCGCCTGTGGCGGTCTCTCATGGACATGGCCGAAATCGGCGCGACAGCGGGTGGCGGGGTCGGCCGCATCGCGCTCAGCGATCTCGACAAGGCGAGCCGGGATCTGTTCGTCGGCTGGTGCCGGGAGGCTGGCCTTGCGGTCCGCATCGACCGCATGGGGAATATCATCGGCCGCCGCGCGGGTGCGGATGACGATGCCCCCCCGGTGGTCACGGGCAGCCATCTGGACAGTCAGCCGCTCGGCGGCAAGTTCGATGGGGCCTACGGCGTGCTGGCCGGGCTGGAGGTCGTGCGCGCCTTGAACGATGCCGGCATCACCACGCGCGCCCCGCTTGAAATCGTCGACTGGACGGACGAGGAGGGCGTGCGCTTCACCGCCGGCGTTGTCGCGTCGGGGGTTTATGCGGGGCAGTTTGACCTGGATTACGGGCTCAATCTGCCGGACCGCGAAGACACGACCACGCTGGGCCGGGAATTGGCGCGCATCGGCTATGACGGCGACGCCCCTTGCGGCGGTTATCCCATTTCGGCGTTCTTCGAGGCCCATATCGAACAAGGCCCTATTCTGGAGCGGGAAGGTGCCGTCATCGGGGCCGTGCTTGGTGCCCAGGGGCGGCGCTGCCACACCATTACGGTGACCGGTGAGGAAGGCCACGCCGGGACGCTGCCGATGACCCTGCGCCGCGACGCCCTGGTCGGGGCGGCCCGCATGATCGACGGACTTAACCGCCTGGCCTTCGATTTCGACCCCCTGCCGGTCATCACCGCGGGCTATTTGCAGGTACGGCCCAATTCCCGCAACACGGTGCCGGGGCGGGTGACCTTTTCCGTCGACATTCGCCATCCGGACAACGCCCTGTTGGCCGACATCTGCGCCCGCGCGGAATCATTGTGCCGGCGTCTTGCCGAGGAGGCCGGGGTGGCGGTGGAGATTGCGGAGATGTTTGGCCGTGATTCGGTCGCTTTCGACCCCGACTGTGTCGAGGCCGTGCGTGCCGCTGCGAAGCGGCTTGACCTGGTTTGCCGCGACATCCATTCGGGCGCCGGACACGACGCCTGCAATCTGGCGCACATCGCCCCCACCGGCATGATCTTCGTGCCCTGCAAGGACGGGATCAGCCACAACGAGCGTGAGGCGGCGACGCCCGGCGATCTGGCGGCGGGATGTCAGGTGTTGCTGGAAGCGATGGTCGCCCGGGCGGGGATTGCCTGATCCGAAGATCAGGTCAACCGGCACCAGAGGTCAAAGCCGGGGTCAGTCTTCCTCGCCGCCCAGGGAGCGGACAAGATCGACGATCCGGCGTCGGACCTTGGGGTTGCCGACGGCGTAATAGGCGCGGACCAGTTCCAGGGTCTCGCGGCGGGCCATGGGGTCCCGTTCCAGCGCATCCTGCGGCAAATCGGACAGGCCGATCTGCATCTGTCCTTCGTGGGTGCGGATTTGCGAGGGCAGTTCCTCGAAGAAATAGGCGACCGGCACGTCGAGAATACGCGAAAACATGTACAACCGGCTGGCGCCGATGCGGTTGGCGCCGCGCTCGTACTTCTGAATTTG
The DNA here is from genome assembly GCA_002325375.1 of Rhodospirillaceae bacterium UBA1479. GTDB lineage: Bacteria > Pseudomonadota > Alphaproteobacteria > Rhodospirillales > Casp-alpha2 > UBA1479. Next base: position 128,643 of record DCRZ01000009.1, read on the forward strand.
CTGGAAGGTCAGGCCGACCGCGTCGCCAAGCTTTTCCTGGCTCATGCCAAGGAGTGTTCGGCGCAGGCGCAGGCGTTGGCCGACGTGAATATCAACCGGGTTGGAAACGCCCGGGGGAAGCCGCTTTTGTCGGTGGCTTTCGTTCTTGCTTGAGGCTCTAGGCATTTGTTTTCCTTTTTGCGCCCCTGGGTTGTACCTGTGCGCGTTATCTTTGCAAGCCCTCCCGCCGTGCATATGATTATACCACATCGGAGGATGAGCCGGAGTGAACTTTCAAGGAGAAATTAGTATTGTATGCATATTATTACAACGTATTTTGCAAATTTCGTCGATAGGTATTGGGGAAAACCTGCCGCGATTTATTCCCCGGATTTCCGGAGAATTGCATATGAAGTTGGGACGTTTATCAATTCCCACAACCCTGTTGACCCCTAAGAGCCAGCAAACGACAATCAATTGCTCCAGAGAAAAAAACAGACGCGAGGGGGCGTTTCATGGCCGAGGAGCATTTGGACGAGCATTTTGTTGAACTCGTCTCCAGCGTGTCGCACGCGAACGGGGTTTTCCGTATAACCCTGGCCCAGCAGGTCGAAGGCGGTGCCTCGCGGCAGATCACCCGCCTGCTGATTCCGGCCAACCAGCTTCAGGCCGTGCTGCGCGGCGTGGCCGACGGCGCCAACGAAATCCGTGAAAAGCTGCAAAACCAGGCGAAGGATGCGGGCGACAAGGATGGGGCGGCCCCGGCCAAGAAAAAGCCCGCAGGCAAAGCCGCCGCGAAAAAATAGGCGAACCCGCCGAATTCTTCCGAAAGGGCCGCCTCAGCGTTCGCCCAGGGCGTCGTCCAGATTGGCCAGCAGCGGATCAACCAGATAGCGCAGCACCGTGCGCGTGCCGGTCTGGATGCTGGCCACCACCTGCATACCGGGAAACAGGTTATAGACCAGGGAACCGCGGCTGAAATGGTCGCTTTCCGTGGCGATGCGGACCTTGTAGTAGGGGTTGCCGTCCGGCGTTTGAAGGGTGTCGGGGCTGACGTGGATCACGGTCCCCTTGAGCGCGCCGAAGCGCATGGCGTCGCCCGATGCCAGCTTGACCATGGCCGCCTGTCCCGGCACGACATAGCCGATATCCTGGGTCTGCAGTTTGGCCTCGATGATCAGCTTGTCGCCCGCGGGCACGATATCGACGACCGGGTCGCCCGGCCGGATCACGCCGCCCACGGTGACCACGTGCAGGGTCTTGACCGTACCGTCCACCGGCGAGCGCACGACCGTGCGCTGCAGGTTGTCGCGGAATTTCTGGATGCGCTGGGTCAGTTCGCGGAAATTCAACTGCGCCTCGTCCAACAGGCGCTGTGTTTCCTTGTTGAATTCGCTGGTCACGCTTTCCAACACCGCCTGGGCCTCCTTGCGGGCGGCATCGGCGCGCAGCAATGACGCCTCGTCCGTCTCGATCCCGCCGCGCAGCTGTTCGGCCTCTTTCAACAGGTTCAGATGGACGAACCGGTTGGTCAGGTCGCGCTTCAACAGGCCTTCGCTGATCCGCACCTGTTCATCAACCAGTTTCAGGCTTTTGCCCGCGTTGGTGATGCGGGTCTTGATCTCGTGGATTTCCTGGGTCCGCTGCACGATCGCGGCGTTCTGGCGTTTGAGGTCGCCCAGGTGCTTTTCCAAATCCGCCTGAAAGCGCTGCCGCGCCGAATTGGCCAAATCGGGGCGGTCGCGCACCAGTTCCGGATCCAGGGTAAGGGTCCGGTCCCCGCGCAACAGGGCGCGCAGGCGCGCCAGGTCGAAGCGCAGCGACACCAGCCGTTCGCCCAATTCGCCGACGTCGGCGTTGCTGGCCGTCGGTTCCAGCACGACCAGCTCCTGGCCGGCCGTCACCTTGCCGCCCTCGACCACCTTGATCGTGCGTACGATGCCGCCTTCCAAGTGCTGGATGGTTTTGACCTGGGTCGAGGGAATGACCTCTCCCAACGCCATGGACACGATGTCGATCTCGCTGATTGCCGACCAGATGCCGAAGCTGACGACCATCGCGGCGCAGAGCCCGAACACGGCATGGGTCTTGAACGGGATCGTTTCAGACGGCCGGTAGCCCCCGTCGGCGGGGGCGTCACTGGGCGTTTCCGCCCCGCCCGGACCACCTGCCCCGTCGGGGGTGGGTCCATGCGGCGGCGGGGTGCCGTCGGCGGTTTTTTTCGCCATGTAGGCGGCCGCCGTCGATGCCGCCGCTTCGGGCACGGCGCGGGCCTTTTCCATCAGTTCCTTGAGCCGCCCGGCGGCGGCGACAGGGTTTCCGGCCATGGTCAGTCTCCGCCCCGTGTCCGGTTGGCCTGCGGGGAGGGCGCGTCGGCCGGGGCCGTGTCGGCGGGGGTGGCGGCCGGGGCCTTGGGCGCTGGTGCCGGCTGCGCGGGCCGCGGCGCGGCCTGCGGGTCCTGAACGCCCGGCACGTGGCGCACGACGGGCACCGGTTTCTGGTTGAGGTCCAACAGATAATGGGCGCCGCGCACGATGTTCTTGTCGTGGGACATGATGATGATGGTGCGGCCCTGTTTGACGAGGGAGCCCATAATCTTGTGCACGGCGGCGCAGCCGTCGGCGTCCAGGCTTTCCGTCGGCTCGTCGATCACCGCCAGCGCGCCGTTGGTCGCGAGTGCGCGGGCCAGGCCGAGCCGCCGCCGCGTGCCCTCGGACAGGCGCCAGCCGTTGTCGACCACGGGCGTCTCGAAACTTTGCGGGCTTTCATCCAGGAACCGCCGCAGGCCGACCGCGTCGATGATGCGGTTGAGGTCCGAGGTCTGGACATCGGGGGCGTTGACCTTGAGGTTTTCCTCGATCGTCGCGTTCAGCAGGGCCGGTTCCTGCGGCATGTAGATGACCTGGCGGCGCCACCATTCAAGGGCCACCTGCTTGATATCCAGGCCGTCGATCAGGATCTGCCCGCGGTCCGGCTCCAACAGGCCCAGGATGATGCGGCCCAGGGTCGTCTTGCCGCTGCCGTTGTCGCCGACCACCAACAACACGTCGCCGGCCGTCAATTTCAGGTTCAGGGATTCGAACAGCGGCATGGACGCGCCCTTGAACCCGAAGGCCAGGTCGCGCAATTCGATGGCGCCGGAATACTTGGTGACGGCGGACCCTTTTTCCGGTTCCAGCGGCACCTTGACCAGCTCGGAGAACATGGTCAGCGCCTGGCGCGCCTTGGCGAAGGCGCTGCCCAGCTGCGACAACTTGGTCACCGGCTGCAACGCCCGCGCCGACAGGATGTTGGCGCCGATCATCGCACCCACGTCCATGTTGCCGCTGACGACCAGAAGGGCGCCCGTGGTGATGACGGCGACGCTCATCAGACCGTTGGCGGTCTGCGTGATGGTCTGGATCATGCCCTGGCGGGACGTCACGTCGCGGCGCAGGCGCTGCGACGAATGGACGTGCTTTTCCCAGGCCCGGCGCAGGAAGCCGCCGGCGTTGAAGGCGCGCACCAGGTCCTGTTCGCGGGTCGCCGTGCCCAGAAGCGCGCTGCCGACACCGGTCGCGTTCTGCAGTTCCGCCGTCTTTTCCTGCATGGATATGGAACCGTAGACGCCGAACGCGAACACCCCGACCAGGAAGGCCAGCACCACCACCGCCATCAGCGGATGCAACAGGTAGAGCACGAACACGAAAATCAGGGAAAAAGGCACATCCAGGATGGTCGCGATGTTGGACGACGAATAGGCCTGTTCGACCGAGGCCATGCCGTTGACCATTTCGCGCCGGGTTTCCGGCGGAATCTGTTCCAGGTCGCCGGCCCGGGCGCGGGTCAGGATGCCGTAGCCGGCGATGGCCAGCTTTTCATCCGGTTCCACATTGACGCCGCGGGCGAGGGAGCCGCGCGCCTGACGGAACAGATATTCCAGAACGATGGCCAGCAGCACGCCCGACGTCAGGGTCGCCAGCGTCGCGTCCACGCCCTGGCTGACGTAGCGGTTCAGCACCTGCATGACGAACAGGGGGCTGGCCATGGCCAGGATGTTGATGAACAGGGTCGCGACGATCAATTCCGTCGCGATCGCCGGTCTGGCGAAGACCCGTTTCAACAGTTCCTTCATGCTCGCTCACTCGTCTGCCCGCGGAAACCCCCGGATTTCCGCGCTGTGCCGTACCCGGCAACAGAGGCGCCGCCACCATACCATATCGGCGATAATCGCGGCGATCCCGGCGAAATCATAGGTTGGTCAGGTGAATGATTGGTGAACGGAGGGCGACCGGCGTTTAGGCGACCTGACCGCTGGAGACCACGAAGTCGTTGCTGTCCAGATCGGCGCCATCGACGTTCTGCAGTTCGATTTCCATGTCCGCCTGGGCATCGCCATCGGCATCGATTTCCAGAATCTTGGTCTCATTGTTGAACCGGGCCGAGGAATCGCCGAAGCCGGAGAAGTCGTTGGTGTCGTCCCCCACGAACATGAACATGCCCAGATTGAATGCCGAGATATCGATCTTGTCGGCACTGATCGCGTCGAAGTCCAGGATCACATCGCGCAACAGGCCGCCCAAGCCGCTGTCCGAGGGCGAGTTGTAGATGAACACGTCCATGCCCTCACCGCCTTCGAGAACGTCCGCGCCGCCGCCGCCGTAAATAGTGTCGTTGCCGTCATCGCCGGACAGGCGGTTCGTGCCGTCGCTGCCGATCAGGAAGTCATCGAAGCTGCTGCCTTCGGCGTTCTCGATGTTGATCAGGGTGTCGGTTTCTGCGCTGTAGGGGTCGTAAGCGGTGCCACCGGCAATGGTCGACGGGCTGATGTATTCCATGCTGTTGCTCAGATTGACGATGATTCCGCCGGACGTGTTCTGGAAATAGCTGACCGTGTCGTCGCCCGCACCGCCGTCCAGGGTGTCATAACCCTGTCCGCCGATCAGCAGGTCGTCGCCGCCGCCGCCGGACAGATTGTCGTCGCCGTCGTTGCCCAGCAGGATATCGTTGTGGGCGGAACCCGTCAGAGTGTCTATGCTGCTGCCGCCAACGACCAGGGTATTTACCGCCCCGGCGGAGGCATCCGACCCGCTGGCGACGGCAAAGCGGTCCAGCGCGTCGCCGTCGCTGAATTCGAATTCGATGTAATCGAGCGAATTGGCCACATGGTTGGTCACGGTGGTCTTGTGGATATAGCCGCTGCCGATGTCTTCATAGAAGAACATCAGGTCGCTGCCCGACCATTCGGCGCCGATAAATTCCATCGGGTCGCGGATGATCAGGGTATCGATGCCGTCGCTGCCGCCCGCCAGATTAATGACGTCGCCGGTGGTCATGGCGGCGCTGGCGATGTCCATCGCCGTCGAGGTCGTGGCCGAGGCCAAAATCCAGTCGTTGCCCGAGCGGCCGACAAAGCTGTCGTCGCCGGCTGAGCCCGTGGTGATGATGATGAAGTCGTCGGTGTCGAGCGTGCCGGAATAGCCGGAAATGTTGAATTCCATATCAATTCCGAGGCCGAGAACCGTATCACCATTCGTGTCGATCTGGAGGATATTACCTCCAACCACATTTGCTCCGGCAGTTCCTCCGCCGATCAGATTCGAGAAATCAAAGGAGAAGCCCCTGCCATCATCAATGATGCCTTCCAGAACGATCTTGTCCTCATCCGCATTGAAATCGGTAATGTGGTCGCGGTTGCTGGAACCGATGTCGGAATCGCTTTCCGCCGTGAACACGAAGTAATCCGGGCCCGCACCGCCGGTATGGGTTTCCTGGGCGGCGGTGGCGATGATGGTGTTCGTGCCGCCGGTGGTGACGCTGAGGGCGCCGCCAGCGCCGATCACGTCCCCAGCCGCGAGCGGCGTGATGATGCCCTCAAGCTTGATCAGGGTGCCATCGTAATTGGTCGTGCCTGTGCCCCGGCCCTTGACGTAAAGATAGCCGTGGCCGCTGTCGGTGAAGAACACGACGCGGTCCTGGACCTCCTCGTCGGACCGGATGGCATCGACCGTCGACTGCACCATGCCGGACGTTCCGTAGTCGACAATCATCAATTCCAGGCCGTCCATGCCGCTGAAGCGGATGGTGTCGGCGCCACCAGTGAAATCGGTGATCGTGTCGTAGGCGACGTCCACGGATTCGTCGCCGCGGGTGTATTCGAAGCGGTCGTTGCCGCCGCCGCCGGTGAAGGTATCGGCCCCGCCTTCGCCCCGGAACCGATTGTCGGCATCGTTGCCGATGAAAATGTCGTCGAACTGAGAGCCGCGCACCTGTTCGATGGAGGATAGGTCATCAACGCCGCCGGAACCGTCGTTGACCGTGGCGTCAAATGCGGACCCAACGTCATAGGTCACCGTGATGGCGGCGACGTCTGACCGGTAATCGGCGCGGTCCGTGCCGCTGCCGCCGTTCAGGATGTCGTTGCCGCCGCGCCCGATCAGCACGTTGTTGTCGGCGTTGCCGGTCAGTACGTCGGAGTAGTCGGAGCCGGCAATCTCGTTGACGCCGCCCATGAATTTATCGAGGCCTGTGCCATCGAATTGGCCGGTGAGGTTTCCACTGTTGCTGGTCAGTTTACCGAAGCCGGTGACGCCGCCGCCGAAGGTGACGGCATCGTCCAGGGTAACGGTCACACCGCCTGAGGCATCGCCGTAATCAACGCGGGTGTAGTCGTTGCCGGTGATGGTGTCGTCGCCGTCGCCGCCGCGGATGGCGTTGTTCTCGCCGATGATGCTGCGGCCGAACACGGTGAACTGACCGTTGTCCCAGCCGGTCATGTCGAACAGGTCGTCGTGGATGCTGCCGTTGATCTGGTCGATGTTGCCCAGCGTGTCGTTGCCGGTGGCGGCACCCGTCACGCTGTCGGTGGACGCATCGACGGTGATCCCGCTGCCCGCGTCGGAATAGTCGGCGATGTTGCGGTCGATGCCGGCCTTGCCCCGCGTGCCGCCGGTCAGATAATCGTCACCGCCGCCGCCGCTCATCACGTTCTTGCCCGTCCGCCCGTCAATGAAGTCGTCGCCGTCCGTGCCGAATAGATTGGGGTCGTCCCCATTGGTGCCGATGATGACGTCGGTCACTGGGGCAATGTCCAGATAGATGGTCCGCGTGTCCGTGCCGCCGAAGCCGTCGGAAACCGTGACGGTGAAGGAATCCGCGCCGAACGTATCGGTATAGGGGGTGTATTCGTAGCTGCCGTCGGGATTCAGCGCGACCGAGCCGTTGGCGGCATTGACGTCCAGGGTGAAGGTCAGACCGTCGCCGTCGATGTCCTCGGCCGCGATGCGGCCGCGCAGGACGGTGTCTTCCGTGCCGATCAGCGGTGCGCTGGGGTCGAGGCCGCCGTAAATCCCCGGTCCCGTGTCGACGAAGACCGGCGCGCCGTAAACGTTCCCGCTCAATCCGTCCACGACATCGTAAATGGTGGCGGGAACCGCGTGACCGCCCGTTCCGCCGTTGAGCGGGAAGTTGGCGACCAGCCCCGGGCTGTCGGGGGACACGGGCTGTTCCAGGTCGTTGGCGATCTGCCATTCATCGCGGGCGGTGTTCCAGATGCGCATGTCGGCCATCTCGCCGGTGAAGCGCTGCGTGTGGCCGGTCGTGAAGTTGCCGATGACGAGGTCGGCCGAGCCGTCGGCCGGGGTATAGCCGGTGGTGTCGATCTGGCCGACCAGATGGCCGTCGACGAAAAGGGACAGCGTGTTCGACGCGGAATCGTAGGTGCCGGCGGCATGGTGCCAAAGGCCGTCGCGGATATCGTCGACCGCCGTCACGAAACTGCTGCTGGCGCCGCCCTGATGCGTGAATTCGACGCTCAGGCTGCCTTCCTGGAACAGCAGGGAATAGGCGGCGTGGGTGCCGTTGCTGAGGGTCAGCAGGCGCTGCACGCCGGTCGCGTTGTCGTCGGCGTCGGACCGCAACCAGGTTTCCACGGTCCAGCTATCCGGATCGAGGCCCGGGTTGCTGTAAATGTTGATCTCGTCGTCGATGCCGTCGAAATGGATCGCGCCGGACATCACGTTGGGGCCCAGCAGGGTCGGGGACTGATCGGCGATATGGGCGTCCCCGACAAGGCTGCCGTCGTTCTCGTAACCGTCCAGCGACAGTTCATTGATCAGAGTCGCCGGCGCCTGACCGTCATAATGACTTTGCGCCATGTCGGTCAGAATGTCCGTGGGCTGGCGAACCTCGTCGAACATGCGGACCTGCGCGATGCCCCCGGCGAAGGAATTCTCGGGCGTTTGGCTGCCGTCGCCGTTGGACGACCCGATGGCCATCGTGGTCGCCGCCGGCAGGGGGTTGGCGCCGACGTTGCCGCCGCCCTGGGAAACGCCGTTGACGAAGGTTTCGAACGCCCCCGTGTCACCGTCATAGGTGACGGCGACGTGGTTCCATTCACCGGCCGCGAGATTGCCCGCCGCGGCGGTTCCCGGCACGTTCGCGTTGGTGAAGGACAGGCCGTTGCCGTCGAGTGCAAACACCATGGCCGTTCCGCCGGCGCCGATGGCCGCGATGGCCTGGGTGCCGATCAGGCCGTCCGGCTTGATCCAGGCGGCGATGGTGATCTTGTTGGTGCCGTCGACCGGATTGATCTGGGTGACGTTGACCATGTCGCCCACACCGTCGAGCACGGCATAGGCGCCGAACGGATCGGACGGCGGGCCGCCGGCCGAAATCTGATGGCCGTTGCCGGAAATATCGATCAGGGCCGGGTTGAGGTCGGCCGCGTCCATGTTGTCCAGGGTATAGCGCGCCGCCAGGCCGATCTCGTCGGCAAGCTCGGCCTGCTGATGGTTGTCGGCGATTTCCTGGGCCGTGCGCGCGTCGGACCAGATGCGGATGTCGTCGATCGACCCCTTGAAGTATTCGCTGTCGTTGAAGCCCTTGCCGAAGGTGACCTCGCCGCCGGCGAAGTCGAGCGCCCCGGTGCCCGAGGCCGTTTCCACGCCGTCCACGTAAAGTCGGAAGGTCGTGCCGTCATAGGCCACGGCGACATGATGCCAGGCGCCGTCGTCGATGGCGTTGCCGCTGTTGACGACTTCGATGGTGGTGCGGTCGTCCGTGCCGATGCCAAGCTCGCCGCTTTCGGTGAAGAAGATTTCGAGGCCCTGATTGCCCGTCTCGGTGCCGAGCGACGCCAGGGTGCCCGCTGCGGCGGGCTGAACCCAGGCCTCGATGGTGAAGGGCGCGTTGCCCAAGGGCAGCAGGGCCGCCGGGTCGGTGGCCTGGACGAAATCGTCGATGCCGTCGAACTGCGGCGTGTTGACGTTGGCCGGCGCGCCCAGAATGACCGGGGCGTCGTTGGTGTTCTGTACGTCGAGCAGGATCGTCCGCGTATTGGTGCCGCCGGCGCCGTCGTCAACGGTGACGGTGAAGCTGTCGCCGCCCGTGTAATCCGGATTGGGCGTATAGGTGAAGGTGCCGTCCGGTTGGACGTCTACCGTGCCGTGGGCGGCGCCCGCGTCCAGGGTAAAGTTCAGGTCGCCCGGGAGATTGTCCAGGTCCCCGGCGACGATCTGCGACGAGAACGAACCGTCTTCCGGGACGACCAGAAGGCCGCCCGGCTGGGTTATTTCCAGGCTGTCGATCTGCGGGCCGTTGGCGACGACTTCCCGGTTGTACAGCGAGACATGGTTTTCCGCGTACAGGGTCGAATCCTGTGCCATCAGGGTGGCGGTGTTTGCGGGATTGCCGGCCTCGGTCACCGTGAAGGTCAGGTTGTAGCCGTCATCCGCGATCTCGACGTCATAGGTCGTGCCGTTGGTCAGGATGATCGAACCCATGCCGGAATCGCCCAGGCCGGTCCCGACGCCGTTCTCGTATCGGAGGATGGACAGTTTATTGTCGCCCGCGGCCTGGGTGACGAAGGAGATGCCGTTCGTGACCTGATAGAAGTTGCCGCTGTCGGCGACGCCGTCGGACCGGGTGACGATCGAGAAGAAATCGTTGGCGGTGTCCTGGAACGTGAAGCTGGTGTTGATGATCACGGGCTCGGTTGCCGTCGGTTCGTACTCGGCCGTGGTGGTGACGATGGCGCGGTTGCCGAGCGTCAGGGCGCCGCCGGCTTCGGCCGCGCTGGCGCCGGCACTGGCCGTATCGACCGTGAAGGCGGCGGCATCCAGGGTGCCGTCGTTGAAGTCGTCGGCGAAAACGGTCGCTGTGTCGATCAGGAAGTCCGGCGAGACCCCGCCGATGGTCACGTCACCCAGCAAGGTTCCGATGTTGTCGCCGCCGGCAAGGTCGACCACGATCCCGCCGTCATCATTGTCGAGCGGATAATAGGCAACCAAGTTCGGTTCGGCGCCGGTCAGGCGCAGGCTCATGTCGGCGGCGATGTCGTCGACGGTGCGCGCCACGTTGTAGATGCGGACGTCGGAAATTTCTCCCTGGAACTGATTTGTTCCATTGGGCGCCTGGCCGATAAAGGCGCTGTCCGTTCCGATCGCGAGGGAAAGATCGACGGGGGCGGAGACGGAAACCCCGTCGACGAAAATTTCAGAGAAGCCGCCGGAAGTGGTAACCGCGACATGGTGCCAGACGTCGTCATTGATTGCCGGCCCGCCGGTTATGAAGTTGACGTTCAACGAATCGAACGCCAACTGCCCGCTTCCCTGAATGAATAATTGCCCGTTGGTGCCGGTGCCGGTGGCATTGCCGATCGACAGGATGGCGTGATTGACAGCGGTTGCGTCTGTCTTGACCCAGGCAGACCAGGTGAAGTCGGCAGCGCCGTTCGGCAGGCCCACCGGATTGGCCAGACTGATGCTGTCGCCGATGCCGTTGAACTGCGCGGCATTGCTTGATTGCACCACACCGAGAATTTCCGGCGCATCGTTGACGGGCGAGACGGTCACGGTCTGGCTGAGGGTGGCGGAGGTGCCGCCGTCGCCGTCCGTCAGGGTGAAATCGATGCCGCGCGGATCGGTGCCCGGTTCGACCGTATCGTTCTGGAAGGTCACGGCGCGGGCCAGTTGTTCGACAACGCCCGGCGTGGCGAAGGCGGTCAGATCGATGGAAAGCGTGCCCGAGGCACCGTCCAGGCCGATGATGCCGATCACGTCCTGGCCGATGCTGACGAGACTGCCGTTCGTCATGCCGGAACTCAGGTCGAATGCCGCGCCGGCATCGATGGCCAGCACGTCGCCGATCTGATAGCCGCCGGTAATATCGATGGTCAGGGTGCCGCCATCGAAATCGGTGCTGTCGGGATCGGTTATCTGAACGGTCGGGTCGACGATTACCGGTGCGCCGTCTTCGGTAAAGTCGGCAGCAGGCCCGGCGGATGCCACGGTCGGCGCGTCGTTGGTGTTCTCGACGCCGATGGTGACGGCAAACGGCGTCGACGGGGCGCCCTGGTCGTCGGTTACCTGGAATTCGATGGTGCGGTCGGCCAGATCCGGCTGCACCGCCGTGGAACTGAACGTGACCGAGCGCAGGACCTGTTCGTATTCGGCGACCGTGCCGGTGCCGGTCAGCGTCAGGGCGCCGGCGGCCGCGTCATAGCTGCCGCCGATGGCCCCCACGGGGGTGAAGGACAGGATATCCGTATTGGCCTCGAAGGCCGTGGTGATGGTCACCATGGCGCCGTCAAGGGTCGCGCTGTCGACATCCGTCAGGGTGATGCCGCTGTCGACAACCAGGGGGGCTCCGTCTTCCACATAGGTCTTGCCGTCCAGACCGAAGGAAATGACGCGCGCGCCGATTTCCGTATTGTCGGCGGTGGCGCCGACCGGGTCGGACTGGCGGAACACGGCGATCAGGTTGCCGTCGGCGTCGGCGGCAATGGCCGATTGCTGCTGGTTGCCCGCCGTATTCTCGTTGACAGTGAATTCCGTGCCGACCTTGGCGCCCGCGGCGTCGAAGCGCTGTGCGCGGATCGCCGTGCCGTCGCCGTCGATGGCGATGTCGTTGGTCGACCAGGACACCACGAAGCCGCCGTCGGGCAGGGCCGCGATGGAGGGTTCGTTCTGGTGGCCGGTGATGTCCGTGTTGGCCAGCAGGTCGCCGGTGACCGGCGTGCCGTCGGGCCCGAAGATGCGCAGGCCGATGCCGCCGTTGCCGTCGTTGTCGCCGGAGGCGATGTCGTCCGTGCGCCAGGCGACGGCGAAGTTGCCGTTGGACAGGGTAGCGACCTCGTGCTGGTCCTGCTGCGTGCCGCCGCCTTGGTTCACCGCGACGGCGAATTCCGCGCCCAGCGGCGTGCCGCTGTTGTCGTACACCTGGGCGAACAGGTCGTTGTCGCCGTCCGTATTGTCGGTCCACACCGCGACGAAACCGCCGCCGGGCAGGGCCGCCAGTTCCGTGCCTTGGGTGGCCGGTATGGGCGAGGACCCCAGCAGGAATTCACCGGTGACCGGCGCACCATTGGGGCCAAAGACGCGCGCCGTGACGTCCTGGCCGGTGGCGATGCCTGGGTCCTGCTGATCGATGGCGATGACGAAGCCGCCGTTCGACAGGCCCACGACCGTGCCGCCGTTCTGCACCGTGCCGCTGAAGTATTCGCCGACGTTAAAGGCGTCGGCCCCCGGGGTCGCCCCGTCGCGGGAAACCGCCTGACCCGTGCTGTCGTAACGCTGCACGTAGAGGTCCGACGTGGTGGCGTCGGCGGCGGTCGGCTGGTTGACGTAGGAAACGATGAAGCCGCCGTCGGTCATCGGCGAGACCCGGGCGTTGTATTCGCTGCCGGGGGCGGTGTTGGCGATGATGAATTCCGGGCCGTCGGGCGTGCCGTCGGCGTTGAAGATGCGCCCGATGGTGCCCAAGTCCGATCCGCCGCCGACGCTGTAATTGTTCCAGGTGACGACGAACTTGGTGCCGTTCGCGAAATAGGTCACGTCGGCGGCAGACTGTTCGCCGGTCAGGGCCGTGTTGACCAGGACTTCCGCATCGAAGGTCGCCGTGCCGGCGGGCAGGGTCGCGGTGGTGACCTCGGGCGCGTCGTTGACGGGCGTGATGTTGACGCTCTGGCTGAGGGTGGCGGAGGTGCCGCCGTCGCCGTCCGTCAGGGTGAAATCGATGCCGCGCGACCCGGCGCCCGGTTCTTCCGTGTCGTTCTGGAAGGTCACGGCGCGGGCCAGCTGTTCGACAACGCCCGGCGTGGCGAAATCGGTCAGGTCGATGGAAAGCGTGCCCGTGGCGCCGTCCAGATTGATGACGCCGATCACGTCCTGGCCGATGCTGATGAGGCTGCCGTTGGTCATGCCGGAACTCAGGTCGAATGCCGCGCCGGCATCGATGGCCAGCACATCGCCGGCCTGATAGCCGCCGGATATCTCGATGGTCAGGCTGCCGCCGTCGAAATCGGCGCTGTCCAGGTCGGTGATGGTCAGGGCAGGATCGATGATGACCGGGGCGCCGTCCTCGGCGAAGGTCGCAGCACCACTTGCGGTTTCGACGCTCGGCGCGTCGTTGACGTTAAGGACCGAAACCGAAACCGTCTTGGTCGCCGTGGCGCCCCCGCTGTCGGTGACTTGGACTTCAAAGCTGTCGGTGCCGAAGAAGTCGGTATTCGGGGTGTATTCCCAGGTGCCGTCGGCCGGGTTGACGGTAACGGTGCCGTTGGCACCCTGGGCCGCGACGCCGAAGGTGAAGACCTCAGTATCATTCACGTCGTCGGCGTCGGTGGCGATGATCTGGCCGTGCAGGACCGAGTCCTCGGCCATCGTGAACAGGTTGTTGTCTGCGAACACAGGGGTTCCGCCGGAGTAGGTGCCCGTGCCGCCGTTGCCGGTGACGTCGCGGAACTGGTCCGTCGTGCCGTTCAACACGTCGTCCAGATGCCAGGCGCCGGTCAGGTTGGGTTCGGCCCCTGTCGGCAACTGGTTCATGTCCAACAGGATATCCGCCTGCGAGCGGGCCACGTCATAGGCGCGGACGTCGAAAATCTCGCCGAAGAAGGGTTGATTGGCGGTCAGGTAGCCGCCGATCGTCATGGAACCGGCGTCGATGCTGTTGATCGCGGCGGTGGTCGTGGCGACGCTCACGCCGTCGAGGAACAGCTCGAGGTTACCCGCACCGTCATGGGTGTAGGCGACGTGATGCCACAGGCCGTCATTCGTGCCGAGGGAACTTTCCAGCGTCGTCTGGCCCGCGTCCGGGGCAAGCGCTTGAACCCGGCCATCGCCGGTGACGCGAATTTGCGCGTAATCTCCGGCCGGGTCACCCACGCGGATGATTGTTTGCGGATTGGCGGGATCATCCGTGCGGAACCAGGCTTCGTAGGTGAACGCGCCCGTGCCGGTGGCCAGAGGAGAGGTGGTCTCCGAGACAATGTTGGCGCCGGACGCCAGCGCCGTCGTGCCGACGATCGATCCCGTTTCCTGAACCGTAATGGTGGTGCCGTCCGCCGACACATCGGCGATGGTGAAGGTCGCATCGTTGGCGGTCATCGATCCGGAGATGGTGATCGTCTGGCCCGCAACGAGGTTGGCAAAAGTCCCGACCTGCCCGGCGACGATCTCATCCGTGGCGGCGAAGAACTGCAGGGTGTTGCCGCCCGAGGCGGTGAAGTCGATCACGCTGGCGTCGACGGCATCGATGGAAACCGTGCCGTCGAAGCTGAGCGCCTGGCCGACCAGCGGCACGGCGAGGGGCGCGACCGGATTGACGATGTCAATGACGGTCGGATCAGCGGCGTCCACGCCGGTGACCGTGCCGACCGTGGCATCGGCGGAGGAACCCAGCGCCCCCTGGTTGGTGATGGTGCCGTCGGCGACATCGGCGGCATCGATGTCGTAGTGGATCTGCAGATTGTCCGTATCGACCGCGCCGGTCGCGTCGGCGGCGATTTCGGTGGCGTTGCGCTCGTCCGAATAGATGCGGAAATCACCGATGGCGCCGTCAAAGGCGGGCTGGGAAGCGATCGCGTCGCCCAGCACCAGGGTGCTGCCCGTGATGTTCGGCACGGAGGTGGTCGGCGGGGATTGTTCAAGGACGCCATCGATGTAAAGCTTGTAGTTGCCGGCACCGTCATGGGTGAGGGAGACATGATGCGGGACGCCGTCGTTCACCAACGTGGTGCTGTTGATATCGATGACACCGTACTGGCCGATGCGGAGGTTCCCGGCCGCGCTGGGGATGTTGGCGAACAGCAGATTGTTGGCTGTGACGCCGCCAGAGAAGGTGTCCCCGATCGTCATGATGTAGCCTGTCGTCGCCATCTCCGTCTGGACGACGAACTCGATGGAGAAGGCATTGCCGAAGTCGATGCCTGCCGTGTCGCCCTGGACGAAGTCGTCACTGCCGTCGAAGGCCAATGCCGCGCCACCCAGGCCATTATCTAGAATGCCGTCGGATGCGCTGCCCTGTGACCCCAGGTTGACGGCCTGTCCATTGGCGAAATCGAAATACACCAGGGGCGGCGTGCCGCCGCCGCCGCCGCCCGCGTCGTCGGCTACTTGCAGGGGGGTGCGGGCTTCGTCGTAGATGCGGAATTCGTCGATGACGCCCTTGAGCGGGAAGGCGGGGTGCGAGATCAAGACGTCGGACGTGGTCGCGCCCAGATTGCCCTCCGGGTTGGCGCCGCCCGGCGTGCCGTCGATGGCGATACCGTTCACGTAGACGGCGATGTCGCCGCTGAGTTCATCGTAGGTGAAGGCGACATGGCTCGGATCGCCCGCCGAGATGGCGCCGGGAACGGTGTAGAAGTTGGACAGCTGACCGGAGCCACCGCCGTTGCCGACCTCGACGGAAAGGGTGCCGTCCGGATGGATGGTGAAGCCCCAGCCATCGTAATTGCCGGAGAAGTTCTCCGCGATACGTGCGACGCCCGCCGGTAGTTCGGTAAGGGTCACCACGGCCTCGACGGTGATCGACGTTAGGGCATTGACCGTGCCGTCGGCTGGAATGCGGATGATATCGTCGATCCCGTCGAACTGCATGCCCGCGCCGTTGGTGGTGACGGCGATTTCCGGGTTGCGATTGACCGTGACCGTGGCGGCCGTGCTGCCGTAGTCGATGGTGACGGTGTATTCGGGGCCCAGGTTGTGCTGGATGGTGTCGAAGATGTTGTCGATACCGGCTTCCAGAACGGCGCCGTCGCCGCCGATTTCCGCCGTATGGCCGGAATAGGTCAGGACCTGGAACGAATTGCCGTCGGTCGTCGGGTCGAAGTCGGGCGCGAAGGTCAGGTTCAGGGTGTCGCCCGCCGCCGTCAGGTCCATGGTGTCCAGGTGGAGCACGTCGTGGGTGACGTTGTCCGTAACGTCGATGTTGACGCTGGCGCCCGGGTCCAGATTCAGCGGCCCACCGGTGATGTCCAGGGTGCCGATGTTATCCACTCCGGCGACCTCGATGATGCCGTCGCCGGCGATGTCGGCGCCGTTTGCCAACTGGATCGTGCCCTCGCCGGTGATGACACCCGCGTTTTCGAGATTGACGCCGTCGAGGATCAGCGTCGCGCCCGCGCCGACGGAAATCTCCCCGCCGTTGTTGGAAAGGAAACCGGGGGCGGTGATCGTCACCGTGGCGTCCGGGGCGACGGTAAACGCGCCGTTCGGCGAATTGATGACGGTCGGGGCGGCGATTACGGTGCCGGTGCCCTCGATGGTCAAGGTGCCGTCGACGTTGAGGTTTACCGAACCGCTGACAATGTCGCCGTCCAGGGTCAGGTTGCGGCCGTCACCGATGGTGAGGGTCGGGGCGCCGACGCCGTCGATGGTGATCGCGCCGCTCAGCGTCAATTCAGGGGCGCCAGAGTTGAGGGCGAAATTGCTGGTCAGCGTCAGGCTGCCCGTGCCGGCCAGATCAAGGGCACCGGTGCCGGACAGATAGGTGTCGCCGTCGACTATGGTCTGACCGTCGCTGACCGTCAGCACCGTCGCCGTCGCCAGATCGATGGTGCCGGCGGCCGCGTTCAGGATGCCGCCCGCAAGGTCGATGGTGGCGCTGGCGTCGACGGTGATGGTGCCGTTGGCGGTGTCGATGCTGCCTTCGATGATGCGCTGACCGCCGCCGCCCGATGTGTCGCTGAAGATGATGTTGCGAGAGTTGACGATGCCCGGGCCGCCGACGGTCAGGACCGTATCGGCGGGGGCCGCATCGGAATTGTCGATGATGATGTCGCCGTCGTTGACGATGCCGAGCGCCACGTCCAGGGCGACATTGCCGCTGCCCGTTCCCCCCAGGATGAGTTGCCCGACGTAGACGCTGTCGGCCTCGATGGCCAGGGCGCCGTTGATCTGGTTGCCACTGCCGGTGACTGTCATTCCGCCGGCAATGCTATCGTTCGCGATGGCGTCCAGGCTGATCAGCGGCAGCCCCAGGGTTGCCCCGCCGCTCAGGGCGACCGTGCCGGCGATGTTCAGGTCGCCGGTGCCGAGCACGGATGCGGTGCTGACGGTCATTGTAGCAGCCGGCCCGATTTCCGACGGTTCCAGCACGTTCAGGGTGCCGGCCAGAATGTTCAGGTCGGCGTTGACCACCAACTGCCCCACGGTCTCGTTGACCGGGCCGTTGTTGAAGGTGATGGGTGCATAGCCGCCGTCGTTGATGACGGCGATGGTCGTTGCGTCGGGAAGGCCCGAGGTCCAGTTGGCGGCGTCGAACCAATCGCCGCTAAAGTTCAACTGATTGTGGTCGCTGCGCGTCAATCCGCTTTCCAGGGCGACCTGGACGGTCGCATCCTGGGTGGTGGTGCCGCCGTCGCCGCTATCGACCGTGAAGGTCACCGTGCGGGCCACCGTGGTGGGCTCGGCCGCGTCGTTCGTGAAGGCAATGGTGCGGGCCAGGGCCTGGACCGCTGCCGGTGTGGCATCGGCATCAAGGGTGATCAGCAGGTTGGCGGCCGATCCGTCGTCGGTGCCGTCGATGGTGCCGATCACGACACCGTTGAACAGCACGTCGGCGCCGGAAAGCGTGATGCCGCCGGCTTCCTGAATCAGCAGATGATCGCCGGGATCCAGGTTGTCCGTGACCTGGGCGCGCAGATAACCGGTGTTGAAGTTCGCCGTATCGACGTCGGCGATTTCCATGCTGCCGTCAATGACGACGGCGTCGCCGCCTTCCGCGAAGGTCGGCGCCGGATCGCCGCCGGCCGTGATGACGGGGTCGTCGTTCACGTTGTTGACGGTAATCGTCACCGTCGCGGTGCTGGCGATGCCTGCCGCGTCGGTAACGCGGAAGGTGAAGCTGTCCGTGCCGCTGAACTCGGTATTGGGGACATAGCTGAAAGCGCCGTTGGATTGGATCGTGACGGTACCGTTGGCGGCCTGACCGCCGCCGGCGACGGCAAATGTCAGCGTGTCGCCCAGATCCGGGTCGTTGGCCGTCAGGGTGCCGGTAATGGTCGTGTCTTCGTCGCCGCTCGCGGTGTCGGCATCGGCGGTGGGGGCATCGTTCGACCCGGTGATCGTCACCGTCAGGGTCGCCACGTCGGTGCCGGCGTTGATCGCCTGGGCCGAGGTCGTGAAGGCCTGACCCGCCAGGTTGGCGGTGATCACAACTTCGCCGCCACCACCGGCCGAGGCGGTGACCTTTCCGGCGATCGCGCCATTGGCGTTCAGCTTGGCGACGATGGCGTCGCGGACTTCGTTCGCGGTCGTCTCGTCGGTCACCGTGTGGGAAATGCGGGTCCCGTTGACGGTGACCTCGAACACGTCGCCGCGTTCGATCGTGCCGCCGACGGTATAGGTCGAAACCTGATTGACGCCGCTGGCGTTAGCGACGGTATTGGCCAGAGAAATTGTCTGATCGTCGGTTCCGGCATGGCCGTCGGACACCGTATAGGTCAGGGTGCCGGTGGCCGATTGCCCGGCGGCCAAGGGCTCGAACTGGCCGTTCGGATTGACCGTGTAGCTGCCGTCGGCGTTGATCGTAACCTGGGCGACCACCGGATCGCCGTTCGGCAGGGTGAAGTTCACGTTCTGTGCGACGCCGACGGTGCTGCCGTTGACCTTGATGATGCTCAGGCTGTCGCCGGTGTCGATGTCCGTGTCGTTGGCCAGCAGGCCCGCCGCCGCCGTCTTGCTGATCGCCGTGCTGTCATCGGCGGTGGTGATGAAGTCGTTCTTGGCGTCCGGGTTGTCGTTGGTGGGCGTGATGTCGATGGTCACCGTCGCCGTGTCGAAGGACGGCGGATTGGCGCCGTTGGATACCGTGTAAGTGAAGGTGTCGGTACCGTTGTAGTTGGCGTCCGGGGTATAGGTGACCCGGCCGTTGGGAACGGTGATGGTATCGGCATCGGCGGTGACGTCGCCCTGCGTCGCGACGCTGGTGACGATCGGCGTGCCGGGCACGGCCGACGTCAGGGTGATGGCGCCGCCGCGACCGGCGCTGACCGCGGAAACGACCGCCGCCATGGCCGGGGTGCCGTTGATCAGGTCGACGAAGAGTGCGGCGTTGCCTTCCGCGTTCAAGCCTTCCAGGGACGTGAGCGTATAAGTGACGCTGGTGCCGTTGATGGTCAGCGTGATCTGATCGCCGTCGGTGAAGGCGGGGCCAAAATTCAGTTCCCTGACTTCGGGCACGATGGTGATCTTGCCGTGGGACGGTTGGCCGACCGCGGCAATCGCCGCGTTGGTCAGGTCGCCGCCGTCGGCACGTTTGTCATTGCCCAGCACGTCGAAGGTAATGGCCTGATCTTCCAGAACTTCGTCGTCGCCGCTGACCGGTCCGCCGTTTGTGGCATCGCCATCGCCGATCACGTCGTCGCCGGCCACGGGGGCGGAATCGCGGGCTTCCTGCTGGATACGCAGTTCGGCCTCGTTGCGGGCCTTGATGATCGCCTGTTCGAACTGGGCCAAGCCCGATGCCGCCTGGAAGGCGGCCTGCTGGGCGATGGTCGCCTGGGCGTTCGCCGTGGCGGCGCCGGACAGGGCATCAGGCACATAGCCTTCGGCGATTTCCGCCAAAAGCTGGGCGGCGGTCACGACGTCCGCCGGCACCGACGGATCCAGAGCAGGCGACAGACTGCCGAGCGTATTGGCCGTGGTGACGATTGTGGCGGCGCTTTCCGCCGTCAGGGCGCCGTTCGTGTCGAATGCCGGCGCCAGGCCTTCGGCGGCGGCGCGCGCCGTACCGGCGGCGGTGCCGGCGATATCGACGACGGCCTCAATGGTTTCGGCGATGTCCGATGCCTGTTGCAGGCCGTTTTTCAATGCCCGGAGCGCTGCTTCCGTGCCCGTGCGGGCGGCGCTGATGGTCGGGGCTTCGCCGGCGACGCCGTCTTCATTGACGGCGCTGACCGTGACGCGGATGAACGATGCCGCAGGATCGTCGGAAATCAGCACCAGTTCGCCATCCTGCAAGGCGGCGGAGGCGGTCATGCCGCCGGTCGTGGCGATCTCGGTGACCAGGGCGTCGCGCACGGAGGCAAGCGTGGGATTCGCGCCGACGGTGATGGTCTTCGTGACATCGGCGGTGCCGTCGTTGTTCGTGTCGAATGCGACGCTCAGGGTATCGCCGGCTTCGACGGTACCGCCGATGGTGACGGACACGGTCTGGCGGGTCGCGGCGATGGCCGCGTCCAGCGCCGTGACGGCGTTGTCGAGCGCCGTGGCCGTGGCGTCGCCGTCGCCGTCCTGTACACCGTCGGCCAACAGGCCTTCGATCGTCGTCTTCGCCGCGTCGGCGGCGGCGAGAGCGTTCAGAATTTGGCCGGAGGCGCTTTCGGCCCCGGTCGCGTCACCGTTTTCCGTGACCGTCACGCCAATGCTGCTGCCGGATGTGGTCGCGGCAACGACGAAACCGCCGGACCCGCTGCTCGCCGACGCCTGGGCAACGCCCTGAAGGTTGGCGTGGCTGTTGACCGCGTCGACCAGGGCGTCGCGGATGTCGTTGATGGTGTCGCCGTCCTGGGCCGTGACCTCGACCGTCACGGCGTCGCCGTTGTCGGCATCCCCGGGTGTCGGGTCGATGGTCAGGCTGAATACATTATCTGCCGCCGGGGTGCCGGTCAGGGTCACCTGATCGAAGCTGGTGGCGAGCTGCAGCATCTCCGCCGCATCGGTGATCGCGTCCTCCGCCTTCGTCAGGGCGGCGGTGGAACTGGCCGTGGCCTGGGAGAAGGCAGCCTCGGCAGCCTCGGCGGCGGTGTCGGCGTCTTCGTCGGCGGCCCGGATCGCCGCAGTGTTGGCGGCCGTGATCAGGTCGGCGATTTCGTCGCCGTCCGTGCCGGCGAGGTCGGCCTGGGCCTGGGCGCTGGCGGCCGATTGGGCCGCGGCCGCGGCATCGCGGGCGGCCGAGGCGACCGAGGAATTGGTCGCCGTGACCTGGGATTGCGTGTCGGTCAGAAATGCCTGGGCGACGCTACCGGCCCCTTCTTGCGCGACAGCCGCCTGGGCTGCGGTCAGGGCGTTTCCGGCGGTGGTGCCGGCTGCGTTGGCGATGGCAAGCGCGCTTTGGGCGGATTCGCTGGCGGTGGCGGCGCTGTCGGCGGCGCTGTCGGCGACGGAGCCGTTGGAAATGGCATCCAGGCTGAGGGCGTCGTCGCTATCGTTCGGAATGCTGGTCAGGAACGCGCCGGCGGCACCGGCCTGGGTCGCGGTCAGAACCAGGGCCCCCGTGCCGCCCGCGGCGACGGTGATACCGGCAATGCCGGCATTTTGGATCGCCGTGACCAGGGCGTCGCGCACGGCGTCGGCATCGTCGCCGACGCTGATCAGGCCGCTGGCCGTCGATACGGTGACCGGCGTCCCTGCGATGTTGATCGAGAAGCTGTCGCCATCGGCGACCACGGTGTCGCCATCGACGGTGACCGTGTCCTGCTGCGTGACCTGGTCGGCGTTGACCTGACGCTGCACGCGGGCGGCCTGGTCGTTGGTGCCGCCGGTCGCATTTGTTGCGGAGGCCGTGGTGGTAAAGGCGGTGCCCGGGGTGACGCCGGTCAGACGGATGGAATCGGCGGTTGCCCCCTGGCTGACGGTGACGATGCCGTCGAAGGTCCCGGCGCTGGTCAACTGCTGGATGAAGGCGTCGCGGACCTCGGACAAGGTGGTTTGCGTCGTTACGGTGAAGTTCGCCGAGGTCGTGCCGACGGTGATGAAGAATTTGTCCCCGGTCTCGACCGCGCCCGACAGGGTGACGCGCGTGACCTGGGTGGTTTCCAGCTGCGCTTCGATGGCGTCCAGAAGGTCGTCGTTATCCAACGAATCCCGGCTTAGAACCTCGCTGACCGCGTCACCGACCGCCTTGGCCGTGCGGGCGTGAAGTGCTGCGTCGGCGGCGGCCTGTTTGGCCGTCGTGGCCTGGGTCGCGGCGTCGCCGGCGGCGCCGACCGCGTCGTCATTGGCGTCTTTGGCCGCGATGGAGGCGGCGGCGGTCTTGGCTGCGGTATCGGCCTTGGCGGCTTCCGACTCGGCCGTGGTGGCGGCGGTCTGGGCATCCGTCGCCGCCTGCGCCGCAAGGTCGTCGGCACCGCGCAGGTTGGCGGTGGTCGTCACTGCCTGGGCCGCATTGTCCGTGTTGCCGCCGCCGTCCGTGGCGGTCGCCGTCGCCGTGAAGGCGACGCCGGCAACGTCGGCGGTGATGGCCAGCGTTTCGTCCGTATCGCCGGCCGCGGCCGTGACGGCGTCGGCGGCGGCGCTGTCGTTGATCAGCGTGATCAGGGCGTCGCGAACCTGGGTCAGGGTCGTGATGGAATTATCCGTCGGGATGGTCAGGCTGACCACGGTGCCGTTGACCGTGACCGAATAGGTATCACCGGCCTGCACCGTGCCTTGCAGGGTGACCGTATCCAACTGCGCGACCTGCGTGGCGCCCCCCAGGTTGCCGGTGACCGTCGACGCGGTGGCGCTTTGGTCGTCGTTGGCGCCGTTGTTGGTGGCCGATGCCGTCGCCGTGAACCCGACGCCCGGCATGGCCGCGGTCAGGGTAATGGCGCCATCGCCGCTGCCGGCGGAGGCGACCACGGAATCGGTGACGCCGTTGGCCGCATCGTTGATGGCGTTGACAAGGGCGGTGCGCACGTCGGCGATGGTGATGCCGGTCGATGCCGCGGCCGTGTCCGTGCCGACGGTGACTGCGACCACGTCGCCGTCGATGGTGACGCGATAGACGTCGCCGTCCTCGATGGTGCCGTCCAGGGTCACCGTATCCGTCTGGGCCACGCCCTCGGCGGTGGCGACGGCGGCCTGGGCCTCGTCGGCGGCGGCCTGGGCGGCCGAACGGGCGGCGGCGGCGCGCGGAATGTTGGCCAGCGCCGCGGTTGCCAGGCCGGCCTGGGTTTCCGCCGTCGTGGCGGCGGCATCGGCGGCGGTGGCATCGGCGGCGGCGGCATCGGCGGCGGCCTGAATATCCGCAAGTTCCGCACTGGCGGCGGTTCGTCCCGCCGCTTCGGCCGCTTCGGCGGCTGCCGTATTGGCGGCCGTCTGTGCCGCCGTGGCGGCGGAAGTCGCCGTGGTCAGGGCGGCCTGGGCGGCGGCCAAGTTCACGCCGACGATGGTCGCGCCTGTGTCCGGATGGGTGCCGCCGTCGCGATAGACTTCCGCCAGATCAGCGGCGGCATCGGCAGTGGTCGCGGCGTCGCTGGCGGAGGCATAAGCAGCCTGTGCGTCGGCGACCGCATCCAAGGCATCCTGAAGCGCCGCCTGAGCGCGGTCGTTGGCCTGTTTCACGGCCTGATAGGCGGCGGGGTCGATGGTCTGGGCGGCGGCGGAGGCGGTGAAGTCGGCCTGTGCGTCATCGGCGGCCGAACGGGCGGCCGTCAGCGCCGTCTGCGCCTGGCTCAGGCTGGTGGAAGCATCGGTCGCGGCCAGTTCCGCCGTGGTCGCGGCGGTGCGGGCGGAAGCTGCGGCGGTGGCGATGGCCTGAATGTCCGACACCCGGGTCTGGGCCGAGGCCTGGGCGGACGCGGCCTCGGCGGAATCCGCGGCGGCCTGATCAGCGGCGGCCTGGGCATCGGCCTTGGCCTGGTCCAATGCCGCTTCGGCGGCTTCGATGCGGGCGGCATCAAGCCCGGCTTCGTCGGCGGCGGCCACGGCGGCCTGTTTCTGCGCCACCAACAGGGCGGCGTTGGCGGCGGCCACGGCCTGCTGTGCCGATGCGGCGGCGGCCTTGATCGAGGCGATGGCCGCCAGTTGCGTGGCGTCGGCGGCATCCTGGACGGTGCGCAGGTTATCCGTGGTCTGAATGCCGTCATCCAGATCGTCAAGCGCGGCGGCCGTATCGGCGGCGCTGTTGATGGCGTCGATGACCGCCTGTGCCGTCTCGGCGGAAATTGGCAGGTCAAGGTCTTCTGCCGCCTGCAACAGGGCGTCAAGGGCGGCCTGGGCCGCTTCGGCGGCGGCGGTGGCGGCGGCTGCGGCGGCATCGGCGTCCGGCGTGGCACCGGCGGCGGCGGTGGTGGCAAGGACCGCCTGCTGGCTGGCCGTGGTCGCCTGGGCCTTGGCGCTGGCCAGGGCTTCGGCGATTTCGTCGGCAAGGGAATCGAGGAAGTTGTCGACCCGGGTCTGCGCGGCGCCTTGGGCGTTGATTTCAAAAGCGGCGGCGAAGCTGGCCTGCGAAGCGGCCTGGGCGGCTTGGGACGCGGCCTCGGCGGCGGCCTGTGAGGCCGCATCGGCATTGGCCTGGGCGATGGTGACGTTTTCGTTGGCGGCGTCGGCGGCGGCCTGGGCCTGGGCCAGGGCGTCCTCGGCGTCGCTCAGCGCCTGTTCGGCTTGGGCGACGGCATTGTCCCAGACCTGTTCGATGGCGGTGTCGACATCGTCGTCCCCGTCGTCCGCGGCGTCCCGTTCGGCCCGCACCTGGGCCAGCGAATTGGTGCGCGAGGTGACCGTGGCCTCGGCCGCGGCCAGGGCCACGTTCGGCGCGACGGCATCGGCGGTCGCCTGCTCGGCGGTGGCATTGGCGGTTTCGGCGGCGGCGGATGCGCGTGCGGCGGCGGCGGCGGCATCGCGCGCGGCAAGGGCGGCGGTGGCACGGTCGCCGGAGGCATCCCCGGATGTCCAGGCTTCGACGGCGGCATCCGCGTTTGCGGCGACCTGGGCGGCGGCCTCGGCCTCACCGGCGCTGATGGCGGCAGCGGTTGCGGCGGCCTGGGCACGGTCGGCTTCGGCCTGGGCCGCGGATCCCTTGCCGAGGGCCGCGGCCTGGGCGGCGTCGGCGGCGGTTTGCGCCTGGTTGGCGGCGTTGCGCGCGGCTTCGGCGGCATCGGCGGCAAGGTCGGCGGCACCGGGAATATTAGAGGTCGCCAGCGATTGCGCCGTGGCGGCGGCCTGGGCGGCGTCCTGGGTTGCCGGGTCATCGTCGGATGCCTGGGCTTCCGCCTCATCGGCAAGGCGGCCGGCTTCCTCGGCTGCGACGGCCTGGGCGGCGGCGCGCTGGGCGGCGGCCTGATCGGCGGCGGCCTGGGCATCGGCGGCGGCCTGATCCGCGGCAGCCAGGGCGTCTGCGGCGGCTTGTTCCGCCAGTTCCGCGGCACGGTCTTCGGCGGATTGCAGGTCGGCATCGCTGCGGGCGTCACTGGCCGAGGCTTCGGCGTTGTCGAGCGACTGCAAGGCGGCACCAGCGGCGGCGGCGGCGCTGGAGGCGGCCTGCGAGGCCCGGTTCGCCTGCGCCGAGGCCGAGGTCGATTGACCGTTCACGACGATGCTGCCGGCACCGCTTGCGGCCTGGATCGCACGGTTGCCGTTGAGTTCGGCGGACGTGGCGGCGGCGGCGGCGGCCTGTTCGGCAATCGCGGCGGCGGCGGCGGCGGTTTCCGCGATGACGGCGGCGGCTTCGGCGGCTTCGGCGTTATTGGCGGCTTCGGCGGTGGCGGCATCCTGGGCGGCCTGCTGCGCCGTCAGGGCCAGTTCGGCGGCGATCGCCGCCTGCTGTTCGGCGGTGGCGGCATCGGCCACGGCGGCGTCGGCGTAGCCCAGGGTTTCGTTGTAGGCGGCAAGATCAGCCGCGGCCTTCGCGGCGGCGGCGGCCACGGCGGCGGCCTCGGCCGCGGCGGCGGCCTCTTCCTGTCCTTGGGCGCCGCCAAGGGTTTCATCGAAGTTGATGGCCTGAACCAGTGCCTCGCGCAGGGCGGCAACGGTTGTCAGCTCGGCATCGACGGTGATCTCGATGGTGCTGTTGACCGCGACGACGGCACCGGCGTCGGGATCAAGGTCCGCGGAAATGGTGATGGTGTAGGTATCGCCGATTTCCGGGGTGCCCAAAATCGTTACGGTGGTGACCTGGCTGCCGGTTTCCGTGGTGGCGGTGGTCAGCACGGCGGTCCCATCATTGTCGTCCGTGGCGCCGCCGTTTGATGCGGAGACGTTAACGGTGAACGTCTGATTCGACACGTTGCCGGTGATCACGATGGTGTCGGCGGTCGGACCGGCCGTTGCCGAGACCAAACCTTCGTCGGCGACGGTTTCCTGTTTTTCGGACAGGGCCAGGGCGGCGAATGCGGCTTCGGGACTATCCGGTTCCGGATTGATGAAATCGGCCAAATCCGCAGCGGCGGATGCGAGAACCGATTTGGCCTTGGCCAGATCGATCAGTTGTTCGGCCCGGTCCGTCTGTGCGGTGGCCGAGGCCAGGGCGGCGGCGCGCGCGGCCACGGCTTCCGCGCTTTGGCTGGCGTAGCTTAGATTGGCGGCGTTGGTGACCGCGGTCTTGACGGTGGCGATATAGCTGTCGAGTGACGAGATCAGGGCATCGCGGACTTCGGCCTCGGCCGTGGCGACCTGCGTGCGCAGCGCGGGGTCGCTGGTTGCGGCGGCCGGGAAGTCGAGGATGTCCGTGCGCGCCTGCAGGTCGGCGTTGCCGCCGGCGGTGTCGGAGGCCAGGAACGTGGTGACATTGAAGCCGGCGATGTTGACGGCGGCGTCGAGCAGCGCTTCGAGCGCCGAGTTGGCGGCGGCGTTGGCGGCGACCTTGTCGGCGGTGCCGACGATGGCGTTGGCCTGCGCCGCGTCGGCATAGGCGTTGACCGCGCTGGCCAGCAGCGACAACTGATTGGTGACGGTTGCGATGTCGTCGACGGCGATTTCCAGCGCCGCGTCCGCCTGGGCCTCGGCGGATGCCTGGGCGACCGCCAGATACCCTTCGGCCTGGGCCTCGGCGGATTGGGCCGTCGCCAGGGCGTTGATGGCGGCGAGCGATTCGGTCAGTTCGGCCTGGGCCACGGTTTCCAGGTTGGCGACCGTGGTGCGGGCCGCGTTGGCCACCGCCGTTGAGGCATCGGCGACCTGATCGGCACCGTTGATATATCCCGGATTGCCCGCCGTAACGTCGTCGAGGGCATCCAGGTCGATCGTCGCCGTGGAACTGTCAGGGGCGGTGACGGTCGTCGAGGGGCCGACGGCCAGGGTGCCCGCGTTGTTGGTGACGGTGACCTGGACCGTGGAGATGTCGTAGCCGCCGGCACTGTTCTGTGCGGCGATCAGGAAGGTGTCCGTCGCGCTGGCGCCATTGGCAAGGTCGGCATAGGCATCGGCATCGGGTGTGTAGACGACGTTGCCGTCGGCGTCGAAGGTGACCTCGCCCTTGTCGCCATCGCCGATGCCCCGCGCGCGGGCCTGGGCCGTTTGCGCCGCGTTCTGGAACAACGCAAAGACTTCTTCCTGAAACTCGACGGCGGCTTCGGCGTTGGATTTGTTCTGTGTTGCCAGGGCCAGTGCCGCCGCAAGCGTCGGGGTGCTTGATCCCGCCGCCGTCGCGTCGTCCAGCGCCGTGGTGGCGGCCGCCAGGGCGGCCTCGGCCGCGTCCAAATTCTGTTGCACACCGTCGGCAGTCAGCCCCGACAGGGTGCCGGAAACGGTGGTCAGCGTATCGCCGGACCCGGAGGTCAGGGTGACGTCGTCGGATACCGTGATCGTGCCGTCGACATTGGTGATGGTGACGGTGATGGTCTGCAGGTCGAAACCGCCGCTGTCGTTTTCGATGGCGATCTTGAAGGTGTCGGTCGTGCTGTCGCCCGGGTTCAAGGCGGCGATGGCCGCATTGCCCGTATCGACGGTATAAGTCAGCCCGCCGTCGGCATCGGCGACCACGTCGCCCTTGTCGCCGTCGCTGGCCCCTTTCTGGATCGCTTCGGCGCTTTTCGCCGCGTCTTCGAAGGCCTCAAAGGTTGCTTTATCAACGGCCTCGTCGACCAGCTTGGTCAACAGATTGGCGCGGGCGGCCAGCACGTCGCCGGCGGCGGTGACCGCTTCGGCCTTTTCCGCGGTCGCGGTTGTCTGCGCGGCGGTCGTGGCGGCCTGCTTGGTGGTCAGGTCGGCCTGCGCCGTGCCGTCCTTGAAGGCCTGGGCGGCTTCGCGGGCCTGGGATGCGCCCTCGATCGCGGCGGTCGCCGTATCGGCGGCGGACTCGGCCGTGTTGGCGTCCTGGACCGCCTGCTGGAACTGCGCGATCACGGCCGGGTCGACGGTGCGGGTCGCGACAAAGGCGTCCAGGGCGGTGATCGCCTGTGCCTTCAGGCCATTGACGGTTTGCGCCGCGGTAACGGCCCCGGCCTTTGCCGTCAGCATGACGGCCGGATCGGTGGTGTTCAGGGTGCCCTGGGCGGCGGTCGCGGCCTGATCGGCTGCGTCGGCAGCCTGCACCGCCAGATTCAGCACCGACAGCAGTTCAGACGGCAGATCGGGCTTGGATGAAACGATGTCGCGGATCGCGGTGACCTTGGTGGTCACGATGTCGACGACGTTCTGCAGGTTGTTGATGTCCGTGGTCGTCGCGCCGGCGGCGGCCAGCTTGGCATTGATGTTGGTGCTGAACGACGTGGCGGCGGCGGTGCGTGCGGCGGCGATGCCGCTGCCGGCAGCATTGACGGCATCGGTCTTGGCGGTTGTCGCGGCGGCGATGGCGGCGTTCACCACGGCGGACATTTCGGTGGCGGCAGTGACCAGGTTTTCGCCGGTCGCGCCGTCCAGGCCGACGGCCTCGCGCAATGCGGCCAGGGTCTCGGCATCGATTTCGCCGCCCGACGCGGCGACGGACAGCATCGCCTGCGCCGACTGGATCATGGTGACCAGGGCTTCGGACAGGGCGCGCGCGGCGTTGAGGGCTTCCAACGGCGCGACCACGACCTCGATCAGGCTGTCGGTATCCGTCGTGGACAGGCCGGCATTGGGGCCGAGAACGGAGAGCGAGCCGCTAAGCGAACTGACCGCCGTCGAAGCGGCGGTTTCCGCATTGGCGGCGGCGGTCGCGGCGCTGTTGAGCAGCGAAAGGGCCTGATTGATGGATGAAAAATTTGGGGCCTATATATTTAACTAGCCAAGATTTCGTTGACTAGCCGCGCATTTTTGGCTAGTATAATCTCACACCAGCAAGGAAGTGTGAGATGTCGAAGCCCGAAACCATCAGCCTCTACGAGTTCTTCCAGCAGTTTCCCGATGAGGAAGCCGCCAGGTTGTTCTTTGAGCAGAAGCGTTGGCCGAACGGCGTCGAGTGCCCGCACTGTGGATCGCACGAAACCTCCGAATGCAAAGACCACAAGCCGATGCCGTATCGGTGCCGCGCGTGCCGTAAGCACTTCAGCGTCCGCGTCGGCACGGTGTTAGCGGAGTCTCGCCTTCCTTTGCACAAGTGGTTGATGGCGATCTACATGATGACCACGGCTCGCAAGGGCATTCCCTCTACCCAGATGGCCCGCGAACTCGGCACCACCCAGAAAACTGCTTGGTTTTTGGCCCAGCGCATCCGTGAAACGTGGATGGCTTCAAGTGGTGGTGGCGACATGGGGCCGACGGTTGAAGTTGATGAAACCTTCGTCGGTGGCCGTGAACGCAACAAGCATTCCAATAAGAAGCTGCGGGCCGGTCGTGGTGCCGTTGGCAAACAGCCGGTTATCGGCATCATGGAACGTGGCGGTAGGGTTGTTGCTGGCCCGATCCCGTCAACAGACGGCCCCACCCTTAAGGGCGCTATCCGATACCACGTGGCCCCCGGCTCGACGGTCTACACGGACAACCATGCGGGCTACCGTGGGATGCACGGATATAATCACACTTCAGTCAATCACGGCGTCGGCGAATATGTCCGCGAACAGGCCCACACGAACGGCATCGAAAGTTTCTGGGCCCTGTTGAAGCGCGGATACTACGGCATCTACCACTACATGAGCGTGAAGCACCTGCATCGCTACGTGAACGAATTTTCGTTCCGCCACAACACCTCCAAAGTTGATACCATTGACTTCATCGGTATGACTGCCGCCCGAATGGTCGGTCATCGCTTGACTTACAAGGATCTGATTAATGGCTGAGACGCCAAAGAACATTGAACCGATCAATGCGCCCTTTGAGGCCGTTGTAGAAAATCTCGTTCGCCCCCCTCAATCTCCGGCTTCGAGCGAAGCGACCAAAGATCCCCGACCAAGTTCGGAATTTGAGGTAGTTGATTATTCAGCTTCTGATGATGTGGAGCCGATTGGGTTTCGCCTTGACCCAGACACGGAGAGCATTTGGGCGACACAGGCGCAGATTGCGGAATTATTCGCAACGGACAGATCAAATGTCACTAAACACCTGAGCAACATCTTCTCAGAGGGCGAATTAGATGAAGAAGGCAATGTGCAAAAACTTCACATTGCTCAATCTTCAAAGCCAGTCGCCATCTACAGTATTGATGCCGTAATTTCCGTTGGATACCGGGTTAATTCCAAGGCAGCAACCAAATTTCGCCAATGGGCCACGCGGACAATCACCGCCTTCATTGAGCAGGGCTACGTCATCAATGAAAAGGTGCTCCGCGAGTCCCCAGAAAAACTCAACGAACTCGCGTCAAAACTTCGAGCCCTTCGCGCTGAAGAAAAGCAGGTCTACGCCAAGGTTCGAGAATGCTTCAAAATAAGTTCGTCGGACTATGATCCATCAGCCAAAACGGTAAAAACCTTCTTTGCCCTGCTGCAAGATAAGTTTCACCACGCAGTAACGGGCCAGACCGGCTCGAAATTGATCATGGATCGCGCCGACCACAGGGAAGATCACATGGGTGTCGTTCACTTCAAAGGCGATGAACCAACCCTGAAGGAGGCGACAACAGGAAAAAATTATCTTCGGTCAGATGAGTTGTATCGGCTGCACCTTCTCTCCGAGCAATTCCTTCTTTATGCAGAGTCTACGGCCTTAGCTGGCCGTAAAATGACAATGAAATCGCTGCATGAGCAGTTGGACCGCTTACTACAACTCAATGACTACCCAGTTTTCGAAGGTTGGAAAGATTACTTGCGGGACGAGGCCGAGCGTCATGCTCGCGCGGAAATGACGCTCTACAAAAAACGCAAAAAGATCGAAAGTCTTGGAATCGAATACGATGAAGAGGCTCTCGCGGCTGGCGAATACGACGACCTTCTGATTGAAGGCTAGGTCCGACGATTGATTGGGCTAGTCGTGATTCCGTCGCGCCCCA
Source organism: Rhodospirillaceae bacterium UBA1479 (assembly GCA_002325375.1). GTDB lineage: Bacteria > Pseudomonadota > Alphaproteobacteria > Rhodospirillales > Casp-alpha2 > UBA1479. The sequence continues at coordinate 159,867 of DCRZ01000009.1, forward strand.
ACGAATATCCCCGTCAAGACCATGCCGACTAGACCGATAACCGTGGTAGCAGTGCTTCCGACGAGAAACTTGAGTGCACTCTCCGGTAGTTCAAAGGGGCATCCTGTAAATCCGTGCAAGACAAGCAACAGCGCGACCACACCGCAATAGACGCACATAAAGATAAAAGCCCTTTTTGCATAGGGCTCGATTAATTCATCTAATATCTCAATGGTCCGAACGCGTTTTTTGGTTTGATCCAGTTCCGCTTGAAGCGCGTCCTTTTCTTCGCCGACGCGCGCCAAAGCACCCCGAAGATCATCATCACTGACCAGAGTATCTCCCTGCACCGCATCCGTATCATCGGGCGCGCTGTCAATATCATCGACCGTGATCGGTGAGTTATTGGGAGGCTCGGCCTGCAAGTGCCAACTCAGTAAAATGTTGCTGAATATCATCGTTCAGCAATGCCGCATTCCTGCCACGACCGAAGTAAGCGTTACTCCAGGGTGTGCCCTCTTGGTGCGTCATATTGGAAAGTTGGTTGCCAGTATAGCTACCATACCGTTTCCAGACATGATCAATTACAGCCCTCTCCTCGTCAGATAGGGCGGCTTCAAGAGGCTGACCTTCTCGCCTTTCCAAAAGGCCACTTTTCCCGCTGCGCCCAAAATCACGGTAGTGATTCCAGATTCTTCGAAACACAGGTCCGCCATCCCATGCTTCAGCCCGGTCGCCAACGAGGGGGGTGCTATTAACTGCTAAATTCCAGCCATGCGCCATGTAGACAAGTTTTTGCAGCCACATCTGGTTGATGGGCTGGCTGCCTGAAAGCTTTATAAATTCGTTGGCGATGGCGCGAGAATCATGGTTTGGCATCATACTTCTCCCTATCCCCATATAGAGTCAATGTGACCTAGACGCAAGAATTGCTCGGGAATGATGGCTAGTTAAATATATAGGCCCCAAAAATTTGCCGTATTGAACGACAAACCAGCCTGCTGCTGCAGGATTTGGAGAACTTCCGGCGGCAGGTCCTGGATCGTCTTGGGCGGCGGTGCCAGCCCGGTATCAATGATGTCTTTGAACGCGTTGAGCCGGATGGCATCGATTTGCTGCTGGGCGAGCCCTTCGGCGATCGCCTGATCAAGCTGCGCCAGTTTGTTGGCCAAAGACTCCATCGCGTCCTGGTTCGCGGGCGGCGTGTCGGCACCCTGCTGACCCGGCACCAGACTGTCGTCGCCACCTGACGGTGACGGCGGCAAATAGCGGAGAACACCGCCGTATTGCTGCTGAATTTGCTGCGCCGTGATGATGATCGGCGGCGGCGGGGCCAAATTGATGGAGGCGATGGAGACTGTGGCACCGACCTGGTTGAGGACGACCGTCCCGGCGTTGTTGGAGATCACCACTTCGCCGACGAACTGGCCTTCGGGCAGGATCGTGAAGTTGCTCTGCTCGCCCTCGGGCGCGGCCTTGCCGGCCAGGGCCGTGCCGCGAATCCCGATGGTCGCCGTCGGCGTGTTGATGAGCATGTTGTCCGGGCCGGTCTTGGCGATCTGGCCCGAGATGAAGGAAAACGCCCCCTGCACGATCGACGCGCCGAAGGTGCCGGCCTGGGCCTGCGGGTCGTAGACCATTTCGTCCAGGACCATGCGGCCGTTGTCGGCGAGGGAGAAGGTTGATTCGTCGGCGAATTCCATGCCGACGGCGCCCAGCGGCCCGGTTTCGATGACGTCGCCCTGATAGACCGGGTCGCCGACCTTGAGAATGGCCTTGGTGCCGTCCGCGTGGGTCGCCTCGACCTTGCCAGAGACGGTGACGATCTTGCCGATCGGCTCAGCCGCACCGGCGGGACCCGCCTGGGCCTCGACGCCGGGGGCGGCGGGACCGGCCAGTTTGACCGCAAGGGGACCGTTGATGACGGCCCCATCCGGGGTCACCAGATCGGGGGGATCGGCGAACTTGAAGAAGCTTTTGATGAGAACCTTGGAGCCGTCCTGACCGACCAGCAGCAGATCAGGCCCCTGGCGCACGAACTGCGCCTGGAGAATCCAGCCGCCGTCAGGCACATGGACCTGTTCGGCGCCTGCCGCATCAAGGACGAACGAATTGGCGCTGCTCCAATCTTGCGGTTCTGCGCCTTTGTCGTCCGTGCCGGGAATAAATTGGTTTGTGGCCACCCCTTAAGTGCTCGCTCTTCTGTGCGCACGGCAGCACCTATTGGTCGCCGCCGAAGCAAACCCTCCTAATTCCCTCAGATTGAGCACTGACTGTATGACCCGTCGGTGCGCGATCTTGGTGTCTCGTTCGCCGGGTCTCAGGACTGTAGGCATTCAACATTACACCAACGTGAACGATCCGCCCACGCCGATACGATATAGTATGTATAAAATTATCGTAAAATCGACGGAAAAAATGTGACCGTTGACCACATGGCGGATAAATCGCCCTGAATCCGATTTGGTTGGGAAAACAATGATAAACGGGAGGCTACTTCGCCTCGACCGCCGACACTTCCAGGCGGCCCATCGCGTTCAGCAGACGAAAGGCCGCCTGCACGATTGAGACCTCCGTCAGGACGGAATCGCTCTGTGCGTTGATCAGGCGGGTTTCCCCGGACAGCACATCAAGCAGCGAACGGCGGCCCGCTTCACGCTCTTCGCGGGCCAGTTCAAGAAACTTGGCGGCGATTTCGACCTGCGCGGTGCGGACCTCGTGGTTTTGCCGCGCGGTCTCCAGATCCGCCCAGGCGAGGCGGATGGTCTCTTCGATCGTGCGCTGGGTGTCCGCGGCGCGATCGATCGAGGCTTTATAATCGCTGCTGGAGGCGCTGACGGAATCAAGCGCGGTAAAGCCCAGGTTGAAGGGAAAGTTGAGTTCGACCTTGGCGGCCTGGGCATTGCGCTGGCCGATGGTGCCGTCCAGGTTCCGCTCGTGGCTGGTTTCGACGACCGCGTTCAGTTCGGGAAAGAACAGATCCTGACGGGTCCGCGTCACGCTATCCTTGGCGATGTCGGAGGCAAGCCGCGCGTTGCGTAGCTGGAAGTTTTCCTTGAGCCCGATTTCGATGGCTTCCTCAAGGGTCCTGGGCATCAGGACTTCGGGCACGGGCGGAAGCCTGAATTCATTGACCCCCTTTGGCATGTCGCGGTACAGCGCGTGATAGCGCGACAGGGCGTTGCGCAGGGTGCCCTCGGCGACCACGCGGCGGGACTGGGCTTCGGCCAGCTCGGTCTTGGCCTGCAGAACGTCGGTCGAAAATCCGGCGCCGCCGGCGACCCGGGCGTCTTCAAGTTCCGTCTGTTTCTTGATGTTGTCTTCAGATTGCCGCGACAGGGTAAGGCGCCGGTTCGCGCTGTAGACCTGGATGTAGGCGACAATGCCCTCGAGAACCAGGTCCTGGCGTACCTGGTTCAGGTTGATCGCCGCCGATTCCCGGTTCTTGCGGGAAATATCGATGTCCGTGTCGGTCTTGCCGAAATCCCACAGCAACTGAGTGACGCTGAGCGACGTCTCGTTGAATTTTTTGGTGGTGTCCTGGGTGCCGGGATTGGCGCGCTTCTGAAAGCCGTTGTTGATATCGATTTCCAGTTCGGGGAACCAGGCGCCGCGGGTTTCGCGGATGCGGCTGGTCGCGGCGTTCAGCGAATTCTTGGCGGCGTTGATCCGGTCGTGGTTCTCGATCAGGTCGAGCAGAGCGTCAGGCAAAGACTGGGCCCGCGCGCCGGCACTCCATGCCGACACGCCGAAGATCACCGCAAATGTGAACCCCGCCTTGAGAAGGCTGTGCAACGTCTTTCCCCGAGTGCCTTCGCCATATTTCGGCATAAACTTGCACACTCGGGGGACAATTGGAACATCTTATCGGGCGGGCCGAAGCCTGTTTCAGGCGCCGCGACTGTTTTTTCGATTCATGTAAGCTTTTGAAAAGCTTCCGGAAATCATGTGGGTCCTCAATCGGCAATATTCGCACCGTAGATGACCGGCCTGTCCTGCCGCCGACCTCCCGGTCCCGTGGCCGGGGTCGTGCGATTCGCCATCCCAACGGCGGCGCCAACCGGGTAAGGTTTGAACAAAGGCGCCCTGCGCGAGACCGCGCTAAAGATCGCCGAGGGAGGAATCATGAGCAATAATCTTTCGAAAACCGAGGATGACCTTGTTGCCGCTGCGGCCGAGTTCGCGGCCCGCGAGGTGCGGCCCCATGCGGCCGGGTGGGAAAAGGCACGGGCATTACCCGCCGAGATGTTCGAGCGAGCGGCGGCCGCCGGACTGACCTCGGCAATTCTGCCGCGCGAGGTTGGCGGCGGCGGCGTCGGGATGCTCTGCGCCGCGCGCATGGCTGAGGTTCTGGCGGCGGCCGACTTCGGCTTTGCCTTCGCGCTCAAGGTTCATGCCAATGCGGCCAACGCCGTGGCCCGGCGCGGCACCGACGAACAGCGCCACCGCCTGCTGCCCGGCATGATCGACGGACGGCGCATCGGCGCGTTCTGCTTGACCGAACCGGCGGTCGGCAGCGACGCGACCGCGATCACCTGCGCCGCCGCCAAAGAAACGGGCGGCTGGGTGGTGACCGGCGAGAAGGCCTGGGTGACCAACGGCGTCAACACGGACGTCATGAGCGTCTATGTCCAGACCGACACGCAAGCAGGGTGGCGCGGCATCGCCAACGTCCTGGTCGAGGGCGACTTTCCCGGGCTGTCCCGCGCCGCCCCCTATGATCTTCTCGGCGGGCATGCGGCGGGGCTCTGTGGTCTGACCTTCGAAAACTGCCGGGTTCCGGACACCAACCTGCTGATCGCGCCCGGCGAGGGATTCAAGGCGGCCATGGCCGGCATCAACATGGCGCGGATGTTCGTCGCCGCGCTGTGTTGCGGGATGTTGGCCGAATGCCTGGACCGGGCCTTAGCCTATGGGGCGCAGCGCATGGCCTTCGGGCGGCCGATCCTGGCCAATCAGGGTTTGCAATGGGAACTGGCCGATGTGGCCACGGACCTGGAAGCCTGTCGCCGCCTGACCGAGCACGCGGCCCGCACGTTGGACGCCGGTGAGGCCGGCATCGCGGAATGTGCGCATGCCAAGAAATTCGCGACCCGGGCCGCCGTACGGGGCATTTCCGCCTGCATGCAGGCCATGGGGGCGGCCGGGCTACGCGCCGAAGAGCCCTTCGGCCGCCACTTCGCAGCGGCGAAGATGTGCGAATTCCTGGACGGCACGACGGAAATTCAGAACATGGTGATTTCCCGCAGCCTGCTGCGACCCTACGGGCTTGACGCGTCCTAGGCCCGGCCAGTCCGGCGTCACATGTTTTCGTAGGCGACGGTTCTATTGCGCCCGCTGCCCTTGGCTTTGTAAAGCGCTTCGTCGGCCCGTTTCAGGGCCCCCTCGATGGTGTCGCTCGGGTCCCTGACCGTGGTTACGCCGATACTGACCGTCACGGTCAGGGTTCCGGAATCGATGGGGATGGCAAGCTCGCTAAGATATTCCCGCAGTCTCTCGACCGTCAGCATGGCGCCTTGCGGGTCCGTTTCCGGCAGGATCAGGGCGAATTCCTCACCGCCCATGCGACCGACGATATCAACGTTCCGCAGCCGGTCGACGCAGGCTTCCGCCAGGGCCCGGAGCACATTGTCCCCGGCGTCGTGGCCATGGGTGTCGTTCACCGACTTGAAGTGATCGACATCCATCATTGCCATGCCGAAACTGCGGCCGCTGCGTCTGACGCGGGCGACCTCGGCCTCGCCCAATTCCATGAACCGCCGCCGGTTCCACACGCCGGTGAGAAAGTCCGTGGTGGCAAGCCGGGTCAGTTCCGCGTTGGCGGCCTTGAGGTCCCGGTGCGCCTTCTGCAGGGCAAGGTGATTGCGGATGCGGGCCAGCACGATCAGGGGTGAATAGGGCTTGAGGATGTAGTCGATGGCGCCGAGCGACAATCCCTTTTCCTGGTCATTGTCTTCGGTCCGGCCGGTGACGAAGACGATGGGGATGTCGCGGGTCCGGATATCCGATTTCAAGCGGCGGCAGACTTCGTAGCCATCCATACCGGGCATACTGACATCCAGCAGGATCAGATCGGGAAGGTCGGATTCCGCGAGGGCGATTGCCTGCACGCCGTCGGTCGCGCTGATGATCTCGCCTTCCTCGGCCAGGAGGTTGGAAAGAATCATCAGGTTCGTTTCCGCATCATCGACGATGAGTATCTTCTGGCGCTGTCGGTCCAGGCTGCCGCGGGACAAAATATCGCTTCTCTCAATTCCCGTCATCGCGCCGTCCTTTCCGTCGTACCGTCGGTCCGAATGTCATCCGGGTTGTTCTCCTGCCTGCGGTGATGATTTACCCTCCGCAGCGGTGCTGCTGCCCAGCGCCATGGCCAGAGAATCACGAACCTCGTCAAGAGCGCTACTCAATTCCGCCAGGCAGGCAGCGACTTCCGGCGTGCCCGGTCCGCTGCGCAACTGGTCGTCAAGTGCCTTGGCCGCCTGATACACACGTTCGGCACGGATGTTGCCGCTGACGCCTTTCAAAGTATGGGCCGTGCGCGCCGCCGTTTCCAGGTCGCCGTCGTCCAACAGGGCGGCGATCTGGTCCGCGATGTCCATGTATTTTTCGTGGAACGCGCCCAGCAGGCGCCGCAGGATGGCGTCGTTTCCCCGCACCATGTTGCGGGCTTCGCTTAGATTGATTCCCTGGATGATGTCGGGCAAGGCATCGGTCGGCGGCGCGGGCGGCGGCGTCGGTTCCACGGCGGGGATGTCGGCCTCTGCCTCAGGCGGCATTGCCGGCCTGGGGGCGGGCACCGATCGGGCGTTCCAGGCTGCCAGCACCGTGTACAGGCGGTTCGGGTCAATGGGCTTGGTCAGGTGATCGTTCATGCCGGTGGCGAGGCATTTGTCCCGTTCCGAACTCATTGCATGGGCGGTCATGGCGATGATCGGGAGATCCTTGTGCCGGGCGTCGGCGCGAATAATCCGCGTCGCTTCGTATCCATCCATGACGGGCATTTGCAGGTCCATGAGAACCGCATCGTAGGGCGTTGCCGACACCATTTCGACGGCGACCTGCCCGTTGCCCGCGATCTCCGCCACCACGCCGGCATGGCCGAGGATTTCCTGTGCGACCTGCTGATTGATTTCATTGTCTTCGACCACCAGCACGCGCATGCCGACGATTTGCGCCAGCGTGCGCGAGATTGAGTCAACCGGTAAAGGATGGTGCGTCGATCTGGTTTCCGCCCTTGGGGCGGCGGCCAGGGCCGTGACCTCGACTGTGAACCAGAACGTGCTGCCTTTTCCTTTGACGCTTTCGACGCCGATCTTGCCCCCCATCATGGAGACAAGACTGTGGCTGATCGCCAGCCCAAGGCCGGTGCCGCCGAACTGACGGGTGGTCGATATGTCGGCCTGGGTGAACGGTTGGAACAGCCTGTCGATCTGATCCTGCGACATGCCGATACCCGTATCCGTGACCTCGAACCGGAGCATCTGTTTCTCGGCAATGCCGGTGAGCGGCGACGGCTCCCGCAGGACCGTCACGACGACGCTCCCGCTTTCGGTGAACTTGATGGCGTTTGCCGTCAGATTGATCAGAATCTGTCCCAGCCGCAGCGGGTCGCCCTTCAGGTTCTTGGGTACGTCGGGGTCTATGTGAAAGCGAATCTCAAGCGGTTTCGCGCCGGCCCGTGCCGAGGTCATGGCGGACAAATTCTGGATGACGTCGTCCAGATTGAAGGGGACGGTTTCGATTTCCAGTTTTCCGGCTTCGATTTTGGAGAAGTCGAGGATGTCGTTGATCAGGCCGAGCAGCGCATGGGACGACATGTCGACCTTGGTCAGGTAATCCTCCTGCTGTTCCGTCAGCTTGGTCTGCAGCGCCAGCCCGGTCAGGCCGACGATGGCGTTGAGCGGCGTGCGGATTTCATGGCTCATGTTGGCAAGGAACGCGCTTTTCGCCTCGTTGGCTTCCTCTGCCACCAGTTTTGCCTCGAGCAGCGCCCGTTCCGCGTGTTTTTGTTGGGTGACATCGGAATACGTCGTCACGAAGCCGCGCCGATCGGGTAGGGGGTTGCCGCGGATGTCGATGACCATGCCGTCCGGGCGGGTGCGTTCGAAATGATGGGCTTCGAACTTGCGCGCCAGGTCCATGCGTTCCTCGACCTGCTGTTCGACGTCGCCCGGGCCGTATTCACCGCGCTCGGCGTTGTAGCGGAAGAATTTACTCAGGTTCGTCCCCGGCGGGAAACGGTCCTTTGGGAATTGCAAAAGCTCCATGAACTTGGAATTGGCGGTGATGACATCCAGCTTTTCGTCGAACATGGTGATGCCCTGATCCATGGATTCCAGGGTGGTTTCCAGGATCGCCTTCTGGTGGGCCAGTTCGCGCTCCGCCTCCTTTTGCTCGGTGATGTCGGTCATGGCCGTGCCGAGTCCCATGATGGTGCCCTCGCGGTCACGCACGGGGAATTTTGTCAGGCGATAAATCGTGGACTGGCCATTTGGTGTCTTGTGCAGCAAGGACTCGGCTTCAAGGATGACGATCTCGCCGCTTGTGATCACCTTGCGTTCAAGTTCGGCGATTTCGTCCGCGCGGACCCTGGGGACGAGGTCGTAGGCGGTCTTGCCGATCAGATCGTCAACGGTCGTGCCGTGCCATTCGGCAAAGATCGAATTGGCGCTGAGAAAGCGGCCATCCAGCCCCTTGAGCGCCAGCATGATGGGCACGTTCTCGGTGATCGCGGTCAGGCGCGCCTGTGTTTCTTCGAGAACCATCTGCGCGGTCTTCTGCTCGGTCATGTCGTCGAACACGCCGACCAGATAACCGTTGTACCACTCGCCGTAACGGGCGTAGACGACACGCCCGTCGGCCAAGGGGACTTCGCTGCTGAGGTTGCCTTCGCGGACGGCGTTGATCCGTTCGACCAGGGATCGGTTGCGGTGCGCATCGCCGAAGTCACCACGCTCGGCAAGGATGTGCGCCGTTTCCCAGGCGCTGGTGCCGATCTGCACTTGATCCGGGTCCAGACCCCAGACTTCCGAAAACTGACGGTTGAAGGTGACGTAATGCATGTTTTCGTCGAACACGCAGAGCCCGCTCGGCATGCTGTCCAACGTCATTCGCAGGATCGCCGATTGCAGTTCGATCTGCTGCTCCGCCGTCTTGCGTTTGGTAATGTCCAGGGTCCAGGCGATCCGCGCGCGGCGCCCTTCGAAATTGATCTGCCGCCAGGTCACCAGGGACCACCATTTGGTCTTGTGGTCCAGACGGAAACGTTCGACCTCGAAATTGTCGAGGCGGCCTTCCCGGTCGAAGATATCACGCGCTTCTTGAAGTTTCGTCGGATCGACGAAGGACCGATCAATGTCGATCTGCAGAACGTCATCAAGGCTGTCGGCGCCCAGCATCGCCGCCAATCGTGGATTGCCGAACAGCCGTTCGCCCGTATCCTGGTCGACGATGGTGATGGCAATGGGGCTTTCATCGAGAATCTGTCGGAACCGTGCTTCGCTTTCAGCCAAGCGTGCTTCCGCTTGGCGGCGTTCCGAAATGTCGATCGTCGTGGTGATGACGCCGACGACACGCCCATCGGCGTCCTTGAGCGGAACCTTGGTGCAGATCGCCTGTCGAACGGTGTCGTCCTTCATCTTCAACTCGAAGTCGAAGAACGGGACCGGGTTTCCGGTTTTGATCACCTCTTGATCCAGCTTCGACATTGCGGCCGCGTGCTCGACGCTCACTAATTCCGATGTTTTGCCTTGGACCTCCTGCTCGTTAAGGCCCAGGTATTCCTGATGATAACGATTGGACATCACGTAACGGCCCTGGGTGTCCTTCACGTTGATCAAGGCCGGAACGGCATCGATCACGGCCTGGAGTTCGGCGCGGCGGTTGGACTGGGTTTCTTCGGCCTGTTTGCGTTCGGTAATGTCCGTGTACACGGCGACGATGTACCCATCGGTCCAGTCACCGAAGCGCACGTCGATGATCCGGCCGTCTGACAGGTGTTGTTCCACGGTATTACGGCCCTGACGCAACTGCGCCTCGCGGGCTTTGATCGTTTCTTCCGGGTTGTCGATCTTTCCAAGCGCGCCTTTGTTGTACAGGTGCCAGAAGGATTCACTGCGCGTGATACCTGGTTTCAGGAAACCCTCATCGAAGTCGTAAAAATCCTGGAACTCGCGGTTGAAAGCGACAATCCGAAGATTGTCGTCAAATATGCAAAGGCCGTCGGGGATGTTGTTCAATGCCAAATGAAACTGGGTTTCCATGGCGCCGGTCATCTGTTCCACGCGACCGGTCAAGGGACGGAGCAGGAGGAACAGGCCGCTCATGCCCATGATGACGAGGCCGAGAACACCAAGCCCCGCAAAGATGAGATTTTTGTTCAGTTCGCCGAATATTTCGTTGGCGTCCTGACGCAGGATCAGGACCCAATCTTTTCCCGCGGCGATATGCGCGTAGGTATGGCGCGCATCATGGATGAAGCCCGGTTTCGAGCGATTGGTGCGCAGGATTTCCTTGAACGTTGCAGGCGGGGCCACGGCGTCCGCCATCACCAGTGTCGCGGCCTCGGTCATCGACAGGACATTGCGGGCATCGTCGGGACCGAACACCAGGAAGGCGCGTCCCGTCCGGCCGATCCCCGCATGTCCGGAAAACAGACGCAGCAGTTGGTCCATGGAAAAGGTGATGATGTCGGTGCCGAGACGCCGTCCGTCCTGGTCGACGATCGGCGAACTGACGATCAGGTAGTGACTGCCGAGCAGTGGCACCAGACCCTTGGTGACGGGGTCGAGGTCATCCACCCATCCTGAGGGCCAAGCCGACGGCGGCAGGTCGGGACCGACGGCATAAACGATCTTTCCCGCCGTATCGACGCGGGTAATTCCGACGATCTCGTCGGATGAATTCATGACCGATGTGAAGATCGGTGCCAACGTGGCCTGGAACCGGTGGATATCGATGGTGCCGGCGGCCAGGTCCTGCATCAGGGACTGAGCCCGTACCCGGCTGGAAACCAGGGAAGCGACGCTTTTCGTGCGGTTGACGGTCTGGATGATGGCGTCGGCCTTGGAATTGGCGATCTGGCCAAGATGTGTGACCGAAGCATCACGCAATTGGCCTTGCATGGGCACCATGATGAACACAGCCGTCAGCGCTGCGATCAGCACCGCCCCGGCCAGGGAATAGCGCAGCACATTACGCTGTACTGCCTTGATGGTTCGGATGCGTTGCTGGGGCACGTTGCGTCCCGTCCCTTGTGTTTTTCCTCTGCCCGATGACACGACGGGTTCCAAGCCCCGAGATAAAAGCAGAATTTTGCCGAATATTCGATAGATCAATGGGCTTGGTCTCAGGTGAGGCGACTGGGGTGGGTGTCATGGACGGATGATATGAATGCGGCTAGTCTTGAAGTTCGCTTGGGAACACCCGACGCAGCCGAAGCCGCGAGGCAGGGGAGAGGAGAATTCTATGGCCGCAATTCTTGTCATCGAAGATGACGAGTTTTTTCAGAACTTTCTTGAACTCGTTCTGTCGGGTGAGGGGCACGACGTGCGTATCGCCGTCGATGGCGAAGCCGGGCTGGCCGCGGCCAGTACCCTGCCGCCCGATCTCATTCTGTGCGACATGAGCATGCCGAAGATGACCGGTTTCGAGGTTATCCGGGAGTTGAAAAAAATTGATGTGATCAAGGATATTCCCGTGATCGCGCTTTCCGCGCACGACACCTCTGCGGACCACGACGAAGCCTTCACCGCCGGTGCGGCGGCCTATGAAACCAAGCCAATCGAAATGGACCGCCTGATCGACAGCGTCAACAAGGCGCTGGCGGGAGAATTCCCGAACGGCGGCTAGGGCCAGACGTCCCGCAGCGCCGCGATCAGGCGCTCCAAGTCTTCTTCCGTGATATGGACATGCGGGGCCAGACGCAACCGGCCGCCGCGCAGAGAGGCATGCACGCCCCTGTCCGCCAGCGCCGCGATCATGCCGCCCGGCGGCGGACTGTCCTTGCCCAGCGACGTGATATGGGCGACGCCCCGGCCCAAGGGCGAGGTTGAATAGCCCATGTCCCGAGCGGCGGCGATGATGGTGTCCGTGATCGGCGTCAGGGTGGATTGGACCGCTTCGGGGGTCCAGCCAGCGACCTGGGCCAGAGCGGCTTCGGCCATGGGCAGCATGACCGGGTTGTAGGTCTGGCCCACGTCGTAGCGGCGGGCACCCAAGGACATGTCCGGATCGTACACCAGCGCCCCTTCGATGCTGGCCCCCGTCGCCGGGTGGTTGTAGTCGTGATGTTCCAGCGGTGCCCCCTGCTGGTGCGCGGCGGCAGCGTAGAGGAACGACATGCCGTGCGGGCAGAACAACCATTTATAGGCGGCCACGACCAGGAAGTCGGGGCGCACGCGGGCGATGTCGAAGGGCGCTGCGCCGATCCATTGCGTGGCATCGACGACCAGGGCCGTGCCCAAATCGCGGCACCGCGCGCCCACGGCCTCCAGGTCGATCACGGTGCCGTCGATCCAATGGCAGGGCGGCAATGCTGCGATCGCCGTGTCGCCGTCCAGATGGTCGAGCACGGCCGCCGTCCAGTCGGCGTCCTCCGGGCGCGGCACGGTGACCACGCGGGCCCCCGTGGCCTTGGCCTTTTGCATCCACACGAAGACGTTGGACGGGAACTGGTCCTCCAGTACCACGATGGTCTGCCCGCGCGCCACGGCAAGGTTCGCGGCCGCCGTGGCCAGGCCGTAACTGGCCGAAGGCTGGATCGCGATGTCGTCGGCACGGGCGCCGATCAGCCCGGCGACCAGGGCGCGGATATGTTCCGCCTGATCGTGAAGGGCCGTGGAATCCATGGTCCAGGGCTGCGCCCGGGTGGCGATCCCGGCTTGTCCCGCCACCGCGCTGGCCTTCAGCAGCGGCGTGCGCGAGGCGCAGTTGAACCAGGCGACATCGGACGGGATGTCGAACAGGGGGCGCTGGTCGGTCAGCATCGGCATGGCGTCAGTCTCCGGATTCACGGGGGATGGTGGTGCGCACTCCGGGCGGCCCGGGGACGACGCCCTGACGGCCCAGCCGGTGTTCGCGGTAGGCGATATAGGCGGTCGATCCCAGGATCATGGCGCCGCCGATCCACACGAACATGTCGGGCAGTTCGTTGAAGAAAATATAGCCCAGCGCCGTGACCCAGATCAGGCGCACGAAATCGACCGGCCCGACGACGTGGGTGTCGGCCATCTTCAGGGCCTGGGCCATGGACAACTGCGCGCCGCCGCCCAGGATTCCCAGGCCGATCAGCAAAGCCCATTGCTCTGGCCCCGGCCAGGACCACACGAAGGATGCGGGCACAAGGATGATCGGCATCATGACCAGGGACATGTATACGGTGATGGTGGCGCTGGATTCGGTGGCACTCAGGCGTTTGATGATGATCATGCATCCACCCCAGATTAATGACGAGATGACGACCAGCATCGGCCCCAGATCAAGTGGGATGAACCCAGGGCGGAGAATCACCAGCGTTCCTGCGAATCCCAGGAAAATCGCCGTCCAACGGCGCAGGCGCACGACCTCGCCCAGGAACAGAACCGCCAGGACCGAGGCGAAGATGGGTGCTGAGAACCCAAGCGCCGTGACCTGGGCCAGGGGGGCGATGGACAGCGCGAAGAAATAACACAACATGGCCGCCGAATTGAGCACGCCGCGCAGGGTCAGCAGGCCCAGGCGCTTGGTCTTCAGCGGCTTCAAGCCGTCCTTTATGAAGAATGGGATGATCGGCAGCATCCCGAACAACAGGCGGAAAAAAGCCGTTTCGAAGGGATGAATGCCGGTCGCCGCGACTTTTTTGATGACCGCGTGCATCCCGGCGAAGCACAAGCTGGCCAGAACCATCCACAGAATTCCCCTGACGGCGTCGGTGCGTCCCTTGGCGGGGACGGGGGAATCCGGGGCTGCGGTCATTGGGCGGGCTTTCGGTCTGGGGGCCGGCTGTCCGCTGCTGGCGGGGCGAGGAGGGCCGGGAAACGGCGAGTTGGCGGCGGATTATTGTATACAACGCCCATCTATACAGGCTTCATCCGGGGGGATAAAGCGCGCCCGGCGGGAAAGCGGTCCGGTTGCGGTTGACAGGGCTGGGTGGTTTGGGTAGTTTCCGCCGCTTCCGGCCTGACCGGACCCGAATTCCGCCCTTTCGAGTGGCCCGCATACGGAGCTTGAGACCGATGAAAGTTTTGAATTCCCTGAAGTCCGCGAAGACGCGCGATAAGAATTGCCGCGTCGTACGCCGCAAGGGCCGCGTTTTCGTGATCAATAAAAAGAATCCGCGTTTCAAAGCCCGCCAAGGATAAGGTGGGTAAGGGAGCGCCCCAAAGGTGCTCTTGGAATCCTATTCAGCCGCGCTTACCTGAGCAATCAGGGGCGCGGTTTTTTGTTGCGCTTTTATTAGCTGAGACTGAAAAACGCCCATGACCATCGACAAAGTCGCCGCCCATTACACCCACGGGACCCTGATGGATGCGGTCCTGGCAAAACTGGCCGAGGCGGGGATCGCCCTGGACGGGCTGACCGCCCAGGATCTCGCGCCGATGGACCATCTGCACGGGCGCGGGCGCGAAGCGACGGACGAAATGATCGCCCGCCTGCAACCTCAGCCGGGCCAGCACCTCATCGATATCGGTTGCGGCGTGGGCGGGCCGGCGCGCTACCTCGCCGCCACGACGGGCGCGCGGGTCAGCGGCATCGACCTGACCCCGGAATTCATTGCCGTCGCGGATGAACTGGCGACGATGACCGGGCTGTCCGACAGGGCAGACTTCCAGGTCGGCGACGCACTCAACCTGCCGTTCGACGCCGCCGCCTTCGATGCGGGCTATACCCAGAACGTGTCCATGAGTGTGCCCGACAAGGCGCGCTTCTTCGCCGAGGCCGCGCGCGTGCTGAAGCCAGGTGCCCGCTTCGTCGCCGGCGAGGTCGCGCAAGGCCCCGGCGGCGACGTGATCTATCCGGTGCCCTGGGCCATGACGGCCGAGATCAGCCACCTGACGACGCCCGAGGAAACGGCGGCGATTTTGGAGGATGCGGGATTCCGGGTCGAGGCGATCCACGATTCCACGGATCAGGCGATGGCCTACAATCAGGCGGCCCGCACGCGGGCCAAGGAGCAGGGGGCGCCGATCCTCAACCCGTTGGTGATCCTGCGCGAAAACGCGTTGGAGCGCATGCGCAATTCAGCCCGCAATGTGGCGCAGGGCCGCGCGATCCCGGTGGAGTTCGTCTGCATTCGGTCTTGACTTTTCGGCCCCGGAACGCGACCTTTTTGAAAATCATTCCGTATCGTGAAATTGCGTGCCGTTGCGCGTGACGCGCTGCGGGATGTCACGAACCAAAAAGCGCAGGGAAGAAAACATGGCCGATACCGCCACGCCCCGTCCGCGGACCCGGGGCCGCACCCGCACACGGTCGCGCGAGGATACCGGGGGGCAGGTTCAGTCCCTCGCCCGCGCCATTTCCATTCTCAAGGCCCTGGCCCGATCAGACGACGGTATGACCTTGACCGACGTGGCGCTGACCGTCGTCCTGCCGCCGTCAACCACGCACCGGCTGCTGACCACCATGCAGCACGACCGCATCGTGCGTTTCGATCAGGCGACGGCCCTGTGGCACGTGGGGGTCGAGGCCTTCGTGATCGGCAACGCCTTCATCCGGTCGCGGGATCTGGTCGTCATGGCGCGGCCGATCATGCGCCGGCTGATGGAGGAAACGGGCGAAACCGTGAAACTGGGGATTCAGGACGACGGCGAGGTCATCTATCTGGCCCAGGTCGAAAGCCGCGAGACCATGCGCGCCTATCGCGCCCCCGGCACCCGCGTGCCCATGCATTGCTCCGGCGTGGGCAAGGCGCTGCTCGCCAATCAGTCCGAGGAAGAGGTCAACCGCATTCTGCAGCGCCACGGCCTGTCCAAGGTCACGGACAAGACCCTGGCCACGCCCGTGCGCTTCCGCGACGCGCTCGGCCAGATCCGCCGCCAGGGCTATGCCCTCGATGACGAGGAACATGCCATCGGCCTGCGCTGCATCGCCGCCGCCGTGTTCAACGAACACGATGAGCCGATCGCCGCGATCTCCGTCTCCGGCCCCTCGGCGCGCATTTCCGACGAGAAGATCGCCGGCCTGGCCGGTCTCGTGACCCGCGCCGCCAAGGCCATCGCCAGCGAGCTCGGCAGCCGCGAGCCCTGATCCGCCGCGTTCGACGGCCTATCCATTAATGAGATTTCACTGCGGTGCCTCGGCGCCGGCGGCAGTCGTTTGCGTGGTCCTGAGGATCGGTATTTTTCCAAAAATGCATATTAATTAACTAATTGATTAATAATGTAAAAATAACCAATTATCAAAATACGGAATAATTTCCAAAATGGTTGCCGAGCGTCCGCCTGACTGTCACCCTTAACGTCGGTTCTTGATAGGGAGGTGACGGCCATGGCACGCATGACGGCAGCGGAAGCAGCGGTCCGGGTTCTTGAGAAAGAGGGCGTTCACGCCGCTTTCGGCGTCCCCGGGGCGGCCATCAATCCGTTCTACGCGGCGATGAAAAAGCGTGGTTCCATCGACCACGTGCTGGCCCGCCACGTCGAAGGGGCAAGCCATATGGCCGAGGGCTATACCCGCGCCAAGGCCGGCAACATCGGGGTCTGCATCGGCACCTCGGGCCCGGCGGGCACGGACATGATCACCGGCCTGTATTCCGCCCAGGCGGACAGCATCCCGATCCTCTGCATCACCGGGCAGGCCCCCCGCGACAAGCTGTACAAGGAAGATTTCCAGGCGGTCGACATCGAATCCATCGCCAAGCCGGTGACCAAATGGGCGGTCACCGTGCGCGAACCGGCCCTGGTGCCCCGCGTGTTCCAGAAGGCGTTCCATCTGATGCGCTCGTCCCGGCCGGGGCCGGTGCTGATCGACATGCCGATTGACGTGCAACTGGCGGAAATCGAATTCGACGCCGACATGTACGAGCCGCTCCCGGCGTTCAAGCCCAAGGCCTCGCGCCGCCAGATCGACCGCGCCATGGCCATGCTGGCCGGTGCCGAACGGCCGATGATCGTCGCCGGCGGCGGCATCATCAACGCCGACGCCCAGGACCTTCTGGTCGAATTCGCGGAACGGACCGGCATCCCCGTGATCCCGACCCTGATGGGTTGGGGGGCGATCGCCGATGACCATCCCTTGATGGCCGGCATGGTCGGGCTGCAGACCGCGCATCGCTACGGCAACAAGTCGTTCCTGCGGTCCGACTTCGTGCTCGGCATCGGCAATCGCTGGGCCAATCGGCATACGGGATCCGTCGATGTCTACACCCGTGGCCGCACCTTCGTGCATGTGGATATCGAACCGACCCAGATCGGCCGTGTGTTCGAACCCGACTACGGCATCGTGTCCGACGCCGGGGCGGCGCTGGGGCTGTTCGTGCAGGCGGCGCGCGAGATGGCGGAAGACGGCCGTCTGCCGGACTGGTCCGGCTGGGCCGGCGAATGCGCCCACCGCAAGGAAGTGATGCAGCGCCGGTCCCATTTCGACGCCGTGCCGTTGAAGCCACAGCGCGTTTATCAGGAGATGACCGAGGCCTTCGGCCGCGACGTCTGCTACGTCACCACCATCGGCCTGAGCCAGATCGCCGCCGCGCAGTTCCTCAACGTCTATGGGGCCCGCAACTGGATCAACTGCGGCCAAGCCGGGCCCTTGGGCTGGACCCTGCCGGCCGCGTTGGGGGCCCGCAAGGCCTGCCCGGACAAGGAAATCGTCGCCGTGTCCGGCGACTATGACTTCCAGTTCCTGATCGAGGAATTGGCGGTCGGCGCCCAGTTCAATCTGCCCTACATCCATGTGGTGCTGAACAATTCCTACCTGGGATTGATCCGCCAGGCCCAGCGTGGGTTCGACATGGACTACAACGTCCAATTGTCGTTCGAAAACGTCAACGCGCCGGACCTGGGCGATTACGGTGTCGACCATGTCGCCGTGGCCGAGGGCCTGGGTTGCAAGGCGATCCGTGTGCGCAGCCCCAACGAGTTCAAGGAAGCCTTCGCCCAGGCGCAGGCCCTGATGAAGGAACATCAGGTGCCCGTGGTTCTGGAATTCATCCTGGAGCGCGTGACCAACGTCGCCATGGGCATGGAGATCGACGCCGTCAACGAGTTCGAGGAAATCCTTTGCCTGGATCCATCTCTGGATCCGGACGGCCTGCCTGATCCCAAGTCGGGCAAGGAAAAGAAGCGGGACATGATTCCCGCCGAATGAGGTCCCTGCGAGGAGGGCGGGAGGCGCCTTCGACCGGAACCCACTTCCGGTTGCCTCCCGCCCGACCTCGCCGCTACCCTCGCCGCCAATAATCACACCACCGCAGGAGACACCCCCATGCCCCGTTTCAACGCCAACATCACCATGCTGTTCCAGGAAGTCGATTTCATGGACCGCTTTCAGGCGGCCGCCAAGGCCGGGTTCAAGGGTGTGGAATACCTGTTTCCCTACGACTACAAGGCGGCCGATCTGGTCGACGCGCTGAAATCCAACGGCCTGACCCAGGTGCTGCACAACCTGCCGGCCGGCGACTGGGCCAAGGGTGAACGGGGCTTGGCCAGTCTGCCCGACCGGAAAAGCGAATTTCAGGACAGCGTCGGTCTGGCTATTGAATACGCAACGGCCCTGGGCTGTCCCCAGGTCAATTGCCTGGCCGGCATTCCCAGCGACGGTGTGGCCCCGGAACAGGCGTTCGAGACCTTTGTCGAGAATTTGGAATTCGCGGCCCCCCGGTTCGACGACGCGGGCATCAAGCTTCTGGTCGAGGCCATCAACACCCGCGACATTCCGGGCTTCTTCCTCAACACCTCGGCCCAGACGGAACGGGTGCTGGCGGCCGTCGGCCACGACAACCTGTATTTCCAATACGACGCCTATCACATGCAGATCATGGAGGGTGATTTGTGCCGCACGGTCGAACGCCTGCTTGAGCGCATTCCCCATATCCAGATCGCCGACAATCCCGGCCGCCACGAGCCGGGCACCGGCGAAATCAACTATCCGCACTTTTTCGCCCACCTGGATGCCATCGGTTACAAAGGCTGGGTCGGCTGCGAATACATCCCCGCGACCACGACGGTCGAAGGCCTGGGTTGGCTGCGCGCCGCCGAGGCGTCGAGCAAGGCCGCCTGATTCCAGCAGCGGTCTTTTCCCGGCTGGCGGAAAAATCCCGGTTGCCCCATTGGTTTTTGCCGCAATCGCGGTAAAACGTCTGCAACCATTCAGCTTACGTAAAATCAATCCACCCAGGAGGGGACATCAACCATGGCTACCATCGGATTCATCGGTCTCGGCATCATGGGCGCACCCATGGCCGCGCATTTGCAGAAGGCCGGACATAAGATCGTCGCGCTCAAGCGCAAGAAGCCCCTGCCGAAGGATCTTGCCAAGGGCGGCGCCGTGTTCGCCGCGACGCCCAAGGACGTGGCCGCCAAGTCCGAGGTCATCATCACCATGGTGCCCGACACGCCCCAGGTCGAAGAAGTCCTGTTCGGCGCGAACGGTGTGGCGTCGGCCAATCTGAAGGGCAAGCTGGTCATCGACATGTCCTCCATCGCCCCCTTGGCGACCAAGGAATTCGCCAAGAAGATCAAGAAGGCGGGGGCCGGCTGGGTCGACGCGCCGGTGTCCGGCGGCGAAGTGGGGGCCAAGAACGCGGCCCTGACCATCATGTGCGGCGGCACCAAGAAGGATTTCGACCGCGCCCTGCCGCTGTTCGAACTGATGGGCAAGAACATCACCCTGGTCGGCGGCGCTGGCGACGGGCAGACCTGCAAGGTCGCCAACCAGATCATCGTGGCGCTGAACATCGAAGCCGTGTCCGAGGCCCTGTTGTTCGCGTCCAAGGCCGGGGCCGATCCCGCCAAGGTCCGTGAAGCCCTGATGGGCGGTTTCGCCAATTCGAAGATTCTCGAAGTCCATGCGGAGCGCATGATCAAGCGCACCTTCAAGCCGGGCTTCCGCATCGAGCTGCATCAGAAGGACCTGAACCTAGCCCTGTCCGGCGCCAAGGACATGGGCATCTCCCTGCCCAACACGGCGACGGCGCAGGAACTGTTCAATTCCTGCAAGGCCCACGGCGGCGCCGGCTGGGACCATTCGGCGATGGTGCGGGCGCTTGAGATCATGGCCAAGCACGAGGTCAAGTAATCCCGCTCCGCCGCCCCTGTTGCCGGGGCGGGCAAAAGACTTACAATGCGGAAAACCGGCGCCCTGAACGGGCCGCCGGTCATTGGAGCGTCCAACCATGCTAATGCCGAAGCCGGATCAAGGCGTCATCGATCGGCGGGCCGAGATCATCGCCGCCATGCGCGCCATCGTGCCTGGGGAGGGCGTGATCGCCGACGACGCCATGCTCAGGGCTTTCGAATGCGACGGCCTGATGGCTTATCGGCAACTGCCGCTGATCGTCGTGCTGCCGGAAACCACGGCCCAGGTCTCGGAAATCCTTGCATACTGCCATGACAACGGCGTGAAGATCGTGCCGCGCGGGGCGGGCACGGGCCTGTCCGGCGGCGCCCTGCCGCTGGCCGACGCCATCACCTTGGGATTGTCCAAGTTCAACCAAGTCCTGGACATCGACTATGCCAACCGCTGCGCCGTGGTGCAGCCGGGGGTGACCAACCTGGGCGTCACCAAGGCGGTTGAAGGCGACGGCTTCTATTACGCGCCCGATCCGTCGTCGCAGATCGCGTGTTCCATCGGCGGCAACATCGCCGAGAATTCCGGCGGCGTGCATTGCCTGAAATACGGCCTGACGACCAACAACGTGTTGGGCGTGGAAATGGTGCTGATGGACGGCACGGTGCTGCGCCTGGGCGGCAAGCATCTGGACCCGGGCGGATACGATCTGCTCGGCGTGCTCACGGGTTCCGAAGGGCTGCTCGGCGTTATCACCGAGGTCACCGTGCGGATCCTGAAAAAGCCCGAGACGGCGCGGGCCGTGCTGCTCGGCTTCAACTCGTCGGAAGAAGGCGGCGATTGCGTCGCCGCCATCATCAACGCCGGGATCATCCCGGGCGGGATCGAGATGATGGACAAGCCGGCCATCCATGCGACGGAGGAATTCGTCCACGCGGGCTATCCCATGGATGTGGAAGCCCTTTTGATCGTCGAACTGGACGGCCCCAAGGTCGAGGTCGATTACCTGATCGAGCGGGTGAGCGAAATCGCCAAAGGCGAAGGCGCCATCTATTCCCGCATCAGCGAGAGCGAGGAAGAACGCGCCGCCTTCTGGTCCGGGCGTAAGAACGCCTTTCCGGCGGTCGGGCGTATCTCGCCGGATTATCTGTGCATGGACGGCACCATTCCCCGGAAAAAGCTCGGCCTGGTCCTGCAACGCATGACGGAAATGTCCGACAAATACGGCCTACGCGTCGCCAACGTGTTCCATGCCGGTGACGGCAACCTCCATCCCCTCATCATGTTCGACGCCAACCAGCCGGGCGAACTGGACCGGGCCGAGGAATTCGGCGCGGATATCCTGAAACTCTGTGTCGAGGTCGGCGGCGTGCTGTCCGGCGAGCACGGCATCGGCGTGGAAAAGCGCGACCTGATGGGCGAGATGTTCACGGAAGACGACCTGAAGCAGCAGCAGCGGGTCAAATGCGCCTTCGACCCGGACCATCATCTCAACCCGGGCAAGGTCTACCCGACCCTTCACCGCTGCGCCGAACTGGGCCGCATGCATATCTCGCGCGGCCAGGTGCCGTTCCCCGACATTCCCCGATTCTGATCCACCGACCATGACCGAAATTCTCAAGCCGGATACTGCCGACCAGGTTCTCGACGCCGTCAAATGGGCGGTTTCTGAGGCCACGCCCCTGGACGTGCGCGGCACCGGTACCAAGGCCGGGTTCGGCCGCCCCGTGCAGGCGGGCCGGGTGCTGGACCTGTCGAACCTCGCCGGCATCACCGAGTACGATCCCGGCGAACTGGTGCTGACCGCTGGGCCCGCGACGCCCATGGCCGAGATCGAACAGGCCCTGGCCGAGGCCAACCAGGAACTGGCGTTCGAGCCCATGGACTTAGGCGCCCTTTACGGCAACGGTGCCGGCGCCGGCACCTTGGGCGGCGTCATCGCGGCCAACCTGTCCGGCCCCCGGCGCATCAAGGCGGGGGCGGCGCGCGATCATTTCCTGGGCTTTCAGGCCGTGTCCGGCCGGGGCGAGGTGTTCAAGTCCGGCGGCAAGGTGATGAAGAACGTCACCGGCTTCGATCTCTCGAAACTGATGGCGGGTTCCTTCGGCACCCTGGCCGTGATGACGCAGGTTTCCGTGAAGGTGCTGCCGCGCCCGGAAAAGACGCGCACGGTTCTGCTCATGGGGGCCGATGATACCCACGCGGTCGCGGCGCTGTGCGATGCCCTGGGCTCCAGCCATGAGGTCGCCGGCGCGGCTCATCTGCCGGCCTCCGTCGCCCAGCGCTCCGCCGTCGGCTATGTGTCCGGCGCGGGCACCGCTGTCACCGCCGTGCGCGTCGAAGGGCCGGGACCCAGCGTCGAACACCGCTGCAAGTCCCTGCGCGACCTGTTCGCCCCCTTCGGCGCGGTCGAGGAACTGCATTCCCATAATTCGGCGGCTTTCTGGCGCGAGATCCGCGACGCGGCCCCCTTCACCGGTGACTGGCAGGACCATCAGGTCTGGCGCGTCAGCGTGCCCCCCACGGCGGGGCCGATTGTGGGCCAGCATCTGCGCGCGCGCCTGGGCGGCGAGGTCTATTACGACTGGGGCGGGGGACTGATCTGGTTCGCCCTCGACGCCCGCAGCGACGCCGGTGCGGCGGACATCCGCCGGGTCATCCGGGACTGCGGCGGCCATGCGACCCTGGTCCGCGCCACCGCCGACGTGCGCCAGGCGGTCGCGGTGTTCCAGCCGCAACCGGGCCCGCTGGCCGATCTTTCAAAACGGGTGAAGGAAGCCTTCGACCCCGAGGGCATCCTCAACCCCGGCCGCATGACGGCGGGCGTGTAAGGGCAGGGACGGAACGACGATGCAAACCACCTTCACCCTGGCCCAGATGGCCGACCCGCATATCGCCCAGGCCAACGACATCCTGCGCAAATGCGTGCATTGCGGCTTCTGCACGGCGACCTGCCCGACCTATGTCCTGCTGGGCGACGAGTTGGACAGCCCGCGCGGGCGCATCTACCTGATCAAGGGATTGCTGGAGGAAGGCGCCAAGCCGACTGAACAGCACGTCACCCATATCGACCGCTGCCTGACCTGTCTTTCCTGCATGACGACCTGCCCGGCCAGCGTCGACTACATGCACTTGGTCGACGACGCGCGGGCCAAGATCGAACGCGAATACAAGCGCCCCTTCATGGATCGGCTGATCCGGGGCCTGCTGCCCCTGGTACTGCCCTATCCCGACCGCTTCCGCGTGATGCTGCTGGGCGCCTGGCTGGCGCGGCCGTTGGCGCGGGTGATGCCGGGGCGGCTCGGCGCCATGCTGGGCTTGGCGCCAAAGCGCATTCACGCGCCGACGGATTTGGACCGGCCCCAGGTGATTAAGGCCGAAGGCGTGATGAAAAAGCGCGTGGCGCTGATGACGGGCTGCGCCCAGAAGGTTTTGAATCCCGCCATCAACGAAGCCACCGTGCGGCTGTTGACCCGCCACGGCTGCGAGGTCGTGATCGCCGACGGGCAGGGCTGCTGTGGTGCACTGGTTCATCACATGGGCAAGGAAGATCAAAGCCACGCCCAGGCCAAGGCCAATATCGAGGCCTGGGAACGGGCCGAAGCGACCCATGGCACGATCGACGCCATCGTCATCAACGCATCCGGCTGCGGCACCACGGTGAAGGATTACGGCTGGATGCTGCGCCGTGACGACACCATGGCCGCCCGCGCCAAGGCCATGTCGGAAAAAACCAAGGACATCACGGAAGTAATGATGGACCTGGGCCTGAATGCGGCCGCGATTGACGGGGACAAGCCCGTCGTCGCCTATCATTCGGCCTGTTCCATGCAGCACGGCCAGAAGCTGACCAAACCGCCCAAGGAACTTCTGGCCCAGGCCGGGTTCGAAGTGCGGGAGCCCGCGGAAAGCCATCTGTGCTGCGGCTCCGCCGGCACCTACAACATGATGCAGCCGGAAATCTCCGGCCGCCTCAAGGACCGCAAGGCCGCCAATATGAAGCGCACGGGGGCCCAGGTCATGGCCACCGGCAACATCGGCTGCATGGTTCAGCTTGAGGATGTCGTCGGCATGCCGGTCGTGCATACGGTGGAACTGCTCGACTGGGCCACCGGCGGGCCGAAGCCCGCCGGACTCAAATAAAAGATATTGGCGGGCCGAAGCCTGCCGGGCTCGACTAGGCGCCGCCGCGCTTGTCGCGATTCGGCAATATTCCGGTCATCCAATTCGGTCACAATTGAAGGCTTGCGGGTCGGTAAGGCCCCGGCGGCGTTGGAGTCGCACATAGTGCGTAAGTTATATCGCACCATGTGCGGGTTTTGTGGTATGCTCGCCGCATCGCCGCCGCGAAACGCGTCGCGGGGCCTGCAACGCAGGAAGGAGCCGTCGCATGACATCGATCACGCGGATCCTCGGGCGGGCGGTGCTTTTCGGAAGCCTCGCCCTGGTCCTCACCCTTCGTCCCGCCGCCGACGCGCGGGCGAATTCCACCCTCGACTGGCTGTCCGGCGAACCGGTGACGCTCATGGATTTGGGTATCATCCGGCTCAAGCAGGATTTGCTTCAGGTCGGCCAGCGGCTTTTGGAAATCGGCTTCCTGCCCGTGGCGCCGACCACGGGCGCCTATTTCGACTGGCGGGATAAGAAGATCACCGTGTTCCTGACGGCGCGCGAACGCTTCGCCCAGCCGTCCGAAGGCATGTGCCTGGAACTGTTTTCGCGGGTCGCCAAGGGCCTGTCATCGCGCAGCCGCGGCCATCAAGGCGATCCGGGCTGGTATCTGGAGGAAATCTTCACCCATGACGGCTGGGGGAATTTCACCCGTCCGCCGCGGATGCGCGAAGAGCTTTTGAAAACCGTGCAGTTGGAGGTCACCCTGCTGCCGCCCCGGCCCATGGGGCCGGAGCGCACGCTGCATTGTTCGGGCGGGCTCGACACGGAACCGCATGATATTTCTGTCACCACCTCATGACGGGGTTGTGAGCGGCGGGCTCTTGGCCTGATGCCCACGAAGGCGTAATCTTTTCGTCATGGTTAGGTGGAAACGCATCTTTGCCGCGGGGCTTCTTGCCGCCGTATTGGCCGTGCCGCAGGCGCGGGCGGATCAGACCGATCCGGTGCTGGACGCCCTGTTCGCCGCCCTGACGGCGGCCAAGAACCCGGAAGAGGCCCATCAGATCGAAACCCGTATCTGGCAGACCTGGGCGGTCAGCGGTCAGGAATTGGTCGACAGCGCCATGGCCCGTGGTGTCATCGCCATGAACAAGGGTGCCTTCGATACCTCGCTGAAATATTTCAACGACGTCATCAGCCTGGCCCCCCGGCATGCCGAAGGCTGGAACAAGCGGGCCACGGTGCATTTCCTTCTCGGCAAATATCCGGAATCCGTTCTCGACATCCAACGCACCCTGGAACTTGAACCCCGCCATTTCGGCGCGCTATCCGGCCTGGGCTTGATCTACGCGGAAATGGGGCGCAAAAAAGCGGCGATCCGCGCCATGGAAAAGGCGCTGGCCATCAACCCGCATATGGACGCCATCCGCGGCCAGTTGCAGGAACTGAAAACCGAGGTTTCCGGGAAGCCCATCTGATATGACGACACCACAGGCAACGGCGGCGGCGCAGCCGTCCGGTTCGGTCGACGACGGCCTTTTGAACCTTTTGGCGCAGATCGTCGGCGCGGAAAACCTGTCGACCTCCGCCGCCGTGCGCGAACAGCACGGACGCGACGAATCCTACCATCCTTCGTCCCCGCCCGACGCCGTCGTCTATTGCACGGAAACGGAGCAGGTCGCGGCCGTGGTCAAGGCCTGCGCCGAACGTGGCGTGCCGATCATTCCCTTCGGCACGGGGACGTCCCTGGAGGGCCATGTGGCGGCGCTTTCCGGCGGGATCTGCATCGACCTGTCGCGCATGGACAAGATCCTCACCGTCAATGCCGAGGACATGGACGTCACCGTGCAGGCCGGCGTGCGGCGCAAGGCGCTTAACGACTATCTGCGCGACACGGGCCTGTTCTTTCCCATCGATCCGGGGGCCGATGCGTCGCTCGGGGGGATGACCGCGACGCGGGCCAGCGGCACCAACGCGGTGCGTTACGGCACCATGCGGGAAAACGTCCTCAGCCTGACCGTGGTCATGGCCGACGGGCGGATCATCCGCACCGCGCGCCGGGCGCGCAAGTCTTCGGCGGGATACGATCTGACGCGTCTGTTCGTGGGCTCGGAAGGGACCCTCGGCGTGATTACCGAGGTTACGCTGCGCCTTTATGGGATTCCCGAAGCGGTGCTGGCCGCCGTCTGTCCGTTCCCCGATCTGGAAAGTGCCGTGAGCACGGTGATCCTGACGATCCAGTCGGGCATTCCCGTGGCCCGTATCGAGCTTCTGGACGAAGCGCAGATGGATGCGGTGAACAAGTATTCCAAGCTCGATTACACGGTGAAGCCGACCCTGTTTTTCGAATTCCACGGCAGTGACGCAGGCGTGCGTGAACAGGTCGAAAACGTGAAGGCCATCGCCGCCGACTTCGGCGCCGACGATTTCCAATGGGCGACCAAGCCGGAAGACCGCAACAAGCTGTGGCAGGCCCGGCATGATGCCTATTACGCGGCGATCGCGCTGCGCTCCGGCTGTCGGGGCATCGCAACGGATGTCTGCGTGCCGATCTCGAAACTGGCGGAATGCATTTTGGAAACGCGCAAGGACATCGACGCGTCGGGCCTGTGCGCGCCCATCGTCGGCCATGTCGGCGACGGCAATTTCCACATCGTCTTCGTGGTCGATCCCGACAATGCGGACGAGATGAAGCGGGCGGAGGACGTTAACGCGCGCATGGTCATGCGCGCCATCGCCCTGGACGGCACCTGCACGGGCGAACATGGCGTCGGCTACGGCAAGATCGACTTCCTGACCGCCGAACACGGCGAAGCCCTGGTCGCCATGCGCGCGGTCAAGCAGGCCCTTGACCCCCAGAACATCATGAACCCGGGCAAGATCATCCGCATCTGACCAGTACTGACCTTCGGTTAGCTAGCCTGATTAATATCGTAGGTAGTATGGTTGACTCAGGTGTGAAATCGCCTGGGGCACGCGCAGCGGGGAATCTCAAGGATGTTGTCGACAACTCATGCACCGCCACAGGACAGTGCTCATGTAATCGAGGTGCTCAAGGCTGTTGCCGCACCGTTAACCGGCGAAGCGTTTCTTCACAACCTCGTGCAGCAGCTGGGAGTTCTGTTCCAGGCTGAGACAACGTTCGTTGCCCATCGGATAGATCCGCAGAGCACCATGGTTCGTGGGTTGGCCGCGTGGAAGGACGGCGCGCGGAAGGAAGCCTGGGAATTCGATTTGAAAAACAATCCCTGTCATATGGTTTATCAGGGCGAGCCTGTATTTCTGCCCTGTGAGGTGGCTGCGAAATTTTCCGGGAAGAAAGACAGCGGGTACGAGAGTTTCGTCGGTTATCCCCTACGCGGTCGGAACGGTGACGTCATGGGCCATATCGCGGTCTACAGTTCCAAAATCCTTACGGGGCATGACGACTGGATGTCGTTGTGTGGCTTGTTTGCCGACCGTGCCGAAGCGGAGTTGCAACGACAACTACTTGAAAACGAGCGTGACCGGACGATTAAAAAATTGAAGGCGTTGGATGCCTTGAAGAATGAATTCATTTCCATCGCCGCCCACGACCTGCGAAGCCCCTTGGGTGCGGTTCGGGGAATGGCTGAAGTGCTTAGCCGTCAGCAAAACCAAGGAGAACGAGAGCAGGCCTTATTGGAAAATATTATCGATGCGTCGGACAGGATGGCCGGGCTCGTTAATCGCTATCTCGATTATGCCTCTATCGAAGCAGGTGCTTTAAAGCTTGAAAAGATTGAAACCGATTTGTCCCGTTTTCTTGAGGGCTTGTTGGTGCTTCGGAGAGTCCTGGCGGCCGACAAGGATATCACCATTCAGGCCGATCTCTCGGATCGGATCGTTTGCTTCGTTGATTCTGAACGTCTTGGTCAGGTCATCGACAACCTTTTGGACAATGCAATCAAGTTTTCTCCCCATGGCGGCACGATAAAGCTTGGACTGTCTGAAGCGGATGACGGCACATCGGTTGCAATTTCAGTCAGCGACGAGGGACCGGGTGTTCCTGAGGATTTGAAACCGCGCATTTTTGGTGCGTTCGAAACAACAGCCGATGACGGCGACAGCAACAGGTTTCGTTCCGGTAAGGGGTTCGGCCTGGGCCTGATGATTTCAAAACGGGTCATTGACGCGCATGGCGGTTCGATCTCCGTTGATGAAAATGCCGAAGGTGGTGCGGTTTTGACGGTCACCCTGCCTAAAACCTGACCAGGCGACCGACTTCAACCGATCCCTCATCGGTTTTCCCTCTATATGGATCATGCATGTCTCGACGGTTTGATTTCGGCAGCTTTCGGATTGATCGGGTTTATTGCCATAATCTGAAAAAACTCAGCCGAATAGGCGTTTAGGGTTTTCAAATCGAGGTTGGTAACGTAACCAAAGCCAGCTTTGGGAGGTCTGATTTTGAATCCGGAAACTTTGCTTCGCGACATGTTCGCCGCCGCCGTCGCGGCGGCCCAGCCGATCAAACGCATTCCCCATTTCCTGCCGGAACCGCCGGACCCGGCGACCGGCGGGCGCACCCTGGTGATCGGGGCGGGCAAGGCCTCGGCCGCCATGGCCCGCGCCTTCGAGGACCATTGGCCGGGCGACCTCTCGGGTCTGATCGTCACCCGCTATGGCTACGACGTGCCCTGCAAGCGGATCGAGACGGTCGAGGCCGCCCATCCCGTGCCCGATGCGGCGGGTGAGGCGGGGGCCCGGCGCATGCTGGAGATGGTCAAGGGGCTGACCGAGGACGATCTGGTGGTTTGCCTGATTTCCGGCGGCGGATCGGCCTTGCTGTCGGCGCCGGGGCCGGGCCTGACCCTGGCCGACAAGCAGGCCGTCAACCGGGAGCTGTTGCGCTGCGGGGCGACGATCCACGAGATGAACTGCCTGCGCAAACATCTGTCGGCGGTCAAGGGCGGGCGGCTGGCCGCCGCCGCGGCCCCGGCCCGGATCGTCAACCTGCTGATTTCCGATGTGCCGGGGGATGATCCGGCGGTTATCGCCTCGGGCCCGACGGTGCCCGACCCGACGACCTTTGACGACGCGCGGGCCATCGTCGCGAAATACGCGATCAAGCTGCCTGCCGTGGTGCAGGCGTTGCTGGATGCGGGGGCGGAGGAAACGCCCAAGCCCGACGATCCGATCTTCGACCGGGTGGAAACCCATCTGATCGCCCTGCCGCAGGCCAGCCTGGAGGCCGCCGCCGAGATCGCCCGCGCCGCCGGCATCACGCCGGTGATCCTGGGCGATGCGCTGGAAGGCGAAGCCCGCGACTTGGGGGCAGAGCACGCACAGCTTGCCCGCGATACCCTGGCCGGCAAGGGCCCGACGCAGGGCCCTTGTGTTCTGTTGTCGGGCGGCGAGACCACGGTGACAATCCGTGGCGACGGCGGACGCGGCGGGCGCAATACGGAATACCTGCTGGGCATGGCGGTGGCGCTCGACGGGGCCGCCGGCCTGCACGCCATCGCCTGCGATACGGACGGGATCGATGGTTCGGAAGACAACGCGGGTGCGGTGATCGGCCCGGACAGCCTGGCCCGGGCCAAGGCGGCGGGCCTGGATGCGCGGGCATTGCTCGACACCAACGACGCCTACGGGTTTTTCCAGGGGATCGGCGATCTTGTCGAATGCGGGCCGACCTTGACCAACGTCAATGACTTCCGGGCGGTATTGGTGCTGCCTTAAAAGGCGCCGGTTCCATCATCTGAAATATCCGGGGGCGGCGTCGGCAACAACAGTGCAGACGAGGCGCCATTGATGGATCACGACCCTCTTCCGACGCCCAAGGCATGGCACGCCCTGCCTTGGGACGCTGCTGCCCGCGCGTTGGGCAGCGACCCCGAGACCGGGTTGAGCGACCAGGAAGCCGCCGATCGTCTGCGCCGTTACGGACCGAACGACCTGCCCCGGCCGCGCCCGCCCGGCCTTTTGACGCTGTACCTGCGGCAATTCATCAATCCGCTGATCTACCTGCTGGCTGCGGCGGCGGTTGTCTCCGTTGCCATCGGTGAGGCTTCGGACGCGCTGTTCATCTTCGCTGTGTTGCAGGTCAACGCCCTGATCGGCACCTATCAGGAATATCGCGCGCAGAAGAGTGCGCTTGCCCTCGACAGCCTGATCCGCGACCGGGCGACGGTTCTGCGCGGCGGCACGGTCCATACGGTGGACGGCCGCGATCTGGTGCCGGGCGACGTGATCCGCCTGGAATCGGGCAATCATGTGCCGGCCGATTTGCGTCTGGTTCAGGCCGATGCCCTGCTGGTCGATGAATCCCTGCTGACCGGCGAGTCCCAGGCCGTGGTCAAGGACGCGGCGGCGACCGTGGCGGAGCAGACCATGACCGGCGACCGCATCACCATGCTTCATGCGGCCACGGTGGTGGTTAGCGGCCGGGCGCTTGGCATCGTCACCGAAACCGGTACACGTACGGCGCTGGGCCGGATTGCGGAACAATTGGCGGGCCGTGATGCCGCGCCGCCGCCGCTGGTCGTGCGCCTGGAACGCTTCACCCGCATGTTGGGGGTCGTCGTGGTCGTGGCGATCGCGCTTCTGGCCGTGGCGATGGTGCTCGAGGGGGCGCCGGCGGTCGAAATTTTCCTGGTCGCCGTGGCGCTTGCCGTCGCCGCCCTGCCCGAGGGGCTGCCCGTCGCGATCACCGTGGCGTTGTCCGTCGGCTGCCACCGCATGGCGGAAAAGAACGTGATCGTGCGGTCCCTGCCGGCGGTCGAGGGCTTGGGGGCCTGCACCCTGATCGCCAGCGACAAGACAGGCACCTTGACCTGCAACGCCTTGACCGTGAAACGGGTGGTGATACCGGGCCTGGGCGATTTCCAGGTAAGCGGCGAGGGGTACAACGACAACGGCGCCGTGGCCAACGCCAGTGGCGCCATGAGCGATGCCGATTGGCACGGCCTGCGCCGACTGGCCGAAGCGGCGGCCTTGTGCAACGAGGCCGAACTGGTTCGCCGGGACGGTCATTGGCATCATCTGGGAGATACCGTGGATGTGGCCTTTCTGGCCCTGGCGGCCAAGGCCGGGCTGAGCCGCGCCGGTCTGCTTGCCGACCTGCCGCAGGAAGCCGCCATCGCCTACGAGCCGGCGCGGCGTTATGGCGCGTCCTTCCACCGGACGACGGAAGGGCTCCGGGTTTACGCCAAGGGTGCCTTCGAGGTCATCCTGCCGTTCTGCCGCGACGTTGACCGGGAGGCCCTGACGGCCCAGGCGGAAGCCTTGGCGGCCGAGGGGTTTCGCGTGCTGGCCGTGGCCGCGGGGCCCGCGTCGGCCCCGGTCGAGGACCTGGCCGGCACGGCCGATCTGGAATTCCTGGGTTTCGTCGGCCTGATCGATCCCCTGCGCCCTGAATCCAAGGACGCGGTGGCGCGCTGCCGCCGGTCGGGCATCGACGTGCGCATGGTGACCGGCGACCATCCGTCGACCGCACTCGCCATCGCCCGCGACGTCGGCATTGCGGCGGCGGATGAGGCGGCGGTGACCGGTCTGGACCTGAAGGCATTGGCTGACGACCCGGCCGGTTTCGCCCGGGCCGTCGCCGCTGCGCCCGTGTTCGCGCGGGTCGATCCTTTGCAGAAGCTGGAGATCGTCAAGGCGCTGCGGGCTCAGGGGCATTTCGTTGCGGTAACCGGCGACGGCGTGAACGACGCGCCGGCGCTTAACGCGGCCGACATCGGCGTCGCCATGGGGGCCGGCGGCACGGACGTGGCGCGCGACACGGCGGACCTGATCCTGACCGATGACAATTTCGCCTCCATCGTTAACGGGGTGGAGCAGGGACGCATCGCCTACGACAACGTGCGCAAGGTGGTCTATCTGCTGGTCTCGACCGGGGCGGCCGAGGTCGCGTTGTTTTTCTTTGCCTTCCTGGGCGGGTTGCCGCTGCCGCTTTATGCCGTGCAGCTTCTGTGGCTCAACCTGGTGACCCAGGGCTTGCAGCATACGGCCCTGGCTTTCGAGAAGGCGGAGCCGGGCCTGCTCGATCGTTCGCCACGACCGCCGAACCAGCCGGTCTTTGACCGGGTGATGATCTCGGAAACCATTGTCTCCGGTCTGTTCATGGGGGCGGTCGGTTATCTGTTCTTCGCCTGGATGCTGGACCAAGGCTGGGCGGAGCATCAGGCGCGCAACGCGCTTCTGCTGCTGTTGGTTCTGTTCGAGAACGCCCATGTCTTCAATTGCCGGTCGGAGACGCGCTCCATCTTCCGCGTGCCGCTGTCAGCCAACTGGTTGTTGGTCGGTGCGGTCGTCATCAGCCAGGGCGCCCATATCCTGGCCATGCACCTGCCTGGGTTCAACTCGGTGCTGCGGGTCGAGGCCGTGGACCTGGAAACCTGGCTGCTTGTCGCGGTCATCGCGGCGTCGGTGACCCTGATGATGGAGTTGTTCAAAGTCGTCCAGAGAATGGTCTACCCGGCACCCGGCGACGGTGGTGACGGAATACGGCGAAACGGCAGTTTTCCACGGAAATAGGGTCCCCCCACCTATGGCAATGATGGGCCGTTCGCCCTACACTCTGCACCGAACGGCCCCGCCTGACGGGACGTGAGACGCCACCAAACACATGGGATGCGCCCGTTGAAGAAAATCGCCATCGGTTTTTCGGTCTTTTTCGTGCTTGTCATCGGCGTGCTGCTGATCGGCCCCAGCCTGGTCGATTGGAACAGCTATACGGATGACATCGCCGATCAAGTTGAAAAGGTGACCGGGCGTAAGGTCGACATTGGTGGTTCCGTGTCTGTCCAGGTTCTGCCGCGCCCACGCCTGCATGTCGCCGACGTTCATCTCGCCAATATCGGGGGGGGCACGGATACCCGCATGGCGTCCTTCGAATCCCTGGAGGTCCGGATCTCGGCGCTGGCCTTGCTGGGCGGCAAGGTGCGGATCGAGACGGTCAAGCTGGTCCGCCCGACGGTTCTGCTGGAACGTCTTGCCGATGGCCGCGTGAACTGGGATTTCAGCAAGCCCGTTCCTGCAAAGGACAGTAACGCTTCCCAGCCACTTGTGGCCGATAAGCGGACCTCTGGCACCGGTGTCGGCGCCGGAACGGCTGGTTCCGGCATCGCTGTGGATAATTTCACGGTCGAGGGCGGGACCATCGTATACCGCGACCTTCAGCGCGGCCGGGAAGAGGTCATCACCGGCATTGATGCCCGCATCGCCGCCGCCAGCCTGAACGGGCCGGTGGAAAGCAACGGCGCACTGACCCTGGCAGGGCATCGTCTGGCTTATTCCCTGAACGTCGCCGAGATCGTCCAGGGCCGCACGATTCCCTTGGTGTTCAGCCTGAAACTGGGCAGCGACACGGTCATCCGGATCGACGGCGGCGTCGTGAACGTGCCCGAAAAGCCGCGGTTGCGCGCCAAGATCACGGGCAGCGGCCCGAACGTGGCCGACGCCATCGCGGCGACCGGCGGGCCGACCGACTTGCCGGTGAACCTTGCGAAACCGTTCACCGTGATGGGCAATCTGGAGGCCAGCGCCGACGGCGGCCGTGTCGAAGACCTGGAAATCAAGCTCGACACCATGGAATTCCATGTGTCCGCGGATGTCGCGACGGGGGACAAGACGGTGGCATCCCTGTCCGTCAAATCGGGCTGGGTCGATCTCGACGCCTTGCTTGCGCCGCCCCCGCCACCGGCCAAGGTGGACGACGTCGCCAAGCCGGGCGACCTTAAAAAAACGGCGACGGTGACGGCCAAACCGACGAAACCGGGGAAACCAGCGAAACCGGCGGCGGCAACGGCCTTCGTCCTGCCGAAGGACATTCAGGCAAATCTATCGGTTCAGATCGACGCCTTGGTGCTTCGGGGCAAGCCGTTGGAAGGGGTGAGCCTGAACGCCGACCTGGCCAATGGCGAATTGACCCTTAATCAGGTGACGGCGCAGCTTCCCGGCGACGCCGACGTCGGGCTGTTCGGGTTTCTCAGCGCCCGCGACGGCAAGCCCCGGTTCGAAGGCCAGATCGAAACCCGCGCCCAGGACCTGGGGCCGGTACTGGCCTGGGCCATGCCGGGCGTCGCGGTGCCTGCTGCCGTGCTCAAGGATTTCAACTTCAAGACGCCGTTGGTCGTCGATGGTGATTATCTGCAACTGACGGGGATCGTGGCCAAGGCTGGCGGCACGAAGATGACGGGGGCGGTGACGCTCGCCCTGCAGGCGCGGCCGTCGTTCGGGGCCAACTTGGAACTGGATAGGATTGATCTGGACGCCCTGATGTCGCCGCCGGCATCAGCGCCCAAAGGCGGCAAGGGAAACGCGCACGCCGGTGCCGGGGCGGGCGGGGGCGTCTCCGAATCCCACGGAACATCCGGTGCCGCCGCGCCGGCCGTCGATCTGTTTGCGCCTCTGAAACCGCTGACGACCTTTGACGCCAATGTGAAGCTTGCCGTCGGTGCGGCGGTGGTGCGCGGTTTGACGGCGCGCAACATCGCGCTGGATGCGACCCTGGCGCGCGGCGAACTGACTTTGCGCGCGTTGAAGGTCGGCAATTTCGCGGGCCTGAGCGCCGGCGTGACCGGCGGGCTTGCCGGGCTCGACGGCATTCCCACGGCGAAAGATTTGAAGATCACCGCCAGCACTAAGGATGCGGGCCCCTTGGCCAAGGCGCTGGCCTTGGACCTGCCGGTATCGCCGGAAGCCCTGGGGGCGGTGTCCGTCAACGCGGCCGTATCGGGCAGCCTATTGTCGCCATCGGTGACCGCCAACCTGGGCGCCATGGGCGGGACTGTCGGGCTGCGCGGGACCCTGCCGGTCCTGGCCCTTGCGGGGCAGGATCTGCGCCTGGGCCTGTCCGCCCGGCACGGCGATCTGGCCGGCCTGCTGCGTCGCCTCGGCGCGGATTATCGGCCGCAGGGCAAGGTCGGCGGGTTCGATCTGACGGCCCAGGTCACGGGAAATCCACAATCCATCCGCGTCGACAACATTGCGGGCAAGGTCGGACCAGTGACGACGGCGGGCAGTCTGTCGCTTGTCCTGGAAGGCGCCAAGCCGAAGGCGCTGGTCAATCTGGCGCTCGGCCCCGTCGATATCACGCCGTTCCTGCCGGCCAAGCGGGCGGCGGGTCTGCTCGACCGGGGGTGGGGGATCACCCGGGCACCTGCCGCCTGGGCCGGACCGGGTGGCAATCCCCTGATGGCGGCAGTGGCGGCGGTCAATTCCCGCTGGTCCAAGGCACCCATCGACCTTGTGGTCTTGAACACGATGGACGCCGCCGTCACGGCGACCTCGCCGAAAGTGACCTTCGAGGGCGCCGTCCTGGAAAATGCTGATCTTGGTGCTGCCGTCGAAGGCGGCGTGCTGACGGTCGAACGCCTGACCGGTCGTTTGTTCGGGGGCGCGCTGACAGCCAAGGCGACGGCCACGTCCGCCGGGCAGTTGAGCGCCGCCGGCCAGATCGCGGGTGCCGACCTGACCAAGGCGGGCAAAGCCCTGGGCAGCGTTGCGGCGGGCAAGATCAACGCCGATTTCGATGTCACGGCCCGCGGCCGCTCCGAAGCCGAGATCGTCTCATCCCTCGGCGGCAAACTGAACTTTTCCGGCCGTGACCTGGATGCCGAAGCGCTCAGCGGATCGGCGGACGCCGGGTTCGGTCTGGGCGGCGTGGTGTTGGCGCTCAACCAATTGGGCGGCGTGCTCGGCGGCCCGAAACAGGGCAAGGGACTGGCCGATGTGGACGCCGCGTTCACGATTGCCAATGGCGTCGCGACCTCCAGCCAACTGAAGGCCGTGACCAACGTGGGCGTCGCCAGTGGTGCCGGCAGCATCGACCTGGCGGCCTGGACGGTCGATCTTTCGGGCGCCATTCAACCGGCCCCCAACCTGCTGTCGGCGGTGCTGTCGATCACCACGCGCAAGGGCGTGAACGTGCCGTTCTCGATCACCGGGCAACTGGACGCGCCACGCATCAAGGTCGATACGGCGTCCCTCGGGACCGGCGGCATTCCCGTTCCGGGACTCGACAAGCTGTTGAAGAAGAAGGGCGTGGGCGATGTCCTACAGGGCATCCTGGGTGGCGGCCAGCCGCAGCAGCAGGTGCCGCAGCCAGCTCAACCGGAACAGCAACAAGCGCCGCAGACCGAGGAAAAGAAAAAGGTCACGCCGCAGGATCTGCTGCGCGGCATCCTCGGAAAATTTTAGTACGGTCTTCGGGGCATCGACATGAAGCGGCAGGCCCAATTGTCCCGATTGTTCGATGGTTTGGGTCTGGTCCTTGGGATCGGCGCCGTTTTGGCGTTGCTGTATTATTGGGATCCGACACGGGTCGCGATCAAGCGCCTGGCCCCGGAGGCCGACGCCCGGTTTGAGGCGATCCCGGCGGACATGACCGCACTGCCCGTATCGGAATGGCTGAGCGTTCGCGATGCCGATGAGGTCCGCCAGCGGCGCGCACGCTTGGCGGCGCGAATCTTCAAGATGCCCGACCTGCCCCGCGACCTGATGCCGCAGCGGGTGATGCGTGACGTCGAGAAAAACCCAGGCCCACATCACACGTGTCTATCGCCGACCGGTCCGGCTGTCGTGCGCCTGTTGTCGCGGACCGATACGATCATCATGCGCGCGCTTGCCTGTGAAGCGGCCTACTACAGGGATTGGCGAAATCTTGCCGGGATTGACGAGCTGACCGGCTACCTGAGCAAAAATTGGCGGCCCTATTCCATTGCCTATTTCCGGCCGAAAACCGCCAACGGCCATCTGATCCTTTATCAGCAAGGGCTGGCCGCGACCTATCATGACCAGCATCGGATGATCGAAGCATGGGTTGAAGACGGCTATACCGTTGCCGCGATGAACATGCCGGGTTACGGCGACAATACTTGTTACGACTGGCGGCGCTATTGCAGCGGGCCGCTGATGGACGCCCGCTTTGCGACGGACGGGGGCGCGGCCTTCCTGCCGCCGGTGATCGCCGTCAATTACGCCCTGGCGCAACAGCCGTTCAAACGAATAGCCATGATCGGTGTTTCGTCGGGGGCGTGGATCACCTTGGTCAGCGCCGCCATTGACCCGCGCATCGACGTCAGTTTTCCCGTGGCGGGGGTGCTGCCGCTTGCCTTGCTTCGGGGCAAGGAGGAAAGCGCGCGGGAAATCGTCGAGGGCTTGGTGGACATTGCCGGGGTGCTTGATCTCGCCGTCATGGGGGCGGATCGCCCGGGCCGGCGCCAGATACAGATATTCAATCGTTTCGACCGCTGTTGTTTCTATGGCCCGCGTCCGACCCTGTACGCAGGCCTGCTTGCGGAAACCGCCCGGAACCTGGGCGGCCATCATCAGGTGCTGTTTGATGAAACTCATGCCCGGCACAAGATTTCCGGCTGGGCGGTGAAACGCATTATGGAAGCCATCAACGGCGACGGAAAGGTGCGGCCATGAGCCGGGCCGCGCGGATCGGCGCCTGCGTTGCGCTCCTGGCGCTGGCCGCCGCCGCCGGTTTGTGGTGGGACGGTGGCGCCTGGCAATACGGCGACCTGCCGACACGGGGATTGGTGCGGGTCGCGGGGTTCGCCCTTGCGGCGTTGGGTTGTTTCGGGGTGGCCGCCTGGCTGCGTCGGCGCAGCCGTTAATTCCGCAGGGTCTGCAGCACGAAAACGCGGACAGCGCTGGACAAATTGCCCGTACGCCCGGCGTCGATCTCCGTGACCAGGGCGTTGACGGATACCTCCCGTGCGGCGGCGATGTCCTTGAGGGCCTCCCAGAACACATCCTCCAGGGTCAGGCTGGTGTGATGGCCGGCGACCAGGATCGAGCGCTTGGCCAGACGGGTGAGGTCGCGGCGGGGGTCGGAAGACGGGGGCTTGGCCATCGGTGTAACGTGCTTTTCCCTTGCCAGTATGGGCCCCTCGCGGCACTCTTTTCGCGTTAAACACGAAAAAAATTTCCCGAGGAGGCCGCTTCAATGTCGGATCTGACGATCTACGGTACCACGATCAGCCCCTTTACCCGAACAGTGCGCATGTGCCTGGAGGAGAAGGAGGAAACCTACCGCATCTACGAATACATGCCCGGCTCCGACGAGCAAAAGCAGGAGCATCCCTTCGGTAAGGTTCCGGCGATCCGCGACGCCGATTTGCATCTGTATGAAACTCTCGCGATCTGCGTCTATATCGACGAGGAATATGCCTCGGACCCGCAGCTTCAGCCGCGCGACGCCGTGGAGAAGGCGGATATGTTCCAGCGCATCAGCCTGTACCTGGACGAAGGCTATCCCAATCTGTTCAAGGGCCTGATCTTTCCGCGCCTGATCGCCCCCATACAGGGCAAGCGGGCCGACGAAAGCGAGGTTCAGGCGCATCTGCCGAAGATCGAAAAGTATCTTTCCGTCGTCGACAAGGAACTGCGCGGTCAGCGGTGGATGGTCGGTGAGGAGATGACCCTGGCCGACCTGTTCCTGGCCCCCGCCATCTATTATGTGAAGATGACGCCCGAGGGGCAGAAGCTGCTGTCCGGTCTGGAAAATCTGTCGGCCTGGTATACGAACATGACGACGGTCCAGAGCTTCCGCGATACCGCGCCCAAACTGCCCGGAAAATAAACGCCAAAATAAACGCCGCGCGGCCGCCGAATTGTCACGATTGGGTCACTTGCGAGGGGGGCGGAAATTCTTTATGTTCCCTTTTTGTTCGTAATCA
Organism: Rhodospirillaceae bacterium UBA1479; assembly: GCA_002325375.1. Classification (GTDB taxonomy): domain Bacteria; phylum Pseudomonadota; class Alphaproteobacteria; order Rhodospirillales; family Casp-alpha2; genus UBA1479. The sequence continues at coordinate 198,821 of DCRZ01000009.1, forward strand.
GGGAGGATTCATCATGGTTAAACCGATCCCCGACGGCTACACCGCCGTCACGCCCTACATCATCGTCGACGGCGCCGCCCAGGCCATCGAATTCTATAAGAAAGCCTTCGGTGCGGAGGAAGTGATGCGCCTGCCCCTGCCGGGCACGGACCGTCTCGGCCATGCGGAGATTTCCATCGGCGGCGCCCATATCATGATGTCGGACGCCAGCCCCCAATGGGGCACCAAGGACCCGAAGGCATTGGGCGGGGTGACGGGCTCGATCTCGCTGTACGTGGCCGATGTCGACGCCGCCTTCGCCCGCGCCGTCGACGCGGGGGCAACCCCCAAGATGCCGGTCGCGGACATGTTCTGGGGCGACCGCATGGGCAGTGTCGAAGACCCCTTCGGCCACCAGTGGAGCATCATGAGCCACACCCGCGACCTGACGGAGGCGGAAATCCAGAAAGGGTTTGAAGAGGCCATGGCCGCAGGCGGCATGTGCGCCGAGAACGACTAGGGCGTCGGGATCACGACCTCGATGATCACACCTTCGGGGCCGGCGCAGAAGATCTGCTGCGCCGCGCCACCCGGCAGTTCGCGTGCCGTATGGTCAATGCCGCGGGCCGTCAACCGTGCGATCAGGCCGTCGGCATCGGTGCCCTTGAAGGCCAGATGATCGATCACGCCGGTGCCGTCCTGGGCGCCGTTGCCTTGGCCGGCCCCGTGGCCGACGACGTAATTGCGCTCCCGGTCGCCGGGAACCAGATGCACGATGGCACCCGATCCCTCCGTGCCGTAAAGCCAGTATCCGGGAAACGGGAAATTCGGCCGGTCGCCGACCGTCAGGCCGATGACATCAACGAAGAAGTCGCGCATCGCGTCCATGTCCTGGGCGCGGAGGTTGAAATGATCGAGTCCGGAAACGGTCATGATCGGCGTCCTTTTAAAGCTTGGCGCAGAATGCCTGGATGGCGTCGAGGGCCGCATCCCAGTTCTGCTGTTCCGTTCTCCCCGACGCCTTGCGCGGTTTGAACCCGTGATCGCCATCTTCCAGCCATTCAAGCTGGATGGCCTGTGACAGGGGATAGGCGGGAACCTCTTCGGCCGTGCCGAAAGGGTCGCGGGCACCCTGGCAGATCAGGGTTGGCGTCGTAAGCGTTTCCAGATGCGCCGTGCGCAGCTTTTCCGGCTTGCCCGGCGGATGAAACGGATAGCCCAGGCAAACCACGCCGCGCACGGGCGTGCCTTCGGATTCCAAGTCGACCGCAACCATGGAGGCCATGCGCCCGCCCATGGACTTGCCGCCGATCACCAGTTTTTCGCGGCCGATCTCGTCGATCACTTCGCGCCAGGTCGCCAGCAGCACCCGCGCCGGGTTGGGCGGGCGCTTCTTCCCATCCTCCCGGCGCTGCGCCATATAGGGAAATTCGAAGCGGGCGCAGCGCAGCCCGCGCGCCGCCAGGCCCTCGGCGAAGGCCTCCATATAGGGGCTGTCCATGGGGGCCCCGGCACCATGCGCCAGTGCCACGGTCAGGGGGGCGGACTTGGGGCCGGTGAAGACGATCCCGGTCATGTCGTGTCCAGTGTCTTACGCAGCAGGGCCGATTGCGCCGCTTCCCCGTAGCCCAGGCGGGCGTAGAAGGCCTGGGCGTCGGCCCGGGTCACGTTGGTGTAGAGGGCGACGGAGGCAAGCCCCCGCGCCCGTGCCCAGCCTTCCGCCCGGTCCATGAGGGCGCGGCCGACCCCGGCGCCGCGTGCCCGGGCGTCGACCACCAGGGACTGGATGACCGCTTCCACGGGCTTTTCCAGGGCGGCGCGGGCGAACACATGCACCAGGCCCAGCAGCAGGCCGCCCTGTTCGGCGACCAGGATCGCATGGTCGGCGTCGCCCGTGACGGCCGCAAAGCGCGCCGCCAGATCGTCCGCCGTGATGTCATAGTCCAATTGCGCCATCAGGCTGCGCACGACGTCCAGGTCGGCGGCGTCCATGGCGCGGACGATGACGCCGCATTTCAAGGCTTGCCGCCGGACACCCGCAGATTGGCGCAGGAAATGTACGACGCTTCGTCGGACAGCAGGAACATGATCCCCTGGGCGATCTCTTCCGGGTTGCCGGCGCGGCCGAGCGGCGTGGCCGGCGCCCGTTTGGCCAGGCCGTCGCGGGTCATGTCCGTTTCCGTCAGGCCGGGGGCCACAGTGTTGACGCGGATACCCTGGCGCACGACTTCCTGGGCCAGCCCGGTGGAGAAGCTGTTCACGGCCCCCTTGGACGCGGCGTAGAGCACGCCGCTGCCGGGCGCGCCGATGATCGCGGCACCCGAGGAGATGTTGACGATGGCGCCGCCGGCCCCGCCGTTGTCCGTGGACATGCGTTTGACCGCCTGCTGGGCGCAAAGGAACAGGCCCAGCACGTTGACCTCCAGCACGCGGCGGATGTCGTCGGCGGTCAGGTCCTTGACCGGCCCGCGCGGCCCGTGGATGCCGGCGTTGCTGACCAGGCCGGTGATCGGGCCCAGTTCCTTGTCCACGGTCTCGAACATGCGGATCACGTCGGCCTCGACACTCGTGTCGGCGGCGACGGCGATGGCCTTGCCCCCGGCGTCGGTGATTTCCTTGACCACGGCGTCGGCGGCCGTCTTGTCGGACACGTAGTTGACGCAGACCGCATGCCCGGCCTTGGCGGCGAGGATCGCCGCCGCGCGGCCGATGCCGCGGCTGGCGCCGGTGATGATGGTGATTTTTTCCATATTTGCTTCGCTTTATCTTTGGTCCTAGCGGATTGATAAACTAGCTAATGGCATATGTGATAGTCTTCCTTTGCGTGAGACGCAAAAACCAAGTGGTTGAGTGATACCTGATCCGATGACTGATACGCATGGCCATGACGCCAGGGCAATTGCCAACTTCATATTGGACTATTCGGATAATCACGCTAGGCCGGTGACCCATCTTTGGTTGCAGAAGGCGATATTTATCGCGCACGGCTGGACCCTTGTTCTTCTGCAAAAACCTTTGGTCCGCGATCCAATCGAGGCATGGCAGTATGGTCCAGTTATTCGCTCGGTTTTTCGATCATTTAGCGAACTCGGCGAAAGACAAATTCTTGGCGTTCGGGCCCAAAAACTAGATCTCATGTCTGGAGGTTTTGAGACGGTCAATTATGATTTTGACAAACAAGAACAAAAACTAATTAAGAATGTATTTGACTCTCACAAAAATTATACAGGAATACAATTGATGCATATAACTCATAAAGAAGGGGCACCTTGGCGTGAAATTTGGGATTCTGCGAAAAATAAATCAAATCCGGGAATGAGAATTCCAAATGATTTAATATTGAAATATTATAATAATACTGTAGATGGATTTTCTAAAATTTGACTGATCGCCTAAAAAGAGTCCTGTAGACTCTGTCGCTCGGGAAAGGTATATTCCCAATATCATGTGGTTCGAGAGTGTTTATCTACAAGATGCGGTGCGCTTGCGGTGTGACAATATGCCGCGAATGAAGAGTCGTTTGAAGTCTCACTGTGAATCAAAAGCGCCATTCAATTACGACACATCGCGCAATGCGTATATGGCTGGCTTGCAGGGCCTAACGTCATATTCCCAGGCAATCGCAAAGGCGGAATCTTTGCGTCTGAAGATCGCCCGCGAAAGCAATCTTGAAGTCATTAAGCTCACTTTTCCTTTCGCGTCGGGTCGTGGCGCAACTGTGCACCCGGCACCAGTCGAGTGGTTCTCAATCGGCGCAGGCGTCCAGTTGCCGATGAGAATGCTGTGCATAGCGATTGCGCAGGGAAAAGGTAGCCTCATATGGCCACAGTTCAGAAAGCACGACGCTCTCTCGTTGTCTGGTTTGGGCGTTGTAGCTTCCGCGATCCACATGTCATATGCCGAACATCCCGACTATGAGGGGTTTCGGTTGGAAATGATTGATGTTTCGGCTCCTGAAAAAGGGAAGCCTCGTCAATGCGCGGTGTATGATTTTCATGACCTGCCGATAATGACTCAGGACGAATTGGCGAAATTCTTTGATCCCGTCTTCACCGCGATCAAAGAACTGCACAATGAAGGGTACCGACCTGCCGTCAAAGGACCGGCGCGAAAAGAGATCGATGGCGATGAACCGCCATTGCCAGGGATTTTCCCTGATTAACCTTTTCTCACCGTTTGATTACTCCCCCAACATCTCCTTCGGGTTGACCAGTTTGTCGAATTCGGCCCCGGTCAGAATGCCGAGCGTTTCCGCCGCCTCACGCAGGGTCGAGCCGTCCTTATGCGCCTTCTTGGCGATCTCGGCCGACTTGTCGTAGCCGATATGCGGGTTCAGCGCCGTCACCAGCATCAGCGAGTTGTTGAGATGGCGGGTGATGACCTCGTGGTTGGGCGCGATGCCTTTCAGGCAGCGTTCCGTGAAGCTGGCCATGGCGTCGGACAGCAGCCGGATGGATTCCAGATGCGTCGCGACGATCACCGGCTTGTAGACGTTCAATTGCAGATGCCCGTGGCTCGACGCGAAGGTGACCGTGACATGGTTGCCCATGACGCGGGCGGCGACCTGGGTCAGGGCTTCCGCCTGGGTCGGATTGACCTTGCCCGGCATGATCGACGATCCGGGCTCGTTCGCCGGCAGGATCAGTTCGGCCAGGCCCGAGCGCGGGCCCGAGGCGAGCAGCCGGATATCGTCGGCGATCTTGTGGTTGGTCACGGCGATGGTGTTGAGCTTGCCCGACAGGTTGACCAGAGCGTCATGGGCGGCCAGGGCATAGAATTTGTCCGGACAGGGCTTGAACGGCAGGCCGGTCAGCTCCGCGGCCTCGGCGCAGAAGGCGGCGTCGAAGCCCTTGGGCGCGTTGATGCCCGAGCCCACGGCGGTGCCGCCCTGGGCCAGCTCGTAGATCTGCGCCAGGGACTTGTGCAGGCGTTCGATGTTCTGGCGGGTCTGATGGGCATAGGCCCCGAATTCGGAGCCGAGACGCAGCGGCGTGGCGTCCTGCAAGTGGGTGCGGCCGATCTTGATGACGTCGTGGAAGGCCTTGGCTTTGTCCAGCAACACCGCTTCCATGCCCTCCAGGGCCGGCAGCAGGCGGTTGTGGCACTCCAGCGCCAGGGCCATGTGCATGGCCGTCGGCATGCTGTCGTTGGACGACTGGGACATGTTGACGTGGTCGTTGGGGTGCACCGGGTCCTTGGATCCCAATGTGCCGCCCAGGATATCGATGGCCCGGTTGGCGATGACCTCGTTCAGGTTCATGTTGGTCTGGGTGCCCGATCCGGTCTGCCACACGGGCAGGGGGAAATGGGCGTCCCATTCGCCCTGGGCGACCTCGCCCGCCGCCTGGTCGATGGCCTGGCCGATTTTGGCATCCAGCTTGCCCAGTTTCATGTTGGCCCGGGCAGCGGCCTGTTTCTGCCGTGCGAAGGCATGGATCAACGCCGTCGGCATGGTGCCTTCGCCGATGGGGAAGTTTTCCAGGGCGCGCTGGGTCTGCGCCCCCCAATATTTGTCGGTGGGCACCCGGACGTCGCCGAGGGTGTCTTTTTCGATACGGTGGTTTTTGCTTTCGTCCATGGCGGCGGGCCTCCCCTGATGTGCGGGCGGCTCCTAGGCCGCCTTCGGACGCTTGAATTCGGCGAAGAAGTCGTTGCCCTTGTCATCGACCACGATGAAGGCGGGGAAGTCCTTGATCTCGATTTTCCAGATCGCTTCCATGCCCAGTTCGGGATATTCGACGACCTCGACCTTGGTGATGCAGTCCTGGGCCAGGCGCGCCGCCGGCCCACCGATGGACCCCAGGTAGAACCCGCCGTACTTGCGGCAGGCGTCCGTCACCTGCTGCGACCGGTTGCCCTTGGCCAGCATGATCATGGAGCCGCCGGCGGCCTGGAACTGCTCCACATAGGAATCCATGCGCCCGGCCGTGGTCGGCCCGAACGAGCCCGAGGCATAGCCTTCCGGCGTCTTGGCCGGGCCGGCGTAATAGACGCCGTGATCCTTGAAGTACTGGGGCAGGCCCTCGCCGGCGTCCAGGCGTTCCTTCAGCTTGGCATGGGCGATGTCGCGCGCCACGATGAGGGAGCCCGACAGCATGACCCGGGTCTTCACCGGATGCTTGCTGAGCTCCTTCAACACTTCGGCCATGGGCCGGTTCAGGTCGATGGCCACGACCTCGCTTTTCAGGTCTTCTTCCGTGACCTCGGGCAGGTACTTGGCGGGATTGGCTTCCAGTTCCTCCAGGAACACGCCGTCCGACGTGATCTTGCCCTTGGCCTGACGGTCGGCGGAGCACGACACGCCGATGCCGACGGGGCAGCTTGCGCCATGGCGCGGCAGGCGGATGACGCGCACGTCGTGGCAGAAGTACTTGCCGCCGAACTGGGCGCCGATGCCCATGGTGCGGGTCAGTTCGTGGATTTTTTCTTCCCATTCCAGGTCGCGGAACGCCTGGCCGAATTCGCCGCCCTGGGTGGGCAGTTCGTCCAGATACTTGGTCGAGGCCAGCTTGACGGTCTTCAAGGTGAGTTCCGCCGAGGTGCCGCCGATCACCACCGCCAGATGGTAGGGCGGGCAGGCGGCGGTGCCGAGGGTGCGGATCTTCTCGTCCATGAAATTCATCAGGCCGGTGGGGTTGAGCAGCGCCTTGGTTTCCTGGAACAGGAAGGTCTTGTTGGCCGATCCGCCGCCCTTGGCGATGAACTGAAATTTGTAGGCGTCGCCAGGCTCGGCATAGATGTCGATCTGCGCCGGCAGGTTGTTGCCCGTATTTTTCTCGGTGAACATGTCGACGGGGGTGACCTGGGAATAGCGCAGGTTGGTTTCCGTGAAGGTCTTCATGACGCCTTCGGCGATCGCCGCCTCGTCGTCGAAGCCGGTGAACACGTTCTGCCCCTTCTTGCCCATGACGATGGCCGTGCCCGTGTCCTGACACATGGGTAGGATGCCGCCGGCGGCGATGTTGGCGTTCTTCAGAAGGTCGAGGGCGACGAAGCGGTCGTTGTCCGACGCTTCAGGATCATCGAGGATCTTGCGCAACTGGGCCAGATGGGCCGGGCGCAGCAGATGCGAGATGTCGTGGAACGCCTGCTTGGTCAACTCGGTGATGGCCTCGGGCTCGACGGTCAGCACCGTGCGGCCGGCCACTTCCTGGGTGGTGACGCCGCCGTCCATGATTTTCTTGTAGGGGGTTTGGTCCGGACCCAGGGGAAACATCGTGTGATGTTCAAAGGTCATCGTCGCAGTCCTCGAAGCTAGAATAGGTTTTGTCTTAAAAAGTCGGTTCGGCCCCGGATGCGCGGCTGGCTATTTCTTGCGAAACGTGTCGAGCGCGATCACTTCGCCCATCTTGCCGTCGCCGTCATCCTCGGTCGCGTCGGAATTGGAGGCATCCAGGGAAATTTCCTGTTCCGCATAGATGCCGTCGTCTTCCAATTCTTCGTCGTCTTCGTCCGTCGTGATCATCTTCAGTTGCAGGCCGAAGTTGACGGACGGATCGGAGAACGCGGTGATGGCGCGGAAGGGAACGCGCAGGCGCTCCCCCTTGCCCTTGAAGAACAGGGTAATTTCGAACGCGTCCTGGTCGACGTGCAGATTGTCGAACTGATGCTGGATGACGATGGTCATCTCTTCCGGGTGCTGGGCGTGCAGGTAGGGCGGCACGACGACACCGGGGTCTTCCATGCGGAAGGTGATGTAGAAATGGTGTTCGCCGGGCAGGCCCTCGCGCGCAGCGTGGGCCAGGGCATTGCGGATCACGGTGCGCAGCGCATCCTCGATCCAGACGTCATATCTCAGTGGGCTTTCTTCCATGCCCCGTTTTTAGCAGGGAAGTCGGGCCGGAGTCTTGAGTAAATGAGTTTCCTTTTTTGGCCAGCCTGGACGCCGGGGGCGGGCGGCTCGATCACCCTCGCGCAAAGGTCTATGGCACGAAAATTGCTCGTTCTCGGGGTGAGGTTGTTTGTGGGGCTCGGCATGGTTGGTAGCCATGCCGGCAAAAGAGGAAATTTTATAATGACACATGCTCGAATATCGATGGAAAAACAAGCCGGTACGTCCTATCCCGTGCCGGAGAACGAGGACTTTCGCCTACAGGTTCTGTATTCGCATAAAATTCTCAATACGCCGCCGGAGTCGCAATTTGACAGGCTTACCCGTTTGGCGTCAGTTCATTTTAAAGTTCCCATGTCGATCATTGCCTTGATCGGCTCGGATCAAATGTGGTGCAAGGCGTCGAAAGGCGTGAATCTGCAGGAAACACCTCGCGAGGATGCGTTCTGTGCGCATACGATCGCCGAGGCCGAACTGATGGTCGTGCCGGACGCGACCAAGGATCCTCGGTTCAAGGAAAACCCCATGGTCGTGGGCGAGCCCGGAATCCGGTTTTATGTCGGTGCGCCGCTGATCACCAGTGAAGGTGTTGCGTTGGGTGCGCTGTGTCTGATCGACACCTATCCGCGTGGGTTCTTTTCGCCGGAAGATCGCCAATACCTGACGGATCTCGCGGGTGCGGTCGTTGATCAAATGGAACTGCGCCGCGCCCTCCTGACTGAAATGCAGGATGACATGTATATGGTGGGCTAACAGAAACGGCGGGCCTGGATTGCCGGGCATCGCCGCCGCCCATCGAGAGCAGCGGAGATTCAACGGAGCCTGATTATAATTCAGGGTGCCGGAAAAGAAGTGGGCGGCTTCTGTTGCCAGGTGCCGCCCGAACCCCGTTGTCGTTATGGCGTGTTAGGCCGCGACAGCAAGTGCTTCTGTGTTATCATTGGCACTTATCAAAATGGCCCGATATCGGCGGTACCATGCCGAGCACAAACCAAGCCTTTATTACACGCGTCGATCCTATTTCGCCCCCATCACAAACTGCGTGGCGCGCGCCGAAATTCCGTTAAAAATCTCAAACGCAGCTTGTGGTGGAGGCGCCGGGTACCGCCCCCGGGTCCGCTGTGCTTATTCCGCTTGGCGTTTAGCACCGTAGCCGGCAAGCCGGCACGGCTAATATGGTGTAATCAGGTGCCTTCCGCAAGGGCGCGGACCTCGGCCAGGGTTTTCGCGGGCACGGGGATGCCCTTGGCGCGGCGGTCGGTCAGATTGCGCATCTCGATTTCACCCGGCAGCAGAACCTCGCCGCCTTCGTTGAACGGTGCCGTCGTCTTGATGCGGTCGCGGAAGTCGGCCATGCGGCGGTCGTATTCGCCGGTCGCCAGCAGACGCGCGGGATCCAATGCGATGAAGAAATGAGACGTGCCCTGGGGGCCGTCCTCGTCCCACATCTGGCGGGTCTGGTCCAGGTATTCGCCGCCCGACAGCAGGCCCGACAGGATGTCGACCATCAGGGCCATGCCGTAGCCCTTGTGCCCGCCGATGAACTGGATGAAACCGTCAAGCCCGGCGGCGGGGTCCGTGGTCGGGTTGCCGTCCTTGTCGAGCGCCCAGCCCAGCGGCATGGGTTCGCCCGCGTCGCGCAGCTTGCGCATCTTGCCGCGCGCGGCGACGCTCTGTGCCATGTCCAGGATGAAGGGCATGGGGCCGGATACCGGATCCGCCAGCGACCCCGGGGCGGCACAGCCGAAGGGGTTGTTGCCGACCTTCAGGTCGCGTCCGCCGAAAGGTGCCATGGCCGGGGAGGCGCCCGTGCCGGTCATCAGGATCATGCCCGCCTGGGCGGCGAGATAACCGTAGCTGGCGGTGCCGCCGAAATGGCCGGAGCGGCGCACGGCGACGAAGCTGATGCCCGTCGTCTTGGCCTTTTCCAGGGCGATATCGAAGGCGCGCTGGGCGGCGACATGGCCTTGACCGTTGCCGCCGTCGACCACGGCGAGTGACGGCGCGCGGTCCTCCGTGGCGACCTGGGCCTTGGCATCGACGACCCCGGCCTGAATGCGTTTAACATATTGTTCGATGCGGTGGACGCCGTGGGTCGATACGCCCATCAAATCCATCAGGATCAGATGGCGGGCGGTGACGGCGGCATCAGCGGCGGAAAGGCCCGCATTTTCAAAGGCGCGGGCGGCAAGCGCCGTAAGCTCGGCTTCGGCGATGATTTCTGTGTTGGACATGAAGGCTCCCAAGGAACGTCTGGTGGTCGATTCGTGATTTCCGCGATCCTGGGGCGGAGGCGCATCGCCGTCAATCGCTACGTAGGCCCGGCCTGCAGGAACTCCTTCATTTCCTTCCCGGGGAACATTACCATTCGGGCCATGCAGCAATATCTCGACCTCCTCCGCCGGGTGCGGACCGACGGCATCATGCGCGGCGACCGCACGGGCACCGGCACACAAAGCGTGTTCGGCCATCAGATGCGTTTCGACCTGTCGCAGGGCTTTCCCTGCCTGACCACCAAGAAACTGCACCTGAAATCCATTATTCACGAGCTTCTGTGGTTCCTCGCCGGTGATACCAACATCAAGTATCTGAAGGATCACGGGGTTTCGATCTGGGACGACTGGGCCGACGAAAACGGCGAGTTGGGCCCCGTTTACGGTCATCAATGGCGGTCCTGGCCGGCACCGGACGGCGGCACCATCGACCAAATCGCCAATATCCTGAAATCGATCCGCGACAACCCCAATTCACGCCGCCATATCGTGTCGGCCTGGAACGTGGCCGAGGTCGATCACATGGCGCTGCCGCCGTGCCATTGCCTGTTTCAGTTCTATGTCGCCGACGGCAAACTTTCCTGCCAGCTCTACCAGCGATCCTGCGATATTTTTCTGGGGGTGCCCTTCAACATCGCGTCCTATGCGTTGCTGACCATGATGGTGGCCCAGGTCACGGGCCTGAAGCCGGGCGATTTCGTCCATACCCTGGGCGACGCGCATCTTTACGTGAACCATCTGGACCAGGCGGACGAGCAACTGACCCGCGATCCCCGGCCGCTGCCGACCATGTGGATCAACCCGGACGTCACGGACCTGTTTGCGTTCACGTTCGATGATTTCGAACTGCGCGGCTACGATCCCCACCCGCACATCAAGGCGCCGATCGCCGTTTGAATAACGGAATACAGGGCGGTTAGGGGCGGTCGCCGCCGCAAGGCCGGTCCGGCATCAGGCTGTTGAGCACCAGTTCCCAGCGTGCGCTCGGCGAGGTCAGATCCTGGAATGTGGCGATGCGGTTGACGGTCACGCCGTCATCGGACAGCGGCAGGCGCAGGACGAATTCCGACGGGCGGTGGCGCCTGGGATAATCGATGGTGTACAGGAACACGGTCGGCAGCCGGCGCTGAATGACCGTTTCGAACTGCCGGGTGGCGATGCGCTGGATGTCCTTGTTGGGGGACTGATCGACAGTCTTGCCGGTCATCTCGAACCCCTTCATGGACACGTGGTTGGTGCCCCAGAACCGATAAAAGAAGTTCTGCCCGCCGTCGATGCGGTCAACCACTGTCATGCCGGGTACGATGTGATACGGCAGGTCGGTCAGCCTGAATTGGCGTGACCAAGCCGGGGCGAAGGCATTACCCCGTGTTCTGTCCCAGTAATCCAGGACGGATTGGCCTTCTCCCAAAGCAATGTCGGCGGCGTTCAGAATGTCGTATCGAATATGCAAGGCACGGCTCTCCAAGGCTGGCTGGATGGCCTTGTCCTCGCCTCGATCGTCAGAGCATGCTGCGGCTTAAATATTATTGTTCCGATGCGTGATGCCCGGTGCCGCTTGGATAATCATAGCAAAGAAAGGGTTAACGGAGCCACTCAAGATAGGTGTGTTTGTAACATCTTTTTTCTGTGCATGATTGTATTCAGGGGCGGGCCGTTCTCCATCCGGCGGCTTCGTGCGCCCGTTGGGGGGTAGGCCCGACGCCGGTTTCCCGGTAAACAGAATGCCCTGTCATTCTTTGCCTGGAACCGATCTGCTCATGCCAAATACGCCGCGTTCTTCCCGCATCACGCTTGTCGTCGCCGTGGCGGAAAACCGCTGTATCGGGCGGGACGGGGACCTGCCCTGGCATATTTCCACGGACCTGAAACGGTTCAAGGCGGTGACCATGGGCCATCCCATGATCATGGGACGCAAGACGTTTCTGTCCATCGGCCGGGTCCTGCCGGGGCGCCCCAACATTGTCGTGACCCGCGACCGGGATTTCCACGCCGAGGGGGTGGAAATCACGCATTCCCTGGAGGCCGCGTTTGATGCCGCCCGCGCCCACGCGACCGGCGAGGTGATGGTGATCGGGGGCGCCGAGATTTTTGAACAGGCCTTGCCGCTGGCCGACCGGCTGGACATTTGTCAGGTCCATGCGGACGTGCCCGGCGACACGTTTTTTCCGGAAATTGATCCAGCGCATTGGCGTGAAACCGCGCGGGCGTATCATGATCCGGAACAGCCGGGCGGCCCTGCCTTCAGCTTTGTGGCGTATGATCGGGTCGCGAAGGATTCCTGAAACGAATCACGGAGGACACGCCCATGCCCAAGATTTCCATGAAGCAGGACCTCAACGTCGCCGCTGACCAGGTGTGGAACCTGATCGGACACTTCAATGCCCTTCCCGATTGGCACCCGGGGGTCGAATCCAGCGAACTGAAGAACGCGGGCCAGATGCGAAAGCTGTCACTGGCCGGCGGCGGCACGATCATCGAAAAACTGGAAAAGGTCGACAACAAGACGCGCACCTATTCCTACACCATCGAAGACAGCCCGTTGCCGGTGAAGAACTACCGGGCCGAGCTGACGGTGCATGACGACGACGACGGGTGTTCCGTCGAATGGTCATCCGAGTTCGAGGCCGCGGGCGTGCCGGAAAACGACGCCATGAAGGCGATCCAGGACGTTTATCAGGCCGGGTTCGACAACCTGAAGAAGATGTTCGGCCAATAGGGCCAAGGCGCCTATTGGAAGACGATCTTCGGGCCGCTCTTGGCTTCGGCCCCCGTCGCCTTTTCGATGCGCGCCCAGACGTCGCGGGCAATTTCGCGGTATTTCAGCGCGTGTTCGCCCTCGGGCATGGACACCACGATGGGATGGCCGCCGTCGGCCGTGGTGCGGATGTCGATGTGCAGCGGCACCTCGCCCAGGAAATCCACGCCCAGGCGTTCGGCTTCCTTGCGGGCGCCGCCGTGGCTGAAGATTTCCGACCGTTCGCCGCAATGCGGGCAGGAAAAATAGCTCATGTTCTCGATGATGCCGAACACGGGCACGTCGACTTTGCGGAACATGTTCAATCCCTTGCGGGCGTCCAGAAGCGCGATGTCCTGCGGGGTGGAAACGATGACCGCCCCCGTCAGCGGCACCCGCTGCGCCATCGTCAACTGCGCGTCGCCGGTGCCCGGCGGCATGTCGACCACCAGCACGTCCAAGGCGCCCCAATTGACGTCGCGCATCATCTGTTCCAGCGCCGATTGCACCATCGGCCCGCGCCAGATCATCGGCGTTTCCTCATCCACCAGGAAGCCCATGGACATGACCTTGATGCCGTAGTTTTCCATGGGATCCAGGGTCTTGCCGTCGGCCGAGGCGGGCTGCCCGGTAATGCCCATCATGCGGGGCATCGAGGGCCCGTAGATATCGGCGTCCAGCAGGCCGACGGAATGACCCTCGGCGGCGAGGCCGAGCGCCAGATTGGCCGCCGTCGTCGATTTTCCGACGCCGCCCTTGCCCGAGGCGACAGCGATGATTGAACGCACGCCGGGCAGCATATCGGCGCCGGCCTGGGGGGCGGGTTGGCCATGGCCGTGCCCGCCGGGGCGTTGCTGGCCGGACTGAGGCGGCGGCGGAGCCGCGTTGGCGGCACCCTTTTTCTCGGCGGTCAGCACGGCGGTCACCGTCAGCACGCCGTCCATGGCATGCACGGTTTTTTCCGCCTGTTTGCGGACTTCTTCCATGTCGCCGGCGCGGGCGGGGTCGATCTCGATGGCGAATGCCACGTGACCGTCCTTTTCCTGCAGGCCCTGGATCATCTTGGCTTCGACCAGATTTCGGCCCGTGGCCGGGTCGGTCACGGTGGCCAAGGCCTCCAGGATCGTTTGCGGGTTCAACTGCGCCATCCTTGAAATCTCCGGGTTATAAGACGATATTCGCCCTGCGTCCGGGTTAATGCCCCATCGGCGGGTATGGATGCAAGTCCGTGCTTCACCAGGCGGACTTGTTACCCGCGGACGCGGGACGATTAGCAAATGGCGTCTGGGCCGCGGAATGCAAGGCCTGGATAGCAGGAAACAAGGTGCCCAATCGGGTGCCGATAACGTTAAGAACAGAGAGGTAATCCCGGAACATGGCCTGGAAACCACAAGGCGGCGGCCCCTGGGGGGGCGGCGGAGGCGGCGGCGGCCCATGGGGCGGCGGTGGCGGCGGACCTCGCGGCAGCGGACCGACCCCGCCCGATATCGAGGAATTGCTTAGGAAAAGCCAGGACAGCATGAAGAAATTCATGCCCGGCGGCGCCGGCGGCGCCAAAGGCGTGGTGATCGGCCTGTTGATCGCCGCGGCGTTGTGGGTGGGCCTGACCGTGCCCTACCGCATTCAGCCCGGCCAACAGGGCGTGGAACTGCTGTTCGGTGAATTCGTCAAGCGCACGGGACCGGGCCTCAATTTCTGGTTCCCGAGCCCGATCGGCGAAGTCATCAAGGTAGATGTCGAAAACACCAACACCATCAACATCGGATTCCGCGGTCCCGGCAATGTCGGCCGGGGCACCGGTGGACGGGACGTGACGCTGGAAAGCATGATGCTGACCGGTGACCAGAACATCGCCGACATCGACTTCATCGTGCAGTGGCGCATCAAGAACGCCGCCGACTACCTGTTCAACATTCGCGAGCCGGAAATCACCATCAAGGTGGCAGCGGAAAGCGCCATGCGCGAGATCGTCGGCCAGTCGACCCTGGAAGAAGCGATCACCAAGAACCGTGCCGGCGTCGAAGCCAAAACCCGCGACCTGTTGCAGCGCATCCTCGACAGCTATGGTGCCGGCATCGCCGTCGCCGAACTGAAGATGCAGAAGGCGGACCCGCCCAAGGAAGTCATCGACGCCTTCAACGACGTGCAGCGTGCCCGCCAGGACCAGGAACGGTCCGTCAACGAAGCCGTTGCCTTCCGCAACGACATCGTGCCGCGGGCCAAGGGTGAAGCGGAAAAGCTGATCGCCGAGGCGACGGCCTATAAGGAACGGGTCATCAAGGATGCCCAGGGTGAAGCCGAACGCTTCCTCTCGGTCTACAACGCCTATCTGACCAACAAGGACGTGACCAAGCGGCGGCTGTATCTGGAGCGTATGCAGGAAATCCTGTCGACCGCCGACAAGATCATCCTGGATCAAGGGCCGGACGGCTCCAAGGTCGTGCCCTATCTGCCGCTCAATGAACTGCGCAAATCCAGTGGAGGTGCGAAATGAAACGCCCAGGTCTTTTCATCCTGGCGGTGATCGTCGCCGTTTCCGGGCTCTGCGCGTTCAGCGCCCTGTACACCGTGCGTCAGGATCAGCAGGCTCTGGTCCTGCAGTTCGGTAATCCCGTGCATGTCGAACGGACGCCGGGCCTCAAGGTCAAGCTGCCGTTCGTTCAGAACGTGGAATACTACGACCGGCGTATCCTTGATCTGGATCCGCCGGTGCAGGAAGTCATCCTGGCCGATCAGAAGCGCATCAACGTGGACGCTTTCGCGCGTTACCGCATCGTCGATCCGCTTGAATTCCGCAAACGCGCCGGCACCGACGCCAACTTCCGCCAAGTGTTCGGCGGGCGTCTCAACGCCGGTATTCGCTCGGAAATCGGTAAGATTCTGCTGCCCGACATGTTGACGGACAAGCGCGCCCAGATCATGGACCGCGTCGCCAACCTGATGCGCGCCCAAGCGCCTGAATTCGGGGTCGAGGTCATCGACATCCGCATCGGTCGCACGGACCTGCCCGACGCCACGTCGCAGGCGGTGTTTAACCGCATGCGCTCCGACCGTATCGCCGAGGCCGCTGAACTGCGCGCCAAGGGCGAGGAGCAGAAGACACGGATTCAGGCCGAAGCCGAACGTGACAAGGTCATCATCCTGGCGGAAGCCCGGCGCAAGTCGGAAATCCTTCGTGGTGAAGGCGACGGCGAACGGACGCGTATCCTCAACGGGGCCTATGGCAAGGATGCGGAATTCTTCGATTTCTACCGCTCCCTGGACGCCCTGGGCGCCGCCCTGAATGAGGGCACGTCCATGGTTCTCAGCCCCAATTCGGAACTGTTCCAGTTCTTCAACGCGCTTAAGGACGGCACCACCCGCGCCCGCTGATGCGGGCCCGGGCGCCGTCCGGCAGCGAGGCCGGAACCTGATGAATGACCTCTACACGGCGCTGGGACTTGTCCTGGTGATCGAGGGCGTGATCTACGCATTGTTCCCCGACGGCATGCAGCGGGCGATGTCCCAAATGCAGGAAATGCCGCCGGGGGCCTTGCGCCTGGCGGGGCTGGGGGCGGCGATTATCGGCGTGATCGTCGTCTGGGCCGTCCGGGGATAAGGGCGGCCGTGGCCGGGAATTGCGTCGGAAGCAGGCCGTGATTGCCCAAAACATACCGGGGCAGGGCCATCCTACGGCCATATTCCCCGGCCATATCAGAGGGCATTCCAAAAGGGTGCCCGGTCCCGGGTTCCCGATAGCACACTGTTTAATCTTTGCGGGGTCCGTGGCATGATCCCAACCGGCATGATCCCGCATGTGACGGAAGGACTAGGTGTTAAGATGAACCAGATTCGTCTCTCCAAACAGGACGCGCCCATCGCGGCCGCCGACGACCGCTCACCTTTGCGGATGGCCGGTCTCGGCGCTTTCGCCGCGGCGCTCGCACTGGCCGCCTTCATGATCATGACGACCGTGGCGCAGGCGCGCCCGGCCCCTGAAAGCTTCGCCGATCTGGCGGAAAAGCTGCTGCCTTCCGTGGTCAACATTTCGACGACCCAGGTCATCGAAAGCCGTGGCTTTGAAATGCCGCAGCTTCCGCCCGGTTCCCCCTTCGAGGACTTCTTCAAGGAATTCTTCGACCGCGGCCAGCCCAATGGCGGCAAGCCTCAGGCCCGCAAGGCCACGTCCCTGGGCTCCGGCTTCATCATCGACGACGCCGGCCATGTCATCACCAACAACCACGTGATCCAGGACGCCGACGAGATCGAAGTCATCCTGCAGGACGACACGCGCCTCAAGGCCACGGTTGTTGGCCGCGACCAGAAGACGGACATCGCGGTGCTGAAGGTCGATCTGAAAGGCCAGAAATACCACGCCATCTCGTTCGGCGATTCGGAAAAATCCCGCGTCGGCGACTGGGTGGTCGCCATCGGCAATCCGTTCGGCTTGGGCGGCACGGTCACGGCGGGCATTATCTCGGCCCGCGGCCGCGACATTTCCGCAGGTCCCTATGACAATTTCATTCAGACCGACGCCTCCATCAACCGGGGCAATTCGGGCGGGCCGCTGTTTAATCTGGACGGCCAGGTCATCGGCATCAACACGGCGATCTTCTCACCGTCCGGCGGCAGCGTCGGCATCGGCTTCGCCGTGCCCATGTCCACCGCCAAGCCGGTGATCTCCCAGTTGATCAAGCACGGCCAGGTCAAGCGTGGCTGGCTTGGCGTTCATATCCAGCAAGTCACGCCGGAAGTCGCCGAAAGCCTGGGCCTGAAGGAACCGGTGGGGGCGCTCGTCGCCCAGGTGGTCGAAGACGGCCCCGCCGCCAAGGGCAAGATCCAGCGCGGTGACGTGATCCTGAGCTTCAACAAGCGCAAGGTGCCCGACATGCGCAAGCTGCCGCGCATCGTCGCCGACACCGAAGTGGGCGTCGACGTGCCGGTCGAGGTTTGGCGTGAGAACAAGAAGATCGACCTTAAGGTCAAGGTCGGCGAACTGCAGGAACAGGAACAGCAGGTCGCCGCGCGCACCGACAAAGGGGCCGGCACCGACGCCAAGCCCCAGGTGGTCGAGGACCTGGGCCTGAGCCTGTCGGCCATCACCGACGAGGCGGTGCAGAAGTTCAAGCTTGAAGGCGACGCCAAGGGCGTGCTGGTGACCGATGTGCTGAACGCGGGCCCGGCGGCCGAGAAAGGCGTGCGCCCCGGCGATCTGATCGTCGAGGTCGGCCAGGAAGAGGTCGGCACGCCCGACGACGTGGTGCGCAAGGTCAAGGAAGCCCGTGACACCGGACGCAAGTCGGTCCTGCTTTTGGTGCAGGGGCAGAACGGCCTGCGCTTCGTGGCCATCCGGCTGGGCAAAAGCTGAACGCTCACCGCGAATCTGAAATTGGAGACGGCGCCCGCGGGCGCCGTTTTCATGTCCGGGGTCGGCTAGGCGGTGATGAATTCCTCGGCTCGGAAGCCTTGCGCGAACAGAAGCCCCGTCAGGTCGGCGTGATCGAGCTTGACCCGCGCGGCGTCACGCAGGATCGGCTTGCCCCGATAGGCGCAGCCCAGGCCCGCCGCCTGAATCATTTCCAGGTCGTTGGCGCCGTCGCCGATCGCCGCCGCGTCGTCCAGGCCCAGGCCGTTTTGCGTCGCCAGCTTGACCAAGGCATCGTATTTCGACGTGCGGCCCAGGATCGGCTCCGTCACCCGGCCGGTCAGCTGGCCGCCTTCGATGATGAAGTCGTTGGCCATGTTGATGTGGAAGCCGAGCCGTTCCGCGATGCGCGACGTGAAGTAGGTGAATCCGCCCGACACCAGTGCCGTGGTCGCCCCCGAGGCGACCATGGTGCGGACCAGGGTCTCGGCGCCCGGTGACACCTCGATTGCGTTATAAGCCGTTTCCAGGGCCGTCTCGGAAAGCCCTTTCAGCATGGCGACCCGTTCGCGTAAGGAGTCTTCGAAGTTCAGTTCGCCCCGCATGACGCGGTCGGTGATGGCGGCGATCACCTCGCCCTTGCCGGCGGCGTCGGCCACGTCGGTCAGGGTTTCGGAGGTTACGATGGTCGAATCCATGTCGGCGATCAGGAGCTTCTTGCGCCGTCCCACCGCCGGTTGGGCGATGATATCGACCGGCGCGCCGTCCAGGCTCATGCGCACGGCGGCGTCGGCCTGGTCCGCGGACAGGCCATCGAAGCCCAGATCACAGGCCGATCCTGCGGCCAGCCAGTCCGGCCGTCCCGTTTCGGCACCCAGGGCATTGAGCCGGACCGCTGCCTCGGCGACAATGCCGGCATCCAGTTCATCGCCCGGGGCGGCGATCAGCGTAACGACAAATTCCATGGAATGTCCGATCCGGCATGGGTTGAGTGACAGCGGGAGGGAAAGTGACCGATTTTCAGGCCCCTGAAAAGCCCCTGCGGGATGAAGAGTCCGCGACATCCGTTCTGATCGTTACCGGGCCGACGGCGGGCGGCAAGTCGGGCCTGGCGCTGGAACTGGCGGAACGTCTGGGCGGTTGGATCATCAATGCCGACAGCATGCAGGTCTACCGCGATCTCCGCGTGCTGACGGCGCGGCCCGACGCAGTGGACGAAGTCCGCGTGCCGCACCGCCTGTTCGGCGTCCTGGGGGCGGAGGAACGTTGTTCCGTCGGGCGCTGGCTGGACATGGCCGTGGCCGAGATTGGGGCGGCGCGGGCGGCAAATTGCCTGCCGATCCTGGTCGGGGGCACCGGCATGTATCTGAAGGCCCTGACCGAAGGCCTGGCCCCCGTGCCTGACGTGCCGGCGGCGGTGACGGCCGAGGCGACGGCGCTTTACGATACCCTTGGGGGTGTCGCGTTCGCCGTGGTTCTGGCGGAACACGACCCTGGTGCGGCGGAAGCGTTGCCGCCGGGCGATCGTCAGCGTCTGATCCGCGCCTATGCCGTGGTGCAGGCGACGGGACGCACCCTGGCCGATTGGCAGAACGAAGCCCCCACCGGTCCGGCGGTGGCGGGCCAATTCACGACGGTTCTGGTGCTGCCGCCGCGCGATGCCCTGTACGCTGCCTGCGACGCGCGCTTTACGGCGATGCTCGACGCGGGCGCCATGGATGAGGTGAGGGCCCTGCTGGCGCGGGGCCTGGACCCGTCGCTGCCGGCCTTGCGCGCCGTCGGCGTGCGCGAACTGGGGGCGGTGATCCAGGGCGAGATGACCTTGGATCAGGCGGCGGACAAGGCGCGGCAGGCGACGCGGAACTACGCCAAGCGCCAACTCACCTGGTTCCGCCACCAACTTGCGCCGGACCTGATCCTTGACCGGGGAGGGGCACTGGCCGCGGCCGATGCCCTCGCCGTTCTACGAAATTAAAAAAATTCATCACTGTCAGGAACGTGTAAGGCTCGGGGGAGATTCTCCTGTTTGGAGAAGTTGTCTTTTTTTTGCCATCTCCTTCCTCTACACAGCAGCTTGCTGAACACGGGCGTGCCGGGGACCCGCAGCAAGCAGAACCTACTGACCACAACAACCAACGGCATCGCGTGTCCGAGTCCAATCCCAATATCCTGATCGTCGAAGACGACCCCATGATCCGGTCGTTCCTCAAGGCTGTTCTCGAGGCGGAGGACTACGACGTCACCGAGGCCGGAACCGGGGCGGAGATGTTCGCGGCCCTGGACGGGAAAAACTTCGACGTCATCGTGCTGGATATCATGCTGCCCGACGGCAACGGCGTTGATTTCGCGCGAACCCTGCGCCGCACCTCGACCCTGCCGATCATTTTCGCGACTGCCGTGACCGATACGGACACCCGCCGCCGCGCCATCGGCCTGATGCAGGTTGATTACGTGACCAAGCCGTTCGACGCCAAGGAATTGGTGCTGCGGATCAGGAATATCCGCACCATGGCGCCGGTCATGGAAGATCCCAACGCCCGCGACCTGCCCAAGCCGGTCGCCGCCGATGCGGCGCCTTGGTACCGCTCGCCCCTGACCTGGGGACCCGCGGTGGCCTTTCTGGTCATCGTCCTGGGCGGGGTTTTCCTGATTCCCGATGACGAGGACCCCGCCGCCCTGCGTGCCGAACAGTCCGCGGCCCAGGTTCAGCGCAACGCGGATACGGCGACCGCCGCCGTTCAGGCGGCAACGGATGCGGCAGCGGCCAACGCGGCGGCCCGGGCCGGCGGATCGAGCGTCGTGCTGACGGATGCGCCGCCGGCGTCACAAGCCGCAGGTGGTGCGGATGCCGGCGCAGCGGCTGCCGGCGATGGCGACGGGCCGGTTGTGGACGGATCCCCCGAACAAAAGATTGTCGAGGCTTGCGGCGAAATGCCGGTCAGCGAGCACTGGAACAACAATTCCATCAAACGGGTACTGCGTTATGTGCGGTTCGTACACCGGGGAAACTGGGGCGAATACCTGGAAACCTGGGTCGAGCGCCTGAAGAACGTGCAGGACCTGGAGGCCTCGGGAAAGCCCATCGAGTTGCAGAAGAAGGGCGTCATCCTGTCGGGCCAGGAATTGGAGAAATACGTCGACCTGATGGAAAGCCGGGTCCGTTTCCTGCGCTGCGCCAGCCAGATCGTTCAGACGATCAAATAGGTGTGGTAAATGGGCGTGGCGGAATTCCGCCGGTCAGTGAAAATTCATTGAAATATTATTTCGCGATAAGCGGAAAAAACTTGCCGTTTATTGCATTTTAATGGTTGACCCCCTAAATCACCTTCATTAAGTTCCGTGGCTCCCCGGCGGGCCCCGGTTCCGCTGGGGTTTTTGTGGCATCTGCTGATGTGCTGCCGGGCGCAAGCCGGGAAAACGGGACGCCCGAGGGCAGGGGGTTCCGACCGGGATTCTGAGACCAAGAGGACTGAACAATGGCCAGGAAGAAGATGCAGGGCGCCGAGATCGTGATCGAGGCCCTGAAAGAGCAAGGCGTCACCGAAATCTTCGGATATCCGGGCGGTGCCGTATTGCCGCTCTACGATGCCATTTTCAAGCAGAACCAGATCCGCCATATCCTGGTCCGCCAGGAAGGCGGCGCCGTGCACGCGGCCGAGGGTTATGCGCGCTCCACCGGCAAGGTCGGCGTGGTTCTGGTGACGTCCGGTCCCGGTGCCACGAACGCGGTCACCGGCCTGACCGACGCCTTGATGGATTCCATCCCGATCGTCTGCCTGACCGGGCAGGTGCCGACGCATCTGATCGGCAACGACGCCTTTCAGGAATGCGATACCACCGGCATCACGCGCCCCTGCACCAAACACAACTACCTGGTGAAGGACGTGGGCGACCTGGCCAACGTGGTGCACGAAGCCTTCCACGTCGCACGCTCCGGCCGCCCGGGCCCGGTCGTCATCGACCTGCCCAAGGACGTGATCATGGCCATGGGCGCCTATCAGGAGGCGGGCAAGGCGCCGGCCGAAAAATACAGCCCCCGCGTCAAGGGCGACCAGAGCGCCATCGCCGAGGCCGTGCGCCTGCTGGCGGGCGCCAAGAAGCCGATCATTTATGCCGGCGGCGGGGTCATCAATTCCGGGCCGAAGGCGTCCAAGCTGCTGCAGGACCTGGTCAAGCTGTCGGGTGCGCCCTGTACGCTGACGCTCATGGGCCTGGGGGCTTATCCGGCCAGTGACAAGCAGTTCGTCGGCATGCTCGGCATGCACGGCACCTACGAAGCCAACCTGGCCATGCATGGCTGCGACGTCATGATCTGCGTCGGTGCGCGGTTCGACGACCGCATCACCGGCCGGCTTGATGCCTTTTCGCCGGGGTCCAAGAAGGTCCATATCGACATCGACCCGTCGTCGATCAACAAGAACGTGCCCGTGGACGTGCCGATCGTCGGCGACGTGGGCAGCGTTCTTGCCGACATGATCAAGAAATGGAAAGCCCTGAAGCCCAAGCAGGATCAGGCGGCGCTCAAGAAATGGTGGGGCCAGATCGACCAGTGGCGCGCCAAGAAATGCCTGGCGTTCCAGCAGAAGGGCGACACCATCAAGCCGCAGCACGCCATCCGGCGGCTGTTCGAGCTGACCCAGGGGCGTGAGACCTTCATCACCACCGAGGTCGGCCAGCACCAGATGTGGGCGGCCCAGTACTACAACTTCGACAAGCCGAACCATTGGATGACGTCGGGCGGGCTCGGCACCATGGGCTACGGCCTGCCGGCCGCCATGGGCGTGCAGGTGGCCCATCCGGATGCCCTGGTCGTCGATATCGCGGGCGAGGCCTCGACTCTGATGAACATTCAGGAAATGTCGACCATCGTTCAGTACCGCCTGCCGGTGAAGATCTTCATCCTGAACAACGAATACATGGGCATGGTGCGCCAGTGGCAGGAACTGCTGCATGGCGGGCGCTATTCGGAAAGCTACATGGAAAGCCTGCCGGATTTCGTGAAATTGGCGGAAAGCTTCCACGCCGTCGGCCTGCGCGCGACGAAGGCGAGCCAGCTGGACGACGTGATCAAGGAAATGATCGAAATCGACCGGCCCGTGATCGCCGATATCGCCATCGACAAGCTGGAAAACTGCTTCCCCATGATCCCCTCGGGCGCCGCCCATAACGAGATGCTTCTGGGCCCGAACGACAAGGCCGAGAAGCCGATTTCCGAACAGGGCATGGTGCTGGTCTGATTTATCCCGCCGCGCCCGGATGACAGCGTGAGTTGACAACCGGGACAACGCGGCTAAAACAAGGGCCGCCGCCGTTTCCGCGGCGGCGAATTCTGGGAGTTCCCAAGACGTGAGCGAGCCTTCCAAGGAAGTGAACCGGCATACCATCGCCGTCCTGGTCGATAACGAACCGGGCGTGCTGGCCCGTGTCATCGGCCTGTTTTCCGGGCGCGGCTACAACATCGAAAGTCTGACCGTGGCCGAGACCGACCACGTCAAGGGGCAGTCGCGGATTACCGTCGTGACCTCGGGCACGCCGATGATCATCGAACAGATCAAGGCGCAACTGGGCCGTCTGGTGCCGGTCCACAAGGTCGCGGACCTGACGCTTGAGGGCGCCCATGTGGAACGCGAACTGGCCCTGGTCAAGGTCGTCGGCAAGGGCGAAAAGCGGGTCGAGTCCCTGCGCATCGCCGATATCTTCCGCGCCCGCGCGGTCGACAGCTCCAACAATTCCTTCGTGTTCGAAATCGTCGGCGCCGCGTCCAAGATCGACGCCTTCATCGAATTGATGCAGCCGCTGGGCCTGTCCGAGGTCTCGCGCACGGGTGCGGCCGCCATCTCGCGCGGCAACAAGCCCATCTGAACCCAACACCTGACAACACTCAAGAACGACTGAAACGACTGATCGGAGAATTTTAGAAATGCGTGTCTATTACGATCGCGACGCCGACGTGAACCTGGTGAAATCCAAGAAGGTGGCCATCGTCGGCTACGGCAGCCAGGGCCACGCCCATGCGCTGAACCTTCGGGACTCGGGCGTCAAGGAAGTGGCCGTGGCTCTGCGCCCCGGTTCGGCCAGCGCCAAGACGGCGGAAGGTGACGGCTTCAAGGTCATGACCGCCGCCGAAGCGGCCAAGTGGGCGGATCTCATCATGATCCTGTCCCCGGACGAAGGTCAGGCCGATCTTTACAACGACCATCTGAAGGACAACATGCGCGAAGGCACCGCGCTGGCCTTCGCCCATGGCCTGAACGTGCATTTCGGTTTGATCGAGCCGCGCGCCGACATGGACGTGTTCATGATCGCGCCGAAGGGCCCGGGCCATACCGTGCGTTCCGAATACCTGCGCGGCGCCGGTGTGCCGTCGCTCGTCGCCGTTCACCAGAACGCGTCCGGCAATGCCCTGGAAGTCGCCCTGTCCTATGCCTCGGGCCTGGGTGCCGGGCGTTCGGGCATCATCGAAACCACCTTCCGCGAAGAATGCGAAACCGATCTGTTCGGTGAGCAGGCCGTGCTTTGCGGCGGTCTGACCTCGCTGATCCGCGCCGGTTACGAAACCCTGGTCGAAGCCGGTTACGCCCCGGAAATGGCCTATTTCGAATGCTGCCACGAGGTCAAACTGATCGTCGACCTGATCTACGAAGGCGGCCTGGCCGACATGCGCTATTCCGTGTCCAACACGGCCGAATGGGGCGACTACGTCTCCGGCCCGCGGGTCATCGACGACGGCGTGAAGGCGCGCATGAAGGACGTCCTGACCGACATCCAGACCGGCAAGTTCGTCAAGGATTGGATGCTGGAATGCAAGGCCGGCCAGCCGCAGTTCAAGGCCGAACGCCGCCTGTGGGGCGAACACCCGATCGAGGAAGTGGGCGCCAAGCTGCGCGGCCTGATGCCCTGGCTGTCCGAGAACAAGCTGGTCGCCACGACCAAGAAGTAAGTCCGGTTCACCGGATAAAGACGAAGGGGCGCTCTTACGGGCGCCCCTTTTCTTATGGTCCCAGCAGGTCGCCGAACCCCCAGATCAGGGTGCCCAGGGCGATCACCGCGACCTCAAGGGTTTTCACCCTGCGCGGAATTTCCGCCGGATCTTCCGCCAGCCAAGTGACGACCCAATTGGAAGGGTCCGCATTGTCCCGCGCCTTTTTCGTGGTCAGCCGCCGGACCGCGCCGCGGATGCTGCGTTCGATAAAGCCGTCGATGTTGAAATAGGCGAACACGATCCCCAGGACCACCAGTACCGAGCCGGCCCGCGATAGCCATGTCCAATCGTCCGTCCCCTTGCTGACCGTGAGGCCAACGAACAGGACGGCGCAGGACGCGCCGAGGAATAGGACCACGGCGGCGGGGCCGCCGATGCGGGGTTTCGTCATCCCTGCATCCTAGCCGGTTTTCGGCTTAAGCGCCGCTTCCAGCGCCGCCCCCACCACCACCATATGCGGGATGACGTAGGCGAAAGTGTCCATCACCCGGATCAGCGGCGTGGGATCGGCCATCGGCACCGGCCCCGGATTGCGCGCCTTGGCCTTGGCCAGCAACTGGCCGATCAGGGGTTTGCACGCATCCGCGAAGGCATGGGTGGCCGCATCGATCTCCGGCAGGGCCGTGTCGAGCCGGCCGGCCACCAGGTCCATGAACCCCGGCCAATGGGCGAAATGCAGGTACATGGTCGGCGTCACGTCCACAGGCGTTCCCGCGATCTCGGCCTTGGGGATGGTGCGGCAGATATGGGTGATGGTCTCCCGCGGGCCGTCGTCCAGCCCCGCCAGCTTCAGCGGCGGGGGCAGGTCCGGCGGCGGGGCCGGGGGCGTGGCGGCGGCTTCGGAAAAGGGCTGTGTGGGCGGCGGCATGTCGTCGCCCGCGATCAGCGCCCGCGCCGCCCCCACGGCGATCAGGTTGACCGGGTTCATGCGGTTGTAGCTGGTCAGCATATGGCCGACCGTCGTCCGCGCCTCGGCATCCAGGCCCGCCTCGGCAAGATCGTCCTCGGTGAAGGCGGGCAGGGGCACGGCCCCCTGGTCGGCAACGATCCGCCATACGGCCGTGCCCGGCCATCCGGCCTCCACATCCGGGCCGACGGCGGCCCAGATCCAATCCAACAGGCCCGGGTAGGTCGCCATATGGCGAAAGATCAGCGCAGGCGAGCCGGACCCGGCGGCGGTCATCAGGTTGCGGTAGACGCGAAGCGTGGCGGGATCGGCGTCGGCGAAATGGACTTCGGGGAAGGTGGTCATGTTTGGTCCTGAAGGGTGGGGCTTTGGAATGGCGAGGCTGGCAAAGCCTAGCCTCTAGCAATGTCAGTCTGAATTAAGGGGAATTGAATCCACCAATTTTCGGAAAAGTAGTCTTTTGATCCATGATATAAGCAAAAAGGTGAACGGATATTAGAGCGTGACGGAATTCAATGGCGTTCGAGAAAGTCGAAATCTTTGAGTTTGAACCTCAAAGCGAGGAATTCGAAAAGGCATATTTCGATCTTTTAGACAGGCTACGCCAACATGCTTTGAGCCAAATCTTACCGCCCGAAAACGCGCATGGCTATTCACATGGGAGGCAATGGCAAACCGTTACGTCTTCTGAGCCGGACGAGGTGAGTCATTTGAAAATTCATGAACATCAAGCGCAGATCAAATTTGACGATATTTTGGAGCACAGGCTGAGTGTCATTTTTGACTTCACTCAAGGGATCGTCTCGTCTTTTTCCGATGGTTATATGCAGACAATGTATCAGGCAGTTTCCGAAGCATGCGAGAAGTCAGGAAATATTGTGAGGAGCAATGAGATCGGTTCACCTGCCTTGTCATTCTTACAAGCACTCAAGAACATTCAATTTGGAGTGGATAGAGCGGGAAAAATTTCGAGGCCAGAGTTTCATCTGGGGACTGATGCCTTCAAAAAATTGGAAGAAGATGCAGAACGACTGGGAAATAAATTTAAGGAAGAAGTCGAACGGGTAACAAAAGAGAAGGAAGAGGAGGCTCTTGCTCGAGAGGCGGAGCGCCTCTCCAGATTTAAAGGGAGTTGATCGTTTAATGCGGATCGCAATTGTGATTGGCGTGGACGAATACGATGACCCAGACTTATTGCAACTGGGTGGAGCACAAATAGATGCTGACAATGTATTCCAGGCACTGGTTGACCAAAATCAAGGCCAACATCATCCAGAGAAATCACTGAAACTGCTCTCTCCTACGTTGGCGGAACTTCGCGGGGCTCTGCAAGAAAGTGTTTATGACCATGAGTTAACCGCGTTTACTTTCTTTTTTGCTGGGCACGGGTTGGTAGTGGGAGGAAGCCATTACTTATGTCTTCGAGACACTCGGTTAGATAGGTTGGCAGCCTCAGCACTATCATTTTCTGAAATTCTTCGCCTAGTCGGTGATGCTCAACCAGCTAATGCAAATATCATCGTTGATGCATGCCAGTCCGGTGGAGTGGTGCACGACCTCAACACGGTGATCAACCCGTCACTGCTGGGTGAAACGGGCACTCCCAGCATATGTGTTATCGCTGCTTCTATGAGCAATCAGAAAGCTGGGGAAGATGATCGGGGAGGTTTTCTTACGCGCCAATTGCTCAGATGTGTTTCTGGAAACGAGCGAATTCAAAACTCGCGCTCTCATTTAAACTTGATCGAAATAGGCGAACGAATTTCTCAACTTGTTATCGACGAATATCCTGACCAATCTCCAGTCTGCTGGGGATTAAACCTATTTGGCACCAGCCAGTTTTGTGTGAACCCGCATTTTGAAGGTGGTGAGCCATCATATGTATATGAACTCGCGAATATCCCTCCGGCTTCCGCGAGCGGCGCTCTTGTTCGCGGAGAAGCCAAAAATTTATGGCGAATGGCAGAAGATTTGCCTAGTGGTTTTTCACCTAGTTCGCTGATCAAAGAAATTCGTTCGACTTCTGACCATCTTCCGCCGAAAGGTGGGAGTCGCCCGGCATTTGTGTCCGGCCTTGCGCAGACGCTTCCACAGCGTGCATCGCAAAGTAAAAATGTAATGTGCAGATCCGAAGTTTTGGCTTGTTGCATCGTCGCGCTGTTGAAAGACACAGAGAAGAGCCTAGAAGCGCGAGAAGTTATGTCGGAGCTTCTTGACCAATTCGTGTATGTCACTGGTGAATGTATTGATATTGCAGTTTCAGCGATTGAAGTTGAGAAGTTTAACATACTTAGTAATCGTGGCGGATTGAGCGATTTGTTTTTTGTTCCAATTCGACTTTCTAAATTGTTGGGTTGGGTGAGTGCGCTGGGTTTAATTCAGGATAAATTGAAAAAAAATATCTACGATGTAAAAAGTAAAATAGAAATAATTATCGAATTATATAAAATAAATTACATTTGTTCTTTGGCTTCTGTGTCTGAAGAGCAGGCCCCGCATATTTTAATTTCATTTGAGGCGATAAGAAAATTTTCTTTGCTTGGTGCAGCCGAGCCGATCATTGGCTGCTACGTAAATGATTTCGTTTCGAATCATGGTCGAATTTCTGAGCCGGGGCTTAAAGGCGCAGATATTCTTAGGTTTTTGCTATGTCGGGCCAACGGTGATTATTCGACAGCCCATAGTGTCATAAGGCAGCCTTCCGAGCTTCTCTCAGTGCTTTTGAAATGGATTTCGGATGCGTCACTAGATGAAATTCTTGACCCGCATATGAAGTCTTTGGATCACGAAAGCATGAATGTTTTTGTGCCTAGTTCATATTGGGATTTTGGCGATTTGCTAATTGAGCACGGGAAAAATTTATCGTTCCAAATTGGTGGGGATGTCGGGGTTGGGATATTCACTGTGGAAGATTTTAGGGGCGGTTACAGGGATTATTGCCAAGATGAGATCAAGAAAGCGAAAGCTTTTGATGATGATGTTGTCCAATGTGGAGCAATTTTAGCTTCGATGCTTTTGCCAGATCGTGTGCCTTGGTCAATTTGCACTCGATAAATTGGCAATTAGGGCAGTGGGTACACGATACAATGTAGGGGGCAACTCCACCTCGTTCACTTGACAAACGGGTGTCCAACATCATTTATTCTCTGTTAAGCCTGTCCCCGTATCCTTTCCGGAATGACGGATGAACCGACAGGCGGTTGGAACAGACCGATGCAGACGCAGGACATGACCATTGAACGGCGAATTCCCGGGGGCAGCGATGCCGGCCCGGCGACGCTGCCTGCGCGCATTCTTCTTCCGCTAAGCCTGCTCAATCTCGACCTTCTGGGGCTTCGACTTATTCGCCCCTGAGTGGCGCAGCGGATACCAGGGACCATTCCGGCTTTTTGAACCAAAAAAAACCGAGTCCATCCCGACCAAGGGACCGCGAACGCTCAGGGGATTGACGAGCAAGCGACCCTATTTGTCGGGCCGGACCCTATCCATCCCATCCGAGGGCGGCCCAAAGAGATTTCGGAAGGACCAGAGCAATGACCATCGTTACCGAACGCGACCCCAACCAGGTCATCATCTTCGACACCACCTTGCGCGACGGCGAACAGTCGCCGGGGGCGTCCATGAACCTGGAAGAGAAACTCCGCATCGCCAAGGTGCTGGAGGACATGGGCGTCGACGTCATCGAAGCCGGCTTCCCCATCGCCTCGGAAGGTGATTTCGAGGCCGTCTCGGAAATCGCCAAGACAATCAAGAATTCGACCATCGCCGGCCTGGCCCGCGCCACCCGGGGGGATATCGAACGCGCCGGGGCGGCCGTCAAACATGCCGAACGCGGGCGCATCCACACCTTCATCGCCACCAGCCCCCTGCACATGCAGTACAAACTGCAGATGGAGCCGGAACAGGTCCTGGAGCGCATCACCGAAAGCGTGGGCATGGCCCGCAACCTGATCGACGACGTCGAATGGTCGGCCGAGGACGGATCGCGGTCCGAGCATGAATTTCTGTGCCGCTGCGTCGAGGCCGCGATCAAGGCCGGGGCCACGACCATCAACATCCCCGATACGGTCGGTTATGCCGTGCCCGAAGAATACGCGGCGCTGATCAAGATGCTGATCGACCGGGTGCCCAATTCGGACCAGGCCGTGTTCTCGGTCCATTGCCACAACGACCTGGGATTGGCCGTGGCCAATTCCCTGGCCGCCGTGGTCG
Source organism: Rhodospirillaceae bacterium UBA1479 (assembly GCA_002325375.1). Lineage (GTDB taxonomy): Bacteria > Pseudomonadota > Alphaproteobacteria > Rhodospirillales > Casp-alpha2 > UBA1479. Next base: position 229,086 of record DCRZ01000009.1, read on the forward strand.
CGGGTGCCCGTCAGGTCGAATGCACCATCAACGGCCTGGGCGAACGGGCGGGCAATTGCTCCATGGAAGAAGTCGTGATGGCGCTGAAGACCCGTCAGGATGCCATGCCCTTCACCACCAATATCGACGCCACCCATATCACCCGCGCGTCGCGCATGGTGTCGTCGGTCACCGGCTTCCCGGTGCAGCCCAACAAGGCCATCGTCGGCGCCAATGCCTTCGCCCATGAATCGGGCATCCATCAGGACGGCATGCTGAAGAACGCCCAGACGTATGAGATCATGACCCCGGAAAGCGTCGGCCTGACCAAGTCCAAGATCGTCCTGGGCAAACATTCCGGGCGCAACGCCTTCAAGACCAAGCTGGAGGAAATGGGCTACAAGCTGGGTGACAACGCCTTGAACGAAGCCTTCAAGCGCTTCAAGGACCTGGCCGATCTGAAGAAGGACGTGTTTGACGAAGACCTGGTGGCCCTGGTCGACGATGACACCCGTGTCAACGACCGCATCAAGCTGACCAGCCTGGAAATCCAATGCGGCACCGTGCACCGCCCGCCCAAGGCGGCGATGGAGTTGGAGATCGACGGCAAGACGCAGTCCTGCGAAGGCACCGGCGACGGGCCCGTGGATGCCGCCTTCAACTGTATCAAGACCCTGTTTCCCCATGGTGCCCGCCTGCAATTGTACCAGGTCCATGCGGTGACTCACGGTACGGACGCCCAGGCGGAAGTGACCGTCAGGCTCGACGATAACGGCGAACGCACGGCCCAGGGGGCGGCGGCCGACACGGATACCATGGTCGCGTCGGTCAAGGCTTACGTGAACGCGCTCAACAAGTTGTTGACCAAACGGGAGAAAAAGGCACCGGAGGCGATGTCCGCCTAGGTCGGGGCCGCCTTCGTATTACCCAAGATTGGCCCTTTAAACGGCCGAATCTTTCCGTTAAAAGACCCAATATGGTGCAGGGGACATTGTCCCCTGCACCCATATATCGTGGCCCGGGACCCCAATCCGGGCCGGTACCGAGGGATACATTCATCGGACCCCCGCCCCAAGGTTTCCGGGGCGCGCCCCGGGGCTCCCATGACACAGAGACAAGGCTGAACGCTTCATGTTCTCGCGACTTTTCGGGTTTCTTTCCGCGGACATGGCCATCGACCTGGGCACGGCCAACACGTTGGTCTACGTCAAGGGCAAGGGCATCGTCCTGAACGAACCGTCGGTGGTTGCCATCGCCGAGGTCAAGGGCAAGAAGCATGTTCTCGCCGTCGGCGAGGAAGCCAAGCAGATGCTCGGCCGAACGCCCGGCAACATCCGCGCCATCCGCCCGCTTCGCGACGGCGTCATCGCCGACTTCGAAGTGGCCGAGGAGATGATCAAGTACTTTATCCGCAAGGTTCACAACCGGCGCTCGTTCGCGAGCCCGCTGGTCATCGTCTGCGTGCCCTCCGGCTCCACCGCCGTCGAGCGCCGCGCGATCCAGGAATCGGCGGAAAGCGCCGGGGCGCGGAAAGTGTTTCTGATCGAAGAACCGATGGCGGCCGCGATCGGCGCCGGTCTGCCGGTGACGGAGCCCACGGGCTCCATGGTCGTCGACATCGGCGGCGGCACCACGGAAGTCGCCGTGCTGTCCTTGGGCGGCATCGTCTACGCCCGTTCGGTCCGCGTCGGCGGCGACAAGATGGACGAGGCGATCATCGCCTACATCCGCCGCAACCATAACCTTTTGGTCGGCGAAGGCTCCGCCGCCCGCATCAAGGAAGATATCGGTTCCGCCTGCGCGCCGGAAGACGGCGAAGGCCAGACCATGGAAATCAAGGGCCGCGACCTGATGAACGGGGTGCCCAAGGAATTGGTCATCTCGCAGCGTGAAATCGCCGAAAGCCTGGCCGAGCCGGTGGGTGCGATCATCGAGGCGGTCAAGGTCGCGCTCGAGCACACGGCCCCCGAACTGGCCGCCGACATCGTCGACAAGGGCATCGTGCTGACCGGCGGCGGGGCGCTGCTGGGCAATCTGGATCTGGTCCTGCGCCATGACACGGGCCTGCCCGTGTCGATCGCCGACGATCCCCTGTCCTGTGTCGTGCTCGGCACCGGCCGGGCGCTCGAGGAAATGAAGCGCCTCAAGGACGTCCTCACCACGATGTATTAGTCGCAAAACCCGAGCCCGCCACCGGCGGGCGACGGTTGTTTTGCGCGAACAAACCCAATGGAAATCGCAAAACCCGAGCCCGCCACCGGCGGGCGACGGTTGTTTTGCGCAGATCAGGCGATCAAAGTGGAAGGGGCGTCGCCTCTTCCTTGATGATATCCGGCAGGTAACGTCGGCGCTGTTGCGTGCGAAAGCGCCAGATCATCAGCACCGCCGCCGCCGTCAGGCCGATCACGAAACCGGCCCAGACCCCTTCCGTCCGCCATCCCGCACCGAAGGCAAGCCAGACCGCCGACCCGGCGCCCAGGCCCCAATAGCTGACCCCCGCGATGACCATGGGAAGGGCCGTGTCGTTGAGGCCGCGCAAGGCCCCTGCCGCCACGGCCTGCAGGGCGTCGACGATCTGGAACATGGCGGCCAGCATCAACAGGGCGGCGGCAAGGTTCAGGACCTCGGCCGCGTCGGTGCGGGCCGTGTCCAGGAACAGGCCCGCGAAAGGTTCGGGAACGGTCACGATCACGCCGGTCATGACGGCGGCGAACAGCACACTGACGGCGATGGCCGACCACCCGGCGCGGTAGGCGCCGGCCACGTCCCGCCGCCCGGCGGCATGGCCGACGCGCACGGTCGCGGCCTGGCTCAACCCCATGGGCACCATGAAGGTGATGTGCGGCATCTGCATGGCGATCATATGGGCGGCGATGGCGACGGCACCGAACTGGCCGATCACGAACACGGCACCGATGAAGAATCCGGCCTCCATCACCGAAATCGCCGCGATCGGCGCGCCGATGCGGAAGATCTGGCGGAAGATGCGCCAGTCCGGCCGCCAGAAGCGGACGAACAACTGATACTTGTTGAACGGCCGCCGCCACTGAATGATCCCGGCCAGGGCAAGCACCATCAAGATATTCACGGCCGTCGTGGCGATCCCGGCCCCCACCAGTTCCAGGCGCGGCAGGCCGAAGTTTCCGAAGATCAGGCCGTAATCCAATAGCGCGTTGAGCTGCACGCCCCCCAGCATGACCCAAAGCGCCGCCATGGGCCGGCCCAGGGCGGAGACGAAGTTACGCAGCACGGTAAAGACGATACCGGCGGGCAGGCACCACATCAGGGTGCTCATATAAGCCTCGGCATGGGGCAGGGCTTCCGGCGGCTGGTCGGTCCAGGCGAGCAAGACACCCGAATGGGAAAAGGCCGCGACAAAGGGTGTCACCAACAGGATGGCGACCCATAGGCCCTGGCGGATGACGCGGCGGACGATCCGCGGCTGCCGCGCGCCGAAGGCCTGCGCGGCCAGCCCCGCCGTCGACATCGTCACGCCGACGCAGACGATATAGCCGATGAAAAAGATCATCATGCTCAAGGACGCGCCGGCCAGGGGTTCGGGGCCCAGGCGGCCGATCATCGCCGTGTCCGTGGTCAGCATGGCAACCCAGGCGATCTGGGTCGCGACGATGGGCGCGGCCAGACGGAACAGCTGCACCAGCTCCGTGCGCCAGACGGCGGACAGTCGGGAGGGCTTTGCGGATGTGCCGGGGATGAGGGCGGTCATGGGTGAAATCCGTCGTTGGGTTTCGAAAACAGGAAATGAAGACAAAAAAAGCGGACCCGAAGGTCCGCCCGTAACATGGCCATTTCATGAAGGGGCCGCGCTAGGGCGTCTTGCTCCGGACAAGGGAGACCGGCAGGGCCGGGACAGGCGCATAGACGCCGCCGGAGATGCCGGTGCTGACGGAGAAATGGGAAATGTGCTGGTCCATGGCGGGGCTTATAGCCCCGCCGCCCTGCAAAGAAAAGTCGAAAGACGCGGTGTCATGCACCCGACGGGCGTATGGCCCAGTCGGTGAACGGACTTGAATGCATTTTGAACTTTTCGTTCGGGTCCATGAAATCGTGATAGTGGACGACGACCCGGTCGTCCTCGATCAGCACCACGCAATAGGCGGGCGGCTCGAAACTCGCCGTCATTTCCTCGTTCACCATGTCGAGCCAGACCTGCTGGTTCAAGCCGCGCAGGGTGGAATAGGGGATGCCCCGCCAACTGCCGGAAATGGGCCGATGGACATGGCCGAAGAACAGATGACGGATGCGCGCCTTGTGCGGCTCGATCACGGCCTGAAAGGCGTCTTTCTGCTGCAGGCCGATGCGGTCCATGGCCGGAATGCCGACGTCGAAGGGCGGATGATGCATGAACAGGAACAGGTCCTGCCCCTCGGACGCGGCCAGGGTCTCGGCCAGCCAGGCCTGGCGGTCTTCACAGAAATGCCCCGCCGACGTGCCCGCCAGCACCGTATCCAGAAAGATGAACCGGCCCACGGGTGTGTCCAGGGTCGATTGAATAAATCCATTTTTATCAACAGGTTGATTTGGGAAATGGGCGCGCAGCACATCTCGGGCGTCGTGGTTTCCGGCCAAGACGTGGACCGGCATGGCAAGCGGCGCCAGGCCGTCGACGAGGTTCTGGAACGCCGCCGGCTCGCCCCAATGGGTCAGGTCGCCGGTCACCACGGCCAACGCGGCATCTCCGTGGTGGGCGTTAATGTCGGCCACGGCGGCATCCAGGGCAGGGCGCGGATCGCGACCGTAGAGGGTTTTGCCCGGCGGGACGAAATGAGGGTCGGTCAGGTGGATGAATTTCATGGGAGGGTGGTCCTATTCCGCGTCGATAGCGGAACAAGAATAAGCAGATGTCCGGCCAGGTCGCCAGGGGGCAGGAGGGAAAGCTGGAATTTGTTCAGTTTCATCTTAAAATACTGGCATAGACGGTTGTTTTTTTTGGTAAACAGCGCTACGCGTCATTAATCGTCGATTAACGCTCATCGGCGACAAGTATAACCAATAACGGGGAGGTCGGAGTTGCGGCCCTGCAATCGGTTTTGGGGACCGGGCGTGGGATCGCGGGGTATTGTAATGGGCAGGAAGGACGTCCTGGGGTGAAGGAACCGCATTCATTTTCGCGGGTCGCGCAACCGATTCGCAATTTCGCCCAGCGCTTCGCCTATGTCGGGCTGGTGGTGGCGGCGTTTGCCCTGATGATGCTTGCCAAGGTCGATACCATTCTGGTCGAACGTGTGCGGACCCATATGACCGACGCCGTCGCCCCCATCCTGGACGTGCTGTCGCAGCCGCTCGACACGGTGAACCGCGGCGTCGCCGAGGTCCAGGCCATGAAGAACCTGTACGAAGAGAACACGCGGCTGCGCGAGGAGCGCACGCGGCTGATGCATTGGAAATCCGTCGCCGAGAAGCTGGAGGCGGAGAACCGGGTTCTCAAGGAACAGCTCAACGTCATTCCCGAGCGCGAGGCGAGTTTCGTCACCGCGCGGGTCATCGCCGACACGGGCGGCGCCTTTTCACAAAGCGTGATCGTCAACGCGGGGGCCCGCGACGGGGTTGAGAAGGGCCAGGCGGCGGTTACCGCCGACGGTCTGGTCGGCCGGGTCATCGACGTCGGCAGCCGGTCCGCCCGGGTTTTGCTGTTGACCGACATAAACGCGAAAATTCCGGTTCTTGTCGATCCGACCCGCACGCGCGCCATCATGGCCGGGGCCAACCTGGCGAAGCCGCGCCTGACCTGGCTGCCGCCGGGGGCGGTGGTGTCCGTGGGCGACAGCGTCGTCACCTCGGGCCACGCCGGCGTGTTCCCGCCGGGCCTACGCGTCGGTCAGGTCGCCGCCGTCGGCGAGGGCGGGCTGATCGTTCAGCCCTATGTCGACCTGACGCGCCTGGAATACGTGCGGATTCTCAATTTCGGCTCCGGCGGAATCCTGCAGTTGCCGCAGCGTTCCATTGATGCCGACGTGCCGGGCAAGGAGCGGGGACGCCGTCCATGAGGCCGACTTTCTGGCAACGTCTGGATGCCTTCGCCCGTAACCTGACGCCGGTCGCGTTGACCTTGGTCCTGGTCATTCTCAACGTCGTGCCGACCCATATTCCGGGCATCGCCCGGGTGCTGCCGGTGCTGCCGCTGATTTCCATATTCTACTGGTCGATCCATCGCCCGCATCTGGTGCCGGCCCCCGCCGTGTTCCTGATCGGTCTGTTCCAGGACGGCCTGACGGGCGCACCCATGGGGCTGCACGCGCTGATTTTCCTGGCCGTGCAGGGCGTGGTGCTGTTCCAGCACAAGTTCTTCATGGGCAAATCGTTCTTCGTGCATTGGCTGGGCTTCGGGCTGGTCGGGGCCGGGGCGGCGGCGCTTAGCTGGGCCCTGCTGTCGGCCTTTCACGTTACCCTGTTCGCGGCCGACGCCATCGTTTTCCAATACATCATGACCGTCGCCGCTTTTCCGCTGTTCGCGTTCATCTTCTCGCGCTGGCAGCAGGCCTTTTTGAAACTGGATTGATCCGATGCATGGGGATCAAGAACGCCAAAAACTATTCGCCCGCCGCACCGTGATGCTGGTGGGGGGTAAGCTGGCGCTCGTCTCCATGCTGGCAGGCCGCATGTATTACCTGCAGGTGGTCAAGGCCGAGCAATACAAGATGCTGGCCGACGAAAACCGCATCAGCCTGCGTCTGCTGGCGCCGCCGCGTGGCCGCATCGTCGACCGTTTCGGCATTCCACTGGCCGATAACAAGCAGAACTACCGCGTCATGCTGGTGTCCGAGGACACCCGCGGGCTCGGCGTCGACGGGGCGCTCGACCTGCTGCATGACATCGTGCCGATGAGCATCGGCGAACGCCGGCGGGTCCTGAAGGAAGTCAGCCGCAACCGGTCCTTCGTGCCGGTGACGCTGCGCGAAAACCTGGAATGGGAAGAGGTTGCGCGCATCGAGGTCAACGCCCCCGACCTGCCCGGCGTGATGATCGACGAAGGGCAAAGCCGATTCTATCCCTACGGCAAGAACCTGGCTCATGTCCTGGGCTATGTCTCTGCGGTGAGCGAGCGGGAAAAGACCGGCGACCGGCTGCTGGAGCTGCCGGGGTTCCGCACGGGCAAGTCGGGGATCGAGAAGATCCACGATCTCAGTCTGCGCGGGTCCGGCGGCTCGTCCGAGGTCGAAGTCAACGCCTACGGCCGGGTGATCCGCGAACTGAACCGGCGCGAAGGCCTGCCCGGTGCGGAAATCCGCATGACCATCGATGTCGGCCTGCAGCTTGAGGTCTCCAAGCGTCTTTCCAAGGAGGTAAGCGCCTCGGCCGTGGTTCTCGACGTGCATACCGGTGATGTGCTGGCCATGGTTTCCCACCCCAGTTTCGATCCCAACGACTTCAACCGCGGTCTGGGGGTCGAGGAATGGAGCCGGCTGATCAACAACCCGGCCGCCCCACTGTCCAACAAGGCGATCGCCGGGCGCTACTCGCCGGGGTCGTGCTTCAAGATGCTGGTCGCCCTGACGGCGCTTGAGCGTGGCGTGATTTCGCCCACGGGCAGGGTCTATTGCGAAGGGTTCATGGAACTGGGTGATACCAAGTTCCATTGCTGGAAGAAACACGGCCATGGCCTGGTCGATGTAACCAGCGCCATCGTTCAATCTTGCGACGTCTATTTCTACGAAGTCGCCCGCCGCGTCGGCATCGACCGCATCGCGGAAATGGCGGAGCGGTTCGGGCTTGGCGATGCCACCGGCCTGGACCTGCCCGGCGAAAAGCAGGGCCTGGTGCCGACCAAAGCCTGGAAGCGCGAGGCCCGGGACCAGTCCTGGCACCAGGGCGAAACGTTGCTGGCCGGGATCGGCCAGGGCTATGTCCTGGCCACGCCGCTGCAGCTTGCGGTGATGACGGCCCGGCTGGTCAACGGCGGCTTCGCCGTGTCGCCGCAATTGACCAAGTCGGTCAGCACGACCGGCGTGCATGCCGTGCCCGAACATCACGAATTCCCCCAGATCAATGTCAGTCAGCGCAGCCTGGCCCTGGTGCGCGACGCCATGACCCAGGTCGTCAATGCACCCCACGGTACGGCCCGTGCGTCGGCGATTGACGACCCGCGCTATACCATGGGCGGCAAGACCGGCACGGTCCAGGTCCGCCGCATCACCAAGGCCGAACGCGAACAGGGTGTGGTCAAGAACAAGGACCTGCCGTGGGAAGAGCGCGACCATGCCTTGTTCGTCGGCTTCGCGCCGGCGGACAATCCCCGCTATGCGGTTGCCGTGGTGGTGGAGCACGGCGGTGGCGGGTCCAGCGTCGCGGCGCCCATTGCCCGCGATCTTCTGCTGACGGCCCAGCGCCGCCAATCAGCGCGCGACATCCCGATCAGCCAGACCAGCGGCAGTCAGGCCGCGCTTGATCTGCGCGGCACGGAAGACCGTGTCCGTCCCGTGCCGGATCAGGGTTAGGGGAAGAGAACGATGGCCGTTCGCGAAGACGCCCTGAACCCCCCCAGCTTCACCCTGCGGCAAAAGCTATGGCAGATGCACTGGCTGTTGATTTTGCTGTTGGCGGCGACCGCGTCGGTCGGTTTCGCCATGCTGTATTCGGCGGCGGGGGGCAATTTCGAACCCTGGGCGTCGCGCCAGATGATGCGCTTCGGCGTCGGCATGGCCGTGCTGATCACCGTGGCCCTGATCGACATCCGGTTGTGGCTGAAATACGCCTATGTGTTTTATCTGGGCACGGTGGCGCTGCTCGTCGCCGTGGAATTCATGGGCGAGGTCGGCAAGGGGGCGCAACGCTGGCTTGATCTCGGCTATTTCGGCCTGCAGCCGTCGGAACTGATGAAAATTGCCCTGGTGCTGGCGTTGGCGCGCTATTTCCACGGCACCTCGATCGAGGATGTGCGCCGCATTCCCCACCTGTTCGTCCCGGTCCTGCTGATCGCGCTGCCGGCGGCCCTGGTCCTCCGTCAGCCGGATTTGGGCACGGCGTTGATGCTGGTCATCACGGGGGCGGTGATCTTTTTCGCCGCCGGGGTGCGGATCTGGAAATTCGTTTTGGTCGGCATCGTTACCGTGGCGGCGGCGCCCATCGCCTGGGGGTTTCTGCGCGATTATCAGAAACAGCGCGTGCTGACCTTCCTCAACCCGGAAAACGACCCGCTGGGGTCCGGCTATCACATCATCCAGTCGAAGATCGCGTTCGGGTCCGGCGGGCTGTTCGGCAAGGGATTCCTGCAGGGCACGCAAAGCCATCTCAACTTCCTGCCGGAAATGCAGACCGACTTCATCTTCACCATGCTGGCCGAGGAATTCGGCCTTGCCGGCGGGCTGGCGCTGCTCGGCCTTTATGTGGTGATCCTGATCTACGGGCTGGCCATCAGCGTGCGTTGCCGTACTCAATTCGGCCGCCTGGTCGGCATCGGCGTGACCGCGACCTTCTTTCTCTACGTGTTCATCAACATGGCCATGGTCATGGGGTTGGTGCCCGTGGTGGGGGTGCCGCTGCCGCTGATTTCCTATGGCGGCACGGCGATGCTGACCCTGTTGTTCGGTTTCGGGCTCTTGATGGGGACCTGGATTCACCGCGATGTCATGGTCGGCCGGCGCGGCATCGGCGATGACGTTTAGGGCCGCGCTGCCGCGCCATTCCAGGCTTTCCGACAAATCCTGCCCAGGGGCGTCACTTCACCTCGACAAAGCCGGTCAAGCTTGCTAAAACCCCGCCCTCCATACGTGGTGCGGGCTGTTAGCTCAGTTGGTAGAGCAGCTGACTCTTAATCAGCGGGTCGTAGGTTCGAATCCTACACAGCCCACCATTCCCCCACCTTAGATCACTTCTTCCCGGCGGCCTTCAGGGCCTGTTCGCGGTAGGCCTGGATGCGAGCTTTCAGCCCGGGAACCGAGGCCGTGCGGGCGATGTCGGCCATGTCGGCGTCGCGGGTGTCGGTCGCGGTCACGCGGAACAGGTCGGCCGTCGCCTGGGGGCTGAGAATTTGCGCCGAGGTGCCGGCGGCGGCGGCGGCCTGCGGCCAATCGGCCGTATCGATCATGTCCGTGGCGAAGCCCATGCGCAGGGCCTCGGCCGCATCGAAGGTCAGGCCGGAGTTCTGGATGTGGCGGGCCGCGTCCTCGCCGACGCGGACCTTGAGCCGCCGGGTGCCCAGCACGATGCCGAAGCCGAGCCCCGGCATGCGGAACGAGGTGCCGGGGGCGGCGATGCGCCGGCTGCAGGCGCAGAACAGGTCGGCGCCCGCGCCGAACACCCGGCCATGGGCCAGCGCCAGGGTCGGGAAGGGCGCGTGATAGACGGCCTGCAACAGGGTTTCGATGCGGATCAGGCGATGCACCAGATCGCCGTCCGTGACGCTGTCCAGATCCGACAGATCGAAGCCGGAGCAGAAGCTTTTACCCTCGCCGCGCAGGATGACCAACCGCGTGCCGTCGGTGGCCGCCGTCGCCATGGCGGCAAGCAGGTCTTCGACCAGATCGGGGCCCAGGGCGTTTGCCTTATCGGTGCGGTTCAGGGTGATGTCGGTGATGCCGTCCTGCTTGGCAATGATCAGGGTCTGGGTCATGTCGTCGTCCTTGCGGTTCTGATGGGCAGGCCGATCAGTTCGCAGATTTGCGGTATCCGGTCCACCCTTTCCTTAAGCGGGCCGGCGGGGCCAAGACCCCGCCCGGGTTGAAATCCGGCCGCGCAATCCCTATCTCAAAGCTTAAGGTCCAAGGCCGCGCCCGTCGGCGCCGGCGGAAGGCCATTGCATCATGGCTGATATTCCCCCCGACATATTCCCCGATAATGCCGCCCGGCGGCATCAGGTTCCGGTCGAGCCGCCGGTGACGGAGACGGAAGACGGACCCCCCCGCCGTGTCGGTGTCGAGATCGAGTTCGCCGGCTTGGATGTGCCCACCGCCGCGAACCTGGTGCGCGACCAGTTCGGCGGCGACGTATCCCGTAAAGGCCCCCATCGCCTGATCGTCGGGGAAACCGAATTCGGCGATTTCGTTATCGAACTGGATGCCCAGGCCGTTCACAAGGACGCGGCGGCGGAGGAAGGGGTGGACAAAACGCTTCTGCCCGAGGAACTGGACAGCGCCGCCCGCGAGGCGCTGGGCAAGGCGGTGACCGGGATCGTGCCGGTCGAGATCGTCACGCCGCCCATGCCGTGGTCCGATCTGGACCGCCTTGTGGCGGTCGCGGACGCCCTGCGCCGGGCCGGTGCCAAGGGCACGGACGACAGCCTGCTGTACGCCTTCGGCCTGCATCTCAATCCGGAACTTCCGGCGACCGACGCCGGTACAATCCTGCGCCACCTCAAGGCCTACGTCATCTTGGCCGATTGGCTGCGCGAACGGGTTGCGACCGACCTCACGCGCCGCCTGATGCCGCATGCGGATCCGTTTCCCAGGGACTACGTCCTGCTGCTGCTGGACCCGGAATATGCCCCGGACATGAACAGGCTGATCGCCGACTACCTGGACCACAATCCCACGCGAAACCGCGAACTGGACATGCTGCCTTTGTTCCGTCACCTGGACGAGGACGCGGTCATCACGCGGCTGGAAAGCAACCTGATCAAGGCGCGCCCGACGTTTCATTATCGGCTTCCTGATTGCGCCCTGGGCGATCCGTCCTGGTCCCCCGTCGTCGAATGGAACCGTTGGGTCCGTGTCGAGCAACTGGCCGCCGACCGGGACCGTCTGGCGCAGCTTGGCGCGGCCCTGCGCGATAACCTTCGGCGTCCGGCGGCCGAACGTTGGTTGGACGAACTACAAAGCTGGCTTCAGGGATGACGGCACGGCCCCGCATCGGCGTCACGGTCTCCGACCGTGGTGCTAAGCTGACTTGGCTTGCCCATTGGTTGGCGGTCCGGCGCGCCGGAGGACGCCCCGTGCGTCTGTCGGCGGGTGGCCGGACGGATACGATGGGCCTCGACGGGGTGGTGATCGGCGGCGGCGACGACATCGGGGCCGAGATGTACGGCGGCGAGGTGACGCTCGACCTGCGCATTGATCCGGACCGTGACCGGATGGAGCGGCGGGCATTGGATTGGGCGCTGCATGCGGATGTGCCGGTGCTGGGGGTCTGCCGGGGGGCTCAGATGATCAACATCCACCTGGGCGGAACGCTGCACCAGGATATGTATGCCGCCTACCGGGGGTTGCCGCGTCTGCGCACGCCCCTGGCGCGAAAGCGAATCACCCTGGCCCCGGAAAGCCGCCTGGCGCGCCTGATGGGCGGGGGGCGGGTCGCCGTCAACAGTCTGCACCATCAGGCGGTTAATCGACTTGGCAGGGGGCTTCGGGTGGCGGCGCGGGATGCCCATCGGGTCGTGCAGGCGCTTGAAGATCCGGCGGCAGGTTTCCTGATGGGCGTGCAGTGGCATCCGGAGTTCCTGGTGTTCCGCCGCCGCCACCAGGCGCTGTACCGTGGATTGGTCCGCGCCGCGCGGGAATAGGGGCGCAGTTGGCAAGCCATGCAAGAAAGTTTGGGTAGGTGTAATAATAAGTATTGAGAATGACTCTCATTCTCATTATTTAGGTCCATGAGGAGACGCACTCATGACCGACCTGACACCCAAGAGGAACATGTTGAACGCCGGCGAAGGACTTGTCTTGTCGGCAATCCGGGCGTGGCGGGGGTGCGCCCCGGAAAGCACGCGTTCCGAAGGGCCGGGCCGGGACGGCTCGGCAAGGGCCGAGGCCCAAAATGTTCCCTCTGCCCTTGCCGACGCCGTCGGTGCGTTTCTCGACACTCTGTGGCGCAACGACCCCTTCATCGTTCGCTTCAACCCGGCCGCCAACAGCGGCCTGACCCTGTTCGAACTGCAGGCCATTTACGCCCTTGCCGAATGGCGCAAGGGCAATCACCGCACGGTTCACGAACTGCTGGCCTGGTGGTTCCCCGATACCCAGATCGCCCATGGCCGCGCGCTGTTGACCGAAGTGTCCGAGGTGCTTGACGACCTGGGCATCGAATTCCAGCCCAGTAAGTGGGTGCATGCCCATTTCCTGGGGCCGCGGCCTCGTCGCGGCACTACCGGGTCGGTCATCCCGACCGGCACGCGCCTAGCACCCCCGGGCGTCCTGTGGGCCGCCAGGCGGTCGAACCGGACCCTGCACTAACCAACCCATCCCATACTGAAAAAGAGGCAAAACATGGCCGACACGCCATTGGTTGAATTCGACGACCTGCATGTGACATTCCCCACAAGCGGCAAGCCTGTGGAGGCCGTGCGCGGCGTTTCCTACACCATCATGCCCGGCGAGACCGTGGGCGTGGTTGGTGAGTCCGGATCGGGCAAGTCGGTCACCGCCATGTCGCTGTTGCGTCTGAACGAGATGATCGGCGCCTACGTGCCCAAGGGCCGTATCCATTTCAACAGCCGCGACCACGGCCGGATCGACCTGGCCCAGGCCGCAGACGATGTGGTGCGGGGCATCCGCGGCAAAGAAATTTCAATGATCTTTCAGGAGCCCATGACCTGTCTGAACCCGGTGCTCAGCCTGCGCACGCAGCTGACGGAACCCTTGTTCCAGCATCAGGGTTTGGACCCGGCCGAGGCCGAGGAAAAAATCGTCCGGCTTTTGTCCCGGGTGCGGATTCCCGATCCCCTGGGCAAGCTGGCGCAGTACCCGCACCATCTTTCCGGCGGTATGCGACAGCGCGTGATGATCGCCATGGCCTTGGCCTGTGAGCCGGCGCTGCTGATCGCCGACGAGCCGACGACGGCCCTGGACGTGACGATTCAGGCGCAGATCCTGGACCTGATCAAGGATATCCAGGAAGAGTTCGGCATGTCCGTCATGTTCATCACCCATGACATGGCGGTGATCGCGGAAATGGCCGACCGGGTGGTCGTCATGTATCAGGGCCAAGTGGTTGAGCAGGGACCAGTGGACCAGATCTTCCACGCCCCGCAGCATCCCTATACGCGCAAGCTGATCAATGCGGTGCCCCGCATCGGCAGCATGACCGGCAAACCCGCGCCGGAAAAATTTCCCGCCATCGCCGGCTGATCCCGGCCCCGTTCCAAGAAAACCGAAAAGCGATTGGGTGCAGACAACATGAACGAAATTTCTAATCCTGACTTCCTTTTGGAAGTCGATAACCTGACGACCTATTTCGATATCAAGGAAGGGCTCATGCGGCGTCCCATTGCCCGTGTCCATGCGGTCGAGGGCGTGTCCTTCAAGGTCAGGGCGGGGGAGACCCTGAGCATCGTCGGCGAAAGTGGCTGCGGCAAGACGACCACGGGCCGCACCATCATCGGTTTGGAAACGGCAACCTCGGGCGACGTCATCTTTCAGGGGCAGTCCATGGCGTCACACCGGGGTGGCGACCGGCGGGATTTCTACACCAAGGTCCAGATGATCTTTCAGGATCCTTATTCGTCGCTCAACCCGCGCATGTCCGTACGCGACATCCTGGCCGAGCCGCTCAGCGTTCATAATCTCGTGCCTCGGGCCGGCATCGACGCGCGGGTCGCCGACCTGTTGCGCAAGGTCAACCTGCCCGCCGATTTCGCGTCACGCTATCCTCATGAATTTTCCGGCGGCCAGCGCCAGCGCATTTCCATCGCCCGTGCCTTGGCCATGGATCCGAAACTGATCATCTGCGACGAGGCCGTGTCGGCCCTGGACGTCACCATCAAGGCCCAGGTCATCAACCTGCTGATGGATCTGCAAAGCGAACTGGGTTTGTCCTATCTGTTCATCAGCCACGACATGGCCGTGGTGGAGCGGATCAGTCACCGGGTCGCCGTCATGTATCTGGGGCAGATCGTGGAAATCGGCAGCCGTGAGGACATTTTTGAAGATCCCCGGCACCCCTATACGAAAAAGCTGCTGTCCGCCGTGCCGGTGGCCGACCCCAGATTGCGCCGCAAGGAACGCAAGCTGATGGTCGACGAGATCCCCAGCCCGGTAAAGCCGATGGACTACAGTCCGGAATTGGTTTCTTTCGACGAGGTGTCGCCAGGCCACATGGTGGCGCGGGCGTAAGGCGGACATGCGGGTGCCGCGTCCGGCCGCGCGGTTGTGGCTTTGAACGCGCTGTCAGGCCGCGCGGCTTTGGATTGACTGTTCGATCCGTTCGCGCAGCAGGTTGACCGTGGCGGGCTTGGTCACAAATCCGTCGGCGCCGAGGGCACGGGCCTTGGCCACCAGTTCGTGGCGGCCATGGCTGGTCAGGAAGATCACCGGCGTGTCGCGGATGGTCCTGTCCGTGCTGTCACGCAGTTCCTTGAGGAACGTCAGGCCGTCCATGGGCCGCATCTCGATGTCGCAGAGCACGACATCAGGCCGAACGCCGGTCATCGCATGCAGGCCGGCCTGGCCGTCGGCGGCGGTTTCGATCTGACCAAAGCCGATCTGTTCCATCATCTTGCGGACGATGTTCACCACAAACTCCTGATCGTCGATGATCAACGCGGTCATGTCGGCGAAAGCTGTGTCGCTCAAGACCTTATGCCTCCGTATGTCTTTGCCGCGGTTACGTCTCTTTTGCAGAGCGTGCCCGCGCCGGTGCGGCCAAATGAAACGGTTGTGAAATTTGTACTCTCTTTAATGGTACCACGGCTGCCGGTTGTGGCAATGGCGTTTCGTTCTGCGGAACGGCGATTGGTGATGTCCTGGGGCAATAATCCGCAAACCTGAGAGCGATGGATCAGGAAATGGAACGACGGTCATGCCCGGCGACCGCCTGGGAGACGACGGCAAGTTCGGGTTCGATGCGCCGTGAATATTCCGCCGCACGGGAGGTGTCGCCGGCGCATAGGAACAGTTCGATCTGTTCACACAAATTAGCGAAGCGCACCGCCCCGGCGAGGCGTGACGTGCCCTTGGCCGCGTGCGCGGCTTCGCGGGCGCGGAGGAAATCCCTATCTTCAAAAGCATCAAGCATGTCATCGACCAGCCGACGCGCATTGCGGATGTAATCTTCAAGCAAGGGGGCGACCATGGTCTCGTCACCGCCGACGGCGTCATGGATGTAGCGCAGATCCAGGATCGCGTCATCGCCGAAAGGCCCGTTGCGCGGGGTGGTGTGATCATCGGTCATGGCCGGTCGGCGCAGTTGCACCGCCTTGGGCAGCCAGCGTTGGATCATCTCGTTCAAAGTTGCGCGGTCCACGGGCTTGGGCAGGTAATCGTCCATCCCTGCGGCACGGCATCGCTCCTTGGTGCCGATCAGGGCATCTGCGGTCAGGGCGATGATCGGCATATGCGGCCGCTCGTTGGCGCGTTCCAGCGTGCGAACCTTTTCCGCAAGCTCGTAACCATCCATTTCCGGCATGTGGCAGTCGGTGATCAGCATGCCGTAGGGTTGGCGGCGGATGCGGGTCCAGGCGTCGTTGCCATTGTTCACCGTTTCGACGGCGATTCCCAGACGCTCCAGCATCATGCAGATGACCTTGCAGTTGACCGGGTTGTCCTCGGCGAACAAGACAAGGGCCCCCTCGGCACGGGCAATCTCTGTATCCGGTGTGACGTAAAGCGGTAGCGCCGCGGCGTCCGCGATCCGACGTACCGGGGCACCGATCCCGGGGAGGTTGAGCCCCAACGCCATCGCCGCCGCATTCCAGATCATCGCGCGCTGAACGGGTTTCGGTATGAACAAGTACTGTCCGGCAAGGCGCTCCGGATCGATGGACAGGATGTCGCCTCGCGGCATGAGGATGATCGTTCGCGGCGATATCGGGTCGCCTGCCTTTTCCCGCGCGGCGACGAACCGGCTGACTCCTTCGGCGCCGCGGTCGTGATCGACAATTAGAAGGTCGAACTGATCACCCAGCATCTTGTCGCCGGATGTCATGCGGTTCAAGGCGCGCAGGCTGGGAATGATGTCGGTATGCGCACCCAGGTGGCGCAGGTAGGTGTCGATGCATTCGGCAGTGCCTGGGTCACCGGCGAGGATGCCGATATGATGTCCGGCGAACGGACGACCGATGACGGCGGTCGGGTCGCGGCTCGGCAGCATGGGAATGCGGAACCAGAAGGTGGCGCCGCGTCCCTTGCGGCTGTCGGCGCCGATTTCGCCGCCCAGCATATCGACCAGCGCGCGGCAGATGGACAGACCCAGTCCCGTGCCGCCGAACCGCCGCATGGTCGAACTGTCACCCTGTTCAAAGGGCTGGAACAATTTACGTTTGTTTTCTTCGGAAATGCCGATGCCAGTGTCGTGAACCCGGAACAGGAACCGGGAGCCGCCATCTTCGGCCGTCTCCGCACGCACGTCGATGTCGATGCGGCCGTTGTCCGTGAACTTGACCGCGTTACCGACCAGATTGAGAAGGATCTGGCGCAGCCGGGTCGGGTCACCGATCAGTTCGTCCGGTATGGTCGGATCGATGAACACGCCGAGACGGTTGCGTTTTTCCTCGGCCCGGGGGGCCAAAAGGTCGGCGACGCCCTCGACCAGATCGCTGAGCCTGAACGGGCTGAGGTCCAGTTCCAGCCGCCCGGCTTCGATTTTCGAAAAATCCAGGATGTCGTCGATGATGCTCATCAGCGTGCGGCATGAATCCTGGATGATGGTCAGCATGCCGCGCTGGGTGCTGCTGAGGGCCGTATCGTGCAGCATTTCCGCGACGCCCATGATGCCGTTCATGGGGGTGCGGATTTCATGGCTCATGTTGGCGAGGAAGATCGATTTCGCCTTGTTGGCGCTTTCCGCCGTGTCGCGGGCCTCGCGCAGGCGCTCCTCGAACTGCACGCTTTCGGTGATGTCCACATGGATGCCGACGATGCCGCCGTCGGGCAGCCAGCCGCGCCGGGTTTCGACCGTCCGTCCGTTCTTGAGATGACGGCGGATGATGAGGTTTTCTCGTTTCCGAATGTCGGAAACATGCCGTTCCACGATTTCGTCCGGCGTGTCTTGGTCGCCGTAGTCACCGCGTTCCGCAAGGAACCGCAAAGCGTTCTCGAGGTTGGCGCCTTCCTGCACGAGGCCCGGGGGGAAATCGAACAGATTGATGTAATGGTCGTTGTAGGTGACGAACCGAAGATCGGAATCAAGCACCACGATTCCATTGTTCATGGCGCGGACGGCGGTGTCGAACAGTTCGGTCTTTTGTTTCAGGTCGGCTTCGATGGTTTTCAGTTCGGTAATGTCCGTCGCGGTAACCGTGATCCCACCGTCTGACGTGCGGCTCTCGCGCAACAGGAACCAGCGACCGTCCGTGAACTCGCGGATGATCGGCGGTCCCGGGTTGCGATGTTCTGATATGCGCTGGGCGACAAATTCCTCGACACGTCCCCGGGCGTCGGCGATGCGCGGCAGGCTGGCGCGCAGGATATCCTCGAACGTCCCACCTTGTTCGAGAATTTCCTCGGCATTGGGATGGGTGTCGGCATAGCGCGAGTTCATCAGGACAAGGCGGTCATCGGCGTCGAAAAGGGCGAAGCCTTCCTGCAGGCTTTCCAGGGCGCCGCGCAGTCTGGTCTCGCTCTCCTGCACGGCCAGTTCGGCGCGGCGGCGTTCCTCGACCTCGCGAGTCAGTTCCTGGGTGCGTTCCTCGACCCGCTTTTCAAGGTCGTCACGGGCCTGACGCAGGGCGTTCTCCGTCCTCAGTCGCTCGCTGATATCGCGGGAGTAGGCGAAGATATATTCGTGACCTTCATGGTCGATGAAGGTCGAGGTGGTTTCGACGGGGAAGACCGTGCCGTCCTTGCGGCGGTGTTCACCGAACGATACGCGGTGACCATGGATCTTCAGGTAATCCCAACGTTCCCGCCATTTGCCGCCGGTGCGGGCCGGATTGATATCGGACACGGCCATGGTCAACAGTTCTTCGCGGGGGTAGCCGAGCGCACGGCAGGATGCATCGTTGACATAGATGAACCGCCCGTCCGGATCGACGGCGAAGAAGGGGTCGTTGGCCTCCTGCATCGCCGATTCCAGAAGATAGAGTTGCTGCATCGCATTGCGGTTTTTGGTCACGTCGAACAGCACGGTGCAGACCGCCGGTCCGTCGCCCCAATCGATCAGGAACGACCGGTTGTTCAGCCAGACCTCGGTCCCATCCTTGCGGATGCCTCGGTAGATATAGTCGCTTGGCGCGTTCTGGCCCTGCATGCGGGCCAGATCATAACCGCGGATGCGGGCAACTTCCTCGGGTGCCAGGGTGATTTCCAGGCTGCCCTGCTGCAGGAATTCGTTATGGCTTTCGAAGCCGAAGATGTGCAGGAACGCCGGGTTGACGTAAAGCGGATAGAACCCGCGGTGCACGACGATCCCCTGGTTGGCCTCTTCGGTCAGGGTGCGGAACCGGCGTTCGCTTTCGATCAGCGCCTGTTCGCGGGCCAGGCGGCGGGAAATATCCTGGGCGAAGGCGAACAGGAATTCCTCGCCTGCGTACTCCATGACCGTCGCCCGAACCTCGACCGGGACGGCGGAACCGTCTTTTCGTCGATGACGGGTATCGAAGCGGATCTGGCCGCCGCGTTTGAGCTCTTCCCAGAAGGTGTCCCAGTCCTTGTCCGGCGGCGGGCCGTCGCTGAAATCGGGAAACGACATGCGCAGCAGTTCCTTCTGGGTATAGCCCAGATGTCTGCAGGTGGCGTCGTTGACATATAAAATGCGTTGGTCGCGGCGCAGCCAGAACAGGGATTCGCCCGAATGGGACAGCGAGAATTCCGTGAACTTCAGGGTTTCCTGTGCCGCTTCCTTGTCGGCGATTTCCCGTTGCAGCTCGTAGGTCCGTTCCTCGACCCGCTGCTCAAGCTCCGACTGGTGACGCTCCAGGGCCTGCTCGAATGCGGCGCGCTCGGTCAGAAGGTCGTTGATCTCGCGGCTGACCAGTGCGAATTCGTCCTTGCCGCTGGCCGGGATCGTTTTGGTCAGATCGCCGGACGCGCGAATGTCCAGAAGCTCACGCTTCAGGTTCGCAAAAGGATGCACGATCAGCCGGCGCATCAGGAAAAGGATCACGACGATGACGGTCAATGACGCCAGAATGGCCATGATGCTTGCGGTGCGGACCGTGTCGGCACCCAGTCCATGGATGGTTGACCATGCGGTGATGGAATAAAGCGCCGCCGGATATCCGAATAAATCACGTTGCACCAGAAGCGCGGTCCATGACCCGTCGGCCGATCGCTCGATGACCGGTTCATCCAGGGCGAGGATATGGTTGACCGTCTCGCGTTGACCGGAAGACAGACCCTGGGTGATCGGCGTCATTTCCAAGGCATTGTTCATCTGTCCGGAAATGCGCGACACCGCCGCCTTGTCCATCAGACGTCCGATGATCACCGTGCCCGCCGCGGGCGGAACACCCCGTTTGCCCAACAGGGGCGCGGCGGTCGTCAGAATCGGGCCGTTGTCTGTGGCGATGGTGCCGCGGATATGGCCTGCGCCCCGATTATGGGCGAGCAGCGGATGGTCTTCGGGGAAATCGTCGTGTTCCAGGTTGTCGACACGGATGGCGCTGCCCGTCTGGCGGTTGCGAAAACGGTTCAACACCACCCTGCCGTTGCGGTTGACGACGATCACCATGTCGAGGGCGAGGGTGTCGAGAACGGTGTTCGACAGCTTCTGCTTGGCAAAGGCGGGGTTGCCTGTTTGGGCGAACTCTGCAAGGTCGTCCCACTGCGCCCAGTTCGAGGCGACCGGGTCCAGGCTTTTTACCTCGTCATCGACGATCGCCATGGTGCGCCCGATCTCACGCCGGGTTTCCTGGTTTTCAAGTTTGCGAAAACCTTCCAGAACAACGCGGTCAAGCACGATCAGATCGCCGAGCAACAACCCGCCCAGGACCACCACCAGAACAGTAATTATCTTGGTCTGGATCGACATTTTAGCGGCCTCTGAACCTTCTCCCTTCGGCCAGCCTCCGCTTCTGCGATGGCTTTCAACATTTTGGCACGAATTGGTGGAAGATCACAAACGTCGTCATCGTTGACGGAAGGGCGGCTGATCGCGGCGGTGGTCACCAAACCGTCACAAAATCGCAAGAATTAGGTCACCGGCGATCCCTTAGATACACAGCGCTTGCGGTGCGCGCATCCGCATTGCCGCCGTTCGGCAGGATGGCCCGCTTCGGGCCGGTATTGGCAGCTGCAGATCACAGTCGCAAAGACAGGGATGACCATGACGTCTGACATCACGCCCGCGATCCGCGTTCACAATCTATCGAAAACCTTCCGCAAGGGCTTCCAGACCACCCGGGCGCTGAATAACGTCAGCCTGACCGTTGATGCCGGCGAGATGGTCGCTCTGATCGGCGCCTCGGGCTCGGGAAAGTCGACCCTGATGCGTCATATCTCCGGCCTTATGCTGGCCGACCGTGCCGACGACGGCATGATCGAAGTTCTGGGGTATCCGGTTCAGGAAAACGGGCATCTGGCGCGGGGGGTGCGCGCCGTGCGGGGCCGTGTCGGCGTTATCTTTCAGCAATTCAATCTGGTCGATCGGCTGTCGCTTTTGACGAATGTCGTGCTCGGCGTGCTGGGCCAGATTCCGGCTTGGCGCGGTTGGTTCGGGCTGTTTACCCGCGAGGAAAGGCTGCGCGCCCTGGAAGCGCTCCGGCGTGTCGGCATCGATCAATACGCGACGCAGCGGGCCTCGACCTTGTCCGGCGGCCAGCAGCAGCGCGCGGCCATCGCCCGCGCCCTGGTTCAGCGGGCGGAGATCGTATTGGCGGATGAGCCCATTGCGTCCCTCGATCCGGAATCGGCGCGCCGGGTGATGGAAAATCTGGCCCGCATCAACCGCGAGGACGGCATCACTGTCGTCGTGTCCCTGCACCAGGTTGATTTCGCGACCCGCTACTGCGCGCGCACGGTGGCGCTGCGCGACGGCGTGGTCGTCTATGACGGGCCCAGCGAAGCCTTGACCCACGATTTCCTGCGCGAACTTTACGGCGCCGCCGGAGAGGAATTGATCCTGCCGGGCCCCATCGCCGCCGGTCCCCGGCGCGTGCCGACGGCCCGCCAATTGCGCCCGGCCTCCGCCTGAACGGCCCTGTGCCCTGTTTGTCCCGCCTAATCGCAAGTCTCATATGCCCACTCAACTCAGGAGGAAGTCGAAAATGTTTAAAAAGGCCATGACCGCCGGCATCGCGCTGGCGGCCTTTGCTACGGTTCACGTTGCGTCCATCGGCGCGGCCCGGGCCGACATGCCGAACCCGTTGACCTTCGGCATCATTTCCACGGAATCGTCCCAGGGCCTGAAGAAAAGTTTCAGCCCGTTCCTGGAAGACATGGGCAAGCAGCTTGGTGTCGAGGTGAAGGCATTCTTCGCCTCCGACTACGCCGGGGTGATCGAAGCCATGCGTTTCAAGAAAGTCGACATTGCCTGGTTCGGCAACAAGTCGGCCATGGAAGCCGTCGACCGCGCCGACGGCGAGGTCTTCGTGCAGACGGTCGACGTCACCGGCAACCCGGGCTACTGGTCGCTGCTGCTGACGCAGAAGGATAACGACAAGCTCAACAAGCTTGAGGACGTGCTGAACTGCGACAAGTCGCTGACCTTCGGCAACGGCGATCCGAACTCCACATCCGGCTTCCTGGTGCCCAGCTTCTATGTGTTCGCCAAGAACGATGTCGATCCCAAAAAGTGTTACAAGTCGGTGCGCAACGCCAGCCACGAAACCAATGCGCTGTCCGTGGCCAACGGCCAGGTGGATTTCGCCACCAACAACACGGAATCCCTGTCGCGTCTGCAGAAGAATCACCCGGATGCCTATGCCAAGATCAAGGCGATCTGGAAATCGCCCCTGATCCCCAACGATCCGATCGTGTGGCGCTCGGACCTGGACAAGGGAACCAAGAGCATCATCAAGGGCTTCTTCCTGTCTTACGGCCGTCTCGGCCCGAACGCCGAAAAGGAACGTAAGATCCTGTCCGGCGTCAGCTCGGGCTGGGCGCCCTTCGAGGATTCGTCGAACGCGCAGCTTTATCCGATCCGCCAACTCCAGCTGTTCAAGGACAAGCGCAAGCTGGCCGGCGACGAGCGCATGGACGCGGCCGACAAGGCCAAGAAGATTGCCGAAATCGACCGTAAGCTTGAGGTGCTGAAGGTTCTCAGCGAAAACCAGCTGGCTCTGCGTTAGGCATAGCCTTCCCAAGACGCCGCGCCCGCTTTGGGCGCGGCGTCCGCTTATTCCCCGAACTCTCCAAGAACGGAAGTCTCATGACCGTGATCGACAACACCGGCGCCGCCGCCCAGCCGCTGACGTTGCCTGCAAGGGACGTCAAGCGGTCGACCGTGAACATGCTGGGCTGGGTGGTGGTCCTGGCGATTCTGGCTTGGGCCTGGGAAGGGGCGGAGATGAACCCTCTGGCCCTGGTCGAATACGCCGACAACATGGCCGAATTCGCCTCCGGGTTCTTTCCGCCGAACTTCTATGAATGGCCGACCATGCTGCGCGAGATGATGATCACTGTGCAGGTCGCCATCTGGGGCACGGTGCTCGCGGTTGTCTGCTCGGTGCCTTTGGGCATTCTGTCGTCCCAGAATTTGGTGCCCTGGTGGGTTTACCAGCCGACACGTCGGCTGATGGACGCGGCCCGCGCCATCAACGAATTCGTGTTCGCCATGCTGTTCGTGGTCGCCGTGGGCCTGGGCCCCTTCGCGGGCGTCCTGGCCTTGTGGGTACATACCACGGGCGTGCTGGCCAAGTTGTTTTCCGAAGCGGTCGAAGCCATCGACCCCAACCCCGTCGAGGGCATCCGCGCCACCGGCGCCGACGCCATTCACGAGGTCATTTTCGGCGTCATTCCGCAGGTTCTGCCGCTTTGGATATCCTTTTCGCTCTACCGGTTCGAAAGCAATCTGCGCTCGGCAACGGTGATCGGCATTGTCGGCGCCGGCGGTATCGGGATGGTGCTGTGGGAATTCATCCGCGGGTTTTATTATGCGGAAACCGCAGCGGTGATGCTCATCATCATCGGCACGGTAACCCTGCTCGACATCGTTTCCCAGGTCCTGCGCCAACGCTTTACGTGACCTGTCAGGCCGGGTGATGGCCTCGTGAATGTTCCGCCATTACCTGCTTGGCCGGTTCGTACGAATCGGCTACGGTTCCTGTCTGGGCCTCTTGGGGGGGCTGTCGCGCGGCCGGTGGTCGTGCGGACATTCGAATGAGGACACAACAACAATGCGTAGGACGCAGGTATGAGCACCGAAGTTGCCACCGCCGCTGGGACGGCCGTGACTGGCGATGACCGCAATGCGGAAATTCGCGACGAAATCTCCAGCCTTCAGACGGAAATCGCCCAGGTCGGGAAGGTCGCCGAACAGATCGATGCGATCGCCAAGCAGACCAACCTCCTGGCTCTGAACGCGACCATCGAGGCTGCCCGTGCCGGCGATGCCGGCAAGGGCTTTGCCGTCGTTGCGGGCGAGGTCAAGAATCTGTCGGCGCAGACCGCGCGGGCGACCGCCGAGGTTGGCGAGGTTCTGGAAAACCTCCGCCGCCGCGTCGACCACCTGGCCAGCCTTCTTTAAAAGCGGATTATCGGTTGCTTGATGTCCACCTGCCCGGAACCGGGCGGGGGGCATCGGCTGTTCCTTGCCGGATTGTCGGCTTAGGCAACCTGGCGGCCGCGCCGCCATACCCCCATGATCGTCGGCAGATCCTGGTAGGACTTCACACGGACCAGGTCGGCGGACTTGCCGGGGGTGATTTCGCCGCGGTCGGTCAGACCTGCCATGGCGGCAGGTTCGGCCGTCACCATGGCGACGGCATCGGGCAGGGCGATCCCGTGGTTGTCGACCAGGATGAAGGCCGAATGGATCATGGAAATCGGCACGTAGTCGGACGCCAGACCGTCCAGCAGGCCGGCCTCGGCCAAGTCCGCGGCGGCGACGTTGCCCGAGTGCGATCCGCCCTTCACGATATTGGGGCTGCCCATGATCGTTTTCATGCCGTGGGCATGGGCGGCGCGGGCGGCGTCCAGGGTGGTCGGAAATTCTGAAATCAGGATGCCTTCCTGGTGACCCTGGGCCACGTGTTCTGCCGTGGTGTCGTCGTGGCTGGCCAGGGGGATGCCGCGCTTGCGTGCTTCCCCGATGACCGCCTGGCGATTTTGGGCGCTGTAATTCTTCTGTCGTTCGATCAGGCCGTCGATCTGGGCGTCCAGTTCCGCCGCGGTGTAGACGCGGCTGTATACCTTTTTCCACTTGTCCAGGTCGCGCCATTGGCGCTGGCCCGGGGTGTGATCCATGACCGACACCAGGGCGACCAAGGGATGGTCGATGATATTGGCCAGTTCGTTCATCACCGTGTCGGACGCGACCTCGGCACGAATGTGCAGGCGATGATCGGCCTTCATCAGGTCATCGTCGATCGAGGCCGTGAGGACATCCTTGGCCAGGTCCAAAGCACCCTGGCGGCCCGGTTTGCCAAGGTGCATATCGCCGACGACAAGGGAATCGAAGACCGTCGTGACGCCGGCGGTGGCCAGCATGCGGTCGTGAACCTGAAACGCCGCTAGGCCCGGCCATTTCACGCCGGGACGCGGTTCCAGGTGCTTTTCCAGATTATCCGTGTGGATGTCGACCAGGCCGGGGATCAGAAAGTCGCCCTCGCAATCAATGGCATGGGGCAGGCCGCTGCGCCCGTCATCGACGTCGCGGATCATGCCGTCGGCGACCCGCAGCGTGCCGGTGAAGGCGCGTTCGCGGGTAACCACCGTGGCATTGGTGAAAATCAGTTCCGAAACCATTGAACGACTATTTACCACGATGTTCATCATCCCGCGCACCTCTGTTCGTCGGCGGCATTGGAGCAGCCGGCCGGTATCGTTCCAACCCTCTTAGGGGGCGGGCGTGTCCGGACGGTGACCCTGGGATGACGTATGGATGACAGCGCCGCCCCGGAGGGCAGGGGTCAGGTCGAGGGTTCGAACAGCAACTGTACGCGGTCGCCGGCGAACCGGGTCAGGCCGTATTCGATGGGCTTGCCGTCCGTGTCCACGTTGATGCTTTCGGCGACCAGCACCGGCCGGTTGGGCGGCTGGCTGAGAAGCTGGACTTCATCGGCATCGGGCATGCGGGTGGTGACGCGGGTGATCTTGCGGAAGAAGTCGGTGACACCGAACTGGGCAAGAACCTTGGAGATCGACCGTGATTCCTCGAACGCCTCGATCATGCTGGGGAAGCGTGCGGCGCAGAAGTAATGGTCGGCGACGCTGATCGGCCGGCCGTCGGCCTCGCCGATCGTGCGGATCAGGGAAACCAAGGCTCCTTCCGCCAGATCAAGAGCTTCGGCGACGTCGCCTGAGGCCTTGACCCGTTCGCTCAACAGAACCCAGCCGCCGGGTTGGCGGCGTTGGGCCATGATGTTTTCCGTGAACCGGGTGCGGCGGCGCACGGGGTAGTCGATGACATGTTCATGGACGAAGGTGCCGCGGCCCTGTTCGATGCGGATCAAGCCTTCCTGCTCCAGCGCCTTCATGGCGCGGCGCACGGTATGGCGGTTGACGTTGAAGCGTTCGGCCAGGTCGTGTTCCGTCGGCAGGCGGGACCCTGGCGCGATCATGCCGCTGGCGATGTCGTCGGAAATCTGTTCCTCGATTTGGCGCCACAGGGATACGCCCGATCCGCGTTTCACTCTCGTTGGGTCCATGACTTGGCCTCATTCCATGATGATGCGTTCCCGACCGTGTCATTGAATCGTCATGACTTGTCGATTTACTTGCTGGGTACGTCAGGCCATATTATCACGAAAGAAATAGACGTCTAGACAAATATCCAGTTTGTCTATTCATATCGCAAGGGCCCGCGTGGGGCCTTGCGATAGATTAAGGCTGGCGGAGATTCGAGAGAAATGGCCCGTTCTTCCAATTCCCAGGCCCCCGGTGGGACGACCGGCTCCGATGGCCGCGCGGAATGGATGGGTCTGCTGGCGCGCGCATCCGAAGCCGAGCTGGAGGCCGCCTGGCGGGCCCTGGTGCCTGATCAGCCGGCCATGGCATACGACGTCTTGCGTGCGCCGCAACAGGGTCTGACGATGGTGCGGGGACGCGCCGGCGGAGACGGTCAGGCCTTCAACCTTGGTGAAATGACGGTCACCCGTTGTTCCGTGGGACTGGCGGACGGAACCGTCGGGCACGGTTATGTCGCCGGCCGCTCAGCGCGCCACGCGGAACTGGCGGCCCTATTCGACGCTCTGTTGCAGACCGACACCTGGGCGGACCGGGTGATGGCGTGCGTCATCGCGCCGCTGCGGGCATCGCGCGCCATGGCGCGGGCGCGTACTGCCGCCAAGACGGCGGCGACCAAGGTTGAGTTCTTCACCCTGGTCCGTGAACAATCGGCGGATTCCGAATGACCACTTCGACGGGTTCAATGACGGGCGGTCTGGCCGCGGGGTTCCATGACCCGGTGCATGACGCGCAGGGTGTATTCCGCGACGTCCTGCGCGCGATGTCACGGCCGGGCGAGGTGCGGGAAACAGCGGTCCAAATCGATCCGCCGGCCCCGTTGAACATAGCCGGGGCGGCGGTCTGCCTTGCCCTTTTGGATTTCGAAACGCCGCTGTGGATTGACGGTGGCGGCCGTGATGCGGACGGGGCGGCATCCTTCCTGACCTTTCACACGGGTGCCCCTCGCGCGACGGGGCCGGCCCAGGCCGATTTCGTCCTGGTCGCCGACGGCAGGATATTGCCCGCCTTTGATACGTTTCGGCAGGGCACGGACGAAGCCCCCGAAGGCTCGGCGACCCTGATCGTGCAGGTCGCGGACCTGGCGGCGGCGTCCCCCGATGCCGCGGGCGCTTGGCGGCTTGACGGCCCGGGTATCGACGGCACCGTTGGGCTCCATGTCTCGGGCCTGCCCGATGGGATCGCCGATGACCTTGCCCGCAATGCGGACCGCTTTCCCCGCGGTATTGACCTGATCCTTTGCGCCGGCCGTCGCATCGCCGCCCTGCCACGCACGACACGGGTGGAGGGCTGACGCCATGTACGTTGCGGTCAAGGGTGGGGAAAAGGCGATCGACAATGCCCATGCGCTGCTGGCCGAGGAACGGCGTGGCGATGTCGGCGTGCCGGAACTGACGCTCGATCAGATCAAGCAGCAGATGGGGCTTGCCGTCGACCGGGTGATGGGCGAGGGCTCACTCTACGATCCCGATCTGGCGGCGCTGGCGATCAAGCAGGCTCAGGGCGATCTGGTCGAGGCCGTGTTCCTGCTGCGCGCTTTCCGTACGACCTTGCCGCGCCTGGCCGTCACCACGCCCGTCGACACGGCGGCGATGACGGTCCGCCGGCGCATCTCGGCGACGTTCAAGGATCTGCCGGGGGGGCAGGTGCTGGGCCCGACCTATGATTACACTCATCGCTTGCTCGACTTCGCCCTGGCGGCGGGAGCCCCGGCACCGCCCGCGCCCGAGGGCGATCCGGCGGTGATGGCCGATGCCATGCCCCGGGTCACGGACATTCTGGCATATCAGGACCTGATCGAACCGGAAGCGGGCGACACGGACGGGGAGGGCAAGGTCGCGGACCTGACTCGTGAGCCGCTGGCCTTTCCCGCCGGGCGCGACCTGCGCCTGCAGAACCTGGCCCGCGCCGACGAGGGATTTTTGCTGGCGCTGGGCTATTCGACGCAGCGCGGCTATGGCCGCAGCCACCCCTTCGCCGGGGAAATCCGCATGGGCGAGGTCGCCGTCGAGATCGTGCCGGAGGAACTGGGCTTCGCCATCGAGATCGGCGACATCACCGTCACCGAATGTCAGATGATCAACCAGTTCGCGGGCTCGGCCACGGAGCCGCCCCAGTTCACCCGGGGTTATGGCCTGATGTTCGGGCGTTCGGAACGCAAGGCCATGTCCATGGCCCTGGTCGACCGCAGCCTGCGCGCCCGCGAATTGGGCGAGGAAATCGAGGCCCCGGCCCAGGACGAGGAATTCGTGCTCTACCATTCCGACAACGTCGAGGCCCAGGGCTTCGTGCAGCACCTGAAATTGCCCCATTACGTGGATTTCCAGAGCGAGCTCGTTCTGGTCCGCGCCCTCAGGCGCGAGGCGGCTGCCCGGCGCAGCGAGGCGGCGGAATGACCCAGGCGCGGACAATGACGGACGGCGGCTACAACTTCGCCTATCTGGACGAACAGACCAAGCGGATGATCCGCCGGGCGATCCTCAAGGCCGTCGCGATACCGGGCCATCAGGTGCCGTTCGGGTCGCGGGAAATGCCGCTGCCCTACGGCTGGGGAACCGGCGGCATCCAGGTCACGGCCTCGATCATCGGCCTTGCGGATGTGCTCAAGGTGATCGACCAGGGGGCGGACGATACGACCAACGCGGTGTCCATCCGCCGTTTCTTCGCACGCACCGCCGGGGTCGCCACGACCCAGGCGACGGAAGCGGCGACGATCATTCAGACCCGCCACCGCATCCCCGAAACGGTGCTTAAGGACGACCAGATCATCGTCTATCAGGTGCCGATCCCGGAACCCTTGCGCTGGCTTGAGCCGCGCGAGGCCGAGACCCGCAAGATGCATGGTCTTGCCGATTACGGCGTGATGCATGTGAAGCTGTACGAGGACATCGCCACCTACGGCCATATCGAGACGTCCTACGACTATCCGGTCCTGGTCAACGGCCGTTACCTGACGGCGCCGTCGCCGATCCCCAAGTTCGACAATCCCAAGATGCACGAAATGGCCGCCCTGCAGTTGTTCGGTGCCGGGCGGGAAAAGCGCATCTATGCCATCCCGCCGTATACCCGGGTTGAAAGCCTGGATTTCGAAGATCATCCCTTCGCGGCCCAGACATGGGACGCCCGCTGCGCCATCTGCGGCGCCGGGGACAGTTTCCTCGACGAGGTCATCACCGACGACCACGGCGGGTCCATGTTCGTGTGTTCCGACACGGACCATTGCGGGCGCCGCGTCGCCGACGGCCATCGGGGGGACGGCGAATGATGGACGGCGCCGCGATCTTGGACGCCCCGCTTCTCAGCGCACGCGGGATCACCCATTCCTATGGGGCGCGCATCGGTTGTCGCGATATAGATTTCGATCTGTGGCCGGGCGAGGTCTTGGGCGTGGTCGGCGAAAGCGGGTCCGGCAAGACGACGCTGTTGAACTGCCTGTCGGCGCAAATGATGCCGTCGTCCGGCAAGCTGACATACCGCCTGCGCACGGGGGATCAGGCGGATGTCTATGCCCTGACCGAGGCCGAACGCCGCATGCTCATGCGCACGGACTGGGGCTTCGTACATCAGAACCCGCGCGACGGTTTGCGCATGGGGGTCAGTGCCGGGGCCAACGTTGGCGAACGCCTAATGGCCGTGGGCGCGCGCCATTACGGCGCCATTCGCGACCAGGTCACGGATTGGCTCGGCCGGGTGGAAATGGACCTGGAGCGCATCGACGACCTGCCGTCGCAGTTTTCCGGCGGCATGCAGCAGCGCGTGCAGATCGCGCGCAATCTGGTGTCGGGGCCGCGTCTGGTGTTCATGGACGAACCCACGGGCGGGCTCGACGTATCGGTGCAGGCGCGCCTGCTCGACCTGCTGCGTGGTTTGACCAACGATCTGGGCTTGTCCGCCGTGATCGTCACCCACGATCTTGCCGTGGCCCGCTTGCTGTCGCACCGCCTGATGGTCATGCGCCGGGGTGAGGTGGTGGAGCAGGGGCTGACCGATCAGGTTCTGGATGATCCGCAGCACGCCTATACCCAGCTTCTGGTTTCCTCGGTGCTGCAGACATGAGGGCGCCGGTGATCCGAATCGAGGGCCTGTCCAAGTCCTTCGTTCTGCACAATCAGGGCGGGGTCGAACTGCCCGTGTTCCGGGACATCGACCTGGAGGTCTTCGCCGGTGAATGCCTGGCCCTGCACGGGCCGTCGGGCACGGGGAAAAGTTCGCTGATCCGCCTGATCTACGGCAATTATCTTTGTCCTCAGGGGCGCATCCTGGTTCGCCACGACGGGCGGGTCACCGATGTCGCCCGTGCTCTGCCGCATGAAATTCTCGACCTCCGCCGCCGCACCATGGGCTACGTCAGCCAGTTTCTGCGCGTCATTCCTCGTGTGCCTGCCTTGCAGGTGGTGGCCGAGCCGTTGCGTGCCCAAGGGGTCGACGCGGCGGCGGCGGAGCAGGCGGCAGGTGAGATGCTGACCCGCTTCAACATCCCCGAGCGCCTGTGGCATCTGGCGCCGGCGACGTTTTCCGGCGGCGAGCAACAGCGCGTCAACCTGGCCCGCGGTTTCATCGTCGATTACCCGATCCTGCTGCTCGACGAGCCGACGGCCTCCCTCGACAAGGCCAACCGCGACGTGGTGATCGACGTGATCCGGCAGGCGACGGCACGTGGTGCTGCGGTTGTCGGCATTTTCCATGACGCCCAGATGCGGGACGCCGTGGCGACCCGCGTTCTCGACTTGGCCCCCGCCGGGGCGGCGGCTTAGGTGTCCGGTGCCGGAGACCGCGTGACCCAAGCCTCGGAACGCTACGCCGTCTACTTCTTGCCGGGCCAGGATACGGCACTTTGGCAGACGGGCTGTCGTTGGCTCGGCCGGAATCCGGATGGAACCGCGGGCGATGCACCCCTGCCGCCGCCGCAAGCGGCCGCGGCAGGCATGGCCGAGGCGGATTGGGCGGCCGTGACAGCCGAACCCCGACGCTATGGCTTCCATGCGACCCTGAAGCCGCCCTTCCATCTGGCGGAGGGCTGTGATCTCGCGGATCTGGATACGGCACTGGCGCGCTTCGCCGCCGGGCGCGCGGCCTTTCAAACGGCAACCTTGTCGGTCACGCATCTTGGCGGCTTTCTCGCGCTCTGTCCGTCGGCGCCTGCGGTTGACCTGGAGGTTCTGGCCGCCGATTGCCTGCGGACGTTTGAGCCGTTCCGGCGTCCTTTGGACAGGGAGAATCTGTCTCGGCGGCGGGCGCGGGGGCTCACGCCCCGGCAGAATGCCTTGCTGGAAACCTGGGGCTATCCCTTCGTCCTGGAGGAATTCCGCTTTCACCTGACCTTGACAGGACGCCTCACGGACGCGGCGGCGGCCCGCTATCGGCCGTTGCTGGAGAGCCTGTTCGCGGAAGCCCTGGTCGCTCCGCTTGCCGTGGGCGGCGTCGCTCTGTTCCGCGAGCCGGCCCCCGGCGCTCCTTTCGAACCCGTCCGCCGCTATCTTTTTTCCGTGCGCTGATGCGGGTCGGCTGAACGGCCTCTATATCGTTAAAACGTAATTTATTTTCAGGTAATTAGCCCGTTTTAATCCGCCTGAATCGAGGCCTTCACAAGGGGCTTTTGGCGGCTGTCGGCGTGAAATTATTCAAATGAGTCTCAAAAAAAACCATTGATCTTTCCTGGTGGGAATGATCTTATTTTCCCTGTGGTATACCAGATGCCAAAGAGCTCAAAAGAGTCAAAGCAAGGTGTATTGCAATGTTTGGGAAGACATCGACCAAGTGAATTGACAGGACCGTCTGATCCGACCGCCGGATAAAAACAATACAGGCGCAAGGGGAAGACATTTAATCGCCATTCGACTTCGGCTTATACTGTGGCCGAGTGCGCTATGGCGCTATCAACAACTGGGAGGACACCCATGAAGACTTTTGTCAAGAAACTGCTGGGCGTCGGCATCACTGTCGGCCTGGTTTCCGGTTTCACGGCCATCGCGGGCAAAACTGCCCTGGCCTGGGAGCCGGTTAAGCCGATTCAGTTCGTCGTGATGGCCGGCAAAGGCGGGGGCGCCGACAAGCTGGCGCGCCTGATCCAGTCGATCATCGAAAAGCATAAGCTGTCGCCGAAGCCCGTTACGCCGATCAACAAGCCCGGCGGTTCCGGTGCGGAAGCCCTTGTGTACATGAAGAACCACAAGGACCCTGACCATGCCATCATGGTCACCCTGAACAGCTTCTACACCACGCCTATGCGCCAGCCGAAGCTGGGCGTCGACCCGATGACCTTCGCGCCGATCGCGCGGATGGCCGAAGATACCTTCGTTCTGTGGGTTCACAAGGACGCCGGCATCAAGACCGTCGACGAATACGTCAAGGCCGCCAAGGCTGCCGGCAACCAATGGATCATGGCCGGTACCGGTAAGGCGTCCGAAGACAACCTGCTCGCCGATTTCCTGAACGCGGCCTATGGCCTGAACATGAAGTACGTCCCCTACAAGGGCGGCGGCAAGGTTGCCAAGCAGCTGGCCGGTAAGCACGCCAATTCCACGGTCAACAACCCGTCGGAAGCCCTCGGCTTCTATGAAGCCGGCACGGTCGTGCCGCTGGCGTCGTTCACGGATGAACGTCTGCCGATGTTCAAGGACACGCCGACCTTCAAGGAACTGGGTCAGGACTTCGTCTACTACATGCAGCGTTCCGTCGTCGGTGCGCCGGGCATGAGCAAGGACGCGCTGGCCTTCTATCAGGGTGTCTTCAAGAAGGTGTACGAAACCACGGAGTGGCAGACTTACATCAAGAAGAAGAGCCTGCAGGGCGAACTGCTCCAGGGCGATGCGCTTGCCTCCTATTGGAAGCGTGAAAACGAAGTGCATCGCAAGATGCTCGTCAAGATGGGCGCCATCAAAGGCTAAGTCCGTCTGAATTCTAAAGAAACGATATAAGGGGAGGTTCCGTCGTCATGCGTCGTGCTGAAATTATCACTGCTCTCTTGATGGCGGGCCTCTCCATATATCTCATGGTTAAGAGCGCCGAGCTGCCCATCGGCTGGATCCCCGGCGAGGGGCCCGGCGGCGGCTTCTGGCCCTTCTGGCTGGCCGCGTTCATGCTCGGCTCCATTATCTGGGTGATCGTCAACTGGTTCCGCCGGAAGAGCCCGCCCTCTCAGTCGGAAGAGCCCTATCTCGATGCCTACGGCATGAAGATGTTTCTTCTCGTCGGCGGGGGAATCACGGGCATGATCGCCCTTGTCGACATCATCGGCATGCATCTGGCGGCGGCGGTGTTCCTGATCTACTACATCCGCTTCCTGGGCGGGCATTCGTGGAAGGTTACCCTGGGCGTTGCCTTGCCCACGCCGGTCGTGACGTTCCTGTTTTTCGACATCGCCTTGCGCAAATTCCTGCCCACGGGGTTCATGGACCCCCTCTACATCCCGCTCTACGACTTCTTCCTCTAGGCCTGTCGGACGGGAGGTCCCGGCCTAACGGAACTCGAGCGGAAAAATCTCTGGTCTACAAAAGACCAGGAACCACGAAACATGACGGCCATATCCGGCAAAGATCGGCGCCGTCCGGGGAAACAAAGTAAAGAACAATGGAACTTATCGGTCTTCTGTCAGACGGTTTTCTGGTCGCCTTCGAGCCGCTTAACCTCGGCCTGATCGTGCTCGGTGTTGTTGTCGGCCTGTTCGTGGGCGCCATGCCCGGACTGGGCTCCGTCAACGGCGTCGCCATTCTGCTGCCCATGACCTTTCTGGTGCCGCCCGCGTCGGCCATCATGTTCCTGGCCGCGCTTTACTACGGTGCCATGTACGGCGGCGCGATTTCGTCCATTACCCTCGGCATTCCCGGCGCCTCGACGGCCGTGGCCACGACCTTCGACGGCCGTCCGTTGGCCATGCAGGGCGAGGCCGACAAGGCTCTGATCGCCGCCGCTCTGGCGTCTTTCGCCGGCGGCACGATCTCGATCGTCCTGTTCACCCTGTTCGCGCCGCCTTTGGCCTCCGTCGCACTCGACTTCGGCGATCCGGAAATCTTCGCACTGATGATCCTGGCCTTCGCGACCTTCGTCGGCCTGTCGGGCGACGACATCGCCAAGACGGTCTTTTCCATCTGTATCGGCATGGTGATGTCTGCGATCGGCTTCGACATTATTTCGGGCGAACCGCGCCTGGTGCTGTTCGACCTGATCGGCTTCCAGTCTAAGATCAACTTCCTGGTGCTTGCCATCGGCATCTACGGTATCGGCGAAATGATGTGGACCATCGAGGTCAGCCGCGGCGAAACCATGATGTCCAAGGTGACCGTCTCCGTCGAGCGCGTGATGGGCAACCTGAAGATCATCTGGGGCACGTGGAAGGCTTGGTTCATGGGCTCGGTTTTGGGCTTCTTCGTCGGCATCCTGCCGGCGGCCGGCGCCACGCCGGGCTCCCTCATGGCCTACGGCGTCGCCAAGATGACGTCGCGCGAACCGCAGATGTTCGGCAAGGGGGCCGTCGAAGGCGTGGTCGCGCCGGAAGCCGCCAACAACGCGGCCTCCACGGGCTCCATGCTGCCCATGCTGACGCTCGGCATTCCCGGGTCGCCGACCACGGCGGTGCTGCTCGGCGGTATGGTGATCTGGGGCCTGCAGCCCGGCCCGCGTCTGTTCGTCACGGAAACGGATTTTGTGTGGGGCCTGATCGCCTCCCTCTACGCGGCGAACCTGTTCGCGGTCATTATCAACATCGCATTCATCCCGCTGTTCCTGTGGTTCCTGCGTACACCCTTCACCATCCTTGCGCCGCTGATCTTCGTGCTGTCCATGGTCGGTGGGTTCGCCTCCACGGAACGCATGTTCGACGTCTGGCTGATGTTGATCCTGGGCGTCGGCGGTTATCTGATGCGCAAGTTGGATTATCCGGTGGCGCCGGCGGTGCTGGCCATCGTGCTCGGCCCCATCGCGGAACCGGCATTGCGCCAATCCCTGTTGATTTCCAGCGGCGACGTCATGGTGTTCTTCAACCGGCCGATCTCCGGTCCGATCATGATTATCGCGTTGATTTTGTTGTTCATGCCGGCTTTCCAGGTCGTGTGGCGTCGTATCCGCGGCAAGAAGCCGATGGCGGGATAAATTGTAGCCGTAACGGCGGGGCCGCGGCGCGGTTCCGCCAAACGGTACGGGAGGTGACGTTAAGGGCGGAAAGTGCTGGCTTCTGGTTTCTGGTGTATTGTATACCACGGCGAAAGCGGCTATACCCTCGGCCAACCTGGTGGGGGGCAAGTGGGAACCTGCCGGCAACACGATCAACTTAGGGGACTCCCCGGGACATAACCATGGAAAGAGAAGCCGAAAGCATCGCCGATACGGAAGCGACTGGGGCGTCCGGACTGGTCGTTCAGCCGATCGACGCGAACTTCTCGCTTAAGGACCGGATTTACGATTCCTTGCGGCGGGCCATCACCTCCATGAACATCTATGCCGAGGACGCCGAGCTTCGCCTCGACGAACGAAAGCTTTCCGAACAGCTTGAGATCAGCCGCACGCCGATCCGCGAAGCCCTGGCCCGCCTGGAGCAGGAGGGCCTGGTTCATATCGTTCCGCGCAAGGGTGTCTTCATCGTGCGCAAGACCAAGCGCGAAGTTCTGGAATTGATCACCGTCTGGGCGGCGCTGGAAAGCATGGCCGCGCGCCTCGCGACCGAGGTCGCATCCGACGAGGACATCGCCGAACTGCGCACCATGTTCGCGGACGTCGAAAGCGAAGAGGCCAAGGCCGCGATCGACGAATATTCATCCAAGAACATCCGTTTCCATCAGGCGATCCTGAAGCTCGGCGGCTGCAAGCTGATCCAGGATATGTCCGATAACCTGTTTATCCATATGCGTTCGATCCGCGCCCGCACCATTTCTGAGGGCGATCGTGCCAAGCGATCGGTGATCGACCATATGCATATCATTGAGGCGCTCGAACAACGGGACGCCGAACTGGCTGAAAGGCTGGTCCGGGAGCATTCCATGAACCTGGCCCGGCATATCGAACAACACGTGGATTATTTGGACTAGGGACAATCCGTCGGGCATCCGGTCCGCCATCGGCAGACGGGGTCCTGACTTCGGTCCAGCAGAGACCGCAAGGGAGAACAAAGAAATGGCAAATACGGCAACCGATACCCAGGCGCAGGAGGCCCCCGAGGCCGGCACGCTTACGGACGGTTTTCACCTCGTCATCGACGCGCTGAAGCTGAACGGCATCACCAACATCTATAACGTGCCGGGGATTCCGATCACCGACCTGGGCCGCTTCATGCAGGCCGAGGGCATGCGCATTCTGTCGTTCCGCCATGAACAGCATGCGGGTTACGCCGCCGCCATCGCGGGCTACCTGACCCAGAAGCCGGGGGTGTGCCTGACCGTGTCGGCGCCGGGCTTCCTCAACGGCCTGACCGCCTTGGCCCATGCCACCACCAACTGTTATCCGATGATCCTGATTTCCGGATCGTCCGAGCGCGAAATCGTCGACCTGATGCAGGGCGACTACGAGGAAATGGATCAGCTCGCCATCGCCAAGCCGCTGTGCAAGGCGGCTTATCGCGTGCTGCACGCCGAAGACATCGGCATCGCCGTCGCCCGCGCCATCCGCGCCGCCGTATCGGGCCGCCCGGGCGGGGTTTATCTCGATCTGCCGGCCGCCCTCCTGGGCCAGACCATGGACGCCCTGAAGGGCCAGCAGTCCCTGGTCAAGGTCATCGACCCGGCCCCGGCACAGTTGCCGGCGCCCGAAGCGGTGACCCGCGCGCTCGACGTCCTGAAGTCGGCCAAGAAGCCGCTGATCATCCTGGGCAAGGGCGCGGCTTATTCCCAGGCCGACGACAAGATCCGCGAACTGGTCGAAAAATCCGGCATCCCCTACATCGCCATGAGCATGGCCAAGGGCCTGCTGCCGGACGATCACGATCTTTACGCCGGTGCCGCGCGCTCCCTGGTTCTGAAGGAATCGGACACGGTCATGCTGATCGGCGCCCGGCTCAACTGGCTGCTCAGCCACGGCAAGGGCAAGCAGTGGGGGACCGAGCCGAAGAAGTTCGTGCATATCGACATCGATCCCAAGGAAATGGATTCCAACGTCGAAATCGCGGCCCCCATGGTCGGCGACATCGCGTCCTGCGTCGGCTTGCTGCTCGACGGCATGGGCGGCGACTGGAAGACCCCGCCGTCCGACTGGATCAACGCGGTCAAGGCCAAGCGCGACGCCAACGTCGAAAAAATGGCGCCGCGCCTGCAGAACAATAACGTGCCCATGGACTTCCATGGCGCCCTCGGCGTGCTCAAGCGCATCGTCGCCGATAACCCGGACATGGTCCTGGTCAATGAAGGGGCCAACACGCTCGATTTCGCGCGTTCCATCATCGACATGTTCAAGCCGCGCAAGCGCCTGGACGTCGGCACCTGGGGCGTCATGGGCATCGGTATGGGCCAGGCGATCGCAGCCGCGGTCGAAACCGGCGAACAGGTGCTCTGCATCGAGGGCGACAGCGCGTTCGGGTTCTCCGGCATGGAGATCGAAACCATCTGCCGCTACAACCTGCCGGTCTGCGTGGTGGTGTTCAACAACGGCGGTATCTACCGCGGCACCGACAAGAACCCGACCGGTGGTTCCGACGTGGCGCCGACCGTGTTCGTCAAGGATGCGCGCTACGACAAGATGATGGAGGCCTTCGGCGGTCTCGGCTTCTACGCGACGTCCCCGGACGAACTGAACCAGGCGGTGACGGAGGCCATCAAGGCCGGCCGGCCGGCCCTGATCAACGCGGTCATTGATGAAAACGCCGGCACGGAAAGCGGCCGCATCGGCAACCTGAACCCGCAGAGCGTCGTTGCGAAGAAGTAACGCAGCTCTATTCGATCAAAACTGAATAACGGGAACGAACAATGAAAGCTCTCGAAGGCGTCAAAATCCTGGACATGACCCACGTGCAGTCGGGTCCCACCTGCACCCAGCTGCTGGCCTGGTTCGGGGCCGATGTGATCAAGGTGGAACGTCCCGGCGTCGGTGACGCGACCCGCAAGCAGCTGGTCGACGTGCCCGGTGCCGACTCGCTCTATTTCACCATGCTGAATCACAACAAGCGCTCGGTGACCCTGAACACCAAGTCCGACGAGGGCAAGGCGATCTTCACCAAGCTGATCCAGCATTGCGATGTGATGGTCGAGAACTTCGCCCCGGGCGCCCTCGACCGCATGGGCTTTTCCTGGGAGAAGATCCAGGAAATCAATCCGCGCATGATCTATGCCTCGGTCAAGGGTTTCGGCCCCGGCCCGTACCAGGAATGCAAGGTTTACGAGAACGTCGCGCAATGCGCCGGCGGCTCGGCCTCGACCACCGGCATGCTGGGCGATGTTCCCATGGTCACGGGGGCCCAGATCGGCGACAGCGGCACGGGCCTGCATCTGGCGCTGGGCATCGTCACGGCGCTATACCAGCGCACCCATTCGGGCAAGGGGCAGCGCGTCGAATGCGCCATGCAGGACAGCGTCCTCAACCTGTGCCGGGTCAAGCTGCGCGACCAGCAGCGCCTCAAGGCCGGTCCGCTGACCGAATATTCCCAATACGGCGAGGGCATCCCCTTCGGCGACGCCACGCCGCGCGCGGGCAACGATTCCGGCGGCGGCCAGCCGGGCCGCATCCTGAAGTGCAAGGGCTGGGAAACCGACCCCAACGCCTATACCTACTTCATCACCCAAGCCGCGGTGTGGGAGAAGATCTGCGACGTCATCGGCAAGCCCGAATGGAAGACGGACGAGGATTTTGCCACGCCGAAGGCGCGCCTGCCGCATCTCAACCAGATCTTCGGCGCGATCGAAGACTGGACCATGACCAAGACCAAGTTCGAGGTCATGGAAATCTGCAATCCGCTGGATATCCCGGTCGGCCCGATCCTGTCGATGAAGGAAATCGCCGAGGAGCCGAGCCTGCGCGACACCGGCACGGTGGTCGAGGTCGATCATCCGGAACGCGGCGCCTACCTCACGGTCGGCAACCCGATCAAGCTGTCCGACTGCCCGGCAGACGTGAAGCGCTCGCCGCTTCTGGGTGAGCATACGGACGAAATCCTGGCGGAAATCGGCCTGAGTTCGGACGAAATCGAAGCCGCGAAGACGGGCGGCGCGGTCTGACCGCCCCCCGTTCGCCACGAAACACAAAGATCCCCAAGGGAGGACCCTCATGCGTTTGATCCTTAACGGCCAGCAGGCCTTCGGCAAGGCCACGTTGGAAGCGATTCTGGAGAAGGGTGCGGACGAAATCGTCGGCGTGTTCTGCGCGCCGGACAAGGAAGGCAAGCCCGTCGACCCGGTGAAGGAATTCGCCCTGGAAAAGGGCCTGCCGCTGTTCCAGCCGCCCAACTACACGGACAAGGAAGTGCTCGACCACATGCGGTCCCTGAAGGCCGATCTGATGGTCATGGCCTACATGATCATCTTCGTGCCGGAGGAAGCCCGCGACATCCCGACCCATGGCTCGATCTGCTTCCATCCGTCCCTGCTGCCCAAGCATCGCGGCCCGTCGTCCATCAACTGGCCGATCATCGGTGGCGCCACGGAAACCGGGATCACCATCTTCTGGCCCGACGACGGTCTGGACGAAGGTTTCATCCTGCATCAGGACAAGGTCGCGATCGGCCCCGACGACACGTTGGGTGACATCTATTTCGGCAAGATCTTCGACCGCGGCGTGGCGATGATGCTGGAAGCCATCGATATGGTGAAGGCCGGCAATCCGCCGAAGATTCCCCAGAACGAGGACGAAGCGACCTACGAATCCTGGTGCCGTAAGAAGGACATGCAGATCGATTGGTCGAAACCCGTGGCCGAGGTCTACAACCAGATCCGCGGCTGCAACCCGCAGCCGGGTGCCTGGACCACCATCGACGGCAACGAACTGTCGATCTTCGATTCCCGCAAAGTGGACGGCGACACCGGCGGCAAGCCGGGTGAGGTTGTCGACATCGCCGACGACCATATCCTGGTTGCGGCCCCCGGCGGCGCCGTCAAGGTGATGCGCCTGCGCCCCCATGACGACAAGAAGATCACCGCACCGGAATACGTGGCCAAAGTCGGCCTGCAGAAGGGGAAGGTGCTGGGCGCCTAAGCGGCGGCCGCATCAACCCAAAGGAAACAACCCAGGCTCCAGAGATCCCGAAAGAGGGACGCGAGAGGAAACCATGCCCAAAAGTGATATCGAAATCGCCCGCGAAGCTACCATGAAGCCGATCGCCGATGTCGGCGCCGAGAAGCTGGGCATTCCCGGCGACGCGCTTCTGCAGTACGGCCCGCACAAGGCCAAGGTCGACATGAACTACCTGAAGTCGTTGGAAAGCAATCCCGACGGCAAGCTGATCCTGGTCACCGCCGTGACCCCGACCCCCGCCGGCGAAGGCAAGACCACCACCACCGTGGGCCTGGGCGACGGTCTGAACAAGATCGGCAAGAAGGCCATGATCTGCGTCCGCGAACCTTCTCTCGGCCCCTGCTTCGGCATGAAGGGCGGGGCCGCCGGCGGCGGTTATGCCCAGGTGGTGCCGATGGAAGACATCAACCTGCATTTCACCGGTGACTTCCATGCCATCGGCATCGCCCACAATCTGCTTGCGGCGCTGATCGACAACCACATCTATTGGGGGTTGGAGCCGGCCATCGACAGCCGCCGCGTCGCCTTCAAGCGCGTCGTCGACATGAACGACCGGGCGCTGCGCCAGATCACCAATTCGCTGGGTGGTGTCGCCAACGGCTTCCCCCGCGAAGACGGTTTCGACATCGTCGTGGCGTCGGAAATCATGGCCATCTTCTGCCTGGCGACCAGCCTGCAGGACCTGACGGAGCGGATCGGCAACATCGTGATCGGCCACAACCGCAACCGCGAGCCGATCTACGCCCGCGACGTCAAGGGCCCGGGCCCGATGTCGGTGCTGCTCAAGGAAGCCATCGCGCCGAACCTGGTGCAGACGTTGGAAAACAACCCGGCCTTCATCCATGGCGGCCCGTTCGCCAACATCGCCCATGGCTGTAACTCGGTCATCGCGACCAAGTCGGCGCTCAAGCTTGCCGACTACGTCGTGACCGAAGCCGGTTTCGGCGCCGATCTGGGGGCCGAGAAGTTCTTCGACATCAAGTGCCGCAAGGCGGGTCTCAAGCCGGCGGCGGCGGTCATCGTCGCCACCGTGCGTGCGCTCAAGATGCATGGCGGCGTGGGCAAGGCCGACCTGGGTACGGAAAACGTGGACGCTGTCACGAAGGGTTGCGACAACCTCGTGCGCCACATCCGGAACACCAAGCAGTTCGGCGTGCCGGTGACGGTTTGCATCAACAACTTCATCACCGACACGGACGCCGAACTGCAGGCCGTGAAGGCCGCGGCCGAGGCCGAAGGCGTGAAAGCGTTCATCGCCACCCATTGGGCGGACGGCAGTGCCGGCACGGAAGAACTGGCCAAGCATGTGGTCGAACTGGCCGATTCCGGCGTGGCCGACTTCAAGCCGCTCTATCCGGACGACATGCCGCTGCGTGACAAGGTCGAAACCATCGTCAAGAAGATCTACGGCGGCGACGGCATTTCCTGTGACGGCGCCATCGAGAAGCGTTTCGCGGAATTGCAGAAGGATTACGGACACTTCCCGGTCTGCATGGCGAAGACGCAGTACAGCTTCTCGACCGATCCGGACGCCAAGGGTGCGCCCACGGGCTTTACCGTGCCGATCCGCGAACTGCGGCTGTCGGCGGGGGCCGAATTCATCGTCGCCGTGACCGGTGCCATCATGACGATGCCGGGCCTGCCCAAGGTGCCGTCCGCGAACAACATTTACCTGAATGACGCAGGTCAAATCGAAGGTCTGTTCTAGACGCTAGAGTGATCTGACCAATTCCGGCAGCCCCGGCCATCATGGCCGGGGCGGTCCGGACACAACGGGAGGACGACCATGAGCATCAGAAATATTCTTGTTCCCGTGCGCGGTGACGGGAAGGGCGAATTGGTCCTGAACGCCGCGGTGGCACTCGCGAAGAAATTCGATGCCCATATCGACGTCGTCCATGCCCGAATGGGCTCTCAGGACATGCTGGCCTACGGTGCGACTCTGGCCGGCGTGCGTGACGTGGTGAACGAGATCGCCGAGACCCATGCCGCCGACGAAGAGGCCCGGGTCAAGAAACTGTACCTGGATTATTGCCAGCGCCACGGCATCGCCGACATCACCGAGCCGCGCAACGGCGAGAAGGGGGTGTCCGCCTCGTGGCACGAGCAAAAGGGCCGCCAGGCCAATGTCGTCGCCCGCCGGGGGCGGCTGACCGACATCATCTTCGTCGCCCAGCCCGACGGACAGTTGGGCGTCAATACCTTCGAAGCGGCCCTTATGGAAACCGGCAAGCCCGTCGTCTGCGTGCCGCCCCGGGACATCAAGGAGATTGGCAACAACATCGCCATCGCCTGGAACGGCAGCGCCGAGATTTCGGCCGCCGTCACGTCGTCACGACCGATCGTCGAAGCCGCGGCCAAGTTGCTGATTCTGTCTGCGCCGGAAACTCATGGGGACGAGCTGCCGGCATCCGATCTTGCTGAATACCTGCGTTGGCACGGCCAGCAAAGTGAAATTCAGATGCTCAATTGCGATCCACAAGAGGTCGGCCAGACGCTGTTGAAGGCTTGTGCCGACAACGCTATCGATCTGTTGCTGATGGGCGGTTATGCCCATGCCCGGCGCCACGACTTCAAAATCGGCGGCGTCACCCAATACGTGGTCGAGAAGGCTGAAATACCGGTTCTCTTCCACCACTAAGTCCTGCTTTTGGTGGGGTTTTCCTCCGCCATTTCCACGACCCGGAAAAATCCCCGCTTTCGCTGCACTGCGTCATCGCGTTCTGTTGCCATGCGCTGCGCGGCCTGTTTAATGTCGCCCCCCGTTGAAACGTATACAATCCGTCGACAATCGGGGGCGGCACAGGCCGCGCCATCAACAGCAATTCGTGGGGAAACAGAAGAATGACTTTGTGGATCAGGTACGCGCGCCAGGACGCCGAAGGTTTCGGTACGCTCGACGGCGATGTCATCAGCGTGCATTCCGGGGACATGTTCCAGGGTGCGAAGGCGACCGGCGAGACCGTCAATCTGGCGGACGTCACGGTTCTGGCCCCGGTGCGGCCGGGCAAAATCGTCGCCCTTTGGAACAACTACAACACCATGCGCGAGAAAATGAACGGCGTCCGCCCGGAAGAACCGCTGTGGTTCATCAAGACCAACAATTCGGTCATCGGCACGGGGGCCGCCATCGAACGGCCCGCCAGTTACGACGGCAAGATCGTCTATGAAGGCGAACTGGGCATCGTCATCGGCCGCCGTGCCAAGAACGTGTCGGAAGCCGACGCGCTCGGCTATGTGTTCGGCTATACCTGCGTCAATGACGTGACGGCGGCCGATATCCTGAAGCGTGACGAAACCTTCGCCCAATGGACCCGTTGCAAAAGCTTCGACACCTTCGGCCCCCTGGGCCCGGTCATCGCCACGGGCCTGGACCCCATGAAATTGACCGTGAAGACGATCCTCAACGGCGCGGAACGTCAGAATTATCCGGTCTCCGACATGCTGCGCACGCCGGCCAAATTGATCAGTGAAATCTCCCACGATGTGACGCTGGAGCCGGGCGACGTCATCGCCTGCGGCACCAACGTCGGCGTCGGCAGCATGAAAGAGCCGTCCAACACGGTGGAGATTGTCATTGATGGAATCGGCACGCTAAGCAACACTTTCGATAACTAGACGGATCCGCCTCGCAAACGGGTCCGACGCAGGGAACACCGTGCGGGCATGCGATATGCCCGCCGCAGGGAAACAGAGAAAGCAGGGAGAACATCATGCGAGTATGCGTGATTGGTGCCGGCGCCATCGGCGGCCTTATGGGCGCCAAACTGGCCTTGGCCGGAAACGACGTCAGCGTCATTGATATGGGACCGCATCTTCAGGCGATCCGCCAGAACGGGTTGAAACTGATCTGGGAAGACGGATCGGAACATGTCGCCCAGGTGAAGGCGTTCGAAAAATGCGCCGACGCGGGTGAACAGGACCTGGTCATCCTGGGCCTCAAGGCCCACTACCTGGAACTGGTCGCCAAGGACCTGGGGTCCCTCATGGGCCCCAACACCATGATCCTGACCGTGCAGAACGGCATTCCGTGGTGGTATTTCCACAACCACGGCGGTCCGCACGACGGTAAGCAGCTTGAAAGCCTGGATCCGGACGGCGTGCTGACCAAGTACATCGAGGGCGACCGCATCATCGGTTGTGTCGTCTACCCGGCCGCCGCCGTGACGG
Organism: Rhodospirillaceae bacterium UBA1479; assembly: GCA_002325375.1. Lineage (GTDB taxonomy): Bacteria > Pseudomonadota > Alphaproteobacteria > Rhodospirillales > Casp-alpha2 > UBA1479. Next base: position 273,983 of record DCRZ01000009.1, read on the forward strand.
AACCGGGCGTCATCAAGCATGTCGAAGGCGACCGTTTCCCCATCGGCGAGTTGGATGGATCGATCAGCGCGCGGGTGGAAGGCCTGAAGGAACTTCTCGAAGGGGCCGGTTTCCGGTCTCGCGTGCTCGAGGATATTCGCTCGGAAATTTGGCTCAAGGCCTGGGGTAACCTCAGCTTCAACCCGATCAGCGCGCTGACCCATGCGACTCTGGTCGACATCTGCCAGTTCCCGGAAACCCGGCATCTGGCCCAGAAGATGATGGAAGAAGCCCAGATCGTCGCGGAAAAGCTCGGCATCACTTTCCGTCACACCATTGAAAAGCGCATTGATGGCGCGGAAAGCGTCGGCGCCCACAAAACCTCCATGCTGCAGGATGTCGAGGCAGGCCGGTCGCTTGAGACCGAAGCCCTGATCGGTGCCGTGCTGGAATTGGCCAAACTGACGGAAACACCTTGTCCGCACACGTTTGCGGTCTATTCCTGCGTCAAGCTGCTGAACAAGGTGATGGTTACCCAGCATGCGGGCGTCATTGTGCAGAATGCGGGCCAAGCCGCCGAATAGGTAAGGCCACGCCTTCTGCCACGATCCGGAATTGCGCCGGACCCGGGCTGCTCTATAATACATTCCGGCGGTGGGAAATGGGTTTGCCACCGCCGGAAGCAGCCTTGGGTAGGAATTAATGGCATCTGTCACCGCCAGAGTGATCGGCCTATGTGATGCAGCCCGGGAACGGGATCATCTGTCGCAGGAATGCGCCAGCTGCGTTGCGCGTCATCTGGCTGCCTGTTCGGGCCTGAGCACGGATGAATTGTCCCATCTCGCTGAGCACGTGAACCGCCGCAAGCTGGCGGCCGGCCAGACGTTGTTTCAGGAATCCGACCCCGCCGATAATGTCTTCACCGTCACCTCCGGCGTGTTCAAGCAATACAAGCTTCTTGCCGACGGGCGCTGCCAGGTCACCGGGTTCTATTTTATGGGGGACCTGATCGGCCTGCCCGAGGGGCCTGACTATCCCGTCACGGCTGAAGCACTAACGCCGGTGACGGTGTGCAGTTTCCCGCGCGCCCGCATCACGGAACTGGTTGGGCAGTATCCGTCATTGGCCAAGGCGGTGATCCTGAAGCTGCAGCGCGAAATCACCACCGCTCAGGGACAGATGCTGTCGCTTGGCCGGCTGACGGCCGAGGAACGCATCGCGGTCTTCTTGTTGACCCTGCTGGACAAGGCGCCCGATTGCGTCAACGACGATGGGGCGCTGCGCCTGAACATGCGCCGTGCTGATATTGCGGATTACCTGGGGCTGACCGTGGAAACGGTCAGCCGCTCGTTCACCAAGCTGCGCAACGCCGGCGTGATCGGCGTCGAACATGGCGGGGCGGTCGAAATCCTGTCCCGTGACGGGCTCGAAGACATCGCCCAGGGGCCGGGATAAATCGTTCGCCGGTCTTGCGGCCATGGTGGTTGCCGGCCATATGTGAAGGACCACCGCCAGCGGAGAGTCCGCCCATGAGCAATCTCAAAATGGCCCATCGCGATGAAGACGCAGCCATGCAGAACCGACGCTGGCAGGAATTGCGTGATCGCCTGCAGGCGGTCAAGCGGCCGATCTTCCAGGAACTTCGCGATTATCCATCCCAGGTCGCCGGCTGCGATCTGCATTTCAAGGCGCTTATCGAAAAGCGTGATGCCATCTGCCGGGAATTGGACCGCCTGGACGCCCTGGAGGGCGCGCAGGACGATCAACTGGATGCCTTTGCGGCATCGTCGGCCTTTCTGGCCAAGGGCGCGTAAGCCTATCAGATCTTGGGGGCCGCAGCGGCCACCACAGGAGAGCAACCATGCCATCCGTTACACCACCAACCCTTCGCCGCAGTGCTGCCGCGATCTTTGCCCTGATGCTGGCGACGGTTCCCGTCGCCACCGCCCAGGCGCAATCGAATGCACCTGATCCGGACGTGCTGCTGGAGGAAGGGACGAAGAAGATCCTGCGCGCCTTCGAGCTGTTCATCATGACCATCCCTCAGTACGAAATGCCCGAGGTCCTGCCCAACGGCGACATCATCATCCGGCGCAAGAATCCACCGGGTGGGGATCGCAAAGAGGGGCCCGGCGTCACCGAGCCGCCGGTTGCCGGGGAAAAAACCTAAGCCTGCCCCTTGCCCCGCCGCTTTAGTCGGCGGCCATGTCGAGAAGCTTGAACACCGTTTCCTGGGTCAGGTTGCCGCCCGTCAGCGCGGCCACGGTCTTCAGTGACGTATTGACTTTGCCCGACAGGAATCCCGCCGCCGCCGTCACGCCGGCCGGCTCGCCCAGCATCTTGGTGCGGGTCAGGATGGTCTTGAAGGCGCGGGCGATGTCCTGCTCGCTGACCAGAACGATATCGTCGAGAAACGCGTCCAGATGCATGAACGGGTACTCGCCGGGGCGGCGGGCGCTCAGCCCGTCGGCGATGCTGTCCCAATAATCGATGGCCGTGGGCGTGCCTGCCTGGCGCGAGACATAGGCCGCGTTGGCGCGTTCCGGCTGGATGCCGACGACCTTCACGTTCGGGTTGATGAGCTTGACCGCCGCCGCAATGCCGCCGGCGACCCCGCCCGACGACACGGGCACCAGGACCTGCTGGGCGTCGGGGCATTGTTCCATGATTTCGAAACCGATGGTGCCGTGGCCGGCGATGATGGGCGGGTCTTCCCAGGTGTCGATGGCGGTCATGCCGCGCTCCACGGCCAGGCGTTCCACCGTGGGTTGGCGGGCGAGGGCGTCCGTGCCGCACAGATAAACCTCGGCGCCGTAGCCTTCCGTGCCCTGGATTTTGTAGGGGCTGGTGGCGTCCAGCATCACGACGGTGATGGGAACGCCCAGCGTCTTGCCGGCGAAGGCGAAGCCCTGGGCGAAGTTGCCGGACGAGGCCAGGACCACGCCCTTGGCCTTCTGTTCCGCCGTCAGGTAGTGCATCACGTTGAATACGGCGCGGACCTTGAACGCCCCCGTAACCTGCAGATTCTCGCACTTCAGGAACAGGGTTTCCCGGCCGACCTCGGCACTGTCCCGGGCCACGGGCACGACGGGCGTGCGGCGGATGGCGTGGGGCATGTTGGCGCGTGCGGCGCGGATGGCGTCAAGCGTGACCAGACGGTCACGGGAAAACAGGGAACCTTCCATGGCGGGGCAACTCCGTTGTGCCGGGCCGGGTTGGCCCAGACAAAGGTTTACTGCACCACGAGGTTCAGGCTCAAGGGATCAAGGCGGCCGAGGGCGAGAAGAAGCTGATAGGCGGCGGTCTTTTCGTCGTAGGACGCGGTGGTGAAATTGATCTGCGCGTTGTTGACCTCGTTCTCGGCGTCGAGCACGTTGATCACCGTTTCCTTACCGGCGGCGCGCAGCTTACGCCGGCTTTGCGCCACTTCCGATGCGATGTTGACCGCGTTTTCCAGAAGAATCACCCGCTCGCGGGCGGTTTCCAGGGCCTGCCAGGCCAGGCGGACCTGTTCCTCCACCGTGCGGGCGGCGGCCTGCAGCTTGTTGCGGTTGGCGGCCGTGTCATAGGCGGCGCGCAGGGTCGAAGACCGGGTGGAAAAGCCGGAAAACAGTTCCCAATCGGCCTGGAAACCGATGCTGTAATCGCGCCGGGTGCCGAGCACGCCGCCGTTGTTCTGTTCCATGTTGAACTCGCCTTCCAGATCGATGGTCGGGTAGAGCCCGGATTTGGCCTCGACCTCGCGCTGGCGGGTGATGTCGATGCTGGTGCCCGCTTCGCGCACGGCAGGGTTTTCGACCAGCGCGATGGCAAGGGCGCGATCCAGCTCGCTCGGCACGGCGTTGACCGGCGGGCGCGGGTCGTACATGTCTTCCAGATTGGGGGGAAACCCGAATACCTGCTGATAGCGCGACATGGCGTCACGCAACTGCCCTTCGAAGCCGACGCGCCGTTCCTTGGCGACCTGCAGGCGCGATTTGGCCTGCAGCACGTCGACGGCGATCCCCGATCCCCGGCGGACCCGTTCATCTTCCAGGTTCAACTGACGCTGAATGCGGCCTTCGCTTTCGATGGTGATGCCGAGCAGGCGCATCTGCCGCAGCACGGTGATATAGGCGCGCACGCCCTGGAACAGGGTGTTCTGACGCGTACCCTCCAGCGAGATGCGGGCCAGATGCTCGTTCAACTCGGCGATATGGATGGCCGTCCGCGTGGCATAGCCGTCGAACAGGTTCTGCGACAGGGTAAAGGTGGCGACGTTCTTGTTCTCGATGCTTTTGGCGCCGGACGACCGGGTTGATGGGCTGTCGATGAATTCGCGTCCCGCGTCGCCGGTCATGCTCAGGGTCGGCAGGCGCCGGGCCTTGGCGACGTCGATGCCCTGTCGGTTGCTTTCCAGGGTGTTCCGGGCGGCCAGGATGTTGGGATGGTTGGTGATCAGGCGGGCGAGTTCGATCTCGAGCGGGGCCGCGCGAACGGCCTGGGGCGCGCACAGCGCCGCCGCCAGCAGCCATCCAGCAATCGTCGTTCCGGCAATCGGCCGTTTGCGCACGCGGTGAAACTCCCTCAAGTCCATAAGGATTCGGTCGGCGCGCCGAACTGCCGGGCGAGTCTATGCCCCGGCGGCCCGGCGGTCAAACGCCTCCGAATCGCACCCGGAATCCTGGGAATCTTATAGAAAACCTTGGTTAAGCGCCGGTTAAGGATGCCTTACACCGCGCCGAAACCGCCGCCGCCCGGTGTTTCGATGATGAACACGTCGCCGGGTTTAAGCTCGCGGCGGTCCGTGCCGGTCAATTCTTCGACCGTGCCGCCGGCCCGTTCCACGGCGTTGCGCCCGATCATGCCAGCGCCGCCGCCGTTGATCCCGTGGGGTGGTACGCGGCGGTGGCTGGACAGGATCGCCGCCGTCATGTCTTCGAGGAAACGGATGCGGCGGACCACGCCGTTGCCGCCCGGATGGGCCCCCGCACCGCCTGATCCCTGGCGGATGGCGAAACGTTCGACCAGCACGGGAAAGCGCCATTCCAGGACTTCCGGATCGGTCAGCCGGGTGTTGGTCATATGGGTGTGAACGGCGTCCGTGCCGTCGAAGTCCGGTCCCGCACCCGACCCGCCGCAGATGGTTTCGTAATACTGGTGGCGGTCATTTCCGAAGGTGAAGTTGTTGCAGCTTCCCTGGCTGGAGGCGAGGGCGCCCAAGGCGCCGAACAGCGCGTCGGTGATGATCATGCTGGTTTCCACGTTACCGGCGACCACGGCGGCGGGATAGACGGGCGACAGCATGGATTTCTTCGGAATCACCAGCTTCAGCGGCTTCAGGCAGCCGGCGTTGAGCGGAATGTCGTCGTCGATCAGGGTGCGGAAGGTATAGAGCACCGCCGCATGACAGACGGCCGTGGGGGCGTTGAAGTTGCTGTCCAACTGCGCCGACGAGCCGGAGAAATCCAAGGTCGCCTCGCGCTTCTTGCGGTTGAGCGTGATCTTCACGTCGATCACCGCACCGTTGTCCATCTCGCAGGTGAACTGCCCATCGGTCAGCACGTCGAGCACCCGGCGCACGCTTTCCTCGGCGTTGTCCTGGACATGGTCCATATAGGCCCAGACCGTTTCCAGGCCGAAGTGATCGACCATCTTGCGCAGTTCCTGGGCACCCTTTTCGTTGGCGGCGATCTGCGCCGCCAGGTCGGCCAGATTCTGATCGAAATTGCGCACCGGATAAGTCCCGCCGCAGAGAAGATCGCGCAGGGCGTCCTCGCGTAGGTTGCCCTGATCGACCAGAAGGAAGTTGTCGATCAAAACACCTTCTTCCTCGACCGTTTTGCTGTCGGGAGGCATGGAGCCCGGGGTGATGCCGCCGATGTCGGCGTGATGACCGCGGGAGCCGACATAGAACAAAATATCCCGGCCCTTGTCGTCGAACACCGGCGTGATGACCGTGACGTCCGGCAGGTGGGTGCCGCCGTTATAGGGCGCGTTCAGGGCATAGACGTTGCCGGGTTTGATCTTGCCTGCGTTGTCGCGCATCACGGCGCGGATGCTTTCCCCCATGGACCCCAGGTGCACCGGGATATGCGGCGCGTTGGCGATCAGGTCGCCCTTGCGATCGAACACGGCGCAGGAGAAATCCAGCCGTTCCTTGATGTTCACGGAATAGCTGGTGTTGGCCAGGGTCGTACCCATCTGTTCGGCGATGGACATGAACAGGTTGTTGAAGATTTCCAGCATCACCGGGTCGGCCTGGGTGCCGATGGCGTGGACTTCGGGGCGCGGCTCCGCCCGGGTCAGGATCAGGTGGCCCTTGCGGGTCATCTCGGCGGCCCAGCCCGGCTCGACCACGATGGTCGAGGTGTTCTCGACCAGGATCGTCGGCCCGGCCAGGCGGTCGCCGGGCAGAAGGGCCTCCGTGCGGTAGACGGGGGTTTCATATGTTTTGCCGCCCGAGGTCATGGGCACCAGGGTCATGGGGCGCAGGGCCGCCACGCCGGGGATGTCCTCGATATCGGCATCTTCCGCCATGCCGGCGCGGCCGACGACTTCCACCGACACGGCTTCGATGATGTGCCCGCGGCCGGGGGCGGTGAATCCGTAGCGCTGGCGGTGCAGAACTTCGAACTCGTCGATCATCTTGTTGCGGTCGCCGAACGGCACGATCAGGGCCGTGTCCGTGCCCTTGTAGCGAAGATGGGCGCGGCGGAAGGTTTCGACGTTTTCCTTTGCGATGCCCTGGCCGTCGATCTCTGCCCGGGCGTCCTTTTCCAGGCCTTCGATGATCTCCATCAGGGGCGCGGTCAGACCGGCGGCCAGCGGTGCCTCCACCGCTTTTTCGCGGATCGCCCGCACATCGGCCAAACCCATGCCGTAGGCCGAGAGCACGCCCGCGAAGGGATGCAGGAACACGGTGTTCATGCCGAGCGCGTCGGCAACCAGGCAGGCGTGCTGCCCCGCCGCCCCGCCGAAGCCGTTGAGCACGTATTCCGTCACGTCGTGGCCGCGCTGCACGGAGATTTTTTTGATCGCGTTGGCCATGTTTTCGACGGCGATCTTCAGGAAGCCCTCGGCGACTTCTTCCGGCGTGCGGTCGTCGCCGGTTTCCTCGTGGATGGTCCGGGCCATGTCCTCGAACTTGCGGCGCACGGCGCGGTCGTCCAGGGGCTGGTCCGCGTCGGGGCCGAACACGGCCGGGAAGTATTGAGGCTGCACCTTGCCCAGCATGACGTTGCAGTCGGTGACGGTCAGCGGCCCGCCCCGGCGATAGCAGGCCGGGCCCGGATCGGCCCCGGCGCTGTCGGGTCCGACCCGGTATCTGGCGCCGTCGAAATGCAGGATCGAGCCGCCCCCGGCGGCGACCGTGTGGATGTTCATCATGGGGGCGCGCATGCGAATGCCGGCGACCTGGGTTTCGAACGTGCGTTCGTACTCCCCGTCGTAATGCGATACGTCCGTGGAGGTTCCGCCCATGTCGAAGCCGATGACCTTGGCGAAGCCCGCCATGCGCGCGGTCTCGACCATGCCGACGACGCCGCCGGCAGGTCCCGACAGGATCGAATCCTTGCCCTGGAACAGGCGTGCGTCGGTCAACCCGCCGTTGGATTGCATGAACTGAAGCGGCGTATCGCCCAGGTCGGCGGCCACCCGGTCGACATAGCGGCGCAGGATCGGCGACAGATAGGCATCGACCACCGTGGTGTCGCCGCGGCTGACCAGCTTCATCAGGGGGCTGACCTGATGGCTGGTGGAGACCTGGGTGAAGCCGATGTCACGGGCGATCCGCGCGGCCCGGCGTTCATGGTCCGGATAGCGGTAACCGTGCATGAACACGATGGCGGCGGCGCGGATGCCGGCGTCGAAGGCATCCTGCAACCCGGCGCGAAGGCGGTCTTGGTCGAGCGGCGTCAGAACCTCGCCCTGGGCGTTCACGCGCTCGGGCGTTTCGATCATCTGCTCATAGAGCATTTCCGGTAGTTCGATGTGGCGCGCGAAAATATTGGGCCGGGCCTGGTATCCGATGCGCAGTGCGTCGCCGAAGCCGTCGGTGATGACCAGAACCGTGCGGTCGCCCTTGCGCTCCAGCAGGGCATTGGTGGCCACGGTGGTGCCCATCTTGACGACGCTGACGGCCCCCTCGGGGATCGCAGCGCCCGGGGAAACGCCCAGAATGTCGCGGATTCCCTGCAGGGCGGCGTCTTCGTACTGGTCCGGATTTTCCGACAGCAGCTTATGGGTCACCAGCCGCCCGTCCGGCGCCTGGGCGACCAGATCCGTGAAGGTGCCGCCCCGGTCGATCCAGACGTGCCAGCCCGATTTTCGTGTTTGATCCGCCATTTGGTCGGTTGCCGGTCCTCTCAAGCCCCCGAAGGCCCCGGTTTTTCTTGTCGGCTTTGTGACAGACCGGATAGAACAGCCTCACAAGCAAAAACACAAGCCCAGAGGACATCCTGCCCCATGTCGCGCACTCTTGCCTATTTCAACAAGTTCGTCGATCCCATCGCCATGGACATCCTGGCCGCCGCGCCGGAAATCACGCCCCAGCGCATCGCCTTCGAAGACGACGCCGACCACAATTGGAACCTGCTGGCCCAGGTGCACGGCATTCAGTTCATGCCGACCAATGAAACCCCGAAAGCCTGGTATCCGAATCGCGCGTTCCTGGAACGCTGCCCCAACCTGCTGGCCGTGTCTTCGACCGGCGCCGGTTACGACATGATCGACGTCGACGCGTGTAACGAGTTGGGCATCATGGTGGTCAACAATTCGGGCGCCAATTCCGTGTCCGTGGCGCAGCATGTTCTGGGCCTGGCGCTGACCCTGTCCAAGCAGATCGCGCAGACCGACAAGGCGATCCGCGCCAATGCCAGGATCGACCGCCAGGACTTCATCGGCTCCGAACTGACCGGCAAGACGGTCGGCATTATCGGCCTGGGGAATATCGGCCGACTGGTCGCCGGCTATGTGAAGGTGTTCGGCGCCAAGGCGATTGCCTACGACCCCTATATCAGCGATGCTGATTTCGCCGAACGCGGGGCGGAAAAGGTCGATTTCGAAACCCTGTGCCGGGAAGCCGACATCGTCTCCGTCAACTGTCCGCTGACCGAAGAGACTCGCGGCATGGTCGATGCCCGCGCCTTCGGCTTCATGAAGCCCACCGCCTATTTCATCACCACGGCGCGGGGCGGCATCGCCGACGAAGACGCGCTGGTCGCGGCGCTGCGTGAGAAACGCATCCAGGGGGCCGGGCTCGACGTGTTCGATATCGAACCCACGGGCAATGCGGATAACCGGTTTGTCGAATTCGACAATGTTCTGCTGTCGCCCCACAACGCGGGCGTGACCTACGAATGCAACTACAACATGGCCAAGGCGGCGGCCGAACAATGGGTCACGATCCTGCGGGGCGAAAAGCCGCCGCGCCTGAAGAACCCGGACGTCTGGACGCATTATACCGAGCGGTATGAACGAATCTTCGGACAGGCCGTGGCGGCGGAGTAGGTCGCTTCGGGCGCGAAGTTATCCACTTCGCGGGGACGCGCGACAAAGCGCCTTGATGTTCCGCCATTGATCGGCGGTAAATGCCAAGCCGGTTCCTTGAGACTCTTCCAGAAAAGTCCTGGCCCGTTCTTCGGATAGCGGGTGAGAGGCTAGAAGCGAGAAACGATTTTCCATGTCGCCGTACATGTCGGCCAGACGGTGGAAAAAACCGGCAATCGGCCGGGCGTCCCAACCGGCCTTGTTCATTTCCTTGATGGCGAAGGCATCGGCTTCGGCCTCGGCTTCCCGATTGTAGGCGGAACTCAACATGGTGTTGCCCAGGGCGGCAATCGCGCCGCCGCCGAAAACGTCCCCGACCATCAGGCCGGCTATTGCCGCCGTTCCTGCCTGCTGCAACGCGACTTTCGTGGGGTGCTTGTAGACAAGATGCCCGATTTCATGAGCGACCACCGCGGCGACTTCGTTGCCGTTGGTGGCCTGATCGATAAGTCCGCGCGTCACGATGATCTGGTTCCCTGGCAAAGCAAAGGCATTCACCAGCCCCACATCGACGACGGTAATGCGGAGGGCGGCGTCCGGACGTCCGGCGGATGTTTTCAACTGGTGACCGAACAGGTCAAGTTCCAAACTTCCCTTTCCAAGGCAGATCTTCTTCCCGGGCTTTTTCTTGCTCTTTGGGTCCATCAATATGAGTAGAGAGATCACCTGATCCCGTGCTGCGGCACCCAACTTGTTTTCGTACTCTTCCGGTAAGTTTTCCGCGATCAATACGGCCGATTGCGGGATGATGACGGCGAACAGAAGCCAAAGGGAAAGGCCGGCAAGGGCCCCGTATTTCAGGACGGGAACAAGCACTTCCCGTGCAGATTTTTCGGGTTTCCTTAGGTTTCGGAGATGGGGGAGAAAATACTCGAGGTTTTTAGCGGCAATCGATAGGCGGGCCTCGCCGGACCGCCCGAGACCGAGCAGACAGCGATCCGCCCCAGGTGGACTGATCAGCCGCACGTCGGCGCAGGGCCATGTCGCCAGCAACAATCCGCCTTCATCGTGGATGGCGAGTTCCATCTTGGAAATCGACAGGATGACTTGGCGGGTCGCCGCACTTTGCCCGTCGAAATACCGGGCCCCGACCCGGGGCGGATTAGAAGGCGCCGACATCCAGAACGTCTGCCAAGCCCTCGCCCCGAGATGGCCCCGTATCCGCCATCTGGATCGCGGCGGCGAAAGCCTGCGGGTTGCTGACGGCCAATGTGTTCACGATGTGCCGGATCATGCGGTACTGCATGATCAATGTATAGAGCATGGGCAATATGACCATCACCATGACAATCATCACGGTGATCCCGCCGATCATGAACAGGTTCCCGCCGCCTGCACCTGGGGAGGCCACGATCATGCTGATGAAAAATACGCTTAAAACGGAGAAGGCAAGCATGACCGTGCCCCAGAACAGCGCGCTGATGCCGATTACGACGGGCAGGCGTACGGAAGAGCGAAATCCGGCACCGCCATCAATCCGTATGGCGCCGACAACAAGCCGGAATTCCGTCAACCGGTACCAAGTGTAGACGACGATCCAGGCGAGGGCGCCAAGAAACAACCAGTGCGCCAAACCGGAAAATAATTGTTGAATTTGTCCCAGGCCTTGTTGGACCCCCCCGGGGGCCATCCCAATGAAACCCAGCGTGGCGCCAAAGATCAGTGGGAACACGAGGGTCAACAACCAGGGAATCAGCAGCCGAAGGGCTGATGTTTTCTTGTCAAACGCGAACTTCGCTGTTCCGAACCGGGTCCGGTCGATGCGGTATTCCCACAGTGCCTTGCGCATCCAGGGATAAGCGATCCCGAACGTAATGGCTGTCAAGACGGTCCAGGCCAGGGCCAGTAACATGAACCGCCAGGCTTCGCCATCCAGGGCGAACCGGATGCCTCGCCAAGATGTCCGGCTGAGGCGATAGCGCCAGATGCGGAACATCGCCAAATAAATCAGACAAAGGATCATCACCGAGTACAGACCTTGGATGATCTGGCCCGTGGTGGTCAAAGGTCCGACGGCGGTAACCACGAAATTGTACGCAAGGCTGACCGGGGCCAAAATGGCGACGACTAATAGGAAGCCGAGAAGCAATTCGGTTCCCCGTCCGGTGTATTCAAGGGGTTCGCCTTGGATGACCGTGTTTCCCCAGAAATACCGGCGGATGGCGGTCTTGGCCCAGAACCGATAGATGCCGAGCGTCAGCAGTGTCAGGACCGCGTTCTTGAGGGCCAATTTGAACAACGGACCGAGGCGCCCGGTAAAATTCAGTTTGGAATATTTCTGCGCCGCCGGCTCCGCCCGCGATCCTGCTTGTGATTTAGGAAAGCCAGTTTGCGCGGCGTCGCCCCCTTGGCCGTTCGTTATCTCCGGCATCGTCTCCCCTTCCCCGATTTCCCCGATCAGGGAAAGTTCTATTTTGACGGGAAAAATTAAACGCGGCAAGCAAGGGAATGTTATGTGGTCGCTTTCTCCAGAACCCGCTTGGCGATCGCGAGCGACGAGGTCAGACCCGGGCTTTCGATGCCGTAAAGGCCGACGTAGTTGGTCAGCCCGTGCACGTCGGCACCCTGGATGACGAAGTCGGCGGCGTATTTGTCGTTGCTGTTGGTCAGCTTGGGCCGCACGCCCGTGTATCCCGGCGACAGGGCGCCGTCGGCCAGGCCCGGCCAGTAGCGGCGGATCGCGCCGTAGAAGCTTTCGACCCGGCTTTCGTCGACCTTGTAGTCGATCTGGTCCGGATGGGTGACGTCGAGCCATTCCACGTCCGGCCCGAACTTGGTGCCGCCGCCGAGATCGAGGGTCGAATGGGTGCCGAGCCCGCCCGGCACGGGGGCCGGATAGATCAGGTGGTTGAAGGGGCTTTTGCCTGCGATCGTGAAGTAATGGCCCTTGGCGTAGAAGCTGCCGGGGATGCTGTCCGCCGGGATGCCGTCGATGGCGCGGGCGATGTGCTGGGCATACAGTCCGCCGGCGTTGACCACCAGGGAGCAGTCCAATTCCATGGGCGCGTCGCCGCCGGCGCGGATGCGGATGCGCCCGTCGGCCAGAACCTCGCCGCCGTCCACGGGGGTGTTGAAGGCGATCATGCCGCCCCGATCTTCCAATTCGCCCTGCAGGGACAGCATGTAGCCGTGGCTTTCGATGATCCCGGTGGACGGCGACATCAGGCCGGCCGCCGCCGTCACGTTGGGCTCGGCCTCTTTCATCTGCTTGGCGTCCAGCCAGGTCAGGTCGTGAACGCCGTTGGCTTCGCCCTTGGCCTTCAGTTCCTCCAGCTTCACCACCTCGTCCTCGGTGATGGCGACGATGATTTTTCCAATACGATTATGCTCGACCCCGTGGCTTGCGCAGTATTCGTAGAGCATCTCCTTGCCCTCGACGCAGCACAGCGCCTTCAGCGAATCCTTGGCATAGTAGATGCCGCCGTGGATGACCTCGGAATTGCGGGAACTGGTGCCGGTGCCGATATCGTCGGCCTTTTCCAGCAGGATGACGTCGCGCCCGGCCTGGGCCAGGGTGCGCGCGCAGGCCAGGCCCACGACGCCCGCGCCGATGACTACCGTATCAACCTGTTCGGCCATGGATGCTCCTTGGGGATTGGGATTTCTTGATCGGATTGTATACATCTGGGTTTGCCCCATAATCGATTTCCGCGCAAGTGCCCGGATGCCATCCGTTCCACCGCAGGACCGACCCAATGAACCTCGCTGCCCTGATCGTCTCCGGTCTCGCCTTTCTGGGCCGCCACGCCACCACCATGATGGCCGTCGGCGTGTTTTCCGGCCTCGCCTTCCCCGGCGTGACCGTCCATCTGCAGCCCTGGCTGACGGAAATGGTCTGGGTTCTGATGTTCGTGTCCATGGTCCATATCGATTGGGCCGACGTGATGGGCCACATCCGCCGGCCGTTCCTATTGGGCATCACGCTGGTCTGGATGTTGGCGGTAACGCCGGTCGTCACCTGGCTGCTGGTAAAGGATATGGGACTGTCGCCGGGCCTGATCGCCGCCATGGTGTTGACGGCGGCAAGCTGCCCGCTGATGTCCACGCCCGCCGTCGGCATGGTCATCGGGCTCGACGGGGCGTTCCTTTTGCTGGTGCTGATCGCCGAAACCTTCCTGGTGCCGCTGACGCTGCCCGTGGTGTCGTCGGCCCTGGTGGATATCCCCCTGTCGACGTTCGACCTCATGGGGCGGCTGGCGGCCCTCGTCGTCTCGACCTTCGCCGCCGCCGTGATTGCGCAACGAATCCTTGGCCGGGCGCGGATCGATGCCTGGCGTCAGCCCCTGCACGGGATGTCGGTGATTCTGCTGGTCGGCTTCGCCGCCGGGCTGATGGCGGGCGTGCCGCAGGCGTTCCGGGACAACCCGGATCATGTGATCTTCGTGACGATCCTCAGCTTCGCGGTTTACGCGGGCCTGCAGTTGGCCGGGGCGGGGGTCTTCGCCGTTGTCGGGCGGGCCATGGGCCGCGATTGGGGGCGGGTCAAGGTGCTGTCGGCGTCCTTTGCCTCGGGCAACCGCAACCTGGCGATCCTGATCGCGGTTTTGCTGCCGGCCATCGATCCGGATACCATGCTGTACTTCGTGGTCGGCCAGTTTCCCATCTACCTGATGCCCGCGGTATGGCGGCAACTGGCAAAACGGCTGCTGCCTGCCTAAGTAAGGTGCTGGATTTATCGGGATCATCATGTTCAAAAGCAAAACATTGCGGACCGTGGCGAAGGGGCTGTTTGTGCTTCTGGTCATCAGCGCGGCCGCCGGCATCGGAAAGCACACCGTCATGGCGGATTGGCGCACAGCAAGCCGGGAACCCCTGGGCATCGCGCCCGACCCGGCGGTGACCAAGGAAGCGGTCGTTCAGGTCTATGCGGCCAGGGCGTTTTCCTGGCGCGGTATTTTCGGCGTCCATACTTGGATCGCGGCCAAGCCGACCGACGCCGATGCCTTCACGGTCTACGAGATCATCGGTTGGCGCGCGCGTCATGGCGGATCGGCCCTGGTGATTTCAGAGAAAGAACCGGATCAGCGCTGGTTCGGGGCCGAGCCGGAAATTATCGCCGACAAGCGGGGGGGCGGCGTCGACGACATGATCAAGCGCATCGACACGGCGGCCCGGGCCTATCCTCATGCCAGGACCTATACGGTCTGGCCCGGTCCCAATTCCAACACCTTCACCGCCCATGTCGCCCGCGCCGTGCCGGAATTGAACCTGGACCTGCCGCCCACGGCCATCGGCAAGGACTACTTGCCCGAAGGCGGCTTCGCCGCCAAAACGCCGAGCGGCACCGGCTATCAGCTGTCCCTGTTCGGGCTGTTGGGTGTGATGGCCGGGGTCGAGGAAGGGGTCGAGGTCAACATCCTGGGCCTGACCTTCGGCATCGATCCCAAGGACCTGGCCATTAAACTGCCCCTGGCGGGACGGCTGGGACCGTCCTAAATTGCGGCCCGAGGAAACGCGCCGCCGGCGCCGTCAACAAGCCGCCACGGGCGGGGGAAGTCAATCGACCATGAGCATTTGGGGTAAAGTCGTCGGCGGGGTTGCCGGGTTCGCCATGGGTGGGCCGCTGGGGGCGCTCATCGGCGGCATCGCGGGTCATATGTACGACCAGAAGAAGGCGGGGGACGAGGCCCTGTTGTCCGGCGTCGGGGGGGCGGATGCCCAGAACGAGGCCCGCCAGGTCGCCTTCACCCAGGCCGTCATCGTGCTGGCCGCCAAGATGGCGAAATCGGACGGCGCGGTTTCCAAGGACGAGATCCTTGCCTTCCGCCGCATGTTCCATGTCCCGCCCGAGGACGAAGCCGCCGTCGGCAAGCTGTTCAACGAGGCCCGCAAGGACGCGACCGGCTACGAGCCCTATGCCGAACAGATCGCCATGATGTTCACCCGCGAGCCGGCGGTGCTGGAAGAATTGCTCGCCGCCCTGTTCCACATCGCCAAGGCCGACGGCGCCGTGCATCCCGGCGAGATGGAATTCCTGCGCCGCACGGCCCTGATCTTCGGCTTCACCCCCCAGGGGTTCGAGCGCCTGAAGGCCATGCATCTGGACGAGCCCAAGAAGGCGGACCCCTACGAAATTCTCGGCGTCAAGCGCACGGATTCGGACGCCGACATCAAGCAAGCCTACCGCCAGCTGATCCGCGAGAACCATCCGGACAAGCTGATGGCCGACGGCATGCCCCAGGAATTCATCGACCTCGCCAACGACAAGATGGCGGCCATTAACGCCGCCTATGATCAGGTCAAGAAAGAGCGCAAGCTCTAACGCAAATCCCGAGCAATGGGGGAATGCCAATGCCCGAGATCATCATCGACCCCAGCCCCAATTGCGACGACCGCGGCCCCGGCTTCACCGTGGACATGCTGGTGCTGCATTACACCGGCATGGAAACGGCGGCGGCGGCGCTGGACCGGCTCAAGGACCCCAAGGCCGAGGTCTCGGCCCATTACCTGATCGACGAGGACGGCACCGTCCACAGGCTGGTGGACGAGAAAATGCGCGCCTGGCACGCGGGCGTCGCCCATTGGCGGGGCCGCACGGACATCAATGCGCGGTCCATCGGGATCGAACTGGTCAACCCGGGCCACGACTGGGGCTACCGGGAATTTCCCGAACCCCAGATCAGGGAGCTTGAGGCCGTCTGCCTTGGCGTGCTCACCCGCCACCCCATTCCGGCCCGCAACGTGGTCGGCCATTCCGACGTGGCGCCGACGCGCAAGACCGACCCCGGCGAACTGTTTCCCTGGGAACGCCTGGCCGGGAAGGGCATCGGCCTGTGGCCCGCCGAGGCGGACGCGCTGATGATGGATCAACCCGTGCTGGCCGACGCGCTTCGGGAAATCGGCTACGACGTCACGGATTTCAACGCAGCCTTGAAGGCCTTCCAGCGCCACTTCCGCCCGGACCGTGTCACTGGGCGCATCGACGCCGAGACGGCGCGGCGGGCGCTTGGTTTGGTCGAGATGATCCGCCATGACGACGGCGCCGTTTCCTAGGGGACGAAAAGAAAACCACTGAGGCAGTGAGACGGTGAGGAGGCAGGTAGGGTGCCGTAAGGTCTCCCTTCTTCTCATCGCCTCACCGTCTCTGTGGTGCAATTTCTTGCCAATAGGCTATAACCCGCTTGGACCAGACGGCTGGACGGCTGCCTCTTGCTAGGGCGAAAGCTGCAAGGGGAGGAAAGTCCGGGCTCCACGGAAACACGGTGCCGGGTAACCCCCGGCGGGCGCGAGCCTAGGGAAAGTGCCACAGAAAGCAAACCGCCCCCCGAAGCCTTCGGGCGAAGGGGGGTAAGGGTGAAAGGGTGCGGTAAGAGCGCACCGCGTCCTTGGCAACAAGGACGGCACGGTAAACCCCACCGGGAGCAAAACCGAATAGGAAGGGCCGATGGCTTCGGGCCATGGATGCGTTTCCGCATCGTCCTTCGGGTAGGTTGCGCGAGGCAGGCGGCGACGCCTGTCCCAGATGAATGGCCGTCCATCGGTGCGTCGCGAGGCGCCCGGGGACAGAACCCGGCTTACAGGCCGTCTGGTCCTAAATTTCCCAACTGCCCGGATTCGGCGATCCGCCCCAAAAATGCCCCCGTGCCCGCAAAATTAGGCCCGCTTCGGGGGCTTTAATCGTCCCAGATCGGAACTTTTTTGGTTGGCCCAGGGTGCCGGTGGCCCGTGGTGGCGGCGCGTGCCGGGCCGGGACGCGGGGAAAATCATGGTTATGCCTTCGTTAACGGCCGGCCCGGGACCCGCCGAAGCCCACGGTTTCCCAGGCCAATTCCATTGACGCCCATGATATCCCATGATATCCCAAACATGCCCAAAGTGCGTGAATGGCGCAGTGTTTTCGGATGCCGGGCCGCACCTTGTCCGAACGGGCGGGGCGGTTATCGGGGCCGGGGGCGGCGCCACAGAGGAATTCCGGGAGGGAATCACGGAGTTCTTTCCGGTCCAGCGGGCCGGGCGCGGCGGGTGCGGGGGCGACGTCCGAAGTTGGGCGTGATCATCCCCGCCGAGCGGGAATCGGGTGGAAGCCCTAAGGGGGTAGCGGTGGCGCTGCTGGTTGGACGGCACGTCAACAGGATCGACAGGAAGGGACGGGTCAGCGTACCCAAGCCCTTCCGCGCGGCCCTGTCACGCGGCCGCGCCGACGCGGATGCCGACGCGTTCTCCGGCCTTTATGCCTTTCCGTCCTTCAAGTATCCGGCGCTCGAAGCCTGCGACGAGGCTTTCATGATGCGCCTCGCCGAAGGGCTCGAAGACCTCGACGTGTTCTCCGACGACCAGGACGACCTGGCCGCCGTGATCCTGGAAAACGCCCGCGAACTGCCGATGGACCCGGAAGGCCGCATCGTCCTGACCGATGATCTTCGCGACTACGCCAACATCAAGGGCGAGGTTCTGTTCGTCGGCCGCGGCCAGCGCATGATGATGTGGGAGCCCGCCGCCTACGAAGCCCAGCGCGGCGGCGCCTTCGAGCGCGCCAAATCGCGCGGCATGACATTGAAATTACCGAAACGGCCAGGCGCATCGGCCGGGGAGGACGGCGATGGCTGATAAATCCCGTCACTCCCCGGTCATGCTTGCCGAAGTTCTGAGCGCCCTGGAACCCCGGGACGGCGGCGTCTATGTGGATGCCACCTTCGGGGCCGGCGGCTATTCACGTGGGCTTTTGGAAGCCGCCGATTGCACGGTCTGGGGCATCGACCGCGATCCCTTGGCGCAAAGCATCGGCGCCGAACTGGGCCAGGAATTTCCGGGCCGCCTGACGGTGCTGGCCGGGCGCTTCGGCGATATGTATGAACTGCTGTCCTCCGTCGGGGTGGAGCGGGTCGACGGCGTCGCCCTTGATCTCGGCGTGTCCTCCATGCAGTTGGACGACCCGGCGCGCGGATTTTCCTTCCGCGCCGACGGGCCGCTCGACATGCGTATGGACGCGGACGGCCGCCTCGGCCACGACATGGCGACCGCCGCCGACGTAGTCAATTCCATGGCCGAACAGGAACTGGCCGACCTTATCTATAAGTATGGCGAGGAACGGGCATCGCGTCGCGTCGCCCGCGCCATCGTCGAACTGCGCGAAAAGGCGCCGATCACCCGCACCGAGGAATTGGCCGACCTGATCCGCGGCGTTGTCCGGAAATCCAAGGACGGCATCGATCCCGCGACCCGCACGTTCCAGGCGCTGCGCATCTTCGTCAATGACGAACTGGGCGAACTGGCCCGCGGCCTTGCCGGGGCCGAGGCGCTGCTGGCGCCGGGCGGCCGATTGGCCGTCGTGTCCTTCCACTCGCTTGAAGACCGGGCGGTGAAAGAGTTTCTCCGCGAACGGTCCGGCGCCGGGCCGCGCCCGTCGCGCCATCTGCCGGACCTGCCGGTCAGCACGCACAAACCGACCTTCACCCTGATCACCCGCGGCACGGTCAAGCCGGGTCAGACCGAAACCCGGTCCAACCCGCGCGCCCGTTCGGCCCGCCTGCGCTGGGCCGTGCGCACGGACGCGCCCGCCCGGGCAGCGGCATGAGGAGGGATCGCAGATGAGCAAACGCACGACCTTCCTCGCCCTTGTTCTTGCCGCCGTCATGTCGCTGGGCCTGTTCATGGTCAGCTACCAGGTCCAGGACCTGGAGGATCAGCTTGAGAGCCTCAATCGCGACATCGCCCGCGACAACCGCGCCGTGCATGTGCTGCAGGCGGAATGGGCGCATTTGAATGACCCGCAGCGCCTGCGCCTGCTGGCGGAACGATATCTGGGGCTGGAGCCCATCGCGACCCGGCAACTCGGCACGGTCGAGGAGATTCCCTGGCGGCCCACCGTCGAGGTCGCCGACCGCAAGGTTGAACCGGTGGCCGAGGCTGCACCCGCACCCGCAGTTTCCTCCCCCCGTGACAAAGCGGTCGAGGACGCCTTGCCGGCGATCCGCCGAGCCCTGGGTCTGACGCCGACGCCGATCAAGGAGGGTGGGCGATGATCGCATCCCTCATGCAGGGTGATCTGTTCGATTTCGCGCGCTACCGGGGCGGTCCCACGGGGCGCACGGCCGAAGCCCTTGAAACCGGGCGCTCGCGCCTTGTCGTCACCGGGTTGGTCATCTCCATGGCCTTTATGGCACTGGGCTGGCGGGTGGTTGACCTGACCCTGTTCGCCGACCGGGCCGAGCCGCGCCTGGCGCGCAGCGTCAATCCCCTGGCCCCCGTTCAGGAACGGGCGGACATCGTCGACCGCAACGGCATCGTCATCGCGACCTCGCTGCCGGCTGTTTCCCTTTACGTCGATCCCAAGCACGTGATGGACGTGCAGGAGACAGCGGACAAGCTGATCCGCGTGCTGCCCGACCTGGATCGCGACAAGCTGGAAAAGCGCCTTTCGTCGCGCGGCCGGTTCGTCTACCTGAAACGCAACCTGACGCCGGAACAGCATTACGCGGTCAATCGCCTGGGCCTGCCGGGCATTCAGTTCGAACGGGGCGAACGCCGGGTCTATCCCCAGGGCCGCCTGCTGGCTCATGTCCTGGGCGTTACCGACATCGACGGCCGCGGCACGGCCGGGATCGAGCGCCATTTCGAAAGCAAGCTGACGGGCGGGGGCGCGCCGCTGCAACTGTCCATCGACCTGCGCATCCAGGCCATCGCCCACGAAGTTCTGACCAACACGGTGCAGGAATTTTCCGCCCTTGGCGGCACGGCCATCGTGATGGACGCCAATACGTCCGAACTGGTGGCCATGGTGTCGCTGCCCGATTTCGACCCCAACCGCCCGGTGGAAATGCTGGGCGAGGCCGGTTTCAACCGCGCCACCAAGGGCGTCTATGAAATGGGGTCGACCTTCAAGCTGTTGACCGCCGCCATGGCGCTGGATTCCGGCGTGGTCGCCATTTCCGGCGGCTACGACGCGTCCAAGCCGATGCGCGTGGCGCGCTTCTCGATCACCGATTATCACGCCAAGAACCGCTGGCTCAGCGTGCCGGAAATTCTCATTTATTCATCGAATATCGGGGCAGCCAAAATGGCTCTCGATGTGGGCACCAAAGCCCAACAGACCTACCTCGGGCGGCTCGGCCTCCTGCGTCCGTCCCCCGTTGAGTTGCCTGAGGTAGGTCATCCTCTTGTCCCGTCGCCCTGGCGCGAAATCAGCACCGTGACCGTTTCCTACGGTCATGGTCTTTCGGTTTCGCCGGTTCAGCTTGCCAATGCCATCGCGACCACCGTCAACGGCGGCATCCGCCGGCCGACCACGTTGATCAAGCAGCAAGCACCCGAGGGCATTCCGGGGGCCCGCGTGTTTTCGCCCGACACCTCGGCCAAGATGCGCGGTCTGATGCGTCTGGTCGTCAGCCGCGGCACCGGCAAAAACGCGGAGAAGGAAGCCGACGGCTACCTGATCGGCGGCAAGACCGGCACGGCGGAAAAGATCAAGGCCAGCGGCGGTTATTCCGACAAGGCCAACATCGCGTCCTTCGTCGGCGCGTTCCCGATCCACGCGCCGCGCTATGTGGTCTGCGTCGTCGTGGACGAACCCAAAGGCACCAAGGAATCCTTCGGCTATGCCACGGGCGGCTGGGTCGCCGCACCGGCGGTTGGCCGCATCGTGCAGCGCACGGCCGGGATCATGGGCATTACGCCGGAATTCGGCATGCCGCATCTGGCCGCGACCCGGGAGTTGCCGGCCGATGCGAATGAAATCACGGCCGCCCTGAAGCCGGCGGCCCTTCGCGACGTTGAAAACGTTTCCCGTCAACCGGAGCAGGTGCGTGCGGCTGAGTGACATGTGGGTGGACGATATGAACAGCGGCCAGACGGCCGGGGCGGGGGCCCCGGAGATCACGGGCGTGACCTGTGATTCGCGCCGCGTCGCGCCCGGATTCCTGTTCGCTGCCATTCCCGGCACCGCCAACGACGGCCGCGATTACATTCCCGACGCCCTGGCGCGGGGGGCGGCGGCGATCCTGGCGCCGCCCGGCACCCGGTTGCCCGACGGATACGAGACCACACCGCTCCTTGATACGGACAACCCACGCCGCCGCTATGCCCTGCTGGCGGCGCGGTTCTATCCGCATCAGCCGGAAACCGTCGCCGCCGTCACCGGCACCAACGGCAAGACCTCGGTCGCCAGTTTCCTGCGCCAGATATGGAAACAGGCGGGCCTTAAGGCCGCCAGCGCCGGAACCCTGGGCATTCAGTCGGACGTTTTCTCACGGGATGAGGGGCTGACCACGCCCGACCCGGCGGACCTGCACGCGGACCTGTCGCATCTGGCGGACCTCGGCGTCGATCATCTGGCGCTTGAGGCATCGAGCCACGGGCTCGATCAGTGCCGGCTTGACGGTGTGCGCATCGCCGCCGGTGCCTTCACCAACCTGACCCGCGACCACCTGGATTATCACGGCAGCACCGACGCCTATTTCAAGGCCAAACGCCGCCTGTTCGATGCCCTGGTCGTGGATGGTGGCGCCGCCGTCATCAATGCCGACGACGCCCATGGCGCCGCCGTGATCGCCGCCGCCCAGGTCCGTCATTTGCGGGTCCGCACCTATGGCGAACGCGGTGTCGACTTCAAGCTTCTGTCGACCCGGCCCGAAGCCCGCGGCCAACACCTCAGCCTGATGGCCGAGGGGATTGAGCGCGACTTGTTCCTGCCCCTGGCCGGGCGGTTCCAGGCCATGAACGCGCTTTGCGCCTTGGGCCTGGCCCGGGTCACGGGGGTTTCCGTGGAAACGGCCCTGGCGGCGCTGGAAAGCCTGTCGGGTGCGCCGGGGCGCATGGAATGGATCGGCGAAAAGCCCGCGGGCGGCGCCGTCTATGTGGATTACGCCCATACCCCGGACGCCCTGGAAAACGTGCTGACGGCGCTGCGCCCCCATGCGACGGGTGCCCTTGCCGTGGTGTTCGGATGCGGCGGCGACCGGGACAAGGGAAAGCGGCCGGAAATGGGCCGTATCGCCAGCGACCTAGCCGACCGCGTGATCGTCACCGACGACAACCCGCGCAGTGAAGACCCCGATCAAATCCGCGCCGAAATCCTGGCGGCCGCCCCCGGCGCCTCGGAAATCGCCGACCGGGGTGAGGCGATCATGACCGCCGTCGCCGACCTGTCGGCGGGCGAAATTCTGATCATCGCCGGCAAGGGTCACGAGCGGGGCCAGATCGTGGGATCGCGCATCCTGCCCTTCGACGACCGTGAAGCGGCCCGCGCCGCCCTGGCGGGAGAGGGTTGAGGCCATGGGTATGACGAAAGCCCCTTACGTGCTGTGGAACGCCGGTGCCGCCGCCGCCGCGACGGAAGGCGATGCCGTCGGCGAATGGCAGGCCACGGGCGTGTCGATCGATACCCGCAGCCTCAATCCCGGCGACCTGTTCGTCGCCATCAAGGGGGTTGCCTCTGACGGTCATGACCATGCCCAGGTGGCATTGGATAAGGGTGCGGCCGGCGTGGTCGTGCGTCGCGATTTTTCCGGCCTGTCCAAGGATGCCCCCGGCGTTCGGGTCGACGACACCACGCAGGCCCTGGAAGGCCTGGGTCGCGCCGCTCGGGACCGGTCGCGGGCCAAGGTCTGCGCCGTCACCGGCAGCGTCGGCAAGACCGGCAGCAAGGACGCCCTGGCCATGATCCTGGAACGCGGGGGCGAGGTTCATGCATCGAAGGGAAATCTGAACAACCATTGGGGCCTGCCCCTCAGCCTGGCCCGCATGCCGATCGAGGCGACCTCCGCCGTGTTCGAAATGGGGATGAACCATCCGGGGGAAATCCGCCCGCTGTCGCAGATGGCGCGCCCCCATGTCGCCCTGATCACCACGGTCGAGCTGGTCCACAGCGAATACTTCCGGTCGGTGGAGGAAATCGCCGACGCCAAGGCGGAAATTTTCGACGGCCTGGTCGCGGGCGGCACGGCCGTGCTCAACCGCGATAATCCCATGTTCGACCGTCTATCCGCCGCCGCCCGTAATGCCGGGGCAGGGCAGATCATATCCTTCGGTCTGCACGACGGAGCCGACGTGCGGGTGACCGAAACCCGCCCGGACGCGCTGGGCACCGGCGTGCTGGCCGACGTCGCCGGAACGGAATTGCGCTACCGCGTCGGTGTGCCGGGCCGCCACTGGGTTCTCAACACGCTGGGCGTCCTCGCCGCCGCCAAGGCCATGGGGGCGGATCCAGTCGTGGCCGCCGCCATGCTGGCGCGTCTGGCGCCGCCCAAGGGCCGGGGCAATCGCCTGGCCATTCCATTTGCAGGAGGGGAATTGACCCTGATCGACGAAAGCTACAACGCCAGCCCCGTCGCCGTGACCGCGGCCATCGAGGTTCTGGGCATGAGCGAGCCGGCCAAGGGCGGGCGGCGCATCGCCGTGCTGGGCGACATGCTGGAGCTGGGTGACGCGTCCGACGATATGCACCGCGCGTTGGCGGCCCCTCTGGCCCAGCGCCGCATCGACACCGTGTTCACCGCCGGTCCCGGCATGGGCAATCTGTTCGATGAATTGCCCCGTGAAATGCGCGGCGGCCATGCGGAAACCTCCGACAAGTTGGCGCCTCTGGTTGCCTCGGCCGTGCGGCCCGGCGACGTGATCCTGGTCAAGGGATCATTCGGATCGCGCATGGGGGCCGTGGTCGATGCGCTGACGGCGTTGGCTGATAACCATTCGGATCATGAACACGGCAACGGCGGCCGCGGCCGCGCCGTCAACGGGGAATAGGGGACAGACGATGCTGTATGAAATCCTGTTCCCCATGGCCGGTGAGTTCGCGGTGCTCAACGTGTTCCGCTACCTGACCTTCCGCACGGGCGGCGCCGTCATCACCGCCCTGATCATCAGCTTCATGGTCGGCCCGGTGCTGATCGAGGTGCTGAAGGCGAAGCAGAAAGGCGGTCAGCCGATCCGCGACGACGGCCCGGAAAGCCATCTGATCACCAAGCAGGGCACCCCGACCATGGGCGGGCTTTTGATCCTGGTTGCCTCGGTCGTAGCGACCCTGTTGTGGATGGACTTGGCAAGCGGCTTCGTGTGGACGGCATTGGGCGTGACCATCGGTTACGGCGTGATCGGCTTCCTCGACGACTACCTGAAGGTCAGCAAGCGCAATTCCAAGGGCCTGCCCGGCAAACTGAAACTGATTCTGCAGATTTCCATCGCGGGGGTCGCCGCGTTCTGGGTCTCGGCACATCTGCCGGATCCCCTGGCGACCACCCTGGCGCTGCCGTTCTTCAAGAACGTGCTGGTCGACCTGGGCTGGATGTTCATCGTGTTCGCCTGTTTCGTCATGGTCGGCTCGAGCAATTCCGTGAACCTGACCGACGGCCTGGACGGGCTTGCCATCGTGCCGGTGATGATCGCCGCCGGGGTGTTCGCGCTGATCGCCTATCTGGTCGGCAACACCGTGTTCGCCAACTATCTGCAACTCCACTACGTGCCCGGGTCGGGCGAGCTGGCCGTGTTCATGGGCTCCCTGGTGGGGGCGGCGCTTGGCTTCCTTTGGTACAACGCGCCGCCGGCCAAGGTCTTCATGGGCGATACGGGATCCTTGGCGTTGGGGGGGGCCCTCGGCGCCGTCGCCGTCATCACCAAACACGAACTGGTGCTGGCCATCGTCGGCGGCCTGTTCGTGCTGGAAACCGTGTCCGTCATCGTGCAGGTGATTTCGTTCAAGCTGACCGGCCGCCGCGTGTTTCGCATGGCGCCCCTGCACCATCATTTCGAACAGAAGGGATGGGCCGAGGCCACCATCGTCATCCGCTTCTGGATCATCGCGACCATCCTGGCCCTCGCGGGCCTCGCCACTCTGAAACTGCGGTGAGGGGGCGATGATCGACGTCTTCTATTTCTACAAGATGCCGGTCGCGGTCCTCGGCCTCGGCCGTTCGGGCTTGGCGACCTGCAAGGCGCTGATCGACAGCGACGCCGAGGTTTGGGCCTGGGACGACAACGAAGACAGCCGTCAGCGCGCCCGCGAGATGGATATCCCCCTGGTCGATCTCTACACCTGCAATTGGCGGGAGGTGACGACCCTGGTGCTCAGCCCCGGTATTCCGTTCCACTATCCCGAGCCGCACCCCGTCGTGAACCTGGCCAAGGCCGCCGGTTGCGAGGTCGTCAGCGATATCGAACTTCTGGCCCGCGCTCAGCGCGACGCCGCTTACATCGGCATCACCGGGACCAACGGCAAATCGACCACCACGTCGCTGGTCGGCCACATCATGCAGCTGGCCGGCCGCGAAGCGGATATCGGCGGCAACCTTGGCCCTCCCGCTCTGTCCCTTGAGTCGCTGGGCGAGGGCGGCACCTACATTCTCGAGATGTCGTCCTATCAGCTCGACCTGACGGTCTCCATCACCTGGGACATCGCGGTGCTGCTGAACATCAGCCCCGATCATCTGGACCGGCACGGCGACATGGACGGCTACGTCGCGGCCAAGCGTCAGATTTTCCACCGCCAGACCGAACCCAAGTCGGCGATCATCGGCGTCGACGACAAATACTGCGAAGCGATCTACGAAGATTTGGCCGACGCGGGCGAGCAGGTTGTGGTGCCGATTTCGGGCGAACGGCGGATCCATGGCGGCGTCTACGTGGTCAACGGCATTCTGGTCGACGACATGGACGGCCAGGAAGTGCCGGTCACGGACCTCAAGGACATTCCCGCCCTGCAGGGCCCGCACAATTGGCAGAACGCGGCGGCGGCCTATGCCGCCTGCCGGCGCGCCGGGGTCGAGGGCCGGGTCATCATGGCCTGTCTGCAAAGCTTCCCCGGTCTGGTCCACCGCCAGGAACCGGTCGAAGTCGTCGACGGCGTTGCTTTCATCAACGATTCCAAGGCGACCAATGCCGCCGCCGCCGCCAAGGCGCTGGTCTGCTACGACACGATCTATTGGATTGCCGGCGGCCGCCCCAAGGAAGGCGGCATCACGGGGCTTGCCGAGTATTTCCCGCGGATCAAACACGCCTATCTGGTCGGCGAGGCGGCGCTGGGCTTCGGTCAGACGCTGGACGGCAAGGTGCCCTTCACCATTTCCGGCGAGGTCAAGAAGGCGGTCGGCCAGGCATTTGCCCAGGCCAAAAAGGATAAGGCGGAGAAACCCGTGGTCCTGCTGTCGCCGGCCTGCGCGTCGTTCGACCAGTTCGCCAGCTTCGAGGACCGGGGCGACGCCTTCAAGGATGCGGTCGAGGCGCTGCCCGGCAAGCATCTCGACCCGACCGAAGCGCCCGATGCATTCAGGGCCGACATCGCGGGGGAGGCCGTCTAGATGAGCACCCTTGCCCGCACCGACAATTCGATCCTGGCCCGCTGGTGGTGGACGGTCGACCGTTGGAACCTTGCCGCCGTCGCCGTGCTGGCCATGACCGGCGCGGTGCTGGCCCTGGCGGCCTCACCGCCGGTGGCATTGCGCCTGGGGCTGGATACCTACTATTTCGCAAGCCGTCAGGTGCTGTATCTGGGGATCGGCCTGTTCGTCGTTGTCTGCGCGTCGCTGCTGTCGCCCAAGGGCGTGCGGCGTCTCGCCATGGCCGTGCTGGCCGGGTCCATGATGCTGATGGTGGCGGTGCTGGCCGTGGGGCCGGAAATCAAAGGGGCGACGCGCTGGCTCAGCTTCGGCGCGATGTCCTTGCAGCCGTCGGAATTCGTCAAGCCGGCCCTTGCCGTGACCGCCGCCTGGTTCTTCGCCCAAGCCCGGCTGCAGGAAGGATACCCCGGAAATCTGGTTGCCACGGGCCTGTTCCTGATGGTCGCCGCCTTATTGCTGATGCAGCCGGACGTGGGCATGACCATGGTGGTCGCCGCCGTCTGGGCCGTGCAGTTCTTCCTGGCGGGCCTGCCCATCGTCATGGTCATGGGCATCGGTCTGGCCTTCCTGATGGCCAGCGTCGGCGCCTACTTCACCTTTGGCCACGTGCGCGCCCGGGTCGATCGCTTCTTCGATCCCTCGGCGGGCGAAGGCTATCAGGTCATGCGCTCGCTCGACGCTTTCCACAACGGCGGCCTGACCGGACGCGGCCCGGGCGAAGGCCGGGTCAAGGAAGTGCTGCCCGACGCCCATACGGATTTCATCTTCGCCGTCGCCGGCGAGGAATTCGGCATGCTGGTCTGCGTCGCCATCGTCGGCCTGTTCGCTTTCGTGGTGATCCGCGGCCTGTCGCGCGCCTACAAGGACGACAACCTGTTCGTGCTGCTGGCCTCGGCCGGTCTGCTGGTTCAGTTCGCGGTCCAGGCCATGATCAATCTGGCCTCGACCCTGCACTTGATCCCACCTAAGGGCATGACCCTGCCGTTCGTGTCCTACGGCGGGTCGTCGACGGTCGCCATCGCGCTCGGCTTCGGCATGATGCTGGCGCTGACCCGCCTGCGCCCGGGTGAAGGGGGGGTGAGATGACGGACAAGATGACTGGTCATCTGGCCGTTCTCGCCGCCGGCGGCACCGGCGGGCATGTGTTCCCGGCGGAAGCCCTGGCGGCCGAATTGGGGGCCCGTGGCTACCGTCTGGCGCTGATCACCGACCGCCGGGGTGGCGGCTTCGGCGGCGCCTTGGCCGATCTGGAAACCCATCATATCCGGGCCGGCGGCATCGCCGGCAAGCGCTTCACGGCGCGCCTGGAAAGCGTGTTCGAACTGGGCCTCGGCATGTTGCAGGCCCGCAAACTTTTGGCGAAACTGAAGCCTGATGCGGTCATCGGCTTCGGCGGCTATGCCTCCGTGCCGACCATGATGGCGGCGACCTGGGCCGGGCTGGCCACGGCGATCCATGAACAGAACGCGGTGCTTGGCCGCGCCAACCGCCTTTTGGCGACGCGGGTCCGGCGCATCGCAACCTCCATCGACGGCACGCAGATGGTGCCGGAGGCGGCCAAATCGAAGATCCACCTGACCGGCATGCCGGTGCGCCCCACCGTGCTGGCGGCGCGGGATACGGCCTATGACGAGATCACCGACCGCGGGCCGCTCAACCTGCTGGTCACCGGCGGCTCGCAAGGGGCGCGGGTGCTGTCCGATGTGGTGCCGGCGGCGCTGGCGTCGTTGCCGGAAGGCCTGAAGAAGCGCTTGAACGTGACCCAGCAATGCCGGGCCGAGGATCTGGAACGTGTCGGCGCCGTTTATGCTCAGGCCGGGATCAAAGCCGACCTGAACAACTTCTTCGACGATGTTCCCCGTCGCCTTGCGGCGGCGCATCTGCTGATCGCGCGGGCCGGGGCCTCCACCGTCGCCGAAATGACGGCCATCGGCCGTCCGGCGATCCTGGTGCCTTATCCCCATGCCATCGACAACCATCAGTTCGCCAATGCTCAGGCCGTCGACGAGGCCGGGGCCGGCTGGCTGATGGCCGAAGATGTGTTTACGGCCGAACGTCTGGCCGGTCGGTTGACCAGCCTGTTCGAAAGCCCGCGTCATCTGGTCCATGCGGCCCGCGCGTCGCGGCGTATCGGGCGACCCGACGCGGCCCATGCCCTGGCCGACATGGTGGCGGACATGATGCCCAACGGACATTCCGGCGAAGGGAGGCAGGCGGCATGAGAGCGCTTCCCCTCGACATCGGTTTGCTGCACTTCGTCGGTATCGGCGGCATCGGCATGAGCGGCATCGCCGAGGTGCTGCATTCGCTGGGTTATTCGGTCCAGGGATCGGACATCGCCGACAGCGCCAATGTGAAGCGTCTGCGCGACATGGGCATCGACGTCCATGTCGGCCATGACGCGGGCAACCTGGGATCGGCCCAGGTCGTCGTCGTGTCGTCGGCCGTTAAGCCTGATAATCCCGAGGTTGTGGCCGCGCGCCAGAACCTGATCCCCGTCGTTCGCCGCGCCGAAATGCTGGGTGAGTTGATGCGCCTGAAATGGTCGATTGCGGTGGGCGGCACCCACGGCAAGACCACAACGACTTCCCTGGTGTCCGCCGTGCTGGACGGCGCCGGGCTCGACCCCACGGTCATCAACGGCGGCATCATCAACGCCTATGGTACCAACGCGCGCCTGGGCACCGGCGACTGGCTGGTGGCCGAGGCCGATGAAAGCGACGGCACCTTCCTTAAGCTGCCGTCGACCATCGCCGTGGTCACCAACATCGACCCGGAGCACATGGAACATTACGGCGACTTCGACACCCTGAAGCGCGCCTTCGTGCAGTTCGTGGAAAACATTCCGTTCTACGGCTTCGCGGTGCTGTGCATCGACCATGCCGAGGTCCAGAACCTGATCCCCCGGGTGTCCGACCGCCGCGTCGTGACCTATGGTTTCAGCCCCCAGGCTGATGTGCGCGCCGTCAACATGACGCCGGGTCTGGACGGTATCGCCTTCGACGCCGTGATCCGCGACCGCAAGACCGGCGAGACCCGCGAGATCGCCGACCTGCACTTGCCCATGTACGGTCAGCACAACGTGCAGAACGCCCTGGCAGCCATCGCCATCGCCAACGAAATGATGCTGTCCGACGCCGATGTGGCGCGGGCCTTGGCCAAGTTCGGCGGGGTCAAGCGGCGCTTTACCCGCACGGGCACGGTCGGCGGCATTACCGTGATCGACGACTACGGCCACCATCCGGTGGAAATTTCCGCCGTCCTGGCCGCGGCCCGCGACGCCACCAACGGCAAGGTCATCGCCGTGGTGCAGCCGCACCGCTACTCCCGCCTGCGCGATCTGTTCGAGGACTTCTGTACTTGCTTCAACGACGCCGACGCCGTGATCGTCGCCCCCGTCTATGCGGCGGGCGAAGCCCCCATCGAAGGCATCGACCGGGATTCCCTGATCGAAGGCCTGAAGGTTCACGGCCACCGTAAGGTGATCGCCCTGGAAGCACCCGAGGACCTGGCCCGTATCACCCTCGACCTCGCCAAAAGCGGCGACTTCGTCGTGTGCCTGGGCGCCGGCACGATTACGGCCTGGGCCAACGCCCTGCCGGAACAGATGCAGGAACTGGGCGGCGGGCTGCGCGAAATTCCCGGCGGCAACGGTAAAGGCGGGGAGGTCAGCGCATGATGGCGGTCCGCTACGATACGACGTTGCTTGATCGGCTTGCGCCCGTGCGCGGCCGGTTGACGGCGAATGCTGCCCTGGCGGGCTTTTCCTGGTTCCGCGTCGGCGGCCCGGCCGAGGTCCTGTTCGAGCCGGCGGACGCGGACGATCTTGCCGTCTTCATGGCCAACCTGCCTGCCGACGTGCCGGTCACGGTGATCGGCGTGGCGTCGAACCTTCTGGTCCGTGACGGTGGTGTCGCGGGGGTGGTGATCCGTCTGGGCAAGGCCTTTGCCGAGATTTCCGTCGACGGCGACACGGTCACCGCCGGGGCCGGGGCCATGGACGTCAATGTGGCCCGCGCCGCCCGCGACGCGGGTCTTGCGGGTCTTGAATTCCTGATCGGCATTCCGGGCACGGTGGGCGGTGCCTTGCGCATGAACGCCGGGGCCTACGGCGCCGAAGTTTCCGATATTTTCGCGGCCGCATGGGCAGTGACCGGCAGGGGAGAGGATGCGGCCCTCTCCCCGGCCGACATGGCTTTTGCCTATCGCCACTGCGGCCAGCCCGATGATGTGATCTTTACCCGGGCGACGTTCCGGGGAACGCCCGGCGACGTCGATGCCATTTCAGGGCGCATGGCCGACATCCAGAAGGCGCGCGGCGAAACCCAGCCCGTGAAATCGCGCACGGGTGGATCGACCTTCGCCAATCCGGACGGTCACAAGGCGTGGGAGTTGATCGACGAGGCCGGCTGCCGTGGTCTGACGCGGGGCGGGGCCCAGGTATCGCCCCAGCATTGCAACTTCCTGATCAACACGGGCAACGCCACGGCGGCGGATCTGGAAGGCCTGGGCGAGGAAGTCCGGCGTCGGGTGCTTGAGGAAACCGGGGTTGAGCTGCATTGGGAAATCCGCCGCATCGGCGTGCCGTCCCTGCCTAAGGCACGGGAGGTCACGCCATGACCGGTCATGTCGCCGTACTGATGGGCGGCTGGTCCGCCGAACGCGAGGTCTCTTTGGTGTCGGGTGCGGCCTGCGCCAAGGCCTTGCAGGACGCCGGATATCAGGTCACCACCATCGACGTGCAGCGTGACGTGGGGGCCTTGATCACGCGCCTTTATCCGCGCCCGGACGCCGTGTTCAACGCGCTGCACGGCCGCTTCGGTGAAGACGGCTGCATCCAGGGCCTTTTAGACATCCTGGGCATTCCCTATACCCATTCGGGCGTGCTGGCATCCGCCGTCGCCATGGACAAGCCCATGGCCAAGCGTCTGTTCGAAGCCGAAGGCATTCCCGTCGCCGATCATGTCGTCACCACCATCGAAGCCGCCCGCGCCAAGGAACCCATGGCCCGGCCCTATGTCGCCAAGCCCATGAACGAAGGGTCCAGTGTCGGCGTGCATATCGTGCGTGAAGGTGACAACGAGCCGCCGTTCGAAGGTTCGGGCTGGAGCTATGGCGAGTTGGTGATGATTGAACGCTATATCCCGGGCCGCGAGCTGACCGTCTCGGTCATGGGCGGCAAGGCCCTGGCGGTTACGGAAATTACCACCGGGCGGGGGTTCTACGATTACGACGCCAAATACATCAACGGCGGGTCGATCCATGTGATCCCGGCCGAGGTCGACAAGAGCGTCTATGACCAGGCAATGGACCTGTCCGAACGGGCGTTCAAGGCGATCGGCTGCCGCGGCGTGGCGCGGACCGATTTCCGTTACGACGGCGACACCCTCTACATGCTGGAAATCAATACCCAACCGGGCATGACGCCCACATCCCTGGTGCCGGAACAGGCCGCCCATGCGGGCCTGTCCTTCCAGGACCTGGTCGTCTGGATGGTTGAACAGGCGGAGTGCGATTGATGGCTGAAAAGAAGACCGAAGCGAACGACACCCAGGCGACGGGTCCCCGCCGTTCCCGCAAGCCGGGCGCGCCCAGAAAGCGAGTCCTGCGCGGGCAGGTGAGCCGCGCCGTCGGCATGGGGGCTCTGGTCGCGGTGCTGGCCGGTGCGGGCGGTGGCGGATGGTGGGTGTGGTCCAACGATATCGTGCCGCAGTTGTACGCCAAGGCCCAGACCTGGACGGTCGATCAGACGGCCGAAGTCGGCCTGCGTATCGACGACATCTTCGTGACCGGGCGCTCGCAGACCACGCGCGACGACCTGCTGGCCGCGCTCAAGCTGACCCGGGGGGCGCCGATCTTCGGTTTCGATCCGGACGAGGCCCGTGAGCGGGTCGAGAAGCTGCCCTGGGTCAAGCGCGCGGTGGTCGAACGCATGCTGCCGGGCACGGTGATGCTGCATATCGAGGAACGCTCCCCGCTTGCCCTTTGGCAGAACAAGGGTGTGTTCCATCTGATCGACGATGAAGGCGTGGTGATCCTCAACAAGGGGCTGGAGCGGTTCTCCGACCTGCCCATCGTGGTTGGCCCCGAAGCACCTCGCCATGCCAAGGCGCTTTTGCAAACGCTTCAGGCCGAACCGGATCTGATGAATCAGGTTCGTGCGGCCGTTTGGGTGTCCGGGCGGCGCTGGACCCTGACCCTGGACAACGGCATCGACGTGCAATTGCCCGAGGACGATCCTGGTGGCGCCTGGCTGCGGCTGGCGGAGTACGAACGCCAGCACAAGGTCCTGGACCGCGACGTGGAGGTTCTCGACCTGCGCTTGCCGGACCGCCTGATCGTGCGCAAGGCCGCCAAACCGCGCCCGCCCCGAAAGCCCAAAGGCCAAGAAACGTGAGAATGACCAAGGACCATATGAGACGACGGCCATGAACAAACCATTGGGAAATGCAAAACCGCGCAGCGGACTGATCGCCGCCCTGGACCTGGGCTCTTCCAAGGTCACCTGTGTGATCGCGCGCCTGACCACGGGCGTGTCGAGCAACCAGGTGACGGCGCGGGTCGTCGGCATCGGCCATCAGAAATCCCACGGCCTGAAATCGGGCAGCGTGATCGACCTGGACGCCGCCGAGGCGACCATCCGGGCCACGGTCGAGGTCGCCGAGTCCATGGTCGGCGAGAACATCCACAAGGTCTTCGTCAACCTGTCCTGCGGCAAGCCCAAGTCGAAGCTGGTCGCCCATGAGGCGGAGATCGGCGGTCGTGAGATCGAGGAGGCGGACCTGTACCGCGTGCTGACGGCGGAACAGGTCATCGCCGGCACTCCGGCCGACCGGGAGATGATCCATTCCATCCCCGTCGGTTATTCGGTCGACGACAATCGCGGCGTGCGTGATCCGCGCGGCATGTACGGCGCGCGCCTGGGCGCCAATGTGCATCTGGTGACGGCGCAACGGGGCCCGGTCAAGAACCTGCGTACGGTGATCGACCGCTGCCAGCTTGAGATCGAGGCCATGGTGGCGACGCCCTTCGCCTCCGCCCTGGCCTGCCTTGTCGATGACGAACGGCAACTCGGCACCACCTGTATCGACATCGGCGGCGGTGTCACGTCGCTGGCCATCTTCTGCGACGGCGAACTGGTGCATACGGATGTTATTCCGCTTGGCGGCGGACATATGACCAACGACATCGCGCGCGGCCTGTCGACGCCCCTGGAAAGCGCCGAGCGCATGAAGACGCTGTTCGGCTGCGTCATTCCGTCGCCGTCCGACGATGCGGAAATGATCACGGTGCCGTTGATCGGCGAAGACAAGGAA
The DNA here is from genome assembly GCA_002325375.1 of Rhodospirillaceae bacterium UBA1479. GTDB lineage: Bacteria > Pseudomonadota > Alphaproteobacteria > Rhodospirillales > Casp-alpha2 > UBA1479. The sequence goes on from DCRZ01000009.1 coordinate 308,070, forward strand.
GCGGCCCAGACGCAGGTGCCGCGATCGGTTCTGGTCGGCATTGTCCGGCCGCGGGCCGAGGAAATCATGGAACTGGTACGCGACCGTCTGGCGGCCAGCGGGTTCGACAAGGCCATCGGCCAGCGCGTGGTGCTGACCGGCGGGGCGAGCCAACTGTCCGGATTGGCGGAACTCGCCGGAGACGTGCTCGGCCGTCAGGTTCGCCTGGCCCGGCCGCGCGGGGTCGAGGGGCTATCGGAAGCGGTTTCGGGGCCGGGGTTCGCAACCTCGGTCGGGTTGATCCGCTATGCCGTGGAAAACCCCTTGGAAGTGGCTGGGGGCGATTTTCAGCCGATCAAGGAACGCAGTAGTGCCTTCGGGCGGTTCGGCCAATGGCTGCGGGAGAATTTCTGAATGAGAAACCAACACCATGTTTTCAACCAATCCCCTGAATGTATCCACGGCGGGTCCGGTCGTAGTTGCATTTATTCAGGCGGCAAGTAATCATCGGAGGCAGAGAAATGACCATTAAAATTACAGTACCGGAAGATCACGACGCGCCCGAATTGAAACCTCGGATCAGCGTGATCGGTGTCGGCGGGGCCGGTGGCAACGCCATCAACAACATGATCGCGGCCAATCTCGAAGGCTGCGACTTCATTGTCGCCAACACGGACGCCCAGGCCATTAAGGGTTCCAAGGCTGATCGCCGTATCCAACTGGGTACGGGCGTGACCAAGGGCTTAGGCGCGGGGTCCAAGCCCGAAGTCGGCAAGGCCGCCGCCGAGGAATCGATCAGCGAAATTCTCGACGAGTTGCATCAGTCCAACATGGTGTTCATCGCCGCCGGCATGGGCGGTGGTACTGGCACCGGGGCGGCACCGGTGATTGCCAAGGCCGCGCGCGAGCACGGCATTCTGACGGTCGGCGTGGTGACCAAGCCTTTCCAGTTCGAAGGCAGCCACCGCATGCGCCTGGCCGAACAGGGCCTGGATGAACTGGCGGGCTATGTCGATACCCTGATCATCATCCCCAACCAGAACCTGTTCCGCGTCGCCAATGAGAAGACGACCTTCGCCGACGCCTTCAAGATGGCGGACGACGTTCTGTATTCGGGCGTGCGCTCGATCACCGACCTGATGGTGATGCCGGGTCTCATCAACCTGGATTTCGCCGACGTGGAGTCGGTCATGCAGGGCATGGGCCGGGCCATGATGGGCACGGGTGAGGCGGCCGGCGAACGCCGGGCGCTCGACGCGGCGGAAGCGGCCATTTCCAACCCGCTTCTGGATGACGCCTCCATGCGGGGCGCGCGCGGTGTGCTGATCAACATCACGGGCGGCGAGGACATCACGCTGTTCGAGGTCGATGAAGCCGCCAACCGGGTCCGCGCCGAAGTTGACGAGGACGCCTATATCATCATCGGCTCCGCCTTCGATCAGTCCATGGAAGGCAGCATGCGGGTGTCCGTCGTGGCCACCGGTCTGGAAGCCGCCGAAGGTGAACAGCCGTCGCACCTGCATATCCTGAACCAGGCCCAGCGCATCGCGCCGGTCCGCGTGCCCCGGCCGGAAGAAGAGCCGAAGGCCGCCACGCCGTCGATCGTCACCATGCGGGACGAGCCCGTTCCGGCCCCCGAGCCGGCGCCGGAAATCACCGATGACGTCGCCGAATCGGCCGCCGATTCGTTCGATTCCGAAGCCATGGATGCGGTTGCCGAGGACGATGCCGACCCCATCGCCGCCCTGGACAGCGCGCCGGAAGCCGCCGAAGCGGCCCCGGCGGAACTGCAGCCTCGGGTTCCGGCAGCCATGCCGGGGGCGGGTAACGTGGAATCCTTCATTCCGCAGCGCGCCGTCGAGGTTGAAGACGACGATGCCATGGACGGCCCGGCGACCGGTGCCGACCCCTTCGAAGTGGCGGCCATGGTCAACGGCTCCAACGCTGATGACGAGACCTCCAGGATGGGCGGGTTGCTTCGCCGGCCCAAGAAGGAAGGCGGCGGTCTGTCGCTGTTCGAGCGGGTCACCGGCACCGGACGGGCCAAGAAATCCGAGGAAACCGCCGTTTCCGAGCCTGCCCCGGCTGCACAACCGGCCGCGACGTCCGAGCGGGGCACCATCGACGCCCTGATCCGGTCGCGCACGGCAACACCGCAAATGGCGGAAAATCCGGCCCCGGCCCCCGTTCAAGCTCCGACCCCGGTGCAGGCGGCCCCGGTGCAGGCAGCCCCCGCCAAGGCGCCCTTGGGCGGGGTCGATCCGGCCGATCGGCTGCCCTCGGCGGAAACGGAAGATGACCTTTTGGACATCCCGGCCTTCCTCCGCCGTCAGGCCAACTGAAGGGACGGTGGAACACCGTAACATTCGGAAACAATTAGTGATTTGAGGGGATCCCAGGTTCTGTTTATTCAAGAGCCTGGGATTTCTTCAATTCTGCCGCACCGTGTCGAAGCGAGAAACGCGCGACCGGGGATGCGGTTGAAAATTACGATTTTGGGGGCCTGCGCCGGACATTCCTGGCAACAGTCTCGAAAAAAAGAAAGAAACAGGGAACCTTATGGGTTTGATCACCGTCGGCCAGAAAGACCTGCAAGCCAAAGCAACGCCTAAGGCAGTTGCGGTCAAGGAAGCTGTTCGCCAGCGGACCTTGAAGGAAGCGGTGTCCCTGACCGGGATCGGTCTGCATTCCGGCGCACCGGTGACCCTGACCCTGCATCCCGCCCCCGCCGATCACGGCATTCATTTCCACCGCACCGACATGTCTGAAAACGGCACCATCGCTGCGCGCTGGGACTGTGTTTCCGACACCCGCATGTGTTCGGCCTTGTCCAACGACCAGGGTGTTTCCGTCGGCACGGTCGAGCACCTGATGGCGGCCCTGGCCGGCTGCGGCATCGACAACGTGCGGATCGAGCTGGACGGCCCGGAAGTGCCCGTCATGGACGGCAGTTCCCAACATTTCGTCGATATCATCCGGGCCGCGGGTGTGGTTGCGCTTGACGCCGACCGCCGCGTGATCCGCGTTCTCAAGCCGGTATCCGTGGAAACCGACCACGGCCGCGCCGAATTGACCCCGTCGCCGGTGTTCTCGGTCGATTTCGAGATCGAATTCAAAAGCCAGGCCATCCGCCGCCAGCATCTGCGGCTTGGTGTCGTCAATGGCGCGTTCTGCAAGGAACTGGCCAATGCCAGGACCTTCGGTTTCATGCACGAGGTCGAAGCCATGCAGAAGGCCGGTCTGGCCCGTGGCGGTTCTCTCGACAACGCCATCGTGATCGACGGCGACAAGATTCTGAATGACGGTGGTCTGCGCCACGACGACGAATTCGTGCGCCATAAGGCCTTGGACGCGGTCGGCGACCTGTATTTGGCCGGCGGCCAGATCATCGGCGCCTACCGGGCTGAACGGGCGGGCCATGCCATCAACAACGCGCTGCTGCACAAGCTGTTCGCCGATCCGGACGCCTGGTGCTACGACGTTCTGCGCGGCGACGAATCGAAGACCGCCATGGACGGCGGCATCAAGGCGGAAGCCGCCGTCGTCTAACGGGGCGGAAATGATGCGGATTGCGGCGGCGCCTTGGGGCGCCGCTTTCATTTTCTCCTGTCCCCGCCTTGCAATCCCGCGAAACCGGGCCAAATCCCGTGGAAAAGGGGATATTGGCCTTTTTCAATTGGTTTCCCCGCGTGATATATTCGCCGCTCCCGGCAGGCCCTGCTCCGACTGGATAGGGCCGTCCGACCTTGAGACCTGACACAGCAGATCAGCCGCCGATGCGCATATCCGACCGGATCAGAATCCTCATTCCCGTCCTGGCGGTGTCGCTGGCGGTTTCCGCCTGCTCGATCTTCGAGGACGACAAGCCCGCCTATGTGGAAAAGCCCGTGGACGAGCTGTACAACCGCGGCGTCGATCAGATGGGCAGCCGCAAGTTCGCCGATGCGGCCCTGACCTTCGAAGAGGTCGAGCGCCAGCACCCCTATTCGGTCTGGGCCACCAAGGCGCAGATCATGGCGGCCTACGGCTATTACAAATCGAACAACTATCAGGAAGCCGTCGCCGCACTCGACCGTTTCATTCAGCTGCACCCGACCCATGAGGATGTGGGCTATGCCTACTATCTGAAGGGGCTGGCCTATTACGAACAGATCTCCGACGTCACCCGCGATCAGCAGATGACGACCCTGGCGCTGCAAAGCCTGAAGGAAGTCGTCACCCGCTTTCCCGATTCGAAATTCGCCCGCGACGCCAAGTTCAAGATGGAATTGACCTATGACCATCTGGCCGGCAAGGAGATGGAGATCGGGCGCTACTACCACAACCAGCATCAGTATCTGGCCGCCATCAACCGCTTCCGCGCCGTCGTCGACAAGTATCAGACGACGACCCACGTGCCCGAGGCCCTGCATCGTTTGACCGAGGCCTATCTTGCCCTCGGCCTCAAGGACGAAGCCCGCAAGACCGCTTCGGTCCTGGGCCATAACTTCCCGGGCAGTGAGTGGTACATGGATTCCTACGAGATGCTCACGGGCGAGCAGGTCCGGCCCCAGGCGGCGGAAGAGAAGGCCTGGTACGACCGTCTGAAGTTCTGGTAACCGGCCCATGCTGACGCACCTGACCGTCAGGGATGTCGTGCTCATTGATCGCCTGGTGCTGGATTTTCCGGCCGGGCTCTGTGTGCTGACCGGCGAAACGGGAGCCGGAAAATCGATCCTTCTGGATGCCTTGGGTCTGGCGCTGGGCGGACGGGCCGAGGCCCGCCTTGTGCGCGCCGGTGGCGGCCCTGCAACCGTCACGGCGGCCTTTCAGATCGCCGCGGGCGCCCCGGTCCTGGCCGAGCTTGAAGAACACGGCATTCCCCCCCTGGACGACAGCGGCGACGGCGGTGGCCTGATCATCCTGCGCCGCACGTTGGGGGCGGATGGCCGTTCGCGCGCTTTCATCAATGACGCGCCGGTCAGCGTCGGCCTGTTGAAGCGGGTCGGCGAGGATCTGGTCGAAATCCACGGACAGTTCGACAACCAGCGTCTGTTGAACCCAGTTCAGCACCGGACATTGCTGGATGCCTTCGGCGGGCTGGCCAAGGCCCGGGAAACCTGCCGCAAAGCCTGGACCGTCTGGCAGGATGCCGCCCAGGCCCGCGCCCAGGCGGCCGAGGCCCTGGAAGCCGCCCGCCGGGACGAGGAATTCCTGCGCCACGCCGTGGGCGAACTGTCGGCCCTGGCGCCGCAGGCCGGCGAAGAGAGCGAACTGGCCAAGGAACGCTCCATGATGATGCACGGGGAAAAGGTCGTCGAGGCCATGAACCGGGCCAAGGCGAGCCTGAGCAGCGGCAAGGGGGTCGAAAGCGCCCTGCAGTCGGCGCTTCGCGATCTGGAAGGGGTCGCCGAAAAGGCGGCCGGTGCGCTCGAAGGCACCATCGCGGCCCTGGGCCGGGCGCTTGATGAAACGGCGGAGGCCGAGACCCTTCTGGACCGTGCGTTTCAGTCCGTGGATCTGGACCCCCGCAAGCTGGAGCAGACGGAAGAACGTCTGTTCGCGCTGCGCGCCCAGGGCCGCAAGCACAATGTCCCGGTCGACGGCCTGGCGGATCTGCTGGCGGGGATGGAGGCACAGCTTACCGCCCTGGATACCGGGTCCGGCGACCTGCAACGCCTGGAACAGGCCGAGGCCGAGGCCCGCAAGGGCTACATCCGCGCCGCCGGGGACCTGAGCCAGGGGCGCAAGACGGCGGCGGCGAAACTTGACGCGGCGATCCTCCGGGAACTGGAGCCCCTGCACCTCAAGGGGGCCAGGTTCGAAACCCGGCTGACGGCCTTGGACGAGGATGCCTGGGGCCCGGCCGGGACCGAAAAGGCGCAGTTCCTGATCGCCACCAACCCGGGGGCCGAACCGGGCCCCTTGAACAAGATCGCGTCGGGCGGCGAGTTGGCGCGCTTCATGCTGGCGTTGAAAGTGGTGCTGGCCGACGCCGACCCGGTGCCGACCCTGATTTTCGACGAAGTGGACGCCGGTATCGGCGGCGCCACGGCAGCGGCCGTGGGCGAACGCCTGGCCAAGCTGGGCCGGGCCGTACAGGTCCTGGTCGTCACCCATTCGCCCCAGGTCGCGGCCCAGGGGGCAAGCCACCTGAAGGTCAAGAAGGCGTCCCAGGACGACAGTGCGGCGACCACCGTCGCGGTGCTGGACGCCGATGCCCGGCGCGAAGAAATCGCCCGCATGCTGGCCGGCACGGAAGTGACCGAGGAAGCCCGCGCGGCGGCGATTTCCCTGCTGGACCGCCGGGCGTCGTAATGTCGGTATCGGACGGCCTGCGTGACATTCCCGTCGACCGCCTGCGGCCCGAGGACGCGGCGATCGAACTGGAACGCCTGGCGGCGGAAATCGCCGCCCATGACGAGGCCTATTACCGGAACGACGATCCCAGCGTCAGCGATGCCGCCTACGATGCGCTGAGACAGCGCAACGAGGCCATCGAGGCGAAATACCCCAAACTGATCCGCGCCGACAGCCCGTCCAAACGCGTCGGCGCCGCCCCGGCGGAGGGCTTCGCCAAGGTCGTCCATTCCGTGCCCATGCTGTCCCTGGCCAACGCTTTCTCCCGCGACGACGTGGCCGACTTCCTTGACCGGGTACGGCGCTTCCTCAACCTGCCCGCCGACGAGGCGGTCGAGGTCATGGCCGAGCCCAAGATCGACGGCCTGTCGGTCACCGCGCGCTATGAAAAGGGCCGCTTCGTCATGGCGGCGACCCGGGGCGACGGCCGGGAAGGGGAGAACATCACGGAAAACCTGCGCACGTTGCAGGACCTGCCCGACCGCATCACGGCCAAAGACCTGTTGGGCGGTGGCGTGCCGGACGTGCTGGAAGTGCGGGGCGAGGTCTACATGGCCAAGTCCGATTTCCTGGCCCTCAACGAACGGCAGGAAGCCGCCGGGGCCAAGGTCTTCGCCAATCCGCGCAATGCCGCCGCGGGATCGCTGCGCCAGAAGGACCCGGCCGTCACGCGGGCCCGGCCGCTGCGTGTGTTCTTCTATTCTTGGGGGGAGGTTTCGGACGTGACCTGGAAAACCCAGGCGGAATTCAACGACCGGCTGGTCGATTGGGGTTTCCAGGCCAATGCCCGGGCCAGGGTCTGTCGTTCCCTCGACGAAATCATGGCCGAATACGCGCGGACGGAGGCCGACCGCGCGGGGCTCGACTACGACATCGACGGCATGGTCTACAAGGTCAACCGCCTGGATTGGCAGGAACGCCTGGGCCAAGTGTCCCGCGCGCCGCGCTGGGCAACGGCCCATAAGTTCGCCGCCGAAAAGGCGACCACGGTGCTGGAAAAGATCACCATCCAGGTCGGGCGCACGGGCACCCTCACGCCGGTCGCCAACCTGACCCCGGTCACGGTCGGCGGCGTGGTGGTCGGCCGCGCGACCCTGCACAACGAGGACTACATCGCGGGAAAGGACATCCGCGAGGGCGACACGGTGATCGTCCAGCGGGCCGGCGACGTGATTCCCCAGGTGGTCGAGGTCGTGGCCGATAAGCGCCCGGCGGGGGCGGTCCCCTTCGTCATGCCCGATACCTGCCCGGAATGCGGCAGCCTGGCGATCCGCGAGGACGGCGCCGCCGCCAAGCGTTGCACGGGCGGGCTGATCTGTCCGGCCCAGGCGGTCGAGCGGCTGAAGCATTTCGTGTCCCGCGACGCCTTCGACATCGAAGGCCTGGGCGCCCGGAACATCGAAGCCTTCTGGGGCGAGGGCTGGCTGACATCCCCCGCCGACATCTTCGATGTCGACGGCCTGACGGCGAAGCTCGACGGCCGCGAGGGATGGAAGGAAAAATCCATCGACAACCTGCGCAAAGCGATCGAGGAACGGCGCAAAATCGGCCTCGACCGCTTCATCTATGCGCTCGGCATTCGCCAGGTCGGGCAGGCGACGGCCAGGCTCCTGGCCCGTACCTACGGCTCCTTCACGGCGCTGAAAGCCGCCATGGCCGCCGCCCAGGACCGGGATGGGGAGGCCTATGCGGAACTGATCGACATCGACCAGATCGGCCCCGCCGTGGCAGACGACCTGTTGGGCTTCTTCGCCGAGGATCACAATCAGGACGTCCTGGCGGCGCTCGAGGCCGCGCTGGATATCCAAGACATGGTCGCCGCCGATACGTCCAATTCCCCCGTGGCCGGCAAGACGGTGGTGTTTACCGGCACGTTGGAAACCATGGGCCGGTCCGAAGCCAAGGCCAAGGCCGAAAGCCTGGGCGCCAAGGTGTCGGGCAGCATCTCCGCCAAGACGGATTACCTCGTCGCCGGGCCGGGCGCGGGCTCCAAGCTGAAGAAGGCGGAAGAGTTGGGCGTCACGGTGCTGACCGAGGACGAATGGCTGGAACTGGCCGGCCGGACCTAGAGCGTCACGCCCCACCGCCGCCAGCCGTCTTTTTCCGCCCCGCCGAGGCTTTCATAGAACGCCTTCGCCCGCGCGTTTTTGGCCAGCACATTCCATTCCACCCGCTCAAACCCACCCGCCCGGGCATGGCCCAGGACCGCGTCCATGAGGGCGCGGCCGACGCCCTGTGCCCGCCAGGGCTCCGTCACGAAGAGCATTTCCAGCTCCAGGGACGGATTCATGGCATAGGCATAGGGGATTGCGAACACGGTGGCGAAGCCGATCAGGTCTCCGCCCGGGGCTTCCGCCAATACGGCCTGAAGGGCCGGTGGGGCGGTGCTGATGCGGCGGGCGATCTCCGCCGCGGTGACGGACAGCAGACCGGGCCAGCCCTCGAACGCCGCCAGGTCGCGCATCAGGGCCAGCAGCCCGGGGGCGTCGGCGTCGGCGCGGTCGGCGGTCATCCAGCGGATCGTCGCATCGGTTTTCATGGCGCCCCGAGTCTATCAGCGGCGCTGTTCGGGGACCACGCAAGAGGTGCGGACTAACGTCCCAAGCCCCTCAAACGGGCTTTGTCATAAAAATTTTTTGCCCCGGACAAAGGTGCAAAAAGTGCGCCTGGGCCGCGCGCGGAACGGCCCGAAAAGCAGCCTGAAAAATCCGGATAATATTGTTTTGGTTCAATTTATTACCCGGGGTCCGAAACCGCGGGTTCTTGCAAGGGGGTGCTGCGGGTGGTCCGTGCATCGGTGCAATGCAAAAAGATGTGATCCGTTTTGAGAATTAGTTCTTTACAGCGGGGGCGTTCGACTTTAAATCGCCGGGTTCGGGCTCCCCGTGAGGCCGATTGGTGAGGCTGTTTTGGGAGTTTCCCATGCGATGGAAAAGTTCCCCTCTGCACGTGCGCTGGCTCGTTCACTAGCGCCTATCAATCCGGTGACGTGTCTCCGGCCGCATGCGGTCCGACGCGCGGTTCACTTTTTCCTTAACGCGTTCCCTGGCGAGATTCTCTACGCCGTCAAGACCAACCCCAGGCCGGAAGTCCTGGATGAAGTCTATGACGCGGGGGTCCGGAATTTCGATGTCGCCTCGTTGGCGGAGATCGAGCTGATCGCCGGGCGATACCCCGACGCCAGAATGGCCTTCATGAACCCGGTGAAGAACCGGGACGTGATCCGCCGCGCCTACGAGGAATTCAGGGTGCGTCACTTCGTGCTCGATTCCGAGGAGGAGCTGAACAAGATCGTCGAGGCGACGGGCCATGCCCAGGACCTCAGCCTTCTCGTTCGCCTGGCCGTTCCCAACCACCATTCGGAACTGGAACTGTCGTCCAAGTACGGCGTGCAGCCCGATGCGGCCCCCGATCTCTTGATCGCGGCCCGTCAGGTCGCCAGCCGCCTGGGTGTAGCCTTCCACGTCGGCTCGCAATGCATGCAGCCGTCGGCCTGGGGCACGGCGTTGCACATGGTTCGTGACCTGATCCTGAAATCCGGGATCATTCTCGACATCGTCGATGTCGGGGGCGGCTTTCCGTCGGTCTATCCCTATATGACGCCGCCGCCGCTGACCGATTACATGCGTGAAATCACGGCCGCCGTCGACAAGCTGCCGATTTCGGAATCCTGCGAGATCTGGGCCGAACCCGGCCGCGCGCTGGTTGCCGAAGGTGCGTCCACCTTGGTGCGGGTTGAAATGCGCCGGGGCGACAACCTATATATCAACGACGGTACCTACGGCAGCCTGTTCGACGCCGGGTCGTTGAACTTCATCTACCCGGTGCGCCCGATCCGCACCGAAGGCCGGTTCCAGAAGCCGCTGATCGGTTATGCTTTCTACGGCCCGACCTGCGACAGTCTGGACCACATGAAGGGGCCGTTCTACCTGCCCGCTGACATGCGGGAAGGCGACTATATCGAAATCGGCCAGACCGGCGCCTACGGCTGCGCCATGCGGACCAAGTTCAACGGCTTTCATTCCGACGAAACCGTCGTTCTCCGCGATGAACCCATGTTGACGGCCTATGGCGACCGTATCGCCGCGCAAAATGACACGACCACCGGTCTTTCCGGCTCGGCCGTGCTGCTGGAGCAGATGAAATGAAAACCTCGGAACAGAAGATGGCCGACGAAAAAGCGGCCCTGCTGAGCAAGACCGTCGAACACGTCGACATCACCAAGATCGACGCCCGGCCGATCATCGACAGCATGTCGAAGATGTCGTTCACCTCGCGCGATCTGGCGCGGGCGACCGGCATTTACAACGACATGCTGGCCGACAAGGACTGCACGGTGTTCCTGACCCTGGCGGGCTCGACCTCGGCCGGCGGCTGCATGAAGGTCTATGCCGACCTGATCCGCTACAACATGGTCGACGCCATCGTCTCGACCGGTGCCAGCATCGTCGACATGGACTTCTTCGAGGCCTTGGGCTTCCGCCATTACCAGGGCTCGCCGGACATCGACGACAACTATCTGCGATCGCAGTACATCGACCGCATCTACGATACCTACATCGACGAAGAAGAACTGCAGGCCTGTGACCATGCCATCGGCAAGATCGCCGACGGGTTGGAGCCGCGCGCCTATTCGTCGCGGGAATTCATCCGCGAAATGGGCCGCTACCTGGCCGAAGGTGCCGCGCGCAAGAAGGATTCCCTGGTGCAGCTGGCTTACGAGCACGACGTGCCGATTTTCTGCCCGGCGTTCACGGATTCCAGCGCCGGGTTCGGCCTGGTCCTGCATCAGGTGCGCAATCCGGGCAACCACATGACCATCGATTCGATCGCCGATTTCCGCGAACTGACGGACATCAAGATCAAATCCGGGACCTCGGGCCTGTTGATGGTCGGCGGCGGCGTGCCCAAGAACTTCGTGCAGGACACGGTGGTCTGCGCGGAAATCCTCGGCCACGAGGTCGACATGCACAAATACGCCGTGCAGATCACGGTGGCCGACGTGCGTGACGGGGCCTGCTCCAGCTCGACCCTCAAAGAAGCCTCGTCCTGGGGCAAGGTCGACACCGCCCTGGAACAGATGGTCTATGCCGAAGCCGGCAGCGTCATCCCGCTTTTGTGCAGCGATGCCTATCACCGCGGCCATTGGAAAGACCGGCCCAAGCGCCGCCACGCCAAGCTGTTCGACTGAACTTAGGACGTCACAGTGAAAATTCTGCCTCCTGAAGAGGGCTTCCTCGGCCTGAGCGGGGACGACGTTGCCGATGCGGCTGACAAGCCCGGTGTGACGATCGTCCCCTATGGCCTGGAAGCCTCCGTCAGCTACGGCGGCGGCACGGCGGCCGGGCCGCAGGCGATGATCGACGCCTCTCATCAGGTTGAACTGTTCGATGAGGAACTGTGGCGGGAGCCCTGCCGGGATTTCCATTTGAACACCCTGGCCCCGTTCGATATTCCCACGGATATTCCGGCCGCCCTCGATCAGTTGGCGGGCGTGGTGGAAGGTGTTCTGGCTGAGGGCCGATTCCCGCTCACCTTCGGCGGCGAGCATTCGATCACGCCGGGGGCTATACGCCCCTTCGTCGAGCGCTATCCGGACCTGTGCCTGCTGCAATTCGACGCCCATGCGGACCTCCGCGACGGCTATGAGGGGGAGCATTTCTCCCACGCCGCGGCCATGCGCCGCTGCCTCGATCATCCCGGCCTGTCGATCGTTTCGGTCGGCATCCGCAATATCTCGGCCGGGGAAATCCCGTTCCTGGACGCCAACCGGGACCGCATCCATATCTATTGGGGCAAGGACCGGCGGGACTGGGATGTGGACCGGATCGTCTCGCACCTTGCCGGCAAGACGGTCTACATCACCTTCGATCTCGACGGCTTCGATTCCAGCCTGATGCAGGCCACGGGCACGCCGGAACCGGGCGGCGTGTTCTGGGACGACGCCGTGCGGATCATCCGCGCCGCCAACCAGGTCGCGGGCAAGGTCGTGGGGGCGGACATCAACGAACTGGCCCCCATCGAAGGCCTGCATTCGTGCAACTTCCTGGCCGCTAAGCTGGCTTACAAGATCCTCGCTTATCGATTCGCGGACGGTCTGCCCAAGGCAGCCTGAGACTCTTCAAAGCACATAGTACCCCCTCACCCTGCCCTCTCCCCCTTTAGGGGGAGAGGGATACAGAGGCTTGGCATGGCAAAGCCGCGCCTAGCCGGCGTTGGGTGAGGGGGCAAACCACAACGCATCAGACAAAATAAAAGGGGCTCCGGTCGGAGCCCCTTTCGTTGTTCTTGGTGTTTCCCCGAAAGCTTAGTGCAACTTGCCGGGCAGGGCGCCGATGGCGTCGTCGATCAGCTGATCGGCCTTCTTGCCCTTGATGCTGTCGGCCAGAACCTGGCGCGTGGCGGCCATGGCGACCTCGACCGTATGGGCCTTGATCTGATCCAGGGCCGCGGCTTCGGCCTGGGCCAGACGGTCCGTGGCCTGCTTTTCGCGACGGGCCAGGGAATCCTTCAAGCGCTGCTCGCCTTGCTTGGCCATGCGCTCGGCCTCTTCCTTGGCGGCGGTGACGATCTTGTCCGCTTCCTTCTGGGCATCGCGCTGCTTTTTCTGGTAGTCGGCCAGAAGCTTCTGCGCTTCCTCGCGCAGCTTTTCCGCCTCTTCAATGTCGGCCTTGATCTTGTCGGCCCGCTCATCGAGGGCGCCGGCGATCAGGCCCGGCACCTTGAGGTAGACCAGCACGCCGATGAAGGCGGCGAAGGCGGTGGCGACCCAGAATGTGGGATCCTGCAGCATATGGTCCATGATCCGCTTCCTTCCTAGGCTTGACGCGCTTTGGCGGCGCCGGCCACGGCCTTTTCAAGGGCCTTGGCATCCGGTGCCTCGCCGGTCAGCCGCTCACAAGCGGCGGCCGCGACGTCGGACGCCATGGTGTCAAGGCTCGCCAGGGCGCCCTGAAGCGCCTTGTCGATGGTTGCCTCGCCTTCCTTGATGCGGGCCTGCAGGGTCTGGGAAAGCTTGCTTTCCTCGGCATCCTGCTTGGCCTTCAGGTCGGCCTGCACCTTGACGATTTCCTCGTGCGCCGTGGCACGGGCATCGGCCAAGGCCTTTTCATAGGCCTCGATGGCGGCTTCGGCCTCGGCCTTCAGTTCCGCCGCGCGCTCCAGGTTCTGCTCGATCTTCTTCTGCCGCGCCTCGAGGGCGCCGCCGATCCGGGGCACGCAGACCTTCCACATGACCAAGAACATGGCGGTGAAGGAAATCACCAGCCAGATGATCTGGGGCACGTAGGTTGTGAAGTCCAATTGAGGCATGGAAAGACCTCTTTATCCGAAAGCCGTTGATCCTTGGGTCAGCCGTCCGAAGACGGAACGCCGTGACCGGGACGGAATCCGCCCCGGGCCCGCGCAAGACCGAAAGATCAGCCGAACAGAATGACCAGGGCGATAACCAGCGCGAACAGCGCGATGGCTTCCACGAGGGCGAAGCCCAGCATGGTCATGGGGAACACGGCGCCCTGAGCGGAGGGGTTGCGGCCCACAGCCTGAATGAACGAGGCAAAGATGGTGCCGATGCCGATACCGGAACCAATCACGCCGATAACGGCCAGGCCGGCACCGAGCAGCTTCGCAGCTTGAACTTCCATGGGGTTGATCCTTTCTTGATGCTAAATCTTGAGTGTGTGAGTTGACTGGTGAATGGGGTTGTTTCGTTGCCTGTGGCTGATTTGCGATGCCCTAGTGAAGATGCAGGGCGTCGTTCAGGTACAGGCAGGTCAGAATGGTGAACACAAAGGCCTGCAGGAAGGCGATGACGATTTCCAGGCCCGTCAGCGCGACCACGAACAGCCAGGGGGCCACGCCGAACACGCCGAGCGAGATGATGAACCCGGCGAACACCTTCAGCAGCGTGTGCCCGGCCAGCATGTTGGCGAACAGACGAACGCTGAGGGAGATGGGACGCGACAGATAGGAAATGATCTCGATCGGGATCAGCAGCGGCGCCATGAGAATCGGCACGCCCGGCGGCATGAAGAACGAGAAGAAGTGCATCTTGTGCTTGGCCAGCGCAATCAGCGTCACGCCGACGAAGATCACCGCCGCCATGGTGAAGGTCACCACGATGTGCGACGTGAAGGTGAAGCTGTAGGGGACCATGCCCAGCAGATTGCCGAACAGCACGAACATGAACACCGTGAAGATGAAGGGGAAGTAGTTGCGGCCCTCGGATCCGACCGTGTCCTTCACCAGATTGGCGATGAACACGTAGGAGAGTTCCGCAATCGACTGCCAACGCCCGGGAACCAGGGCGTTGCGGCGCATGCCCAGGATCAGGAAGGCGCTGACCACGACCACCGTCGCCACCATCATAAGTGCCGAATTGGTGAAGGATGCGTCAATGCCGCCGAAATCCAGCGGCACAAGTGTTTTGATCTCGAACTGAGCGAGCGGGCTGTGCTTATCGGCCAAGGCTCGGTTTCCCGTCTGTCTATAGCGCGTTTATGCGGGTGCGTTTTTATCGGCGATCTGCATCGTCGGTCGGATTTTCATCCTGTTGATACCCCGCGGCGTAACCGTAGCCACGGGCCATCCGATAGACGTTCAGAATGCCGGCGCATCCCCCTAGGATTATGAACACCAACATGAGCCAAGGCTTGGTATCGAGCCACTTATCAAGCAGCCAACCGATACCCAGCCCAACGGCGACGGCGGAAACTAACTCAATGCCGACACGAAATGCAAGGCTAAGAGCGCTATTTGGCGGCTCCTTGTCGCGATTTTTCTGCGCTTGCGAAAACCCGCCCTTGTCCAGGGCGCCGTCGATGCGCTTTTGCAGGCCGTCCAGGTCCGAATGGGGCCGTTCGTCGGTCATGTAAATACCTAGGTATGAAGGGGTTTAGATCTCAGGCGGGAACAATAGCACCCGCGGGGGGCGGTTGTCAGGCGCTCTCGCGGAAGCTTTCGGCCTGTTGCAGGTCGACGGAGACAAGCTGCGACACGCCGCGTTCCTGCATGGTCACACCGAACAGGCGGTGCATGCGGGCCATGGTCATGCGGTGGTGGGTGATGACGATGAAGCGGGTCTGCCCCGTGGCCGCCATTTCGTCGAGCATGGAGCAGAATCGGTCGACGTTGGCGTCATCGAGCGGCGCGTCCACTTCGTCGAGCACGCAAATCGGCGCCGGATTGGTCTGAAACACCCCGAACAGCAGGGCCAGGGCCGTCAGCGCCTGTTCGCCGCCCGACAACAGCGATAATACCTGCAGGCGCTTGCCCGGCGGGCTGGCGAAGATTTCCAGGCCGGCTTCGAGCGGATCGTCCGATTCCACCAGTTCCAGATGGGCCTTGCCGCCGCCGAACAGGCGTTGGAACAGAACCTGGAAATGGCCGTTGACCTCTTCGAACGAGGCCAGCAGGCGGGCCCGGCCCTCGCGGTTCAGCTCGTTGATGCCCTGGCGCAGCTTGTCGATGGCGGCAAGAAGGTCGGTCTTTTCCGTTTCCAGGCCGGTGATCTGTTCCGACAACTCGGTCATTTCCTGTTCGGCGCGCAGATTGACCGGGCCCATGGTGTCGCGTTCACGCAGCAGGCGGTCGACCCGGCTTTCCGCGTTCTCCAATTCGGGCAGATCCTTGCCGTCTTCCACTTCCGCCAGTTCGGCCAGCTTGTTCGGGGTAACGTGCAGGCGGTCGTTGATGCGCTCGATCAGGCCGCGGCAGCCCTGTTCGGCCTGTTCCACCGCACCTTCGGCGCGGACCCGGGTTTCGCGGGCGAAGGACAGGTCGTGCTCGGCCTGGCGCATGTCGCGGTCGGCTTCGGCCAGGGTGGCCTCCGCCTGGGCCAGATGGTCGGCGGCGGTGTTGCGGCGCGCCTCGGCCCCCTGAATGGCGGTCAACAGTTCGTCGCGCTTGGCCGCGATCTCGGCCGGTTTCTGCTGCAGGGCGTCCAGGTCCGCCTGCAGGGCGGTGGCGCGTTCCGCCAGTTCGCCGAGCTGGCTTTCCGAACGCGACCGGCGGGTCACCCACATCTGGGATTCGGAGGCGACGGCAAGCAAGCGTTGTTTGCGGGCTTCCGACGCCTGGAACAACTGGTCGTGGCGCGACCGGCATTCCATCTGATGGGTGCGCTTCTCGGCCAGGGCGGTGCGCTTGTCGGCCAGGGCCGTGCGCGCGGCCTCCAGGTCCGGCAGTTCGCTGCGTTCGGTTTCAAGCGCTGCCTTCTGAGCCCCGGATTCTTCCTGGTCGGCGGCGATGGACGCCTGGGTTTCGGCCAGGGCGGCCAGCTTGTTCTGGACGGCGGCGGCACGGTCCTTGACCTCGGCCAAGCGGTCGCGGGCGGCGTTGAAGGCGCGGTCGGCCTCGTTCAGGGCCTGGCGGGCGTCGCGTTCCTGGGTGCGCAGGGCCTCGGCCTTGGCCTTGGCGGCCTCGGCGGTGGCCCGCAGGGCATCCAGGGTTTCGCGCGCGGCTTCGGCCTGGGCCGCGACCTCGTTCAGGCGGTTGCGCTGGGCCAGGCGCTGGGCGGCGGCGGTTTCCGCCCCTTCGGCGACGCGGAAGCCGTCCCAGCGCCACAAGCCGCCGGCGCGGCTGACCAGGCGTTGGCCGGGGGCCAGGCCGGCCTGCAGGCGGGTGCCTTCGGCGGCATCCTCGACGATACCGATCTGCGACAGGCGGCGGTCGAGGGCGGCGGGGGCCTTCACGACCTCCGACAAGGCGCGTACGCCGGCGGGCAGGGCCGGGGCCGTCGCCATGGGGCCCAAGGCGCGCCAACCGATGACGGCGCCGTCGTCGTCGCCCATGGCCGGGGCCGAGAGGTCTTCGCCCAGGGCGGCGCCCAGGGCATCCTCGAACCCCTTGTCGACGCTGATCTGGTCGAGCATCGGCGGCAGGTCCGTTTCCGGCCCGGTGGCGAGGACGCGCTCCAGGGTGCGGATTTCGGTTTCCAGGGCGGTCTGTTCGGTCGCTTTCTCCCGCGCGGCCTGGGCTGCCTGTTCCGACGCCTGATCGGCCTCGGCGCGGGCGGCTTCCGTCTTGGTCAGGGTCTCGCGGGCGGTGTCGGCGGCGGTGCGCGTGGTTTCGACGGTGGCATCGGCCTGGGCCAGATCGACCAGATCGGCGGACCGGGATTCCAGTTCGGCCTTCTGTGCCTCGGCGTCGGCGGCGCGCTGGGCCAGCCGGTTCAGGCGGTTTTCCAGTTCGGCCAGGCGCTGATTCAGGGCATTGCGGCGGGCTTCGGCGGCGGCCAGGTCGTTGGTGTCGCGGTCGACTTCGCGGTCCATCTCGGCGACGGCGACGTCGGCGGCGGCGCGGGCCTCGGCGGCGGCCGTCAGGTCATCGGCTTCCTGCGTCTGGGCGGTCTCGATGTCCTGCTTTTCGGCGGCCAGGCGCTGGATGGCCTCGGCGGCGTCGGTCATCAGGCCCTGTTCCCGCTCGCGGTCGCGGGCGGTCTGCTCCAGACGGCCCCGGGTTTCGGTCATGGTCTGGGTGATGCGGGCTTCTTCTTCGTCCAGACCTTCACGGGCCAGGGTCAGGCGCTGCAGTTCCGCCGCCACCTGGGCCTCGCCCTGGCGCAGTTCGGGCAGGCCCTCGGCGGCCTGGGCTTGGCGGGTCGTCGCCTGGGCGGCGCGCTGGGTCAGCTCGGTGACCGCGTGTTCGGCTTCCTTCAACTGTGCGCGGGCGGTGTCGCGGGCGGTTTCCGCGTTGGACCACAGGATATGGAACAGGGTCGCCTCGGCCTTACGGATATGGTCCGACAGATTGCGGTAGCGGGTCGCCTGGCGGGCCTGTTTCTTCAGGTTGTTCATCTGGGCGTCCAGGGTGACCAGGATGTCGTCCAGACGTTCCATATTGGCTTCGGCGCCCTTGAGGCGCAGTTCCGCCTCGTGGCGGCGGGAATGCAGGCCGGTGATGCCGGCGGCTTCTTCCAGTAGAAGGCGACGCTGCGCCGGCTTGGCGTTGATCACGGTGCCGATGCGGCCCTGGCTGACCAGGGCGGTCGAGCGCGCCCCCGTCGCCTGATCGGCGAACAGCAACTGCACGTCGCGGGCGCGGACTTCCTTACCGTTGATGCGGTAATTCGATCCCTTTTCGCGTTCGATGCGGCGGGTGACTTCCAATTCGTCCGCATCGTTGAACTGGGCCGGGGCCTTGCGTTCGGTATTATCGAGGGTCAGCGTCACCTCGGCGATGTTGCGCGACGGCCGGTCTTGCGTTCCGGAGAAGATGACGTCTTCCATCTCCGTGCCGCGCATCTGCTTGGCCGAGGTCTCGCCCATCACCCATTTCAAGGATTCGACCACGTTCGATTTGCCGCAGCCGTTCGGACCGACCACGCCCGTCAGGCCCGGTTCGATGAACAGCTCCGTGGGGTCAACGAAGGATTTGAACCCCAGAACGCGGATTTTCTTGAAATTAAGCAAGTCGCCTCGCCGATCCTGGTTGCCTGTTTGCGCCGATTTTTTCTGCGTTATTTATTTCTTCAGGGCGCGTTCGATGATTTCCTCGAACACCTTGAAGTCCTGCGCGCCCGAAACCTTTTCCCCGGCGACGATGAAGAACGGCGTGGAATCGACGCCGTGCTCCTTGTTGCCCGCTTCGGCGGTCTTCTGGATGCCCTGCAAAAGGTCTTCGTTGCGCAGGCAGGAATCGACCTGGGACGGCGACATGCCGCCTTTCTTGGCCGTGGCCTGGATGGCGGTAAGGCCATCCGGCGCCTGTGCCCAGATCGCCTGATCGCGGAACAGGATGCTGAGCATGGCGAAATAGCGCACGGGGCCGGCGCAGCTGGCGACCATATGCGCGGCCAGGGCGCGCTGTCCTAAGGGAAAGTCGCGGAAGATCAGCTTCACCTTGCCCGTGTCGATGTACTTTTCCTTGATCGCGGGCAGGGTCTTTTCATGGAATTCGCGGCAATGGGGGCAGCTCAGCGAGGCATACTCGATCATCGTCACCGGCGCGTCGGCCTTGCCGAGCACCTTTTCCGCCAACATGTCCTGAGCGCTCTGCGCCTGTGCCGAGCCCGCGAAGGGGCCGGAAAGGGCTAAAATCAGTGTCATTGCAAGCGCAAGACCTTGTGCTAATCGCAGCAAATTAACCTCCTGATACACAAGATGTTGATGACTATAGAATCGGCCCCGAGACGGAGTCGACTCCTTTTGCTAAATCGTTGATATGGGCCGCCGATCCGCAATTTATCCACCGTCCCCACGGCGCCGCCGGACAGCCTGTCCCAGTCCTTCGAGGGCGCGGCGCAGGTCCGGGTCTGTCACGGCCTTCAGGTCGCGCTCCAGGGCCGCCCGTTCGGCCGGGCTCAGCGTTCGGGGCGGGGTCGGGGTGGTGTCCTCGCGCGGCGGCAAGGGGCGCTGGAAAATGTGGATGCCTCTGACGGCGCCATAGCCGAAATAGGTGTTCACCTTTTCCACGATCAGGGGTTCCAGGTGCTGGACTTCGGTCGCCACGGCGGAATTGCCGGCTTGCAGATGCAAAAGCCCGCCCGTGCGCTGTCCGCGGGGAAAGATGATGCGGTCGGGCAGGGTGTGACGGGCCAGAAGTTCACCGGCGATTTCCGGCCAATGGCGCAGGATATCCCCCTGGGCGAAGCCCCGCTTGCCATAGGCGGCGGCGGTCACCTTGCTAAGCGCTTGGCCGACGGCGCGGACACCGCCTTTGCGGCGGCGGGGCGGCTTGGTCGCTTCGTCGTCCTGGGCCATGGTGTTCCTTTCGGGCCGTCGCCGCCCTTTTCCGCGTCCCGGCGGCGTGGCATTAACGGGGGATGCATTTAAGAGTGCCGACCCAGGGCCCCGCAAGGGCCTGCCGGTGGAAGCCGGGGGATAACACGGATATTGCCGGAACCGGGAGCCTGTCATGAGCCTTTCGTCCGCCAATGATGCCCTGACCGGGGCGTTGCTGGGCTGGTATGACCGCCACCGGCGGATATTGCCGTGGCGGGCACCCGCGGGACGGCGTGCGGACCCTTACCACGTCTGGCTGTCCGAGATCATGTTGCAGCAGACCACCGTGGCGACCGTAAAAAGCTATTTTGACGACTTTGTGGCGCGCTGGCCCCGGGTGGAGGATTTGGCTGCGGCGGACCTGGACGATGTCCTGCACGCCTGGCAGGGGCTGGGATATTACGCGCGCGCGCGCAACCTGCACAAATGCGCGCAGGCCGTCGCCGGGGACCACGGCGGCCGGTTTCCCGATACGGAAGCAGGGCTGTTGTCCCTGCCCGGCATCGGCCCCTATACGGCGGCGGCCATCGCGGCCATTGCCTTCGACGTGCCGGCGTCGCCGGTGGACGGCAACATCGAACGGGTCACCGCACGTCTGCGCCGCATCACCGAGCCGCTGCCCGGCGGGAAAACGGCGATTCAGGCGGCAGCGCGGGACCTGACCCCCAGCCGGCGGCCCGGCGATTTCGCCCAGGCGATGATGGATCTGGGGGCCATGGTCTGCACGCCGCGGGCACCGAAATGCGATCTCTGCCCCTGGCACGATCCATGCGCCGCGCGGGCCGCGGGCAATGCGGCGGACCTGCCCGCCCGCGCGCCGAAAAAGGCTAAGCCGACGCGCCACGGTGTCGTGTTCTGGATCAAGGATGCGAAGGGCCGGGTGTTGCTGCGCCGACGGGCGGAAAGGGGACTTCTGGGCGGCATGATGGAAGTGCCCTCGACGGATTGGCGGGATGATCCCTGGGATAAGGACGAGGCGGCGGGCCATGCTCCGCTTGCGGCGGCATCCTGGGAAGGGGCCGGCGAGGTCCGTCATACCTTCACCCACTTCCATCTGCGCCTCACGGTGGTTTGCGGAACCGTGACGGGCGGCGATGGCGCCGAGGGCACCTGGGTTCATCCCCGCGATTTCGGCGACCATGCCCTGCCGACCCTGATGAAGAAGGTGGCGAAGGCTGCGCTCGGCTAATTGAGTTCCAGGGTCAGGTAGACGCTGTGGGGATCGAAGGTGTATCCGCCGAAGGGGCCCGTGTCCGTGAACCCGGCATTACGGTAGAGCGCCTGCGCGGCGGCGAATGGGCCCGTGCCGCCCGTTTCCAGGCTAAGCCGCCGATATCCCCGATGCCGGGCCTCGGTCAGGATGTGGGTCAGCATGGCGCGGCCATAGCCCTGGCCCCGGAACCGCGCCAGGGTATGCATGGATTTGATCTCGCCGTGGCGCGGGTCGAGTTCCTTGAGTGCGCCGCAGCCGATGATTTCCGCGCCGTCCCACATGGACCAGAACGTGACATCGGGTGCGGTCAGGCCGCCGAGGTCGAGGGCATAAACGCTTCCGGCCGGCGTCTGGCTGACCATCTGGTCAAGGTGTGCCCGGATCACGCCGCGCACCGCATCGCCCGTCAGGTCGTCCTCGCGGATGTCCATCGGGTCGCCTGCCGACGGGTCAGTCGTCGTAGGCCATCAACGCGCTGAACGGCACGTCCAGCTTGTCGCGGCCCTTCAGGAACGTCAGTTCGATCAGGCAGGTCGCGCCCACGACCTCGGCCCCCGCACCGCGCAGCAGGTCGATCGACGCGGCCATGGTGCCGCCGGTCGCCAGCAGGTCGTCCATGACCACCACGCGCTGACCCGGTTCGATGGCGTCCTTCTGGATTTCGAGGGTGTCGGTGCCGTATTCCAGGGAATATTCATGGGCGATGGTCTCGCCGGGCAGCTTGCCCTTCTTGCGCACCATGATGAAGCCGCAGCCCAGCCTGGAGGCCAGGGGGGCAGCCGTCAGGAAGCCGCGCGATTCGATGCCGACGAGAAGGTCCGGGCGAAATCCGGAGACGATCTTGGCCAGGCGGCCCAGGGCCACCTGCCAGGCGTCGGGATGCCGCAGCAGGGTTGAAATGTCGTAAAACAAAATGCCGGGAATGGGAAAATCGGGAATCCCCCGGATGTGGTCTTTCAGGTCCATGTGTCCCCCCTGGGAAAAATCAATTTGTGTGAATGGTCGGCGCATCCTATTGGATTGACGCGCGACCATGCAATCGCGTCCTATGGTCGGGTAGATTGTGGATCGGATTGCCTGATGACCAACGTCTTCTACCGTGAACTTAAATCCGACATGCCGGTTGCCGTGAAAGGCGACGGCATCTACCTGATTGACGACGCCGGCAAGCGTTACCTGGATGCCTCCGGCGGGGCCGCCGTGTCCTGCCTGGGCCATAGCGATGCGGACGTCATCCAGGCGATCAAGGATCAGGTCGACAAGGTCGCCTTCGCCCATACGGGCTTCTTCACCACCCAACCGGCGGAGGATCTGGCCGAATTCCTGGTCGGCGCGGCGCCGGACGGCATTTCGATGGTCTATTTCCTGTCCGGTGGGTCCGAGGCGGTGGAGGCGGCGCTCAAGATGGCGCGCCAGTATTTCCTGGAAACGGGGCAGCCCGAGCGCACGAAGTTCATCGCCCGGCGGCAGAGCTATCACGGCAATACCCTGGGCGCATTGTCCGTCGGGGGCAATCTGTGGCGGCGCGAGCCCTATAAAGAGATGCTGATGCCGGCGTCCCACATCGCGCCCTGCTATCCCTACCGTGACATGCGTGACGGCGAGGGCGAAGAAGAATACGGCCTGCGCGTCGCCGACGAGTTGGAAGCGGAAATCCTGCGCCTGGGCCCGCGCAACATCGCGGCCTTCATCGCCGAGACCGTGGGCGGGGCGACGGCGGGGGTGCTGGCCCCCGTGCCGGGATATTTCAAGCGCATCCGCGAAATCTGCGACAAGTACGGCGTGCTGATGATCCTGGACGAGGTGATGTGCGGCATGGGCCGCACGGGCACCCTGTTCGCCTGCGAACAGGATGGCGTGGCGCCGGACATTATCTGCATCGCCAAGGGCCTGGGGGCGGGCTATCAGCCGATCGGCGCGACCCTGGTATCCGGTGACGTCTACCGTGCGTTCAAGGACGGCTCGGGCGCCTTTCAGCACGGTCATACCTACATGGGCCATCCCATGGCTTGTGCTGCGGCCCTGGCGGTTCAGCGCAAGGTGCGGGACGCCAACCTGCTGGACAATGTGAATGCCATGGGGGCGGTCCTGGTCGATCGGCTGCACGACCGCCTGGGCAACCATCCCCATGTCGGCGACATCCGGGGGCGCGGACTGTTCCAGGGGATTGAGCTGGTCGCCGACCGGGCGACCAAGGAAACCCTCGACCCGACTCTGAAAATCCACGCCCGGGTGAAGAAGGCGGCGTTCCAGCGCGGGCTGATCTGCTATCCCGCCGGTGGCACCGCCGACGGCGTGCGCGGCGACCATATCCTGCTGGCCCCGCCGTTCATCATTGATGAGACCGAGATCAAGGATCTGGTCAGACTATTGGGCGACGCCATTGACGCAACGCTGAAAGATGTCGCCGTTCTTTAAACCTCAAGGGTGAACGGAGGTACTGAGTGGCAGTGCAACCCACGAAGCCTGGTTCGGTTTTATCGTTGTCTTGGCGCTTGGTGGTCGAGTCTCGCGCGCGAACGGTGAGTGTTGGAATTTCAACCGTGTGGGTGTTCGTGATCTTGGCGGCACTACTGGTTTCCCATGCCTCGGCGAAGACGCTCACCATCGGTACGGGAAGCCGCGGCGGTGTTTATGTCGCGTTGGGATATGGAATTTGCGATGCGGTGGAAAAGTCTTTCCGCGAAATTTCCTGCAATGTGGTCAGAACAAAAGGTTCCATCGACAATCTGATCGGGATCGCCAAAGGTGAATTCGACTTGGGGGTCGTCCAATCGGATATTCAATATCACGCGGTTACCGGGACGGGGACATTCAAGAATATTGGTGCTCTGCCGACGGTGAGGTCGCTTTTTTCGGCCCATCCCGAAAGCCTGGCCGTAATGACGAAAAAAGATTCCGGTATTGAAGGGTTGGCCGATTTGCCCGGGCAGCGTGTGGATATCGGCAAGGTGATGTCAGGCACCAATGCGACCATGCGTCTGCTGTTTGAGGCGATGGGCGTTCCCTTAACCGCGTTCAGGGACATCGCGACACTGGATGTGAAGGATCAGTATGACGCCATCTGCGGGCGGGACGTCACGATAACGGCTTACCTCGCTGGCCACCCTAACGCCAATATAAAGAAGCTGGTTCAGTTATGTGACGTCACATTTGTCGGCGTCGCCGGTTCGGTCGTCGATCAGTTGATCGCGTCAAATCCGTATTACGTCAAAACACACATTCCAAAAACGGCATACGATGGCATGGACCGAGATGTTCCGACCATCGGTCTTCTTGCGACCGTAATGACCTCGGACAAACTCGATTTCGTGATCGCCTATGCGCTGACTAAAGCTGTGTTCGAAAACTTGGAACACGTTCGATCGAAACACCTGTCGCTTCGCAGCCTCGACCCTTTGGTTATGGCGCGAAACGGAATGACCGCGCGGCGCCATTCCGGCGCAGAAAAGTATTTGAATGAGGCCGGTCTGTTGCCGTGACGGTAGTTTTCGATCGTCGCTAAGTGTCCGAATCAAAGACAGCATAAGACAAGGTTAATCTTCGCCGTTGGCCTTTCCCGGCGATGTGTTACACTTCGCGGCAACGACATGGATCAGGGAATCACATGGCATTTTCAGGGGGCAGTCTGAATAAGACGCCAACGGTGAAAGTTTGTGCACCGGTGCCGGTAGTCGGCCCTGTTCCTTGGTATACCAAGTCTTTCGCTGGCTCTGCCCGGCGGGAATCTATCCATTCACTCAGCGAAATTCGGTCCCGCGGGACAGCTTCGGGGCTGCGGCTCCAGGTTCTTGCGCGCCGATACGCCGGGCTTGCTCCCGGCGGATCACCCGGACGTCCGCATCGGCCCCGTATTGGGGTGAACGCGGATCCTGGGACTCCCCAAGCCGAACGGCGCGGCTTGTGCCGTGTCTCGGCGTTCATTCATTACCCAACCCGATAAAATCCAAGGAGGAATGGAAATGTTCCTGAGAAAAACTTTGGCCGCGACCGTCGCTGTCGCCGCGATGGCGGCGACCTTCGGCGGCGCCCAGGCAGCAGACGAGAAATTCATCACCATCGGCACCGGCGGGCAGACCGGCGTGTACTTCGTCGTCGGTCAGTCGATCTGCAAACTGGTCAACCGCAACACATCGAAGCACGGCATCAAATGCACGGCGCCGTCGACCGGTGGTTCCATCGCCAACATCAACGCCATCAAGGCCGGCAACCAGGACATGGGCGTGGCCCAGTCGGATTGGCAGTACCACGCCTATAACGGCACGTCGAAGTTCAAGGACGACGGCGCCTACAAGGATCTGCGGTCGGTGTTCTCGGTGCACGGTGAGCCGTTCACCGTGGTCGCCCGCAAGGATTCCGGCGTCACCACGTTTGACGAACTGAAGGGCAAGCGCGTCAATGTCGGCAACCCCGGTTCCGGGCAGCGGGCGACCATGAGCGTCGTGCTCGAAGCTCTCGGTTGGGACGAGTCCGCGTTTTCCCTGGCATCCGAATTGAAGTCCTCGGAACAGGCGGCGGCCCTGGGTGATAACAAGGTCGACGCTATCGTGTTCACGGCTGGTCATCCGAACGGCTCGATCCAGGAAGCGACGACCACGACCGACGCGCTCTTGATCCCCGTGGTCG
This sequence comes from Rhodospirillaceae bacterium UBA1479, assembly GCA_002325375.1. Classification (GTDB taxonomy): domain Bacteria; phylum Pseudomonadota; class Alphaproteobacteria; order Rhodospirillales; family Casp-alpha2; genus UBA1479. The sequence goes on from DCRZ01000009.1 coordinate 333,948, forward strand.
GCCCGGCCATCGACAAGCTGGTTGCCGACAACCCCTACTACGCGCATGCCACCGTTCCGGGCGGCATGTACAAGGGAAACGCGAACGACACCAAGACCTTCGGCGTGAAGGCGACCTTCGTGTCTTCGGCCAAGGTGCCGGACGACGTGGTCTATCAGGTCGTCAAGGCCGTGTTCGACAACTTCGGGCGTTTCAAGAAGCTGCACCCGGCCTTCGAACACCTGAAGGAAACGGACATGATCGCCGCCGGCAACTCGGCCCCGCTGCATAGCGGCGCGGCCAAGTACTACAAGGAAAAAGGCTGGTTGAAGTAATCAGCGAAGGCTCCCCCGCCGGGTCACCGGCGGGGAAGCATTTCGTCCGCCGATCGCCGGGACGGGAGAGACCGGTATTGACGGCACATCGACCGCCTGCGCGGCGATGCCTTTGGGGGCCTGAGAAAAAAGCGAGACGACAATGAGCGAACAGACCAAAGAAACCGGTGCCAGCGCCGACGAGTTGGCCGACCTCGTAGCATCGACTGATACCGGCGGGCGTCAACCCGGCAAGGTCTGGACGGCGGTCCTGTTCTCCACGGCCCTGGCCTGGTCCTTGTTCCAGCTTTGGTTCGCGTCACCGCTGCCCTTCGCGCTGCACATCGGCGTGTTTAACGATACCGAGGCCCGCTCGATCCATCTGGCCTTCGCGATCTTCCTCGCATTCCTGGCCTATCCGGCGTTCAGCCGCTCGCCCCGCAATTACATCCCCATCCTGGACATCGTGTTCGCCTTTGTCGGCGCCGCCAGCGCGTCCTATCTGTTCGTGTTCTACCGCGACATCGCCGACCGGGTCGGTGCGCCGATCGAACAGGATTTCGTGGTCGCGGTGATCGGGGTTCTGCTTCTGCTCGAAGCCACCCGCCGGGCGCTGGGCCCGGCGTTGGCTATCGTTGCTTCCGTATTCCTGCTTTACACCTTCTTCGGTCCCTACATGCCCGGGATCATCGCCCATAAAGGCAATTCGCTTGCCGAAGTGGTCAATCACCACTGGATTACCACCGAAGGCGTGTTCGGCATCGCACTCGGCGTTTCCACCAGTTTCGTATTCCTGTTCGTGCTGTTCGGCGCGTTGTTGGACAAGGCGGGGGCCGGCAACTATTTCATCCAGGTCGCGTTCTCGCTGATGGGCCATATGAAGGGCGGGCCGGCCAAGGCCGCCGTCGTCGCCTCGGCGATGACGGGCCTGATTTCCGGCTCCTCCATCGCCAATGTCGTGACCACCGGCACCTTCACCATCCCGCTTATGAAGCGGGTCGGTTTTTCCAGTGAAAAGGCGGGGGCGGTCGAGGTCGCGTCCTCCGTCAACGGTCAGATCATGCCGCCCGTCATGGGCGCCGCGGCATTCCTCATGGTCGAATACGTGGGCATCCCTTATTTCGACGTGGTCAAGCACGCCTTCGTTCCGGCCCTGATCAGCTATATCGCCCTGGTCTACATCGTACACCTGGAAGCCATGAAGCTGGGCATGGAAGGCCTGCCGCGCGCGGTCGAGCCCAAGCCCTGGGTGCAGCGCCTGGTCGGTCTGGCCTTCGGCATCGCCATGGTGTCCGGCCTGTCGCTGGCGGTCTATTACGGGCTTGGCTGGATGAAGCCGATCCTGGGCGGCTATGCGTCGCTCGTCGTCGCCTTTGGTATTGCCGTCGTCTATGTCCTGCTGGTGCGCTTTGCCGCCCAATATCCGGACCTCAAGATGGACGACCCGAACCAGCCGGTGCTCAGCCTTCCCGAACCGGCACCGACCATCAAGTCGGGCCTGCACTTCCTGCTGCCGGTCATCGTCCTGGTGTGGTGCCTGATGGTCGAACAACTGTCGCCCGGCCTGTCGGCGTTCTGGGGGTCGGTGCTGATGATCTTCATCCTGCTGACCCAGCGCCCGATATACGCCTATTTCCGCAACCAGACGGATTTCAACGCCCAGATCAAACGCGGCTGGTACGAATTGCTCGACGGCCTGGTCACCGGGGCCCGCAACATGATCGGCATCGGCATCGCCACGGCGACCGCCGGGATCATCGTCGGCGTGGTCAGCCAGACCGGCGTGGGCTCGGCCCTCGCCGATGTGGTCGAGGTGCTATCCGGCGGCAACTTGATGGCGATCCTGTTCCTGACCGCTTTCCTGTCGCTGATCCTGGGCATGGGCCTGCCGACCACGGCGAACTACATCGTGGTGTCGGCGTTGCTGGCCCCGGTGATCGTGACCCTGGGTCAGCAGAACGGCCTGATCGTGCCGCTGATCGCGGTGCATCTGTTCGTGTTCTATTTCGGGATCATGGCCGACGTGACGCCGCCCGTGGGGTTGGCGTCCTTTGCCGCCGCTGCCGTATCCGGCGGTGATCCGATCCGCACCGGCTTCGTCGCGTTCTTCTATTCCCTGCGCACGGCGGCGCTGCCGTTCCTGTTCATCTTCAACACGGACCTGTTGTTGATCGACGTGGATGCCCTGCATGGGGTGTTCGTGTTCATAACCGCGACATTGGCGATGTTATTGTTCGCGGCGGCGACACAGGGATATTTCCTGACCAGGAGCAAGATATGGGAGACGGCGATTTTGCTTTTGCTCGCGTTCTCCTTCTTCCGGCCCGGGTTCTGGATGGACATGGTTTCGGCGCCCTACATCGACCACAAGCCGGCGGAAATGGCGACGGCCTTCGAAAAGACGCCGGAGGGTGAAAAAATCCGTCTGATGATCTCCGGCAAGGACGATATCGGAAACCCCCGCGAATGGATGGTCGTGCTGCCCATGGGGCCGGCGGCAAGCGGGGACGAGCGCATCAAGGCCGCCGGCATCACGGTCCGCGAGGAGGATGGTAAAATCCTGATCGACGACGTCGCCTTCGGTTCCGAAGCCAAGAAGGTTGGTCTGGATTGGGATCAGGAAATCACCCATGTCCTGCAACCGGCCGATCAATTGAACAAGTACTGGGTCTATCTTCCCGCGTTGTTGATCCTGGGTCTGGTCGTTCTGGCGCAGAAAGCACGTATCCGCAAAACATCGGCCCAGGCGGCCTGACCGAGGAGCCCGTAAGAACATGTATAAGGACATCCTCCTTGCCATCGACATTGACGACAAATCGTCCTGGACGGCGTCCGCGCCGATCGCCATCGAACTTGCTGAAAAGTTCGGGGCGACGCTCCATGTGATGGTCGTCATCCCGACCTTCGGATCCTCCCTGGTCGCCAATTTCTTTCCCAAAGGCTATGAAAAGAAAACCATGGAAGAAGCGGCAGCCCGCCTGCATACCTGGACCAAGGCGAACATCCCAAGCGGGATCAAGAAACAGCACATCGTCGGTCATGGCCGGGTCTATGAGGAAATCCTCCGTGGCGCGAAGGAAACCGATTGCGACCTGATCATCCTCTGTGACCGGCGCACCGACGCCGACATGCTCGGCCATAACGCGGATAAGGTCGCCCATCAGGCCAAGCAATCGGTCCTGATCGTCCGCCACTGACCGGCGGCATTCGGCCCCAGGCATTTCCGTATATATCGGGCCTCATCAAACGCTATGGGAACGGCTATCATCCGCGCGCGTGGGGCCGGTGGTGTCCCATGGACGGCAGGCCTCCACCAGGGAGCAGACGAATGTGGATTAGACGGGGTGCTTTGATCATGGCGCTGTCCATCGCCTGGACGGCGGTGGGGCCGGGGGCTGCGCGCGCGGCCGAATTCATTTCGATCGGCACGGGCGGGGTCACGGGGGTCTATTTTCCCGCCGGCGGGGCCATTTGCCGGCTGGTCAACAAGGGCCGCAAGGACCATGGCGTGCGCTGTTCGGCCGAATCGACCTTTGGGTCCGTGTTCAACATCAACGCGATCCGCTCCGGCGATCTGGACCTGGGATTGGCCCAGTCCGATACCCAGTACAGCGCTCTGCGCGGCGAAGGGCCGTTCGACAAACGCGGCCCCTTTGGCGAGCTGCGCTCCGTGTTCTCTCTGCATGCTGAGCCGGTGACCCTTATGGCGCGGGCGGATTCGGGCATCAAGCACATCAACGACGTCAAGGGCCGGCGCATGAACATCGGCAATCCCGGCTCGGGGACGCTGGCAACCTGGCAGGTGATCGAACAGGCGCTCGGTTGGACCCGCCGCGATCTGGGCTTGGCGGCCGAGTTCAAGGCCAACCAGCAGGGGGAGGCCCTGTGCGACAACAAAATCGATGCCTTCTTCGCGCTGGTCGGCCATCCGTCCGCCGCGACCCGCGAAACGGCCAATGCCTGCGCTGCGGTTCTGGTGCCGATCGACGGTCCGGGCATCCAGGCGCTGGTCAAGACCAGCCCCTTCTATCGCTGGGCGGTGATTCCGGGCGGCATGTATCGGGGCAACCCGAAAGACGTGAAGACGTTCGGTGTCGGGGCAACGCTGGTCAGTTCGACCAAGACCAAGCCCGAGATCGTCTACTCCATCGTCAAGGCCGTGTTCGATAACTTCGATGCGTTCCGCGACATGCATCCGGCGCTCGCCAATCTGCGGAAAGACGAAATGGTGCGCGATTCCCTGACCGCGCCCCTGCATGCGGGGGCGGTACGTTATTTCCGGGAAGCGGGACTGATCAAATGACGGGGCCGCGGCCGATGGACGACCGCGGCAGTCCAATCATTTCACGCCGTTGAGATATTCGAAAATCAGGGCGCGCTGATCTTCTTTCTTCAGGCCCGGATAGGCCATCTTGGTCGTCGCCTTGGGATCGTCGAGATAGTCCTGCAGGAATTTTTTGGGATTGGTGAGATAGCCGTCGAGCGACTTGGCGTCCCACACCAGACCCTTTTCACCGGCAGCGATCATGGAGGCTGAATAGCGCGATGCCTTGAAGCCTTCGGCCGTGCCGGCCTTGCGGCCGATGACGCCCTTGAGGGACGGGCCGATGGTGTGTTTGCCCGACACCGTATGGCATTGGGCGCAGCGGTTTTTCTTGAACGCCTTGGCGGCGTCGGCCTGAACGGGCGCCGCGGCGACCATCATCGAGGCCGCGAAGCCGGCGACCGCGGCGGCCATCAAGGAAGCATGTTTCATGAGACAAAACCCTTCGTCGTGTTTTGGTTGGTAATCTTGGGCGCACCCTTGCAGGTGGGCTCGCATTATCTGCATCACGCCTGGAATGCGCAATCGGCAACCCGGACCGGCGGAGATGATTTCATTCACCCGCCGATCCGCATTATACTATTCATCATGGAAGTCGTGGGCGCAGTCATGGGGGATTCCCCGGACTGTGAAAGGAGCATTGCAGACTCATGCCGGCAGATAATCTAAGCAAAGCGGATGTCGCCAAACTTTTGTCCGACCCCACGCCGGACAACCGCGCGGCGACCGCGGCCAAGGTCGCCGTGGCCTTCGATCCCGGCAAGCTGAGCCCCACCGAGCGGGCCCTTGCAGAAGAAATTTTCCGCCTGATGGTCAAGGACGCGGAAGTCCGCGTACGCCAGGCGTTGACGGAAAACCTGAAGCAGAACGGCAACGTGCCGCACGACGTGGCGGTGGCGCTGGCTAACGACATCGACCAGGTGGCGTTGCCGATGATCGAGTTTTCCCAGGTTCTCAACGATGACGACCTGATCGCCATCATCGGATCGCAAGATCCCGCCAAGCAGGAAGCCGTCGCCGGGCGCGTCACCGTGTCGGAGGCACTGTCCGACGCCCTGGTCAGTTCCGGCAACGAGGCGGCGGTGACCCGTCTGGTCGCCAACGAGGGGGCGGCGATTTCCGAAAGCACCTTCCAGAAAGTGGTCGACGATTTCGGCGACCGCGCCGGGGTGCAGTCGGCCATGGTCAACCGCGCCTCTCTGCCGGTGACGGTGGCCGAACGTCTGGTGACCTTGGTGTCGGAAAACCTGCGCGACGAACTGGTCAAGCGCCACGAACTGCCGGCGGCGATGACCACGGATATCATCCTGCAATCGCGTGAGCGGGCGACCATCAGTCTGTCCTCCGATTCCAGTGTCGACGACGTGATGATCCTGGCCCGCCAATTGAACGACAACGGCCGCCTGACGCCGTCGATCACCCTGCGGGCACTCTGTATGGGTGACATCACGTTCTTCGAATGCGCGATGGCGACACGGGCGGGGGTTACGCTGGATAACGCGCGGCGCCTGATTCATGATCGCGGCCCTCTGGGCCTGCGCGCGGTGTTCGACAAGGCCAAGCTGCCGCCGGCCCAGTTCATGGCCGTGCGCGCTGCGCTGGATGTCAGCCGGGAAACGCAAATGGACGGCGGCGAGAATGACCGCGAGCGTTATGCCCGGCGCATGATCGAGCGGATCATGACCCAGTACGACGACCTGGGCGTCGAGTTCGAGTCCTCGGACCTGGAATACCTGCTGACCAAGATGGATGAATTGCCGGCCGATGTGCTGGGGGATGACGGGCCGGACGCCGTGGTCGGCGCGGACCGGTAAGCAAGCCGATCAGGAAGAATGAGCGGAGCGGAGTTTATCTGCCGCCCGCGTCGCGCCATACGGCGTAATCCTTGCGGAACCGGTCGAGCGATTTCCAAACCTTGGCGAAATCCTTGTCCTGCTTCGCCGTGTCGCGCGCGACCTCGTCCCAGGCCTTGGACAGTTTACCGAGAATTTCCCGCGGCCAGCGGCGCACGGTCACGCCTTCCTTGGTCAGGTTCAGAAGGGCCCGGTATTGCGAGGCCTCGCCCTCGGCCAGGCCATGACGCACGTTGTCGCCGCACACGGCGCGCAACTGTGAGCGCTGCACCGGCTTGAGGTCGGCCCAGCGGTCGTTGTTGACGATCAGGGCCAGCAGCGTCGCCGGCTGATGCCAGCCGGGGAAATAATAATTCCGCGCCATCCGGTGCAGGCCGAGCTGCACGTCGATGGCGGGCATGGAATATTCGGCGGCGTCGATGGCCCCGGTTTCCAGGGCGTGGAAGATTTCCCCTTCGTTCAGGGCCACGGTCTTCGCACCCAGGCGGTTCATCACGCGCGCGCCAAGACCGGTCATGCGCACCCGCAGGCCTTTCAGGTCTTCGACCGTGGTCAATGGCCGTCGGTACCAGCCGGCCCCTTCGGGCGACACCAGCCCGCAGACCACGATCCGCACGCCCAGGCCTTCGGCCAGGCCGTTCAACAGCTTTTCACCGCCGCCGAAATAGAGCCAGGCCAGGTATTCCTCGGCCCGTGGGCCGAACGGCACGGCGCCGAACAGTTGCAGGGCGGGGACGGTCGCCGGCCAGCTTTCGGGGGCGACGAAGGCGGCGTCGACGGTGCCGTCCTTGACCGCGCTGACCGTGTCCTTGCCCTGAATCAGGGTCCCCGGTTCGTTGAAAGCGATCTCCATCCCGCCGGCGGACACGCGCCAGATTTCCGTTTCGATTCGCTTGGCCTGGGCACCCAACTGCGGCAGGGCGCTGGCAAACGCACTTTCCATGCGCCAGCGCACGATGGGGTCGGGGGTGATGGCGGGGGCCAGCAGGCTTTCCGCGGCGGCGGGCAGGGCGGAGATCTCTGCGGTCGATGCCGGGGAGGGTTCTTTCGACGTGGCGGGCTCGGGGGTGAGCTCGGCCACGGTCTGGGCGGCGGTTTCGGGCAGCGATGCGTTCAGGCGGGGGCCGATGATGGAAACCCCCAGGACAACGCCGACAACCAATCCCACGACGATGCCGATGACGGCATTGCGCATGATGATGACCTTTCCGTTCCACCCTCCCTTGGGCGGCCCTCGACGGGCGCGCAAGTGTACCTGAAGTGATCCGGGGCTCGGAGTCCTTAGGCCGCGGGGTTATTCACAATCTGTGGATATTTCGAGAGCACTTCGTGCCGTTCATCCCGAATTATTGATCTAGATCAATGCCGAAGCCTTTTCCAACGCCCTAAAGTTACGTCATTGAAACCACGGGAATTTTGAAAGATGACGACAGGAAGCATGATTTTTCTTGGTGTTTGCATCGCCGCTGCTCTCGCATTCGTGGCTGCTGCCGCCTACGGCGTTAATCACACCAATAATCCCCGCTAGGCGGGGTTCGAATTCATTTGGGCATTATGCCCGATCCGACCCCAAGGATTGGCAAACCCACGGCCCCGGTCCGCGTTCGCGCGGGCCGGGGTTTTGCGTTGGGCGGTGAATTGGGTGTTACGCGGGCGGCGGTCAATCGCACTTGCGGTAGACGAGGTCTACCTCGTGCCATTGGTTGTTGTACTTGACGGCGTAGGACCGAAGCTCCGTCGCGCTGACGATTTTGTCCTGATAGATCAGGCCGTCGGCCTCCAGCACCAGGATGTCGTCCTCGCGGCGCACGGTGTAGACGGCGGCGCTGCCGTCATCTCGGATGACCCGGACCTTGCCGGCGTCGACCTGATTATAGGTGACGCCGTTGCCGCCTTCCTTGCGCGAACAGTCGATGGCCCAACGGCCCAGGACCCAGGGCACGGGGAACTGGCCCGGCGGGGCGGGCGGCGGCATCTGCCCGGCGGCGTGGCGAACGGCAGGCGGTCGCGGCTGTTCCGTTGCAAAGGTCGAGGGAACATGCGTGCCTTGGGTCGGCTGCAGAGTCGCCAGCCGTCGGCGCGCCAGATGGGTCAGGGCGCTGTCCGGGTAGGTCTCGATGAAGGTCTGGAACACGGTCGGATCATCGGACCCGCGGATGCGTTCCCATTTCTCCACGTCGGCGCGGCGTTCGCGGGTGGGATCACGGCTGAATTCCTTGTCCTCGCCGCGGTTAAACGGCGACGACATGGTGTTCCACAATTCCGCGGATTTGTCGGCAACGGTCGAGAGGGCGTTGTTGGCCGTCTCACACCCGCCGAGCAGCAACAGGGCGGCCAGCGCCGGTGCGGCCGCGAGATGGCGGGCCCTGGTGGTGCGGCGTGGCGTTTCGGTCAAAGAAATCATGGCACGGCCCCGGCGTGTGGTTCTTGAAACAGCAAGGAGCAGTGCTCCTCTCCTTCGGCGGCCTAACCTAGCCAATTAAACGCGAAAGCGAAAGCACCCGGTCCCGGCCCGGCGGGCCGTCAAATGCGTTTTGGTGATTGCTGTCATGATGTTCTTGCGGGGGCTTGAGCCCTGGATTCCCTAGGGTTCGGCCCGGGAAAAGCGTATTATCCGCAATTGAGGACTCTGGGATTGAAGACCTGTCGCGCGCGTCCCTGCAAAGGAATTGGACGCGCCGCTCGCGCGGCCCCCGGGAAACCGGATGGGGTCGCGGTGTCAGGCGCCACAAGCTGCTTGTTCAGCCCTTAATGCGTCACTCTCAGCGCCTCTGGATGGAACCGGGGAGCGCCTTTGATGGAGTACTTCCATGTCGCTTTCGAGCGCGAAAAAGTCGGTTGCCGTGCTTGCTTTCCTTTCTGTTGTGCCGTTCGCCACGGCCGTCTCCGCGCAGGAAATCGCCACCCTGCCCGTGTGTGAACAGGTTATCGCCGATACGCTGAAGACGAAGGACGAAAACCCCGTCGTCGGTGAACAGTCGGAACTGCTGTTCAATCAACTGGTCGAGCGGGCCCGCACGGAATGTGCCGACGGCAGCTTCCGCGACGCCGCCGCCACGCTGAACCAAGCCCGCACGGTGGTTGCCGCTGAATAGCGGCAAGCCGATCAGACACGTTCCGCTTGGCGCGGGTTAGCATCTGCCGCTGAAAAGAGCGCCGGCCGCTGGCGAGAGACCGGTGCCCGGAACGGAAAAACGGCCCCTGGGGGATAAAATCCCCAGGGGCCGTTTCCGTTTCGACATATCGGGCTTTCGCCCGGAATGGTCGGAGTGAGAGGATTCGAACCTCCGACCCCCGCCTCCCGAAGACGGTGCTCTACCAGGCTGAGCTACACTCCGGCATGGACGCCGCGGGAAAAGCCGGAAGGAACTTGAGGTCCCTTGCTGCCGGGCCGCGACGGGCGCCCGTTATAGCGGTGCTTGAGGGCCAGAGCAAGCGCCTGAACGCGCCGTCGTCACGCACTGCTTTGCCGCCATCCGGCGGGGCCGTAAACCCGCGTGTGCGGGCCGCCGCCACGGGCGAATTTCTTGATTGATCGCGGTGGGGGCGGGATGTAGTCTAAAAATACGCACTTTGTGCGGTTTTATGTGATAAGCGGCAAATCACGGGCGCGCAAACAGGGATCAAACGTGGGACTTCGTTGGTCTGGCGGGGGGGGGATTTTGACGGACAGCATGCAGCGTGGTCGGGGGGGCGAGCCATTGACATCAACGGCATCCCAGGCCGATGGAACCGGCGACCGGGAATACGAATGCAAGCTGGGCGGCACGGTTGCCCAACTGCGCGCCGTCCGGAAGGTGGCCCAAGGCCTGTCCAGCAACCGCCTCACCTGGGTTACCGACGATCTGGAAAGCGTCTATTACGACACCCCGGACATGCGGCTTGGCCGGCGGGGGGCGACCCTGCGCGTGCGCCGCAAGAAGGGCCGCTTCATCCAGAACGTGAAATCGCAAAACGACGGCACCGGCGCCCTGTTCGCGCGCGGCGAATGGGAACAGGAAGTCGATAGCCTGACCCCGCGCCTGGACCTGTTGCCCGAGGCGGCGGTCGAGGTCATGGGCCTGGTCCTGCCCGGCGAGCTGCAGGAAACCTTCCGCACCCGCTTTACCCGCGAACGGGCGGTGGTCACCCGCCGTGGCGCCATGGGCCCGGAAAGCCGCATCGAGATCGCCATCGACAACGGCGAGGTCGTCGCCGTCAATCGCAATCCCGCGGGCATCCCGGTAAAGGGCGCCCGCGCCAAGCTGCGCGAGAAGATCCAGGAGTGTGAGCTGGAACTGTTGCAGGGCGACCCCCGCGACCTGTTCGAGGTGGCGCTGGAGCTACAGCAGACGGCGGGCCTGACGATCATTCAGGAAACCAAGGCGGCGCGTGGCTATCGGCTGCTGACGCCGCCCAAGGTTGTTCCCGTGCGCGCCGGGCGAACGGTCCTGCGCCCAGATCAATCGGTCAACGCGGCCATCGCCGAGATTCTGCGCGCCGGCACCCGCCACATGCTGGCCAACGAGGGGCCGGCCATCGACGGCACGGACCCCGAAGGCGTGCATCAGTTCCGCGTCGCCGTCCGGCGCATGCGCTCCATGCTGTCGGTATTTTCCAAGCTGCTCGACCCGGCCCGGGTGGACTGGTTGAAGGCGGAATTGAAATGGATCGCCGATCAGTTCGGACCGGCCCGCGATTGGGACGTGTTCGTCGCCGAAATTCTCGGCCCGCCGAAAAAGGCGGGGGTCGAGCCGGCGGCCATGATCGAATTGGCCGCCGCCGCCGAGGATCGCAGGCTCGACGCCTATACATTGGTGCGCGAAGCCCTGAAATCGCCGCGCTACGCCGGGCTGGTGCTACGCCTGTCGGCCTTCACGGAAACCCAGGGCTGGGCCCCGCAGCCCTGTCCGCCGGATCACCCGCTGGCCCAACCGATCATGGATTGGGCGGCCTCGATCCTCAACCGCGCGCATAAGAAGGCGCTGCGGGCCGGCGACGGCCTGGCGAAACTGGACGTGCCGGCGCGGCATCTGTTGCGCATCCGGCTCAAGAAGCTGCGTTACAACACGGATTTTCTGCAGGCGCTGTATGACACGCCCGCCAAGAAGAAATATCTGCGCGCGCTGGAACACCTGCAGGACGATTTCGGTCATCTCAACGACGTCGCCGTGGCGGAAACCCTGCTGGCCGATCTGGCCGCCGACCATCCGGGCGGTCGGGGCGGCAAGGCGGCGGCGATCAACAAGGCCTCGGCCGCCATCATGGGCTGGCACGCGCGGGGGCTCCACGACAGTGAACCGCGCCTGCTGACCGATTGGGACACGTTCACCAGCGCCCCGCCATTCTGGCGCAAGGGCAAATAGCCACCGGCAAGTTGGCAGAGGGACGACGGATATGGCGCGTGCGATTCTGATCGCAAATTCCAAAGGCGGTTGCGGCAAGACGACCATCGCGACGAACCTGGCTGCGGCCTTCGCCCAGGGCGGCCTGAACACGGCGCTGGCCGATGTCGACCGCCAGAAAAGCAGTCTGTCCTGGCTCAAGCGTCGCCCTGCGGACCTGCCGGAGATCGCCGGGCTGGATTGGACCAAGACCTTCAAGGCGCCGCCCAAGAAGGTGCAGCGCCTGGTCATCGATGCGCCGGCGGCGCTCGGCCTGGCGCGGTTCCGCGAACTGCTGAAGATGGCCGAGGTCATCATCCTGCCGATCCTGCCTTCGGCTTTCGATCAGGCGGCGACGCAGCGGTTCCTGAAGAAAGTCGACGATCTGAAGCCGATCCGCAGCCATAAAAAGCCGGTAATCCTGGTCGGCAACCGGGTGCGGGCGCGCACGCGTTCGGCCCAGGAATTGGACACGTTCATCGAAACCCTGGAACATCCGGTGGGGACGATCATCGCCGATCGGGCGCTTTATACGGACGGGGCCTATTCGGGCGTCAGCGTGTTCGACAAGGGTGACCGGCGATCCCTGGATGCTCAGGCGGATTGGTCCCCATTGATCACCTTTGTCGAGACGAACTAGATTGTCATGACACTTGAGTTACAGAACATGAGCATGGACGGCGACGCATTCCGGCATTGGCGCAAGCGCCACAAGTTGTCGCAGAAGGACGCGGCAAAGGCGCTGGGCCTGAAGCCCCGCATCATCCAGTACTATGAAAAGGGTGAGCGCGACGGAAAGACGGTGGAAATTCCGCTGTCCGTCCGGCTGGCCTGCTATGCCATCGAAAGCGGCGTCGGCGATTTCGACGGCAAGGACAGCGCGAAGTTGAAACCGCGCGGCAAGAAGTCCAAGGACTGAACCGGGGATCGCGGCCGGCCGGCGTCGGGCGCCGGGTTTTGGTCAGTACGCCCGCTCGATACAGAAATCGACCAGTTCCAGCAGTGCCTGTTTCTGTGCATTGTCGGGGAAGATGCCGAGCGCATCACGCGCCACGGCGCCGTAATGCCGCGCCCGGTCGACCGTGTCGGACAGGGCATGATGCTTGGTCATCAGGGTAATAGCATGGGCCAGATCGTCGTCGGTCTGGTCCATGTCCTCAAGCGTACGGCGCCAGAACGTGCGCTCGGCCTCGTTGCCCCGGTTGAACGCCAGGATCGTCGGCAGCGAAATCTTGCCCTCGCGGAAATCGTCGCCCACGGTCTTGCCCAGTTCGGCCTGCTTGGCGGAATAGTCCAGCACATCGTCGATCAACTGGAACGCGATGCCCAGATTGGTGCCGTAGGACAGCAGGGCGTCTTCTTCCGCCTTGGGGCGTTCGGCGACCACAGCGCCGATGCGGCAGGCGGCGGCGAACAGTTCCGCCGTCTTGGCGGTGATGACTTCCAGATAGTTGGCTTCGCCTGTTGCCGTGTCGCCGGTGGTCATCAACTGCATGACCTCGCCCTCGGCGATTACGGCCGAGGCGTCGGACAGAATTTTCAACACCTTGATCGCGCCGTCGGCGACCATCACCTGGAACGCGCGGGAAAACAGGAAATCGCCGACCAGCACGCTGGCCTGGTTGCCCCAGACCGCGTTGGCCGAGGCCTGGCCCCGGCGCAGTTCGCTTTCGTCGACCACGTCGTCGTGCAGAAGGGTCGCCGTATGGATGAATTCGACGCAGGCGGCCAGCGGGATGTGGCGGTTGCCTTGGTAGCCGCACATGCGCGCCGAGGCGAGAGTCAGGATGGGGCGCAGACGCTTGCCGCCGGACGCCACCAAATGCCCCGCCAACTGCGGAATCAGGGCGACCGGGCTTTCCATGCGCTGGACGATGACCTCGTTCACGGCCTTCAGGTCGTCGGCGACCAGGGCCTGAAGCTTGTCCAGGTTGGGTTTCTTTTGGCGTTCGCCTTCAAGGTCGACCACAAGGGCCACGGCGCTTCCCCTTATATCCGATTGTTCGTCGCTTGACGGTTGTTCCAGGAGCCGTGAGCATAGGGACCGTCAGGCCCCATGGTCAACTGCGACGGACGGGGCGGGGAAGGGGCGCGCCATGGTCGAATTGTTCCGCACCAACGATCCCGTGCTGCTGTCCTGGATGCAGGCGCGGCTGGCCGCGCTCGACGTGCCGGCGCAGGTGTTCGACGTGCATGCCAGTTTCATGGACGGCAATGTCCTGGCCATCCAGCGCCGCATCATGGTCGACGAGGACGACCTTGCCCGTGCCAAACGTGTCATCGTCGAGGCCGAGGAAATCGCCCGCGGTGAACGCGATCCCCTGGATTGAGGCGCGTCATGACTTCTGCCGCCATCGACGCCGAGGAGACCCGCCTGCTGGACGGCCGGGTTGTCTGTTATCAGCCCCGGCGCGGCTACCGTTCCGCCATCGACCCGATCCTGATGCAGGCGGCCGTTCCGGCCCGGCCCGGCGACCGCGTGCTGGACCTGGGTTGCGGCGCCGGGGCGGCGGGGTTGTGTCTGGCCCATCGCGTGGCGGGGGTGACGGTCACCGGCCTGGATATTCAGGAACCGCTGATCGCCTTGGCCCGCGAAAGCGCCACGGCCAACGGCATGGCGGATACGGCCCGATTCATGGCGGGCGACCTGCTGACCCCGCCGGACGGCATCGGGGCCGGGGCGTTCGATCATGTTATGGCCAATCCGCCCTTTCAAAAGGCCGGGACCTCGCGGCCCTCGCCAGATCCGGTGAAGGCAATGGCGACGGTGGAGGGGCGGGCCGAACTGGCCGATTGGGTACGGACGGCCGCCCGGCTGGTGCGGGGCGGCGGCACGGTCACCTTCATCCATCACGGCGGACGGGGGGATGAACTGGCGGATCTCATGTCGGCATCCCTCGGCGCGGTCACCCTGCAGCCGGTTCAAGGCAAGCCGGGAGAGGAGCGCCCGGGGCGGATGATCGCGCAGGGAATCAAGGACGCGGCGGCGAATAGCTGCAGGCAGGCACCTTTGGTTTTGCATGAACCGGGGGGTGATTTTTCGGCCCCTGTGGATCGAATCCTACGGGGGTATGCGGATATCGCAATAAATCGCCCCTGAGGCCGAGAAAGTGGCCAAATCTGTGCGTCTCATCACTTGTCAGGCCGGCCTCTACCTGGGATATTCCTTACAGAATGCTTACATAATATACGGCGCGCAACGACGCCAAATATCAAAAATTCAGGGACGGTCTTCGGGGGCCGGTGAAATAGTGGGTAACGCAGCGGTTATCGCCGTTATTGGCGCATTCATCGCATTGGGCGTTCTGGGTGTGTTGTTCTACGTCAGCACCCTGGCCAAGAACGTCTATCAGATCAAAATTCAGATGAAGGACGATTTGGCGTACGAGCTGGATCGTCTGAAGGATCACGTCGAAAAGGAAATGCTCCAGCGCCAGAAGTGGATCACCCGCGACGTCGCCAGTGTGTCCGATGCCAAGTTCGACCTTGTCGATGGTGAAATGGCGGCGCTCAAGTCGCAGGTCCGCGCGGATCTCAACATCCTTGATGAAAAGCTTCGCAAACTGTCGGCCCTGCAGCAGGCCATGGCGGCGAAGCCGAACCGGCAGGGGGCCGATTTCGACGAACCGGATCTGGCCTCCGCCTTCGCGGTGGACAGCGTGGGGCGCAAGGCCGCACAATAAGGCATGTCAGACACCCAGCCGGAATCCCGCGGTCTCGGCGGACTTCCCGTCATCGGCGCCTTGCTTGATCCACCGCCCACGGTGGCCGTGGTTCGGCTATCCGGCGTCATCGGGGCCATGGGCGGGTTTCGCCGGGGGCTCAGCCTGGGCAGCCAGGCGGGCGTTCTTCAGCGTGCGTTCAAGCTGCGCAATCTCAAGGCCGTGGCGCTGGCCGTCAATTCGCCGGGCGGCTCACCCGTGCAGTCGGCCCTGATCGCCGGCCGCATCCGGCAATTGGCCGACGAAAAGCAGATCCCGGTCATCGCCTTCGCCGAAGACGTCGCCGCGTCGGGCGGCTACTGGCTGGCCTGCGCCGCCGATGAAATCTATGCGGATGCGTCCTCCATCATCGGTTCCATCGGTGTGGTGTCGGGCGGATTCGGCCTGCAGGGCCTGATCGAAAAGCTGGGGGTGGAACGCCGCCTGCATACGTCCGGCGACAAGAAGGCCATGCTCGATCCGTTCCAGCCGGAAAAGCCGGCCGAGGTGAAACATCTGAAGGACATCCAGGGCGACATTCACGAGGCGTTCAAGGACATGGTGCGCGCCCGTCGGGGCGACCGCCTCAAGGGGGCGGAAAAAGACCTGTTCTCCGGCGCCTTCTGGACCGGGACCCGGGCATTGGACCTGGGCCTGATCGACGGCCTTGGTGATCTGCGGGCGGTCATGCGCGCGCGCTACGGCGACAAGGTGAAGCTGCGGCTGGTCGGTGAACGGCGGGGATTTTTCGGCCGCCTGCGGTTCGGCGCTCTGTCCGATGCCCCCGCCGGCCCCGATTGGGCGGGCCAGGCCGTGGCCGCCATTGAGGAACGCCTGATCTGGAACCGTTTCGGGCTATAATCCGGCTATAACAAGCCACGGGATTCCTTGACCGCTCTGCCGCCCAACCCCTAAAAGGCCCCATGTTCGGATTTTCCATCCAAAAACTGTTGTTCACGGGCTTGGCCATCGCCGCCGTGTGGTACGCGTTCAAGTGGCTGGGCCGCGTTCAGGCTCAGAAACGCACGCTCGACCGCCAGGAAGCCCGCAGGATGAAGGAATCCGGGCCCGCCAAGGCCAAGATGCCCGAGGTCGAGGACATGGTTGAATGCACCACATGCGGTGCGTTCGTCGCCGCCCAGGGCATGCGTCATTGCGGTAAAACCGACTGTCCCTATCCGGAGTAACGAAGGTGCGGTTCCTTCCTTGACCGTCCGGACCCCGCCCCCTATTTTCTGGCACCGCAACATAACGCGATTTCTTAACCGCAAATCCTTTGGAACCCGCCGCCATGGCGAATACCTCCGGCGACAAGCCGAGCTTTCAGTCGCTCATCCTCACGCTTCAGCAGTTCTGGGCCGACCAGGGCTGCGTGATCCTGCAGCCCTACGACATGGAAGTGGGTGCCGGGACCTTCCACCCGGCGACCACCCTGCGTTCGCTGGGCAAGCCGGATGACGTGTGGAAATGCGCCTATGTGCAGCCGTCGCGCCGCCCGACCGACGGCCGTTACGGCGAGAATCCCAACCGCCTGCAGCATTACTACCAGTTTCAGGTGCTCATGAAGCCGAGCCCGGCGGACGTGCAGCAGACCTATCTGGAAAGCCTCTATGCCATCGGCATCGACAAGGACACCCACGATATCCGCTTTGTCGAGGACGACTGGGAAAGCCCGACTCTGGGCGCCTGGGGCCTGGGCTGGGAAGTCTGGTGCGACGGCATGGAAGTGACGCAGTTCACCTATTTCCAACAGGTCGGCGGTTATGAATGCGATCCGGTGCCTGTGGAAATCACCTACGGGCTGGAACGCTTGGCCATGTACGTGCAGGGCGTCGAAAACGTCTACGACCTGGATTGGGACGGCCAGCCCAAGGACAAGGGCGGCAAGACCTACGGCGACGTGTTCCTGCAGGCGGAGCGGGAATATTCCGCCCATAACTTCGAACATGCCTCGACCGACATGCTGCGCCGCCATTTCGAAGATGCGGAAAAGGAATGCGCGCACCTGCTGTCCAAGGACCTGGCGCTGCCCGCCTATGACTACTGTCTGAAGGCGTCGCACCTGTTCAACCTGCTGGATGCGCGGGGCGTCATCAGCGTCACCGAACGCCAGGCGTTCATCCTGCGCGTGCGCGATCTGGCCAAGGGATCGGCCAGGGCCTGGATGAAATCCCAAGGGGTCGAGGTCGCGTGATGCCCGAACTTCTTCTGGAACTGCTGTCCGAGGAAATACCCGCCCGCATGCAGGCGCGGGCCGCCGATGACCTGAAACGCCTGGTCGGCGACGGCCTGAAGGGTGCGGGGCTGTCCTTCACCAATGCGCAGACCTATGTCACTCCGCGCCGCCTGACCCTGGTCGTCCATGGTCTGCCGGCCAAGCAGGCCGACATTTCCGAGGAACGCCGCGGCCCCCGCGCCGACGCGCCGGAACAGGCCAAGCAGGGCTTCATGAAATCCCTGCCCAAGGATACCAAGGTCACGGAACGGGAAACGGAAAAGGGCACCTTCCTGTTCGCCCAGGTCGAACAGGCGGGCGGCAAGACACGGCTGATCCTGCCGGGCATCCTCCAGGCCGCCATGCAGGCTCTGCCCTGGCCCAAGTCCATGCGTTGGGGCCGCGGCAAGGCGCGCTGGGTACGGCCGCTGCATTCGATCCTGGCGGTTTACGACCAGGAAGGCCTGGAATTGGAATTCGCCGGCATTCAAGCCGGGGTCACCACCCGGGGACATGCCTTCATGGCGCCCGCCGGGATTTCGGTGTCCGATTTCGCCGATTACGAAAAGGCGATGAAGGCGGCCAAGGTCGTGATCGACCCGGACGCCCGCAAACAGACCATCGCCGCCGACGCCGCCAGAATGTGCAAGGGCGCCGGCGTGACCCTGAAGGACGACCCGGCCTTGTTGGACGAGGTCGCGGGGCTGGTCGAATGGCCGGTCGTGCTGATGGGGGGAATCGACGCCGAATTCATGGACGTGCCGCCGGAGGTTCTCATCACCTCCATGCGCAAGCATCAGAAATATTTCGCGTGCCTGGACGCCAAGGGCAATCTGGCGGCCAAGTTCGTGCTCGTCGCCAACCGGGAAACCGCCGACGGCGGCCGTCAGGTCATCGCCGGGAACGAACGCGTCCTGCGCGCGCGCCTGGCCGATGCCAAGTTCTTCTGGGACCAGGACCGCAAGACGACCCTGGCGTCCAAGGCGCCGCAGCTGAAGGACCGGGTGTTCCACGCCAAGCTGGGCACGCTCGATGAAAAGGTCGACCGCATGCAGGCCCTGGCGGTTGCCTTGTGCGATTACGTGCCGGGTGCCGACCGCGACAAGGTGCGCTCCGCAGCACGCCTGGCCAAAGCCGATTTGAGCACCGGCATGGTCGGCGAGTTCCCCGATTTGCAGGGCGTCATGGGCGCCTATTACGCCCGCTTCGATGGTGAAAGCGAGGCCGTGGCCGCCGCCATCGCCGAGCATTATTCGCCGCTTGGTCCCTCCGACGCCTGCCCGTCGAAGCCGGAAAGCGTGTGCGTGGCGCTGGCCGACAAGATCGACAGCCTGGTCGGGTTCTGGGCCATCGACGAAAAGCCGACGGGCTCGAAAGATCCCTATGCCTTGCGCCGCGCGGCCTTGGGCGTGATCCGCCTGATCATTGAAAACAAGCTGCGCCTGCCGTTGCTGGATGCTTTCGCCCAGTCCCGGGACCTGTATGGCAAGGGCGATGCGGTCGGGCCGGACCTGCTGGCCTTCTTCGCCGACCGCCTGAAGGTCCATCTGCGCGAGAAGGGCGTGAAGCACGACCATATCGACGCGGTGTTCGCCCTTGGCGGGGAAGACGATCTGGTGCGTTTGCTGGCCCGGGTCGAGGCCCTGGCCGACTTCCTTGGCAGCGACGACGGCGGCAATCTTTTGACCGCCTACCGGCGCGCGGCCAACATCCTGAAGATCGAAGAGAAGAAGGACGCAACGTCCTACGCGGCGCAGCCCGACGACACGCTTTTGAAGGATGACGCGGAACGGGCGCTTTACAGCGCGCTCGAAGACGCGGCCCCGGCGATCGCGGAAAAGGTCGCGGCCGAGGACTTCACCGGCGCCATGGCGGCGCTGGCCGGTCTGCGGGTACCCGTCGACGCCTTTTTCGACAAGGTCACCGTCAATACGGACGACGCCAAGGTTCGCGAGAACCGTTTGAAACTGCTCTCCATGATCCGGACGGCGCTGGAAGGCGTCGCCGACTTTTCCAAGATCGAAGGATAGGTATTCGATGACACAATGGGTCTACAACTTCGGGAACGGCACTGCCGACGGCGATGCGGGGATGAAGGAACTTCTGGGCGGCAAGGGGGCCAACCTCGCCGAAATGGCGGGTCTGGGCCTGCCGGTGCCTCCCGGGTTCACCATCACGACCGAGGTCTGCACCTATTACTACGATCACGAAAAGACCTATCCCGGCGACCTGAAGGACGCCGTCGCGGCGGCCCTTGCCAAGGTCGAAAAGGGCCTCGGGCGGACCTTCGGCTCCACGGACAAACCGCTTCTGGTTTCCGTCCGCTCCGGTGCCCGTGCCTCCATGCCGGGGATGATGGACACCATCCTGAACCTGGGCCTCAACGACCAGACGGTCGAGGCCCTGGCCAAGGAAAGCGGCGACGCACGCTTCGCCTATGACAGCTACCGGCGCTTCATCCAGATGTTTTCCGACGTCGTGCTGGGCGTCGAGCACCACAATTTCGAAGACGTCCTGGAAGAGCACAAGGACCGCCTGGGCAAAAGCCTGGACACTGAGTTGACCGGCGACGACTGGAAGGCCGTGGTCAAGGATTTCAAGAAGCTGGTGCAGGACGAACGGGGCGAAGGCTTCCCCCAGGACCCGCAGGCCCAATTGTGGGGCGCCATCGGCGCCGTGTTCGGCAGCTGGATGAACACCCGCGCCATCACCTATCGGCGCCTTAACGATATTCCCGCCGCTTGGGGCACGGCCGTCAACGTGCAGGCCATGGTGTTCGGCAACATGGGCGACGATTGCGCCACCGGCGTATGTTTCACGCGCAACCCGTCCACGGGCGACGATCATTTCTATGGCGAATTCCTGATCAACGCCCAGGGCGAGGACGTGGTCGCCGGCATCCGCACGCCGCAGCCGCTGACCGAGTTCGAACGCGATCAGCAGGAATCCAATCTGCAGTCCCTTGAAACCGCCATGCCGCCCGTGTTCGGCGAGCTGGTCGCCGTGCGCGACAAGCTGGAGCGCCACTACAAGGACATGCAGGACATGGAGTTCACCATCGAGCGGAGCAAACTGTGGATGCTGCAGACCCGCTCGGGCAAGCGCACAGCCAAGGCCGCGCTGAAGATCGCCGTCGACATGGTGGCCGAGGGCCTGATCACCAAGGAAGAGGCCGTCGCCCGCATCGACCCGGCGCAGCTGGACCAGCTTCTCCACCCGACCCTGGACGCCAAGGCGGAAAAGACCGTCATCGGGCGCGGCCTGCCGGCTTCGCCGGGGGCGGCCACGGGGCGCATCGTGTTCTCGGCCGAGGATGCGGAAGCCTGGGTCGACAAGGGCGAGAAGGTCATCCTGTGCCGCACGGAAACCTCACCCGAGGACATCACCGGCATGCATGTCTCCGAAGGCATCCTGACGACCCGCGGCGGCATGACCAGCCACGCCGCCGTTGTCGCCCGCGGCATGGGCACGCCCTGCGTGTCCGGGGCGGGTGAACTGCGCGTCGACTACAGCAAGAAGACCCTGCACGCCATGGGCCAGACCCTCAACGAGGGCGACGTGATCACCCTGGACGGTTCGACCGGCGAAATCATGCTGGGCGAGGTCGCGATGATCCAGCCCGAGGTGTCCGGCGATTTCGGCGAACTGATGGCCTGGGTCGACGAGATCAAGGTGATCGGCGTGCGGGCCAACGCGGAAACGCCCCTGGACGCGCTGACCGCCAAGAAGTTCGGCGCCGAGGGCATCGGCCTGTCGCGCACGGAACACATGTTCTTCGACCCGCACCGCATCGTCCACATGCGCCAGATGATCCTGGCCCGTGACGAGGCCGAACGGCGCAAGGCGCTGGACAATCTGTTGCCGCATCAGCGCCAGGATTTTCTGGAGCTGTTCCACATCATGGATGGTCTGCCGATCACCATCCGCCTGCTGGATCCGCCCCTGAACGAATTCCTGCCGCACACGGACGAGGAAATGGCCGAAGTCGCCAAGGCCGCCGGGGTGACCACGGAAGACGTGCGCGTGCGCCGGGCGGAACTGGACGAAAGCAACCCCATGCTGGGCCATCGCGGCTGCCGCCTGGCCATCGCCTATCCGGAAATCTGCGAAATGCAGGCCCGTGCCATTTTCGAGGCCCAGGCCGAGATCATGAAGGAAGGCAAGAAGGCGTTTCCCGAGGTCATGGTGCCCCTCGTCTCCGTCAAGAAGGAGTTCGAGATGCAGAAGGCGATCATCGACCGCATCGCCAAGGAAGTCATGGCCGAACAGGGGATCGAGCTGCCCTACATGGTCGGCACCATGATCGAGCTGCCGCGCGCCTGCCTGATCGCCGATCAGATCGCCGAACAGGCGGAATTCTTCTCGTTCGGGACCAACGATCTGACGCAGACCGCCTATGGCTTCTCGCGCGACGATGCGGGCACCTTCCTCGACATCTATCAGCGTCAGGGCGTGCTGGAACAGGATCCCTTCGTGTCCATCGACCAGGAAGGTGTGGGTGAACTGGTGCAGATCGGTGTGGAGCGTGGGCGCAAGACCCGCCCGGACATCAAGCTCGGCATTTGTGGCGAGCACGGCGGCGATCCGGCCTCCGTCGCCTTCTGTCACCGGGTCGGGCTGACTTACGTGTCGTGCTCGCCCTATCGGGTGCCGATCGCGCGCCTTGCCGCCGCCCAGGCGGCGCTTGCCGACAAATAGGCCGCCGCCCGCCTGTCCAGCGGGTATAATCGGTGCGGTATTCTGAGGGGTAGTGGGAGGAATCCGCCGCGTGTCCGATAAAGTTGCACTGATTACCGGCGTGACCGGGCAGGACGGAGCTCTTTTGGCTGAACTGTTGCTCGGCAAGGGATATGCCGTTCACGGGGTCAAACGGCGTTCGTCGTCGTTCAATACCGACCGTGTCGACCATCTGTACCAGGATCCTCACGAACGGGATGTCCGTTTTCATCTGCACTACGGTGACATGACGGACGCCACCAATCTGATCCGTCTGGTGCAGGAAACCCAGCCCACGGAAATCTATAACCTGGCGGCGCAAAGCCATGTCCAGGTCAGCTTCGAAACCCCGGAATACACGGCGAATTCCGATGCGCTGGGCACCTTGCGGCTGCTTGAGGCCATGCGCATTCTGGGCCTGGAAAAGACGGCCAGATTCTATCAGGCGTCGACCTCGGAACTGTACGGCAACGCCCCGGCGCCCCAGGATGAAAACACCCCGTTCGAGCCGCGCAGCCCCTATGCGGCGGCCAAGCTGTACGCCTATTGGATCACCCGAAATTACCGCGAGGCCTATGGCCTGCATGCCTCCAACGGCATCCTGTTCAACCACGAAGGCCCGACCCGGGGCGAAACCTTCGTGACCCGCAAGATCACCCGCGCCGTCGCCGCCATCGCCCAGGGGTTTCAGGACAAGCTGTTCCTGGGCAACCTGGATGCCAAGCGCGATTGGGGTCATGCCCGCGATTATGTCGAGGGCATGTGGCGGATCGTCCAGCAGGCGACGCCGGACGATTATGTCCTCGCCACGGGCGAAACCCATAGCGTGCGCGAATTCGTTGAACTGGCTTTCGCCGAAACGGGCGTCGTCATCCGCTGGCAGGGCAAGGGCGTTGAGGAACAAGGCATCGACGATGCCACGGGCCGGGTTCTGGTCGAGATCGATCCCCGTTATTTCCGGCCGACGGAGGTCGAATTGCTGCTCGGCGATCCGGCCAAGGCGGAAAAGGTTCTCGGTTGGAAGCACACGACCCCGTTCAAGACCCTGGTCACGGAAATGGTCGAGGCCGACATGGCGGCGGTCGCCGAGACCGGCCAGGGACGGGCCCGCGGTGGTGACTGACACCCCGTTCAGCCTGTCCGGCAAGCGTGTCTGGGTGGCGGGCCATCGGGGCATGGTCGGATCGGCTTTGGTCCGGCGACTGGCCGCCGAGGACTGCGAGGTCGTGACCGTGGGCCGCGCCACCGTCGACCTGACCCGCCAGGCCGAGGTCGAGGCCTGGATGGAAGAGGTCAGGCCCGATGCCGTGTTCCTTGCGGCGGCCAAGGTCGGCGGCATTCTCGCCAACGCGACCTACGCGGCGGACTTCATCTACGACAACATGATGATCGAAGCGAATATCATCCATGGCGCCTACCGCGCCGGGGTGAAAAAGTTGATGTTCCTGGGCTCCAGCTGCATCTATCCCAAGCTGGCCGATCAGCCGATGCGCGAGGACGCGCTTCTGACCGGGCCGCTGGAGCCGACCAACCAATGGTACGCGGTGGCCAAGATCGCGGGGATCAAGCTGTGTCAGGCCTACCGGGAACAGCACGGCTGTGACTTCATTTCCGCCATGCCGACCAATCTGTACGGTCCCGGCGATAATTTCGACCTGGTGACCAGCCATGTCGCGGCGGCCCTGATGGTCAAGATCCATCGCGCCAAGGTGGCGGGGGCGGAAAGCGTTGAAATCTGGGGGACGGGTTCGCCCTTGCGCGAATTCCTGCACGTCGATGATCTGGCCGACGCCCTGGTGTTCCTGATGGAACGCTATTCCAATGCCGACCACGTCAATGTCGGCAGCGGCACGGAAATTTCGATCAAAGACCTGGCCCATCTGCTCGCCCGTGTCATCGGCTACGAAGGCGGCTTCCATTTCGATGCCTCCAAGCCCGACGGCACGCCCCGCAAGTTGATGGATTCGTCCCGCCTGGCGGCCATGGGCTGGTCCGCCGCGCGGCCGCCCGAAGCCGGGTTCGCCGACGCCTATGCCTGGTATGTCGCGAACGCGGCGGAGAGCGCCAATGGCTGAGGGCGGCAGGATTTATCCGGTCATCCTGTCCGGTGGATCGGGCTCGCGCCTGTGGCCCCTGTCCAGGGCATCCTATCCCAAACAGTTGCTGCCGCTTATGGGCGAGGACAGCCTGTTGCAGGAAACGGCGGGCCGAGTGTCCGACCGCGCGCGCTATGCCCCCGTCCTTGTGATCGCCAATGACGAACACCGCTTTGTCGTTGCCGAACAGCTGCGCGACCAGGGCTTGTCGAATGCGCGGATCGTGCTGGAGCCCGTGGGCCGCAACACGGCCCCGGCGGCGGCCGTCGCGGCCCTTCTGATCGGTGAAGACGACCCGGACGGGGTGATGCTGCTGCTGCCGTCGGACCATGTGATCGGCGACACGGCCGCGTTCCAAAAGGCCGTCGATCAGGCAGAGGCCTTGGCACGGGACGGCATGCTGGTGACCTTCGGCGTGCAGCCGTCCCATCCGTCAACGGAATACGGTTACATCAAGCGAGGCGAAGGCCTGGGCAACGGCGGCGCCTGCTTCCGCGTCGACCGCTTCGTCGAAAAACCCGATGCCGCGACCGCGGCGGGTTATGTCGAAAGCGGCGAATACGCCTGGAACAGCGGCATGTTCGTGTTTCCCGTGCGCCAATTCCTGGCCGAGCTGGAGGCCGTCAATCCGGCCATGCTGGCGGCCTGCCGCAAGGCGGTTGCCGGGCGCGGCGCGGACCTGGATTTCATCCGTCTGGACGCCGCGGCCTTCGCGGAAAGCCCGTCGGATTCCATCGACTATGCGGTCATGGAAAAGACCGACAGCGCTGCCGTGGTGACCGCCGATTTCCGCTGGAACGACGTGGGGGCGTGGAATGCGCTTTGGGATCTGGCGGACAAGGACGAAGCCGGTAACGCGCTGATCGGTGACGTCGTCGCCGAAGACGTGGCGGGGTGTTATCTGCGCAACGAGGACGGCGGCGTGGTCGCCGCGGTCGGCCTGCGCGATCTATGTATCGTGGCCACGGGCGACGCCGTGTTCGTCGCACCCCGCGCCCGCGCGTCCGAGGTCAAAGCCCTGGTCGAACGCCTGGCCGCCGAGGGGCGGGGCGAAATCACGTCCCATCCCCGCGTCCACCGCCCTTGGGGTGCTTTCACGGATATCGAGCGCGGCGCGCGGTTCAAGGTCAAGCGTCTGGTCGTCAAGCCGGGCGGGCGTCTGTCCCTGCAGCGCCACAAGCACCGGACGGAACACTGGGTGGTGGTCGAAGGCACGGCCACGGTCGTCAACGGCGACGACGAATTTACCCTGCAGCGGGACCAGTCGACCTATATCGACGCCGGCGCCGTCCATCGGCTGGAAAACCGCACCGACAGCCCCCTGCACCTGATCGAGGTGCAGGTCGGCGATTACCTTGAAGAAGACGACATCGAGCGCCTGCAGGACGATTACAAGCGCGACTAGGAAGGCGGCCTAAATCTTCCAGCGCTTGGGCCGAAGGCTGCGCGGCACCGCGCGCTTCAGGCGCTTGCGCAGCTTGCGGAGTTCGGAATCGCGGAATTCAGATTCCGGCTGCAAGGTCAGGGCCTGCGGGGCGGTCTTCACCGGGTGTTCGGCCAGCCGGGCCATCAGGGCGAAGATATTGTATTCGTCCATCAGGCGGACGCGGTCGGCGTCGCGGATCGCCTGGGTCTTTTCGTACAGGCCTTCGTTGATCGCGGCGGCGATTGTTTCGACCGTGCTTTCAGGGTCATAGACGTTGATGCGGCGGAAGCCTTCGGGATTGAAATAATCCTCGGCATTGGGGCAGCCCCAATAGAACGGGAAGGCGTCGCCCAGGTACGCATCCGCGAGCTTTTCCGTGAAGTAGTTGGGGAAACGGCTGTTTTCCAGCGCGACGTGATACTTGAAGGGGGCGACGGCGCTCCATTTTTCCGTGAACGGGATGGCGTCCCGGCCCATCACGGCGACCTGATCGCCGAACTTTTTCTTCAGCGCCTCGACCAGGGCGATGCGCGCACGATGGCCGTTGGTGGTATTGCGGAACGACGCGATCACGGAAATCAGACCGGTCTTTGCCGGCCGCGCCGCGCGGTGATCCTCCAGCGTCATGATCGCCTTGTTGGGGGCGTCAACGTATTGGCCGATGCCGGCCAGCCAGGGCTGCGCCGTTTGGCTGTCGATCAGGTTCGGGTGCGGGGTGTTGGTGTCCGGGGATACGACGTTGCCGAATTGGGCCAGGAAGGGCAGGGGGTAGTCCTTCAACTCCGGCGGCTCACCGACCAGCATGAAGGTGCCGTCTGGCGGGCAGGTGGCCTGAACCGGCCCGGCCATGGTGTCGTAGATGAAGACGCGGTCATAGTCGCCCGGCGGGCCGTTGACGATGAATTGGCAGTTGCCCCACACGCCCGATCCATCAGGTGTTTGGCGCAAAATCCAGTCGCCCAGGAACTTGCTGTGCAACAGGATTTGCAAGGGGGCCGTTTCCGTAGCGCTCACGTCGCCGAATTCCTTCGTTTTTCCGTCGTCACCCGTACTGTTTGACGAAGGGACACGTATGGATCAAAACCGCCGTCTGGGCAACCTGCGGCATAGGTCGTATAAACAGGCGGGCGATAAAACGAGGGGCCGAATGCCGATCATCAACAAACTACACGAGCTGTACGAAGGTCTCGGCTTTTCAGTCTCGTCCGGCCTCAGCCCGAGTCACCTGGACGGCTGCATCGAAGCTCCGTTCACTTGGCTTTTGAAGGACGGGGAAAGTTTCACCAACGGCCTCGGCATTTCCATGAAGGAAGTCTACTTCCTGGAATGCCTGTTTGACGGCTGGCGGCCCAAGACCGGATTCCTGATCGGCAATTCTTTCGGTTGGAGCGCGCTTGCCGTGGGTCTGTTGAATCCAAAGGCGCGCATCGTCGCCATCGATGCCGGTTTCGACGCCAATTCCCTGACCGGGTTGGAGATGACCAACACGCTCGCCCGCCAGGAAAACCTGAACCTGACCGCCGTGCAGGCGGTATCGCCCGAGGGCGTCGCCGGCGTCATGGCGGAACAGTTCGATGGCCCCATCGAGTTCTGCTTCATCGACGGCCTGCACACCAACGAACAGGTGGTGAAGGACTTCAAGGCCGTGCAGCCCCATCTGGCCAAGGACGCGCTGGTGCTGTTCCACGATGTGGTGATGTGGAACATGAACCCGGGCATGGCCGAGATCGCCCGCATCGCCGGCGCGGCGCCCGAGCTTCTCTACGGCACCTGTTCCGGTATGGCCGCGCTTTATTTCGGTGACGACCCCGCCGTCCGTCGGACGCTTGCCACTTTCCACGGCAACGCCCGCGCGCGGGAAATCATGCAGGCCATGCCCCATCAGCGCCGGTTCCGGCATTTCTATCGTTGGAAACGCAGCTTCAACAAACGGTTCGGCCAGTACAAGGCACGGTCGGCCTGACGGCCGGGAAGGGGATTGGGGTGGCCTTCGATACGTTGCGTAAGCTGTTCAAGGAAATCGGCCGTTATCGTGTAACCCGCGACAAATGGCGGGGCCGCCTGCGCCTGCGCTATCTGCTGAGCGATCCGCGCGACGGGTTTGCACAGCGTCTGGCGGCGGACTGGCGGGGCGGCTACGTGCCCTACGGCGATGACGGCTTGTGGCTTTACATCCCGGCGGACCTGGACCGTCAGGGACAGCGTTTGGTGATCGACGGCGGTGTGCCGGACCCGGTGGTGGCCCTGGTGGCGCGGCCCGGCGACGTGGCGGTCGACATCGGCGGCAATTTGGGCGAATGGATGGCGCCGCTCGCAGCTGCCGTCGGCACGGAAGGCCGGGTCTACACTTTTGAGCCGGTGCCGGTGCTGGCCGATGCCCTTGAAAAGACGGCGCGTCTTAACGGTCACGGGGCGACGGTCGAGATCGTGCGGTCCGCCGTGGCGGATGCGACCGGCGAGGCTCCCTTCAACATGACCATGGCGGCCGGCGGCGATGGGGCCCTGTCCGGCCTGGCGCCGGGCGGCGGCGCCACGGTGCCGACGATCACCCTGGACGACTTCATGGCGGAACGCGGTCTGGGCCGGCTCGGCTTGATCAAGATCGACGTCGAAGGGGCGGAGCGCCGGGTGCTGGACGGGGCGCGGCGCACGCTGGAAACCTGCAAGCCCCGTCTTGTGTTCGAAAGCGGCCATGAAAGCGCCGAGGACCGCGCGGCGATCGCCGACCTTCTCGACGGCGCCGGATACGACCTCGTCGGTCTGTTGCTGGACGGTGTCATCGCCGACTGCACCTGGGCGGAATTCCGCGACCCGTCCGGCCCCTTCGCCGACGGTCAGACGCGCAACCTGTTTGCCCTGCCGCGCGGCTGATCACGCCCCGGAGCATTATGAAAATAAACATTAGGTTTTCCCCATGTTCCACAGGGGTGTGGATCGTATCGCCATTGTCCGACCCGGGGCCCGGGCGTAATCTGCACATGGGTTCAGGGACAAGGGTGGTCCGCAAGGAACGCCCCCAGGCCTAGGACCCGGTCAGTTTTCCCAGGGGCCCCCTTCGGGGGGAATGAAGGATCTCTGATCAGGAACGGCCCCACCGGGCAACCGGCGGGGCCGTTTCGCATAGCAGCGACCCCGATCGAATAACTCGTTTTAATTGTGTGTTTTTTCACGCTTCTATAATTTCTCCTCATGTGATGCGTAACGATCACCGGAGGAGGAGATCAATGCCCCGTTTCATTATCGGGTTTTTCGCTTTTTCCGCCCTTGCTTTGGCGGCTGCCCCGCAATCCCAGGCGGCCGGCAACAACATCAAATCGGCCATCACGGCGCAGATCAATTCGGTCAATGCGAGCAACCCCGACATGACCGATTCCATGGTTGAGCTGACCTACCTTGTGGTTCATCCCGTGCGTGTCCAGGTCACGCATGTTGAGACGCCCCGCAACATCAAGCTGTTGAAGATCGAGGATGCGACCGACTACACAAAATCCTGCCCGCCTCAAATGGCGCCCGGCAGCAAGTGCAGGCAGAGCATCAAGATCTATCTTGACGCCAATAAGGCCTGCCGTCTGAACGGCACCTACAAAGTCAACGCCGTGGTCCATTGTCTGCCTGGCGGGGGATCGTGTCAGAAGGGGCCGCATCCGACCGAATTGAAACTGCAGTCGGAAAACTTTTGCCGCACGAAGACCATTACCGTGCCGAAGTAGGCGCTGCGGCCTGACAGAGTCGGCCGCGACGCCTATAGCGCACCTGCCAACGTGGAAAAATGTTAAGCTCACTGCCAGACAGGCAGGGAGCATCCAGCGTGAAACTGACATTCATGGGCGCCACGGGCACGGTGACCGGGTCCAAGTACCTGGTCGAGGCGGGTGATGCGAAGATTCTCGTCGATTGCGGCCTGTTCCAGGGGTTGAAGGAATTGCGCCTGCGCAACTGGGCGCCGCTGCCGGTCGACCCCACGGAAATCGACGCGGTGATCCTGACCCATGCCCATCTCGATCATAGTGGCTACATTCCCCTGCTCGTGCGCAACGGTTATAAGGGGCCGATCTATTGTTCCGAGGCGACGCAGGACCTTTGCGCCATCCTACTGCCGGACAGCGGCTATCTTCAGGAAGCGGATGCCGAACGCGCCAACCGGCGAAATTATACCAAACACAAGCCGGCCCTGCCGCTTTACACCCAGGCCGACGCCCATCGCTCGCTGGATCAGTTCAAGGCCATTCCCTTCGGTGTCGAGCAGGCGCTCGGCGACGGCCTGACGGTCAGCCTGTCGCGGTCCGGGCATATCCTGGGGTCCGCCTTCGTGCGGATCGACGATGGCGGCACGTCCTTGGTGTTCTCGGGCGACCTGGGCCGGGCCGACGATCCGGTCATGGTGCCGCCCGCGGAAATCCACGATGCGGATTACTTGGTGGTGGAATCCACCTACGGCGACCGCCTGCACCGGGACAGCGACGCGGAGGCGAAGCTCGGCGCCATCATCCGCGAGACGGCCGGGCGTGGCGGCACGATTCTCATCCCCGCCTTCGCCGTCGGGCGCACGCAAACGGTCCTCTATCACATACACCAGCTGAAGCAGGCGGGGGCCATCCCGGACATCCCGGTGTTCCTTGACAGCCCCATGGCCATTAACGCGACGCGCCTGCTCAACCACCATCGCGCCGACCATCGCCTGGCGGGGGCGCTCTGCGCCGAGGTCTGCCACATCGCCCATTACGTCAATACGGCCGATGAATCGCGGGCCCTGGATGAGGGGCTGGCCGTGCCGCAGATTATTATCTCCGCCAGCGGCATGGCCACGGGTGGGCGGATCCTGCACCATCTGAAGCACTTTATCGGCGATGCCCGCAACACGGTCCTGTTCACCGGGTTTCAGGCGGCG
Organism: Rhodospirillaceae bacterium UBA1479; assembly: GCA_002325375.1. GTDB lineage: Bacteria > Pseudomonadota > Alphaproteobacteria > Rhodospirillales > Casp-alpha2 > UBA1479. Next base: position 364,823 of record DCRZ01000009.1, read on the forward strand.
GGGACCCGCGGCGCGCGGCTGGTCCATGGTGAGGATGAAATCAAGATCCACGGCCGCCTGTGGCCCGTGCGTGCCGAGGTCGACATTCTGCACAACATGTCGGCCCATGCGGATTACAGCGAAATCCTCGGCTGGCTCGGCCATTTCCGAAAGCCGCCCAAGCGCACCTTCATCACCCATGGCGAGCCCGAGGCGGCGTCCTCACTGCGCATGAAGATCGAAGACCATCTGCATTGGGATGCGACGGTGCCGGACTACCTCGATCAGGTCGAGCTCTAAGCCCTGCGCTATTTCGCGAATACCTTCTGCAGCAGTTCGGTCGTGCGCTTCGCGGGATTTTCGCGGATCGCCGCTTCCTCGCGCCCCAGGTACAGAAACACGCCGTCGATTGCCTTGGTCAGGACGTGATCGGTCAAATCGGCCTTCACGTCGGGCACGAAGGGCATGGATTTGTACTGGCCCATCATCTTGTCATAGGCGGCGATGGCGCCCACTTCCGACAACTGCGTATCGACGATCGGTTTCATGTCGGCGGCCAGCGGGGCCGACATCTTGGATCGGAAATACTGGGTCGCCGCATCCTTGGGCCCGTTCAGGATGCCCTTGGCGTCGTCGACCGTCATTTCGGAAATGGCATCGGCGAACAGGGACTTGGCCTTGGGCACGGCGGCCTCCGCGGCCCGGTTCAGCCTGAGTTCCACATCGTCGGCCAGCGACGACATGCCGATCTTGGAAAGTGCCGATTGCACCTTCTGCAAGGCGCCGGGCAGAGGAATATGAACGTCAGGTGATTTGTTGAAGCCATCGGCCGCGCCCAGCGTGCCGACCACCCGTTCCGAGCCGACGCGGAGCGCTTCCTTGAGCCCGGCCGCGATGTCGGTGACGCTGAGGGCATCGGTCGAGGGCGCGGAAGACCCGCCGAGCCCCTTGAGCAGGTCTTTGCCTTTATCGAAAAAGCTTTGGGCGCCGGCGGGCGGACTGAATGCCGCGATTCCGGTCAGCAAGGCACAGAGGGCGGCAAGCTGTTTCATGGTCATGGCGGTCTCCTCTGGTTGGGGGACGACATGGTAGCGCGAATGCCGGACGGGTAGGGGGAAATCGGGGAATTTTCAAAGGCTGGGAAGGCTCAATATTTTACGTGACACAATGTCCCGATTTTTGCTCATATGAACTTCCGCATTTAACGCATGAGGACGGCCCGTGGCAGACAAACCGGAAACCAATTCGGCGATCCAAAAGGCGCTGTCCATCCTTGAAATGGTGACCCAGGAGATCCGTCCGCTTGGGATTGTCGATATCTCACGCGACCTTGGCCTGCCGCGCCAGACCGTGCATCGGGTGATCCGCCAGTTGGAAGAACTCAGCCTTTTGCGCAAGGACCCGGGGACGGACCGCTACACCACGGGTGCGCGGCTGCGTGCCCTCGCGCTTAACACCATTTCATCATCTCATTCGACCCGCGCCAGCCACGCGATCCTTCAAGGCCTGGTTGACGTGGTCAAGGAGACCTGCAACGTCGGCATGCTGGACGGGCACGAAATCATCTATATCGACCGCGTGGAATGCGATTGGCCGCTGCGCGTGCAATTGAAGGCCGGCAGCCATGTTCCGGCCCATTGCACGGCCATCGGTAAGCTGTTGTTGGCTTACCAACCCAAGGACGCCCGCGACCGCATCCTGCGCACGGCGCCGCTGCGCAAGTTCACCAAATACACGATCACCGACCCGGACCAGTTGGAAGCCAGCCTCGATCAAATCGCGGCCCAGGGGTATTCCATCAACAATCAGGAAGACGCCATTGGTCTGGTCGCCCTGGCGGTGCCCGTGCGCGACCCCCAGGGCGAGGTTATCGCCGGCCTTGCCGTGCACGCGCCGGAACCTCGCTTTCCCATCGCCAAGGCCATCGAGCATATCGACACATTCCGCGAAGCGGCCGGGCGCATCGGCCTGTCTTTGTTCGAGGTTGATAAAAAATCGTGACAATAGGTCACGTTTTTCGTTGACACTTATGTCCCCCCCAAGGAATCCTGACAGCACTGGTCATCCAAGGACGGATGTCGAAAATCGGCCGAGCCGGCAAAAAGACATCTAAAAAAAATGCACCGGCAGCGGTCGTTCACCCAACGCCTCACAGGGAGAGCGAGAATGCTGCAGAAATTCCTTAAGACCATGGCCGTCAGTGGCGGACTATTCGCCGCCGCGGCCTTTACGGGGCCGTTCAACGGCCCTGCCAACGCCACCGACACCATCAATTTCGGCACCCAGCCCGCGACCATGCCGATCTACATCGCCAAGGCGATGGGGCTGCTGACGGAAATTGAGAAGAAGCACGACGTCAAGATCGAGTTCAAGGTGTTCTCTTACGGCGCGCCGGAAAACCAGGCGCTTGCCGCCGGCGAGCTTCAGATCGCGTCGGCCGGCATGGGCCCGGCGATCGTCGCCTCCGCGCGCCTGCCTGCGAAGCTGCTGGCCATTTCGATCCTTGAGCAGACCGCCCTGATGGTGCCCATCGATTCACCGATCACGTCCGTGAAGGAATTGAAGGGCAAGCGCATTGCCTTTCCGGGCAAGGGATCGCAGCAGTATCCGTTGCTGGTCAAGGCGCTGGCCGATGTCGGCCTGAAGGTCGGCGACGTGGAACTGTTCAAGACCAAGGGATCGGACGTGCCGACCCTGCTGGCGAACAAAAGCGTCGACGCCGGGATTACCTGGGACCCGCACGTCTCCAACGCACTGGCGGCGGGCCATTCCAAGGTCCTGATCAAGGCTGAGAAGATTTTGCCGATCAAGGCCGGTCATTACATCGGCAACGGCGTCTATGCGCGCGAAGATTTCATCGCCGCCCGGCCTGAACTGGTTCAGGATCTGATCACGTCCATCGTCAAGGCCATCGACTTCATCCTCAAGAACGAGGATGAGGCGATCAAGATGTGGACCGAACAGATCAAGTTCCCGGAAAAGGTCATCCGCTACGCGCTGAAGGAAGGCATCTCCGTCTATAACCTGGACGTGGCGCCCGAGGCTTCGACCATCGACGCCTATACCAAGTTCCTCAAGGACGCGGAAATCCTCAAGCCCGATGACAATCCGAAGTTCGATCCCAGCTTCGCCAAGAAGGCACTGGAAATGATTAAGCAATAACGCACTGGCGTTCGGCGGCGGGTGCCGTTGGCGCCTGCCGCCGATGCCGTTGCGCCTTCTGTCCCCGCTTTTTCAAGGATGTCCCGTGAAAACATCGGTCAAGACCGCTGCGTCCGTTCTGCCCTACCTATGGGCGGCCATCTTCATCGTCTTCGTATGGCAGATGGTGGTCGTCTTTACCCAGGCGCATGTCGCGCTGCTGCCGCCGCCGTTGCTGGCGGCCAAGACCTTCGCCGAATTGGTGGTCAACGGTCAGTTGTTCGTCCATGCGGGCGCCAGCCTGGGCCGCGTGGTGTCGGCCTGGCTGCTATCGGCCGCCATCGCCATTCCCCTGGGCCTTGCCATGGGCCGCTGGCGGCGCTTCGAACATCTGGTCGATCCGGTGATCGAACTGTTCCGGCCGATTTCGCCCCTGGCCTGGATTCCCTTGGCCATCCTGTGGTTCGGCATCGGCGAGACCGGCAAGATTTTTATCATCTTCATCGCCACCTTCTTCCCCATTCTGTTGAACACCGTGTCGGGGGTGAAGGGGGTTGATCCGGTCTTGATCCGCGCGGGCCAGGTGCTCGGCTGCGACAATGACCGGGCCCTGTTCCGAAAGGTCATCCTGCCTGCCGCGATGCCGACTATCGTCGTCGGCCTGCGCATTTCCTTCGGCACCGGCTGGGCCGCGATCATCGCCGCCGAACTGGTCGCCGCCCAGGTCGGCCTGGGCTATCTGATCGCCGACGGGATGGAGGTTCTTCGTTCCGATCTGGTCCTGGTCGGCATGGTTGCCATCGGCATTCTCGGGGTGCTGATCGACGCCGTGTTCCGCACCGTCAACGATCGCTTCTCCTGGGGGACGTAGGATGCCAGACAACACGACACAGAATCGCGGCACTAAGGGGATTTCGATCTCCGAACTGGCGGTCACCTTTCAATCCGAAGACTCCGAACCGGTCGAGGCCCTGCGCCCGACCAGCCTGGAGTTCGAGGCGGGCGAATTCATTGCCCTTGTCGGCCCGTCCGGCTGCGGCAAGTCGACGTTGTTGAACGTGCTGGCCGGTTTCATCAAACCCTCCGCCGGTCAGGCCCTGGTCGGCGGCGAGACGATCACCAAGCCCGACATCGACCACGGCATGGTGTTCCAGGATTACGCCCTGTTTCCTTGGCTCAACGTTATCGACAACGTTGCCTTCGGGCTGGAACGTCAGGGCATGGGCCTGGCCGAACGCCATGCCAAGGCTCGCGATTATCTGGATATGGTCGGCCTCAAGGATTTCGCGGACAAGCGCGTGACCGAGCTGTCCGGCGGCATGAAACAACGTGTCGCCATCGCCCGCGTGTTCGCCACGGACCCGTCGATCATCCTGATGGACGAGCCCTTCGGCGCGCTGGATGCCCTGACCCGAAGGTTCCTGCAGCACCAGTTGTTGGAAATCTGGCAGCGCAACCGCAAGACCGTCGTGTTCGTCACCCATTCGGTGCAGGAAGCGGTCTATCTGGCGTCGCGGGTGATCGTCATGACGGCCCGCCCGGGGCGGGTGAAACTGGACCAGAAGATCGACCTGCCCCATCCGCGCGATTTCTCGGGCGAGGAATTTCGCCGCCTGGAAAAGCTGATCTACGACCAGTTGGACGAAGAACTGGCCAAGTCCTTCAAGCTTGAAGGCGGGGGAGGGACCTTTCATGACTGAGGCCCCGCCCCGCCCGGCCAATGACACGATGGGGCTTGCCGCCGACACTGCCGAACAATTCCTTGCCCGCGCCGCGGAAATCGAGCCCACCCTGCGCGCGTTCCGCAGCATCGACGCGGACCGTCTGCGCGCCGATGCGGCGGCCCTCGACGCCCTGCCGGAAATGCGGCGTGGGCCGCTTCATGGCATGCTGTTGGCGGTCAAGGAAGTGTTTGACGTCGGCGGCTACGTTTGCGGCTGGGGGACGCCTATTCACGATGGCCGCCGTCCGGCGACGGATGCCCGCGCCGTGGCGCGCCTGCGCGCGGCGGGGGCGTTGGTGGCGGGCATCACCGTGTCCTCGGAATACGCCCTTTCCCGGACGGGGCCGACGACCAATCCGTTCGATCCGGCGCGCACCCCGGGGGCTTCGTCCCAGGGGTCGGCCGCCGCCGTGGGGGCCGGCTTGGTGCCGGCGGCGTTGGGGTCACAGACCATCGGCTCGATCATCCGCCCGGCTTCCTATTGCGGCTGCATCGGGTTCAAGCCGACCTGGGGGGTGATCGACCTCGGTGGGGCCATGCCGCTGTCCGGTGCGCTCGACCACGTCGGTTTTCTGGCCGCTGATCCGAAGGTGGCGGGGGCGTTGATGGATGTGCTGATGCCGGTCATGGCGGGAGAACCCGTGGGCCTGCCGGTCACGGCGACGGTGCTGAGGCCGTGGTATCCCGATGGGGCCGCGCCGGCGGTTCTGGCCGCGCTTGATGGGGCCGCCGATCATCTGCGCGCCAGAGACATTGAGATCGATGACGGGATGTTGCCCGATGGTGTCGCCGACCAGGAAGCAGGGTTGATCGACGTCCTGCTGGCCCATGACATGGCGAATCATCACGGCGGCGATTTCGATGCCCAGGGCGACAAGATGAGCGACCGGGTGCGGGATTACATCACCCGTGGGCGCATGATGACGGCGGCGGATTACGCAGCGGCCCTGACCGGGCGCGACAAGATCGCCGCGGCCCTGGATGACTGGATCGGCGACGGCGTGGTCCTGATGCCCGCGACGGTCGATGTCGCCCCCTTGCTGAGCAAGGGCACCGGCCCGCGCGAACCGCAGCGCCTGTGGACCCTGGGGGGGCAGCCGGCAATGACCGTGCCCGTGACGCGGGCCGACGGTCTGCCCATCGGCGTGCAGGTGATCGCGCGGCGCGGCGCCGACCGCCGGGTGCTGGCCGTGGCCGCCCTGCTGTTCAACAATGCCTAGGCGTCAGCGCCTGACGATGAAAGTGTAATCGGGCAGGGGGGCGTCGTTGGTGACGGTTGCGCGGGGGGACAGCTCCGTCCGGCAGAAATTCAGGAACTCCCCACCATCGACATAAAACAGGCCCTGATACCGTTCGACCGCGTCGGCGCGCAGCAGGTTGAAGGCAAGGGTCTTGTCGGTCTTGGCCCAAAGCTCGCGCAGGCTGTCCTTCACATAGTCGCCCCATTCCGCAGCGTCGGCGTTGATGTGCATGTTGTAGGTGCCGCAGGCGAAGACGTAATCGGCGGGTTCCGTCACGGTGATCTGGTGCAGGAACCGGGCGCGGGGATCGCGAATGCGGGCACGCGCGGCCTCGACCATCTTTTTCGACATGTCATAGCCGACGTACCGCCCGTCCTTGAGAGCCGGGGTGTCTTTTAGAAAATCGAACAAAGCGCCGTAACCGCAGCCGAAATCGGCGATGGAGATTCCGCCCGCCCGCGCGTCGGCATCGTCGATGACCTGATACAAGGTCTCGAACCGGACAAGCTGGTGATCTTCGCTTTTCCAGAACACGGCGCGGGCGTCGGGGCCCAGTTCGGCCAGCCGGCGTTCATAGCTGCGCGCCACGGGTTTCAGCAGGCGGGCGGCCCGTTTGAAAAAGAACAGGGTCATGGGCCGAGAGACTAGAGCCTGTCATCCCGATACGGAAGCGGCGGCGCCGGTTTCTTTACGTTTCGGTCTGAAGAACAGCCCAATCCGGCTTGCGCGGCGTGACCTTGGCGCCCGCCGCCTCGAACGGGCCGGCCTCCAGATGCTCCAGACGGATCAAGGCAAGACCGCGTCCGCCCGATCCGGTGGCGGCGGTGGACCGAACCTCGCCCACTTCCTTGCCGTCCAGGGTAATCGGCGTGCCTGCCTCGGGCAGGGCGCCTTCGATCTCCACAGGCAGCAGGCGTTTCTTGATCAGTCCGCGGTACTTGGTGCGCGCCGTCAGTTCCTGGCCCATATAGCAGCCCTTTTTCCAGTCGACGCCGTTCAGCTCATCAAACCCGCTTTCCAGCAGGATCGACTTGTCGACCACCATATCGCGGCTGCCGTCGGGCACGCCCAGGCCCAGGCGCAGAAGATCGTAGGCCGTGCGGTCCCCGGTCGTCAGACCAAGTCCGCTCAGCGTGGCCTCGGCGCTGTCCGCAGGCAGAATGGCGCGCGCCCCCAGGGCCGTCAGGCGCGGGTCGACGAACAGCACGCCGCCGTCCTTGGCCTGCGCCGCGCCGGCGTCGGACCCCAGGATGTCTGCACCCGCTCCGCCGGGCAGGGCGGCGACACGCCATTGCTCGCTTTGGTCCTCGATCGTGACCTTGGCGCGCAATTTGTACAGCTTCAGGCGCTTGGCCAGATCGTCCAGGCGCGCACGCTCACCGTCCAGCAACAAGGTGCCGTCGGCCGTTTCGGCGATGAAGAAATCATGCAGGTACTTGCCCTGGGGCGTCAGCAGCGCCGCATGAATGGCATGCGTGGGGGTGACCTTGTTGATATCGTTGGAAATCAGCCCCTGAAGGAAGCTCCGCGCGTCGTCGCCGGTAAGGGCGAGCACGCCGCGGTCTTCAAGGACGACATAGGTCTGTTCAGTCATGTTCTGATCCCGAAAATGGATGGGTGCCGGTGCCCTGAATATGGGAGCCCCCAGCGGCCTAGGCAACAGGGGATGGTGGCCCTATAAGACGGGGGATGTATAAAATCGGCTGCAACCAGGGGATGGGCGGAAACCCGCCCATGAAATCGCCCGGCTGAAACAGCCCGAGAAACGATAGGTTATGGCAAAAAGCATCCTGTTCGTCACGGCGACGCGGATCGGTGACGCGGTCCTGTCCATGGGGATTCTGGGCCGCTTGGTCCGGGATAACCCGGGGGCCCGTGTGACCGTCGCCTGCGGGCGGGCCGCAGCCCCCCTGTTCGATGCCGTGCCGGGCCTGGAGCGGGTCATTATCCTGGATAAAAAGCCCTATTCCCTGCATTGGCTGGGGTTGTGGGCGGAATGCGTCGGGCGGTGGTGGTCGATCCTGGTCGACCTGCGCAACGCGCCCCTGACCTATCTGATCCCGGCCGCCCGGAAATTCCGCATGGGGCGCAAGGGGGCGGGCCACCGGCTTGAACGTTATGCCCAGGTCATGGGGATCACCGACGAGGTGCCGACGCCGACGATCTGGATAACCGATACGCACCGCGCCACGGCGGATCGCCTGATGCCCAAGGAACGCCCGATTTTGGCCATCGGCCCCACGGCCAATTGGCAGGGCAAGACCTGGCCCCAGGACCGCTTTGCGGATTTGGTGGCGCGCCTGACTGGCGACCAGGGCCTCCTGCCTGGGGCGGCCGTTGCCGTGTTCGGCCATGAGACGGAACGGGGCTCCGTGCAGGATTTCCTGAACAGCATCCCGGAAGACCGGCGCATTGATCTGGTCGGGCGGATTTCCCTTCTCGAAGCCTATGCCTGCCTGGAACGGGCATCGCTTTATGTCGGCAATGATTCCGGGTTGATGCATCTGGCGGCGGCGGCGGGCGTGCCGACCCTGGGGCTGTTCGGCCCCACGCAGGATCAGTTGTACGGTCCTTGGGGCGGGCATTGCCGCGTCGTGCGTGCGGTCGCTTTCTCGGATATTTTCCCCCAGGACTATGACTGGGAAAACTCGCCGTCGCTGATGGACACACTCAGCGTCAATGCCGTCGCAGACGCGGCCCGCGACCTGTGGACGGAATGCAAGGAGGCGGCGTCGTGACCGGCCCCCGGCTGTCCATCGTCGTTTGCGCCCATAACGAAGCGGCGCACCTGGCGGATTGCCTGGCAACCCTTGGCTTCGGGGACGAACTGGTCGTGTTGGCCGACAAATGCACGGACGCGACCGCCGAGATCGCCCGCCGCTTCACCGACCGGGTGATCGAAGGCGCCTGGGACCCGGAAGGAACCCGCCGCAACGCGGCCATTGATGCCTGCACCGGCGATTGGGTGCTGGAGGTCGATGCCGACGAACGGGTGCCTGACGCCCTGGCCCGGGAAATCCGCGCCGTCATCGCAACCACCCCCCACGATTGGCATGAAATCCTGGTCGACAATTACATCGGTGATCGGCTGGTGCGCTGGGGTTGGGGGGCAAGCTTCGGCAAGGCCGCCTATCCGGGCCTGTTCAGGAAGGGCGTCAAGCGCTGGGGCCCGCAGCGCGTCCATCCCGCCCTGACCTGGACCGGTGCCAAGGGGGCCATGCTGACCAATCGCCTGGATCATTACGTGGACCGCAATGTGTCCGATATGCTCAAACGTCTCGACAGCTACACCACCGCGCGGGCGGCGGATCTGCGGGATACGGGCCAGATTGGCGGCTTCGCCAACAACCTGCGCCGCTTCTTCACCCGCTTCTTCAAATGCTACGTGCGGCGCAAGGGCTACCGCGAAGGCGGCTACGGGTTCCTGATCGCACTTTGTGCCGGGCTCTATCCGCTGATTTCACACCTCAAGGCGCGGCTTGAGGACGACAGCGGCAATCCGAAAAGCGGGGAGGCCTGAATGGCGCGTATCGTCCTGGCCGACGACGGCATTGAATTCGACGGCCGCACGCCCGAGGAGCGCCCCCTGGGCGGGGCGGAAAGCTCCCTCGTGTTTCTGATGGAAACCTTGGCGGCGCGCGGGCACGAGGTTTCTGTCCATAACAACTGTCAGGCCTCCCTGGTGCACAAGGGTGTGACCTGGGCCCCTCTGAAGGCGGGAATGCCGGACAAGGCGGACCTGTTCATCGCCAATCGGGGGGACAAGGTCCTGCCGCTCATGCCCAAGGCCGGGCGCACCGTGTTCTGGACCCATAATCCGGCGACCTACATGGTCAAGTGGCGATACCTCTCGAAACTTTGGAAGTACGCCGACGCCATCGTGTTCATCGGCGACTATCACGCGACGACCTATCCCCGTTGGTGCCCGGTCAAAAATCGCGTGGTCATTCCTTACGGTTTGCCCGACGATTTCTGCAATGCCCCGCCGGCCGCGGCCCCGCCGGGACCCCGCGCGGTGTTTTCCTCCAACCCGCTTCGCGGGCTTGATTGGCTGCTTGACCGCTGGTCCCGGGACATCCAACCCCGGGTGCCGGGGGCGGAATTGGTGCTGTTCACGGGGGCCGCCGTTTACGGCAGCGCCGGCGCGGCCAAGGCCGACCCCATGGCGAAAGTTCTCGACAAGGCTAAATCGTTGGAAGAAAAAGGGGTCCGATTGCCGGGTCCGGTGCCCAAGCAACGCCTCATCGACGAATTCCGACAGGCCAGATGCATGCTTTATCGTGGTGACATCAACGAGACCTTTTGCATGGCCGTGGGCGAGGCCCAGGCCATGGGCATGCCCGCCGTGGTGACCGACCTGGGCTCCATGCGCGAACGGGTGATCGACGGTGAAACGGGCTTCGTCGCCCGCGACGACCAGGCCTTCGCCGATGCCGCCGTGAAACTGCTGACCGACGATGCCCTGTGGTCGGCGCAACAGGCGGCGGCACTTGAAAAGCAACGGTCCTGGCGTTGGCCCGAGGCGGCCGAAGCCTGGGAAAGGTTGCTGCCGTGAAGGTGATGCAGGCCATGGCGGGGGCGGAATTCGGCGGTGCCGAAGCGTTCTTCGTCCGCCTTGTCCGCGCCCTGCACCGCGCCGGGCTGGAGCAGCGCGTGCTGATCCGTGAGAACAAGGCCCGCGCGAATTCCCTGCGCGACGCCGGGATCGAGCCCTTGGAACTGCCGTTCGGGGGCATGCTCGACCGTCGCACGCCGCGCGCCTTCAAACACGAGATCAAGACGTTCCAACCGCAGATCGTCATGACCTGGATGAACCGGGCCAGCAAGATGTGCCCCAAGGGCGATTTCGTCCAGGTCGGCCGATTGGGAGGTTATTACGACCTGAAATACTACCGCACCTGTGACCACCTGATCGGCAACACGGAAGACATCGTCAGCCATATCGTCGGCCAGGGGTGGGACAAAAGCCGGGCCCATTACCTGCCCAATTTCGTGTCCGAGGATCAGGCCGAGCCGCTCAGCCGCCGGTCCCTCTACACGCCTGAAAATGCCGTCCTGATCCTGGCCCTCGGCCGGCTGCACGAAAACAAGGGCTTCGACGTGCTGCTGCGCGCCATGGCGCGGGTGCCCAACACCTATCTGTGGCTGGCCGGTGACGGCCCCTTGCGGGAAAGCCTGGAAAAGCAGGCGGAAGACCTGGGCATCAAGCCGCGCGTGCGGTTCCTTGGATGGCGCGAAGACACGGCGGAACTGTTCGCCGCCTGCGACCTGTTCGTCTGCCCGTCACGGCACGAACCGCTGGGCAACGTGGTGCTGGAGGCCTGGGCCCAGGGGGTTCCGGTGATCGCGGCCGACAGCATGGGCCCGGGCACCCTGATCGATCATATGGACTCCGGCATTCTGGTGCCGGTCGACGATTCAGACGCCCTGGCCCGCGCCGTGCGTGCGGTGATCGACGATTACGAATTGGCGGACCATATCGCCCGACGCGGCCGCGAGGTTTATGAAGATAGATTCACGGAAGGCCAGGTCGTGCAGCGTTATCTGGACTTTTTTCAATCGATTGTTACCAATCGGGAAAACTGACGTAAGATCATCCCATGTGCGGTATCGCAGGCATCATGACACGAGACGGCTCCGCCCCGCCGGCGGGGGTTCTCGACGCGCTGGCCGTTGCCTTGGCCCATCGCGGGCCTGACGGCCACGGCCGTCATGTCGACGGCGATGTGGGCCTGGTCCAGACGCGGTTGGCGATCATTGACCTGGAAACGGGCGATCAACCGATCGCCGCCAAGGGGCCCGACGGCAACGAGGCGGTCCTGGTCGCCAACGGCGAAATCTATAATTACGTCGAGGTCAAGTTGGACCTGGGCCGGGTGCCGTTCAAAACGCGGTCCGACTGCGAGGTCCCGCTGCAGCTTTACCTGCGCGAGGAACTGGGCTTCACCGACCATCTGCGCGGCATGTACGCCATCGCCATTCACGACCGTGCGCGCGGCCGCCTGGTGCTGACCCGCGACCCGTTCGGGATCAAGCCGTTGTATTTCACCCAGTCGGGGTCGGCCTTCGCCTTCGCGTCGGAACCGCAGGCGCTGATCCGCGCCGGGCTGGCGACGGCGCGCCTCAATCCCATGGCGCGGGACGAGATGCTGCAGATGCAGTTCTCCTCCGGCCGGGAAACGCCCTTCGCCGGGATTGAACGGGTGTTGCCGGGGGAAACCCTGATCGTCGAGAAGGGCCGGGTGATTGGGCGCAACCGGATGTCGGCCCTGCCTGAAGGCCCGCCCAAGGGCCTGGGCCGGTCGGATGCCCTGATGCGGCTTGATGATCTGCTGGATGACGCGGTCGGGGTGCATCAGCGCTCTGATGTGCCTTACGGCATGTTTTTTTCCGGGGGCATCGATTCCACGGTCCTGTTGGCGATGATGTCGCGCCTGAACGAACGGCCCGTGACCGCCTTCACCGCCGGATTCTCGGGCACACAGGTCCATGACGAACGGGCCTTGGCCCGCGAGATCGCGGCCCATGTGGGCGCCGACCATCACGAGGTCGAATTCGGGGCCGCGGATTTCTGGGACCTGTTGCCGGAGATCGCCGCCGCCGTTGACGATCCGGCGGCCGATTATGCGGTGCTGCCGAGCTATAAACTGGCGCGCACGGCCCGCGCGGCGGGGATCAAGGTGATCCTGTCCGGTGAGGGCGGGGACGAGGTGTTCGCCGGCTACGGCCGCTATCGCCGGGCCACGCGCTGGCGCCTGCTGGGCGGCCGCCCCATGCGCGAACGGGGGGCGTTGGAGGGCCTGGGCGTCCTGCGCGAGGAATCCCGCGCCTGGCGGGGCGGTATCGAGATGGCCGGGGAAGAGGCCCAGGGCAAGGGCTGGACGCCCCTGCAGCGGGCCCAGGCCGTGGATATGGCCGACTGGCTGCCCAATGATCTTCTGACCAAGCTGGACCGCTGCCTGATGGCCCATGGGGTCGAGGGCCGGGTGCCGTTCCTGGACCCCAAGCTGGCGGCCTTCGGCTTCGGCCTGCCGGACGGGCTGAAAGTTCGGCGGGGGCGTGGCAAATGGCTGCTTCGCAAATGGTTGGAAAAGGTCGTGCCGATGGCCCGGCCGTTCGCCGCCAAGCGCGGCTTCACCGTGCCCGTGGGCGAATGGATCGTGGCCGAGGGCCGGCGTCTGGGGCCGCTTGTCGCGGCCCAGGCGGGGGTCGCCGAAATCTGCCGTCCGGACGCGGTCGCCAGCCTGTTCCGAAATGCCGGAAAGCGCGAAATGCAGGCCGCCTGGACGTTGTTATTTTACGCCGTCTGGCACCAACACCACATCCTGGGCGGGGTGCCCAAGGGCGGCGTCCTCGAAGTTTTGGGAGAGGCCGTCTAATCCGTGACTAACCAACAGACTCTGACCCTCCGCCGGCCCGACGACTGGCATGTGCATTTCCGCGACAGCGCCATGATGGCCGCCGTGGTGCCGTTCACGGCGCGCCAGATGGCCCGCGCCATCGTCATGCCCAACCTGGTGCCGCCGGTGACCACGGCGGCCCTGGCCGCAGCCTACCGCGACCGTATCCTGGCCGCCGTGCCGGACGGCGTCGACTTCACACCCTTGATGACGGCCTACCTGACCGATAACACGGACCCGGACGATCTGGCCGCCGGGTTCCGGGACGGCGTGCTGACGGCGGTGAAGTACTATCCCGCCGGGGCCACGACCAATTCGGACAGTGGTGTCACGTCCATCGACAATGTCTATCCCGTGTTGGAACGCATGGCCGAGATCGGCATGCCGCTATTGGTTCATGGCGAGGTCACGGATGCGGACGTCGACGTGTTCGACCGCGAGGCCGTGTTCATCGAGCGCACCCTGGCCCCCCTGGCGGCGCGCCTGCCGGGCCTCAAGATCGTGTTCGAACACATCACCACGGCGGACGCCGTGGCCTTCGTCGAAGGGGCGGGGGCAAACGTGGCGGCCACGGTCACGGCCCATCACCTGGTCATCAACCGCACGGACATCTTCCGGGGCGGCATCCGCCCACATCTCTACTGCCTGCCCATCGCAAAACGTGAGGCCCACCGCCAGGCCCTGGTCAAGGCCGCGACCTCGGGCAATGCCAAGTTCTTCTTAGGGACCGACACGGCGCCCCATGCGGCCCATGCCAAGGAAACGGCCTGCGGCTGCGCCGGTATCTTTTCCGCCCCGGCGGCGATCGAGGTCTATGCCGAAGTGTTCGACAAGGCGGGGGCGCTGGACAAGCTGGAAGCCTTTGCCTCCCTCAACGGCCCGGCCTTCTACGGCCTGCCCGTGAACGACGCGACGATTACCCTGGTGCGCCAGCCCTGGACCCAGCCTGAAGCCGTGGACCTGCCGGGCGGCGACCGCCTGGTTTCCTTCCGCGGCGGGGAAACGCTTTCCTGGCGGCTGGTGGCCTGACTCAAGACCCCGAAAAATACTTTCAACCAGCCTATTTTTTCCCTTAAAGTTGTGTCCCAAGAGGGTGCCAAGGGGATCAAACCATGCGGCGTACGTTGCGGATCGTACTCATCTGCGGCCTGCTGACCGGCTGCGCCGGTGCGGGACAATTGAACGATCTCCAATTTTGGGCGGGCCGTCCGGATTCCTTGTCCGAATGTTATCAGCGCGTTGACTCGCATTTTAATCCCTCCTTCGCTGAAACAATCCTGTTCGTCGGTGTGCTAGGGCTGGTGGGGCGCTCGATCCAGGAAGGCATGGGCGGCCGAGATTCCGCCTATGAAGATTGCCGGGCTGAATACGCGTCGGACGGATCGGCCCCAGCATCCCGCGCGAATGCGGCATCGGCCTTGACCACCGAAGATCGATCAGTGCCGACGATCGATCAGATGGAACGCCAGACCGCCCGGACCGGCGGTTATGGCCGTGCGGCACCCGAAGTCCGCTACGTTCCGCCGCCGCGTCCGGACTACGCAACGTCACCGGTGCGTGGGTCGGCCTTTTCCACGGTCCGGGGATTTGATTACGGTGACACGGGATGCCGGATGAAAGGCGCCATCTATTCCGTCTGCTAATTCCACCCGGCGGTTTCGCTCCCCCGTTGACCCGGGGCGGGGGCTTCTCTACACCCATTAACAACCCATCCATACCGAACCACCGATCCCGGGAGGCTCCCTCATGCCCACGTTCAAAGGACTCATGCTCGAAGAAACCGACGGCAAGGTTTCGTCGTCCCTTCAGGACATCGACGACGCCCGCCTGCCCGAAGGCGACGTCACCGTCGCCGTCAAATATTCCACCGTGAATTACAAGGACGGCATGGTCATCAACGGCCTGGGCCGCCTGGTGCGGGATTATCCGCATGTCTCCGGCATCGATTTTTCCGGCGTGGTCGAGGCTTCCGACAATCCAGACTACAAGCCGGGCGACGAGGTCATCCTGACCGGCTGGCGCGTGGGCGAGGTTCATTGGGGCGGCCATGCCCAGAAGGCCAGGGTCAAGGGCGATTGGCTGGTGCCGATGCCCAAGGGATTGGACCTCAAGCGCGCCATGGCCGTGGGCACGGCGGGCTTCA
Source organism: Rhodospirillaceae bacterium UBA1479 (assembly GCA_002325375.1). Taxonomy (GTDB): domain Bacteria; phylum Pseudomonadota; class Alphaproteobacteria; order Rhodospirillales; family Casp-alpha2; genus UBA1479. Next base: position 380,450 of record DCRZ01000009.1, read on the forward strand.
CGGCCATGCTGGCGATCATGACGTTGGAAGACCACGGCCTGACGCCGGAAAACGACGGCGAGGTGCTGGTCACCGGCGGCTCCGGCGGGGTCGGCTCCGTCGCCACGTCGATCCTGGCCAATCTGGGATATCGGGTCGCGGCCTCCACCGGCAGCCCGGAGTCCCACGCCTATCTGAAGGACCTGGGCGCGACGACCATCGTCGACCGGGCCGAACTGGAAGAAGCGCCCAAGGGGCCGCTTGCCCGCGAACGCTGGTCCGGGGCCATCGACAACGTCGGCGGGGTGACCCTGCACACGGTGCTGGCGACCCTCAAGTACTGGGGCACCTGCGCGTCGGTCGGCAATGCCGGCTCGTTCAAGCTGGAAACCACGGTGCTGCCGTTCCTGTTGCGCGGCATCAACCTGTGCGGCATCGACAGCGCCACCTGCCCCAGGGACCGGCGCATCATCGCCTGGAACCGCATCGCCCGGGACCTGCCGCTCGACAAGCTGGACGCGCTGACGGAAACGGCCGGTTTGAGCGATCTGCCCGACCTTGCCGGCAAGATCCTCAAGGGTCAGCTGCGCGGGCGCACGGTGATCGACGTCAATTCCTGATTTCAGGCCGGGAGCACGGACATGGACCAGGCGGCCAAGGTCGCGGCGTTTCAAAAGCTGCATGCCGAGCCGGGATGTTTCATCATCCCCAACCCCTGGGACCTGGGCTCCGCCCGCATGCTTGAAGCCATGGGCTTTAAGGCGCTGGCGACGAGCAGTGCGGGATATAATCTGTCCCGGGGCCAAGTCGACGGCGACGCGACGGTTGAGGATCATTTCGCCCATTTCCGGGAGCTTTGCGCCGGCGTCGATGTGCCGATCAATGCGGATTTCGAGAACGCCTACGCCGACACCGCCGAGGGCGTGGCCGTTAACATCCGGCTTGCGGCCGGCACCGGGCTTGCCGGCGGCTCGCTCGAGGATTACGACGGCACGGCCATCTATGACATGGCCGAGGCGGTCGACCGGCTGGCCGCCGCGGTCGAGGCGGCGCGGGCGGTCAACCCGCCCTTCGTGCTGACCGCCCGGGCGGAGAACCTGATCCGCGGCAATCCCGATCTGGACGACACCATCAAGCGTCTCCAGGCCTATCAGGAAGCCGGCGCCGACGTTCTGTACGCACCGGGGCTCAAGACGGCGGACGAGGTGCGGGCCGTGGTCTCCTCCGTCGACCGGCCGGTCAACGTCCTGGGCGGCATTTCCGGCATGACGCTGACTTATCAGGAAATGGCGGAACTGGGCGTCAAGCGCATCAGCGTCGGCGGCTCCCTGTTTCGCTCGGCCTATGGCAAAGCCATGGCGGACGCCCGGGAAATGCTCGACGCCGGGACCTTCGGCTTCGCCACCAGCGCGCCGCCGGTGGCGGAATTCGTCAAGCTCTTCCGGCGGGGGTGACGGGCTGCTTGCGCGGCCCGATTAACCAATTGCTAACCATCGGCTGCCATCCTGACGTTGGACGAGTTTTTGACGCAGGATGGGATAGAACACCCATGAGAAAGATCATCGCAGCCCTTGCCTTTTCGGCCGTGCTGACCGCGTGCGGGTACGTGGACAAGTACGAAGAAGGCGTCGCCGATTACGAGCCAACCTATTGCTATGCGGCACTTGGCGGTGGCGTGGAATGCTACCGTGAGCCTATCGCCGGCGAGGACCGGCGGCTGGTCAATTATTACGGCAAGCATCCGTCGCGCTTTGACGCCCCGGCCAAACCGGCCCCGGCGCAGTATCAGGCGCCGCCCATGGTCAACGCCTGGGTCAAGGACCCGGAACCGGTGGTCCGCGTCCTGCCCAAGGGCGATCTGGCGGATCGGCCGTGGCTGGCCTCCGGCTATCAGGAGCCGGTCGCCCGCGAAGCCTCGCCGGTCGCCACCCAGGCCCTGCTGCGGCAGGCCCATGAACACCTCAGCCGGTCGATCCAACAGGATTCGCAGGACAAGCTGAACGGCTTGAACGGCTCGGCAGGCGAAGACGCGCCGCCCTTTCGTTAATACCAGCATCTGATTTTTAGGCTGAATGGCCGCCCCCGCTTCTGGAGGGCGATCATTCGATTTTGCGAATATTCCACAGCTTTTTGGACGCTTGTGATGCATATCACATGACTCTTTCTGTGGTATTTGCTACGAGTCGCCTTCCACAACCTGACAAAAACCTGACATGTTGACGGAGAGGTGCGGTGGACCAGGATAAGACCCGAAAGCCGGCCATCAAGCAGACCGAACTGCAGCGTTTGCAGAACGAAATGGTCGGCGGCGCGGCAGCGGATAAGGCGAAAAAGGCCCCGTCCGCCGCCAAGGCCCGCATGATGAAGGGGGCGCGCAACGCCTGTGGCCCGCTGAACGGCCGCGATTGGCGCTGGGGCGGCAACTAAGCCGGACGCCGGAACCGGCACCCGCTAAGCCATTTCGTCCGGCGTGCCGCCGGATGTCTTGTCATTGTTCGATGGAGTGATCCTTGATGCGGGCAGGTCTTTCTTGACACCTGCGCGACAGGGCCTTAAATCCCTCCACGCCGTTCAACGGGTCTCTGACCCGCGGCCGGCCCCAACACGGGGGCGGAGTAGCTCAGCTGGTTAGAGCAGCGGAATCATAATCCGCGTGTCGGGGGTTCGAGTCCCTCCTCCGCTACCAACTTTTCCATGGATACGGTCGGATCATCCGTCCCGGTCCAGGATGCACGGAGGCCTACACATGGCCGGCAAGAAATCCAAGGGTAAAGCGCCTCAGTTCCTCATGTTCAACGTAACCTATGGCGACGGGACAGTGACCTCGAACCGCCGGGTGTCGACGGATCTGCTCGACCAGTCCTACGGCGACGCCCTGGAAGACCTGGTCCGCGCCGCCATCGAACAGCAGGACAACGATATCGCCGAGCGCTCGGGCCAGACCCGCGCGCCGATCAAGTCCATCGCCAAGGCGTAAGCCGTCTGCGATCTGGAAAGTCAGGCGGTTTTGACGCGCCAGCTCGGAAACCGGATGGTGAACATTGCGCCGCCCAATGACGCATCGCTGATCGATACGATCCCTCCGTGCAGTTCCGTATAAGCCTTTACGATGCTAAGGCCGATCCCGGCCCCCGGTCTTGAGCGGCTTTCCACGCCCTCGATCTGGCTAAAGGGTTCGAAGATCAGCGCGCGGTATTTAGGATCGATGCCGGGCCCGGAATCCTCGACCTTGACCTCCAGGCTTTCCATCCGAGTCAGGTCGACCGTGATTTTGATGCTGCTGCCCGGCGGCGAGAATTTGACTGAATTGCTGAGCAGATTGATGAATATCTGGCGGAATGCCCTGGCGTCGCCCATGATCTGCACCGGGCCCGGGTTGAATGCCAATTCGATGGACTGTGAGTGCCGGGCCGCATGTTCGGATGCGATATTGATCGATGTCATGAGCTCTTTTCTGACATCGATCAGGGCTTCGTCGATTTGCAGGACGCCGCGCTCGATCTTTGAGATATCCAACAGACCTTCGACGAGGCCCAGCATTTGCCGGCCGGCATCCAGGACGGTCGCGGCATATTCCTTGGGCTTCTCGTCGTTCAATTCTTGCAGGACCGACGTCAGAAGTTCCGAATAGCCGATGATTGCGTTGAGCGGGGTTCGCAATTCGTGGCTCAGCCCTCCCAATATTTCCGTTCTGAAGGACGAATTGACTTCGTGTTGCCGGCGGGCCGCGTCAAGGGCCTCAATGATCCGCTGCCGTTCCGTTTCATCGTGCAGGTAAACAATGCCAAGGCCTTCGGCATGGCCGTCTTCATTGTGCCGGCAAATCAGATCGAGATTACGGATCCGCAGCATCCGCTGGCCTGAAACGGGTGAAATGAATTCAACGGTCTTCTCCTGGTTGGATTTCAGTTCCAGTATCGAACGCGGCAGGCCCAACAGTTCCAAGAGCGAGTCGACGTCGGTGTCCGTGGAATCGCGCCGGGTAACCCCTAGAAATTTATAGAACGCTGAATTCGCGAACCCGGTCATGGCCGTGTCGGAAGGTGAAATTCTGTAGGCGATGGTTGCAATGCCTTCAGGAACGAAATCGTCAATGACCGACCGGATGTCGCTTTTCGACGCATCGAAAATGATGTCCGCGAAGTTATGACTTATCGGGTTTTGTTCCGGTGTCGTCGCGTGAAGCACGTCATCGGGGAAGCCGGCCAATTCATCGGCGAGCCGTCGCAACATTTCGATTTCGATGTAATTCCATTCTTCGGCGACGTCGGTGACTTGCGTCGCCCATGCCTCGAAGGATTTTCGAGGGTTCAGGCGTTGGGTCTCCTTGTCGAGCGAAACCGCCTTGTCGGGATTTCCACCCCAGTAGATTTCACGCTTCATTTCGTTTCGGTACAGCAGGATGCCGATCTCCGGCCCGGAGTCGACCCGTGCATAGGCCACCCCCGCGGTCGGGCCGTCGAAGGCGCCGACGATAGATTTGATATTGGTGCAGGACCAAACCGCCGCGTCGGATTGCGATCCGTCGCCGTCGTAAACAGACGCGATATGCCGGATGATTTCCCAAGTCTTTGACGGGGGCGGGCAATATCCCAGGCTATAGATTTCGTCGCCCATTTGAATGGCGCAGCCATGAATTTCAAGGCTGCGAATCAATCGGTTTCGTCCGAACAAGGCGGTGTACCAGAGTGACTGGAGCATCTTCATCTCTTCGATGAACAGCGCCGTTTTTTGCTCCACCACGCCGCTTAACCTGGCGGTCTCTTCCTGTTCCAGGGTCTCGATTCTACGAGAAAGGGCGCGGGTGAGTTGGATGCATTTTTCCTGGACGGCGGCGGTCACCATGGTCGCGGAATAGTGATGGCAGGCGACCAATCCCCATAAGCTTCCATCGACAATGATTGACGTGACCAGGGTCGCGGTGACGCCCATGTTCTGCAGATACTCGATATGATACCGGGAAACGGACCGGAGCCTCGCCAAGCCCAGATTGCACGCCTGTCCGCCAAGTGTCTTGACGGGGACAGGTGTCGAACGCGCGTCGGCGACAATTCTAATGGGTGTTTTCAAATACAATTGTCGTGCATTTACGGGGATATCCGACCCCGGATAGCGAAGCCCGAGATACGGGGTCAGTTTTTCTTCACGGCTTTCGGCGATGACGTCGCCCGTTGCATCCGGCAGGAACCGGTAAACCATGCTGCGGTCGTAGCCTGTCAGGCGGCGGATGGACTTCACGGTCATGGCCGCCGCGGAATATGAGTTCGGCGCCTTCTCGATTGCCTTAAGATCGTCGGATATGTCGGGGCATTTCGTGTTGTCGGCGCCCCCCGGTTCAACAATCTCCAGGATGACAGCGTCGTCGGACCGATGACAGATCAGGTCCAACGGCGTGCGGCTGCCGCGCGGGCATCGGGCGCTGACGACTTCGTCGTCTACCGGCCCCATCCGTTTGATTGTCGTGGCGGCAGATTCCCCGTCCGGCAGAAGGAGGTCGGATGCATCGGCGCCCAGCAAGTCGTCGGGTGACTGCCCAAGGAGTAAATTGGTGTTCTCGCTTGCCGCTTGAATTTTTCCATGCGCATCGACGGCGATCAGGCATCCATGCGACTGGATCAATCCCATGTGGGACAGGTCTTCCGATGCGCATATTTCCATGAAATCGGTGTCGCCGGTTTCAATGTCGGTGTTACCGCTCATTGTTTTTTCCTCCAGATGGCATCGGCGATTTCTGTGAAATACGCAAAGGTCGCCTGCGCGCCCTTAAGCGCTTCGGTGTGTTCAATGTCCTGGGGGGGCGGGTCCAGGACAGCCGTGTTCCTGCGCGTCTTTATTTTGGATGGGGCTGCATGCTGCTGCCGAAGGGCACTTAGATAGCGGGTCGCTTTTGCGCCGAATTCCCGTTCCGCGGTCGCCAAAAGGACCCGCGCGCCAAAGCGAGAGCCGTTGAGGCACCAGACGGCGCCAAAAGTCTGTGAAGGGGATGTCAGGGCCGGTGGGACAGGCGGTTCGTCAAGAACGGCCAAACCCTCGGCGGACAGGGCGTCGATATCGCGCTTGTATGCGTCCGCTGTGGCGACGATATCGGGAATACGGGGATCATTTTTGCAAAACCCGGATGCACATATGACACCGGCCATGTGCCGGTATCCCACCGCAATGGCTTGGTAACCCAGGAGCCAGACTTTCAAGTCAGGGTGCGTGGCGCGCATTGATTTAAGGATGTTTTTTTCTTCTAGTTCGTTGTGCGCGGTTTTTGTCCCTTCGCGGAGAAAGCTGGCTAAGTCGACGCCAGTTGACATGTTCTCTCGTCTTCGTCGATTGCAGAATGGCAAGTGGTGACGATGCGCTGCTATTATGAAACCAGCCTAAATTGAAACAAGCGACCGGAAAGCAAGCCTGTCCTCTGGGCGGGAATCTTTCAATGGGTAATTTTTCAATGTTTGAGTGCATTGATTTTTTTCCTGTGCATTTGCAATTTGTATACAATCCCACGCGCTGGGAGACAGGCAGGGGCGGGCGCATAGCCGTCCCGAGGCTTTTCCGGCTCGCCCTCGCAACCGGATAACGCCCCGTGCAGACCGACAATCCCGCCATCGCCAGACAGTTCGAACGGTTTGGCCCGTCCTATCGCTGGTGGGCGACGGCCTGCGGCATGCTGGCGTCGATGACGATGGTGCTGTCGTCGACCATCGTCAACGTCTCGATCCCGTCGATCATGGGCGCCTTCGGCATCGGCCAGGACCTGGCGCAATGGGCGTCGACGGCGTTCCTGACGACCATGGTCGCGAGCCAGCTTCTCAATTCCTGGACCTCGCGCTTCATCGGGCCGCGCAACACCTGTCTGATGGCGCTCGGCATATTCGCCGCAGGCGCCGTTCTGGCGGCGGTCAGTCCGTCCATCGAGGTGCTGATCCTGGGGCGCATCATGCAGGGGTTCAGCGCCGGTCTGGTGCAGCCCCTGGCGCTGGCCACGGCGGTCGCCGTGTTCCCGCCGGAACGCCGGGGCCTGGCCGTGGGCACCGTCGGCATGGGGATCGCTCTGGCGCCCACCTTCGGGCCGCTGGTCGGGGGCGTGACCATCGATCTGGTGACCTGGCGCCATGTGTTCATCGTGCCGCTGCCGCTGGTCGCCCTGTCGGCGATCATGGCGCTGACCTTCATGCCCGCGCGCAACCCCAAGGACACCAAGCCGAGCTTCGACTGGGTCGGGTTCCTGCTGCTGTGCGTGGCCCTGATCACCCTGATGGCGGGGATCGGCAACGGTCAGCGTTGGGGCTGGGAATCGGCCAAGTTTCTGTCGTTCATGCTGATCGGCATTCTCTCGGCGGTTCTGTTCGTGGCGACTCAGTTGCGCTCCAAAAGCCCGCTGCTCGATCCCAAGCTGTTTCTCGACGCGCGCTTCGCCTCGGCCGTCGCCGTGGCCTTCGCCTTCGGGCTCGGTAATTTCGCGACCAACTATTCGATCCCGCTGTTCACCCAGACCATCCAGGGCTACACGGCGACCAAGGCGGGCCTGGTCCTGGTGCCGGCGGGGCTTCTTCTGGTCATGCTGATGCAGGCCTCGGGTCGGCTTGCCGATGCGGTCCCGCCCCACTGGCCGATCATCGTCGGCTGCAGCACCTTTGCCGTAGCGGCCATGGCGCTGGCCACCATCGACGTCAACACGGCCTTCGTGACGGTGGCGTTGCTGGCCATGTGGACGCGCGGCTCCATGAGCCTGATTTCCCCCAACATGGGCAAGGCGGCGTTGTCCGCCGTGCCCGCGGACAAGATCGCGCAGGGGGCGGGGACCTTCAATTTCTTCCGCCAGATGGGCGGCGCCTTCGGCGTCAACATGACCGCCGTGACGATCGAGATGCGCACCGCCTATCACGCCGATTTCCTGACCGCGACCCAGACCAACGCCAAAGGCCCGACGGCGGAGATGCTGGAAAAGGTGCGCGACCTGTTGAACGCGGGCGGCGTGCCGTCGCCCGCCGACGGGGCCATGGCCCTGGATTTCCTGGGCCGGGTTCTCTATGCCCAGGCCAATACCTTCGCGTTCCACGATTCGTTCCGCCAGATCGCCGTGATCTTCGCCCTGACCCTGATCCCGGCCATCGTGCTGGGGCGCTCGCGGTCGAAGGAATAAGCGGTCTTCAGGGATGCTTCGCGCGGCGGGCTACTTCGCCTCCGCCGCCGTGCGGATGGGCAGGAGAACCCGCACGGTGGTGCCGCGCCCGACGCGGCTGTCGATCTGAAGTTCGCCGTCGTGGGCCTCGGTCAGGGCTTTGGCGATGGACAGCCCCAGCCCCGTGCCCAACTGGGCAATGTGCGGATCGGAATGTAATTGCTGGAACGGCTCGATCACGCGTTCCAGCTTTTCGTCGGGAATGCCCTTACCGGTATCGGAGACCTCAAGAATGTGCTGGCCCGGCTCTTCGCGCGCATTCAAGGTCACCAGTCCGCCCGGCGGCGTGAACTTCACGGCATTGAATAACAGGTTGAGAACCACCTGCTTGATCGCCCGCTCGTCCGCGAAAAGCTTCGAGACCGTCTCCGGCACCTTGATGTCGAAATAGATCTGATTGCAATCGATGGCCCCGGTGACGACCCGCAGGCAATCGTCGAACAGGGCGGCGATATCGATGAGGGACCGGTTGAGGGTGTTGCGCCCGGCCTCGATCTTCGACAAGTCGAGGATGTCGTCGACCAGGGACAGCAAATGGCGGCTGGAGTGCATGATGTCGCCGGCATACTCGTGGTATTTCTCCGATCCCAGGGGGCCGAAATACTGCCGGTTGATCATTTCCGAAAACCCGATGATGGCGTTCAGCGGCGTGCGCAACTCGTGGCTCATGGAGGCGAGAAAGTTGGATTTCGCCTTGCTGGCCTGTTCGGCTTCCATTTTCGCCGAATACAGGTTTTCCAGCACCAGGTTGTACTGGCGCGCGATATCGCCGATATCGGAATTGGGCTCGACCGGAATGGGCCGGGAGAAATCGCCGGTCAGGCGCTGCACTTCCATGGACCGCAGAATGTCGAGCTGTTCCGTCGACTGGTTGTGTTCGCTGACGTTCAGGCCGATGCGTTCGGCCTCGGGTGACACCCGCAGCGGCACGACTTTGTTGATCAGCGACAGGAGGATGTAGCTGATGCCGAAGGCCCAGACGGCGGCGGTCAGAACGCCGGTGCCCTGGGCCAGGAATTGTCCCCAGCGGTCGAGGCCGGTGCCGAGCGTTTCCAGGTCGCCCAGGAGGGCGACGGCCATGGTGCCCCACACGCCGGCGACACCGTGCACGGGAAAGGCATAGACCACGTCGTCGAACTTCCAGCGGTCGAGCAGCAGCGAGGTCAGCACGCAGAGCCCACCACCGACGGCGCCGATGGTCACCGCCCCGGCGGTCGATACGCAATGGGCCGTCGGCGTGATCGCGACCAAACCGGCGAGTGCTCCGTTGAGCATGGTCGGCACGTCAAGCCGCTTCATCATGATGGGGCCCAACAACATCGCGCCCAGGCCGCCGAAGGCGCCGGCAATGACGGTGTTGAGAATGATATGCGGGACTTTATCCGTGGCCGCCAGGGTGCTGCCGCCGTTGAACCCGATCCAACCGACCCAGATGATGAACACGCCGAGCGCCGCCAGCGGTAGCGAGTGGCTGCGAAAGGGAGCACCCGATCCGTCGAACCGCCCGGTGCGGGGGCCGATGATTATCACGGCGGCCAGACTGACCCAACCGGCAATGGAATGGACCACCGTGCCGCCGGCGAAGTCGACGAATCCAAGCGCCGCCAGCCAGCCCGGATCACCGCCGAATGCGCCGCCCCAGGCCCAGTGACCGTAGATCGGATAGATCAGCAGGGCGACGACAAGGCTGATCAGGAGATATCCCGAGTAGCGCGCCCTTTCGGCGATGGCCCCGGAGACGATGGTCGTCGCCGTGCCGCAGAACATGAGTTGGAAGACGAAGAAGGTCGCTGATTTGGGATCGGTCAGGGAGAACAGGAAATTCTCCGTCCCGATCAGACCATTGTAGCTGGCGCCGAACATCAGGCCGAAGCCGACGAACCAGAACACACCGGCGGAGATGCAGAAGTCGGCGAAGTTCTTGGCCGCGACGTTGATCGAGTTTTTGGAACGGACGGAGCCGCTTTCCAGGCAGCAGAACCCGGCCTGCATCATGAAGACCAAGGCCGACGCGGTCAGAACCCAGACGATGTCGATTTTCGTTGCGTCCATCAGGCCCCGCCCGCGTTCGGCTGTTTGGCTGCAGTCGGGACGGGATTGATGCGCCCAGGTCGGGGCACCGCCGGGGCGCCGCATCGAAATTTCTGCAAGAAAGGCTCCTTCTATGGAGAAATCAGGCTGTGTGACGAAAACACACAATGCTGCATTGCAACATAAGAGAAATTTTACGGCCCTCCGAACGCGTGGACAAGGCCAAAACGGACTTTTTTATGATGAAATCCGGACCTTCTGCAGCCGGGTTTTGACAGTTGTTGCGGAATAAATTATTGAATTCTGAATACGGAATTCAGAAATGGCGTGATGTGATGCCTCGACTTGATCCGATGCCTGCCCTGGCGGAACGCGTGCGTGACGCGATCGTCGATTCCATCCTGCAGGGCACGTACCGCGCCGGCGAGCGTTTGGCGCAGGAAAAGCTGGCGGAAGAATTGGGCGTGTCGCGTCAGCCGGTCAGCCATGCCCTGAACGTGCTGAAGGAGCAGGGGGTCCTGGTCACCCTTGGGCGCAAGGGCTTGACGGTGGCGCCCATGGACCCGGCCCTGGTCGTGCAGCTTTATCAAATTCGCGGCCCCCTGGACGGCTTGGCCGCGCGTCTGGCCGCGGGCCGCGTGGCGCGGGGGGAGACCGCGCCCGGCGAGGTGGCGCGCCTGCAAGACCTGGCCGATCGGTATCAGGATCTCGGCCCCGGGGCCGAGGAGAAGCCCCGTGAACTGGCCCGGCGGATCAACGCCGACATGCAGTTTCACGTCGGCCTCTACCGCCTGTCCGGCAATCCGCTGATCGAGGATGTAACGCGGCCCCATTGGGTTCATTTCCGCCGCTCCATGCAGGCCGTGCTGACGCATCCCGGCGGACGGTCGGAGCCCTGGGTACAGCACCGCGCCATCCTAGCGGCGGTGCTGGCCGGCGATGCACCCGAGGCCGAACGTCTGTCCACCCATCACTCCCAGGCCGCGGCGACCACCGCCGAGGCCAGCCTGACGAAGGACCATCCCAGCGCATGAAACGCCTGACCCTGGGGCCCGACGACGCCCTGCCTTACGAGCATCACGAACCGGCGCGCGAAGGTGCCCCGACCTTCGTTTTCGTCAACGCCCTGACGGGCAGCACCGCGGCTTGGGAAGCGGCCATCGCACCGCACCTGCGGGATGGCGGTTTCGGCACGCTCAGCTACAATTTCAGGGGCCAGGAAGGGGCGCCCTTCGCAGCCGGGACCGAACTGACGCCGACGTTGATCGTCGATGACCTTTGCGCCCTGCTCAGGCATTGCGCGCCCAGCAACCCCGTGCTCACCGGTTTGTCCATCGGCGGCCTGTTCGCCGCCCAGGCCGTCCTGCGGAAGGTCTTCCCCGCCCGGGGCCTGGTGCTGCTGAACACCCTGCGCGAAATCGGCCCGCGCATCGCCTGGGTCAATGACGCCATGGAGGTCATCGTCGGCGCCGGCGGCGTGCCGCTGTTCATGGACGCCCTGTTCCCGCTGCTGGTGAATCCGGAATTCGCGTCCCAATCACGGGCGAATTTCCTGAAGGGCGACTACGCGCCCATGGACCCGAGCCATGGGCATATGAACCTCATGCGCAATGCCAGGGCCACGGATTGGGACATCACCTATGAGGACCTGACCCTGCCGACCCTGGTGATCACCGGTCATCAGGACCGGGTGTTCCTGGACACGGAGGTCGTCGATCGCCTGTACAAGCGCCTGTCCGACGCACGGCGCGAGGATTGGCCGGATGCCGGGCATTTGCTGCCGTTGGAGCGGCCGGATCGGCTTGCCGAAAGCCTGGCGCGGTTCGGTGCGGAGATCGAAGGGGCCGGCCAGTGAACATCTCGGAGCGGTTCGCCTATGTGGCGGTGTTCGTGGGCGTTCTCGGGCATGCGTCTTCTGAATTCGTAGCGGTGGGGTCGGGGATCGCCGGACCGGAACTGTCCGTTTGGCGCTATCTTTTCGGCGGGGCGGGATTGATGGTCCTGGCGCTGGTGATCACGGGACCACGGAAGTTGTTCCTGCCCCTGCGCACCCATGCCTGGGCGATGCTGTGGCTGTCGATCGTCGGGGTGTCCTTCGGCTACCTGGCGTTCCATTGGGCATTGGACTTCGCGACCGTGATTCAAGTGGCGACCGTGGTGACGACGGTTCCCATTTTCGTCGGGCTGGCCAACAGGGTGATCGGCGGTCAGGCGCTGACCGCCGTCAAGATCGTCACCGGGCTGTGCGCGGTCGCCGGGCTGGTGCTGCTGATCACGGATGGTGTGCTGGACAAGCTGGTGGGCGGACAGGATTCGATCTGGGGCGTGTTGCTGGCGCTGGCCTGCGCGACGATCGGCGCGTTCTATGCCGTTCGGGTCAAGCCGGTCATCGCCCAGTACGGGGCGTTGAACGTGACGGCCCTGTCCATGATGATCGGCGGCCTTGGCCTTTGGGTCGGGGTCGGTTTCGGATTTTCGATCTGGGTCAATCCGCTCACGTTGTTCGATCGGCCGATGTCCAACTGGGGCTGGATTCTGACCCTGGCTTTGTGGAACACGACGATCACCCAGTTCCTGTGGTTCGGCGGCTTAGCGGCCGCGGCGGATATGACACGGGCGAGTTATCTGTTCTTCCTCAAACCCATCATTGCGGCGGCCTTGGCATTGGTTTTCCTGGGGGAACAGTTGTCGGTGCTGCAGGCCGTGGCGATCGTCGTCGTCACCGGGTCTGTAGTGATCGAAATCTACTGGTCCAAGCTGGCGGCGCTTGCTCTGCGGCGGGAAAAACAAGCCTAAGGATTCGCGGCTTTAGGCCGCATAGCTGGCTATAATTTCGCAATGCGAAACTAAATTCCGAAAATTGACCAGATTATTCCATCGTGACAAAGTGCCGTCCGCTCGGGTGAGGATGCCTTTCTCCCGGGCCTGATCAGGGAGACGGCGCGGACCCGCGTCGGACGACATCGACATGACCGGCCGTGCCGACCGCAGCGCCTTGCCGCTGGACGACTACCCCGAAGCAACCGAAGGCGAAGACCGCCAGTTTGTCACCGCCCTGGCGCGGGGGCTCAGCGTGTTGCGCGCGTTTCAGCCCGGCGACGGCGTCCTCGGCAACGGTGACATCGCCGAGCGCACGGGCCTGCCCAAACCCACGGTATCGCGCCTGACCCATACGCTGACCCGCCTGGGTTACCTGACCCATGCGGAACGCCTAGGCAAATACCGGCTGGGGCCGGGGGTCTTGTCGCTGGGCTATTCGCTGCTCGCCAATATGGATATCCGCAAAATCGCGCGGCCCTACATGCAGGAACTGGCCAACGCGTCGGGGCTGTCGCTGGCGCTCGGCGCCCGCGACCGCCTGAACATGGTTTATCTGGAACATGCCCGGGACGCGGGCTCGGTGACGCTGCGCCTGGACATCGGCTCGCACATTCCCATCGCGACCACGGCCATGGGCCGGGCCTTCCTGGCCGCTATTCCGGAGAACGAGCGGGCATATCTGATGTCGGCCATGGCCGAGCGCGCCGGCGCCGCCTGGCCGCCCATGGCGAAGGGGGTGGAGCGCGCCCTGCGTCAGGTTGCCGAAACCGGGTTCTGTACGTCCTTCGGCGAATGGCAGCAGGACGTCAATGCGGTCGGCGTGCCGCTCAGGTCCATGGACGGGGCCACGGTGATGGCGCTCAACTGCGGCGGCCCGGCTTTTCTGCACAAGCCGGAAAAGCTGGAAGCGGAATGGGGGCCGCGTCTGGTCAACGTGGCGCGCACCATCGAAAAGGAAATGCAAAACGGATTTGCCGCCCAGGGACCCTGGTAGACGGCAGCCCGCATCAGGAGAGACGTGCATTGGACCTGAATCTGACAACCGAGGAACAGGCGTTCCAAGACGATGTGCGCGGTTTCCTGCGCGCCAACATCCCGCCCGCGATCAAGCGCAAGGTCGATCTGGGCCTGAAACTGGTGAAGGACGATTACGTCGTCTGGCAGCGCATCCTGTATGAACAGGGCTGGATCGCCCCCGGCTGGCCCAAGGAATATGGTGGCCCCGGTTGGTCCCCCGTGCAGCGCTTCCTGTACGAAGAAGAACTGGCGGCGGCATCGAGCCCGCGGCTCATCACATTCGGGCTCAAGATGCTGGGCCCGGTGCTGATCGAATTCGGCACGCCGGAACAGAAGGCGCATTACCTGCCGCGCATCCTGGCCAGCGAGGATTGGTGGTGCCAGGGCTTTTCCGAACCGGGGGCGGGGTCCGACCTGGCGTCGCTGACGACCCGGGCGGTGCGTGACGGCGACCATTACATCGTCAACGGCCAGAAGACCTGGACCACCCTGGCGCAATACGCGGACTGGATCTTCTGCCTGGTGCGGACGTCCAACGAGGGCAAGAAGCAGCAGGGCATCTCGTTCCTCTTGATCGACATGAAAACCCCCGGCGTCACCGTGCGTCCGATCAAGACATTGGACGGCGGGCAGGAAATCAACGACGTGTTCCTGGAAAACGTGAAGGTTCCGGCAGAGAACCTGGTGGGTAAGGAGAACGACGGCTGGACCATTGCCAAGTTCCTGTTGAGCCACGAACGGTTCGGCATTGCCGGCGTCGCGCGCTCCAAGAAACAGATGGAACGCGTTCGTGACATCGCCGGCAAGGAAATGAAGCGCGGCCGCCCGCTGATCGAGGACGCCCGTTTCCGCGAGCGCATGGCCGAGGTCGAGATCGAACTGACGGCCCTGGAAATGACCGAACTGCGCCTGCTGTCCGAGGAGGCGGCCGGGCGCAAGCCGGGGCCGGAAGCCTCGATCCTCAAACTGAAGGGCACCCAGGTGCAGCAGGGCATTACCGAACTGCTGCTGGAAGCCGTCGGCAACCGGGCGCACGCCTTCGATCCGGGCATTCTGGAGGATGAGTGGCCGGGCATGGGCAACGACGGCCCGCCCGTGCCGGAACATGCCGCCACGGTGGCCAGTCATTACTTCAACTGGCGCAAGGCGTCGATCTACGGCGGCAGCAACGAAATCCAGCGCAGCATCATCGCCAAGGCGATCCTCGGCCTTTGACGGATACTCCAAGACCATGAATTTCACCTTCTCCGACGAACAAATCCTGATCCGCGACATGGCGGAACGCTTCTTTCGCGACGATTACGGTCTCGACGTCCGGCGCAAGCATCAGGCCCTGCCGGGCGGGTTCTGCCGGGAGACCTGGGCGCGCTTCGCCGATATGGGCTGGCTGGCGCTCGGCATTCCCGAAGACCTGGGCGGCATCGGCGGCGGCACGGTCGACATGGCGATCCTGATGGAAGCCATGGGCGGCGGCCTGGCGGTCGAACCGTTCCTGGCCACCGTGGTGCTGGGCGGCACGTTGATCCGCGACGGCGCGCGCCCCGACATTCAGGCGGACCTGCTGCCGCGCCTGGCCGCCGGGGAATTGCATCTGTCCTTCGCTTATTCGGAAGCGCAATCGCGCTATGACCTCAACGATGTGCGGACCCGGGCCAAGGCGGACGGAAGCGGGTTTGTTCTGGACGGTGCGAAGACCGTCGCCCTCCATGCCGGGACGGTGGACAAGATCGCGGTGACGGCGCGCACCTCGGGCGGCGAGCGGGACGACGGCGGGATTACGATATTCCTGGTTGATGCCGATGCCCCCGGCCTGACGGTCACCGATTATCCCACGGTCGACGGCCTGCGCGCCGGGGACGTTGCGCTGGACGGCGTGCGGGTCGACGCCGAGGCCGTGCTGGGCGCGGTGGACGGCGGCTTGCCCCTGGCCGAGGCGGCAATCGACCGGGCGGCGGCCCTGGTGTCGGCGGAGGCCGCCGGGCTGATGGCGGCCCTCACCCGTGATACGGTCGCGTTCCTGAAAGAACGCAAACAGTTCGGCCGGCCCTTGGGCGATTTTCAGGCCCTGCAGCATCGTGCCACGGAGATGTATATGGATACGGAACTGACCCGCTCGCTCGCCTATATGGCCGCCGTCCGCCAGGACGGGGATGACCGACCGGCTGCCCGCCGCGCGGCCTCCCAGGCCAAGGCCAAGGCCGGGCAGGCGGGGCGCCTGATCGGCCAGGAAGCGGTGCAACTACATGGCGGCATGGGGGTGACGGACGAGATGCCCGTGGGCCATTACTTCAAGCGCCTGACCCTGATCGACCACAGCTTCGGCGACCGTGCCCATCACCTGGACCGCCTGGCGGACATGGCATGATCGCCGGAAACGCCAAGGAACCCGCCGTTCTCGGCCTGCTGTGGCTGGTGACGTTGGGGATCTCCGCCATCGGCCCGGCGGACTATTTGATCTGGTTCATGGAAGTTCTGCCGGTGATGATCGCCCTGGTCCTGATGGCGGCGACCCAGCGCGACTTTCCCCTGACGCCGCTGCTTTACCGCCTGGCCTTCCTGCACGGCCTGGCGCTGATCCTGGGCGGCCATTACACCTATGCCCATGTGCCGTTGGGGTTCTGGTTTCAGGATATCTTTGATTTGGCACGCAATCCGTATGATCGCATCGGGCATTTTTTCCAGGGCTTCGTCCCCGCCATCCTGGCCAGGGAGATTTTGATCCGACAGGGGTTCATGGCCCGGGGACGCATGTTGTTCTTTGTCGTCGTCTGCATCTGCCTGGCGTTCAGCGCGTTTTACGAGTTGATCGAATGGTGGGCGGCGGTCCTTCTGGGGCAGGGGGCGATGGAATTCCTGGGCACCCAGGGCGACGTGTGGGACAGCCAGTGGGATATGTTCATGGCCTTGATCGGCGCGATCCTGGCGCAGGTTCTGCTGTCCCGGCGCCACGATCACGAGATCGCGAACATCAGATAATGCCGATTTCGCGACCGGCGGTTCCGTGTCATAATTGCACCATATCCACCAGTCTGGGAGGCTGATCACATGAAGAAGCTTATCCTTTCCGCCGTGGCCGCGATCCTGCTTGCCGCATCTCCGGCCTATGCCGGTTCATGCCCGAAAATCATGAAGCAATTTGACGCGGCGATGTCCAAGTCAAGTGCCTCTGTCGAGGACAAGGCGAAGGCGATGGCCCTTCGTGCCGAAGGCGAAGCCATGCACAAGGCCGGCAAGCATGCCGAGAGCGTCAAGGCGCTGAACGACGCCATGAAGCTTATCGGCGGCATGTAGCACCACGCAGTCGTCGCATCACCGATATCGTTGCTGAACCGGCCCTTCGGGGCCGGTTCCATTTTCAGCCCTTCTGATCCTATCCCCCAAGAACCAAGAGCCTGATCCATGACCATCACATCCATTGAAATCCTCCGCGTCGGCGTTCCCTTCGATACCGGCGGTCCGCGCCAGGGCATGCGTCCTGGCCTGAACACCAATCCCTGGGTCGTCAACGAATCCCTGATGGTCCGTATCGAGACGGCGGATGGGCTCGAGGGCTGGGGCGAGGGCTTCGGCCATTTCTCCAACCCGGGCACGGAAGCGATGCTCAAGGACCTGATCGCACCCTGGTTCATCGGCCGCGACGAGACGGACCTGGAACCCCTGATGGACGGCGCGCACAAGTCGTTTTTCGGCTTTGGCCGTCATGGGCCCTGCATGTACGCGCTGTCGGCCCTTGATACCGCGCTATGGGATCTGCGGGCCAAGCGCGCGGGCAAGCCGCTGTATCAGTTGCTTGGCGGGCCCGCTGGCGACGCCACGGTCACCCGTTATGCCTCGCTCATGCGGTATGGCGGGGATACGGACGCCGTCGCCCGCAACACGGACCGCGCCGCCGGTCTGGGCTTTCCCATGGTCAAGCTGCACGAACGCGACATGCCGGCCTTCATGGCCGCGCGCGAAGCGGCACCCGAAGGGATCGCCATCACCCTTGACGTCAACTGCCCCTGGACCGTCGAGGAAGCCTGCGGCGTGGCCCGTGAGTTAAAGGAACGGGAACATGTGAAGGGCGGCTTTCTGTGGTTGGAAGAACCGGTCTGGCCGCCCGAGGATTTCGACGGGCTGGCCCGCGTGCGCGGTGAAGGTACGGGGATTTCCGGCGGCGAGAACATCGCGTCCCTGACCGAATTCGCCCGCGCCATTCAATCGGGCGCCTTCGACGTCATCCAGCCTTCGGTCGCCAAGATGGGCGGCGTGTCGACGATGAAGGACGTGTTCCCCATGGGCCGCGCGGCGGGCCTGCGCGTCGTGCCGCACAGTTTCTACTGGGGCCCGGGTTACGTGGCGACGGCCCATATCATCGCCGCCCAGCCCGAACCGGCCCCGGACCAGCCATTATGGCTGGAAACGGCCTTCATCGAGTACGAAGAAAACCCCCACGACTTGATCGACCCGTTCGCACCGAACATGACCTTGTCCGCGGAACGTCCGGGCCTGGGCTTCAACCCCGACGGCACCCTGTTCGACCGCTATCTGATTTCCCGCAGCGTGATTTCCTGACCCAAGCGGGAGGGCGCAACAAGAAAGGCCCGCCGGGATGCGGCGGGCCTTTCCTGGATTAACGGGCCGTGGCCTGGGCTAGTGAATTTCCTTCGCCCCCTTCATGGCGGCCTTCAACTTGTTGATGTCGAAATCGGGCGCCTTGGCGGCGGTCAGGATGACCGCTTCGCGGCGGGTAATCCGGGCCACGACCTCGGGGATCTGCTTGACCGCTTCGTCGGGGATCATCACAGCACCATGATGGTCGGCGTGGATGATGTTGTTGGTGACCACGGTCATGCCGTGGATGGTCACCTGACAATCGATGTCGACGACATGGACCCAGGCGTGGGATGGGCCGACTTCGCCGCCGATCAGGTTGAAGCCGCGCGCACTGTCTTTCAGATCGCGGAACGATCCGTTGGTCACGCCGCCGACGGCTCCTAAGCCCTTGTGCACGGTGGTCTGAACCTCGCCCCAGAAGGCGCCGTAGCCGGGCCGGGGGTCGATGTCCTGGATCACCACCACGGTCGGCTTGGGACCCTGGGCGATGTATTCGTAATAGGCTTCGCGTTTGGCCGCCATTTCCGCCGGCGTTTCGTTGGGCGGCTCGGCGGCGCGGATGGTCGCCGTGCGGGCATACCCGCAGATCGGCTTAAGGTCCGGGTCGAGCGGCACCAAGGGCTCGGTGGTATAGCCGTGGCCGCGCCGTTCCGGGACGATTTCCTCAAGCGCGTTGCAGATGGTGGGCGTGTCCCATTGGGTCAGGACCGCCAGGTCTTCCGGCGTGAAATCGGTCAATTGGATGTCCTCTCTTGTTGGTTTTCGTCGGGCCCTATTCGGCCGCGCGGGTTTCCGCCGGTCCGGCGAAGGAGGCTTCGTCGAACGACCGCTCGTTGTCCCACACGTTCTTAGGGATCGGCAAGCCCGCAAAATCGGCGTCGGTCAGGGGGCCGTTGGGTTCGATCCCCAATTTCTCGCGCAGCATCAGGATGATCTGGCGGGTGTGCTGGCCCGTGTGCCAGCCCGTGCGTTCCAGAACCTCATGAAGCGTCACTTCGCCGTAATAGACCTTGCCCGGTTGCTTGAAATCCGTGGTCTTGCCGTCGCGATCCCACCAGGCGGCGAACCGCGTGCGGGTATTCGCGCCGTAATCCAGCAGATCCTGTTTGCTCTTCATGGTTCCGGGCAGGATGGATTTCAGGGCGTCGTAGGTATAGGGCGTATCGTTCTCGACCCGGTTGAGGAACACGTCGGCGATGTTGAAGACGTGATAGACCAACTGGCGGTAGGAACGCGGCCGGCCCGGCAGAAGCTCGTCCAGGCGGTCTTCCGGAATTTGCGCAAGGTAGCGCCCGGCGGCGTCCAGATTCTGCAGGACCTTGTCCTTCATGTCTTCGGGACTGAGCATCTTGTGGCCGTCGTAGTCGAACCCGGCGACCTTGGCGACATCGCGGAACACGGCCCCGTTGGCCCATTTGTCACCCTTGGCGACGATCGGCACCAGGCGCACGCCGAGCGCTTCCAGTTCCTTGAAGCCTTCCTCGTCCTCGATCACGTTGACTGAGACGAAGGGGATTCCGTGCTCAAGCAGAAACTCTTTTGTTTTCAGGCAACTGGAGCAGCCGGGCTGCCAGTAGACTTTGACCGGCAGGGCATCGCCCTCGGCCTGGGTTCCCGTTGTTTGGGACATGTGACTGTTTCCTCTCTGTTGGGCTGGTGAAGTCAGCCCATTATTGTATACAAAAGGATAGGCTCGCTTTGTTGCTGTAGGCAAGACGCATTGTCCCCGATCTTGTGGGGCATCGGAAAATTTCTACAGTGGCACGATAGAAAAACGAAGGCTTGCCGCCGGGTCCGGGCGCGCTAATCTGGCGCGCGACCGTCCATAACCAGAATAAACGACCTCAGGAGACCTACCTTGACCCCCTTAGCCGGCATCCGCATTCTCGACCTGACCAACGTCCTGGCCGGACCCTTTTGCTGTCACCAACTGGCCCATATGGGCGCCGACGTCATCAAGGTCGAGGTTCCGGGGTCTGGCGATCTGGCCCGGCAATTGGGCGCCGATCCGGATTTGAACCGGAAGGGCATGGGAACCTCGTTCCTGGCCCAGAACACCGGCAAGCGGTCCATTACGATCAACATGAAATCGGACAAGGGGAAGGAGGTCTTCCACCGCCTTGTCGCCACGTCCGATGTCCTGGTGGAAAATTTCCGGCCCGGCGTCATGGACCGCCTGGGCGTCGGCTACGAGGTGCTGAAAAAGAAACACCCGAACCTGATCTACTGCGCGATCTCGGGCTTCGGGCAGGACGGCCCTCTGAAGTCGGCCCCCGCCTATGATCAGATCATCCAGGGCATGGCGGGCGTGATGTCCGTGACCGGGACGCCGGAAACCGCGCCGCTGCGCGTCGGCTATCCCATGGCCGACACCATCGGCGGCATGACGGCGGCCTTTGCCGTGGCCTCGGCCCTGGGCAACAAGGACCCGAACAACCGCGGCTGCTTCATCGACGTATCGATGCTGGAATCGGTCCTTTCGACCATGGGCTGGGTGGTGTCCAATTTTCTGCAGTTGGGTATGGAACAGCAGCCCATGGGCAACGACAACTTCACGGCCAGTCCGTCCGGCACCTTCCGCACCGGCGACGGGCCCATCAACATCGCCGCCAACAAGCAGGAACAGTTCGAGGCGGTCTGCGACGTGGTCGGCCGCCCGGACCTGAAGACCGATCCCCGTTTCGCTGAACGCCAGGCGCGTCTCGACAATCGGCAGGAATTGACGGCGTTGCTGGAGGACGCCATGGCCACGAACACCGCCAATCATTGGCGCGCGGCCCTGAATGCCGCCGGGGTGCCGGCGGGCGAGGTTCTGACCGTGCCTCAGATCCTGGCGCATCCGCAAATCGCCGACCGCGGCCTGATCGCCACCTTCGAAAACGTGCCCGGCGTCGGCCGCGACGTGCAGGTGGCGCGGGCGGGGGTCAAGATCGACCGCGCCCCCGTGGCGACCAACACGCCGCCGCCGCTGTTGGGGCAGGACACGGACGCCCTGTTGGGTGAACTCGGGTTCACGGCGGACGACATCGCGGCGCTCAAGGCGGACAAGGCGGTATGACCGGGGAACCGGCCCATCCGCTGGACCTGGCGGCGCTTGCCGAGCACATGGCGACGCACCTCGACGGGGTGACGCCGCCGCTCACCGCCCGCCAGTTCGCGGGCGGCATGTCCAATCCGACCTTCGAATTGACGGATGCGGCCGGGCGGCGCTTCGTGCTGCGCAAGAAACCGCCGGGCGACCTGCTGCCCTCGGCCCATGCGGTCGACCGGGAATTCCGCATCATGTCGGCGCTCAAGGGCGGCGACGTGCCGGTCGCCGACCCCCTGGTCCTGTGCATGGACGATGCCGTCATCGGGCAGGCCTTCTATATCATGGCCCATGTCGACGGCCGGGTGTTCCGGGAACTGGAACTGCCGGGCATGGCGGCATCGGAGCGGGCAGCGATCTACGACGCCATGAACGAGACATTGGCCAAACTGCACCGCGTCGACTGGCGGGCGGCGGGGCTGGCGGACTTCGGGCGCGAGGGCGGCTATGCCCAGCGTCAGGTCAAGCGCTGGACCGCGCAGTATCAGGCTTCGGCCACGGACGATCTCGACGCCATGAACCGGCTGATCGACTGGCTGCCGGAAAACCTACCCGAACATGCCGAGACGACCATCGCTCATGGCGACTTCCGGCTGGAGAACATGATCTTTCATCCGACGGAACCGCGCGTGCTGGCCGTCGTCGATTGGGAGCTCTCGACGCTGGGCGATCCGCTCGCCGACCTTGCCTATAACTGCCTGCCTTGGCACATGCCCGATGCGCGGCGGGGCGACCTGCGGACCAACGATCCGGCGCAGACCGGCATCCCGGCGGAAGCGGATTACCTTGCGGCCTATGCCCGGCGCACGGGCCGCACCGGCACGGGCGACTGGATCTTCTATCTGGTGCTGTCCCTGTTCCGCCTGGGGGCGATCGCCCAAGGTGTGTACAAGCGCGGGCTTGACGGCAACGCCACCTCGTCGGCGGCGCTGCAGCGGCGTGACGTCTGCCGAAATCTGTCGCAGATCGCCTGGGCCTTGATTGAGAAAGCAGGCCGGGCCTAGGTCACACCGTGGCCGGCGGATTGACGACCCGCGATTTCGGCAGGTGAATGCGGACGGTCGTGCCCGTGCCAGGGGTGCTGTCCAGGGATACCCGGCCGCCGTGCAGTTCGATCAGCGATTTCACCAGCGTCAGACCAAGCCCCGATCCACGATGGGACGCGACGTAGTCATGGTTTCCACGTTGCGCGAACGGCTCGAATATCCGGGCAAGATCGCGTTCAGCGATTCCGATGCCGGTATCTTCCACGGTAATCACGCATTCCCCGGCTTCGTCAAGGGTGACGGATAAGTCGATACGGCCGCCGGGCCGCGTAAACTTCACGGCATTGGACAGCAGGTTGAGGGTCGATTGATAGATCGCCCGCCGGTCCGCGCGAACGAACAAGCCCGTTTCAAGGTTATGGGCCTCAAAGACCAGCGGGCCCGAGGCCTCCCACCCCTTGACGACCTGGAGGGCTGCATTGACGCATTTACCGATGTTGAATTCACTTTCCGTCAGGTCGTACTTGCCGAAGTCGATCTTTGACAGGTCGAGCACATCGTTGACCAGGGACAGCAGATGATCACCGCTATCGTAGATGTCCTGCACGTATTCCCGATGCTTGGGGTTTTCCAGCGGGCCGAGGTCGCCGCGCAGCAGAACCTGGGTCAATCCCTGGATCGAATTCAAAGGCGTGCGGAATTCGTGGCTCATATGCGCGAGAAACCGGCCCTTGGTCTGCTCCGCCTCGCGTGCGCGGTTGCGTTCGATGTTGAGAACATGGTTCTGGCGGCGCAATTGCAGGGCGGTCCAGACGGCCAGCCCGGCAGGAAGGCTGAGCGCCAGAATGATCAGCCCTGTGGCGCGCCAGCCGAACGTCAGGAAGTCGGCGCGTAGCGCCGCCGTTTCGGCTGTGCGGTCCATGTACACTTCGGCGACCGCGACCATGCGATCATTGCGCCATACAGGCACATAGGTTTCTGCATAGACGTCCGGCCGGTCGGGCTTGAGCCGACCGTCCTCCAGCTCGGAATAGGGCTCTCCCGTCTCAACCACGGAAAGAGCCTTCCAATTGTCTTCGCCCACGGTGGGGTTGTTGGCGAGGTCCGTATGCAGGTCGTCTGAGATCAGCCGAATGCGGCCCTGAGTGTCGAACAGTTTGAACCGGAAAATGTCGCCGAATCCCCGCACGCCGTTGAGAAACTGCTGTTCCTCTTCGCTAAGCGGGGCCCCCTTGGCAATGTCCTCAATCCGGTTCATGCGGTTGCCGATATAACCGGCCCAGGCGATCGAGGTGCGTTCCGCCTGCTCAATCACAATCCGATCAAGCGTCGCATTGAAGGCGGCGACGCCGACAAAAACCAGCGTGGCAAAAACACCTAGCGCAAGCGCGATGATCGGGACGAGCCGATGTTTCAAGAAGTTATATCCGCGTAGATGGCAAGTTTCTGAAATCTAAGACATTATATCCACTGATGACGTGCGCGCATATATAACCAAAGGCTGACCGGTGACGTTCGGATTGGGGCAGGTGGCAGATTGGGGCAGATGGGGATAACAATGTGCGGCAGGCTTGCCTTATTGGTTTGCCTTCTGGTCCTGGTTGCACGGCCGCTCGGTGCGGAGATGCGGTCTCCGCTGACGGTGCTGTCCGAAGGCGGGCATTTCGCCATGGTACGTCATGCCCTGGCCCCGGGTGGCGGAGACCCGAAAGAATTCACGTTGGGTGACTGTTCGACGCAGCGCAATTTGAACGATGTGGGACGCGCGCAGGCGCGGCGTATCGGAGACGCGTTCCGGGCCATCGGAATCACGCAGGCGCGGGTGTTTACCAGCCAATGGTGCCGCTGCCGAGACACCGCGGAGGGCATGGCGCTTGGCCCGGCCGTGGAATTACCGGCGCTGAATTCCTATCACCGGGAACCCAATCAGAAGGACAGTCGGCTTGCGGGGATTCGCGCATGGCTTGCCGAACAGCCGTTGGATCGGCCGACGATTCTGGTCACGCATTACACGGTGATTTCGGGGCTTGTGGGGGTCGCATTGCGGCCCGGCGAGATCGTCATTCTGCGACGCGACGGCAATGGCCGTTTCCCGGTTGTGGCAACCGTCGCGGCGGAATGATCGATGAGGCGGAGAAGGGCGAGGCAAGCTGGCCTTGCCGGGGGGTCAGCTGACGGTTGAACCGGATCGCTGGGGAAGGGGAGCGTCGTTGCGCCAAGCGCTCGACCCTTTGCAGCGCGGGCAGATCCGTTCGCCGGACCAGGCGCTCATGAATCGGGTCTCGCACCGAAGACAGGTCCGCGTCTTGGGCCGGTCGGGGGAAACCTGGCCGCCATCGGCGTCCGTTTCATAATCCTTGGTATCGATAGCGTCGGTCACGGGTCTTCTCTTCGTTCAATATCTTTGTACAGATGCCGCATTCAACAGGCCGTGCAGCCCCTAGAAGCGATGAAATTGAGGCAGGCTGCCGGCGGGTTTCTTCTTTCCCGCCTTGATCGGCTTCACGGTCTTCGCGGCCTTGGCGGGTTTTGCCGGCTTGGCGGCGGCTTCGCGTTCGGCTTCTTCGCGCTCGACGGCTTCCTTGGCCAGACGCTGTGCCTTCAGCTTGGCCATGTGCTGGGATTTCTCATCGCGCTCGCGCTCTTTTTCTTCGAGCACTTTCTTGTTCTTTTTCTGAGTGGCGAGAAACTCGTCCTCCGCCCGTGAACGGGCGGTCGTGCGTTGGCGGGTCGATGTCGTCACGGGAGCTCTCCTTTTGCTGTAACGAAGGTGGAGGCGGCATGGAAATGCACACTGCCCGCGAACGATTGAGCCCGCCCCCGGCCCAAAAGCAGGGGGCGGGATCTCAGACGTTAGTCGGCGATCGTCAAGTTCTCAGCGGAGGACTTGCCGTTCTGCCCGGCCTGGAGGTCATAAGTGACCTTCTGGCCTTCGCGCAGGGAATGAATGCCGGCGCGTTCAACGGCGGAGATATGCACGAATGCATCCTTGGAGCCGTCGTCGGGCTGAATGAAGCCGAAACCCTTGTTCGGGTTGAACCATTTTACGGTACCAGTAGCCATTGTCGTTTTCCTCGTTCAATGGGTGAAGCAAATGCGCCCCGCACCATGCGCGGCGCGGCGTTTTAACGTTCACATTGTCAGGGGATAACGAAGCTACCCGGCGAACCGGTATCTAAGATCGACATAACAAATGTAACACGTATGAGCCATATGGGGGTGAAAAGGCCCAAAAGTCAATGGCCTGGCTCCCTGTGTCATTGTCGCAATGCCGTCGATGGCCTTGAAAAAAATCAAAAATTTCCGAAAAGGACGGTTTTTAACAAGGACCTACAGTCGATTTCATGAATATTTGCGAGGGCCCGGCCGGA
The DNA here is from genome assembly GCA_002325375.1 of Rhodospirillaceae bacterium UBA1479. Classification (GTDB taxonomy): domain Bacteria; phylum Pseudomonadota; class Alphaproteobacteria; order Rhodospirillales; family Casp-alpha2; genus UBA1479. The sequence goes on from DCRZ01000009.1 coordinate 406,511, forward strand.
TAAATAAAATTTTGCGATTGTTTGCTTTGTTATTTTTCAATTCAGGGAATTTCACCCTGCCGGGCCAAGCATTGAACGACCGGTCCATCAGAACCCATAGACGAGCGAGGCCTTGGTCAGGGTGTCCGTGGCCTCGGTTCCCGCCGGCGCGCCCGAGTTGTGTTCCAGGTGATAGGATAGGCGCCCGGACAGGCTGCCGATGATCTTCATGGTCAGGGCGGCGGTGTTTTCGGTGATCGTCCGCTCATCGCCCCATGTCACCGACGCCTTGTTGGTGAAGGTGGCGTTGTTCGAGACCTGCCAGCGGAATTCAAGCCCGCCTCGGGCGCCGGGTTCGACAAGCTGTTCTTCCGTCGCTTTGACCTCGCTGAGACGAAGGGCGGGGCCGGCGGTCACCTCAAGACCGATATCGTCCGAGCGAATGACCTTGTAGCCCAGGCCGGCGGCCTGGGTCAGTTCGTAGGTGAAGCCGCTGAACCGGTCATCGTCGTAATCGACAAGCCCGAAGACGAAGGCGCGGTCGGTGAAGAGATATTTCGCATTGCCGCCCAGGCGCAGGTGCTGCGTGTTGATGGTCCCGGTGTCCTTGGCGAAATCATAGCTTGCCGTCGCTTCGGCTTCCCACGGCCCGCGCGTGTAGCCGACCTTGGCCGCCGCGTTGACTTCTTCCGTTTCCGTGTTGCCCGTGGCGCGCCCCCCGCCCAGTTCGATCTCGCCCGACCATTCGCCCGGTGACGCGGTCGGCGTTATGGGCAGGACGGCGGCACCGGTTGTGCCGCTGGTCGTCACGGGGGTGCCGTTCGCGGCGGCGTTGATGCGGCCGCCAAAGGCCGGAAAGGCGGCGGTGGCGGTGGCGACCAGGGTGTCCCGGTGCCGGGGGGCGGCAGCGACCGCGTAGGCTACCAGTTCGTCCAGCCGGCGGGGCTCTGACGCGATTGCGGATACCAACGCCAGCTTCAGGCCGGCAATGTCGTCGCGGCGGGCGGCGTCCGCCATGGGGGCGAATTCGGGGGCGGCGCCGTTTCCGGTCGCGGCGCGAAGGGAAGGCGTGTCGAACAGGAAGACGGCGGACATCAATAAAAACAGTCCCGCCCCGGCAGGCAGGTTGGAGATCTTGGGCATAACGATCCTAATTTTCTGTGTTCAGCGCCGGCGATGGGGCCGGCGCACCGCCCCGCGGTTCGGCACGCGGGGGAGGAACGGAACGGCCGATTCCGCACGGAAATGGCCGGACGATCATGGGTGATCGTCCCCTAGGGCCTAACACGGCCCCATGCCCTGATGCAAATTTGCCCGGGAAAACCGGGGTCAGCCGCGCGGCGGCCAGTTCATCTGGCGGCGCAGTTCCGTGCGCGCGATCTGGCGGCGGTGGACCTCGTCGGGGCCGTCGGCGAATTTAAGGGCCCGCATGCGCGCCCAGTAATAGGCGAGCGGCGTGTCCTGGCACATGCCGGCGCCGCCGAAGGCTTGGATCGCGCGGTCGACGACCGCCAGCGCCATGTTTGGGGCGGCGACCTTGATCATGGCGATTTCCTGACGCGCCGCCTTGTTGCCGACTTCGTCCATCATCCAGGCGGCCTTGAGGACCAACAGGCGGCACATCTCGATCTCGATGCGGCTTTGGGCGATCCGTTCCTGGGTCACGCCGCGGTCGGCCAAGGCCTTGCCCCAGGTTTCACGCTCGGTCGCGCGTTTGCACATCATTTCCAAGGCCCGCTCGGCGATGCCGATGATGCGCATGCAATGGTGGATGCGCCCGGGGCCGAGGCGGCCCTGAGCGATCTCGAACCCGCGTCCTTCGCCCAGCAGCATGTTGCCGACGGGAACCCGGACATTATCGAACACGACTTCCCCATGGCCGTGGGGCGCGTCGTCGAAACCCATGACGTTCAACATGCGCAGGACCGTGACACCGGGCGTGTCGACCGGCACCAGGATCATCGACTGCTGGCGGTAGGTTTCGGCATTGGGATCGTTCTTGCCCATGACGATCATGATCTTGCAATGGGGCGAGCCGATGCCCGAGGTCCACCATTTGCGCCCGTTGATGACGTAGTGGTCGCCGTCCAGGCGGATGCTGGTCTTGATGTTGGTCGCGTCCGACGACGCGACATCCGGTTCGGTCATGGCGAAGGCGGATCGGATATCCCCGCTCAGCAAGGGTTTCAGCCATTGTTCCTTCTGCGCCGCATCGCCATAGCGGACCAGGGTTTCCATGTTGCCCGTGTCGGGGGCGGAACAGTTGAAGACCTCGGGGGCCCAGGGCACGCGGCCCATGATCTCGCACAAGGGCGCGTATTCCAGATTGGTCAGGCCCGCACCCAGCTCGCTTTCCGGCAGGAACAGGTTCCACAGGCCGGCCGCCTTGGCCTTGGTCTTCAGGTTCTCGACGATGGGCACGACCTTCCATCGCGTGTCCCCGGCCGAAAGCTGTTCCTGATAAAGCGCTTCATTGGGATAGACCTCGGCCTCCATGAAGGCCGCGAGTCTGTCCGCCAGTTCAACGGTGCGGGGGGAGGGGGTGAAGTCCATGGCCGTGTCCTTAGGTCTTTTCGGTGGTCTGGTGGAAAGCGTAAGAAGTGTTAGCGCATCGCCCGGCGAATACAAGGCCCGCCCGGCATCCGTTCCGCACTGCGAACCGTGCTTTCATGGATGCTTGATCTCGGCTGGGGCGTGCCGCCATAGTCCGGAAAACCGGGTGCAATGCCCGGATAAAGACCAATACGCATGAAGGAGGAACACCCTTGCAGGGATTGATAATGGACGTGCCGCTGCTGACGTCGATGATCGTCAAGCATGCGGCCGCCTGGCACGGCGATGTCGAGATCGTGACCCATCGGGTCGAAGGCGACATGCACCGCTATACCTACGCCGACGCCTACAAGCGCATGTGCCGCCTGGCCAATGCGCTGGCGCGCCTGGGTATCCAGCAGGGCGACCGGGTCGGCACCATGGCCTGGACCACCTACCGGCATTTCGAGCTGTATTTCGGCATCGGCGGGTCGGGTTCAGTAATCCACACGATCAATCCGCGCCTGTTCCCCGATCAGATCGTCTACATCATCAATCACGCCCAGGACCGGGTGATGTTCATCGACACCACCTGGGTCGAGATGATGGAAGGCCTGCAGGACCAATGCCCGACCATCGAGAAGTTCGTTATCCTGTGTGACAGCGGCAAAATGCCGGAAACGTCACTTCGCAACGCGGTCTGTTACGAAGACCTTTTGGCCGCCGAGGACGACACCTTCGACTGGCCGGAGTTCGACGAGAAAACGGCGGTGGCGCTTTGCTATACCTCGGGCACCACGGGCAATCCCAAGGGGGTGCTCTATACCCACCGGGCCATGGTGCTGCACGCGATCGCTGGAACGTCCAGCGACCATCCGCTGTGCATCGATTCCCGCACCATCCTGTTGCCGGCGGTCAGCATGTTCCATGTGCACGGCTGGATGGTGCCTTATGCCGCGCCCATTTCCGGCACCAAACTGGTGCTGCCCGGCCCGCATATGCATGGCGACAACATCTGCCGCCTGTTGGAAGAGGAAAAGGTCACCGTCACCGCCGGGGTGCCGACGATCTGGATTGGCGTGCTCGAGCATCTCAAGAAGACGGGCGCCAAGCTGCCCCACCTGAAGATCTGCAACATCGGCGGCTCGGCACCGTCGCTGGCCATGATCAAGGCGTTTGAGGAAGACTACGGCGTCGCCGTCGTCCATGCCTGGGGCATGACGGAATTGAGCGCCGCGGGCACCACCGGGCGCCTGCGCCAGCGCCATCAGGACTTGCCGGCGAACGAACGCTACAAGGTGCAGCAGACCCAGGGCCGGCCGCTGTTCGGGTTCGAGGTCAAGATCGTCGATCTCGACGGTACCCGGCTGCCCCATGACGGCGAGGCCGTGGGCCAGATGTTCGTACGCGGACCCTGGGTCGCCGCCGCGTATTTCGAGGACGAGGCCGCGACGGAAGCCGCTTTCGATGCCGAAGGTTGGTTCGGCACCGGCGACATGGCCTCGATCTCGTCCGATGGGCTGGTCCGTGTTTCCGACCGTTCCAAGGACCTGATCAAATCGGGCGGCGAATGGATCAGTTCCATCGATCTGGAGAATTATGCCCTTACCCATCCCGACGTGGTGGAGGCGGCGGCGATCGCCGTCAAACACCCGAAGTGGGAGGAACGGCCCCTGCTGGTTATCGTCCCGCGACAGGGTGCGACTGTCACGCCCGACAGCATTCGCGCCGTATTGGCCGAACACGTCGCCAAATGGTGGCTGCCCGACGATATCGTGTTCGTCGAGGAAATCCCCCATACGGCGACGGGCAAGATTTCCAAGAAGGATCTGCGTGAGCATTTCGCCGACTATCGCTGGCCCGAGACGGCCGGCGTCGCGGAATGAAACAGCACACCATTTTCACCTGATCGCGCCATGCTAAAGTTCCGGAAAGATTCAATCCGGGAGGAGACAATAAAATGAAACGCGCCGCCGACGCCTTGGTGGATACACTGGTGCTGCACGGTGTCGACCGTGTGTTCTGTGTGCCGGGAGAAAGCTACCTTGCGGTACTGGACGCCCTGCACGATAGCGACGACATTCAGGTCGTATCCTGCCGCCACGAAGGCGGAGCCGGGTTCATGGCGGTCGCCGATGCCAAGCTGACGGGCGCCCCCGGCGTTGCCATGGTCAGCCGCGGGCCGGGTGCCTGTAACGCCGCCATCGCCGTGCATACGGCGGAACAGGACGCGGTGCCGCTGGTCCTGTTCATCGGCCAGGTGCCGCGCGCCGACCTGGGCCGCGGCGCATTCCAAGAGGTCGACTATAAAATCACCTTCGGCGACATGGCCAAGCACGTGGACGAAGTGCATGAGCCCAAGCATCTGGCCAAGGCCGTGGCTCAGGCGTTCCAGATCGCCCAGGAAGGCACGCCGGGCCCGGTCGTCGTGGTCCTGCCCGAGGATATGTTGCTCGACCCGGCGGAAGATACGGGCGTTAGCCCGATCACCCTGGAAAAACCCAAGGCGACGGACGCCCAGGTCAAGGCCGTGGCGGCGGCCATCGGCCGCGCCAAGCGGCCGGTGCTGATCGCGGGCGGCATGCTGCGCGCTCCCTCGGCGCGGGCGGCGCTTCTGGCCTGTTCCGGGGCCTGGTCGCTGCCGGTCGCCGCCAGCTTCAAGAACCAGGACATCTTCCCCAACGAGCACGATCATTTCGCGGCCCATCTAGGGTACGGCGTGCCCGCGTCGATCCGGGAAACCCTGCAGGACGCGGACCTGATCGTCGCCGTCGGCACGCGCCTGGGTGACGTCACGACCCAGGGCTACCTGCTGCCCGAGGCCCCTCAGCCCAAGCAGCCGCTGATCCACGTCTATCCCGACGGCGAACATCTGGATCATGTGTTCGAGACGGCGCAGTCGGTTTGTGCCGATGCCGAGGATTTCATCGAACGTCTGGCCGCCCTGACGCCGCCGCAGGCGCCGCAAGGGCGGAGCGACTGGCTGAAGCGCCTGCGCGACGCCAACCGCAAGATGGCGGAATGGAAGCCCTGGTCGGCGCCCGACGGCGTCAACTTCGGCCATGTTATCGCGGCCTTCCGCAATCAACTGAAGGACGATGCGGTCATCACCATGGACGCGGGCAATTTCAATTCCTGGGTCCATCGCTATTTCCCGTTCAAGCCGACGCATATCCTGCTGGGCGCCGTGTCCGGGGCCATGGGCCTGGGCGTTCCGTCCGCCGTGGCGGCGGCGCTGCGCCATCCGGACCGTCAGGTCGTCACGGTATGCGGCGACGGCGGCACGCTGATGACCGGCAACGAGTTGGCGACCGCCGTGCAGTACGGTGCGAAGGTGCGCATCTTCGTGTCCAACAACAAAAGCTACGGCACCATCCGTCTTCACCAGGAAAAATCCTTTCCCGGCCGCATCGAGGGCACCAATCTGGTCAACCCGGACTTCGCCAAATGGGCGGAAAGCTTCGGGGCCAAGGGCCTGCGCATCGACACGGCCGAGGATGCGGACAAGGTGCTGGCCGAAGCCCTGGCCCATGACGGCCCCGTGGTCGTCGACGTCGCGGCGTCGCTTGAACACATCAGCGCCTATACCAACCTGACCAGCTTGAAACCGGGCAAGGCCCAATAGGCCAACCGGGAAAAACAAAGGAAACCATCATGCCCGCATCCGATCCCGCAACGCCCGTGACCTTGGACATCAAGGACCGCGTCGCCGTCGTCACCATCGACAGCCCGCCCGTGAACGCCCTGGGCCATGCGGTGCGCAGCGGCGTCATGGCGGCCCTGGACCGGGCCGAGGCCGATGGCGTCGTCGACGCCGTGGTAATCCGGGGCGGCGGGCGGTGCTTTTCCGGCGGCGCCGACATCCGCGAATTCGGCACCCCCCCGGCGGAGCCGACCCTGCGCCAACTCTGCGCCCGGGTTGAGGAATTTCCTAAGCCCGTGGTCGCAGCCCTGCATGCGACGGCCTTCGGCGGCGGCCTGGAACTGCCGCTCAGCTGTCATTACCGGATCGCCGATGCCTCCGCCCAGATCGCGCTGCCCGAGGTCAAGCTGGGCATCGTTCCCGGCTCGGGCGGCACCCAGCGCCTGCCGCGCATCATCGGCGCCAAGCGGGCATTGAAAGTGATTTTGTCCGGCGATCCGTTTTCCGCGGTCGAGGCGCGTGACCTTGGCGTGTTGGATGCCATCGTCGACGGCGACCTGACCGATACCGCCGTCGCTTACGCGAAAAAGCTGGTGTCCGAGGGTGCCCCCCTGCGCAAGGTCCGCGACCTCGCCGTCGCCGATGCGGATGCCGAGGTCTTCGCCGAGGCGCGCAAGACCTGGGAAAAACGCTCACGCGGGCTGCTGGCGCCGCTGGCCTGCATCGACTGCGTCGAGATCGCGGCGACAAAGCCCTTCGACGAGGGCATGGAGCGGGAGCGTGAGATTTTTGTGGCTTGCCGCGATTCCGAACAGTCCAAGGCGCAGCGTCACCTGTTCTTCGCCGAGCGCGAAGCCGCCAAGGTCAAGGACGTGCCGCGCGATACGGCCAAGCGGCCCATCGACACGGCTGCCGTCGTCGGCTGCGGCACCATGGGCGGCGGCATCGCCATGTGCCTGGCCAATGTGGGCATTCCGGTCACTGTGCTGGAAACGACGGAGGATGCGCTTGCGGCCGGCATGGCCAAGATCGAAAAGAACTACGCCGCGACCGTGTCCAAGGGCCGCCTGAGCCAGGACGCCATGAACACCCGCATGGGCCTGATCAGCGGAACGACCAACTACGCCGACTTGGGGCCGGCCGACATCGTGATCGAGGCCGTGTTCGAGGAGATGGAGTTGAAGAAAACCATCTTCGGCGAGCTGGACAAGGTGATGAAGCCGGGGGCCGTGCTGGCGACCAACACCTCGACCCTGGACATCGACGAGATCGCCGCCGCCACCAAGCGGCCCCAAGACGTCATCGGCACCCATTTCTTCAGCCCGGCCAACGTCATGAAGCTGATGGAAAACGTGCGCGGCAAGGCGACGGCCAAAGACGTGATCGCCACGGTCATGGCGTTGGGTAAAAAGATCGAGAAAATTCCGGTCCTGGTCGGCAACTGCGACGGTTTCGTCGGCAACCGCATGTACCACCGCTATACCCGCCAGGCCTATTTCCTGATCGAGGAAGGGGCCCTGCCGCAGCAGATCGACAAGGTGTTCCTGGACTTCGGTTTCGCCATGGGGCCCCTGGCCGTGGGTGATCTGGCCGGGCTCGACGTCAGCTATCTGGTGCGCAAGCGCCAGAAGCAATTCATCAAGCCGGGCGAACGCTGGCCCGTGGCCGCCGACCGGGTGGTCGAGGCCGGCCGCAAGGGCCAGAAGACCAATGCCGGCTGGTATCGCTACGAAGAAGGCTCGCGCAAGCCGCTGCCGGACCCCGAGGTGCAGAAGATCATTGAAGCGACCTCGGCCGAACTGGGGATCGCGCGCCGCGATATCACGGATCAGGAAATCCACGAACGCTGCTTCTATGCCCTGATCAACGAGGGCGCTAAAATCCTCGACGAAGGCATGGCCCAGCGGGCGTCGGACATCGACATCATCTGGACCAACGGCTACGGCTTCCCCATCGCCAAGGGCGGGCCCATGTTCCACGCCGATCAGGTCGGCGCCAAGCATGTGTACGAGCGCCTGGCCCATTGGGCCAAGGTCGCCTCGCCGGTGCTGGAACCCGCGCCGCTTCTGGAAAAGCTCGCCCGCACGGGCGGCAGATTCGCCGATCTTTAGAGACCAAGAAGGAAGAATAGAATGCAACGCGCCGTCATCGTTTCCACCGCCCGCACCCCCATTGGGAAAGCATCGCGCGGGGCCTTCAATAACACCCATGGCGCGACCCTGGCGGGGCATGTCATCCAGCACGCGGTCGCGCGCGCCGGGATCGACCCGGCCGAGGTCGAGGACGTGGTGCTCGGCTGCGGCATGCCCGAAGGCGCGACGGGCAAGAACATCGCCCGCATGTCGGTGATCCGCGCGGGCCTGCCGGTCACGACCGGCGGCACGACCATCAACCGGCTGTGCGCGTCCGGCCTGCAGGCCATTGCCGTGGCCGCCAACCGGGTCGTCATGGACGGCCTGCCCGTGGCCGTGGCCGGGGGCTTGGAAAGCATCAGCCTGGTGCGCGACAACGCCATGAAGAACGAGGTCAAGGAAGACTGGCTGCTTGAGCACAAGCCGGAGATGTGGATTCCCATGATCGACACGGCCGACCTTGTGGCGGAGCGCTATGGCGTCACCCGTGCGGCCCAGGACGAATATTCCCTGGAAAGTCAGATGCGCACGGCGGCGGCCCAGCAGGCGGGCAAATTCGATGACGAGATCGTGCCGCTGACCACCACCATGTTGGTCAAGAACCGGGAAACAGGCGAGGTCACGGAACAGGAAGTGACCCTGGACAAGGACGAGGGCAACCGTCCGACCACGACGCTGGAAGCCCTGGCCAAGCTGGATCCCGTGATGGGGCCGGGCAAGTTCGTCACGGCGGGCAATGCCTCGCAGTTGTCCGACGGGGCGTCGGCCTGCGTCATCATGACGGAGAAAGAGGCCGAACGCCGGGGCCTGCAGCCGCTCGGGATTTTCAAGGGGTTGGCCACGGCGGGTTGTGAGCCCGATGAAATGGGCATCGGCCCGGTGTTCGCCATCCCGCGCCTGCTGGAACGCCAGGGTCTGAAGATGGACGATATCGACCTGTGGGAACTGAACGAGGCCTTCGCGTCGCAGGTGCTGTACTGCCGCGACAAGCTGGGCATTCCCCAGGAAATCCTGAACGTCAATGGCGGCGGCATTTCCGTAGGCCATCCCTTCGGCATGACCGGCGCCCGTCTGACCGGCCACGCCCTGATCGAGGGCAAGCGCCGGGGGGCCAAGAACGTGGTCGTCACCATGTGCATTGGCGGCGGCATGGGCGCGGCGGGTCTGTTCGAGATTTGCTGACGAAATAACGGCGGACGATGGATCACGCGGCGTTTGCGTTGCGCGGCCAATAAGTTGTCGCGATGGTGCCGGTGTTGGGCGCACTCGTCAGTTCCAACTTTCCGCCGTTCAGAACCATCAAACGTTTGACGATGTAAAGCCCCATGCCGGCGCCGTTGGACGTCCGCTCTTGTTTCGAATAGCGGTATGCGGCTTTCGATTTCAGGAACGGCTGGCCAACGGCACTAAGCATATCACCCGGAATGCCCGGGCCGTTGTCGGAGACCACGACTTTGGTGAATCCGTTCGCCATATCGGCGTCGACGCTGATCTTGATTTCCACGCCCACGCCGCCGTGGCTGATTGAATTGGTGGTGAGGTTGAGGATCGTCTGACGAAAGGATTGCTTGTCGGCGGTGATCAAGACGGGAACCTCTTTCTTGAGGAAGGAAAGAACGGCCGTCGCCGCCTCAGTTGTTTTTAGGGGACGGATCAGGTTTTCGATTTCAGCAACGGCATCGAAGGTTTCGAATTCAAGCGCTCTGCCGCCGGACTCGATAACCGATACGTCCAAAATCTCGTTGACCAGATTCAACAGATGCCTGCCGCTTTCGCGGATATCACCCAGGTAGGATTGGACGGTGTTCGGATCTTGTCGCAGTTGCGGAGTTTCGAGCAGAAGATCGGCCATGCCAATCACGGCATTCAAGGGGGTGCGGAGCTCATGGCTCATGTGGGAAATGAACTCCGACTTGGCTTGGCTGGCTTTTTCCGCGGCTTCCTTGGCGCGGGCGAGTGCAGCGGCGACGACGTTTCGTTCCGTCGTGTCTCGCAGGGCCGCGACGATCACGGAGCGATCGGCTTGCCGACCTTCCGTTAATACAGCCTCGAGATACACATGGGTTCCGTCCTTTTGACGGCCGATGATGGAGAACCCGTTTCCTTCCGGTGATCGCGTCGAGGGATCGGAGAAGTAGCGCATCATCGGCGCGCGATCCTCGTTTGTTCTGAGGTTCGAAAGCAATTGGGCGATATTAAGCCCGACGAGTTCGTTGGCCGGATATCCGAATATTCGGACAGCGGCCGCGTTACATGTTTCGATTATTCCGTGACCATCCAATGTCAGCACCGCGTCTGCCACGTTGTCCATGATCAGTTGCAGGCGTTGGGCGGTTTGGCTGGCGCGTTGGCTCGCCTCCTTCCGGAAAAAAACTTCGGATGCCAATCGGCGGTCAAACACGACGGCGGCAATGCCCGCGATCAAAATCAGTGTTGCGACGGTGGCCGTCGCAACGGCCAATACGTCGGTACCGATGCTTGGAAGCGGTGTTGTGGTCCCGTTCCGCGCAAGACAGATTGCGGAACTCATCGCCGTGTAGTGCATCCCTGCCACGGCGGCGCCGATCAGCAGCGCCGAGATCGCCTCGTTGGCCAGGGTGCGGATGGTATCCCGGCGTGACGCCCTGAACGCGACCCAGAGCGCACACATGGCAAGGGCCACCGCGACGAGTAGTGACAGTACGAACAGCGGCAGGTCGTAGCGGATATAAGCGTCGAAATCGACGGCACCCATGCCGGTGTAATGCATCAGGCCAATACCGCCACCCAGGACAATACCGCCCATGTAGAGACGCACCCGCGTCACGTTGCTGCGTGCGACGATATGCAGGTTCCATGCGCTTGCAAGGACCGCGGGTATTGCGGATACCAGGGTGATCAGGGGGTCATAGTTGACCGGAATCGGCAGTTCATACGCGAGCATGCCGATGAAGTGCATGGCCCAAATTCCAAGACCCATGATCAGCGCGCCGCCCGCCATCCACGGGTACCGACTACGGGTGTGCTCGTGCTCCGCGATACGGTGCAACAGATGGACAAAAGCAAACCCTGCCAGCGTCGCGACGAAGAACGATAGGATCACAAGGGCGGAATTGTATTCGGACGGAAGGACGACGCTTGGGTCGACCTTCAGCGCGAAGAAGCGCGCGATATCTAAATGATTTGGCCACATTGGTGATTGCCTGCGGATTTCGTACCGTACTTGGCGGTGATGTTGCGGGCCGAGCCGTTTCGGTGCCGCCAATAGTCAACCGGGTTCATATGCGAATTAAGACGAAGACATTCCTTTGGAACCGGACAGTTAGATTTATTGAGACGCGGGGCTCCCTAATGCAGGACTAAACCCATGATTTTCATGCCACAACAGGTGACGCTTATGCATATATGCATACAGGTTTTGGATAGGATATCAGTTCTTTAGCATGGGGGATGTGTTCTCCGTCACTCTATGGTGCCGGTCTATTGCCTTGGATTTTTCGAAGAAAAAGCTTCATACACAGGAAATGACAAATCAAATCGCCCTGATCCACGCCACCCGCGAAGCCATCCTGCCGGTCGAGACGGCGTTCAAGGATCTCTGGCCCGAGGCCGAGTATTGGACTCTGCTGGACGAAAGCCTGACCATGGATCTGGCGGCTGCCGGCGGCAAGTTGACCCCGGCGCTGACCGAACGGTTTCTCAACTTGGCGGCTTATGCCAAGGCCCGGCGGCCCGACGGCATTCTGTTCACCTGTTCCGCGTTCGGCGCGATCATCGACCAGATCGCGGCACAGTATGATGTGCCGGTGATGAAGCCGAACGAGGCCATACTCGATGCCGCCCTGGCCCGGGGTGGGCGCGTTGGCTTGTTGGCGACCCATCCCCAGACCCTGCCGGACATGACGGCCGACATGGAAAACCTGGCGGCGGCCCGGAACATCGACATGACCGTGGTGCCGCTTCTGGTCGAAGGGGCCTGGGCCGACCTGGGGGCGGGGCGGCGCGACGCCCATGACCGCGCCGTGGTCGCGGCCGCACCCCGGTTGAACGATTGCGGCTGCATCGTGCTGGCGCAGTTTTCCATGGCGCCGTTGGCGGCAGAAATCGGTGCCGATACGGGCCTGCCCGTGCTGACCAGCCCCCATGCTGCCGTGGCCGAAATGAAACGCCGGGTGCTGGGCGTCTGACGCGGCTGGTTCCGCAGGCTTGTTATTTCGTGACCAGTGCGGCGACTACGCCGATACCGATCACGATCATCACCCCAAAAATGACCAAATCGCGCATCGATTTAGGTTTTGCCTGGCCTTTGGTGTCGGTATGACCTTCGGGGCTTGTGGGATTTGTATCCATGGCGTGCTCCCTCCGTTTGTTGTCACGTCCAATCCATGAATGAACGGTTGCGGACCGCAAAAGTTCCAGCGCGGCCATGATTTTTCTCTGCCTGCACCGATTTACATCAGGAAAATATGTTATGATCTCTGCCATGACCGAAAGGCGGATCATGCAGGCGATTGAGGATCAGATTCCCGACCTGTACCGGTATGCACGGTTCCTCGAAGCCACTCCGGACCGCGCCGACGATCTGTTGCAGGATTGCCTGGAGCGGGGCGTGTCGCGCCTTGACCGTTTTCAGTCCGGTACGGACTTACGGGCTTGGTTGATCACCATCATGCACAACCTGTTCATCGACCGTGCGCGCCGACGGCAGCGGCGGGGATTTCACGTTCCCGTCGAAGATTGGCTTGTCGATTTCCACCAACCGCCTAACCAGATTGATCGCCTGCGCCTCAAGGATTTGGACCGCGCACTGGCGGCCTTGAAGCCCCGGGACCGGTGGATTCTTCATCTCGTGGTGATTGAGGGAAAACGCTATCACGACGTCGCGCGCGAATTGAATATCGCCGTCGGCACGGTGAAAAGCGGCCTGTCGCGGGCCCGTCGCGTGCTGGCCCGCGCGGCCTGAAGGCACCCGGTTCCAGCCGGGAAAACGCCACAATCGTTTCATGAAATGGAAATGCGTCCCGTGTTGCGGAATGCATCCTTGCGATCAGGGCAAAGCCGCCAGACGTCAGTGGCGCGTACAGCCGGCAATGCGGTTTGCGCAATTCCTTTCATGCATTGCTTCGAAAAGAGGAAGAAGATCACATGACCTATCGAACTCATATTCGAACCCCGAATACCCGTATCCCCATCGCCATTCTGGCCGCGGCGGCAGTCGCCGCGGGCCTGTCTGCCGCGCCGGGCGCCGCCCAGGCCGCAGGCGACAAGGCAGCCCCTCAGGAAGCCACGGCAGGGGATGCCGTCGATGACTTCGTCAACTGGGCGCAAAAGCAGGCCGAGGCATTGGACAGCAAGCTCGATGAAGCGGCATCAGATGCCAAGCAGGCAGGCGTCAATGCCGCCGACGAGGTCAAGGAGGAATGGCGCGAAGCCCGCGCGGCCATCGACCGCCAGCGCGATGCGCTCAATCAACAGATCGCCGATCTGAAAAAGTCGGCCAAGGGTGAATGGACGGATGCCAAGGAGGCCACCAAGGAAGGCCTGGCGGCGCTCGGCGACAAGATCGAGGAATTCCGCGCCATGGTGACCGATAAGCAGAAGTCCTAACGCAGGCGCTTGCCGGCGGGCGCTGCGGCGTCCGCCGGCTGGTCCCACCGCCGACCGGCGCACTTTCCCCCCCCATGAACACGAAGGAACCGATAATGACTTTCAAGCTTCCCGATCTTCCCTATGCCAAGGACGCCCTGTCGCCGCATATGTCGGAACGGACCCTCAGCTTCCATCACGGCAAGCACCACAAGGGCTACGTCGACAAGCTGAACGACGCCGTCAAGGGCACCGACTATGACGGCATGACGCTGATCGACGTCGCCCGCCGCGCCCATGGAAAGGGCGATACTGGGGTGTTCAACAACGCGGCGCAGGCCTGGAACCATGGGTTCTTCTGGCGCTGCATGTCGCCGGACCGCGCGGCGGAACCGACGGGACCTCTTGCGACCAGGATTTCGGAAACATTCGGATCCCTACCGCAATTGCGCACCCGTTTCATCGCCGACGGCATGGCCCGCTTCGGGTCGGGCTGGGTATGGCTGGTCGAAGGCACGGACGGCGCGCTCGACGTGGTCAGCACGGCCAACGCCGATCTGCCGCAGACCGCGGGGCTGAAGCCGCTGTTGACGTGCGACCTGTGGGAACACGCCTATTACCTGGATTATCAGAATGCCCGTCAGGCGTTTCTCGAAGCCTTCTTCGACCATCTGGCCGACTGGAACTTTGCCGCGACATGCCTGGAAACCCAGGGCGATCCTGAGATTCTCGCCGCCTGACAGAACCCCGCCGACCACCGGAAGCAAGAGAGAGCGACACCGCGAATTCCCTTGACTTCCCGGGGGTCCCGGCGTCATGTAGCGCCAGCGACACTCCCATTCAGGTCGAATTTCGATCGCTTGCCGGACCCGACCATGTCGATCCGGTCTTCTTTGATACCGACATCTAAGGGCGTTTCGTGAGGCGGATATCCGTGTGAATGCGGTTCCGACCGAGAAAGCTTGCATGATGCCGGCGAACCTGCCGCCCCCGACACGATCGCTTGGGGCGCGCGGGCGAAGACCAATTGATCGAGAGAGTATACATATCACATGACCGATTTTGCGGGCCTTAACCTGGCCCAACCCATCCTTCGTGCGCTGAGCGACGAGGGCTACACCACCCCCACCCCCATTCAGGAAAAATCCATCCCGCCGCTGCTTGAGGGCCGCGATCTTCTGGGCGTGGCGCAGACAGGCACCGGCAAGACCGCGTCCTTCGCGCTGCCGATTTTGCAGTCCTTCGCGGAAAATTCGCGCAAGGCCGTGCCGAACCGCCCGTTCGTGCTGATCCTGGCGCCGACCCGCGAACTGGTGACCCAGATCGCCGAAAGCCTGCGGACCTACGGCCGTCAGATGCCCCTGCGGATTCAGACCGTGTTCGGCGGCACCTCCATGCGCAACCAGATCGTCGCCATGCAGCGCGGCGTTCATATTCTGGTCGCCACCCCGGGCCGTCTCATGGACCTTATGAAGCAGCGCCACGTCAACCTGGACAGCGTCGACGTTTTCGTCCTCGACGAAGCCGACCGCATGCTCGACATGGGCTTCATCGGCGACGTCAAGCGGATCGCCAAGGTACTGCCCCACGAGCGTCAGACCGTGCTGTTTTCGGCGACCATGCCGAAAACCGTCGAAGGCCTGGCCAACGAGCTTCTGAACGATCCGGTGAAGGTCGAAGTGACACCCGCCGCGACGACGGTGGAAAAGATCGAACAGCGCCTGCTGTTCGTCGCCAAGGACGACAAGCGGGCCTTGCTGGGCGAGTTGATGAACGATCCGCGCATCGAGCGGGTTCTCATCTTCACGCGCACCAAGCATGGCGCCGACCGGGTCGCCCGTCATCTGCACGACAACGGCGTGAAGTCCGATGCGATCCACGGCAACAAGGCCCAGAACGCCCGCCAACGGGCCCTCAAGGGCTTCCGTGACGGCGACATCCGCGCCCTGGTGGCGACGGACATCGCCGCCCGCGGCATCGATGTCGACGGCGTGACCCATGTCATCAACTTTGACCTGCCGAACGATGCGGAAAGCTATGTCCACCGCATCGGCCGCACGGCGCGGGCGGGGGCTTCGGGCATCGCCATTTCCTTCTGCGCCCATGACGAACGCGGCTGTCTGCGCGATATCGAGAAATGCATTCGCCAGCCCGTCCCGGTGTTCGACGGCCATCCCTATCATGCCGCCGATATCGCCAATTCGGCCGCCAATGACAGCGGTCCCGACGTGCGCAAGAACAACGGCGGCGGTGGCGGACGCAACGGCCAGGGTCGGGGCGGCCAGAACAGAGGCGGCCAGAACCGGGGCGGCCCAAGCCGCGGCGGTCCGGGCGGCGGCGGTGCCAAGCGCGGCGGCGGTCGCAGCCGCCGAGGCGCCCAGGGCGGCAACCGCGGTATGGCGGCCTAACACGATCAAGGGTTAGACTGGCCGCTGTCCTGCGCATTTTGATCAAGGGAACAGCGCCAAGATGACGGCACCGCCCACGCTTCCGACCCACGGCATCCATACGGTGCCCGTGAACCTGGATTTGGCGGGGCGGCCCATCGCCCTTCAGCTTCGCATCGACCTGGGGCAAATGTCCCAACGGTCGATCCTGCAGGCACTCAGCCAGGGACTCCTTTATGAGGAGTCCCTGTCGCTGTTTCTGATCCGGGCGTTGCGGCCGGGTGATTGCTTTCTCGATGTCGGTGCTCATATCGGGTTCTTTTCCCTGCTCGCCTCCCATCTGGTCGGCGATGCCGGGCGCGTCGTCGCGGTGGAGCCGAACGCCGACAATTTCACCTGGCTCAAGGACCTGATGGCGCTGAACGAATGCGGGAACGTCACGGCGGTCAATGCCGTGGCCTCGGAAGTGGATGGAGCCATCGACTTCTACCGCAATGCGGACAACGACGGTGGCCACGCCATGTGGGATCCGGGCCTGCATGATTTCAATCAGCGCTCACGCGCGGCCCCGGCCAAGGACAGCTATCCCTCGACACGCCTGGATACCCTGGCGGCAGCGGAACACATCGATGCCTGTCGCGCCGTCAAAATCGACACGGAAGGCGCCGAGTTGACGGTGCTCAAAGGCGGGGAGGGGTTCTTTGCACCCGACCGGGTGCCCTTCGTGATCTGTGAGGTCAATGACTTCGGCCTGCAGCAGATGGGGGCGAGCCAGCGCGACCTGCGCGCCTGGATGAAGGAGAGGGGATACGACACCTTCGCCTTTCCCCAGAAAGACCACCTGCCGATCCTGGTGCCCGAGGCGACGGAGCTTGCATCGCCCTATGTCTTCAACGTGCTGTTTTCGACCCTGGATGCGGTGGCCGAAATCTGGCCCCGCGTTGCGCCGTTCGAAGGCTAACGGGCGTTTGGCCTGACGACGGCCTCATAAAATCCGAACAGCATGTCGGCGGCTTCGTTCACGGCCTTGTTCAGGCAATGGCCGATGCTGGCGACGAAGGCCGTATCGGCCAGGGCGGCGGGCCCGAACCGGGCATCCATCGCGGCCGGCGGCAGCACCGGTGAGGTGCCCGTCCAGGTGAAGCGTCCCGTGCGCAGGACGGCGTCATCGGCCAGGCGCGGCGTCATCCCGTCGGCGACGATAAATTTTTCAAACACGCCGCCGCCGGCGAACGACGGCGTCAAGGCACCGACCCATTCCTCGAAATCCGCATGGTGCGTTTCGCCTTTGATGGTGTGTCCGTACTGCGCCAGATCGCCGATGTAATGCATGGCGGCACCCAGGAAATAGGCGGCATGGTCCGGCCTGCCGGCGCGGTAAGCCTGGACGGCTTTTTCATATTCCTCCTGCGCGCGTTGGGCGGGCAGGTCACGGGTGATCCCGCCGTTCGCATCGAACCTCAGGTCATGGCGGCCTCGGCCGGTGTCGTTGTAACCCCGATTGGGCGCGCCGCAGAAGGCTTCGATTTTCGCGTAGTCAGGGGCTTCTGTGCCGATCAGCATGAGAACGCGGTGCGGGTCCAACCAGGCGCGCGCCGCCGACGGCAGCAACGCGTGGGCGTGGTCGGCGATCCAGTCATGGGTCGAATAGGGCGGCGCCAGGCAGTCAGCGGCGCTGTTGGTGACCTTATTGTCCGGCGGGCCATTCTTCCAGGCCTGGGCCGGCGTTGCCGTCAGGGCGGCCAGAATCAGAACCGCCACGGCGCAGCGCGATGCCATTACGTCACAGAGCGAACGGCGAGACGACAAGGCCGCCGTCCCCGGCGATCACCAGATGATCGGGTTCAATCGCCGTCCATTGCTTGAGGTCGTCATCCAAGGGTTCCGACAAAATGATGATCGCCGTGCCCGTGGCCACGGTCACCTCATCGGCGGCATCATGGGGTTTGGCGCCCATGCCGACATACAGCGTCGGCACCCGGCCCGACGACGCATGGCGCAGGGCCCAGATGGTCTGTCCGTCCGTCAGCGCGATGGTCATGTTGAAGGGATCGGTCACGCCGGCATCCTTCTGCGCCTTTTCGATGGTCTGAATGGCCTGGCGGATGGCGGCCTCCGGGTCTTCGTCCAGGCCGAAGGTCAGTAGCAGGTGAAAGAAAATTTCGCTGTCCGTGGTGCCCTGGATGTTGGGAAACAGTTCGGGCGACACGGCCATGGCAAGGGCGCGGCGTACCTTGGACCAGCCGCCGATTTCGCCGTTGTGCATGAACAGCCACTTGCCGTGACGGAAGGGGTGGCAGTTGGTGCGGTTGACGGAGGTTCCCGTGGTCGCCCGAACATGGCCGAAGAACAGATGCGACTTCACCTGTTCGGAAATGTTCAGAAGGTTCACGTCGTTCCATGCCGGCAGGATGTCCTTGTACAGGCCGGGGCGGTCTTTTTCGCCGTACCATCCGATGCCGAAGCCGTCGGCATTGACCACATGCGCGCTTTGACTGGCCGACAGGCTTTGCCGGGCAAGGGAGTTTTCCGGGCGCAGCAGAAGGGTGTCCAGGTAGATGGGCGGTCCCGCGTAGGCGAGCCAGCGGCACATGTCGGTGATCCTTTTCCGATATCAGCTGTAACGGTTGCCGGCGGCGACTCCGCCGCCGTCGACGACAAAGGTTTGTCCGGTGATGAAGCTGCCGGCGTCCGACGCCAGCAGGATCGCCGTGCCGGCGATATCCTCGGGCTCGCCCAGACGGCCGAGCGGATAAGCTGCCTCGGCCCGGGCGCGGGCTTCCGGGTTTTCCCAGAGGGCGCGGGCGAAATCTGTCTTGATCAGGCCGGGTGCGATGGCGTTGGCGCGGACGTTGTGGGGGCCCCATTCGACGGCCAGGTTGCGTGCCAACTGCATGTCGGCGGCCTTGGACACCGCATAGGCGCCCAGGTTTATGGACCCCTTGAGCCCGCCGACGGACGAAATCAGGATCACCGCGCCGTCGCGCCGCGCCGCCATGTCCGGAAGGACCATGTTGCACAGCTTCAGAACATTGGTGACGTTGACTTGCAGGATCTTTTCCCAGGCGCCGTCGTCGATCCCCGACATCGGTCCGTGATAGGGGTTCACGGCCGCGTTGCAGACCAGAATGTCGATGCGCCCCCATTCCTCCTTGACCCGGTCAACCAGGGACGTGAGCTGCTCCACATCGGACACGTTGCAAGCGATGGCCATGGCCTCGCCGGGGGCGTCGTGGTTTTCCTCGTTGATCTGTGCCGCGACGGCTTCGCAGGCGTCCAGCTTGCGCGAGGTGATGATGACCTTGGCGCCCTGGCGGGCATAGGCTTCGGCGATGGCCTTGCCGATTCCCCGGCTTGAACCGGTGATTAAGGCGATCTTGCCTGTCAGGTCGAACATAGCGGTCATGGTGTCTCCTCCGTCTGGCCGGGTGTTTCCCCTTGTCCGGCGACACTTTTTCACGGTTTTCGGAGTTTGGGAACGGGCCAGCGCGCGAATTTACGAGGCTAACTTTAGGCAGGGTTGACCCGGGCCGGTGCATGCACTTCACTTTGTGCAAGCAGAGGGTGGGATTCCCACCACAAAAAACGTTTCCGTGCCGAACACGGAACGCAGACCGCTCGTGAGGCCCAACTTGGCCACCATTAATCTACGCTCTTTCACCGTCCTGGTCGTCGATCAGGACGACGCGCATCGCTGGATGATACACAATCTTCTGCAAGCGTTGGGTGTCGGCGAAATTTTGACCGCCAACAGCAACGACGATGCGCTGAATCTCCTGAAGCGGCTGTCGAAGAAAAGCGTCACCGAACGGGTCGATACCGTCGATTTCATGATCTGCGACATGTTCGAGGAAATGTTGAACGGCGTCGACATGGTGCGCTGGGTTCGCATGAACAAGGATTCGCCGAACCGCTTCTTGCCGGTCATCCTGATGGCCAAGGCGTTTGACCCGAAGACCGTCGCCGAGGCCCGTGGCTACGGGGCGACCCAATTCCTGCTCAAACCGGTGACGGTGGATGCCTTGGTCGACCGTATCCTGACCGTGGTCAACCGGCCCCGGCCGTTCGTCTACAACACCGCCTATTTCGGGCCCGATCGCCGCGGCAGCCTCAAGCCGGTGCCCAGGGAACGCCGTGACCTGGACCGTTCCGACGTCCGTGTCGATCGCTCGCCGCTGGCGACCGCGCTGGAACGGTTTCCCAACGACAGCGTGATCCGGATCTTCCGCCCGCCCAACCATCTGAAGCGCAAAGCCGGCGGTGGTGACGACGATGGCGACGCCCTGTTCACCCAGGGGGCCGTGTTCAAGGCCCAGAAGGAATTGGAGCGGTCGAAGGAAGAATATGTGGGTTCGGCCCTCGACTATGTGGATAGCCTGCAACGGATCATGGCCGAAGCGGGCGCGGCGCCGGACAAGTCAGAGCACTTTCAGCGTATTCACGGGCTGGCCAAGCAATTGGGCCTGCAGGGCGAAACCTTCGGCTATCCCCTGGTCTCCATGGTTGGCAATTCGCTGATGCGGTTTACGGGCGGGGGCCTGCCGAACAGTGCCTCCAGCATCGAACTGGTCAAGGTGCACATCGATTCCCTGACCGTTATCCTGCGCAACAACATTTCGGGTGACGGTGGCACTACGGGGCGTGAACTGGTGTCTCAGTTGCAGGCAGCGATCAAGAAAATCACCCGCGCCGCCGCAGGATAGCCAGGACTGTGGCGTTGGTATTTATATATTGTTTTATATGCAATTTTATATTTAAATAAGAATATAGGCGATGCCAATGCTGCCAGTTCCCCGAACGGAAGGATAAGATCATGCAAACGCAGAAGCCGATATTAAGCCTCTGTCACGGTCGCGTATGGGTGCCTGCGGCCTTGGCGCTCGCCTTGGGGCTGATGCCCCTGCCGACGGCGGCGGCCGTGACCGGCGAGGGCGGGGTGGAATTTATTTTGCCTGCCCCCGCTGATCACAACGGTCCAGAAGTGACGGCCCAGCCCGTTGCCGAGGTCGAGCAACAAGAGTTGATGGCGCCGGCAGCCTCCGCCGATTCAAAAGTGCCGGTTGTCATGGCGGTGATCGACGCGGATACGGCGTTTTGGCGGCAGGCCGATGCCTCAAATGATCCGGAAAAAGTGAAAGTCTATCTGCTGACCTATCCCCGGGGCCGTCATGTGGCGAAAGCCAAGGTTCGGTTCCGCGAACTGCTGAGTGGCTTGTCGGTGCGCCTGGCGCCGTCGCCACTGCCGCGACCGGCTCGGCCCGGGCGCCTTTCCAATGGTCCGCCGCCGATCCTGCACCCGGCCCGGCCCGCGCGCTTTTTCAATGGCCCGCCGCCGATCTCGCGCCGGCACCCTGCCCTTTAGGCATTTGGTCATGGACTTAACCGAACCGTCACCCGGCGTTCATGTTGGGGTCATTCGGGCCCTGTACCTACCGGGATCATGTTCGCAGCTCCCCGCATCCCCGTCCGCGCCGTGACCCAGGACACGTTACCCGGAACCATGGTCCTGGTCGTCGGCCCGTCCGGGGCGGGCAAGGACAGCCTGATCGACGGCGCCCGGCGAGCCTTTGCCGGCGGCGCCGACGTCGTGTTCCCCCGTCGCGATATCACCCGCCCGGCCGATGCCGGGTCCGAGGACCATGTCGCGGTCACGGAAAGCCAGTTCCATGCCCGCCGAGAACTGGGTGGCTACCTTCTGTCCTGGGGGGCCCATGGCCTGTGGTACGGCATCCCGACGGAAACCGTGGACCACCTTCTGGGCGGGCGCACCGTGGTGGTCAATGCGTCCCGTTCCGTAATTGAAGAGGCACGGGGCCGGTTTCAGCACCTGCGTGTCGTTTCGGTGACGGCTGATGAAGAGACCCTTCGCGCGCGCCTGGGCGCCCGTGCCCGGGAAACCGACGCGCAGATCGCCCACCGGCTGGAACGCGCCCGGGCCTTCCGTGTGGAAGGCCCGGACGTTATTGATTTTCCCAATGATGGGCCGCTTGAAGCGGCGGTCGGCCGGTTTGCCCGCATTCTGCGGGACCTGACCTGACGCATTGCCCTGTCAGTCCAGGGCGACGACCTCGACCCGGCGGCTGCCGTCAAACCAGAACCAGCTGGGCGCCGTATCGCCGAAGGCTTCCGCCCGTGACGAAACGCTGAGGTTTTGCGGTGCCACACCGGCGCCGATCAGGCGTGCGGCCACGGCGCGGGCGCGGTTCATGGCGAGTTGGTCGTTTAAGTCCACCGGACCGCGTTTGTCGGCTTGGCCAACGACACAGATGGTCGTGCCCGATGGCAGGGTCTCCGCGAAGGCGCGGATATCGACTTCCTGGTCATCGGGAACGGCGGTGCTGCCGGTTTTGAACCCGTTGACGATCAAGGGAATGGATTGGCCGTATTCAGGGGCCGCATCGCAGGCAGCGTCATAGGGTTCGGCCGCGCGGGCGGCACCCGTGGCGAGCAACGCAATGGCAAACAGTCCGGCGGCAGCCAGACTGGCGGCGACCAGGCCGGTGGCGATCAGGCCCGCGGCGGGCCGGGGAGGATAAGCGTGGCTGGGCATGGTCTGTCTCCTTTACCGGGTTGATCCGATGACAGGAGATATCGCCCGCAATCAGGGCCATTGTTGGCAGTAAATGGGACCATTTCATGCCGCCGTGCCTTATTTCGGCGGCATGTGACCTGAGATTCAGCGCTTCCGGGCGAGGGTCAGGCCGTCGGCCACGGACAGCAGCGAGACCGTGACCCGGTCATCGTCTTTCAAGCCCGCGTTGAAGGCGCGGATCGCCTGCGTATCAACGCTATTGTCCGTGGGATCGATGACCCGCCCGTTCCACAACACGTTGTCGATGGCGATCAGGCCGCCCGGACGGATCAAACTCAGGCAGCGTTCGAAATAGTTTTGATAGTTTTCCTTGTCGGCGTCGATGAACGCCATGTCGAAGGCCCCGGTGCGGCCTTCGGTTATCAGGGCGTCCAAGGTTTCGAGCGCGGGTGCCAGACGCAGGGTGATGCGTCCCGCCACCCCGGCCTCGGCCCAATAGCGGCGGTATAGTCTTCAGATATATCGCAGCACACCATCTCGCCGTCGTCGGGCAAGGCCATGGCCATGGCGAGCGAACTGTAACCGGTGAAGGTGCCGACCTCGATGATCCGCCTGGCGCCCAGAAGTTCAACCAGCAGGGCCAGAAGCTGTCCCTGGTCCGGCGAGATCTGCATTCCCGCACGGGGATGACTGTCCGTCTCGCGGCGCAGACGGGCCAGGATTTCGGGCTCGCGCAACGTCGTTTTCAGGATGTAGTCGTAAAGGGCCGGGTCGAAGCCGGTTGTCGCTTTGGTCACAGGTCGCGCCTCCTTGAGGCTTAGGGGGTTATTCGCCGCGTTCGACGGATATGGATGCGCCCGCCGGAACGACGGCCAGGGTCTTCACATCCTCGACGGCGTCCGCCCAGATGTTGCAGGGCGAGGCCAGGCGGCATTCATCGCCTTGGGAAATGGGGGTGGGGCCGAACCCGATGGCGATGCTGTCGCCGTCGGGCCAGAATGCAATCTCGCCGGGTTGGACCACGGCGCGGGCATCGGCCTCGCGGTTAAGGGATATGGGCGTCGAAAAATAAACCTCGTCGCCCCAGGTGCTGGCTTGGGACGTAAAGGGTGCGGCGTCCCAGATCGCGGCGGCGGTCGGTGTGTCGCGCAGGTTGACGTTCAGGGTCACGGTTCCAATGGTCATCTTGATTGTTTTCATGATCAAACGAGGCCTCCTCCTCTAATGTCCAGCGTCTGCTCCCCACGGACTTTTTAGCGCATTCGTTGAATGTTCCGAACCCCTATTGCAGGGTCGGGTCGCTGTCCTCCCGCCCGGCGGCGCCGCGGTCCTGGCAGGGACCGGCCTGATGGTGGACCATGCGCCACAGGGGCCCCGTCCGCACGAATACGTTGGTTGCGGTCAACAGCGTGCCCGGCATGCGCTCAAACCCGGTGACATAGGCCGTGTCCCCCAGGGAATATGCCCGCGCGCCGACGCAGCGGATATCCGCCGTCTCGCCCGTCGATAAAATCGTCGACCAGCTGTCCATTACCTCCTGTTGGCCGCTCAGGGGACGCCATCCCGGATGGATGCAGGTGATGTCCCGGTCGTCGGCCCAGGCGGCGCGCATCTGTTCGATGCTGCCGCCGGCGAAGGCAGCGTAAAAGGCGTCGTTGGCGAACAGAATCGCTTCCCGGTCTGACATGCGCGGATTTCCCCTGTTTGTACTTCCGCCGTTCCGGGCCCGCTGTCTGGCGGGTAAGCAGGAGCAACGGATTGATCCTAATCAGTGCCCGGGAAGTCAAAGTTCTGGCGATGTCCCCGATCAACACTGAAAATGGCGACAATCGCCCGCCGCATCAATGTTGAAGCTGCATACGAAGGACAGGAACATGGCCGACACCCCTGAATCGAACGACGACCGTCAGGCCCAGGTCGAGGATGCCAAGACAGGTCTGCCGCTTGACCTGATGACGGCGGTGCCGGGGTTGAATCCCCGCGACATGTCGGTGCTGATCGTCGGCGGCCTGGGGAAGGGGGTGACCCTGAACGCGGGCGTCGATAACGGGGACGGAACGGCGACCCTGTTGGAACACGACCTGACCGTTCCCGGTGGTCTGCGCATGCGGTTTCCCCCGGGGGCCAGTGGGCCGCACGCTTTCCCCGTTACGGTGATCTCCAGCGACGGGCATGTGCGCACGGGTAGCTTGACGGTGGAACCGGGCTTGGCGGCGTTGGAATCGGGGCTGCGCTTTTCCATTGAGGCACCGGTGGTCCTGGACGGCAGCGGGCGTGTCGGTTTTCCCGTCGCGATTTCCTTCGCCCGGGGCATGGGCAAGATGGTTGGCGATGTGGCGTTCACATTGGACGGGGTGCCGGCGGGCGTGCACCTGACCGGCGGCGTTCGGGACGGTGCGCCCGATGGCGACGGTCCGTGGCGTTTGGCGATGGACGATCTTCGGGATCTCAGCCTGATCGTGCCGGAGGGGCAGGGGGCGTTCGATGTGGACCTGACCGTCGAGGCCCGCGGCCAATCAGGCGGCCGCCTGAAATTGACGCGTCAGGCTCGCGCGGTGCCGCCCGGTGCGCGGGCGCAGGAATCACGGCCGTCCGCTGCCGCCCCGTCGACCGAACCGAAATCAGTCGCCGTGGACAAGCCCGCCTCGGCGTCCCCGTCGGTGACGGACTGGTTGACGGGTAACGGCGTGTTCACCTTCGCCTCGGGCCATGGCGGCGATCTGTTCGAAGGCGGCTATGGATGGAGCGAACCCACGGAATCCGCAGAACCGCCCCGCCCCCGACGGTCTGACGGCAGCGCCGGGGAATTGCGCCTTCTGGCGGGCGGGCCGGTCATCGACGGACCTGACCCGATCATTTGGTAGGGGGGTTAGTTGGCCCGCATGCCGGGGAATACTTCTGTGTCATCAAGGGTATCCGCTTCCAGCATGGCACGGTAGATTTTGGCCGCCAGGGCCTCGTCGATGCCGCCCGCGCGCGCGCCCGCCTGGATCATGGCAAGCGACGGCTGCATGGGGACGAATTTAACGCCCAGGTCGACCTGTTCTTCCAGTTCGGCCAACGCCATTTCCAGGTTCGGCGAGAGTCGGTTGGTTTTGGAACCCATTTTTTTCTCTTTGTTGCGTATGGTTGCTTGTTTTTGAATTCGCACGAATTCGGGTCGGACTACGCAAGCGGCGTGCCAGACATCCCATCCCTGGACTTCGGTCATAGAGCGATGACGCACACGTTGCCCGGTTCCCTCAGGCGTCGATGTGCTCTAATCTCCCGCCCGGAAACATGCCCGGAATGACAGCCGAAACCGATATGAAACCTAACGATTCCGCCATTTATCACATGTGCCGCCGGGACGAATGGTCCGCCGCCGAACAGGCCGGGGCGTACGGCGGGTCGTCCCAGGACATTGCCGACGGCTTCATTCATTTCTCCGGCGCCGATCAGGTCGTGCAAAGTGCCGCCAAGCACCGCGCCGGTCAGGCGGGGATTGTCCTTTTGCGTGTCGATCCGCGAAAACTGGGCGACGCTCTCAAATGGGAAGAATCACGGGGCGGCCAATTGTTCCCGCATCTTTACGGGCCGTTGCCCGTATCGGCGGTGATGGCGGTCTATGATCTGCCGCTCGATGCCACCGGCCGCCATCAATTTCCGGCCGAACTGAACCTGCAGGAAGCCTCATAGATGACCTTCGCCGACCGGCTGATGCCGGCCCTTCGCTGCCTTGATCCCGAAACCGCCCATTCCCTGGCCCTCATGGCGTTGTCCATGGGCTTGGCCCCGCCGGTGGCGACGGCACCGCGGCTGATCCTGAAAACCCGCGTTTGGGGCATGGAGTTCACCAACCCCATTGGCCTGGCCGCCGGGTTCGACAAGGACGCGCGTGTGCCGCAGGCCGTTCTCGGCCTGGGATTCGGGTTCACCGAAGTCGGCAGCGTCACGCCCCGGCCGCAGCCTGGCAATCCCAAGCCGCGCCTGTTCCGCCTGAGCGAAGACCGTGCCGTGATCAACCGCATGGGCTTCAACAACGGCGGCCATGACGCCATGGCGGCGCGCCTGAGCAAATTCCGCGCCGGGCCGGGCGGGCAGGGCATCGCCGGCGTCAACCTGGGCCGCAACAAGGATTCCACGGACGAAATTAAGGATTATGTCCTGGGTGTCGAGCGCCTGGGTGCCTTGGCGAGCTATCTGGTGGTCAACGTCTCGTCCCCCAACACGCCGGGGCTGCGTACCTTGCAGGACCGAGGGCCGCTGACGGCGCTGCTGACGGCGGTCAAGGCGGCGCGCGACGGGCTGGCCAATCGTCCGCCGCTACTGGTCAAGATCGCGCCGGACCTTGCCAGCGCCGATCTGGAAGACATCGCCGCCGTCGCCGCCGACGTCGGCATCGACGGCATCATCGCCACCAACACAACCATCAGCCGCCCGGCCGGCCTCCGCGATTCACAAAAAGGGCAGATCGGCGGCCTGTCCGGCGCACCGCTGAAATCCATGGCCAAGGGCGTGATTTCCGACCTGTATCAGCTTGTCGGCCGCGACATCCCCCTGATCGGGGTCGGCGGTATCGCCACCGGGGCAGATGCCTATGCGCGCATCCGCGCGGGCGCCTCGCTGGTTCAAATATATTCGGCGCTGGTGTTCGAGGGGCCCTATCTGGCGGCAAGGATCGCAAACGAACTGGCGGACCTTCTCGACCGCGACGGCTTCAAGTCCGTCGCCGCCGCCATCGGCGCCGATCACCGCTGATCCGCATCAGCCCTTGCTGGCCGCCTCGGCGCGTTCCAGCACCCCCTTCAACAGCTTGAAGGCGATGGGCGCCATGGCCACCAGGAAGATCACCCGCACCATGTGATGGACCGACACGAACGCCACGTCGATGCCGAGCGACAGGCTGATCAGGGTCATTTCCGCAAGGCCCCCGGGCGCGAAGGCAAGCCACAGCGTGTTCACCGGCAGGCCCGTGAAATAACTGACGGTCCAGGCCCCGGCATAGGCGGCGCCCAGCATGAAGGTGGTGATGCCCGCCGCCTGGACCATGGTGCCGAACATGTCGCGCAGGGAAATGCCGAGGAAGCGGCAGCCGATCGAAGCGCCGATCACGACCTGGGCCAAGGCGACGATTTCCTGAGGCGGGCGGGCCTCGGTCAGGCCCGACATGTGGACGATGGCCGACACCAGGGTCGGCCCCAGAAGCTGCGCCGCCGGAAACCGCAGGCGCCGCGCCACGTAATACCCGACCACGGCGCAGGCGATCAGGATCGCCGCGTCCTTGAGGCGGATATCGGCCATGTTGCCGAGGGCCCCCATGTTGCCCGGCTGATAGCCCTCGAAGAACTTGAACCAGAACGGGATGACCAGCACCGTCAGCATAATGCGGACGGAATGGTTAAGGGAAATCTTGCGGTCGTCCGCACCCATGGCTTCGCCCAGCAGCGCCATTTCCCCGAACCCGCCCGGCGAGGCCGAGAAATAGGACGTCGCCGGATCCCATTTGGCGACCCGGACCAGATAGTAGGACACCATGGCCGTGATGCCGACCGCGTAGACCAGCAACATGGACAACGAGGCGACCCATTCGGAGGCATGGCGGATCGCTTCCGGCGTGAACCCGGCCCCCAGCATCACGCCGAGCACCGGCACCATGTAGAGGCGCAGGCGCTTCGGCCGCACCAGGGGCGCGCCCGACAGGGAGGCGACAACCGTAAACACCAAGGCCCCAATCATCCAGGGCAGCGGCATGTGCAGTTCATGAAACAGGATGCCGCCGACGCCGCCCAGGGCCAGGGTCAGCACCATGCGCAGGGGGCGGGTCTTCGGGTTGCCTTCCGTCTCCGGGCCGGGGCCGGTGCTTTCCGGGTCGTTCTCTGCGTCGTCTGAAGCGGGTGCGGGGGCTTTGTCCTCAGCGGTCACGGTTCGAACTGCTCCTTGAGGATGCGTTCTTCCAGGTTATGTTCGGGATCGAACAGCAGCTCAAGGCGGTGGCTGTGGTCCTGATGGATTTCCACCCGTTGGACGTCGCGGACTTCGGTGTAATCGGCGGTGGCGCTGACGGGTCTTAATTCGGGCTGGAGAATTTCGAACGCGATCTCTGCCTTCCGCGGCAGCAGTGCGCCGCGCCAACGGCGGGGCCGGAACACGGAAATGGGGGTCAGCGCCAAAAGGTCCGCGCCCATGGGGATGATCGGGCCATGGGCCGACAGGTTGTAGGCGGTGGAGCCGGCCGGCGTGGCGACCAGAACGCCGTCGCAGATCATTTCATCCAGGCGCGCGACGCCGTCGATGAAGATGCGGATTTTCGCCGCCATGCGCGATTCCCGCAGCAACGACACCTCGTTGATGGCAAGCGCCGTGGTGGTATTGCCGCTGACGTCCGTCGCCGTCATTTTCAAGGGGCGCAGGCTGACCGGTTGGGCGCGGGCGATGCGCTCGGGCAGGCCCTCGGTCAGGTATTCGTTCATCAGGAATCCGACCGTGCCCCGGTTCATGCCGTAGATCGGCGTGCCGCTGCCGATGGCGCCGTGCAGGCTTTCCAGCATGAAGCCGTCACCGCCGAGCGCCACGATCACCTCGGCCGCGTCGGCCGGTATGTTGCCGTAGCGGTGGGCCAGGTGCTTGAGCGCTTCCTGGGCCTCCGGCTGCTGCGCGGCGACGAAGGCGATTTTCGAGACGGGGCGGGCGTTGGTCATGGCGGTCTTTGAAAAATCGGGGAACTTTCCGCAACTTAGCCGCTTAAGGGTGGTTGCGGAAGCCTCGCGGTAAATTCATACTCCCCGGTATGTCCCGCGCCTATAAACCCGACGAAACCCGGCGGCAGATCCTTGAAGCCGCCTATGGGGTCATTCACCGCCACGGCTTTCAGGCCGCGGGGTTGACCGACATCCTGGCCCTGACCGGGGTGACCAAGGGCGCCATGTACCACCACTTTCCCAACAAGATGGCGCTCGGCTACGCGGTGGTGGACGAAATGGTGAAGGATTATCTCGAGGACTGGTGGCTGGCGCCCTTGGAGGTTGAGGGCGACGACGATCCGCTTGCCGCCATCGCCCGCACGATCCAGAACAACATGACGGGCCGCGTCCCCGACATTCACCTTCTGGGCTGCCCCCTGAACAATTTGGCCCAGGAAATGTCGCCCATCGACGGCGGGTTCCGGCAACGGGTGGAAGAACTGTACCGTGCCTGGCGCCGGCGGTTGTCCCGCGCCCTCACACGCGGCCAGCATTCGGGCAAGGTCAACGCCACGGCTGACACCGACGAGGCCGCGACCCTCATCGTGGCGGCCATCCAGGGCGCGTTCAGCCAGACCAAATCGGCGCAAAGCATGGCGCCGTTCCACGACTGCATGGCCGGGCTGAACCGGTATTTGATGGGGCTGCGTCCTTAGGTGAAATAAAGTGTGGCTGGGGGTTGCGGGGCAAATTAGACATGCCTAATTCTTTTAAGGAAGAATCAATATTAGATGCATTTTTAAAGTTAGGAAAACATCATGTCTGGAAAGCCTGTGCCCAACGGACCGAGCCAAACCCCCAATCCCTCAGGTGGTGGCCGGGGAAACAACCCACCCAGGCCATCCAAGGGAAAATAATTCGATATAGGGAAAGACCGCCGAACTGGCGGTCTTTCTTTTTCCACGCACAGGAGGCTCTACGAGCCGATTTCCGAATACCCATGTGCACATCATGAAGCGGGCCAAGGGGAATCGGGGTTCTTCGACTATTCCGCCGCCTTGGCCAAGGCCTGTTCCCGGCGGCGGACGCTGCGCAGCCACAGCGCCGACAGCAGGATCACCAGGATCACCGGCAGCATGGCGTAATTGACCCAGGCCCAGCCGAAGTAGTGGTAGACGCTGCCGGCCATCAGCGAGGAAACGGCAAGGCCCGTGAACAGCAGGAAATCGTTCATGCCTTGCACCTTGGCGCGTTCGGCCGGGCTGTGGACCTCGGTGATCAGGATCGTGCCGCCGGTAAAAGTGAAATTCCAGCCGATGCCGAGCAGGATCAGCGACGTCAGGAAGTGGGTAAGGGTGAGCCCGTTCAGGGCGACGATGACGGAGCCGAGCAGGATGGCCGCCCCCGTGGCGATGATGCGCACGACGCCGAACCGCTTGATCAGATGCCCGGTCACGAATCCCGGCAGGAACATCCCGACCACATGCCACTGGATCACAAGTTTGATGTTCTCATGGCTAAAGACGACGGTCTTCAGCGTGCCCATGGTGACCGGCGTGACGACCATCAGGAAATTCATCACCACATAGCCGAACAGGGCGGCGATCAGGGCGACGATGAAGGTCGGCGATTTCATGATGGTCCATAGCGGGCGGCCCGTATCGGCGTATTCCTGCTTGGTCAGCCGGGGAATTTGCGCGAACAGGATGACGACGCCGGACAGCGCCGTGAACGCCGCCATCATCAAAAACGCCCCCTGAAACGGTACGTCCGTTATCCAATGCTTGGCGTAAAGGGCCGTTTCCGGGCCGAGGAAGGCGCCGATGACGCTCATCGCGATGACGATGGAGACGTTGCGTTCCTTCAGGTGATCCGGCGAAACCTCGGCCGCGGCAAAACGGTATTGCTGCGCGAAGCCGGTGTAGACCCCTGCGACCAGCAAGCCCACGTTGAACAGGAGGAAACTGTCCCATGCGATCGCCTGGGCGGCGATCAGGGCACCGACAGAGCCCACCGCCGATCCGAAGGCGAAGCCCCACCGCCGTCCCCAGGCCCGCATCAGATATGCGGCGGGCAGGGTGCCCAGCGACGTGCCGATCAGCAACATGGTGATCGGCGCCGTGGCCAGGGCGAGGTCGTCGCCCAGCATGGAAATCGCGACCAGGGTCGCGGCAAAGAACGTGAGCGTGCGACCGCAGAAAAACAGCGCCTGGCAAATGGCGAGGATGACGAGGTTTTTCGTGCTGTGGAGGGCGGGGGCGGGCGTGGTCATTGAACAGCTATAGGCAAACGGCCCGCCCCGCACAAGCGCGCCTAGACAGGGCGCTCACCGATTACCGTCGTGCGCTCCATGTAACGGTCGGCCGCATAGTCCGATACGGCGTAATGCATCAGCGTGCGGTTGTCCCACACCAATATGTCATGCGGCTGCCAGGCATGGCGGTAGAGGAATTCGGGCTGGGTCGCGTGTTTGTAGAGATAATCCAGGATCGGGCGGCTTTCTTCCGCCGTGAAGCCCTCGATATGCGAGGTGAAGCCCGGGTTGACGTAAAGCGACTTGCGCCCCGTGTCCGCATGGGTGCGCACGATGGGGTGGACGCATTGGTTGGCGCCGTCGAAATCCTTGTCGATGACGACGGGCTTGGCATATTGCGTCGCCGCCGCGACGGCGAAGTCGTGCACGGCGTTGAGACGCCCCAGCATCGACTTCATGCCGTCGGACAGGGCGTCGTAGGCCGCCGCCATGTCGGCGAAGATGGTGTCGCCGCCGTAGGGCGGAATCTGAATGGCGTAAAGGATCGAGGCCTGGGCCGGGCGGTCGCGGAACGAGACGTCGGAATGCCAGTAAGTGCCGGCGCCCTTGCGGCCCGTCGGTTCGCCCTTCTCATCGACCTTGTTGGACACCCGGTAGATCTGCGGGTAATCGGGATGCAGATAACGCGAGACCGTGTCCTGCAGGGGCGGCTGGCCCTCGTCATGGAACAGGGGGCCGAACCGGCGCGAGAAGTCGATGTGTTGCTGCTGGTCGATGGATTGGTCGCGGATGACCATGAGGCCGCCCGCTTCCTGCCAGGCCTGGCGGATGTCGCCGAACAGGTTGTCGCCGTTGCCGCCGGACAGATCCCGGCCCACGTCGACGCCGGTGATCTCGACGCCGAGCGTGCCGAGGGGTTTCTTCTGGATGGTCATGGTCTCTGGTTTCCTTGGATGAGGCTCCGCCCTTTGGGCGTTGTTTTCCATTGCTTGAAAAATGATCCAGGCCCGGTTATTTGTAAATGAAATCACATTTCATCTGTTGAAACATTCGCATTTGACGGTATTCGGACGGCGGCCCGCGGGGCCCGATCCGGGGCCGAAAAGGAACCGCCCATGGGGTCGTACAAGCCGGTGAACGCCGCCCTTCGGGGCCTCGACGTGCTGGCCGCCGTCAACAAGTTGAAGGGGCGTGCGACGATCGGCGAGCTGCACCGGGAAACGGGCCTCGACAAGGCGACCATCGTGCGCATGCTGGAAACCCTCATGCATGCGGGCTTCGTCGTGCGCGACGAACACCACACGGCCTACGAAGTGACCGGCAAGACCCTGCTGCTGTGTTCGGGATACGACCGCCACCGTGCCGTCGGGCGGATCGTCGGCCCCATCATCGCGGCGTTCCGCAACCGCTTCGGCTGGCCGTCGGATGTCGCCATCTTCGACCATGACGCCATGGTGCTGATTGAATCGTCACGCGACGCGGGCTCGATCCTGGTCAACCGGTTGCCGGGCTACCGCGCGCCGATGCTGGGGACCAGCCTGGGCCTGGCCTACCTAGCCTTCGCCAGCGCCGAGGAACGCGCGGAAGTGCTCGACCGCGTCACGGCGATGCCCGCGGTATGGAACGAGATCGCCCGCGACCGGGCCAAGGCGGAGGATTATCTTGCCGGCATCCGCAACCAGGGCTACGCCACCATGCATGAAGAATATTCGCGCACGGAATACGGCCGGCGCATTTCCACCATCGGCGTGCCGATCCTGGTGGGCGGGCGCTCCATGGCGGCCATGAATGTGCTCTATCTGAAAAGCGCCCTGCCCATGGCCGAAGCGGTCGCCACCATGGTCGCACCCCTGAAGGCCTGCGCCGACGAGATCGCCGGCGCCCTGACGGCCGGTCCCGGCTGACCGGGATTACCCGGACACGGAATCAGCCGGGCCGCTTGGCGGCGCTTATGCAGTCATAGAAAATGTGTTGTGCGCTGCCGCGCTGGGCTTCTTCCTCGTCCCAGGCCCGCTCGCGCATGGCCAGCAGCGTTTCGATGCGCTGATAGTCGCCGGTATCGGCAAGCTGAAGGTTGATCTGGTCGATGGTTTGCTGGCGGGCGGCTTCGATGGAGGCCAGCAACTCTGCGTGGTCGGCCTTGCATTTGACGGCGGTGATGGAACCGCTTTCCGCCGTCGCCAGCCACAACGACAGCAGCAGCGCCACCGCGATCAGGGGAACAGGCGCACGGCGCCGGATCATCATATCCCAATCGTATTCTTGCCATTTGGACATGACGGAAACTCTATTCTTTACAGGGAAGGGTGGTCAATCCGCAGGAAGCCGAAGAGGGCATCAGCCGCCGGTGACGCTCATGTGGCGGCTTACGGCCGGGCCGTCGCCGCGCCGTTCGATGACGAAATCGTGGCCCTTGGGCTTGCGGCCGATGGCTTCGTCGATGGCGGTTTCCAGCAATTCGTCGCCCTCGGACGCGCGCAAGGGTGCCCGCAGGTCGGCGGCGTCGTCCTGGCCCAGGCACATGTACAGCGTGCCCGTGCAGGTCAGGCGCACGCGGTTGCAGCCTTCGCAGAAATTATGGGTCAGCGGCGTGATGAAGCCGAGCTTTTGGCCCGTTTCCTCGACCTGGGTATAGCGCGCCGGGCCGCCGGTCTTGAACGGAATGTCGGTTAGGGTCCAGGTCTTCTCCAGGCGCTCGCGCACCTTGGACAGGGGCAGGTACTGGTCCGTGCGGTCCTGGTCGATCTCGCCGAGCGGCATGGTTTCGATCAGGGTCATGTCGAAGGCGTTCTCACCGCAATATTCGATCATGCGGTCCAGTTCGTCCTCGTTGAAGTTCTTCAGCGCCACCGTGTTGATCTTCACGTGCAGGCCGGCCTTGCGGGCCGCGTCGATGCCGTCCAGCACCTTGTCCAGCTTGCCCCAACGGGTGATCGCCTCGAACCGGTCGGGATCGAGGGTGTCGAGCGAAACATTGATGCGCCGCACCCCGGCGTCGACCAACTCGTCCGCGAAGCGCGCCAGCTGGGAGCCGTTGGAGGTCAAGGTCAGTTCCTCCAGATCGCCGGTCTTCAGATGGCGGCCGAGGGAGCGGATCAGCGACATGATGTTGCGGCGGACCAGGGGTTCGCCCCCGGTCAGGCGCAGCTTCTTCACGCCCTTGCGCACGAAGGCGGAACACAGGCGGTCGAGTTCCTCCAGCGACAGGATTTCCGCCTTGGGCAGGAAGGTCATGTCTTCCGCCATGCAGTACACGCAGCGGAAATCGCAGCGGTCCGTGACGGAAACGCGGAGGTAGCTTACCGCCCGTCCGAAGGGGTCAATCATGCTGGTCATGGGTCAGCTCAGTTGCATCCTCAAGATCGTGTGATGGCCCGGTTTCGGGCCGCCGCCGGTGGTTCGTATCCCGGCCGCCGTTATTCCGTTTAGTCATATCGCTATAAAGATAGTAAGGCCTGGCACCCTTGTCGCCTCAAATTTTCATGAGGAATTCCGCAGAATGGAAAGATGCCGGCGGTGCGAAATCCCATTCAGCCCTCTTTGTCCGTCTCTGGTGTCAGCCCTTTTGCCCGCATGTCGGCTTCCGCCGCCGTCCGCATTTCATCGCGTTCGCGCAGGTAGTCCTGGGTTGTGCGGGTCATGGGCTTGGGCGCGCCGGCCAGCGGGTTGGCGACCTCGAACTGCACCAGCACGCGACAGTCGTCGCACATCTTGATGCGGTCCAGCGCGGCACCCGGGAACATGGAATGGCCCTTCAGCTTGTTGGTCAGCTGGTCGATGGTGGCGCGGGTGCCATAGGGCTTGCCGCAGCGAATGCAGTGGAAGGGGTCTTCCTCCTTCTGCACGCGGGGGCTCTTGGCTTCGTCCTTGAACGACAGGCGGGGCGTCAGGGTGATGACCTTTTCCGGGCAGGTCTTGGCGCAGAGCCCGCATTGAACGCAGGCATCCTCGACGAACGACAATTGCGGTTTGTCCGGATTGTCGCGGAGCGCCCGGGCCGGGCAGGCGCCGACGCAGCTGAGGCAGAGCGTACAGCCGGCCACGTCCACGGTCACCGTGCCGAAGGGCGCACCCTTGGGCATGGCGATCTCGTCGACCTTGTTGGGCGCGCCGGCGTGCAGGGTGTCCAGCGCCAGGCGCATGATCGTCCGCTTGCGGCCCAGCGGCAGGAAATCGCCCTGCGGCATGGCGGGCAGCTTTGCCAGGGACCAGAGTGCCTCTTCGACCGCGGAAGGATCGTCCAGATGCAGATGGCGGACGCGGCCCGTGCCGTAGCCGAGCCCGTCCAGCACCGTTTCGGCGATGGCGATCTCACCTTCCTGGGCCTGGGCTTCCTCGCGCCGTTTGGGCGGCAGCAGGATCAGACAGTGCGCGGCGCCGTAGGCGGCGGCGGACAGGATCAGATCAAGGCCGATCTGCGTCACCTCGTTGACGGCGAAGGGAATACAGTTCGCGGGCAGGCCGCGGCCCATGCGCGATATCAGGCCGATGGCTTCCTCGCCCTGGTCCGCGTCGTGGATCAGCAGCACCGGGTCCGTGCCGCCGGCCTTGGCATAGGTGCGCAGCACCGTGCGCGCGCGCTTGAACAATTCGTCGCCGAGCGGCAGGGCATAGGTCGCCGCGCCGGTCGGACAGACCGAGGCGCAGACGCCGCAGCCGCCGCACAGGTAGGGGTCGATCTTGACCCGCTCGTTATCGGGGGTGATGGCGCCGGCCGGGCAGTTGTCGATGCAGCGCGAACAGCCGGTGATGCGGCTTCGGGAATGGGCGCAGATCTTGGCGTCGTAATCGACATAGCGGGGTTTTTCGAATTCGCCGACCATCTCGGTCATCTCGAAGATGGCTTCGGCGACCAGGGCGGGGTTGCCGCGGTCCGGGTTGTAATAGCCGTCGCGCTTGTCCGCATGGGGGAACAGGGCGGGCCCGCCGCGCAGGTCTAAAATCAAATCGCATTCGGATGTTCCGGACTGCGGCTCGCCTTCCCATTCCAGGGCGCCGCGGCTTGACGCCTTGGCCGGGATGAAGCCCGCGATGGCGACCTGGAACGCGCCCAGGTGCCCGCCGGCGCCGGTGACTTTCCCGGCGAACACAGGGAATTCCATGACCGCCGGCGGCGGCACGTCCTTGGCCCCTTCCAGGACCAGGGTGACGTTCAATCGCCCGGCGAGCTTGCGCGCCGCCGCGACCGCGTCCTCGCCCTTCCCCAAAACCAACGTCACGCCGTCGGATTTCATGGAGACGGAGCGCGCACCGGCCAAATCCATGGCCGCTTCGTTCAAAAGGGAGGCCATCTTGGCCGTCAGGTTGGTGGAGGCCTTCTTGTCCTGGGCCGCATCGGACCAGCCCGCCTTTTCGCGGATGTTGGTGAAGGCAATGGCGGGGGGCGTGTCCATTTCGTCGAGGGTTTCCAGGAACAGCGGCGCTTCCTGGGTGCAGGCGACCAGCAGGGTTTCCCCCGCCTGGCCGGCAATGCCGGCGACGCGCTGGAATTCCTCGGCTTGGCGGCGGCACAGATGGGTCGCGACCTTCAGGTCCCCGTCGTCGCCGGTTCCCTGGCCGCAGGCCTTTGCCAGCGCCTTGCCGTCGATCGACATGGTGCCTTCACAGTCGCAGACGAGGACGTGCTTCTCATTGAGCTTCATAAGACCGATGCTTCCCTATCCGGCGCCCTTCTGGTGACGCTCGTGCGTTCGAACATGTATTTTGTTTAGGCTATTTTACAGAGAATAAAAACGGTGTGCGAGTAGGGGTATTCGCCCCTTCTGTTTGGCCGTTTACATTCCAAATCCCAGACCCTAACTATGTGGGGACCGCCGGGCGCAATAAAAAGCCCCGGAAAGGGAGGAAAAGGCAGGCAATGGCAAACAGTACCCCATCCGGCAAGAACGGACTTTCCGTCGATGACTTCATGCTGGCCGCCCAGCGCGGCGACCGCGACACCCTGCAACAGGCGTTGGACGCGGGTATGAAGGTCGATACCATCGACGCGCACGGCAATTCGGCGCTGATGTACGCGGCGGCGGCCGGTCAGGCCAAGACCTGCCAATGGCTGATCGACCAGGGCATCGACAAGGCGACCGTCAACAACTGGGGCCTGGGCGTGCGCGACTGGTCGAAATGGTCGTCCAATGCCGACGATATCCGCAAGCTCGTCTACTGACCCAACTTCGACGGGAGGCGCCCATGGCGGCACCCCGACGGAAACCCGCCACACCGAAGACCGCCACGGCCTCGCCATCGGCGGATGCGATCCTTGACCGCGCGCTGACCCTGGCCGATGGGGCAGGGTGGGACGCGCTCAGCCTGAGCGCCCTGGCGGCCGATCTGGGCCTGCCCCCGGCGGACCTTGCCCGTCATTTCCGCGACAAGGACGCCCTGGCCAATGCCTGGTTCGCCCGGGCGCGGGACGCCATGCTGGCGGCCCCGCCCCGGGGGTTCGCGCGGCAACCGGTCAGGGATCGGCTGAACATCCTATTGCTGCGTTGGTTCGATGCCTTGGCGCCCCACCGGGCCGTCACGGCCCAGATGCTGGCGGGCAAGCTGTGGCCGTTCCATCCGCACCATTACGTGCCGATGGTGTTCGACCTGTCGCGGCTGATCCAATGGCTGCGCGACGCGGCGGGCATGGGGGCAATGGGACGACGGCGGCAGATCGAGGAAATCGGCCTGACCCTGCTGTTTCTTGCCGTTTTGCGCCGCTGGTGCCGCGACGAAAGCCGGGGGCAGGCGGAGACCAAGGCGTATCTGGCGGCCCGCCTGGCCCGCGCCGACGCCTTGGCGGCGCGGTGGTTCCGGGGCTAGGCCACGATGCTCTGTAAACAAGTGCCGGCGGGGAAAAGGTGCTTGTCCCATGGGGAGGCTTGCACGGCCTTGGCGGGGCGGCCAGGATTGTCGGAACATCCTTAACTGCGCATGTGACGGAGACCCGATCCATGAAGCTTCACGCCGATCTTTCCCGGCCGGCCATCGTCGATTCCACATCTCTTGCATGGGTACCGTCGCCCTCGCCCGGCGTCGCGCGCCGCATGCTGGAGCGTGACGGCGACGAGGTCGCCCGCGCGACCAGCATCGTCCGCTATGCCCCCGGGTCCGAATTTCCCACCCACCGCCACGGCGGCGGTGAGGAGTTCATGGTGCTGGACGGCGTGTTTTCCGACGAGCACGGCGACTTTCCCGCCGGCACCTATGTGCGCAATCCCGTCGGCTCAAGCCACGCGCCCCGGACCGCGCCCGGTTGCACCATCTTCGTCAAACTGCGCCAGATGGACCCGGACGACCAGACCCAGGTGGCCATCGACACCAAGGCGGGCGATTGGGTGGCCGGTGACATGCCGGGTCTGTTTCGCATGCCGCTCTATGAATTCGGGGCGGAGCGCGTGTGGCTGACCAAGATGGGAGCGGGCTGCGCCGCCGCGCCCCACAGCCATCCCGGCGGCGAGGAGGTCCTGGTTCTCGAGGGCAGTGTCGAGGACGAGAACGGCATTCACGGCAAGGGCACCTGGTTCCGACTGCCGCCCGGCAGTTTTCATTCGCCGCGCACGGATGACGGCTGTTTGCTCTGGGTCAAGCAGGGCCATCTGGGGTAGCCTTCCCGTTCATGCCGATTGACGACGGAGAAGGAGTGCGCCGCCGATGGCCGCCTACGTGATTGCCCAGATCGACATCACCGATCCGGAAACCTTCAAGGAATATCAGGCCCTGGTGCCCGCGACGATCGCTGCTTACGGCGGTGAATACATCGTGCGCGGCGGCGACCAGGTTGCGCTTGAGGGCGTGGCCCCATCATCGCGCACGGTCGTCCTGCGCTTTCCCGACATGGCGGCGGCCAAGGCCTGGCACGCCTCGCCGGAATACGAAAAGCCGCTCGCCATCCGCATGGCCTCGGCGGCGGGCACGTTGTTTGTGGTCGATGGCGTCGGCTGATTTTTAAAAATTAACTAAAATTCAGTTGACTCATATCCGCGCCGGTCTCAATCACGTCGAGACCCCGGGCCGAGAGGTGAAACACCACGTCCTGGCGCATGGAAATGTCCATGGTTTCCTGTGCGTCCAGGCCCAGGTAGCGGCGGATTAAAGTACGCCCCGTGCCGCCGTGACAGACCACGATGACCGGCTGCGCGGGGACAAGGCTCAGGAGCCAGCCGTGGGCCCGTTCCATGACCTCCGTCAGGGTCTCGCCGCCGCCGGGCGGGCGGTGGCCCCAGGGATCGGCGTCCATGGCGCCCAGATCTGCCTCGTCGCCGGCCGTCGCAATTTCCGGGCGCGTCATGCCCTCCCAGCGGCCATAGCCCTTTTCCTTCAGCCGCTCGTCGATGGTGAAGGCGCGCGGATCAAGCCCTGCGGCGGCGCAGGCCAGGGCCGTTGTTTGTTCGCAGCGCCCGGCGGGGCTACGGTACAGGGCGAAGGGGGTAAGCGGGGCAAACCGCTCGGCGAGCAGCCGGCCGTAGGCCGCCGCCTGGGCCTGGCCCAATTCGGTGAGGACCGAATTGCCGTGACCCTGGATGCGGCCCTCGCGGTTGAATTCGGTCTGGCCGTGGCGAATCAGGATGATGTCGGGGAAAGGCATGGGCGGGCTCTGGAGCGGGGCTGGGATTGAGATGGAATTTCTCATAGCAGGAAACGTCGAGATTGCCGAGACGTCCGGCCCCTTGATTTCTTGACCCTTGCCGCCGACACTCGCGATCCCCATGTTTTGGGGCATTCGTGACCCCGGCGATCAAGACCGGCGGCGCGGGCGGGCCTGCGGTTATGGGCTGTCCGGTTGCTTCCGGCAGGGACCGGTTTTGGGAGAACAAGGCGTGAGCCAAAGCGACAACGATTCCGGTGCGTCGGGCGGCAGCCCATTGACGGCCGTCTATGCGGATGGCGTGGGCGAGCTTGTCGTCAAGCCGAACCCGGACGATCCGCGCCTGACCGAAAAGGTGCCCGGCATCGATCAGGACGGCTCAGCCGTGATCGCCTCGGTCACCGTGGAACGCCCTCTGACCCTGTTCCTCAACGGCCGCGAGATCGTCACCATGATGACGATCTGCGATTATCCGGAGTATCTCGCCGTCGGCTATCTGGTGAACCAGAACATGCTGCGCCCCGACGATGTGGTCACGGCGGTGGAATTCGACGACGACCTGGAAGTCGTCGTCGTGCGCACGGAGCGCGAAACGGATTTCGAGGAAAAGCTGAAGAAGAAGACCCTGACCTCCGGCTGTGCCCAGGGCACGGTGTTCGGCGACGTCATGGAGAAGTTCGAAAGCGTGAAGCTGGCCGAGAGCGCGATTATCAAGACGTCCTGGCTGTTCGCCCTGATGAAGAAGATCAACACGGCGCCGAGCCTCTATCTGGAAGCGGGCGCCATCCACGGTTGCGTGCTGTGCAAGGACGACCGCCCGCTGCTGTACATGGAGGACGTCGGCCGCCACAACGCCGTAGACAAGATCGCCGGCTTCATGTTCCTGCACGGCTGGACGGGGCGCGACAAGATCTTCTACACCACCGGGCGGCTGACCAGTGAGATGGTCATCAAGACCGTGCAGATGGAAATCCCCATTCTGGTGTCCCGCTCGGGCTTTACGGCCTGGGGCGTGGATCTGGCCAATCAGGTCGGCCTGACCCTGATCGGTCGGGCCAAGGGCCGGCGTTTCATTGCCTTGGCCGGCCAGGACCGCATCGAATTCAATGCTGAGCACGGCGAGGCGGCGGACGAGCCCCTGGAACTGCGCCGCAAGGGCAGCCGATGACGGCGCCCGTTGATACGGTCGGCGTGTTGTTGGCCGGCGGCCTGGCGCGGCGCATGGGCGGCGGCGACAAGCCGCTGCGCACGCTCGGCGGCAAGCCGATCCTGGATCATGTGGTGACGCGGGCCCGGCCGCAGGTCCGGGACCTGTTGCTCAACGTCAACGGCGATCCGGCGCGCTTCGCGGCTTATGGCCTGCCGACGGCGGTGGATGTGATCGACGGCCATGCCGGACCGCTGGCGGGTGTTCTGACGGGCATGGAATGGGCGCGGAAAACCCATCCCGGCGCGACGTGGCTGGCGTCCTTCGCCACCGACGCGCCGTTCTTTCCGGAAACCCTGGTCCGGCGGCTGCATCAGGCGGTCGTCGACGGTGAAGCGGAGATGGCTTGCGCCCAATCCGGGGACCGCACCCATCCCGTTTTCGCCCTTTGGCCGGTGTCGTTGGCCGACGACCTGCGTGCCGCGATGACGCAAGAAGACATGCGCAAGATCGACGCTTGGACCGCGCGGTACCGCATCGTCCATGTCGACTTTCCGACGGACCCGTTCGATCCTTTCTTCAACATCAACAAGCCGGAGAACCTGGCCGAGGCCGAGACCCTGTTCGCGGAGGCCGCACAATGAGCCGCCGCCAAACGGTCATGCTCGGCGTCATCATCGAACGCCGGGCAATCGACAACCCGTGGCAGGATTACACTTTCCACCCGGTCGCCGTGGTTCCCGGCATGCCGGCCATGGAGGAGGGGGACGGTTGGCGCCTGATCCGCGAGGGCGAGGGCTGGACCCATTTCCATGCCGCGACCCTGGAATTGGAACTGTTCGCCGGGGAAACCGAGGGCTACAAGGCCAACCTCAGCAACTTCCAGCCACACGTCTACGTCGTGCTGGCTCCGGGTGAAGAGGCCGAGGACGAAGAAGTCGTGCCGAAGCTGGTCACCGCCTGTCCCTACGAGGCGGAAAGCTATATGGAAGATTCGGAGATGATCGTCGAAGGCGTGCCCATGCCGGACGAACTGGCGGCTTGGCTCGGCGCTTTCGTCGATACCTTTCATGTTGAAGAAGAATTCGTCAAACGCAAGCGCAACAAGGCCTATGATCCGCGCAAGGGCGGGTTTCGCCCCCGGCCCCTGGTGGAGTCCGATGAATGAGCGCGGATGATGAAAACGTCCTGGGCCGCTGGTCCCGGCTGAAGCGTACACGTGCCAAGGGCGAGGCCGTCGAGGAGGCTCCCGTCCAGGTCGCCCGCCGGGGTGCTGCCGGTCCGGTTGCGGGAACGCCGCAGGCTGCGGCTGAAGAAGCCACCACGTTGGCGACCACGGCCGAGGGCGCTGCCGCAGATGAAGATGTCCGTGAATTGACCGCCGAGGAAGCGGCCTATGTGGAAACCCTGCCGCCGCTCGATCAATTGAACCCGGACAGCGATTTCACCGGGTTCATGGACAAGCGGGTGCCTGACTTTCTGCGCCGTCAGGCGTTGCGCAAGCTGTGGCTCAGCGATCCCGCCTTCAGCCTTATCGACGGCATGCACGAGTACGGCGAGGATTACTCCATGATGGCGCAACTGGCCGCCGGGGCCTCTGCATACCGTCCGAACGAAGGTGGCTATGGCTGGCGAGACAAGCCGAAAGAGCTGGAAACCGAAGAGGCTGCAGTGGACGGGGAGCCGCAGGTAGCGGCGGAGAAGGTGGTTGCCAATGACGGCGAAGC
Organism: Rhodospirillaceae bacterium UBA1479; assembly: GCA_002325375.1. Taxonomy (GTDB): domain Bacteria; phylum Pseudomonadota; class Alphaproteobacteria; order Rhodospirillales; family Casp-alpha2; genus UBA1479. The sequence continues at coordinate 449,637 of DCRZ01000009.1, forward strand.
GGCGGAGGAATCCATCACGGACAAGGCCCGTCGGGTCCAGGATCGAGGCGGATCCAGCGTCAGTTTGCCGACCTATACGGCTAATCCCTACTATCAGACCCCCGGAGAGCGCCATCCAGCGCCCGAAACCCTGCCGGAACCGGCCAGGGCACAGGTTTCCCGCGTCGAGAGTGATGACGACGGCCTGGGAGACGGTGAGGACGACCTCGCCTGACCCGCTCCGCAGGGGCTCGACAGCCGCGAACTTCAGCTATGTGATGCCTGCTAAGCCCATGAAAAAACTGGGGCTTAATGGTGATTTTTCCGCATGGCGGAATAGGGGGTCCGTTGACTTGGCGGGCGAAAAGGCGTTCACTTGGTAGATTGGCGGGAAAAAGAATCCGCGGTGGGCCGGTTTTGGGGCCTGCAGCGTAAATAACCCCGCTCATGAGGCATCGGAATCCGCCGAATCAACAGGTGGAACCGGCGGAAGGAGAACAAGGATTATCCAAGTGGAGGCCAGTGCCACTATGGGAAGCGGCGCCAAGGGAGAACGGCAGCTTTCCGACCCTAAGAACAAGACCGACCAGACCGCCGTGCCCGAAGAGGACATGCAGCGGGCTGGCATTTATGCGTTGTTGTCGCGGCTTCTTGCCAAGCCCATGGACAACGACACGATCGCCTTTGTGCGCGACTTGGCTGGTGATGAAAGCCCCCTGGGCCAAGCGGTCAACGCCCTGGCGGCCATGGCCAAGCGCACGACCCAGGCGGTTGCCGAGGAAGAATTCACCGTCCTGTTCTACGGGTTTGGCGCCGGCGGCGAGTTGTCGCCCTTCGGGTCGCAATACCTGACTGGGTTCGTCTACGAAAAGCCGCTGGCCGACCTGCGCCGCGATCTTGAGGAATTGGGCATTGCGCGCGCCGACGGCGTCAGCGATCCGGAAGACCACATCGCCTTTGTTTGCGAAGTCATGCACGGGCTGATCACCGGTGCTTTCGGGCAGCCGGCAAGCCTGGAACGTCAGCGCGCGTTTTTTGAAAAACATCTGGCGCCATGGGCCGGCCATTTCTTCGCCGACATGGAAAAGGCCAAGTCGGCGGCGCTCTACATGCCCGTCGGCGCGATCGGCAAACAGTTCATGGAGATCGAACGCGACGCCTTCGGTTTCAGCCAGTAGGCGCGCGGCCCGGTTGCCCCGGAAACGGATCGGGCGACCGGATGAGAAGATAGAGTTTTCGGAATTGCGGGGACCGGCCCAGGCCGTTTTCCGCCGTCAACAGCAAGACCCGAAACGGGCGTTTGGTACCAAGGAAGTGGAAGTAACTGTGATCACAATCTTTGAGGAGACTGCGATGAGCGAACAAAAGCAAAAGCTCGGCCGCCGTGAATTCCTGAAGAAAGCAGCCGTCACCGGCGGCGCCGCGGGTGTTGCCGCGGTTGCGCTTTCCCAGGGGTCCGCGGAAGCGGCCGTGGTTTCCGGTGGCCCGAAATCGTCGGGGTATCGTGAAACCGAGCACGTCAAAACGTACTACGACCTCGCGAGGTTCTAGTCGGGTTCTAACCCATCAACATTGGGAGATAACTTAAAATGCTCACCAAAAAGAGCGACGGGGTGGCGATAGGCCCCCGTTTGAAGCAGGCACTGGCCGGCGTGGTCGGCGGGTCCATGGACCGCCGTACGTTCCTGAAGCGTTCAGGGATCACTGCTGGTGGCGCCGCGCTTCTTTCCGCTGCACCGTTGGGCTTGGCCAAACCGGCCAAGGCGGCGACCGCGGCGGCGAAAGGCATGACGCAAGTCAAATCCGTTTGTACGCACTGTTCCGTCGGCTGCACCGTCATCGCGGAAGTCGACAACGGCGTGTGGGTCGGCCAGGAGCCGGGCTTCGACAGCCCGCTGAACCTGGGGTCCCATTGCGCCAAGGGTGCGTCGGTCCGCGAGCACGCCCACGGCGATCGTCGGCTGAAGTATCCGATGAAGCTCGAAGGCGGCAAGTGGAAGCGGCTTTCCTGGGACGCAGCCATCAACGAAATCGGCGACAAGATGCTCGACATCCGCAAGTCGTCGGGCCCCGATTCCGTGTACTGGCTCGGTTCCGCCAAATTCAACAACGAACAGTCCTACCTGTTCCGGAAGTTCTACGCCTTCTGGGGTTCGAACAACGGCGACCATCAGGCCCGTATCTGTCACTCGACCACGGTCGCGGGTGTTGCCAACACCTGGGGCTACGGCGCCATGACGAACTCCTACAACGATATGCACAATTCGAAGGCCATGTTCTTCATCGGCTCCAACGCCGCCGAAGCGCACCCGGTCGCGATGCAACATATCCTGAAGGCGAAAGAGCAGAACAACGCCGAACTCATCGTCTGCGACCCGCGCTTCTCGCGCACGGCCGCGCACGCCGATGAATACGTGCGGTTCCGCCCGGGCACGGACGTCGCCCTGATCTGGGGCATTCTGTACCACGTCTTCGAAAACGGCTGGGAAGATAAGACCTATATCAAACAGCGCGTTTACGGCATGGACGAGATCCGCGCCGAAGTGAAGAAGTGGACTCCGGAAGAAACCGAACGCGTCACGGGCGTTCCCGGCGCGCAGTTGAAGCGCGTCGCCCGCACGTTGGCCAACAATCGTCCCGGCACCATCGTCTGGTGTATGGGCGGCACCCAGCACACCAACGGCAACAACAACACGCGGGCCTACTGCGTGTTGCAGCTGGCCCTTGGCAACATCGGCAAGGCCGGCGGCGGCGCCAACATCTTCCGCGGCCACGACAACGTTCAGGGTGCGACCGACTTCTGCATTCTGTCGCACTCGCTGCCCGGCTATTACGGTCTGGCGACGGGGTCGTGGAAGCACTGGGCCCGCGTTTGGAAGGTCGATTACGACTACATCCTCGGCCGCTTCGCCTCGAAGAAGCTGATGGAGTCCAAGGGCATCCCGGTGTCGCGCTGGATTGACGGCGTTCTCGAAGACAAGAAGAACATGGATCAGCCGGACAATCTCCGGGCCATGGTTCTCTGGGGTCATGCCGTGAACTCCCAGACGCGTCTGCCGGAAATGAAGAAGGCGATGGAAAAGCTGGATCTGATGGTCGTCATCGATCCGGTCCCGACCTTCGCTTCCGTCATCCCGGACCGCAAGGACGGCGTTTATGTCCTGCCGGCGTCGACGCAGTTCGAAACCTATGGTTCCGTGACCGCGTCCAACCGGTCCCTGCAGTGGCGTGAAAGGGTTGTCGAGCCGATCTTCGAATCGCTGCCCGACCACACGATCATGTACAAGTTCGCCAAGAAGCTCGGCTTCGAGAAGGAGATGTTCAAGAACATCAAGGTCACGAATGACGAGCCCTCGATCGAGGACACCACCCGTGAATACAATACGGGGATGTGGACCATCGGCTATACCGGTCAGTCGCCGGAGCGCCTGCGGGCCCACATGCAGAACCAGGCGACCTTCGACAAGACGTCCCTGAAAGCCGTCGGCGGCGCTGTTGCCGGCGACTATTACGGCCTGCCGTGGCCCTGCTGGGGCACGCCGGAACTGAAGCATCCGGGCACGCCGATCCTGTACGATCCGTCCAAGCCGGTCGCCGAAGGCGGCCTGAACTTCCGCGCCCGTTTCGGCGTGGAACGCAACGGCGTCAGCCTCCTTGCCGATGGTTCCTATTCCGTCGGTTCGGAAATCAAGGACGGTTATCCCGAGTTCTCGATGGCGGTTCTCAAGAAGCTGGGTTGGGACAAGGACCTGACCGAAGCGGAATTGAAGGTCATCGAAGGGATTGCCGGCGACAAGACCAACTGGAAGACCGACCTTTCGGGCGGTATCCAGCGCGTCGCCATCAAGCACGGTTGTGCGCCCTTCGGGAACGCCAAGGCCCGTGCGATCGTCTGGACCTTCCCGGATCCGGTGCCGTTGCACCGCGAACCGCTCTACACGCCCCGGCGGGATCTTCTGCCCAAGTACGAAACGTACAAGGACACGAAGAACTACCGTCTGCCGACGGCGTACGAGTCCATCCAGAAGCAGGACCATTCCAAGAAGTTCCCGACCATCCTCACCTCCGGCCGCCTTGTTGAATACGAAGGTGGTGGTGACGAAAGCCGCGCGAACAAGTGGCTTGCGGAACTGCAGCAGGACATGTTCTGCGAGGTCAATCCGGTCGATGCCAACAATGCCGGCATCAAGGACGGTCAGCAGATGTGGGTGTACTCGCCGGAAGGCGGCAAGGTGAAGGTCAAGGCCCTGGTCACGGAACGTGTGGCTCCGGGTGTTGTCTTCATGCCGTTCCACTTCGGTGGTCACTGGCAGGGCGCAAGCCTTCGCCACAAGTATCCGGATGGGGCCGATCCTTATGTGTTGGGCGAAGCGTCCAACATGTGCGGTACCTACGGTTACGACATCGTGACCCACATGCAAGAGACCAAGGTCACCTTGTGCCGCATCGAAACGGCCTAGGTTAGGGAGACGCAACAATGGCAAGAATGAAGTTCCTTTGTGATGCCGAGCGCTGCATTGAATGCAACGCGTGCGTTACCGCGTGTAAGAACGAGCACGAGGTACCGTGGGGCATCAACCGCCGCCGCGTCGTCACTATCCGTGACGGCCAGCCCGGCGAACGGTCCATTTCGGTGGCCTGCATGCACTGCTCCGACGCGCCGTGCATCGCGGTCTGCCCCGTGGACTGCATCTACCAGACGGAAGAAGGCGTGGTCCTGCACTCCAAGGACCTGTGCATCGGTTGTGGTTACTGCTTCTTCGCGTGCCCGTTCGGCGCGCCGCAGTATCCGCAGTCCGGCAACTACGGAAGCCGGGGCAAGATGGACAAGTGCACCTTCTGCGCCGGTGGTCCGGAGGAAGACAACTCCGCCGCCGAATTCCAGAAGTACGGCCGTAACCGCCTTGCGGAAGGCAAGTTGCCGCTGTGCGCCGAAATGTGTTCGACCAAGGCTCTCTTGGGCGGCGACGGCGACATGGTGTCCAACATCTACCGCGAGCGTGTCGTGGCCCGTGGCTTCGGGTCCGGCGCCTGGGGCTGGGGCACCGCCTATCAGTTGAAGGCGGGCTCGTAGGTCCATCCGGTAGCGTAATCTGGGAGGGGTGCCTCGCTGCAACCAGCAGAGGGGCGCCCCTTTCCGGCTACTGGAACCAAACGGGGTGTGACAAGGAAATCAATATGACCGGAAAGCGCATGACGACCGCCCGCATGGTCAGGACATTGGGGGGGATCGCGATCGCCGCGATCGCACTCACGGCCTGCCGCGCGGACGAACAGGGCCGACTGATTCGATACGAGCCCGGTGTCTACAAGGGCAAGCCCGATACCCAGTTGAGCGAGTCTCGGCTTGAGGAACTTCGCAACCGTGCCCGCAATCAAGGTGGGGTGACGGGGGCCGGCTACGCCGGTGGGGCGGCGCCCAAGGCGTCGGAACCCGATGTGCGGCCGCCCGGCGAATTGAACCAGCGTACCCAGAAGCAGGGTGGCGTGAAATAGGCCTGCGCGTCTAAGCAGGTTCGCAAGATATATGACGGGGAAACGTAATATGACCTGGTCGAATATTCGTAAACTGGTGGGGGCGCTGGCTCTCGCCCTGATGGTGGCCTACGGTGGCGCGGCGGTCCTGACCGGCTCGCCGGCGCTCGACATGGCCCAGGCACAGGCGCAGACGGGCGGGCAAGTTCCCGGTGGCGCAAGCGGTGCCCTGTCCCAATCGGAAATGTGGCGTGCCGTGCGCGGCGGCATCACGGGAACGGTGTCCATTCCCGACAAGCAGGCGGGTCAGCTCGTGCAGTCGGACGGCGACGTCTGGCGGGCTGCCAAGAACGGCCCGCTCAGTCAGTTCGGCGGCATTTTCCTGCTGGTGTCCATTATTGCCATCGCCGCCTTCTTCCTGATCCGCGGCAAGATCCGCATCGACCACGGTCGCGACCCGCAGGGCCGCACGATCGAACGTTTCAACGCGTTGGAGCGCGCGACGCACTGGTTGACGGCTTCAAGCTTCATCGTGCTGGGCCTGACGGGCCTGAACGTGTCCTACGGCCGCTTTGTGCTGAAGCCCATTCTGGGGCCGGATGCCTTCGGGGCGCTGACCTACTACGGCAAGCTGGCGCACAACTACATCGCCTTCGCCTTCATTCTGGGCATCGTGATGATGTTCTTCCTGTGGGTTCGTCATAACATTCCGACGCTGCGTGACCTGAAATGGCTGGCTGTCGGCGGTGGTCTGTTTTCCAAGGGCGTACATCCGGAGGCCCCGCGCTTTAACGCCGGTCAGAAAATCGTTTTCTGGCTGGTCATTCTGGGCGGTGCGTCCCTGAGCCTGTCGGGTCTGGCGCTGATGTTCCCGGGCGACATTCAGCCCTGGGCCGGCACTTTTGCCATCGTTAACAAGCTGGGTGCGGATCTACCGACCAGCCTGTCGATTCTCCAGGAAACGCAGCTTTCCGTACTGTGGCATTCCCTGGTGGGGCTGATCATGATCGGCGCCATCATCGGCCATATCTACATCGGCTCGCTGGGTATGGAAGGCGCGATCGACGCCGTCGCCTCCGGTCAGGTCGACCTCAACTGGGCGAAAGAGCACCATTCGCTTTGGGTTGAAGAGGAAATGGCCAAGGGTAACGTGGGCGGCACGCAGCCCGCCGAATAGCCTTTCGCTGATCATCCAACGTCAAAAGGCGGTCCTCAAAAGGGGCCGCCTTTTTTCTTGCTGAATTGGAATGGCAAAACCGGCGGGTGTGGCCGCCGGTTCTGCCGATTAGGTAAGGCGTCGAAGGGCCTATTTCAGGCGCACGTTGCTCGTCGAATACTTCTCACCCGCGGTCATGTTCGTGGCGTTCAAGGCGAACCCCGCGACGACGGCGATGATGACGGCGGCAATGGTACCGGTCCAGAATGATTGCATGGTTTCCACCCCTTCTTATAAACCGCCGACGGCTGTTCGCCCGGCGGGTTCAGATGACAGTATTCTAGTGGATTGCCACGCTGATTCAACTCACGCTTCCATGCTGTGGAAAGGAGAGCGCTCCGCGGTGCGGGGACGGTGCTGGCGCATGACAGGCGTGTGCTCAGGGGTTATGCTGGTCCGGTCAAATGAAAAGCCGTTAAAGGGGGTACCATGTCCGACAACAGCGGCGGAGACGCACAGATCGCTTCGCAGGCCTTCGTAAAACACCTTGAAGATTCTGGTTTCTTTAATCAGATCAAAGATCTGGAGGGAAACCTCACGAAGATTGCTGAAGAGCTGCAAAGCTTCGGGCAGGCTGCCCAGGCGCGCATGGAGGAATCGGAAAATCTGGCGGCCCATATTCTGGCCATCGAATCGATTCTCGCGGTCGTGCTCAAGGCGTCCGGCGTAACGCTGGAAGACGTGCGGGCCGAGGTCAAGGACCGCACGGCGGCGATCTCCGGCGTCAAGGAAGGCAGCCCGTCCGTCCACGCAATCGCCGAGGACATCGTCAAACGCGGGCAGACCTGAAAACGGGGGCCTGAGCCCCCGTTTCCCAACGCAATCATTTTCTCTCGGTTTTATTCCGCCGCCGCCTGGGCGTCCGGCAGTTTTTCGACGCGCGCGGCGCAGAACTTGAACTCGGGGATTTTGCCCACCGGGTCCAACTGCGGATTGGTCAGGATGTTGGCCGCCGCCTCGTGGAAGCAGAACGGGATGAAGATCATGCCGTCTGCCACGTCGCGGTCGGCACGCACCGTCAATTCGATCTCGCCGCGGCGGGTCGCAACCTTGACCCGGTCGCCGGGCGCCAGGCCCTTTTCGCCCATGGTGTAGGGGTTCATGCTGACCACCGGTTCCGGCTCCAGCAGGTTGAGGACCGTGGCGCGGCGGGTCATCGCCCCTGTGTGCCAATGTTCCAGCATGCGGCCCGTGGTTAGGACCAGCGGGAAGTCATCGTCGGGCAGTTCATCCGGCGGGATCAGGTTGGCGGGCACCAGCTTGGCGCGGCCCGATGCCGTCGGGAAACCGTCACCAAAGATGATGTTTTCACCCGAGCTGTCTTCGGATTTGCACGGATAGATGATGCTGTCCTCGTTCTCCAGGCGCTCCCAGGTGATGTTGTCGAGCGACCGCATGGTCTTTTTCATCTCGTTGAACACATCCATGGGGCCGGAATAATTCCAGTTCAGGCCAAGGCGGTTGGCGATCTCCTGGATGATCCACCAGTCCTGTTTGACGTCGCCGGGCATGTCGACCACGGGGCGGGCCATCTGAACCTGGCGGTTGGTGTTGGAGAACGTCCCTGCCTTTTCCGGGAAGGCCGAGGCCGGCAGCACCACGTCGGCGTGGAAGCAGGTCTCGGTGAAGAAGATGTCCTGCACCACGAGGTGCTCAAGCTTGGCCAGCGCCTCGCGGGCGTGGCGGGCGTCCGGGTCGGACATGGCCGGGTTTTCACCCATCACGTACATGGCCTTGATCTCGTCGGCCAGTATGGCATGGATGATCTCGACCACCGTCAGGCCGCGCTGCCGGGGAAGTTCGGTCCCCCACAGATCTTCGTATGTCTGGCGGATATCGTCGGCTTCGACCGATTTGTAATCGGGATAGACCATGGGGATCAGGCCCGCATCGGATGCGCCCTGCACGTTGTTCTGGCCGCGCAGCGGATGCAGCCCCGTGCCGGGGCGGCCGATCTGACCGGTGATCATGGACAGGGCGATCAGGCAACGGGCGTTGTCGGTGCCGTGGACGTGCTGGCTGATGCCCATGCCCCAAAAAATCAACGAGCGTTCGGCGGTCGCGTAATCGCGGGCGACCTCGCGGATGACCGAAGCCTCGATGCCGCATACGGCCTCCATGGCTTCGGGAGAGAACTGCTTCGAGTTCTCCTTCAGCGCTTCGAAGCCTTCCGTATTGGCCTGAATATATTGAACGTCGGTCAGGCCTTCGTCGATGATTGTATGGATCATCGCGTTGAGAAGGGCCACGTCCTGGCCCGCCTTGAACTGCAGGTGGCGGGTTGCATGACGCGACAGGTCTTGGCCGCGCGGATCCATGATGTAGAGCCGCTTCCCCTGCTTGGCGGCGTTCTTCAGGAACGTCGCGGCGACGGGGTGGTTCTGGGTCGGGCGCGCGCCGATCACGATGATGACGTCGGAATCCTTGGCGTCGTTGAACGACGCCGTGACGGCCCCGGAATTCATGCCTTCCATCAAGGCCGCCACCGACGACGCATGACACAGTCGCGTGCAATGGTCGACGTTATTGGTGTGGAAGCCTTGGCGGACCAGCTTCTGGACCATGTAGGCTTCTTCGTTCGATCCCTTGGCGGACCCGAACCCGGCCATGGCCGAGGGACCGTCACGATCGAGCACCTTCTTCAGGCCGGCGGCGGCGAAGTCGAGCGCCTCGTCCCAGCTCGCTTCCCGGAAATGGGTCAGCGGATTGGCCGGGTCTAGCGCCATTTCACCATTCTTTTCAACGCCTTCCTTGCGGATCAGCGGTTTGGTCAGGCGATGCGGATGGGCGACGTAGTCAAACCCGAAGCGGCCTTTCACGCATAAGCGGTTTTCGTTGGCATAGCCGTCTTTGCCTTCGACATAGACGATCTTGTTTTCCTTCACATGGAACGTGGCCTGGCAGCCGACGCCGCAATAGGGGCACAGGCTGTCGACCGTGCGGTCCGGCTTACCGATGTGGACCTGCTTCTCGTCGACCATGGTTGCCGGCATCAACGCCCCGGTCGGGCAGGCCTGCACGCATTCGCCGCAGGCGACGCAGGTGCTGTCGCCCATGGGGTCGTCCATGTCGAATACGATCTTGGATTTATGGCCGCGGCCCGCCATCCCGATGACGTCGTTGACCTGGACCTCGCGGCAAGCGCGAACGCAAAGGTTGCACTGAATGCAGGCATCCAGGTTCACGGCCATGGCGCTGTGTGAGCGGTCGGGCGCCGGGCAGGCGGCGCGGGCCTCGAAGCGGCTGTCGGCGATGCCGGCTTTGTCGGCCCAGTACCAGAACAGGGAGTCGGGATCATGGGCCTCACGGCGTTCCGGCTGGTCGGACAGCAGCAGTTCCAGCACCATGCGCCGGGCCTTGGTCGCGCGCTCATTGTCGGTTGTGACTTCCATGCCTTCCGTCGGCTGGCGACGGCAGCTGGGGGCCAGCACGCGCTCGCCCTTGATCTCGACCATGCAGGCGCGGCAGTTGGCGTCGGGCCGGTAGCCTTTTTTCGGGCGGTGGCACAGGTGGGGAATGGTGTTGCCGTTGCGTTTGGCGACGTCCCAAATGGTCTCGCCTGCCTTGGCTTCGGCCGGCTGGCCATTCAGGGTGAACTTGATCGTTTCGCTCATTTCCTTGGCGCTCATTGCACGTCCTCCCGGAAGAAGCGCAGCGCCGCCTGCACCGGATTGGGCGCTGCCTGGCCCAGGCCGCAAATCGATGCATCGCGCATGGCCTGGCTCAGCTCATCAATCAGATCGGCATCCCATTGCGGCTTGTCGATCAGTTTCAGCATTTTCTCACAGCCGACACGGCAGGGCGTGCATTGGCCGCAGCTTTCATCCTCGAAGAACCGGATCAGGTTCTTGCAGATTTCCCTGACGTCGTCCTGTTCGGAAAAGATCACGACCGCGGACGAACCGATGAAGCAGCCGTGCTTGTCCAGGGTGCCGAAATCCAACGGTTCATCCGCCAGGCTTTCCGGCAGAATGCCGCCGGAGGCCCCACCGGGAAGATAGGATTTGAAGGTATGGCCGTCGGCCATGCCGCCGCAATAATCCTCGACCAACTGGCGCGCCGTGGTTCCGGCGGGGGCCAGCTTGACCCCCGGCTCCTTGACCCGGCCGGAGACCGAGAAGAAGTGCGGCCGGCCCTGGTCCTGATACCATTGGGGCCCGTGTTCGATGATCTTGGGCAGCCAGTAAACCGTTTCCACGTTGTTGATCAGCGTGGGGCGGCCCCACAGGCCCGCCTGGGCCGGGAACGGCGGGCGGTTGCGCGGCAGGCCGCGCTTGCCCTCGATGCTTTCCAGCATCCCGGATTCCTCGCCGCAGATATAGGCCCCGGCGCCGCGCCGAACATGCAGTTCGATGCCGCCGTTCAGGCCGGCATCCTCGACCTTCTTAATTTCGGTCAACAGGATTTCACGGCAGGCGGGATATTCGTCGCGCAGATAGATGTAAACCGCCGATGCTTCGATCGACCAGGCGGCAATCAGGGCACCCTCGATGACCCGGTGAGGATCTGTCTCGAAGCAATGGCGGTCCTTGAAGGTGCCGGGCTCGCCCTCGTCGGCGTTGATGGCGACCAGCCGGGGCTTCGGCGCGTTCTTCATGAAGCCCCATTTGGTGGCCGTCGGGAAGCCGGCGCCGCCCAGCCCGCGCAGGCCGGACTCTTTAATAATTTCAATGGCTTGTTCGCGGTCCTGGGCACCCTTCAGGCAATCGCCCAGAACCTTGTAGCCGTCCTCCGCAAGGTAGGCGGCCAGGTTTTTGTAGGCGGGCGGGTCCATGGTGACTTGGCCGGCCTCGACGGCGGCCTTCACACTGTCCGCATCGGCGTGGAAAATCTGGCGTTGCTTGACCACGGCGACCGGCGCCTTGTCGCAGGCGCCGACGCAGGGCGCGTGGATGACGCGCACGTCGGGTCCCAGGATCGACTTGAGCTGTGCCGTCAGGGCGCCCGATCCCTTCATTTCGCAGGTGATCGAATCACAAACCCGCACGGTCAGGGCCGGCGGCGCGTCCTCGCCCTGCTTCACCACGTCGAAGTGGTGATAGAAGGTCGCGACTTCGTAGACTTCCGTCTGTGCCAGCCGCAATTCGGCGGCCAGCGCCGCCATATGGGCATCTGACAAATGGCCGAAGGCGTCCTGGATCAGGTGCAGGTATTCGATCAGGTATTCGCGGCGCCGCGGCTGTTCGCCCAGAAGGTGTTGCACATCGGCGATGGCCTGATCGGTGACCTGGCGGCCTTTCCCGAAGGCGGCGCGCTCACGGCGACGTCCTTTCTGAGCGGTAGCAGTGGACATGCGGGCTTCCTCCTTGGTCTTATTCGGGTCCGCTTGATGCGGGCCTCGTTTGCTGCCGCGCCGGGCGTTTCGCCGGCGGCGGTGAATTATGTCGCGAAACAGCGCAGGCCATTACCGAATTCTCTGGAAATCTGAGCAATAACCCCGGTTATTATGTTGGCATTTGGTATACCACAGTCTTTCTATAACATGATCGGGTCGCTTCGGGAAGTCGTGAAAAGGCGCTTTTCTCATCTTCAGGATGCCGGCGCGGCGGTTCCGAGGAGAGGCGCCCGGCCTGCGGTCGGATGCCCCGGGTTGACCCTTGTGCCCCGGGGGCGGGTCGGCAATAGTCAGTCACAGCGCCGCCTTGCGGAGACTGAACGGACGACGACCGAGGACATTCAGGGACATGACTTCAGACATCCACCTTGCCCAGTTGCTGTGCTCGCGGCTGTGCCATGATCTGGTCGGCCCGGCGGGTGCTGTCAACGCAGGTCTGGAACTGGCAGAAGACGGCGATTTAGACGGCGATGCCTTGGATCTGGTGACCTCCAGCGCGGCCGAAATCACACGCCGTCTGGCGTTCTTCCGCATCGCCTTCGGCGCTGCCGGCGGTAAGGCCTCCGCCGTTGGTACGTTGAGCCTCAACGAGGCACGGGAACTGGCGGGCGAAATGCTGGCGGGCGGCAAGACCGAACTGGAATGGCCGGACAGCAGCCATGCCCCCGATAGTCTGCCCGCGGGCGTCGGCAAGGTGCTGCTTCTTATGATCTTGTTGGCGTCCGAATGCCTGCCCCGGGGCGGCCCGGTCACGGTTCACACGGCGGCCCTGCCCGAAGGTGCGGGGCTTGCGGTAACCGCGCAGGGGGTCGGGGCGGTGCTCAAGCCGGATTTGGCGGCGGCCCTTGACCCGGATGCGACCGGGGACGTGGTGAGCGCGCGTACCGTGCATGCCCATTTCGCCCAGGTGCTTGCCCGCGCCGAAGGCGGGCGTATCGAAACCTCTGATGAAGGCGACGGCGAAATCCGCTTCATGGCCCTGTTTCCGCAAGATAAGGGCGGGCAGGGATAGGTGTGGGCAATGCCCACAACCGTAATCCGTAATCGTGGCTAGGCCATCAGTCATAGTGGAATCGCCGTGAATTCATTTGCCGCCCTGTGGCGGTTTTGCTTTAATTTCCGAGCCTTAGAAATTTTTGATCCGGGAAGCGCCGCTGTGCGGTTGAATTAGCGGCGGAATCTGCGTGGGTTCCCGGTGCAAGACTGACGAAGACGGCGTGCGTTTAGCCTCCGGGCATGGTGTGCCAAGTGTAATGCGATATTGTAAACGCGGGGCCGCCGGCTCCCAGGAGTTGCAGAAATGGACGACCTTCTCACTGAATTCCTTACGGAAACCTCGGAAAACTTGGCCGTGCTGGATGTCGAGCTGGTCAAGTTCGAGCAAGAGCCCGACAACAAGGAAATCCTGGGGAACATTTTCCGTTTGGTCCATACCATCAAGGGCACCTGCGGGTTCCTGGGGCTGCCGCGATTGGAATCGGTGGCCCATGCCGGTGAGAACGTGCTCGGCAAATTCCGCGACGGCGAGTTGGAGGTCACGCCTGAGGCGGTGACGCTCATTCTCAAATGTCTGGACTGTGTCCGCGACCTGTTGGGCAAGCTTGAGGAAACGGGGGCCGAACCCGAAGGCGACGATCAGGAATTGATCGACGATCTGAATGCCTATGCGGAAGGCGGCGGCGCCAAGGCCGCACCGGCGGCTCCCGCCGCTGCGGCTGCCCCTGCCGCGGGCGGTGCCGCCGCGGTCAACGAATTCGGCGCCCCGGTGGCGGCCGAACTGCTGGCCGAGGTCGAGGCCGCGACGGCCCAGGGGGTGAAGGCCGCGTCTCAGGAGCAGCTGGAGGCCGAATTGGCCGCCGAGCGCGCCGCCGAGGCCGCCAAGGCCGCGACACCGGCGACCAACGAACATGGCGCCCCCGTGGCCCAGGAACTTTTGGACGAGGTCGAGGCCGCCCAGGTGGCCGGCGCCCGCGCCGCGACGGAAGCGGAACTGCGTGCCGAGATGGAACGGGAGCGTGAGGCCGAGAAGGCGTCCAAAGCCGGCGTGCCGGCACCCGCCCCATCGAAGGATGCGGAAAAGAAGGACACGGGCAAAGCCGGGGGCGGTGTTGCCGCATCGTCGATCCGCGTCAACGTCGACGTTCTGGAAGACCTCATGACCCTGGTCTCCGAACTGGTGCTGACCCGCAACCAGCTGCTGCAGATGGTGCGCGGCCTGGACGACAGCGAATTCACGGTGCCGTTGCAGCGCCTGTCGCATATCACCACGGACCTGCAGGAAGGCGTCATGAAGACGCGCATGCAGCCGATCGGCAATGCCTGGGCCAAGTTGCCGCGCATCGTGCGCGACCTGGCCGTTGAATCGGGCAAGAAGATCGAACTTGTCATGCTGGGTGCCGAAACGGAATTGGACCGCCAGGTTCTGGAACTGATCAAGGATCCGTTGACCCATATGGTCCGCAATTCGGCCGACCACGGACTTGAAGACGTCGAGGGGCGCCAGGCCGTCGGTAAGTCCGACACCGGGACCATCACCCTGAACGCCTACCACGAAGGCGGTCATATCATCATCGAGATCGCCGACGACGGACGTGGCCTGAACATCGACCGCATCAAACAGAAGGCGCTGGAAAACGGCCTGACGACCGAAGCCGACCTGGGGCAGATGACCGATCAGCAGATCGGCATGTTCATCTTCAAGGCCGGGTTCTCGACGGCGGAAAAGATCACCAACGTGTCCGGCCGTGGCGTCGGCATGGACGTGGTGCGCACCAACATCGAGAAAATCGGCGGCACCGTCGAACTGAAGACGACGCCGGGCAAGGGCTCGACCTTCACCATCAAGATTCCGCTGACCCTGGCCATCGTCTCGGCCTTGATCGTCGAATGCTGCGGCGAACGCTTCGCCGTGCCGCAGATCAGCGTTCTGGAACTGGTGCGCGCTTCGGCGCAGTCGGAAAACGCCATCGAGATGATCAACGAATCAGCCGTGCTGCGCCTGCGTGACCGGTTGCTGCCGCTGATTTCGCTGCGTGAATTGCTGCGCCTGCAGGACCCGCCCGAAGCCGAAAAGAGCAACGGTTCCGGTAAGGACGAGGACGCGGCGCCGAAAACCACCGACGCCCTGGTGGCGGAAGCGATCGCCGACGACGAGGAAGTGTTCATCGTCGTCACCCAGGTCGGTTCCAACACCTTCGGCATCATCGTCGACCGCGTGTTCGATACCGAGGAAATCGTGGTCAAGCCGGTGGCGCCCATCCTGCGCGACATCACTTTTTATTCGGGCAACACGATCCTCGGCGACGGCAGCGTGATCATGATCCTGGACCCCAACGGCATCGCAGAGGCCGCCGGGGAAATGGATACCGAGCATCGCTCGGAAGCCGATATCCAGGCCGTGTCGACGGACGAAGAAACGACGTCCCTGCTGGTGTTCCGCGCCGGCGGACCGGAGCTCAAGGCGGTGCCGCTGGCCCTGGTCGCGCGGCTTGAAGAGATCGACATGTCCGAGACCGAAACCTCGCATGGCCAGGTCATGGTGCAGTACCGCGAACAACTGATGCCGCTGATCCCGTTTGCCGCCACTCATAAGTTCAAGGAAACCGGCCGTCAGCCGATCCTGGTGTTTACCGACCGCGAACGCTCCATGGGCCTGGTCGTGGACGAGATCGTCGATATCGTCGACGACCGCCTGAAGATCGAACTGACCACGGATATTCCGGGCTTGATCGGCAGTGCCGTCATCGCCGGCAAGGCGACGGACGTGATCGACGCGGGCTACTTCCTGACCCAGGCATTCTCCGATTGGTTCGGCTCTGCCGACAGCGCGGAAATCGAAAGTGCTTCGGGGGGGCGGCGTCGCGCGCTTTTGATCGATGACAGCCCGTTTTTCCGCAATCTTCTGGCGCCGCTGCTGTCGGTCGCGGGATGGCAGGTCACGGCGCTGCAAAGCGCCCAGGAGGCGCTTTCCATGCGTGATAAGGGAGCGGCCTTCGACGTCATCATTTCCGACATCGAAATGCCCGGCATGAACGGTTTCGAATTCGCGAACGAGGTTCGGCGCGGCGGGGCCTGGGAAAAGGTGCCCATGGTGGCGCTGTCGGCCCGCGCCACGAGCGCCGATTTCGAACGCGGACGTGACGCGGGTTTTAATGATTACGTGGCGAAATTCGACCGTGAGGCCCTGGTGTCCAGTCTGGCGCAGACTGTCGCGGGGGCGGCATCCGGCCGTACTAGCTAGGGTTTCAGCCGATCGGACGAAACGCATGGCGTAAGGATCGTTATTGCGATATCAGCATAAGTCCTGTTATCCAGGTTGGTGCAGTCGGCATCTGGGAATGCAGGGAAACTTACGGATGATGGCCGATGTAACGGTGGTCCGTATGCAACCGAAGACGAACTGACGCGGGTGGGCTAATGAAATCTTGTCTGATCGTTGACGACTCGAAAGTAATCCGGATGGTCGCGCGGAAAATCCTCGAAGAACTCAGTTTCGAGACGATTGAGGCGGCTGATGGCCAGGAAGCTCTGGATGCATGCAAACAAAAGCTGCCCGATGCCGTGTTGCTTGACTGGAACATGCCGGTGATGAGCGGCATCGAGTTTTTGCGGGAATTGCGCGCGCTGCCCGGTGGCGGCGGCCCGATCGTCGTATTCTGCACCACTGAAAACGACATCCAGCATATCCAGGAAGCGATCGAAGCTGGTGCGAATGAATACATCATGAAGCCATTCGACAGCGAGATTATTCAAGCGAAGTTCTCGCAGGTCGGCCTTCTTTAACTGTCTGCCGACCAACGGACGGTGGATGTGGTTTATCGCGACGCGATAATAAGGGGTTACGGATGACGAGTGACGAAGTCCGCGTCATGTTGGTCGACGATTCCGCCGTGATCCGCGGCCTGATCGCGCGCATGATCGAGGGCGAGCCGGGTTTGCGCATCGCGGCGTCGGTCGGCAACGGCCAGATGGCCGTTGACCGCCTGAAGGCGCATCCCGTCGACGTCATCATTCTGGACATCGAAATGCCGGTGATGGACGGCCTGACGGCGCTCCCGAAGCTTTTGGAGATCAAACCCGACGTCAAAATCATCATGGCGTCGACCCTGACGGAAAAGAATGCCGAGATCAGCCTGCGCGCCCTTCAGGCCGGGGCCACGGACTATGTACCGAAGCCGACGGCAACCCGCGAAATTTCCGGCAGCGACACCTTCAAGCAGGAACTTCTGGAAAAGATCCGTCAACTCGGCCTGGTCAGCAGGCGCGCCGCATCGACGCCGGGTGCCGCCACGGCCAGTCCTGTGCCCAAGGAGCGGATGGCCAAGCCGCTTTACGACAAACAAGTGCAATTACGGACGGGCGGCGGAACGGCCCGCCCGCGTATTTTGGCGGTCGGCAGTTCAACCGGCGGGCCGCAGGCCCTGTTCCAGTTGTTCAAGGACATCCGGCCGGACATCAACATGCCGGTGATGGTGACCCAGCACATGCCGGCGACCTTCACCGCCATCCTGGCCGAGCATATCGCCAAGTCCACCGGCTGGCCCTGCACGGAGGCCGCCGATGGCGTGCCGCTGGAGGCCGGGCATATCTACATTGCGCCGGGCAATTTTCACATGACGGTCGAACGGTCCGGGGCGGGTATGGTGATCCGCACCAACCAGGATCCGCCAGAGAATTTCTGCCGGCCTTCCGTCGATCCCATGTTGCGTTCGATTGCCGCCGAATTCGGTGGTGCGGTGCTGACGGTTATTCTCACAGGCATGGGGCATGACGGTCGCGATGGCGCCAAGGTTGTGGCCGAGGCCGGTGGGACGGTTCTGGCCCAGGACGAGGCGTCGAGCGTCGTTTGGGGCATGCCGGGGGCGGTCGCCACGGCCGGGTTGTGCGAGGCGGTCCTGCCGCTCAATGACTTGGGTCCACATGTCATGAACAAGCTACGTACGAGGGCCGCATGAAACCGGATGATTTCCAGTTCATGTCGACGATGCTGAAGCAGCGCTCGGGCCTGGTCCTGAACGAGGACAAGGCCTATCTGCTGGAAAGCCGCCTGATGCCCGTGGCCCGTGCCCATAACATCAAGGGCGTCGAGGAACTGATCACGGAAATTCGCAAGTCCAACAACGAGGCGATGATCGTCGAGGTCATGGAAGCGATGACCACGAATGAATCGTTCTTCTTCCGCGATATCAAGCCTTTCGATCTGTTCCGTGAGCATGTCCTGCCGCATATGCTGGAAAAGTGCGCGGCCAAGAAATCCCTGCGCATCTGGTGCGCTGCCGCGTCGAACGGGCAGGAACCCTATTCGCTGGCCATGCTGTTGAAGGAAGAGGGTGCCAAGCTTTCCGGTTGGCGGGTCGAGATCGTCGGGACCGACATTTCACGCCAGGTTCTGAAGAAGGCGGAAAACGGGCTCTATTCCCAGTTCGAGGTGCAGCGCGGTCTGCCCATCACCATGCTGGTCAAGTATTTCGACAAGGTCGATGACCAATGGCAGCTGAAACCCGAAATCCGGAGCATGGTTCAGTACAAGTACTATAACCTGCTGGAAAACCTGGCGCCGCTGGGCCATTTCGACGTGGTGTTTTGCCGCAACGTGCTGATCTATTTCGATCAGCCGACCAAGAGCAAGGTGCTGGCCGGCGTGGCGGACCTGATGCCCGATTACGGCATGCTGTTCCTGGGCGGGGCCGAAACGGTTCTCGGCGTGTCGGACAAATTCGCCCCTGTTTCCGGCCAACGCGGCATCTACGCCCTGACCGGCAAATAGATTTTCTGTCTAAATCCCAACAACAAAGAGGCGGGAATGTCCCGCCTCTTGTTCGCTGAACCTTTAAGGATGCTGCCCGGGCGTCAGCCGTTGGCAACCGCCTTTTGCGTTGGTTCCGGGTCGCGCAGCACGTAGCCGCGTCCCCAGACCGTTTCGATGTAATTCTCGCCGCCGGTCGCCGTCGACAGCTTCTTCCGCAGCTTGCAGATAAACACGTCGATGATCTTCAATTCGGGCTCGTCCATGCCGTTGTAGAGATGGTTGAGAAACATCTCCTTGGTCAGGGTCGTGCCCTTGCGCAGGCTGAGTAGCTCGAGAATGCCGTATTCCTTGCCGGTCAGATGAATCGGCTGGCTGTCGACTTCGACGGTCCGGGTATCCAGATTGACCATCAGGCGGCCGGTTTGGATGACCGACTGGGCGTGGCCCTGGGAACGCCGGACGATGGCCTGAATACGGGCCATCAGTTCTTCCTTGATGAACGGTTTGGTCAGGTAATCGTCGGCGCCGTGGCCGAGCCCCTTGACCTTGCTTTCCGATTCACCCAGACCCGACAGGATCAGCACCGGGGTGTTGACCCGGGAATCGCGCAGCCGGCGCAGGACTTCGAACCCGTCCATATCCGGCAGCATGATATCGAGCACGATGATGTCGTAATCGTAGAGCTTTCCGATCTCTAACCCGTCCTCGCCCAGGTCGGTCGTATCGACGACCATGTTGGCCGATTCAAGCATCATCTTGACGCTTTTCTGGGTCGAGGGATCGTCTTCGACGAGCAGCACACGCATGAACGGCCTCCTTAATCGGACGCATTAACCTTTGTTAACCATAACCTCCGTGGCGAATCGGCGCAAGTTGACGGACTGTCCCCAGGAATATTTCGTTATTAAGCAGAGGCTTAACACTCCATCAACCGTTGTCCGTGATAGTATGGTCAGGCAATAAAAACGGTATTCGGATTCGCGGTCAAAGCGCTTGTACACGTTCGTCAATGACATTCTGAATGAAGTCGACCGGCACACCGGGCAGGTTTACTTTGGCCGGGTCGCAAACATCGTCGGCCTGTTGGTCGAGGTCGAGGGCCTTCAGGGCGCTGTCTCCGTTTCCGACCATTGCGACATCACCACCAAGAACGGCAGCATCGTTCCCTGCGAGGTCGTCGGGTTCCGCGACGGCAAGGCGCTGGTCATGCCGTTCGGCGCTGTCGACGGCATCGGCATGGGCTGCAAGGTCGAGGTCGGCGCGTCGGAGCCGGTCATCTATCCGATTGAGGCCTGGCTGGGCCGTGTCATCGACGCCTTCGGCCGGCCGATCGACGGCAAGGGGCCGCTGCCCACGGGCTCGACCCCTTATCCGATCCACACGGCACCGCCGCCCGCCCATGAACGCTCACGGATCGGCGGCAAGGTCGATCTCGGCGTGCGTGCCATGAACACTTTCCTGACCTGCTGTCGCGGGCAGCGGCTTGGCATTTTCGCCGGGTCTGGGGTCGGCAAATCGACGTTGTTGTCGATGATGGCGCGCAACACGGATGCCGAGGTCAGCGTGATCGGCCTGGTCGGTGAACGCGGCCGCGAGGCCCGTGAGTTCATCGAGGATCATTTGGGCGAAGAAGGCCTGAAACGTTCCGTGGTCGTCGTTGCAACCTCGGACGAGCCGCCCCTGGTACGCCGGCAGGCCGCCTTTATGACCATGGCGGTGGCGGAATTTTTCCGTGACTGCGGCGCCAACGTGCTGTGCCTGATGGACAGCGTCACCCGTGTCGCCATGGCGCAACGGGAAATCAGCCTGGCCGTGGGCGAACCGCCGGCCTCCAAGGGGTATACGCCTTCCGTCTTCGCGTTGTTGCCGCGGCTTTTGGAACGCGCCGGACCCGGCCGTCAGGGGCAGGGCGACGTGACCGGTCTGTTCACGGTGCTGGTCGAGGGCGATGACCATAACGAGCCCGTGGCCGATGCCGTGCGCGGCATCCTGGACGGCCACGTCGTGCTTGACCGCGCGATCGCCGAGCGGGGCCGCTATCCCGCCATTAACATCCTGCGTAGCGTGTCCCGAACCATGCCGGCCTGCAACACGCCGGAACAGAACGCCCTGGTCGTCCGCGCGCGGCAACTGTTGTCCGTCTACGAAGATATGGCGGAACTGATCCGCCTTGGCGCCTATCGCCGCGGCTCGGACCCCAAGGTCGATGAATCGATCAAATACTATGACGCCATTGAAGGATTCCTGGGCCAGGAAATCGGTGACGTCACGGACCTCGACAGCTGCTATCGCCTGCTGGCGGAAACCCTTGAGATGCCTGCACCCGAACCGCAACACGCGGCTGCGGCACCTGCCGGTGGCGCGGCCCCGGCGGCGTGACCAGGACCTGACGGAGACATCAAAACCCCATGGCCGCCGGTCTGAAGAACCTGATCCGCCTGCATGAATGGACCGTCGATGAACGGCGGCGCGAGCTTGGCCAGCACATCCGCAAGCTGAATGAACTGGATCAGCTGGTTCGCGATCTGGAGACCGAATTGAAGCGCGAACAGGCGCTTGCCGGGTCCAGCGAAATGGGCATCACTTTTGGCGCCTACTACAACCTGTTCCGGTATCGGCGTGGTCTTCTAGATCAGAAAATCCGTGCCAAGGAGGCGGAAATCCTGGAGGCCCGGGACATCCTCAGCCGCGCCTTCATGGAATTGAAGAAATATCAGGTCGCCGACGAAATTCGTAAGCGCGAAGCGGCACTGGAAGAAGCGCGCCGGGAACAGGGCGAATTGGACGAACTGGGTCTGCAGCTCTATCGCCGTCAATCGGCGCGTCGCAAGGCTGCCAGTACGGCGGGTTAAACCGCGGGCGTTCGATCAGATCGAATGCAGATGTGCCAGAAGGGCCGCGTTGTTCCATTGCGGCTGACGGTCCTCGACCAGAATTTTATGTTCCGACACACCATCCGCGGCACCCCGGCGGGTGACGATCTGGACCCAGCGCGGCACCAGTTCATTGCTGACATCCTGCAGGATCGTTGTCGCCAGATTTTCGTGTGACGGCCAATCACCGCCTTCCAACGCCCGCAGGTAGGCGGCGAAGGCGGCGGGCGAGACGGTCAGCGCGTCAGGTACGTAACGCAGCGCGACATCGATTGATCCGCCCAGCGCGGTGAGCCGGCCGCTCAGACTCGACACGAAATCGATGTTGCGATCCGGATTGGGGGCTGGGGCTAGAACCGCCCGCCGCTGCCACAGATCCATGGTTCCGTTCTCCCTATACGACCAGTCCAACACCGCCCTTGGCCGGGGCAGGGGGTTCGACCGCGATGAAATTGGCAGGTTGCGCCTGAAATCCGACGCCACCCCGGAACCCGGTGATATCGCCGGACATCTCGTAAAGATGGCGGATATCGTTGCGCATATCCGGGGGCAAATGCGCGTCCGATCGGACCACCATGTCCATTCGCCGGTGCGCGGTGTCGACCAGACCGTCCAATTGAATGTGTCCCAGCTTCGACAAGGTGACGTCAATCACGAAACGGGTGCCGGGGCCGTGCTCCGCGTCGTCGTCATCCTCGGCTTGGGCGCGGGTGAACAGGCGGATCTGTTCCAACTGTTCGCCATTCATGAAAGGGATCATGAAAATGCGCCAGTCTCCGGTGGTCGGTTCGTCCGCCAGGCGCGACAGCTGTCCCATATCCTCGCGCATGCGGCCCAATAATCCCGGATTAACCCGCTGCAATACCCGCACGGTATTGTCGCCCAGCCAGGCGCGGACATCGCCGCCTCGCACGGCCGACAGAAAGAACATGATGTTCGCCGTCATGTTGCCGTCCGGGCGCGGCAAGACCGCATGCAGGAGATGTTGTGCGGTGTTGGGCGCCGCCTGCGCCAGGGTCTCGACCACATCGCGCATGGCCGGCCAATGGCGGTCGAGGAACAGGGCCTGGCGAAGCGCCAGTTGGGCGTTGTCGAGAAGCGGTTCCGGCTGCGCCGGAGGCAGCGGCGCGCTGGTCACGCTAAGCACCACGCGGGCGCCCTCGGGCGGCGGGTTCGCACCGGCCAGGGCGACGGGGCCCAGCGGCGTTTCGACAATGGCTTGGCCACCGGTCTGTGTGCCGCTGACGATTCCGGTCAGTGTCTGCCCCAGGGCCGCAAGCGGCGGCGTCGGCCCTTGGGTTTGGGTCAGGGCGGCCGCCCCGCCCGGCGGAGCGGGCTGCAGGGTTGTGATCTGAACCGTGAACTGGGTTCCGGCGGGCAAAGTCTGGGGCGGGTTGGCCTGCGGAGAAGGCGTGGAAGAAGGGGATGCCCCTGCCTGGCCCGGGCCGAAAGGGCCACCGGTCTGGGGGGCGGGTGTGGTTCCGGAAAGAGGCCCGCCGGAGGGGGCGGGCTGCCCGCCCAAGGGGCCCGTTCCCGTCGTGCCTAAAAAAGCGGATCCCGTTCCCCCGGGCCCGCCGGGCACGGAGGCGCCGGGTGGTATGGCGGGCAATAAGGGTGCAGGAATCCCGGATGCCGGACGCAGCAGGGTCGCGATCAGGCTGTTGCCTTCGGCGAAGGGCGGCAGGTTGAGCGCCGCCGTGCCGGTGGCGGCCTGGGCGCCGGCCTGGAGGGATTGGGCCGCGGCGCGTAGTGCTGCGGCCGGGCTTTGGCCGTTGATCGCGGCGATGATGAATTGAAGCTGCGGGCCGCGCCCGTTCAACTGCAGGGTGACCTTGTCGCCGGGGTTCAAGTTCAAGAGGGCCTGCAACTGCAACTGCAATTTGCCGACCACGCCCTCTAGGGTCGCAAGCCCCTGTGGGGTGACAGTGGCGATCTGCAGGTCGAAGCGCGCCCCCAGGGCGGCATCAAGGATCACCTGCGGCACGGAAATTTGGGCTTGGGCCGGGGGCAGGGTGATGGCGGTCGGCGGCGGCAGGGGCGCAGTGACCGTCGGCGTCACCGGTGGGGGCGGCGGCGGTACGGAAATTTCCGACATTGGTGCGACCCCCAAATTGTGCTGCGGCCGTCCGCGACCGGAGGGCTCAGCCCTCGGCAGGAAGGGCGACGTTGATCATCCGTTCGTGGCCGTCGATCAGGTCTTCCAGATCGACGTCTTCATCTTCCTGGTTGCGCAGGGGAAGTTCCGCATTCAGGCTGAGAACCTCACCGTACAGCAGGTCCGCCAGGTCGGGTGCGCCGGTCGGGAAGAAACCGTCGATGGGATCGGCGGATCCGGTGGTTCCGGCCAGGGCCAGTCCGGCGCTTTCCATGGCTGCCAGGATTGCCCCCATGCGGCCGGTGGCGTCCGTGCGGGTGACCAGCATACGTTTGATGCCGAGTGACCCGAACGCCATGGCCACGTCCGCGGCTTCCAGCGCGTCCATGCCCGCGTTCAGAACCAGCACCGGCTCGGCCGGGGCGGCGTTGACGAAATCGAACAGGCCGTCCATTTCTGTGTGCGAGCGATGATTGACCCCCGGGGAATCGATCAGCACCACGGTTCGCTTGGGAATACGGGCCATGAATTGGGCCAGTTCCTCGGCGGTTTCAGTGATGAAGAGTTCCTGGCCCATGACCTTGGCAAAGGCGGTCAGTTGCTCGACCGCACCGGCACGCTTCAGGTCGGTGGTCAGAAGCTGCACGGAGCGCCGCGCCATCAGCGCCCGCGCGGCCAGTTTCACCAGGGCCAGCGTCTTGCCGGCGCCCGGCGGGCCGACCAGAATCAGGCGTTGGTTGTCGGCGGTCACGTCAACGGGGACGAAATTGAAATCGAGGGCCAGGGTGCCGGTCAAAGCCGCGATCGGTGTGCGCGGTTCCATGTCGGCGGCGGCCTGGGACAGGCGGTCGGCCAGGTTCATCGGCACACCGTGCAGCAGCAATGTTTCCAAAACCTGGTCGAAGCGCTGTTCCGGCGCCATGGCGACATGGCCCAGGCGGGGATCGCTGGCGTCCTGCTGACGGGCGGCGACAATCCGCGCCTCGCCGCTGATCGGGTTGGTCTGGGTCGATACGATGGTCGCCTCGTCACCCAGTTCGCGCCGCACAAGGGTCATCGCCTGTCGCAGGTTCGCCGCCTTGAATGTGAGAAGCCGCATGATCGTTTCTCCTGTAGCTTTCTGCCGTACGTTACACCTGCCCCACGGTCTTGATCTTGGCCTTGGGGTGGATTTCGTTCTGGGACATCACGACGGTCATCGGCCGGAAACGTTCCACGATGGAACGCACATAAGGCCGGATGGCCGGGCTGGTCAGCAGGACGGGGCTTTCGCCCATCATCGCCTGCCGTTCGAAATTGGTGCGCAGCGCGCCGATGAATTCCTGGAGCTTCGAGGGCGCCATGGACAGCTGCTTGTCGTCTTCCGGGCCGATGATCGATTCGGCGAAGGCCTGTTCCCACGGTGGCGACAGAGTGACCAGCGGAATGAAGCCCTGGTCGTTCACGTTGGCATCGGAAATCTGCCGTGCCAGACGGGCCCGCACATGTTCGGTGATCATCATCACGTTGCGGGTTCCGGCGCAGGCCTCGGCGACGCCTTCCAGAATGGTCGGCAGATCGCGGATCGACACCCGCTCGGCCAGCAGGTTCTGCAGCGTCCGTTGCAGACCGCCCAGGGAGATCGTGCTGGGGATGATGGATTCGACCAGCTTTTGCTGTTCCTTGTCGAGCTCATCCAAAAGTTTTTGCGTTTCCGCATAGCTCAGCAGATCGTCCATGTTGTCCTTGATGATCTCGGTCAGGTGGGTGGTTACCACCGTTGCCGGATCGACCACCGTATAACCGCGGAACAGGGCTTCTTCGCGGTTGGCTTCCTCGATCCACATGGCCGGAAGGCCGAAGGTCGGCTCCATGGTCTTTTCCCCGGCCAGGGTGATTTCCTCACCGCGCGGATCCATGACCAGCAGCATGCTGGGCCGAAGGTCGCCACGCCCGGTCTCGATCTCCTTGACCCGGATGACATAGGTGTTGGCGGGAAGCTGCATGTTGTCCTGGATGCGCACGGACGGCATGACGAAACCCATTTCCGACGCCAACTGACGACGCAGGGCCTTGATCTGATCGGTCAGGCGTTGGCCGTTCTCGGGCGGCGAATTGATCAACGACAGCAGGCCATAGCCCAGTTCCAGACGCAGATAATCGATGCGCAACGCCGTCGCGATGGGTTCTTCCGCAGCCTTGCTCGGTTCCGGCGTGGAATCTTCAAGTTCCTGAATTGCTTCTTCGGCTTTGCGTTTGTCGCGGGCCGTCACGATGAAGCCCATGGCGCCCGTGGCGAAGGCCAGCAGCAGGAAGGGGAATGCCGGAATGCCGGGCATGGCGGCCAATCCGACCAGCAGGAAGCTGGACATGCCGAGGGTTTTCGGCTGGCCGCCGAGCTGGCGGAACAGGGTTGCTTCGGTCGGGCCGGTGATGCCGGCCTTGGTCACCATCATACCGGCGGCGGTCGATACGATCAGTGCGGGGATCTGGCTGACCAGGCCGTCGCCGACGGTCAGGCGGGTGTACATGTCGGCGGCCTGGGCGAAGGACAGATCTTTCTGCGCGACCCCGATGACCATGCCGCCCAGGACGTTGATCAAGGTGATCAGAAGGCCGGCGATGGCGTCGCCGCGCACGAACTTGGACGCACCGTCCATGGCGCCGAAGAAGGTGCTTTCGTCCTCCAGTTCCTTGCGTCTGGCGCGGGCGTCGTCCTCGTCGATCAGGCCCGACGACAGGTCGGCGTCGATCGCCATCTGCTTGCCGGGCATGGCGTCCAAGGTGAAGCGTGCCGCGACTTCGGCGATACGGCCGGAACCCTTGGTGATGACGATGAAGTTGACGAGCACCAGGATCGCGAAAACGATGATCCCGATGACGAAGTTGTCCTGCATGACGAAACCGCCGAAGGCCTCGATGACCTGACCGGCGGCATCCGTTCCCGTGTGGCCATCGGCCAAAATCAGGCGGGTCGACGCCAGGTTCAACGCCAAACGGATCATGGTCGCCAGCAGCAGAACCGTGGGGAACGAGTTAAAATGGAGCGGCTTTTCGATGAACAGTGCCGTCATCAGGATCAGCACCGAGAAGGTGATGGAAAAGGCCAGGCTCATATCCAGGAGCCAGGTCGGCATGGGCAGGATCAGCACCACCAGGATGCCGATAACGCCGAGTGCGAAGATCAGGTCGCCGCGCTTGAGAAGGTCGATCACACCCTGAAACGGGTTGTCGCCTTGTTCCTCGGGCCCCGACTGCGGGGCACCGCGCGGTGCGGCCGTGCGGGCGGCCACGGGGGCGCTTTGCGTCGCCTCAGCCATTACCGTTCCCCGCCGTCATATCGTTCGTTCCCGTCGTCATTCGTTTCGGCATTTTCTTGTCGTCGTTCATCGGATGCCTTGGTCGGTCCGTTTCGCGTTCCGGATCAGGGGGCCGGCGCCGCGCCGGCTTCGCCCGGTTGCGGCACGGCAAAGCCTTCCTGACTGTACTGACGCAGCTTGTTGCGCAGCGTGCGGATGGAAATGCCCAGAATATTGGCTGCATGGGTGCGGTTGCCCAGGCAGTGATGCAGGGTGTCGATGATCAGGTCGCGCTCCACGTCGGCGACGGTGCGCCCGACCAGGGCCGCGGTTTCCATGTCGGCGTCGGAGATACCGGAGGCCGGTGCCCCCTGGGTGCCAGACACCATGATGGTTTCCGGCCCGATTTCCGATCCGGTCGCCAGAATCACGGCGCGGTGGATGGCGTTTTCCAGTTCGCGCACGTTGCCGGGCCAGTTGTGGGCCATAAGCCTGCTCATGGCGCCCTCGGAAATCGGCCGCTCGTCGATATGGTTGGCTTCCGAATACTTTTTCACGAAGTGCCGGGCCAAGAGGGGGATGTCCTGTTCCCGCCGGGAAAGCGACGGCATCACCAGATTGACCACGTTGAGCCGGAAGTACAAATCTTCGCGGAAGGAGCCCTTGGCGACTTCTTCCTGCAGATTGCGGTTGGATGTGGCGATGATGCGTACGTCGACCTTTACCGGCTTGGCACCGCCGACCCGGTCGATTTCGCGTTCCTGCAGGGCGCGCAGCAGCTTGGCCTGGAGGCGCGGGTCCATTTCCGAGACTTCGTCGAGCAACAGGGTGCCGCCGTCCGCTTCCTCGAATTTGCCGACGCGACGGGACACGGCACCGGTGAAGGCGCCTTTTTCGTGCCCGAACAGTTCCGATTCCAGAAGGTTTTCCGGGATCGCCGCGCAGTTGACGGCGACGAAGGTTTTGTCCTTGCGGCGGCTTTTGGCATGCAGATGGCGGGCCATCATCTCCTTGCCGGTGCCGGAGGCGCCGGTGATCAGGACGCTGGCTTCCGACGGGGCGATCTGGTCGGCCATCTTGATGACGTCGGCCATGCCCGGATCGTTGTAGACGATGGTGCTGGGTTCTTCCGATACGGCATGCAGGACGGCGGCGATCAGTTCCGCATCCGGCGGCAGGGGGATGTATTCCTTGGCGCCGGCCTTGATGGCGCGAACGGCGGCCTGGCTGTCGTTGCCGACGCCGCAGGCGATGACGGGAAGGGCGATGCGCTCGCTTTCCAGCGAGGACACCAGGCGCGCGATGTCGGCGTGCACGTCGATCATGATCAGGTCCGCACCTTGCCCCGAGCGCAATTGATCAAGGGCCCGGTCGACCGTTTCGGCCTGTTGGACCTTGGCTCCCTTCTGCATCGCGATCTGGCTTGCGGCGCCGATTTGCCCGCCGAGCGTACCGATAATCAATAACCTCATGACCGTTCTGTCCCTACTTTGATCCGCATGTCATTCATGTCGTGTCGTTCATTCATCTTTTGGGGCCATCTTCGGGCCTAGTCGAAATAAGAAACCCGCTTTTCCGGGGGCAGGATGCTGTTCAGCAGCATTTCCAGGCGCCGGGGGTTTTCCTGGCGGCCGATCGAACCGGTGGACAGGACATAGACCTGGTTCACCATGGCTTCGTCGGCGGAATTCCGTTCCAGTTTGTTGGCCATCGGCGTGAACACCATGTTGGCCAGCACCGCGCCGTAAAAGGTCGTCAGCAGCGCCACCGCCATGCTCGGGCCGATGGTGCCCGGGTCCGACAGGTTGCCCAGCATCTGAACCAGGCCGATCAGGGTGCCGATCAGGCCCATGGCCGGCGCCAGTTCGGCCATGCGGCGCAGCACGTTGATGCTTTTCTGATGGCGCTGGAACATGGCCTGCATGTCGCGGCGCAGGATGGCTTCGACCTCTTCGCCGGGCGTGCCGTCGACGACCATGCCGATGCCTTTGTGCAGAACCGGTTCCGCCTGAATGGCACCCATCACGTTCTGCAGCGCCAGGACACCCTGCTTGCGCGCCAATTCGGCCAGTTGCAGGGTCTGGAACGCGGCGCGGGTCGGATTGCGGTTGACCTGAATGAAGATTTTCAGCGCGACCCGCAGGGTGCGGAGCATTTCGTTCAGGGAGAAGCTCGCGGTGGTGATGGC
The DNA here is from genome assembly GCA_002325375.1 of Rhodospirillaceae bacterium UBA1479. Taxonomy (GTDB): domain Bacteria; phylum Pseudomonadota; class Alphaproteobacteria; order Rhodospirillales; family Casp-alpha2; genus UBA1479. The sequence goes on from DCRZ01000009.1 coordinate 478,824, forward strand.
GAAAGTGCCGCCAATGACGATCAGGATCGACGGGATGTTGATGAACGACCCCGGCGACCCGCCCAGCACGATTGCCGCGGCAAGCAGCCCGAAACCCACGGCAAGCCCCAGCACCGTGGCGATGTCCACGGTGGTTCTGTTGCGCAGTGGGCCGCCGGCGTTGGGTGTTGCTTCCGCCATCTTCAGTCGTCTTTCCTGGCCGATCCGTGTTAGCGGTCGGTCTTGATGATTTCCGTCATGGTCACGCCCAGACGGTCTTCGACGACCACCACCTCGCCGCGCGCGACCAGGCGGTTGTTGACGTAGATGTCGATGGCCTCGCCGACCTTACGGTCCAGCTCGATGACGGCACCGCGTCCAAGGCGCAAAAGCTGGCTGACCTGCATGGTCGCTTTGCCCAGAACGGCGGAAACCGTCACCGGGATATCGTAGACAGCTTCCAGGTCACGGGCGCTTTTGGGTAGATCGGTGACTTCCGGCAGGCCCGAAGGGCTTGCCGTCGGCGCGGAACCGGCGGCCTCACCACCGTCACCGCCGTTGGACACGAATTCGCCCAGTTCAAAATCGTCTTCGGCCATGGTTTTCTCCTAGTCCTTCAGGTCGTCTTCGAGTTCCAGATCCGCACCGCCGATCCGTTTCGGCTCCGGCGCGGCTTCTTCTTCGCTTGATGAGGATGTATCGTCCTGCGTGCCTTCGGGGGCCGCGTCGGCGATCAGGTCGTCCGACGGAACGGGGGCGTGAGTGTCTTCTTCGCTGCCCGTTACGGCGGGTGGTGCAATCTCGATCTCCGCCATGATTTCCTCCGACGGTACCGGCGGCGGGCCGTCCGCGGCCGCATCGGAGGGGGCGGGCTCAGCTGCGGGGGCCGCCGTCGTTTCCGCGGTCTCAGGTTGTGTCGCTGGGGTCTCGATCGCGGGATCGGCGGTCTGACCATTGTTCGCGCCGGCGTCGGTGGTCATTTCGTCGGCAGGTTCCGTGGGGGCGTCGGCGACCGTTTCCGCGGGTTGGGTGTTTTCCAATTCGGCGGCCGGAGAGGCCGAAGCCTGCGGTGCGTCCACGGTGTCCGTCGCCGGTTCCGGGTCGGCCTCGGGCGTCGCCGGGGTCTTCAGGTTGCGGGCGACGATGTCGTCGAGTTCGCGGGCCAGGTCATTGGCGCTGCGCATCACGCCGCCCGACGACCATTCCAGCCGGCAATCGCCGACGGCCAGGGCCGGGTCGCCCAGTAATTTAATGTTGCCGCGAAAACCGGACAGTTCCGAAACGGCCTGGATGCGTTCATGCAGAGCTTCCGCAAGGTCCGCCGGAACGCGGACGATGATTTCCGGCTCGCCGGACAGCTGGCTGAGTACCGTCTCGAGCATGGATTGCACCTGATCCTGGGCGGTCTGATGGTTCAAGGTGGGGAACAGTTTTCGGACCAGCGCCGCCGCGACGGATATGGCGTGATGGGTCAGACCTTCGTTCGCTTCGGTCTGGGCCTCGAACAGGGATTGAGTCTGCTGCGCGATTGTATTCAGGGTATCGGCGATCTGCTTGTCGACAGTCGACGACGCTTCTTCCGTGCCCAGCCGCTTGCCTTCGGCAAGGCCTTCCTCGCGGGCGCGGGCCAGGTCGTCCTCGGAATAGGTGGGGGCCTCCGGTTCAGGTTCGGGCTCCGGCTCGGGCTCGCCCGCGTCGCGCATGGCGGCCTCGGCGGCAGCCTTGGCGCGAGCCTTCTCGCGCCGCTCCGCCAATTCGTCGAAGTCGGTATCGAACATGAACTTCTTGTAAGGGGTCTCGCCCACTATCTCTGCCTTCATTATCATTGTTTTTCAGCGCTCTAGAACACCAGTTCGCC
>DCRZ01000005.1:0-155 GCA_002325375.1 Rhodospirillaceae bacterium UBA1479
GTCGCCATCCTGTCGCCCGACCAGCTCACGGGTCTCAGCCTGACGCCGCCCGAGAACCAGTCCGGCCTCATCGACCTCACGGTCTCGGCCACCTCGACCGACGGCGCGGACACGGCCACGACCACCGACATCCTCTCGATCAACCTGGACCCCGT
>DCRZ01000005.1:241-46495 GCA_002325375.1 Rhodospirillaceae bacterium UBA1479
TGGACCCCGTCGCCGATGCACCGACGCTGACAATGGCGGACGCCACCGGCTTGGAAGACCAGCCCATTGCCCTGAGCATAGATGCCGCCCTGACGGACGGCGGCGAGACGCTGAACGTCACCATCGCCGATATTCCGGAGGGTGCCCTGCTGACCCTGGCGGACGGGTCGAACGTGACGGTCATCGGCGGCACGGCGACCCTGACGCCGGCCCAGTTGACGGGCCTCAGCCTGACGCCGCCGGAGGATTTCTCCGGCGATATCGCGCTCGGCGTGACGGCGACCTCCCTGGACGGCTTGGATGCCGCCGTTCAGTCCGGCATCCTGAACGTCACGGTCACCCCAGTGGCGGATATGCCGGACCTGTCCATCACCATCGGCCAGCCGACCGTGACCATGGTCGGTGGCACGGCGGTGCCGACCTCGATCACGCAAAGCAATTACATGACCCTTGATGCGGGCTATCAGGTTAGCGGCCGCACCATCAACCTGGACGGCACCTTGAGTGATCCCAGCGTCGGCAATCTAACCACCGCCCAGGGCGGGTATGGTGTGAACGGCCTGGCCTCGGGCGACAATTTCGAGGTCGGATACAGCCAAGTGTTCGACGTATCCGAGGAACTGATCGTCGATTTCGATAACCCGGTCACCGAGGCGGGAATCTCCTTCGCCTCCGCCGGGTGGGTTTCCGCCTTTCCCGACAATGCCGTGGAACAGGGCCATTATGATCTGTACCGTAACGGCGTGAAGGTCGGCGAAGGTAATTTCGCCTCGGCCTCCTGGGCCGGCACCGGCAGCTTCACAGCCATGGCGGCAGACGGCGGCAGCTTCGACCAGATCGTCTTCACAGCGTCCAAGGGATACGCTGGCGGGGAAATCATCGCCGTCGGCGACGGCAGCGATTTCGTCATCACCGGAGTCGATTTCGACGCCGTGGTCGGCGGCGACCCGGTCGCCACATACCCCATCGATATCGCCGCTGCCCTGACCGATACGGACGGTTCGGAAAGCCTGGGGATCACCCTCGCAGGCGTGCCGGCCGGCGCCGTCCTATCCGCCGGCACGGACAACGGCGACGGCACCTGGACCCTGCAGCCAAACGACCTGCCGGATCTTAACATCACCGTGCCCGGCAACATCACGGAGGCGTTCCAACTGGACGTATCTGCCACGGCCACGGAGTCCGACGGATCGACGGCCACGGCCACGGCGAGCGCCGTGATCACACCCGACGGCCCCCAGAACGCGCCGGAGGTGTCCCTGGGCACGACAGAGCTCGCCCAGGACTTCCCCATTCAACCGATCTCATTCGCCGCCGATGCCGTGCTGAGCGATCTGGACGGATCAGACATTTCCCAGGCCGTCATTTCCATCAGCGACGGGTACAATCTGGGCGACATCCTGTCCGTGGAAGGCAATACCATCCTCGACGATTTGACCGGCAAGACGATGATTTCCGGCACAAACATCGAGGTCGTCGGCGGCGGGTTCGACCTGACCTCCAACGCCCTGACCCTGCAGGGCGCGGACAGCCTTGAGGCCTACCAATCGGTGATCAACAGCCTGACCTTCAACAGCCTGTCGCCGGAACTGATTGAGGGCACGCGGACCATTTCCATCACCGTCATGGACGACACGGGCCTGGTCAGCCAGACGGCGAACCTGGGCGTCACCTTGAACGACCCCCTGGCCACCGACCTGTTTGCCGACAGCAGCACGGCAACCAGCGACCCGGCTTTGGCGGCCTTGTCGGATCCGGTGCTGGCGGAAACCACGGATCCAGCCACGGATTGGCTGACGGCGACGGAAACCGAGACGCTGTCCACGTCGACAGATGGGCTTACAACTGAAACGCCCCTATCCGATCCCACCGCATCGGACAGCGGGCTGTCTTCCGATCCCGTGATCTCCGATGCCCCGGAACTGACGACGATCTAGACTTATCCTTACGCCACCGCGTACCCTGGCGCTCTCGGGGCACCACCCCAGGCTTTATGATGGAACAACTTTGGCCATGGCCGACGACGCGGGACAAGGGATCGTCATTTTCCGGCAAACCGTCGAAGACCCTGACCTGGGTGCCGTTCGCACCCTGCGCCGTGGGCTCGAATCGGCTGACATCAAGGCCTTGCCCGTGGAAACGCGGGAAGCCTTTTCCTTCTTCGTCAGTGAGACGGTCACCAATCTGATCGAGCATACCTCCGTTTCACCTAGCCAGATCGTCTTGGAACTGGTGACGACGGCCGGCGCCTGGGTTTGCCGGATTCTGGACAACGGCCCGACGTTCGACGGCTTCGACGCGCAGTTGGCCATGAGCTACGAAAAATGGAATTCCAACAAAGGGTTGCAGGAAAGCGGCATCGGCCTAGCGTTGATTTCGCGGATGCTGCCCGACAATTGGTATGAAATGTCCGCCGAACGCGCGGATGTCTGCAATGCATTCAGCGTCCGCTATCCAGCCCGCCGGTCAATCGTCAACCGGCCGCGCATTCTGCTGGTCGATGACGACGAGTTCACCCGGTCGTTTCTGCGAATCGTATTGCAGGATGAATATCAGATTTCCTCCTACCCGGATGCCAACCAGGCCCTTGAGAAATTCCATGAGTCGCCGGTCGATCTGGTCATCTCGGACATCAACATGCCGGAAATGGACGGCCTCAGCTTTCGCCAGGCTTTGGTCGACCGCGGCGATGATCTGATTCCCTTCGTCTTCCTGACCAGCGATACTGACGACAACGTCTCCCGCCAGGCGGACGAGCTGGCGATCGACGATTACATCCTGAAACCCATCGATCCGCCGCGTCTGAAATCCACCGTCCGGCGGTTGCTGAACCGGCGGAATTCGATTCTTGAGAAGGTCATGGCCCAGTTAAGCCGCGAGCTGACGGAAACCTTGACCCCCGATCTGCCCGAACACATCGGGGTCATCCAATGCGCGGTCGCCCGGCGTGTGCCGAGCGCCGGCGGCGGCGATCTGGTCATCCCGATCGGCGAGGACGGCATTTTCATTGCCGACGTCATGGGGCACGGCCTGGGTGCGAAGATGGTCGCCCATGCGGTGTCCGCCTATGCCCGCAGCCAGATCCTGCAAATGGGCAGCGAATGGACCCCCGGCAGCCTCATGAGCGGCATATCGGACGCCATCTGCGCCGACGATTCCCTGGACGCCGTGATCGTCACCGCCGCCCTGGTCCGGATCGCCTCCGACGGAAAACTAAAAATATCATCGGCCGGTCATCCGATGCCGATCCGCCTGGGACTGACCGGTTTCGGATATGTGGAGGTCGGCGGCCCCCTGTTGGGGCTGACCCAAAACCAGACTTACGGCGAAACCGAATTCACCCTGGTGCCCGGAATGGCCCTGGTTCTCATGACCGACGGCCTGTTTGAAATCGATCCGTCGGCGGCGGCGCAAAACGCGGCCGAGCAACGGATTTGCGCCGCCGGGTTTGCGGCGCTCGAACAATCGATGACCGCGAGTGAGATCGCCGATCAAATTCTCGGCGAATACGATGATATCACCGGCGGCGAGCCCAACGACGACACGACGGTCATCGTTCTTAAGTATTGAGCATCAGCGCGGGGATAATCAGCCGTTCCGCGACAGAAAGTCGTCCACGGAGGCGAACAGCGGCACCGTCTTGTCGATCTGACTAAGCTCAATGACCGATTTCGGCTGCCCCTGCAGGCCGGCGATTCCCACGTCACGGCCTTTTGCAGATAATTTCTTAAAACAGAAAACGCATAGACCAATTCCGCTGGAATCGATGAATTCCGTGCCGGAAAAATCGAAAACCAAGTCTTTATCGGCAACGCCGACGGCCATTGTTAGATCAGACCGAATGCCTGAAACGGCAACGGAATCAAATTCATCCGGGCATTTCACGACCAAGGTCGTCCCCTGGTCGATGATCTGAGCTTGCGACGTGTCTGTCATGGAATATCCCGATGATCTTTCAGGCTTGATCGCCCTTTTCACGGAGTTCCGTATTCTTATCATCTACCGGAACTTGTCAATCAACAGTCCGAATGTCTCGCGTAACGACTCTATGTCCAACCTGTAGCCCCATTTCCAGGCGGAAGTTCCTGATATTTAGGGGGGGTAATTTCACATTTAGTTTCTACAGCAAGGAATATACCAGTCCTACACATGCTTTGACCTAACCAAAATTCGGGACAAATCAGGGACAATTCGAATTGTAAACGTTCATAATCGATCGCAAGTCTTGAAAACCAGCGTGCGTGAAAGCGTACCGTGGGCCCCACCCCACCGCCATTTCCCGTGTATCCAGGACCGGCCTCGTTCCTCGTTTAAACGGGTTGTGCGACGGCGATCAGCCGCCCCGTACCTGGGTCAGGAAATTGTCGACCTCGCCCCGCAGAATGTCCGCCTGACGGGTCAAGCTCATGGCCGATTTTTGAATCTGCTCGGCAGCTTGCCCGGTTTCGCCGGCGGCCAATGTGACGGACTCGATATTGTCGCTGACCTGCGACGTCCCCGAAGCGGCATCCTCGACGCTCCGGGCGATCTCGCGGGTCGCCGCGCCTTGTTCCTCGACCGCGGCCGCGATCACGGACCCGATCTCGTTGATATCGTCAATGATCCGGCTGATGCCTCGGATCGCATCGACGGATTCCTGGGTTGCGGCCTGAATGCCGGCGATATGCCGCCCAATTTCCTCTGTCGCCTTGGCCGTCTGCGACGCCAGGTTCTTGACCTCGCTTGCCACCACGGCGAAGCCCTTTCCGGCGTCTCCGGCACGGGCCGCCTCGATCGTCGCGTTCAATGCCAGAAGGTTGGTCTGCTCGGCAATGTCGGTGATCAGGTTGATGACTTCGCCCACTTTTTCGGCCGCCTCTGCCAGGCCTTGGACCTTATCGTTGGTCAATTCGGCGTCACGCACGCCTTTCGCGGCAATTTCAGAGGACTGCGTCACCTGCCGGGCGATCTCCTGAATGGACACGGACAGCTGTTCCGCAGAGGCGCTGACGGTTTGAACGTTCGACGAGGCATCTTCGGAGGCCCTCGCGACGACAGCGGACTGTGAACTGGTCTTTTCCGCCAAGCTCGCCATTAATTCGGACGCCGCTTTCAAGTCGTTCGCCGCACTCGCGACCGCACGGGCGACGCCACCGACATTCACGTCAAAGCCGTCCGCAAGCGTGACCATCTCGGCCTTGCGCGCCGCGGCCGCCCGGCTGCGCTCTTCTTCGGCCCGCTGGTCGCTGGCCTGCGCTTTCGCCAGACCGTCCTTGAACACCTGAAGCGCCGACGCCATGTCGGCGATTTCATCGGTTCCGGCGATATTGATTTCCGCGTCAAGATGGCCCTCGGCGACCGCCCGGGTCGCCTGCGTCAAGGTGGTCAGACGTCGCCCCAGGTTCCTGACGACGTAAAGCCACAGAATCAACAACGCGACCGCAACCGCGAGGCCGACGATCACGCCGAGCAGACGTTTTCCCTCGGCGAATTCCGAGACGATATCTTCGGATCCGCTTCGGACTTCCGCGCGGGACGTATCGACAATCGCGTTGACCTCCGCCGACAGATCCTCGGAAATTTTCTGCGTGTCCTCCAGGATCGCCAACGCGCGCTGATTGGCGCCAATGACCTTCTTGCGCAGCTCGCTGATACTCCCGTCCCCCTCAGATGCCGTCGTGAACCACAGGGCAGCCTCCTTGAGGGGGGCGGCCATCGCCTTGTCCTGAAGTTCGCCGATTTCGAAGTTGGTCTGGCGGACGGCCAGCAGAATGCCCTCGTGCAGGCGATTGATCAGATCAATGTCATTGGCCTGTGCCGCGGTCGCCATCAGGCCGGCGGTACGGTTTACCTTGGCCTCGATGCGCAGCAACGTGCTGACGGTTTTCATGGTCTTGTTGACCAGGGTCGACCCGCGCACGGAATTGTCGATCATAAATTTCTGCATGGCGGTGGCCAAGCCTCTGCGCGCGGCCGTGGCCCGTTCGCCCAACATCGCCAGCAATTCCTTGTGCGCAGCCTGAATGCCACCCGGCTTCCTAGCGCCGACGGCGGTCAGATAGGCCGCCACCGCCTGCTCGACCTCCGGCAGGCCGTGTTTCGTCGCCAGCCGTTCCGCGATCTCCGCCATGATCTTCGTGGGCGCGCCACCAGTCGATAGCCCGGCGGCGGCCTTTTTCGGCACCATCGCCGCCAAAGCGGCCTTATGGGCCAACGCCTCCAACTGGTGGAGTTGAAGAAGCGTCGGCAGATCCTTGTTCATGAGCGCATTGACCGCCTGAACACCCCCGATGCTCAAAGACGCGGACCCCTTCCCGACTTCGCCTTCGGCGGCGCCGAGGATCGGGGCCAGGTTCTGGAGGATCGCCTCGTGGGTATCGATGACCTTTTGGGCCGCCACCTGAAGCTCTTCCCTGGCCGCAAGACGTCCCGCCACTTCAAGGTTCAGGTTATCGATGTTTTTCCGGAACTGCAGCACCAGGGGCTTGATTCCGGCCGTTGCGCCCGCCGGCCCGGATGCCTCCAGCCTGCCGATCAGGCCGTCGATCTGCGACAACCGGTTTTGCAGGGTGGTGAGAACGGTGGCGCTCTGATCTGTGTTCTGAGCCCGGGCCAGGGCCGGGGCGCTGGCGGACAGCGAGGCGCTGTTGCGGGCCAGTTCGAGCGCGGTCTCCATCGTTGGAACCGCGCGGTCGAGAACGGCGTGAAAATGCCGTTCCGTGCTGTTGAATGCGAAAAGCGCCGTCCCCCCGGCCGCTATGGTCAATAATGTCACAGTGCCAAACGAGACGAACAGCCTGCCCTTAATCCCCTGAAACGCCCTTCGTTGAACGGTCATGGTCTCCCCCCTTCGCGTTGTGTGTGAGCGCAGGATTCCAGCCGACGCCGCCCCTGCCCGTCTTGAATTGCGGGCTTCACTCACGGTTCAAATTCGAAACACCCCCAGTCGTTATTTTTATGCGTGGACCCGGTTTGGCCGGATCCGCGATATGTTTAGCCGTCAGATCGCCAGGTACTGCTGGCGCAGGTCGGCGTTATCCAGAACTTCCTTGGCAAGACCGTCGAACACCACCTTCCCCATATCGAGAATGATCGCCCGGTCCGCCAGATGCAGCGCGGCGATGGCGTTCTGTTCGACGATAATCGTGGTCATGCCGTGAGACTTGATCTCTTCCAGGGTGCGTTCGATCTCCTGCACGATGACCGGGGCCAGACCTTCGTAGGGTTCGTCCAGCAGCAGCAGTTTCACATCCCGCGCCAAGGCCCGGCTGATCGCCAGCATCTGCTGCTCGCCGCCGGACAATGTCGTGCCTTCCTGTTCGCGGCGTTCGCCCAAACGGGGAAACAGCTCGTAAATGCGCTCGATGGACCAGCCGATCGGCGGCGCGATCTGGGCCAGGGTCAGGTTTTCTTCCACCGTCAGGCCCTGGATGATGCGCCGGTCTTCGGGCACCAGGCCGATGCCGTTGCGCGACGCCTCATGGGCCCGCATGCTGTGCAGCGGCTTGTGATCGAGCCAAATCTCCCCATGCTTGAGCGCCGGGTCGTCAAGCCGGGCGATGGCCCGGAGCGTCGACGTCTTGCCGGCCCCGTTGCGCCCCAAAAGGGCGACGATTTCACCTTCTCGAATATCGAATGACACGCCCTGAACGATATAGCTTTCCCCGTAATAGGCATGAATGTCCCAGCAGGAGAAATAAGCGGGCTGCCCTCCCTTCGCAGTCACCGGCGGCACACCCGGCGCGGTGCCGTTTTTGAAATCGCCGTTTTCGAGCAAAGTCTGTTCCTCAGCGCCCTTGTCCATACGAGACTCCCGTTCGTCTATCTGGTTCATAGATGCGCTCCCCCAAGGTAGGCTTCCTGAACTTTCGGATTCCCCTTGATGTTCTCAGGCGTATCCTCGGCGATAACCGTCCCCTGGGCCAGTACCGAAATCTTTTCAGCCAGAGAGAACACCACGTGCATGTCGTGCTCGATCACCACCATGGTCACGCCCCGTTGAGAAATCGTCTTCATCAGGTCGATCGTGTTGTTGGTGTCCGCCCGCGCCATGCCGGCCGTCGGTTCGTCGAGCAACAGCAGTTTCGGGTCTTGGACAAGACACATGGCGAGTTCAAGCCGCCGTTTATCGCCGCGCGACAGATGGGCTGCTGTCTCGTCAGCCTTGGCCGCCAGGCCGACATCTTCGAGCATGGCCATCGCCTTCTCGGCCATCGGCCCATTTCGCCGGACCGGAGTCCAGGCGTTGATCTTGAAGGCCCCGTCCCGGCGCGCGAAACTCGGGATCATGACGTTGTCGATCAGGTTCAGATCACCGAAAATTTCCGGTGTCTGAAAAACCCGGCTGACGCCCGCCTGATTGATCTCATGCGGCGCCATGCCGAGCAACGACTGACCGTCGAAGGTAACCGTCCCGGAATCGGGTTCGAGCCGGCCGATAAAGCAGTTCAACAGCGTCGATTTTCCTGCTCCGTTGGGCCCTATGATGGCATGGACCGTACCGGCCTCGATCTCCAGATTGACGTTGTCCAGGGCCTTCAGGCCGCCGAACCGTTTGTTGACGTTCTTGACGGATAGAGCGCTCATGTCCTGATCCCCCTATTCCGCCGGCGCCGCATGCGGCGCACCGCCGGGCCCACCATCCGGTGGTTGCCGCCGGATCAGATTGTTGATGCGGCTGACACCTTCCATCAGGCCGCCCGGCAGGAAGATAACGATCACCATAAACAGGGCGCCCAGCGTCAGATGCCACCCTTCACCCACGAACATGGAGCTGACGGATACGGCAATGTGCTGCAGGGCATCGGGCAGGAAGTCGAAGATATTGTTCAGGATGCCTTCGTTGAAGGCCGAGAAGATGTTTTCGAAATACTTGATGGCTCCGGCGCCGATCACCGGCCCAAGAAGCGTTCCGGCGCCGCCCAGGATGGTCATCAGCACGACTTCACCCGATGCTGTCCATTGCATCCGTTCCGCCCCGGCCAACGGGTCTGTGACCGCCAACAGGCCCCCCGCCAATCCGGCATACATGCCGGAAATGACAAAGGCCGTCAGCGCATAGGGCCGCGTATGGATACCGGTGAAGTTCAGGCGGTTCTGGTTCGACTTCACGGCGCGCAGCATCATCCCGAAAGGTGACCGGTAGATGCGCATGGAGATGAAGAAGCAGAGGATCAGCATGACGGCGCAGAAATAGAAACCGGGATAGCCGGTCATCTCAATGCCGAACAGGTCCGACGACGGTAGAACAGCGCCGTAATCCCGCCCGAAGGCGACGTCGAGGGCGCGGGGGTCGGATTGCGCAAGCTGGAGGCCCGTTTCACCGTTGGTGATCGGGGTCAGTACCGAATAGGCGAGGTTGTAGCACATCTGCGCGAAGGCCAGCGTGAGGATGGAAAAGTAGATGCCCGAACGGCGCAGCGAGATAAACCCGATCAACGCCGAGAACAGGCCCCCCATCAGCGTCGCGAAGATGATCGCCGGCACCGGGTTCATGCTCAATAATTTGAAGGTCCAGACCGCGGTGTAGGAGCCCACGCCGAGGAAGGCGGCATGGCCGAACGACAGGTAACCGGTCAGCCCGAACAGGATATTGAACCCGAGGGCGAAGATCCCGTAGATCGCGAACTTTTGCAGAAGGTCCGGATAACCGGCGCCGATCGGTTTCAGGATGATGGGCCCTGCCAGCACGGCCGCCGTGAACACGGCAAGCAACAGCAGGTCTTTTTTGCTGATTGAATTGGCAAACATTTTTTATTGCTCCATCACGCCGCGCCGGCCCATCAGGCCGCGCGGGCGAACCAGAAGGACGACGACCGCGATCAGATAGATGATGATCTGGTCGATGCCGGGCAGGATCGCCTTAACCTCGTTCATGGAGGCGAAACTTTGCAGAATGCCGAGCAGGAACCCCGCGGATACGGCACCGCCCAGCGATCCCATGCCGCCGACGACCACGACCACGAAGCTGAGGACCAGAAAATCCATGCCCATGTGGTAATCGGGGCTCAGGATCGGTGTGTACATGGTGCCTGCCAGGCCGGCCACGACCGCCGCCATGCCGAACACGATGGTGAACCGGCGGTCGATGTCGATCCCCAGAAGCCCCACGGTTTCCCGGTCCGCCATCCCGGCCCGCACCACCATGCCGAACGTGGTGAACTGCAGAAACGCGAACACGGCGGCGATGACCGCGGTGGAAAACAGGAAATAGATAAAGCGCCAGGCCGGGTAGACCACGTTGCCCGCATCGAAGCCGACCAGGATGCCGAAGTCGATCATGCCGTTGGCCATATCGGGGGCCGGCTGCGGAATGGGATTGGCGCCGAAATAGCTTTTGACGATCTCCTGCAGCACGATGGCGAGGCCGAACGTCACCAGGATCTGTTCCGCATGGGGGCGCTTATAGAAATATCGGATCAGGCCACGCTCCATGGCGATCCCGATAATCAGCATGATGGGGATCGCGAGAAGAATGGAAACGGGCACCGAGAAATCGAGAAGCGTCGTGCCGAAATCGCCGAACCAGACTTCAACATAAGGCTGCCTGATTTCCATCGGCGCGCCCCATGGCGTCATTTTGGTCGGATCGATCGTCACCATCTGAATGTTCAGAACGGCCTTGACCGCCACCGCGCAGAAAGCACCCAGCATGAACAAGGCACCGTGCGCGAAGTTCACCACGCCGAGCGTGCCGAAGATAATGGTCAAGCCAAGCGCGATCAGGGCATAGGCCCCGCCCTTGTCGAGACCGTTTAAAATCTGGAGAAGAATTGCATCCATGAATCGTCACCCCTACGGAAATAGTTGGCCGCCCCCGGGGAATTTTCCCCCCGGGAGCGACCGTTGAGCCAGTCGGGAGGACTGATTACTTACCGTCGTTGTACGGTCCCAGTTCACCACCCAGCAGGCTGGCCGGATACTCGACCTGCGCGCGGGGCGTGACTTCGACGACCTCGAGAACGTCGAACTTGGACGTCGGGTTTTCCTTACCCTTCACGACCAGGACATCCTTGAAGCACTGGTGGTCTTCGGCCCGGTATTCCGTCGGGCCGTTGCCCAAACCGTCGAACTTGAAGCCTTCCAGCGCCTTGCCGACCCCGGACGGGCGGAACGTACCGGCCCGCTGGCAGGCATCCGCATAGAGGATGGCCTGGCAGTAGGTGGTATGCGCCGCCTGCGAGGGCGGGAAGCCGTACTTCTTGCCGAACGATTTGACGAACGCCTGCGAACCTTCGTCCTGCAGGGACCAATGCCAGTTGGTCGAGCCGAAGATGCCTTTGACGTTTTCGCCGGCACCCTGAGCCATCAGACGGCTGTAGAGCGGAACGACGATGGCGAAGTCCTTGCCGTTGACCTGCTTGTCGCGCAGACCGAACTGCACCGCCTGGGTCAGCGAGTTGACCATGTCGCGGCCATAGTGGTTGAGCACCAGCACGTCGGCGCCCGAGTTGAGCACCGGCGTAATGTACTGCGAGAAGTCACCGGCGCCGAGCGGCGTGCGGACGGCCGAGGCCGTCTTCCAACCGAGTTCTTCCGTGTATTTCTTGATCGAGCCTTCCTGCGACCAACCCCAGGTGTAATCGGCGGTCAGGTGATAGGCGACACGGTCGGAGCCGAAGTTCTTCTTCAGCACCGGGGCCAGGGCGGCGCCGGTCATTTCCGTATTGAAGAAGTGACGGAACCCGTTGGCGCGCTTGTCCTTGCCGGTGGTGTCGTTGGAGTGGGTCAGGCCGGCCATGAAGATGACGCCGGCGTCCTGGCACAGGCCCTGGACGGCAATCGCGACACCGGAGGACGAACCGCCGGTGATCATGATGGCGCCGTCTTTCTCGATCATGCGTTTGGCGCTGGCGCGGGCCGCGTCGGACTTGGTCTGCGTGTCGCCGGTGACATACACGACCTTCTTGCCGTTGACGCCATTACCCTTGAGCGCCTTGGACGAGAAGGTGTTCAGCATGCCGCCGTCGCCTTCACCGTTGATGTGTTCGACGGCCAACTGATAGGCGCGCAGTTCGTCCGCGCCTTCATCGGCGTAGGCACCCGTCTGCGGCACGTTGAAGCCGAACGTGACGGTCTTGCCCTTGGGTTCATTCAGATACCCGGCGGCAAACGCCTTTGAAGAGAAAATGGTCGGGGCCGCCAGAACGGCACCGGCCGCGGCGGTGCTTTGCAGCAGCCCACGACGCGTAATCTTGAACTCACTCATGTTTGGAGTCTCCCAATTTGAATTGTTGTCGACGGGCCAGATCGATATCTGCGGCTATTTGCGAAGCCTTAACCCACGATGAATTGATCCATCCCGGATGAACATGACGGGAGGCTTGTAAATGAATCAATATTTAATTGATTTATATAGATAATTTGGTAAATAATTTCATCTTATAAGATTTAACTTGTAAATCATTGACACCAAGCGCCCTCCGGCGCGTGACAGATACGAGGCGATCGAATGGTCAACGCAATCCTGGGCACGCGAATTCAGCAATACCGTCGGGAGGTGGGCATCACACAGGCCGCACTTGCCCGCGAAGTCGGCATTTCCCCCAGCTACCTGAACCTGATCGAATGGAACAAGCGGCCCATCGCCGGCGCCCTGCTGCGCAAAATCGCCAGCGCCCTCAACCTGTCCCCCGACGATCTGGGCAGCATGGCTGAAGAGCGATTGAACGCCACCCTTTCAGAGATCGCCCATCTGCCTAGCCTGAAGGACGCGAATGTCGAGAGAGAGCGCACCAGTGAATTCATCGGAAGATTCCCGGGCTGGGCCCGAGCCATGGCAGCCCTGGCCCAGTCCGAGCACGAGGCGACGGTTCGTGCGCAAGTGCTGTCTGATCGGTTGTCGAATGACCCTTATCTCGGCGCGGAGATCCACAAGATGCTGAACCGCATGACGGCCATTCGCTCGGTCGCGGATATTCTCGTCGATTATTCAGACCTGCCCCCGGAACGCCGCGACAGATTCATCGAGATCATCCACGAAGAAATCCGCGTGCTTTCAGACAACGGCGAAACGCTGGCCACATACTTGGACAAATCGGTACACGCGGAAAAGTTTCTCACCCCGGCTGACGAGGTTGAGGCCCTGTTTGACGAGCATGGGGGCCGTTTCGATGTCATCGAAACCATTGCCGGCGAGATATCACATATGCTGACCGACTTGCGCCCCCTGCCCCGAAGGGTCAAGGCGCGGGCATTGGTGGACGAACATTTGAAAGGCCCCATTCAACGAATCATCACCGACAGCAGCCAAATTGAAACAACCGCAGCCGCCGACCGCGCCCGCCAGTTGCTTACCGATTACGCGGTCGGCGCCATCCTGATGCCGATGGCCGCCTTCACACAAGAAGCCAAAAATCTCCGCTATGACATCGAAGCGTTGGCGGAGGCCTACTCGACCGAGGTCGATACCATTTGTCATCGGTTGATCTCGATCCCCAGAGGCGACGGCTTTCCCCGCTTCGGATACCTGCAGGCCAACGCATCGGGAATGATCATCGAAAAACTCGGGTTTGAGAAACTGATCATTCCCCGGTACGCCGCCGCCTGCCCGTTGTGGGTCTTGTTCCGGGCCCAGCAGTCTCCGGAGGCGGTGATCAGACAGCGCGCGCTTTTCCCTTCCGGCGACCGCTTTGTTTTTATCGCCCGGGCGCGAAACACCGGAATGACCGGTTTCGGCCGGCCACGGCACTACGTAACCGACATGCTGGTCACGACCGAAGTTGATGCCGGTATGACGATCTATGCACCGGACACGGCATCCGTTGTCGAAGAAGTTGGGCCAGGCTGCCGATTGTGTTCGCGGCAATCCTGCCCACATCGGGTCGATGCCCCCCTGACTCAGTAACATGTGAATTTCCGCATGGGCATTGCAGACCCGTGTCATCTGGGGTCTAATCCGTCATCGGGAGACATAACAACAATAGAAATCTGGGAGATTTCGTCGAAACATGGCGAAACGTGTGCTGCTTGCCGAAGACGAGCCGAACATCGTCGAATCACTGACTTTCATCTTGGAACGGTCCGGGTTCGAAGTGGCGACCACAACCAATGGGCGCCAGGCCCTTGAAGTCGCGCAATCGGACACGCCGGATATTCTTATTCTGGATGTCATGCTGCCGGAACTGGACGGTTACGAGGTTCTGCGGCGGTTACGGGCCGACACACGGACCAAAACCCTTCCCGTGCTGATGGTGACGGCGAAGGGACAGCGCGAAGACCGGGAAACGGCGATGAAATGCGGAGCCGACATGTTTATCACCAAACCGTTCGTCAATTCCGAACTGATCGCCGCTGTGGAAAAACTCGCGGTCGGCAGGCCCGATTAGGGACTCGCTGGAGACCCCGTCTTGCCTGATCAAAAGATAACGCAACTGTCGGGACGCCGGGCGCGTGATCGGTCAATGGCGATCCTGCTGGTCGGCATTGCCATGGTCATGCCGCCATTCGCACAAGTCGTCCTGGTCGACGCCAGTTTGTTCGGCCTGCCCATTCCGCTGCTGTACATCTTTACGGTTTGGGCAGCGCTGATATTCGGCGCCGCGGTCATGGCGGGCCCGCTCAGCGCTGCCGGCACACCGGCAGCATCACAGCCCCAAGGCGACGGCGATCCCGCCCCCCCAACAAATACCGATCCTGCGAACTGATGATTTCCGTCAATGTCCTGTTGACGGTCTGTCTCGGCTATGTGGTTCTGTTATTTGCCGTCGCCTTCTTCGTTGACCGGCGAGCCCAGCGAAGCCGAACAAGCTGGCTACATTCGCCCATCGTCTACACCCTTTCGATCTCCGTCTATTGCACGTCCTGGACGTTTTACGGCGCCGTGGGCTCGGCCGCCCGAAACGGGCTCGAATTCGTCACCATCTACCTGGGGCCTACATTGGTTTTTATCGGATGGTGGTGGATACTGCGCAAACTGGTCCGGATCGGGCGCGCCCACCGGATCACCTCCATCGCCGACTTGATCTCATCGCGCTACGGCAAAAGCTCCAGTCTTGCCGTGCTCGTGACCCTGATCGCGGTGATCGCGACCACGCCTTATATCGCGCTTCAACTTCAATCCGTGGTCCGAAGCTATCAGATCATTTCCAGTGATGCCGATGCCATCACCACCGCGTTCTGGGTGGCCGCCGGCATGGCGCTTTTCACGATCTTGTTCGGAACGCGAAACCTTGATGCCAATGAACGCCATCACGGGGTGGTCGCCGCCATCGCCCTTGAGGCCATCATCAAATTGCTCGCGCTGATCGCCGTCGGGTTCTTTGTCACCTACGGCATTTCCGGTGGCTTTACCGATGTCTTTGAAAACGTGCATCCCGATGTCATCCGCGGGTCCAGCGACATCTTCGGCCCAAGATGGATCACCCTGACGTTCCTGTCGGCAACCGCGATCATCTGCCTGCCGAGGCAGTTCCAGGTAACGGTGGTCGAAAACGTGGAAGAAAGTCATTTGACGACGGCGTCCTGGCTGTTCCCGCTTTATCTGTTCGGCATGACCATCTTCATCATGCCCATCGCGCTGGTCGGGCTGCAGGTCATGCCGACAACGTCGAACCCGGATCTTTATGTCCTGACGATACCGCTTGCCTATGACCGGCACGAACTGGCGCTGTTTGCTTTCTTGGGCGGGTTTTCTTCGGCGACCTCCATGGTGATCGTTGCCGCGATTGCGGTGTCGACCATGGTGTCCAACCATATCGTGATGCCGGTGGCGTTGCGCCTGTTGCACGGAACGCGCGCCGTCAGCGGCGATGTCCGAAATCTTCTTCTGGTATCCAGGCGAATCAGCATTGCCTTTATCCTCGGCCTTGGGTTTCTGTATTTCCAAGCCAGCGGCGGCTCCGATGCCTTGGCGGCAATCGGCTTGATCGCCTTCGTCGGCGTCGCCCAATTCCTGCCCAGCCTGCTTGGCGGGATTTTCTGGCGCGGCGCAACCGGGACGGGCGCCTTTGCCGGGCTGATCGTGGGCTTCATTTTTTGGGCCTACACGCTGTTCCTGCCCAGCTTCGGAGGCGACTTCGTGCTCAGCGCGGCAACGCTGGCCAACGGGCCATGGGGCATCGACATGTTGCGCCCCCAGGCGCTGTTCGGCTTCAAGGGAATGGATTCCCTGGTTCACGCCGTCATCTGGAGCGTCGGGACCAACGCCCTGACCTTCCTCATCGTGTCGAACCTGACCAATGCGGGCACGCTTGAGCGGTTTCAGGCAGCGATGTTCGTTGACGTCTTCCGCTCGTCTGGTGGCGTTCCTTCGACCGTCGCGACCAGCACCGCCGATTCGGAAGATTTGTTCATCTTGGCTCAGCGCATCCTTGGCACCGACGCCGCCCGCCGTCTTTTCGATGAAATGGCGATCGAGCAAGGCACCACCGGATTGCCCCAAGCCAGCGACGCCGTCATCGCCAGACTTGAACGGGAATTGGCCGGCTCCATCGGTGCGGCGTCGGCCCATGCCATGGTGTCACGCATCGCCGGGCATGAGACCGTCGGCATGACCGATCTGATCGACATCGCTGACGAGGCGCTGCAGCTCGTCGAAACATCCCGGCAATTGTCCGAGAAATCCGCCCAGTTGGAACGCACCGCCCACCAGCTTCGCGAAGTGAACGAACGCCTTCGGGTCCTGGATGCGCAGAAAGACGAATTCCTCAGTCAGATCAGTCACGAGCTGCGCACACCGATGACCTCGATCCAATCCTTCTCGGAAACCCTGGCGGCCGATGACCCGATATCCCTCGCCGATCAAAGACGCTTCGTATCCATCATTCATGACGAAAGCCGCCGGCTGACGCGTCTGCTGGATGAACTGCTGGATATCAGCCGGTTCGAGTCCGGCACCGTGAAGCTGCAAATCGGACTCATCGAAATAAAGACCGCCATCACGGCGGCCCTGGACGCCATGTCGGGCGTCACAAGGAACGCCAATGTTCTGGTCAACATCGAATATGAGCAGGATACGTTATGGGTCAAAGCGAACGAGGATCGTCTGCATCAGGTTCTGCTGAACATTCTGTCGAACGCCGTAAAATACAATGACTCCGACCAGCCGGAGGTTCGCATCAACGCCTACAAAAAGGACGAATACGTGCTGATCGATATCATGGATAACGGCGGGGGCGTGTCCCAGGAAGACGCGGCGACAATCTTCGAAAAATTCTCCCGTGGCAGCAAATCCGCGCGCGGCAAAGGCGCCGGGTTAGGCTTGCCGATCAGCCGATCGATCATGCGCGCAATGGGCGGCGACCTGACCGCGGAATTCAGCGTAGCCGGCACCAGCTATTTTCGACTCCGCCTGCCGAATTCAGCCCCACCCGCGTAAAGCGCCGCCACCACGGACCTGGGGTGTTTATCCGCGATGATCTAGCCCTTGGCCAGCCGGCGCGATCTGTTCATGAAGTAGCCAAACGCGATCACACCGATTGTGAAGATCAGAATGCCCAGGGACATCCCGCGTTCGACGAAGATCATGGGTGAGCCTCGGGAGATGATGAGTGTCTGACGCAACGTTTCCTCAGCGAGAGGCCCGAGCACAAGCGCCAGAACCGTCGCGGCGGGTGAGAAGCCGTACAACTTCATGAAGAACCCGACGCCGCCCGCGGCGAACATGAGCCAAACCTCGATGATACTGCCGTGCACGCTGAACGTCCCCATCGTACAGACGAGAATGACCGCCGGCGCCAGGACTCGGTACGGCACCTTAAGCAGCGTCACGAACAACGGGATCGCGAAAATATTGATGGCGAGCAGCGCCATGTTTCCCAGATACATGCTGGCAACCAGGGCCCAGGCGAATTCGGGGTTCTGCTCCATGAGAAGCGGTCCGGGCTTGAGCCCCCACATCAGCAAGGCCGCCAGCAACACCGCGGTCGAGGCCGAGCCCGGAATGCCAAGCGTCAACAGCGGCACCATGGAGCCGGCGGAGGCCGCGTTGTTCGCGCATTCCGGCGCGACCAAGCCAGGCATCGCGCCTTTGCCGAACTTCTCGGGCGTCTTCGAGCTGGATTTTTCAATCGAGTACGACATCAGCGACGCAACCGTCGCACCTGCCCCGGGAACGACACCGATGCAAAAGCCCAAAATAGACCCGCGCACGAAAGCCATGCGCGATTCGATCCAGTCCCGCATCGACGGCCAGAAATGCTTTTCGCTTTGGTACTGGATGATGCCGCCGCTGCCGCCGCGGTGAAGGCCTTGATAGAACGCGTAGAAAAGCTCGCCCAGCCCGAACAGACCGATGGCGATCGGAATAAACGCAATGCCGCCGATCAGTTCCGCCGAACCGAAGGTAAACCGTTGCATGCCGGTTTCCAGGTCGACCCCGACCGTTCCCAGCGCGAACCCGATCAACGCGGATATGGCGCCGAACCGCCAGTTGTCGCCAATCAGGACGATCAGCGTGACGATCCCCATCAAGACAAGCATGAAGAATTCCGGCGGACCGAAACCGCGCGTCACTTGCGCGAATACCGCCGCCAGCACCGAAATCAAAATGACCCCGACCGTCCCGCCGACAAACGACGCGGCCGCCTGCATGACCAAGGCCGGCCCGGCGCGGCCCTGTTGGGCCAGCGGATAGCCGTCGAACGTTGATGCGACAACGGCCGACTCTCCCGGCGTATTCAAAAGGATCGACGTGATCGTGCCGCCGTACATGGCGCCATAATAGATGGCCGCCAACATGATGATGGCGCCGGTCGGATCCATCCCGAACGTAAGCGGCAGAAGAATCGACAAGCCCGCAGCGGGACCGAAACCGGGAATGATGCCGACGACCATCCCGATAAGCGACCCAAGCATCAAATAGACGATGTTGATCGGTGAAATGGCGACGGAGAACCCGAGTAAGAGCTGGTCAAAGATTTCCATAATTTAACGCTGCCTAAGAAGTTTGAAGATCGGCCATAACCACGGTTCGATTCCGTCCTAGAACGGAAGACCGAGCATGCCGGGCGGCAACGCCGCGTTGAGGGTATGTCTGAACAGAGTAAAAAGCCCGATGGGCAGCAACAGACCGACCAGGAGGTTTGTTACATGCCGCCCCCGGTTCAGCACGAACAGGGCGAGCAGCATGAAAAGCACCATGCCCGGCAGCGCCCCCAGAAAATGGCTCGCGATGATCAACAGCGCGACCATTGCAACCACGAAAAGCGTGACCGGCCAATCCATGGAGATCGCGTCGTCCGTATGGCGACGGCGGAATTCGACGACCGTGGCGTGCAGAACAAATGCGACGAGCGCGACGGCGATGATCTGGGGGAAGAACCCCGGACCGATGCGGCCGCGGGAACTCAGGAAGTTCAAATCCGCAAACGCCAACACCGCATAGAACACGGACAGCAGCAGCACGGCGGTCATAAAGGCTATTCTCATGGAAGGTACCAATACCCGTCTTGATCTTGAAATCGCGACCAGGGTGGATCGCGACAACTTTCATACTGTCATTCAGATGATTACTGAACGCCCAAAGAGCAACAAACGACGCTTTGAAAAAAGGCCGCCCGCCGAAAGCAGATCGGCGGGCGGCTCGCATTTCGTAGCAGTCGTTACTTAATGGCGCCCTTGGCTTTGAGGACCCGGGCGAACTGTTCCTGCGAATGCGCCAGGAACTTACGGAAATCTTCACCCCAAAGGACGGTTTCCGTCAGCTCGTGCTTCTTCACATAGGCGGCCCATTCCGGCTTCTCGACAACCTTCTTCATGGTCGCGATCCACCACTCCTGGGCTTCCTTGGGTGCCTCGGGAGGCAGAACCACGCCGCGCGGCATGGAGATGCCAAGCTCATACCCCTTGTCGCCGAAGGTCGGAATGTCCTTCAGGGACTCGGGCGCTTTCTTTCCAGAGAACGCAAGCGCGCGCAGGTCGCCCGATTCAAGCAGGCCCGCGACTTCGCCCGGGTTTGCCACCATGGCGTCAAGCGCATCCGACAACAACGCGGTCGTCAGTTCGCCCTGCTTGTTGAAGGAAACATACTCGAACTTATATCCGGCTTTTTCCGCCAGCAGCGTCGGCACGATGAAATCGACGTTGACGGCACCCATGCCACCGATGGCCGGGGGCTTGGCTTTCGCCTCTTTGATGAACTGGTCGAACGACGTGATCTTGGACTTGCCGTTGACGAGAAGCACCAGATCGTCGGCCGCAAGCAGCGCAACGGGTGTGAACGTCGTCGGCGACCAGGGCGTCTTCGCCTTCAGCGGCGTCGTGATGTAGCTGCCGGAGGTCGAGGTGATGTGATAGGGATTGCCCTTCTGATTGTGGACAAAGCCCCAGCCAACAGCACCGCTGCCGCCCGGACGGTTCTGCGCCACGATCTCTCCCGGATAGAGCTTGTACTTCTCGAGGATCGAGATGATCGTCCGCGACATGATGTCGTTGCCGCCACCGGGCCCGAACGCGATCGTCCAGTTCAGCCGCTCGCTGGGATAGGAATCGGCTTTCGCCAGCCCCGGGGACAAGGTCGGGATCGCCATGGCGCCGACAAGGGCACATGCCCAAACCGCCTTGCCGATAGTATTTTTCAGGTGCATTGAATTTCCTCCGTTTTTCATTCCGTAACTTCCCCATATGCGCAGCAAATGAGGGTCATGGTCTTTGATTGGTGGGCCTTATTCGATCTATCCGCCGCCTACTCCGAGGCCAACTTATTGCCAGTCGAATTCTCATCGGGATTCTGGGATGAATCCTGTCCATCACCGGTAACCGCCGCCTTCCAACGACGGTAACCGGCAAGCGAATGTTCTTCCCCGAGGCGGCGCGCCAGTTCGCTATCCCCCGCGCGCAAGGCCGCGACAAGGTCCTTATGTTCGCGGTTTGATTGCCGCATACGTTCGGGTTCGATCAGCGACCGCTGCCGGGCCAAATGCCCTTCGTTAATCAAGGAACGATAGGTCTGCTGCGCGCGTTCGTGCGCCGCATGGACAATGGTATGTTCGTGGAATTGAAGATTGAGGCGGTAATAGCCGACGGGGTCACCGGCCGCAATGGCGGCATCCATCTGCCTGATGCTGTCTTCGAGATCGGCCAGGGCCTGTTCGGTGATCTGGGTCGCCAGGCGGGCGCAAATGAAGCCATACACGACCGCGCGGACGTCATAAATCTCCGCGGTTTCTTCGGGTGAAATCTCCCGCACGAAGAACCCTTGGTTAAGCCGGGTCGATACAAGCTGGGCGCATTCCAAGGCCCGCATCGCCTCACGAACGGGGCCACGGCTGACCCCAAAACGCTGTGCCAGCGCCTGCTCGTTCAGGCGGTCACCCGCGCGCAGTTCCCCGGTGACGATCAATCGTTCCAATTCCTTCTGAACGATCGCGGTCAGGGATTCTGAACGACGCAGCGCTATGGCTTCTGAAACGGTGTCACTCATAGGTTCATTTGCACCAAGGCATCAATTTGTGTCAATCGTATATCGGAAAATGTTTCCGATATATTGTAGACAATATACGATATGAGCTTAACCCTTGCGACCAATATGGAGACCGCACATGCCATTCACCCCTGCCTCGCCCGCCCTGTCGCGCTTTACCGTCCTTGACCTGACGCGCGTCCGTTCCGGCCCCACCTGCGTTCGCCAGTTGGCCGATTGGGGCGCCAACGTCATCAAGGTCGAACTTCCCGAGGCATTGGATGCAGCAGAAGGCCCGGGCGGCCCGCGGCATGGCTCCGACTTTCAGAATCTCCACCGCAACAAACGCGCGATGACGCTCAACCTGAAGTCACCGGAAGGTCTCGCCGTGTTGAAACGTCTGGTCGAAAAGGCCGATGTCATCGTCGAAAACTTCCGCCCCGATGTGAAAGACCGGCTCGGCATCGATTACGAAAGCCTTCGGGCCATCAACCCGCAACTGGTCTATGCGTCGATTTCCGGTTTTGGCCAGGACGGCCCCTACGCCAAGCGCCCAGGATTTGACCAGATCGCCCAGGGCATGGGCGGGTTGATGTCGATCACCGGCAAGCCCGGCGAAGGTCCGATGCGTGTCGGCATACCGATCGCCGACCTGACCTCCGGCCTGTATTGCGCACTCGGCATTCTCGTCGCCCTACTGGCCCGCGATGAGATCGGCGAAGGTCAATGGGTTCAGACCTCTCTTCTGCAGTCCCAGATCGCGATGCTCGATTTCCAAGCGACGCGTTGGCTGATCAATGGTGAAGTGCCGCCCCAGGCCGGCAACAATCATCCCACGTCGATCCCGACCGGCGTCTTCGAGACCTCTGACGGCTACATCAATCTGGCGGTTACGGGCCAGGTGATCTGGGAACGGTTTTGTCAGGCTGTCGATGCCGAACGCCTGATCGAACACCCGGATTACAAGACCTCTGCCCTGCGCTCTCAGAATCGCGACGCGCTCGGCGAAGAGATCAATGCCATTCTCCGCACCGCCGACAGCGACACCTGGATCAGCCGCTTCAACAAATCGGGCGTGCCGGCCGGGCCGATCAACACCATCGACAAGGTCTTCGCCGATCCCCAGGTTCAGCACCTTGAAATGGCCCAAAAGGTGACGTCGAATACGCTTGGTGAACTCACCTTGGTCGGCCAGCCGATCAAGATGAACAAGACACCCAGTTCGATGAAACTGGCCCCGCCGGAACGGGGCGAGCACTCCGACGAAATTCTGCAGGAATTCGGATATTCACCTGCGGAAATCGCCGACCTCAAAGACGCCGGCGTCGTATAAGCGGTGCATTGTCAAACCCACTGCTGACGCCTACTCCCATCAATCGACCATGAAGGACCATCACATGATGCCGCCCTCCAACACGCCCCCCAACATCGATGCCGATCTCGCCGGCGAAGCCGGCGAAGACATTCTTTACGAAGTTCGCGACGGTATCGGGTTCCTGACCTTCAACCGCCCGCAGGCCCGCAACGCCATGACCTTCGCGATGTATGAACGCATGGCCCAAATCTGCGCCGATGCCAATGAAACCCGGGATATCCGGGCGCTTGTCCTGACCGGCGCCGGCGAAAAAGCCTTCGCCGCCGGCACCGACATGTCGCAGTTCCGTGCCTTCGACAAGGAAGAGGATGCGCTTGCTTATGAGGCGCGGATCGACCGCACGCTCGGCACGTTGGAACGCTGCAGGATTCCGACCATCGCCGCCATTCGCGGTGCCTGTGCGGGCGGCGGCGCCGGCATCGCCGCCTGTTGCGATCTGCGTATCGCGGCGCGGACGTCGCGCTTCGGATTTCCCGTCGCGCGCACGCTCGGCAACTGCCTGTCGATGATGAACTTTGCCAGGTTGGCCGACCTGATCGGCACGGCCCGCGCAAAGGACATGATCTTCCGCGCGAAGATGATCGAGGCTCCGGCCGCGCTCGAATACGGTTTCATCACTGAAATGGTCGAAACCCCGGACGAGGTCGCGCCGCGCGCCGAGGAGATCGCCCGTCAGATCTCCGAGTATGCACCCCTCACCTTGCAGGCGACCAAAGAGGCGTTCCTGCGCCTGCGCACCGAATTGCCGCCGGGCGGCGGCCGTGACCTCTTGCTCATGTGTTACATGAGCGAGGATTTCCGCGAAGGCATGGACGCCTTTCTCAGCAAGCGGCCGCCAAACTTCAAAGGACAGTGATGCAACCGCAACCACTTCCATGAAAATGGCGAGAACCTAAACAAACGGGCCCCCAACGGGGCCCGTTTCCGGTTGCGGGGACAAGACCCGCGCCTACCGTCAAATCGACAGATACATCATGCCGCCTGGTCGGTGATTTGCTTGCGAATGACCGCCTTAATTTCCCGCCAGACGCTCAGCGTATAATTGTCGCCCGCACGTTGCGCATCGATAGCACCTTCGATGGCGACGGAAAGGGCACCGTCCAATCCGTGCTCTTGGATCAAATTTTTTGCGATTTCTTTGGGATCGTACTGCATGCCTGACTTTCGCGGACCATGTTGTTGAGGAAAATCATCTATCGAGCAGCTTTTGCCCGACAATCATGGCCGCCGTATGGCGAGTCTTCGTCATCATTGCAACGCGGTTGCGCAATCATCCGGCAACTTCCTTGCCTGCCGTTAACGATCCGGCTTACCGTCGCCACCATCAACGAACCGACACCGGATGCCCCCGACATGGCCCTTCGCCGATGACTGACCAACCGCAGCCCACGGCACCGACGAAACCCGCATTGTTCCTGGGCGCCCTCGCCTGGGCCATGTACGACTGGGCCAACTCGGCCTATGCGGCCGTCATCTCGACCTTCGTGTTCAGCGCCTATTTCACCAAGGCGGTCGCCGCCGATCCCATCGCCGGCACGGAAATGTGGGGTTACGCCATTTCCGCCTCGTCGTTCTGCGTCGCCATTTCGGCACCGGTCCTGGGCGCCATCGCCGACCGGGGCGGGCGGCGTAAACCCTGGATCTTCGTGTTCACCCTGGGCCTCGTCATCGCGACGGCGCTGATGTGGTATGTGGAACCCTCTCCGTCATCGGTCGTACTTGCGCTCGTCCTGGCCGCCGCCGCCAACTTCACGTTCGAGACGGCAACCGTGTTCTACAACGCCATGCTGCCCGACGTCGCCGGGCGCGACCGCATCGGGCGGCTGTCGGGCTGGGCCTGGGGCTTCGGCTATGCGGGCGGCATCGTCTGCCTGATCGTGCTGCTGGTCGGCTTCGTGCAGCCCGAGGTGCCGTGGCTGGGCCTCGACAAGGAGACGGCCGAACACGTGCGCATTTCCGGGCCCTTCGTCGCGATCTGGTTGGCCCTGTTTTCCCTGCCCCTGTTCCTGTTCACCCCGGACACGCCGTCCCGCGGCCTGCCGGCCCTGACGGCGGTGCGCGACGGCATCGCCACGCTTCGCGGCACGCTGAAGCGCGCGCGGGATTATGACGGGATCATCGTCTTTCTGATCGGCTACATGATCTACATGGACGGGCTCGGCACCATGTTCACCTTCGGCGGTATCTACGCCGCCGGCACCTTCGGCATGGAACAGGCCGAGGTCATTCAGCTTGGCATCGGCATGAGCGTCACCGCCGGGATCGGCGCCTTCGCCATGGCCTGGGTCGACGATTGGATGGGGCCCAAGCGCACGATCCTGATTTCCTTGTTGGGGCTGATCGTGTTCGGGCTCGCCATCGTCTCCGTCACCGACAAGGCCCTGTTCTGGGCCTTCGCGCTTGGGATCGGCCTGTTCGTGGGCCCGGGCCAGGCGGCGGGTCGGTCCCTGATGGCGCATCTTGCCCCCGACCACCTGCGCACGGAAATGTTCGGCTTCATGGCGCTGGCCGGCAAGGCCACGGCCTTCGTCGGCCCCGCCGCCGTCGCCTGGGCCACCAGCATGGCCGAAAGCCAGCGCCACGGCATGGCGACGGTGATCGCCTTCTTTGTCGTCGGGTTCATCCTGATCCTGCGGGTGCCGGACGCGCGGCGCTGATTTCCGGCGCACCTGCCCCGTTCCGGTGCTGGACTAAGGTCATATAGACAAAAGTTTTTTCCGGATCACCGCGGCGCGTCTAAGTGTTTGCGTTTAAGCAAAACATGCCCGGAAAAATGTATAGACCTTTTGGTTTTCCACACCCATGAAGCGCACACTGTGCGCATATTTAATGGATTTTTCCGCACAATGTGCGTATATTGATGTCTAGCGATTCTCCACCCTGAAAGGAGACCACGACATGCTCTCGCACATCATTCTGTTCCGCGGCTTCATCTTCAACCGGCCCAAAAAGACGCCGGCCGCCACGGCCTACCCTTATTCGCCGCCGGAATGGGCCGCGTTCAACCGGGCGCTCTATCAGCCCCGGCCGCGCTTCAGCCACTGAGGCACCGGCCAGCCGGTCCTCCCCTCCCCGCCGGCAGGCCGGGTATCAAGGGGGTGTGCACGTCCGTGCCGCCCCCTTATACTTTGCCCTGATTAGGGATTAAGGGCCCGCCGCGTGGACATCGAAATCATCTACGACACCGTCTGCCCCTGGTGCTACATCGGCAAGCGCCGGTTGGATCAGGCCCTGGCCCTGCGCCCAAACCTGAACGTCACCACCCATTGGCGGCCGTTCCTGTTGAATCCCGAACTGCCGCCCG
The DNA here is from genome assembly GCA_002325375.1 of Rhodospirillaceae bacterium UBA1479. Taxonomy (GTDB): domain Bacteria; phylum Pseudomonadota; class Alphaproteobacteria; order Rhodospirillales; family Casp-alpha2; genus UBA1479. The sequence continues at coordinate 26,240 of DCRZ01000005.1, forward strand.
ACGGCGTCGACCGCACGGCCTATCTGGTCAAGAAATTCGGATCGGAAACGCGGGTGCGGCGCATCTACGGCGCGATCGGTGAGGCCGGTCAGTCGGTCGAGATCGATTTCGCCTTCGAGCGCATCCAGAAGACGCCCAATTCCGTCGATTCCCACCGCCTGGTCAAATACGCTGCCCGCCACGGCGCCGCCGCCGACGCCGTGGTCGAAGCCCTGTTCGTCGCCTATTTCGTTCATGGCCTCGACATCGGCGAGGAACAAGTGCTGCTCGACATCGGCGACCGCCACGGCCTCGGCCGTGCCGACCTGCGGGCCTATCTGGCCGGCGATACGGACCTGGAGGCCGTGACCCAGGACAACGCCCGCGCCCACCGCCTCGGCGTCAACGGTGTGCCGTCCTTCGTGTTCTCCGGCCCCATGGTGATTTCCGGCGCCCAGGAACCGCAGATTCTGGCGCGCATGCTCGACGCCGCCGCCTCGGCCGCCTGAGCCGGGGGCGCGATCCCACCGTGACAAAGCGCCTGCATCAGATGACGGTGACCTACGTGCCCACCGAGGACCGCATGATGCTGCGCATCGCGACCAGCGAAAAAACCGAATACCGCCTATGGCTGACCCGCCGCTTCATCGCGGCGATGTGGCCGGCGCTGGGCGGTCAATTGGCGCAGACGGCGGACCTCAGCGGCCTGCGCCCGCAAGCCAAGGACGAGGACACCCCCGCCGGCGCCTCCGAGGCCCCGCCCCCGGCCCCCGACGTGCCCGCCAAGGTGCGCGACGCGGTCTTGGGCATGGAACATCAGGCCGCCGTGCAGGACTCCGACTTTTCCCGCAAGCACGATGAGGACACGGTCGATCTGACCGCCAATACGGGCCCGATGATCGTTGTCGGCGCCAAGGTCAAACCCTGGGATGGCAAGAAACTGGTGTTGGGGTTTCAGACCTCCAACGACATGAACGTCACCGTGACCCTGGACAAGAAACTGCTGCACGGGTTCTGCCACATGGTGGCCACCACGGTGCAGAAGGCGGAATGGGGATTGGCGCTGACCGTGGGCGAACCCGTCGTCGCCCCTCAGGCGGGCACGCAGGTCGTCCACTGATTTCCTACTCGTAGAAACCCCGAAAATTATCACCTTGGCAAAGCATACGCACTTTTGTACGTTTTCTTACAAGGAGATAACACCATGAACAACCTTTCGAACCCCATCTTCCAGAACGAGACCAAAGCCCGCGAATGGCTTGAAGCCCGCTGCTGGCCGAACGGTCCTGTCTGCCCGCACTGCGGCGAACAGGAATACACGAAGATGGAAGGCGATGCGCACCGTCCGGGCCTGTACCAGTGCAACGCCTGCCGTAAGCAATTCACCGTCACGGTCGGCACCGTCATGGAACGCTCCAAGATCGCGCTGACCAAGTGGCTTATGGCCATGTACCTGCTATCGGCCTCCAAGAAGGGCATGAGCGCGAACCAACTCTCTCGCATGCTCGGGCTGCCCTACAAGACCGCCTGGTTCATGACGCACCGCATCCGCGAAGCCATGAAAGACGACAATCCGACGCCCTTGGGCGGTGGCGGGTCCGTGGTCGAGGCCGATGAAACCTACTTCGGCAAAAAGCCGGGCCGCTCCAAGCGCCGTGGCGACCGTGGCCCGGTCTCTCAGCGCGCCGTCGTTGCCCTGGTGGAGCGCGGCGGCTCGTCTCGCGCCCTCCATGTCCGTGACTATCCGCATGCCGCGATGGTCCGCGATATCCTCGTCAAGAACGTGCGCCGCGACAGCGAATTGAACACCGACGAAAGCCGCCTCTATACGACGGTCGGGAAGGAATACGCCGGTCACTACACCGTGACTCATTCCGAATATCAGTATGTTCACCCGCAAACGGGCGCGCACTCCAACACCATCGAAGGCTACCTTTCGATCTTCAAGCGCGGCATGAAGGGCGTCTATCAGCACTGTGCCGAAAAGCACCTACAGGCGTACCTGAACGAGTTCGATTTCCGCTACAACACCCGCAAGATCACGGATATGGAGCGTGCCGAACTGGCCGCAGCGGGCATCGTCGGCAAGCGCCTGACCTATCGGCGGACTGGTGCGCAGGCGTAATCCTCTCAAAGTCCTTAAACCGGCGGATGTGATTGCGCGCCTAATGGCGAGACGAAGTGGCAACAAGCCTTCGGAAGGGTGATCTCTTGCGTGGTGTCGTTGGGGCCTCTCCAAGCGGCAACCAGTCTACTCCCAAGATCGTCCACCACCATCATTTGCGGGCCGCCAGAGTTCAAACGGACATAATCGCCGATCTTCGCGGATAGTGCGACATCCACCGAATGCGGCTGCACTATTTCGAGGTCAGACGGGCAAAAACTTGCACGCTTTACGCGCATTGTCATGATAAACTCCCTAGCATCCCAGGCAGACAAAGGAATGGAAACTATGTCCGACAAACCGTTTACCGCAGGCGACACGGTTGCCTTGAAATCCGGCGGGCCGGCTATGACAGTCCAATGGTGCGAAGAGGAATATGGTGCAATGAGGGTCTATTGCGTTTGGTTCGACGAAAAGAACACCCACCAGCAGAACAAGTTTGTTCCCGAGTCACTCAAAAAAATCGACGTCTAGGGCTTCTCTTTCTTCGGCTTTGGCCGCTTCACAGGCGCTGCCTTGTCGACGGTCTTGGTGAACCGTTCCCAAGCGTCCGGCTCGACCTCGATATCCTTGGGTTTCTCTTTCTTAGGTGTCGCCATGGATGAATGGACCCTCAAATATCAGCCAACGTTTCCCGTAGATCAGCTTCATGCCATCGGGATAATCGGAATGTCGTTCGCGATGGCCGAAAAAAGTATACACCGGCTAACGTGGCTTTACAGCGGGCTAGACTTCAAGATCGGCAGCCTTCACACGTTTGATATCTCTCCCGGAACTATGGCGAACAAACTCCGCTATCTTGCAAACCAATATGAGAAAAACACCAACTTAAGAGCCGCAATCCTATATGGGATAGACTGCTTTGAAATTTGTCAGGCCAACCGCAACCGAGTATCTCATTTTTTGCCCATGGGCGGCGATTTTAATCAGATATTGAGCCAGCCAAATCGCGGAAAAGAACCTACGGCACGTGTCTATGAGGCCGATGTCGGAACTCTGAGAAAGACTGCCGACGAGACGTTTATGACGGCTGGTTACCTTTCACGCCTGCACCATCTAATTCGCCCAGATCGCATTGCTGCGAAAGACACGAGCACTTTGAAACCCGATGCATTGCCCGATAGATGCCAGTTGCCAACGCTACTACCGATGGTGATTCAGGCAGATCAACAATAGCCGCGTTGGCCGCCTCTATCATCTCCGGCGTAACTTCGATCTCGGGTTTGTCCTTGTCGCCGTCGCCGCACATGAGTAGATTCGCTTTGTTAAGGTGATAATTACCGAAACCCCTTACGCCGCCTTGCCTGCGATGGCCGCCAATTGCGACACCAGGAACCGCACACCCTTGGTCCGCGTCTGCTTGTCGGGCCAGTCGCTGACGTAGATCAGCCGGTGGTCGGGGCGCAGCTTGGCCTTGCCCTTCTGCTGGGTGATCCATTGCACCAGGCCCGCCGGGTCGGCGAAATCGTCGCCGCGGAACTGCACGGTGGCGCCGCGCGGCCCGGCATCGACCTTGGCGACCCCGGCACGGCGGCACGATCCCTTGAGCTTCACCAGGTCCAACAGATTCTGCACGCTGTCCGGCAGAGGCCCGAAACGGTCGATCAGTTCGACCGCCAGGTCCTCCATCTCGTCGTCGCCGGACAGGCGGGAGATTCGACGATAGAGTTCCAGGCGCAGGCTCAGGTCGGCGACGTAGTGGTCAGGGATCAACACCTCGGTACCGAGGGAGATTTGCGGGCTCCAGTCCTCGTCCACAGCACTCTCGCCGCCGCCGCTCTTGGCCTCGGCCACGGCTTCTTCCAGCATGCGCTGATAGAGCTCGACCCCGACCTCGCGGATATGGCCGGACTGTTCCTCGCCCAGCAGGTTGCCCGCCCCCCGAATGTCCATGTCGTGGCTGGCCAGGGTGAAGCCCGCGCCCAGGGTGTCGAGGGTCTGCATGACCTCCAGCCGCTTTTCCGCCGTCGGCGTCAGCTTGCCGCGCGCGGGCACCGTGAGATAGGCATAGGCGCGGATCTTCGACCGCCCGACCCGGCCGCGCAGTTGATACAGCTGACCCAGGCCGAAGCGGTCGGCGCGGTGCATGATGATGGTGTTGACCCGCGGCAGGTCAAGGCCGGATTCGATGATGTTGGTCGAGACCAGCACGTCATAGGCGCCGTCGGCGAAGGCCTGGAACACGTCTTCCAGATCGCGCGGCTTCATCTGCCCATGGGCCAGGGCAATGCGCGCGTCGGGCATCATTTCCGTGATCTGGTTGGCGACGCCGTCCAAATCCGACACGCGCGGGCATACGTAATAGACCTGCCCGCCCCGGTGCAGTTCGCGGACCATGGCCTCGCGGATGATGACCGGATCGAACGGCAGCACGAAGGTGCGCACGGCCAACCGGTCCACCGGCGGCGTCGCGATCAGGCTCATCTCGCGCAGGCCCGACAGGGCCATCTGCAGGGTGCGCGGGATCGGCGTCGCGGTCAGCACCAGTACGTGGACGTTGGTCTTCAGTTGCTTCAACTGTTCCTTATGGGCGACGCCGAAATGCTGTTCCTCGTCGATGATCAGCAGGCCCAGGTCGCGGAAGCGCACGTCCTTGGCCAGCAGCGCGTGGGTGCCGACAACGATGTCGATATCGCCCTTGGCCATGCCTTCCTTGACCTTGGCCGCGTCCTTGGCGGTGACCAGACGCGACAGTTGCCCGATCTTCACGGGGAAGCCCGCGAAGCGCTCCTGAAACGTCTTGAAGTGCTGGCGCGCCAGCAGCGTCGTCGGCACCACGACGGCGACCTGCTTGCCGGTGAGCGCCGCGGTGAAGGCGGCGCGCAGCGCGACCTCGGTCTTGCCGAAGCCGACATCGCCGCAGACCAGCCGGTCCGTCGGCAGGCCCTTGGCCAAGTCTTCCAGGGTGTCGGAAATGGCGCGCAGTTGGTCTTCCGTCTCGTCATAGGGGAAGCGCGCGCAGAATTCGTCGTAAGCCCCCGGGTGCCCTTCCAGGCGCGGCGCGTCCTTCATCAGGCGTTCCGCCGCGACCTGCATGAGCTTTTCCGCCATGTCGCGGATGCGCGCCTTCATCTTGGCCTTGCGCGCCTGCCAGGCGGCCCCGCCCAGGCGGTCCAACTGCCCCGGCCCGCCTTCGGAGCCGTAGCGCGTGACGATCTCGATATTCTCGACCGGGATGAACAGCTTGTCGTCGCCGGCATAGACCAGCATCAGGCAATCATGCGCCGCCCCGCCGACGTCGATGGTCTGCAGCCCGTCGTAACGCCCGATGCCGTGTTCCGCATGGACGACCAAGTCGCCTTCGTTGATGTCCGACACGCTGGCGATCAGGTTTTCCGGGCGCACCTTGACCCGGTGGCGGCGCACCACGCGCTCGCCCAAAATGTCCTGTTCCGACACGACCGTGACCCGGCCCGGCAGCACGAAGCCGCGCGGCAGGCCCAGGACGATCGCCGTGGCCCCCGGCCCCTTAAGCGCCGATTGCCAATCGGCGGCGGGGGTCAGCGTCACGCCGCGTTCGGCCAGCACGGTGATCAGGCGCGTGCGGGCCCCTTCGGAATAGGTATCGACCACGACGGTGTGGCCCTCGGCCAACAGCGCCTTCACATGCGCCGCTGTCTCCTGAAACACGTCGGCGTCGGGCCGGGCGCGCACGTCGCCGAATTCACGGCCCGGCCGCCCGCCCAGGTCGATGGCGTCGGGCCAGTCACCGGCGGCATCGAAGGCCGACAGTTCACGTACGTTCAGCCCGCCTTCGATCTGCCGCCACTCATCCGGCGCCAGATACAATTGTTCCGGCGGCAGCGGCCGGTAGGGCACGCCCGCCATGGCCCCCTGGGGCGTATTCGCCATTTCCACCCGCGCCTGATGATAATCGGCGATCATGGCCAGGCGGCCTTCCGCCGATTCGCCCGCCTGGGGCTCCAACGCGATGATCACGTCGTCGGGCAGGAAATCGAACAGGGTATCCATGCCGTCGTGGAACAAAGGCAGCCAGTGTTCCATGCCCGGATGGGCGCGCCCGGCGGAAATGCTTTCATACAAGGGATCATCGTCGCCGCCCGTGCCGAAGGCGACGCGGTAGCCGGAGCGAAATCGCGAGACGGCTTCCGCATCCAAGGGGGCCTCAAGCGCCCGGCGAATGGCGAAACCGTCGAGCTTGGCGTCGGAGCGTTGGGATGTCGGGTCGAAGGTCCGCACCTGTTCCAACTCGTCGCCGAAGAAATCCAGGCGCACGGGGTTCGCCGCCCCCGCCGGATAGATGTCGATGATGCCGCCGCGCACGGCGTATTCTCCCGGCTCGTACACCGTTTCGACCCGCTGGTAGGAGGCATGGGCCAGGCTTTCCAGAACCTTTTCCGGCCCCGTGCGGTCACCGACGCGAAGGCTCAACCCCGCATCGTCGAAATAGACTCTGGGCGGCACGCGCTGCAGGGCCGCAGACACGGTCGTCAGCACGACCGGCGGTGTGCCCTTTCCGGTCACGCCGTGACGCAGTTCGGTCAGGGTGCCGACGCGTCGGGCGACGATGTCGGTCTTGGGCGACACCCGGTCGTACGGCAGGCAGTCCCAGGCGGGAAAGGTCAGCACGGCCAGATCCGGCGCCATGAAGGCAAGGGCCTCCGCCGCCTGGTCCATGTGCACGTCGTCGCGCGCGATGAACAGAACAGTCTTTCCGGCCCGTGCCGCATCAGCCAAAATCAGGGCTTCCGCGCCGCCGGGCACGCCGAACACGCGGCGGATGCCGGGCGAATACCAATGTTTTTCCATGCCGGTCACGGGTTCTTGCGATTATTGGTCATTAAAGACGAGAATTTGGCGCATCAGTTCCGTCGCGAATTCGGCAGGCGGCGCTGCGCGCCCTGAGACCCAGGTGTAGACGTCGTTGTCGGGTTGCTTCAGCAGCACCTCGAAGGCGTCCAGGTCGGCCTCGGACAGGGCCTCGATCCGTGCCTCGGCGAAACCGCCCAGGATGATATCGTTCTCTTTCATGCCGCAGTGCTGGGCACGAAAAAGAATGCGTTTGCGGCGGGCGTCCATCTGGGGGCCGGTTCCTATCGAAAGATCGCGTCGGGGAACGTAGGATATAGTCGCTTCAACCCGCCTTGTCAGCCGTCGAAAAGGCCCTGCCCCAAAATGCGCCCGGAAATCCTGTTCCCACTGTTCAAGCCCGTGACGACGCTGCCCGGCGTCGGTCCACGCGTGGGATCGGTGATCGAAAAGCTGTGCGGCGGCGGGCGGCTGCTTGATCTGTTGTTCCATCTGCCGACCGGGATCGTCGACCGCCGCTATACCCCCAAGATCGCCGAGGCCGAAGCCGGGCGCGTCGCCACCCTGACCGTGACCGTCGGCCCCCACGCCAAACCCCACAACCGCCGTCAGCCCTACAAGGTCCAGGTTTCCGACGATTCGGGTTTTCTCACCCTCGTGTTCTTTCATGCCCGGGACGATTACCTGGCCAAGATCCTGCCCGAGGGCGAAACCCGCATTGTGTCCGGCGTCATCGAACGCTACGGCGACAACCTGCAAATAACCCATCCGGACCACATCGTGCCGGTGGCCGAGCGCGACCAGATTCTGAAAGCGGAGCCCGTCTACCCAATGACCGCCGGCCTGTCGCCCAAGACCTTCGGGCGCGCGGTGCTGGCCGCGATCGAGGCCACGCCCGAGTTGCCCGACTGGCTCGACCCCGCCGTCACGGCGCGGGAAGGCTGGCCCGCCTGGCGCCCGGCCATCGAAGCCCTGCACCACCCGGAAACCCACGCCGACACGGCCCCCGACGCCCCGGCACATCGCCGCGCCGCCTATGACGAACTTCTGGCCAACCAACTCGCCCTCGCCCTGGTGCGCCGCGACATGCGCAAGGTTGCGGGCCGCGCAACCTCGGGCGACGGCAAGATCATGGACCGGATCACCAAGGCCCTGCCCTTCAGACTGACGCCGTCGCAGGTCATGGCCGTGGCCGAGATCACCGGCGACATGGCCGCGCCCGAACGCATGCTGCGCCTGCTGCAGGGCGACGTCGGATCGGGCAAGACCCTGGTGGCGCTGTTGGCCATGGCGCGGGCGGTGGAGGCCGGGGCCCAGGCCGTCCTCATGGCGCCCACGGAAATTCTCGCCCGCCAGCATTTCGCGACCCTGGAACCGCTCGCCACCGCCGCCGGTCTGTCCATCGCCCTTCTGACCGGGCGGGAGAAAGGCAAGACCCGGGATGCGATCCTGGCCGATCTGGCCCAGGGCAGGACGGACCTTGCCGTCGGCACCCATGCATTGTTCACCGAAGACGTTGCGTTCAAGGACCTGGCCCTCGCCGTGGTCGACGAACAGCATCGCTTCGGCGTGCACCAGCGCCTGGCCATCACGGCCAAGGGCCGCAAATGCGACGTACTGGTGATGACGGCGACGCCGATCCCGCGCACCCTGATGCTCACGGCCTACGGCGATATGGAATCCTCCCGTCTGACGGAAAAGCCGCCGGGCCGTGCGCCCGTCGACACCCGGGCCCTGCCCAACGACCGCCTGGCCGAGGTCGTCGATGGCCTGACGCGGGCGCTTGCGACCGGGGCCAAGGCCTATTGGGTCTGCCCGCTGGTCGAGGAATCGGAAAAGATCGACGCGGCCGCGGCGGAAGACCGTTACGCCCATTTGAAACAGGTGTTCGGCGACCGGGTCGGGCTGGTCCACGGGCGTCTGAAGGCGTCGGAAAAGGACGCGGTCATGGACGCCTTCACCAACGGCCCCGTTCAAGTCCTGGTCGCGACCACGGTGATCGAGGTCGGCGTCGATGTGCCCGACGCCACGGTCATGGTCATCGAACATGCGGAGCGGTTCGGCCTGGCGCAGTTGCATCAATTGCGCGGGCGCATCGGGCGCGGCAACAAGCCGGGCACCTGTCTGCTGCTCTATGCGCCACCGTTGTCGGAAACCGCGCGGTCGCGCCTGAAAATCCTGCGCGAAACGGACGACGGCTTCCGCATCGCCGAGGAAGATTTGAAACTGCGCGGCGCCGGGGAACTGCTGGGCACGCGGCAAAGCGGCCTGCCGACCTTCCGCCTTGCCGACATTGCCCACCACGGCGACCTGCTGGCCATGGCGCGGGACGACGCGGCGCTGATCCTCAACCGGGACGCGGAGCTGAAGTCGGACCGGGGCACGGCGCTCCGCGTTCTGCTGTACCTGTTCGAACGGGACGCGGCAGCGCGCACCCTGCGCTCTGGCTAGGACTTGTCGCCGTTTTTCGGCTTCTTGGTCCGTCCCCGTTCCCCCGCCGGCAGCGATGCCTGCAAGTCTTTCTGAATTTCGGCGGGACGCTTGACCGCCAAGACCACGGGCGCGTTTTCGGTTTCGCGCAGAACCTCCAATTCTTCATACACCCGGGCCGAGGTCACGGGCTGTTTCTTCAGCGCATCCGGCCGCCGGTCGGGCGGGGTGACGATGCCGCCGGAAATCACCATCTTGATCGCTTCCTCGACGGACATATCCAGGCTGACCAGATCCTCCTTGGGCACGAACAGCAGGAACCCCGAGGTCGGGTTCGGCGTCGTCGGGATGAAGATGTTGATGCATTCCTCCTGCGTCACGTTCTGCACCTCACCCGTCGTGGTGCCGGTGATGAAGGCGATGGCCCATATGCCGCGGCGGGGATATTCGACCAGCACGGCCTCGCGGAACGCATTCGACTGCTGCGCCAGGACCGTTTCGAGAATCTGCTTGGTCGCGTTGTAGACGCTGCGGATCACCGGCATGCGGTTGAGGATGTGCTCGCTCAGCTTGATGAAGAAGCGTCCCATGAACCCCGCCGTCAGGGCACCGGTCAGCGTCAGGCCGACGATCAGCACGAACAGGCCCAGGCCCGGCAGGGCGAAGGGCAGATAGGTTTCCGGGTTGTACTTGACCGGGATCAGCGGCCGGATGGTGTTGTCCACGAAATGGATCAGCAGCCAAGCCAGATAGAAGGTGAAGGTGATCGGCGCCGTCACCAGAATCCCGGCGAAGAAATAGGCCCGCATGCGCGGGAAGAACCCGTTCGACGCCGGTTTGGCGTCGGATGCGGGGGTCTGGTCGCCGTGTTGCGTCTCGTCACTCATGTAAAGAGGTGCCTTCTGTTTTCCGGTTCAAATAAGGAAATTATCAATCACGTCTCAATCCCACGGCCCGTCGCCGAGGAAGTCCCGCAGCCGGGCAAAGGTATCGTCCGGCAACTCTTCGGCAAGAAAATGGCCGCAATCAAGCGTCCCACCGGTCACGTTCTCGGCCCGCTCGCGCCACGCGGCCAGCACGTCGAACTTGCGGGCGACCAATCCCTTCGCCCCCCAAAGCGCCAGCACTGGGCAGGTCAGCTTGGCCCCCGCCGCCATATCGTCCCGGTCATGGATCATATCGATGGTCGCCGCCGCGCGGTAATCCTCGCAGGACGCATGAATGGTTTCCGGCATGGAAAAGCAGCGGACGTATTCAGCCATGGCCGCGTCGTCGAACAAGGTTCCATTGCCGCTCCACTGCCCCATCTTGCGGCGCAGGAAGAATTCAGGGTCGGCGCCGATCATGCGTTCCGGCAGGTCGGCCGGTTGGATCAGGAAGAACCAGTGATAATAGCCCGTGGCGAATTCCATATCCGTCATGCGGTACATATGTTCCGTCGGCGCGATGTCGAGCACCGCCAGCCGCGTGACCTTGCCCGGATTGTCGGCGGTCAGACGATGGGCGACACGCCCACCCCGGTCATGGCCAACGACGGCGTAACGATCAAACCCCAGGTCCGTCATCAGGCCGGCCAAGTCCCCCGCCATGGCGCGCTTGGAATAGGGCGCATGGTCCGCGTCCGTCGGCGGTTTGCCGCTGTCGCCATAACCGCGCAGGTCGGGCATGACCAGGGTGTAATGCCGCGCCATCAGGGGGGCCAGCTTGTGCCACATGGCATGGGTCTGCGGATAGCCGTGCAACAGCAGAACCGGCGGCCCCTCGCCTCCCGTGCGGAAGTTGACGGCGACGCCACCGATCTCCCGGCGATCTTGTTGAAAGCCGTCGAACATCAAGCGGTCCCTTGCCTCCTCTGCGCTGGGATCACTTGCTCATCCGCCGGACAGTTTCCGCCAGGATCTTCAACAAGCCCTGGACGAAGGGGTCCGATTTCATCATACGGTGCTGAAAATTCGCACGGTTGATGACGACCACGGTGCAGCCGCTTGCCGACCGGGCCGACGCCGCCCGGGGCTTGCCGTCGATCAACGCCATCTCGCCGAAGATGCCGCCCGCGCCGATGGTGCTGAGCACTTCCTCGGAGCCCTCGCGGTAGATTTCGACGGTCCCGCTTTGAACGAGGTACGCAAACAAGCCCTCATCGCCCTCTTTGAAGATGCGATCACCCGCCTGATACATTTTCCGTTCAAGCACGCCTGTGACCGACATGTTCGAACCCTCACTTCCTGTCCGTACGCAGCCGTCGCGCAGCCGCTCACAACCCAACCGGCACCGTTTTCGTTTCCCGTTTCCAGGCATGTGCCGTTGCGGTTAGTGTACCCCCTCCACCCGCCAAGGGGAGTCTATTTTCAAATGCCTACCCACCCCGCATGAGCCGCGAATATCCCGAACGCCCCATCGTCGGCATCGGCGCCGTCGTCCTCAAGGACGATCATGTGCTGCTGATCCGCCGCGGCAAGCCGCCGCGCCTCGGCAGCCTGTCCCTGCCCGGCGGCGCGCAGCATGTCGGCGAGACCGTACATGAGGGGGCGCTGCGCGAGGTCATGGAGGAAACAGGGATCGAGGCCGAGGTCCTGGGCCTGATTGACGTGGTCGACAGCATGACCAAGGACGACGACGGTCGCCTGCAATTCCATTACACCCTGGTCGACGTGGTTTGCCGCTGGGTCGCGGGCGAACCCCGGGCCGCCGGCGACGCCGCCGATGCGCTGTGGATGCCGCTGGCCGAGGTCCCCGCCCTGGAATTGTGGTCGGAAACCCGGCGCATCATCGAACTGGCGGCGGAAATGACCGAGGCCTTGCCGCCGTCGGATTGACGCTTACGGAATTTTATAAAAGACGCCGGGGTGCGGACGCCGGCCGGAACAGATATTCCAACAAGGTCCGCCGCCCGGTGCGCACACGCACGCTGACCTGCATGCCCGGCAGGATTCTGTTGGCGTTGGGGTCGTCGCCGATGAAGGCCTGATCCAGGACGACCGTGGCGCGATAATAGGGCTTGCCGGTAGCGTCCATGAAGGTGCCAGCGGAAACGTCGCGCAATTCGCCACCGACAAGTCCCGCGCGCCCCGATCCCGCACCGGTAATCTGCACGGCGACCGGCTGGCCCACGGTAACGCGGCTGATGTCGCGGGGGGCCAGGCGGACCTCGGCGATCAGGTCGTCGTCGACGGGCACGATTTCCATGACCGTTGCCCCCGCGGGCACGATGCGGTCCTTGGCATAACCGCCGATGCCCTTCACGAACCCCTTCACGGGGGAATGAATATCGAAGGCGGCGACCCGCGCCGCCAGTTGCTTCACTTCTTCCGAGGCCTGGGCAAGCTTGGCGGTGACAAGGCCGAATTCGGCCAGGGCTTCCTCACGGCTTTGGCTTTCCAGGGCGTCGAGTTCCGTTTTCGCCTCCTCGACCGCCTGGGTCAGTTTCTCGCGGCGGGTGATGACCGTGGCCATGTCACCGCGCACGTCGGCGACCTGTCGGCGCACGTTGAGCAAAAGGATCTTGGGGCTCAAACCCTTGCGGAACAGTTCTTCCCGCATGGCCAGTTCCTCGGCCAGAATCTGCGCCTTGCGGGTCAGGGTTTCGTCCTCGCCCTTGAGACGGTCAAGGTCGGCCTGACGCTGTTGGATGCGCGATTCCAGAATGATGCGGCGGTTTTCCTGGGCCCGCTGATAGCCGTTATAGACGGCCCATTGGTCCTGCACGAGGGATTGGAACTTGGGGTCAGCGAAACCGAAATTGGGCTCGCGGCCGTCGCCGATGGCACGCAGGCGTTCCGCCTTGAGGGCGAGCGCCGCTTCCTCGATCCGCGCCTGCTCGTACCGCGCCTTGATCTGCGCCGGGTCGAGACGCAGCAGCACGGCCCCCTGGTCGACCAACTGACCTTCCTTGGCCAGGACTTCAACCACCACGCCGCCTTCAAGATGCTGGACCGCGCGCACCTGACCGGCGGGCACGACGGCGCCCTCGGCCTCGACCGTTTCCTGAACCTCGGCGAACGCCGCCCAAATTCCCACGGCGGCGACAACAACGACAAGCCCCGCGATCATGCCCCGCGACCACAGGCGGCGGCGGCCTTCGCCGGCCGACGCCGTACCGTCTTCCAGCACGGCAAGGGTCGGCTGACCCTGGGCGGGTGCCTGGGTTTCGGTGGTATAGGACGGGGTGGTGCCGGGCTGGGTCATCGTTCGGCCAAGGTCATTGTTCGGCGAGAGTCTGTCCGACCCGCCCTTCCGCGTAAAGCTGTTCCAAGACCGCAGACGATGGTCCCTCGGCGCGGGTCCGCCCGCCTTCCAACCAGATCACCCGGTCAGCCAGACGAATGATTTGCGGCCGGTCCGTGGCGACGATGACGGTCGTCGTGCCGCGCAATTCCTCGATGGCACGCAGCAAGGCCTGCTCGCCTTCCGGGTCCAAATGGCGTTCCGGCCCGTCGAGCAGCAACAGACCGCTGCGGCGAACATAGCCGCGAGCCAGCGCGACACGCTTCAGGAATCCCGGCTGCGGATCGTGGTCGATCAACCCCATATTGACGGCCAAGCCAAACCGCCGATTGCTACCGACACCCGTTTCCAATACGCGGATGTCCTCCATCACGCCCGCGAGATTGCAGGCGGATTGGATATCCGCCTCCGAGGCGACCGGGTTCATCAGCCGCAAATTGTCCTCGATGCTGAGCGGCAGAAATTCCGGCAGTTCCGGCACATAGGCGACGGACTGGCGCAACTGCACGGGATCGAACAGGCCCGTTTCGACACCGTCCAGACGGGCGTGCCCGGCGGCGGTGGGCTCCAGCCCCGCCAGCACCCGCAGCAGCGCCGACTTGCCCGACTGATAGTCACCGACAACGGCGACGACCTCGCCGGGATCGGCATAAAGCGACACATCGTCGAGCGGCATTTCGATGCCGCCCGTGGACGCCGTCGACAGACCGCTGACATCAACATGTCCGGCCAAGGTGCGTGGCGGCAGCGACGGCCGGGCGGCGCTGCGCTCGGCCCGGATCGCATGCAGGCGTCCTGCCTGGGTCAGGCCGCACCACAGGCGCGCGGCGTTGCCGGCCTCGTCCGTCACGCGGGCGACCGCGCGAAGGGCCGCCGCCGTCAACAGGACAGACGCCGCCAAGGCCCCCTGGCTCAGACCATCGGAAAGGCTCAGGTAGGCCCCGGCCGCTGCTGTCCCGGCAACGGTGGCACCTGCGATCCAACGTCCGATCAAAGCAACACGGCGGGTGCGGTCGGCAGCATCGCGCCGGGTGCGGGCCATCTCGGCGGCGGCACGTTCGACCCGCCGGGCGACGGCGTCCTCGCAGCCGGCCGCGATCGCGTCGGCACGGACACGGACGGACTCAAACCAGTTTTGGGCGGATTCTCCGGCCGCACCAACGGCCCGTGCCGTCGCGCTGCGCACGCCCTCCTTCAACACCCAGCCCGTAACGACGACCGCCAAGACACCAAACACCGGGACAGCAACCAATGCACCGGCAAGATACGCCACGGCGGCAAGGGCGATCACCGCGGCCGGCAGGCCGAGGGCGGCCCGCACCAACCGTACCGCCGGTTCGGCACCGCCTGCGTGAAAGTCATCGAAGCGGCTGCGCCGCGCGCCCGCCGTGGTGTCCTTCAAGGTTTCCGGCGGCAGGAACAGGGTCCGCGTCAAGGCGCCGAGGGCAAGGCCCGCCGCCGCCGTCGCCACCGGGGCCGCCATGCGGTCCCGCCAGGCGCGGAATGGCATTTCGAACACCATGGTCAGCGCCGCCGCCCCGGTGAAGAACAAAATCATGGGCAGGGCTGCCGACGGCACGACATCGTCGAGTGCCACCAGCAGCAGCAGCGGCCCGGCCAGTGCCAGCATTCCCTGGACCAATGCCACGGCCCCCATGGCGCGCAGCCGCCCCCGCAACAACGACCGGAGAAAGGCAAGCGGTTCCGCCGGCGGTGCGGTATCCGCCATCGGTTCGGCGGCGGTGAAGACATGCACCCGCCCGGCGCGCCGGTCGCGGGCGATGGGCCGGCGGGTACGCGTTGCCCCATCGAACCCGGGCAGGGAATTCTGGCCGAACCGCTCCAGCACCAGGACGTCCCCGGACTTGGTGGTGAACAGGGCCGGGAAATCCTGCGGCCCCAGTTCGTTAAGTCTGGCGCGGAACGAGCGGCTGCGGAACCCAAGCCGGGCCATAACCATCACCGCGTCGGCAGCGTCCAGCGGCGCGTTAAGGGCAGGCAGAACCTCGGCCACCTGACGCGGCGCCCCGTTCCAGTCCAAGGCCCGAAGCAGTTCGCGCAGGCAATGGGCGATGTTGGTCCCCCCCGCCAACGCCGCCGCCATGGCCCAATCGTCTGGCAGGTCCACGGCCTCGGACAACGCCACTTCCAGGTCCTGGGGGCTGGGCGGCGTTTCCTCGGGCTCCGGCTCGGCGACACCGACGGCGGCCTCGGATGACAGGGCCAGAAGCGGCGGCGGCACCTGGGCGTGGGGATCGATCCCTTCCAGCCGGTTGAGACGCAACGCACGCCACGGTCCCCGGGGGCGCGTGGTCTCCGCTTCGACGACACTGTCCAAGCCCCCCGACAGGGCGCGGGTGAACAAGGCTTCCGTTGCTTCGAAATGAGGGATCCGGCTCGCCATCTCAGCCCTCCCCGTCAGGCCCCGGGATGGGGGTGTCCCCATCCTCGCCGGCTTCGTCGCCGGCCGCGCCGATTTCCGGCGCCGGCTTCAGGCTGTCGAGGTCAATCTCGCGGTCGGCCATGGTGCGCAGCCCCGCCTGGGTCGAGGCGAAGACGATGGTGACCCGGCCCTTGAGCCGCTCCAACACCTCCGAGATCGTGCGCACGTCCAGGCTGTCGAGATTTTCCGTCGCACGATCAAGCAACAATATCTTCGGCTTGAAGGCAAGCGCCCGGGTCACCGCGACATGCTGGCGGAACCCGGCGGGGAACCCTACCGCTCCACCCTGCATCCGCGTGTCGAACCCGTCCGCCAGACAGGCGGCGCGGGCATCCAAGCCGGTCAGCCGGGCCGCCCCCATGGCATCGGCGGCACGGCCGGAATCAAAGCCCGTCAGGTTTTCCAGCAGAGTGCCCGGCAGGATGTTGCCCAGGTTCGGCACATAGGCGATCTGGCGGCGGATGCTGTCCGGGCGATAGGCCGCCAGATCGTAACCGTCGACGGTTACCGTTCCCGATTGCGGGCGTTCCAGCCCGGCCATCAGTCGCAACAAAGTCGACTGCATCTGGGCGTCGCCACCGGTAACCAGGACCATTTCACCCATTTCGACCTCAATGCGGATACGGTCGAACAGGTTCCGTGCCACGGCGCGCAGGCCGTCGGCGGGCTGATCCAGGCTGACGCGGTTGAGCATCAGGTTGCCCGTCACGCGGGGCAGCGGTTCCTGCGGCGCATCCGCGGCCTGCGCCGTTGTGTCACCGTGATCGCGCCCCGCCCGTGCCAGGGTCCAGGCCGCCGTACCGCGAAATGCATCGCGTACCAGGGTCAAGGAAATCAGCACCCCCGCCGCCAATTGCCCGACCGTGATCAGCCCGTTCAGGCAGAGCACGGTTCCCGTAAGAATGGCCAGGACCAGGGTGATGCGGTCGAACAGGGTCATCGTCCGACCGGCGGCGAACAGTGAGCGAACTTGGTTGCGTCCCGTCGCGGCGGCGTCACGGGCTGCCCCCTCGGCCTGGCGCAGCACGAGGTTTTCCGCCCCCATGGCCTTGACGGTCCAGAGAATGTCCAGGATGCGGACAGCAATGCCGTCGGCGGAAGGTGCGGGATTCTCCCCGCGATGGATCACATGGCCGGCCCCCGCCGCAGCCATGGCAAGCAGGATCGCCGGCAAAGCCATCGCCCCCGCGAGATATGTCAGCGCCACCGCAAGAACCGGCAATCCGGCCAGAATCAATAAATGGGATACCGGCGCCGAAATCGCCCTGGCCGGCGGTGCGTCGGAAGACGCCCCTGAAAACAGGCGGGCAATGGCCGCCCAGTTGCCGGCCCGTGCCTCTGCCTGGGCGGCGGCTTCCGCCAGCGACGCGGCCGCCAGATCAATCACGGCCCGCACCGCAAGCGCCACGGCAACGGCCACCGCGAGAAAGATTAGATCATCTCCCCGCGCCCCCGGAAGGACCCGGTCGAAAACCTGCAATACGAGCATGGGAAGGGTGAGCCACAACACCGCGCGGATCACGCCGGCAGCCGCAAGTTCCCAACCCGCGCCGCGAACGGACGCAGGACCGAAGACCGCACCGAAGGTCTCTGCCCGTGGAATCATGTCACCCCAGTTTGCCCGGCCAGGCCGCAGATGGGCCGGAACGTACGCCCAACCTACCCACCAGGAGTTAACAATCCGCTACCCCTAAACGGCCTGAGCCCTTGAAAATGTACGCTTTTACCGCTTCGCCGCCAACTGTTGGGCGATCAGCAGGCGAGCCATGGTCATGGCCGCCTTATGGGTCATGCCGGCGAACATGCGCTTGTGATACAGCGTGCGGATCAGGATTTCATCCGTCGGGCTTAGTTTACGCAGCGTGTCGTGGTCGGAAAAAATCGACGGCCGCAGAAAATCTGTATCGTTCGGCAGGCCCAGGGACTGGGTCAGTTCCTCGAGCAGGCAGTGATCGATGAGGAAGCCGTCGCGCTCCGTATTGACGACAACAAAGGCCCGGTCCAGGGCCCCCATACGCCCCCCAACGAAGGACAGGAAATAGCATCCGCCCGGCGCCGACAATTCCTGCTGCAACTTGGCGCTGACACCCGGGATCGGCACTTTGGTCAACAGGTCGCGGGGCGTGAACACGATGGTCAGGCGCGGACGCTTCTTGGCGGCGATGGAATCGACGAACGTCAGCCCCGTCAGATTTTCAAGGGTACGCAGGTGGTTCCACGCGTACTTGGCCCAGAAATCCTGGGCGGGCACGGGTTTCAACTCGCGCTCACCCTCGCTCTTGAACTGGGTCATGTTGACGGCGATCTCATCCGTGTCCCAGCGCAACAGGGTCGTGCGCGTGGCCAATGCCTTGGTTTCCGAACCGAAGGCGACGGTCTCGAATGCCTTCACAAGGTCATCGACCGGCGGCAGCGGGCCATCGGCGCGGGCGGCCGGGACGGTGCCGGAAAAACAGGCGGCCGCCAACAGCAGCGCCGGAAAAAGGACGGCGCGGATATTTAAAAACCCCCATATTTCAATGCATTGCATGAACTGGCGCATGCCGTTCGTCCCGGTCACCCTGCGGGCGGCCGGATGTGGCCGCAAGACTGCAGTCTACTGCGTCAGGGTCCAGGACCGAAGCATGGATTCGGCGACGGGCCGATAGCTGTCGAACGACCCTTCGGGCGCCGTGAACGACCAGATATGGGCGATCGTGCCCTCGGGCCGGGGCACGACGACGGCCCATTTGCGATAGGCTTTGCCTGAATACTCATAGCGGGCGATGAACTGGGAGCCTGGGGATTCCGCCAATTTCCCCTCACCCAGCACAGTCATTCCGCGGGTGCCTGCTTCAAGCGCCTTCAGCAAATCCGCCGTCGCCATTACGGCCGACTCGTCGCCCGTCCGCGCGCCCGCCGGATTGACGTTCTGCACAGAGACGACGGCGTCGTGGGACGCTGCCCCTTCCGGCCCGCTGAAGGTCGCCGTAAAGGCCGTCGGCTTGGACACCGTCCACTGCTTGGGATAGTCCATCAGGAAGCCATAGCCCGGTTCGACAAACCGCTTCATGTCCGGCGGCGGCGCTGCCGAAGGCCCCGGTTCAGGACGGCCGGCAGCCATGGACGCGACGTGGTCGCCGGCCCGCACGGGCACGTTGACCGGCGTCTTCTGTGCCTTGGCGTCCGTGGCGTCGGCGACCGGCGCCTGGGCCGGACGTTCGCCCTCGCCCGGCACGAAGTTGATCAGCACCCAATTGAAAATCTGAACATGTTCGTCATAAAGGTCGAGGGGCGCCGTAAAGGTGAACACGAAATCCGTGCGGCCGCCGCGCGCGATGATGACCCGCGTTTTCGTGCGGTGGCCCTGATAGATGGCGTCGATCGCCGGCAGGCCCGCAACGACGGTGGTGCCGTCCGCCAGTTTACGCAGCCAGGGGCCCCGTTGTTCGTTCAGGTAATGTGATTCCAAACGCCCCTGCATGCCCGTCAGCGGCACCAAGGGGTTACTGTCGCCGGTCTGCAGGTTCATGACATAGCCCTTGGGCGAGCGCACGGCGACGTGCATTTCCTTGCCCCGATGGGACACGGCGACCCCCGCCGGCAGCGGCAGGGAGAACCCGCGCACCGGGTGAATGAACAGGCTCGGCTCCTTGGTCATCTGGACCTGGGATTGCTCACCCCCATTGCCGCCCGCGCCGTCGCTGGTCCCCGGCTGCGCCTGACGCACCACGGAACCGCCGCCCTGACGATCCAACGGCAAAGCCACGCCGGGCCTGTTGATGTCCGGTCCGGTGATGCGTCCGGCATCAGCGGCATGGGCAGCGCCCGCAGCGAGCGACGCGGCGGCCAGTTGCGCAATCAAAATTGCGGCGGCGGCCGGGCGGATGTGGGACGGGGGCGTGACGCGGAACATGAAATGTCTCCGAAAATACGTACTTCAACTCCCTAAACCCTACGATATTCGGGTAAATGAGCTGTTAACCAATAAGGGCGTAAAGAAAGATGTACGGCAGACAATTCTGGCTGATTTTTCGGTGGTCCGGGCGTATGCTCTCGCCGCTCTTGTTGGTCTAGCTCTTGTAATCCCTTTCGGAGTGAAAATGGCCCGCATCAAGGACGACTATCGAGCCCTATCGGGCACCGAGAAAGCGGCGATCTTCCTGCTGTCCCTGCACCAGGACCAGGCGGCCCTGCTGTTCGAACGCATGGACGATGAGGAAATCCGCGAGCTGTCCGCCGCCATGTCGTCCCTCGGCAACGTCCA
>DCRZ01000001.1 GCA_002325375.1 Rhodospirillaceae bacterium UBA1479
TTCAAATCCTGCCCCCGCAACCATAAAAAAAGCCCTTAACTCAATGAGTTAGGGGATTTTTTGATTCTTGGGGTGTGTTCTGAAATGGGCCACTGGAATCACTATGGAATCATGCGGGAGCGAAAAACTGCGTATTCAGATAGACGGTGTGATGTCGTGGTTTTAAAGGAACACGCCAGGAGCATTTGGCCAAAGTGTGCGCAGAACCGCAAAAGACGTGTGTGCCATAGCATCTGCTATTTCAGACTTATTTGAGGACATGATGGAGCATACTGCATCAATCCGGTCTTGCACTGCCGGATGAGTTTCTGATTCTTCCCACTTATGCTTAGCCAAGACCGTGAGGGCAAATAGGGCAAAATATATCCCTAGTCGGCGTTTCTGGTTTACGAGAGCGACATCTACCTTTTGGCTTTTTGCATATGTTTCCGCACCTTCCAGCAGAAATTCGGTAGCGAATTTGTCGCAACTAAATTCTTCGAGACGCTGTTGTGTTGGGTCGGATTGATTTGCTCCGGTTCCGGATTGCTGATGCTTTATATGCTGCACCTCGTGAAGTAGTGCCCACGCAGTAGAAATAGTGGCGATTTCACCGGCAGCCCGGCTTTGTGGATTGCTATTTCGATCTGCATAATTTCCTGGTTCTGCCACGCCAAACGGCAACGGTTCTAAATCCGGATTGTCGCTTGTGATCACTGCATCAAATGATGCGAGCATTTTTTGAAACTGATCAAGGTGGTCTAATTCCACAACAGGATTTTCCGCGACAAGCCGATAACCTTCCCATGCTATATAACCAGAGAACCAAAAAGCTCGCAGGGCTCTATGGTTAAAAACTATGTATCTAAAAGCCCCAGCATCCATGATGAAACGTCCATCGGGATGGTTGTCATCGACAAGTTGGAATGAGGGGGCCAATAAATTCCATAGATCTTCAAATTCTCCATTTTTTCAGGCGCACTGCCGACGAAAAGGTTTTTGACTGCCGTTTGGACATCTACGTCGTCTCGGTGATGTTTTTGTCCTATCACCATGCTATTTCGCCGCTTCAATAATTTTTTCGGTTACATCAACCACGCCTTCGCATGACCAAATGTCGTCAGTAAGCAGGAAACGCCAACTGTTTGTTGCTTTGACGTATGAAGCCCTTTCAGCTGCAAGGGCATGAGGGATCAATGCCGCCCGCATGACAGAAAATTCCTCCGTGAACAAAACGGCTGCAAGGATATCAAAGTTTTTATCGGCAAGCGCCAGAGAAGCCTTCTGACCACATCTGTATTTTTGCCCGTCTTGTTCGCATAGCTGTCTGCTCTCGGGCGCGTCGATTCCGTGAAGCCGGATCCGCTGACCATGGATTTCGATTGTGTCGCCATCAATTACCGATGCTTGGCCCGTGATTTCGTCAGCATGGATAGGAGCAGAGATAATCAGTGCGAAAGCCGACGTTAAGACGAAGAAGGGAAACCTCATACCTGGCCCCCAGCTACAAATTGGTCATAGGTGTCCCAATCCCGTGGATCGTCATCTAATAGGTCGGAAGGAGCATCATTGAACATCAATAATGAAATTGACTGCCCAAGCCTGTTGGAAAATACGGTTAATTCCTCCACGGGTTCGTTGACGCGTGGAAAACGCCATATGTCGTTTGGCAGCTGAATAGCTTTATTGGTCTCGCCATTCTGGGCTTCCGGCCCTTGACCTGCTATGGATCCATTAGGAATCGGCATCCCTGACTTAATGAAGACCCCCGTTTTGAGGGCTGCTTGGCTGGCACGTCCCCACAGGGCATAGCCATCTCTGGCCACCACCATGGCAGCCCGCATATGGGTGAAGTCGATCCACTTTCGAATGGCTGCAGTCAAAGATACGCCATACCGGTCAGTTATGTGGCCAAGCAATTCAATCGTAATCTCTTCGCCATCGACCTGTTGGCGATAATCGTTCATAGGCATCAAAAGATAAGAAGCGAAAGTATCCGCTTCCTCTTCCTGGATTTGATGACTTTTGCCCCAGAGATTCCTTTCCAAAGGCGTGCAGGAAAATTCTTGCTGCGCTTCAGGTGAGATGACCTTGTCCGCAAAGTCAGATGCAGATAATGGCTTACGGTGAAGAAGGTAGTGGCCAAATTCGTGAGCCAATGTAAACCGTTCACGACCTGGATATTCTGTATTCGTATTGTGGATGATGTGCCATTCGGCTTTTTTCTTATGGTGCCGCAGCATGCCCTCGAAGCCTTCCAAGTCACCGCCGACAACCTTGGTGATAGGATCTTCGTGGTTTTTGGATCTCTCCATAGCCAATTCCCCGACATCCACTGGGAATCGCTCTTGGCCCAAAACCATGTCGAGCATGTTGGATAAATCGATGGCAACCTTCGCGGGGGAGTTTCCGATGGTATCGGTCATTCATCCTCGTCTTCATCTAGGAGCTCCAGCATGCGCTTGAGCTTTTGTTTTGTCTTGTCCGGCATTCCTCTGTATTTGCGGAAAAACTCCTGATCAGACGCATCAATTTCAGACACATTTTCTGAGGCCAAAAGGTATTCCATCGTGGTGTCTAAGGCCTGTGCAATGGCTTGTAGTTTTTCTGCCGACGGGCGAGCAGAGTCTTTGTTTTCAAGCTCCCACATGTAACTTTTGCCAGATCCAATCGCTCCAGCAAGCTGTTCAAGAGTCAGCCCTTTTTTCAGGCGTTGTTCTCGAATCCTTTCTCCGAGTGGCGTAGGCATTATTCCTCCCATTATTCGCCAAAAACCGCAGGTTCGGTATAGCGTTATTTCTAATCCTTGACAAGCGTCACTGGCCGACATAGATTCGCCAAGGTTCGCTACAACATTACTTTTATTAATGTGGTGGCAGAATTTTGTGAAACAAGATTGTTCAGTGAAAGGAACAAACATGGCTCGAAAAGAACGAGTAACCCGTGTGATTGATGGTGACACTTTTGAAACCGCCAGCCGTAAACGCCCTATCCGCCTTGCTAATGTGGATGCTCCGGAAAAGGGAACCCGTGGCGGTGCTGCTGCGACCAAGGCATTGAAGTCGATGATTGAGGGAGAAACCGTTTCCGTTGATACGGTTGCTCGCGACGTCTATGGCCGTTCGGTTGCCAAGGTCAAATTGGGTCGCCGTTCTGTCAATAAGGCGGTCAAAGATCGCCTGAAGTAATCCTAGAGTGTCCGATTCTCTACGAATCGAGCTCAGCAACATCAAAGGCTAAGGAGAATAAGAATGGCCTCAGTGACGACCTTCATTCGCAACACGCCTGCCTCGTCGCTGCAGGCATATTTTGAACATACGGGCATTGAGCTTTCGAACCCGATAAATTGGGATGGCCCTGAGCCTGAAGTGGTTAAAGGAACGCTCCGGGCTGTCGATGACATGACAGACGATGAACGCGCTCGCGTCCTCAATGATGCTGAGCGTGTTAGCGCCTTGGCCGATGATGCCGGGCAGACAGCTCTTTACAGCGTCGCGGAGGACCGGACAGTTCTGGATGATCTGGTCAACGGTCATGCGCGGCCACTGTGGATGTTCCTGAATGCGCCGACCTTGTTTCGCTTCGCTGAAGAGGTGCGTTTCACGGACGAGCGTCGGCGTGGACGTAGCTGGGATGGCTTCATGGCACCAGCCAATCTTGATCTGAACCGTGATGCCGTCGCTCTGGAGGCATTTAAGTCAGCTTTGCGGGAGCGGTTTTCCTCCAATAACATTCATATCGATATTTTCAGCCGTCAGCGCCCGACCTTTGATGGTGAAGACTGTGAATTGGTGCAGATCGTCATCTACCGGGAGGGGCTTCCCGATGCCTTTTTGGCGTTCGATGATGAAGGTGAATTGGTGCGCCGTGCGCGTCGTCCTGTGTTTGAAGCAGCGATGACCTATGAACCGGAAACCGGCGTGATTGAGGTTGTGGCCAATGATCGCGAAAGCCGCGAAGAAATGGCGCGATACATGGCGCGTGACCTGCTCGGCGTGGAGTTTCAGAGCGAGAAGGTTCCGCTCCGGAACTATGACCTGTCTGTTCTCTTGGCCCCTCATCCGTTCCAGACGGATCCAGACGACGGGATTGAGTCTGTGGAGGTGAAGCAATTGCGTTTGATGCCGTTCGATAACAACGGAGAGCGCGTCACTCTCGAATGCTTGCGCAAAGCGGATCGGACCATCTGGAAAATGTCGGCAGACCGTTTCGGCGCAAACGACCCTCTGGCTGGTGGCTGGGTCGCAACCCAGGCCAAATTGACCATCAAATTCCACCCGAAGGGTTCATCAAAACGTGGACGCACTTTGCCGCTGACGATCACCATGCCGCACGGGTGTAACTTGAAGGATCAAACGGAAGAGGAACAGCTGATCGGTGAGAAGTACCTGCGCCGTTGGGGCATCTTGAATGACGTTGACTGATGTGGTTCCGCTTTCCCGGTCAGATGTCCAACTGTTGCAGTCGATCCTGCAGACGCCTGACGCGTTGATCACCGGTGCGGCTTTGGATGGATTTCATAGTCGTTTGGCAGAAGCGCTGAAGGTATCAGGTGTCTTGCAACCGGACGGGCATCAGCTTGCGGCGGTTTCGGTTTCTGACCATGACGATGAAGCCGTCACCCTAACTTGGTCGCCGGAGGAGGGTGGCTACGGCTATTTCAATCCTGAGAAGGGTTGGGTCTCCGTTCCTTCACCGTCGCTTCAGACATATGCCGTCGATATGGAGGCTGTTTTAGGGAGGCTTTTTTGCCGTCTTGATCTGCCTTCCAACAGCCGCCCGGTAGAAAGGGTCCCTGGCTTGTTATGGGAAATCGGTGATGTCCGCCTTCCTGGGCGAAGTGGCCGTTCCCCGGTCTGGTTTGCTCGGCGGCTTTCAGACCATGATACATGGGATCAGGTTGGCCGCTATCTTTCTGGTCACCCACCCGCTGATTTCAGGGTGGTTGTTTCAGCTTCCCCGATCCCTCAATTTTCCCAAGCCGACATCAATCGGCATGACTTTATCCATTTCCAAAACATTGAGGCCCACGACGTGGGGCTTGTGATTGATCCGAGCAGTCTTTCTGCGCAGATCACGACCGGCGCATCGTCAAATTGGGATGAACCAGTCCGTCATGCGTCCGGGTTTCGCCATTTTTGGGTTGGTGATCGGGAATTCCGGTTCAATGGTGATAAACAGCGCCAGGTGGTCGAGTACCTATTTTATGTCTGGGAGCGAGGGGAGACTTCTGTCAGTTCGGCTCGGTTGTTTTCCGATCTTGAGTTTGAGACCAGTAGTCGTCTGCGGGATCTGTTTAAGGGGCACAAGGATTGGAAGGACCTGATTGAGACCCGGAAAGGGTCTTGCCGTTTGAAAGTTGAAGAGTTGCTTGAAACGCAGAGGGCTGACGCCGATTGATCATGTCCTCGGCAATTCGAAGCTGTTCTATGACCCAGTCAAATTCTGGCGCTTCGCCGAGCATCATTCCCTGCATGGCGCCATAGTCCTGTTCTAGAACAGAAAGCAGGTCATCCTGCGGGGCAATGCATACTGAGCCAGGTACGGCCTCGTCGAATTTCTTCCAGGCCTGTTTGAAGGCAATCAGATTGTGCTCACGAACGGCGTTCAACAAGGCTTCGTTTGCCAAGGCTGCTTTGCCGGTATCTGTCCCTGTGATCATAGCCGCATCATAATAATGCCGTGAAATCCGGTCCTTATCTGTCGGGACGCGCTTTTCGTCTCGGTATCCGCAGTGTGCCCCATGCAAAATCAAAAGCTTTTCCAGATAGGTGCGGGTCGGTTCAATGACATGAAGGTTGGGGACGGTGAAGGACCAACCATCGCTGAGCTCTCCTGAAATGTAAGCCTCAACAGAAGCTGTGGTATTGGGATCCAGAGCGGAGCGGGCCCCGGCTTCCAGTTTTACCCGAGGCTGAACATATGAGGTGTCAGCGCTCGGATATAGCGTCGGATATTCGATGAGCAGGGTTTGCTGGTCGGGGTCCTGGTCGTCAGGCTTGATCTGGCATTGCTCGCCGATCAGGCCAGTGAGAATCTCGGCCAAATCCCCGTGAATGTAATTGCTACAGGCTTCCTGCAACTCGTCAAAGAGGGCTCTGCGTTTTTTGTTCGAAAGCCCCTCTCGCGTTGTCGGGTCTCGATCGTCGCCGAAGCCCAGGTCATTACGATAGACCACAAGATCAATGTCTTCGGAAAACCGCTGGATTAGATCAAAGGCTTTTGAAAGAGATGTACCGCCCTTGAACAGCAATTGGGGATGTCCGGCGGGAAGCTTGTTAAAGAGCGTATCCAGCAAGAGGCAGACCCAGAAGTCTTTTTCGACATAGCTGGGGAGGGTGTCGAGGCGTTCAGCTGCCGCCTCGAACACATCTTTTCGATCTTGTTCTGGTAGTGATAAAAACCGCTCGAAATCTGTACTCATACGGCCTCTGCATGTTGGTCTGCGACATCATGAACGATAGATGCAGCCCAACCAGGCAGATGCGCACTATTTCGAATGAGGTCTTTTTTGACGTTATCAGGCAATTTCTGTTTCAGCATCATGGTGACGCGGTCATCTGTTGCCGCTTGCGGGCCAAGCCAACGCAATGCCTGTGCAACAGGGGCGGACATTTTTCCAGCCCAGGACATAACGTTCGGGCCCGCATGGCGCAGGCGGATTGTCCGGCCACCGATTTTGACGTTGCGAGTGGCCCCATCCGTTACATAAGTGGTTTTTGCTGGAACGGCATTTGTCAGCCCCAGTTGGTTGGCGGAAGCGATGCCGTCGTTCATGATTCGGACGCTATCCCGCCGAGCAACGGCGGCGACGGCGGAATCAATGTTCACAGGCGCAGGGCGCTTTAACACGCCGCTGATACGCGGCAGATCGTAAAGACCATGACCAACGCGGCGCAAATCGCCGCTTTTGACCAGACGTGACAAAGCCTGATCGACAGCCGCACGGCTGCCAATGTCCAGGAAATCCTTCGGGGTGCATACCCACTTTCCGCGACCCTTGGCCCTTACGCGGCGAATGATTTTATCAGCTATACCAGTCATTTCATGTACCTTTATGGCTCATAACTTGTCAGAAATATAGCGTATTTTTCTGACAAAATCAATTCCTCCTTTCTCCCCTCCCTTTGGCCTCCCCGGCTCCTCCCCCCACAACCGCCATTCTCCTCCCAGGTTTTCGAACAGCCCCCAAGGAGGACTCCATGGCTATTAAACATCTCAATCAGATCGAATTGGCCGATCGCTGGAATATCAGTGAGCGCACACTTGAGCGCTGGCGGTGGACCGGTGAAGGCCCCGCCTATCTCAAAATCGGTGGACGGGTCGTCTACCGGCTCGAAGACGTGGAAGCTTTTGAAGCAGACAACCTCTGCAAAAGCACCACCGAAACCCCGAACGATCTCTATGCGTAAGGGGGCCGCCATGAATATCCCCAACCGCATTCAAATTGATGACCTGAGCGCCATGGAGGTGGCGGACATTGCCTCTCTGCCGGTCGAACAGCTGATCGTATTGCAAGGTGAAATCGCCGAACGGCTCACCATCACAAAGCTGATGAAGGACCGGTTCGACAGTGCTCTTGAGTGCCGTTTTTCCCTTCAGGCGAGAGAAGCCCGCGCAGCCCTCGGCAAAGACACGGGCACGGTTCGCTTCAATGAAGGTTTGGCGCAGGTCGTTGCTGATCTTCCCAAAAAGGTCGCCTGGGACCAATCCCAGCTTTCTCAGCTTGTCGAGCGCATGAAGGCCGAGGGCGATGACCCGGCTGAATACGTCGACATCACCATCAAGGTTTCCGAACGCAAATACGCCTCTTGGCCGAGCCACATCCGCTCGGCGTTTGAGAGCGCAAGGACCGTGCGTGTCGGCAAAGCCTCCTACCAACTTTCCCTGAACGATGAGGTGCAATCATGACCGCCAAGACCAAACTCGAACGCCTGCGTGAAGACAACAGCTATCTCGTGGAGCTTCCCGATACCATCCGGATCCCGCCTTTGGGCGATCGCCAGGAAGAGGTGATCAAACCCATTGAGGCAGCGTCCATTGATGACATCGCTTTTGCTCAGCTGGCCCTGCAGGCCAAATCCTCTGCGCTTTACGGAGAAATCGATGCGCTGCGCCGGGTCTACGACATGGCCCGCAAGAACGGATCCTTGGGGGCAGACAATGCCCTTGATGCGGTGACTTCGAAGAAGGGGGGCAAGTGATGACGCTTCCCATCATTTCCGCCGACGAACGGTTGTCTGAGCAGCGCGGGATCAAAGGCTGCATCTTCGGAAAATCAGGCATCGGCAAAACCTCGCTTCTTTGGACGCTGGATGCCCAATCCACCTTGTTCTTCGATTTGGAGGCAGGGGACCTGGCGATCGAAGGCTGGTCCGGAGACACTATTCGCCCTCGTACCTGGATTGAGTGCCGTGATTTCGCGGTCTTCATCGGCGGCCCAAACCCGGCCTTGCGTGACGATCAGGTCTATAGCCAGGCCCACTATGACGCGGTTTGTGAGCAGTTTGGCGATCCGGCAGCGCTGGATAAGTACCAGACCGTCTTTATCGACAGCATAACGGTTGCGGGACGTCTGTGTTTCCAATGGGCCAAGGGGCAGCCGCAGGCCGTTTCTGAGCGCACGGGCAAGCCCGACATGCGAGGCGCTTACGGCCTGCATGGCCAGGAGATGATCGCCTGGCTCACGCACCTTCAGCACACCCGTGGCAAGAACGTCTGGTTCGTCGGGATCCTCGACGAGAAGCTTGATGATTTCAATCGCAAGACCTTCGTTCCCCAAATCGACGGCTCCAAGACTGGTAACGAACTCCCCGGCATCGTCGATGAAGTCATCGCCATGGCCGAAGTCAGCCCAGATGGCACGGATCCCTATAGAGCGTTTGTTTGCCACACGCTGAACCCGTTCGGCTTTCCCGCAAAGGATCGCAGCGGTCGGCTGGACCAAATCGAAGAACCCCACCTTGGCCGTCTGATGGAAAAGATCGGCGGTCCCGCAAAACCGGCAGGCGAGAGGCTGAACTTTAGTCGCCCCGTACCACCTGCCGAGACCCCGAACCCTGAAGACGACAAAGGAGCACAGTAATTATGACTGGTGCATGGAACGACTATAACGACGCGGAATCCCAAACATCCTACGATCTGATCCCAAAGGGCACCATTGTGCCGGTGCGTATGACCATCAAACCCGGTGGCTATGATGATCCGGCTCAGGGTTGGACGGGTGGATACGCAACTCACAACGATACGACCGGCTCGGTCTATCTGAACGCCGAGTTTGTCATCCTCGAAGGTCCGTTTGCCAAGCGTAAGGTCTGGAGCCTGATTGGGCTTCGCAGCCTCAAGGGTCCGGAATGGGGCAACATGGGCCGGTCTTTTGTACGCGGTATCCTGAACTCATCGCGGGGCCTTTCCGACAAAGACAATTCCCCGCAGGCGCAGGCTGCTCGCCGTATCAACGGTTTTACGGATCTGGATGGCATCGAGTTTCTGGCCAAGATTGATGTCGGCAAGGACGCCAATGGCGACCCGAAAAACGATATTCGGTTTGCAGTGGCTCCCAACCACAAGGATTGGGATACGTTCAAGTCTGGTGGCGGTCTCTGGACGCCGAGCCAATCGGCCCCTACCGCAACGGCCCAGCCGATGGCCAATGCCAACACAGAAGTGCAACCGACTTCAAACCCCAATCGCCCGTCTTGGGCTCAGTAGGGGAGGCTGGTCATGTTACTCCGTCCCCGCCAGAAAACCTTCGTCGAGCGCAGTGTTCAAGCGCTCGGCGAACACGGCAACACCCTGGCTGTTGCCTCCACCGGATTTGGGAAAACCATCGCACTGGCCGGTGTCACCGGTCAGCTGTTGAAAGGCAATGATGCCAAGGCCTGTGTGCTTGCCCATCGCGATGAACTGACAAGCCAAAACGAGGCAAAGTTCAGTCGGGTCAATCCGGGCCTGAGTACGTCTGTTGTCGATGCCAAAACCAAATCCTGGCAGGGGCGGACCACGTTCGCCATGGTTCCGACCTTGGCTCGTAAATCCAACCTTGCTGCCATGCCTGCTCTTGAGCTTCTGGTGATTGACGAAGCCCATCATGCGGCAGCCGACAGTTACCGTCGCATCATTGATCAGGCCAGGGACAAAAACCCGGACGTTAAGATTTTCGGTGTTACGGCCACTCCCAACCGGGGTGACAAGAAGGGTTTGCGTCCGATCTTTTCCAATGTTGCCGATCAAGTCTTCATTGGAGAACTGGTTGCTTCCGGACATCTGGTCCCGCCCCGCACTTTCGTGATTGATGTTGGCGCACAGGAAGCGCTCAAGTCGGTTCGCAAGACCGTGGATGACTTCGACATGATGGCCGTGGAAGCCATTATGAACAAAGCGCCGATCACGGATGCTGTGATCCAGCACTGGCGGGAGAAGGCGGGTGATCGTCAAACCGTTGTCTTTTGTTCGACGGTCGATCACGCCCGCAATGTGCGTGACGCTTTCCGCACTCAAGGTATCCAGGCCGCCATGGTTTATGGCGACATGGGCGCTTCTGAACGGCGCGATGTCCTGAAGGCCTATGAGCAGGGGGAAACCCAGGTTCTGGTTAATGTTGCGGTTCTGACCGAAGGCTGGGATCATCCGCCGACCAGCTGTGTCGTCTTGTTGAGGCCGTCTTCTTATAAATCCTCCATGATCCAGATGGTTGGGCGCGGCCTGCGTACCGTTGATCCCAGCGAACATCCGGGCGTGGTCAAAAGCGACTGCATTGTGCTCGATTTTGGCACCTCCAGTCTTCTGCATGGCAGTCTTGAGCAGGACGTGAACCTTGATGGAAAAGTTGGCTCAGGTCCGGCCCTGACCAAGGAATGCCCTGAGTGCGCCGCCAACGTGCCGCTGGCCGTCATGGAATGCCCGTTGTGCGGTTACCACTACCAATCGGAGGATAAGGAAGGCCAACAGCCGATCTCTGATTTCGTCATGTCGGAAGTGGATCTGCTCAAGCGTTCTAGTTTCCAATGGTGCGATCTCTTTGGCGATGATGCGGCGTTGGTCGCAAATGGCTTCAACGCCTGGAGCGGCATTTTCTTTCATCAGGGCCGCTGGCATGCCGTCGGCGGTGGCAAGGGCCTCAAATCGCATTTGTTGGCCATGGGTGAGCGCACCATTTGCCTGGCTGCAGCCGATGATTGGCTGAATGAAAACGAGACCGACGAAAGCGCCCATAAATCACGCTCCTGGCTTAATCAGTCGGTTACCACCCGTCAGCTTCAATTCTTACCGCCCGAATACCGTCAGGATTTTGGCCTGACCCGGTATCACGCATCAGCTCTGCTGACATTCCAGTTCAACAAGGCCGCAATCACCAATCTGGTGTTGAACGCCCCTGAAGATAGCCGGAGGGCGGCATGACCCATGGTGACTTCAGGAAACGCTGCCGCCCGTTTGAGGTTTTGGCATCCGCGCGGGGAGCTCTGTGCAGTCTGTCGGCGACCAACCCGTGGTTTTGGCTGGTTCGACCGCCATTCATCGAAGCGTCCGCGTATTCAGCGGTGGTTCTGCTCCATGGACTGCCAGGGTTTTTGGTCGCGCTTGGCGAAGGAGGGCTTGGGCATGGTTGATCTGACCGAACAAGAAAAAGCCGCCCTCCGCCATTCCGTCAAAATGCTGGCCGAAGTGATGGAAGAGATCGGTTGGGAAACCCGGCTGATTGATCTCACCGAAGGCCAGGTGCTCACTCTCGCTGAAGTCTGCGTTGGCGGGTTTCAGGACGCCATGTTGTCGATTGCCAAAGGCGAAGACACGGAGGTCCCCTTTTGATGCTGGACTACAATTCCTCCCAAACATTCCCCGATCAGGTGAACGCTCATATTGATGAGGCTTTGGTTGCCGAGAACCAATGCCAAACACCCCGCCAATATCTCGGTGGCTCTCGTCTTGGTGTCGCCTGTGAACGCGCTCTGCAATTCGAATATGCCCAGGCCCCGAAAGACGATGGTCAGGATTTCGATGGGCAAACCCTGCGTATCTTTGCTGCCGGTCACGTCTTTGAGGACCTGGCCATTGATTGGCTGCGCAAGGCTGGCTTCGAGCTCTATACGACCAAAGGCAACAAGCCTGGTGGAGAGCAATTCGGATTCAGTGTCGCCGGTGGCCGTATTCGCGGTCATGTGGACGGCATAATCAACGCAGCCCCGGTCATGGATGGCTTTCCAGCCCTTTGGGAATGCAAATCACTCAACAATAAGTCCTGGAACGACACCGTCAAACGCGGGGTTACGGTTTCGAAGCCGGTTTATGCCGCGCAGATCGCTACCTACCAAGCCTATATGGAAGCCTCGGTTCCGGGCATTTCTCAAAACCCGGCTTTGTTTACCGCCATCAACAAGGATACAGCGGAGCTTCACCATGAGCTGGTTGCGTTTGATGGTGGGCTTGCCCAACGCATGAGCGATAAAGCGGTGCGCGTCATTCAGGCGACAGAAGCTGGTGAGTTGCTGCCCCGTATCGCGCAATCGGCTGATTTCTTCGAGTGCAAATTCTGCGACTGGTCTGATCGGTGCTGGAGAACCGGCGGATGAGCAATGAGGTTGTAAACATTAATGACTGGCGGGATTTCAATTCAGCCGCCCCCCAGCGCCAAGACGATGCCCGCCAAACGGGGCTCTCGGTTGATGAGATCAAGGTGCGGCTCAATGCCAATTTGCGTGGCCTTCTGTCCTACCTTTTTCCCGCCGGTGT
This sequence comes from Rhodospirillaceae bacterium UBA1479, assembly GCA_002325375.1. Classification (GTDB taxonomy): domain Bacteria; phylum Pseudomonadota; class Alphaproteobacteria; order Rhodospirillales; family Casp-alpha2; genus UBA1479. The sequence continues at coordinate 12,709 of DCRZ01000001.1, forward strand.
TTTCCGTCATGGAAAATTTCTCGTTGGCGATGTCCGAGGCAACAAGGGCGAAAGCCTGAGTATTGAGCTCAACGGGCCTAAAGCCGGGATGTGGCATGACTTTGCGACAGGTGAGGGTGGCGACGTGCTCGCACTTTGGGCCGCAGCAACAGGGCGCAACACCCAATCGGATTTCCCATCGTTATTGGATGACGTTCGCCAGTGGCTGGGCGAGCCGCGACCGGAAACTGTAACTGCGGAACCGGAACGTACCGTGCCGATGGACGAGTTGGGGCCGGTGACAGCTAAGTGGGACTATCTTGATGGAGAAGGCGCTCTGTTGGCCTGTGTCTATCGCTATGACCCGCCCAGTGGAAAGCAGTTCCGGCCCTGGGACGTTTCATGCCGGAAGATGAAGGCTCCGGAACCGCGACCGCTTTATAACCAGCCCGCCATGAAATCCGCCATGGATGTGGTGTTGGTCGAAGGCGAGAAGGCGGCAGATGCCTTAATCAGTCAGGGTGTTTGTGCCACGACGGCCATGAACGGGGCTAAGGCACCGGTTGAGAAAAACGACTGGTCACCGCTTTGTGGCAAACGGGTCTTGATCTGGCCCGACAAGGATGCGGCAGGTTGGCAGTACGCGGAAGCTGCTGCCGAGGCTACTCTTGGAGCCGGTGCGCGTTCCGTCGCTATTCTCATGCCGCCCCTGGATAAACCGGAAAAGTGGGATGCGGCGGACGCTGTCGATGACGGCATGGACATTGATGCCTTCATTGCCAACGCACCGCGTCAATCCATCGTAAGCCCGAGGCCCAACGCGCAAGCCTTTAGCCTGAAGCAGTTGCTGGGTGATCGCTCCCCCATGCCGGACGACATCATTGCGCCCCGCGTATTGACGCCATCAGGCCTGCTGGTTTTCGGCGGTGCGCCCAAGGTCGGTAAAAGTGATTTCTTGCTCTGCTGGTTGGTTCACATGGCCGCAGGCATTGAGTTTCTGTCTTTTACGCCACCGCGTCCATTGCGCATTTTCTATCTGCAGGCCGAAATTCAATACCACTATCTCCGGGAACGCCTTCAGGAAATCTCGTTGCAGCCTGAGGTGATCCGCCAAGCCCATGACAATCTCGTCATCACACCGCAGCTCAAGCTCATTTTGAATGAAGCGGGCGTTGAGACGGTTGGTGCTTTAATCCGAAAGCACTTCCCCGATGGCTTGGACATCATCGTCATTGATCCGATTCGAAACGTCTTTGATGGCGGTGAAGCGGGACCGAGCGAGAACGACAACAACGCCATGTTGTTCTTCTTGCGTGATCGGGTCGAGAAACTTCGTGACGCTGTGGATCCGAATGCAGGCATCATTCTGGTCCATCACACCCGCAAGCTTTCAAAGAAACAGGTCGATGAGGATCCGTTCCAGGCGCTTTCCGGCGCAGGGGCGCTTCGGGGCTACTACAGCTCAGGCATGATCCTGTTTCGTCCTGATGAAACGCGCTCTGAACGCAAGCTCATCACGGAACTGCGCAACGGCCCAGCCCTGGCGGCAAAGATCGTCGATAAGGACGGTGGCCAATGGGTTGAGATTGATCCGTCATCAGAGAGGCTGATCCGTCAGGAATATGGCGAAAAGCTCGATGCCGAACGCCTGCGTAAACGCGACGTTATTCTTCAGGTTCTCTTCGAAGAAGCTCTGGGCGGGCGGGTTTACACCGCGACCCAATTTGCCGAGCGGTTTGAAAACCGGGCCGGTTTGGGTGGCCGGAGCACCATTGCTGAACGCGTCAGTGTTTTAACCACCAAAGGCTACATCAAATATTTCCGTAACCCGGAAGATCACGATCTGCCGCCTCTGCCGCGCACCCGCTACGGCTATCTCTGCGTTCAGGGCATGCAGTTGGGGGAAGCCGAGGACGTTGTGGATGAGGAAACCGGTGAGGTTTTCCAAAGCGTCCATCAGCTCCTTCCGACCCATTACAAGTGCCATCAGTCAGGGGCCGTTCTGGAGGTCGAAAGCCCGCACAACTGGGTCTATCACGATGAGGAGATGGACCATGAATAGGGGGCAAATTCTCGGCTGTGATTTCTGGAGTCCATGGAGTCCAGACATGCTCTGGATTCAAACTTTCAATGAAAACAGTCGGTTATGGTCAATTCAGAAATCCAGCCGGATTCCTGTCTGGATTTCTGGATTCCTGACGAAACGTGAGGATTTCTGCGGCTTTCAGACCCCAATCAGAAATCCAAGTGAATACCTCCCCCTAAAGGGGGAGAGGGCTACGCCAGCGCTGACGCTTGGCGAACCCTCTTCGCCATGGTCGTCGATCCTGCCCGACCATTTCTCCCATCAACATTGTTCAATCAACATGGAGGCAATTATGCCAGCACCAACCTCTGTCCAAATTCCACCTGACCCGTATGACGGTCCTCTCAAAATTCTGGCCCTGGATCTCGGCACCAAAACTGGATGGGCCGTCTGTTTGCCTGACCGAACCATCACCAGCGGTATTGCCGAATTTAAAAATGATCGCTGGCAAGGCGGCGGCATGCGCTTTCTTCGGTTCAAGCAATGGCTCACCGAGGTCAAGCAAATGGCCGGTGGTCTGGATGCTGTGTTCATTGAGGAGGTCCGTCGTCATGCCGGTGTGGATGCCGCCCATGTCTATGGGGGATTTCTCGCTCATGTGACCGCCTGGTGCGAACACCACGCCATTCCTTACGAGGCTGTCCCGGTCGGCACGATCAAACGTCACGCAACAGGCAAAGGGAACGCCAACAAGGAAGCCATGATTGAGGCCGCTCGCAAACGTGGGTTTGAGCCTGTCGATGACAACGAAGCCGATGCTTTAGCGATCCTTGATTGGGCCGTGGTCAATCGTGGTGGAGGGGCGGATCAATGAACGGCGAAATGATGCTCAAACAGGCCGCTGCCATTGTCGGCAATCGTCGGGAAACTTATGGAGAGCCGTCTGCCTCCATGACGGCCATTGCCAAGCGCTGGTCGATCACACTGGGCCAGCCCATCACACCCTCGCAGGTGGCTCTGTGCCTGATTGATCTGAAGCTGGCGCGGCTGGCCCATGACCCCGGACATCTCGACAGCATGATTGATGTTGCGGGTTATGCCGCCGTGCTGAAGGAGGTGAGCCGATGAGATGGCACCCTCCCGGATACGGCGGTTCGCGCCGTGATGCCGATCAGGTCAAGCGTGATGGTTGGCAGGAGCAGGGCATGTTGGCGGTTTCCATTGAGGATGACCGTCTGACCTGGCCTGAGAAGGAACTCGTTCGCCAATTGGGCGACAGGCTCTATGGCAAGCGAAAGGAAGAAGCTCATGAGCAATGATCAATGGACAGCCTCCCTTGTGGAGGAGCGGTTGGCGGAAGCCGCAGGGGTGTTGAAGCGTCTGCCTGAAGAAAAGGTGCAGGGCTATTTCTCGGCTTGGCCTGACGTCGTTCACAACATCCATGAATCATTTGGTTGGCATGACCCCGTGCTACGCAGGCCCTGGCCGTCTCCGGGATCCATTGACCGGATGGATGAGGCGATGCAATGGCTGCAGTGGCTGGAAGCAGACGTTGCCAAGATCTGCTGGTTTCGTGCGGCGGGCGAGCGCTGGAAGAAGATCTGCGGACGAGTGGGATTGCAGCGCACGGCAGTCCATCAACGCTACCTTTTTGGTCATTGTGTCATTGCCTGGAAGCTTAACGGTCATAGGGTGCCGCGTAATTGTTCGCGTCGTAAAGTGATAGAGATGGTTCAATCGGCGAAGGCATGAGTAGGGGATAGAAAGGTGTTCGGCGAACACTTTTCGCGCGGACAAAAACAGCGGTTTAGGCTACATTTTTTGCCAAGCTTGCGAGAGGCGCGTCTGGGACAGGATGCCTCAAAGCTTAAGAAATTCATCGAATTTGAGCGAAGTCACGGGTCCTTCCTGGCCGATATCCTATGCGGGCGGGCTCAGCGCGGGATTTTCCTAGTGACGCCCTGAAAAAAGCCATTTCGTTTCGCTTGGAGCAGATCTCCCATCGAGGTCTGTTCGGCAGAACCGTTGGCGATGTGGCTATCGCTCACATGATCGACAAAACGAAACCGTGTCCGAGGTCATTTCGTTTCAAAGCGAAATGCCGCCTGTCTTTGCCATCCATTTAACGAGGTCATTTTGAGCGCACAGATCATCAATGTTGGTGACAAGGTCGAGATGGTCGCTGTTAGCGATCTGGCTTGTCACCCGGAAAACCCACGTCGGGGGAACCTTGATGAGATCCGCTCCAGCATCCGTGCAAACGGATTTTATGGTGCGTTGGTCGTCCAACGTTCCACCGGTCACATTCTTGCGGGTAATCACCGCTTCATGGCTGCGGAGGCCGAGGGACTGGACCGGGTTCCGGTGATCTATGTGGATGCCGATGATGAGGATGCAAAAGCCATTCTGGTTGGCGACAATCGCCTATCCGATCTGGCGGAAAACGATCCGGAGCTTCTGGCTGCTCTGCTTCAGGCAATCCAATCGCGCGATGTTGGTCTGACGGGCACGGGCTATTCTGATGACGACCTCGCCCAGATGCTGGCGCAAGCCGCCGGTGACATGGGGGCCGAGCTCGAGGGTGAAGATAATATTCCAGATACCCCGGAACAACCGGTCGCCCAGCCAGGAGATCTTTGGGTGCTTGGGAACCATCGTTTGATCTGTGGTGATGCAACCGTTGCCACCGACGTGGAGAGATTGCTGGGGCCGGTCAAGCCGTTGCTCATGGTGACCGATCCGCCCTATGGGGTCGAGTATGACCCGAACTGGCGGAACAAGGCAGGAGCCGCTGCGACTAAACGCACAGGCAAGGTGCTCAATGATGATCGTGCTGACTGGTACGATGCCTGGGTCTTGTTTCCCGGTGATGTCGCCTATGTCTGGCATGGCGCTTTGCATGCAACGACGGTCGCTGACAGTTTGGAACGTGCCCACTTCAATGTTCGCTCCCAGATCATCTGGGCCAAGGAACGCTTGGTTCTGAGCCGGGGTGATTATCACTGGCAGCACGAGCCTTGTTGGTATGCGGTCAAAAAGAATGGCAAGGGTCACTGGGCAGGGGATCGCAAGCAAACGACGCTATGGCAGATTTCCAGCCGGGATCAGGATGCTGAAACCGTTCATGGCACTCAGAAGCCAGTCGAATGTATGCGTCGTCCGATTTTAAATAACTCTAGCCCGGGTCAGGCTGTTTATGAGCCTTTCATGGGATCGGGAACGACCTTGATCGCGGCGGAAAGCACGGGACGGGTCTGTTATGGTTTGGAATTGAACCCGGCTTATGTGGATGTCGCTATTACACGCTGGCAGAACATCACCGGTCTGAAAGCCATATTGGACGGCGATGGTCGTTCGTTTGAAGAGATTATTAACGAGAGGTCGGAAACGTGAGACAGTCCAGACGTATGTCCTTTTTGGAATCACTGACCAATGTCGCTGTGGGTTACGGCGTGGCTGTCACAGCGCAAATTGCAGTGTTCCCTCTGTTCGGTCTGGAAGTCTCCCTCTCGGACAATCTGGTGATCGGCGCGATCTTTACAGGTATCTCGATTTTGCGCAGCTATACCCTGCGCCGGATATTTGAAGAAATTCGGGTTCGGAAGGTCTGGGGCTGAATTATGCTTCATCGTGAATTCGATAGACCTGCTTGCCGCTGTAAGACTGCTCGTTGACCACATTGAAGCCGAGTTTTTTCCGGAGCACATTGCTGATCGCTCCTCGCACGGTGTGGGGTTGCCAGCCGGTGGCTTTCGTCAATTCTTCGATGGAAGCGCCTGCCCCGGTTTGAAGCATATCAATCAGAATGGACTGCTTGGTGATCCGCTTAGGCTTAGCTTCTTTAACCTTTTGGGGAACGGTGGTCTTTGGCGTTTCGATCCTGGTCAAACCAGCGGCCTGAAGGATTTGTTCGCGGGTTAGTTTGTGTTCTTTCATCAATTCCATAACCCGGTCGACGGCTTTGGATTTGTAATTGAACGATTTGGCTGTGGTTGGCGTCCCAGTAATGGTTTCGATCGCACGGGCCAATTGGCTGACTTTGAGTTTCTTGATTTCCATGGGGCTTAGCTCCGCTCAGTAGTTTTCTTTGAAGGCGAAAAAGCGGACGGTCTTGCCGCCCGGCATGTTGACCCGGGCGATCGGCGCGTCGAGGTCAATTCGGCTGGTGTCGACCATGTTGATCGCTTGGCTTTCGGTTTTGCCTGTGTGGTAGCCGATAAAGTGGGTGACCATTTCAATGAGTTCGTCCTGACTTGAGGCGCGGTTCCAAGGGCGGGGCAATTCGGTGCTGCCGTCGTTCATCATGATGGCAATGCTGGTCATGGATTTTCCTTTCGTTTCAAGCGTTTGGCTGAATTCAGTAACGCTCTTAATCGAAAGGTCATCAAGTCTAATAGACTGTAATTAATCACTTTTTGGCGGTCATGTCGGATAATACTCAGCCCATTTCTGTGATATCGAGCCTGCTCGATATCTCCGAGCGGCGGGTCCAGCAGTTATCGAAAGCCGGTGTCATCCCGAAGGCGGCAAGGGGTCGGTACGAGCTTATTGGTTCGGTACGTGGCTATATCCGCCATCTGCGTGATCTCAATCTGAAGGGAGAGGCGGGGAACGCCGATTATGGAACGGAACGAGCCCGGTTGGTGAAGGCCAAGGCTGATCTTGCAGAGATGGAAGCCTCACAGATGCGAGGGGATTTGCTCTCTGCTCCTGACGTGAAAGTGGCCTGGACTGAAATCGTGGCGCTGATGCGGGCACGGCTGCTGGTGCTGCCTGACAAAATCGCACCGGTGGTTCATGAAACAACAAGCCTCAACCAAGCAAGGGACGTCATCAAAAAGGCGATCCACGAAGTGCTCACGGAAATCGCCGAAACCGACGTTGAAATCGTCCATCACATTGATGGGGACGACAGCGCTGCAACAGGTGGCGAAACAAACGCTGGAGGCGGTAGCACCACCGCCAGATCTAACCGTAAGTCAGTGGGCGGACAAAAATAGACGACTGAGCTCTGAAGCGAGCTCCGAGCCCGGACAATGGGTGACGGAACGCGCCGAGTATCAACGCGGCATCATGAATGCCATTTCCGATGCCTCGGTAGAAACCGTGGTTGTGAAGACCTCGGCTCAGGTCGGCAAGACGGAATGCATCCTGAACACGGTCGGCTATCACGTTGATCAGGATCCATCACCCATCATGGTGGTGATGCCGACAGAACGTGATGCCGAGACCTGGTCTAAAGACCGCTTTGCACCCATGGCGCGGGATACGCCGTGCCTTTATGGGAAGCTGTCGGATCCGAAGTCTCGGGATGGATCGAACAAGATCCTGCACAAGAAGTTTGTCGGGGGTCATTTGACGATCGTTGGTGCGAACGCACCTTCGGGTTTGGCCATGCGTCCAATCCGGATCCTTCTGTGTGATGAAGTCGATCGCTACCCGCCCAGTGCGGGAGCGGAAGGTGACCCGGTTAATCTGGCGCGAAAGCGCACGGTGACGTTCTGGAACCGCAAGATCGTTCTGGTCTCAACGCCGACGATCAAAGGTGTGAGCCGGATTGATGCGGCTTGGGAAGAAAGTGATAAACGATGGTTTTGGGTTCCTTGCCCGGATTGCGGAACCCATCAGGTTCTGAGGTGGGAACAGGTCCATTGGGAAAAGGACGCTGCTGGTGCCCACCTGCCGGAAACGGCCCACTACGTTTGTGTGGAGTGTGGCTCGGTTTGGTCGGATGCGCAGCGGTGGTCTGTAATCCGTCATGGTGAATGGCGAGCAGAAAACCCTTTCGCCGGGATCGCAGGGTTCCATCTGAATGAAATTTATTCGCCATGGGTTCGATTGGAAAACATGGTACGGGCGTTTTTGTCTGCCAAAGCCCAAGGGGCCGAGGGCATGAAAACCTTCGTGAACACCTCTCTCGGTGAGACCTGGGTCGAAACCGGCGAAGCCCCAGATTGGGAGCGCCTGTACGATCAGCGCCAGCAATGGTCGCCGGGAACGGTACCAGAGGGCGGTTTGTTTTTGACGGCGGGGGCCGATATTCAGAAAGGCCGCATCGAAGTGGATGTCTGGGCCTGGGGACGTGGACTGGAAAGCTGGTTGGTGGATCACATCGTCATTGATGGTGGTCCGCACGATCCAGACCCCTGGCTGAAACTGGAAGCTCTATTGGATCAAACTTGGCCCCATGTAAGTGGGGCGCATCTTCGTATCGCCAAACTGGCTGTCGATACCGGCTATGAAGCTTCGGCTGTCTATGCCTGGGCTCGACGGGTTGGTTTTGGTCAGGTTGCCCCCATTAAGGGAGTTGAAGGGTTCAATCGGTCCAGTCCGGTTTCAGGTCCCACGTTCGTTGATGCGACCGATGGCGGCAAGAAGCTTAAACGCGGCGCTCGGCTTTGGACGGTTTCTGTCTCGACCTTTAAATCCGAGACCTACAGGTTTCTTCGAGCATCTCGTCCAACGGATGAGGAAAGAGCCGAGGGAGCTGAGTATTTACCCGGCACGGTTCATTTGCCGACCTGGGTGGAGACGGAATGGCTTAAGCAGTTGGTTGCCGAGCAGCTTGTGACCGTCAAGAACAAGCGCGGCTTCACACGTCTTGAATGGCAAAAACTGCGTGAACGTAATGAAGCTCTGGATTGCCGGGTGTACGCACGGGCAGCCGCATGGATTGCGGGAGCCGATCGATGGTCTGCAGAAAAATGGACAGACCTTGAAGATCAGCTTGGTGTCCCGGCTCAAGATGCCGAAGCAGCGGGCATGATCAACCGACCATCCCACCCGCCAACGGAAAAACGCCGTTCGGATTGGTTAGGTCGGCGTGACAACTGGTTTTAAGGAAAATTCACGATGACGTCTTGGTCAGATACAGAACTGGCAGCGCTTAAACGCGCCTATGCCAGCGGGACGTTGCGTGTCAGCTATGACGGTAAATCCGTCGAATACGGTTCAGCGGAAGACTTGATCAGCCGGATCCGAACCATTGAGCGAGATATTGCCGCAAGCAAGAAGCCTCTGCCGGTTGCGGGATTTGCGGGATTCAGCCGAGGCAATTCTTGATGACGGTTAGCTGGTTGGATAAAGCCGTCGCGGTCTTTGCACCCGTCACTGCCACAAGGAGGGCTTTGGCTCGTCAGGCATTTGACGGCCTGGCTCGTGGTTATGATGGTGCGTCCAAAGGGCGCAGAACTGATGGCTGGAGAACCGCTGGCACGTCTGCAGATACTGAAGTGGGCATGGCCAGCGCGTTGTTGCGTGATCGCATGCGTGATCTTGTTCGCAACAATCCCCATGCGGCCAAAGCCGTGTCCGTGTTGGTCAACAACATCATTGGAGCGGGCATCATGCCCCGGGCGGTTTCGGGTAACGAGGCGCTCGACAAAGCCGTCAACAAACTCTGGGATCAGTGGTCTCGTCATTGTGATGCCGATGGTCAGTTGGATTTCTACGGTCTGCAGACCTTGATCTGTCGTGAGATGGTCGAGGCGGGAGAGGTGTTGGTTCGCCGCCGTATGCGGAAAGCCTCTGATGGTCTTAACGTTCCAATGCAGCTCCAGATCCTTGAAGCTGACTTTCTGGATGCGACAAGAAACGGAGAGACTGCCGGGAAGGATCGCCTTGTCCAGGGTGTGCAGTTCAACGGCATAGGGCAGAGAAAGGCCTATTGGATTTATGAAAGCCATCCCGGTGACGCCTATGGTGCCATTCAAGGGAGCTTCCAAAGTAAGGCAGTTTCCGCCACCGATATTGTGCATGTCTATGAAAAGCAACGTGTGCAGGTTCGCGGTGTTCCATGGGGAGCGCCGGTCATTCGATCTTTACGTGATCTTGATGACTATGAGGTTGCCGAGATCGTTCGCAAGAAAACGGAAGCCTGCGTCACGGCGATTGTTTTTGGTGATGATGAATCCCAACAAGGCGTTGCTCCTGCTGTCACCGATGCTGATGGTAAACGGGTGGAGCAGTTTGAACCCGGGCTCATTGCTTATGCTCGCGGCGGCAAGGACATCAAATTCAATCAGCCAGCGGCCACGGGAGGCTACGGCGAATACAAACGCGCAAGCCTCCACACCATATCGGCGGGTTTTCGGGTCCCTTATGAATTGCTCACTGGTGATTTAAGCCAGGTGAACTATTCGTCAATTCGTGCCGGTCTCGTCGAGTTCAGGCGGATGATTGATGCTGTCCAATGGCAGCTGTTCATTCCCATGCTTTGCCAACCTGTCTGGAACTGGTTCACCGAAGCGGCCTGGGTGGCGGGACACATCCCTGAACCGGACGTCCCTGAGGAATGGTCTCCACCGAAATTCGAAGCGGTCGATCCCATGAAAGATGCCATGGCGGATCTGCTCTCCATTCGATCCGGCACCATGACTTTGGCGGAAGCCATCGCGCGGCAAGGCCGCAATCCTGATGCCGTTCTGGCGGAAATTGCCAGCATGAACACCAAGCTGGATGCCGCCGGGATTGTTTTGGACTCAGACCCAAGGCGGGTCACCAAGACAGGCAGTGCGCAGACGACAGACGCCTTTGCTGCGACCGACACCACAGACTGAAATTGAGGATCAGATGGATAAGACCATTGAACTCCCGGCCATGCGCCGGGCGGCGGAGCTTGCGCCGAATTCAGCGGACCAGGAGGCTCGGACTATTGATGTGGTTTGGTCCACTGGCGCTCGGGTTCGTCGCCAACCCTTTCTGGGAGACCCTTACGATGAGGATCTAAGTCTGGATCCGGACCACGTTCGTCTGGAACGGCTGAACGGAGGGGCCCCTTTCCTAAAGGTACATGAAACCGGTGAGCTGAACGCTGTTATTGGCTCGGTTGTCCCAGATAGCGCCCGCCTTGAAAACGGTCAGGGCATTGCGACGATCCGGTTCTCCGAGCGTGACGAAGTCGAGCCGATCTGGCGCGACATCGTGGCAGGACACATCCGGGCCGTTTCCATTGGTTATCAGGTTCACCGCTACGAGGTGAGCAAATCAGAAGCGGGCAGGGAAGTCTGGCGAGCTGTTGATTGGACGCCTTTTGAAATCTCTGCCGTGCCTGTTGGCGCAGACCCTGCCGCAGGTTTCCGATCCAACCACACCACCCAAACACATGAGTGCGTCGTGCAACGTGGCGACGCTGATGATTGCAGCAAAAGGAATTCCACCATGCATGACGACGATATCCCCACCACCGAGGAAACCGATATGACCGAAGGTACCGTGAGCACAGAGGAAGCTCCCAAGGTTCAGGTGTCGCAGGAGAAGCGATCTCTTGAGCAACGAAACAAGACGCCTGATGTCCAAAAATCCGATGCGGAAGCTTTGGTCACCAAGGCCCGTGATCTTGAGCGGGAACGTGTCTCGACCATCTTTGATCTGGCAGGTAAGCTTGATCTGGAACGCAGCTTTGCCGACGATCTGGTGAAACGCGGTGTCTCCCTTGAGGACGCGCGTAAGGTCATTCTTGATCAGGTTGCCGCCAAATCCGAAGAAACACGAACCTTCTCGCAGGTTTCCGTTCCTCTGGGCGGTCAGGATGAACGTGTGACCCGTCGTCAGGCAGTGACCAATGCGTTGTTGCATCGGTACAGCCCGACCTTGTTCCCGTTGGAAGATGCTGCCCGTGAATATCGTGGCATGACCCTGATGGAATTGGCACGGGAAAGCCTCGCCAATGTGGGCGAAAATACCCGAGGCCTGTCTCGGGATGAAGTTGCGACCCGTGCGCTTCACTCCACGTCGGATTTCCCGGAGATTCTGGCCGCCGTCACCAACAAGACGCTTCGTCAGGCTTACGATGCTTATCCCCGGACCTTCACGCATTTCTGCCGACAGGTTCTGGCCACGGATTTCAAGGCCATGCACCGGGTCCAGTTGGGCGAAGCGCCTCAGCTCTTGAAGGTCAACGAAAGTGGCGAATTCAAGCGGGGGACGCTTGGCGAGTCCAAGGAAAGCTACCGCATCGAAACCTATGGGCGGGTGGTTGCAATTACCCGACAGGTTTTGATCAACGACGACCTCGACGCCTTTACCCGGATTCCCGCCATGTACGGCAATTCCATCGCTCAGCTTGAAAGCGACGTTGTGTGGGGCATCATTACCTCCAACCCGGCAATGGCCGACAACAAGGCACTCTTCCACGGCGACCATAAGAACCTGGCCGGGACTGGTGCTGCGCTGTCGGTGGATGCCGTTGGTGCGGCTCGTGCCTCCATGGCCAAACAAACTGGTCTGGATAAGAAGACGGTTTTGAACATCCGTCCGTCTTTCCTCATCGTCCCCGCCGCTTTGGAATTGAAGGCCGAGCAGATGGTGGCACAGAACATTGTACCCGCCGACACCGCCAATGTGGTGCCTCAGTCCATTCGCACGTTGTCGCCGATTTCTGAACCGCGTCTGGATGCGTTGAGTGAAACGGCTTGGTACTTGGCGGCAAACCCGAACCAGATCGACACCATCGAATATGCCTATCTGGAGGGCCAGCAAGGAGCCTACATCGAAACCCGAAACGGTTTCGATGTGGACGGCGTTGAGATTAAGTGCCGATTGGATTTTGGAGCCAAAGCCATTGACTGGCGTGGACTGTTCAAAAACCCCGGCGCGTAACACGGGCTTTTCATAATCATTTCTGACGAGACGGGCGGCCAATAGGTCGCCCTTCGTCTTTTGGAAAAGGAAACCTTCCATGAAAAACTACATTCAACCCGGCAACACCCTCACGCTTGCAGTTCCCTACGATGTCGTTTCCGGCGGGGGCTTCCTGCTTGGCGGTATTTTCGGTGTCTCCAACATTAGTGCGGTTGCTGGCGAAGAGGTCGAGACAAGCCTTGTTGGGGTCTTTGATTTGACCAAAGCTGCGTCTCAAGCCTGGAGCGCTGGTGACAAGGTTTATTGGGATGACAGCAATAAGGTCGTTACCAAAACGGCGACAGGTAACACCCTTATTGGTGTGGCCGTTGAAGCCGTTGGTGGCACAGCCAGTGAGACCATTGGGCGTGTTCGCTTGAACGGCAGTTTCTGATGACTGCTGTGGGCATGGCGATGGATGTGCTGTTTGCCGATCCGAATATCGCATCTGACGGTCTCTACATTCCGTCCGGTGAAGATGCCGTGCCTGTACGTCTCATCGCTCGACGGCCAGATGAAATTATTGGTTTTGGTGAAACCCGGGTTCTTTCAGAGACAACTCTGTTTGATGTCAGGGTTTCTGAAGTGCCTGAGCCAAGGCCTGGCGACCGAGTGACTTTCAATGGAAGTAGCTATGTCGTGCAGGGGGAACCTGAACGCAAAGATCCTGATCGATCGGTTTGGACACTGGATGTGAGGCCTGCATGAAGCTCGCGGCCTCCATTGCCGGTTCCATGAAAGCCGATCTTAAAGCTGAATTACGCCAGATTGAGAAAGCGGTTACTGGTGGGGTTAAAGATGCCGGTGACGGGCTCAAGGGCAGTCTTCGGCGTCAGGTGATTTCTGCTGGACTGGGAACAAGGTTGGCTCGCACATGGCGAAGCCGGGTTTATCCCAATAAGGGCTACGATGCAGCGAGCCTTGTCTGGTCAAAAGCACCGCAGATTGTTCGAACCTTTGATCGAGGAACGGTCATCAAAAGCAAATCTGGCTTTTGGTTGGCCATTCCAACGGCTGTGGCTCCGAAGCGAGGTGTTGGGGGAAAACGGATAACACCATCCAATTTTCCTGAGCATCGGTTTGGGCCACTGAGGTTTGTCTATCGGCGTGGACAGCCTTCCTTGTTGGTCGTCGATGGCGTTCGTGTGAGCGGCAAGACCGGTCGTGTTGGACGTCGTGCCAAAGGTGGCTCGTTCACCAAAACAGGTCGCATCAAATCGGGGATCACCACGGTAGTGATGTTTGTGATGGTGCCGCAGGTAAAAATACCCAAGCGACTGGATGTACGCCGCGCAGCGGAAAGCTGGTCTCGCCGAACACCGCATCTCATTGATCGCCATATGCCATCGGAGTAGGTCGTGTCTTCGAAAACTGAGCAAATCTTGGGAGCTTTACAGTCGGCTCTAAAGGCCATTCCTGGTGTCACTGTCGAACGTAATTCAGCTGTGCCTGAGAAAATCCCGTCGGCTGGACTAATCATCCTTCGCGATGGCATCGCCGATGAGCCGGAACTGCCTTTGGGCGGTTTCGGCGGGGTCTATTGTCGCCAGGATGCAGAGATTGAGATCTTTGTCGAAAACGGTGATGCCGCTGCCCGCGACGCAGCCTTCGACACCCTGCTGCAGCAAATCGGCACCGTTCTTGATGCCGATCCAACACTGGGTGATTTGGTCTTCGGCATGACCTACAGCCGCCCGGAAATCGACACTGAGGCGGTGATCGGTGGCCCAGCTATCAAGGCTGGCACACTGATCGTCGCCATTGAGTTTGAAGCCGACACCCCCCTCGGCTGATCTTTTGACAATCTAGGAGAATACCGATGGCCCGAGCCTTTGGTTCGAGCGCCACGCTGCTGCTCAAGCGGGAAACCGCTTATGGGCAAACGGCCAGTGGCGACTATATCCGCATGCCCTTTAATCGCTGCACTCTGGGTTCCGAACAGGGCCTCATTGATGATCCTGTTTTGGGACAAGGCCGCGATCCGCTGGCCCCCTTGCAAGACGTCATCAATGACGAAGGTGAAGTGGTGGTGCCGATGGATCCGCGCTATCTCGGGATTTGGCTCACCGGCTTGTTTGGCGATCCGGTTACCACGGATAACGGTGATGGTACGTTTGACCATGTGTTTGCTTCGGGAAATGATGCTTTGCCGAGTTATACGGTCGAGATCGGCATGCCTCAGGTCCCGGCTTTCTTCCAACATACCGGCGTTGTGCTGGGATCCATTGCGCTGGAGTTTCAGAGATCGGGCGCGGCGGCGGCAACACTTGGGGTGATTGCGCAAGGGGAGGTTCGCAACGATACGTCTCTAGGCGGAACACCAACATCTCTCGCTTTTACAAGGATCAGCCAGTTTCAGGGCTCTATTACCCGGGGCGGTAATCCGATCGGTAATTTGACCGGTGGGTCGCTCAATTACTCGAACAACCTCGAGAAAATCGAAACCATCCGCTCGGACGGCAAGATCGATGGGGCCGATCCCACGGTGGCGGCTTTGACGGGTCGCATTGATGTGCGGTTTTCCGATACCACCCTGATTGATCTGGCGGCAAATGGTGCGCCAGTAGATTTGACCTTCGGCTACACCGTTGGCAACGCCAGCGTCATGTTCGCTGCTCACGAGGTCTACTTACCGAAGCCAAAGTTAGCAGTCGATGGTCCTGGTGGTGTGCAGGCGAGTTTCGATTTCCAAGGGGCTCGCAATGAGACCGCAGGGCGCATGCTCGATGTCACCCTCATAAACGATTTGGATGGGAGCGACTACGCATGATCTCCTTAAAACAACCCAGTGAACCGTTCGACATTGAGCTTCCTTATGGTGTCTCGGTTACTGCCAAGCCCCTGACCACGGCTGGTATGGCGGCGGCCCAGGCTTCTGCTCGTCGACGTATTGAAGGATTAGAAATTCAAAGCAAGGAATTGTCAGAAGCGGGTTTAGCTACCGAGGGCTTGCCGGATTTTTCAGTTGATGCCGAGCGAGATGGTCTGTTTCAGGACCTCTTGATCAAAGAATTAGCTGTTCGCCATATCACAGCTTGGTCTGGCATTGAGGATGACCCGGACGTTACGCCGGAAAACGTCGTGGCACTGATGTCGCTCTATCCCGTTGGAGAGCGGTTCTTTCAGGAATTCACCCTGAAGCAGGTGTTGCTCACTGCCGCAAAAAACGGATCCGGGCTCTCTGCCGCTGGCACTTCCAGCCAGGCGGAGGGCCCAGTTACTGCCAAGCATGCGAAACGGACTGCGGACAAGCCTGTCCAAGACGCCGATACGCCCTGATCACCGATGAAGAACATGAAGCCTGGGACGTGCTGCAAGCCTGTCTTGGTCAGATGCGCGTGACGACGTCAGGCCATGTGCTCGGTATTGATCTGGGCGTGGCTCTTCAAATCGCGAAGGCCCGTGGGGCAGACCTTTTGATCATGTCTGAATTGTTGCAGGCGGCAGAGCCCGGATTGGTCGAAGCTTTGAACACACGAGAAGAAACCTGATGGCCAAAGCCAAACATACGTATGCGGTCCGTCTCGCCGTCGAGGGTGGCAATAAGGTCAAGGCCGAGCTCGTCAATGTGGGAGAAAGTGGCGAGCGATCCCTTAAAAAGATCGAACGTGCCGGTGGTAAAGCCTCTCTTGGCCTGTCTTCCCTTGGCGAACGTGCCAGAATGCTCACCACGGGTATGCGGGCACTCGGCGGCGCTTTGGTTGGAGCGGCTGCTGTGGGTGGTCTCGCGACACTGATTGATCGTTCTATCTCTGCCGCTGATGCCATCGGGAAAACGGCGGATAAGCTCGGCGTTGGCATTGAGGCGCTCCAAGAACTGCGTTTTGCCGCTCAGTTGGCGGGCGTCCAACAACAAACCCTCGATATGGGATTGCAACGTTTTACTCGGCGTGTGGCCGAAGCAGCCAAAGGCACGGGCGAGGCCAAACAGGCTTTGACCGATATGGGCATCGCTCTTCGTGACCAGCACGGCAACATCCGTCGTTCCGAAGATTTGTTGAACGATGTGGCGGAGGCCTTTAAACGCACCGAAGACCCTGCCGAGCGACTGCGTCTCGCCTTCAAGCTGTTCGACAGTGAAGGTGTGGCCATGGTGAATATGCTGGTCGGTGGTGCAGATGCGCTGGAAGCGACCCGACGACACGCCCGTGATCTCGGGATTGTTTTGGAAGAGGACCTGGTCCGCAATGCGGAGAAGGCTCGCGACCAGTTGGACACTTTGGGCAAGGTGGTTTCTGCCAACCTGACCCGGGCGATGTTAGATCTGGCTCCGGCCATTACAGACATTTCCTCCGGGCTTGCCGATTTGGCTGCTGATGCGGCGACCGCCTATGAGCAGATTAAGCTCGCCTTATCTGGTGATTTCAATTTCGAGGGTATGTCGGAACGTTCGACGCGGCGCATCGTTGAAGAACGCCGCCAAGAACTTCAAGAAATCGCTCGGGAGCTCAATGAAATCGGTGATATCGGTTTTATGGATGACCCCATTGCCTGGGGTCGCAAGGTCGCGTTGGAACGCCGACTTCAGGAGCGGGTGGAACAATACCGCCAATGGGCCGCCAAGCTTGCCTGGATGCAAAGGGATGATGGCGATAATGCGCCAGCACCCGATGGCACGACCACACCCGATGCCATTGAGGCCGATATTCGTTCGGCTCAGGACCGGTCTCGACGGATTGCTCAGATTGAAACCGATCTTCAACGCCAGCTTTTCGAGGTCACCCATCAAGGGGCAGATCGCATTCGGGCTGAATATGAGCGCCTCGTTTCTGAAATGCAGGGCTTGATCGAACCGGGCGGTGGTAATCTGGATCAGGTTGGCGCAATCATGGCCCGTGCGGCAGCTGTTCGTGATTCCAAACTATCCCGTCTGGCTGAACAGGAAGCCGAAGCCGAGCGCAGAAAACAGGCTGCGAATACCCGGATCATTGAAGGGCTGAGGGCCGAGCGTGATGAGTTGGCATTGACTGATCGCCAACGATTTATTTCTCAGGCGCTTCGGCGATTGTCTGCCGAGGCGACGGACGCCGAACGGGCTCAGGTTCGAGACCTGGCCGGTGCGCTCTTTGATGAAAAACAGGCCATTGAGGCCAGGACAAAGGCCGAAGAGGACGCAGCGCGTATCCGTGAACAAGGCAAAGCTCTGACAGAAGAGCTTCGAACAGCAGAGGAAGCCTATGCCGCCGAGGTCAGAAAACTAAATGAGCTGTTGACCGCAGGAGCCATTGATCAGGAAACCTTCGCTCGGGCCTCTGAGCGGGCTTATGACCAAATGCTCAGTGCCAGCAAGGACTGGTCGGCTGGCGTTGTCCGGGCCTTGCGAGACTATGCACGGGAATCATCCGACGCGGCCCAGCAATTTGAGCAGGCCACATCCCGAGCTTTAAAAGCCAGTGAGGATGCCTTCGTTCAATGGGCGACCACCGGCAAGGTGAGCGCGACTGATCTATTTAATTCCATCGCGGAGGAAGCCTTGCGGACCGCCTATCGCATGGCGGTCATCAAGCCCTTCGGGGCCTTGTTTGAAGGCATTTTGGGTTCGATCGCCGGAAGTCTTTTCGGGGGATCTTCCGGTATGGTCGGAGATTTCCCTGCACCGGGGCCTGTGCAAGTAGCGCATGTCGGTGGCGTCATCGGATCTGATCCTTTGCCGAGCCGACCAATACATCCGACGGTCTTTGACAATGCACCCCGATTTCATGGAGGCGGTGTGGTTGGCAATGAAGTGCCAATCATTGCCCAACGTGGCGAGACGGTTTTCACGCCGGGGCAGATGCGAGTGCTCAGAGCTGGTCTTCGGGGCTCTGAACTGGGTCAAAAGCCGGAAGTTAAGGTCAATGTCCATGTCGATAACCGTGCCCCGGGAACCGAGGCCAGAGCGCAGTGGCGTTCTGATGGCGGCGGTGGGCTCAGGCTCGATATTATCGTGGAGCAAATAGAGGGCCAGATCGCCCGGAACATCGGTCGCGGCGAAGGCTTGGCTCCGACCATGGAACGACGCTACGGGCTCAATCCGGCAGCAGGGGCGTATCGATAATCAGAAGGGCCTAAACAAATGACAATCACCTGGCCCAAGACCCTGCCGCTTCCAACGATTGATGGATATGGAGTCCATCCTGGCGAAGCGATCCTTCGCACTGAGATGGAGGCGGGCCCCGCTCGCCAACGTCGGCGTTTTACGCAGGTGCCGTCACGGATTTCTGTGCGTTGGCTGTTTCGTCGCGAGCAATTTGCACTCTTTGAAGCCTGGTATCGCTGGCATGCCAAGGAAGGTGGCGAGTGGTTCGAAATTGATCTGATGGGTGGGCTTGGCCTTGTCGGCCATGAAGCCCGATTTACGCGCCAATTTGAAGCCCGACTGAAAAACGGTGTTCTCTGGGAGGTCACTTCTGATCTCGAGATTCGTGAGCGTCCTACATTGGATGGGGATGCCCTCGATATCTTCCTTGAGAATGATCCTGCTCTTTTGCTGTCGACCATCGCTGATTTGAACACCCTTGTTCATCAAAAACTACCGGGTCCAATGACCTGGTAAGGGAAGTTTTTTATGTCTTTGCAAACTGATTTGGCGGCTGCCGTAGCGCAAACCACGGCGGACGGCCAGCTGCTGCATCAAATCGTCCATGGTGATGACCAATCCGTTGTCCAAACGGAAGGCGGAGCCGTCAAAACCGTGGCCAAGGCCATGGCCGACGTGGATGCTCAATTGCAGGGCAGCCTCACGACGCTTGATGAGATGGTAGCTTCGGCAACCGAAAGCGAAGCGCAGGCTGCCACCAGTGCGGTCAATGCTCAGTCCCACGAGCAAAGTGTCTCCAATAGTGCTGTGGCCGCAGCGACTTCGGAAACCAACGCCGAGATCAGTGCTCAGTCAGCGTCGGGTAGTGCCGATGCCGCAGCATTGAGTGCTGCAAACGCCCAAACTTCTGAAACCGGAGCCGCTTCTTCAGCAACGGCTTCTGGCCAAGCTCAGGTGGCGGCTGAACAAGCTGAGGTTAATGCGGTGCAATCGGCACAAGCCGCTGCAGTATCTGCCGTGGCAGCAGAAACCGCTTCCAGCTCGGCCACCAATTGCCAGGGTATCGCTCAAGGACGTGCAGAGGCGGCGGCTCTTTCTGCTGAGAGCGCTACGACTTCTGAAACAAACGCAGCGAATGCTGAGACTAATGCTGCCCAGTCGGCGGGTCAGGCCGCAGCCTCGTCTTTTGCTGCACGCTCGTCTGCTGATGAAGCGCAAACAGCGGAGACCAATTCAACCTTCTGGGCCGGTGAAGCGGAAAGTGCGGCTATCGCAGCGGAAGCGGCGGCGGTCATTGTCGCCAATGCCACCGGTCTTGATCTGCAAACCCTGATCGTATCGGCCAGGCGTGGATCGGACTATCGCGCCCTTGGCATCGAACTGTTCTGAGAGAACCTGAGATGACGACCCTTGCCCACTATCAAACGCTCAAAACAGCCGAAGCCAATGCGCTCTCGGCCATCAACGCCAAGCTGGACCAGCCCAACCTCCGCATGGATGACTTCGCCCTCATGGTGAAGGCCATGGAGCTCATGGAAAACATCCATGACCCGTTGGCCTATGAGGCCTTAAAGCAAAAGATCGCCCAGAAATCCGTCGGGTTCTATTCCCCGGATTTGAGCGGGGAGGATTTGCTGATGCTGACCCGGGCCACCCGTATCGGCGACGTGCCTTTTGGTGGCGAAGAGCGCTGGAAGCTGATGAACCGGGATGAATGCAATTTGGACCTCGCCGGTGACGTCATGGTCGGTGAGCGCTCTCTCGAAGCCTTTGGCGAAAGCGTCCTTGAAAATCTGTAATTGGAGAAACTTCCATGCCCATCACCATCCCACCCATTCCGGATACGTCGCCTTTTGCGACCTTCGATGAAGACATCGATATCTTTAACAATTCGAAGGCCAAGGACATTCCGGCCAAGCTGAAGGCCATCACCGAAGCTTTGAAGGCACATATCAATACACTCTGGCTGGCCACGGCGACCGGGTTTGTGAACGACACGGTCATTGCGGATCTGAATACGGCGCTCGCCAACATCGAAGCCTTCAACAATGACTTGGAAACCGAGATCAATGATCAACTGGCCGAGTTTGAAGTCAATCTGGGGAACTACTTGGGCACTGGGGCTGGTTATTCGGTGGATGCGGCCAATGCGGCCTTGTTCACCGGCACCATTGTTTCCGGTGATCTGACCTACGACAACCTGGGCCGGGTCGTCTCTATCCAGCAAGGCCCTCGTCTCGTGGACAACATCACCTATGACGATCAGAGCCGGATGACGGGCTATGACGAGATGCTGAGCATTGGCGGCATCGACTACGCCCGCAGCTTCACGTTCACATACACGCCCGATGGGCAAATCGACGCCATCATGGAGGTCTGACGATGGATATTTTGACGTTTAACGCTGTCAAACAGCAGCAACATCACCTGAACACGGATCTCCTGGATCCGTGGAAACAAGCTGCGTTTGCCGTGGTGACCATGTCCAGTTCAGCACCTTGGGGCACCATTGTTTACAATCATTACCTTCAGGAAGTGGGCCGTCAAAACTATAACAACAGTGACTACACGCAAGGCTGTACAAGCAGCATGGGAACGGAATTCTTCAATAACTGGTATTCCTACGGTCAGACCAACTCAAACATTTCCTCGACGGATTCATCCTATGGTGACAATACAGCTCGCTGCGGTCATTTAGGGCATATAGCCCTGGCAGTTGCCTCTGATGGAACCATGGTTGGTCGTGCTGCACCTCATGCGGCGACGGCACTTCGCAATGTCGGCGTTTGGGTCAATAACAAGACCAATAAGAACCTCGCCTTGTTCATGGAAAACCAATATGCCGGGGTCGCACCCCGTGCCATCGCGCCGGGACGATTGTCTGGCACTGAGGGTTGGCACCTGGCCTGGACGGCAAACAAGTTCTACGCCCAGAATGATTTCGGCACCTACAACAAGTACGGGATGATCGGATACAACGAGAAGACCCGCACCCTTGTGATCAATGAAAACACCAATGGCGGGACGGGCATGCGGTTGCATGTCTACTCGAACGTGGCTCCTTTCGACATCCATGCCTCTGATCGCAAGACCTGGTTTGATGCTCTGGACGAGGCTAACCATACGTTCTTTGACTGGACGACAAACTCGGCTGGCTACAGCGAAAGTCTTTACCGTGCCGTTGTTGTACCTTGTGATGACGGCAAGGTGATCATCGTTCGGATGGAACCTCACAGCTACTGTATGCTGGATCGGTTCACGCCGGATGGTGCTGGTGGCTTTACGCAGGAATCGACCCATACACTGAGCACCACAACGTCCTATGGGATGGAACAGGGGGATCGCAACGGCATTCGCTTCCAGATCTCAAACGACGGCAAATATGTCATTTGTTACCAGCCCTATTACTACTACGGGGCCGGGGCCGAGGTGTTTCTGATCCGCGTGTCCGACGGCAAGTATGTGTTCTTGCAGCATCAGGACAGCAGTTACGGACGTTCATTCGCGCCAATCCGCGACAGTGACTTCATGATTTCCTATAGCCCGAATTCTGATAGCGGCTATGGCATCTACATGTCGCACATCGACACCAAGAGCATTTTTGAGGCGATTGCCGACAAGGGCGACATGAGCTCCAAGGTGCCGGGCTTCAATGTCTACATCTTCGACAGCGCCTATCACTCCACCAACTATCCCTACATCGTGCCGATCATAGGAGGTAACTAATCATGGTTGATAAAATCAGCTTTCCCCATAGCGACGACTGGGGCGTGATTGGCCCGAACGGTCAATTCAAGCTGCCTGTGCCGTCCAAGCTCGGTCACCGGTTTCAGTTGGTCGATGGCAAGGTTGTCGATCGCTATGGCGGCATTACCGACGAAGAGGTCAAACAGCAAGACGCCGATACCGTGGCATCTCAACAAGCGGCGGAATTGGATGCAGCTCGATCTGCTCTTGTTGGCCGAGTTAAATCAGAGGCCGGTGAACGGATCGCGGCGACCGATTGGAAGGTGGACCGTGCCAGAGAGCGCGATGCCTTGAACGGCACAACCACCTTGAAAGATGTCTATGCCGAGCGCGAAGCCATCCGAACCGCCAGTGATGAAGCGGAAACAGCCATTGCTGCGCTTGCCACATTGGATGAGATCCAAGCCTTCACCTGGTAGCCCTCGCATTTCCAATCGAACCCAATCCACCGGCCTTGAGCCGGTTTTTTTATGTCTGCGTTTTGACCCATGCCTGATCCAACACTTAGCCAGGCCATCCGGGAGGCCTATGCAGCCGCTCCTTCCGATGTGGTGATCCTGCATACACTTGAATTGCGCCATCCAGCTTTTGTCGATGACGACGGAAGCCCGACGGCTATTCGGGTGGTGCGGGATCACCGGAATCTGGAAGCCCGTCTGGAGGCGTCAGCTCCCGTAAACGGTGGCGAGATGGTCACCTTCATCGCTTTGGCCTTTGATTTGTCGTTGCCACCCATCGACACGGCACCCGTGCCTGAAATCACGGTGACGTTGGACAACGTCAGCCGTGAGATTGTTCGCCATCTGGACGCTGCAGCCGTTTCTCAGGACAAGATTGAAATCACCTATCGGCCCTATCTCTCCACGGACCTTGAAGGACCGCAGATGGATCCTCCGATCACGCTGGTGCTGACGGAGGTTGAGGCCAACGCCCTTCAGGTGACCGGTCGGGCCCGGATGCTGGACATCGGCAACAAGGCTTTTCCGAGCGAGACCTATACAGCCAAACGGTTTCCGGGGCTGACGCGATGACGAAATTGTTTATGCCAGCCGCCCTGAGCCAACCCTGGCATTGGGCCGAAACCTATATCGGCATCCCATGGGCGGCAGATGGCGAAGGGCCGGACAGTTTTCACTGTTGGGCTTTCGTTTGTCATGTGCAGCAACGTCAGTTTGGCCGCGAATTGCCAGCGATCCCAAACCCGGAAGACCTTCTCGCGATTGCCAGAGATTTTCGCGATCACCCTGAACGGAAGCGCTGGGTTCTCGTTGACGAACCACAAGAAGGTGACTGCTTGCTGATGCGCCAGGCCCGCTATCCCATCCATGTCGGCGTCTGGCTCGACGTGGATGGCGGCGGTGTACTCCATTGTGCCCAAGAAGCTGGGGTCGCCTTTCAGAACCTTGCGTCCCTGTCTGCCAATGGCTGGCGGATTGAGGGCTATTATCGCTACTTATTTGATAATCCCGGTCGCGGCTCCGCCGCTCCTCGCCTCTTGGGACCTAATTGATGCTTGCTGCCGTCACCCTCGTCAGAAACCCGTTCTATCCTGAGCGGGACCGAGAAGTGCGTCCGGTTCTAAGCCCGGCTTCTGTGCGCGGATGGCTCATTCAACAAGGCATTGAAGAGTTTGATCGTCCGACGATCTGCCTATTCAACGGCCAGGCTGTTTTGAGAGCCGATTGGGAAAACACGTTCATCAACGACAATGACGTGGTTGCCTTTGTGACCCTGCCTCAAGGGGGCGGTGGTGGAGGTGGTGGGGGAAAGAACCCGCTGCGCACCGTCCTGTCCATTGCGGTTATGGTGGCTTCGTTTGCGCTTGGCGGGCCTTTGGGCGCGGCCATGGGGATTTCGGCCAATGCGGGGGCAGCCCTTGGTATTGGCGCAGGCGTTCTTCAGCAAGCTATCGGCGGAGCGATTATCTCACTGGCAGGTATGGCGTTGATGAATGCCGTTGTACCTGCGCCCAAGCCATCTGTACCGTCGTTGAGTTTTGGTTCCCTTGGTGCGCCACCAGCCCCTAGTCCAACTTATTCTCTATCAGCCCAGGGCAACGAAGCCCGTCTCGGCCAGCCGATCCCCGTTCTTTATGGCCGACATCTGATCTATCCCGATCTTGCAACCCAGCCCTATCAGGAATTCGTGAACAATGAGCAGTACCTGTTTCAGCTCCATGTGATCGGCCAAGGTGAATTCGATCTGGAGCAGGTGCGTATTGAAGACACGCCCATCTCGTCTTTTGAAGAGGTGGAGACGGAGATCGTTGGGCCGGGTGGCATTGTCACCCTGTTTGAAACTGACGTGGTCACCGCACCCGAGGTCGCGGGTCAGGAATTGCGCAGTACAGGTGATGGTGGGGACTGGATTGGTCCGTTTACAGCTAATCCCGCTGAAACCAAAGCCGGTCATATCGGCATCGACGTGGTGTTCGCCCGGGGCCTATATTACGCCAACGACAGCGGTGGGCTTGATACCCGCAGTGCTCAATGGGAGGTTCAGGCTCGAACCATTGATGATGAAGGCCTGCCGATCGGTGATTGGTTATTGCTGGGCACAGAGAGCTATACAGCCTCAACCAATTCTGCGCTCAGGATCAGCTATAAATACGTTGTTTCGTCTGGGCGCTATGAAGTGCGAATGATCCGCCTTGATACGATTGATACGTCATCGCGTGCTGGACACGAGCTACGCTGGGGTGCTGTCCGCTCATATCTGGAAGGCATCCCGGAATTCGGCAATGTAACGCGGTTGGCCGTCAAAATGCGGGCGACCGACAACCTATCTCAACGCTCCTCGCGGATGATCAACTGTGTGGTTACCCGGAAGCTCTCAATCTGGACCTCTGAAACCGGGTGGTCATCGCCTGAACCGACACGCTCCATTGCCTGGGCTTTTGCTGATGCTTGTCAGGGGGCTTACGGCGCTGGCTTGGCTGAGGCCCGAATGGATCTTCAGGCATTGACCGAATTGGATCAAACCTGGTCGGCAAGGGGCGATACCTTCGACGGGGTTTTTGATAGCACCATGACGGTTTGGGAAGCCCTGATCCGTATTGCCCGTTGTGGTCGGGCCGTTCCCGTATTGCAGGGTGGTGTCGTGCGGCTATTTCGGGATGCGCAGCAGACTTTACCTGTGGCTATGTTCAGTCCTCGCAATATCGTCAAAGGCTCATTCAAAATTCAATACATCATGCCGGGTGACGATACGGCGGATGCTGTGACCGTGGAGTTTTTCAATTCCCGGACATGGAACCCAGATGAGGTCACGTCCAGTCTTCCGGATAGCGCAGCACAAAAGCCTGCCAAGGTGATGCTCTTTGGTTGCACCAATGAACCCCAAGCCAAACGCGAGGGGCTCTATATGGCGGCGGACAATCGCTATCGCCGAAAGCTGGTCTCCTGGCAGACGGAACTGGATGGCCTGATCCCGACCTATGGGGATCTGGTGGCTGTCACGCACGATATGCCGCGATGGGGACAAGGTGGTGAAGTGGTTTCATGGGATCCGGAAACGTCAATATTGGAAGTCTCAGAGCCTTTGGATTGGTCGGAAGGAGTCGATCACTACATCGCCTTGCGCCGTCGCGATGGGAGCCCAGCCGGGCCGTTTAAGGTTCAGGCAAATGGCGATGATATGAGATCACTGAGGATCTTGGATGCGCTGGATTTTGTGCCTTACACCGGCACGGCAGAAGAGCGCAGCCATTTTGCCTTCGGCCCAGGAGAGGCGTGGAGTGCCAAGGCGCGTGTGATTGCAGTGCGGCCTCGTGGTGAGCTGGTCGAGATTACAGCTGTCGGTGAGGACGTTCGTGTCCACGAGGCCGATCTAGCTGCCTGAATTTTAGTCCAAGGAGAAAGCCTATGAACTGTCCTTCAACGAAGGACGGGCATGTCGTCATGCCTGAGGAAGAATTTGAGCAACTGCTCGAGTTGGCCGCCGAGCGTGGTGCAAAGCGGGCGCTGGCGGATGTCGGTCTGGTCGATGAAGAAGCAGCTGGCGATATCCGTGACCTTCGCTCTCTGCTCGGCGCTTTGCGTGTAGCCAAGCACACAGCCTGGTCGACCATTGTCCGTCTCGTCACCACAGGGGTGTTGATCGCCCTGATGGCGGGTGTGGCCATAAAACTTAAGCTGTTTGAAGGAGGTCACTGATGCCTGCACTCTCAGAAAAATCCATTGCCAAGCTTTCCACCTGTCACCCGCTCTTGCAGCGGGTTTTTCATGAGGTGGTCCGGGAATTTGATTGCACCATCCTTGAAGGACATCGCAACAAGGATCGCCAGAACCAGATGGTTGATGAAGGAAAAAGTCAGGTTCGATGGCCGGGCGGAAAACACAATACGGTCCCGTCTCTAGCCGTGGATGTGACGCCTTATCCCATCAAATGGGACGACCGGGAACGACAGACGTTGTTCGCGGGCTATGTCCTCGCCACCGCCAAATCCATGGGCGTGACCCTGCGCTGGGGTGGTGACTGGGACCGGGACACCGAGGTTCGCGATAACAATTTTGATGATCTCGTTCATTTTGAGATCGTGGAGCAAGAGGCGCGGAAGGGCGAAGCCCTGACAGGGAAAGGACAGTAGCCATGTTGGATAAATTGATCGGCAGTGGCATCGTCTCGGCCGCAGAGGGCGTTGCTAACATTATCGACCGGTTTGTTGAAACTGATGAGGAAAAACAGGCAGCCGAGTTGATCAAGGCCAAGCTGATGATGAAGCCGAGTCTGGCCCAGATTGAGCTCAATAAGGTTGAGGCCGGACACCGTTCTATCTTCGTTGCGGGCTGGCGTCCCTTTATCGGCTGGGTCTGCGGCTCCGCACTGCTTTGGCACTTCATCCTGTTCGATATGTTGACCTGGGTAACTGTCAACTTCTTCCCCCATGTGACGGCACTGCCTGAGCTGACCGGCACCGAAGCGCTGGTCACCGTGCTGCTGTCCCTGCTGGGCCTGGGTGCTATGCGGACGGTGGAGAAGTTCGGGGGGCGGGCTAAATAGCTCTCCGTGACAGCATGGTCTCCGGGCGGCGGCGGGACCAGTCCTGGTCGCCTTCCAAGCCGGTCCCGAGATCAATCGAAGCCAGAATATTGTCGTTTTCATCAATTTCGCCGATTTCCAGCTGGGCGGCGACGCAGTGCCAATGTCATGTAGTGGCTGGCGATACGAGAGTTCTTCCTAGGAGTTACAGTAAGGTAGCTTCTACTCTTGGTCGGAATCTGGCTCTCCGAAGGGATAGGAGGATTAGATGGCGCGTTTTGATTTGACGGATTTCGAGTGGTCGGTGACCCAGCCCTCGCTTCCGAACAAGCCTCGGGGCGTTCCGCGTGTTGACGACCGGCGTGTGTTGAACGGGATTTTTGGCGTCTTCGAACGGGTGCGCCCTGGGCGGATATACCGTCACGCTACGGCCCGCACACGACCTGCGTGAACCGTTTCAACCGGTGGCGTAAGGCCGGCGTTTGGAGGCTGTTTCAACGGCTTACGATGGCGACATAAAGATGATTGAATCCTCGTCGGTTCGGGTTCATCAGCACGCGACGAATGGTAAAAAAACAAATCCGATCCCGTTGCATGGGCCGCTCGCGGGGCGGCCTGACGACCAAGATCCATGCCCTGGTCAATGCCGCCGGGTTGCCCATCGCGCTGAAACTGACCGAAGGCCAGACCCATGACGGGCGAAGCGCCGCCTACATGTTCAACACCGTGCAGGCCGGCGATATTCTCCTGGCCGACCGAGCATATGATTCCAATGCCCTTCGCGAAAGCCTCGCTAGACGCGGTGCTTGGGGCAATATCCGCGCCATGCCGAACCGGCTCAATCCGCCTGCCTTCATCCGGTGGCTTTACCGACAGCGTAACGCTGTCGAGCGGTTCCTCAATAAACTCGAGCACTTCAGGGCAGTCGCAACTCGATATGACAAGCGTGACGACAACTACCTCGCCTCAATCAAACTCGCCGCTTTGCGGATTTGGCTACAATTAAAGAGTAGGAGACCTAGACGGTTCCTCCAACCGTCGCACATGTACTGCCTCTCGCTTGAGTGACGCTATCAGATGACCGAATCTCGTTTTGGTTTATACAGTCTATTTGGTCAGTCGGAGTGCCCTATTTGTGACCGCGCCCTCGCACCCATCCATCTTGACTTCATTATCATTGGACGATACTTGTATTGTAAGTTAACAAAATGAAAAGTTAATTTTCAATGAATGCGCTTCATACCATTTTGCTCGTGACCAATAACGCCAAAATACATGATTGCGTAACAGCGTCCATTCGCGATGACCCACATTATAGGCTAATTGTTTGCGAGCGTGAACAAGATGTGGCGAACCATTTGAACGTGGTGAATGTTCATCTGCTGATTTGTGACAAAGCTCTTATAGCAGACGACGTCAATAACACTTTGATGAATACTCGCATTTCCAATCCACATGTGGCCCGGATGGTTATCGGTCATGTGGGCGAGGAAGAAGCCTGCGCGAGTTTGGCAAAGCGCGCAGCGGCTTATCTGTTCCTGATCTTTCCCTTCCCAGAGACATTGATCCAGATGGCAATCGAGCGATCATTAGAGATGTCTGAATTGTCCCGGCGGCATCGGGTATTGTCGCGTGAGCTCAAGATTTCCATGGACGATGGCATTTTCGGTGAGGCTGCGCCGTTCTCGGTCAAAGGCGGATGGTCGCAGTTTGAGAAGTTGGTCTATGTGAGTGCCAAGATGGCCGAGCTTTGTGCGGAGGCCAAGCAGGCGGCGACAACCAATCTTCCCATATTGATCCATGGTGAGACCGGGACTGGCAAAGAACTGTTGGCGCGGGCGATACACTTCAACTCCGATCGCATGAACGCGCCAATGTTGGTTCAGAACTGTGGTGGGATCAACGAAGAGACGTTGCTTTCGGAAATTTTCGGTCATGTGCGAGGAGCATTTACCGGCGCCATTTCCGATCGGCTTGGATTGTTCAGGGCAGCGGATGGCGGCACTGTCTTTCTTGATGAAATCTCCGAAATTTCGCCGGGGTTCCAGGTCAGCTTGTTGCGGTTCCTTCAAGAGGGAGAGGTCAAACCTCTTGGCTCCGACGAAATGGGGCATTCCGATGTGCGGATTATCGCCGCCAGCAATCGGCCCCTGGATAAGATGGTCGAGAAGGGGGAGTTCCGCCGCGACCTTTATTACAGATTAAAAGGGTTTGAGCTGGAAATTCAGCCGCTTCGAGCGAGGCCAGAGGATATTCCCGTGCTTGCCCAATTTTTTGTCGAAAAGTATGCAGGTGTGGTCGGCAATCGCGTCGTTGGCATCACCCAGGAAGTTTTGGATCGCCTTTCAGCTTATCAGTTTCCAGGCAATGTGAGGGAATTGGAAACCGAAATCCGGCGCATGGTCGCAGTGACGGAGCAGGGTGGCTATATTGCTGTGCGTCACCTGACGCCGGCCATGGCAAGCGTCCAGCCCAAGGTTCCCGGCGCGCCTGGGGCAGGTTTTATGCCTGACGGCGGAACTTTGAAGGAAATGGTAGAGTCCCTGGAGAAGCAAATCGTCTCCCAAGCCCTGCAACGAAATCATTGGAACCAGAGTAAGGCGGCAGGTGAATTGGGCTTGTCCCGGGTCGGGCTCGCCAACAAGATCAAACGCTATGAATTAAACGACCTATAATTTATGAGGCCATCGAGGGGGATGCGCCGTGTCAGATGATGATCGGGTAATCAAGTTTCCCCAATCACGCGTTCCTGGGACTAGTAAGTCGCGTCCAGTGAAAGACCTGGGGCGAACGCCCTTTGCAGAAATGATCGATCCGGAAGGCAAACGTGGCACAGGACATTGGTGCAGCCGTTGTCAGGGTGTTTGGTATGGTTTTCCGATCGAAACCCAATGCCCAGTTTGCGGCAATCGCCACGGCTGAATATTCATTCTCATTCGCAAACAAAGTTTGCAAAATGGCGCGCAAAGTATCTTTGCAGAGACGCATGCTGGTCTGTGGATAAAATTCCAATTCCAACATAATATATTGATATAGAAGAAAAAAATTTACAGCCGGAACTTGGCATGTCGCTTGCCTTAAGGAAAATCACGGGCTGAATTTAGCCTGCGATCTTTGGGCGCCAAGGGTTTCTAAAGATCTTGGAAAAACGAAATAGAAAATGGAGAAGATGGGATGGCAAATCTTCTATGGCTTCAGGGCGGTGCATGCTCCGGCAACACCATGTCATTTCTGAACGCCGAGGAACCAAGCGCCTGCGACTTGGTGACCGACTTCGGTATCAATGTGTTGTGGCAACCTTCGCTCGGGTTGGAGCTCGGCGATGGTGTTAAGGCCATCCTAGAAAAATGCATTTCCGGCGAGATTCAACTGGATATCTTCGTCTTTGAAGGCACGGTTGTGAATGCGCCTGACGGTACCGGCAACTGGAACCGTTTCTGTGGCCGTCCCATGAAAGAATGGGTGAAAGAGCTATCGGATGCTGCTCAGTTCGTTGTTGCAATTGGTGACTGTGCGACCTGGGGCGGTATCCCCGCGACGGCACCGAACCCCACTGACAGCCAAGGTTTGCAGTTCTTGAAGCGCGACAAGGGTGGCGCTTTGGGTGAAGGGTTTACCTCCAAAGCCGGCCTGCCGGTTATCAACATTCCCGGATGCCCGGCTCACCCCGACTGGGTAACTCAGATTTTGGTTGCCGTGGGGACCGGTCGTGCAGGTGACATCACGTTGGATGAATTCCAGCGGCCGAAAACATTCTTCTCCAGCTTTACGCAAACCGGCTGCACGCGGAACATGCACTTTGCCTACAAGGTATCGACCACGGCATTCGGTCAGCGCAAAGGCTGCCTGTTCTATGACCTGGGTTGCCGCGGCCCGATGACCCATTCGCCCTGCAACCGAATTCTGTGGAACCGCGTGTCGTCTAAGACCCGTGCCGGTATGCCGTGCCTTGGCTGTACGGAGCCGGAGTTCCCATTCTTTGATCTGCAGCCGGGAACAGTGTTCAAGACACAGACCGTTATGGGCGTGCCCAAGGACTTGCCGGAAGGTGTCGACAAGAAGGGCTATGTGAAACTCACCGCGGCCGCGAAGGGCGCTGCCCCCGCTTGGGCCGAAGAAGACATTTTCGTCGTTTAACGGCGACGACAAGAGGAGACATAAAATGTCAGCAGCAGTTGAAACCTTGGATATTTCGCCGGTTGGTCGGGTAGAAGGAGACCTGGACGTCCGCGTGGATATCGAAAACGGTGTTGTGACCAACGCCTGGACCCAAGCGGAACTTTTCCGTGGGTTTGAAATCATCCTGAAAGACAAAGATCCGCAAGCTGGCCTCGTGGTAACGCCGCGCGCCTGTGGTATTTGTGGTGCATCTCACCTGACCTGTGCCGCCTGGGCACTGGATACGGCCTGGGGCACGACCGTGCCGCGGAACGCTATTCTGGCTCGCAACCTGGGTCAGATCGTTGAATCGATCCAGTCTTTGCCGCGCCATCACTACGGCTTGTTCATGATCGATTTCACCAACAAGAATTATTCCGGTAGCCAGTTCTTCGAGGAAGCTGTCAAGAGGTATTCGCCCTTTACCGGGACGTCTTATGAACAAGGTGTCACGATCTCTGGTCGACCGGTCGAAATCTATGCCTTGTTGGGCGGCCAGTGGCCGCATTCGTCCTACATGGTTCCCGGTGGTGTTATGTGTGCTCCGACCCTTACGGATGTGACGCGTGCCTGGTCAATTCTGGAGCATTTCCGCCGTAACTGGATCGAGCCGTTGTGGTTTGGTTGTTCCATGGAGCGTTACGAGGAAATAAAGTCATATGATGATTTCATGGCTTGGTTGGATGAAAGCCCTGACCATGCCAATTCTGATCTCGGCATGTACTGGCGCATGGGTACGGATATCGGCCTGGACAACTACGGCAAAGGCCATGGCAAATTCGTGTCTTGGGGCTATCTGCCGCATGAGGACAAGTACAACAATCCAACCATTGATGGTCGCAACGCTGCGGTCATCATGAAGTCGGGTGTGTATGACGGTGCCACCGATACCTTCAAGACCATGGACCAAGCCTTCGCCCGCGAAGATACGACACATGCGTGGTACGATGAAGGTGCCGGTGAAGTGCATCCATTTGATCGTACGACCAATGCCGTCATGAACAACGAGACGGATCACGATGGCAAGTATTCCTGGGCTACGGCTGTTCGCCATGCCGAGAATGGTCGTCTTGAAGCTGGTCCGCTAGCTCGTCAATTGATCGCTGGTGGTGATCACGGCGAAGGCTGGCAGCATACGGATCCGTTGATCTTGGATATGTACCGCAAGATGGGTGGTGCTTCGATTCAGCTACGACACTTCGCTCGCATGCACGAGCTGTGCAAGCTCTACCGCGAAGCCGAGCGCATTCTTCGTGAGTTCAAACTCAATGACGAATGGTACATCAAGCCGACCGAGAAAGACGGTCAAGGCTGGGGAGCGACGGAAGCTATCCGCGGTGCGCTCTGCCACTGGATCGACGTTCAAGACGGCAAGATCAAGAACTATCAGATCATCGCGCCGACGACTTGGAACGTGGGTCCACGTGCCGGTGACGGAGAACGCGGTCCGATCGAAGAGTCCCTGATCGGCACGCCGATCAAGGACAACAGCGATCCGGTCGAGGTTGGTCATGTATGTCGGTCCTACGACTCTTGCTTGGTTTGCACCGTGCATGCGCATGATGCCAAATCCGGCGAAGAACTGGCTCGGTTCCGTACAGCCTAACGAGTATACGGCGGCTGGGGTAACTTCCCCAGTCGCCGCCTACGTTCATTTTTTAATGGATTTTCGGCTGGATTTTTATCTGGTCAAATTTCGTATATTGCCAAACCATCAATAAATAAAACTTAGGGGCACCTGGAAATGGAAACCGCCGCAACGAGTTCTCCTACGCCCGAAGAAGAGAGGGCCAGTTACGTCGAACGCTATGGC
This sequence comes from Rhodospirillaceae bacterium UBA1479, assembly GCA_002325375.1. GTDB lineage: Bacteria > Pseudomonadota > Alphaproteobacteria > Rhodospirillales > Casp-alpha2 > UBA1479. The sequence continues at coordinate 46,051 of DCRZ01000001.1, forward strand.
GTCGCGCCATCGGCGGCTGACCACGCGACACTTCTGAAGATGATCGAAGACCTGATGACGGAAGGTCTGGAAACCAAGGTTTCGCCTTTCCCTGAAACTGATCGTGAATTCGCGGCGGTCCTTGACGAGCTGCGTCCGTTGAGCGCCGATCAACTGCGGGCAAAACTGGTGATCAGCGGTTGGTATTTGAAGCCATTCGGTGAAGAGGAGATGCGTTGTCAGGAATGCATGTACTTCCTCGTCCATAAGCGTTGGTGTGATCTGCCGGAGCTGAGCCTGCCGGCGGAGCCCGATTGGTGGTGCCGCTTATGGCGGATTTAGTTTCAAAGCCGGTTGGGCGGCATTGAAATTTTATTTCACTTGTATAAGGGAGGTTGCCCATGTCTGATGGATCCACAGCTGAAGATGATGCTCTTCGCGAACAGATCAGAGGCAGACTTTCCGGTGGGCTTGAAACCGAGGTCTGGCCTCGGGCTGAAACCTCCGAAATGGTCAATGAGCTGGTCGGTCGGCTAAAGACCGAAGCGGCGGATGATCTTGATGCAAAGCTGGTGGTCTCTGGATTTACCGACCACACCATCGAAGCGGATGGGTTGGAGCAACCTTGCGAAACCTGTATGTATTATCTGGTTCATCGGCGGTTTTGCGAATTGCCAGAACTGATGCTGCCCGTGGAACCTGAATGGTCATGTAGGCTCTGGAGGATATGACGCTTGCGATAATTGGTTGCGGCAATCCCAATCGTTCGGACGATGGAGTCGGGCCGGAGATTATAAGTCGTTTGCGAGGCGAAGAACTTCCATCTGAAATTAAATTGTTTGATGCCGGCACTGACGGCATGGGCGTTATGTATCAGGCGCGAGGGGCATCGCACCTGATTATCCTGGATGCTCGTGCTCCGGAAAAGGAGCCCGGAGCCATATATGAGGTGCCGGGTGATTTATTGGAAGCGGTACCGCCAAACAGCTTCAATTTGCATGATTTCAGGTGGGATCATGCGCTCTATGCCGGTCGGCAAATCTACGGCGAAGAGTTTCCCGAACATGTCAAAGTGTTACTGATTGAAGCCGAGTCTTTGGATATGGGTATCGGCCTCACCGCGGCAGTGGCCACGGCTGCGGATAAGGCTGCCGAAAGGGTTCGGGGTCTGGCGCAGGAGTTTGCCGATGGAGTTTGGGCATGAGCGTCGAAAAACAAGCTGAAGCCGCAGGGCACACCGCCGATATAAGAGCCGGTAAAGTTTATCTATCGGCCGCTCTATGCGAGACCTATTTTAAAGGGATTGAAGCAGTGATCGTGCTGATCCGGGATAGTTGTGTCCATGTCTTGCCGGTTCATCAGATGGCTGCAGGCGGGTGTCTTCTCAAGGTCCGAAACGCGCAAGGCGACAGGGTGGCCTCGGCGCCGGACGTGTTTCTTGCAAACGAAATGGGGAATCTGGAAGCAAGGGATGTGCCCGCCCGGTGGTCCACGGAAAATGGTGCTCTTATCCTTCAAACAACAGAATATGAAAACAAAGTTTACAATATGAATAAATAGTAGACTTCTTTTTGCAAATGAGGTTTACTCCTTGCATATAATCTATGTTGGCTTGTTTGGCTGGCAGAATCAGGGAGGATCTCATGGTTAGACGGTCGCGGACCGAGGAACAGGTGGAAGCTGCGCTTCGCGCACTTGAGGATGCTTCCGCGACAGATGCCGAAAAATCCGAAATGCTCATGGAAATTGCCATGGGGCTGCAGCAAAAGCCGCAGACGCCTGAAGATTTGCTCGGTGCTATCAAGCTCTATGAAATGGCCGTTGATCGTTGCCTTGATGGTCAGGAATTACTTCGGGCCCGCATCCAGGCACGCATGGGTACGGCCTATATGATGTTACCGGCTGAGGATGCCAGCCCGCTGCAACAAGCTCGTGATGCATTTCTCGAAGCGCTTTTGGTTCTGAACAAAGATGGCGGACCGGAAGAAATCGCCGAGACGGAAATGAACCTTGGGTTGGCCTTCCAGAATCTGGCCGGTGTCAATCTGGCGCCAATTCAAGATGCCATATCCGCCTATCAGCGGTCTCTTCGAACCTTTGACCGAGAACGTCACCCGCAAGAGTTCGCGATCCTGCAGAACAATTTGGCGACGGCTTTTCTCTCAATCCCCTTCACTGATGAAAAGGCCAAAATGCGCGAAGCCTTGGCCGTGCAGTCATTCGAAGAGGGGCTTAAGACCGTAAATCTGATCGACCATCCGGTCGAATATGCCATGCTACAGAATAATCTCGGCAATGCTCTGCAGTATGTATCGTCGAGTCATCGGGTGGAAAACGGCTTCCGCGCCCTTGAGGCCTACGATGAGGCGCTCAAGGTGCGTGACGTGAAGACCATGCCGGGCGAGTACGCCAACACGATTTCCAACAAAGCCAATTGCCTCGCAAACCTGCCGGATGATCCGGAGAATCCTGAGGCAGGGAATCCCAATAATATAGAGATGGCGATCTCGCTTTATAAAGCCGCACGCGCAACATTCGAGCGATTGGGCGAGATGCATAAGGTTCAAGCAGTTTCCGAAGCAATTGCGGAATTGAGCAATTTCGAGCAGGGCGCAGATGCGTCTTCTTTAGATGTCACTGACGCGAATGACAGCCAACGCGAAGCTGTCTGACATGTCATCAACGGAACAATCAATCGACTAACTGGAGAAATGAATAAATGGATTTGACGATGTTACTTATTGCCCTGGTCTTCGGGATTGCGGCTGCGTTGGTCGGCGGTGCGCTTTCCGGCGTTCGTTTGGCAGGTGCTGATCTCGGAAACGAATTGGCCGCATTCATGGGCTCACTTTATGGCGTTCTGTCCGGGACCTTGGCAGTTGTCATTGGTCTCGGCGTTGTTGTCGCCCTGGCGGGAGGCCTCTGAGATGTTTGAAATGATGATGAGCTCCGGGAAGTTGTTCCTGGCCGGCAAATTGTTTCAGGATAACGGCCATATGTTCCGCCAACTGTCCATTGGCGTAATTGTGGGGATTGCGGTCTTGGTTGGTGTCGCCCAAGTGGCGCCGCTATGGGCGGCGGCCGTCGCCGGGGGTGCCATTAGCGGCATTCTGCAACCGATCCTGTTTAAGAACCTGAAGTACGCCTGATGTCATGAACGAAGCCAGCAAATCCTCTGGCGCGCTGCGCTCGGAAACGTCCGAACCTCAATCGGTTGCGAGCCAGTCGAACGAAAACGGAAGTGCCGATGGCGTGCCTGAGCGCAGTCTGGAGGATATGCTGAGCCATATTCGGGCGTTGGAAGCTTTATCTGATGATTGGCCGGCTGAACAAGCCAATGCAGCCAACGCCCGTGCGCTGGCCATCGAAGAATTGAATGCTGAAGCGTTCAAGCGGCTAATCCGTTCGTTGAAAACTGTTCCTGGCATGGGGCAGGCCCTGCGTGAGGCCGCCACCGATGAGGTTGTATACGCAGTCCTGCGGAGCCACGGCATTCTCAAGCCGAGCGTTCATGAGCGGGTGGAAGCAGCGCTCGACACCATTCGTCCGTCGCTCGCCGATCATGGCGGCGATGTGGAAGTCGTCTTGGTTGAACCGCCGGGGGTGCAGGTCCGGTTCTTGGGTGCTTGCGACAATTGCCCGGCTTCGGCGCTGACGTTCTATTCCGGTGTGAAGAAAGCCATCCAAGACCATGTGCCGGAAATCACCGAGGTCAAACAAGTGAAGGGGCTGGGCGGTGCGTCTACCGCTGGCACCGGCGATGATGAAACGGTCTATTATGCTTCACCCTTCGCGCAATATACCTCTGACGGATGGCTGCATGCGCTTGATCTGGCAGAGCTTGCCGACGGGCAGACCAAGATAATCGATATCGATGGTCATTCCGTTCTGTTGTCGCGTTTCGGTGACAAGGTGACCTGTTTTGAGAACGCTTGCGCCCATATGGGAATGGCCATGGACGGAGGTGAGATCGCCGACGGCATCATCACCTGTCCGTATCATGAATTTAAGTATGCCCTGGAAAGCGGTGAATGCCTGACTGCGCCTGAAGTCCAATTGCAGCCGCATTTGGTGCGCGTCAAGGGCGATAAAATCGATGTTCGGCTGGTGGAGTAAGGATGCCCATGCAACCGACCGCCGCTCCATCGTTTCAACCCATCAAAGCACCCGGCACGGCGCTGCCCGGCGCACCTTTGTTGGACCCGTCCGGGCCAAAAGCAGTCTTAGGATGGACGCCTGACGCATTGGCCGCACCGTTGAAGCCGTCGCCGGATGCATTATTCGGACCTCGGGGTGTCTGTCTGCATCCGAATGGTTCGCTCTGGGTTTCCGACACAGGCCATCATCGGATACTGGGTTGGAATGATGTTCCTGAGAGTGATAACGCCCCCGCGGATATCTTGATCGGTCAATCGGATTTTGCCGCGGAAGGACGGAACGGCAAAGGAACGCCGAGCCTGGCAACAGTGAATGTGCCCACGGGTATCTGCGCCTGGGGACAGGGCCTTGCGGTAGCTGATGCCTGGAACCATCGCGTCTTGTTGTGGCGTGATCTGCCGACATCCAACAATCAACCGGCAGATATTGTCTTAGGTCAGGAAGATGCCAGCGCCATTCAATCCAATCGAGGTGCTGAGCAACCATCGGCAGTAACCCTTCACTGGCCATACGGCGTTCAAGAAATCGAAGGTGCATTGGTGGTTGCCGACACGGGAAATCGCCGCGTTTTGGTGTGGAGAGATCCGAGTAATTCGGGGCAGCCTGCCGATTTGGTTTTGGGCCAATCGGACTTCGAGACGCGGGATGAAAACGGCGGCCGAGATGTCGATGCTGCCGGGATGCGCTGGCCCCACGGCATCGCCTGGTGGCAGGGCCACTTGGCCGTCGCTGACGCGGGGAACAATCGGATTATGCTCTGGCAAGGATTCCCGGCGACGAATGGTGCTGCGGCAGCAACCGTGCTGGGACAGGACGACTTCAAAGGCTGCGATCACAATAAGGCTGCCTATTACCCAAGCTCCAGCGCCCTTAACATGCCTTATGACGTCGCGGTGGCCGGCGACCGGTTGCTTGTTGCCGATACGGCCAGTTCCCGGATGATCGGATGGGCAGAATTCAGCAATCCTGATGCAGATCGCCTGACGGGCCAGCCGGACTTTGCGTCCAAGGGAGACAATGGCTGGGGGCTGCCGGGACGGGACACGCTCTGTTGGCCTTATGGCTTGTCGGTCCTGGATGGATTGGCTGCTGTGGCTGATAGCGGAAATAACCGCGTATTGCTTTGGGAGATCATGCCATGAGAGCGGCAGCGATCACCGTAAAGGGTCAGGTTCAAGGAGTTGGTTTCCGACCGACTGTTTGGCGGATCGCCAACGAACTGGGATTAAAAGGCGACGTGCGGAATACCGGCGATGGCGCGGAGATCCGGCTTTGGGGGCAAGACCTAAGTAAATTTGCCGAACGCCTGAAAGACGAAGCACCGCATCTTGCCCGTATCGATGAATTGGTTTTTGCGCCGATCGATGAACCTATGCCGGACGGGTTTACGATTTCATCCTCATCCGCCGGTGCCATGAAATCCGGTGTGACGCCGGATGCCGCTACCTGCGCCGACTGTCTGGACGAAACGCGCGATCCCTTCCAGAACCGTTACCGCTATCCTTTCACCAATTGCACCAATTGCGGACCCAGATTTTCGATCATCGAGGGCGCTCCTTATGATCGGGCCAAGACCACCATGTCGGATTTTGAGCTCTGCCTTGTTTGTTCGAGTGAATACGATGATCCTGCTGATCGCAGATTTCATGCCCAACCTGTGGCCTGTCATGCATGCGGCCCGCGCGCTTGGGTTGAACGGCTCGGTGAAGGTGCGGTGAATCACGAAGCCTTTTCCATGCTTGACGACGTGGACGCGGCGGGCGGCATGCTAATGATGGGGCATATCGTCGCTATCAAAGGGATCGGTGGGTTCCATTTGGCCTGTGATGCGACCAAGGGAGACGTCGTCAACCGCCTGCGGGAGCGTAAACGACGCCAGCGCAAAGCTTTCGCTTTGATGGCACGGGATGTGGATGTCATCCGTCAATATTGTTCGGTATCGGATGAAGAAGAGGAACTTCTGAAATCTCCATCCGCTCCAATCGTCTTGCTGGAGGCCACAGGCGATCCATTGCCGGAGGCAGTCGCGCCGGGCCTCAACCGTCTTGGGTTTATGCTGCCGCACACGCCCATGCATCATTTGATTTTGCGGCGGATGAAACGGCCCGTGGTGATGACCAGCGGCAACATTTCTGGCCAGCCGCAATGCACGGACAACGATGATGCCCGGGAACGATTAAAGGACGTAGCTGACTTCGCCTTGATGCACGACCGAGCCATTGCCAATCGGATCGATGATTCCGTGGTGCGGGTCGATATGGGGTGCTCGCGTATGCTTCGCCGGGCGCGGGGATATGCCCCGGAGGCAATCAAGCTGCCGAAGGGTTTGATCGGCGACACTCACGTGCTGGCCCTAGGGGCGGAATTGAAAAACACCTTCTGTCTGATCAAGGATGGCGAGGCGATCCTTAGCCAACATATGGGCGACCTGGAGGACGCGGCAACCTCTGATGACGTGAGCCACAACCTGCGCCTCTACGCCGATCTGTTCGAACATGAACCGGCGGTGATCGCCGTCGACTGCCATCCCGATTATCTGTCGTCAAAGCGCGGGCGCGGTATGGCGGAAGAGGGCGGGTTGCCGTTGCTGGAAGTCCAGCATCACCATGCTCACATCGCCGCCTGCATGGCCGAGAACGGTTGGAGGCCTGATGGCGGGAAGGTCTTGGGCGTGGCCATGGATGGGTTAGGTTTTGGAGTTGATGGCACTGTCTGGGGTGGGGAGTTTTTGTCCTGTGATTATCGAAGTTTCAAACGGCTTGGTTGCTTGAAACCGGTGGCCTTGCCGGGTGGGGCGCAGGCTGTCCGTGAGCCTTGGAGAAATGCCTACGCGCATTTGATGGCGGAAATGGGTTGGGCCGAGTTCTCCATGAATTTCGATGAGCTGGACGTATTCCGGAAACTTGCTGAAGCGCCCCGCGAAACTCTGGATGCCATGATCGAGAAAGGCTTGAACGCGCCGTTGTCTTCATCCTGTGGGCGATTGTTCGATGCGGCGGCGGCCATCTGCGGGCTTGCTTGGGACCGTCAGGCATATGAAGGCGAAGCGGCGATGCTGTTCGAGGCGGCGATTGATCCAGATGCGATGGGTGAACCGGATGACCTGGCCTACCCCTTTGCCATTCCGCTCTTGGACGGCAAAGGGTTGCCCTACATCGAACCCTTGGCCGTGTGGCGGGCGATGCTGGGCGATCTGCATTTGCAAACGCCTGTTGGCACCATTGCTGCGCGGTTCCATCGCGGGCTGGCGCGGGCGATTGCCGGCATGGTGATGAAGTTGGCGGGGAACGACCGGGAATTTGAAACAGTGGCGTTGTCGGGAGGCTGTTTCCAGAACCGGACATTATTGCGATTGGTTGTCGAATTGCTCGAGAGCCAGGCGTTTCGAGTTCTCACCCACGAGCGGGTGCCGGCGAACGATGGTGGTATCGCGCTGGGTCAGGCGGTCATTGCCGTGGCAAATATCGAAGCGGTGAAAAATCCGCAAAGGAGGACATCATGTGCTTAGGAATTCCGGGGCAGATTGTCAGTATTTCTGATGCTGAAAATAAGCTGGGCGTGGTCGACGTCAGCGGTGTCAAACGCGAGATCAATTTGGCCTGCATCGTAGATGACGAGCATCCGTTGGAAAGCTGCGTCGGTGACTGGGTATTGGTCCATGTGGGCTTCGCCATGAGTCGTATTGACGAGGCCGAAGCCGCAATGACCATGGATATCCTGCGCCAGTTGGGTGATGCCCAGGAAGAACTGGCGGCCATGCGGGAAAGCGATGAGATGATGAACCGGAAGGCCGGATAGGAAGCGTTATGTCGAACACGTCGCATCTACGCCAGCTCTATCCTTTCCTTGACGGTGGCCGAACTGATCCGAAGGCCATGGCGTTGGCGTTGGATGAATCCGTGCGTCAAAAGGCCCAAAATCATGTATCCGTGTTCGAGGAGTTCTTTGACAGAAACGCCGAAGAGATCATCGCCTCTGCCCAAACCATCGCGGAAACCTATGAAGCAGATGGGCGGTTATTGACCATGGGCAATGGGGGCTCCAGTTGCGACGCTGCTCATGTGGCAGTGGAATTCCAGCATCCCGTAACTGCCGGGCGGCCGGCGTTGCCCGCGTTCAATTTGACGCAAGACATCGCCATGTTGACGGCCGTCGGGAACGACGTCGGGATGGACCACATCTATCTACGCCAAGTGATCGCGCAGGGACGGAAAGGGGATTGTTTGATTGGTCTGTCGACCAGCGGCAATTCCGGCAATCTTGTCCGGGCCTTTGAAAAAGCCAAAGAGATGGGGCTTAAGACCATTGGCCTTGCCGGCATGTCGGGCGGTGAAATGGCTGCGTTGGGTTTGGATCATTGTCTAGTGGTTGAAACCGACAGCATTCACCGCATCCAAGAAGTTCATGTGGCGACGTACCACATCCTTTGGGACCTCGTGCATACGTTGCTGGCCGATAGCCGTGGCGGATTGGATACAGGTGCGGCGGCAGAAGAAGGAGCGTCTTCATGAAGTATGTCGACGAATTCCGTGATCCCGAACAGGCGAAAGTATTGCTGCGGGAAATCGAAGAGCTGGCGTCGCAGGTCGATGTGGGCTCGAACCGCCCGCTTTGCATTATGGAGGTCTGCGGCGGCCACACCCATTCGATCTTTAAATACGGGATCGAGAACCTTTTGCCGAAGAATATCGAGCTGGTGCATGGCCCGGGCTGTCCCGTTTGCGTTTTACCCATGGGGCGGGTTGATGATTGTGTCGCCCTCGCCGAAACACCCGGTGTCATCTTTTGTACGTTTGGTGACGCGATGCGTGTCCCGGGGTCGAAGAAATCCTTGATGCAGGCAAAAGCTGAAGGCGCCGATGTGCGAATGGTTTATTCGCCCCTGGACGCGCTGGAATTGGCGCGACGCCATCCGGACCGGGAGGTTGTGTTCTTTGGCTTGGGTTTTGAAACGACCATGCCGTCGACGGCGTTGACAGTGCTGCAGGCGGAGCAGGAAAGCATCGAGAATTTCTCGCTATTTTGCAATCACATCACGATCATCCCGACCATCAAGGCGATCTTGGACAGCCCCGATTTGCAGATCGACGGGTTCCTGGGGCCGGGCCATGTGAGCATGGTTATCGGCACGGCGCCCTATGACTTTATTTCAGCCCACTACAATCGCCCCTTGGTCGTCGCCGGGTTCGAGCCTTTGGATATTCTGCAGTCTCTTTGGATGCTGTTGAAGCAGATGGTCGAAGGCCGCACTGAGGTCGAAAACCAATATGGCCGTATCGTGCCGAAAGACGGCAACGCTCAAGCTCTTGGTGCCGTCTCGCAAGTGTTCGAGCTGAGAGAATTTTTCGAATGGCGGGGTCTGGGTTCCATCGATCATTCTGGCGTACAGATCCGTGAAGAATATGTCCGGTTTGATGCCGAGAAAAAATTCTCTGTCCCGGACATCAAGATTGCCGACCCGAAATCCTGCCAATGCGGCGAGGTGCTGAAAGGCGTGATCAAGCCCTGGGACTGCAAGGTGTTTGGTCGCGCCTGTACGCCCGAAACGCCTTTGGGCGCCTTGATGGTTTCCTCGGAGGGGGCCTGTGCGGCCTATTACCAATATGGCCGCCTTGATTTAAAGACCATGGCTGAAAATTCAGATGTCGCAGAAGAGTCTGCGGACCAGGGTGCGAGGAGCGTCGCATGAACGAGATGAGCAAGAAAGCGACCTCAGATCGCACACGACGCCGAGGCAAGGTCAACGTAGACAAGGTCACTTTGGCCCATGGTGCCGGCGGCAAAGCCATGCGTGATTTGATTGACGATGCATTCCTGGACGCGTTCGGTGAACCGGACGATGGTGTCTTGGAAGATCAGGCCCGATTGCTCATGTCAGATTTGTCAGCGCAGGGGGACCGGCTGGCCCTGACGACGGATAGCTTTGTCGTCGATCCTTTGTTCTTCCCGGGCGGTAACATCGGGACCTTGGCTGTTGCCGGCACAGTCAACGATCTGGCCGTTTCCGGCGCCAAACCACTCTATCTGACATGCGGGATGATCATCGAGGAAGGCCTGCCGGTGGAAACGCTGCGCCGGGTCGCCCGGTCCATGCAGGAAACCGCGGAAAAAGCGGGGGTGCGCATCATCACCGGAGATACCAAGGTCGTCCACCATGGCGCTGCGGACAAACTCTTCATCAATACGGCCGGGATCGGGGTCATTCCGGAAGGCCTGGACATTTCATCGGCCAATGCCAAGCCCGGCGACGTCGTGATCGTGAATGGGGTATTGGGGGACCACGGCGCAGCGATTTTGAACGCCCGTGGCGACCTGGCGCTGGAAGCGGATATTGAAAGCGACTGCGGTCCCCTGAACGGCTTAATAGACGCCATTATCAATATATGTCCGGAAGTGCGGTCCATTCGGGATGCAACGCGAGGCGGCATTGCCAGTGTGCTGAACGAGGTCGCGGAAGATAGTCGTGTCGGCGTGCTGTTGAACGAACAGAGTATTCCCATGCGGGCCGAAGTTACCGGGGTGTGCGAAATTCTCGGGCTCGATCCGCTCTATCTGGCGAACGAAGGAAAAATAGTTGTCGTCGTGCCGGGGGACATGTCGGACGCAGTCCTGCAAGCCATGCGGACTCACGAAGACGGTCAGGACAGTGTCGTCATTGGTAAAATCTGTGAGGCGCCTGCCGGGACCGTGGTGATGGAAACCTTGTTCGGTGGCAGGCGCGTGGTCGACATGCTGGTCGGCGAACAATTGCCGCGGATTTGTTGAGGGCGCGGGTCGATGCATGAACTTGGGATCACCCGAAACATCGTCAGCATCGTCGCAGAGCGCGCGGCGGGCCGTCGGGTGACCAAAGTCGTCGTCGAGATCGGCAAGTTGTCAGCCATCCTGCCGGACGCTGTGGAGTTCTGTTTTGATGTTTGCGCCAAGAGTACGCCCTTGGAAGGGGCGACATTGGAAATCGTTGAGGTCATGGCTGATGCAAGCTGCCGGGACTGTGGCGAACAGTTCCTCTTGGCCACCTTGATTGAACCATGCCCGAAATGCGGTTCCAAAGCTTTGGACCGCAAAGGGGGTGACGATTTGATCATTAAACATTTCGAATTTCTTGAAGAAACAGATGAAGACGCAATTGAACAAACGAGGGAGGCAAGCTGATGTGTGGCGTATGCGGTTGTTCCAGCGGCACGGTTACCGTGACCAAGATGGATATCGGTCTGGAGAATAAAGAGCAGGGTGGGGATAGCCATACCCATTCACATGATGATCATCATCACGACCACAGTCATGACCATAGCCACGATCACGGGCATGATCATTCGCATCATCATCACCACGACCATGAGCACGGTCATGATCATGGACCGGGGCATTCCCATACGCACATGCATCGGGCGTCGGAAAGTGTCGAGTTGGAAGCGGCCATTCTGGGTAAGAACGACAAGTTGGCTGCCGAGAATAGGGGCTGGCTCAAGGCTAAAAATATTCTGGCGTTGAATTTGGTCAGCTCTCCGGGATCCGGCAAGACGACCTTGCTGGAACGCACTTTGACGGACTTGAAAGACAAAATACCGATGGCGGTGATCGAGGGGGATCAGGAAACCCTCAATGATGCTGAGCGGATCAGGGCGACGGGGACTGCCTGTGTGCAGGTGAATACGGGCACGGGCTGTCATCTGGAAGCTGACATGGTTCAGAAAGGAATGGAGCAGCTGGACCCGCAGGAAAACTCCCTGCTGCTGATCGAGAACGTGGGGAACCTGGTCTGCCCGGCGTTGTTTGATCTAGGGGAGCGGGCGAAGGTCGCGATTTTATCGGTGACGGAAGGGGCGGACAAACCCGCCAAGTATCCGCATATGATCGCGGCCTCCGACATTTTGGTAATCAATAAAATTGATCTGTTGCCCTACGTGACCTTTGATGTGGACGCCGCCATTCAGGCTGCGCGGGACATCAACCCAGCCATCAAGGTCTTTCAGGTGTCGGCGACTAACGGCGAAGGTTTGGACGTTTGGTACGACTGGCTGCTGGCCGAGATTGGTGTCTCCGGCACGATTCAGGCTGCCGAGTAGGGAAGCCGGACGGAAGGGACAGCGGCGGTGGAACTCGATCTGACCTTGGGGGGTGTTCTGCTATTGGGGCTGGCAGTCGGGCTCCAGCATGCGCTGGAAGCCGACCACCTGGCAGCCGTGTCCTCATTGGTCAGTGGCGAACGCTCGTGGCGTCGGATCGTTCGTCATGGTGCCGTTTGGGGTGTGGGGCATACATGTACTTTGGCAGTCGTTGCCGGTACGGCGATCGTCCTGGGCTCGAATATCGACGGTGCCGTGGCAAATTGGTTGGAGTTTGCCGTCGGTGCCATGCTGGTTATCTTGGGTGGCCAGGTTCTGTGGCGAATGGTGAGCCAGCGCATCCATTTTCACGTTCACAAACATGCTGACAGCTCGCATCATTGGCACGCCCATTCCCATGCCGGCGAGAATATAAACAGCAGCCATGACCACGCGGCCCATCCTCACGACCACGCCCACAGCCCGATCAGCGGATGGCGTACCCTTATGGTTGGTATGGTGCACGGAATGGCAGGTTCGGCCGTGTTGGTCGTGCTGGCCGCCAGTCAAATTGACGATCCGGGTTTCAAGCTGTTTTACGTGGTGACTTTTGGATTCGGGTCAATTGTCGGTATGGCAGGCCTCTCGGTGATTGTCGCCGTGCCGCTCAGCTGGACCGCGCGGACCATTTCGTGGGCCAACAACTTGCTTCAAGGCGGGATCGGCACGGTTACGTTAGGTTTAGGAATGTTCATAGTGTTCGAGACAGGAGTGTCTCATTCACGTCTATGAATTGCGGTCGGAGATGTCGAAGAACCTCTACAGCATAATACGAAGCGGCGCATCGGAGCAAATACCATGATCAAATCTTCAGTTTAGTCGAAGGCAGATAGTAGCGTAAGGCGCTCTATGAAAGGCCGCCATATTTTCGTAATTCAAAGCCTCGTTGACATTCCCGTATTTGGATAAATCCCTTGTAGCTGGTCAAATTGGCGGAAACGGATCGAGTAGTCCCCTGATCAATCAGAAGTCAGGTGGTGCTCAAACCTATTTGGTATTTCGAGGGGAAAACAGTATCTACAGCTTGGCGGTAGACTCTGTTGATTACGATGTATCACCTGCCCGTGTGACCAAAGGGCAAGAGCACCATCCTATTCCAGTGATGTTGTCGGCGCGTTTAGCCATAGATCGTGACGAACAAGGAAAAGGATTGGGCCGAGCGTTTCTTAAAGATGCCTTATTGCGTACACTTCAAGCTGCCGATATTGCTGGTATTCGAACTCTTCTCGTTCATGCCAAAGATGATGAAGCACGAACTCGGTATGAAAGCTTCTATTTCGAACCAAGCCCAACAGACCCATATCATTTGTTTTTGCTCATGAAGAATCTTCGAAGCCTGAACAAACAGATGATTGTATTGATGCCCCCTTCCTCAATACAAAAATATTCAAAATTTCGCATCATTACTCACGATTACGAGGAGGCGGTTGAAATTGAGGTTATTTACCTCCGGTTAGGTAGTGTCTTTATGCATAAGGCCTGAAATGTTTTCAGAAACCTTAGTGGCGGCGGCAAGAATCGGATCTGCCGCGAGGTGCGCATAACGAGCAGTAGTTTGAACCTGAGTGTGCCCTAGAAGCTTACCAATCATGGGCAGGCTCATCCCTTGTGCGACGGCCTTGGAGGCAAATGAATGTCGTAGGTCATGGATGCGGACGTCTTCAATGCCAGCCCGCTTGCGGATCCGTTGCCAGAATTTCTGGATCTCTTTGCGATTGGTTCCTGGGATTTTGCCGCAGATAACCCATGGGTTCTTTGGCTGCCGTTTGAGGTTTTTAAGGAGATCAAGGGCAGGGGGGCCGAGATGGACAACTCGTGCGCCGGTCTTTGAATCAGATAGTCGTAGGCAGCTGTTGTCGAAATCAACCTCTGTCCATTTGAGTGACATGATTTCGTTGAGGCGGCAGCCGGTAAAAATCAGGAGGCGGATAGCAGAAATAGCATAGATATCATCGACACCTATTTCTTCGGCTTCGTTTAGCACTGAACCGAGATCGCTCAGCTCTTTCTGGCTGAGGTAGCGCTCGCGTTTTTCTTCTGGGTATTTTTTGATGTGTAGCCGTGGATTGGAACCTTCAGGCCGCATTCCCCATATCTCTGCCATTGAGAACATTTTTGAGATCAGCTCAAGGTTCCGATTTGCCTGGTAAGGGATGTGGCGTAAATCATGATGAAATTTGGCGATGTCGGCCCGTGTTACATCGGAGACCTTCAGGCGTCCAAGGGCTGGCAATATGAAACGGCGAAGGTTGCGTCGGTATTCTGTGGCAGTGCCTGGCTTCAGACGGACAGAAATATGTTCTTGGTCGAAACGCTCTGCCAGCTCTTTCACCGTACAGGCTTTTCGGGCTCGGGAACGTTCGCCAGCAGGATCTTCTCCGTCCTTGACGGCTGCCAAAACCTTGAATGCCATGCGACGGGCTTTTTCGGGAGTGAGGACACCATGGGCTCCCAGGCTCATGCGTCTGTAACGATTGCCGATCCGGTATTGAACGATATAAGAACGACGGCCACTTGGTAAAATGCGAACGGCAAACCCAGCAAGGTCGTCATCGCAGATGATATAATCCTTATCTTGCGGCTTAGCAGACTCGACAAGGCGTTTGGTGATTTTAGGCATATGGCACCTCTTTGCGGCTGATTAACTCTCGATGATCGCTGCGCTGCTCTTAATCCCTGGAATCATAGTGGAATCATGAGGGCTGGTTTCGGCGAGCAACCGATCGAATGACAGCGTAAAGTGATTTCTAAAATAGTCCAGTAATATCAACTGGTTAGAGTGTTTCTGCGGAATTTTTAGAAATGCTGAGAAATGACCATATCACGGCTCATAACCTGAAGGTCGCAGGTTCAAATCCTGCCCCCGCAACCAACAAAAAACGCCCCCTAAACCAATCGGTTAGGGGGCTTTTTGTTTGGCCAAAACCCAGCCGACAAAATCCAGGGGTCAACCTATGGAAAGCAGACTCTAGATCCAAATCAGAACGACGGCGAGCGCCATGACCGCTGCCGCCACGACGAACCCCGGGCGCCAGGGCGGCAGGACGTGGGGCGTATCGACTTCTATTGGGCCACGGTAGCGCTCAAGCGCGATGGCGCGGAACAGATTGCGGCGGGGCCGGGGGGAGGGCTTGCCGGTCATCCTTCGCCCTCCACCAGGCGTTCGCGCCGCACGACCGCCATGAAGTCCGGGGCCTCGGCGAATGCCGCCGGCATCCCTTCCCAGGTTTTCCGGCCCTGTTCCAGCACGATCACCCGATCGGCCGCCGCGATGGCGCTTTCGCGGTGCGTGGCCAGGATGCAGCCGATCCCTTCGCGGCGAAGATTGCTGAAGATGCGCGCCTGCATGTCCTCGGGGATGGCGTTGGTCGCTTCATCGAGGATCAGCAGCTTGGGCCGCCGCAACAGTTGGCGCGCGATCAGAAGGCGTTGTTCCTGTCCCGTCGACAGCTTGCCGTGCTCGACGATGGTCTGCATGCCCATGGGCATGGCGCGGATGTCGTCACCCAGCGCGGCGAGCTCTGCGGCCCGCCAGACCGCATCGAGACCGACCGGGGCCAGGCCGGAAATGATGCTGCGCAAGGTCGATGATGCGGTGACGCGGTCGTCCTGCTGCACCACGCCGATGCCGGCCCGCCAGGCCCGAAGGTCGATCTCTTCCAGGTTCCGGCCTGCGACAAGGATGCGCCCCCGGGTCGCCGGATCAAACCCGAGCAACAGCCGCAGAAGGGTCGACTTGCCGCTGCCGGAGGGGCCGACGACGGCCAGCCTGTCGCCGGGGACGAGCTTGAGTGAGACACGCTCAAGCGCCCAATCGGCCGTGCCGTCATAGCGGAATCCCAGGTCTTCAAGGACGACGGCCGCGTCATGGCCGGGTGAGGCGTCCGCGGGGTCGAGGGGGGCATCCAACAGGGGGCGGAGGTCCGGCAGAGCGCGGGCCAATGCAATCCCCTCGGCCAGTGCCTCGCCGACGCGCAAGGCGGCGGACAGGGCCAGCCAGGCGAGCAGGAGCGTGAGGGCGGCGGACCACGCCGACACGAGATCACCGTTCCGCGATGCCGCGTACACGACGAGGGCGATCACCCCGGCCCATAGCCAAAAGTCGCCGGCGACGCGCCCGCGGACCAGGGCGGTTTGCCGCCGGAATGAAAGATCGCATTCGTCGGAGAACAAGGCCCGCCAATGGGCCGCCGCGCGCGCCCCCCCGCCGACGACGCGCAGGCGCGCGATGCCCTGTATCATGTCGAACAGGAAGCGGCGTCCGGCAAGGCGGCGAGTATCGACGTTCCGCTGTATCGCCGCCGCGGCGCCGGCCCCCCCCGCCTGGATGGCCAGGCAGGCAGCTGATACGGCCGCCGCCGCCAGTCCGATCCGGAGGTCCAGCCAGCCGAGGGCGATGCAGCCGCCGACGACCAGGGCCATATCGGCAGCCTTCGCCATTGCCGCGCCCCGCGCGAATTCCAGTGCGCGATACAGCACGGCAAAAGACCCGGCCAGGACCGGGGGGGGCGTCCTGCGAAAGAACTGCGGCCGGATCGCGATCAGGCGTTGATAAAGGTCGCCGAGGGCCGCGACCCGAATGCGCTGTTCCGCGCGCAGCAGCGACAGCCCCTGCGCCGCCAGCAGCAGCCCGATCACCACCAGGCCGCCCACAAGACTGATCCAGAGTTTCCAGCCGGGGTGGGCGTTGCCGCCAGACAGCGGGAGTGCCGCCAGAAACGCCAATGCCGGAACCGCCAACGCCATGACGGCGGAAAGCCAGAGCGTGCGCGTAAGGTCGTCATCAGCCCGGGACGCCCAGCCGCGGATCAGCGCCACCGGCCCCCGTGCCGAAAGATCGGCGGGCGGATAGAGGCATTGCGCAACCGGCTCCATGGTGTCGGCGGATACGGCCTGTCCTTCGCCGTCGATGCGGTATCCGCCCGTGCCGGGAATTAGCCGCACCCATGCCGTGCCGCCGCGCCGCTGTCCGATGAGCGGAAGATGGGGAAGGCGCCAGTGATCCGGCTGCAGGAACCTGACCTGACGTGAATAGCCCGCAATACCTGGGACCGGCGCGGGGGCCGGGGTTGGCGCGGGGGCCGTGAAGGCGGTCTCGATCTGCGCGTGCATCGGGGCCGCCCGGGTGGCCGCGCTGGGCGCCGGCCGGTCGGTCAGGCGTCCGCCCGAGAAATGCAGAATGCGGTCGCAGGCCGCCAGGGTGGATGCCCGGTGGCTGACGATCACCAAGGCGCAGCCGCGCCGGCGCAGATTGGCGCGCAACCGCGTTTCAAGTTGCGGGTTCAGCGCGTCGAGGGCTTCGTCCAGGATCAACACCTTCGGATCGAAGCTCAGGGCGCGGGCAATTTCCAGGCGTTGGCGCTGGCCGCCGCTGAAATTGCGGCCTCGCGCCGTCACCAGGGCATCCAGCCCCTCGGGGCGGGCCTGGACGACGTCGTCGACGCAGGCGTCGGCGAGGGCCCGCCACAGGTCCGCGTCGTCGATATCGTCGCGCCAAAGCAGCAGGTTGTCGCGCACCGTCCCGTCGAACAAGAACGGCGACTTGTCGACCCACATGACATGCGCCCCGCCCTCGACAGTGCCGGACCAGGGGGCGTGCAGTCCAGCGGCGACGGCCGCGAAGGTCGATTTGCCGCCGCCTGACGGACCGGTGATGCCGACCTGTTCGGCCGCCGCCTTGAACGAAAAATCGACACCGTTCAGCAGCGGCGGGCGTGTCGGCGAATGACCGAAAGCGACGTCCCGGAACAGGAAGGCCGCCTCCCCGGGCGCGGCGGCGGGTGCTGTGGCCGCCGGCCCGTCGGCAGGCTCGCTCTCCAGGTCGTCTTGACGCAGCAGGGCGTGGCGCAGGGCATCTACCTTGCCCCGCAGGTCCGGCCAGTCCCGCATGGCATGCGTCACCGCACAGGCCAGAAAGATGACGCCGGTCAGGTCCGCCAGGGGCAAATCGCCGCCGCGCCAGGCGAAGCCGGCCATCAGCGCCGCCCCGAACAGAATGCCGAGGGCCGCCAGCCGGCCGGCGATGCGGGCGGATATCCGTGCCTCGGCATCATCCTGGTCGTGGACGCCCGCGTCCGCTTCCTTACCCATGCCGTCGGTGACGAACTCGCCCTCCATGCCAGCGACCTTGGACTCCTCGATGGCGGCGGTCTCTCGCAGGATCATGCGAAAATCCTCGTCGGCTTGGGCCGCATGCTTGCGCCTGGCACCCGTCTGCCAGCACGACGAGATGGCGAGCGCCCCCGCGGCGAGCAGACATCCGCCCGCGACGGCGATGGCGGCGGCCGGGTTCAATCGTGCGATCGCGGCAATAAGGATCACGACAGCCGGGACCGTGAGCAGGACCGGCAGAATGTCGCGGCAGAGAAATCGCGCGATCAGGTCGTTGTCGTAGACGCTTTTGAGCTGCTCGCCGGGCAGCCGGTAGCTCAGATAAGCGAACGGCCGCCGGATCAAGGTTTCCAGGAAAACTCCCGCCAGCCGTTGGCTCATGCGGCGGCGCATCTGTTCGAGAGGAAGGGATTGTCCCAAAGTCAGGAGGCCGCGCAGGAAAAGGGCCGCACCGATGGCCAGCACGGCGGATGTCGACATCCCCATACCCTGGGAAATCCCCTCGACGGTGCGGCCGAGGGTCTCGGCCAGAAAGACGAGCGTCAGGGGCGACAGGCCGGCCGCGACCGCGGCAATCGCCAACATCGCCTTCGATCCGCCGTCGATCCGCCGCCAAAGGTCCGCATACAAACGGTCCGGGCGTCCGCCAGGCGCGAACCCGGGGCCCGGTTTGAAGGTCAGGACGATGCCGGTGAAGCTCTCGCGGAACTGTTCGATCGCGATTTCGGACCGGCCGCAGGCCGGGTCGTTGACCAGGACCCGGTCAGATGTCATTCCCTCGACGACGACGAAATGGATGAACCGCAGGTGTGCCACGAACGGAAAGTCCATGCGGCGCAGGCCATCCGGCTCGCGGCTGTAGGCCGCACTTTCCAGGCCGTAGTGCCGGCCCGCGCGCACCATGTCGCCGGCGTTCAAACAGTCGCGCGACACGCCGGTGACACGGCGGATGTCTTCCAGGGGAACCCAGCGCCCATGATGGGCCAGGATCATCGCCAGGGCGGCGACGCCACATTCCGTCGTCTGATACTGCAGACGCGTCGGCACGCGCCGGGCCGAAAGCCGGGCGCGTGCGTCAGTCAGAAAACGTCGGGTTTTGGCCGTGGCCAAATCTACCCTGGAATTCCGCCGTTTCCGCCGCTGACGTTGACTGGCAGCCCCGCTGCGACGAGTTCCAGTTCGAAATCGCTGAGTTCAGAATCGTTGCTGGCCGCGTCTTGCAACCTTTCGAAACTGAAACCCGTGGCCAAAGCGTCTTCCTTGGTAAAGAAGAACCCGAGCTTGCGGCCTTCTTCGACTGCAATTTCGCACATCTGCTCGGTGTTTTCACACCCGGCGTAAGCCGCCTGCAACGCGTCGTCTTCTTGCACCTTTTGACAATACTCAATGATATTTCTGTTCATTCTGATCTCCATTTCTCGCCGGCTGGCAGGCTGGTTCTGGTCATTTCCACAACAAATTGAGACTCAATCGCTCAGGAGCATAGGATGGGAGGCGTTTTCATACTCTTTTGCGGGCAATTTAACCTATCGGCTCATGGTCATATTATCCCTTGCGTCCAGAAACACTTTGCTCTGCGTCCCGATGGCGCGCGTTTGTGACGAATGCACTGGTACCTAGGAGGGCGTTTGTTGCTAGATCGCCGGTAGCGGATTCCGGCGTCGGTTTTCCCATATATTCGTGCGGGTATTTCCTGCTACCTGGAATGCGTCGGAAGACAGCGCTTCAAAAAACGGAGGTTCACATGAACGCGAACGTTATTGAATTCTATAAAAAGGTACGGACCGACCAAGGCCTGATCGAGGCGCTCTCTGAGGGAAAGACCGCCGAACAAGTTTCCGAAATCGCCGTCAAAAAGGCCGCGGAAATGGGCATCACACTGGAAACTGCGGATGTGATTGCTGCCCTGGGCCAGTTCCAGGAATTGGCAGCCGGTGCCGCCAATGACGACGAACTGACCGAATTCGAACTGGAACTGGTCGCCGCTGGCAATGCGGTATGGTGTGACAGCGACGACGCCTAAGTTTCAGTCCTCCTTCACTTCAAGAAAGCGCCTGCGCCAACCAAGCGCGGGCGTTTTCATTTGGGGCACATCCTGGGGGTGGGGCCACTTAACGGCCGAGACTTTTGATCCAGGCCGTGAATTCGGGCATCTCGCTGGCCATGGTTTCCGGGCCTGCCGCGTTGGCCTCGGCCGCCGCCTGGCCCACGTTGCGGGCCTCGCTGGGCGATATCCGGTATCGATTCTTGAAGGATTTGCTGAACTGCGATTCACTGGAAAAGCCGCAGGCAAAGCCGATCGCACCGATGCTCATGCCGTTGTGCACGGCATTCGAGAGCATATGCAGGCTACGCCTGAGGCGCCGTTCCTGGATATACCGCGACACGCCGCCGTGGGGGGCGAAAATCCGGTAAAGCTGTGAGCGGGAGATGCGGAACGTCCGCGCCAGAAGTTCGGGGCTCAACTGTTCGCCAAGGTTCTGGTCGATATAGCGGAAGATGGATTTTCCGACGGCAAGCGAGACCTCGGGCGATACGTCTTCGGTCAGTTTCGATTCATGCGTCAGCCAGGTTTCCAACAGGCCGAGCGTTCCTTTCAACGCGATTCCAGCATGACCCATGTCCATTTCCGGCACGTGCTTCCAAAGCGAGCACATATGTTCGGCGACGAACGGCACCATGGGATTATCCGGCCCCAACCGCCTGCCGTGAAATTCGGCCAACAGACCGGACAAATGCGGATGCAGTTCGCGCGGCAACACCATCGTCAAATTCGCGAAATCCGTGTTCAGCATCTCGTGCGGCTGGTCCAGGTCGATAATCAGCATGTCGCCGGGGTTGATCCGGTCGTCGCTGCTGGCCACGCCGCCCCCTTCGAGGAATACCTGGACCAAAATGTGGTCCATGCCATCGCGGGCGACGCGGCGTTCGTCGCGGCTGAAAAATTGAGACTGTGCCCGGGTCACGCCGAACACGGCATCGCCGAGGTTGCAGACGTCGATCTGTGCGGTCATGTCATGCTTAGGCACGCTACCGTCGGGCGCCAGTAAATCGAACAGAACGCCCATGTTCTCATTCCACGCTTCAAAGCGGTCTTTGGAATCGAAAAAATTCGTGTCGAAATGTGCGATGTCCACGCGGGGGAGGGGGTTCCTGGACTCCATAGGTTCGCCTTGTCGTCAATTCCGCCGGGGCACAGACGTAGATCCGATTAAACGCAACCGGAAGTGCCCAAGTATATCTGCAATCGCTAAACCGTATGCAGAACTGAACGGATAGACAATTGAATTGGGACGTTTGAACAAGTTTGTAACCGCCCTGCCCAAGTACACTCGTCCCCGCATTGCGTGTGCCTGCTGCAACATGGTGGTTATCAAAAATTGTCGGCATCTCCGAATCGCCAGATATTCCGCCAGGCGGCACTGGATCGGCTTTCATCCCCCGAGCAATTGGATCGGCTGGTCCGGGTGACGGATCCGGCCGGATGGCTTGCATTGGGCACGGTGGCGGTGATTTTGACCGCGATCGTGGTCTGGGGCATCTGGGGGAAAGTTCCGGAACAGGTGGACGGCAAAGGCATTCTGGTCAACACCGGCGGACGCGTGCTGGACGCCATGAGCCCGTCCGAGGGCACGATTGCGAAGCTGTCCGTCCGACAGAACGACCTTGTCGAAAAAGACCAGGAAATCGCAGTTATCGAACAGATCGCGCTGCGCGACGCGTACAGAGGCGCCAAGGAGACCCAACTGGAACGGGAAGCCGAGAAACGCCAAATCATCGACACCTTTGCGCGTGAGTTCGGTCTGAAGCAGAAAAATTTCGCTGAACAGGCCACCGCGCAACGGCAGATCATCGCCGCCGCAGAACAGCGCGCGGCCTATCTAAAAAAGACGATCGCCGGGCGTGAAACCCTGGTCGCGAAGGGCATCCTGCCGCGTGACAAGGTCGAGGAACTGCGGACCGACTACAACAAGGCCCTGCAGGACGTCAGCGCCGCCCGCAATCGCATTCTGGAACTGGAATCCGAAACCCTGACCCTGCGGTCGAACCACGCCAAAGAGATCACCAAGATCGACCAGCAGATCGCCGATGCGGCACGCTCCGTCCGCGAAAAGGAAAACAGCCTGCAGAGAAACGGGCGGGTTCTGGCTCCGGCGGCCGGCCGTATCGTCGAACTAAAGGTATTCGAAGGCGCGGTCATTCAACCCGGCGCCCCCGTCGCGAGCATCGCCACCTCGGGCAGCGCCCTGCAGGCGGTGGTCTACATTCCGACCAAGGACGGCAAGCGGGTGCGGCCCGGCATGACCGTGCGCGTCGCGCCGTCATCCGTGAAGAAGGAGGAATTCGGGACGATCATCGGCACCGTGCTTCAGGTTTCCGAATTTCCGGTCTCCAAGCCGGGCATGCTGTCGTCGCTTCAGAACGAGCGCCTGGTCAACGAATACTCGAAGGATGGTGCGCCCTATGAGGCGCGGATCGACCTGCAGGCCGATCCGGCGACGATCAGCGGCCTTGAATGGACCTCGGGCTCGGGCGCCGACATTGCGATCACGTCCGGGACAACCGTCGAGGCCGAAGTCACCGTTGCGGAACCTCCCCCGGCAAGCCTGATCATTCCGTTCGTCCGTAAGCATACGGGTATCGGTTTCGTGTCGAATTCATCGGCGCGCTAGCCATGTCCAGGGTTCCGGATCAGGATCGATGACTCCCGCCCGCTCATACCGCGCAAAGACGCCGACGGTGTTGCAGATGGAGGCGGTGGAATGCGGCGCCGCAGCGCTGGCCATGATCCTGGGATATTACGGCGCCTGGGTGCCGCTCGAGGAATTGCGGATCGCCTGTGGCGTCACCCGCGACGGCAGCAAGGCCAGCAATATCCTGAAGGGGGCCCGCCGCTACGGGCTTTCGGCGAAAGGCTTCAAGAAGGAGCCCGCCGACCTGACGAACCTGCCGGTGCCATCGATCATCCATTGGAACTTCAATCACTATCTGGTGTTCGAAGGCCGCCGCGGCGACAAGGTCTATCTGAACGATCCGTCCGGTGGACCACGCGTCGTGCGGGCCGAGGAATTGGATACCTCCTACACCGGCGTCGTGCTTGCCTTTGAGCCGACCGAGGCCTTCCAGAAATGCGGCCGCCCGCCGTCATCACTGAGGGGCCTGGTCGCCCGTCTGAGCGGCTCCCGCTGGGCGCTCGGCTATGTCGTCTTGGCCAGCCTGCTGATGGTGATCCCGGGCATCGCCGTTGCCGGGTTCGCCAAGATCTTCGTCGACCAGATCCTGATCGCCGAAGACGACGATTGGCTGGTGCCGCTGGTTCTGTGCATCCTGGCGGCGGCGGCGCTGAACGGGATCCTGACCTGGCTGCAACAGAAGTACCTGCTCCGCCTGGAGGCCCGGCTCGCCCTGTCGATGGCCGCGACCTTTCTGTGGCGACTGCTCCGGCTGCCGATGACCTTTTTCCAGCAACGCCACGTCGGCGACCTGAGCGACCGAATGGCGGCGAACGACCGGGTCGCGTCCTTGATTTCCGGCCAATTCGCGACGAACGCGATGAACGTGACGACCGTGGCGTTCTATGGCGCCGCCGTCGCCGCGTTTGATCCGATGCTCGGCGTGATCGCATTCGCCATGGCGTCGCTCAACGTGATTGCCCTGAAAGCGGTCAACCGAAGCCGCGAAGACAATAGCCGGGCTTTGCTTAACGAAGGCGGCAAGCTCGCCGGGATGACGGTGGCGAGCATCCGTTCGGTGGAAACCCTCAAAGCCTCGGGCATGGAGGACGACAGCTTCACCAAATGGGCCGGCTACCAGGCGAAGATGTTGGAATGCCAGCGCAGGCTCGGTTTCATGACGGCCGTGCTGACCGCGTTTCCGGCCTTGATGTCGGCATTGACGACGACCGCGATCCTTGGTGTTGGCGGCTTCAGGGTCATGGAAGGGGTGCTGTCGATCGGCTCGATCGTCGCCGTCCAATCCTTGATGGCGCGGTTCAACAAACCGGTTTCCGCGCTCGTCGATCTGGGCGGCCAGGTTCAGAAGATCAAGGGGGACCTCGCCCGGCTGGATGATGTCGCGGCCCACGCCCCCGAGGCGCCACGGGGGCCGCAGGAAGGGGCTGCCTGGCAGGGACCCCAGACCCTCAGCGGAAAACTCGAAATACGGGATTTGTCGTTCGGCTACGGCGCCTTGGACGCACCTTTGCTTGACGGAATTTCCATCAGCCTGGAACCCGGCGCGCGCGTGGCGATCGTGGGCGGTTCCGGTAGCGGAAAATCGACGCTGGGCCGGCTGATCGCGGGCATTCTGCCGCCGTGGCAGGGCGAGGTGATGATCGACGATCTTCCGATCTCCGACATTCCCCCCGAACTGTTTGCCGATACCGTCTCATATGTCGACCAGGACATTTTTCTGTTCGCCGGGTCGGTGCGGGAAAACCTGACACTGTGGGACGACCTGGTTCCGGAAATGGCGCTGACACGAAGCCTCAAGGACGCCTTCATCCACGACGACATCATGGCTCGGGACGGCGGGTTCGAAAGCCGCGTCGAAGAGGGCGGCGTCAATTATTCCGGCGGGCAGCGCCAGCGGCTGGAGATTGCCCGAGCACTCGTCGGCGATCCCCGAATTCTTGTCCTCGACGAAGCCACGGCGGCGCTGGACCCGGTGATGGAAAAGCAGATCGACGACAACCTGCGCCGCCGCGGATGTACCTGCGTCATTATTGCGCATCGCCTGTCAACGATCCGCGATTGCGACGAAATTATCGTTCTCCAACGCGGCCGGATTGTCGAGCGCGGCACCCACGAAACCCTGTTGGCGGCGAACGGCGAGTACGCGCGCCTTATGGAGTCCGAAGGATGAGCGCGACCCGCCGTCGGCTGGAAAGCCATGCCACCTCGGTCGAATGGGGCGAATTCAAGGGCCGGCGAACGGGCGCCGCCGCCAATGCGCCGTTGCTGCTGGATCGTGCTGGCGGTTGCGTTTTGGTGCTAAGCGGCCATGTCGATGTGTTCGCCGTGCGGGTCGAAAACGGCGAACCGGTCGGCCAGCGCCATCCCTTGTTCCGCGCCAACACCGGTGAGGCCGTATTCGCGCCGGATGACGCCGCCCCGTTCAAGTTCCTCGTGGTGGGGGTCGACGAAACGGAAATCATGCACGAAATGCCGGACGATGATTGGGCTCGATTCACGCCGGATCATCTTGCCGCCATGATCGATCGCTTTATCGGCGGCCTGTCGGGAAGTCTTGCGAAGGATGCGCCGGAAGGCGCGGCCACGGCCCTGGACCCGGACACGGAGGCCGACGTCTACGCGAACAGCCCGATCTTCGCATCGTCGCGTCGCGCCGTCTGGGTTCGCGCCGAGAGAGCGGTAGGTCCATTGGCCCTCTATGGCGATGACGATTTGGCGGCGGATATTCTGCCGCTGTCTTCTTCGGTCTGGGCGACGGTCAGCAGACCGGGACGGGTTTTGGCAATTTCATCCGAAGCACTGGTCGCCTCCGGCGATTGGCGCGTCGGCATCACGGCCTACCTTCGCGTGTTCGGCAGGTTCCTGGATACCAGCCTGCGGCGGATGGAAAATCAGGCGGCTCAGCGCCGAAACGCCCGGTCGGCGGCGGAGAAAAGCACGCTCGAAAATGCCCTGCATGATCTGTCACGGGTGGTTCGGCAAGACACAGGATCACTGCCAGGGGCGGCCACCACCCCGGACGACGACGTGCACGCGGCATTTCTCGTGGTTGCACGGGCGCTGGGGGTCGAGAATGCCGATACTCCCCGACCGGTCACCCGGCGCAAAGGCGTGCCGGTCATCGACGAACTGGCCGCATCCTACCGCATTCGCATTCGAAGGGTCCTGCTGCGGGACGATTGGTGGCGGCACGACGCCGGACCGATGCTGGCGTTCACGGACGCGGATGGTCCCGTCGCCTTGCTGCCGCGGGCGGGTGGCGGCTACGACGCCCACGACCCTGTGTCGGGTGCGAGCATGCGGGTCACCGAGGCGACGGCCGAAGGATTGCGCGGCGATGCCGTCATGCTGTATCCGCCATTGCCGTCGATGTGCCGCAGCCTGGGGGATCTATGGCGGTCGATCCTGCCGGTAATTCGGCCCGACTTGCGCCTTATGGGGGCGATGGGATGCGCCGGCGGCCTGGTCGCCGCCTTCACGCCGGTCATGACATCCGTGATGATCGAGGATGTCCTGCCGAGCGCCGATGTCGCACAGCACGTCCAGATCATCCTCGGGCTGGTTGTCGCGGCCTTCGGCGCCGCCAGCTTCGAAATCGTGAAAGCCATCGCCTTGCTGCGTGCGGAAGGACGGGCCGATCTGCGCCTACAGGCGGCCATATTCGATCGCATGATGCGCCTGCCGGCCGGGTTCTTCCGGCGCTACACGGTCGGTGACCTGTCGGACAGGGTGCTGGGCATTCAGGTCATCCGGCAAACATTGTCCGGCACCACCGTGCAGGGCCTGCTGGGCGTAACGTTCGCCGTGTTCAGCCTTGCCTTGCTGCTGTTCTTCAACTGGAAACTGGCGATCGCCGCTTTCGGGCTGGTTTTCGTCGCCCTGGCCGCGACCGTCTACTGGGGGCGGCGTCAGCTGGCCGAGGAACGGTTGCGGATCGCCCGCCAGGGCGAGGTTGAGGGTTTTGTCGTGCAGACGCTGAGCGGGCTCGCGAAGCTTCGGGTCTCGGCGGCGGACGGCCGGGCCTATGCCTGTTGGGCCAAGATGTTCGCCCGGCAGAAGCACCGCTTCGTGCGGGCGCAGTCATTCGCCAATCTGCAGGACATCTTCCACGCTGCATTTCCGGTGGTCGCGACGGCGGTTATTTTCACGGCCGCGGCGGTCCTGCTGGAGAAGGAAGCCGTCGACCTGCAATTGCGGGCATTGGTAGAGACCGAACAGGCGGCTGAAAGCGCGCCGATGTCGACCGGCGAATTCGTCGCCTTCAATACCGCGTTCGGGCAGTTTCTCGCCGCCATGACGACGCTTGCCTTGGCATTGACGCGCAGTCTTTCCATCCTCCCGATCTTCGAGCGACTGCGCCCGATCATCGAGGAACCCATGGAAGTCGCGACACCGGACAAGTCGGTCCAGCGGCTGCACGGGGGGATTGAGTTCAGCCACGTCGGCTTTCGGTATGCACCTGGGGGGCCGCTTATCCTCGAAGATTTCAGCCTGTCGATCGAACCGAACGAGTTCGTCGCCATCGTCGGTCCGTCGGGCAGCGGAAAATCGACGTTGATACGTTTGCTGCTCGGTTTCGAACAGTGCGAGAAGGGTGAAATCTATTTCGATCAGACGCCCGTCGCCCGTCTGGATATGAACTCTGTCCGCCGGCAGGTGCGGGTCGTCCTGCAGCAGGGGCAACTCATCTCGGGAAGCCTGTTCAGCAATATCATCGGCGCCTCCACGGCCTTGACGCAGGAAGACGCCTGGCGCGCTGCCAGACTTGCC
Organism: Rhodospirillaceae bacterium UBA1479; assembly: GCA_002325375.1. Classification (GTDB taxonomy): domain Bacteria; phylum Pseudomonadota; class Alphaproteobacteria; order Rhodospirillales; family Casp-alpha2; genus UBA1479. The sequence goes on from DCRZ01000001.1 coordinate 73,871, forward strand.
GGGCTCGACAAGGATATCGAGGACATGCCCATGGGTCTGCACACACAGATCATGGAAGGCGTGAACACGCTTTCCGGCGGGCAGCGCCAGCGCCTGATGATCGCCCGGGTGCTTGTCCAGATGCCGCGAATCCTGTTGCTGGACGAGCCGACCAGCGCACTCGACAACCGGACCCAGGACGTCGTGATGTCGACCCTGGCACATCTGTCGGCGACCCGGATCGTCATCGCGCATCGCCTGTCCACGGTGCGCGCCGCGGACCGAATCATCGTCATGGACAAGGGAAAGATCGTGCAACAGGGCACGTTCGACGACCTCATCGCGGCCGAAGGCCCGTTCCGGGAAATGGCGCGCCGCCAGCTCGTTTAAGGATTGCAGAGGGGAAGCATGATGCGAAAAGTACTCGTCATTCTCGGTCAGCTCCGGGATACGGATGCGGAATGGATGGCTCGGGTCGGCATGAAACGAACGGTGCCGGACGGCGAAACCCTCATCACGGAAGGTGAACACAACGCCAGCCTGTTTATCCTTCTCGATGGCCGGCTGCGGATCGAAGATGCCAAGATCGGCACCATCGCGAGTTTAGGAGTGGGCGAGATCGTCGGCGAAATGTCCTACGTCGATGATGCGCCGCCATCCGCCAGTGTCGTTGCGGAAGGCGCCAGCACCGTCCTTGAGCTGACGCATGACAGCCTCGACCAGAGAATGGAAAGCGATCCCGGGTTCGGCATGCGGTTCTATCGGGCCTTGAGCTTCTTTCTCGCCGATCGCCTTCGCGGCACGGTTCGGCGGCTGGGATACGGTCAGGCAGCTGGCCTCGACACCAATGATGTGTTGGAGGACGAACTGGATGACCGTCTGCTGGATTCGGTTTCCCTCGCGGGCGACCGCTTCGATCGCATGCTGAAGGTTCTCGCGGGTGCCCGGGCGGGATAGGCGCCGGGAAACCGGGGAGCCGAAGGTTTGAAACCGACAACCATCGTCGAGGCGATCGAGCGGCACGCGCGGGAGCGTCCCGACGCCGTGGCCATCACGGTGCCGGGTGACGGCGGCGGGGAAGATCTGTCGCTCACGTTCGCGGACGTCTTGGAGCGCTCCCGGCGGATCGCCGCCGACATTCGACGGACCGCGCCTGAGGCAAAGCGTGTGATGGTTCTGCAGGCGCCGGGCATCGACTTCGCCCTCAGCCTGTGCGCCTGCTTCATCGCAGGCGTGGCCGCCGTGCCGACGCCGCCGCCGGCCGCGCGGGCCAACAGCAATTCGGCGCAGCGCTTCGCCCGCCTGTTCAGCGATGCGGTGCCGGATGCGATCGTCACCTCAAGCGGCCTTGTCTCCCGCGCGCGCTGGCTGATCGAGACGCAAATCGGCATGTCCCCGCAGATCTGGGTGATGTCCGACGGTGACGCGCATCCGGACGCAACGGAGCCGTCTTGCTCCGCCGTCACCCCGCACGATCTGGCGCTGATTCAATACACCTCGGGCTCAACGGCGGCGCCGAAAGGCGTGGTGATCGACCACGCGAATCTTGCCGCCAACCTCGCGGCCATCCAGGCGTGGTTCGAGTTGACGCCGGACAGCGTCGTCGTCAACTGGCTGCCACCCTATCACGACATGGGGCTGATCGGCGGCATCATCGAGGCCTTGTGGTGCGGCTATCGCGTCGTTCTCATGGATCCGAAAACCTTCATCGCCCGGCCGATCGCCTGGCTTGAGGCCATCGACCGCTACCGCGCCGATGTCAGCGGCGGCGCCAATTTCGCCTATGATCTTTGCACCGATGCGTTGGGCCACGCGGAAGGCCCCTCTCTCGACCTGTCGCGCTGGCGTCTGGCCTTCAGCGGGGCCGAGCCGGTGCGCGCCACGACCATCGACCGCTTCACGGAGGCTTTTGCGCCGTTCGGATTCAACAAGGCTGCGTTCTATCCGTGCTACGGCCTGGCCGAAGCGACGTTGATGGCGGCGGGACCGGCGCCCGGCGCGGTCCGCCCGGTCGTCACGCATTTCGATGCCGAGGCCGCCGCCCGTGGTTTGGCCGTGCCCGCATCCGGCATTGATGGCGGAACGACCCGCGCCTTGGTGTCCTGCGGAACACCTTGTCAGGGCTTGGCGCTCGACATTACCGATCCGGACAGCGGGCAACCGCTGCCCCATGGGCGAGAGGGTGAGGTTCGCCTGTCTGGGCCGTCGGTCATGCGTGGCTACTGGCGCGATACGGCAACGCGCGGGCGGGAACCGCTGGCGACGGGCGACTTGGGCTTTATCTGGGAGGGCGCTCTTTACGTCACCGGGCGCCTGAAGGACCTGATCATCATCCGGGGTCGGAACGTCGCCCCCGGCGATGTCGAGAACGCCCTGGCCCAGTGCCATCCGGCGCTTGCGCCGGCGGCGGCCGCGGCATTTCCCGTCGAAACCGGCGATGGGGAGGCCCTTGTCGTCGCCGTTGAAATCCGCCGCGACCATCGCCGCAACACGGATTGGCCCAGGGTGTTCGCCGCCATGCAGGGCCGCTTCGCCGACCAGATGGGATTGACGGCCACGGATATCGTGCTGCTGCCGCCGGGGGCCCTGGCGCGCACGACCAGCGGCAAGATACGTCGGCGGACCTGCCGCCAGGCCTACATCGACGGCGCCTGGAAACCCTTGGCGCGACTTGCCGGCGCGTTGGAGGGGGCCGGTCGCGCAGGTCCCGCCAAGGTCCGGCGCATGGCGAACGCCGACCGTATCGAACGGATGGCCGCCCTGGTCGACTATCTGATCTGGCGTCTGGCGCAGTTGACGGCCCAACCGGAAGCCTTCCTTGGTCCCGACACGCCCGTCGACGGGATCGGCCTCGATTCCCTGAAACAGGTGGAATTCCTGATGCTGGTCGAAAGTGACCTTGGCGTGGCACTGCCCATGGATTGGTCTGCATCGGCAACGACGCTGTCCTCCCTGGCGGACTTGATCCAGTCCCACCGCGACGGCGCGGCCGCGACCACCGGGGACGAACACGGTGCTGATGCGGCGGTGCCCGGCTCGATGGTGCCGCTGTCGCCGCGCCAGGCCGCTTTCTTCGCCGGGACGCCGGCCAATCCCGACCTGTTCGTGGAGGTGTTGTACCTGCGCACGCCGAAGGGGCTGGATGTCGATGCCCTGCATCGGGCGCTGGCGGCTCTCGCCGCGGCTCATGATGCGTTTGCGCTCCGCTTTTTCCAGGACAAGGGGGGCTGGCGGGCGCGGGTCTCCGATAATGGCGGCGGTCTGCATTTCGAACGGATCGACATCGCCGACCTGAAGAAGAGCGAACTTGCCGCCGTTCGCCAGGATGCGCTTCGGCGGGTCCTGGCCGCGGTTTCGGTGCGTGAAGGCCCCCTGGTTTCGGCGGTCCTGCTGGACAGGGGCGCGGGCGCGCAGGGTGTGCTCGCCGTTGGATTTCACCATCTGGCGGTCGATGCCGTCTCGTTGTCCGTCTGGGCGACTCAACTCCAGGATGCCTACAGGAACGAAGCCGCGGGCCGACCCGCCGGTTCGGCCGTGCGGTCGGACGGGTTCATCCCGTGGCTTTTCAAACTGAATGAATACGGCACATCGGACGAACTGGCCGCGGAGCTCGATTACTGGCGATCTGCCTGCGGCGTCGAAGACGACGGGGCGTTCCAGGATTGGCCGGACGGCGCGCTCGCCTGGCGCTCGATAGGCAAGACAACCTTGTCGGCGGCGGATAACGGCCGACTGTTGGAGATCTACAGGACGCCGGTCGCCCGCAACGCGGTCATCCTTGCCGCTCTGGCCGCAACCTGGGCAGACGCGACCGGGGATCGCGCGCCGTTGATCATGACGGAAGGTCATGGCCGCCATCCGTTTCCCGGCACGCAACCGATGACAGCCGTGGGATGGTTCGCGACGCGCTATCCCGTCGGTGTGTCGGTTCACGAGGGGACTGACGCCGGGACCTTGGTTCAGGACGTCATCACCCGGCTCAGTACGGTGCCGAACCTGGGTATCGGATATGATCTGCTCCGCCGCCGTCCCGCAGGCGACCCACTGCGCGAAGATATGGAACGGTTGCGCAGACCGGGCATTTTCTTGCAGTACCGCGGCAATATCGACGAGACGTTCCGCCCGGACGCCGTGATGCCGATCGTCGGCGTCTATCACGAAGGAAGGGCGCTCAACCAATCCCTTTGCAGCCAAGGCGATATCCAGCCGCTTTCGGTCACGGCGGGACTGAGCGATGGCATTCTGTATTGGTCGGTCTTTTTCACGCCGCCCGTATCCGAGGACCGCGCCCAAGAGATTTCAGACGGAATACGCCGGTTTTTGATCGACTTGGCGTCCGGCTAGCTGCCGCGACAGCCTCTGCACATGTCGATGCCCGTACACAGGGCCGGCCAGGCCCCCAGGCGCCTATACGCATAGGGGAAACCTGCTGCCGCCGGGGCGTCGGTAACCGGTGCGGTTTGGCCTTCCTGCAGGTGCGGCTGCACCAAGCAAACCGGAAAGTAGCCCGATCCGCCGAATTGCAGGACATGCTGCATGCCGAGCCAATCGATTTCGGGGGCAAGTTCGGCGCCCACGAAATCAGGAAACCGCAGATTATGCTCGACGTAAAATTCGGGGACCCCGTCGACCTTGGCCAAGTTGCCAGAACTAGCCGTTGGGTGGTCGGAAATTCGGCGGCTAGGCCGGCGCGCATTCATCTGCTAAGATCATCTAAAGAGAAATAATTCCATTGAATGGAATTTTGACAGGAGCATCACATGAACCGATCGCAAGTCATTGCTGGGCGGGTGTTGGACATCACCCCCGGCAGCCTGAGCGACGCCGATTTCGAACAACTGGCACGCCTGATCTTCGATTATGCGGGCTGTGCCTATAGCGGCACGGCCCAGCCCGCAGGGCGTGGGATGCGCGCCTGGGCCCGCACCTATACGGGCGCCGGTCAGGCGGGACTGCTGGCCGCCGGAGGGCGGGTGCCGCCCGCGATCGCTGCCCTGGTCAACGGCACGGCCGGACATTGTTACGAATTGGACGATACCCATGACGCGACGCTCAGCCATCCGGGCGCCGTGGTCATTTCCGCAGCCCTCGCCGTGGCCGCCGAAACCGGCAGCAGCGGCGTGGACGTCATGGCCGCGATTGCTGCCGGCTATGAAGCGATGACGCGGATCGGCGCCGCGGCCAATCCGCTCAACGTCATCGAATTCGGATTCCATCCGACGGCTTTGTTCGGCTGTTTCGGCGCGGCGGCGGCGGCGGCCAAGCTGCACGGGTTGGATGCCGATAAATTGCTCTGCGCCTGGGGCCATTGCCTGTCGCTGGCCAGCGGTTCCACCCAGTTCGCCGACGAATCTCTCGGCACCGACACCAAGCGTACCCATGCCGGATATGCCGCCCATCAGGGCGTGCTGGCCGTGGAGTTCTCCTTGAACGGGGTCGAGGCGCCGCGCCGCGCCATTGACGGAAAGTATGGCTTCATCCATCTGCACGGCCGCGACCCCCGCCCGGAGGTCCTGGATCAACCAGCACCTACCCTGGCGATCCACGAAATCAGCATGAAGCCCTATGCCTGCTGCCGGCAGTTCCATTCGGCCATCGACGCGCTGCGCGTGACAACGGCCGATTTCACCAAGGTCGACCGGATCAAGGGCATCATCATTCGCGGCCCGCGCATCCTCAAGGACCAACACATGCAGATGCGTCCGGAATCCTCCATGGCCGCGCAATACAGCCTACCCTACGTGGTCGGTGCGACCCTGGCCTACGGCCCGTCGCGGCATGACGCCTTCGCCGTCGAGAATTTGCAGGACCGCGGCATCCTCGATTGGGCCGACATCGTGAAGGTCGAATACGACGAGGAATTGCAGTCCGTGTTCCCCGAGCATTTCGGGACCGAGGTCGAGATCACCTTCGATGACGGCAGCGCCGCCACTGATCGCATCCTCGACAGCCGGGGGACGCCCGCTCTGCCGCTGTCTTGGGAACAGATCGCGGAAAAAGCGTCGTCCCTGGCCCAGGACATCCGGCCGGGCCTCGACATGGATGGCTTGCAATCGGCGGTGCGCGGCCTGCGCGCGGCGCCCAATATCAACGCCCTCGACATGGTGCTCAGCGCCGATGGGGCCGCTCGCGTCGACGCCGGTGCCGCTGATTGATCCGGCCCGTCCCGCGCCCGCCGAACCGCCAGAAAAATTTCCGATAGAGCCCACGCCCATGAGTGACGAAAATTCCGACACCGCCCTATCCGGCATTCTCGTCCTAGAGGTCGGCGGCCGTGTCGGGGCCGGTGTCTGCGGCAGCCTGCTGGCGCAATTGGGCGCGGAGACCGTGCTGGCCGAACGGCCCGCCCGCGCGGACTTCACCGCCGGAAAGGCCTGCTGGCGCGATCAGTTCGTCGCCGGCAAGCTGTCGTTCCGGCCGGACCCGGACGATCCCGACCTGCTGCGCCGATTGGCTGCTGCCGCCGACGTGGTGATCCTGTCGAGCGATGTCGATCCACCGTTGCTCGCCGTTGCGGCTGAGGCCGCCGGCATCGATGCCGTCGTCTGCGACATCACGGCCTATGGCGCGGGCGCTCCGAAATCGGGCCGCGGCGCCCCGGCGTCGGATTGGCGGCTCCAGGCGGAAACCGGCGTCGCCGACACCACGGGCCGCAAGGACGGCCCGCCGGTGCCGTCGCCGCTGCCGGTGATTGAATACATGACCGGCGTCTACGCCGCCGCCGCCGTGGTCGCGGCGCTACGCGTGCGGCGTCTGGGGGGTGGCGGGCAGTTCATCGACATGGCGCTTTACGACAGTGGCTTCGCCTCGCTCGCCACCTTCTTTCCCAAGCTATTGCTGGGCGGTACGGAGCCGGTCGAACGGGCGGGCAACAACCATGCCTTGATTTCGCCCTGGAACGTCTACAAGGCCGCCGACGGCTGGATTCTGATCTGCGCCGGCAGCGATGCGCAGTGGGAACGGCTCTGCGCCGTAATGGGCCGGGACGACGTGAACGCGGCCGGCGATTACGCCCGCATGGCGGCGCGCATCACCTACCGGGAACAGGTTGATGCCATCATCACGACATGGACCCTGGGCCGCACCGTCGCGGATTGTGCCGAGGCGTTGAACGCGGCGTCGCTCGCCAACGGCGCCATCGTGACCCTGGATCCGCACCCGCGCGAACCGAACCTGGGCCATCGCGGCATGATCCGCGAACTGGACGACGGGGCCGGCGGAACCTTCTTCGTGCCGGGATCGCCGCTCATCATGTCGGCCACGCCGGGCCGGGCGCCGGATCGCCTGCCCGCGCCTGACGCTGACCGGGACGCCGTCGCAAACTTGGTTGCCGAACGGGAGGCGGGTGCCGCGGCAGTTCCCGCCCCCGCCGCCAAACCGGCCTTGCCCATGGCGGGCCTGCGGGTGGTCGAGGTCGGCCATTACACCACCGTGCCGCTGAGCACCCGCCACATGGGGGCGCTGGGCGCCGACGTGATCAAGGTGGAGCCGCCGGGTGGCGAGGCGACGCGCGGCTGGTTGCCCGTTCACGAAGGCCGCAGCTTCTATTTCGCCTACGTTAATTCGGACAAGCGGAGCCTGGTCCTCGATCTCGCCTCCGACGCAGGGGTGGAAGTCTTCCGCCGGCTGATCGAGACGGCGGACGTGCTGATCGAAAACCTCAAGCCGGGGGCCCTGGCGCGCCGGGGCTTCTCGGCAGAGAACATCGCGAAGATCAACCCGCGCCTGATCTATTGTGCGGTGTCCGGTTTCGGGCATGCGTCGCTTTACGCTGGCCGTCCCGCCTATGACAGCGTGGTGCAGGCGATGTCCGGCATCATGGAGGTGGTGCGCGATGACGGCATCCCCATGAAGACCGGGATTTCCATCGTCGACCTGTTGGGCGCGGAAATGGCCCTGGTCGCCGTGCTGGCGGCATTGGAATACCGCGACCGCACGAACCGGGGGCAGTTCATTGATCTCTCCATGCAGGACATCGCCGCCTGGATGACCCAGATCGCCTGGAACGGCAAGACCGAGCCCGCGGTGCCGCTCACCGTCGTCGCCTGCGCCGATGGCCATGTCCTGGCCGAGGCAGCGGTCGAGGCCGTGACCTGCGCGGCCGGGGGCGACATGACGATGACGGATGGCAAGGGGGCATCGAACCTGACCCGTGCCGATCTCGCCGCGCGCCTCACCGGGGCGGGCCTGGCGGCGGTGCCGATCCTGCCCGTCCATGAGGTGATTTCCGCCGCCCATACCCGGCGCCGCAAACTCTGGTTTACGGTTCCGGACGCGGGCGTCGATTGGCCCTTGCTGGCCAGCGCCCTGCAACTCTCGCGCACGCCGCCCCGGGTGCGTCGCCCCATGCCCGTCCTGGGCCGCGATGACACGGATATCCTGGCGGAACTGGGTTTGGCCCCGGTCGCGGAAAACGCCGATTAATCGCCCTTGCGGTAACATTTTGTTCGGAGACGAGCCATAACCACGAAACTGTTTTCCCCGTTCTGCATGCGTGGGCTGGACCTGACCAATCGGATCGTCGTTTCGCCCATGGCGCAGTATTCGGCGGAAGACGGCTGCGCTACGCCCTGGCACCTGATGCATCTTGGCAATCTCTCGATTTCCGGGGCCGGGCTGCTGATCCTGGAAGCCACCAGCGTCAATCCCCAGGCGCGGTTCAGCCCCGGCGACCTGGGGCTCTATTCAGACGATAACGAAGCGGCGCTCGCCCCCATCGTCGATTTCTGCCGCCGCCACGGCGCGGCCAAGCTGGGCATCCAGTTGCAGCATGCCGGGCGCAAGGGCTCCGTCAATCTGGCCTGGCAGGGGCAGAAACCGCTGTCCCCCGCCGACGGCGGCTGGATTGCCCAGAGTGCCGACGACATTCCCTATCCAGGCCGCTCGGCCCCGGAGCGGATGAGTGTCGCGGCGATCCGCGCCCTGGTTGCCGATTTCGCGGCGGCGGCCCGGCGCGCCGACCGTCTGGACTTCGATTTGATCGAGTTGCATGGGGCGCACGGCTATCTGCTGCACAATTTCCTGTCGCCGCTCAGCAACCAACGCGACGACGATTACGGCGGCAGTCTGGAAAACCGCATGCGCTTCGTGTTGGAAGTCTTCGATGCCGTGCGCGCCGTCTGGCCCGAGGAAAAACCCATGGGTATGCGCCTGTCGGCGACGGATTGGGCCGAGGGCGGCTGGACTTTGGAGGACACCGTGGTCCTGGCGCAGCGCCTGAAGGAACGGGGTTGCGACTACGTCACGGCGTCCAGCGGCGGCACGGTGCCGGGGCAGGAAATCCCCATTGGTCCCGGATACCAGGTGCCGCTGGCCGACCGCATCCGCCGCGAGGCGGATATCCCGACCCTGGCCATCGGTCTGATCACCGAGGCGCGGCAGGCGGAAGAGATATTGCAGGCTGGACATGCGGATCTGATCGGTCTGGCGCGGGCGATGCTGTTCAATCCGCGCTGGCCCTGGCACGCGGCCTTGGAATTGGGGGCGGATCCGGTTTTTCCGCCGCAGTACGAACGCGCCCATCCGGCCATGCGCGGCGGCGATTTCCTGGCCGCCAAGCAATAGGCGCTGGGTCGGCGGAAGGCTTCGGGAGCTACAGGGCGGTGCGCAGCAGGGCACCCTTGCCGGCGAGCCCGGTCGCGGCGCGGATCAGCAATTCAGCATAGAGCGCGGCCTTCGTGCGGTCGTAGCGGTAGCGGGGAATGGTCAGCGCGACCGATCCGATGACCCGGTCCGGCCCGCCGGTCAGGGGGGCGGCGATGCCGACCGAGTCCGAGAGGTTCTCGTTTTCCGTGACGGCGACCCCGTCGCGTCGCGCTTTGGCGATACGGGCATCGAACTCCTTGCGGCTCAACACCTTGCCGGAAACCGGTGAGGGTACGGCCTTGTCGAACGCCGCGTCTTGGACGGTTTTCGGCAGAAAGGCCAGGATCGCCAAGCCCGTTGCCCCCCAGACCAGCTGCCGCTGACCGAACAGATCGATCTCGAACCGAAGAGAATCGGGGCTGTCGCTTTTGGCGACGAAGGTCATCGCATGGTCGGCGGGCAGATAGATGCTGAGCACCGAGGATTCCCCCGTCCGCCGGGTCAATTCGTCCAATGCCGGTTGCAGGGTCGCCGCGACGACCGGGTTCTGGGCCACCAGGTTGGCGATGCGGAAGAACTCCATGCCGATGCCGTAGCGCCGCCGCGCCGTGTCCTTTTCGACGAAACCGGCCTCCATCAGCATGTCGAGCATGCGGTGTGACGTGCTCATGGGCAGGGCGAGGGATTGCGAGACGTCCTTGACGCTCAGCGTTCCCTTGGTCGCGGCCAGAAGCCGCAGGGCCGCCAGGATGCGGTGGGTGGTGCCGACCGTTTCGCTCATTCGCCGGCTCCGTTGGACGCCGTGGCGGCGGCGATGCCGGACAGCACCCGCCCGCAGTCCATCACCGCCTTGGACATCCAGCCCAGGTTCTTCTTCTTCCAGCGGAACAGCGGCACGGTGACGACGACCGAGCCGACGACCCGCCCGTCGGGGCCGTACACGGGTGCGCCGATGCCGAACCCGGCGCCGGGGACCCGTTCGCCCAGGGAGGTGGCGTAGCCGCGTGCGCGGATTTCCGCGATGTCGCGGCGCAGGGCGTCGGGGTCGACGATGGTGTTTTCCGCCGTGACCTCCAGGGGCACCGTTTTGAACATGGTCTCGATATCGGCGTCCGGCAGGAAGGCCAGGATCGCCTTGCCGCTGGCCCCGGCGTGGATGCCGTCGCGGCGCCCGACGTCGAAGTTGTAGCCCAGCGGGTTGGGGCCGCGTTCGACGGCGGCGATCGCCTTGGTGAAGCCGTCGGGCTCGTAGACGCTATAGGCGCAGGTTTCCTGCAGCGTCCGGGCCAACTCGGCGATCACCGGGCGGACCCGCGCCGCCAGCGAGTCGCCGCCCAGAACGGAGATGGCGAAGCGGATGCAGTCGGCGCCGATGCCGTAAAGCCGCGTCTGCGGATCGAAGGATACCATCCGTTCCTCGGCCAGCAGGCGCAGCAGGCGATGCACGGTGCTGATGTTCAGGCCCGTATCCTCGGCCAGGCGCTTGACGCCGATGGGCTCGCCGTAACCTGCGAGGCATTTCAGCAGCACGAGGGCTTTCTGGACGGGACTGTCGGCCATGGCGTCGGGGGTCTGCCTTTCCTGGTGGGCGTGACGGTGTCGGATGCATCGCGGCGCTGGGGCGGATCGCAGGATTGTCGCCGATGAGGCATTCCCGCTTATACCCCCGGCCTTGGGCCTCGTGAAAGGACTAATATTCTAGTCAACAGAATTATATTTTAAATTAGTCGATTGTCCTGTAGGCCAGGATGGGAGAGGCCGAGGTGAACAAGGCGGCCGGGAAGGAGACATATCATGCCCCATGAATCGATCACGGTCACGGCCGACGGCCCCGCCTGTATCATCCGCCTGAACCGGCCGGCCCGGCGCAACGCCGTCAGCTTGCAGATGATGAAGGAACTGGCCGAGGCGGCGCGGACGGCGGAGGCCGAGGCGGCGGTCCGCAGCATCATTATCACCGGCGGCGACGCGTTCTTCTCCTCCGGCGCCGACCTGACCGAAGCCGTCGAGGTGACCGGGGTCGAGGGTTGCCGCGATTACTTCCGGAACTGGCACGCCCTCACCCGAACCCTGGAAAACCTGGGTAAACCGGTGATTGCGGCCATCGAGGGCTATTGCTTCACGGGCGGCCTGGAACTGGCGCTGGCCTGCGACCTGCGGGTCGCCGGGGAGGGGGCCAGTTTCGCCATCACCAGTTCGCGCATCGGCACGGTGGCCGGGGCCGGCGGCACGCAGCGCCTGCCGCGCACCGTTGGCACGGCCAATGCGCTGGACATGCTGTTCTCGGCGGAGCCCATCGACACGGCGGAGGCCCATCGCATCGGCCTGATCAACCGCCGGACGGCGAAGGGCGGCGCTTTGGACGGAGCGCTCGGCATGGCCGCCGTTCATGCGGAACGGGCCCCGCTCAGCCTCGGCCTGGTCAAGAAGGCCGTCTATCGAGGCATGCAGGTAGACCTGGATACGGGCCTTGACCTGGAACTCGCCATCGTCACCACCGCTTACGGTACCGAGGACAAACAGGAAGGCATCTCCGCATTCCTGGAAAAACGCCCCCCCAAGTTTACCGGCCGCTGATCCCGCTCAACGGAACACCCCGTCGTCGCGCAAGTTCGCGGTTGACAAGGCTTTGCTGCCCGGTGAGCATATATAAAATAAAATTCTACTGATCGGAATAATGGTCATGTCAATCAGGCGGCCTCAACGATAAAACCACGACCACAGGAAACATCACGATGGACTTTAACCTGACCAGTGAACAGCGCATGGCCGTCGAGGCCGTGCAGAAGATGACGGCGCGAGACCTGCAGCCGGTGTTGGACGCGCACGATCCGGACACGCCGCTGCCCAAGGAGGCGATGCGGGGCCTGTTGAAGATCTGCGCCGGTCAGGGGTTGACCTCGGCCCGGGTGCCGGAAAGCGCCGGCGGGGCGGGAATCCCGACGCTACTGTTCGGGTTGATGTTCGAACAGCTGCCGCCCGTGGTCGGCTTCGCCATCGTTGGTCAGGAAGCGACGGCGGCGCGCATCGCGCTCGATAGCACGCCGGAGCAGCGCGAACGCCTGCTGCCCGACCTGATCGCCGCGAACAAGATCGCCTGCACCGGATCGACCGAACCGGACGTCGGATCGGACGCACGGGGCGTCAAGACCCGCGTCACGGAAGACGGCGACCACCTGGTCGTCAACGGCGACAAGATGTGGATCACCAACGCCAGCATCTGCGACGTCATCAACATCACCGGCACGCTCGGCCGGGATGACGAGGGCCGCAACCAGATCGTCCGCATCGCCATCGACCGGGAACAGTCGCCCTTCACCTCGTCGAAGACGCCCTGCCTGGGTTTCTGCCAGGGGCATCTGGGCGAGGTCCATTTCGACAACTGCCGCGTGCCCAAGGAAAACCGCCTGGGCAGTGTCGGCGACGCGGCCCGTGTGCTGACCCTGACCTGGCTGGCCAACCGGCCGTTGTTTGGCCTGATGGCGGTGAACATGGCGCAGCGCGCGTTGGACGCGGCGCTTACATATGCCGGCGACCGCAAGCAGTTCGGCAAAGCCATCGGCAACTACCAGTTGGTGCAGGAGCTTCTGGCCGACATCGAAACCTCGGTCGAGACCAGCCGCCTGATCTGCTACCGCGCGCTCGCCGCGATCGACGCGGGCGAGCGGGCCAACGGCCTTTCGGCCCAGGCCAAGCGCTATGCGCTTGCCGCCTGTCAGCGGGCGATCTCCATGGCCATGGAGGTCCACGGCTCCATGGGCATCAGCCGCGAATTGGGCCTGGAGCAGCTGTTCCGCGACGTCCGCATGTTGCCGATTCCCGACGGCACCAACCAGATACTGACCCTGATCCAGGGCCGCGAACTGACCGGCGTGTCCGCCTTCCGCCATTAGGCCGCGCGGCCGCCAACCCCATACCAAGACACGAAGAGACAAGGACCAGACCATGGCTGACTATCAGGACATCCTTTATGACGAGACCGACGGCGTCGCGACCATCACCTTCAACCGGCCGGAAAAACTCAACGCCTTCCGCCTGGGCACCTATGACGAGGTGATCGACGCCCTGCTGACCGCCGGGTGGAACCGGGACATCGGCGTCGTCGTGCTGCAGGGGGCCGGCGGCAAGGCCTTCGGCGTCGGCGGCGATTCCGGCGACAAGAAGGACCAGCGCCGGGGCCGGGGCACCATCGGCGTGCCGGTCGAGGGCATCCATGCCGCGATCCGCGACATCCCCAAGCCGGTGATCGCCAAGGTCCAGGGCTACGCCATCGGCGGCGGCAACGTGATCGCCACGCTCTGCGACCTGACCATCGCGGGGGAAAGCGCCGTGTTCGGCCAGGTCGGGCCCAAGGTCGGCTCCGTCGATCCCGGCTTCGGCACGGCCTATCTGGCGCGCATCGTGGGCGAAAAGAAGGCGCGGGAAATCTGGTATCTCTGCCGCCGCTATTCGGCCCAGGAAGCGCTGCAGATGGGCCTGGTCAACACGGTGGTGCCCGACGACGAACTGGACGCCGAGGTCGCCAAATGGTGCGACGAAATCCTGGAACGCAGCCCCACGGCCATCGCCATCGCCAAGCAGACCTTCAACGCCGATACGGAAAGCATCCGCGGCATCTCGCGCCTCGGGTTCCAGGCGGTGGACCTTTATTACGACACCGAGGAAGCCAAGGAAGGCGGCAATGCCTTCCGCGAGAAACGCCCGCCCAATTTCCGCGGCAAGGCATGACGGGCGGGGTGGAAATAGCTCCGCGGCTGCGCCCCTGTTGCTGGTGACACCGGGCAACGTCGAGGCCAAGATGATGAAGTCGTCAGGCCTGACCGTAGACGTGCTGATGATCGACTTGGAGGGCAGTGTGTTTGCCAGGGGCGCGGTTAGGGTCCGGCGCGAAACGTTTCTGGCAGTTACACCGGGGGCAGGCCCGCACCCGCAAGATTGCCCCATCCGCGTCAACCTACCGGAGATGGTCGAGGCGAGCCCGCGCACTCAATGCAGTCCTACGATTCGAGACGATTGCCCAGAGTCTTCCGCTTAAATTGGAGTTTGGATTGTTGGATCTTGAACAAATCCTGCCCCCGCAACCAACAAATTCAACGCCTTAGAGAGAAATCTCTAAGGCGATTTTTGTCGGGGCAAGCGGGAAGAGATAAGGGGCGCTAGTGATGCCCGTCATTTTCGGCTGATACGGAAGGATGTATGGTGTACCAGTAATTCTCGCTAGCTGTTTTGCGTTTCGAGCGTCGCATGAAGCGATCCGAAACGACAAGGCGGAGGAGTCTGTGTGGCCTATTTGAGCAACCATACGGTTCTGGCGTCTGAAGATCTGGACGAGGTGCGTGACTTCCTTTCGGGGTTGACCGCGCCGCATGAATTCGATGTTCGTGGCAACAGTGCCGCCCTGTCCACCAATGTCGCCGTGGCGCCGTTCGGGAATCTCAATCTTCTTCATTTCGGCTACGGTGATGTTCGGATCGACGTTTCCTCCGGCGAGGAAGGGGACGACGGGCTATTGTTCTATGTGGTGACGGGGGGAGGCGGGAGCTTTCGCCGCGGCAATACGGACATTGATTTCTCAGTAACGCAGGGCGTCGTGCGGGATCTATCGCGCCCGATTGCGGTGACGCAGTCGGGGTTGTCGGCTTTCGCCTTGCCATTGTTGAAAGAGCAGCTGCGCCAGCATGCCCGGGCGGTGATCGGCGCCGATATGGGGGGCGCTCCGGTGGTCTTCGATCAGACCATCGATATGACGACGCCGGGCGGGCGCCAGTTCCGAAATACGTTGCAGTTTATCGCGAACGCCCTGGATGGCCCACTGCGGGAAATGGACAATCCGATCCTTATCCGGCAGATGGAAGAACTGCTCCTGACCCAAATCCTGACGATGCTGCCCAACAGTTATTCCGACGCAATTGCGGGATGCGCAACGCAGGTGGCCTTGCCCTATCACGTCAAGCGGGCGCGCGATTACATTCATGCCCATGCCCATACGGTGGTCGGCGTTGCCGATATTGCTGCGGCGGCCAGATGCGGTTATCGAACCGTGCAAAATGCCTTCAAGGACGCCTATGGCATGTCACCCATGGCTTATCTGCGGCTGGTCCGGTTGAAACGGGTTCACGGCGCATTGCTTGCCGGAGGCGAGGATGGGGCGACAATTGCGCAAATCGCCCGGGCCTGGGGGTTTGGGCATATGGGACGATTCGCCGAAATGTACCGCCGCGAATTCGGCGAATTGCCTTCGGAAACGGTCCGAAATCGGACCTGAATTTTGCCGGCGTATCCACAAACTGTATCCCGTATCCGGAAAGCGCCGAATAAAGGGATGGAATGTCCCGCGCGCGTTTTCCAGAAGGTCTTTCATACATAAGATGCGCTTTATCTAACGATGCCTTTCATTCTGATAGGCATGCGACGTGGGCTGACATTTTCTGGCAGTCCTTGTTTGGTGGGGGCGAAGCACGGAATTTTGCCGATGTGCGGCAGTTGGCAGGTAGTGGTGTAACGATAAGCGTTGTTGAATCGAGGAACGGTCGATGAGGATCTCTTTCAAGTCTGTACTCTCCCCCATCCTGGCGCGGGGGGCGTTGCTGACCCTGGTTGCCTTCGCCGGCATGGCGAGCCCGTCCGACGCGACGGCGCAACAGACGCAGGCGGCCTTTTCCGGAGGGCATGCGATCTGTGGCGGGCTCGATCTGCGCACGGGCAAGGTTCTAGATCCGTGCGGTTTCGAAAAGGCGAAATATACCGGCAAGGCCGTCGGGAAATGCCCGCAGGGCTCGTTCTTCGATATCGGCACCTGGGCCTGCTTTACATGTCCCCGCGGCTACAACCGGACTGGGTTCGCGGTCGATACCCCGCAGGCCTGTTCCAAACAGGTCAGGGCAGAATACAAATACGCGAAACGGCTCGGCAGCCACAAATCCTGCCCGTCGGGATCGATCAAGGACCCCCGCAACGGCGGCGAATGCTGGAAATGCCCGTCGGGGTTCGGCCGGACCCTGTCCGCGGTCGACGCATGGGATGCCTGCGGCAAGTTTGGCGCAAGCGCGCGCCGGGCTGAATTCATCGACCGGGTCTGCCCGGAAGGCACGATCACCGACCTGAACGGAAGCTGTTATTCCTGTCCCGAAGGGTTCCGCCGCACCGCCGCCGCGGTCACCGCCAACAATGCCTGTTTCCGTAACGAGGACCTGAAGCCGGCCGAGAAGACGGCGGCGCTGACCTGCAAGGCCGGCGAGCACTTTGATGTCATCGATGGCGGAACATGTTGGGAATGCCCCGAGAATTCCGTGCGTTCGGTGTTCGGCGTTAAATCGAACAACGCCTGCGAATTCACCAACATCCGTTGGGAAGCGGCCAAGCGCACGCCGAACGGGTTGTTCAAGCTGCCGGGCGGCCACGAGATCGCGGCCGAGGTGATCAACGAGCGCACGCGGATCGACGAGATCATCGAGGAGGCCATCAAGGCGGAAAAGGTGAGCCGTACCGAGGCCGCCAAATTCAGAGACGAAGCCTGGGAGCATATCCGGACGGGGCCTGAAAGTTCCCCGATCCTGATGGCGGCTGTCTACAAACGCGTTTTCGATCTGATCAAGAACGGCCCGAGGACCAAGCCCGAACGAGACTTGCTGAACTACCTGGCCGTCTACATTCAGCAGTCGCGCCAGTTGGCCGCCTCGGAAATGAACAACATCTGGCAAAGCTGGACCCGTGGCCAGCAGGCGCGCACATCGGCTCTGGCCACAAACAGTATGCACAATGCCTATGACGTCGGTATCGCCCCGCCGGATTTGAAAGGCCTGATCGCCAATGTCATGCATCTGGCGCCCGGCGCGGCGATGGCGACTGCGTTTTTTGGCGCGTGGGCGGCCGAAAGCGTGTCGCCCACGTTTGCTCAGCTGACGGCCCGCGTGGCCACGACAATAAAACCCTTTAAATGGGCAAGACAGATCGCCGGGGCCCAAAAGGATGCGTTGCGGGCCGGAGCCGCGATTTCCCACGGCGCCGCCGCGGCCAACGCCGGAGCGGGGGTCGTCGGTGCCTTTGCCTGGCCCCTGGCGGTCATGACGGCCTCGTCGGTGCTCTTCAGCATCGCGACGGACAACGCCTTGGCGCAGAACCAACAGATCGCCATCGTCAATGACGCCCTGGAGACGGCGCAGAAGCCGGTGAACCTGTCCCGTCTGATCCTGACCCCAGAAGGTCGGATGGAAGTCATGAGCAACTGGGCGCTGATGACCCAGGAGTATTACAAGCCCAACGCCCGCACCTGGGCCGCGCTGATGCCGACGCCGTCGTCGACTGGCAACACGGCGACCATCAACGTGAATGGCACGAACGTCGTCGTGGATGTTCCCACGGTGCCGAGCGTGACCTTGGAAGGCGACCGGGTGGTCGTGGGCAAGGCGTCGGGCAGCGCGCCGAGTTGGGAGAAAGTTGCCGGTGCAGCCCATGATGTTGCGGTCGGCTCCGACGGCACCGTCTATGCGATCGGTGTGAAAAAGACCAGCGGCGGGTATCAGATGTTCAAGCGTGCCAAGACCGACAGCAAGTGGACCAGGATTATCGGAGGCGCGCTTCGCATTGCGGTTGCCGGGACCGAGGCATGGGTGGTGAACGACAAGGGCGGAATCTATGTTCAGTCGGGCACCCGATGGCGGAGGGTTTCCGGCCCTGCCGCGCAAGACATCGGCGCCAGCGCCAAGGGCGTGTGGATTATCGGTGCCGATGACAAGATTTATCAACGCGTCGGCAACGACTGGAAACTTGTTGCGGGTAAGGCGCAGCGGATCGACGTCGATCAGGACGGGCGCCCCTGGGTCGTGAACAACAAAGGCCACATCTTCGTCCACGACAATAACTTGAAGTGGCAGAGGCTGCCGGGCGCCGCCAAGGATGTGGCGGTCGATGCGCGAGGCGCGGCATACGTCGTCGGCACGAGTGGCGGCGTGTTCGTGTTCAACGGCACGAAGCGCGATTGGGACCGAATTTCCGACGACAAGGATTCCGTCGCCATTGGTGTCGGCGGTGGTCAGGTGTGGCGGATTTCCAAAACAAACGAAACCTATCAGTTTCGCTAGGCTGCCCGGCGCTTATTCCACGATGATGATGTTCATATATCGACGACGGCCGGCGGCATCCACGGTGATGCGCGTCCCTCAGGCTGATTAATCGCGAACCTACTTCTTTCCGGTCCAGCGATAGACGGCGAAGTTCCCCTGCTTGCTGAGCTCCGCCAGGTCCCATACACCTTTGGCGCTGGCGCCCACATCGGCCGCCTTCATAATTTGCCGCCGGCCAGCACCGACCGGTCCGTCCAGGAGTGAGCGCGACAGCGTTCATGCCGGGCGGGACATCTTTCTTAAGGATATGCGGAACCCGCCGATTCTGGGGGAGTTGGCCGGCGCGGTCGGGTTGACGGAAAAGCGGTTGAGCGCGGGCTTCCGCATGGCTTTCGGCGCGAGCGTCAGGCTACCGCGTGCGCGGGGTCGTCCGCCCGTTCGGTCAGGAAAGGTGCATCCCCCAGCAGCGTCACCCGGTTCATATGGCGGCGAAAGCCGTGATAGTCGTTGATGGCGAAATGCTGGGTGCAGCGGTTGTCCCAGAAAGCGAGAGAGCCGGGCTGCCAGCGAAACCGGCAGACGAATTCCGGCTTGCTGAGGTGGGCGAACAGGTATTGCAGCAGCGGCGCGCTTTCCTCGCGCGTCATGCCCTCGAAATTCTTGGTGAAGACGCTGTTGACGTAGAGGGCATCGCGACCCGATTCCGGATGGGTGCGGATCACCGGATGGGAGGCTTCCTGTTCCACGTCGTCGGAATGCTGGAACCCGCCGGATGCGCTCCCGGGCAATTCGGCCTCGGCCGCCCGTTTGGCGAAATTCTCCCGTGCGCTGTGGAAGGCGCGCAGGCCGCGCAGCACGGTCTTCATGCCGTCCGACAGGGCTTCATAGGCCAGATACATGTTGGCGAACATGGTATCGCCGCCGTAGGGCGGCACTTCCTTGGCGTAGAGGATGGAGCCGAGGGCGGGGCGCCGGGTGTAGCTGACGTCCGTATGCCAGCGGTCGCCGATGTTGTTCTTGTGCTGTGGTTCCTTGAGCAGGAGTTGGACCTCCTCGTGGCCGGGCACCTGGGGGAAGAAGGAATTGACGTGAAGGTCGCCGAACATCCGGCCGAAGGTTTTCTGTTGGTCGGGGGTCAGGTCCTGGTCGCGGAAGAAAACGACCAGGTTGTCGACCAGGGCGCGCCGGATTTCCGCAACCACCTCCGGGGCAAGCGGCTTGGACAGGTCAACGCCGCCAATCTCCGCCCCGAGGGCGCCTGAAATCGGCTTGACGGTGATGTGGCGGAAATCGGATTGCGGTTGTTCGGTCATCGGATGATCTCCCATGTTCAGGCTGTTTTGCGCGGCGCCTCGGCAAGCAGGGCCATGGTTTCGTCGGATACGGGCGCCGTCAGGGAGCCGGCGATGCTGTCGATCAGGTTGGCGACGAACAGTTGAGTGCCGCCGCTTCGACCGGCGGGGCGGCCGCCGGCATCGCGCCGGGCCTTGTCGGCCAGGGCATGGACGAAATGGGCGACGGCCTGGCGGATGCGCTGTTCGACCAGGGGCGCGGGCAGATCCGAAAGCAGGCCGCGCAGCAGGTCGCGGGTGCGCGCCATGCCGTGGTCGAACTTGTCGCGCACCAGATCGCCCAGGTCGATCCCGGGATCGCTGATCACCTGCGCCAGAAAGCGCACGTAATGTTGGCCGCGCACGATGGGGTCGAGTTGTTCCGCCAGCGGCGCGACCATGGCGGCGACGACGGGGCGCACTTCTGTTGTCAGGCCGGTGGCTTCCATCGCGTCAAGCATGGCGACGCGGCGCCGGTTGATGCCGGCCATGCGGCGTTCGAAGATCGCTTCGAGCAGCATCTCGCGGGTGCCGAAATGGTAATGCAGCGCGGCCACGTTCTTCTGGCCGGCGGCACGGTTGATTTCGCGCAGCGAGACGTTATCGATGCCTTTTTCGGCGAACAGACGCTCGGCGGCGAGGATAAGGTTTTCGCGGGTATCGGCAGGGTCCATGAAGCAACTGTATTAAATCACTTGAATTAATTCAAATGATTTAAGCTTGTCCGTTAAGGGCGGTGCCGCATGCAGCGAAATGTTGACAAACGCCCCCGTGAGAAGGCCTTTTCAAAGGCAGACAAGACCATACCAAAAGGAACCATTCATGAGACTTATGATGTTCGAAGCGTCCGGCGGACCGCGCCTGGGCGTGGTCGATGGCGACAAGGTGATTGACGTCGCCGCCGCCGATCCGGCGCTGCCGAAAACGATGCTGGCCCTGATCGAAGCCGGGCCGGAGGCGCTTTCCCGCGTCGCCGCCGCCGTCAAGGGGGCCGGTGACGGCGCGGTCCAGGCGCTCAAGGACGTGAAGCCCGCGTTGCCCATCGAGAAGCCTGGAAAATTCATCTGTGTCGGCCTGAATTACGCCGCTCATGCGCGTGAAGGCGGGCATGAGCCGCCGAAATATCCGTCGCTGTTCGTGCGTTGGCCGTCGTCGTTGGTTGCCGCCGAAGCACCGGTGATCCTGCCCAAGGTCTGCGACCAGCTGGATTACGAGGCCGAACTGACCTTCGTCATCGGCAAGGGCGGCCGCGCGATCCCGGAAGACAAGGGCCTGGATCACGTGTTCGGCTACACCCTGTTCAACGACGTCTCGGTCCGTGCCTGGCAGCGCTATACCCCGCAATGGACCCAGGGCAAGAACTTCGACGGCACCGGGCCGCTCGGTCCTGTCGTGGTGACGCCGGATGAGTTGCCGGCGGGGGCGTCGGGCCTGCGCATCACGTCGCGGGTCAACGGCGAGACGCGGCAGGATTCCAACACCGGCGACCTGATCTTCGGCGTCGCGCGGCTGGTCGAAATCCTGTCCGAATTCATGACCTTGGAGCCGGGCGACGTGGTCGCCACGGGCACGCCCTCGGGCGTGGCCCACGCCATGAAGCCGCCGGGCTGGATGAAGGCCGGCGACCGGGTCGAGGTCGAGGTCGAAGGCATCGGCATTCTCGGCAATCCCATCGTCGCCGAATCCTAAGCAGAATGATCGGGGAGGGGCGGCGCTTGCCGCCCCTTCACCCGTGACAGGGCGGTTCTGCCGGCTATGATTGGCCATCGGTGCACTTGGGGCGCCGCGACGGGGAGAACTGCCATGATTGCCAACCGCCTGAAGATCGCCGCTCTTGTTATCGCGCTTTGCGCCGCGACCGCCGTCACGGGCCCGGCCCGGGCGGCGGACGGGCGCATCGGGGTGGAATTGAACAAGCTGGAACCGCTGGCCAGCGCCTGCCGCGCCTATCTGGTGCTGACCAACAAGGCGGGCATGGCGTTCCGCGATCTCAAGCTGGATCTGGTGATCTTCGATACGGACGGCATCGTCGCCCGCCGCGTGGCGGTGCAGGGCGGGCCGATCCCCGACGGCAAGACCTCACTCAAGGTGTTCGATATCGACGGCGTGAAATGCCCCAAGATCAGCCGTTTTCTGTTGAACGGCGTCATGACCTGCGACACCCAGGGCGGCCAGCATGACGGTTGCGTCGGATTGATCGACACGTCATCCCGCGCGCCGGCGCCGCTAATCAAATAGCGAAAACCGCTCCGCCGCTTACGGGAGGTTAGGTCAGGTTGTTGGGGTCGTAAGAATTGACGAGGCCCAGCGTCGGCGCGGTTGCGGCCGGGCGCTCTTCCACGGCAGCGGCGCTCTTTGGTTGGTGCCGTGGCTCCTTCGACAGGGCGGCAAAAGCCGCGACAACGGCCTTCGGGTTGAGGGCCTGCCAGAGGAACATGTCAGCCTGCCGTCGCCAACGCGGCCGGTGCCGCGAATAATGGGGCATCGGCGGTGGCGGTGTCACGACGCGCCTGGCAGATGGCCTCGGAAATCTCGCATTCGCATTTGCCGCAGCAGGGCGCGCAATCGAAATAGGTATGCACGTCGTCCCACTTTTCGGCGCCGGAACGCACCGCTTCCTTGACTTCCGTTTCGGTGATTCCGTTGCAATTGCAGACGTACATGGATGTGGTTCCCGATAGCGGTTTGTTCTTGATAATGAGTATCATTCGTTCTGCGAATGATTGTCAATATCGGAATGCCGTTCGGGAATTTCAAGGCAGGCAAGGCCGTTTGACGAGATTTCTTTTTCGGCCGCCCTATGCGCGCATGTCCGGCACGGCCAACAGGTGGTTGTCCCAGGGGGCGCCGTCTTCGGATGCGGCGGGGGTGGGCAGGTCCGGCCCGCTGACCAGAAAGGCCCCCATCCCGCTGGTCAGCACGAAACTGCCGCTGGCGGGGCCGGGGGCCAAGCCGCAGCCGTCGGCGATCGCCACATTACCGGCCAGATCGCCCGTCAGGGTGTTCCAGAACAAGACCCGGTTGCCGCGCGGCGCGCTGACCGCCGCCAGCTTCCCGCCCCGGTCCACGGCGACGGACCCGCAATACCCGTTGAGGTTCTGGATCGTCGTCTCGGGCGCTTCCAGATCCTCGATCCGGCCCGATCCGGACCGGTGCAGGCCGACCAGGGTTAGGCCGTCCGTGGCCGGACCCTGGTCCTGGCAGGCGAACACCACGCGTCCGTCGTCGAAAGCGGCAAGGTGGCGGATGCTCAGCTTGTGGCGGCGGTCGTTGGGGTAGGCGATGCTGTCCTCCAACTTCCCGCTTTCCAGGTCCACATAGGCCAAGTTCGGGCGCATGGTGCCCAGGTTCAGCTTGGCGCGGCCGCTGTCCGGATGGGTCAGGATGCCGCCGTTGGCGACGGCGGCGGTCCGGCCGTCCGGCATCAACACCAGTTCGTGGCAGCCGACGCCGTGGCTCGGCAGTTCGCCGACGCGCTTGAACCCGTCGGCGGCGTCATAGACGCCGATGCAGCCCCGCGCGTTGTCGAAATCGTTTTCCGTGGCGAACAGGTGGCGGCCCGTGGGCTCGAACACCGCATGGCCTTGGAAGTGCCGCCCGGCGGGGGCGTGGAACACCCGGGCCGGCCCGTCGCCATCGACGGCGAAGGCAGCGGCGAAGGTGCCGGGCCGCCGCGCCAGGGCCACGGCAAGCGTGCCGTCGGGGCGAAGGGCGAAGCCATGGCCGCGCGCGGGCAGGTCGACCTGACGCAGGACACAGCCATGGGCGTCGGCGACGCAGGCGGCGAAGCGGAAGGGCTCGGCCCGCCCGTCACCCAGGCGGCGCACGCCCAGATAACGGGGCCCGGTGGAAGCGGCCCAGACGCTGGGGGCGGTCAGCAGGGCAAGGCCGCCAACGCCGAGGGAGAGCAGGGTGCGTCGCGAAATGTTCATGCTCAATCTCCGTCCAGGGAATTGAAGCCGAGGACGAGGTCGAGGGCCTCGGACACGTTGATGACGACCAGTTCGTGCAGGTCCTGGATGTCGCTTTTCAGCACCTTGAGGCGCAGCGGTCCTTTCTCGGTCTCGAGCACCGCCGTGACGGAGGGGCCCAGGTCGCGCGTGGTCTTGATCAGATAGGCGAACTGGTGGCGGATCAGGTCGTCCTCGCCCTTGCCGATATGGGCACCCTTGGCCGTGGCGAGGCCGTCGTACAGGTCCTGGAGTGCTGTCAGATTGTGCGCCACGTTGCGCAGCGCGCGGCCGCTCATCCAGTTTTCCGCCCGGCGCGGCCGGGCCTTGCCGTCGGAGCCCAGGGGGGCGCCCAGCTTCAATTCGGCGACGGCGCCCAGGCCCGTGGCCAGGTCGTTGAACAGGTCCGTGGTCACGCGCTTGGCCGGACGGCCCGCCGCCGGGTCCTTGGTCCAGCGCGCTTCCAGGTCCGCGGCGATGGCGTGCAGATTGACTGCGATGGCCCGGACCACGCCACAGGGCGTCACCGACCCGTCGCCGGTTTTCAGGGACGCGGGGGCGTCCTTGGCGAACAGCAGGCGTTCCAGGGCGGGAAAGCCCTGCACGGCGATGGACACATGGGCGAAGCTGTCCGCTTTCAGAATGTCGCCGTTCTTGTTCGCCATCAGCCGCGCCAGATGCTTGTCGACCAGGCTTTTGCGGTCGGGCCAGAACTTGACGCGGATATGGGTGTCCGCCGCCGCCGCCGGGCCCTGGCGCAGGTGTTCGACTTCCTGCCAGGCATCCAGCGCGCCATGGAAGGCGTCGCGGGCGGCGTCCAGTGCCGCCGGCGCGACGCCGGGGCACAGTTTTCCGGCCGCGTCGGCAAGTGCCGCGGTCTTTTCCGTGAACGCGTGATAGCGGGGCAGCAGGTGATCCTTGACGATGGCGGCGTTGACCGCGCCGTAGTCGATGGCGTCGGCGGCGGCCCGCGCGGAAGACGCCAAGACGCCGGTCAGCAGAAGGGCGGTCAGGACGGCCACGGGACGAAACAGAATACGGTGAGGGGTCATAGTGAATTCAGGAAGGCGAGCAGGGCCTCCCGCTCCTTTTTCGGCAGGTTGCGGACGGTTTCCTTGGCGGCTTCGGCTTCGCCGCCGTGCCACAAGATGGCTTCCAGCAGGTCGCGGGCGCGGCCGTCGTGCAAGAAGAAGGTATGGTCGCTGACCACCTTGGTCAGACCGATACCCCACAGCGGCGCGGTGCGCCATTCGCGGCCGTCGGCCAGGCCTTCCGGGCGGTTGTCAGCCAGGCCGTCGCCCATGTCGTGCAGCAGCATGTCTGTATAGGGCCAGATCAATTGGTGGGAATGCTCGGGCCGCGCGGGGTCCGTGCGGGTCACGAACCTGGGCCGGTGACAGGCGGCGCAGCCGCTGTCGTAGAACACTTTCTTGCCGGCCAGAACCTGGGGGGCCTCGACGTCGCGGCGCTTGGGAACGGCCAGATTGCGGGCATAGAAAGTGACCAGGGCCAGGATCTTTTCCGAGGCTTCCATGCCGTCGGCGGTGGGGTTGTCGGCGTCGGGTGTGGTGCCGCCGTCGGGGGCGTTGCGGCAGGCGGTCTGCGCCGGCGTGCAGTCCCCCCAATGGTCGCGGGCGACCGGGTTGGAAATGCCGATGTCGCCGGCGAAGGCATGGCCTGACTGCTGGCGCACGGTCGGATCGCCCGCCTTCCAGCCGAACCGGCCGAGGGCGGGCCTGCCCGCTTCCCGGTCCCAGACCCGTTGAACGCGGCCGGAAATGCCGTCGCCGTCGGCGTCCTCCGGGTCGGCGTCCTGAATGATGTCGGCCTCGTCGATCATTTCCAGAAGGCCCAGGCCGATCATCGGTGTGGCGACGCGGGGCGAGATCATGGCCTGAGGGTGCAGGGGGCCATAGGCCAAGTCGGTGATCCGGTAGGCCGGGCGGCGCAGGCTGACCACCGTGCCGTCGCCCAAGGTGACCGGTTGTTCCGTATAGGTGATGTGCATGCGGCCTTCCGGGTCGATGCCCTGAACCGCGAAGTCCTGCAACTGCGTGCCGTAGGTCGGCTCGGCGATGACGGGGGCGCGCAATTCGGCCAGCAGCCTTTTTTGCGCGTCGCTCTGCGGCGGGATCGACAGACGCAGGAACATGGACACGGCGCTGTCATCGGGCCAGTTGGCCTGGGGTGGATGGCCGCGCCCGTCCTTCAGGTGGCAGCGCTGGCAGGACCGGGCGTTGAACAGGGGGCCCAGGCCGTCGGCGGACCGTGTCGACGCCGGGGCGGAGACCCAGAGCCGGCGGAAAAATCCGTTGCCGACCTTGAAATCCAGTTCCCGGGAAAACGGCAGATTGGCGGATGCGTGGGAGAAAGCGTCGGCGTTGACGGCCTTTTGCGAGGTCGCGGCTCCGCCCTGCATCGCTTCGTAGGTCTCGGCTCTGGTGAAGTCCGTGGCCGGTTTCACGACTGTCCGTTCTCTCTCGCCGGACGCAGCGGGGGCGCCGGCGGCTAAGACCACCATGGCGGCAACGCTGGTCCAGCGGGCGGCCGGAAACATCTTGGGCAGGTATCCTTGGTCAGGCTGCGGGTGGCCGTCTGTGGCCGGGTCGGAGCAGGCGGCGGTTTCCGGTGGAGGGCGGAAACCGCCGCCCGTTCTCCCCCCTGCTATTTGAACACGGCGGACGGATTGTCAAGACTGTCGGAGCCTTCGAAGGACACGCCGGAAAGGCCCAGCGGCGCCATCGCGCTCTCGATCGCCTTGGCCTGTGTGACCAGGCCGTCGATCACGTCCTGGATGATCTTGCTCCCGGCGGCGTTGCCTTCGCCGATCATCTGGTCATAGGCCATGACACGGCGGTCGGCCATGTCCTTCATCACCTGCATGCGGGCCAGGGTGGCGCCCAGGGCCGCATCGATCTTGGCCGCCAGCTTGGCGTCCTTGGTCTTGATCAGATCGGCCAGGCTCGGACCCTGGACGACGGAACCGTCGATGCGGGCGTAGCGGCCGGCATAGATGGACATCATGCCGACCTGGTCGAAGTAATGGGAATTGTGGGTGTTGTCGGCGAAGCAGTCGTGCTCCTCCTCGGGATCGTGGAGCATGAGGCCGAGCTTGATGCGCTCACCGGCCAGCTCGCCATAGGACAGGCTGCCCAGGCCCTTGATGATGGCGCCGACGCCCTTGGCCTTGTCGGCGGTTACGGCGGCACGCGCGGCGCCACCGGGGGCCCATTGGCCGACGATGTCCTTGAGGTCGGAAATCAGGAGCTCCGTCGCCGCCGTCAGGTACTGGGCCCGGCGGTCGCAATTGCCGTGGGTGCAGTTCTTGGTGTCGAAGTCGGTGTGCGGCCGGTTGCCCGCACCCGGGCCCGTACCGTTCAGGTCCTGGCCCCACAGCAGGAATTCGATGGCGTGATAGCCCGACGCGACGTTGGCTTCGACGCCGTCGACCTCGTGCAGCGTGCCGGAGATCAGCTCGGGCGTGATCTTGGACGCGTCGATGGTCTTGCCGCCCAGGCGCAGGGACGGATTGGCGATCACGTTGGCGGTGTAATAGGGATTGTCCTTGGAGTCCTTGCCGTAGGACGCATCGACGTAGTCGATCAGCCCTTCGTCGAGCGGCCAGGCGTTGACCTTGCCTTCCCAGTCATCGACGGCGGCGTTGCCGAAGCGGAAGCCTTCGGTCTGCTGGTAGGGCTGGCGCGCGGCGATCCAGGCGGCGCGGGCGCGCAGCAGCGACGCGCGCGAGGGCGATGCGACCAACTGGGCGATGGCACCCTGCAGGGTTTCCGCGGTAATCAGGGCGTCCTCATACATGGCATGGGCGATATCGGCGTAGGTGTCGAGCACCTTTGCCGGATCCGCGGCCCGGGCGGGCGCCGTGCCGAACGCCGTGGCCGCCAGCATGCAGCCGGCGGCAAGGGCGGTTGTGAAATGGTTCATGGGGGTCTCCTTAGGTGCTTTGTGTTCTTGGGCCGTCATGGCGGCTGATCCCAAAGGGGGGGCTATAAAGTAAGACGTATGAGGCGACGAAAACCGGTCAATGAATCGTGGATTTTCCGGGGCCGGGGGCCGGTCCGCGCGGACGGATCATCAGCCCTGCGCCGGAAAACACGGTGGCCAGACATCCCGCCAGTTCCATCCCGCTGCGCCGCGCCGCCGGGGGCAGGCGGCAGGCGAACAAGGTGCTGCCGCCGCGGCCCGGGGACTGCAGGCCGGCGACGACGTCCATCAACAGGTGTTCGTCGTCGCTGATGTCGGGGCACTGGGGACAGCGGATATCGATGGGGGCGGTCGCGGCGGTGGTGAGGACGGTCATCAGGCCGTCCAGGGCCGGATGGGCGGCGGGAACCCCGGCCAGCTTGAGCCCGGTGCCGAGGATCGCCTGATCCCGCGCACCGTCGCGCAGGCCGCGCATCCACAGCCGCATGGCCCACAACATCAGCTGCTCGCCGAACGGCAGTTCGATGAAGGTCGACGGTTCGGCGAAGGCGCGCATGGGGTCAGTCCGCGCCGGTGGCGGCGTCGAAGCTTTCGAGCCCGTGGCGCAGGCCGGCGACGAAGGACGCCACGCCCGAACTGCGCAGCGGCACGAACGGCTTCATGGTCTGGCGGCACAGGCGTTTGACCTGCAACGCCGCGTCATGGCTGACGCAGTCCGTGGGGAACACCACGGCGTCGGCCTTGACCACGGCGCCGGCCAGTTCGTTGATGGATTTCTCCAGGCCGCCGTCATGGTGCAGGAAATGGCCGTTCCAGGCTTCGACCAGGGATTTCAGGCGATGCACGGTCTGCTGCCGGCCGCCGACGTACAGCAGGCTGCGCCCGCCGAGATCGAAGGGGCAGGAGGTGTCGCAGTCACTGCCGGCGGGGCCGGTGCCGCGTTCGCGGACCAGGGCCGTTTCCAGGGACCGGTTCTCGTCGAGCAGGCTGTCGACGAGGCGCGACAGTTCGTCGATGCGGCTGCGCTGTCCGCGCAGGGTGGTGTCGGCCTGGGCGGCGCGGATTTCCATATGGCGCAGTTCGCCCTGCAGGGCCGGAACCGAAGCGCAGGCGCCGTCACTGTCCAGCGTTTGCGGGGCGGCGATGCGGATGGCGCGCTCGGGATCGTGATGCAGCTGGTCGCGCAGGTCGGTGATCTGCTTTTCCTTTTCGTCCAGGCGCTGGCGGTGATGGTTCTGCTGCTTGGCGAGCTTGTCGCGCAGGCCGGCGTTTTCCTCTTCCAGGTCCGTCAGGCGGCGGATGTCGCCCCGGTTGGAGGCGCCGACCAGATGCGACAGCATGTGGACATCGGCGAACATGCGTTCCGACAATTCCGTGGTCGCGGCGGGGTGGCTGAGAATCGCCCAGTAGGGGCCGGGAATGTCGCCGGCGGCCATGGCCTCGACCCAGGCGTCCTCCAGGCCCTTGACGTCCTTGATTCCACGCAGGCGGCGGATCGCTGCCGCGTGCTTGCGGTCCAAAAGCTTGGTCAGCAGCTTGGCCGCGCGGCCCGGCTGGTCGGCTTCCTTTACGAAAAAACCGTGGAGCTGATAGTCGACGGGGAAGTCTTTGCGGATTTTCAGGGGCAGTTTGCGGGCCAGGGCGCGCAGATCGGCCAGGGTCAGGCAGGTGCCCAGGATCGAGCAATGCCATCCGGCGGTCATTTCCCACAGCCGCTTGCGCCGCGCCGTGGCATGCAGGTGGAGATCGTCGTTGCCGCAAAGGTCGCACATCGGTGCCTGTGTCTCCGGTAGGCCGGGCAGGGGGCGCGTGAAGGCTGGCTTGCTGGTGCGCGCGGTTCCCTGCCGCAGGGATCGATTGCCGACAACATATGCAAATGATTATCAATTGCACAAGTGAAAATTTCAGACCTAATTCCCCGGTGCATCCGCCGTCCATGGAAGGCGGCGCGTCGGATTCATTTTGATATCTTTGAAAATGATATTAAAAGAAATTATCTATCTTAATTTATGAGTATCCTGCCATGGAGCTTTCCGATCTCCGCATCTTCGAGGCGGTCGCCCGCACCGGCGCCATGAACCGCGCGGCGGCGGAACTGCATACCGTGCAGTCCAACGTGACGGCGCGGGTGCGCCTGTTGGAGGACGGCCTGGGTGCTGCCCTGTTCGAACGCCATTCCCGGGGCGTGCGCCTGACGCCGGCCGGGGAACGCCTGTTGCCCTTCGCCAAGGCGGCGGCGCGGCTGGTCGCCGATGCCCGGCGCGCGGTCGCCGACGACGGCGTGCCGCAGGGCGATCTGGTCATCGGGTCCCTGGAGACCACGGCGGCCCTGCATCTGTCGCCGGTCCTGACCGGCTTCGCGGCCGCCCATCCCGGGGTCGACCTGGCGATCCGCACGGGCACCACGGCGGAACTGATCGACGACGTCTTGGAAGGCCGGGTCGAAGGGGCCTTCGTCTGCGGGCCGGTCGATCATCCGGACATCGTGTTCGAGACGGCGTTTCACGAGGACCTGGTCGCGGTCACCGCCCCGGGGCTCGCCGATCTGCGCGACCTGACCGCCCAGGGCGAGGTCAAGATCGTGGTCCTGCGCGCCGGATGCTCCTACCGCCGCAAGCTGGAGGAAATTTTGGCCGCGCGCGGGGTGACGGGCCTGCGCATTCTGGAATTCGGCACCATCGAAACCATTCTGGGCTGCGCCGCCGCCGGTCTGGGCGTGACCTTGCTGCCGCGCGGCATCGCCCGTGGCGCCGCCGATCAAGGCCGCGTGCGTCTGCACCCGCTGCCCGCCCGCGAGGGCCGGGTGACGACCCTGTTCATCCGCCGCAAGGACGGCTATCGCGCGCCAGCCATGGCGGCGTTCATGAATCATTTGTATCCGGTCCGCGCCGCCGCCGAATAGGTATCTGCCGGCGAGATAGCGCCTATCGCGGGAAACCGTTTTCCGACGCGCGGGATGCGGGGGTAATCTTGGTCACCCCAATCCACCGCCGGAGGACCGCCATGCCCGCCCAGACCCCCCTGATGACCCGCCTGGGCATGACCCTGCCCGTGATCCAGGCCCCCATGGCCGGCGGCAGCGACACGCCGGACTTGGTGGTCGCCGTGTCCGAGGCGGGCGGCTTGGGATCCATGGGCGCGACCTATCTGACGCCGGAAGCCCTCCGAGCAGCTGTCGACAAGGTCCGCGGCCAGACCAACCGGTCCTTCGGCGTCAACCTGTTCGCGCCGCAGCCGGTGCCGCCCCGCCCCGAGGGTGCGGAGGCCACGGTCGCCACCGTCGCAAAGGCGGGGGCCGACGTGGGCGCGCCGGAACCGGTGTTGCCGGAAACCATGGCCGATCCGTTCGACAAGACCTTTCCCGTGGCGCTCGACAGCGGCGCCAAGGTGTTCAGCTTCACCTTCGGTCTGATCCCGGAGGAGGCCGTGCGCGCCCTTCAGGCCCGCGGCACCCTCGTCATGGGCACCGTGACCACGCCGGCGGAGGCCGTCGCCATGGAACGGCTGGGGGTCGACGCCGTGGTCGCCCAGGGAGCGGAAGCCGGCGGGCACCGCGGCACCTTCGTGGGATCGTTCGAGGCGGCGATGATCGGCACCTTGGCTCTGGTGCCGCAGGTCGTGGACGCCGTCTCCGTACCCGTGGTGGCCTCCGGCGGGATCATGGACGGGCGCGGCATCGCCGCCGCCCTGGCGCTCGGCGCCCAGGCGGTGCAGATGGGCACCGCCTTTCTGACCTGTGACGAGGCCGGCACGCCCGACTGCTACAAGGCGGCCATGCTGTCCGCCCAGCCGGAGCAGACGCGCATCACCCAGGCCTTTTCCGGCCGCTTCGCCCGCGGCGTCGAAAACCGCTTCATGGCGATGATGGAAGGCGACGGGGCCGAGGCAGCGCCGCTGCCCTTCCCCTGGCAGAACGCCCTGACCCGGCCCATGCGCACGGCGGCGGCCCAGGCCGGGGACGCCGGTCTGCTGTCCCTTTGGGCGGGGCAGGGGGTGGGGCTTTCCCGGCGTCAGACGGCGGCGGAGCTGATGGCGCGGCTGGCCCGGGAAACCGAAGCGGCGGTCGCCAACCTGACCCGCTAAGCGGCGGAGTTGCCATAATATTGCCACGGGATCGCCCGCGTGGCGGCACATCCCGCAGGCTTACTTTACTCCAGTCGATTTACGTCCAACGTCAACGACAGGAGCCAATCATGACTCGCTCAGTTCCCGCCCTCGTTCTTGCGTCCGCCCTTGTTCTGGGCGGCTGCACCGGCATGTCGGACACGGAGCAACGCACGGTCAGCGGCGGCGCCATCGGCGCCGGCGTGGGTGCCGTCGGCACGGCCCTGACGGGCGGCTGCGTGTCCTGCGGCGCCGCGCTCGGCGGCGCGGTCGGCGCCGGCGCGGGCTACCTGATGGGCAAGGACAAGGAAGACGACAAGAAGAAATAGGACGTCGCCCGACCGATCCGGCGGCTATCCCCAGCGGTTGCCTGGGATAGCCGCCGTTCGACTTTACGCCGCCCGATAGCGCGCCAGCCAGTGGGCGTAGGGGGCGGGCAGGGTCGTCCATGCCGGCTTGTCGACGCCCAGTTCCTGTGCCGCCATATAGGGCCAATGCGGATTGGCCAGCAGTGGCCGCCCCAGCATGACGAGGTCGACCTTGCCGTCGCGGATCATCTGGTCCGCCTGGGCCGGCTGGCTGATGTACCAGCTGGTCGCGGCGGGCAGGCCGGTTTCCCGGCGCACCCGGTCGGCGACCGGCGCCAGGAAGGCGGGGCCCCAGGGGATGTTCGCCTCGGGCGTCGAGAAGCCCACGCTGACGTCGATGAAATCCAGACCCGCTTCCTTGAATCGGTTCACCAGGGCGATGGACTCGGTGAGGGTTTCCTCGTCACGGCCGTCGAACTCGATGACCCCGAACCGGGCCGTCAGCGGCAGGTTTTCCGGCCAGACCGCGCGCACGGCGGCCAGGGTTTCGACCAGGAACCGACCCCGGTTTTCGGCGCTGCCGCCGTATTCGTCGTCGCGCCGGTTGGAATGGGCGGAAAAGAAGCTTTGTGCCAGATAGCCATGGGCGAAATGCAGGACCAGCCATTTGAACCCGGCGTCGCGGGCGCGTTCGGCGGCGGCGACGAAATCGCCCCGCACGCGGTCGATATCGGCCTTGGTCATGGCGCGGGGCACCTTGGGCAGGCCGCCGCCATAGGCGATGGCCGAGGGGGCGATGGTTTCCCAGCCGCGCGGATCGTCCGGGGCGATGTGGTCGTCGCCTTCCCACGGGCGGTTGGCGCTGGCCTTGCGTCCGGCATGGCCGATCTGGATGCCGGGCACGGCGCCCGCGGCCTCGATCTCGCGGGCGACGGCGGCCAGGGCCTCGGCCTGGGCATCGTTCCACAGGCCCGTGCAGCCGGGGGTGATACGGCCTTCGGGCGAGACGGCGGTGGCCTCGACGATGACCAATCCGGCGCCGCCCCGGGCCAGGGCGGGCACATGGACGCGGTGCCAGTCGTTGGGCATGCCGTCGTCGGCGGAATACTGACACATGGGCGACGCCGCGATGCGGTTGCGCAGGGTGACGTCTTTCAGGGTGAAGGGATCGAACAGGGTCGACATCGAAAACTCCGTTATGGGTGGGGGGATTGGCTGTATCGCCATTAGTTCTATAGTTCGATAAATTTCGAACAATAGCAATACCGAAATTTGCATGTTACATAATCATCATGCGACCGTTCAAACACCCGGAGATCGACGCCGTCACGCTGGAGCATCTGCTGCATGCTCTCAGCGACCCGGTGCGCATGGACATCGTCCGCCGCCTGGCCGACGAGGGCGAGGCGAGCTGCAACGCCCTGGACGGCGGCCGCCCGAAATCGAGCATGTCTCATCACTTCCGGGTGCTGCGCGAGGCGGGTCTGGTATGGACGCGCAACGACGGCACCGTTCACATGAATTCCCTGCGCCGCAAGGAACTGGACAAGCGCTTTCCCGGCCTGATGAAGGCGGTGCTCACGGCGAAGTGAGCCGACTTTGGCTGATCGCCCGATTGGCCTGGGCGGCGGGGGGCGTTAGACTTCGGGATGATGAGCAAGCATTTCCTCTACGTCGCCGACCCCATGTGCTCCTGGTGCTGGGGCTTTTCAACGGTCATCGACAAGGTCGCGCAATCCTTCGGTGATGCCGCCCCCGTGCGGGTCATGGTCGGCGGCCTGCGCCCCGGCACGGTCCATCCCATGCGCGGCAAGGACAAGAACTACATCCGTGACCATTGGCATCATGTGCAGGGCGCCACGGGCCAGCCCTTCGACTTCGCCTTTTTCGATCAGGATAATTTCATCTACGACACGGAACCGGCCTGCCGCGCCGTCGTCACGGCGCGCAAGATCGACGAATCCCGGGTATTGCCGTTCCTGGCCCATCTGCACCGCGCGTTCTATGTCGATAACCGCGACACGGCGAAGGAAGCCGTGCTTGCCGATATCGCCGGCGAGTTCGGCTTCGACCGCGACGAATTCCTCGCCCTGCTGACATCGCCCGACATGCGGGAAGAAACCCAAGGCGATTTCTGGTTCGCGCAAAGCTCCGGCATCACCGGGTTTCCGACGCTGTTGGCGGTCGAGGACAAGCAAGCGACGTTGGTCACCGCCGGCTACCTGCCCTGGGAAAATCTGGCCGAGCCGCTGGCCGGTTGGGTCGCCGCCTAGGCCGTTTCTTTTCCCTCTCCGTTCGGCCCGGGTTGCTTTTCCGCGCCCCCTTGTCGATGCTGCCGCTCCGGCATGCGTAACGGTCATGCCGTGAAGACCATCAATAAACGGAATGTGGGACATGGAAGCTCTTCAAGGATTGAAAGTAATTGAATTGGGCCAGTTCGTGGCCGGGCCCTTCGCGGCCAAGACGCTGGCCGATTTCGGCGCCGACGTGATCAAGGTCGAGGCGGCCGGGGCCGGCGACGGCTTGCGAAAATGGCGCATCGTGCAGGACGGCACCTCGCTGTGGTGGGAGATCCAGTCGCGCAACAAGCGTTCGGTCTGTCTTGACCTGAAGTCCCCGGAAGACCGTGACGTGGTTCTGGCACTGGCCAAGGAAGCCGACGTGGTGATCGAGAACTTCAAGCCGGGCACCCTGGAGAAATGGGGCCTGGGCTGGGACCAGCTTCACGCCATCAACCCCAAGCTGGTCATGCTGCGGATCTCCGGCTTCGGCCAGACGGGCCCCTACAAGGACAAGCCGGGATTCGGCGTTTTGGGCGAATCCATGGGCGGTCTGCGCTATATCACCGGCGAGCCTGGCCGCGTGCCGGTGCGGGTCGGCATTTCCATCGGCGACACTCTGGCCTCCATGCACGGGGTGATGGGCCTGATGTTCGCCCTGCACCATGTCAACGTGAACGGCGGCGAGGGCCAGGTGGTCGATGTCGCCCTCTATGAGTCCGTGTTCAACGTGATGGAAAGCACCCTGACGGAATATACCTCGGCCGGCGTCGTGCGCGAGCGCACGGGCAGCGCCCTGCCGGGCATCGTGCCGACCAACGCCTATCTCTGCAAGGACGAGCAATACGTCCTGATCGCCGGCAACGGCGACAGCATCTTCCAGCGCCTGATGACTGAGATGGGCCGTCAGGATCTGGCCGACGATCCCGAGTTGAAACATAACGACGGCCGCGCGCGGCATGTGGAGCGGATCGACGCGGCGATCCAGGAATGGGCGGCGACCATGACCTGCGACGAGGTTATCGCGCGGCTCGACGCCGTCTCCGTCCCCGTCGGCAAGACCTATACCATCGCCGACATCGTCGCCGACCCCCAGTACCAGGCGCGCGACATGATCCTGGACACGGTGACCTCCCACGGCAAACCCATGAAGACGCCGGGCATCGTGCCGAAGCTGACCGCCACGCCGGGCCGGGTGAAGCATCCCGCGCCGACCCTGGGCCAGCATACGGACGACCTGAAGCAGCCGGGCTGGCCCCACCGCAAGGATTGAGCGCGCCCGGCATCGGCACAGCAGACGAGGAACAGATGGGTAAACTTCAAGGAAAAGTCGCGATCATTACCGGATCGACCGGCGGCATCGGCCTGGGCGTCGCCCGCCGCTTCGCGGCCGAGGGGGCGACGGTCGTCGTCTCCGGCCGGTCGGAAGAAAAAGGCCGGATGGTTGTCGAGGCCCTGCGCAAGGACGGCGGGACCGCCGATTTCGTCGCCGCCGACGTGCAGTCGAAGGCCGATATGGACGCCCTGGCGGCCCATACGGTGCGAGCGCACGGCCAGATCGATGTGTTGGTCGCCAGTGCCTCCGGCGTGCCGTCGCAGGACACCAACGACCCGAGCGTTCGCGGCATCTTCAACGAGATCGACGTCGCCGCCGTGACCGAGGTCGTGTCCCGCGCGACGGCGGCGAAGCTGCTGCCGCTGCACGCGGTCCTGCCCTATATGATCGAACGGGAAAGCGGCAGTTGCATGTTCGTCACGTCGGAAGGCGGGCGGGTGCCGACGGCGGGCCAGACCACCGTGGCACTTTATGCCGGCGGGCTGGTGATGACGACCAAGGTGATCGGCAAGGAGATGGCCCGCCACAAGGTGCGGGTCAACTGCATCGCCGTGACCCTGATCGGGGAATCGCCGTCCTGGGACGGCTTCGAGGGCAAGATTGAAATGACCGACCTGCACCGGGCGCAATACGCCCGCATTCAGCAGCGGGCCCCGTTAGGAATTGCCAATCCGGACGACATCGGCGGCGTCGCCGCCTTCCTGGCGTCCGAGGATTCGGCCTATCTCACCGGATCGACCCTCAGCCCGACCGGCGGGTTGACGTTTCACTGACCGGGGGCGGGGCAAATTGTAGACTAGTTTAGGTCGATGACCATTCCGTCCTCGGCCACATCGTGCAAGACATCGGCCAACCGGTGCAACATGTCCTCGTTGAGATGCGTCAGCAACAGACGTTTTGGTTTGATGTCGATCAGGCGTGCCGCAACCGTTTCATAGGACAGATGCTTGTTGATCGGCCTGGAAAAGAAGTAGGCCTCGCAAATGAACAGATCAGCATCAGCGCCAAGGTCACATAGCGTCTCGACCCATTCGGTGTCGCCGGTGTAGGCGACGGTGCGTCCGCCGAAGGTTATGCGCAATGCATAAGGGGGGGCACCGCAAGCGTGGCGGACGCGAAAGGGTTTGACGGTCAAGGGACCGAGCACCAATTCCTTTTCGCCTTCGTACTCGATGAGAGTCAGACCGAACGGGGGAGCGTCGATCCAGCCGCCGGGAAAGAAGGTTTCCATCGCGGTTTTGAGGCGATCAACGAAACCTTCGGGGCCAGCCAGAAGCAATGCCCGTTTGCGCCGTTTCATGAGGGTTGCTTCGCGGAGAAAAAACACCAGACCGCCGAAATGGTCGCCGTGCAGATGGGTGATCGTTACGGTGCCTATAGTATCCGGGTCGATGCCTTGTTTCTTGAGCGCCACCAACGATGATGCGCCGCAATCGATTAGTGCGCGCTCTTCGCCGTGGTGTAACAGAAAACAAGTATTGAAGCGTCCGCCGCTGCCGAAGGCATCGCCACAACCGATAACACTCACTTGCACGCTTGTCTCCTTGTCCACCGTTTCCGGAAAGCTGAGAATTCTTGTCAAAACGCCACAATCATCCCGTCTTCAGCCGTCTCGTAGGGAACCTGATCACGCTGCGCCAGCATGTCATCGCTCATATGAGTGAGTACCACGCGTTTGGCGCCGATCGCGGGCAGGTGGCGTTCCAGCGTCGCGAGATCGAGATGCAGAGGCACGGATTTGTCGCGGAAATAGGCTTCGGCGACGAACAGATCGGCACCGCGGGCCGCCGGGATTAGCGCCTCCACCCACTCAGTGTCACCCGTATAGGTGACGACGCGGTCTTCCGCCGCGATTCGTAGGGCGAAGAACGGGCCCTCCGGCTGGCCGTGCTTGGCCAGATAGGGTGTCACCCGCACGTTGGCGACTTCCGATTCCACGCCGGGCTCCAATTCGCGAAGTTCCAGATCGAATTTCTGCTTCGTCTTGGACGAGCCGGGGAAGGCCGTCTCCATCACCCGCACGTACCAATCCTTCAACCCCGGCGGGCCGGTGACGACGAGCGGCGCCGTGCGTTTGGAAAAGAATTGGGAATCCAGCATGAAGAAGGGCAAGCCGCCGAAATGGTCTGCGTGGAAGTGGGTGACGAAGATCGCTTGAATGTCGTTGAGTGCGATGCCCAGGGCTTTCAGGGCGATCAGCGAGGATGCCCCACAGTCGATTAGAAAGTTGGCATGCGCGCCCGTGACGTGAAAACAGGTGTTGAAGCGGCCGCCGCTGCCGAAGGCGTCGCCGCAACCGACGAATTGAAGTTGCATGGGTAGGCTCCAGTCTTTATGATTATTAAATCGTATCAAATATATATTTTGATGCAATATAGAAATTAAACATCCCATTCTCCCAAGCCGTCAAGGAAGGAAAGCCGCCATGTCCCTGAAGATCGTCGTCGCCAATTGGGTTCATCCGGACGTACTGCAATATCTCCGCCAGCATGGCGAGGTTGTCGCTAACCCGGAGCGGGAGCCTTGGTCGCGTGATACGCTGCTCGGCCATTGCCGGGACGCGGCGGCGTTGATCGCCTTCATGCCGGAGTCCGTCGATGATGCGTTCCTGGCGGCTTGCCCTGATCTGCGCATCGTTGCCTGCGCGCTCAAGGGTTACGACAATTTTGATGTCGATGCCTGCACCCGACGCGGCGTCTGGATCACCATCGTGCCCGACCTTTTGACCGCGCCGACGGCGGAACTCACGGTGGGGTTGATGATCGCTCTGGGTCGCAACCTCGGCCCGGGGAATGCGTTCGTCAAAAGTGGGGCCTTTGCGGGCTGGCGTCCCCGGTTCTATGGCCGTTCGCTCGACGGCAGCACGGTCGGTATCGTCGGCGCGGGCGCCGTCGGAAAGGCAATCGCGCGGCGGCTGGCCGGGTTCAGATGCAGTCTGTTCTATCACGATGCCCATCGACTGACGCCGGATCAGGAGGATGAACTGCGTCTACAGCGGATGCCGCTCGTCACGCTTCGGGCGCAGAGCGACTTCGTTGTGCTGGCCCTGCCGCTGACCGAAGGGACGTTTCATATCGTTGACGCGAGGTTCCTGGCGGACATGAAGCCGAGCGCCTGCTTGGTCAATCCCGCGCGGGGTTCGTTGGTCGACGAGGCGGCAGTGGCCGACGCCCTGGAAAAGGGCCGGCTGGCTGGATATGCCGCCGATACCTTCGAATGTGAAGATTGGGCGCGGACGGACCGCCCCGGCGGCGTTGATCCCCGTCTATTGCAGGCGGAGAATACGCTGCTGACACCCCATCTGGGCTCCGCCGTCGATCCGGTGCGGCTGGAGATCGCGCAAGAGGCAGCGGAGAGCGTCGTGCAATGCCTGCGGGGCGAACAGCCCAAGGGGGCGCTCAACGATCCCACCCCGGCGGCGGAGGTGTCGTCATGCTGAATCTGGCCCAGGTCGAAACCTTCGTCGCGGTCGTTGAGCAGGGCGGTTTCCATGAGGCGGCGCGGCATCTCGGCGTGTCCCAGCCGACGGTGACCCAACACATCAAGAAGTTGGAAGCCGACCTCGTGCGGCCGCTGATCGTGCGGGCGCACGGCAGCGCCGGAACGACCAGCCATGGCGCGGCCTTCCTGCCCTTCGCGCGGACTCTGTTGCGGATCGCGGGGCGGGCGCGGGCGGCGCTTGATTCTCGAGGTTTGGTGATTGGCGCCAGCAGCAACATCGGCGTCTATTTGCTGCAACCGCTGGTTAAGGCCTTTGCCGAGGCCCTGCCGGATTTTGGTCCTGTTGACCTGCGTATCGCCGGCAACCCGGACATCGCCCGGCGTCTGGAAGATTCCGAGGTCGACATCGGGTTGATGGAATGGTGGGACGACCGACCCGGCTTCGAAGCGCAGGTTTGGCGCGAGGAGCCGGTCGTTGTCATCGTCCCGCCGGATCATCCTTGGGCCGGTCGGGCATCGGTAGACAAGGCGGAACTGCTCGCTGAACCGCTGATCGGTGGCGAACCGGGAACCGGCACGGCGCGGCTTTTGGAACGCGAACTCGGCATCGCGCCGGAAGCGCTCAAAGCAGGACCCCAGTTGGGCAGCACCGAGGCTGTCAAACAGGCTGTCCGTGCAGGCTTGGGGGTGTCGCTTACATTAGAAAGCGCGGTGCGTGACGAGACCGCCTCAGGCGCGCTGCATGCGCTTTCTGTCCGCGAGAGGCCGCTCGCCAAATCCCTATATGCGATCCTGGCCGACAATCTTCCGGCGGCCAGCCCCGCCCGCGCGTTCGGTGAATTCCTGCGGCCGGCAGCCCCGGCAGGGGTCTAAACTGTCCCGTCGACCACGATTTCCAGCAGGTTCGGCCCCGGATTGGCGATGGCCTCGTTCAGGGCCGGGCGCACGCGCGCCGGATCGGTGATGCGTTCCGCCGTCAGACCCATGCCCTGCGCCACGGCGACGAAGTCGATGGGCGGATCGACGAAATCCATGGCGATGTAGTTTTCCGACCCGTGGAAGGATTTCAGGCGCTGCTTGATGATGCGGTAGCCGCCGTTGTTGGCGATCACGTAGGTCAGCGGCAGCTTCATGGCCGCGGCCGTCCACAGGGCCTGGATCGAATACATCGCACTGCCGTCGCCGATCACGGCGACCACGGGGCGGTCGGGCTGGGCGATCTGCACGCCGACGGCGGCCGGCAGGCCCCAGCCGATGCCCCCCGACGCCAGGCCGTGATAGGCGAAGCGGTCACGGAACGGGAACAATTGGTCCAGCAACCGGGCCGAGGTCAGGCCTTCGTTCACGACGATGGCGTTGTCGGGCAGGACGTCGGTGATCATCTTGGCCATGTGGCGGGGGTCGATGGGCTGCGGACCGTCGCCGTCCGACAGTTCCGTGATCAGGCGGCTGCGCCGGGCCGACCAGTTGGTCGCGGCCAATGCGGCGATGGACGCCTTGGCGCGGGCCGCCTGGGCGTCGCCGCCGATCCTGGCCAGCATGTCGGCGAGGGCGGGCAGGGTGGTCTTCAGATCGCCCAGGGCCGCGATCTCGACCGGATAGTTCTTGGCGATGTCCCATTCGTTGAGGCCGATCTGCACGATCTTCATGCCGTCGGGCAGGGGATCGATGGGGCTGTAGACCGACATGGTCAGGGGGTCGGTGCCGAGGGCGATCATCAGATCATGGGGCTCGAGCGCCGCGCGCGCCTGTTTCTGCACCCGTTCCAGCGCCCCCATGAAACAGGGATGTTCCGACAGGAACTGCGCGCCGTAAGGCGCCGACGATTGGAACACGGGCGCGCCGAGGATTGTGGCGAAGGCCGCGGCCTCGGCGAGGGCGTCGCTTTTCACCATCTCGTCGCCGACCACGACCACCGGGTTTTCGGCGGCCAGGATGCGCTTGGCCAGGGTTTCCAGCACGTCGTCGGACGGGCGCACGCGGGTGTCGATGCGGGTTGCTGAACCCAGGTCCAACCCCGCCTCGTCGTTCAGGATGTCGCCCGGCAGGGACAGGAACACGGGCCCCGTCGGCGGTGTCATGGCGACCTTGGCGGCGCGGTGGATGATGCGCGGCAGGTCTTCCAACTGCGTCACCTCGACCGCCCATTTCACCAGCGGCCGCGCCATGGACACCAGATCGCCGTACAGCACCGGCTCGGTCAGGCCGTGGCCCTGTTCCTGCTGGCCGGCGGTCAGGATCATCGGGGTGTTGGTGAATTTGGCATTGAACAGCGAACCCATGGCGTTGCCCAACCCGGGCGCGACATGAACGTTGCAGGCGACCAGCTTGCCCGAGGCGCGGGAATAGCCGTCGGCCATGGCGACGACGAGCGCCTCCTGCAGGCCCAGGACGTAAGTTAGGTCCGGATGGTCGGCCAAGGCATGCATGATCGGCAGTTCCGTGGTCCCCGGATTGCCGAACATGTGGGTCACGCCTTCTTGCTTCAGCAGTTCGAGAAAGGCCGAACGGCCCCAGATTTTGTTGGCGCTGGTGGTATTGGTCATGGTGGTCTCTGCCTCGGCTGGGGGGTGGAACTGTATACAATCCGGTCTGCGCACAAAGTAACGCGCCGGGCCGGGCGGTC
The DNA here is from genome assembly GCA_002325375.1 of Rhodospirillaceae bacterium UBA1479. GTDB lineage: Bacteria > Pseudomonadota > Alphaproteobacteria > Rhodospirillales > Casp-alpha2 > UBA1479. The sequence continues at coordinate 115,814 of DCRZ01000001.1, forward strand.
AATCGGGATTTGCGCAAACGATGGACAAATGCGCCACCAATCCCCAAATTGCCCCCATGTCCAACGACCGAAAACGCATCCTTATCGCCATCACCGGTGCCTCGGGCGCCGTCTATGGCCGGCGCCTGCTGGAAATGCTGGCGGAAACGCCGGATGTCGAAAGCCATCTGGTGATTTCCAAGGCCGGGCGGCTGACCATTTCGGCGGAGCTTGACCGCGACGCGGCCGAGATCGAGGCCCTGGCCGATGTCGTGCATTTGGCGGGGAATGTGGGGGCACCTGTGTCCTCGGGCTCGTTCCGCCTGGATGCCATGATCGTCGCCCCCTGTTCCGTGAAGACGGCATCCAACATCGCCTACGGCAACACGGGCGACCTGATCACCCGCGCCGCCGACGTGATGCTGAAGGAACGCCGGACGTTGGTGCTGGCCGTGCGCGAAACGCCGCTGCATGCCGGGCATTTGGAAACCCTGACCAAGCTGGCGACCCTGGGGGCGGTGATCTTCCCGCCCGTGCCGGCGTTCTATCAAAAACCCCAGGCGATCAGCGACCTTGTGGATCAGACCTGCATGCGCCTGTTGGATCAGGCGGGGGTGCATCTGGACACGGCGCCCCGCTGGGGCGAGGCCGGGGGCATCGCGGCCATCGGCGGCGACAAATCGTGACGGAACATTCAGAAGGACGGACGACCTTGCGGATACTCCTGGCGCTTGTCGGGTTGATGACCTGCCTGCATCTCGGCACGTCGCGGGCGGCGGCCTACGACCTGGGCGACTTCGACTGGTGCTTCAACACCATGCCCAAGGTCTACGACCGGGCGTTCGAGGCCTGCGTCGATGCCAACTGCACGCGCATCAGCAACAAGAAGGTGTCCCAGAAACGGGGCTGTTATCAGACCTGCAAGGGCACGGCCGTGGACGCCTGCCTGTCCCAGCGGGCCCAGGGGCCGGCCCCCAAGGCCGTAACGCGGGCGGTGCCCGTCAAGCAGGCTGCAACACCCACCGCCCCCGAAAGCGTCGCGGCGGTGCCGACGGCGCCGGCCGAAGCCGCGGCGCCGCAAACGGCCGAACGGGCGGGTTTCTTCTCCCGCTTGCTCAGCGGTTTCGGCGGCGAACCCGATCAGCCGGCCGCCCCGCAGGCCGGGGCCGTTCCCAACGCGCCGCCTGCCGAAACATCCGAAGGCGCTGGCAAGCGCGAGGGTTTCTTCACGCGCATCGCCAAGGGCTTCAACGAGGGCATCACCGACGGTTTCGACGCGGACTACAACTGGTGCCGCGATCATTCGGGCGGACATTTTCAGGATCTGTTGCAGGACTGCACGCGGGGTTGCCTCGCGGGGCCGTCCGGCAGCGCCAATAAGCGCCAGGGCTGCATCCAATCCTGCCGCTCCAGCTCCGTCCGCGCCTGCATCGCCAAGCGGGACGGGAAGTAAGCGCCCCCCTTCAGAACCGATAAACGTCCTTCGCCACGGCATAAGTATTGGCGTAGGCCTGTACCGATAACTCGATGGGGTTGGCATAACCGCCGCCCAGGCCGAGAGCGACGGGGATGCCCCGGCTTCGGCATTCCGTGAGCACCAGGCGGTCGCGCTTGGCGAGGCCGTCCAGGGTCAGGGAAAGTCGGCCCAGGCGGTCTTCAGCCAAGGGGTCGACGCCGGCCTGATAGAGCACCAAGTCCGGGCGGAAATCGAACACGGCCGGTAGGTGTTCGGCGAGAGCTTTCAGATAGGCTGCGTCCTCCGTGCCGTCAGGCAGATCCACGTCCAGGTCTGACGGAACCCGGTGATGGGGGAAGTTCTTTTCCCCCTGCATGGAAAACACGAAGACGTCCGGATGGCCGGTCAGGATGGCGGCGTTGCCGTCGCCTTGGTGGACGTCCAGGTCAATGATGGCGACGCGCGCGGCCCAGCCCTCGGCCAGGATCTTCAGCGCCGCAATCGCGAAATCGTTGAAGATGCAATAGCCCGCGCCGAAATCCCGGTGGGCGTGATGGGTGCCGCCGGCAAGCTGGCCCGACAGGCCGAATTCCAGGGCCGCTTCCGCCGCCTCCACGGCGCCGCCCATGGTCGCGGTGACGCGGTCGACCAGATTGCGGCTCCACGGCAGGCCGATGCGGCGCTGCGCCTGGGCGTCGAGGCGGCCGTCGCGCACCGCCGCCATGTAATCGGCATCATGGGCGCGGGCGATGTCGTCCGCTTCGGCCAGGGGCGAGGGGAGGATGCTGTCCGCCGCCAGGATGCCCTCGCGCACCAAGTGTTCGCGCAGCAGGATGTACTTCCGCCCCGGAAAGCTATGGCCGTCGGGCAGGGGAATGACAAAGCGGTCGGAGGTGAAGAAGCGCATGGCGCGATCCTATCGCCCCCGGCGCCGTCCCGTAACGGGCAATTGCACCGCACCTTTGAAAAACCGCGCCCAGGGAAAACCCCGCCCGAGCAGATTCGGGCGGGGTCTTCGCTGGTGGTCAGGCGGGGAGGAATTCCCGGGTGGTTATTTCTTTTCGTTCTGCAGGGCGATGTGCAGCGCCGTGGTCGCGTCGACCTTGGCGGCGGCCGAGTTCATTAAGGCCTGATTGACCTTTTCCTCGAGCGAATGAAGCTTCATCTGCTCGTCCTGCGACGCGCAGGCGGACATGCCGAAAACAAGGCCGATGATGGCGAATGATTTGATGATGTTCAGGCGCATGGCGCGGTCCCTCCTGTCGTTTCCCCCGAAAAATCCGGCCTGAAAGAAACCGGATTATCCGCGCCGTCGGGCGGCGGCAACGGACGTTTCATGGGAAAGGTGGCCCACCATTGTTAGGTTTTTGTTGCGACACGGTTTAACTCCGGTGTTCCTGTTACGTCAATTTCGTGAAACCGCTTTGACGCGGTGGCAAAGACATTCTACCTGTTACAATTCCGTCACGGCCGACCTCCCGGCGCCCCCGACGCAGAGACCAAGGACCACGCGATGTCGGCGACCCGGCTAATCTTCGCTGTCTTCATGGCGCAGCTATTGGCGCAGATCGGGGCCTATACGGTGCCGGCGCTGCTGCCCATCTTCATCACCGAATGGAACCTGACCAATACGGAGGCCGGCTGGCTGACGGGCATGTGGGCGGCGGCCTATGTCTGCGCCGTGCCGATCCTGGTCAGCCTCACCGACCGTATCGACCCCAAGCGCCTCTACCTGGTCTGCGTCACCCTGACGACGCTGACTCATCTGGGTTACGCCTTCCTGGCCGACGGTTTCTGGTCGGCGCTGTTCCTGCGCGCCCTTGCCGGCATGGCCTGGGCCGGCTGTTACATGCCGGGGCTCAAGGTGCTGTCCGACCGGCTGGAGGGCACGGCCCAGACGCGCGGCGTGTCCTGGCATGCCGCCGGGGTCGGGTTCAGCGGCGCCCTGTCGTTCCTGTTCGCGGGCACGATCTCCAGCTTCGCGCCCTGGCCCTGGGTGTTCGGCGGCGCCAGCCTGTGCACCGTGGCGGCGTTCCTGATCATGGCCTTCGCCGTGCCCGGCCAGCCGGCGAAACCGGCCCCGGCCGGGGCGTCCGTATCGGCGCGCCCGGCCCTGTTCGATTTCCGCCCGGTGCTGCGCAACCGCTCGGCGCTCGCCTATTCCATCGGCTACGGCGTTCATTGCTGGGAGTTGTTCACCCTGCGCTCCTGGGGGGTGACGTTCCTGACCTTCACGGCGGCGGCCTGGGGCGGCGGCGAAGGGCTGATCGCGCCGACCTCCATCGCCTTCGCCATGGGCGTGCTCGGCACCTGGTCGAGCGTCGGCGGCAACGAGATGTGCATCCGCTTCGGCCGCCAGCGGGTGGTCATGGCGGTGATGGCGGTGGCCATGGTGTTCGCCCTCAGCATCGGTTGGGCGGCGGCCGTGGGCTACGGCCTCGCGGTCGCCCTTTGCCTTATGTACAACATCGCGGTCTACGCCGATTCATCGGCGCTCACGGCCGGCACCTCGGGCAGCGCCGAGCCGAGCCGCCGGGGCGCTACCCTCGCCGTGCATTCGACGATCGGCTACATCGGCGGGTTCTTCGGGCCGCTGGTGTTCGGCATCGTGCTCGACCTTGCGGGCGGAAGCGGGGTCACCGGCTGGGTGTTGGCGTTCGGGCATCTGGCCATCATCACGCCGCTGGGCATCGCCGCGTTCCTGTACCTGCGGCCCCGTGATCTGCCGGGCGACCGGACGGTGAACGGATTGAAGGACGCGGACAGCGACCAGAAGGACAGCGCGAACCCGGCTTGATGTCCCGCCGAAGGGCGCTATCCTCGACCCTCCTGCAACGCATTTCGTGTCCGGATCCATGAACCTGGTTCTCATCGGCGGCGCGATCGGGGGCATCGGCCTTTTTCTGCTCGGCATGCGCCTGATGACCGACGGCCTGAAACTGGCCGCGGGCGCCATGTTGCGCGACGTGCTGACGCGGTGGACGCGAACCCGGGGCCGCGCCCTGTGGTCGGGGGTGCTGATCACCGGTATCGTGCAATCCTCAAGCGCCGTCACCGTGGCCTCCATCGGTTTCGTCAACGCGGGCGTGCTGACCCTGGGCCAGGCCATGTGGGTCATCTTCGGGTCCAACGTCGGCACCACCATGACCGGCTGGATCGTGGCTCTGGTCGGGTTCGATATAAAGATCGAGGCCTTCGCCCTGCCGCTGCTCGGCATCGGCATGTTTCTGTCCCTGACCGGGGTGTCCAGCAGGCGCGGCGCATTCGGCGAGGCGTTGGCCGGGTTCGGGGTGTTCTTTCTTGGGATTGCGACCCTGAAGACGACCTTCGCCGGCCTGGGGCAGGCTGTCGACCTTGGCGCCTTCGTAAGCGGCGGCATCCTCAATGACATCATGTTCGTGGCGATTGGCATCGTCATGACGACCCTTGTCCAGTCGTCCAGCGCCGTGATCGCCATCGCCCTGACGGCGGCGGCCGGCGGCATTCTGACGGTGGAGGCGGGGGCCTCACTGGTGATCGGCGCCAATGTGGGGACGACCACCACGGCGGCGCTGGCGGTGCTCGGTGCCACATCCAACGCCCGGCGCGTGGCCGTCAGCCATGTCGTGTTCAATGTCCTGACCGGGATCGTGGCGCTTCTGTTGCTGCCGGTGCTTCTGGTCATCGTCGACGCCACGGAAAAGACCCTGGCGGCGGGGGTGGGGTCGACAGCGGCCTTGGCCTTGTTCCACACGGTGTTCAACGTGCTGGGCGTCGTGCTGATGTGGCCCTTGGCGCCGCGCCTGGAAACCTGGTTGGCAGACCGCTTCGTGACGGCCGAAGAGGACGAGGCCCGGCCCCGCCACCTGGACGACACGGGGCTTGCGCTTCCGGCGCTGGCGCTGGATGCCATCGTGCTGGAACTGGGCCGTGTCGCGGCGGTCGCCTTCGGAATCGCGCGGGCGGCGTTTCTTGACCCCGCGGCATCGGCGGATCGCCTGCGGCGGCGGCGCGGGATCATCGACGCGCTGAACGATGCCATCGTGGCCTATGTGCAGAAGCTGAGCGCGGCCAACAACGCCCAGGCCGTGGCTGAGGCGCTGCCGCATCCGATCCGCGCCCTCATGCATTTGTCCGGTATCGCCGACCTGGGGCTGGCCGTCGCCGGACGGCGGGCGGAAATCGCGGCCCTGCCGGACGACGTGGAAAATCAGATCATCAGTTACGCGACCCTCATCGTGGGCCAGATCGACGCCGCCGAACAGCTGTTCGGCGAAGGGGCCGGCAGCCTGCCCACCGAAGACGCGACCCTTCCGGTCTACAATCGGCTGAAGGTTGCGTTTCTGGCCGCCGCATCACGCGGCGATCTGAGCGCCGATCAAACGGAGATCGCCTTGGACACCCTGCACGACCTTAAGGAAACGGCCCATCTGATCGATCGGGTCTGCAAACGCATCGCCGCCATTCATCAGGCCGCCGCCGGCGGTATGGAAGGTGAGCCGGCGGGGCAGGGCACATGACCGCCGCGCCCCATTGGGTTGACCGTGCGCCGGGACTGGGCGGCCTGGACGGGCAAACACGCCGGCAGTTGGAGGCCATCCGCCCGATCACCATCCCCAAGGGACATGTGCTGTTTCGTCCCGGGGACGAGGTCACCTGTTTCGGGGTGCTGATCGGCGGCCGGGTTGACGTCTACCTGACGGGTGCCACCGGGCGCGAAATCCTGCTGTACAGCATCACGCCTGGCGAATCCTGTGTGCAGAGCACGCTGGGCCTGTTGGGCGAGGACGACTATTCCGCCGAAGCGGTCGCCGAAACGGACGTCGAAGCGGTCATGATTCCCAGGTCCCTGTTCCTCAGTCTTCTGGGAACGTCCGAAGCCTTCCGCACCTTCGTCTTCCAGGCCTTCGCCAAGCGCCTGCAATCGGTCATGCAGGTGCTGGAGCGGGTCGCCTTCATCCGGATCGAAGCACGCCTGGCCGCGGCCCTGTTGGAGCGCGCGGATGACAGCGGCCTGGTTCGCGCGACCCATCAGGAACTGGCGACGGCCATCGGCTCCGTGCGGGAGGTGATCTCGCGGCGGCTCGAAATCCTTTCCAAGAAGGGGCTGGTTTCGCTCGACCGCGGCACGATCCAGGTTGCCAGCCGCACGGGACTGGCGGCGTTGCTCACCTGAGCGCCGCCCGCGGCCTATGTGACCAAGTCACCGACGAATTATCTCGCTTCTGATTGACTGTGATCAATGCGGCGTTCCGTGCGGCGCGTACGCTTGACCTCACGCCATTCGAACGAGAAGGAGTTCCGTTCATGTTCAAGAAAAATGTCGGCGGTATTGATCGCCTGTTGCGGATCGTTGTCGGTGTCGGCCTGCTTGCCCTGTTCTTCCTGTTTCCTGACGCGCCCTGGCGCATGTGGACCCTGATCGGCGTCGTGCCCTTGGCGACCGGCCTGTTTTCGACCTGTCCGGCCTATTCCCTGTTCGGGATATCGACCTGCCCGGTAACAAAGGCGCAATAAGGCGCGGCGCCCTTCTACCCATAGTACGGAGGATTGCGGGATGATTTTATCCTGGAAAACCGGCGGCATCCTGCTGGGGGCCGTGTTCTTCGCGGCGGTCTTGCTGGTCAAGCCGGTCGGCGTTTCGACCCAGTTCGTGATCTTCGACGGCATCTTGTGGGATGCGGTCGATGATACTGCCGTGGTCGCGTCCAAGGACGCCAAAAGCGGCTATGCCAGCCCCAACGCCTATTTGAACAAATCGGGCGGCAAGTACGCCAAGAACGTGGCCAATCCCTGGAATTACAGTTTCGTGTTCGTGCTCGCCCTGATGGGCGGGGCGGCGGTGTCGGCCTTGCTGCGGGGCGGCGTGTCCCGCGAGGAACGCACCGCACCGGCCGTGTGGCGCGCCAACTTCGGTGACGCGGCGTGGAAACGCCAAGTCGCCGCCTTCGTCGCCGGGTTCATCGTGCTCTATGGCGCGCGGCTGGCCGGCGGATGTACCTCGGGCCATATGATGAGCGGCATGATGCAGACCGCCATGTCGGCCTACATCTTCACGGCCGGTGTGTTCCTGGCCGCCCTGCCGGCGGCGATCCTGACCTACCGGAAGGAGGGCTGAGCCATGACCACCTTGATCCTCGCCATCGTCATCGGCGGTGCCTTCGGTTTCGTGTTGGACCGTATCGGTGCCACCAACCCGAATTTCATCATCGGCATGCTGCGGTTGAGCAATCTTCATCTGATGAAGACCATCTTCCTGGCCATCGGCACGGCCTCGGTCCTGCTTTACGCCGGGTTGATGCTGGGGTTCGTCGATCCCGGACACCTTGACGTCAAGGACGCCTATTGGGGTGTGTTCATCGGCGGTCTGCTGCTGGGGCTTGGCTTCGCCGTGTCCGGGTATTGCCCCGGCACCGGCCTTGCCGCCGCCGCCACGGGCCGGTGGGACGGGGTTGTTTTCGTCCTTGGCGGATTGGCCGGGGCGGGCGCCTACATGGCGACCTACGCCTGGGTCAAATCGACCGGTGTACTGGACCACGTATTGGGTGGGAAAGCGACCCTGGGGCCGCTTTCCGGCACCGACTATCCGGCCGTGCTGGACAGTGTCCCTGGCGAATGGATCGGTCTTGCCCTGGGTGCCTTCTTCATCGCCGTCGCGGCACTGCTGCCCGGGCGCCTGCGCGCCGGCCCGCCACAAGCGGACTGACGCGGGGGCTCCCGAAGACGGCAGACCTGGACTAGGCGAATTCGACCAGGGTCAGTTCGAACGTCAACGCTTTGCCCGCCAGGGGATGGTTGGCGTCCAGCGTCACGTCCTCGTCGTTGAATTCAAGCACAACCAAGTGCATCGGATTGCCCGTCTCGTTTGTCGCTTCCAGGACGGCGCCGACTTCCAACGGAATTTCCGCCGGAATGGTGCCGCGCGCCACGGTTTGGACCAGGTCCGGATTGTGGTCGCCGAAGGCGTCGTCGGGCTCCAGGGTGACTTTTTTCGTATCGCCCTCAGCCATGCCGGCCAAGGCGGCCTCTACTCCGGGAAGGATCTGGCCGCCGCCCAGGGTGACTTCCATGGGCGCGCGGTCTTTCGAGGTGTCGAAGGTCGTGCCGTCATCCAGGGTTCCCGTATAGTGGACACGCAGGGTATCCCCGGTCGCTGCTTGCTTCATTTGTTCGCTTCCTTTTCGTTGTCATCGGCTTCAACAGAACGTCACCAAGCAACGAGACTTCGAGACGACGGTGGACAAGCCACGCGTACTCAGAGCGGACCAATTGAAGAATCCGCCCAAGGGTACAAGGGGAGACCCAAGAGGGAAACCCTTAACCCGGGGAAAAGTTCAGCAATTGAATGGGATACCGGCGGGGTTGAGGGGAAAAATCAGGGTTCGACGGGCCTGCCGCCCTTGACCACGGGGCCGGTCCGGGCCGGCGGCGCCAGCGGGAAGCGGCGCCCGAACGTCTCGAAATAGAGCGCATGATTGGGGCCTTCTCCGACGGCGCGCAGGCGGCGGCGGAACTCGGCCTCGTCAATGCCGTCGGGCAGGTGGCAGAGGGCGTCGAAATCCTTCTTCGACCAGGCGGGCCCCGACCACTGAGCATCGAGATGGGGCAGGGGGCCGTCGACCGTCAACAGGTCCGGGGCCATGCGCGTGAGCAATCCCGTGACCAGATCGCGCGCCAGGGTTTCCAAGGCCAGGCGGTCCATGGCGGGCGTGATGGCGGCCTCGTCGACGGCGACGATGGGGCCGGCGTCGATCTCCATGGTCAGTTCGTGCAGGGTCGCCCCGAAGCGGTCCAGCCCTTCATACAAGGCGAATACCGAAGGATAGATCCCGCGCACCCAGGGCGGACCGGGGTGGACGTTGTAGGACGGGCCGGGCAGGCGGTCCAGTACCGCCTCGGGCACGATCACGTCGGAGCAGAAGGCGACCAGGCGCAAGTCGGTGGCGGGGGCTGCCGTGGCCTGTTCCAGTTCGGCGCGGCTGCTGACGCCCTGGATGCGCGCATCAGGTGCTGCGTCCCGGAATATCCGGGTCAAGCCCGGCAGTTCGTCGGCGTCGGCCAGCAGCAGGATGTGTTTCATTGCCGCAGGCCCGTCCGATATCAGCCGGTGTTCCGCGCGAACAGGCGGTCGGCGACGTAGGGATTGCTTTCCCGTTCATGCCCGAAGGTCGACAGCGACCCGTGGCCGGGCACGAAGGTGACGTCGTCGCCGAGCGGGAACAGGTTTTCGCGGATGGACCGAATCAGGGTGTCGAAATCGCCGCGCGGAAAGTCGGAACGACCGATGGAGCCTTGGAACAGCACGTCGCCGACGAAGGCGACGCGCTCACCCGCATGAAAAAATACGACGTGGCCGGGTGTATGCCCCGGACAATGCAGCACGTCGAAGGTCTGCTCGCCGACGGTGCAGGTGTCACCCTGGTCGAGCCAGCGGTCGGGCGTGAAGGCCCGCAATTCGCCGAACCCGTATTCCCGGCCCTGGGTCGGCAATTGGTCGATCCAGAACTTGTCTTCCGGGTGCGGCCCTTCGATGGGCAGGCCGAATTCCTCGGCCAGATCGGCAACGGCGCCCGCATGGTCGAGATGGCCGTGAGTGACCAGAATCTTCTCCAGCGTCACGCCGGCTTCGTCCACAGCGGCCTTCAGGCGATCGACCTCGCCGCCGGGGTCGACCAAGGCCGCTTTCATGGTGTTTTCACACCACACCAGGGAACAGTTCTGCTGCAACGGGGTGACGGGGATGACGGCGGCTTTCATATTAACCTATTGAATTTATTTAATTAATTTAAGCAAGTGAGGCTGATCACAGCGGCCAGGGCCGAAAACGGATAAAATTCAGACCGGTGAATCAGGCATATGCCGGTACAGACCCTACAACAACCCTGGGCGGCCTGCATATTGAAAGGGTGAGAAACATGAGCGGCATGACGGCCTATTTGGGCATAATCCTGGGCGCCGCCGGTATCGTATTCGGGGTCATCGCGTTGATGGTTTCCACGGAAATGTCCCGAAGGGTGACGGCGTTGATCGACGCCCGGTTCGAACAATCCGAACTGGAACTTCTCAAAAGCCTCGACAAGCAGGACCGCGAACTGAAACGCCAGCGCAGGGTCCTGGGCGAGGCGCTCAGCGCCATGGAGGAACAGTTCAAGGCGGCGTCGACGGGGACGGATGATCTGCGTCAGCGCCTGAATGCCTTCAGCCAGGCCCTCGACGATGTGCGCAACGTGCGCCGGGTCATTCCGACGGACGAAGAACGCGGATTCACGGCAAAATCGAAGCCTAAAGAAAGTTTTGTTTCAGCATCGCCCTTCGCGGACTAATATGTGTAGACGCTAATCCGTTGCCTTGTCCCGGCATCGGGTTGCGTGCGTGCATGCCTGGCTCTTGAACGGCCGGGTTCGGGGCCAGAATGGCCGTAACGATCTATCCCGCCGTCATAAAATCAGGCGTGGAAGATAAATGTTCGGGGTGATGGAATGGGTGAAGCCTCGTCTTTCGCCGATTTGGCGACCATAGCTGCCGGAATCGCGGTGATTATCGGCGTTGTCGCTTTGCTGACCTCGGCCGAGGTCGCCAAGCGCCTCCAGGCCCTGGTCAATCAGAAACTTGCGGATAACGAAGTCAAACTGGCCGTGGCCCTGCAGCAGCAGGACCAGCGGATGACGACCCTGCGTCAAATCATGTCGCAGAATGCCGAAGACCAGGAAACGGCGATCCGCACCATGCGCCAGGATATCAAGGAACTTAAGGAGTGCGTCGGCCTGATGCGCGAAATCCTGGACCGCATGGACACCCGCAATGCCCACGATCCCAACGCCCCGCGTCACCGCCGGGCGTCGAACGGATAGTCCGCAGCGCGGTCAGCCCCGGGACGTCACGTCGCCGGTCAGGTCGTATTCATCCGCGCCCGTGATCCGGACCTGGACCATGTCGCCCGGGCGCAGGTTTTTTCCACCCGAAACACGCACGGCGCCGTCGATTTCCGGCGCATCCGCATAGCAGCGCCCGACGGCCGGGCCGCCCGCGTCGCCGGCTTCGTCGATCAGCACGTCCAGATCGCGCCCGACCAGCCGCGCAAGGCGCTTGGCGCTGATGTCCTGCTGAACCTCCATCAGGCGTTCCCAACGGTCCTGCTTTTCATCCTCGTCCAGATGATCGCCTAGCGCCTGGGCGTGTGCCCCCGCGACGTTCTCGTATTTGAAGCAGCCGACGCGGTCGAGTTCGGCCTCCTGCAGCCAGTCGAGCAGAAAGTCGAAATCGTCCTCGGTCTCGCCGGGAAAGCCGACGATGAAGGTCGAGCGCAAAACCAGGTCCGGGCAGTCGCGGCGCCAGCCCTTGATGCGCTCCAGCGTCTGTTCCTGATGGGCGGGACGGCGCATGGCTTTCAGAACGTTGGGGCTGGCGTGCTGAAACGGGATATCCAGATAGGGCAGGATCTTGCCCTCGGCCATCAGCGCAATGGCTTCGTCGACATGGGGGTAGGGGTAGACGTAATGCAGGCGGACCCAGATGCCCAGTTCCGATAAGCCTTCGCAGAGGTCGAGGAAGCGGGTGCGGTACTCCTTGCCGCGCCATTCCTGGCGGGGGAATTTGGTGTCGATACCGTAGGCGCTGGTATCCTGGGAGATCACCAGCAGTTCCTTGACCCCGGCTTCGGCCAAGCCCTCGGCTTCCTTCAGCACGTCGCCGATGGGACGGCTGGTCAGCGGGCCGCGCAGGCTCGGGATGATGCAGAAGGTGCACTTGTTGTTGCAGCCTTCGGAAATTTTCAGATAGGCATAATGGCGGGGCGTCAGCTTGATGCCCTCGGGCGGCAGCAGGTCCACGTAAGGATCATGGGCCGGCGGCAGTGCCTGATGGACGGCGGACATCACCGATTCATACTGATGCGGGCCGGTCACGGCCAGAACGCCCGGATGGATTTCCCGGATCAGGTTCTCGTGCACGCCCAGGCAGCCGGTCACCACGACCTTGCCGTTTTCGGCCATGGCCTCGCCGATGGCTTCCAGGGATTCGTCGCGGGCCGTTTCCAGGAACGCGCAGGTATTGACGATCACCAGATCGGCGCCGTCGTAGCTGTCGACCAGATCATATCCCTCGGCGCGGAGCCGGGTCATGATGCGTTCGGAATCGACCAACGCCTTGGGGCAGCCGAGGCTGACCAAGCCGACCTTGGGGGCGGCGGCGACGGGCGCTTTCCGGCGCGGTTTGGCGGCGGATGTGCCCACGGCATGCGATGGGGAGGTGCTCATGGCGCTTCTATTATCCCAAAACGCGGTTCCTGTCTGGAAATTTTACGGGCTCAGGTCGAGGCCCGGCACCGGCCCGCAACCGCCAACGACAGGGCAAAGGCCCCGCATCCGCCCGCCAGCACCGTGGCGCAGATCATCAGCAGCTTGGCGTATTTGTGGCCCAGCCCGAACAGGGGTTCGATCAGCGCCACATGGCCGCCCGCTTCCAGCATGTAAAGGGCACCCCCGGCAACCGCTAATGCAAAGGCGAAACCGTAGGCCCAGGCCTGGATCCGCAGGCCGCCCATGACGTTGAACAGCACCACCGGGGCCAGGAACATGGACGCCGTGCCGGACACGGCGACGGCGGCGAACAGGTCCTTGTTGCCGAGGAACAGGAACCCCAGACCGCCCAGCAGGAACCCGGCCATGGCCAGCCGCCCGTTGCGCACGGAAGGCGCCATCACCCGCATGTCGGCGGCGACCAGTTTGGAGGCACTAGCGAAGGTTGAATCGAGGGTCGAGACCGCCGAGACCACCAGCGCCAGGTTGAACACCAGCATGGCCGGCTCGCCCAGCAGCCGGGTCAGGGTGGCGACCATGGCCTCGCCCTCGCCCTTGTTGAGGCCCGCGTAGACGCCGATGACACCGAAAACCAGGATACCGGCGATGGAAATCCAGGCCGCGTGGCGGAAGCTTTTGCGCGTCGTTGTCCGGTCGGCCAGGAATCCGCGATCCATCATCACCGGATCGTGGAGCGGATAGCTCCAGATCTGCAGCAAGGCGACAGCCAGCAGGATCCAGCCGGGGCCGCCCGTGTCGGGGCTGGAGCCGATCACCGCCGCCATGTCGAATTCGGGCCGCGTCACGGTCAAGGCCAGCAAAACCGCCAACCCGAGGTAGAGCAGGGCCGTCTGCATCACGTCCGTGCGCAGTGCCGCGCGCAGGCCGCCCATCATGGAATAGCCCAGGGTCAGCACCGCGATGCCGACGATCGCCAGGGTGTAGCCGGTGGTCCCCGCCGCGCCGAAGATGATACCGATGACCAGCAGGTTGGCGAACACCTCGCTCAACAGCCGCACGCCGACCACCAGGTTGTAGGTCCAGCGGCCCATGCCGCCGTAATGGTCGGTCAGGAATTCCTGCACGCTGCCCGCGCCGTGGCGGAAGCGGATGCGGTCGACGATCACGCCGCCGGTCAGGAAGCTCAGGTAATAGGCCGCATAGGCGAGGGCGCCCGCGATCCCGTAATAAAACCCCAGGATCGCGGCGTTCATCAGGGAGCGCGCGAAAATCCAGGTCGTGACCTGGGACAGGGTCAGGGTCAGCAGGCCGGGGGCGCTGCCGTCGTCATTGGCGCCGCGGAAGAAGCCATCGGCGGTGCGCACCTTGGGCGACAGAAAATAGCTGGCGATGGCAACCACGGCGATGGCGCCGACAAGGAAGGACGTCATGGGGGGAGGGGGCTCCGGCTGATCAATGGTGTTCCAACCCATAACCGAAGCGGCGGGGGCGGAGAACGCACGTTTTCTTGAGCACTTCGTGTGCGCCGGACAGCCCTGGACCCGCCGCCGGGGATGCAGCGGACCCACGTCGTGAAAAAAATATCGGCGTTATCGGGAATTCCCTTTGCCTGTTCTGCGTCTTACAATATTGACATCAGTCAAGGACGGTTGCCCTGAAACCGCCTAATAGTGCGCGGAATCAAAGGCATTCCGGGCCGGATTGCATTCGCCCGCCGGCAAGGCGGTGCGCAGGAGAACGCACGATGAACTATGAAAAGGTATTCCAGGACGCCGTCGACAAGGTGAAGGGCGAGGGCCGATACCGCGTCTTCGCGCATCTGGAGCGCCAGGCCGGAAACTTCCCCCACGCGACCCGCCACCACCCCGACGGCACGACCTCGGACGTCGTCGTCTGGTGTTCCAACGATTATTTGGGGCAGGGCCAGAACCAGGATGTCCTGGCCGCCTTGTCGGAAGCAGGGGCGCGCATGGGCGTGGGTTCGGGCGGTACGCGCAACATCGCCGGCACGACCTATCTGCATGCCGAATTGGAAAAGGAACTGGCCGATCTGCACGGCAAGGAAGCGGCCCTGCTGTTCACCTCCGGCTACGTGTCCAACGACGCGGCGATCTCGACCATCGCGCAGCTGATGCCCGACTGCATCATCGTTTCGGACGCCTTGAACCATGCGTCGATGATCGCCGGCATCCGCCATTCGGGCTGCGCCAAGAAGATCTACCGCCACAACGACATGGCGCATTTGGAAGAAATCCTCAAATCCCTGCCCAAGGCCGCGCCCAAGCTGATTGCCTTTGAAAGCGTCTATTCCATGGACGGCGACATTTCGCCCATGAAGCAGATCTGCGATCTGGCCGACAAGTACGGCGCCATGACCTATCTCGACGAAGTCCACGCCGTGGGCCTGTACGGCGAGAACGGCGGCGGCATTTCCGAACGCGAAGGCGTGGCCGACCGCATCACGGTGATCGAAGGCACCCTGGCCAAGGCCTTCGGGCTGATGGGCGGTTATATCGCGGGTTCCGAAGCCATGGTCGATGCCGTGCGCTGCGCCGCGCCCGGCTTCATCTTCACCACCACCCTGCCGCCGCCCCTGGTGGCGGGCGCCATCACCTCGATCCGCCACGTGCGCGCAACCAACGAATTGCGCGTGCAGCATCAGGAACGGGCCCAGCGCCTGAAGGACCTGCTGACCGCGGCGGGCCTGCCGGTCATGCCCTCGGTCACCCATATCGTGCCGCTGATGGTGGGCGATGCCGTGCGCTGCAAGCAGGCGACGGACATGCTGCTCGACGAATACGGCGTCTATATCCAGCCCATCAACTATCCGACCGTGCCGGTGGGGACGGAACGCCTGCGCATCACGCCGTCGCCGTTCCATGACGACGACGTGATGGACGAACTGGTCACGGCGCTGAAGGACGTATGGATGCGTCTGCAACTGCAGAACGCGGCGTAAGGGCGCGACCATGCGCCTGCAGCTCTCCACCTGGCCCGAGGTCGAAACCTATCTGACCCACTCCAAGGGCGTGATCATCCCCGTCGGCTCGACGGAACAGCACGGCCCCACGGGCTTCATCGGCACGGATGCGCTGTGCCCGGAGATACTCGCCTATGGCCTGTCGGAACAGCGGCAGGCGGCGGGCGCCCCCGTGATGATCGCCCCGACGCTGTCCATCGGCATGGCGCAGCATCACCTGGGCTTCGCGGGCTCGGTCACGCTCAGGCCCTCGACCATGATCGCCATGGTGCAGGACATTGTGAATTCGCTGGCCAAGCACGGGTTTGAGCGGTTCTTTTTCCTCAACGGCCACGGCGGCAACATCGCGACCCTGAACGCCGCGTTTTCGGAAATCTATGCCGAGCATTCCCTGGGCCGGGCCGGGGACAATCGCCCGCCGGTGCGCTGCACCCTGGTCAACTGGTTCGACTGCGACAGTGTGGTGAAGATTTCGGCCGAGACCTTCGGCGACGACGACGGTGCTCATGCGACCTGCGGCGAGGTCTCGCTGACCTATTTCGGATTCCAGAAAGACGCCGCCCGCGTGAAGGGGGCCGAGATGACCCCCGGCCGTGCCGGTGACGGCCCGATCTTCGATTGCGACGACTACCGCCGCCGCTTCCCCGACGGGCGCATCGGATCGGACCCCAGGAAGGCGACCATTGAGGCCGGGGAGGCCTTGTACAACGCCGCCATCGACGAGATCGGCACGCGCTACGACGCCTTCGTCGGCGCGGCCTGAGGCACCCCGGTCCGCATCATGCAGGACCGTACCCGCATTCTCCACCTGACGGACCTGCACCTGCGTCACGCTCTGGCGGGCACGGCGAAGCGGCCGGAACGCCTGTCCCGCGAGATGCCCGCCGTGCTCGGCCGCCTCGCCGGACGGATCGACGCCCTGGCTGCCGACGTGGTGGTGATCTCGGGCGACCTGCTGGATATTCCCGACGAATACATCGACGGCACGAACACGGACCCGGACTGGCGGGCGGAAACGGCGGCGGCCTCGGTCGCCGATTATCGCCTGTTCCGCGATCTGCTGGAAAACCTCGGGCGGCCCTTTGTCGCCGTGCCCGGCAACCACGACGTGCCGGACCTGTTCGACACGGCCTTCGCCGACCAAACCCCGCTGCGCGACGTCGCGGGCCTGCGCTTCGTCTGCTTTCGCGATGACCTGAACGGCGACCGGGCGCCCGTGCGCGGGGCCGAAAGCCGGGCCTTGTTCGAAACGGCGCTGGCCGACGGCGTGGACGGCCCGCCGCAGATCCATGTGCAGCATTACATGATCGACCCGCCGACCTTCGCGCAATGGCGCTATCACTACACGGACGCGGATTGGTACCGGGACCGCATCAACGCCTCGGGCTGCGTGCGCGCGGTGTTGTCCGGCCATTATCATCCCGGCAGCCATCTGGTGTCGGACACGGGTGTGCATTATTCCGTGCCGCCGGCTTTCTGTTCGGCACCACATCCCTTCCGCCTGGTCGATGTCGGCCCGTTGGGAGTGCTTGGCATCGCGGACCGCAGCATGGACAATGACTGATCCGGGTCAGTCGAACGGAGGGCGCCCCATGAAAAAAGCGATCATCATCTTCTTCACCGGCGGATTTTTAGGCGTTTTCGCCGGGGTCGCCCTCGGCATCTTCGCTTACCCTTATATTTTCCTGGCCGATGTCGTGGCCCAGGAAGCCGCCCCCGCGGATGCGGTCACTGCCAAGGTCGCCACGGGCAGGTTCATTCACGCCAACCCGTCCGACCCCATCCATTACGGAAAAGGCGGGGTCACGGTCTACCATCGCGCCGTGCGCCTGGAACCGGATTTCGAGGTCGGCCCCGGCCCCAAGTACCACGTCTATCTGGTGCCCCTCGATACGGTGACGCCGGACACCGAGATCGATAAGACCATGTTCGTGGACTTAGGGAGACTCCGCGCCTTCAAGGGCAGCCAGAACTTCAACATCCCCAAGGGCCTGGACCTCAAGGCTTACGGCCATGTGGTCATTTGGTGCGAACAGTTCGGGGTTTTGATCTCGCCGGCGAAGCTCAGTTTCAACAACTGACGCCTGGGCGGGAGGGCCGCTTTTGGCCCATCGCCGCCATTGGCGCAGGAGAGGTCATTCGGTCAGGGCTGGGTACACGCCGTCCTCATCATGCACCTCCAGGCCCGTCAAGGGCGGGTTGAAGGTGCAGATCATGCGCATCTCTTCTTCGGCGCGCAGCAAGTGCTTTTCATTGCCGTTGAGAGCGTAGAGCGTACCTGCCTCGATGGGGTATGTGGGGCCATCGGGCAGCACCTCGATCTCGCCTTTGCCTTCAATGCAATAAACGGCTTCCAGGTGGTTTTTGTACCAGATCAGCGTTTCCGTTCCGGCGTGGATCAAGGTGTCGTGCATGGAAAAGCCCATGCCGGCGTCGCGCAGGATCAGGCGGCGGCTGGTCCAAGTGCCGCCTTTGACTTCGTGCTCGGTGCCGAGCACGTCGTCGAGTTTCTTCACAATCATGTTTTATTGATCTTTCTTTAGGCGGCGTCCGTGGCGTTTTCAGAAGCACGCTTTTTGATGACACGTGCCGCGGCCTCGACCAGCGTTTGCAGCCCTTTTTCAAGGGTAAGGTCATCGATCGTCAGCGGCGGCATGATCTTGGCGACCTGATCATCAACGCCGGCTGTTTCCATCACCAGACCGTTTTCAAACGCTTCTTGGCAAATGTCGACGGCAAGGCCTTCGTCTTCGCTGACCAGCCCCTGGATCATCCCACGTCCGCGAACGCGCAGGTTGGCTTCCGGATGGGCATCGACGATTTCGGAAAGACGTTCGCGGATGCGCCGCCCTTTGATGGCGACGTCTTCTTCCAGCACGCCGTCACGCCAGTAATCCAGGGCCTTGGCCGCCGATACGAAGGCCAGGTTATTGCCCCGGAACGTTCCGTTGTGTTCGCCGGGCTTCCAGATATCCAGGTCCGGACGGATCAGAACCAGCGCCATCGGCAGGCCCAATCCGCTGATGGCCTTGGACAGGCAGATCAGGTCCGGCATGACGGCCGCGGGTTCGAAGCTGAAGAACGGACCGGTCCGCCCGCATCCCATCTGGATGTCGTCAACGATCATCAGGATGTCGTACTGGGTGCAGATGGCGCGCAGCCTGCGCAGCCATTTCCAACCGGCGAGGTTGATGCCGCCCTCGCCCTGGACCGTTTCGACGATTACGGCGGCGGGCATGTCGATGCCGCTGCCTGCGTCCTTCAATGTCTTTTCAAAGTAATCGAGCGTATCGACGTCTTTGCCCATATAGCCGTCAAAAGGCATGGTGGTGACGTTGTTCAGCGGCATGCCGGCGCCCGCGCGCTTGGATGCGTTGCCGGTCAAGGCCAGCGCCCCCGCCGTCATGCCGTGGAAGGCATTGGTGAAGCTCACCACGTTGGTGCGGCCGGTGACCTTGCGCGCAAGCTTGAGCGCGCTTTCCACCGCATTGGTGCCGGTGGGGCCGGGGAACTGGATTTTGTAGTCCATCCCGCGCGGCTTCAAGATCACCTCATGGAAGGTCTTGAGGAACGTTTCCTTGGCTTCGGTCCCCATATCAAGGCCGTGCAGGATGCCGTCTTCGGCCATGTAATCCATGACGGCTTCTTTAAGCTCAGCATTGTTATGGCCGTAGTTCAGCACGCCGGCACCGGCGAAAAAGTCGATGTACTGCGTGCCGTCCTTGTCAATCAGGTTGGCGTTCTTGGCCTTGGCGAAAACCGTGGGGAAGCTGCGAATATAGCCACGGACATTGGACTCATGTTTTTCGAAGGTTTTCATCGGGTAATCCTCGTTAGGTAATGTCAGAGATGGGGGAAATCACGTAGAGGTCTTCCGCCTCGTGACCATGACCATCGGGGAAATCGGCGGCGGTGAAGCCGGTGCGAACATCCAATTCGGCATTACGGCTTTTGGCGAAAGCCGCGAACAGCGCGGCGGAGGCCTTGTTTGACGGGGTCACCGTGGCTTCCATGGTGCGCACGCCTGCGTTTTCTTCTCGCGCGAGCAGATTGTCGAACATCCGTTTTGCGATGCCGAGGCCGCGAAAATCCGACAACACGGCCACTTGCCAGACAAACAGGACATCCGGGCGCGACGGAATGCGGTGGGCCATGACGAATCCGGCGGGTTTTCCATAAACCTCGGCAATCGCACAGGTGCTTTGGAAGTGGCGTCCCGCCATCATGTATGCGTAAGGGGAATTCAGGTCCAAGCCGTCCGCGTCGCGCGCCAGTTCCCACATCAACGCACCCTCGTCCAAGGACGGCGCACGTATACCAACACCATCAACGTCAAGTAGGGCTTCAGTGGCGGCGACTTTGGCCTGATATGGCGCAAGGGAGCCCCCGCCGTTGCGAGTCGAAGGATCCGAGGGTTCTGGTGTCAGTGCTTGGTCGGGCATGAATTTTTCCTGTTATTTTTGCTGGCGATATGAACGTACAAAAAGAACCGTGCTCACGAACGTGAGCACGCCGGTTCGGTTGCCGGCCCAAAGGGCCGGCTGGTGTTCGGTACTAGACCTGGAAGGGGATCAGATGTTCGGAATCCGGCATGGCGTATTTGCCAATGAACACCCAGGTTGGAGCGACGGTGCTGCGAACGCACTGAGGCACCTCTGCGGCTTGTTTGCGCAGGGCGTTAACCTCATTTTTAGCGATAAGCTCAATCACTGTGGGTGCTGAAATCGTTTTCAAACATCGGGCCAAACCCTACTGATTTTATCGGAAATGTCAAATGACGGCCCCGTGACACGGGCTGCCGGCACTGATAAACGGCTGTTTCCGGCTATAATCAGCTGTATTCGGGGCCTGACGAATGGTTCTGCTGATTTCAGGGTAAAGTGCCTTCCGCGGGCAAAGCGACGCTTCCAATCTTGAAAACAGAATTGTATACAATCGGCCATGAATTTCGAACTCACCGAAGAACAGCGTTTGTTTCAGGACGCGGTCGGCGCCTTTGCCCGGGATCACCTGGCCGAGGGCGCCCTTGAACGCGCGCATGCGGGGGAATACCCGCGTGACGTTGCCAAGCTCATGGCTGAAAACGGCCTGTTGGGCATCACCATCGCGGAACAGGACGGCGGCCAGGGCGGCAGCCTGATGGACGCGGTCATCGCGATTCAAGAAGTGGCGATGCATTGTCCGCGCTCCGCCGACGTGATCCAGGCCGGCAGCTTCGGCGCGATCCGGGTGCTGGCGGCCTATGGCACGCCGGACCAGAAGGAACGCTATCTGAAGCCGCTGCTGGCGGGCGAAACCCTGATCGCCGTCGGCATGACGGAGCCCGATGCCGGCTCCGCCGTGACCGAGCTGCGCACCACGGCGACGCCGGACGGCGAGGGCCTACGCATCAACGGCCAGAAATGCTTCACCAGCCATTCGCCGGAGGCCGACGTATTCCTGGTCTACGTGCGCTTCGGTCCGGGCGTGGGCGGCATCGGCTCGGTGCTGATCCCGCGTGACGCGGAAGGCCTGGAATTCGGCAAGCCGACGCCGTTCCTGGGCGGCGACGACTGGGCGCCCATGTTCTTCACCGACCTTTACGTTCCGCCGGAAAACATCCTGCTGCGCGAAGGCGGGTTCAAGAAACAGATCGCGGGCTTCAACGTGGAGCGCATCGGCAACACGGCGCGCTCCCTGGCGCTCGGCCGCTTGGCCTTCGAGACGGCCAAGGAACACGCCAAGACCCGCAAGCAATTCGACCGGCCCTTGGCCGAATTCCAGGGCCTGCAATGGAAGTTCGCGGAAATGCAGATCAAGCTCGACGCCGGGCAACTGCTGCTGTACCGCGCCGCGGTGAACGCCGACAACGGTTTCCCCTCGGCCCAGGAAACGGCCATCGCCAAGGCGTTCTGTAACGAGGCCGGGCATTGGATCTCGTCGGAGGCCCTGCAGGTCATGGGCGGCATGGGATACAGCCAGGACTCGATCGTCGAATACTGCTTCCGCCGCACGCGGGGCTGGATGATCGCCGGCGGGTCCATCGAAATCCTCAAGAACCGCATCGCCGAGGGAGTGTTCGACACCCGGTTCTCGCAGCGTCCCCCAAAAGCGAAATGACCAAAGCCAAATGAGCGACAACGCGACCCTGGTCCGGGCCCTGTTCACGCCCCGGGCCGTGGCCCTGATCGGCGCCTCGGCGGACCCCACGAAAAACTCCGGCCGGCCGCAGCGGTTCCTCAAAGCCCACGGCTATACCGGCGACGTCTATCCCATCAACCCGGGCCGGGACGAGGTTCAAGGCGTGCCCGCGTTCAAGTCCGTCGCCGACGTTCCGGGCCCGGTCGACCACGCCTTTGTCATGGTCCCAGCCAAGCATGTCGAGGACGCCATCCGGGACTGCGGGGCCAAGGGTGTGCCGGTCGCGACGATCTATTCCGACGGCTTCGCCGAAACGGGCGACGAAGGCCGCAAGATGCAGGAACGCCTGGTCGCCACGGCGCGCAAGGCCGGCGTGCGCCTGATCGGCCCCAATTCCATGGGCGTCATTCATCCGGCGTCCTCGCTGACCCTGTCCGTCAACGCGGTGCTGGAGATGGAAGGGATCAAGCCGGGCGGCCTGTCCCTGATCTCCCAGAGCGGCACCATTCTGGGCACGTTGTTGTCGCGAGGCGCGGCGCGCGGCATCGGCTTCGCCCGCATGATCGGCGTCGGCAACGAAAGCGACCTGGGCGTGGGCGAACTGGTTGACCTGCTGGTCGACGATCCGGAAACCAAGGCGATCCTGCTGTTCATCGAAGCCGTGCGCGACGGGGACGTTCTGGCTGCCGCATCGCGCCGCGCGTTTGCGGCCGGCAAGCCGGTGATCGCCTATAAGCTCGGCCGCTCCGACGCGGGGCGGGAACTGGCGCTCAGCCATTCCGGGGCCATCGCCGGCCCGGCCAAGGCGGCGGATGCCTATTTCAAGGCCCACGCCATCGCGCGCGTCGAAATGCTGGAAGGCCTTTTGGAATCCCCACCCCTGTTCCTGGGCCATCCGCCCGCGAAAGGAAAACGCGTCGCCGTGGTCACCACCACGGGCGGCGGGGCGGCCTCTGTCGCCGACCGCCTGGGCTTGCTGGGGGCGACCCTGGTGCCGGCACCCGACAGCGTGCGCGAAGCGCTGCGCGGACATGGCCTGGAAATCGGCCGCGGTCCCCTGGTCGACCTGACCATGGCGGGCACGCGGGAAGGGGTCTACGGCGCGGCGCTGGAACAGCTTCTGGCGGCGGACGAGATCGATGCCGTGGTCACGGTCGTCGGCTCCTCCGGCCAGTTCAAGCCGGAACTGGCCGTGGCCCCCATCGTCGAACATGCGGCGGGCGCAAGCAAACCCGTGGCGGCCTTCATCGCCCCCCAGGCGGACAAGTCCCTGGCTTTGTTGCAGGACGCCGGGATCGCCAACTTCCGCACGCCGGAAGCCTGCGCCGATGCGGTCATGGCCTTCCTCAACCGCAGTGCGCCGCGCGCGATACCCGAGGTCGATACCTACGCCAAGGAAAAGGCCGACGGTTTGGCGTCCCGCGCCCCGGCGGCGCTGCTGAACGAGCGCGAGGCGTCCTTGGTGTTCGAGGCCCTGGGCCTGCCCATCGCCCCGGCCCAGGTCATCATGTCCCCGGGCGAGCCCGTCGCCGTGCCGTTTCCGGTCGCGGTCAAGGTGCTGGCCCGCGACATTCAGCACAAGACGGAACGCGGCCTGGTGCGCCTCGGCATCGACACGCCCGAAGGGGTGTGGGGCGCGGCGGAACAGCTGCTGGCCGAGGTGCCGGAGGCCGAGGGTATTCTGGTGCAATCCATGGCCCAGGGCGTGATCGGCGAGGTCATCGCCGGATACCGCCTGGACCAGGAAGCGGGCCCCATCGTGCTGGTCGGCCCCGGCGGGGTGATGGCCGAGGTCTATGACGATGCCGCCGTGCGCACGGCCCCGGTCGACGAGGCCGAGGCCATGGCCATGATCCAGGAGGTCAAGGGACTGGCCCCGATCCGGGGGTTCCGGGGCAAGCCGGCGGGAGACCTGAAGGCTTTGGCCAAGGCCGTCGCGGCCATGTCCAACCTGGCCGTGCTCGACACGCCGGTGCTGGAAGCCGAGATCAATCCTCTGATGGTCCGGGGCGAGGGGCAGGGCGTCGTCGCCGTCGATGCGCTTCTGCGGCTCAAATCCAGCTAAGCCTGCCTTTAGCTAAGCTCGCTTTGAACGGTCATCGGATCGGCGTATCCTTGGCGGCAATAAAGTGCCGATAAGGCCGATTGGGAAAAGCAGGTGCAGGGAGGCACCCCATGACCAGCCAACAGAACGATATCGAACGCCGCCACGCAAGTGCCCGCATGAGCCAGATCGCCGCCACCGCCGATACGGTCTATCTGGCCGGGCAGGTTGCCACGGGGGCGGCCCGGGGCGCCAGCGTCGCCGACCAGACGCGGGAAATCCTCGGCAACATCGATGCCTATCTGGCCGAGATGGGCACGGACAAGTCGCGCATTCTGCAGGCCCAGATCTGGCTCAGCGACATGGCCTGTTTCGCCGAAATGAATGAAGTATGGGACGCCTGGGTCGACCCCAAGGCGACACCCGTGCGCGCCTGCGTGCAGGCGGCCCTGGCCTCGCCCGATTGGAAGGTCGAGATCATGGTGACGGCAGCGCGGTAAGAATTTTGATTTGAACCACAGAGGCGGTGAGGCGGTGAGAAGGGCATTGAGGATTTTTGGATCCCCGCCTTCGCGGGGATGACGGGATTGATTAGCCGCGCATCCTGTCATTCCCGCGTAAGCGGGAATCCAGGCTTTCTTCTCCCCGCCTCACGGTCTCTGTGGTTACCTTCCCTTGAAACTTTCGGATCAACCCCGGGCATTACGGAATTAAGACTAAGATGACCATCACCAAACGCGCGGTTGTCGTGATCTGCGACGGCCTGCGGGCCGACATGATCACTCCCGACTGGACCCCCAACCTGTGGCGGCTGAAGGCGCGGTTCCGTTCCTTCGCCAATCACCGCAGCGTCTTTCCCTCGACCACGCGGACCAACGCGGCGTCGCTCGCCACCGGCTGTTATCCGGCCCGTCACGGCCTGGAAGGCAACGCCATGGCCCTGGAAGAGGGCGGCCGGTTCGAGGTGCTGAGCGTCGGACCGCCGGGATTCCGCGACCGCCTGGAAAAGGCGCGGGGGCGGACCCTGACCATGCCGACCCTGGCCGAGCGGGTGACCGGCGCCGGCGGCCGGGCGGTGGTCTATTCCAACGTCTCGCCGGGCGCGGCCATGTTCCACGATCCGGACGGCCACGGCTTCATTTATCACCGCTCGTTCTCGCAAGGCCCCGGCCGCGCGACGCTGGACCCGTTGGGCATCGAGCATACGGCGGCCGGCGACACGGTTCTGACGGACCGTTTCCTGGACGAGGTGCTGATCCCCGGCGGGCCGGAATACGGCCTGATCTGGCAGTGCGAGCCCGACCATACCCAGCACGCGGTGAAGCTGGGATCGCCCGAGCATCTGGCGGTCATCGCCGCCGCCGACGCCAACGCCGGGCGCATCGCCGACCGCGTCGAGGAACTGGACCCGACAGGGGAAAACATCCTGCTGCTGGTGGGCTCAGACCACGGGCACGAGACGACGACCGAAATCGTCGATCTGGACGAGGTGCTGGTCGCGGCCGGCCTGAAGGACGGACCGGACAGCCGCGAGGTCGCCATCGCCCCCCAGGGCACGTCGGTGACGATCTATCTGGCGCCCGAAGCCATGGAGCGGGAAGGGGCGATCGTCGCCTTCCTGATGGAACATCCGGCGGTCGGCGGTGTCGTCCACGGCGCCGACCTGGCCAAGCTGGGCATGCCCGTGGGCGAAGGGGTGCCGCGCATCGCCGTGACGGGCAAGGTCACCGATGCTGCGAACGAATTCGGGGTCAAGGGCGGGTCCGTCGCCTTCCAGGGCACGCTGAAGATTTCCAACAACCAGGGTTGCGGTCAGCACGGCGGCCTGGGCGCCTATGAACAGAGCCCCTTCGCCATGGCGCGGGGGCCGCTTTACCCGGGCGGCACGGAAAGCGGCGATCCGACCAGCACGGTTGATCTGGCGCCGACCATCCTGCGCCACTTGGGGCGGGACCACGCCGACATGGATGGCGCACCGCTGCCCTGACCGCAGAGTCAAAGGAACGTCCAGATGACCAAGATCAACATCCAGTTCTCCCGCTTTTCGGCCTTTTACACGCCGCTGATCGCGACCATGGCCGGCGGCTTTCTGACGGACGAGGGGCTGGAATATGAATGGTCCAAGGCGGCGAACAACGATGCGGCGCTGCAGAACCTGGCCGACGGCACGGTCGACGTCGCACAGTCGGCGGTGGGCGTCAGCCTGATCCAGCTGGCCCGGGGCGACCAGCCGGCGGCCCGCCACTTCGCGCAGATCAACGAACTGGACGGCTTCTTCCTTGCCGGCCGCCATGTCGATCCCAATTTCCAATGGGCGCAGCTTGAAGGCGCGGACGTGCTGGTCGATCATGGGCTGCAGCCCATGGCGATGTTCAAGTATGCCTGCATGAAGGCGGGCATCGATTTCGACAAGCTGAACGTGATCGACGCGGGCGGCGGGGCCGATATGGAAAAGGCCTTCCGCGCCGGCACGGGCGCCTATGTCCATCTTCAGGGGCCGGCGCCGCAGAACATGGAATACGAGGGCGTCGGCTACCCCGTGGCCGAGGTCGGCAAGCCCATCGGGCCCTGTGCGTTCTCGTCCCTTGCCGCCATGCCCGCGTGGCTGACGACCGACGCCGCCAAGGCCTTCACCCGCGCCTATACAAAAACACGGGTCTGGATCAACGAGGTCCCGGCCGACGAGGTTGCCCGCAAGGTGGCGGAATTCTTCCCTGAAACCCATGCCTCGGTTTTGGCCGAATGCATCGCCGCCTATCAAGGGCTCGGCAACTGGGCACCGCGTGTCGAAATCACCGAAGCCTCGCTTGCGGTGGCCCAGGACGTGTTTCAGTTTGCCGGGCATATCAAGGCGCATTATCCCTACGATGTGCTTTGCGCCCATCCTCCCGCCGCCTGACCCTGGGACTGTCCGCCCGCCCATGCCCAACACCTCAGACCTGAGCGGCGCGCCGCCCCCGCCGGCGCCCGATACAAGCGGCGCCAACCCATGGAAGACACGCCTGCCCATCCTGGTCGGCGCCCATGCGGTCGGGACCTCCAATTGTGTCGCCGTGCTGTCGATGGCGCCGGTGATCTCAGCCGCCTTCGGCCTGTCGGCGACCCAGTTCGGCGTTTTCATATCCTGCTATTACGGGGGACAGGCGGTCTTTTCCGTACCTGCCGGCGGTGTGACCGACCGTCTGGGCGTGGGATGGAGCCTCGTCATCGGCCATGCCATCATGGCGCTGGCGGCGCTATTGATCAGTCAGGCGCCGACGGTCGACATCTGCATGGTCGCGGCCTTCTTCATGGGGATCGGCTATTCCATGCTGAACCCGTCGACCGCCAAGGGCGTGTTCGAATGGTTCCCCGCCCATCGCCGGGGGGCGGCCATGGGGATCAAGCAGGTCGGCGTGCCCATCGGCGGGCTGGTCGGCGCCGCCTGCGGCTTCCTCGCGGCCAGTCACGACTGGCAGGTGCTGATGCTGGGCGTGGCCGGGATCATCATCTTGAACGGCGTGGCCTGCCTGACCTTGGTGCCCGTTTCAACCAAAGGCGGGGGGGCGCGCAAGAACATCGCCGCCGTGGTCAAGGACGGGCGGGTGAACGCTTTTGCCATCGGCGGCGGCGTCATCAACATGGGGCAGACCAATTTCTTCGCCTTCCTGACCCTGTTCCTGGCCGAGGCCGCGCGCATGGGACAGCAGACCGTGTCCACGGCCATGGCCGTGGCCCAGGCGTCGAGCGCCGTCGGGCGCATGGGGTGGGGCGCGATTTCCGACAAGGCCTTCGGGGGGCGGCGCATCGTCACCATGACGGTGATCTGCGCGGCGGCTGTCGGATTTTTTGTCATGATGCCCTTGGTGACCGAATCCTGGGGCATGGTCATGGGGTTTGGGCTGGCGTTATGCCTGGGCCTGACCATTGCGTCCTTCCCGCCCGTGGCCCAGGCGATCCAGGTGGAAATGGTCGATCCGCATTTGGCGGGCTCCGCCGTCGGCTACAACATGCTGTGGACGCATGGCTGTGCGACGCTGGCACCGATCTTGTTCGGCTATGCCGTCGATCATTTCGGGGGATTTTCCAGCGGGTGGCTGGTCACGGCGGGCTGTGTCGCCGCCGGGACGGCGGTGATCTATGTTTTGGTGAAGACAGGGCCCCGACGGCGTACTTACGGGAGATGACGGCGCGCCGCCTGCCGTCACGTCCCGTCAGTTTTGAAGAACCGTTTCCATTTTTCGTTTTCAGTCTGCCAGTCGGAATAGGAAACGACATGGGTGACCGTTTCACCGTCATTTGAAAAAGGCAGACGCAGGCATTCCTGAAACAGGGATGTCAGGTCTGCCTGCGGTCGCAGGTCATGGACGAAGGAAAGCGCCCGGCGTTCGTTCGCGACCATGTGGAATTCCCGATCGATGGCGCGGCCATGCTCTTCAGGCTGATGTTCCACAGGCGCGCGGCCGGTGTAATCGATGCCTTTCACGTCGACATGTCCGGTGCCCCAGAATCGATAGATGAACCTGCGTGGGTCGCCGTGGGATTCGACAACTGTAAAATAGGGAATCGTGCTGGCCGGGAATTTCAACAGATCGGCCACGGACCATGCAGGGGCGAAGGCCGCATTTCTCCGCAAGTCGTTCCATACACGCAAAACCGGTGCGAACATGGGGCCTCCCAGTTCGGAAACGTCTATCTGGTGGTGAATGAACTTGTAAGTGGACGACGGTGCTAAAATGACTTCTCTCCTCCCCCGGCGAACGCATGCATAACGGGTTGTGTGGGAATGAAGCAAGGAGCATGCCAATCCCCCCCTGATCCCGTGCGTTTGGACTGGCGGCGTGCCAAGGCGAAAACAGAAAAAGGGCCTGCAAGGCAGACCCTTTTTCCCATTTCGGAGAGGAAAAGGCGGTCGCGTCAGATATGCACCGTCGTCATCTCGATGTGGCGGTCGGCGATCAGGTCGGCGCCGGCGTCGCGGAACTTCAGGTAGTGGGGCTCCTGGCGGTGGGAATCGAGCGCCGCCTCGTTGGTATAGACCTCATAAAAGAAGAAGGTGTCCGGATCGTCCTTCGCGGTCATGACGCGGAATTCGTGGCAGTTGGGTTCGTCCCGCATGGCGGCGACGGCGTTCTCCATGATGATCGGCATGAAGTCCTTGCCCTTGCCGGGCTTGCATTTGATGGTGACGATGATGGCGAATTTCGAAGCCATGTCGGGGGATCCTCCCTGGAGTTGCTGATTGAGAAAATGGATGGGCGTCTCCCTTTAGTGGGTGACAGATTGTGTACAA
Organism: Rhodospirillaceae bacterium UBA1479; assembly: GCA_002325375.1. Classification (GTDB taxonomy): domain Bacteria; phylum Pseudomonadota; class Alphaproteobacteria; order Rhodospirillales; family Casp-alpha2; genus UBA1479. The sequence continues at coordinate 144,902 of DCRZ01000001.1, forward strand.
TTTCCCAATATGCGCGCCATAACACAAGCAACAAGAACACCATTCCACCCGGAGGACTTCCCAACATGAGCGACAAGCCGCTTTATACGGCGGACCTGTGCGACGACCATCCGGACGTCCGCGTCTGTCAGTTGACGTTCATTGATTTCGCCAAGCGCAGTCATTTCCACGGCCAGATCACGACTTTTTCCACCTTTGAGGACAACCAAGGCATTCGCGAGATCCTGGCCGAAGGCGGCAAGGGCCGGGTGCTGGTGGTCGATGGCCGGGCATCGCGCCGCCGCGCCTTGACCGGCGGCAACATCGCCGCCGAGGCCGAGCAGCACGGCTGGGAAGGGTTGGTCTACAACGGCTGCATCCGTGACCAGCATGAGTTCGTCGATCTGGACCTGGGCGTCAAGGCTATCGCCACAACCCCCATGCGTCCGCGCGTTGACGGCATCGGCCTGCGTGATGTCGATCTGAATTTCGGCGGCATCGTCATTCGCCCCGGAGAATTCCTCTACGCCGATAAGGACGGCGTAATCGTATCGGAGAAGAAACTACATGACTGACCAATCGAAAGAACTGCCGGACGCCGTCATCGAGAAATTTCAGGTGATGCACGAGTTCGCCAAGGCAGCGAAGAACAATCTGAACAAGAACATCTTCGACTATGTGTTCGGCGGCGCCGAGACTGAAACCACGGTTAAGCGCAACCGCATGGCCATCGAGACCTATACTCTGCGCCCGCGCGTCATGCGCGACGTGTCGAAAATGGATGCCGGCAAGGATCTGTTCGGCATGCGGCTCAAGTTACCGGTGTGCCTGGCGCCCATCGGATCGCTGCAGCAGATCTCGGCCGGCGGCGGGGCCTCAGCGGCCAAGGCCGCAGGGCGCTTCGGCTGCGCCCACATGCTGTCCAGCGTGTGCGAGCCGGGCATGGACGACGTCGCCAAGGCGGCGCCCGATGCCTGCCGCGTGTTTCAGTTGTATGTGCGCGGCGACCAGGACTGGGTCGACGACAAGGTCCGCCAAGCCCAGGACCTGGGCTACAAGGCCTTCGCCGTGACCATCGACCTGGATGCCTATTCCCGACGCGAACGCGACCTGTCCAAGCGCTTCGTCACCGCCGGCCGGCAGGCCGCCGTGGGTGAGACCCATCAAGCCCGATTCAATTGGTCCGACGTGGATCGGATCAAGAAAATCTGCAAGATCCCGTTCATTCTGAAGGGCATCGCCACAGCGGAGGATTCCAAGCTGGCGGTCGAGCATGGAGTCGATGTGGTCTACGTGTCCAACCATGGCGGGCGGCAGCTCGACCACGGGCGCGGTTCGCTCGACGTTCTGCCGGAATGCGTCGATGCCGTGGCCGGCAAGGCCAAGGTTTGGGTCGACGGCGGTTTCATGCGCGGTACGGACGTGGTCAAGGCGATGGCGCTTGGTGCCGATATGGTCGGCCTCGGCCGTCTGCAGGCCCTGGCCCTTGCGGCCGGCGGCGAGGATGCCCTGGTCCGCATGCTGGATATTCTGGAGCAGGAAGTGAAGATCGCGCTGATGCTGTCCGGCGTCACCGGCTACGACGAACTGGGGCCGGAATACGTGCACAAGGAATACCCGGCCTATCCGCCGCACCAGTTCTCGGCCTTTCCGTTGCTGGACGACGGTTACTGAGAATTTCCCGGGTGAGCTTGATGCTCACCCGGGATTTTTACGGTTGGTTCCGCAGCTTAATATGGGCGATCGTCGTTGGACTCAGGAGCCTTTATCTGAAGACGCTCCGGACCGAGAATCGATGATTTGTTCGACGATCAGCTGAAGCGATTTTGTGATCTGGGCGGCGACGGCGGGTCCGCTGGGAAACATGGTAAGCGACGTACAATAAGTGTCGTCAGCCTTGGCGTCGTAGACTTTTCGTTCTGCGGGGTGGCCGGGTGCCGAGACGTCCATCGTCATCGTGGTCGACACTTTCACGTCCCAGAATTTGCACCACCAATTAGATTGCAGTGATCCAGCAACAGTCAGATCCAAACTTACATCGAGGGTATTTTCTGACGCGGCATCGATGTCAAACACATACTCAAGGGTATTTTGTACGACGGCGGGTAGGCCTTTACCCAATTTGTAGATGTTCCGGTAATCGTGGGAGCCGAGATTCGAACCTTGATAATAGGTCGTTCGCCGCAGGCCCAACGCGGCTAGCCTTTTCCCTTCGGAAGGGACTGAAATCGAAATCTTGGATACTTTGACCCGTTTGGTGCGGGCATTAGTGATTTTGGAGTTCGGGTCAATCCGCTCGACGGTCACCGTGTTGTGATCGGTGCTCGGATTCGAAAGGGTTTTACAGGCAGATAGACTGAATGCAGCCAAGGCAATGGCGACGACCTGACGTCCGTGAAATGACATTGATTATCTCCATGCTTATCTGGATTCCCGTATAACGGCGTCAATTTATGGCCGCAATAATTATGGATTGAAGCAGAGGGTAGGGGAGGCGCCCGCAAATTGCCAAAAGGTGCGCGCATTTGGTTCTTTTCTGATGAAAATCACGGAAAGCCGAAAGAAAAGGCCGGCCTCGGGATCGAGGCCGGCCTTTCTGATTCCACCCTAGGGGCGGGAAGGGGGCTGGGTCAGCCGACCTTCTTTTCCCCGCCGTCGCGGATGTACTTGTAGACGACGGTGAAGTCGGAGCCGGGCATGTCCTTCTCGCAGCCGTCGAAGATCTTCGAGACCAGCGTGGCGATGGCGTTGGGCGTGCCGGCCTTGTCCGAATTTTCGCGGAACAGGCGCACGTCCTTGGCCAGCAGCTTGGTGAAGAAACCGGCGTTGAAGTTCTCCGTCATGATCTGATTGGGGAACTTGTCGAGGCTGGCCGTGTTCATGCCCGTGGACACGTTGACCACGTCGAGAATCGCTTTCATCTCGACCCCTTGGGACAGGCCGAACAGCACCGCTTCCGTGGTCGCCGTCGTCGCCGTGGCCGACAGGAAGTTGTTGAGCATCTTCACGACCTGACCCTGGCCCGGTTTTTCACCGACGTGGAAGGGATTCTTGGCGAAAGCCTTGAACACATCCATATGGGCGTCGAACACATCCTTGGGGCCCGAGCCCATGATCGCGATGGTGCCGGCGATGGCCCCTTTGCGACCGCCCGACACAGGGGCATCGATATAAGTGATCTCGGCGTCCGTGAAGATCTTGTCGATGTCCTGGGCGGCGGCCAGGCCGATGGTCGAGAGGTCGATCACGACCGAGGTCTTGCGGTCGTTGACCTGGACGATTTCCTTGGCGACCGTCGTGCAGATCGGGCCGTCGGGCAGGGACAGAAAAACAGTGTCCGCATTTGCCAGGACGCCGGCCAGGCTGTCGTGGGCGATGGCCTTTTCGTGGGCCCGGTCCTTGGTGCCGGCGGCGTCGTAAACGTGGACCGGAAGCCCCGCCTTGGCGATGTTGTCAGCCATGGGGCCGCCCATCTGGCCCAGTCCGATGAAACCGTAGGTGCGTTGGTCGGTCATGCGTCAGTCCTCCAGATCGGTTTTGACGTCGATCTTGGAGATGTCGATGCCTTGTTCATTGAACACCTCGCGGGCCAGACGGAAGGCCTCGATGCCGGCGGGAATGCCGCAATAGATGGCGACCTGGGTGCAGATCTCACGAAGATCGGCGACGGTCAGGCCGTTGGTGATGGCGCCCCGGAAATGTAGCTTGAATTCATGGGGCCGGTTCAGGGCCGCCAGCATGCCGAGGTTGAGGATCGAGCGGTCGCGCTTGGACAGGATGCCCCGGCCCCAGCTGCCGCCCCAACAGTATTCGGTGACGAACTCCTGGAAGCCGCGGTTGAAGTCGTCGGCGCCGCCCATGGACTTATCCACATAAGCGTCGCCCAGCACTTCGCGCCGGTATTTCATACCCATGTCATGCATTTTCGTTGAATTGGCCATTTTGGATGGTCTCCTTCGGGTGTTGAAAGTGTCACTTTGTATACATTCCTGAGGAGGGGGCATACACCAGTACGGCTGTCGGGCAAGGCAAATTTTTTAATTCAGTCAAAAAACAGCCGCAGAAAATCTTCGTGTGAAAAACCAAAATTGAGTTGTGAACCCGTTGACAACGGCATGGGGGGCTTCTAGGTTTCCCCCCTAACCCAGGGAGAAAAATAAGAAACTCCCGCATCAAAAACAGTGGGAAGGAAACATTCTGTGGGGGCACTCCTCGAGATTGATAATCTCCAGACGCATTTCTTTACGTCTGGGGGAACCGTTAAAGCTGTTGACGGCGTATCGTACGACGTCAACGCCGGTGAAACCGTCGCCGTCGTGGGCGAGTCCGGTTCGGGGAAATCCGTTACCGCGCTCAGCATTCTGCGTCTGATCCCGAAGCCGCCCGGCGAGATCGTCGGCGGTGAAATCCGCTTCCAAGGCAAGAACCTGGCGTTCTGCACCGAGGACGAGATTCGGGAAATTCGCGGCCGCGACATCTCCATGATCTTCCAAGAACCGATGACCTCGCTGAACCCGGTTCTGTCGATCGGCCTGCAGCTGACCGAGCCCATGATGGCGCATTTGAATATGTCCGAGGCCGAGGCCAAGGAACGTGCGGTCAAGCTTCTGGAACTGGTCGGTATCAACGAACCGCGCCGGCGCATCGAACAATATCCGCACCATCTGTCGGGCGGCATGCGTCAACGCGTCATGATCGCCATGTCGTTGGCGTGTGAGCCGAAGTTGATCATCGCCGATGAGCCGACGACAGCTCTCGACGTGACCATTCAGGCGCAGATCTTGGAGCTGATGAAGAACCTGACCCGCGAAATGAACGTGGCGATGATCATCATCACCCATAACCTGGGTGTGGTTGCGCGTTATGCGGACCGGGTCAACGTCATGTATGCGGGGCGCATCGTCGAAACGGGCAATGCATCGGACATCTATCACCGTCCGCGTCATCCCTACACCCTTGCGTTGCTCAAGTCCGTGCCGCGCATGGACCGCCCGCGTCAGGCCAAGCTTGATCCCGTCGATGGCCAGCCGCCGGATCTCACCCGCCTGGACGGCGGTTGTTCGTTCCGGCCGCGTTGTAAGTTCGCCATCGACAAGTGCAAGGAATCGTACCCGCCGCTCGAGGAAATGGGCGACCAGCACTACAGCGCATGTTTCCGGTCTAAAGAAAGTTTGGCGGAGATCGAACTATGAGTGAAGCCCAGACACAGGCCGGCGCGGATTACGGCTCTCAGTTCCGCGGTCAGGTTTCTGACGAAATCCTGATCACCGTGAAGGACCTGAAGATGCACTTCCCGATCACGGAAGGCATCATCGTTCCGCGCAAGGTGGCCGATGTGAAGGCCGTCGACGGTGTCGACTTTTACATCCGCAAGGGCGAGACCCTGGGTCTCGTCGGTGAATCCGGCTGCGGCAAGACGACGACGGGACGTTGCATTTTGCGTCTCGAAACTCCGACTGCCGGCGAAATTCTGTACGACGGCAAGGACATTTGTCAGCTCAACAACAAAGATCTGATCGACGTCCGCAAGAAGATTCAGGTCATTTTCCAGGATCCGTACAGTTCGTTGAACCCGCGCATGAAGATCGGCGAGATCATCGGGGAGCCGCTTAAGGTTCACGGCATCATCCCCGATGAGGCCAAGCGTCGTGAGCGAATCGGCTACTTGCTGGGGCGTTGCGGCCTGCATCCGGATTTCGCGGACCGTTATCCGCATGAAATGTCGGGTGGTCAGCGTCAGCGCGTGGGCATCGCCCGTGCGCTTGCGATGGAGCCGGAATTCATCATCTGCGACGAAGCCGTTTCGGCGCTCGACGTGTCGATCCAGGCGCAGGTGATCAATCTTCTGGAAGAACTGCGCGACGAGTTCAAGCTGACCTATCTGTTCATCAGCCATGACCTCTCTGTCGTTCGTCACATCTGCCACCGGGTCGCTGTCATGTACCTGGGCCACATGGTGGAACTGGCTGACTGCGACGAACTGTTCGACCATCCCCTGCATCCCTATTCGCAGGCGCTATTGGCCGCGGTGCCGATCCCTGATCCAGACCTGGAAAAGACCCGCGCACACACGATCATCAAGGGAGAAATTCCTAGCCCGATTAACCCTCCGTCGGGCTGCGTTTTCCATCCCCGCTGTCCTTTAGCTGTGGACTCGTGTAGCCAAAATATTCCAGACTTCAGAGAAGTGCGACCTGGCCATTGGGTGGCCTGCACGGAGGTGTGATCTCCCCCTTTTCAGGGAGGACACAAAAGAGTGGGGAGTGATCGAACATTCCTCGAACCATAAATGGGTAAGGAGACTTCACATGAGTAAATACGCGCGTTTCGCGTTGGCACTCGCGGTGGGCACTGGGCTCGCCATGGGTGCGACCGGACCGGCAAAGGCAGAGACGCCGAAGAAGGGGGGGACCCTCTCTTACATCGTCGCTGCTGAAGCGCCGTCCTACGATTTGCATAAGGAATCGACCTTTGCGGCGGTTCACCCGATCCGGCCGTTCTACAGCCTGCTGATTCGGGTCAACCCGGAGAACCCGCAGTCCCCGACGGACTTCCAGTGCGACATTTGCGTCGGCGAAGTTCCGAAGCCGACTGATGGCGGCAAGACGTACACCTTCAAGATCAAGAAGGGCGTCAAGTTCCACGACGGTCAGGTCATGACGGCCCACGACGTGGTCGCCACCTACAACAAGATCGCGTTTCCGCCGGAAGGTGTCGCTTCGGTGCGTAAAGCCTTCTTCAAGATGCTCGACAGCGTTACCGCGCCGGACGACGAAACGGTCGTCTTCAAGCTGAAATTCGCGACGGGCTCGTTCTTGCCGGTTCTGGCCAACCCCATGAGCCCGATCTATTCCGCCAAGGACCTCAAGGAACATGGCTACGACTGGCATGAAAAGAACGTGAACGGCACTGGCGCCTTCAAGTTCAAGGAAGCCGTTGCGGGCTCGCACGTCGACGGCGTGAAGTTCGAAGACTTCCATATGCAGGGCAAGCCTTACCTGGATGGTTTCCGGGCGCTGATCTCGCGCAAAATGGCCATCCGCGTTCAGGCCATCCGTGGCGACCGCGCGGCCATCGAATTCCGTGGTTTCCCGCCGAAACAGCGTGACGACCTTGTCAAGGCGCTCGGCAAAGACATCACGGTCCAGGAAAGCGATTGGAACTGCGTGCTTCTTTACACGCCGAACCATGGCCGTCCGATCATGCAGGACCCGCGCGTCCGTCAGGCTCTGACCCTCGCCGTTGACCGGTGGGGCGGCTCCCAGCACCTGAGCCGTATCGCCATCGTCAAGACCGTTGGCGGCATTGGCTTCCCGGGGCACCCCCTGTCGGCCACCAAGGCTGAACTGGTTCCCCTGAAGGGCTACGGCACGGACCTGAAGGCTGCTCGTGCAGAAGCCAAGAAGCTGCTTGCCGAAGCCGGCAAGTCGGACCTCAAGTTCGAGCTGATGAACCGCGGTACCGACCAGCCGTATAAGATCGTCGGCACCTGGCTGATCGGCCAGTGGCGTCAGATCGGTCTGGAAGTGACCCAGCGGGTCGAGCCGACCAAGACCTTCTACAACGAGCTCCGCAACACGAAGAACTTCGACGTGTCGCTGGACTTCAACTGTCAGTCGGTCGTTAACCCGCTTGTCGACACCTCCAAGTTCGTTGGTTCTGCCGGCAACAACTACGCCAACTTCAAGGGCCAGGACCAGCAGCTCGAAGAAATCTACGAGCAGATGCTGCAGGCGCCGGAAGAAGCCAAACAGCGTGAGCTGATGCGCGTCATGGAAAAGCGGGCTCTGTCCGACCAGGCGCACATGGGTGTCACCTTGTGGTGGTACAAGATCAACCCGCACCGTTCCTACGTGAAGGGCTGGAAGATCGCGCCGTCGCACTACCTGAACCAGAGCCTCGATCAGGTCTGGCTCGACAAGTAGAGTTGCGCCTGACGCAGCCTTAACAAAAACCGGGGATCGCCCGCCGCCGGACCGGCGGCGGGCGATCAACCCCGATAGAGGAAGACATGGGTAAGTATATCCTTAAGCGTCTGATCGCGATGATTCCGACCCTGCTCGGGGCCGCGGTTCTGGTTTTCTTTCTGCTGCGCTTGGCGCCCGGCGACATCTGTGAGGTGCGTCTGCTAGGTACCGGCGCCACGGTCGCTCAGGAGCAGATCGACATCTGCCGTGAGAGCCTGGGGCTAGACAAGCCGCAGATCGCACAATTCTTTGATTTCGTCTGGGGCTATTTCATCTTTGATCTTGGCACCTCCATGTGGACGGGCCAGCCGGTTACCCATGAAATCGCCATCCGTTTCGAATTGTCCCTGCAGTTGGCTGTCATGGCGACCATCGTCGCTACGATTATCGCCATTCCGCTGGGCATCATCTCGGCCGTGAAGCAGAACACGCTCATCGATTACTTCGTGCGCGGGTTTGCCATTGCCGGTATCGCCATTCCATCATTCTGGCTCGGCCTGATGATCATTCTCGGGCTTCTGGTGTTCAGCCAGGCCTGGTTCGGCGAACCTTGGATGCCTCCAATCATGTTCAAATCGATCTGGGAAGATCCTGCACACAACCTGTCCCAGTTGATGTGGCCTGCCGTTGCGACCGGCTACCGTTATTCCGCCGTCGCTGCCCGTATGACGCGTTCGGCCATGCTTGAGGTTCTGCGTGAGGACTATGTCCGCACCGCACGGGCCAAGGGAATGGTCGAGAAGATCGTCATCAACCGCCATGCGCTGAAAAACGCATTGTTGCCGGTGGTTACCATCCTGGCGCTTGAGTTCGCGTTCCTGATGGGCGGGTTGGTCGTGACCGAACAGGTGTTCAACCTGAACGGCTTGGGCAACCTGATGGTCGACGGCGTCGAGCACCATGACTTCACGATGACTCAGAACCTGGTGATGCTCGTCGTCATCGTGTTCGTCATCACCAACCTTATTACCGACTTGGCCTATGCGTGGCTTGATCCCCGCATTCGCTACTCGTGACGGGATATAACGATGGTTACCGTTTCTGAAATACAAACCGAAGCCCAGTTCGAGGAAGTCGCGCCGAAAAAGCCGTGGTCGCAAGTCGCGCTCGAACTGTGCCGCAAGCAACCCCTCGGCGTGTTCGGCCTGGCGATCGTCTTTGTGATGATCATTGCCGCGATCCTGGCTGAATTGGTCTCGCCGAATGATCCTCTCCAGGAACATTTCGACGCCATGCTGGCCGCGCCGAGTGCCGAATATCTGCTCGGCACGGATGAATTCGGCCGCGACATTCTGACCCGGCTCATCTACGGGTCGCGTACGGCTCTTCTGGTCGGCTTCGTTTGCGCCATCGTAGGTGCGACGGGCGGTCTCGTCCTTGGGGTCGCCAGCGCCTACTTCGGCGGTCTGTTCGATCTGATCCTCCAGCGCATCCTGGATGTGTTCATGGCGTTCCCGCTGATCATTCTGGCCCTGGCGGTCGTCGCCACCCTCGGGCCGGGGATCGAGAACGTGATGATCGCGATCATCCTGCCATTCGTGCCGCAATGCGCACGCGTGGTGCGGTCCAATGCCTTGGCCATCCGCGAAATTCCCTATGTGGATGCGGCCCGTGCCTTGGGCTTCAGCGATGCACGTATCATCCTGCGGCACATGGTTCCGAACGTCATGGCGCCTTACCTGATCATGCTGACTACGTTCCTCGGTCAGGCGATCCTGCTGGAAGCCTCCCTGTCGTTCCTGGGGCTGGGCGTGCAGGATCCGACCCCGGCTTGGGGCCTGATGCTCAGCAACGCGTCAGAGTTCTTCGAGGGCGCACCCTGGGTTGCCGTTTATCCCGGTGTCGCGATTTCCCTCAGCGTGTTCGGATTCAACCTGTTCGGGGACTCCGTGCGCGACGTTCTGGACCCGAAAATGCGTTCGCGCTAAAGGGCAGGAACGTACCTTAAGTATACGGATGGGGCGGCTTCGGCCGCCCTTTCCATTGGGGCTTCCGCATAAGGACCACAAAGCATGACCAAACGAATTGCCATTCTCGGTTTCCTTCTGGAAACCAATGCTTTCGCGCCGGTGACCACGCGGGCCGATTACGAACGGCGCTGCTTGCTTGCCGGCGAAGACATCCTGGCCGAACTTGCGGCGCCCAATCCGCGCTTGCCGCTGGAGGTCAATGCCTTCTGCCAGCAGATGGAAAAACTGCATCCCGACGCCTGGGAAATGGTTCCGATCCTGGTCGGCGATGCGGAACCGGGCGGCCCGGTTGAAAAAGAGTTCTTTGACTGGTTCGTCGCCGAGGTCGAGACACGCCTGAAGGCGGCAGGGCCCCTCGACGGGGTTTATATCGTCAGCCATGGCGCCATGCGGGCGGAACATGAAACCGACCCCGATGGGCTGTTGTATGGCCGGGTGCGGAACATCGTCGGGCCGGACGTGCCGGTGATTGCAACCTTGGACCTGCACACAAACGTCTCGCAGGCCATGGCCGACCACGCTGACGTGCTGATCGCCTATTTGACCAACCCCCACGTCGATCAGCGCGAACGCGCCGCCGAGGCTGCCCGCACCATGGACGAGATGTTCCAGGGCATGCGCCCGCAGACGGCCTTCGTGAAAGTGCCGATTGCCGCCCCCTCGGTGGTGCTGCTGACGGCGACCGGCCCCTATGCCGATATCATCAACATGGGCCAGGAAGCCCAGGCGGCGTCGAACGGCGCGATTCTCAACGTCTCCGTCGCGGCCGGGTTTATCTATTCGGACAGTCCCAAATGCGGTATGTCGGTCATCGTCACCGCACGGAACGACATCGCGCCGGCGCGGAAATTGGCGGGCGAACTCGCGCGCCGCCTATGGGCTGACCACGAGCGTTATCAGAAAACCCTGACACCCTTGCCGGAGGCCATCGCCATGGCGGTCGCCAACGGCCGTGACGCCGGGCGGCCGGCACAGATTATCGCCGACGTCGCCGACAATCCGGGTGGCGGCGGCACGGGCAGCACCATCTATCTGTTAAAGGGGCTGGTCGAGGCCGGGGCCGAGGGCGTGGTCATGGGCGTGGTGATCGACGGCGGCGTGGCCGGTGATGCCCATGCGGCAGGCGAGGGGGCCGAGATCACGGCCCGCTTCAACCGCGCCCCCAAGACCGCCTTTGAGCAGGCCTATGAGGTCAAGGCCAAGGTGCTGAAGCTGACCGACGGCGCCTTCGTCGGGCGCCGCGGTATTCTGCGCGGCCGGTCCCTTTCCGTCGGCCCGGCGGCGTTTCTGGAGATCGGCGGTATCCGTGTCGCCGTGGCCACGCACCGCAAGCAATGCGCCGATCCGGCCATGCTGGAAATGTTCGGCGTCGACATCGCCCAGGCGCGCACGGTCATCGTCAAATCGCGCGGCCATTTCCGGGCCGGGTTCGATGAATTCTTCCCGCCGGAAAACGTCTATGAGGTCGATTGCCCGGGCCTGACCTCGCCCGTGTTCACCAACTTCACCTGGGGGGATTTGTGCCGTCCCGTGTTCCCGCTCGATCAGGACACGACCTGGACCCCGCCGACGTGGTGACAGCGCACCCCCCGATGCCTATCATTCCGGGGCAATCCGCGCGGCGGGGGCGAGACCTCTGCCCGGCGGCAGTTCCCCAACCCTATGTGAAACTCAATACCCACCCTTTCCACTCACCATCACGGAATATCTGACTCATGGCCGTTCATCGTACCTATCTGTTTGCCCCCGGAAACCACGCACGCCGGGCCGAAAAGGCGTTCACCCTTGATTGCGACGCCGTCATTCTGGACCTGGAAGACGCCGTCGCTGTCGCCGAGAAACCGGCGACCCGCGCCCTGGTCGTCGAAACCCTGAAACAGAACCCGGGCAAGCGCGGCTATGTGCGGGTCAATGCCTGGGATACGGATTTCTGCTTCAACGACATCCTGGCCGTGACCGGCCCTTGGCTGACGGGCCTGATCCTGCCCAAGGTCGAGGAAGCGGCCCAGGTCATCGCCGTCGACTGGATCCTGGCGAACATCGAACACGACAAGGGCATGGACGTCGGTGCCATCGACCTTGTGCCGATCATCGAAACGGGCAAGGGCGTCGCCAATGTGCGCGCCATCGCGGCGGCGGAGACCCGCGTGCGGCGCCTCAGCTTCGGCGCCGGCGACTACACCAAGGACATGTCCTTTCGCTGGACCCTGGCCGAGACGGAAATCGACCATGCCCGGGCCGAGATCGCCCTGGCGTCCCGCGCCGAGGGGCTGGAGCCGCCGGTCGATTCCGTATGGATTCACATCAAGGATACGGACGGCCTTGTCCGCTCGGCGGAAAAGGTCCGCGACATGGGTTATCAGGGCAAGCTGTGCATCCATCCGGACCAGATCGGTCCCGTGAACGGGGTGTTCACGCCGACCGAAGAACAGGTCGCCTTCGCCGAGAAGGTCGTCGCCGCCTTCGAGGAAGCCGAGGCACGGGGCCTCGCCTCCATCCAGATGGACGGTTATTTCATCGACTATCCCATCGTCGATCAGGCCCGGCGCACATTGGACCAGTGGCGGGACATCCAGAACCGCTGAACGCCCCGCCGCCGGTACATTGTAGCATCCCCGGGCGTCAGGTGCCGAGGAACAGGCCGCCGTTGACGTGGATGGTCTGCCCGGTGATGTAGGCGGCATCGGGCTGGCATAGGAAGCGCACAGTGGCCGCCATTTCCTTCACGTCGCCCTGACGTTCCATCGGGATGTTCATGGCGTTGCGCGGATTGCCGGTGCCGGCCGAGGCCGGGCGCACGGTTTCCGTCGCCCCCGGCGACACGCAGTTGGCGGTGATGCCCTGGGTCGCGAATTCCGTGGCGATGCCGTGGGTGAAGCCGACGATGGCGGACTTTCCGGTCAGGTTGTGGATGCGGTTGGGCATGCCGATGTACCAGCTGACGCCGCCCAGGGTGATGACCCGCCCCCATCCGGCCTTCAGCATGTGTGGGATCGCCGCCTGGCAGAGGTGAAAGGCGCTATCGATAGTGGTGTCGACGACGCGGCGGAAGTCGGCGTGGGGCATTTCCAGAAAGGCCTTTTGGCCGCGGGTCGAGGCGTTGACGACCATGATGTCGACCCCGCCGAAGGCATCGACGGCGGCCTGCACCAGGGCGTCGGCCCCGGCCTTGGTGGCGACGTCGGCCAGCTTGGCGACGGCCTTTCCGCCCATGGCCTCGATCTCTTTGACCACGGCATCGGCGGCAGCCCGATCCTGCACGCCGTTGACGACGATGTTGGCGCCGTCGGCGGCCAGGGCCAGGGCCGTGGCCTTGCCGATGTTACGTGACGACCCGGTGATGACGGCGGTCTTGCCCGCCAGTGTTCCGTTGGACATTCTTGAAGTTTCTCCCATATGGACGGGTTGCGGTTATGGGAGGGCGCAAGTGCCCTCCATTGCCCGCCATCTTATGGGGGACGATCGGCTTTGTCTCCTGACGAAGGCTGGTTCAGTCGATGAATTCGCAGCCTTTGTCGGTCAGGGCCTTGTCGACCCAGCTGCGGTCGATGGAACCGTCGGCGATGGCGGCCATCTGCTTGTCCTCGGCGGCCTTCTTCTGCCTTGATGCGGCAAGAACCGTCTCAGCTTCTTCCTTGGGCACGCAGAGCACGCCGTCGCAATCGCCCAGGATCAGATCGCCCGGGTTGATCCGCATGCCGTAGAGCGAGATGGGAAAGCCGATTTCGCCGGGGCCGTCCTTGTAGGGACCACGGTGGGACACGCCGGCCGCGAAGACCGGCAGGTTGTGGTCGAGGAAGGCATCGCGGTCGCGCACGGCGCCGTTGAGAACCAAGCCGGCGACGCCGCGCTTGATGGCCTGCATCAGCATCATTTCGCCAAACAGGGAATTGGTCAGGTCGCCGCCGCCGTCGACCACGATGACGTCGCCGGGTTGGGCCGTGTCGATGGCCTTGTGCAGCATCAGGTTGTCGCCGGGCCGGGTCAGGACGGTGAAGGCGGGGCCGGCCAGCACGCCGTCCTTGTGCATGGGGCGCAACGCATTGCCGCCCGCGAACATGCGCGACATGCAGTCGCCGACATTGGCGACGGGCAGGGGTTTGAACGCGTCGACCAAGTCGGGCGAAATGCGCTCCCAGGTCTTCTTGATGCGGAATCCGACGGTCATGGATATGTCTCCGTATGGTTTTTTGTTCGGCAGGCGGGTCAGGCGGCGGGCAGCTTGAGCCGCGAGAACACCTTGAGTGCGTTCTTATAGAACACTTTTTCCTTTTCTTCCGCCGTCAGGTTGGCGGTCGCGTCAATGTAGCGGCGGGTGTCGTCGAACCATTCGCCCGTGTCCGGGTCCTTGCAGCGCACGGCGCCGTGCAGTTCGGAGGCGAACAGGATGTTGTCCACGGGCACGACCTCGGCCATCAGGTTGATGCCCGGCTGATGGTAGACGCAGGTGTCGAAGTACAGGTTCTCGCCCATCATGTCCTTGGGCTCGGGCCGGTTCATGCCCATGGCGATGCCCCGGTAGCGGCCCCAGTGATAGGGCACGGCGCCGCCGCCGTGGGGGATGATCAGCTTGAGTTTCGGGAACCGTTCGAACAGGTCCGATTGCAGCAACTGCATGAAGGCCGCCGTGTCGGCGTTGATGTAATGGGCGCCGGTGAAGTGGAAGTTCGGATTGCAGGACTGGCTGACGTGAATCATCGCCGGAACCTGAAGTTCCTCCAGCTTGGCGTAAAGCTCGAACCACCAGGGGTCGGTCAGGGGCGGGTCGGTCCAATGGCCGCCCGACGGGTCCGGGTTCAGGTTGACGCCGATGAAGCCCAGGTCGTTGACCAGGCGCTCCAGTTCCGGAATCGAATTGGACGGCGAACATCCCGGCGACTGCGGCAACTGGCCCACGGGGGCGAAGTTGTTGGGGAACATGTCGCAGATGCGCTTGATCTGGTCGTTGCAGATGCGCGACCACTGGATGCTCATCTTCTCGTCGCCGATATGGTGGCCCATGCCGCCGGCGCGGGGCGAAAAGATCGTCATGTCCGTGCCGCGTTCCTGTTGCAGGCGCAGCTGCGTGTTGGCGACGCTGTCGCGCAGTTCGTCGTCGGAAACGACCGGCTCCTTGGCGCTCATCTTGCTGAGGTCGCCCTTGGCGTCGATCTGTTCCTTGCGCCAGGCTTCGTGCTGGGCGGGGGCGGTGGTGTAATGGCCGTGGCAATCGATAATCATTGAGACGTTCCCGTGGTTTTAGTGGTTTTCGGTTTTAGTCGTGTCGCCTAGGGACCGGGCGGCGAGTCGTTTCAGCTGATGACGATAGAGCACCGACAGCACCATGCCCAAAGTCAAAAGCCAGGTCACGATGCTGATGGGGCTGTCGAACAGATAGCTCACCTCGCCCCGACCCATGATCATGGCGCGGCGGAAATTTTCTTCCAGCATGGGGCTGAGGACGAATCCGATCAGCAGGGGGGCGGGCAGGAAGCCGTGGCGGCGCAGGCCGTAGGCGGCGACGCCGACGACCAGCATGACCAGTACGTCGAAGGTGCTGTTCTTCAGGCTGTAGGAGCCGACACAGATCAGGATGATGATGGCCGGATAGAGCAGCCGGTAGGGCACGTTGAGGAACGACACCCAAAGCCCGATCAGCGGGATGTTGATGACCAGCAACAGGACGTTGCCGATCCAGAAACTGGCGACCAGGCCCCAGAACAGCTGCGGTTCATTGCTCATCAACATGGGGCCCGGCACGATCCCGTGGATCATCAGGGCGCCGATCATGATGGCCATGGTCGGGGTGCCGGGAATGCCGAGCGACAGGGTCGGCACGAAAGCCGTCTGCACGGCCGCGTTGTTGGCGCTTTCCGGGGCGGCGACGCCCTCGATGGCGCCCTTCCCGAACTCCTCGGGCCGGCGAGACAGCTTCTTTTCGTTGGCGTAGGCCAGGATCGTCGCGACGGAGGGGCCTGTGCCGGGCAGGGGGCCGAAGAAACATCCCGAAGCCGCGCCCCGCAGCATGGGCCAGAACGAGCGCTTCCACTGCTGGGCACTCGGCAGCATGGATTTAAAGCTGATCTTGTGGCGCATGTGGCGTTGTTCGCCATCCCGGATCGACATGATGATTTCCGACAGCCCGAACAGGCCCATGGCCACGGGTACCAGGCTCAACCCGTCGATCAGGTTGTGGGACCCGAAGCTGTAACGCTCCGCCCCGTCATAGATATCCAGCCCGACCGTGCCCAGCAGGGCGCCCAGGGCGACCATCACGAAGTTCTTCTTGGGATCGCTGCCGCCGATGGTGGCGACGGCGACGAAACAGAATACGATGATCGCGAAATACTCGACCGCGCCGAACGCCATGCCGACCTTGACGATGGCCGGGGTCAGGGCACTCAACACCAATATGCCGATGCTGCCGCCAACGAAGGACGCGATGGTCGTCATGAACAGGGCGACCCCGGCCTCACCCTTCTGGGCCATGGGATAGCCGTCCAGGCAGGTGATGGCGTTGGACGGCGTGCCGGGCAGGTTAAGCAGGATCGAGGCCGTGGAGCCGCCGTATTCGGCCCCGTAGTACACCCCGGCCAGCATGACGATGCCCGTGGTCGGGTCCATGGCGAAGGTCACGGGCAGCAGCAGGGAAATGGCGGCCAGCGCGCCGATGCCGGGAATGACCCCGATGGCCGTGCCCAGGAACACCCCGGCCAGACAGGCCAGCAGGTTCTGGGTCATCATGGCCGTCGACAGGCCGATCAGAAAATCTTCCATGGGTCAGGGCAGCCTGAAGGGAGGAATCGGCAGGTTGAGGGCGTAGGAAAAGATCAGCCACACGCCGACGGAGAACACGCAGGCATAGGCGATGAAGAAGGGATAGCGCCGCTCCGACTGCCCGCCGTAGGCGATAACCATGGACAGCACCACCGTGGGCAGCAGGCCGACGGCCTCGACCAGCAGGATGAACACGGCGACGGATGCGGCGACGCTGAGGAACGCGCGCCGGTTCGTCGGCATCGGTTCCTCGCGCGGCGAGAAGATAAAGGAATAGAGAGAAATCAAGACGATGGCCGCAGAGAGGATCAGCGGATAAACGGCGGAGCCGACATTGGCGAGGGTGCCGAACTTGAAATCAAGGGCGAAGTAGAAGGCCGCCGCCCCAAGGACGGCGATGAACAGCCAGGAAAAGTCTCGCGCCATGTTTATTGCTCCGACGGATGTCTCGATCCGGCGTGATTGCACCATATCCGGTGCCGCATCAACAAGGCGGCCGCGCCCAGGGAAAGCGCGGCCGCCCTGCTGACGGGTTCAGATTACTTTTTCTTCTTGAAGACCGGATTGTCGAGAACGCCGGCCCACCACTTCAGCTGGTCCTGCATGTAGGCGCCGAACTGTTCCGGGGAATCCGAAATCTCGATCTCGGAGCCGATGCCCTTGAGGCGCTCCAGCACCTTGGCCGATGTCTTGGCCGACTGCATGGCGGTGAACAGCTTGTCGACGGCGTCCTTCGGTGTGCCGGCGGGGGCCAGCAGGCCGAACCAGGACCCCATCTCCATGCCGGTCATGCCGGCTTCGGCCGTGGTCGGAACGTCCGGCAGCAGGGCCGAGCGCTTGGCCGCGCCCAGGGCCAAGGGGCGCAGGGCGCCCGACTGCACGTGCGGCAGAATCTTCGGGATGTTGTTCATGTAGACCTGGATGCGGCCCGCGACGGCGTCGTTGAGGGCCGGCCCGGCGCCCTTGTAGGGCACATGGGTCAGCTTCGATCCGGTCTTCTGGTTGTACAGTTCGCCCGCGACATGGGCCAGGGTGCCGATCCCGCCCGAGGCGAAATTGTACTGCTCCTTGCCCGAAGAGGTCAGGGCGATTAGTTCTTTCAGGGTTTTGGCCGGGACCGAGGGATGCACGACCATCAGAAGCGACGATACGACGCCGACGCTGATCGGCTGGAAGTCCTTGATCGGGTCGTACTTGATCTTGCGCAGGTTGGGGTTGATGGAGTGGGATCCGGCCGTGGCGAACAGCAGGGTATAGCCGTCCGGCTTGGCGCCCGCGACCAGGGCGGCGCCGATGGTCCCACCGCCGCCGCCACGGTTTTCGACGACGACCGCACCCCCCAGGGCTTCCTGCAGGTGGTCCGCGAAGATGCGGGCGATGACGTCCGTGTTGCCGCCGGCCTTGTAGGGGACGACGATTTTCACGGCCTGTTCGGGGAATTCGGCCTGGGCCGCCGGGATGGCGGCAACGGCGAAGGCCGCCGCGACGAATGTGGTTTTGGCGAGTGTCAGGAATCTTGTCAGCATTGTTATCCTCCCATTTTGACCAAGAAGGAAACACAGCGGGTGGCCGTTCCCCAATTTCAAATTCGCTATATGCCAGTCGAATTTGTTTATATTGGGCGACTTCCCGGGCGTTAAGGCAGGCGCGGCGGGTTTGAAGGATGAATGCGTGCAGAATCGGTTCGACAAGAATTTTTCCCTCAGCCATCTGGCCACGTTCGCATCCGTGCTGGCCCACGGCCGTATCGCGGCGGCGGGCGAACATCTGCGCCGCAGCCCGTCCGCCGTGTCCCGGTCCTTGGGCATTCTGGAGGAAAAATTCGGCCGGCCGCTGCTGACCCGGGCCCAGGACGGCATGTCACCGACGCCCGTGGGCGGCCTGGTCGCCGAACGCTGCGGGATCATTCAGGCGGAATTTAACGACCTTCGCGGCATGCTGGTTTCGGGCCATGACGTCGGCGTGCATGATAACGCGTCCCTGTTCCACATGCATGTCGACATGTCGCGCCTTCGTGCCCTGGTCGCCGTGCATGATTTCGGTTCCGTCAAACGGGCCTGCCAGGTCCTTGGCGTGTCGCAGCCGGCGATTTCGACCTCCATCCGCCATCTCGAGGACGACCTGGGCGTGGCCCTGTTCTCGCGTACGTCCACGGGCATGATCGCGACCCCGGCGGGGGTGTCCAGCGCCCTGTGTTTCAAGCGCGTGCTGTCGGAATTGCGCAAGATGGAAGACGACGTCGAATCCTTCGAAGGCGAATCCTCGGGCCTGGTTTGCGTTGGCGGGCTGGCCTATTCGCGGAACGCGCTGCTGCCCGAAGCCATCACGCGGGTGCGGGCACAGCATCCGCAGATTCTGGTACGCACGGTGGAGGGGCCAATCGACTCGCTGATTACCGGGATGCACGCAGGCGAAATCGACGTACTGATCTGCGCCGAACCGAATAAGGAATTGCTGCAAAGCGTTGCGGTCGAGCCCATCGTGCGCGACCCCATGGGTCTGTTCGTATCGGCGGATCACCCCCTGGCCCGCCGCAAGGCGGTGTCGGCGGAAGACCTGCGGCGCTATCCGTTCATCTTGCCGCCCCTGGGCAGCATCACCCGGGCCTTGCTGGATCAGGTCTTCGTCGCGACCACGGGGCGCCCGCCCGAAGGAGCGGTGGAGACCAGCTCCAACGCCGTGATCCGCTATCTGTTGCTGAATTCCGAGCAGATTTCCTTTCGCTCCAGGATCGAGTTCAACGCGGAGGAACTGGCGGGGCGGATCGTGCCGCTTGATCTTGGGTTCCCGTTGCCGGAGCGCACGATCTGCCTGCTGCAACGCTGCGGCGTGCGGCAAACCGCCGCCACAAATGATTTCATGGCGATCGTCCGTGAGGTTGCCGCCGCCGGCCGGGAGCGGTGAACCTTATTCCCCGGTAAAGCTCGGTTTGCGCTTTTCTACGAAGGCGGTGACGCCTTCGTAGAAGTCGCCGGTCCGCGTATTGCGGATGAAGGCGGCTTTTTCCGCGTCCAGTTGGTCGGCGAGGCCGTTATGGAACGAGGCATTCAGCAGCGCCTTGGCCTCGGCGTTGGCGTGACCGGCGGCTTTGGCCAGGCGGGCGGCGAGCTTGTTCGTCTCGGCTTCCAGGTCGGCCGCCGGAACGATCCGGTTGACCATGCCCCAGTCGAGCGCGTCCTGGGCCGTGAAACGGTCGCCCAGCAGCGCGATCTCCATGGCCTTCTTCAGGCCCACGGTGCGCGGCAGGGCATAGGTCGACCCACCGTCCGGGCTGGTCCCGATGTGGCAGTAGGCCAGGGTGAAGAATGCGTCGTCCGATACCAGGGCGAGGTCGCAGGCCAGCATCAGGCTGACCCCCGCACCGGCGGCGGCCCCCCGCACCGAGGCGATGATCGGTTGCGGCATGGCGCGCATGTTTTCGATGGTCGCATGGACCCGCGACAGGCGGGCGTCGAACTGTTCGGCCGTCTTGTCGCGGTCCGGCTCCTCATCCAGCATGGTCTTGAAGGCCTTTACGTCACCCCCGGCCATGAAGTGGTCGCCCTGGCCCTGCATGATCACGACACGCACGTCCTTGCTCGTGCGCAGTTGGCCGGTGATCTCCTTTAGGGCCGTCATCACGTCGATGGTGATGGCGTTCAGGGCCTGGGGCCGGTTGAAGGTGATGCGGCAGACGCCGTCCCGGACGTCGGTCAGGACCGTTTCATTGGGCGAGGTGATCATGGGGGGATTCTCCCTGGTTTTTCGTTGTTTAAAGGTCGTGCCGGTATACGACAAATCCGGACTTGCTGGCGACCTTGTCATACAGCGTCATGGCCGTGGTGTTGGTTTCGTGGGTCTGCCAGTAGACGCGGGGCGACCCGGCAGTCCGGGCGCGGTCGTAAACAGCTTCGATCAAGGCCCGCCCGACGCCCTTGCCGCGCAGGTCCGCGTCCGTGAACAGGTCCTGCAGATAGCAGGTTGGTCCCTGCATCACCGTGTTGCGGTGATAGATGTAATGGACCAGGCCAACCAGCCGGCCGCCCTGTTCGGCGACCAGGCAATGCATGGGCTCGTAGACGTCGAAGAAGCGGTCCCAAGTCAGGCGCGAGATCTCCGGCGGCACGGCGGTCGGGCCCTTGCGTTCATAGAACGCGTTGTAGCCGGCCCACAGGCGGGACCAGGCATCGAAATCTTCGCGCGTCGGTGCACGGACGATGACGTCTTGGGTCATGGGCGGAAATCCAAACGGCTTGCGGTTGCGGGGCGTCTGTGGCGAGATTAGCCCAGGCACCGTCGCCCGACAAATCCATGAAACGAGGAAACCGCCATGGCCGCTCCCGATGTGAAGGTGATCTTTTTCGACGTGTTCGGCACGGTCGTCGATTGGCGGTCCAGCCTGCTGCGCCTGTTGGCGGACTATGGCAAGCGGGAAGGGATCGACGCCGACTGGCCCGGCTTCCTCGCCGCCTGGAAGGCCGGATACCGCCCGGCCATGGATGCGGTGATCTCGGGGGAACGGCCCTATTTCAACTTGGATGAAATGTATCTGGAACGCATGAACCAGGTGATCGGAGAGTTCGGGTTGGACGGGCTTTCGGAGGCGCAGAAGCAGGATATCCTGCATTTGTGGCTGAAGATCGACCCCTGGCCCGACGCGGTCGAGGGGCTGACCCGGCTGGCCAAGAAATACACCCTGGTGACCTTGTCCAACGGGTCCTTCGCCTGGCTGACGGCCATTGCGAAGCACGGCGGCCTGCCGTTCGACGCGATCCTGACGGCGGAAAACGCCCAGGTCTACAAGCCGCACCCGCGCGCCTACCTGACGGCCATCGACCTGATGGGCATGAAGGCGACGCCGGAGCAGTGCATGCTGACGGCCTGCCACAACTATGACCTGGCGGCCGCGCGCAGCCACGGCATGAAGACGGCCTTCCTGCCCAGAAAGGAATACGGCCCGGACCAGGAAGCCGATCAGGCGGCGGAAAGCGATTGGGAGGTCGTGGCCCGTGACCTGATCGGCGTCGCCGAGGCGATGGGAGGCTAGGCGCTGTTGGTGGGGACAGGCGATTGACGGAGGTCAAGGCCGATGGGCGGTAAATCGCGATACTAGGGCTTGTCTCGTCATGCCCTAAGGAGTCCATCCCATGCCAAACGATGCTGCAACGGAATTTTCTCGAGAAGCCGTCGGCGTATTTGAAACTTCCGATTCTCTGCAAGCGGCAATTGATGAATTGCTCAGTTCCGGATTCAATCGGGCGGAGATCAGCCTCCTCGCGGGCGAAGACGCGGTGCAGGAAAAACTGGGGCATATCTATGAAGCGGCCGCCGCCGCCGAGGATGACCCCGATGCTCCGCGCACGGCCTATGTATCGCCGGAAAGCATCGGCGACGCGGAAGGCGGCATAATCGGCATCTTGACCTATATCCCGGCGACCCTGACCGCGGGCGCGATCGTTGCCTCGGGGGGCACGATCGCCGCCGCCGCCGCCGCGACGGCAATCGCGGGCGGCGTCGGGGCGATGATCGGTGTTCTTCTTGCCGCCGGAATTGGCGAAAGCCATGCCAAGTTTCTGCGCGACCAGATGGAACGCGGTGGCCTGCTGCTATGGGTGCTGACCCCGACCCAGGAAAAGGAAGCCCGGGTGGTGGAAATCCTTGGTAAGCACTCCGCCTATGACGTCCACATTCACGGCGTCAAACGTCATTGACGCCGTGAACGCGGCTTATTTGCCGTATTCAGGGACAACCGTCCGCGCGACCGAGGCGTCCAGCGCCTCGTAATCGTAATAGGCCAGCGTGTCGTACTGTTCGGCGCGGCTCATCACCTTGTCCATGAAGCCTTCCGTGCCATCGTGGTCGCGCATATGGCCGTACAGGTCTTGGAACAGCTTGGCGGCGGCGCGGATCGAGGTCGCCGGCCAGATCACGATGTCGAAGCCCATGTCCTGGAACTGCTGGCCCGTGAAGAAGGGGGTGCGGCCGTATTCGGTCATGTTGGCCATCTTCTTTCCGGGCACTTTCTTGGCGAATTCAATATGATCCTCGGCCGACGGCAGGCCGTCTGGGAAGGTTACGTCGGCGCCGGCCTCGCGGTACAGGTTGGCGCGCTTGATGGCGGCGTCCAGGCCTTCGACCCCGGCGGCGTCCGTGCGCGCGATGATGACCAGATGCGATGACGCTGCCTTGGCGGCGGCGATCTTGGCGGCGGCTTCTTGCGGTTCGACCAGGCGCTTGTCGTTCAGGTGGCCGCATTTCTTGGGCAGCAGTTGATCCTCGATATGCACGGCGCCGGCGCCGGACAATTCCAGTTCCTTGACCACGCGCATGGCGTTCAGCACGCCGCCGTAGCCGGTATCGCCGTCGACGATCAGCGGCAGATCCGTGGTCCGGGACACGCTGCGCACGACGTTGCACATTTCGTCCAGGGTCATGATGCCCAGGTCGGGCAAACCGAGGGACGCCGTGACGGCGCCGCCGGAGATGTACAGGGTTTCGAACCCGGCCTGCTTGGCGATCATGCCGGCAAAGGCGTTGTGCGCGCCGGGCACGCGCAGGATTTCGTCGCGGTCCAAAAGCTCGCGCAGCCGTTCGCCCGCAGGGCGTTTGTCGCGTCCGTTGCCTTCAAGCCAAGTCATGGGGGTATCCTCCGTTGCGGTAATCGTATCGAGGAAACTGTATACAATCTTGAGCGGTCTGGCGGCTACATTTAAAGGGAAAACACGCTCAAAAATGCCTTCCTCCTGTTATTGGATATTCCAGCATCGAGGCTTACATATCTATTCTATCCTGATAAGGAGTCGTCATGCCGCAGTCACATATTCCCCACATCGACGAGTACCACGCGCATATCTATTTCGACGGCGCCGTTGATAGAGCCTCGGCATTCATGCTGCGTGACCAATTGGTGGACATGTTTGGGGCGTCGCCCACGACGGTTCGCGAAACACCCGTCGGCCCGCATCCGACGCCACAGTTACTGGTCACTTTTCCCGTGTCGGCCTTTGCCCGTATCGTGCCGTTCCTGATGTTCAACAGGGGCACTTTGAGCATCCTGGTGCACCCCGAAAGTGGGGACCCCGAGGCGGATCACGGTGATCATGCGTTGTGGTTGGGGAAGCCCATGAATTTGGATTTCGACTTCATCCGCGATTTCGCCGCACGAGAAAACGCGATGTCGGATTGACGCAAAGGCTTGACGATCGCGCAGTTAGGAATGAATTTTCGCAGATGATGAAAAATACTCCCAGCCTCCCCGTGACCGAAAAATCCGCCTGGACCGCCGCCGATCTTGCCGCCGACGCGGGCTGGATCCGACGCCTGAGCGCCGGGGAGACCGCCGCCCTGGAACGGGTGACCGCCGATCTGGCGGCCATGGGCCGGGGCGCGCAGCAGTTCGAGCGCGTGGACATCGACGCCCCGGAATTGGCGGCACTGGCCGATTGGGCGGTCGCGGAACTGGAACACGGGCGCGGCTGCGTGCTGATCAAGGGGCTGGAGGTCGAACGCTATGACCGTTCCCGGATCGAGGCCATGTACTGGGCGCTAACCGTCCTGATGGGCCAACCCATGCACCATAATCCGGACGGCGACGTGATCGGCGAGGTCACGGACAAGGGGCTCGACTACAACGACCCCCTGATCCGTGGCTACAAGACCCGTCAGAAATTGTATTTCCATTGCGACGGGCTGGATCTGGTCAGTCTGCTTTGCCTGCAACCCTCCATGTCCGGCGGGGAAAGCCAGATTGCCTCAAGCATGGCGGTCTACAACGAAATCCTGGCAACCCGTCCGGAATATCTGCCGGTGCTGTATGAAGGCTTCCACTTCAACCTGCGGGGCGAGGGCGAAGCCGGTGAGAGCCATCCCGTGACCCGTCACAAGGTGCCGGTCTACAGCTGGTGCGACGGGCGGCTCAGCTGCCGTTACCTGCGCAAGGCGATCATCGAAGGCCAGGCCTTCATCGGCGAGCCGATTTCCGACCTTGCCCGGGAGGCGCTCGATTACATGCAGGAACTCTGCGTCAGCGACCGGTTCCGTTATGACATGACGTTCGAGCAGGGTGACATCCAGATCCTCAACAATTACGTGACGCTGCATTCCCGCGCCGCGTTCGAGGATTGGCCCGACGGCACGCGTAAGCGCAATCTGTTGCGTATCTGGTTCAACGCGCGGGGAGGGCGCAAGCTCGATCCCAAGTTTGCTGACCGCTACAACATGGGGCCTCGCACACCCATGCGCTTGAAGAGCGAGCGTGCGGCCTAAACCGACCGCCCGATTACCGAAATGTTGTCGTGAAAAGAAGCGGGAAGGGCGATCAGCCCTTCTTGCCGGCCGTTTTGCGCTTAGCGATGGGGATCGGCGACGCCTTGGTCACTCGATTCCGCCCGGCGTGCTTGGACAGGTAGAGCGCCGCGTCCGCACGGCCCAGCGTGCCTTCGATGGTCTGGTCCGTGTCTTCCGCTTCGGCGATGCCGATGGAAACCGTGACATCGATGGGGCCGGCGATGGTGTCGAAGGGGGCGTCGGCGATGACGGCACGCAGACGTTCGGCCACGGTCATGGCGGCCTCGGCATCGGCGCCGGGCAGCAGAATGGCGAATTCCTCGCCGCCCAGGCGGCCCAGGGTGTCGAACGGACGGCGGCCCAATTGCCAGCGCCGCACGGCTTCCTTCAGCACATCGTCGCCGGCCTGATGGCCATGGGTGTCGTTGACCAGTTTGAAGTGGTCCAGGTCCAGCAGGGCCACGGAAAACGGTACCCGGTGGCGTCGCAGGCGGTGGACTTCAAGTTCCGCCCGCTCCATGAAATGGCGGCGGTTCTTGGCGCCGGTCAGATCGTCGGTCGTGGCGAGGGACAAGAGCTCTTCTTCCCGCTTTACGTCCTCGGTCACATCGCGCTGGATGGCCGCGACATGGGTGATCTCACCGTCGCTGTCGAACAGCGGCATGATGTTGACGTCGACCCAATAGGGTGAACCGTCCTTGGCGTATTGCAGCAGGCGGGTGCGCATGTGCCGCCCGGCCTTGACGGCGTCCTCGACCTTGGTTCGGGCTTCCGCATCCGTATCGGGGCCATCCAGAAACCACGGCGCTTTGCCCACCGCTTCCTGTTCCGAATAGCCGGACAGACGGCAGAAGGCCGCATTGACATAGATGATTTTCGGCTTCGCCGACTTTCCCGTCGCGGCCTTGGCAACGACAACTGCATCGTTCGCTTTGGCGACGATGTCGGAAAAGGAAAATCTGGTGTCGGTCCGCATGGGTGTTCTCGGCCTAGCCCCAGTGGGGTGTTTTATGGGTTTTTGGCACCTTTGCCGGGCGCAATATGTGCATCAAACATACCATAAATGCCAGAGCTTATGTGAACCTGACGCTGAGCCGAGTGATTTTAAAGACTTGCCGCCCCGCCCCCGGTTGGGCCATATCCTGGCCTTAACGAATCCGGCAGGGCCGGCATCAAGAAACCCAAGGGAGACGAAATCATGACCCGCATCGCCATCCTGGACGACTACCAGAACGTGGCTCTGGAGCTTGCCGACTGGGACAGTCTGGGCCCGGACGTGGAGGTCACGTCCTTCAACGAATTCCTGCAGACCGACGAAGACCGGGTCGCCAAAGCGCTGGCCGGGTATGACATCGTGGTCGGCATGCGCGAGCGCACCCGCTTTCCGGCGTCGCAGTTGGAAAAGCTGCCGGACCTGAAGATGATGGTGACCACGGGCATGCGCAACCTGGCCTGGGACATGAAGAAGGCGCGGTCCATGGGCATCACCGTCTGCGGCACGGCGATCCTGCCCTATCCGGCGTTCGAACAGACCTGGGCCCTGATCTTCGCCGTGACCAAGGAAATTCCCAAGGAAGACCGCTGCATGAAGGCCGGTGGTTGGCAGGAAAGTTTCCCGGTGGGGCTCCGCGGCAAGACGCTCGGCGTCATCGGCCTGGGCAAGCTGGGCGCGCAGTCGGCTGCCCTCGGCAACGCACTCGGCATGAAGGTTGTCGCCTGGTCGGAAAACCTGACCGACGCGCGGGCTGCCGAATGTGGCGCCACGCGCGTTTCCAAGGAAGATCTGTTCAAACAGTCCGACGTGGTGACCATCCATGTCCTGCTGTCGGAACGGACCACGGGTCTGGTCGGGGCGGCGGAACTAGGGTTGATGAAACCCTCTGCCTACATCGTCAACACCTCGCGCGGGCCGATCATCGACGAGGCGGCGCTGATCGCGGCGCTCAAGGCGAACAAGATTAAGGGCGCCGGTATCGACGTTTACGATGTCGAGCCGCTGCCCGCCGATCACGACCTGCGTAAGCTCGACAATGCCGTGCTGACCGGCCACACGGGCTATGTGATCCGGGAAAATTACGAAGTGATGTACCCGGAAGCCGTCGAATGCATCAAATCCTGGATGGCCGGTTCGCCGGTTCGGGTTCTCAACGCCGAAGACTAAGACACAAGAAGATCACGCCATGACCGACGACATCATCCGCCTGGAGCGCAAGGGCGCCATCGCGACCCTGACCATCAACAACCCGGACAAGCGCAACGCCATGAACCTGGACGCCTGGCGGCGGCTGGTCGAGGTCACGGCGGAACTGGAATCTGACGACGATCTGCGCTGCGTGTTGGTCACGGGCATGGGCGATCATTTCGCCGCGGGAGCGGATATCTCCGAATTCCCGGAAAAGCGCATGAGTGCTGATCAGGCCGAAACCTACGGTAAGGTCGTCGCTGACGCGCTGCATGCGTTTTCGAACCTGAAGCATCCGACGATCGCGGTGATCCGCGGCGCCTGCACCGGCGGCGGGTTCGAGATCGCCTGCTGTTGCGACATGCGCCTGGCCGCCGAAGGGTCGCGGTTCGGGATCCCCATCAACCGTCTGGGCCATGCCTTCGCCTATCCGGAAATGGCGGCGGCGCTGGTCGTGGTGCCGCCGGCTGTGGTCATGGAACTGCTGTTGGAAGGTCGGATTTTGGAGACCGACGAGGCCTATGCCAAAGGCCTGCTGACCCGGGTCGTGCCGGCGGATCAGTTGGACGACGAGGCGGAAACCGTTGCCTGGCGTGTCGCCCAGGGGGCGCCCTTGGCCGCGCGCGGTTCGAAAAAGATCCTGCGTCGCCTGCTGCAGCCCGCGCAGATCAGCCCGGAAGAACTGAAATCAAGCTATGCGCTGTGCGATTCCGAAGATTACAAGGAAGGCGTGCGTGCCTTTCTGGCCAAGGAAAAGCCGGCCTTCAAGGCTCGCTGATCTGCGTACTGCGGAAAGTGGCCCCGATCCCGAATGCTCGCATTCCAGTGAGGATGTCGGGGCAGGAATTAGGCCTTGCATCGTCTAGGCCGTCGGGCATTATCAGGCTATCAAAGTCTTAAGAACGAGAGGCCGGGGACCGGCGCGAGGAGGGATCAACCCTTCCCATCAGGTTCATTACATCGGTCCGGTTAGGCGCGTAAAAAATTGCATTGAAGCAAACCCTAACCCAACGACGGGGAGTGTCATGTTCAAGTTCTTACGCCGGCAGGCCGTGCCGGCATTTTCGCTTGCGGCCGTTCTTCTGACAATTTTCACGCCTGATGCGGCCTTTGCCGCCGATCAGCTTAATTCCGGCGACACGGCCTGGATCATCACGGCAACCGCCCTGGTCCTGTTCATGACCCTGCCGGGGTTGGCTCTGTTCTATGGCGGCCTGGTGCGGTCACGCAACGTGCTGAGCGTGCTCATGCATTGCGTCGCGATCGCCTGTTTGATGAGCGTGTTGTGGCTGATCATCGGCTACAGCCTGTCGTTTACGGACGGTGCCGGGGCCAACGACCTGATCGGTGGTTTGTCCCGCATGTTCCTGGCCGGCGTCGGCACGGAAGCATTGTCGGGCACGATTCCTGAAAACGTGTTCTTCTCGTTCCAGATGACCTTCGCGATCATCACGCCGGCGCTCATGGTCGGCGCCTATGTGGAGCGCATCAAGTTCTCTGCCGTGCTGATCCTGTCGTCGTTGTGGCTGATCGTCGTCTACGCCCCGGTGACCCATTGGGTCTGGGGTGGCGGCTGGCTTGCGCAGATGGGGGTCATGGATTTCGCCGGTGGTTTGGTCGTGCACGCTACGGCGGGTATTTCATCGCTGGTTATCGTCAAGGCGCTGGGGGCCAGGCACGGATTCCCGAATGACGTCGCGCCGCCGCACAACCCGGGCATGGTCGCCATGGGGGCCTGCATGCTGTGGGTCGGTTGGTTCGGCTTCAACGGCGGCTCGGCGCTCGCGGCCAACGGCGGTGCCGGGATGGCGTTGACCGTCACCCATATCGCCGCCGCCACGGCGTCGTTGGTGTGGATGCTGATTGAATGGAAGAAGTACGGCAAGCCGTCCTTGGTCGGTTTGGTCACCGGCACCATCGCGGGGTTGGCCACGATCACCCCGGCGTCGGGTTTCGTCGGCCCCATCGGCGCCTTGATCATCGGCGTCGCTGCCGGGCTTGTCTGCTTCAAGATGGTGCAGATCGTAAAGACGGCTTGGAAGTTGGATGACTCCCTCGACGTGTTCGCCGTCCACGGCGTCGGTGGGTCGCTTGGCACCATCTTGGTCGCGTTCCTATGCGCGCCCATGTTCGGCGGCCTGGGTCTGCCCGACGGCAAGACCATGTTCGACGCGCTTGGCGTACAGGCGTTGGGCTTGGCCGCCACGGTGGCGTGGTCGGCCATTGCCACCTTCATCCTGGTTAAGATCACGGCCGGGCTGACCGGCGGCATCCGTGTGCGCGAGGACGATGAATTGGAAGGCCTGGACATCACCAACCACGGTGAGACCGCGTACAGGCTCGACTGACGTGCTATAAAGGGCGGAGCAGCGGTGCTCCGCCCGCAAGCCGCGAACAACGGCAAACGCAAAGACATTAGGAGAGGCAACATGAAGTTCGTCATGGCGGTGATCAAACCGCACAAGCTGGACGCCGTTCGCGAGGCGTTGGCCGCGACCGGTGTCGAGGGGATGACCGTCTCGGAAGTGAAAGGCTATGGCCGGCAGCGCGGACAGACGGAAATCTACCGGGGCGCTGAATACCAGGTCCATTTCCTGCCCAAGGTGAAGATTGAGATCGCGGTGACTGACGATAAGGCGGCCGAGGTGGTCGAGGCCATTAAGGGTGCGGCCAACACCGGCAAGATCGGCGACGGCAAGGTCTTCGTCTATGACCTGGACAGCGCCGTGCGCATCCGCACCGGCGAACAGGACAATGACGCGCTCTAACATCTGAACCCGGCGCGCCCGGGCGCGCCCAGGCCGGGGAGGGCAATACATGCCCCGTTTCGCCGCCAACATCGGTTGGATGGCTCAGGAAGTGCCCATGCTGGATCGCTTCCGGCTGGTTCGCGACCTGGGCTTTACCGCCGTCGAATGCCCGCTGCTCTACGGCCACGACGCCAATGCGATGGCCGACGCCTGCAAGGCGGCGGGGATCGAATTCCTGATGTTCAACTCTCCCCCCGGCAAGCACGAAGGCGAGTACGGCATCGCCGGGCTCAAGGGCCGCAAGGGCGAGTTCCAGGACACCATCGGCAAGGCCATTGGTTATGCCAAGGCGTTGGGTACGCGCTATCTGCACGTTCTGGCGGGTTGGCAGATGGATGATTGGGACCGCAAAGCGGCCTTCAACGTCTTCATCGACAATCTGAAATGGGCCTGCCCGATGCTGGCCGATGCCGGGTTGACCGCCCTGATCGAGCCGATCAACACGGTCGCGCGGCCGGGCTATCTGGTGCAGACGACGAAGGAAGCCCAGCATGTGGTCGATGCGGTGAAGGCGGCGGGCTTCGCCAACATCGGCATCCAGTACGATTTCCATAACGCCCAGATCATGGAGGGCGACTTGGCGCGCACCTTCGAGGCGCATCTGCCGTCCATCCTGCATGTGCAGATCGCGGGCAACCCGGGCCGCACCCCGCCGGACGAGGGGGAAATCAACTACCCCTTCGTGTTCGATCTGTGCGACCGCCTGGGCTTCAAAGGCTGGCTCGGCTGCGAATACGCCCCCCATAACAAGACCAAGCCGGGGGCGACCAAGGCGTCGCTGAAATGGGCCAAGGACTTCGGGCTGGGTTAATGTGACCTGCCGACTTGGGTGCGGCAGGTCACCTCGTCTACCTGCACCGCTTGTGTCTCTCATCCCATTGGGCCCTGAACCGCCCGTAGCCCACGGCTCCTAGCGTCCGCCTGATAAGCGTTCCAATCAAAATTATATTTGTTTATTATAATATAAAGAGGGAATGTTTTGAGTGCCGCCGCTGTGACGCATGCCCGGAGAATAGGGTGGGCGTTCGGGGAGGGATTGGGGGACTGGTGAACGATACCGAGATACCGTCTGTTGGCGTGGTTGCCAACGAGTTCTCGATTTTCATTTGCTTTCGCGAAGCGGATGAAAAGCTGGCTAAGGAGTTCAAGAAGCAGATCGAGCGGGCAAGTGGTCGCCGGATCAGCGTTCATATTTTCACCGACAAGGCCAATCCGGAATACATGCGGTGGATTCATGACGAGGTCCGGTCGTCTGATCTGCTGATCCTTCTACATACCGATCCGGCCCAGAACCTGACCGCCATCGGCTACGAAATCGGGTTGTTCAGGGGGTCGCGTGATTATGGCGCCAGCAAGGTAATTTGGTTCCGCAGTGAAGGCGTGACCGAAAGCCCTTTCATGCTTTCCGGTATCGAACCGAAAGTGATGAACAAGAACACCGTTTCTGAATTCCTGCGCAAGCTGCTCTATCAGTCCCAATATCATCATGTGAACTATATACCGGGTGAGGATGACCCAGCCGGTCTGTGCAACCTCATCACCGACGATATCGTGCAGTTCATACCAACGATTATTGAGCCGGAATTCTACCAATTGCGGCTTATCATCTCACCGATCGAAATCAGCAATGTCCGGAGTTATGAAGACCAGATGCAGGTTGTCCGTCCCGTAGGCGGCGGGAAGGAGGAATTGGTCCTGAATTTTGAGCCGGCCCAGGTCCATGTGTCGGAGACCTTGCTGCCCATGTTGGGTATTCAGGGGAGATACAGGCTCACTTGGCGTCATTTCATCGAGCAACTTGAAACGCGCGAAAATCTGAAGACCCTGCCTCTTGATATCATGAATATCGCCCAGGATGACAAGTTGGTTGGAACGTACACTCGGGTTTTAACGCCCCTGAAACTCAATAATAAGAACTTCTGGCCTGTGATTTCGCGGATCGATAGGCGCAACGGCATCCCGGTGGGGTTCTATCTCATCTTCATCGAAGATCCGACGGCGATTTCCCGGACGGATATATTCCAATTCAACAACGCGCAGTTCGATAAGCTTTTGAACATCGTGATGATGTTGAATTATTCGCGTCGGTTCCGCTGGTCAATCGTTGAACCGGCAATGAACCGGATTTGGAGTGCGCTGTCCCGGGTCGATCTTGCCGATGCGTATGGGGTGGCAAAAAGCCTACAAAACGAACTTGACCGCATGGAGCTTTGCGCAAAGTTGGACAAGCTGGATGTCGCGCTCAACGCGCTGGCCAGTTTTGAGTTCGATAGCGAGCAGGAGCGAGAAGAGATGCTCGGCATGTGGCCTGAGTACTTTAATTCGCGGCAATCTCTCAACGAGGCAATCGACGCACAGAACTACGAACGGGTTCTCGAAATTCTGGATCGCTTCATCGCAAATTCTCGCAAATTCCTGACCGTTGCTAGTCGCGAGTACGCCAAGACGGTCAATGCGACGCAGACGATGGACGAAAACGCTCCCGACTGGCGCAAGGAACTTGCGGTCATGGTAGCGCGCGCCAGTGAAAAGCAGAATGCCCAGGCAGATGACAGGTAGGCAGTAAGGCTGGCAAGTTGGAAAACAACGAACTCGACGAAATTGAACGGAGGCTGTGGAAGGATGCGGGCGCACCGCAGCCGGCCGACAAACCGCAGATCGTAGAAATCTACAAGGTCTGTCACGAAGGGGCCTGGCGGATCAGCGACCGCCGCAGCGGCGCAAATACGTTTTTCTTGGCATTCCATACTGCCGTCTTGGGCGCATTGGGGGCGCTTTACAAAGAAATCGGCGACCAGTTTGTTCTGATCGCGTTCTTTTCTCTCGCAGCATTCATGTGCGCCGTTTGGTATGTCTTGCTCGGCTATTATCGGTCGCTGAACTCAGCGAAATATAAGGTGATTGGCGCCATCGAACGGCGCTTGGTTGCTTCGCCTTTCTGGCGTGCCGAGTGGGATGCTCTGGACTACGGAAAGAATCCGAAAATCTACAGGTCCCTTGCCTGGGTGGAATCCGGAGTGCCAATCGCCTTTGCCATTGTTTATGTCGCGCTTGCCATTAAAGCGGTCTGCTAACGGTCCGGCCTTAAGGCTTCGCTTTTCTTCCGGCGATCAAGTTGACGAGTTCCCGTGCCCCCGGCGCCAGGGTCTGGCCGCGCAGGGTGATGATGCCGATGCGCCGGGTTAGTTGCGGGTGCTTGATGCGGGCCGCCCAATAGGATCCGTCCTTGGCTGGTGGTACGGCCGTTTCCGGCAGGATCGCCACGCCCAGACCCTGTTCCGCCATGGAAATCAGGGTCTGGTGATGCAGCATTTCGAAATGCGGTACCAGGGTCATGCCGACGGACTGGAATGCGCTTTCGACCTGGATGCGGGTGCGTGACGGCAACGGCAGGGCCAGAATCGTTTCGTCCGTGAGGGCCCCCAGGGGAATGTCCGTCTGCCCGGCAAGCGGGTGGCTCGCGGTGACGACGGCACAATAGCCATCGGCCAAAAATTGGCGGAATTCGAATTCCCTGGGCACTTTTTCCACGGGGCCGATGGCGAAATCGGCGTCGCCCCGGCGTAGGATGTCCAGCATATCCGTGGCATAGGCTTCACGCACATGGACCGTGATGTTGGGATTGCGGCCCTGGAACCGGGCCAGGATGGCGGGCAGGCGTGTCGCGGCGAAGCTGGGAGCGGAGGTCAGCAACACGCGGCCCCTGCCCATGGCGGCTTCGTCATGAAAGATGCGGACGATGTCCTCCAGCCCTTCAAGCACGCGGCCCGCGCGGCGGTACAGGTTTTCCCCGGCTTCGGTCATGCGGACGGTCCGCGTGGTGCGGTGGAACAGGGGCACGCCCAAATGGGATTCCAGCAGCTTGATATGGGCCGTTACGGCGGACTGGCTCAGGTTGAGGCGTTCCGACGCCCGGCGAAAGCCGTTCTGCTCCGCCACGGCGACGAAAATCTCCAACTGTTTCAGGGTCATGGGCAGCATGACGATTGATCTCTTATCCAGATTAATAATGCATATATTGCTATTAGCCCTATCACAAATCTTGTGGTGTAGTCGCCCTTCGAAATGGTAACCGCGCCGGAAACAGGCGCGGTATTAACGCATGGAGGAAACCGAACGATGACGGGCACTACCCGCCAATTGGCTGAATTCGCCGCCGGCCTGACCTATGACAAGTTGCCGGCCGAAATCGCGGCCCGCACCAAGCTTCTGATCCTGGATGTCGCCGGCATCATGGTGCGCGCCCGCCACGACGCGGAAAGCACGGCCAGCCTCGTCAGCGCGGTCGAACGCCTGGGCCAGGTTGCGGGCAATTGTTCGGTGCTCGGCGACGGGCGCGGTTACACGCCCATGGCGGCGGCGCTGGTCAACGGCTCGCTGGCCCATTCGCTGGATTTTGACGATACCCATGCGGAAGCCTCGCTGCATTCCTCCGCACCCATCGTGCCGGCGGTCCTGGCGGCGGCGGAAATGACCGATGCGTCCGGCAAGGATGTCATCACCGCCTGCATCGTCGGATACGAAATTCAGATCCGCCTGGCCAAGGCCCTGGTGCCGACCGCCCATTACGACCGCGGCTATCACCCCACGGCGACCACCGGCGTCATGGCGGCGGCGGCGGCGGCGGGCAAGGTTTTGGGCCTGGACGCCGACGGCATCGAAAGCGCGCTCGGCATCGCGCTGTCTCAAGCGGCGGGCTCCATGCAGTTCCTGGCCGACGGTGCCTGGACCAAACGCTCCCACGTCGGGCAGGCGGCGCAGAACGGCCTGACCTGCGCGACCATGGCGGCGGAAGGCTTCAAGGGCCCGAAGGAAGCCATCGAGGGCAAATGGGGCTTCCTGCACTCCCTGTCGCCCAAGGCTGACCTGGACAAGGCGGCGGCGAACCTGGGCGAGTATTGGGAGACCATGGCGCTCGGCGTGAAACCCTATCCCAGCTGCCGCTACACCCATGCGGCCATGGACGCCATCCGCCAATTGGCCGGTGAACACGGTATTACCGCCGACAACGTGGACAGTGCGACCATCGGCGTGCCGGAAACGGGCTGGAAGATTGTCGGCAATTCGGACGCGGAAAAGCAGAACCCGAAATCCATCGTCGACGGTCAGTTCTCCATGCCGTTCTGCGCCGCCGTGGTGCTGCGCACGGGCAACATGGTGTGGGACGACTACAAGACCCACCTGAGCGACGCCGACACCCTGGCCCTGGCCAAGCGCGTCTCCACGGTTGTCGATCCCGATGCCGAAGCAGCTTTTCCCGACAACATGGCGGGCAAGGCGACGATCCGCATGAAATCCGGCGAGGTCTATGAGCGCTTCGTCGAAACCCCCAAGGGCGAGCCCGCCAACTTCATGAACCAGGCGGAATTCCGCGCCAAGTTCGACGGCCTGTGCGCGCCCTATTTGTCCGAGGAGGGCATGGAGCGGTTTTCATGCGCCCTGTTGAACCTGGAGGAAGCGAACAGCCTGCGTTCGGTTCTCGCCCTCAGCCGCGGAGACGCCTGATCCATGGTTGCCGAAGCAAAACAAGTCGGACCCAACCGATATCGCGAGTCCTATGGCCGCTATCTTGAGGACTTCAAGGTCGGCGACATTTACGAACATCGCCCCGGGCGCAGCATTACGGAAAGCGACAACACCTGGTTCACCCTGCTGACCATGAACCAGCACCCGCTGCACTTCGACAACGAATACGCTGCCAAGAGCGAGTTCGGAAAGCCGTTGGTCAATTCCTGCCTGACCCTGTCGATCGTCGCGGGCATGAGCGTTTCCGACGTCAGCCAGAAAGCCATCGGCAACCTGGGCTGGAACGATATCAAGATGCCGAACCCGGTGTTCGTGGGCGATACGCTCTATGCGGAAAGCGAAGTGTTGGCGATCCGCGAAAGCAAGTCGCGCCCGACCCAGGGCATCGTCACCATCCGCACCACGGCGACCAAGCAGGACGGTTCGGTTATCATGTCCTATGAGCGGATCATGCTGATCCCCAAGCGCGGCCACGCGGTCGACGACAAAGCGAATTATTAGAACCGGCTACTAGTAGGAATTTGAGAATATGGCCCCCGACGCGGCAACCGCCCAGGACCTGAGCGAAGAAGAACGCATCATCTTCGACTCCGTCGACAAGTTCATCGAACAGGACGTGCGGCCCCATGCCCACAAGCTGGAAGCGGCGGACGAATACCCCCGCGAGATCGCCGACAAGCTGGCGGAAATGGGCCTGATGGGCGCGACCATCGGCGAGGAATACGGCGGTCTGGGCCTGTCGGCCTCGACCTATTCCAAGATCGTGGAAAGGGTGTCGTCGTGCTGGATGTCCGTGTCGGGCATCTTCAATTCGCACCTGATCGCCGCTGCGGCGGTGGAGCGTTTCGGCACCGAAGACCAGAAGCGGTACTGGCTGCCCAAGATGGCGTCCGGTGAAATGCGGGGCGGCATCGCGCTGACCGAGCCGGACTGCGGCACCGACCTGCAGGCCGTGCGCACGACGGCCAAGAAGGACGGCAATGAATACGTCCTCAACGGCAACAAGATGTGGATCACCAACTGCATCGAAGGCAATTTCCTGGCCGTGCTGGCCAAGACCGACCCGGAGACGGAGCCCAAGCACAAGGGCATGAGCCTGATCCTGGTCGAAAAGGACGCCGGCTACAAAACGTCCAAGCTGCACAAGCTCGGCTACAAGGGCATCGACACGGGCGAGGTCGTGTTCGACAACACCCGCGTGCCCCTGACCAACCTGATCGGCCCGGACGAGGGCCGGGGGTTGCAGCAGATTCTGGGCGGGCTGGAACTGGGCCGCATCAACGTCGCCGCACGCGGCGTCGGGGTCGCCCGGGCGGCTCTCAACGACGCCGTCGCCTATGCCCTGGACCGCAAGACCTTCGGCAAGCCCATCGCCGAACACCAGTCGATCCAGATCAAGCTGGCGGATATGGCGACGCGGGTCGAGGCGGCCCACCTGCTGGTCGACAGCGCCGCCCGCGCCTATGACAAGGGGCAGCGCTGCGACATGGAAGCCGGAATGGCCAAGCTGTTTGCTACCGAGGCGGCGCTGGAAAACGCCATCGAAGCCATGCGTATCCATGGCGCCTACGGCTATTCCAAGGAATACAACGTGGAACGCTATTTTCGTGACGCGCCGCTGCTGTGTATCGGCGAAGGCACCAACGAACTGCAGCGCATCATCATCGCCCGGCAACTGACAGAACGGGCGCAAGGATGAGCGGCCTGCCGCTTGACGGGGTGCGCATCCTCGCCGTCGAACAGTACGGGGCCGGTCCCTTCGGCACGCAGTTCCTGGCCGACCAGGGGGCCGAGGTCATCAAGATCGAGGCGCCGGGCGAGGGGGATTACGCCCGCGCCCTTGGCCCGCATTTCTTCGAGAACGGCGAAAGCCAGTTTTGGCATTCCTTCAACCGCAACAAGAAGAGCATCACCCTCGATCTGAAGCAGCCCGAGGGCATGGCCGTGTTCCTGGATCTGGTGAAGACCGCTGACGCCGTGGCCAGCAATTCCCGCGGCGACGTGGCGGAACGGCTGGGCATCACCTATGAGCATCTGAAGGCGGCCAATCCCAAGATCGTCTGTGCGCACCTGTCGGCTTACGGGCGCACGGGATCGCGCGCCGCCTGGCCGGGCTTTGATTTCCTGATGCAGGCCGAGGCCGGCCATTTCTCCGTCACCGGCGAGCCGGGCAGCCCGCCGACCCGCATGGGCCTGTCCGTGGTCGATCTGGCGACGGGACTGGCGCTCGCCTTCGCCGTCTCGTCCGGCATCGTCAGCGCGCGGGCGACGGGCAGGGGCCAGGACCTAGATACTTCCCTGTTCCACATGGCGCACATGCTGAACGTTTATACCGCCACCTGGTATCTGAACGCGGGTCATGTCCAGGGGCGCACGGCGCGCTCGGGCCATGCATCGCTGGTGCCCTGTCAGCTGTACCGCACCCAGGACGGCTGGATCTACATCATGTGCAACAAGGAAAAGTTCTGGCCGGCCCTGTGCAAGGCCATCGGCGAGCCCGATTGGGCGACGGACCCCCGCTTCAAGACCTTCAAGGAACGTCTCGCCAATCGGGAACTGGTTCAGGAACTTCTGGACGAACGGCTGAGCGAGCGCACCACAGAGGATTGGCTGGAGGCGTTTTCCGGCGTCGTGCCGTCATCACCGGTGTTCGATCTGGCCCAGGCCTTGGAAAACCCCTTCGTTGCGGAACAGGGGATCATTCAGGAACTGGAACTGGAAGGCCACGGGCCGATCCGGATGATCGACACGCCCGTGCGCTCGGCCACCCCGACGCCGGCCCGCCCGGCGTCGCCGCTTGGCGAAGATACGGAAAAAATCCTCTCCGACCTGGGTTATGATCAGAATCGGCTCGCCCAACTGCGCAAAGGAAGGGTAATCTAGCGGCAGAAGGGGGGCATTGCTTTTAATAAAAATGCCATTGGGAGGATGCCACCT
Organism: Rhodospirillaceae bacterium UBA1479; assembly: GCA_002325375.1. Lineage (GTDB taxonomy): Bacteria > Pseudomonadota > Alphaproteobacteria > Rhodospirillales > Casp-alpha2 > UBA1479. The sequence goes on from DCRZ01000001.1 coordinate 183,294, forward strand.
TGGGCCAAACGATAAGTGAAAAGATCCTCGCCCGCGCCTCGGGCAAGGAAACGGTGAAGCCTGGCGATATTGTGACCTGCAATGTCGACCTGGCCATGGTCCATGATTCGTCGGGGCCGCGCACATCCGGGAAAAAGCTGGATGAACTGGGCGTGCCTGTCTGGGACATGGACAAGCTGGTGGTGATCGCCGACCACTACGTCAATCTGGATACACCGGAAAGCAAGAACGTCCAGGACATCTGCGATGCCTGGTGCGAAGCGCACAAGGTCAAGCACTTCATCCGCAATCAGGGCATCTGCCACATCGTCCTGCCCCAGGAAGGCCATATCCGCCCGGGCATGTTCTGCGTCGGCGCCGACAGCCATTCGACCACCGCCGGCGCCTTCGGTGCCTTCATGGTCGGTGTCGGGGCGACGGAAATCACCGGGGTCATGGCGACGGGCGACATCTGGGTCCGCGTGCCGGAAAACGTGCGCATGGAAGTAACCGGCGCGTTGAAGCCGGGTGTTGTCGCCAAGGACGTGATCCTGAAAATCTGCGGCGATCACGGCATCATGGGCTTCGGCTATCAGGTCGTGGAATTCTGCGGTGACGGTGTTGCCGCCATGTCCGCCCAGGACCGCATGACCCTGACCAACATGGCGGCCGAAATCGGCGCCAAGACCGGCATCATCGCCCCCGACGCCAAGACTACGGAACTGCTTAAGGCCTGGGGTGTCAGGGGCGTGAATGCGGATGACTGGCAGTCCGACGCCGATGCGGTCTATGCCAAGCGCATCACCGTCGACGGCGACACCCTGTCGCCGCAGGTCGCGGCCCCCTCCAGCCCGGAAAACGCCGACGACGTCGACAACTACCGGAACGTCAAGCTGGACCAGGCCTATCTGGGCGCCTGCACGGGCGCCAAGCTGGAAGACCTGCGCATGGCGGCCGAGGTCCTGAAGGGCAAGAAGGTCGCCGCCGGGACACGGTTCCTGGTCGCCCCGTCGACCATCAAGATGCGCGAATTGGCGGCCGCCGAAGGCACCATGAAAATCCTCGAAGACGCGGGGGCGATCATCCTGCCGTCGGGCTGCGGCGGCTGCATCGGGTTGGGTGACGCGCGGCTGGCCGAGGATGCCGTTGGCATCTCGTCGACCAACCGCAATTTCGTCGGCCGGGCCGGGCCCAAGTCGTCCAAGCTCTATCTGGCGTCGCCCTATACGGTGGCGGCCTCCGCCGTCGCCGGGCAGATCGCCGATCCCCGTGACATGCTCTGACCGAAAGGACCTGCAAGATGATACAGAAAGGCAAGGCCTGGAAATTCGGGGCCAATATCGACACCGACCTGCTGGCCCCCATTTCCGCATTGACCAGCGCGAAACCGGAAGACGCCTATACCGAATGCCTGAAGGACGTGGATCCGACCTTCGCGCCCAACTGCAAGGAAGGCGATATCTTTGTCGCCGACGAAAACCTGGGCATCGGATCATCCCGCGAATGGGCGCCGCAATACCTGCGGTCCTGCGGGATTCGCGTCATCCTGGCGAAATCCTTTGCCCGCATCTTCTACCGCAACTGTTTCAATCTGGCGGTGCCGGCCCTGGTCTGTGCCGAAACGCACAAGATCGCGACCGACGACCAGTTGGAGGTCGATATGGAAAACGGCGTGGTCCGCAACCTGACCAAGGGCGAAACCTACAAATGCGATACGGTGCCCGCGCACCTGATGCAGATCGTCGCCGATGGCGGGCTGATGCCGCACCTGAAAAAGAAATTCAAGAAAGCGAGCTGAGTAAGTATGACCGAAGCAACTCCTTTGGAAGCCGAGGACGTCCGCGACCGGATTCTGTCCGGCGAGGAAGTCGCCATTTTGGATCTGCGTGAATGGGGGGTGTTCGGCGACGGCCACCTGCTGTTCGCGGTCAGTTGTCCGCTCAGCCACCTGGAAACCCGCATCGATGATTTCGTGCCCCGCAAGGACACGCCCGTCGTGTTGTGTTCCGAAGGCAAGGCCGATGCCCATCTGGTCAAGCTGGGGGCGGAACGCCTGATCGCCTGGGGCTATACGGACGTGAACATCCTGACCGGCGGGCTCGACGCCTGGGACCAGGCCGGGTTCGAGGTGTTCTCCGGCGTCAACGTGCCGTCCAAGGCGTTCGGCGAGTTCGTCGAACATACCTACGACACGCCGCGCATTCCGCCCGAGGAAGTGAAGGCCATGATGGACCGGGGCGAGAACATGGTGGTTCTCGATTCCCGTCCCATGTCCGAATATCACAAGATGAACATTCCCATGGGCATTGATTGCCCGGGGGCGGAACTGGCTTATCGGGTCCACGATCTGGCGCCCGATCCCAACACCACCGTGGTCGTCAACTGCGCCGGGCGCACGCGCTCCATCATCGGCGCGCAGTCGCTGATCAACGCCGGCATCCCCAACAAGGTCGTGGCCCTGGAAAACGGCACCATGGGCTGGCATCTGGCGGGCTTTCAGTTGGAATACGGCAACGACCGGAGGTTTCCCGACCAGCTTTCCGAGGACGCCAAGGCCAAGGCCAAGGCCGTGCGGGAGCGAGTCGCCAAGCGGTTCGGCGTGCCGACCTGCGACCACGACCAGCTTGCCGCCTGGCGGGCCGAGGCGGGACGCACGACCTACGTTCTCGACGTCCGCAACCCCGAGGAATTCATCGGCGGGCATCTGGAAGGCAGCCGTCATGCGCCCGGCGGGCAGTTGGTGCAGGCTTGGGACCGCTATGTCGCGGTGCTGGGGGCGCGGATCGTGCTCGCCTGTGACGACGGCGTGCGCGCGACCATGACGGCAAGCTGGCTGGTTCAGATGGGGTGGCCCGAGGTCTACGTGCTGGAGAATGCCCTCGACGGGCAGCCTTTGGTGCGCGGCGCGCATAAGCCGAAAATCTACGGTCTCGACGCCGCCGCCGCCGAAACGGTCACGGTGGAAGGGCTGGAACGCATGATCGCCGACAAGGTCTGCGTCATCATCGATTTGGCCGACAGTCTGACCTATCGCGATGGGCACATCCCGGATGCCTGGTTCGCCGTGCGCGCACGCCTGAAGGATAGCATCAAGAAGATCCCCGATGCCCGCTACACCGTCCTGACCTCGCCCGATGGGGTGCTGGCGCAACTGGCGGCCCCCGAACTGCGCGCAATGGGGCGGCATGTCGCCGTGCTGGTCGACGGCACGGAGGCCTGGAAGGCTGCCCGCAAGGAGATGCAAACCGGCTTCACCCATATGGCCGACGAAACCAACGACGTGTGGTACCGGCCCTATGACATGGACGACGCCCAGGAAGGGGCGATGAAGCAGTACCTGAGCTGGGAGATCAATCTGGTCAACCAGTTGGAACGGGATGGCACGACCCGGTTCAAAAAATTTCCCCAGGCGTAAATCGCCGGGGCATAACAAAACACACGAAGGAAACACCACGCATGAAATTCATCGTCCTGGAAAACGACGGCATCGGGCCGGAAATCATGGCCGCGACCCTGCCGGTGTTGCAGAAACTCGACGACCGGTTCGGCCTCAACATCGAACTGGTGCCCATGGTCTCGGGCATGCGGGCCTTGAAGGCCGAGGGCAAGACCATCCCCCAGGCCGTCTATGACGCCTGCGACGCCGCCGACGGCGTCATTCTGGGCCCCGTGTCGTCGTTCGAATATCCGTCGGAGGCCGAGGGCGGCGTCAACCCGTCCAAGTCGTTCCGCAAGGTGTTTGACCTGTTCGCCAACATCCGCCCGGCGCGGACCCGGCCGGGCGTGCCCTCGGTGATCAAGCAGATGGACCTGGTCATCGTGCGGGAGAACACGGAAGGCCTCTACGCCGACCGCAACATGTTCATGGGCTCCGGCGAATTCATGCCGACCGAGGACGTGGCCCTTTCCGTGCGCAAGATCACCCGCCAGGGCTGCGAGCGCATCGCCAAGCAGGCCTTCGAGATGGCCATGGAACGGCGCAAGAAGGTGACCGCCGTGCACAAGGCCAACGTGTTGCGCATGACCGACGGCCTGTTCCTCAAGACCGTCATGGAGGTGGCCAAGGGTTATCCCAGCGTCGAGGTCGAGGAGTTGATCATCGATGCCGCGACCGCCCATCTGGTTAAGCGGCCGCAGGATTTCGATGTCATCGTCACCACCAACGCCTTCGGCGACATCCTGTCGGACCTGTGTTCCGAACTGTCGGGCAGCCTGGGCCTGGCCGGGTCCATCAACGCCGGCAAGGGCCATGTGTTTGCCCAGGCGCAACACGGCTCGGCCCCCGATATCGCCGGTAAGGGGGTCGCCAACCCGACGGCGCTGATGCTGTCCACGGCCATGCTGCTGGAAGAACTGGGCCGCCGCACCTCGCGCAACGATCTGGCGCAGGCCTCGGCCTCCATGTTCAAGGCCGTGGAACTGGCGCTCGGCGATCCCGCCAGCCACACACCCGACCTGGGCGGCAAGAACTCCACGGCGGGTTTCGGCAAGGCCGTGCTCGCCGCTCTCGACAAGGAATAGGAGCCAGACATGGCGGGGAAGGAACGCATCGCGGTCTACGGGGCCGGCGCTGTCGGCGCCTACGTGGGTGGCTACATGACCCGGGACGGGCGGGACGTCACCCTGATCGATCCCTGGGAACAGCACGTCAAATTGATGCGCGATCCCGGACTGCAACTGTCGGGCCTGACGGAGCCGGAAAACTTCACGGTCAAATGCAATGCCGTGCTCGACCGTGACCTGCCGCCGCCGGGCGATATCGGCCCGTTCGACGTGATCTTCATCTGCGTCAAATCCTTCGACACGGAAGCCGCCGCCAAGCGCATGCAGCCCTATCTGGCTGAGGGCGGTTTCATGGTCAGTCTGCAGAACGGCATCAACGAAGGCACCATCGCCGGGGTCGTTGGCCGGGACCGTACCGTCGGCTGCATCGCATCCTCGATCTCCGTCTCCATGTGGGAGCCGGGGGCCGTGCGCCGCAATGTGAAGCTGGGCGGCAAGGAACATGTCGTGTTCCGGGCCGGCGAGTTGGACGGCAGCGTGACGCCGCGGGTGGAGAAGGTGTCCGAGATCCTGGCCAGTGTGGATAGCTCGAAAGTGACGACGACGCTGATGGGCGAACGCTGGTCCAAGTTGATCGTCAATTGCATGCGCAATCCCATTTCCGCCGCCTCCGGTATGGCATCGAATGCTTGCGATACGGACGACCATATCCGCCGCCTCGGCATTCGCATCGGCGCGGAAGCGGTCCAGGTGGCCATGGCGGAAGGCCACCCGCTCGAAAAGCTTCTGGGCATGCCGCCGGAGCAGGTCCTGGCGGCCGGGCAGGGCGACGCGGCGGCCCTGGCGGACTGTGACAAGTCCTTGCTTGACGGGCGGGCGAAGCGATCGGACCAGCAGCGTCCCTCCATGGCCCAGGACATGGTCAAGGGCCGGCCGACGGAGATCGACTACCTCAACGGTTTCGTCGTGGCGACGGCCAAGGCCCACGGCATCGCCGTGCCCGCCAACGAAGGCATCGTCGCTGTTATCAAGCGCATCGAGGCGGGCGAGATCGAGCCGAGCCCGGAGGCCCTGGCGGGTATTTGATTCTCATGACAGACCGCTACGCAGCCCAAGACCTGACCACCACCGCCAAAGCCCTGTTTGAAAAGGCAGGTGCCGCCGCCCCCGTGGCGCAGGCCATGGCCGATATTCTGGTTGAGGCCGATTTGTTGGGTTACGGCACCCATGGCTTGCAATTCGTGCCGGCCTATCTGGCGGCCCTGGAGGGCGGCAAGACGACGACATCTGGCGAGCCGGAAATCATCATCGACAACGGCGCGGCCTTGGTGCTCGACGGCAAGGGCCTGCCGGGGCAATGGGTCATGGTGCGCGCCCTGGACCTGGCGATCGCCCGGGCCAAGGACACGCCCATGGTTGGGGTCGCGATCCGCAATTCGGCGAACATTTCCTGCCTCGCGACCTATGCCCGGCGGGCAGCGCTGAAAGGCTATTTCGCCATCGTCGCGGCCTCGGCCCCCACAACCAAGGCTGTTGCCCCTTTCGGCGGTGCGTCGCCGGTGATCGGCACCAACCCCTTCGCCGTCGGCATGCCGGGGAGGGATTATCCCATTTTGATCGACACCAGTGCTGCCGCCGTCACCAACCGGGCGATCGAACGCGCCCAGCGCCTGGGGGAAAAGCTGCCGTTCCCGGCCCTGGTCGGCGCCGACGGCAAGGTCAGCGACGACCCGGCGGTCCTCAAGACCGACCCGCCGGGGGCGATCCGGCCCGCCGGCGGCGACGAGGCCGGGCACAAAGGCTTTGCATTGGGCCTGCTGGTCGAGGCCCTGACCTCGGGCCTGGCCGGGCTCGGCCGGTCGTCTGACAAGCCGCCCGCCGGCAATGCGGTCTACCTGCAATTGATCGACCCCCGGGGCTTTGCCGGGACGGATGCCTTTACTCAGGAGACCGGCGTGCTGGCGAGCCTGTGCCGGGCAGCCACGCCCTGCGACCCGGCAAATCCCGTGCGGGTGCCCGGTGACCGTGCCGCCGCCGCCTTCGCGACGCAAAGCGCCCAGGGCGTCGCCCTGCATCCCGAGATCATGGACCGCATGCGGCCCTTGCTGGAGAAATACGGAATTCCCGTGCCGGCCCCGGTCGCCTAGGGTTTTGGGGAGGGCCACCGCCGGATGAACAGCACCCCGACGGCGCCCGCGAAGGCGCTGAGGATCAGCCAGACCGCCTGGAAGTCGGGGATCAGGAGCGACGCCAGGTAGCTGGCGATGATGGCGCCGGCCGAGCAGGCGATGACGTTGCGTAACAGGGCGCGGGTGCCGTTCTTGGTATAGATCGCGGCCAGCCAGGCGACCACGTTGCCGATGCTGATCACGATCATCAGGCTGATGGGGTCCATGGGACACCCGATCCTTTCTAGGTTTTCCGCCGCTTCTGCAACTCGGCGAACACCTCGCGGTAATCCTCGGGTGCCGTGTCGCCGTAGTCGTCCTTGAACCCGAATTCGGACAGCCACTTCAGGCGCTTCGCGCCGCCGTCGCACATGAAGGCGTCATAGCCCAAGGCGCGCAGGGTATCGGCGGCTTCTTCCAGTTCATGCCCCCGACGGGCCCCATGGATCGCCGTGCGCCCGATCAGGAAATGCGCCAGGTCGTCGAAGTTCTTGCCGGCGTAGCTGCGATTCATGGAGGCGAAGACCTCGTCGGCGACGCCATAGGTCTCGGCCCCCAGGACGCATTCCTGCAGCAACGCCTCCATCCCCTTGACCAGGACGGAGCGGAACATCTTGGTTGCCGCCGCGCGGCCGTATTCCGTGCCGAACTCCCGCATGTTGACGCCGTAGAGGGCGAAGGCTTCGATCACGTCCTTGGCCGCCGTGCCGACCAGCAGCATGGGCACCTTTTCGTTCTTGCCGGGCACGCCGTCCATGACCGCGACCTCGACGAAGCGCGCCCCCGTCGGATTGACGACCTCGGCGATCTGCTGTTTGACCATGGGCGAGGTCGAGTTGAGGTCCATGTAGATCTGCCCGGGCTTCAGGGTTTGCGCCGCTTCCTGGGCGACCTCCAGGGCCTCCGTCGCCGTCACCGTCGACAGGATGATGTCGGCACGCTCGACCAGGTCGGCGATGCTGGCGGTCATGTCGACGCCCTCGACCGGGGGGCGGTCCCGCAGATCGCGGGCGGCGATGGGGGCGGGCAGGCCCGCCGCCAACAGGCCCTTGGCGAGCAAGGGCCCGGCCTCGCCGAAGCCGATGAAGCCCAGGCGCGGCGTGTTGCGGGCGGTCATGCTATTGCGCGGCCTGGGCAGGTGCAGCGACCAGATCGCGGGCGCTGTCCAGGGCATCGATGGACCAGATGGCGGCCAGCAGGCTTTCCGCCCCGTCCGCGCCCAGCACGGCCGAGGCCAGGTCGCGGTACTTGTCCTCAAGCTCCATATCGCTCAGGGGCGCGTCCGGGTCGCCCTTGCGGGTCGGTGCATAATGGCTGACGACGCGGCCGTCGGTGGTTTCGATCTCCACCTTGGCGGAGCGCAGGGCCGGGAAATTGCCCTGGCATTCCGGGTCCGTGGTCAGGGTGATGCGGGTCATCAGGTCACGCACGGCCTTATCCTGCAAGCGGTCCGGGGTGAAGGCGGCCATGCGCACGCTGCCCCACAGCAGGGCGGCGGCGCAGCAATAGACCAGGGAGAACTTCGCCTCGAACGCCGTCTGCGGGTTTGTGTTGCCGCAAATTTCCTCGGCCTTCTGATAGCTGCCGACGCGGATTTCCTTTACCTGGTCCGCCGTCAGACCGTATTCGCGGGCCAGCAGCAGCACGCTGTCGACGGCGGCATGGACATGGCCGCAGGCGGAATGGTTCTTCGTCGTGGTCTGCTTGATCAAATAGTCCCGGCCCAGCGTTTCCGCCGCGCGGGCCCAGTCGGGTTGTTCGTCGGCCAGACCGTTTAAGCACATGGCGTTGCCGAAGCCGCGCGGGCCTTCCAGGATGTCGGGTGCCCCCGTCACGCCCTGTTCGGCGGCAAGCGCCACCGTGACGCCCCGTTCCGCCGCATGGGCGCCGTGCAGGGGTTTGGCCATGGCGTCGGCGCGAAACGCCTGTTGCAGGCCCGCCGCCAGGGTGCCGGCGTTGGCCAGGGCATGCAGGGTCTGTTCGGCGCTGAGGCCCAGGATGTTGGCGGCGGCGGCGGCGGCCCCGAAGGTGCCGATGGTGCCGGTGGTGTGCCAGAATTCATAATGGGCCGGGTTGGCGGCGGCGCCTAGACGGTTCGATACCTCATAGCCGGCGACGATGCCGCTCAGCAGCCGGGCGCCGCTGACGCCCCGCGCCTGGGCGATGGCGAGCGCCGCCGAGATTACCGGCACGCCCGGATGGTAGAGGGCGTTGCGGTAGATGTCGTCGAATTCCACCGTATGCGAGGCGGCGCCGTTGATGAAGGCCGCCGTGCGGGCGTCGGTCGTGTCGCCCGAGGGATAGAGCCGGGCTCCGCCGCGCCCGATGCAATCCTTGAATGCCGCCGTCAGCAGGGTCGCCGGTTCGATCACCGTGCCGGGCAGGGCGGCGGCGAACCAGTCGAGCAGGCAGCGCTTGGCGGCGTGCAGGGCATCTGCCGGCAGATCATCCGGGGACAGGTCGGCGGCGTATTTTGCGAATGGCCACAGGGCCGAGGTTTCAAGGGTGGACATGGCGGTTCTCCTCCCAGAGTTCGTTGGTCGTGTTCAGGCGCCGTTGGCGTAGAAGGTCAGCGCCCCCAGAACGGCGGCATGGACCGGCGTCGGGATGCCGTGCTTGCGGCCAAGCCGCACCACTTCGCCGCTCAGCCAGGGCAGTTCAAGCCGCCGCCCGGCTTCCAGGTCGTGGAACATGGACGCCTTCATGACCGCGGGCAGGCCGTCGAGGAAGCCGATGGTCTTGGCCTCCGTGCCCTCGGGCAGGGGCACGCCCTCGGCCCGGCCGACGGCGGCGGTCTCATGGATCGCAGCTTCGAACAGGGCGCGGGCGTCCGGATTTTCCCGGATCGGCCCCGCCGGCTGGCGGCACAGGGACGTGAGGCCGCTCAGGCAGGACAGGAAGATGAACTTCTCCCAGATGGAGCGGGTGATGTTGGGCGAGACGGCATGGTCGAAGCCGCCGTCCTCGAACGCTTTCTTCAGGGCTTCGATACGCGGGGTGACGGTGCCGTCACGCTCACCGATGGTCATGCGTGCCATGGTTCCCGTGTGCTTGATCAGGCCCGGCTCCCCAATCACCGCGGCGATATGGGCAACGCCGCCGGCAACATGCGCCGCCCCCAGGCGTTCCGACAGCACGTCCATGCTGCGGACTCCGTTCTGGAACGGGACGACCAGGGTATCGGGGCCCAGAAGCGGCTTGCACTGGTCGGCGCTGGCTTCCGTATCCCACAGCTTGACTGCGAACAGGACCGCATCGACCGGGCCGATTTCGGCCGGGTCGTCGGTCACGGAAACGTCCTTCAGGTGAAGGTCGCTCTTGTCGCTTGAGACCCGCAAGCCACCCTCGCGGATCGCCTTCAGATGGGCGCCCCGCGCCAGGAAATGAATATCGTGTCCGGCGGCGGCCAGACGGGCGCCGAAATACCCGCCGACACCGCCGGCGGCCATGATTGCAATGCGCATAGTAAATTTGCCTTTGTCTTTTTGGTCTTAGTCGCTTGGGGGTATGCCCCCGGCCTTACTTGCCTTTGAACTGAGGCTTGCGCTTTTCCATGAAGGCCCTGCGGCCTTCCTTGTAGTCGTCGGAATCGAAGCAATCCTTGACGATGCTGGCGCACAGGTCGTGATCGCGGAGCGTATCGTCCTTCAGGCATTCCGCGACAACTACCTTTACGGCCTTGATGGTCAGCGGCGCGTTCTCGACGATGCGGCGGGTGTAATCGGCGACATAGTCGTTCAATTCCGCCTTGGGCACGATCCGGTTGACGAAGCCGATCTCTTTCATTTCCGCCGCCGTGAACTTGCGGGCGGTATAGAAGATTTCCTTGGCGTAGGACGGGCCGATCAGGTCGACGAAGGGCTTCAGCCCATCGACGCGATAGCCCAGGCCCAGCTTGGCGGCGGGCACGGCGAAGATGGCGTCTTCCTCGGCGATGCGGATGTCGCAGCAGGTGGCCAGACCGACGCCGCCGCCGACGCAGGGGCCTTCGATCTTGGCGATGGTCGGCTTGGGAAATTCGCGCAGGCGCTCCGACGCCTTTTCCGTGGCGGCGTTGTAGATTTTCACGCCATCCTCGGACGACCGGTTCTTTTCGAACTGGGAGATGTCGGCACCGGCGCAGAAGGCACCGCCGCCTTCGCCGGAAACAACAACCACGCGCACGGCGTCGTCGGCCAGGAAATCATCCAGAACGGTCGGCAGATCGCGCCACATTTCGAACGTCATGGCGTTCTTTTTGGCCTGGTTATCGAATCGGACGTAGCCGACACCGTCCTTTTTCTCGACGACCAACTGATCCGTTACGCCGTCCATCGTAAATCCGTCCATGGGTGGTTCCTCTAAGTCCTCTTGGTTTTCATTGGCGGACCAGGCAGCCGATCTTTGCGGGCCATGGTCCAGCTTGCTAATGCGCGAGGCGACAGCGTAAATTGACCGGCCTTTGTATACAATCACTAACCGCCTCCGGCCTCGGATAGAATGCGGTTTCGTCAGGGAGAACAGACCTTGGGTGCTGCAATCGAGAGACTGACCGGAATCCCCCTGCGCCAGCAATGGCCGGCCTGGATGATCGGTTTGGGCCATGGCGGGACCCACTGGATTATCGCGGTTTATTACCTGATGGTGCCTTGGCTGCGCCAGGACCTGGGTATCAGCTATACCGAAGCCGGGCTGATCCTGACCTCGTTCCACCTGTTCAGCTTCATTGCCAATTTCGGATCGGGCGCGGCGGTCGATTTGGTTGGCCGGCGCGTGTTCCTGCAGGTCACGGCCTTGGTCATCGGCGCCCTGGCGCTGGCCGCCATGAAATGGGCGAACGGGTTTTGGGCCGTGTTCATGTTACTGGCCTTCATCGGGGCGACCAACAACCTATGGCACCCGCCGGCGATTTCCTATCTGTCTTCGGCCTTTCCGAGCAAGAAGGGCTATGCCTTGTCCCTGCATGCTTTGGGGGCCAGCGTCGGTGACGCCATCGCCCCCCTGGCCGCCGGTTTCCTTCTGGTTTGGCTCGGCTGGCGTGACGCCTCGGTCGTGGCCTCGATCCCCGTGTTCGTCATCGCGCTATTGCTGCTGCTGACCCTCAACGCCCGGGACAAAGCCGTCAACGCGGCGCAAGCCAAGGAGAAGTTAACCGGCACGGACTATCTGGACGGCATCAAGAAGCTGTTGAAAAACCGTTGGGTGGTCGCGCTTTGCGTCATGTCCGGGTTCCGCACGATGACGCTCATGGGGCTTCTGATGTTCCTGCCGCTCTATCTGGCGGACGAAATGCATTTGGCGCCGACGGCGGTGGGGGCGACCCTCATGGCGATGCAACTCGGCGGTCTGATCGCGACGCCGCTGGCGGGCATCTGGTCCGACCGTTCGGGGCGGCGGCCCGTGGTCATGGCCGGCTTCACGGGCACGACCATCGTGCTCGCGGTCATCACCCTGCTGGACAATCAGATGATGCTGATCGTCGGCGTGTCGATTCTGGGCTTCGCGCTTTATGCCGCGCGGCCGGTGATGCACAGCTGGATGATGGACATCACGCCGCCGCATTTGTCCGGCAGTTCAATGAGCCTGTTGTTCGGAACGCAATCGGCCTTCAATTTCGCGTTGCCGCCGCTTTGCGGCTTGATCGCCGATACCTGGGGCCTGACGGCCGTGTTCTATCTTCTGGCGGGGACAATCCTGATCGCCAACCTGATGGTTCTGGCGATCCCCAATTCGGAGCCCAATGCGATCAAGGACTAGGGACGTCGGTCGGCCCTAGTCGGCGATGTGATGGTTGAACAGAACGTCGTAGACGCCGTTTTGGCGGATTTCCTTTAGGCCTGAATTGAAGTCATTGCGGACGGTCTCGTCCGCGAAGCCGACGACGAAGGGCGTGTGCCCGCCGAACAGGGAGTGAAACTGGAAATCGGCGGCCTTGCCGCCCAGGACCTTTTTCCAATAGCGGAAGATGGTGCCGTCGATGATCAGGGCCTGGAACCTGCCGTCGAGAAAGGCCTTCACCTGGGCCTTCTGATCACCGATTTCCGCATAGTTCGGGGACTTGCCGGCCGCTTCGGCGAATGCCGGGCCGAGGTCTTTGGTGGCACCTTCCCAGGCAACCATGCTGAGCCCCGCCAGATCGGCGACGGCAGTGGGGGCGGGGCCGTCCGCGCGTGTGACCGCGACATTGTGGAAGCTGACGAATTCGTTGGAATAGAACAGGTTGGGATTTTCCGGGCGCACGGTGGCGGCAGCATCGGCGCGGCCGTCCAGCACCAGGGCGGTCAAGGCGTCATAGGTCGAATAGACGGCCTGGAAGCTATGCCCTCGGGGGGGCAGGGCAGCCTTCATGATATCAAGTTCGATCCCGCCTTTGTCGTCAGCCTGCGCCGGGCCGATCTGCGTGGCATAGACGAAGGGCGGCTTGGCGATGGCGAAGGCCACGGTCAATTCGGCCGCGCGGGCAGAAGATATGGAGAGGGCCAGGAGGGCGGCCAGGGAAACGTAGAGAGCGGACAGGAACGTGAAACGGCGCATGGAATTTCCCCTTTGGTGATCCGGGATGGTAGCAAGCCCGTGCCGCCGGGGCATCCGTTCGTTGTCCGGGGTCTGGGGGCCGCCCTAAAGCCCGGCGTCGCGGATCAAGACCTCGGCCGCTTTCTTGGCCTTGCGGGCGGCGTCCTTATGGCCTGCCACATGGGCCAAGACGATGGCGCCTTCGGTCAGCAGGGCCAGCCCGGCGGCCAAACCGTCCGGGTCGGCGGCTCCGGCCTTGGAAGCCAGGTCGCGGAGGTAATCCACGACCAGATCCTTGTGTTCGCGGGCGGTGCGGTGGATCGGGTCGTTCTTATCGGAATATTCGGCGGCGGCATTGATGAACATGCAACCGGTGAAATCGTCGGAGGCGAACCACGTGTCCAGGGCATCGAAGGTGGCGAGGATCCGTCCCTTGGGGTCGGGGGCGGCGCGTTCGACCTGGCGCATGAACGAATTGCGGAACCGTTCGTCGCGCCGGTGCAGGACCGCCAGGATCAGTTCGTCCTTCGACTTGAAGTGATTGTAGAGGGTCATGCGCGCGACCCCCGCTTCGGCGATCACCCGGTCGATACCCACGGCGTGATAGCCGTCGCGGCCGAACAGGCGCAGCGCCGTGTCGATCAGGTGGTCGCGTTTCGCCGATGCCATGGGGCCTCTATTAAATAGAACGATTTGTCTAAATGTATGTACTTAACTGTCGGTTTTCCCGCAAGGAGATCCTGATGTCTTGGTTTTCAATTATTTTCTAGTCAGATTAAAATTCATTAAAATCAATTTGGTAAACTAGGTCTCTTAAAGTGTCATGGGACAACGTAGGCAATTGACAATATAGACTGATCTGTCTATTTTTATGATCAGAAACCACCTGTCCCAAGCCGACAGGAGGCTTCCATGTCCATTATCTATAGCGCTATTTCAGGTTCGCGCCGGCCCGTTTCTTTCGGAGGTCAAGATGACCAAGCCCACCAGTGACGTCGCTTTCACCGAAACCGTGAAGGCGATCCAGGAACGCAAGGGATCGCGCAAGGGATACGCGCGGATGGAGGACAAGGGCGGTTGGGCCGACCGGATAACGGACGACTTGGCGGCCTTCATCGCGGCCCGTGATTCCTTCTACATGGCAACGGCAACTGCCGACGGTCAGCCCTATATCCAGCATCGGGGCGGAAAGCCGGGATTTCTCAATGTGCTGGACGACAAAACCCTGGCCTTCGCCGACTTTTCCGGCAACCGGCAGTACCTTACCCAGGGCAATCTGGAGGACAATCCTAAGGCCTTCCTGTTCCTGATGGATTACGCCAACCGCCGACGGATCAAGATCTGGGGCACGGCGCGCATGGTCGAGGACGACGCGGAATTGATCCGGCGCCTGACCGATGCCGATTATGCCGAAGGCACGCCGGAACGGGCGGTGCTGTTCGAAATCACGGCCTGGGACGTGAACTGCCCGCAGCACATCACGCCGCGCTTCACGGAAGCCGATGTCGCCCGCGCCGTGCAGCCGTTGTATGACCGCATCCGTGAGTTGGAGGCGGAACTAGCCGCGCGCGGCTAAGCCTTTCTGCTTCATGCGCCACAGCAGGATGTCCATACGGTCTTGGCCGTAGAAGGTTTCACCGTTGAACACCATGCAAGGCACGCCCCAATGGTCAGAGGCGTCGAAGGCGGCTTGATTGTCCGCGATGATGGCCTCGAGCCCGTCGCGGCCCTCCGTTTCCTCGCGCAGGATTTCGGCGGCGTCCAGGCCCGCCTTGGTCAGGGCGGCGGTATAGTGGCCGTCCGTGTTCCAGTTGTCGGTTAGGCCGTCCCAGACGATCCGCATCATGGCATCCGTGAAGGCGAAGCACTTGCCGCGTTTCTGCGCGGCGGCACCGACGCGTGTGAACTTACCGATGTGCGGTTGGTCGGGGGCGATGATGTAGTTTTCGTTGTCCATGACGATGGGGTCGGGCACGGGCTTGCGCACGGGCATGCCCAGGTATTCGCCGACGCGGTGATAATCCGGGGTGTGATAGGTCCGGTATTTGCGGTTCACTTGGGCGAAGAAGTCCGGGTTGCGCACGGCCATGGGATAGACCGGACGGATTTCCACGGTCAGATCATAGGTTTCCTGCCAGTCGCGGAAACGGTCCAGGGTCAGATAGCAATAGGGACTGCGGTAGGACCAGAAGACGTCGACGGAATGTGTCATGACGCGTCTCCCAATCCCATTTGGCGAACCATGGCGCGGCACAGGTTGCTGTCCGGTCCCGCGTAATGGTTCATGATCGTGAAATGGTTGGCGTCCGGCACCTCGATCAATTCAACCTCTGACGTCTTGCCGGCCCAGGCGGCGGCCAGGGCCTGCGACTGGCGCAGAAATTCCGCTGTTTCCGCGCCGCCGACGGCGATCAGGGTCGACCCGCCGCCAAGGGGCGGCAGATGTTCCGGTGAATACCGGCGCACGTCGTCTTCGCTAAGGTGCAGCGTGTCGTCGATGTAGCAATGGCGCATGGGCGTCAGGTCGAAGATGCCCGACAATGCCGCCGCCCCCTTGATGGCATCCGCCGGCAGGCCCCATTCGGTCCAGTCGGTGGCCTGCAGCATGGCCGCGATATGTCCGCCCGCCGAATGGCCGGAAACGAACAGCCGGTCACGGTCGCCGTTGAAAGAATCCGCATTGTTCCAGGCCCAGGCCACGGCGGCCCGGCACTGGCGCAGAAGTTCCGTCATGTCGACCGACGGGATCAGGGCGTATTCGGCGGAGATCACGATGGCCCCGGCCTCGACCTGGCCGCGCACGACGAAGCGGGAATCCTCCTTGTCGCGGCTCATCCAGAAGCCGCCGTGGAAGAACAGGCGGATGGGGTGGGGGCCGTCGCCGTGGCGCTTCGGGTCGGGCAGGAAGATGTCCAGCTTCTCGCGCGCATGGTCGCCATAGGCGACGTCGAGCTTGCAAGCGAACTCCTTGGTCACGGAGACGCAGGCCGGAGCCCAGCCCGCGTAGATTTCCGCATGGTTGGGGACGCGTTCACGGTTGTTGTATTGGAAATCAAGATCGGCCCGGGTCATGCCCAGGTAGGCGGTCTGCTTAGTCATGGTACTGGAAGGGCCTCGTTCTTATTCGAAGGGAAGCATCACGTTTTTCTTATAGGCCGGGCGCACGTTGAGACGGTCCCACCAGGCCTTCAGGTGCGGCAGATCCGGGCCCTCCGGCACCAGCGTATGCCAGCGATAGGCGGAACAGCCGCAGGGGATGTCGCCCATGTTCAGGGTGTCGCCCGTGAGGAACGGCCGGTCGGCCAAGTGCTTGTCGAGCACGGACCATAATTGCCCGGCCTTTTCCTTGGCTTCGGCCAGGGCTTTTTCGTTCTTGGTTTCGGCGGTCGCGCGGATCATCTGGAAATAGATCACGGTCATCGGCGGGTGCATGACGGTCAGATACCAGTCCATCCATTGATGGGCCTGACCGCGTACCTTCACGTCGGCCGGCAGCCAGGGATCGCCGCCGTAGGCTTCCAGGATGTAGCGCATGATGGCCTGGCTTTCCCAGACGACATAGTCGCCGTCTTCAAGAACCGGGATCAGCCCCATGGGGTTTTTGGCAAGGTAGGCCGGGTCCTGGTTGCCGCCGTATTTTCCGCCGACGTCGACGCGTTCGGCCTTCAGGCCAAGCTCGTCTATCAGCCACATGACTTTTTGTACGTTGACGGACGTGGCACGTCCCAGCACTCTGAGCATCCTGGATCCTCCCTTGGTCTCAATCCGAAAGCACGGTACCACATGAGCGAAAATTCTGTCGCGGGCGAAAGCATGCCGCCGGGCAAACGTCTCGTGTGGGGGCTTGCATCGACCTGGGCGGTGCAGGTCGTGGGCACGGCGGCGGTGTTCGGCGTGCCCGTGCTGGCGCCGGTGATCGCGCCGGAAATGGGCGTCGATCCGACACTGGTCGGGGTTTACGTCGCCGTCGTCTATCTGACGGGCCAGGTCACGGGCCTGATGTCAGGTGGCTTCATGGATCGTTTCGGCGCGCTGCGCATGTCGCAGATGAGTTGTCTGTTCGCGGTCCTGGGGATTCTCATGCTGTTCCCTGCGCAATTCTGGCTGGCGCCTGTGGCGGCGTTGCTGATGGGGATGTGCTATGGTCCGCTGAACCCGACCAGCACGAAGATCCTGCACGGTTTGGGCGCCGATCGGCGCCAGCCCTTGATTTTTTCCGTCAAACAGACGGGCGTGCCCGTGGCGGGTGTCATCGTCGGCATGTCCTTGCCGGCGTTGACGGTGATGTTCGGTTGGCGTTGGGCCTTCGGGGTGTTCGCCGTGGCGGCGATTTTGGTGGCCCTTGCCATTCAACCGGTGCGCGAAACCTTTGACCATGACCGGCGGCGCGACGGCGGCCGGCCGAAAATCAAGATTTGGGGACCGCTGAAACTGGTCCTTGGCGATCCGGCCTTGCGCGCCCTGTCCCTGGTCGGCTTCGCCCTCGCGGGATCGCAGATCAGCCTGGGGTCGTTCTACGTCCTGTTTCTGATCCACACCCTGAACTGGTCCCTGATCGACGCCGGGTTCTTCTACGCCCTGGTGCAGGCCGGCGGGATCGGCGGGCGCCTGGCCTGGGGCTATGTGGCCAAGCAGGTGTTCTCGCCGACGGCCGTTCTGATCGGCGTCAGCATTCTGGTCTGCGGTCTGTTTAGCGTGACCGCATTTATTTCGCCCACCTGGCCGAGCTGGACCATCGGCGCTCTATCATTGGCGTTGGGGCTTTGCAGTTACGGTTGGAACGGGGTCTGGCTGTCGGAGGTTGCGGATATCGCCCCGAGGGCCCGTATCGGCGATGCCACCGGCGGTGCCCAGTTCATCATGTTCGGTGGCGTGACGGTGATGCCGCCGATCTTCGGCGTCTTGATCGATGGAACGGGCAGTTATATGGCGCCCTTCGTGGCGTCGGGCGTGTTTGTCTCTGCCGTGGCGATCTACATGGCGCTGGCGTTGCGCGCAAAATCAGCGACCAATTAATTGTTTATTGTATAGCAACGGGTTGTCGGCGGCGACCTATGGCATCGGCGCCGTTCTTCGCCTTATAATCGAAAAAGA
The DNA here is from genome assembly GCA_002325375.1 of Rhodospirillaceae bacterium UBA1479. Taxonomy (GTDB): domain Bacteria; phylum Pseudomonadota; class Alphaproteobacteria; order Rhodospirillales; family Casp-alpha2; genus UBA1479. The sequence goes on from DCRZ01000001.1 coordinate 201,530, forward strand.
ACAATCAGCCGCCGATGGGGATTCTGTTCCAATGACCAGTTCCAAGACACAGCGCCTGCTTCTGGTCGAAGACGACCCGCCGCTGGCGCGTGTTTACCAGGAATACCTGAAGTCGGAGCCCTACGAGGTCATCCATGCCGAGACCGGCAAGGAGGCCTTGAAAGCGTTGGGCGAAGGTTCGTTTGATGCGCTTGTTCTGGACGTCCAATTGCCCGACATGAGTGGCTTGGAAATCCTGAAGAAGGTTTCTCAGGAAAATTCCCGCACGGCGGTTGTCGTCATCACCGCCCATGGCTCGATCAACATGGCCGTGGACGCCATGCGCGAGGGAGCGGCCGACTTCCTGATGAAGCCGTTCAATGCCGAACGCCTAATCTTCACCCTGCGCAACGCGCTGGAGCGTCAGGAACTGAAGGGCATCGTCCAAATCCTGAAGAAGGACTTCACCCGGGATGCCTATTGCGGGTTCATCGGCAAATCGCTGCCGATGCAGGCGGTCTACCGCATCGTCGATGCGGCGGCGCCGTCGAAGGCCACTGTGTTCATCACCGGGGAATCTGGCACCGGCAAGGAGGTCTGCGCCGAGGCCGTGCACGGCCAAAGTCCGCGCACGGACAAGCCGTTCATCGCACTGAACTGCGGTGCCATTCCTCAGGAACTGATGGAAAGCGAGATTTTCGGCCATGTGAAGGGGGCGTTCACCGGGGCCCATGCCAATCGGGACGGGGCGGCGACCCTGGCCGACGGCGGCACCCTGTTCCTTGATGAAATCTGCGAGATGGACCTGTCTCTGCAGGTCAAGCTGCTGCGCTTCATCCAGACAGGCGGGTTTCAGAAGGTCGGCAATTCGACGGTGGAAAAGGTCGATGTCCGCTTCGTCTGCGCCACCAACAAGGACCCTTGGGAAGAGGTCGAAAAAGGCAATTTTCGCGAGGATCTGTATTTCCGCCTCCACGTCATTCCCATCCATCTGCCGCCGCTGCGCGACCGTGGTGACGATATCCTGGATATCGCGGGCAAGTTCCTGACTGAATTCGCGGCGGAGGAAGGTAAGGGGTTTCAGGTATTCGATGACGAAGTGGCCGCCCTCATCGCGGGCTTTTCCTGGCCCGGCAACGTGCGCCAGCTTCAGAACGTGATCCGCAATGTCGTCGTGCTGCACGATGGCGAGACCGTGACCGCGGACATGTTGCCGCCGCCGTTGGGCACAAGGGCGGGGCAGTCGAGATCAGCCGCAGCGGCCAGGCCCGCGCAGGCACCGGCGAAACCGACCGAGACTCAACCGGCAAGCAAGGGAAGCGGGCAGGGCGACATCGCCATCCGGCCCTTGTGGCAGGTTGAACAGGAACTGATTAATGCGGCGATCAGCCAATGCGACGGCAACGTGTCGCGGGCGGCGGCGCTTCTGGAGTTGAGCCCGTCGACGGTATACCGACGGCTGCGTGAGGCCGAGGAAAAGGCCGTGGGCGGGGGCGGTGACATCGAGAAATAAACCGGCAGTGCGGAAGCCCCGGGCTCGTCTAGCCGGAGATATCGTTCACATAGGCCGTAAGGTCCGCCTTCGCAGCATCTAGGGCAAGGGTCAGCCCAGCCACCAGGCGTTCAACGGCAACGGCATCGCCGCTTTTGCCCGCGGCCTCCAGTTCGGCGCAAAACCGGCGAACCTCACCGGCGCCGAAGGTTGCGGAACTGCTTTTAAGGGCGTGGGCTTCGGCGGCGATGCCCGCGAGATCGCTCGCCGCCAAATGGGCGGTGATCTGGGCAATTCGGTTGTCGGCGGATTTGATGAAAACCTGGATCAGTTCGGGGATCAGTTCCCGGCTTGTGTCGGCTTCAAGTGCAGCAAGAATTTGGCGGTCGACCGGGTTTGAAAGAGGCATGACGATCCGCCGCTCAGACCGCGACGCGGCGTGACAGCGTACCCAGGATGACGCGGAACAGAGTGTCTCGGCGCACGGGCTTTTCCATGCAGACATCAAACCCGGCATCCCGCATTTCGGCAAGACGTTTCGGTGATACGTCGCTGGTGATCGCAATCAATGGGAGATCGGCGTTGGCGTCGGGCAAGGCGCGGATCGCCCGCGCGGTTTGCAAACCATCCATTTCCGGCATGTTGATGTCGAGCAAGAACAGGTCCACAGGCTTTGCGCCGATGATGTCGAGCGCCATGCGCCCATTTTCCGCGGTGGTCACGGCGATGCCGGAGGATTCAAGCAGGCTGCCGAGAACCAGTCGGTTCGACGCATCGTCATCGGCAAGCACCACGTGCCATTCCAAAACGCCTTCATCATTCCCGGCGAGGCGGCTGTCGATCCAGCGGCTCAAATTCTCGAAATCGGCGTCACTCTGAAAACGGCTGCTGAGCGGTAATGCCTTCGTTTCTTTGTGAAAGGCCGTGAGGCCTTGTATTTCCGGCATGCAGGTTCACTTCTTTCTGTTCTCGGAACGACAGAAAGTCGGGACGCAACATCCATGCCAATTTGCATATGATATTGTTCTCTTTGATCCGTATGCGCGGCCGATGCGCCGCGATACGGGGATTATCTTCCGGCGGCGTAACCTTGCATGAAGCGCGGATTGGCGGCGGCTTTCAGAAGGCCGTCTTCCTTGCAGGCGGCGGTCATGCGGCCGATGCACCAGTCGTCGTCGACTTCCAGATTGTGGCCGCGGCGCACCAGTTCCTTCTGGGTCTCGGCCGGGAAGCGGCCTTCAATGACCAGATGGCCCGGCACCCAATGGCGCGGATAGAACGACGACGGGAAATGTTTGGTGTGAAACGCCGGTGCGTCGATGGCTTCCTGCATGTTCAGGCCGTAATGGACCTTGCGGATGAAATAGCCGAGCGCCCATTGATCCTGGGAATCGCCACCCGGCGTGCCGAAGGGCATCCAGGCCTTGCCGTCGCGCAGCGCGAAGCCGGGGCTGAGCGTCGTCCGAGGCCGCATCTTGGGCTGCAGGCGGTCCTGCTTCTTATCATCAAGCCAGTACATCTGGCCCCGGTTGGTCAGGCAGAAGCCCAGGCCGGGAATGGCCGGGTTGCTCTGCAGCCAGCCGCCGGACGGCGTCGCGGAAATCATGTTGCCGTCCTTGTCGATGATGTCGAAATGACAGGTGTCGCCGGCAGTATGGCCGTCGTGGGCGACCTCCATATCGTCGAAGCGGGCCACCGTCGGCTCGCCAATACCCAGCGCGCTGGGCTGGCCGATTTCGTCCGCCGTGGGCATGCGCAGGATCGGGTCGGCGCCGAACCCGGGCACGTCGCCGGGCAGCAGTTCCAGCGAGGCCTTATCGGTGATGAGCTTCCGGCGCGCGTCGTTGTAGGCATCGGACAGCAGCACATCCATGGGGATGTCGATGAAATCCGGATCGCCGTAGAATTTTTCCCGATCGGCGAAGGCAAGCTTGGCGCATTCGGTGACGATGTGCACGAAGTCCGGTCCGGTGAAGGGCATGGACGACAGGTCGAAGCCCTTGAGCAAGGCAAGTTGCTGCAGCAGGGCAGGGCCCTGGCCCCAGGGGCCGGTCTTGCACACAGTATAATTCAGATAGTCATACGTCAGCGGCGCTTCGATGGTGGCCTTCCAATCGGCCAGGTCGTCGCCCGTCAGCAGCCCGGCGTGACGTTCGCCCGTGGTGTCCATGACCGGGGTGCGCATGAAGGTGTCGATGGCTTCGGCGACGAAGCCCTTGTACCAGACGTCGTGGGCGGCGTTGATTTCCGCCTCGCGCCCGCCGCCGGCGGCTTCGGCTTCCTTCAGCACCCGGCGGTACATGTCGGCCATGATCTCGTTCTTGAACAGGGTGCCGGCCTGGGGCACCTGGCCGTTCTTCAGCCAGATGTCGCGGGACGTGTGCCATTCGTCCTCGAACATCGGCTTGATGGTCGCGATGGTGTTGCAGATGTTGGGGACCAGGGCATAGCCGCCCGATGCGAAATTGATCGCCGGTTCCAACACCTCGCGCAGGCGCATGGTGCCGAAATCGCGAAGCAGGGTGGCCCAGGCGCTGAACGCCCCCGGCACCACGGCGGAAAGGTGGCCCGTGCCCGGCATGATCTTGTGGCCCATGGCGCGGTACTTTTCGATCGTCGCGGCGGCGGCGGAAACGCCCTGGCCGCAGATCACGTTCACTTTCTCGTCGCTGGCCGTGTAGGTGATGATCGGCACGTCGCCGCCCGGGCCGTTCAGGTGCGGCTCGACCACCTGCAGGGCGAAGCCCGTCGCCACGCCCGCGTCGAAGGCATTGCCGCCCTTTTCCAGGATCGCCATGCCGACGGCAGTCGCTAGCCAATGGGTCGATGTGACCACGCCGAAGGTGCCAAGAATTTCGGGCCGGGTTGTGAAGGGCTGTGTCGCGGGCATGTTCGGGAAACCTTTCGGAAGGAGGTGGGCGTGCGCGCCGATGCGCACTCTTTCCTATCCCCTTCGCTGACGGCCCGCAATAGGTTGACGGCCCACAATAGAACGCGGCCCTCAGCAGGGCCTGAAACGCCCGAGTTGGTGACGCATACTTATGTACAAGGGACAATTGATATCGGGTCGGTTTGAACTTGTCGAAGGCGCCGCATCGGATTACCGTTTCCGCCATCGTACGCATATGGGCGGCCAACGCCCGCAGTACGCTATTGCGAGCACAATGCTGCTTATATGCATTCTTTGGGAGGAAACCACATATGCATCAGCTCAATCGTTCGATTGCCGCGCTGTCGATCATGTTCGCGACCAGCTTGGCGACCCCTGCCATGGCGCAGACGGATATCACTTGGGGAACCTCGGCGGTCGGTTCTTCCGGGCACCGGGCCCTTGTCAATTTGTCGACCGTCCTGAACAAGGAAATGAAGGACTACCAGGTCACCGTGCAGCCGATGCCGGGCGCCATCGTTTCGGTGAAAAGCTACGCCGCGGGCAAGACTCTCGGTTATTACGGCGCCGACATTGCCTTCTTCGAATTGGCTAACGGGATCAACCGCTTCAAGGGCTTCAAGGACCAGATGAAGCGCCAGCCGGTGCAGTCGTTCTGGGCCTTCACGGTCGAGGTCGGCGCGGCCATCCATGAGCGTGACAAGGATAAGATCAAGTCCTGGAGCGATCTTACGGACAAGCAGGTATTTTCCGGGCCTTTGCCTTGGGATACCCGGGCGCAGCTCGAACGCGGCCTTGCCGCCGTGGGCACCAAGCACAAATACATCGAAGTCGATCTGTCGACCGCCGGGTCGTTGATGGAATCCGGGCGACTTGACGGGTTCATCATCTATACCAACGCGGAAGCCACCACGGCACCCTGGATCACCGAAGCGGGCTTGGCCACCAACTGGGTCGCCTTGAACCCGACCAAGGAAGAGGAAGCCAAATTGAAGCAGGCCGGCCTCGCCGTTGTTGACGTTCCGGCCTCCGCTTTCAAGCGGGACATCGGCTCCCCCTCGGCCAAACTTTTGCCGTTCTACTATGGCTTCCATGTCGGAATGGAAATTCCGGAAGCGGACGTCTATCGCATGCTGAATATCATCGAAAAGAACGTCGATGAACTGGTCAAGCTCGACAAGGCCTTTGCCCAATTGAAGGACATGAAGGGCATGCAGCGCCGCGGTGTCGAATCCTCGATCGACCTGGTTCCGGTCCATCCCGGGCTGGCCAAGTGGATGAAGGAAAAGGGCGTCTGGGACGCCAAGTGGGATAGCCGCATCGCCAAGTAGTAACCGCCGCTTTTGCGGCCACCACGAAAATCAGGGGCGGGTGCCCTTGGCGCCCGCCCCGCGTGATGTCGACAGGTATCAGCATGTCCGCCTCCCCTTATCCGAAGCGCCTGACGGCCGCTCTTGACGGCCTCTATATGATTACGGCGACTATCTTTTTTGTTTATCTATTCAATTACTTCATCAGTGGCGAAGGTGGTCCGACGGTCCTCGCGGTGACCATGGTGCCCGTGTGCTATGTCCTGTTTATTCTGCAGGCGCTGCGCACGAATGACCTGTACCCCAGCCTTGGTCCCATGACGAACATCGCCATCGGCGCCGTTCAGATCGGCTTGGCGCTGGCCGTGCTGTATTACATTCGCTCGGAATTCTTCGCGATCCGTACCGACCGCGCCGGGTTCTGGAACACGACCGACATGATCATGGGCGGGATCATGTCGTTGTTGATCCTGGAATATACGCGCAAGCGGTATTTCGTGATCCTGGTCCTCAACGTCGTGCTGGTCCTCTATGCCGTTTACGGCAACCATGTCGGCGGCATGTTTCACCACCCGGGCATGAGTTGGGAACGCATCGTAACGGCCTCAAGCCTGGAAATGACGACCGGGGTCTATTCCCGGCTGCCGCAATTGGCGCTTACCCTGATCGGCTCGTTCATTCTTGTCCTCAGTGTTCTGCGCGCGTTCGGTGGGGTCGAATCAATTCTTCTGGGCGCGGGCCTGATCTCGGCGAAATCGCCCTATGCCCTGCCGCAGGCGGCGGTTATTGGGTCCCTCGGTGTCGCTACGGTCAGTGGATCGGGCGCGGCCAACGCCGCCGCGACGGGATCGGCAACCATTCCGGCGATGATCCAGTCGGGGTTGCCGCGCGCAACGGCCGCGGCGATCGAGGCGGCGTCGTCCCTCGGCGGGCAGTTGATGCCGCCGATCATGGGGATTTCCGCTTTTCTGATGGCCGACTTCCTGGGTGAAAGCTATTTCGATGTGGTCGCCCGTGGCTACGCACCGGCCGTCATCTACTTCGTCGCGCTGATCGTGTCGGTGTATCTGCTGTCGGTCCACTACCGCGCGGACACCGAGGTAACGCTGCCAGGCGGCACCTTCACGGTCGGCGACGCCATCAACATCGGTGTGTTCGCCATGGTCGTGTTCGGGCTGATCGGGCTGATGGCGGTCACCCATATGGCGGCCATGATCGCCGCCTTGACCGTATTCGTGATGGTGGCACCGGTCATGTTCAGCATTGATGCCTACCGTCGTTTCAGGGTGGAAGGCAGGCCGTCGATCCGCCAGTTGCTGACCCCGATCGGGCGTATGATCGACGCGTTCTCGTCCATGACGGCGGACCTGACTCTGCTGCTTGCGGCTTTGTCCATCATGACGGGCGTGTTTGTCATTACCGGCATTCCGACCAAGGTCGGCGTGCTGATGCTGGAAGCCGCCGGGATCAACCTGATCGCCATGGCGGTGATTGCCTTCCTGTTCGGCGCCCTGGTCGGCACCGGCCTGCCGCCGGCCCCGACCTATATCCTGACCGCCCTGGTCATCGCGCCGCCCATGATCAAGGCCGGCGTCGATCCCTGGGTCGTCCATTTCTACGCCTTTTTCCTGGCGGTCTGGGGCGAGTTGACGCCGCCTACTTCGGTGGTTGCGGCGGTCACGGCGAAGATTGCGGATGCGTCGTTCATGCGAACGTTGGGGCGCGCGCTGATGCTCTGCGTTTCCCTGTTCACCCTGATGGCGGGCGTCTTCATCCGCCCGGAACTGGTGATTAAGCCCGGGGTGGATCAGCTTGCCGCACTCGGCCTCATTCTCGTGCCGACCCTGGGCATCGTTTTCGCCCTTCAGGCCCGGTTCGCCACGGACCGAATGAAGAATTTGACGGCGCGTGGCGTGCTGATGGTGGTGTCCCTGTTCGCGCTGCTGTATCCGGATGACGCCATTGCTGCGATCGCCTGCGTGCCGGTTGTGCTGATCATCGCCGCCTGGGTGCTGTACCAGCGGCCACGACAGATCAGGGCCGCCAAGGCTCCCGGCTGATAAAATCTCAACCCGTGCCCAGATAATCTCAATTGGCGGGCAGGGGACATCGTTTCTAAAGTCATCACACCCGCAACGGACGGAACAGCCAAGAACCATGACAGAAAATTACGCCTGGGCGCCGGATATCTACGACGTCCTCAAGGATCTGGATGTGCGCCAAGTCGCCTACGTCCCCGACGCGGGCCATGCCCGCCTTCTTAAGATGTGCGAAGCGGACAACGCCATGCGCTGCATTCCGCTGACGACCGAGGAAGAGGGCATCAGCCTGTCCGCGGGCGCTTGGCTGGGGGGCGAGCGGGCGGTGATGCTGCTGCAGTCTTCGGGCGTGGGCAATTGCATCAACATGATCTCGCTGGCCAATACCTGCCGCTTCCCGCTGTTGATGCTGGTGACCATGCGGGCCCAGTGGCGCGAATTCAATCCCTGGCAGAAACCCATGGGTGAGGGCACACGCCCGGCCCTGGAAGCCATGGGCGTGAAGGTCACGCAAGTGGACGACCCGGACCAGGTCGGCGAGACCGTGCGCTCGGCAGGCGAACAGGCCTATGGCTGGCCGGACATGGCGGCGGTGCTTCTGCATCAGAAGCTCATGCCCGTGAAAACCTTCGGCAAGTAAGGCAGGGAAACGAACATGGACAAGCAACGCGCCGACAATTACGAACTGCACCGCCGCGAGGTCGCCAAGACCCTGCTGAAGGACCGCACCGATGACTTCCTGGTCGTCACCGGCCTGGGCTCCCCCAACTGGGACGCCACCAATGCCGGAGACCATCCCCTGACATTCCCGCTCTGGGGTGCCATGGGCGGGGCCGCCACCATGGGCCTGGGCTTGGCGACCGCGCAGCCGACCAAGCGGGTCATGGTGATGACCGGCGACGGGGAAATGCTGATGGCCATGGGCTCATTCGCGACCATCGCCGCCCAGGGGGTGGAAAACCTCGCCATCGTCGTGTTCGACAACGAACGCTACGGCGAAACGGGCATGCAGGCGACCCATACCGCCGGCCCCGTCGACATGGCCGCCGTCGCCAAGGCCTGCGGCTTTCCGGTCACGGCCACGGTCAAGACCGAAACCGAATTGATGGAGGCCCTGCCGCTGATCAAGGAAACCAAGGGGCCGGTGTTCGTCGACATCAAGGTCAAGGCCGAGCCGCTGCCCTTTATCCTGCCGACCAAGGACGGCGTGCATCTGAAGAACCGGTTCCGGGAAAAGCTGTTGGGGCCGGATAGTCTGCTTTAGATACCGAGGGCCTGGGGGACGGACGTGCCAGGAACGATCAGCACCAAACGGACCGTATTGTGCCTTTTCCTTTTTTTGGCGGGGTGCAAGACGGTCGGAGGTCTCGATCAGGACGGATTATCGAATGATCAACGTTTGGCCGAGCGGATTCCTATCTCCGTTGATGCCCGGGTCGTCGAAGGCTCTCGCCTGAGTTTCGATGCCGATTTGAGACTCGGCTACAATCTTTCATGGGACAAGAAGTCTGGGAAAACATTCTATCTAGAGTGTTCTTTCGCCGCGCGAGGGAAAGACCTCTTAGCGGCGGCCAAAGACGAAGCCATGCAGACGCTGAAGGGAACCTTCAAAACAGTTGCGACCGATGATGGCAAGAATTTGGGGGCCGCGTTATCACGCGATGTCGCGTCGAAACTCGATATTTCCGTCAACAATTTTCAACACCGTTTGAGGTGCGGCGAACGGATCGACGATGAACATCATTGCGAGTATCGGGTGTCGGTAGAGTTCGGCGGCGTGTTCAGTCAACCGTCAGCGGAATCAAGAACCTTATGGGCGGAGCGGGTATTCACCCACAAACACCCCGCACCGTTATCCGGGCCGACGAGCTGCGATCGTTATTTTGAGTTGGCGTCAAACGGGGTGCGGTCGACGACAAAGGAAGCGATCGAATTCTTCGGCAAGACGATCAGGTCGGACCTCAATCGGCAGACACCTGTTCAGTCGTCAACGACGCCCCGCCCTGCGGGCGGGGTGTCGGGTTCGGAAGCGCCGGTTCAGGCAGAAACCGTGTTCATGTCGCCGGCCGAGCCTTGGGCACCGCCTGATCTTGCGGCTGTAAGGAAAGTACCTGGGCGGTATCTGGTCCAAGTTGTTGACGCGCGGGCGTTCGTCAACGGGCTTCCCAGAGTATTTTCCGTGAGCCACATGCCGACAAAGTCTTCGAAAACCGATGTTTCGTGCACCGTCAGTTTGGAAGCGGATAAATTCGGGAAAAGTGCGGAAGCTTTTTCGCGTTCACATTACGAGTCCATGTTTGATGAGGTGGTTTTCGCCTATGCCCGTAATCGAGAATTGAAGCGCGGTGTAGACGGCTTTGACGGCATTTCTCGGTTGGAATTCATGCGCTGGAAACCTGATGTTACGTGCGATGTTTCGGCGGGGGGCAGGACGTGTTTGGATACTGGTCACTTGTCCGTGAAGCATTCGTATCGGCTGCCGAACGGTAGCATCGAGTCACTGGTGACGCAGGTTGATCTTCGGAAGTTTGATGTGGATATGCAGAGCGCTTCCTGCGGCAACATTGCAGCGGCCCTTGCAGATAAAATTGCGGACGGCGTGCGCGCGACGATACGGGAATCTGTGCGCCATTTCGCCGATGAAATTCGTCGGACGGGCGCAGTTCGGTCAAACTAGGGGCGCCGCGGGGTGTGGTCTGTGCCCGCTCGAACTTTCGGTATTATGGGGCAGATCCTGAGGGGACTGGATACCTTATGTCGGGTTGGATGCGTCATTAGCTGAAGAGGGATTGCGATGCGAAGGGTGGTGATCATTATCCTGCTGTGTGCATTGGCCGGTTGCGTGACGGGCGGCAGCCGCGGCAATTTGAGATACTCCACCGGGCATCTTTCTCCCGGGCCGGAATTTGCGAAGACGAAAGCCATTGCATCGGAAACGTTCGACGGCAAATACTTCGCGCAGCCGCTCAATTCCAATCGGATTTGGCTAAAGACCATGAACATTACCGGCACGCGCGGGTTTACCAAGCGGACGGCATGCCACATCAAAGTGGATAATTACGCCCTGCGGGAAGGGCTGGAAAACCTGAGCAAGAATATTCTGGCCGGATATTTTAAGAACATTGAATTCGGTGTCGTCGGGGGCGGGAGTTTTGCGCTTTTTGGCGACAATCTGGATGGCTTGTTGAGCGTATCGCTCGTCCAATTGAAGCCACAGGGAAAATGTACGAATAAAGATGGTTATCTCACCTGCGAGCATTCTGTGACGGTGAAATTCAAATCCCAGTACAAGACCAAAATCGGTAAAGTTAAATCGTTCGAAGTGGAGGATACGGCGTCAATTCCTGAACAGGTTTTCCCGGATTCTTCCGATGCCTGCCCGGCCCTGGCCAGCCTATACGAAGATAACATTAAGGCCGCGTTCGAGCGTGCGGTCTCTCGTATCGCCCAACTTATGGGGCGCGATATCATCAACGATATAAATTAGGGACATGAGCCGATATGCAAAACCAGGCGGCGGATGTTGCCGGCGTACAGGCCTGTATCCGGGCCTATCTCGACGGCCTCTACAAAGGCGACACGGACCTGCTGTTCAAGACCGCGTTCCACCCGGATGCCCGTATGAACGCGGCCGATGTGGGCGGTGAGCGCATCCATTGGACCATGGCCGAGTTCGAAAAGGTGATCCTTGAGCGCGGATCGCCCGAGGCCGCAGGATATCCTCGCAAGGAACGCATCGTTTCCATCGATTTCGCCGGGCCGGACACGGCCAACGTGAAGGTCGAGGTCCTGGTCGGTCTGCGCGATTTCACGGACCTTTTGGCCTGCATCCGCATTGATGGCGGGTGGAAGATCATCGCCAAGACCTACTGTCTGACCCGCGAATTCGCGACCAAAGAAGACGTCCTCGCCGCGGTGGCCTAGTCCTTAAGTACAGGTTTCGGCCATTTTCTGCCTTTTTGGCATGCATGTTGCTGTGTGTGGCTTGCCGAACGCGCGCTGTGTGCGTTCACCGGCTTATCGTCAATCACATTGGGCAATATTGTTCACATGCGGAATAATCTCAACAATCTGATCCTGGCCGTCATCGGCGGGGTTTTGATCACAATCTTCACCCACCTGCTTGCCGTTGACATGGACCCGATGGAACGTTGGCACGAGTTCGCCAAGACCCACGAAAACTGGGAATTGGACGAACTGCCGCTGATCGCCGTTTCGCTGGTCATCTATGTATTCATTTTGTTGTTAGGCCAGGTGCGCATCAACCAAGGCCTCGTCAAGCGGACCAAGGCGGATAACCGCCGTCTGATGGCGGTCGAGGAGGATCTGCGCGAGGCCCTGGTCGCGCGTGACAGTTTCTTCGCGGCGATGAGCCACGACCTGAAAACACCGGTCAACAGCATCATGGGGTTTTCCGAACTGATGCGGACGGAGGTCTTTGGCCCCCTGGGGCATGAGAAATATGCCGAATACGCCGAGGACATCAATCGGGCGTCGCAGATGCTTGATTTGACGATTTCGCAAATCCTCGATATCTCGCGGCTGAGTTCCGAAGACCGGTTTGTCATTCGCGAAGAGCGGTTCAATCTGATGGACGAACTACGGTTTTGCCGCAAACTGATTGTCGGATGGAATGGCGGGCGCCAGACGGTCACCGTCTCCGGAAATGTCCCGCCGGTGGATATTGTTTTTGACCGGACCCTGTTCCGCCGCTACGTCATCAATCTTCTGACGAACGCGGTGAAGTATGCGGGCCGGGATGCTGATGTCGGCGTTCATGTGCTTTGCGCAGGGCCTGGAAACCGCGTGTATTTGACGGTCTATGACAACGGGGTCGGGCTGAACGACAGCCGCCTGGCGGGGGCCGCGCAACGCTATGTGCGGATGACCGACAATCCTGATGCCTATATCGACAGCGCCGGCCTGGGCCTTTGGATCGTCAAGAAAATTGCCGAAGCCCATGACTGCGACTTCTCGATCAAATCCGGTTCCGGCCATGGTTTCCGTGTCATCTTGGAAATTCCGCCGACGCGCATCGAAGCGGCGGATTCAGAGGCGTTTAAGATCGCCTGCTGAACACCTCTCCCCATGGCAGGGCGCGTGGCCGACGTTGGCCCTATTGGATTCCGGGTCTTGCCTGATAGGATCGCCTCCAACACGACCAATATGGAGGAGACGACCATGGGGAACCTCAAACGCTATCAAATGACCATCGCCGGCAAGAAGGTCGATCCGGCCTCGGGCGAATGGTTCGAAACCGAAAATCCCTACACGGGGAAGGCCTGGGCTGAAATCCCGCGCGGCAACGCGGAAGACATCGACCGCGCCGTCAAGGCGGCGAAAGATGCGCTGCCGGGCTGGCGCCGGACCATCGCCACTCAGCGCGGCCACCTGATGCGCAAGCTGGGCGACCTGATCGCCGAAAACGCCGACAGCCTGGCCGCCACCGAAGTCCGCGATAACGGCAAGCTCATCGCCGAGATGGGGCTACAGCTCAAGTATGCGCCGCAGTGGTACTATTACTTCGGCGGCCTGGCCGACAAGATCGAAGGGGCCGTCATCCCCATCGACAAGCCGGATACCTTCAATTTCACGCGCAAGGAGCCGCTCGGCGTCATCGGCATGATCACGCCGTGGAATTCGCCGCTCATGCTGACGGCGTGGAAACTGGCGCCGGCGTTGGCGGCCGGGAACACGGTGGTGCTCAAGCCGTCGGAATTCACCTCGGCCTCCGCCCTGGAGTTCATGGATCTGGTCAAGCAGGCCGGCTTCCCCGACGGGGTGGTCAACATCGTCACGGGTTATGGCAAGGAAGCGGGCGAAGCGCTGATCAGTCATCCGGACGTCGCCAAGATCGCCTTCACCGGCGGCTCGGCCACGGGCAAGCACGTCTATTCCACGGCGGCGCAGTCCTTCAAGAAGGTGTCGCTGGAACTGGGCGGCAAGTCGCCCAACATCGTGTTCGACGACTGCAACGTGGAGAACGCGGTCAAGGGCGTGATCTCGGGCATCTTCGCCGCCACGGGTCAGACCTGCATCGCGGGCTCGCGCCTGTTGGTGCAAAAATCCATCCATAACGAATTCGTCGACAAGCTGGTGGCCCTGGCCAAGACCGCAAAGATGGGCGACCCCATGGACCCGGACACCCAGGTCGGCCCGGTCACCACGCCGCCCCAGTACGAAAAAATCCTGGGCTACATGGACATCGCCAAGGGTGAGGGCGCCGAGGCCGTATTGGGCGGCGGCAAGGCGACGCGGCCTGAATGCGGCGACGGCTGGTTTGTCGAGCCGACCATCTTCACCGGCGTCAACAACCAGATGCGCATCGCCCAGGAAGAAGTGTTCGGCCCGGTTCTTTCCGTCATTCCCTTCGAGGACGAGGAAGAGGCGCTCGCCATCGGTAACGACGTGGTCTACGGCCTTGCCGCCGGCGTGTGGACGGAAAGCATCCGCCGGGCCTTCATCATGTCCCAGGAACTGCAGGCCGGCACGGTCTGGGTGAATACCTACCGGGCCGTCAGCTACATGTCGCCCTTCGGCGGCTACAAGCAGTCGGGCCTGGGCCGGGAAAGCGGCCAGGCGGCCATCGAGGAATACCTTCAGACCAAGTCCGTGTGGATTTCCATGGCGACGGAAGTCCCGAATCCTTTCGTGATGCGGTAGTCTTTCCCCATGGGAAAAACCGTCCTTATCACCGGCGGCAGCCGCGGCATCGGCGAGGCCATGGTGCGGCTGTTCGCCGAACGGGGCTGGACGGTCCTGTTCACCTTCGTGTCCAACGCGCAGGCGGCCCATACCGTCGCGACCGAAGCCGGGGCGCGGGCGATGCGCTGTGATTCCGGCAGCGAGGACGACATCTTGGCCCTGTTCGCGCAATTGGATGGGGAAGGCATTGTCCTGGACGCCTTGATCAACAATGCGGGCGTGTCCGGGCCGCGCCGCCGCGCGGTCGAGGTCACGCGGGAAACCCTGGAACAGGTCACCCGGATCAACTTCATCGGCCCGGTGCTGTTCTGCCGCGAGGCGGTCAAGCGCATGTCGACCGCCACGGGCGGTCGTGGCGGGGTGATCGTCAACCTGTCCTCGACCGCGACCAAGAAGGGTGGGGCCGGGCAATGGGCCGATTATGCGGCGCTCAAGGGGGCGATCGACGTATTTACTAATGGCCTCGCCCGCGAGGTCGCGGCGGAGGGCATCCGCGTCAACGCCGTCGCTCCCGGCTATGTGCTGACGGATATGGCGGTGGACGGCGGCATCGCGGCAAGTTTCGACACCGCCCTGAAAACGGATATCCCCATGGGCCGCATCGGCGAGGTGCGCGAGATTGCCGAGGGCGCCTATTGGCTGTGTACCGATGCGGCCGGTTATGTCACCGGCACCGTGCTGAACGTGGCCGGCGGGCGCTAGGCGGCAGTCACGGCCGGGCGAAGGCGGTCACGTCCTGGGGTTTTCCCCATTTCAGGATTTCCTGATGCAGGCGGTCGTATTTCGCCTGTCCCTCGCCGTCGCCGAACAGGGGGTCGCCGGGCAGGGTGATGGCGTCCCGGATTTCCTGCCAGTCCGGGTCGGTCAGGGCCCGTAAAGCCGGTGGGAAGAACACCACTTCCTCCATCTGCATGTGACGGCGTTGGAAGCTCAAATAGTCGCCTGCGACGTCGATGAACCAGTCGCGCGGCAGTTCCGCATCCTGCATGACGTTATGCAGGGCGGCCGCAAAGCGTCGCGTCAGGGCGCCGAGTTTTTCGTGCTCCTTATCCAGCCCGCCGACGCTCGCCGCGGCGTCGGGATCGCGCAGCCGTAATTTCGCCAGGACAAGATCTTCGACCGGATGATGGTAGAGGTCCGGATAGTTTTGGGTGTAGTCCAGGATATTGCTGACAAGGTCGTAGTCGGGCAGCTCTCCGGCGTCAAAAACCCGCACCTCGCGGGCGATCAGGTCCATCAATCGGGCAAACTTCTTATGGTCGTCGCGTAGTTTCCAGATGACGTCGGACATATGTATTCCTCCACCTCGCTGATGGGGAAGCTTAGCGGCGGCGGGCCCCGGGCGCGTTGATATGGGTCAAGTGCGCGGCGCTGTGGATAACTTTGGGGATAGATGTTGGTTTTGCGCCTTTTTGCCAGGTAAAGGCTTGTCGAGCCGGAGTCAGGCGTCAGGCGGGGCAGAACGCGCTGATTGCGCTGCCGCCGACGTGAAGGAAGCGGACGTGCGGGAAGAGGGGGCCGCGCCATGGCCGGTTCCGCGATGTCGGGTGGCCTGGAACGGCCGCAGGAAAAACGGCCCGTCGGCCAAGGGGCGTTGAAATGGCCTGGCGCCGAATTACCGCCAACGCCTTGCTGACCGCGCCTTTTGCATTGAGAAAAGGGCGGGTTCGCCCGCCGCCGCCGCCGTCTGACCTATTTGATTTCACATGTCGGCGACATTCCTTGGCAAGTTCACGGGAGCGCGGAGGCTGGGCGCGCGGACTTTACATTCCTTCACAGGCCCGAACGGATTTCGGCGCGGGAAAGGGCGGAATCCCGCGTGCGGTCGGCGCGAAGGTGAAAAAGGGCGAATAATGGCAATCGGCGGCAAATGTGGATATCTCGCGCGCCTTAGTGGCGGGAATCCGAGGGAGGGATTAAAAGTACGCACATCGTGCGCTACCAAAATTCGGCTGATTCGCGCCATCGGCGAGGTCTAATTCGTCAATCAGGCTTGCCCCGAAGGGGGCGGGATGGTAGCTGAAATGTACACAATATTGGCGGAGAATCGCCCGCCAGAGGAACATCCCTTAACCGCCCAGGAGCCCACGCCATGTTCGACCGCGACCGTTTCACCCAGGATTGTCTCGACGCCATCCGCGAGACCGATAGCCACATCGCGGTGAAGGAACTGGTCGAGCGCGCCTGCAGCGACCCGGCGGACCTGCTGCGCGGCCTGGGCGAGCCGACCAAGGCGGGCCCCGACAAGATTTATGTGTCCGACGAACTGACGATCCTCAATCTCGTCTGGGGGCCCTACATGACCCTGCTGCCGCACAATCACAACATGTGGGCGGTGATCGGCCTGTACACCGGGGCCGAGGACAACGTGTTCTGGAAAAAGGTCGACGGCGAGCCGGGACATACCCGCATCGAAGCCGCCGGCGCCAAGGCCATGCGCCCCGGCGACGTGGCGCCGCTGGGTAAGGACATCGTCCATTCCGTGACCAACCCGCTCGATCGCCTGACCGGCGCCCTGCACGTCTACGGCGGCAACTTCTTCGAAGAACCGCGCAGCGAGTGGGAAGCGCAGGGCCTGACCGAGCGTCCCTACGACGTGCCGCGCAACATGGCCTTGTTCGAAACCTACAACGAAAAGCTCCAGGCGGCGGAATAGGGCGCGGCCCGCGTTTCCGTTCTATCGTTCGTATTCGGGAATGCGGGGCTCTTCCGCGGCAAGGGCCCAGGCCTCGGCCATGGCCGGGTGGTTCCAGACGGCGTCCATATAGGCGCGGGCCGTCGCGTCGACCACAACACCGTACGTGTGAAACCGCGCGACCACGGGCGCATACATGGCGTCGGCGATGGCGATGCTATCGGGAATGACTAGGCCGCCGTGTTCGAGAACGGGCACCAGCCCCGTTGGCGACAGGTGGCGCAGGTTTTCCTTCATGTCCGGCCGCCCGAACAGGACCGTGGTTTCCGTGAATTCGGCCCCGGCGAACTTCAGCATCAGCCAGGCGCGCAGCGACCAGGACGAATAGTTCTTGTTGCCGAGGATGAGCCGATAGATTGCCATCCGCGCTGATTACACCAGGTCGTCGATCATCGCCAGATTCATGGCGGCGCACCCCATACTTTTGGTCTAGCGGGCGAAGTGACATCTGTCACTGTGGCGACCGCCGGGCCACTGTACGAGAGGAGTTGTCCGGCGCTGTTCCGGATCGCAGCGGCCTCGGCCTGAAATTGAAAACGTCCCCGCGCGTCGCGCGACGCGTAAAAACAGAGAAAGTGATGACCCCTCAGCCAGCCTTCGGGCCCGACACCCGCGCGCCCCTCAAAAAAAATCACCGCAGCTTTTTCGCCGGAGACGAGATCATTTGCGAAGGCGATTCCGGCGACGAGGCCTACTTGATCCTGAGCGGGCGCGTTGAAATCCGCAAAGGCATGCGGACCTGCTCGCCAAAGACCATCGCCGTGCTCGGCAAGGGCGATGTCGTCGGCGAACTTGCGTTGATTGACGCGCATACACGGTCCGCATCGGTGGTCGCTTTGGAAGACACGACGGTCAGCGTATTGCCGCGACAGGAATTCGAGGATCGCGCGGCCGCCATGGACCCCTTGCTGCGGGCGGTCTACGGCGTCACGGTGAAGCGCCTGCGCCATGTCCTGGAGCACGGCCGGGGCCTGAACACCTACGGCTCCATGAGCAATTGGCGCACGTAGCCCAGGCACTCACAACAGATCACTGAAATACGCCAGGTGCGTGGTGTCGCAGCGCGAGATGCGCAGTTCGACCGGCGTGCCGTCGAGGGTCTGGGCGATGCGCTCGATACGTAGCAGCGGCGCGCCCCGGTCCAGGCCCAGATGGGTCACGTCATCGGGGCCGGCGGCCTCGGCGGTGATTTTCTCGACCGCGCGGTGGACGATCACGGCGAAGCGATCCTGGTAAAGCTGATAGAGCGTGTTGGGCAGTTGCGTCTTGTTGAGGTCGCCCAGCCCGGGGAACAGGTCGTCGGGCAGGATGATCAATTCCAGGATTGCGCGCCGCGCCATCAGGTCGCGCACGCGCTTGATCTCGACCACTCGCGCCTGGGGGGAGAGGCTGAGGGCCAGGGCCTCGGTCTGCGTCACGCGGCGCTGCGTCATCGACAATACCCGCGAGGTCGGCAGGCGCCGCTCACCATCCGCCGCCAGCAGGTGGAAAAAGTGGAAGCGGTCGCGGTCCGGCCCATGGGCATGGACGAAGGTGCCGCGCCCCTGATGGCGGATCACCAGGTTTTCCCGTGCCATTTCGTCCAGCGCCCGGCGCACCGTGCCCTGGGCGACGCCGAAGCGGGCGGCCAATTTCTGTTCCGAGGGCAGGGGCTCGGTCACCGGATGGCGGCCCTGGGCGATCTCGCGCAGCAGGGCTTCGCGCACCTGCCGGTACAGCGGCCCGTCGCCGGATCGGGGCCGGTCCACCCAGGTTTCAGGCATGTGCGGCCCTTTGGTCAAAAAAACACAAAGTCTTCTATAAGAGTTATAAGACTTGCTTGACGGCGGCAAGAGCCAAGGACTATTGCGGGTACGGGCGAACAACAAAGGGAGCGTCAATCCCAGCCCGCACGTAAAGCATTTGAGGAAACCCAGGGCGCACCCTGAACCCATACCGTTCGGCGCAAGGCCGTCCCCCCGACCTCGTCTCAGGCATCCGTCTGCGGCGGCGGCAGGGGTCAGCGTTTTGCGCGGAACCTGGACCCGGAGGACAAGTCTTGTCGATTCATAAACAGATCGTCACGGACATGGTGAACAACAACATCGAGTTCATCACCACTGTTCCGTGTAAGCAGCTCGGCGGCGTGATCGAAGAAGCCGAAAACCATTCCAGCATCATGCACGTGCCGTGCAACAAGGAAGACGAAGGCATGGGCCTGTGTGCCGGCGCCTTCATGGGCGGCAAGCGTTCCGCCATCATCATGCAGAACACGGCCCTGGGCGTGACGCTCAACTCCCTGGCGACGTTGATCCAGTTCTACCACATCCCGCTGCCCATGCTGATCAGCTACCGCGGCGAACTGGGCGAGCCGGTGGCCTGCCAGGTCGAAATGGCCCTGCACACCAAGGCCCTGTTGAACCAGATGCTGATCCCGACCTACCACTTCCACAAGCGGGAAGACGCGGCCGAGCTCGACAAGATTCTCAAGTACACCTTCATGTGCAACAAGCCGGTGGCCATTCTGACCGACGCCACCTTCTGGAAAGGGGAATGACCATGATCCGCTCCGAAGTTCTGAAAAGCCTGATCCCGGTCATTTCCGATCAGTTCGTGGTCTGCAACATCGGCCTGCCCAGCCAGGAACTCCACCTGCTGGACGATCAGCCGACCAACTTCTACATGCTCGGCACCATGGGCCTGTCGTCGTCCATCGGCCTGGGCCTGGCATTGGCGCAGAAGCAGACCATCATCGCCATCGACGGCGACGGTTCGGTCCTGACCAACCTGGGCACCCTGCCGACCATCGGCAACAACGTGGCCGACAACTACATCCTCTTGATCATCGACAACGGCAGCTACGGCTCGACCGGCGATCAGCCGACCTATGCCGGCAAGAAGACCTCGCTGACCAAGGTCGCCGAGGCCTGCGGTTGCGACAACGTGATCGAGTGCAAGGCCGAAGACACGGCCCAGGTCATGAAGGACGCCATCGCCTCGAAGAAGATGACGGTCATCGTCTGCAAGTGCGAGTCGGGCAACATCCCGGTTCCCAATATCACCATGGACCAGGTCGTGATCCGCGACCGCTTCATGAAGGCGCTTGAAGCGGCCAACGCTTAAAGGCTCCTTACGTACGGTGTCCTCCCGGCCAGGGGCGGGGCGCGTCGGCAACCACCGCCGCGCGCCCGCCCTTGGCGGGTCCTTCGGGGACCGTTAAGGTCTCCCGGCTTTTCACTGGCGGCCGCCCGGCCGCCACAGCCGCCGGAGTATTCACAGCATGGCCGACATCCTCATCACCGAGTTCATGGAAGAGTCCCAGGTCGCCCGTCTGGCCGAAAGCTACGACGTGTCCTATCTGCCGGACCTGGTGGCCGAACAGGACAAGATCCCGGCCCTGATGCCCGGCGTGCGCGGCCTGATCGTGCGCAACGCGACCCAGGTGCGGGGTGCGGTGCTGGACGCCGCCGACAAGCTGGAATGCGTCGGCCGCCTCGGCGTCGGCCTCGACAACATCGACATGGACGCCTGCGCCGCAAAGGGCGTGAAGGTGTTTCCCGCCATCGGCGCCAATTCCGATTCCGTGGCCGAGCTGGCCATGGGGGCGATCTACGTCATGTTCCGCCGCTCCTATCTGGCGACGCCGGACGTGGTCGCCGGCAAATGGCCGCGCATCGAACTGATGGGTCGCGAGGTCCAGGGCAAGACGCTGGGCATCATCGGCCTGGGCTGGACCGGCCAGGCCCTGGCCTGGCGGGCGCGCGGCAACGGCATGAACCGCATCGCCTACGACCCCTGGGTCAAGAAGGACGATCCGCGCTGGGCCGATTGTAAGGTCGAGCGCGCCGAGACCCTGGACGAGCTGCTGCCGAAATGCGACGCGGTCTCGATCCACGTGCCGCTGACCGACGACACACGCGGCCTGTTCAACGCCCAGACCATCGCCAAGATGAAGGACCGCGCCTTGCTGTTGAACCTGTCGCGGGGCGGCATCGTCGACGAACAGGCCCTGGTCGACGCGTTGAAATCCGGCAAGCTCTGGGGCGGCTTCACCGACGTGTTCGTCGAAGAACCCCTGACATCCCCCAACATCTTCGAAGGCGTACCCAACCTGTACTGCACGCCCCATGTCGGCCCGCGCACGGAAGAGGGCGAGGGCAAGGTATCCACCGTGACCGCCGATGCGGTCCTCAACTGCCTGAACGGGAACTAAATACGATGGCGATCAAGACCCTGGAAGAACTCGAACAGCTGGCCTTCAAGGTCTTCCTGAATTCGAATGTGTCGGAAAACAACGCGGCCCATGTCGTGCGCGCCCTGGTGCAGGCCGAAGCCGACGGCGTGCCGTCCCACGGCCTGTCGCGGGTCCCCAGCTACGCCGACCAAGCGAAAAGCGGCAAGGTCAACGGCCATGCCATCGCGCGCCTGGAACAGACGGCGACGGCGGCGCTGCGCGTCGACGCCAACGGCGGCTATGCCTATCCGGCCATTCATCTGGGCCTGGGCCGGGCCATGACGCTGGCCCAGGAAGCGGGCATCGTCGGCCTCGCCATCGGCAATTCCCACCACGGCGGCGTCGGCGGCCATCCGGTCGAAGCGGCCGCCCGCAAGGGCCTGATCGCCATGGGCTTCCTCAACGCGCCGGCGGCCATCGCCCCTTGGAACGGCAACCGCGCGCTCTACGGCACCAACCCCATCGCCTTCGCCTGCCCGCGGCGCAACGCCGACGGCACGGATTGGGGCGACCCGATCCTGGTCGATCTGGCGCTCAGCAAGGTCGCCCGCGGCAAGATCATGATGGCCGCCAACAAGGGCGAGCCGATCCCCGAGGGCTGGTCCACGGACAAGCACGGCAAGCCGACCACGGACGCCAAGGAAGCGCTCGACGGCGGCCTGATGATCCCCATGGGCGACGCCAAGGGCGCGGCCCTGGTGCTGATGGTGGAAATCCTGGCGGCGACGCTGACCGGCTCCAACCACGGCTTCGAAGCCTCCAGCTTCTTCGCCGCCGATGGGGAGCCGCCCAAGGTCGGCCAGTTCTTCATCCTGATCGACCCGTCCGCCTTCGCCCATGAGGACGAGGAAACCGCCGACAACCGCTTCATCGAACGCATCGGCACCCTGGTCCAGGCCATCACCGAGCAAGACGGCGCCTGGCTCCCCGGCGTCGACCGCTGGGCCAACCGCGCCAAGGCCAACGCCGAGGGCGTCGAGGTGGCGGATAAGCTGCTGGAAGATTTGGAGAAGCGGGCGAGTTAGAAAGTAACGTGCCTATGCTGCATTCCTAAAGCCGGGTACGGTCGGGCAAATAATGCTGTCGCTCAGATAAATCACTTCAGTACCTATTGTTTTTGTGCCGGCACTATAATTTAGCGAATAGAAGGTAGGAGAAAAGTATTCATATGCCTTCAGGATTTCGGGGGCATTATCATACGAAAGCACCCAATTCCGCTTTTTGTGCTTTTTTAGTAGCTTTGAAATGTGAATGTGGTCGCAGTGCTCATAGAAATTTTTATATAATTTATTTCCCTTTTGATAATACGGAGGGTCTAAATAAAACAATGAATTATCATTTTTTATGTATGCATTTGTAAAATCTACTGCATCTATATTGTGAATATTTATCTGATCTGCGTATTTTTTGATGAATTTCAGGTTTTCGATCTGTGATTTTTTTTGTAGGCGGACGTCTATTTTCCACTCACCTTTTTGCTTGTAGCCACCAATAGGGCCCGCTCCTTCGATTATTCCTGAGCGGTTGGTGCGATTGAGAAAATATGTAGAAAAACCAAGTTGCAACATGTTGTTTGTATCGCAGGTTTTCCAAATTTCATGTTGCTTGTGCCATACGTCGATATTTATGTCCGTATCTTCTATTAGTTGGCAAAATTTGTCGGTATTTTTTATTGCTGAAATCCAAAAAGCATAAATAGAAACATCAATATCATTTATATTTATTGATTTAACAAACCCATTTGCTAGTAATTTAAGTGCGAGTCCTGCCCCTCCTGCGTAGGGTTCGTAGTACTCTTTGCCAATAAGGCAATTCTCTTTTAGTAATTTTGTAAAAAAAGGATATAGCTTTGATTTCCCGCCAGGATAACGTAAGGGAGAGCTTATCATTATATATTCCTTTTTATAAATTGATCTATTGCATCACGTACAATAAAAAGCATATCCGTATTTGGAACAACGTTGCCATGTGCTCCAAGGTTTAAATAATTGATATGAGTTTTCTTAAATTCACTCAGTATCTTTTGGTCGTCTTTTGAAAGCTTAACTGTGTTGCCTAGGCAGACATTCATAGCTGCCTCAAGGTCCATTTGTTTGCCGAGGGGATTGGCATTCTGATCGTCGATTATATGTTTTAGGACGGTCTCAATAATCGCACGGAGCAAGAAGGTTCCTGCGCCCGGTAAATTTTTGCAGTTTATATTTCTCGCATCCTTCATCAGTTGCTCGATGACGGCGTTGTTTAAGGTCGTTGGATACGAGAAAAGTGCGTAGGGCTTTTTCTTGGTATTGCTTGACTGGCCTGACTGAGATTTTCCTTTTTCGTTTGATTTGCCACCTGTCGAGGCCGCGCTAGAAGAATTGCTCTTGCCTGCGCCTTCGTCAAAGTCGGAAAACACTTGATCATACTTGGCCGTCGCCCCAAGTCCCTTCACTGGAGCCACGACCAACTTGGTAATTAGGTGCTTGAATTTGCTTTTCGATAGCGCATCGTCGAAGACGATCTTTAGGTTGGCCTTGTCGTAGGAAATTCCTACTTTAGATTTGTGCCCTGCCCCCTGTAGGAATCGCACAGGTGGGTTGAATTGGACCTTTGGGCTTAGAAGGGTTGCCTTCTCACTTTTGCTCCATTTCAAGCTCAAAGCACTCAGATACAAGAGATATTCAAGGATGAGCTCCCGAGTATCCCCTTGACTCAAATTGAATGCCTTAGCTGTACTCGCTATGCTTCTCCCGCTTTTCCACTCGTCGTATACAGCTTTCCTACTGCCGAGATAGCCCCAACGCTCTTTGTCACCTTCGCCAAAGTGTGACCGCGCCATTATGGGCAGCATTGCGTCGCGGTCTGGCGCGATAGAGCACTCGACATTGAGCATCGAAGCTTTGGCAGTTTCCGAAAGGCTAGGTAGGGAAAATTTATGGCTTTTGGGAATTTTCGATAAGCCGGTCAGTATTTTGTATGCGGCGATGCGGGTGTTGCCCTCAACAACCGTGTACTTGGAGCCATTTTTAACCACGTATGGCCGCTCAGCCCCGAGATTTTTACCCTCTGAGGCAACCTTTTTTATAAATTCCTCAAGGTCTTCATATTCAAAAAAATACGAGAGAATCTCATCTTCGTTTTTAGGCTGCAATTGGCTAACGATCCGAGGATTCTTAGGATCCAAGTCTATTGAACCAAGCGGAACAGTTTCGTACTGAAATTTATCAAACATGTGAAACCCCCTCCCTTAACTACTCCAGCTTTAAAACCTTATCGGTTGTCGTGGGAGCAATCGTGGGTTTCAAAATAAGATAATTTAGTGCTTTTTAGTAACGCTATTTTCATCGGCGCTTTGAAAGGGGTTAAGGCACCACCTTCCCCGGATTCATGATGCCCTTGGGGTCGAGCGCGGCTTTGATGCTGCGGAGCATGTGTTTCTCCACGTCCGTCTTATACCGTTCCATCTCGTGCACCTTGAGCAGCCCGATGCCGTGTTCGGCGGAGAAGCTGCCGCCGAGGCTGTCGGCGATGTCGTGCACGCCGGGGGGCACTTCGTGGCGCAGGCGTTCGGCGTCTTCCGGCGTCGTGTCCTTGGGCATCACCAGGTTGTAGTGCAGGTTGCCGTCGCCCATGTGGCCGAAGGCCATGATGGTACAGCCGGGGATCGCCGCCTGCACATGGGGGTCGGCCTTCGCCAGAAATTCAGGAATTTTCGAGACCGGCACGGAAATGTCGTGCTTGGCCGAAGGGCCGCAATGCTTGAGCGCTTCCGGGATGGATTCCCGCAGGTTCCAGAGCTTGGCCGCCTGATCGCCGCTTTCGGCCAGCACGGCGTCGATGATCTCTTCCGCTTCGAAGGCTTCGCCCAGGGCTTCCTCGGCCAGGTCGCGGATCACGCCCTTCTGCCCCGAGGCCATTTCGACGAGCGCATAATGCTCGTACGTCTGCTGCATGGGGTCCTGGGTGTTGGGGATGTGTTCGAACACGGCATCCAGCGGCGCGCGGCAGATGTATTCGAAACTGGTGACCTGATCGCCCGTGGCGCGTTTCAGCCGGTTGAGCAGGTTCGACAGGTCCGCCGGCGTGTTGGCGGCGACCAGGGCCGTCGTGGTTTCCGCCGGCCGGGGAAACAGTTTCAGGACGGCGGCGGTGATGATGCCGAGCGTGCCCTCGGCGCCCATGAAGACATGCTTCAGGTCATAGCCCGTGTTGTTCTTGCGGATGCCGCGCAGCCCGTTCCACACGCGGCCGTCGGATGTGACGACCTCGAGCCCCAGCACCAGGTCCCGGGCGTTGCCGTAGCGCAGCACCTGAATGCCGCCGGCGTTGGTCGAGAGGTTGCCGCCGATCTGGCAGGTCCCCTCGGCGGCGAGGGACAGCGGGAACAGGAGCCCGGCGGCCTCGGCCTTGTCCTGAATGTCTTTCAGAATACAGCCGGCCTCGACCGTCATGGTCGCATTGACGGGGTCGATCTCGCGCACCGCATTCATGCGGCCCATGTTGACCAGCACGCCGCCCTGGGCGACCGCCCCGCCGCAGAGCCCCGTGTTGCCGCCCTGGGGGGTGATCGTCACGCCGTGTTCGGCGCAGATGGAGACGATCTTGGAGACTTCTTCCGTATTGGCGGGGCGCAGCACCAGCGGGCTTTCGCCGTGGTAGTAATTGCGCTCCTCCGCCAGGTAGGGGGCCATGTCGGCGGGCGTCTCGTACCAGCCCTTGTCGCCCACGGCGTTTTTCAGCGCGGTGCGCACGGTTTCGGGAAGAGGGGGCATATGGGCGCCGTCGGCCATGATCGTATTCCTTGAAGGCGATGGTCACTGGGGAAGTTTCCGGTCATATTTGCCACGATGGCCGCCCAACGACAAGCCGGAGCCCCGCCCATGACCGCGACAATTTCTCAACCCAAGCCCGAGAATTCCAAAAGCGTCCCGCAAGGCGGCACGCCGGGGGAAACCACGGTCTGCGTCATCGGCGCCGGCATCGTCGGCGTCAACTGCGCCCTGGCGGCGGTGAAGGAGGGGTTCAAGGTCACCCTGATCGACCGCATCGAACCCGGCGAGGCCTGTTCCTTCGGCAACGCCGGCATCCTCGCCGAATGGTCGTTCGTGCCGACCTTCGGGCCGGAAGTGCTGCGCAGCGTGCCCGGCTATCTGATCGACCCCAAGGGGCCCTTGACCATCCGCTGGGCGCGGCTGCCCCATATCCTGCCCTGGCTGCTGCGCATGCTGCGCTTCGCCAGCGTTTCGCACCAACGCCGCGCCGCCGACGCCATGCGCCATCTGACCATCGGCTGTTCCGAATCCTATGGGGCCTTGGCGGCGGAGGCCGGGGCGCCCGAGCTGGTGCGCCGCGACCCGGTGCTGCAGGTATACGACAACGCGACCGATTTCAAGAAGGCGGAGGCCGATCTGGCGTTCCGCGCGACCTACGGCATCAAGTATCAGGCGCTGGACCGCAAGGAACTGACGGACCTGGAACCGGCCCTCGGCCCCGATTTCAAATGGGCCCATGCGCTTTTGGGCGGCGGCACCACGACCAACCCGGGCCGCCTGACCAAGGTTCTGGCCGAGACCTTCGTGAAGCGCGGCGGCACCCTGCAACAGGGGGAGGTGCGGGGGCTTGCGCGGAAGCCCGACGGCGGGTTCAGGATCGAGACGTCGGAGGGCGTGATCGAGGCGGATCGTATCGTGCTCGCCGCCGGGGCCTTTTCCCACAAGCTGGCGGCCCTGCTGGGCGAGAAGATCCCATTGGGGACCGAACGCGGCTATCACGCCATCCTGGCCGACCCGGGGGTGCAGGTGAACCACGCCGTCGGCTGGAAGGCCCGCGCCTTCTATGCCTCGCCGATGGAGATGGGCCTGCGCCTGGCCGGCACGGTCGAACTGGCGGGGTTGGAGGCCGCGCCCGATTACGCCCGGGTGAAGGTCATGACCGATCTGGTGCCCAAGCTGCTGCCCGGCGTGAAGACGGAAGTTTCGACGCAATGGATGGGCTTCCGCCCGACCCTGCCGGACAGCCTGCCGGTGCTGGGCCCGTCATCGGTGGCGCCGGGGCTGTTCCATGCCTTCGGCCACCAGCACGTCGGCCTGACCTGCGGCCCGGCCACGGGGCGCGTGATCGCGCGGCTGTTGAAGGGCGAGGCGCCGAACGTGGACCTGACGCCGTTCCGGGCGGACAGATTTTAGCCGCAAATCCCGAGCGGGCCGAACCCAGGCCCGCGACGACGATTTGCGCGAACAACAAGCGCCGTCAGGTCGTTCGGGGTTAGGCGGCCAACGCCTGTTCCAGATAGGGGCGGAAGTGGTCGATGTCCGGCGTGTCCAGGCCGGCGATCTTGGCCCGGTCGTCCCATTCGCGGACCTTCACGGCATCTTCGTAATGGGGCAGGGCTTCGAAGGCCGTGACCTCGTCCGCGCTCATCGGCCCGCCCTGCAATTCCAGGGATTTGACCGAGGCCGGCGACAGGGTGTCGAAATACCTCGGCTGTGTGGCGCAGAGATAGCGCTTGGCCTCCACATGCAGACCGACGGCCTGGGCCACGCGGGCGTTGAAATGGCGGTCGGCCCAGCCGCGGGCGATGTCCTCGTGCTTGTCGTTGATGCCGCGGTCGGCGGCCGCCTGGCCGTGTTTCTGCATCATATGGCCGATGTCGTGCAGAAAGGCCGCGGCGATGAGATCGCCATCACCCGATTCCCGCTCCGCCAGCCAGGCGCATTGCAGCGCGTGTTCCAACTGCGACACCACTTCGGTGTATGGACGCCGGCCCAAATCAAGATAGGTTTCAAGGGCTTCGGAGAGAGGATTTTTCGTCATGGTCAGGTTCCTGTAAACTGAATCTGGTCCACTGAATGGGGCCTGGGGCAATGCTGTTCTGGGATTCCATCAATTTTATCATATTGGTCTGATGTCAATCAGATGAAGTTTCTTTGATCCATGCGGCACTTGAACTTACCGCATGGCCCGGTGTATGCAACGCGCCTGGAGGAGACGGTTCCAATGCTAAGGCGTCATATACTTACTGCTTTCCTGGCCACCGCCCTGATGGCGTTCGCGCCGCGGGCCGTGTGCGCTGAAGTGACGACGGACGAAGTCAAAACCTTCGTCAACACCATGGCCTCGTCGGCGATCAGTTCCCTGACCGGGAAGGACATCGCCCGCGAGGTACGCAAGGAACGCTTCCGCGCGCTGGTGAACGACTTCTTCGCCGTGAAATCCATCGGTAAATGGGTGCTCGGCCGCCACTGGCGCCGCGCCACGCCGGAACAGCGTGAGGAATACCTGACCCTGTTCGAGAACATGCTGCTGGAACGCTATGTCGACGGCTTCAAGGACTATTCCGGCGAGTCTTTGGAAATCAGCCGCGCCGAAAAGCGCCAGGAAAACGATTTCATCGTCCATACCATGCTGAAGCGCCCCGGCGGCCAGCCGGTCGAGGTCAGCTGGCGCGTCGGCGTGGGCGAACGCGACGGTCAGCATATCTTCAAGATCGTGGACATCATCGTGAACGGCCTGTCCATGGCCCTGACCCAGCAGAAGGAATTCAATTCCGTGATCTCGAACAACGGAAATTCCGTCGACAGCCTGCTGGAGAAAATGCGGGAAATGGCCAAGCCCGCCGGCTGATCCTGGCGCCGGCCTGATCCTGGGGCCGGCTGATCCGAGTGAAGGTATTTTCCGGTCATGGGGCAGCCCGCCGATTCTCCTGAACCGACGCCGGGCCCTGGCGTGGAAACGCCTTCGGGCCCTGGCGTGGAAACGCCGTCGGGCAAAGACGCCGCTTACGAAAACTTCCCCGTCGGCTCGTTCCTGCTGCCGGCCCGCCTGCGCCCGCATGTGGCGCGGTTCTACCGCTTCGCCCGCGCCATCGACGACATTGCCGACAACACCGCATTGGACGCGGATACCAAGGTCCGCCGCCTGGCCGGGTTCGAGGCGGCGTTATTGGGCCAGCATCCGGGCGATCCCGAATTCGCCACCGCCCATGCCATGCGTGACAGTTTGGCGGAAACCGACATCACGCCGCGCCATTGCCAGGACCTGATCGACGTCTTCAAGCAGGACGCGGTCAAGGGCCGGTATCAGGACTGGGACGACCTGATGCATTACTGCATCCGGTCCGCCGCCCCGGTGGGCCGCTACCTGATCGACCTGCATGGTGGATCGTCCCTGGGCTACGGCCCGTCGGATGCGCTGTGCAACGCGCTCCAGGTCATCAACCATCTGCAGGACTGTCAGGACGACTACCGCAGCCTGGACCGGGTGTATCTGCCCGGCGATTGGCTGGCCGCGGAGGGGGCGGTGGTCGAAGACCTCGACCGCCCGGCCTGTACCCCGGCGTTGCGCCGCGTGATCGACCGCTGCCTCGATGCGACCGAAATCCTGTTGGAAGAAGCCCGTCCCATATCCTCCGGCATGCATAGCCGGCGTCTGGGGATGGAGGCCGCCGCCATTTGGGAAATCGCCCGCCGGCTCACGGATTTGCTGCGCCGTCGGGACCCGCTGGCCGGGCGCGTGGCGCTGACCAAGGGCGGTTATGCCTGGTGCTGCGCCAAGGGTGCCTTGGCAGCACTGGTCGGCCTGCACGGGCGATGAGGTCCGGGCAATGACGGGGGCGGCCCTGCTGGCGCTCGCCGTCTGGGCGGGAATCCTGTTCTGCCGCGGGCGGTTCTGGTTCGCCGATCAACACCTGAGCCCCGCCGCCAAGACGCCGCCCAAGGACGGCTGGCCCGATATCGCCGCCGTCATCCCCGCCCGGGACGAAGCCGACAGCATCGCCCGCACCGTGGCGTCCCTGTTTGCCCAGAATTATCCCGGTCGCCTTGATGTCGTGGTGGTTGACGACAATTCCACGGACGGCACGGCGGCCCTGGCCCGGGGGGCGGCCGACGCGGCGGACGGGGGCAGTCGATTTCACCTCGTCACCGGACGGCCGCTGGCCGAGGGCTGGTCGGGCAAGCTCTGGGCCGTTCATCAGGGGCTTGAGGCCGCGCGGGCGACGGCGCCCGATGCCCGCTACGTCCTGCTGACCGACGCCGACATCGCTCATGATCCGGCCAACCTGCGCCGTCTGGTCGAGAAGGCGGAGATGGAGAACCGTGATCTGGTTTCCCTCATGGTACGCCTTAACTGCGAAACGCCGTGGGAACGTCTGCTGATTCCGGCCTTCGTATTCTTCTTTCAAAAGCTGTTTCCCTTTCCCTGGGTCAACGATCCGGTGAAGCGCACGGCGGCGGCGGCGGGCGGCTGCATGCTGGTGCGACGGGCCGCCCTGGATGCGGCCGGCGGGATCGAGGCGATCCGGGGCCGGCTTATCGACGATTGCGCCCTGGCGGCGCTGTTGAAGGCCAGGGGGGCGATCTGGCTGGGCCTCAGCCGCGAGACGATGAGTCTGCGCCGTTACGACGGGCTGGGGGAACTGTGGCGCATGGTCGCGCGCACGGCCTATGAGCAACTCGGCCATTCGCCCCTGATGCTGCTGGGCACCGTCGCCGGGATGGTGTTGTTGTACCTGGTGCCGCCGGTGGCGGCGCTGTGGGGGCTGGTCGCTGGGGATTGGCCGATGCTGGCTGTGGGGGCGGCGGGGTGGCTGGCCATGGCCGTCGCCTATTTCCCGACCCTGCGCCTGTACGGGCGCCCGCCCTGGGCGGCGCTGGGGCTGCCCGTGGCGGGATTTCTCTACACCCTGATGACCGTCGATTCCGCCCGCCGTCACTATCTGGGCAGGGGCGGCGGCTGGAAGGGGCGCACCTATGCCGGCGGGTCGGGCGCGCCCGGTTCCCGGGGCTGACGGCCGTCCCGTCATTGGGGGCTGGCCTTGGCCGCGCCCCCCAGTGTATCCATTGCACCCATGGACAACCTGGTGACCCTTTCCGAAGCCGAAGTCGGCCGTGCCCGTGAACAGGTGGAGCAGATCGTGCGCGCTTCGGGCACGACCTTCTATTGGGCCATGCGGCTTCTGCCCGGCGAAAAGCGGCGCGCCATGTTCGCGGTCTATGCCTTTTGCCGCATCGTCGACGACATTGCCGACGACCCTAATCCGCTCGACGTGAAAAAACGCGAACTGGCCCGTTGGCGGGACGAAATCCGCGCCCTTTATTCGGGGCGGCCAAAGGACCCGGTCGCTATCGCCCTGGCCGAGCCGGTCGCCCATTTCGGCCTGGCCGAGGCCGATTTCCAGGCCGTCATCGACGGCATGGAAACGGACGCGGCGGAGACCCTGCGCCTTGCCACCCGCGACGAGCTGTTGCAGTACTGCGACCGGGTCGCCTGCGCCGTGGGGCGGCTGAGCTGCCGCATCTTCGGCCTGGGGGCTGAGATCGGGGACCGGCTGGCGGCCGCGCTCGGCCTTGCCCTGCAACTGACCAACATCCTGCGCGATCTGGACGAGGACGCGGCGCGCGACCGGCTGTATCTGCCCGATGACCTGTTGGCCGACCATGGCGTTGCCGCCCGCGATCCACAAGGCGTCCTGGCCGATGCCAACCTGACCGCCGCCGTGGCCGAGATCGGCGCCCTGGCCGGCGAAAAGTTCGCCGAGGCCCGGGCCCTGCTTGGCCAGTGCGAGGCCGACCGAGTCAAGCCCGCGACCATGATGATGGAAGCCTACGAGCGCATCTTCCGCCGCATGCGGGCGCGTGGTTGGCACCGGGTGCGGGAGCCGGCGGGACTGTCCAAGGCGGAAAAGCTTTGGGTCGCCTTCCGCTACGGCCTGCTGTAGCCCGGGATATGGCAATCGGACGTATCCATGTGATCGGCGCCGGGGTGGCGGGCCTGGCCGCCGCCGTACGCCTGGCCCAGGACGGCCATAAGGTCGTCCTGTATGACAGCGCCGGACAGGCCGGTGGGCGCTGCCGGTCTTATTTCGACGCCCATCTGGAACGCCGCATCGACAACGGCAATCACTTGATGCTGTCCGGCAACTGGGCGATCCGCGATTACCTGCAAACGGTGGGGGCGGCGGATAGCTTGACCGGGCCGGATGACGCGTCCTTTCCTTTCCGCGATTTGCGGACCGGCGACACCTGGACTGTGACACCCGATCCGGGGCGGGTGCCCTGGTCAGTTTTGTTTGGTGCCGGCCGGGTGCCGGGGACCAGTCTGAGCGAATACCTGCGGATACGGCACCTTGCCTGCGCGGGGCCGGAGGACACGGTCCAAGACTGCCTGGCCGGGCCGGGCACGCTGTTTGAAAAATTCTGGGAACCGCTGGCCGTGGGCGTGCTGAATACGCCTGTCGACACGGCCTCGGCGCGCCTGTTGTGGCCGGTCGTGAAGGAAACCTTTGGGCGCGGCCGCGCCGCCTGCAAGCCCCTGATGGCGCGGGCGGGGTTGAGCGAAAGCTTCGTCGACCCGGCGCTCGACTATCTGGCGGCGAAGGGGGCGGAGGTGTGCTTCAACAACCGCCTGCGGGCCCTCGACCTCGGCGATGGGCAGGTCCGCGCCCTCGATTTCGCCGGCGCCACGAAGGTTCTTGATCCCGGGGATCAGGTGGTCCTGGCGGTGCCCGCCTGGGCGGCGGCGGATCTGCTGCCCGGCCTGAACGGGCCGCAAGCCAGCCATGCCATCGTCAACGCGCATTTCCGGCTGACCGGTCCGGTGCCGGCGGCCCCTCCCTTGGTCGGGCTGGTCGGCGGCACGGCGCAATGGGTGTTTTTGCGCGACGACGTCGCCTCGGTCACGGTCAGCGCCGCAGACGCCCTGGCGGCAGAGGCCAACGAGGCGATCGCAATGCGCCTTTGGCCAGAGGTTCAGGCGGCCCTGGGATTGGCCGATGGCCCGCTGCCACCCTGGCGCATCGTCAAGGAAAAGCGGGCGACCATCAGCCAGACCCCAGCCGAAGACCGCCGCCGTCCCGCACCGCGAACGGCCTGGCATAATCTGGTTCTGGCCGGCGATTGGACGGCCACGGGCCTGCCGGCGACCATCGAAGGCTCCATCCGGTCCGGCTTCCGGGCCGCCGACATGGTTGTCACGTCCTTGTCATCTTCTTGATTTCAGAGGCCCTTTCTGTAAGAAGGGGCCAGATCGCCGCAGGCATTGAATTTTGCGCCTGCGAAGAGTACATCTGGGCGATTAATGGCCTGATAACAAAAGATTCAAGCGGTGACGTGATGGACATCTCCATGCAGCCAGAGGACGATACGCCGAACGCCGGTTCCGGCGAGGCGGCCCTTGATGGCCGCGCACATGCGGATCTGGACGCCACCATCGACGAAGCCCGGGCCTGGCTGGCCGGTCAGCAGGCCAAGGACGGCAGTTGGGCGTTTGAGTTGGAAGCGGACGCGACGATCCCCGCCGAGTACATTCTTCTCAACCATTACCTGGGCGAGCCCCGCGAGGCCATCGAAGCCAAGATGGGCAACTATCTGCGCCGCATTCAGGGCAAACACGGCGGTTGGCCGCTGTTCCATGACGGCGACTTCGACATGAGCGCCACGGTCAAAGCCTACTACGCCCTGAAGCTGATCGGCGACGACCCGGACGCCCCCCACATGGCCAAGGCGCGGGCGGCGGTGCTGGCGCGTGGGGGTGCTGCGCGCTCGAACGTTTTCACACGCATCGCACTTGCCCTGTTCGAACAGGTTCCCTGGCGCGCGGCGCCGGTGATCCGCCCGGAAGCCATGCTGCTGCCGTCCTGGTCGCCGTTCCATATCGACAAGGTCGCCTATTGGTCGCGCACGGTGATGATTCCGCTGTTCGTGCTGGCCGCGACCCGGCCCAAGGCGCGCAATCCGCGCGGCGTCGGCATCCGCGAACTGTTCCCTGAAGACCCGTTCAAACAGACCGATTTCCTGCACAACCCCACGGGCCATGTCCTGGGCAACGTGTTCCTGGCCATCGACAAGGCGGCGCGGCTGGTACAGCCGATGATCCCCGGGTGGCTGGAAAAGAAGGCCATCACCAAGTGCATGGACTTCGTGAAGACGCGCCTGAACGGCGAGGACGGTCTGGGCGGTATCTTCCCGGCCATGGCCAACGCGGTCATGGCCTATGACGTGCTGGGCTATCCCCGCGATCATCCCGACTTCGTGACGGCGCGCGGCGCCATTGAGAAGCTGGTCGTGGAACGCGACGACGAAGCCTATTGCCAGCCCTGCCTGTCGCCCGTGTGGGATACCGGCCTGGCGCTTCATGCCATGCAGGAAAGCGGCCTGGTGAAAGGCGATGAGGTTCTCGACAAGGCTGCAGACTGGTTGGTTGACCGCCAGATCACCGACGTCAAAGGCGACTGGGCCAAGAAGCGCCCGAACCTGCGTCCCGGCGGCTGGGCTTTTCAGTACTGGAATGATCATTACCCCGACGTGGACGATACGGCGGTCGTCATCATGGCGCTGCACCGCGCCGATCCGGTCCGCTACAAGGAAGCCATTGACCGCGGCGTTGAATGGATCATCGGCATGCAGAGCGAGAACGGCGGCTGGGGCGCCTTCGATGCCGAGAACGAGGCCTATCACCTGAACCACATTCCCTTCGCTGATCATGGGGCGCTGCTCGACCCGCCGACGTCCGACGTCAGCGCGCGCTGTTTGGGCACGCTGGCGCAACTCGGCTACGGTGCCGACGACGCCGTGGTCGCCCGCGCGATTCAATTCCTGAAGGACGAACAGGAAGAAGACGGCTCCTGGTTCGGGCGCTGGGGCACCAACTATATCTACGGTACCTGGTCGGTGCTGAGCGCCCTCAACGCCGTGGGCGAGGACATGTCCCAGCCCTATATCCGCCGTGCCGTCGACTGGCTGAAAAGCCGCCAGATGGCCAATGGCGGCTGGGGAGAGGATTGCGCGACCTATTGGGAAGAGCAAAAGGGGCTGGCAAAGGAAAGCACCCCGTCGCAGACGGCCTGGGCCCTGATGGGCCTGATGGCGGCAGGTGAACTGGACAGCGCCGAGGTTGAAAGCGGTGTCACCTACCTGCTGAACCATCCGCGCGAAGGCGGCAAATGGCAGGAAACGATGTTCAACGCCGTCGGTTTTCCCAAGGTGTTCTACATCACCTATCACGGCTATAGCGCCTATTTCCCGTTGTGGACCCTGTCCCGCTACCGCAATCTGAAGCGCAGCAACACCAAACGCCCCGCCTACGGCATTTGACCGGCCCGGCGTGATGGCCCGTATCGGCATCATCACCGGGGTTTTACGCGAGGTCGCCTGCCTGTCCGATATTTCCGGCAATGATGACCTGGACGTACGTGCGTCCGGGGCTGACCCTCAACGTGCGGGCGAACTGGCGGACGAGATGTTCGCTCAGGGCGTGGTCGCCATGCTCAGCTTCGGTCTGTGCGGCGGCCTGGACCCGGCGCTCAAGGCCGGGGATTTGATCCTGCCGACCCGTGTCATCGCCGCCGGAAGCAAGAGCCTGACCTGCGATCCCGATTGGACGGGGCGTCTGGAAGACGCCTTGGGCGATATGGTGACGCGCAAGGGGGCTACCCTGGCTCATTCCCCGACCATCGTCGCCGGGCCCCGGCGCAAATCCGTGCTGCGGGCGACGACCGAGGCCGACGCGGTCGATATGGAAAGCTATGCCGTCGGCCGGGCGGCGCGCAAGGCGGGGCGGCCCTTCGCGATCATCCGCGCCGTGTCCGATACATCGGATACGCGGTTGCCGGAATGGACGGATGAAATCGTCTCGACCTCGGGCGGCACGGACGGGGTACGCCTGCTGAAGAACCTGGCGGCCCATCCGGGCGACATCGGGAAACTTCTGGCGCTGGGGCGCGGCAGCACGCGGGCGTTGAAGGTCCTGCGCGATGTGGCCAGGCGTCTTGGGCCCGGCGTTGCCTTCGGCTGACCCGGCCTGTTCTTAGGCGGCCTTTTCGCCTTCGGCCTTTTCAGCCATCTTCTGGCTCAGCGTCTTGACCAGGCCTTCGAACACGAATTCGGCCGGGCGCTGGTTGTCCAGGTCGATTTCCGGGGCCATCTCACCTTCCGTGTTGACGCCCTTCAGGAACACCTTCAGCGCCTTTATCGGGTGCGACACGGTATCGGTGACGGCGGTCGGCTCATAGCCGCAATGGACCATGCAGTCGGCGCATTTTTCGTAATTGCCGGTGCCGTACTTGTCCCATTCGACGCTGTCCATCAGTTCCTGGAACGTATCGGCATAGCCTTCGTTCAGCAGATAGCAGGGCTTCTGCCAGCCGAAGATGTTGCGCGTCGGATTGCCCCAGGGCGTGCACTTGTAGGACTGGTTGCCGGCCAGGAAGTCGAGGAACAGGGTCGACTGGCTGAACCGCCACTTCTTCGCACCCTCGTGCTTGAACACGTCGCGGAACAGCTGCTTGGTCTTCTTACGCGACAGGAAGTGTTCCTGATCGGGGGCGCGCTCGTAGGCATAGCCCGGCGACACGGTGATGCCCTCGACGCCCAGGTCATGGGTGCAGAAATCGAAGAATTCGGCCGCTTCGGTGGCCGACATCTGATCGAACAGGGTGCAGTTGACGTTGACGCGGAAGCCCATGTCCTTGGCCTTGCGGATCGCCGAGACGGCGCGCTTGAAGGTGCCCGGCTGGGCCACGGCCTTGTCGTGATGGGCTTCCATGCCGTCCAGATGGACCGAGAAGGTCAGATACGGCGTGGGCGTGAACTTGCTGAGGTTCTTTTCCAGAAGCAGGGCGTTGGTGCACAGGTAGACGAATTTCTTGCGCGCCACGATGCCCTCGACGATTTCCTTGATCTCCTTATGGATCAGGGGCTCGCCGCCGGGGATCGAGACGATGGGCGCACCACAATCATCGACCGCCTTCAGGCATTCTTCCACCGACAGGCGCTTGTTCAGGATGTCGTCTTCGTAATCGATCTTGCCGCAGCCCGGGCAGGCCAGGTTGCAGCGGAACAGGGGTTCCAGCATCAGGACGAGGGGGTATTTCTCCACGCCGCGCAGCTTTTTGCCCATGATATAGGCGCCGACACGGACCTGCTGGATGACGGGGACTGCCATGTAACTCTCCGGTATCTCAGGCCCCGGCGTGGGGGCCTGTGCCGTCGTTCAATTCGCGCGGCAGTTTGAAAACGATGTTTTCTTGCACACCCTTCAGCTCTTCGACCTGGGTGTCGCCGAATTCGCCGAGGCGGCGGATCAGTTCCTGCACCAGCTCCTCGGGCGCCGAAGCACCTGCGGTAATGCCGACCGTGGCCACGCCGTCGAGCCATTTGGAGTCGAGCATGCTGGCGTCGTCGATCAGATAGGCGGGCACGCCGATTTCGCCGCCGATTTCGCGCAGGCGGTTGGAGTTCGACGAATTCTTGGCCCCGACCACAAGCAGCAGATCGACTTTGGTGCACAACTCACGCACGGCCTGCTGACGGTTCTGGGTGGCGTAGCAGATGTCTTTCACGTCCGGGCCGACGATGGCCGGGAAGCGGTTTTTCAGGGCGTTGATGGTGTCGCGGGTTTCATCGACGCTGAGGGTCGTCTGCGTCACGTAAGACAGCGCCTTCGGATCCTTGACCTGGAGATGGGCCACGTCTTCCGGGGTCTGCACCAAGTGGACACCACCGGGAATACGGCCCTGGGTGCCTTCGACCTCGGGATGACCGGCATGGCCGATCAGAATGACCTCGCGGCCTTTCTGCGCATGGTTCTGACCTTCCTTATGGACCTTGGAGACCAGCGGGCAGGTCGCGTCGATCACGGGCAGGCCGCGGTCGTTGGCTTCGATCTCGACCTTCTCGGCGACGCCGTGGGCGGAAAAGATGGTGACGGCGCCGTCGGGCACGTCGGACACTTCCTCGACGAACACGGCACCCTTGGCGCGCAGCGATTCGACGACGTGCTTGTTGTGCACGATCTCGTGGCGGACGTAGACGGGCGGTCCGTGGATTTCCAGGGCCCGTTCGACGATTTCGATGGCGCGCTCCACCCCGGCGCAGAAACCGCGCGGGCTGGCGAGCAGGATCTTCAGGTTTTTGGTCATCGTGATCACTTAATCCTCAGGAGGGCCCTTGTAAACCTTGAGATATTGCAGTGCAAACAGGCATTTTAGGCTACATGGGGCGGCGCACCGCTATTGTTAAGGGGCGGCGGGCGGAATGTCAGCCATTTACCACTGGAAATCGTGACTTTTATGAGGCCTAAATCCCCGCCATGACAAAAGGTTCAGCCAATTTGGTGACGGGCGCCAGCGGTTTCGTCGGCGCCGCCGTGGTGCGCCGCCTGCTCGACGCGGGCGAGGCCGTGCGCGTGCTGATGCGGCCGGGCAGTGATCGCCGCAACATCGACGGCTTGGACGTCGAGGTGGTGGAGGGCGACCTGCTGGCGCCGGAAACCCTGGGGCCGGCCGTCAAGGGATGCCGGGCGCTGTACCACGTCGCCGCTGATTACCGCATCTGGACCCGCGATCCTGCTGCCATGTTCCGCGCCAATGTGGACGGGTCCGCCGCCATCGTGCGCGCGGCGGCCGAGGCCGGGGCGGACCGCATCGTCTATACGTCGTCGGTCGCCGTTCTGGGGATCCCGCCGGGCGGTGTCGGCGACGAGGACACGCCGGTCGCCTACGGCGATATGATCGGCCCTTATAAACAATCCAAATTCCGGGCGGAGGAGCGCATCCGCGAATTGACGGCCAAGGAAGGCTGGCCCGTGGTCATCGTCAACCCGTCGACCCCCATCGGCCCGCGCGATGTGAAGCCGACGCCGACCGGGCGCATCGTGGTCGACGCGGCCAACGGCAAGATGCCGGTCTATGTGGATACGGGCCTGAACGTCGCCCATGTCGACGACGTGGCCGAAGGCCATCTGCTGGCCTTCGCCAAGGGACGCATTGGCGAGCGCTATGTGCTGGGCGGCGAGAACATGGGATTGAGCGAGATTCTGGGTGTGATCGCCGAGTTGACCGACGGCCGGCCGCCGTTGTTCCGGGTGCCGACGGGCCTGATCATGCCGATTGCCCATATCTCCGAAGCCTGGTGCCGGATGACCGGTGGGGCGGAACCGATGGTGGCCCCGGATTCGGTGCGGATGGCGAAAAAGAAGATGTTTTTCCGCTGGGACAAGGCGGCCCGGGAACTGGGCTATACGCCCCGCCCGGCGCGCGACGCCCTGGCCGACGCCGTCGCCTGGTTCCGCGCCAACGGCTATATCGCTTAACGAACGATGCGCCGGGACTGTCGCCATGCGCCCAGCGCATGTTTCTCCGCAATTTCACGATATTGACAATAGACCGTCACATGCGCACCTAATGCGCAACGAAACGGAACCGGGAAGTTACGAGCAAATGAAAGCAGTCATGCTTGCCGCCGGCGTCGGCCGGCGTCTTTTCGGCGACGGTAACGACGATCCTCCCAAGGCGCTTCTGCAATTCGGTGACCGGACCCTCTTGGCCCGGCATATCGAGGTCCTGACGCAGCTTGGCGTTGAGGAACTGATCGTCGTCGTCGGCCATAAGAAAGAAATGATCGAGGATGAGTTGGCCCGCGTGGCGCCCAAGGGCTTCGCGCGCACTCTGTTCAACCCCCGGTTCAAGGAAAGCCCGATCCTGTCCCTGGCGCGGGCGGGAGAGGTTCTGCGGTCGGGCGAACGTATCCTGTTCATGGATGCCGACGTCTATTACCACGACGATTTGCTGAAGGCCTTGATCGGTAGCCGCCACGAGACCTGCATCATCCTGGATCAGGATTTCGTGCCGGGCGCCGAGCCCGTGAAGACCTGCGTCCGTGACGGCGTCATCGTCGATTTCGGCAAAAAGGTGTTTGAGCCCCATGACACGGTCGGCGAATGGCCGGGCTTCTTGACCATGTCGCCGGATATCGCGCACCGGGTCGCCGACCGCGCGGACGAGCTGTCCCAGGGCGACATGCCGGGCTTCGTCTACGAAGACGCGTTCTGCGATGTCATGAAGGCGTCGGCGCCGGGCATCTTCGGTTTTGAGGACGTGACCGGTATTCCGTGGATCGAGATCGATTTCCCCGAGGACCGGGAGCGCGCGGCCACGGAAATCCGCGCCAAGATCGCGGCCTACAAACCCATGGCCGAGCGTGTCGGCGACGCCGCCGAATAGTTCAAATTAGACTCTGAACACGTATTGCTTCGCCGGGTCGCGGTCGATGTCCGGCGGGTAGTTCTTATGCTTGTCTTCGTAGTAACGGTCCATGAACTGGCCCGCCGACGCCCGATTGTAGGTGGCGTAATAGATGCGGCGGATGTTGTCGCTCAAATTCGCTTCCGAGGAATGGGGCGCGAAGGAATCGAAGAACACCACGTCGCCGGGGTTGGTCGGCACGGGCTGAAAATCCATGTCGGCCATATCGGCGTCGGACATTGGTGCCCACGAAGCGAACATGCCCTTCTTGTGATGGCCGCGAACCAATTTCAGGCAGCCGTTTTCTTCTGTCGCCGCATCGATCGACACCAGCGCCGAGATGAAGAAATCCGTATAGACGTCCCAGCCGGCCTGGGAATCCTGATGCGGCTTGAAACCGTCGCCACCCGGCATCTTGAAATTGATCTTTTCCTTGAACAGGGCCGCGTCCTCGCCCAGCAACTGGCCGACCGGGCCGCGCAGGGCCTCGGCCAGGGCGCCGAACCCGTCGTGGAAGGGGGAAATGCGCTCGATCCGGCTGACCAAATTGTCCCCCGGGTTCTTCTGGCTTTTCTCGTGAAACACCCAATGGCGGCCCGAAACCTCGGGCAGGGCCAGGACCTCGTCGGTCCATGTGGCGATGCGCGCCATCACGTCGGAAGAAAACCCACCGCGCAGGACAAGGTATCCATCGTCGGCGAATTGTGTGATCTGGGCGTCGGTGAGGACGGGTGTATTCAGCATGATTTCTTCAACGGCGGTGCCGATGCCGGTTGCCTTTTGCCGCAATTTTCATGATGTTCCGGGCTATCCTTATCGCCCCATGTAGACCCGCCCGCAGCCGGAGGCAAGACCATTAGTCACAATACCTGGATCCACAAGGTCGCGCGTCAGACCGTGACCAAACCCCTGATGGGAACCAAAGTCACGCCGAGCCAAGTGACCGTCGTGCGCCTGGCCACAGGCATCGCCGCCGCGGTTGCTTTCGCCCTCGGTCCGTCCTCCTGGCTGGGGCTGCCGTGGTGGGACGTCGGGGCAGGGCTGTTCATCCTGTCCATGGTGCTGGATCGGGGCGACGGCGACTATGCCCGCCTGTCGGGACAGACCAGCGCCGCCGGTCATAAGTTCGACCTGATCGCCGATGCCGTATGCAATGCCGTCATCTTTGTCGGCCTGGGCATCGGGCTTCGGGGGGGGGAGTGGGGGATGCTGGCAATCCCCATGGGCATCCTTGCCGGCGCCTCGGTGACTTTCATCCTATGGCTGGTCATGCGCATGGAAAGCCTGGCGGGGGCGCGTAGCGCCGAACTGGGCTCGTTCATGGGCTTCGATCCCGACGACGCCATTCTGGCGGTGCCGATCCTGGTGTTCCTGGGGTATCAGGAACCGCTGCTGGTCGCCGCCACCATCGGCGCGCCCGGCTTCGCGCTGTTGTTCGCCGTGCAATGGGGGATCAAGTACCGGGCCCGCCGCCGCGCCATGGCCGAGGGCGGAAAGCAGGAGGGATGACGGAGACCGCCGCGTTTCCGGGAAATCTGTTCCGGGCCTGGGTCGGCCTGGTCCGGCGCGGTGCCTGGGCGGTCGTGCTGTTGTCCATCGTCGGCGCGGGGCTGACGCTTACCTATCTGAAGCGCAATCTGGCGATCCATACGGACACCACGGATATGCTGTCCGCTGATCTGCCGTTCCGTAAGAACAACCGCGAGATCAGCCGTCTGTTTCCGCAGCTGAGCGACAACATCCTGCTGGTCCTGGACGGCGCCGTGCCCGAACGGGTCGACCGGGCGGCGCGGGAACTGCGTGCACGGCTTACGGCGCAGCCGGAAACCTTCGGCAGCCTGTTCGACCCGGAAGGTGATCCGTTCCTCCAGCAGAACGGCCTGTTGTTCCTCGACGTGGCGGAACTGGAAGACCTGACCGGGAGGCTCGCCGAAGCGCAGCCCTTCCTGGCCAGTCTGTGGGGCGATGCCAGTCTGGCAACCCTGTTCGACCTGCTGCGCCAGGGCATCGAACAGCAGCTTGACGGCAAGGCGCCGCCCGTGGCCCTGGCCAAAGTGCTTAACCTGTTGGCCGATGTCGGTGAGAAACGCGCCAAAGGCGAGGATGCGATCCTGTCCTGGCAGCGCCTTCTGGCCGGGGAAGACGATGCGCCGGCCCGGCGGTTCATCGTGCTTAAGCCGCCATTGGATTTCGCATCGTTGCAGCCGGCGGGCAAGCCGATCGCAGCACTCAAGGATCTGCGCCGGGAACTGAAGCTGGAGGGGGCGGGGCCCGTGCGCCTGCGCATCTCCGGAT
Source organism: Rhodospirillaceae bacterium UBA1479 (assembly GCA_002325375.1). Classification (GTDB taxonomy): domain Bacteria; phylum Pseudomonadota; class Alphaproteobacteria; order Rhodospirillales; family Casp-alpha2; genus UBA1479. Next base: position 244,148 of record DCRZ01000001.1, read on the forward strand.
CGGCCGCTTTGCAGCAGGATGAATTGAAAAGCGTGGAGCAGGGCATGGGCCTGGCCGGGATGTTGTCGTTTACCCTGGTCCTGGTGCTGCTGGTCCTCGGCCTGCGGTCGCTACGCATGGTCGTCGCCGTACTGGCGACCCTGATCCTGGGGCTGATCTGGACGGCCGGGTTCGCGATCTGGGCGCTTGGCGCCCTCAACCTGATTTCCGTCGCTTTCGCCGTGCTGTTCATTGGGCTCAGCGTCGATTTCGGCATTCATTTCGCCCTGCGCTACCGCGAACACCGCGCTCGGGGGCAGGGCAATGGGGCGGCGTTGGAGGCCACGGCGGCGGCGGGCGGCGGCGGCCTGACGCTCTGCGCCGTGGCGGCGGCCATCGCCTTTTATTCCTTTCTGCCGACGGATTACGTGGGCTTGGCCGAACTGGGCCTGATCGCGGGGTCGGGGATGTTCATCGCCTTGGCCGCGAACCTGACCGTGCTGCCTGCCTTGTTGACTTTGATGCCCGCCCCGGCGGGCCGCCGTGACGGCCATGCGGGATGGTCCGACCGGGCGCGCCGCGCCTTGCAAGGTCATCCCCGTCGGGTGCTGATCGGTGCCGTGGCGGCGGCGGTTATCGGTCTGGCTGCCGTGCCGCAGGCGCGGTTCGACTTCGATCCCCTGAACCTGCAGGACCGAAACCTGGAATCGGTCGCCGTCGTCCATGAATTGGCGGCGGGGAAGGGGGCGTCGACCTATAGCGCCACGGTGTTGGCCCCCGATGTGGGCGCGGCGCGCGGACTGGCCGAAAATCTCACCGCCCTGCCCGAGGTCAAGGGCGTCGCCTCGATCTTGAGCTTCGTGCCAGGCGACCAAGAGGAAAAAGCCGAGATCGTCCGCGACCTTGCCCTGTTCATGCTGCCGTCGCTCGCACCCGGTGGCGGCACGGGAGACAGAGACCCGGCGCGTCGCCGCATCGCCGCCGAAAATCTGGAGGCGGCCTTGGCAAACTTGGACGCCACCAACGCGGGGCCGGACCTTGCCCGTGCGGCCGGGCGTTTGGCCGTGCTGCTGAGGGCCCTCGACGACGCGGGCCTGGCAGGGCTGGGGCAGGGGCTTCTCGCCGTGTTCCCCGACGCCGTCGAACGGCTGCGGGACAGTTTGAGCCCTGAGCCGTTCACATTGGCCGACCTTCCGACTGATATCAGCGCGCGCTATGTTGCGCCGGGCGGGCAGGCGCGGCTTGAGGTCATTCCCGCCGACGACCTGCGCGATCCCGACGCGGTCGAACGTTTCGTCGCGGCGCTGCGCAAGGTCACCCCCGATGCGTCGGGCGCACCGGTCACGATCTACGAGGCCGGGCGGGCCGTGCTGTCGGCCTTCGTTGAGGCCGGCGCCATCGCGGTGACGGCGATCCTGATCCTGCTCGGCCTGCTGCTGCGCCGGGTCAGCGACGTGGCCTTCGTGTTCGCCCCCCTGGGGCTGGCGGCGTTGCTGACGGTGCTGTGCTCCGTCGTGTTCCAGGTGCCCTTCAACTTCGCCAACATCATTGTCCTGCCGCTGCTGTTCGGGCTTGGCGTTGCCAGCGGCATCCATCTGGTCCTGCGTGATCGCCAGGAACGCGCGGGCGATGACAGGGCGGCGGGCGATGCGTTCGAGACCTCGACCCCTCGGGCGGTGCTGTTCAGCGCGCTCACCACCATCGGCTCGTTCGGGTCCATCGCGCTGTCCGGCCATCCCGGCACGGCCAGCATGGGCGTGCTGTTGACCATCGCCATCACCTTGACCCTGATCTGCACCTTGGTCCTGTTGCCTGCGTTGCTTGCTGTTCGCGGCCGGGGGCGAGGATGACCGGCGGCCGGTCTGTGACGCGGTTGCTGACTTGGCTTTATGTCGGGCTGGGCGTGGCATTGCTGGCCTGGGTGGTTGCCGAGGTTGATTTCAAGGTTGCCCTCGCCAGCATTCTCGATATGGGCTGGCAGGGATTGGCGGCGGCCTTCGCGATCTATCTCGCGGCCTTCTATATCGACAGTCTGTCCTGGCATCTGGCGATCCTGCGCCTGCCCCTGACGCTCCGCTGGTCCTATATCGTGTGGCGCATCCGCATGGTCGGCGAGGCTTTCAACACCGTGCTGCCGGCCGGTGGATTCGGTGGCGAGCCGATCAAGGCGGTATTGCTGAAGCGCCATCATGCGGTCAGTTACCGCGAGGGCATCGCCTCGATCATCTTGGCGCGCACGGTGAACCTGATCGGCCTGGTCATCTTCATGCTGATCGGTCTGATCCTGCTGGCCGGGCACGAGGCCGGCGGGCGATACGCCTCCTTCGCGCTGGGCGGTTTCCTGTTCCTGACCTTCGGGATTGGGGTCCTGTTCGCGGTCCAGAAATTCCGTGCGACCTCGCGCACGGGCACCCGTCTGGGGCGGACACGTCTGGGCGCGCGTATCAACGCCGCCCTTGACCATATCCACGACGTCGAGGACCGCCTGCACCATTTCTATGCGGAACGCCCTTGGCGATTCGTGCCGGCGGTGTTGCTCGCGCTTGCCAATTGGGTGGTCGGGGCGGCGGAAACTTACGCGATTCTCTATTTTCTCGGTCATCCGGTAACGCCGGGCGAAGCCCTCATTATCGAATCTGTGAACCAAATGGTGCGCGCCGCGACCTTCTTCGTGCCGGCCAATCTGGGGACCCAGGACAGCGCATTGATCGTCCTGGCCGGCGCCGTAACGGGGTCGCCGGAGGCCGGCGTGGCCTTGGCGGCGGTCAAACGCATCCGTGAAATCGTGTTCGTGGTCTGGGGATTCGCGCTGGGGTCGATCTATTCCCTGCGCGGCCTGCTGAAATCGGCCGAACGCGGCAGCGAGAACGAAGATGGTGAAGGTAACGGTCAGCCGCCGGGCTGAGCCTACCCGCCGAGAAGAACCTGGGTTTTTTCCTGCAGGGCATGGGTCAAGGCGGGCAGGCCGTTTTTGACGATGCTCTTGAATTCGGAAATATGCTTGGCGAGTTGACTGATTGACGTCGTCCCGCGGCGCACCAGGACGTCATAAACGCCCCAGCGCCCATCCTTGAGCACCATAAGATAGGTTAGCGTGACCGGCTCCTTGCCGGTCAGTTCCGTCTCTACCAGCACGGTGCCTTTCTGCGGGCCCGGCTTTTGGCCGTGATCGATGAAGGATTGGCCGGACCAGCCGTCGAACTGATTGGCATAGGTGCCGATGGTCCAGCGGCGAAAGATGTCGAGCAGCGCCGCCTGTTCCGCCTGTGTGGCGTCTTTCCATGGCCGCCGTCCGGCCGACTGACGCGCCGTTAAATCAAGGTGGAAGGCCTTGTCCACGGCCGGCGCCAGGGTCTCAAAGCGGCCCTTAACGCCGAGCGCATCCGCGCGCTTCATGACGTCGAGCAGGGTGGCATGAAAAGCGCTGATCACCTCATGGGCTTGATTGGTCCGTGGCGCCTCAGCCGCAGCGGGGGCGGTGCCCGTGATCAGCAACATGATCGCGATGATAGGGGCGGTGACGGACATGGATATTGAATGATTGCGCATAGGCGAACATTTAAGCCGGGTTTCGCGGCCACGCCAGGGGCGATTCCTCCGACGATGGGGAATTTTACTTGCCGGCCTTGGCTGTGCGGCCGGATGCGAGAATTTCGTCCGCCTTTGCGTTCAGCAGGTTGGTCAGGCCGGCGACCCCGCTGTCTTCAAGGGTCCGGCGATATTCGTCCCTGCGTTTGATGAGCTGCGAAATGGTGCCGTCCAGAAGAACATCGATGATTCGCCATTTTTCGTCGAACTTGCGCAGGCGATAAGTCACTTTTACGTTCGAATCCGACTTTCGCTCCAATTCCGTTTCAACCAGGACGGAACCATCCTTGATGGGCCGGGTGCCGACCGTCTTGAAGGTTTCACCGCCGTATCCGGAAAACAGCACGGCAAGTTCGCCGGCGCTCAGGCGCCGTGCGGCATCATTCAATTTGCGGCGTGCGTCCTGATCGGCCTTGGCCCAATGGGTGCCGGATACGAAGCTGACCATCAAGGGCATGTGGAAATAGCGGTCTAGATGCTCGAGAAATTTCGTGTAACGACCTGAAATGCCAAGATTATCGCTGTCTTTCATGACGGCGAGGAGATCGCTGTGGAACGCATCGACAACCGCCTCAGGCGTGTCGGCGCGGACGATCGAAGGTGTCATGGCAAAGGCAACGAGCACCCATGTCAGCACGAGCTTAACGGCCTGTCGGCGAAATGGGGTCATGATTATGAGCGCCTCCCTGGTGTGCCAGGATATGCATTTTTCTCTGAGGTTCAAGCACCCTGGCGTTGGGCCTGGGCACACGCTCAAATCACGATTTAGTTAGCGGTCAACGGTAAATAAATTACTTTGAATCGGTTGCGGGGGGTGGCAACTTCACTTATTACTTCACGGCAACAGATGGCATGCCTGAGCATGTCACATTGCCAAGCAGATTCAACCGACTGCCGAAGAGGGCGGTTGTGACGAGGAAATGGGGCTGGGTTTTGACCGGTAGGTTTCGAAATTTCGCGGTCGGTGCGATTTTTGCGGCTGGCTTGTTCCTGGGAACTGCTCAGGCGGATGATCAGGCGCGGGTTCTGTCGTACCAGGGCGGATTGATCGCTCAGTCGGACATCCAACTGTCACAGGCGGACGATAACGGCAACGATCCGCTGGAAAGCATGAACCGGGCCATCTTCTCTTTCAACGAAGGGGTGCAGGAAGGTCTTCTGCGGCCGATCGTCAATACCTACAATTCAACGGTTCCGGCGACCGGGCGTCAGGCCCTCAAGAACATGTTCGACAACCTGTCGTCGCCGATCACCTTCGTCAACGACGTGCTGCAGTTCGAGTTCGAACGCGCACTGGTGACTTTCATGCGCACGTTCCTTAACACGACGGTCGGCATGGCCGGCATGGTCGATATGGCGTCCGAGATGGGCTTCCAGAAGCACAGCGAGGATTTCGGCCAGACCCTGGGTGTTTGGGGCGTGGGCGAGGGTTTCTATGTCGTGCTGCCGATCCTGGGGCCGTCCAATCCGCGCGATGCGATTGGACGTCTGTTGATCGACAGCTATTTCGACCCGCTGGGCTATTACCTGGATAATGTCGATGCGGACGAGGTCGATCTGGCCCTTGATGTCGTCGACGGCCTTCTGGAATATGCCGACGTGGTCGAAGAACTGGACCAGATCAAGAAGACCTCGGTCGATTATTATGCGGCGATCCGCTCGCTCTATCGTCAGAAGCGCAATGCGGAAATCTCCAATGGCCAGAATCTGGACCTGCCGCCGATTCCCGACCTTGCGCCGGAAATCCGCAGCGAGCTGCCCGCTGGTGGCGGGCTGGATTCCTCGTTCGCGAAGCTGGATCAGACCGTCCAGTAACAGGTCGCGGCCTGGGATTTTCCCTGAAATCTTGAAATTTTAGACGAGTCTCGCTATAGTAACGAGGTTGGTGCCCGTATGGGGCCAGCCCTGAATTGCCCGGCTTAACGGCGGGCAGGACGGGCGTTGCGGCCGACAGGCCGTTATCGTCTGAAGACGCCATATTGCTTCATAAGGAGGATAAGGCATGAACGCGTACCTGTGCTTTGACCGCACGATTTCATCCTTCCCCGTATTTGGCCCCGTATTTGGCCTTGTGTCTGGATATGCGTCCGTTTCTGCGGAACGCAGCGCTTATCGCGCGCCGCCCGGCGTCGGGAAATGCCTTTGGCATGCCCCTGACCTGCCATAGAGCCGCCGTATTCGAAATCTAGAACTCAAATCATGTCCTTGGGCGGATACACACCGCCCCAACAGGGGAAGTAGAGAAAATGACAACGATGACAGTACCTGCCGTTCCGACCGAAGGAGGCCTGAGCCAGTATTTCCGTGAGATCTGGAAATTCCCCCTCTTGGAGAAGGAGGAGGAGCAGAGGCTGGCGCTGCGCTGGACCGAGCACGGCGACGTTGACGCCGCCCACATGCTGGTTACCTCGCACCTGCGCCTGGTGGCGAAGATCGCCATGGGGTACCGGGGCTACGGCCTGCCGGTCGCGGACCTGATTTCCGAAGGCAACATCGGCCTTATGAAGGCCGTGAAGAAGTTCGAGCCGGAGCGCGGTTTCCGTTTGTCCACTTACGCCATGTGGTGGATCAAGGCGGCGATCACCGAATACATCCTGAAGTCCTGGTCCCTGGTCAAGATGGGCACCGTCTCGTCGCAGAAAAAGCTGTTCTTTAGCCTGCGCAGCCTGAAGGGCCGTCTGAAGATCATGGATTCGGGTGAACTGAATCCGGAAGACGCCCGGCGCATTTCCGAGGAAGTCGGCGTGTCGACCGACGACATCACCTACATGAACCGGCGCCTTGCGGCCCGCGACATGTCCCTGAACGCCCCGGTGACCCAGGAAGAGGGTGCCGTCGAATTCCAGGATACCCTGGTCGATGATCGCCCCAGCCCGGAAGCCATGTTCGGCGACACGGAAGAAGGCAACTTCCGCCGGACCCTGGTTCAGGAAGCCATGGCGGCCCTGCCCAAACGCGAGCGCGAGATCTTCGTTGAGCGCCGTCTAACGGACGAGCCCGCGACCCTCGAGGATCTGGGGAGCCAGTATGGCATCAGCCGGGAACGGGTGCGTCAGCTCGAAAACCGGGCCTTTGAAAAGGTCCAGAAGCACGTCGCTCGGGCCCTTGCCGACACGGTTGGCGCCGTCTAGGGACCAGCCTGTCTTAGACGCTTCGTACCATGAAACTCATAGCGCACCCGGCGCCGCGAAAAGCGGCGCCGGGTGATTGCGTTCGGGGTATCTGCTAGGGTCCGAACAGTCTGTCAGAATGCGTTTGAGGGCGTCCGTGTCATGCTTGTCCTGTATACCGATTTCGGTTTCCAAGGTCCCTATGTGGGGCAGATGAAGGCGGTCCTGCACATGGGCGCACCCGGTGTCCCGGTGGTCGACCTGATGCATGATGCGCCGCCCTTCGATCCTCAGTCTTCCGCCTATCTGTTGGCTGCGTTGGTGGGCGACCTCACGCCTGGGGCTGTTGTTCTGGCCGTCGTCGACCCGGGAGTGGGAACGGATCGACGCGCGCTGGTCGTGGAAGCGGACGGTCGTTGGTTCATCGGGCCCGACAACGGTCTTTTCGCGCTGACGGTTCGCCGGGCGGCGGCGGCGCGGGCATGGGAAATTACCTGGCGTCCGGAAAAGCTTTCAGCCAGTTTTCACGGTCGCGACCTGTTCGCGCCGGTGGCGGCGGAGATCGCCGCCGCCGGCACCTTCGACGATGCGCGAAAGGGGCGGCAAATCGCGCTGCAGGAGGTTGATCGGCCCGATTGGCCGGATGAATTAGAGCGAATTGTATACGTCGATGGGTATGGCAATGTAATTTCCGGCATGCGTGCGGAAAATCTCTCGCCAAACCACCGAATTTTAGTTCACAATGTTGAAATCAAAGGCGAAAAGACCTTCGCCTCGGTTCCGCCGGACAGCTTGTTCTGGTATGCGAATTCGAGCGGTCTGGTCGAAATCGCCTGTAATCGAGGGCGGGCGGATCGGCGCTTGGGTGTGTCGGTCGGGACGGGGGTTCGTGTCGTTGGAAATCAATCTGTGACAGCCGTTACTTGATGGCCTATACAGGGAATTAACCGTACCGCAAAGGTACTGATAAAGCCGTGTGCCACCGAGGGCCTGTCCGCAAGGGAGTTTACCGCTGCGTTCGTTCACGCGCGTGAACAGACCGCGAAAGTCTGCATGAGATCATGGCCATCCGTCTGAAATTTTGGGGAGTTAGAGGAAGCATTGCCTGCGCCACGCCGCAGCATATGAAGTATGGCGGCAACACCAGTTGCATTGAAGTTGAAGCGGGTGATTACCGGTTCGTCATGGACGCGGGTACCGGCATCCGGTCCTACGGCAACTCCTTTCTTCAGTCCGGCGCGAAATGCTCCCACTTACTGCTGACCCACACCCATTGGGACCATATCAACGGATTCCCGTTCTTCGTGCCTGCCTATAATCCCGAGTACGCGATCCACATCATGGCCGGCCATTTGAAAAGCCGCGGCGACGAGGGCATTCAGGACATCCTGTCGACTCAGATGCATAATCCGATGTTCCCGGTACCGCTGGAGGCCATGCAGGCCAAGCTGCGGTTCGAGGACTTCGACGCGGGCGATAGTTTTTCCCTGCCGTCGGACATTACGGTCAAGACAGCGCCCCTGAATCACCCCAACGGTGCCACCGGATATCGGGTTGAACACGAAGGTGCCGCGATCTGCTACGTCACCGATACGGAACACATACCGGGGACATTGGATGAAAACATCCTGGGTCTGATCGAAGGCGCCGATCTGGTGATCTATGACAGCACCTATACCGAGGAAGAATTTCCCGCCAAGGTCGGCTGGGGCCATTCGACCTGGAATCAGGGCATGCGCCTGTGCCGGGCTGCCAACGTCAAGCGCATGGCGATCTTCCACCACGACCCGGAACACGACGATGCCTTCATGGACAAATTGGCGGTTGAGGCCGAGGCGGCCTGGGAAGGCAACTTCGTCTGCCGCGAAGGCATGGAACTGATCATCGAGTGATCGTCCGGCCCGCGGCCGCCGCGAAAGCGCCGTATCCGAGCCTCATCAATTGAGATTGGATTGTTCGCGCCGGCCTTCACCGGCCCGCTGCGATGCCCTTATTGCTGCGCGGGGGCCGGCTGCTGGCTCTCGGCGGCGGGGGCTTGTGTTTCTTGGGGGACTTGGCCTTCCTGCGGCGGCTGTCCTTCGCCTTGGCCTTCCTGCGGTGGCTGTCCTTCGCCCTGCTGTTCCTTGGCGCGCTTCTCCGCCTCGGCCTTGGCGCGAATAATGGCAAGGTGCTGGTACCAGACCTCGCGCTCCTTCAGGGACATGGCGGTCACGCGGATCGACGTGCGCCGGTTGGTCATCTGATTTTCCGGAATCGGCACGCCTTCCTCGGTGCGGTTCGGCACCTTGGGTTTTTGATCGGCGAAACCGGTGGCGCTCATCTTCAGGGGATCGACAAACTGCCGGTCCGCGAAGAATCGGACGACCGTCGCCGCGCGCGATGTCGACAATTCCCAGTTTGACGGGAAGCGTTCCGTCGAGATCGGTTCGTCGTCGGTATGGCCTTCGATCTGGACGTTATAAGTGGCGTAGCGCGGCGCGCTGATGGTCTGGGCGATCTTTTCCAGGTAGGGAACGGCTTCTTCGCGCAACTCGGCCGATCCGGGCTTGTAGAAGGCGCCGGACGACAGTTCGATGACCACGCCCTTGGAGTCCTTGGTCACCTGCACGGCGCGGTCGGCCTGCATCTGGAACACGACGTCTTCCAGGTCGATCTTCAGTTTTTCCGTGGGCGACGCGTTGTCGTCGGACGACCCGATCTTTTCCTTGATCGCGGCGGCCGCTTCCTCGAAGGCGGGAATGTCGAATTCGGCGAAGGTCAGCATCATCACGAAGAAGCACATCAGCAGCGTGATGGCGTCGGCATAGGTGACCAGCCAGTCTTCTTTTTCCTCTTCGGGGGTGAGTTTGACAGGAACTCCCATGGCGTCAGCCCGCGCAGACCGGCAAGTGCATCAATACCTGCCGCGGCATGGCTACCTCTTCATTTTGTCGATGTTGAAGTGGATGGCCGGGTCGAGGAAGCTGTTCATGCGGTCCGCGATGTAGCGGGGGTTCTTCTTGTCGGCCAGAAGCGACAGTCCCTCGGCGATCAGGTAATTGCGGAAGCGCACGATTTCCTCGCGCTGCTGGATCTTGGTCGCCGCGGGAATGAAAATCATTCGGGCGAACATGACGCCGTACAAGGTCGTCAGTAGCGCGACCGCAAGGCCCGCGCCCAACTGCGTCGGATCGCCGCCCAGATTGTCGAGCATGATGATCAGGCCGACCAGGGTCCCGATCATGCCGAACGCCGGCGCGGCGCCGCCCATGCTGCGCAGGATGTCGACCTGCACCGTGTTGCGCCCGAAGGTCGATTCGATGGCGTTGGTCAGGATTTCGCGGACTTCCTCGCCGGTGTAGCCGGAAATCACCATATCGACGCCGAATTTCAGGAACTTGTCGCCGCGTACGGCTTTCTTGGCCTCGGCCTCAAGCGCCGGTGGGCCGCTTTTCTGAACCGTGTAGGCCCAGCGAATGATTCGTCCAACCTCGGACTTCAGCACGTTACGCCCGACCTTGGGCGAAAACAGGATGCGCCAAATCAGCTTCAACGACAGCATGACGTAGCGGGGCTCATAAGAGATGAACGTCGCGGAAAGGGTGCCGCCGACAACCATTAAAAGGCTCGAAAGGCTTAGGAAAATCAGGAAATTGTCGGTGCTCATCATGACTGAGCCGATGAACAGGCCGAACGCGGCCAGCAACCCGACGAGTGTGGTAAACGACATGTCTTCCCCGGACCCCTACCAACGCGCGCCGTACCTCACCAACAATGGCTCGGGCGGTGTGCGGTGAACTCCCCTAGTGACTATCGTTTATAATAGATTGGCACAAAATAACAAATGGTTAGCGTGTCCCGCGTCGTCCGGGGGCGGGAACCGGGCGTGACCGGGCCGCCGCTAATAGAGCCCATGTCAGCGTTCGCGGAAGGCCTCATCCTTCAACTTCAGGACCGGCTTGATCAGATAATCCATGACCGACTTCCGACCCGTGTGAATATCGACGGTGGCTTCCATGCCGGGCGTGATCGGCAGAAGATCCTTGGTTTTCCCAAGGTAGGTTTTGTCGGTCTGGACCACGACGCGGAAGTAGGGCGCGCCGTTTTCGTCCGTCGAGGCGTCGGGGGCGACGGCGATGACCCGGCCGTCCAGGCCGCCGTAGCGCACGAAATCATAAGTGGAAATCTTGACCACCGCGGGCTGGCCTTCGACGATGAAGCCGCGTTCCGTGGGGTTCAGGCGCGCCTCGACGACCAGCTTGTCGCCCGTGGGAACGATTTCCATGATCGGCTCACCGGCTTTGACGACGCCGCCGACCGTGTTGACGACCATCTTCTGAACGATCCCGTTGATCGGGCTTTTGATCGCCGAGCGCGCACCCTGTTTCTCGGCTTCGGAGATCAGCTCCTGAATGCGGGCGATCGACTGTTCGACCTTGTTTAGTTCCTCGCGCGCTTCGCGGCGGAACCCTTCCTCTGATTCCGACACCCGTTTCCTGGCTTCCTCGACCGCCGCCTGGGCGCGCGGTATGGCCGGCACCAGGCCCTTCAACTGGCCGTCCAGGTCTTCGACCTCGGCCTCCAGCTTCAGGTGCTCGATGCGCGCCGTCAGGCCCTCGGCCAGCAGCGACGCCGACATGGCCAGGCGTTCGCGGGCAAGGGAGTAGTTGCGCTCCGTCGCCTTTTTCTTGGCCTGCATTTCCTTGACGTCCAGTTCGCGCTGCTTGATCTGCGACGTCAGCACGCTGATCGACGCCTTCAATTCGCGCTGGCGGGCATCATGGGCCTGGCGCTGGGCTTCGACCAGGGCGGGTTGCCGAGTTTCCAGGGATCGCGGGAATTTGAGCTTGCGGCCCTCGGCCTCGGCCTGCAGGCGGGCGCGCGCCGCCAGTTCGCTGTCGAGGCGAACCTGCAGTTCCTCGCGGTTGGTGCCGCCCGACGCCAGATCGAGCAGCAGAAGGTCCTGGCCAATCGACACCGTATCGCCTTCGGAGACGTAAATTTCCTGAACAATGCCGCCTTCCAGATGCTGAACAACCTTGGTCTTGCCCAGCGGCACGACCTTGCCCAAGGCGACGGAAACCTCGTCCAGCTTGGCGAAGTTGGCCCAGGTCAGCACCGCCGTGATCAGAATCATGATCGGCCAGGCCGCAACGCGCAGGGACGGCATCGGCCGTTTGATCAGCAGCTCATCCAACGGAGAGGCAATGGGCGGGTTCGCTTGGTGTTGCATGTCTCGGCTCCAGCGCCGGCACGGTCATCCGGGAAGGTTCCCGGCCTACCGCGGGCCGCGCTCGTGCTCCATGGCTTTCAGTATATCAGCGTATGGGTCGTTACTTGAAGCGGTAGATGCCTTGGTCGCCGGTTTGGCGGGGGGTGGTGCCGGGGCCGGGGCAGGGGCCTGCGCGGGCGTTTGAGCCCGTGGCTTGGCCGCGGCCGCCGGTTGGGCAGGTGCGGGTGCGGGGGCAACTGGACGCGCCGCCGCCTGGGGAGCGGCTTGCGGCGCAGCCTGGGGCGGAACGGGTTTCGTCGCTGGTTGTGCGGGCGCAGCGGGACGCGGCGCCGGGCGTTGCGCGGCCTGGGGCGCCGGTGCCGGTTTCGCAGGGGCCGCCGGCGCGGCGACCGGTTGCGGTGCCGGCTTTGGCGCAGGCGAGGGGGCCATGGCGGGGGCCGGGCGCTTGGGCGGCACGGGTTCGACGCGTCCGCCGGGGGCGGGCGGTTTCCCGCCCTGTGCAGCCTGACGGGCGGCATTGGCCAGGGCGGCGGACATGTCGGGCATGGGCGGTTTCGCGGCTGGCGCGCCTGTGGGCTTGGCGGAGGCAGGCTTGGCGGGGGCGGGCGTTGCGGGCGCGGCGGGCGCCTTGGCGGCTGCGGGGACGGCCGGCGTCGCACTTGGCGCGGCGGGCTTGGCCGGGGCGGCGGCCTCGGGCGCCTTGGGCTTACCGGCATCGGGTTTCGGCGCGTCGCTTTTCACGGCGTCCTCGGGCGGGCGTTCCATGGGTTGCTGGCCGAACAGGCGCGGCAGGATTTCCGCCGACGGTCCGGCCAGCGCCACGCGGCCCTGGTCAAGGGCAATCAGATCGTCACAGGCGGCCAGCAGGATCGGGCTGTGGGTCACCAGGATGACGGATCGGGTCTTGGAAATTTCACGCAAGGTGTCCCGTAGGGCTTGCTCCGCCTGGCGGTCCAGGCTGGCCGACGGCTCATCCATCATCAAGACGGACGGATCACCCAGTAGAGCCCGGGCGACGGCGATACGTTGACGCTGGCCGCCCGACAGGCGTGAGCCCGCTTCGCCGATATCAGTGGCGTAGCCGTCGGGCATGTCGATGATGAAGTGGTGAACGCCCGCATGGGTCGCCGCCTTGATGACCTGTTCGTCCGAGGCGTCGGCATGGCGGTGGGCGATGTTGTCGCGGATGGTGCCGGCGAACAGCACGCATTCCTGCGGAACGTAGCCCATCCAATCGGCCAGTTCGTGGCGCGTGAACTGGGCAATGTCGGCACCGTCGAGCAGAACGCGGCCGCTGGTCGGCCGGTACAGGCCTTGCAGCACCTTCAACAGGGTCGTCTTGCCGGACCCGTTGCGCCCGACAAGGGCGTGAATGCCGCCCGCGGGCAGGCTTATAGTGACGTTGCTGAGGATCGGCTTGGTGCCTTCGACGTAATTGAAGACGACGTTCTCCGTGCGCAGCTCGCCCTTGGGCGCTTCCAATTCGATCTCGGACTCCGCGCGTTCGCTGGTCGTCTCGAAGGTCTGGCCCAGACGCTCAGCCGCCTGCTTGAATGAATTGAACGTTCGCCATTGGTTGACCAGTTGGTTGAGCGGCCCAAGCAGCCGGCCCGACAGCATGTTGGCCGCTATCAGCGAGCCCATGGTCATTTCCTGATTGACGATGGCCAGCGCGCCGACGGTCGTCATCAGCAGCGTCGTGCACATGGTCAGCGAGCCGCCCAGGTTCGAATAGAAATCGGTCTTGGCGCCGCGCACCGCGGACTTCTCGATGTTGTCGGCGTGGCTTTGCTCCCAATGGGGGCGCATGGCCTGGTCGAGGGCAAGGGCCTTGATGGTGGTCCGCCCCTGGATCATTTCCGCGATCAATTGATCGCGCGAGATGGAGGATTGGCGTTCTTCCTGGTTGGCGGCGGCCATGACGTTACCCGACTTCCAGGCGACGAACATGAACAGCGGCAGGATCACCAGCAGCACCGGCGCCACCGGCGGCGCGATGACGATGATGAGGATCAGGAACATGAGGACGAAGGGCAGGTCGGTGATCAGCACGGCCGAGCCGCCGGACAGCGTGTTACGCACCGTGTCGACATCACGGAACAGGCCCTGCCAATGGCCGGCCGGTTTGGATTCCAGTTCGGACAGGGGCAGCGACATCAATTTGTCGAACAACTGGCGGCCGACCAGCACGTCAACGCGCAGCGCCACGGTCTGCATGACGCGCGACCGCGCCAGCTTCAATACCAAGTCGAAGATGATCACGGCGATCATGCCGATGACCAGCCCCCACAGGGTCGAGATGCCTTTATGGAACACGACGCGGTCGAAGACCTGCATGGAAAACACAGGCGTCGCCAAGGCCACCAGGTTGATGAAGGCTGACATCAGCACGACCTCGCGAAAGGTCGGCATGAGTGATTTGACGAAGGGCTTCAGCCACGCCGTATTGTTGGGTTCCGCCATGGAATTCCCGCTGCTCCTAATATCCCAGCGTCAGACTAATGTATGATGGTAAACACGGGATGAACAGGGGATGCGCGTATGACGCCGCCCGAACGGCCCGGATTTACGGCGTTTCGATGCTTTGAATTTCCGCGTGTGTGGGCTTTCGGGCTGGCGGCATGGGCGGGAACCTGTGATAATGTGGCGGTAACTCCCACATTGCAGGCGGAATGCCGGGCACAAACAATTGCCGGCGCCGCCAGGGGACGGGAGTAGCCCGCCCGGAAACGTCCAAGACGAAACCGGGAAGGGCCGAGAAAGGGGAGCTCAGAATTGCCTGACGAAGGCCGCGCGGACGTTATCCCGCCGACGGTACCGAAAGGACCGAACAAGCCCGGCGTGGCGATGCGCATACTGCGCGCCATCGGCCGTGGGCTCTATCGGTTCTTCCGGGGTGCTGTCCGGCTCGAACGCGTTGTCGGCTATGTCTTGCTGTTCGGGTTCCTTGCGCTTTACATCGCCGACCCGAAGCCTGTTCAGTTCATGCGCCTGAAGGGTTTCGACTTCTATCAGCAGATGAAGCCGCGCGAAATTCCGCCGCCTGAGCGCAAACCCGTCACCATCATCGATCTGGACGAAAAAAGCCTGGGCGAGGTCGGTCAATGGCCGTGGCCGCGCAACATCTTGGCACAACTGGTCGACAATCTGATGAAGATGGGCGCCGTTGTGGTGGCCTTCGATATTGTCTTCGCCGAACCCGACAGAATGAATCCGGCTGCCATCGCGGATGCGCTAAAGGGGCTGGACGAGGACACCAAGAACAAGATCCGCCAGTTCAAATCCAACGACGAGATCTTCGCCGAAGCCATCAAACGCTCGCGCGTCGTGCTGGGCCAGTCGACCGTGGAAAACGAGCTTGAGGGCGTCAAGCTGCCGCCGGTGAAGAAATCCATCGCCATTCGCAAATACGGGCCCAACGTGCCCGATCCCCTGGATCTATTGCCCAGTTTCCCGGCTTTGGTGCGCAACGTGCCGATCATCGAACAGGCTGCCGGCGGGCGGTTCGGCGGACACGGCATTTTCTCGATCATTCCCGAACAGGACGGCATCATCCGCCGCATTCCGTCGCTATTCGTTCAGGGCAAGGATATGTTCCCCGCCCTCAGTGTCGAGATGCTGCGCCTCGCCACCGGGCGGCCGACGATCCTGGTCAAGGTCGATCAGGCGGGCATCAAATCGCTGGGCATCGCCAGGGGCTTGGAAATTCCCACGGATCAGAACGGCCGGATGTGGCCCTATTTCTCTAAGTCGGACAAGGCCAAGTACGTATCGGCCGTGGATGTGCTGAACGGCACCGCCGACCCGGCCATGATCAAGGGCAAGCTGACCATCCTCGGCACCAGCGCCATCGGCCTTAAGGATATTCGGTCCATCCCGACGGAAAGCAACATTCCGGGGGTCGAGGTCCATGTGCAGATCATCGAAACCGTGCTCAACAAGGCCTACCTGACCCGTCCCAATTTTGCCCGAGGCTTGGAGCTGTCGGTCATCTTGTTCGGCGGATTGGCGATGATCGTCCTGGTGCCTTGGGTCGGGGCGCTCTGGACCTTCATGGTGTTCGGCGTGACTACGGCCGGCGTCGGGTTCGGAAGCTGGCATGCCTTCGCCGAATACCGCATGCTGATCGACGCGGTTTTCACCCTGGTCGCCATCTTCCTTCTGTATTCCACGCTGACCTATCTCAACTACGTCCGCGAAGAGGCGTCAAAGAAACAGGTGCGCGGCGCCTTCGCCCACTACCTGTCACCGGACATGGTCGAACAGCTGGCCAACAATCCCGACAGCCTGAAGCTGGGCGGCGAAATGCGCGAACTGACCCTGCTGTTCTGCGACGTGCGCGGGTTCACGACGATTTCAGAACAGTTCGATCCTGTCGGCCTGACGGCCCTGATCAACAAACTTCTGACGCCGCTGACCAACGCGATCCTGCAGCGCAAGGGCACCATCGACAAGTACATGGGCGACTGCATCATGGCGTTCTGGAACGCGCCCTTGGACAACCCGAACCACGCCATGGACGGCTGCCGTTCGGCGCTGGCCATGCTGGCCGAGATGGAGCCCTTGAACGCGCGCCTGGAAATCGAGGCCAAGGAAGAAGGCCGCAAGCACATTCCGCTGAAGGTCGGGCTCGGCTTGAATTCGGGCCCGGCGGTTGTCGGCAACATGGGGTCGGATCAGCGCTTCGACTATTCGGTGTTGGGCGATTGCGTCAACCTGGCCGCCCGCCTGGAAGGCCAAAGCAAGACCTATGGCATGAACGTCGTCCTCGGGCCGTCAACCAACGAAGCGGTTAAGGACGAACTGGCGACGATCGATCTCGACTTCATCCAGGTCAAAGGCAAGACCGAGGGAACCTATATCTACGGTCTCCTGGGAGACACGGATGTGCTGCAGAAGCCGGAGTTCCGGAAGGTGCAGGGCATGATCAAAGAGATGATGGATACCTATCGGTCCATGGATTTCGAGACCGCGAAACGCATGGTCGCCGAGATCAGAGCCTATCCGAAATGTTGGGACCTCGAGGCCGATCTGGGGCCGCTGTGCGATATCTATGACGAACGCATCGACGAATACATGATCAACCCGCCGCCGGCCGATTGGAACGGCGTGTTCGTCGCCACCAGCAAATAATCAGGCCAGGTCCAGGGTCGTCTCCATCACCGGCTCGTCTTCCAACCTTTTCACGCGGAATCCCAGTGCCCGCACCATGTCCAACATGGGGTGGTTGCCCGCCATGACTTGGCCGGCCATGGTCTTGGTGCCGCGCGCCCGGCAATAGCCGATCATTTTTTCCAACAGCTTGTACCCCAGGCCCTGACCCTTGAGGTCAGAGCGCACGATGATCGCGAATTCGCAGGTTTCATTGTCGGGGTCCGTGACCGTGCGCACGACCCCCAAGGTCTCGCTGCCCGAACCGTCGGCCTTGGGGGCCGAGGCGATGAAGGCCATTTCCCGGTCGTAGTCGATCTGCGTCAGGCGGGCGATTTCCGAATGCGGAAATTCGCGGACCAACCCGAAGAAGCGGAAGCGGATATCCTCCGGCGTCAGCCGGCCCAGGAACTCGCGATGCTCCGGCTCGTCTTCCGGCCGGATCGGGCGCAGCAATACCTCGAGGCCGTTGTGCAAGGTGAACGGTTCTTCCAACTCGGCCGGGTACGGGCGGATCGCCAGGTCGCGCGACCGATCGCCCGTGGGGCGGGCGACACGAATGCGGGCGTCCAGCGCCAGCACACCGTTTTCATCGGCGAGCAGCGGGTTGATATCCAGTTCCATGATCTCGGGAATATCGACGATCATCTGCGATATCTGGACCAGGGTCAGGCAGAGCGCGTCCATGTCCACGGGCGGGCGGTCGCGATAGCCCTGCAGCAGGCGCCAGACGCGGGTGCGGGAAACCAGATCACGCGCCAGGTGCATGTTGAGCGGCGGCAGCGATACCGCCCGGTCAGCGATGACCTCGACCGCCGTGCCACCCTGGCCGAACAGGATGACCGGCCCGAAGATGGCATCGCAGGTGACGCCGACGATCAGTTCATGCGCCTTCGCGCGGTCGGCCATGCGTTGCACGGTAAAGCCTTCGATGCGCGCATCTGGGAACTTTTCGCCGATGATTTTGAACATGCGCTCCGCCGAGGCGGTGACCGCTTCGGCCGTGTCGAGGAACAGGTCGACGCCGCCGACGTCCGATTTGTGGCTGATGTCCGGTGACAGGATCTTCAGGGCCACGGGGAACCCCATGGCCTGGGCCTTGGCGGCGGCTTCCGCGGGCGTGGTGACGATATGGGTTTCCACCGTCGGGATGCCGTAGGCCGCAAGCACCGATTTGGCGGCCGGTTCGCTCATCATGGCGTCGCCGCTGGCCAGGTGGCCCTCGATCATCACCCGCGCGACCGCCGTTGCCGGGTTGAACTGGGCGGGCAGGGAGGTCGGCGTTTCCGTCAACGTTTCCTGGTTTCGCTTGTAGGTAATCAGGTGCATGAAGGCGCCGATGGCCTCGCCCGGCGTGTCATAGGTCGGCACGCCCGCATCGCGCAGCATCTTGCGGGCGGGCGCCACCGCTTCCTGGCCGACCCAATTGGCGAGCACGGGGGCCTTGGTTTCCCGCGCCACATCGATGACCGCCTGCGCGGCGGCGGTGCTGGATGCCGTCGCCGTCGGCGCGTGCATGACCAGAATAGCATCCGCTTCCTTCGCCGCCAGCACGGCCCGCATGGCGGCGGCATAGCGTTCCGGCGGCGCGTCGCCGATGATGTCGGCGGGGTTTCCGTGCGACCAGGAGGCCGGCAGAACCTTGTCCAGCGCGGCGATTGTGGCGTCGGAAAATTCGGCCAGCCGTCCGCCCGTTTGCGCCAGCCGGTCGACCGCCATCACACCGATGCCGCCGCCGTTGGTCACGATGGCAAGCCGGTCGCCGGGGAACTTCGGCGCTCGGGCCAGGGTTTCGACCGCGGCGAAGATTTCTTCGATGGTGTCGACGCGCAACATGCCGGCGCGTCGGAAGGCGGCGTCGTAGACCGCGTCGCTGCCGGCCAGGGCGCCGGTATGCGATTGCGCGGCCCGGGCGCCGGCGTCGCTGCGCCCGGCCTTGATGACCAGGACGGGCTTGTTGCGTGACGCCGCCCGCCCGGCCGACATGAAGGAGCGCCGTTCATGGATCGATTCCACATACAGC
The DNA here is from genome assembly GCA_002325375.1 of Rhodospirillaceae bacterium UBA1479. Lineage (GTDB taxonomy): Bacteria > Pseudomonadota > Alphaproteobacteria > Rhodospirillales > Casp-alpha2 > UBA1479. The sequence goes on from DCRZ01000001.1 coordinate 263,211, forward strand.
AGGATCGCCCGCGTGCCCGGATCGCTGCCCAGGTAGTCGAGAACGTCGCCGAAATCCGTATCCAGCGCGTCGCCCATGGAGATGAAATGGGAAAAACCGATGCCCCGCGCCCGCGCCCAATCCAGCACGGCGGTGCACATGGCGCCCGACTGGCTGGCGAAGGCGATGTTGCCGGGCAGGGCGGGCAGGTGGGCGAAGCTGGCGTTAAGCCCGATCCCCGGCACCAGCAGGCCGAGACAGTTGGGGCCCAGCAGGCGCATGCCGTATCTCCGCGCCATCGCCAGGACCTCGGCCTGTGCCGTGCCGCTGCCGCCGGGTGCCGGCGTGGCGCCAAGCCCGGCCGTCAGCACGATGGCGGCGCGGGTGCCGTGCTTGCCCAGATCGTCGATGATCTTCGGCACGGTGCCGGGCGGTGTGCAGATGACCGCCAGGTCGGGGATCACCGGTAGGCTTGCGACGTCCGGGTAGGTCAGGACGCCGGCGACGGCCCGACGCTTCGGATTGACCGGCATGATGGGGCCGTCAAAGCCACCTTCGAGCAGATTGTGCATGACCAGATTGCCGACAGCCCCCTTGCGCTCGGACGCGCCGATCACGGCGACGGAGGTGGGGTGGAACAGCTTCCTGAGGTTTCTGACGGTCATGGTTCCGCGCGTTTCGATCCGCCGCCGATGATAGCTTTGGAATGTTGCAGGGCGATCACAGACCGGAAGTGACGGAAGGACACGGGCAGTGGACCGGACCCCGTTATTTCGAGGTCATGACCCAGACGCCGTTCCAGTCGGGGGGCGGTTCCGATTTCAAAAGCTCGCATCGCTCGATATAGGTTTCCGCCAACTTGTCGTTGGGGTTGAGCGCGATGGCTTCCTTGAAGGCCTTGGTGGCTTTGTCCCACTCGCCCTTGTCGTAATGGCCGCGTCCGGATTTGAAGTGGTTCACCGCTTCCATCAGGTTGGGGAAGGTCTCGTCCGTGTGGAAGTCCAGAACCTCATAAACGCCGACCGGTTCGGTCTTGCCCTTGACGATGACCTTGTCGATGTCGCGGATGCGGTAGGTGCCCTTGAGCTTGCGGTAGGTGAATTCGGAAATCAGTAGCCGCGCCGAATACTGCTTGCACGCACTTTCCAGGCGCGCGGCCAGGTTCACGCCGTCACCGATCATGGTGAAGTCCATGCGCTTGGGCGATCCGATGTTGCCCGACACGATGTTGCCCGTGTTCAGGCCGATGCCCATGTCGATGGGCATGTCGCCCTTCTTCACGCGGGTCACGTTCCATTCGTCCAGTTCGCGGAGCATGGCGATGGCGGCGCGCAGTGCCCGGTCCTCGCAATCCTCGAGCGGCAGCGGCACGCCGAACCCGGCCATGATGGCATCGCCGATGAACTTGTCGAGCATGCCGTTCTCGCGGGAGATGCAGTCCACCATGATGGTGAAGTATTCGTTCAGCATCTGCACCGTGCCCTGCGGACCCAGGCTTTCGGTCAGGGTGGTGAAGCTGCGCACGTCCGAGAACAGGATGGTCGCTTCCAGGCTCTTGCCGCCCAGGATGTCCTCGCCGCCCTTCATCAACTGGTCGGCCAGGCCCGGGTCCATGTAGCGCGACATAGTCGACTTCATGCGTTTTTCGGAGGAGATGTCCTCAAGCATCAGCATGGAGCCGAGCTTCTTGCCTTCCTCGGTCGTCAGCGGCAGGAAGTGCACGTTGACGGACTTGGTTTCCTCGCCCTGTTTCAACTCCTGGTCCATGGTGATGTCCGGCTCCTGGGTTTCCTCCAGAAGGTCCAGGCGCTCGTTGATCCAGGGGTTCTCGATGGCGAAGAATTCCTGCGCCTCCTTGCCGATGATGTCGTCCTCGTCCTCGCACTGCAGGATGCGCAGGCCGGCGGCGTTGCAGGTCACGACCTTGCCGTCCTCGTCGATGGTGACCACACCGTTGGACATGCTTTCCAGCATGCTTTCGTTGTAGTTCTTCATGTTCTGGACGTCTTCGAACAGCTTGGCGTTTTCCAGGGCGATGGAGACCTGCGCCGTGAACGCCTTGAGCCGCGTTTCGTCCTCTTCCGTGAACGGCCCGCCGCGCTTGTTCAGAACCTGGGTCACGCCGATCATCTTGCCCGCCTTGTTGACCACGGGCACGCAGAGGATCGAGCGCGTGAAATACCCGGTCTTCTTGTCGAAGGCCGGGTTGAAGCGCAGGTCCGCGTAGGCGTAGGGAATGTTGATGGTGTCGCCGGAACAGAACACGGCCCCGGCGATGCCCAGATGATTGGGCAGGCGGATTTCGCCCAGGGAATCTCCCATCGCCACGCGGGAAAACAACTCGTTGGTTTTTTCGTCGTTGAGGAACAGGGTCGAGCGGTCGGCGTTGAGCATGCGCGTCGCTTCCGACATCACGCGCGACAGCAACGAGCCCAGTTCCAGGTTCGACGTCACGTCCGAGACCATGTCCAGGAACTTCATTTCCTGTTCGCGGCTTTTCTTCATGCTCTCGACGAATTGCGTGCTCTGCAATGCAACGGCGGCCTGGGTGGTGATGGCCTCAAGCAACGCCAGATCGTCGTCGTTGAAGGCCTCGCCGTTCTTTTTGTTCAGGCACTGCACGACGCCGATGATTTCGTCCTTCACCGTCTTCACCGGCGCGGCGCAGATGGTGTCGGTCTTGAACCCGGTCTGTTCGTCGACGGAGCGGTTGAAGCGCTTGTCGGAATAGGCGTCGTCGATGGTCTCGCCGATGCCGGAGGTGAACACGGCGCCCGCGATGCCAGTGTTGTTGAGAATGCGGATTTCGCGCTGGAAATTTCCCTGGGCGACACGGGAATAAAGCTCGCCCGTGGCTGGGTCGTTGAGGAACAGGGTGCCGCGTTCGGCGTTCAACTCGAACACGATGACCTCGACCAGGGTTTCCAGAACCTCGTCCAGGGATTCGATGCCGGCTACCCGGCGCGACACGTTCAACAACATCTCCGCCTGTTTCAGGCGGCGGTCGGCTTCGTGCAGCTTGCGGTGTATTTCCTCGTCCGTCACGACGGTCCCGGCGGCCGGACGGGCGGCGGGGCGGGCAGGAAGCGTGCCGGCGCTGTCGCGTTCGATCGTGTCGGATGATGGTTGATTGCCGCTCATTGCCGCGCTTCGGAACCCCGCTGGGACTTGACCTCAAGGGTACGCCGCAGGGTGACGATGGCCTGCTGCAGTTCGCCGACTTCGTCGCGCCGTGTGCGGTTCAGTTCCTGCACGGTCTCCTGATGCCGGAAGTTCAGGTCTTCCATTTCCTGCCGCAGATGCGCCACGGTCGCCTTGAACTGCTGAATTTCATCGCGTCCGGCGGAAACGGCTTCGTTCAGCTCTTTTTCCTTTTCAAGCTTAAGCGTCTCCATCTCGTCGCGCAGCGCCTGAATGGTGTTCTTGAGCTGGGTGATCTCGTCGTTGCCCGCGGCGCGCTCTTCCTGAACTTCCTTTTGGCGGGCGAAGTTCAGTTGTTCCATTTCCTCGCGCAGGGCGGCGGCCGTGTCCTTCAGCTGCTTGATTTCGTCGATGCCCTCGGCGCGCGCTTCCTGCTCGACGCGCTGCATATCGAAGACCTTGTTTTCAAGTTCCTCGCGGAGCGCGGCGACGGTTTCTTTCAGTTGCCGAATCTCAAGCTGTGCATCCCGCAAGTCATTCGACTCTGTGGCGGGTGAGACCGGATCACTCATCCTCGAACACCTTTCCGCCTGTGGCGGTACTTTTTGAGCATCTTCAGACCGCCATCTTAGCATGCGGATGGAACATCGTCGTGACTGCTCGTAACATAGTCGCGCCCTTCAGGGGCGGGCGTCAAGATTGCTTGTCGTTCAATTGCTTATGCCGGGATGCCGCCGGATGATGACTGCCGTGTGCCGGGACTGCGCGACCCTGTGGGAGGCCCCGCCGAGGACTGCGGCCGGGCGCTGTCCGCAATGCGGCGGCCGGCGGACCTTCAGCCATCCCGAACTGGCCTCCCTGACCCTGGCCCATATCGACTGCGACGCGTTCTACGCCAGCGTGGAAAAGCGCGATAACCCGGCCATCGCCGGGCGGCCGGTGATCGTCGGCGGCGGGCGGCGCGGCGTGGTCGCGGCCTGCTGCTACATCGCGCGAATTTCGGGCGTGCGCTCAGCCATGCCCATGTTCCAGGCGCTCAAGCGTTGTCCCAAGGCCGTGGTCATCCGCCCGGACATGGAAAAGTACCAACGCGTCGGCCATCAGATCCGCGCCATGATGCAGGACCTCACGCCGCTGGTGGAACCGATCAGCATCGACGAGGCGTTCCTCGACCTTGCCGGGACCCAGGCCCTGCACAAGGGGCCGCCGGCGGCGACCCTGGCGCGGCTGGTCAAACGGATCGAGGACGAGGTCGGTGTCACCGCCTCCATCGGCCTCAGCTACAACAAGTTCCTGGCCAAGGTCGCGTCGGACCTGGACAAGCCGCGCGGTTTCGCCGCCATCGGCCGTGCCGACGCGGCGGATTTCCTGAAAGACAGGCCGGTCGGCCTGATCTGGGGGGTGGGGGCCAGCCTGCGCGGGCGCCTGGAAAAGGACGGCGTGGCGCGCATCGGCGACCTGCTGCGCTTTGACGAACGGGACCTGATGCTGCGTTACGGCGCGATGGGCAGTCGGCTTTACAATTTCGCGCGGGGCCAGGACGACCGCCAGGTCACGCCCGGCGGGGCCGCCAAAAGCGTGTCCGCCGAAACCACCTTCGAGGACGACATCGGCGACCTGGACGCCCTGAAGGCGGTTCTCTGGCGGTTGTCGGAAAAGGTCTCGGCGCGGCTCAAGCGCAAGGGCCTGACCGGCGGGACCGTGGTGCTCAAGCTGAAGACGGATAAGTTCAGGCAACTGACGCGCTCCAGGCGGTTGGACCGCCCGACCCAGTTGGCCGACGCCATCTACCGCGCGGCGTTGCCGCTGCTGGAGAAAGAGACCGATGGGACGCGGTTCCGCCTGATCGGGACAGGCGTGCAGATGATCGAGCCCCTGGGTGCCGGCCGGCCGGAAACGGGCGATCTGCTGGCCGAGGCGGGCGACCGTCCGCGCAAGGTGGAGGAAGCCATGGACCGCGTGCGCGGCAAGTTCGGGGCGGATGCGATCAAGAAAGGCAGGTCCCTCTGAGCCTGCCGGGGCAGGTCACCAGCCGTCGCAGCGGGCCTGGGTCGCGCGGTAGCTGTCGGCGGTGTCCAGCCGGGCATCGGCGGCGGCCATGTCCCGCTGCATGTGCTCGATCAGGGGCGTCAGGCGGTCCCGCAGCAGATTGACGAAATACCGGGCGCCTGAATTCATGGATCCTGTGACCTGCGGCGAGGCGGTGGCGGCTTCGTCGGCCAGGCGGGCGCGGATGTTCGGTATATAGCTTGCCAGGGTGTCCTGGAAGTTGCGCACGTGCTGATTCTCATGCTCCAGAATCACATCGTACTGGCAGCTGCCGGGGCGATAGCGGCGGTCGACATAGACGTCGATGCGGTCGTAGCCGATGGTCAATTCCGCATCCTTCAGGCCGACGCAAAAGCCCCTCTGTAGTCGCTGGCCCTGCACCTTGACGCGGAATTCCCACTTCAGGTCCCGCCCCATCAGACCGACCGGGTGCCAGTCGGCCTGGACCGCCGCGCCGCCCGCGCGGCGGCGCTTGGCCTCAAGCTGCTTGCCGGAAAAGCCGTTGGAAAACCGGATGCTGCCGCGCTTTTCCGTCAGCCGGGTGGTCGTCTCGACCCCGGGCAGGCGGCAGTCGGCGGCCTGTGCGGGCGCGATTGCCAGGGCCATCAGGACAAGGGGCAGAAGCACCAGATAGGGCCGCAAGCGGCGAATCCTCCGAAAAACGCGGCACCGGCCGGCGCCGCCCTGTTTGAGATAGTACCGCAAAACATGCTCGTCCAGGATTCCCGCGAGGATGAATTGACGCGGTCCCGGTCCGGGGCTACCAACGATGTGAAGGGGGGCCTGATACCGCAGGGAATATCCAGGCCATGAAGTTCCAATCCACCGTGCCGGGCTTCGGCAAGAAGGTGATCATCGAGGTTCGCGTCAACGAGTACATGGCGCGCGACGTCAATCCGAACGTGCCGTTCACGCCCGACGAGATCGCCGAGGCGGCCGCCGCCTGCCGCGAGGCGGGGGCGTCGATCTGCCACTATCACGCCCGCAACGCCGACGGATCGCCCAACCACGATCCCGACGCCTACTTCGAGACGATCCGCAAGATTCGCGCGGCCAGCGACATCATGATCCATCCAACTTTGGGACAGGTGACGCTGAAATCCTCGGACGAGGCCCGGTTGCAGCACATCGTCAGGGCGTCGCAGGACCCGGCCCTCAAGCCCGATTTCGCGCCCATCGACATCGGCTCCACCAACGTCGATGTCTACGACCGGGCGGCCAAGCGCATGAAGACGGACGAGCTGGCTTATGTGAACACGCCCAAGACCTGCGCCTATTTCGCCGAGCGCATGCGCGAGATCGGGGTCAAGCCGGTGATCGTGTCCTGGACCGTGCCGTTCACCCGCATGTTCGAGGCGTTCCTGGAAATGGGCCTGGTCGATCAGCCGGCCTACCTGCTGTTCGCATTGTCGGATTCGGGATATCTCGGCGGCCACCCGGGCACCATCAAGGGCCTGATGGTGCATCTGGAATTCCTGCCCCAGGGCTTCAAATACGAATGGTCGGTCAACAACAAGGTCGGCAATCTGTTCGGCCCGGCGGCGCTGGCGCTGGAAATGGGCGGGCATGTGGCGATCGGCCTTGGCGATTACCCCTATCCGGAACTGGGTGCCCCGACCAACGCCGATCTGGTCCGGCGCGTCGCGCAGATGGCCGAGGCGTTCGGGCGTGAACCGGCGACCCCGGCCGAGGCCCGGGTCATGCTGGGCATGGCGTGATACCGGACCCGCTTGGGTGGAGGGAGAATCTGCTGATTTCGGCGCCCGGGTGTGTGTAGACTGGTGCCCGAGGGCGGAGGGTCCTGATCAAAGGAGACCTGAGGGTGAAATACCAAGTTTCAGAAAAGGGAAACACCGCCACGGCGCGGATTTCCGGGCAGATGACGTTTTCCGACCGGGGGGAAGTTTCCGGCCTGGCGCTTGCCCTGACGCGTGGGAATTTGCCTGAAATCGTCGTCGATCTTTCCGCCGTCGAATACATTGATTCGGCGGGGTTGGGCGTCCTTTTGATCCTGCGCGAAGCGGCCCAGGAAAAGGGCCGGACAATCACGCTTACCGGCATGACCGGCAGCGTCAAGGAAGTCCTCGACCTTGCCTGTTTCGATACTCTGTTCACGTTCAAGTCCTGATCCATATTGATCCAGCGGGGAAACCGGCATGCCGAATGTCCGGGTCCTGATCGTCGATGACGAGGACTTCAATCGTCAGACCTTGAGATATTGTCTGGAGCCGGAAGGCTTCGTGATTGACGAAGCCGCTGACGGCGCCGAGGCCTGGGCCATGCTTTCCGGCGGCGAGGCGCAATACGACGCCATTCTCCTTGACCGGAAAATGCCTGAAATGGACGGCATGGAAGTGCTCGCCAAGATCAAGGGCGATCCGGACCTGAAGGCCATTCCGGTGATCATGCAGACGGCCATGGACCTTGAGGCTGAAATCGTCGATGGCATCGAGGCGGGGGTCTATTACTACCTGACCAAACCCTATGACGTTGACGTTTTGGTTTCCGTCGTGCGCGGGGCGGCCGACAATTTTGCCCGCCTTCAACGTGTGCAGCAGGAACTGGCGAAACGGTCCGGTGCGATTCTGTTGCTGGCCGAGGGCCGCTTCGTGTTCCGAACGCCGCAGGAGGCCGACGCCCTGGCGATCCTGCTAGCCAGCGGGTTGGACCGCCCGGCCGCCGTCGCCATGGGGTTGTCGGAACTGATGATCAACGCCGTCGAACACGGCAATCTTGAACTGGACTACCAAAACAAATCAGCCCTCATGGCCGAGGGGCGCTGGGACGCGGTCATCGAGGGACGCCTACGCGAAGCCCCCTACAAGGACCGGCGGGTCACGGTGGATGTGGTGCGGACGGCAACGTACACGCGGTTCAAGATCACCGACGAAGGCAAGGGGTTCGACTGGCATGCCTATGTCGACCTGACCCTGGAGCGGGCCTTCGACACCCATGGTCGCGGCATCGCCATGGCCCGGAAAATGGCGTTCGAAGCGATGGCCTACATGGGGGCCGGCAATGTCGTCGAGGTGATGGTACGGAACAAACCGGCGCCGGTGCCGACCGGAACCGCCGCGCCGCGGCCTGCCATTGCGGTGGTGGGGCCGGTGCCGGACGGGGTCGCAGACAGATTGCATGCAGTCGGGGACTGGCGCGTGGTGACAAATGACGCCGCTGCCGCGTTGCCTGATGCGGCATTGACGATCTCGGCGTCCGGGGCAGGGGCGGTCACCCTCCACCATGGCGATTCCGACACGCCGCCGCTCGCCCTGCCGGGGGACCTCGACCTCGTCGAAGCCACGGCGCGGGCGGTCATCCTGCCCGCCAGTATGGAGATCGGCAGCGACGCCGATACCCGCCTGTCCCCGGTTTTGACTCGCCACCAGAAATCCCTGTTGCCCGATCCCGCGGTGCTTGGCGGTGGGGGCGGGGTGCGTCTTGCGGCCTGGTCGATCGCCTGCAGCGGCGTCAACGGGGACATCTGGGGCGGGCGGATGCTTGCCGACGGGCGGCTTGCCCTGTTCATCGCCGATATGACCGGCCACGGTCCGGTCGCCGGCGTTAATGCGATTCGTCTGCAGGCGCTTGTGGCGGCATGTGACGGTCAGCCCGATGCCGTGCTTCGCAGGCTTGACGAAATACTGAAACAGATTCTGCCGACGGGCGAATATGCCGCCATGTTGTACGGCGTCGTCGATGTCGCGTCCCGGCGCTTCGAATATGCGGCCGCCGGGGTGCCCCATCCCGTCGCGTTTCCTGCTGACGGCGGCGATCCTGTGCCCGGCCTGGGCAAGGGCCTGCCCGTCGGCGCCAGCGGCAACTTTCCTTACGAATTGCGGCGTTTGGACATTCCCCGTGGCGGATCCCTGGTGCTGTTCACGGACGGCCTGTTCACCCTGATGGACGGCGACGCCCCCGGCGCCCATGCCTTCGAGCGGCTCATCCGACGTCTAACGGATCATGGCGGCGGCGCGGCACAGGGGCTGGCGGCCCTGATCGAGAACCGGCCCAAGTCCTGCGCCGACGACGTGACGGCGCTGTGCCTGACGTTTGCGGAGTGATTCAGACGGCGTGGCAACGAAAAAGGGCCAGTCCTGGTTTCAGGACTGGCCCTTTTAATTGGCTCCGGCGGCAAGACTCGAACTTGCGACAAGTCGGTTAACAGCCGACTGCTCTACCAACTGAGCTACGCCGGATCAGGCGTGGAGGCGCGGACCGGAATCGAACCGGTGTACACGGCTTTGCAGGCCGCTGCGTAGCCACTCCGCCACCGCGCCCCAGATGGCACCAAACTGTGCCGGGGCTTCATCCCCCAGAAAACGACCCCATTGCGGGAGTCCCTTCCAAGGGCCAGGCTGACCGGCTTCGGCCCACAGAGGGCGGGACATTACATACTGCCCCCCCGGTGGTCAAGCAACTGTTCCGGTGAATTTTCAGGCGCTTGGAATGGCCTGGAAAAGGGCGCTGAAATGCGCGCCGCCATTGTGTTCGCGGACGGCTGGGACTATACAGAATTCAGCCAAATCGGGCCCCAGGCGGTCCGTTCCAACGCGAAGGAGAACCGGCGACATGGATTTCGCAGCCGCGCGCCGAAACATGATCGATTGTCAGGTCCTGCCCAACCGGGTCACGGACGAGCGTGTCATTGCCGCCATGGCGGAAACGCCGCGCGAGGCATTCGTGCCCGAAACCAAGCGGTCCATCGCTTATGTCGACGAGGCCCTTGCCGTGGGCGGTGGGCGTTATCTGATGGAGCCCATGATCACCGCGCGCCTGCTGCAGACCGCGCGCATCGGCGCCGATGACGTGGTGTTGTGCATCGGCTGCGGCACCGGGTATTCGCCGGCCTTGCTGTCCAAGCTGGCGAATACGGTGGTGGTTGTCGAAAGCGACAAGGCGATGGCCAAGCAGGCCCAGGAAACCCTGGCCGGGCTGGGCATCGACACGGTTGCGGTGATCGACGGCAAGATGGCCAACGGCTATCCGAAACAGGCCCCTTATGACGTCATCTTCTTCGACGGCGCCGTGCCCAGCGTGCCGGAAAAGATCGAAAAGCAGTTGGCCGAGGGCGGCCGTCTTGTGGCGGTCTGCTCGAAGCGCGGCTCCGCCGTCGGCAGTGCCGTCCTGGCGGCGCGTTTCGGCGGCCATATCTCCCACCGCGATCTGTTCGACGCGGGAACGCCGGACCTTCCGGGGTTCGAGCTGGAGGAAGCCTTTACCTTCTGACACAGCCGAATCCGATGCGGGTTGGCACCATGAGGCGGTTGAGGGTTGTATATACAAGTTTTTGAATTATCTGTATTTTTGCACGTATTTTGTTGAAATCTGGACGCGGCGAATGCAGGTAGTATGTTAACCAGACACAACCACAGGCGAGTAACGGCCTTGATCACGCGAATCCTCTCTCCATTTCAGTATGTTCCCGGAATTTCCCGCGCCGCCGTCGGTGCCGCGGCGCTTGCGGGTGCGCTTGCTTTCGCGCCGGCGCCGGCCCAGGCGCAAACCCTGGCTGAGGCGCTGATTGCCGCCTATTCCAACAACCCGACCCTGGCGGCCCGCCGGGCGCGCCTGCGCGCCACGGACGAACAGGTGCCCCAGGCGCTGTCCAACTGGCGGCCGTCGGTCGCCATCACCGGTGATGCCGGGTATGAGCGCAACCGCTCCACCCTGCGCACCACGGACCGCACGCAGAACCGCAATCCTGCAACCGTCGGCCTGTCGATCACCCAGCCGCTGTACCGCGGCGGACGCACGCTGGCGGCGACGGAAGGGGCGGAAAACGCCGTCCGTGCCGAGCGCGCGCGCCTGATCGACACGGAACAGGACATTCTGCTGTCCGCCGCGACGGCCTATCTGAACGTGTTCCGCGACGAGGCCGTACTGGCGCTCAACATCAACAACGAAAAGGTGCTCAAGCGTCAGCTTGAAGCGACCAAGGACCGCTTCGAGGTCGGCGAAATCACGCGTACCGACGTGCACCAGGCCGAAGCCCGCCTGGCCGGCGCCACGGCCGACCGCATCCGGGCCGAGGCCAATCTGGAAAACTCGCGCGCCACCTACGAAAACGTGGTCGGTCTGCCGGCGCCGAAGAATCTGGAGCTTCCGGGCGAACCCGGGGGGCTGCCGAAGGATCGGCACGACGCCATCAAGATGGCGGCGACAACCAACCCCAACGTTATCGCGGCCGAATTCGACCGCAAGGCGGGCATGAACACGGTGCGTGAGGTCAAGGGTGAGCTGTTGCCCGAGATCGATGTCACCGCCAGTGCCGACCGATCCTATGAATCCTCGGGCGAAACGGGACGCATCGATTCGGCCGAGGTTCGGGTCAATCTGACCATTCCGATTTATCAGCAGGGCAGCGTCTATTCGCGCCTGCGCGAAGCCAAGCAGAGCCTTGCCGAACTGACCCGCAACATCGACCAGGCCCGCCGCGACGCCATCGAGGACGCGACCAGCGCCTGGGAGAACCTGCAGACGGCCCGCGCCCGCGTGGTGTCGTTCAGCGCCCAGATCGAGGCCAACGTGGTCGCCCTGGACGGGGTCGAGCGCGAGGCCGCCGTGGGCTCGCGCACGGTTCTGGATGTTTTGGATGCGGAACAGGAACTTCTGGATTCCCGCGTCGGTCATACGGAGGCCCAGCGGGACGAGCGGATCGCCGCGTTCGAGCTGTCGGCCGCCATCGGCCGGATGACCGCCACGGACCTGAAACTGGCCGTCGATGTTTACGACCCGCGCATGCATTACGACGAAGTGCGCGGCAAGTGGGTCGGCGGGTCGAGCAGCGAAGAAGGCAAGTAGGGCGGATTTCGCCCCTTGCCGTCGCTGGACATAGCGGCGCCCATGACGGCGCCCGGCAATTAATTCCTGTGATATACCAAATATTAACGATCATCGTGAGTTAATGGCTGGTGTATCTTGGGAAAAGTGGCGTGACTCGGACCTGCGTGGGAGTGGGGAGCCGGGGACCGCGACAAGAATTGATGGGCATGCGGGATTATGAGCGAAGAAGCCGAAGCTGCTGAAGGCGGCGAACCTTCGATGGAAGACATCCTTTCTTCCATCCGCAAGATTTTGGCGGAGGAAGAGGATGAAGAGGGAGGCGATGCGCCGGCCGAACAGGCTGCCGCGCCGGAACCCGAGCCCGAACCGGCACCTGCGCCCGAACCGGAGCCCGAGCCGGAACCTGAACCCGAGCCGGAACCCGACATCGAAATGACCGACATGGACGAGCCGGAACCAGAGCCGGAGCCCATGCCTGAACCGGAAGATCTGTTCGAGCCGGAGCCGGAGCCCGTGGCCGCTGCTGCGCCGCCTCCGCCCCCGCCGCCGCCCCCCATGCCGGAGCCGGAACCGATGGCGGACATCATGGAATTGACCCCGGATATGGTCGCCCCCGACGCCATCATGTCGCGGCCGACCTCGCTGCACGGTTCGGACGTCCTGGCCGAACTGGCCCGGGCGATCCTCGACCGCCGGGACCTGCCGGTCATGTCCTCTGGCGACGCGTCGCTTGAAGGGATCGTGCGCGAAATGCTGAAGCCGATCCTGCGCGAATGGCTGGACCGCAACCTGCCCTACCTGATCGAGCGCCTGGTGAAGAAGGAAATCGACACCATGGTCAACCGGGCGGAAGGGCTCGACAACTGGGGTTAGTCGAAAATCCCGAGCGCCCGGAAACGGGCGCGACGGCGATTTTCGCCAAGCAATAATTCCACCCGGCGGTAAGCCTGAAAAAGAATTACAATGATAACCCCGGGGGGCTTTGTTCCCCGGGGTTTTTCGTTGTATACCCGCCAATCCCCACCAATTGACTTTAGCCGTTCCGAGGATCTGTTCCCATGGCCGAACTGGATAAGACCTACCACCCCGAAGAGGTGGAAACCCGCCGATACGAGGAATGGGAACACAGCGGCGCCTTCGCGCCCGGCCAGGTGCCTGAGGCGGGCGGCAACGGTCAGCCCTATACCATCGTCATCCCGCCGCCCAACGTGACCGGCAGCCTGCACATGGGGCATGCCCTCAACAACACGCTGCAGGACATCCTGATCCGTTACCACCGCATGAAGGGCGACCAGGCCCTGTGGCAGCCGGGCACGGACCATGCCGGCATCGCCACGCAGATGGTGGTCGAACGCATGCTCGAGGCCGAGGGCGTGAAGCGCACGGACCTGGGCCGGGAAAAGTTCGTCGAGCGGGTGTGGGACTGGAAGGCGGAATCCGGCGGTACCATCACCAAACAGCTGCGCCGCCTGGGCGCGTCCTGCGACTGGTCGCGGGAACGCTTCACCATGGACGAGGGCCTGTCCAAGGCCGTGGTCAAGGTGTTCGTGGAACTGCACAAGCAGGGCCTGATCTATCGCGACAAGCGTCTGGTCAACTGGGACCCCAAGCTGCACACGGCGATTTCCGACCTGGAGGTCGAACAGCGCGAGACCAAGGGCAAGATGTGGTACTTCAAGTATCCCATCGAGGGTCAGGACGGGCAGTTCATCACCGTCGGCACGACCCGCCCGGAAACCATGCTGGGCGACACCGGTGTGGCTGTGCATCCGGACGACGAGCGCTATACGGACCTGGTCGGCAAGAACGTGGTGCTGCCGATCACCGGCCGCCTGATCCCCATCGTCGCCGACCATTACGCCGATCCGGAAAAGGGATCGGGGGCGGTGAAGATCACCCCGGGCCATGATTTCAACGACTTCGAGGTCGGCAAGCGGGCCGGGCTGGAGATCATCAACATCCTCGACGCCAACGCCCATCTGAATGAAAACGTGCCCGAAAAGTACCAGGGCATGGAGCGCTTCAAGGCGCGCGACGCCATCCTCGCCGAAATGGAAGACCTGGGCCTGCTTGATCGGGTCGAGGACAACGACATGACCGTGCCCCACGGCGACCGGTCCGGCGTGGTGGTCGAACCCTGGCTGATGGATCAATGGTTCGTCGACGCCAAGACCCTGGCCAAGCCCGCCATCGAAGCGGTGGAGAGCGGCAAGACCCGGTTCGTGCCCAAGACCTGGGAAAACACCTATTTCGAATGGATGCGCAACATCCAGCCCTGGTGCGTGTCGCGCCAATTGTGGTGGGGCCATCAGATTCCGGCCTGGTTCGGCCCCGACGGCGAAGTCTTCGTGGAAATGAGCGCGGAGGCCGCCCAGGCCGCCGCCGACGCCCATTACGGCAAGACGGTCGAGCTGACCCGCGACCCGGACGTGCTGGACACCTGGTTCTCCTCGGCCCTGTGGCCGTTCTCAACCCTGGGCTGGCCCGACGAGACGCCGGAACTGGCGCGCCACTATCCCACGGACGTGCTGGTCACCGGGTTCGACATCATCTTCTTCTGGGTCGCCCGCATGATGATGATGGGCCTGCACTTCATGGACGAGGTGCCGTTCCACACGGTCTATATCCACGCCCTGGTGCGCGACGAGAAGGGCCAGAAGATGTCCAAGTCCAAGGGCAACGTCATCGACCCTCTGGACCTCATCAACAAGTTCGGCGCCGATGCGCTGCGCTTCACTCTCACGGCCTTCGCCGCCCAGGGCCGCGACGTGAAGATGTCGGAAAGCCGGGTCGAGGGCTATCGCAACTTCTGCACCAAGATCTGGAACGCAGCCCGGTTCTGCGACATGAACGAATGCCGGGTCGACCCTGATTTTAATCCGAATTCAGTTAACTCAACCTTGAACCGCTGGATCGTCGGCAAGGTTTCCGAGGCCGAAAAGGCCATGACCGCAGCACTTGGTGCCTATCGCTTCAACGATGCGGCCGGGGCGCTCTATGCCTTTACCTGGAACACCTTCTGCGATTGGTACCTGGAATTCGCCAAGCCCGTATTCATGGGCACGGACGCGGCGGCCAAGGCGGAAACCCGGGCGACCACGGCCTGGGTGCTGGACCAGATCATCACCCTGCTGCATCCCATCGTGCCGTTCATCACGGAGGAGCTGTGGCAGACCCGGGCCGAGCGCGCCCAGCCGCTGATCACCACGCCCTGGCCCGTGTTCGACGCGGCCCTGGTCGATGCCGCGGTCAACGCGGAAATGGATTGGGTCGTGCGCCTGATCTCGCAGATCCGCGCCGTGCGCTCGGAAATGAACGTGCCGCCCAAGGCGAAAATCCCCATGCTGTTGAAGGATGCGGATGCGGCCGCCCAGGCGGCGCTCGCGACCCATCGCGATTTGATCCTGCGCCTGGCGGGCCTGTCCGACGCGGGTGTCCTGGCGGGCGAGGTGCCCAAGGGCGCGGTGCAGGACGTGCTCGACGGTGCCATGATCATCCTGCCGATCGCCGACGCCATCGACCTGGAGGCGGAGAAAGCGCGGCTTTTGAAGGAAATTTCCAAGCAGGACGCGGAAATCGACCGGTTCGAAAAGAAACTCGGCAACGCCAAGTTCGTCGCCAACGCCCCGGCCGAGGTGGTCGAGGGCGAACGCGAGAAACTGGGCGATGCCCAGGCGACGCGGGCGCGGCTGGACGAGGCGCTGAAGCGTCTGGCGGCGGTGGCCTGACCCTCCTGACCCAGGGGGCGCTTGGCCTTTTGTCGGCAATATCCCACTATGCGGCTGTTTCTCCGACAGCCGTGTGGATATTGATCCTTTTCTCCTAATATGCGCCCGAAATAGGAACTTTCAGGGGCTGGTATGACCGGGGAGGGGGGCGGTAGCCTTCTTCATAGGCAGATGAAGGAGGTTACAAAGTTGGAACCACCGATGCAGTCCCCCGACATATCGACCCAAACCCCATTTACCCGGTGATCATCGGGTGGGATCGGGTGCGACGCCGATCCCGAAACTGAAACGGAAAGCCCCGCCCTTGAAACCGGCGGGGCTTTTACGTTTGCGGATACGGAAAGGGGCCGGGGTTGAGGGTCTTTATCCAACCACACGCGGGTCTTGTGAGCCGCCGCCCACATCGACATAATCGCCGTTCCATTCCGGGGGGGACGGGGCGCAACGCAAGGATAGAGATCCATCATGGATAAAGCAGAACAACAGATCGCCAACGCCCAGAAGACCATCGAGATGGTTATGCAGACCGTGGCCGACGTCGGCACGGAATACGGCATGAGCGTGATCGGCGCCATCGTCATCCTGGTCATCGGCTGGTGGGTCGCCGGTTGGGCCAAGCGGACGGTGACCAAGGCCCTCAACCGGGTCAAATCCATCGACGACACGCTGACGCCGTTCCTGTCGTCGATCGTCGGCTATGTCGTCAAGATCTTCGTCCTGGTCGCGGTGCTCAACCAGTTCGGGGTGCAGACGACCTCGCTCATCGCCATTCTGGGCGCCGCCGGCCTGGCCATCGGTCTGGCCTTGCAGGGCACCATGCAGAACGTCGCGGCGGGGGTCATGCTGCTGGTGCTGCGCCCGTTCAAGACGGGGGATTTCATCGACGCCGGCGGCCAGTCGGGCACGGTCGTGGAAATCAGCCTGTTCACCACCGAACTGCGGACGCCCGACGGCATCTTCAAGTCGGTGCCCAATTCCTCGATCTGGGGGGCGTCGATCACCAACTTCTCGCGCAACCCGACGCGCCGCATCGACCTTCTGGCCAGCATTTCCTATGGTGACGACATCGAAGGGGCGATGGCCGTGCTCAAGGGCCTGCTTGAGGCGGAGCCGCGAATTCTCAAGGATCCGGCGCCCGAAGTGATGGTCATGGCCATGGCGGCCAGTTCCATCGACATCAACCTGCGCGCCTGGGTCAACATCGGCGACTATTGGCCGACCTTGTTCGAGTTGAACAAGCGGGTCAAGCTGGGCCTGGAGGCGGCCGGCTTCACCATTCCGTTCCCGCAGCAGGACGTCTACATGCATCAGGTCGGCAAAGCGGCGGAATAGACGACAATGCGAACGCCGCCGACGCCTCCAGGGTGTCGGCGGTAACCGCCTGTTAAGCCAACTGAAATACGCTGATCGTCGGAGACGTATGACGATGACCGAGTTTCAGGCCCCCGAACTGCCCCTTAATCCGACGCCGGAACAGCGCGCGGAATACATCATGATGCGGCTGGAGCAATTCATCCGCGAAGGACGCAGCGTGGGCGAGGGCATGTCCTTCAAGCAATGGCAGGCCATGGCCAAGACGGAAATCGCCATCGCCGTCGCCGCCGCCCAGAACGAGGTCCAGAAGGACGATCCCGTCACCCGCCGCCTGCTGTTCATGACGGCCGCCTGCCTCACCACCATCGGCTTCTGGGGCACGGCCGTGAGCCTGCACAAGACGGCCTACCTCGTGGGGGCCTTGGTCTGCGCCGGGGCGGGCATCCTGCTGCTGATCTGCGCCGGCGAATGGCGCTTCCGCAAATGGCGGCGCAAGAAGGACGCCCAACTCCGCATCGAACGCCTCGCCAACATCGAGGCCCTCAACAAGCGCATCAAGGGCCTGGAGCGGGCGCTTGAGAAGGAAGAGAAGATGCTGGAAAAGAAGCTGAAGAAGGTGCGGGGGGAGGTCGATACCCTCCACGCGGCCACCACGCCGCCGGTACCGAGCTAGCCTGCAACCTGAAAGGGATGGCCTGGTCGGCTTGCGGGCGTCTTAGGCGACAGATGCTCGAGGCACCTTT
This sequence comes from Rhodospirillaceae bacterium UBA1479, assembly GCA_002325375.1. Classification (GTDB taxonomy): domain Bacteria; phylum Pseudomonadota; class Alphaproteobacteria; order Rhodospirillales; family Casp-alpha2; genus UBA1479. The sequence continues at coordinate 280,948 of DCRZ01000001.1, forward strand.
CTATTCAAACGATCCCAACAGGATCAAAACCGAGAAAACACAAATGGCCGCCCAACCAAGGACGCGCAGGGTTCTTTGATCTTTGATAGGCATCTTATCGACAGGGATCCCCATATGCCCCGCCAAGTGTTTGTTCCTGTTGAACAATACCAATAGGGCAATCACAATTGCGACTGCTGCCAAAATCAATACGAATTTGATGTCCGAAACCATTTTGTAGTTACGTCGGGCTATATATGAATCCAACGCGGCCACCAGCCGCTCCACCTCTTCCACCGTATTGTAATGCGTCATGGACGTGCGGACGACGCCGTCGGTGGTGTCGGTGATGTCGACGGCTTCCAGGAGCCGCGGCGCGTAGAAGTCGCCGTTCCAGCAGGCGATCTGTTGCGCCGTCAGGGCCGCGACGATTTCCGCCGATGATTTCCCTTCGACCGTGAACGAGAAGGTCGGCGCGCGGAGCGCGGCGTCGGCGGTCCGGCGGCCGAGAAGGCGCAGGCCGGGGATGTTGAGGGCGGCGTCGAGGAAGCGTTCGGCGAGGCGCTGTTCATGCGCGGCGACGAGGCCGAACACCTGGGCCGTGCGGGCGTGGAGCGTATTGGCGGGCGCATCGAAATGATGGGCCGCCAGCGCCTCGAAGTAATCCGCGATGCCGGCGAGTGCGGCGATGGTTTCGTGGTTGGGGCCGGCCGGGTTCAGTTTGTGCTGGATATCGTCCTCGGCGAAGAACAGGTGGCCCTGGCCGCGGGCTTCCAACAGGCGTTCCCGCTTGCCGTAGAGCAGGCCGATATGCGGGCCCATGATCTTGTAGAAGCTGAACAGGTAGAAATCGACGTCCCAGGCCTTCACGTCGACGGCCCGGTGCGGCGCGTAGGCGACGGCATCGACACAGACCATCGCCCCCGCCGCGTGGACCTGGCGGGTGATCGCCGGAACGTCGTTGATGTCGCCGGTGATGTTGGAGACATGGGGGAAGGCGACCAGCCGCGTGCGCTCGGTCAGCAGGTCTTCTAGTAGATCAAGGCGCAGCGCCCCCGTTTCGGCATCGACCGGCCATTCCTTCACGACGATCCCGAATTCAGAAAGGCGCCGCCAGGGCGAGGAATTGGCTTCGTGGTTGGCGACGGCGACGATCACCTCGTCGCCCGCTTTCCAGAGCGGCCGGAGTGCTTGCGCCAGGACGTAGACGTTCATCGAGGTCGAGGGGCCGATCACGACCTCGTCCGCCGTCGCCCCGATCATCTCCGCCATGCGGGCGTGGCCGTCGGCCATGCGCTGGCCGGCGAGCTGCGATTTGGGATAGGGGGCCTGGGGCTGAACCTGGGAGCCCCGCATATAGGCGGTCATGCGGTCGATCACCGCATTGGGCACGTAGGAGCCGCCGGCGTTCTCGAAGAACGCCCAGCCGTCATTGAAACAGGTGTCCGGGAACTGGGCGCGCACGAAGGGCAGGTCGAGGGACTTGATCATGGGGGAAGTTTAACCAATGAGGCGGTGAGGCCGTGAGAAGATTTCAGTTTGTCAGGGCCGGGCGCGACCCGGCCATCCATGTCTTGATCTATTGCCGAGGGTGAAACGCGTGGATGCCCGGATCAAGTCCGGGCATGACGATTTGGAAAGCAGCCGTCCAACCGACGCCTTCTTCTCACCGCCTCACCGTCTCCGTGGTTCAAGCTTTTCCCGTAATCACGCCTGCATGGCGAGGGACATGACCAGTTCGGCCAGGACCTCGGGGTCGGCTTCGAATTTCAAGCCGAGGCGTCCCTTGCGGCACCAGGCGACGGTCGCGCTGACGTCGCCGAACGCCCCCAGGTCGAGGGTCAGGTGGCGGCCCTTGGACAGGTCCAGGGAGGCGATGATCTGGGCCCCCCCGGGGGAGATGTCCTCGATCAGGCATTTGGTGGAGGCGCCGCCGACGGTTACACGGGCCTGAAAGCCCGAGGACTTTCGGTCGTGCTCGCGCCGGTTCAAGGCAAAGGCGTCTTCGGCCATGGCCGTTATCCCGTTTTTGTCACACCCGGGCCGACCTCCGGCCCCGTCTGGACGCGGGGTCTAGATGTCGGCGAACACGTGGGTTTCCGCCTTGGCGCCCGGATGGGTGACGGCGCCGTCGCAGGCGGGGCCCACCAACTGAGCATACTTCCAAAGAACCCCCGACTGGTAGTCGTGTTTGCGCGGCGTCCATTCCTTGCGGCGGGCGTCCAGTTCGGCCTCGGACAATTCAACGTCCAGGGTGCCCTTTTCGGCGTCGATCTTGATCACGTCGCCGTCCTTCAGCAGGCCGATGGGGCCGCCCACGGCTGCTTCCGGGCCGACATGGCCGATGCAGAACCCGCGCGTGGCGCCGGAGAACCGGCCGTCGGTGATCAGCGCCACCTTTTCGCCCAGGCCCTGGCCGTAGATCGCCGAGGTGGTCGACAGCATTTCCCGCATGCCGGGCCCGCCCTTGGGCCCTTCGTAGCGGATGACGACGACCTCGCCTTCCTTGACCTGCTGCTTGAGCACGGCCTGAAGCGCGTCTTCCTCGCAATCGAAGCAACGGGCCGTGCCCGTGAATTGCAGGCTGTGCAGGCCGGCGACCTTGACGATGGCGCCGTCGGGGGCGAGCGAGCCCTTGAGGCCGACAACACCCCCCGTCGGCGTGATCGGGTTGGACACCGGATAGATCACGTCCTGGTCCGTCGGGAACACCACGTCTTTCAGGTTTTCCGCGATGGTCTTGCCGGTCACGGTCATGCAGTCGCCGTGCAGATAGCCGCCGTCCAACAGTGCCTTCATCAGCACCGGCACGCCGCCGATGTCGAACATGTCCTTGGCCACGTACTTGCCGCCCGGCTTCAGGTCGGCGATGTAGGGCGTGGTCTTGAATATCTCGCAGACGTCTTCCAGGGTGAAATCGATGCCGCATTCATGGGCCATGGCCGGCAGGTGCAGCCCGGCGTTGGTCGATCCGCCCGACGCCGCGACGATGCGGGCCGCGTTCTCGAACGATTTGCGGGTCACGATGTCGCGCGGGCGCAGGTTCTTTTCGATCAGGTCCATGACCGCCTTGCCCGACGCCACGGCGTATTCGTCGCGGGTCTCATAGGGGGCCGGGGCGCCGGCCGATCCGGGCAGGGCCAGGCCGATGGCTTCCGACACGCAGGCCATGGTGTTGGCCGTGAACTGGCCGCCGCAGGACCCGGCCGACGGACAGGCCACGCATTCCAGTTCGTGCAGGTCTTCGTCCGACATTTCGCCCGAGGCATTGGTGCCCACGGCTTCGAACACGTCGATCACGGTCACGTCCTTGCCCTTGAACTTGCCGGGCAGGATGGAGCCGCCGTACATGAACACGGATGGCACGTTGAGGCGCAGCATGACCATCATCATGCCGGGCAGGGATTTGTCGCAGCCGGCCAGGCAGACCATGGCGTCATAGCAATGGCCGCGCATGGTCAGCTCGACCGAGTCGGCGATCACGTCGCGCGATGCCAGCGACGACTTCATGCCCTGGTGGCCCATGGCGATGCCGTCGGTCACGGTGATGGTGGTGAATTCGCGGGGCGTGCCCTGGGCTTCCTTGACGCCGGTCTTCACGGCCTGGGCCTGGCGGCTCAGGGCGATGTTGCAGGGGGCGGCCTCGTTCCAGCAGGTCGCGACGCCGACGAAGGGCTGGTCGATCTCTTCCTCGGTCATCCCCATGGCGTAATAGTAGGACCGGTGCGGCGCGCTGGACGGGCCCTGAGTGGTGTAGCGCGAGGGCAGTTTGGACTTGTCGAACTTTTTGGCCATGGGGCTCTCCCTGGAACGGCTGGATATCCTGAATTCGGGACCGTTGGTTTAATGCCGTAAGGCCCCGCAAGGCAAGGGTGCTTGCGGGAAAAGGTTTTGTGCCGGGCGTATCGGCAGGATCAGGCGGCGCCCAATTCCTTGCGCACGATCGCCGCCCCGGCGGCCAGGGCCTTCAGCTTGCCCTCGGCCACATGCCGGGGGAAGGGGGCGAGGCCGCAGTTGGTGCAGGGGTAGATGCGCTCCGCATCGACATAGCGCATGGCGGATCGGATGACCTCGGCGACCTGTTCCGGCGTCTCCACGTTGAGGTTGGCGACGTCGATGGAGCCGACCATCACTTCCTTGTCCTTCAGCAGGCTCATCAGCGAATGGGGCACGTGGGAGCCGGCGCATTCCAGCGACACTTGGTCGACCACGCTGTCGTTCAGGGCCGGGAAGGTTTCCTCGTACTGGCGCCATTCGTTGCCCAGCGTTTCCTTCCACTGGTTGTTGGCGTCGATGCCGTAGCCGTAACAGATATGCACGGCCTTCTTGGTGGTGATGCCCTGGAACGCCCGGTTCAGGCAGGCCACCCCCCATTCCTTGACGTCGTCCAGGAACACGTTGAAGGCGGGCTCGTCGAACTGGATCACGTCGACGCCCAGCGCCTGCAACTCCAGCGCCTCTTCATTCAGGATTTCCGCGAAGGCCCAGGCCATGTCGGCGCGCTTGCCATAAACCTCGTCGGCGATGGTGTCGCAGATGGTCATGGGGCCGGGCATGGTAATCTTCAGGCCGCCGTTGGCGTGTTCGCGGCAGAAGGCGGTGGATTTGCCATGGGCACTTTCGCGGCGGCTGATCTTGGCCGTCACCGTCGGCACGTCGGCGTCATAGCGGTTGTCGCGGATGCCCATGGTGGTCATCTTGGCCCAGTCGATGCCGTCGACGAACTCCAGAAAACCGTGGACGAAATGCTTCCGGAACTGCTCGCCGTCGGAAACGATGTCGATCCCGGCGTCTTCCTGGGTCTTGATCCAGATAAGGGCGGCGTCGCATTGCCCCTGCCATAACTCCTCGCCCTCCAATTTCCAAGGCGCCCAGAGCTTTTCCGGCTCGGCCAGCCAACTGGGTTTGGGCAAACTTCCGGCGACGGTTGTTTTCAGCATGGATCAACTCCCAAGGATGCGTTTGTTTAGAATTTCAATCGTTATAGCCGGTTTGGCCCGCTCCCGCATCCGCGACTTGCCGACCCCGTCTTGCCGAGGCGAGGCGGCGGGGATAAGGTTCCGGGCTCACGAAGCCTGAAGACCAACATGCCCTTACCGGAGCAGATCAAGACATGAAAACCAAAGCCGCCGTCGTCTACGAACTGGGTGCCAAGCGCCCCTATGCTATGTCCCTGCCCATGAAGATCGAGGAAGTGGACCTGGATCCGCCGCAGGCGAACGAGGTTCTGGTCAAGGTCGCGGCGGCCGGGGTGTGTCATTCGGACCTGTCCGTGGTCGCCGGCGTGCGCGAACGGCCCCTGCCCATGGTGCTGGGCCATGAAGCGTCGGGCGTGGTGCAGGAATTGGGGCCGGGCGTCGAGGGCCTGGAAGTGGGCGACCATGTGGTGTTCGCCTTCCTGCCGTCCTGCGGCCAGTGCCTGCCCTGCAAGGAAGGCCGTCCGTCGATCTGCGAAAAGGGGGCGGCGGCCAACGGGGCCGGGACCCTCATGGGCGGCGGCATGCGCCTGCATAAGGACGGCAAGAAACTCTATCACCAGGCGGGGGTCAGTTGTTTCTCCGAATACGTGGTGGCGCACCGGTCCTCGGTCGTGAAGATCGACAAGGACCTGCCGCTGGACATCGCCTGCACCTTTTCCTGCGCCGTCATCACCGGCGTCGGCGCGGTCCTGAACACGGCCAAGGTGCCGGCGGGGGCGTCGGTCGGCGTGGTCGGCCTGGGCGGCACGGGCTTGGCCGCCGTCATGGGGGCCAAGATGGCGGGGGCCCGGCATATCGTCGGCATCGACGCGCTCGACGACAAGCTGGAATGGGGCACCAAATTGGGCTGCGACGCGGTGTTCAACGCGCTCGACAACGACGTGGTCGAAAAGGTCCGGGACGCCACCGGCGGCGGGCTGGAATACATGTTCGAATGCGTCGGCCGGGTCGAGGCCATGGATTTGGCCTACAAGGTCACCAAGCGCGGCGGCACGACGACGTCGAGCGGCCTGAGCCACCCCGCCACCAACATGACCGTGCAGCACGTCAACCTGGTGACCGAGGAACGCACCATCAAGGGCAGCTACCTCGGCAGCTGCATTCCCGAGCGCGACATCCCCCATTACATCGAGATGTACAAGCGCGGCGCCCTGCCGGTTGACAAGCTGATTTGCGAGAAAATCCCCCTGGACGACATCAACGCCGCCTTCGACCATCTGGCCGAGGGCCATACGGTGCGTCAGGTCATCACGTTCTGATCGCGGCCGGATAGATGGTCGACTTCAACGAGATCTACAAGAACACGGCACCTCCCGTGCGCGTCGGGCTGGTCGGCGCCGGGGAATTCGGCGCCAGCCTGATCACTCAGTCGTTGAGCCATCCGGGCATCGACGTTCCGGTGGTGGCCGACATCGATCCGGACCGGGCGGTCAACGTGCTGCTGCGCTGCGGCGTGGCCGGGGACGGCATTGAGATCTGCCGCGACGCGGCCACGGCGCGGGACGCCATGACGGCCGGGAAGGTCGCCGTGGTGCCGGACGGGCTTCTTCTGGTCGATACGGACATCGACCTGGTGGTCGAGGCCACGGGGGCGCCGGAGGCCGCGGCGGCGGTGTCCGAAGCGGCGATCCTGGCCGGCAAGCATCTGGTCCTGGCGTCCAAGGAAATGGCGTCGGTCTGCGGGCCCTGGCTGGCCAAGCTGGCGGCGGGTAAGGGCGTCGTATACACCCTGCCGGACGGCGACCAGCCGAGCCTGCTGATCGGCCTGATTTCGCGGGCCGAGTTGTTGGGGCTTGAGGTCGTGATGGCCGGCAAGGCGAGCGAGTACGATGTGGTCTGGCATCGCGCCAAGGGCGAGCTCAGCTACCACGGTCAGACCTTCGCCGTGCCCGATTTCGCCGACAACTGGCAATTGGACGGCGCTGATATTCCCGAGGTTCTGGCCGACCGGGCCGCCCCCTTGGGGCCGACGGCGCTGAAATCCGTGCCCGACCTGTGCGAAATGATGCTGGTGTGCAACGCCACGGGCCTGCGCCCGGATTTCGACGCCTTTCATGCGCCGCTGGCGCGCACGGTGGAACTGCCCGACGTGTTCCGGCCGGAAACCGAGGGCGGCATCCTGATGGAAGCGGGCGGCGGCGTGGTCGATATCGTCAACTGCCTGCGCCGGTTCGATGAACTGAGCCTGGCCGGCGGCGTGTTCGTGATCGTGCGCTGTTCGGACCGCGAGACCTGGCAGGTTCTCAAGGCCAAGGGCATTCCGGTAAGTTCCTGCGGCAATTACGGTTTGCTGCACAACCCGGTGCATTTACTGGGGATCGAGGCGGCGGCCTCGATCATCGCCGCGGCACAGGGCGGCATGCCGACCAGCGGGCGCACGCCCCGGCCGGCGTTCGACCTGGTCGGCCGCGCGACCCGCGAATTCAAGGCGGGCGAGGTTCTGGACATGGGCGGCCATCACCATACCATCGCCGGGTTGGAGCCCTTGGTGCGCCCCGCCGAGGCGGCCATTCCCGGCGGGCCGGTGCCGTATTACATGGCGGCCAATAATCGGCTGGTGGCCGATGTCCGGCCCGGGGAAATTCTGACGGTCGAGATGGTGGCGGCGCCTCAGGACTCCGCGCTGTGGCGGCTTCGCGCGGCCCAGGACGAGGCGTTCCCGGTCTCGGCCGGGAGCGGCGCCGCATCGGGCTGAGCATCCAGGCGGTCGGACCGGTAGACATACATCGACAGCACATGGGCGCGGGCGCCGTCGTCGTCCGCCAACGGCAGGTCGATCGCCTCATAGGTTGCGAGGTTGGGTTGGGGGTAGGCGGTCACGCCCCAGCGGCGCACGGGCGTATCGCTTTCCAGGGCAAGGCGTTGGGAGGCCAACATGGCGGCGCGCGCGTGCTGCGGGAAATATTCCGAAATTCGCTGGCCCGTGCCGTCGAAACCAAGCCAGTTTCTAAGCTCGCTACCCCAGAACCGATTGACGAAATCGCGGCCCCCGTCGATGGCGTCGCGCACGATGATCTTCGGTGCCTGGCGCACGATGGCCGGCAGGCCGACGTCAATCAGCCGGGGACAATTCGGGCCGTCGCACAGGCCCTGCCAGTAATCCAGAAGCCAGCGGAGTTCCCAGGCGTCAAAGGACTGGGTTGGTTCAAAAAAGAATGGTGCGCCTTGCCGCGGGTGTTCACAGCGCAATTTCGACATTGAAGAGCCTCCCACCTGGGCTCTCCTCCAATCCCCAATGTCGCGATTTTAGACCTATTGAAGAACGTCCGACAACCCATTGGATAGCGACCGCCGTTGGCTGGGCATTCAAGTGCCGGGTTGGGCGGGCGCCGTCGATGGATCGGTATCGATTATCCGGTAAAGGCTCATGGAGATGATATGGGCGCGTTCGCCCGCGTCGTTGGCCAGGGGCAGGGTGATGTTTTCGAACCCGACATAGCTGCGTTCCGGGTAGATGCTGATGCCCCAGCGGCGGACCGGCATATCGCCGGTCAAGGCCTGACGGTGCGCCTCCAGAATGCGTTCCCGCCCGTTTGCGGGGAAATATTCGCTCAGCAGCTTGCCCGTCGCGTCGATCCGCAGCCATTCCGTGACGGCCGTACCCCAAAATCGGACCCGGAAGTCACGGCCGCCGTCGACGGCGTCCTTGACGACGATGTTGGGCGCATACTTGTACATGGAGGGCAGGTCGATGTCGCGCCAGCGCGGGCAATCCCGATCGCCCCGCTTTTCCAGCCAATGATCAAGCAGCCAGCGCAGGGCGGGGGGCGTGAAATCCCATGTCTGTTCGGCAAACGGTCCCTCGACCGCACTCATCGCCGGACCGTGGCTGATGGCCATCGGCACCTCTCCCATATCACCTCCTCCAAGGCACTTTCCGGGACAGAGTAGTGGATTATCTGGCATACCACCAAGCGAACACCACACAGGGGTATGATTATTTGGTCTGTTTTCCATTTCTGGAACCGGTGGGCAGCGGAATGATATAGTTTGGAAAAACGCAACGGAGGCCCATTCATGACGATTAAGATCGAACCCCTGGACGCCCCCATGGGCGCCGTAATCCACGGTCTGGATTCACGCAAACCCCTGAGCGATGACGATTTCCGCGCCGTGGAACAGGCGATGCTTGAGCACATCGCCATTGTCATTCCGGATCTGGAGGAAAACGTGCCCTGGCTGCGTGATTTCGGCAGCCGGTTCGGCCCGCTGGTTCCGCACATTCTGAACCAGTACCACCACCCGGACGGGTTCGAGGTGTCGATCATCGCCAAGAACATGGGCACGGCCGAAAGCCGCACCACGCCCAAGCCGGCGGGGGCTTTCTGGCATTCGGATCTGTCCTACGAGGTCAATCCGTCCGACGCCATCTTCCTGTATTCCACGCATCTGCCGTCCACGGGCGGCGACACCATGGTCGCCAACATGCGGGCCGCCTATGCGACCCTGCCGGACAAGACCAAGGCGCGCCTGGACGGGCTGACCTGCACCCATCGTTGGGGCTGGAACACCCTGGGCGCCACGCCGACCCTGACGCCGGAACAGCAGGCGGCCCATCCGGACGTGATCCATCCCGTGGTCCGCCCGCACCCCAAGACCGGCGTGCCGATCCTTTACGTCAATCCCGGCTATTCCATGCGCATCAATGAACTGGAGCAGGCGGAAAGCGACGATCTGCTGGCCGAACTGTTCGAACATTCCCTGAAACCCGAATTCCAGTACCGTCACAAATGGACCCTGAACAGCCTGGTCGGGATCGACAACCGGTCGTCCATGCATTGTGCCGTCGACGACTACACCGAGCCCCGGCGCATGCTGCGCATGATCGTCGGCTGCACGGACGGGCGGAAAGGGCAAGTCGCCGCATGACGAAGGTCCTGTTCGTCAACGGCACCCTGATGCGCGGATTGGCCTTGAACGGCAATCTCGAGGGAGCGGCTTTCCTGGGCGAAGCCCGGACCGTGCCCGAATACCGGCTTCATTCCATCGGCGACATCCATCCCGGCATGTACAGGGTGGGCGAGGGCGGGATTTCCGTCCCCGGCGAGATTTATGAAATGAGCGACGAGATTTGGGCCAAGGTCGAAGCCGGGGAACCGCCGGGGCTGTACTGCGGCCCGGTGGAACTGGACGACGGGCGGATTTTGGATGGAATCCTCTATCCCCGCGAGATGGCGGAAGGCATACACAGGGACATTTCCGAATTCGGCGGGTGGCGGGAATACGCGGCGACGCTCGGTTCCTGAGGCCGTTGGAAATTCCGCGGCCAAAGCCCTTGCGGCGGCCGCCCGGCAGCCTAGATATCTTCCAGAATTTCGGCGTTCCCATGGGGGTGCGCCTTTTCTTGGGCTAAGGACAAATCGATGCTGCGGATTCTGCTGTTTCTCGGCACCAACCTGGCGATCGTCGCACTGATCAGCCTGACCTTTCGCCTGCTCGGGCTGGATGGCTTGCTGCAGGCCAATGGCGTCGACCTGAACATCAACGCCTTGGTCGTCTATTCGGCCGTCATCGGTTTTTCCGGGGCGCTGATCTCCCTGTTCCTGTCCAAGACCATGGCCAAGGCGGGGATGGGCGTGAAGGTCATCACCCGGCCCGCCAACCCGACGGAACAATGGTTGGTCGATACGGTCACCCGGCAGGCCAAACAGGCCGGCATCGGCATGCCCGAGGTCGGCATCTTCGATCATGCCTCGCCCAATGCCTTCGCCACGGGCTGGAACCGCAACAACGCCCTGGTCGCCGTCTCGACGGGACTGCTCAACACCATGGACCGGAAAGAGGTCGAGGCCGTGCTGGGCCACGAAGTCGCCCATGTCGCCAATGGCGACATGGTGACCCTGACCCTGATCCAGGGCGTGGTGAATACCTTCGTCATCTTCCTGTCGCGCATCGTCGGCCATCTGGTCGACCGCCTGGTGTTCAAGGTCGAGCGCGGCCATGGCCCGGCGTTCTGGATCGTCTCGATGATCGCCCAGTTCGTGTTCGGCATTGCCGCCATGATGATCGTCATGTGGTTCTCGCGCTGGCGCGAATTCCGCGCCGACAAGGGCGGGGCGGAACTGGCCGGCCGGCGCAACATGATCAACGCCCTGAAGGCCCTGCAGGCGGCCCATGACACCCCGCCCATGCCCGACGAGATGAGGGCCTTCGCCATCAACGCCGGGCGCATGCAGGCGGCGTTTTCCAGCCACCCGCCGCTGGCCGACCGCATCCGGGCGCTGGAACAGATGGGCGGCGCCGACGCCCAACCGGCACGGCCCCGGCGGCCCTGGCGGTGATGCAATAAGACCGTGATCTCTGTTAACGGTCACTCATTGCATTATTGTGGGTACTTGTTTTTTAGATTGGCTTGAAGCACGAATAATTCTTCGACGCTTTTACGGACCATCGCTTTCGTACCGTCATTGCATGTAATATTCGGCGTCGACTTAATCTTGTCCTGCACCATCCCCACAACGTTGTTCGCTTGAGGTAGCTTTTCCTTCACTACCATCATCACGAAAACATCACCCCAGGCTTCTTTCGCTTTTTTTCTTATTTCTTCCGGGGCTTCCGCCATATGTTCGCATTTGCCTTCAACCCCCAAGTACCACCACGCAATCAGCGCAAAGATTTCAAGATTCCGCTTTCGGTCTGACTCGACCGGATCGTAAGTTTGTCCGGTCAGCTCCTTCGTCATTGCCCGGGCGCGTTCGAACCCTTCAGTAACTATCTTTTGGGAGCCGGATGGGCACCCCGAATATTTTTTGTCGACGTGCTGTTTCGCGGTTTTCTGCAGAGCGTCGAGTGTGCGCGGTTTTCCCGTCCTCTTTGCGATAGCGAGGCTTATTTCCGATATATGCCAGGCGAACTCCCTTTTTTGATCGTCTGATAGAAATCGGCATTCGGTATCCAGCCACCATGCGCCCGCGAGACCCGAATACCGGTTCAACAGCGTACCGGGCGCCAAGTCCTCTTTGGTGACCGTTTCCGCTATCGCAGCTGTTGCAGAAAAAAGGCCGGCAGCCACGAGGAAAATGCCTAGCTTGATTTGGCACATCGTCCGCATGTTGGCCCCCCTCAAAGAGATATAATAAAATCGAGGAGACCGACGATGCCGGTCTCCTCGATCATAATCAGTTATAGTCAGCCTTTGGAATTACTTTCCAAACGATTTCTCGTCGCCTGGTTGCATGACCACGACCTCGGTTTTGCCGCCCATGTCGGCGAGCAGCTTTTTCAACTCGTCCGGCGTGCCCTTCAGCGGCGGGAAGGTGCCGTAGTGCATGGGCATCGCGGTCGCGGGCTTGAGGAACTTACTGAGCGCATAGGCCGCGTGGCGGGGGTCCATGGTGAACCAGCCGCCGATGCAGATCAGAACCAGATCCGGCTTGTAGAGATCCTGGATCAACTCCATGTCCTTGAACACGCCGCTGTCGCCCGTGTGATAGATGGTGTAGCCGTCCTCCAGCTTGATCACGTAGCCCGCGGGCTCGCCGCCCGGATAGATCATTTCCTTGCCGTCGGCGCCCTTGTTGACGATCTCCGACGAATGTTCGGCATGGGTCATGGTCACCGTGATGTCCGGGCCGATGGGGGTGATCGGGCCGGATTTGTTGAAGCGGACCAGCTGCTTGCCGTCGACCATGCCGAGGATGCGCAGGGTATGGCCCATGTCGGCGTTCACGCCGACCTTGGCGCCGGTCATCTTGGCCAGTTCGGCCGTGTCGCCCAGATGGTCGCCGTGACCGTGGGTGACCAGGATCAGGTCGACCTTGCCGACTTTCCCCAGGTCCTTGTCGTCGGCTGGGGTCTTCGGGTTCTTGGTGATGAAGGGATCGATCACGATCACCTTGCCGCCCGGCGTCTTGATGCGGAAAGCGGCCTGGCCGTACCATTTGACCTCGGCGGCCTGGGCCTCCTTGGCCGGGGTGGCGGCCCAGGCGAACCCGGCGATCAACGCGCCGATCACGGTCGTCGTCAGTAAGCGTTTCATGACTGAATGTTCTCCCGAAAGGGCAGGGGATATCCCCGCGTGAGGCAGAGCCTGCCATAGAACCGGAACGCGGCAAAGGCCCCTTCATAAGGCTTGACGAATACGGAACATAATGCGAACACATGAGGCGTAACGGAGGAGGCATCCATGACGGTAACGGGTGAAGACGGACGCAAGCGCTGCCGCTGGGTCGGCCAGGGCAAGGACTTCTACGAGGCCTATCACGACACGGAATGGGGCGTGCCCGTGCACGACGACCGCCATCATTTCGAGATGCTCAATCTGGAGGGCGCCCAGGCCGGATTGAGTTGGGAAACGATCTTAAAAAAGCGCGATAACTACAAGAAATTGTTTCATGATTTCGATATCGATAAATGCGCCAAGCTGACCGACTCCAAACTAGAAAAGATCCTCACCGACCCCGGCATCATCCGCAACCGGCTGAAGGTCTACGGCGTGCGCAAGAACGCCCTGGCGTTCCTCAAGGTGCAACAGGAGTTCGGCTCCTTCGACGCCTACGTCTGGGCCTTCGTCGGTGGCAGGCCGGTCGACGGTCGGCGCAAGGCCATGAGCGACGTGCCCGGCAAGACGGAGATTTCAGACGCGCTGTCCAAGGACCTGAAAAAGCGCGGCTTCACCTTCGTCGGCTCCACCATCGTCTACGCCTACATGCAGGCGGCCGGGCTGGTGAACGACCATGTGGCGGACTGCTTCCGCTATCGGCCGTGCAAGGCGCTGGTGGATTAGGGCCCGTCAGCCGTCATGGCGGTGGCTGCCGGGCAGGACCGGCAGGGACGGGTCGAGAGGGCTCCAGACCAGTCTGCCGTTTCCCCAGATGTGGTCGTAGGGCGCGACCTTCTCCGGCGTGTCCAGCGACGCGGCCGTGACGTCGATGTCCACGTCTTCTTCGTTTTCGTGCTGGAAACTGAGGCTGGTGCCGCATTCCGGGCAGAAGCCGCGTTTGACTTTGGGGGAGGAGACGTAAAAGGCCGGCGGCTCCGTGGTCCATTGAAACCCGCCCGGGGGCACGGTCACCCAAGTGACCAGCGTCCCGCCCGAGGCCCGGCGGCAGCTTTCGCACAGGCAATGGGTGGCGGTGACCGGCTTGGTGATTTCATAGCGGTGGCGACCGCACAGGCAGCCGCCCTCAAGCGTCTCGGTCATGACGGGCTCCTTCTCCGATGCGCCGGGAAGGCTAGCGTCGGATGCCCGGCTGCAACAAACGGGAAATTCTTATCGTTCGATAAGCTGGGCTCAGCCTGCCAACCCGATCCACACCGGCGTGTGGTCCGAGGCCTTTCCCTACCCGGCGGCGGGGGTATTCACCGCCAGGAAATCGCGGATGTGGTTCAGGGCCAGGGCGATCTTTCGGTCGTTCTCTTTCCAGGGATAGAGGCTCACTCGCGCGTTGGGGGCGAGTAGCGCCGTTTCCATCGCCGTCGCGTAGGGATGGGCCGGGATGTCGTCCGGCAGGACCAGGACGGGCGTTTGGCAATTGCGCACGAAATCGCGGTCGACGGTGAACACGAAATCGGCCCGCTTCGTGTACATGGTGTCGAGGAACTCCGTGATCATGTCCGGGGTGATGTCGGGCCGCTGTTTCATGAACGTCGGCGCCCAACCCTTGAGGGCGTTTTTGACGTAGATGTCGGGATGGCTCGACGTATAGCCGCTGGGGTGCACCAGGGTCGCCGCGACGACCCGGTCGCCGACGTGTTTCAGCAGGTTCCAGATCATCGGACCGGCGATGCAGAACCCCATGACCAGGAACCGGTCGATGCCGAGATGGTCCAACAGCGCCAGTTGATCGTCGACGAAGCCGTCCCAGGTGCGTTCGGTTTCCAGCGGCCCCGCTGTCCCGCCAGTATTGGCGTTCCGCAGATCGAGCGCGATCACGCGATAGGTGTCGCTGAATTCCTGAAGCGGATCGAAGGGATGATTGGCAAGCCCGGCGATCGTCGCATTCAGGCCCCCACCGGGAAGGACCAACAGGGGAAAGCCGGAACCGGCTTCCTCGTAATGGATCGTAACGGGGCCGTTTTCGAAAGTCGGCATGGGTGGTGTCCCCCTATTGCGTGGTCAATCCGCCAACTCGATCCACACCGGCGTGTGATCCGAGGGCTTTTCCTTGCCGCGGGGCGTCTTGTCGATGTCGCAGGCGATCAGCCGGTCCGCCGCCTGGGGCGACAGCAAATGGTGGTCGATGCGCAGCCCGTTGTCTTTCTGCCAGGCGCCGGCGGTGTAATCCCAATAGCTGTACTGATGCACACCCGGGTTGATGGCCGTGAAGGCCTCGGTCAATCCTAAGTTCAGGAGCGTGCGGAACCGGGCCCGGCTTTCCGGGCGGCACAGCGCGTCATCGGCGAAACGCGCCGGATCGTAGACGTCGGCGTCGGTCGGGCAGATGTTGTAGTCGCCGCCCAGGACGACCGCGTCCTCGGTCTTCAGCAATTCCTTGGCATGGGCGACCAGCCGGTCCATCCAGCCGAGCTTGTAGGTGAATTTCTCGTGGTCGCCGCCATTGTCGTCGCGGGTCGGGTTGCCGTTGGGCAGGTAGATGGAGGCGACGCGGACGGGGCGGTCGCCGCTGTCGATCACGGCCTCGATATAGCGGGCCTGTTCGTCGCTGTCGTCGCCGGGAAGGGCGGTTCGTTCGACCTCCATCGGATGCTTCGACAGGATCGCGACGCCGTTGTAGGTCTTCTGGCCCGAAACCGCGACGTTGTAGCCCAGGTCCTCGATCTCCAGGCGCGGGAAGCCCTCTTCCTGGCATTTCAGTTCCTGCAACAGGGCGACGTCGGGCTGGAAGTCGGCCAGCCATTCCTGCACCCGGGGCAGGCGGGCCTTGATCGAGTTGACGTTCCAGGTGGCGATCTTCAAAGGTTCAGGCTCCCAACAGAAAAAGGCCCGCGAATTTGCGGGCCTCTCTCGTAACACAAAATGCTTGGGGCGGTTAAACCCCGAATGAGGAGCCGCAGCCGCAGGTCACGTTGGCGTTGGGGTTGGCCATCTGGAAGTAGGAGCCGATGAGGTCTTCCTTGAAATCCAGTTCCGAGCCCTTGAGCAGGTCGAGCGAGGTCTCGTCGACCACCACCTTGACGCCGTTTTTCTCGAAGATCAGGTCGTCGTCATTGACCGTGTCGTCCAGGTCGAAGCCGTAGGAAAAGCCCGAACAGCCGCCCGCCGAGACCGCGATGCGCAGCATCAGGTTCGGGTTGCCGTCCATGTCCTTCAATTCGCCGATGCGCTTGGCCGCGCTGTCGGAGATCAGAATGCGTTCCTCGGGTGCCAATTGTGTGCCGTCCGGCATGGCGAAAATCCTTAAATGCGTGGTGGATACAGGTTGCCCTGAATCTAGGCGTCTTAGCGCGAAAATTCAATGATTGGGAAAAAGGTGAAGCCGCTGTCGGAGTGCTCCGGTACATCGGGAACAATCCCCTTCACCCCGGCCCCGAAGGGCCACCTCCGTCTCAACGGCTTCTGTCGCCTGACATCATACAACAGGTTCGCGGCGAATTTAAGCGCGGCGCTTCTTGGCCGGGACGGGTTTCTTCCGGGCGACCCGGGTTTTCAGGAAATGGTCGATCCCCGCCTGGGCCACGTCCATGTCCTGTTCCGGCGCGCCGCCGGACACGCCGATGCCGCCGACCACGTCGCTGCCCACCACCACGGGCCGCCCGCCGCCGACGATGGAAAACCGCCCGCCCAGCGCCGTTTGAATGCCGAAGGTCAGCTGACCGGGGAGGGCAGCGGCGTTGTAGTCGTGGGTGCCCTTGCGCGATACGGCGGCGGTCGTCGCCTTGTCGAAGGCGAGGGAGGTGCTGAGGATCTTGCCGCCGTCCATGCGTTCGAAGGCGATCAGGTGGCCCGATTCGTCGACCACGGCAATCACCATGGGCACCTTGATCGCGTTGGCGCGCTTTGTCGCCCCCCGGATCAGCAGGCGCGCGTCGTCCAGGGACAGTCTTTTGATTTCAAGCATGTCGGCGTCCTCCTCTCCCGGTTATAATCGGGCCGTTCAGCCATGCAACGACTTTCACCCCGGCCACGGCAGGAGGAAACCATCGACACCCACCGGCGATCCCTCGATTCCGCCTTTCCTCTGGCGGCCTATGCCTGCCGGTCGGAGACCTCTCGCGGGCGCCTGCATCCGGAGGGCGACAGCGCCACCCGCGGCGCCTTTCAGCGCGACCGGGACCGCATCATCCATTCCGTGGCCTTCAGGCGGCTGGCCTACAAGACCCAGGTGTTCGTCAATCACGAGGGCGATTTCTTCCGCACCCGGCTGACCCATTCGCTCGAGGTTTCGCAGATCGCGCGTTCCATCTGCCGCTATCTGCATTTGAACGAGGACCTGGGCGAGGCCCTGGCCTTGGCCCATGATCTGGGCCATCCGCCCTTCGGCCATGCCGGGGAGGATGCCTTGAAAGAGGTCATGGCGCCCTACGGCGGGTTCGATCACAACGCCCAATCCCTGCACGTGGTGACCAAGCTGGAGGAACGCTATCCCGGTTGGGACGGCCTGAACCTGACCTGGGAAACGCTGGAGGGCGTGGTCAAGCACAACGGCCCGCTGGTCAATTCCGGCAATCTGCCGCTGCCCCGGGCCATTGCCGACTATCAGGAACTGCAGGACTTGGAACTGGATACCTACGCCGGGGCCGAGGCCCAGGTCGCCGCCATCGCCGACGACATCGCCTATAACAACCACGACATCGACGACGGGCTGCGCGCCGGGCTGTTCACCATCGACGATTTGAAGGACGTGCCCCTGGTCGGGCGCATCTTCCATGATGTGCGCCATGACATGCCGGATTTGGACGAATCGCACCTGATTCACGAAGCCGTGCGCCGCATGATCGGCGATATGGTGACGGACGTGATCGAGGAAACCCGCCGCCGCCTGATTGAGGCCAACCCCGACAGCCCCGACGCCGTGCGGCATTTGCGCCGTCCCGTGGCCGGTTTTTCCGACGACATGCGCGAATGGGACGCGGCGTTGAAGAAGTTCTTGTTCGACAATATGTACCGGCACTACAAGCTGAACCGTATGACCAGCAAGGCGCGCCGCGTCGTCAAGGACCTGTTCTGCCTGCTGATCCGCGAGCCCGAATGCCTGCCGACGGAATGGCGGGCCAAGGCCGAGGGGCCGGAAACCCAGGCGACGGCGCAGCATCTGTGCGATTTCATCGCCGGCATGACTGACCGCTACGCCGGCGAGGAACACCGCCGCCTGTTTGACCTGCACGCGCGGACGTCGTAGACGGGCCGTGCCGAGAAAAGACTGAGTTTCGAGGGATCGACATCATGGCCCGCCGGCCCACCAGCGATATCCGCGTCTCCGCTTCCGACGCGCTTGAGTTCGAACCGGAGCCCCGGCGCCGACGGGGCATCCCGACCACGGTCTGGCTGCTGCTGGTGCTGATCCTGGTCACGGCGGCGGGGCTTGGCGGGTTTCTGTTCGGTGACCGCCTGGCGGGACTGAGCGGCGAGGAAAGCGGCCAGGTGCCCGTGGTCCATGCCGCCGAGGGGGCGATCAAGGTGCGGCCCGACAATCCGGGCGGCCAGGACATTCCGTTCCGCGACTACGACATCAACAAGCGCATGCAGGGCGAGGCGCCGACGGGGCGGGTGGAAAACCTGCTGCCGCCGCCGGAACAGCCTAGGGAATTGCCGCAGGCGCAGGCAGCGACGGCGCCGTCCCAGGTTCCGCCGGTGCCCGCCGCCACGGCGGGCGCACAGTTGGCGCCGCCCACGGAACAATCGAATGCGGAGGCCCTGTTGCCGGCGGCCCCGGCCCCGGCGCCCAAACCGGTGGCGCCGAAGCCCATGCCGGTCCGGGAGGTCGCCCCGCCGCCGCCCGCGACGGTGGCCAAGGCGCCGACGCCGCAGCCGGCCCCGCCGCCGCCCGTTCCTGTGGCACCCGCGGCATCCACCCCAGGCGGGCCGATTGCCCTGGTGCCGAAATCCGCGACGGCGGCGCCTGCCGCTGCGACCCAACCGGCCCCGGTCGCCAAGGTTGCGCCTCCGCCGCCGAGTGCACCCGCCGCGACGGAAACGGCAGCGGTCAGCGGGTGGCAGATACAGCTTGCCGCGTCCCGCGCCGCCACGGCGGCCAAGACCGAGGGCGAGCGGATGAAGCAGAAGCATTCGGATGTGCTCGGCAAAATGACGGTCAACATCGTCCGCGCCGACCTGGGCGCAAAGGGCGTGTTCTATCGCATCCGTCTGGGCCCGGCCCGTGACAAGGACGAGGCCCGCGCCGTCTGCGCCCAGCTTGCCAAGCGGGGACAGGGGTGCCTGGTGATCGCCCCCGGCAAATGACCGGACAGATGATTGGGCGCAAGGGCCCGCCCCGGGCCGTGATCTTCGGCTGCGAAGGCCCCTCCTTATCGGATGCGGAAAAGCGTTTTTTCGAGGACGCCAATCCTCTCGGCTTCATCCTGTTCGCGCGCAACATCGACACCCCGGATCAGGTCCGCGCCCTGGTGCGCGACCTGCGCGCCACCGTCGGCGACGACGCGGCGCCGGTGCTTATCGACCAGGAAGGTGGGCGGGTGCAGCGCCTCAGGCCGCCCCATTGGCCGGACCGGCCGCCGGCATCGGTGTTCGCGGCGGCCTATCTGGACAATCCGCATCAGGCATCTGCGGACTTGGCCGCGAACGCCCGCGCCATCGCCCGCGACCTGGCGGACCTGGGCATCACCGTCGATTGCTGGCCGGTGCTCGACCTGCCGCAGCCGGGGGCCGACCCGATCATCGGTGACCGGGCGCTGGGTACGGATACCGCCGCCATCGCGGCGCTGGGCGGGGTCATCATCGACGCCCTGCATGCGGGCGGCGTGACGCCGATCATTAAGCATATCCCCGGCCACGGCCGCGCCACGGTCGACAGCCACAAGGCCCTGCCGGTGGTCGAGACGGACCTTGCGACCCTGCGGGACACGGATTTCGCCCCGTTCCGGGCACTGAATACCGCCCCTTGGGCGATGACGGCCCATGTCGTCTATACGGCCGTCGATGCGGACAATTGCGCGACGTTCTCGGCCAAGGTGGTGGATCGCGTGATTCGCGGCGACATCGGCTTCGACGGCCTGCTGATTTCCGACGATCTGTCCATGCACGCCCTTTCCGGCACGTTTGCGGACCGCACGCGGCGCGCCCTGGCGGCGGGCTGCGACGTGGTCCTGCACTGCAACGGCGTGATGGCCGAGATGGCGCCCGTGGCCGAGGCTGCCCATATCATGACGGACAAGGCCTTGGCCCGTGCCGCCCGGGCCGAAGCCTTGCGCAGCCCCGCGCCGGAGACGACTGCATGATGACCGAATTCGACCTCGCCGGGCTGGCCTATACGGTTTCCGTCTGGATCTTGCCCGTGCTGCTGGCCGTCACGTTTCACGAAGCCGCGCACGGCTTCATCGCCAATATGTTGGGGGACGCCACGGCGAAGAATCTGGGCCGTGTAACATTCAACCCACTGAAACATATTGATCTTTTCGGCACCATCCTGCTGCCGGCCCTGTTGCTGCTGGGCTCCGGCGGGCGCTTCATGTTCGGTTTTGCCAAGCCCGTGCCCGTGAATTTTTCCCGCCTTAACCGGCCGCGCCGCGACATGGTCTTCGTCGCCGCCGCCGGGCCGGGGGCCAACCTGATCCTGGCGGTGCTGTCCGCCGTGGCCTTGACCAGCGTCGCCGCGCTGCCGCCGGAACTGGGCGAATGGATGGGGCGCAATCTGGTCAATTCCGTATGGATCAACCTGATTTTGGCCGTGTTCAACATGCTGCCGATACCGCCCCTGGACGGCGGACGGGTGGCCGTCGGCCTATTGCCCGATTTCCTGGCAGCTCCGCTTGCCCGGTTGGAACGGGTGGGATTCCTGATTATCCTGGGGGCCGTGTTCCTGCTGCCCCTGATCGGCGATCAGATCGGCATGGACCTGAACGTGTTCTGGTGGCTGGTGGGGGTTCCCGCGTCGGCCCTGATGAATTTCCTGTTCGCGGGCCTCGGACTCGCCTAAAACCCGGGCGACCGGGCCCTGAGGGCGGGGCCGGATGCGTAAGGCCGAAAACGCAAGGAATGGCATGAGCGACGATTTCGATACCCCGGAGACGCCGACGGTGCACCGCGAGGTTATCTTCGTGGTCGATCTCGACGGCTATGAAGGGCCGCTCGACGTTCTGCTGACCCTGGCCCGTGACCATAAGCTCGACATTACCCAGATATCGATCCTGGCCCTGGCCGACCAGTACCTGAAGTTCATCGCCGCCGCCCAGCAGACCAACCTGGAGATCGCCGCCGACTATCTGGTGATGGCGGCGTGGCTGGCCTACCTGAAATCGCGTCTGCTGCTGCCCGACCTGGGCGGCGAGGACGAGCCCACGGGTGAGGAGATGGCCGCTGCCCTGGCGTTCCAGATGCAGCGCCTGGAGGCCATGCAGAACGCGGGGCAGTTGCTGACCGAGCGGTCGCAGCTTCGCCGCGACTTCTTCGCCCGGGGGGCGCCTGAAAAGCATCCGGTGGAAACCGAACAGATCCTCGACGTGAACCTGTACGAACTGCTGCAGGCCTATGCCCGTCAGCGTCGCCGGGGTGCCGGCGGCGACCGGACGTTGCATATCGAACCGTTCGAGGTTTATACGGTCGAGGACGCGCTCAAGCGCCTGCGCCATCTGCTCGGCCGGACTCCCGACTGGCAGTCCCTGTGGAGCTATCTGCCCGAGGAACTGCGGGGCGGGCTGTTCGGAAAATCGGCGGTGGCGTCCACCTTCGCCGCCAGTTTGGAACTCGCCAAGGAAGGCAAAGTGAACATTCGCCAATCCGATATTTTCGGCCCGATCTATCTGCGGGCCCGCACCGACGGCGGCAACAACACCGATTCCGCCACCGGCCCCCGCGTGGTCGCCGGCAGCGATGCCGACGGCGGGGAGCAATAGGCCATGAGCGATCTCAACCGTGACCACCTGCGCCTGCTGGAAGCCGTGCTGTTCGCTTCGGCCGAACCGATGACCGAACGGGTTTTGTCCAATCGCCTACCCGAGGACGCGGACCTCAAGGCCCTGTTGGCCGAACTGCAGGACCAATACGCCGGGCGCGGCGTCAACCTGATCCGCGCCGGCGGGTCATGGGCCTTCCGCACGGCCGAAGATTTGGCGGCGCAGATGACCAAGCACATCGAGGTCACGCGCAAGCTGTCGCGCGCGGCTATCGAGACGCTTGCCATCGTCGCTTACCATCAGCCCATCACCCGGGCTGAGATCGAGGAAATCCGCGGCGTCAGTTTAAGCAAGGGAACCATGGACATTTTGCTCGAGGAAGGTTGGATCCGGCCGCGCGGGCGCAAGGACGGGCCGGGCCGGCCGCTGACCTGGGGCACCACGGATGGTTTCCTCGACCACTTCGGGCTGGAAACGCTGCGTGATCTGCCGGGCATCAAGGAACTGAAGGCCATGGGTCTTCTGGAATCCGGGCCGGCGCTCAACGTCTACCGTTCCCATGGCGAGTTGACGGACGGCACCGGCGGCGTCGATACGGAAGACGATAACGAGGGCGATGCCCCGCCACCGGGCGGCGCCGACATTACCGAGGACGACCGCGTTGACGCCCTTGACCCCGATGACGGTCTGACGCCCGCGGGGTAGGGGATGCCCGGCCGACCGGGCGAAGGTTTCCGCCTGCCGGACTTATTCGCGAAAGCGGGCCGAAAAGCCTTGCATGGCTGGTCGATTCCCTTACATCTATCCCCGTCAGGGGGGCTGACCGGGGGCATTGCGGCCCACCTTCGTATCTGCCATCATCCGGCTTCCCACATCGTGAAAACCACAAGAGAAAGCAGAAAATGGGTACATTCAGCATCTGGCATTGGCTGGTTGTCCTGGTCGTTGTCCTCGTTCTTTTCGGCGGCGGCGGCAAAATTTCGCGGCTCATGGGGGATTTCGGTAAAGGCCTGAAATCGTTCAAGAAAAGCATGAAAGAGGACGACGAGGCCACGGACGGAACGGCCGAACGCAAAGCGATCGACGGCGAACCGGCCGACAAGCCGTCGCAGACGGCCGCGACGGAAAAAGATAAGGCCGCCGGCTAACCAACGCGGGCAGAGTGTCCTTTTGAATTTGGACCCGTCCGCTCACTCATAAAGGCCAAACGGAGTACCGCGCCGCCATGTTCGATATCGGCTGGCAGGAACTGTTCATTGTCGCCATTCTGGCGATCATCGTGATCGGTCCAAAGGATTTGCCGCGCGCCGTGCGCACGGTGATGCGCGCGATCCGCAAACTGCGGTCCATGGCCGGTGAATTCCAGGCGGGTCTGGACGAGGTCGCGCGCGAGGCCGAATTGGACGACATCCGCCGCGAGGCCAACAAAATCGCCCATTACGACGTGACCAAGGAAATCAAGGACAACCTGGACCCGGACGGCGAGATCGAAAAGGCCGCCGATCTTGACGGTGCCGTGCGCGAAACCATGACCGAGGCCAAGTCGGCCTCGACCGAGACGGCACAGCCCGCCGCGGACGCGCCCGTGACCGCCACCACCCCGCCGCCGCCGAGCGAGCCGGTCACCACCGCTGAGCCGGTGGCAGAACCCGCCGCCGATACGGCGAAGACCTAGGCGCCCCCATGGCCGACACCGCCCACGACAATTTCGACCCAGATGGGATCGGCGCCGACGAAAGCAAGATGCCGCTGCTGGAGCATCTACTGGAGCTGCGGACGCGCCTGATCTACTGCTTTATGGCGCTGATCGTGCTGTTCTTCATCGCTTATGGGTTTTCCGAACATATCTACGCCTTCCTGGTTCACCCGCTTGCCGACGTCATGCAGGATTCGGGCGGTCAGCGGCGATTGATCTACACGGCCCTGCACGAAGCCTTCTTCACCTATCTGAAGGTCTCGTTCTTCGCCGCCCTGTTCGTGGGCTTCCCCTTTATCGCCATGCAGTTCTGGGGCTTCGTGGCGCCGGGTCTGTACAAGCACGAAAAGCGCACCCTGGCGCCGTTCCTAGTGGCGACGCCGATCCTGTTCTTCATGGGTGGGGCCTTGGTCTACTATTTCATCTTCCCCATGGCCTGGAAGTTCTTCCTGGGCTTTGAATCGGCGGGCATCGACGGCTCCCTGCCGATCCAGCTGGAAGCCAAGGTCGACCAGTACCTGTCCCTGGTCATGCAGCTGATCTTCGCTTTCGGAATCTGTTTCGAACTGCCCGTGGTGATCACGCTGCTGGCGCGCATCGGCATCGTCAATTCCAAGGGGCTGCGGGCAAAGCGCAAGTACGCCATCGTCATCGCCTTCGTCGCGGCCGCAATCCTGACGCCGCCCGACGTTATCAGCCAGATCGGCTTGGCCGTGCCGACCATCATGCTCTACGAAATCTCCATCTGGTGCGCGCGCCTGGTCGAGAAGAAACGGGGCGATGAGCCGGACGCCGAAGACGACGACTTGGATGATGACGACGAAGACCAGGACGAGAACGCCAAAACCGCGGCAGAGCCCGGTCCGTAGGCCTTGTTTCCCCGTTCATAAACGCCCCGCCACCCCTGGACGGGGCCGGTTCGCCCGCCTATAAGTGCGCGATTGGACAGGGCTGCCCGACGGCGTCGGTGCCCGTTCCGCCGTCCCGCCAACGACACCCCGAAGAGACCGCGATGTTCGACATCAAATGGATCCGTGAAAACCCCGACGCCTTCGATGCGGGGCTCGCGCGCCGGGGGCTTCCGCCCGCCGCCGAAGGGCTGATCGCGCTTGATAAAAAGCGCCGCACCGCCGAAACCCGGGCCCAGGAAATTCAGACTGAGCGCAACGCCCTGTCCAAGCAGATCGGGATCGCCAAGTCGAAGGGTGAGGACGCTTCGGAGATCCTGGCCAAAGTGTCGCAGTCCAAGGACGCCCAGGCCGCCGCCGAGGCCGAGGCCAAGGAGGCGGAGCAGGTGTTGGAAGATGCCCTGTCCGGCATTCCCAACCTGCCAGCGGCGGACGTGCCTGATGGCGCGGATGAAAGCGCCAACATTGAAATCCGCAAATGGGGTGAGCCCAAGACCTTTGAGTTCGAGGCCCGAGACCATGTCGATCTGGGCGAAAGCCTGGGCCATATGGATTTCGAGAACGCGGCCAAGCTGTCCGGTTCGCGCTTCGTCGTGCTGTCCGGGCCCCTGGCGCGGCTGGAACGCGCCATCGCCAACTTCATGCTGGACACCCATATCAACGAGCACGGCCTGACGGAAGTCGCCCCGCCGACCCTGGTCAACGATGCCACCATGTACGGCACGGGCCAGCTGCCCAAGTTCGCCGAGGATTTGTTCCATACGGATGACGGTTACTGGCTGATCCCGACGGCCGAAGTGCCCCTGACCAACCTGATGGCGGGCGAGATCGTCGACGATGACCGGCTGCCCTTCCGTTATGCGGCGCTGACCGATTGTTATCGCTCCGAAGCGGGGGCCGCCGGCAAGGACACCCGCGGCATGATCCGCCAGCATCAGTTCAAGAAGGTCGAGATGGTGACCATCTCGGCGCCGGAATCCTCCGACGACGAGTTGGAGCGCATGACCGGCTGCGCCGAAACGGTGTTGCAGAAGCTGGGCCTGCCGTATCGCGTCGTGGTTCTGTCCACGGGCGATATGGGGTTCGGGGCCCGCAAGACCTACGACATCGAAATCTGGCTGCCGGGGCAGGGGGCATACCGGGAAATCTCCAGTTGCTCCAACTGCGGTGATTTTCAGGCCCGGCGCATGAAAGCGCGCTGCCGTGTGAAGGGCGAGAAGGGGACGCGCTTCGTGCATACCCTGAACGGCTCCGGCGTCGCCGTCGGCCGCGCCATGATTGGCGTGCTGGAAAACTATCAGCAGGCCGACGGCTCGATCACCGTGCCGGAGGTTCTGCGGCCCTACATGGGCGGGCTTGAGGTCATCGGAAAAGCATGACCCGCCGCCCCATCGATCTGAGCCAAGCCCGGGTGCTCATATCCAACGACGACGGCGTCCATGCGCCGGGCATCAAGGTTTTGGAAAAGGCCGTGCGCGCCGTGGCCCGCGAGGTCTGGGTCGTCGCCCCCGAAACGGAACAGTCGGCGACCAGCCATTCCCTGACCCTGCGGCGCCCGTTGCGTATCCGCAACGTGTCCGACGGGCGCTTCGCCGTGGACGGCACGCCGACGGACAGCGTGCTTCTGGGCGTGAACAGGGTCATGAAGGACCTGCGCCCCGATATCGTCATGTCCGGGGTCAACCGGGGCGGCAACCTGGGCGAAGACGTGCATTATTCGGGCACCGTCGCGGCGGCCATGGAAGGGGCGCTGTTGGGCATTCCTTCCGTCGCCTTTTCCCAGGAATACGACGACAACCGCAACGTGATCTGGGAAACCTCGGAATTCTGGATGCCGAAAATTCTCGAACGGTTGGCCGGTTACGACTTCGACCCGGCGATCCTGCTGAACGTGAATATTCCCGACTGCCCGCCCGGAGAGGTTACCGGGATGGAGGTCACGCGTCAGGGCCGGCGCAAGATCGGCGGCGAGATTCAGGACGGCCGCGACCCCCGGGGCGATGCCTACTACTGGGTCGGGGTGCAGCGCGACGAGGAGAAGTTCCAGGAAGGCACGGACCTGGACGCCTGCCGGCGCAAGGTGATTTCCGTGACGCCCCTGAGCCTCGACCTGACGGCGGGGCGGGAGCTTGAACGCCTGCGCGAGGTCTTCCCGTGAACCGGCTCCGCCCCGCGCTTGAGGAGGCCCTGGCGGCGGAGCGTGAGGAACTGCTGGAAAGCCTGCGCCGCCTGGGCGTCGCCGACGAACGGGTGCTGGAAGCCATCGGCCGGGTACCGCGCGAACAGTTCGTGCCAGAAGCCTTTCAGGACCGGGCCTACCGCAACCTGGCCCTGCCGATCGGTCATCAGCAGACCATCAGCCAGCCCTGGGTGGTGGCGCGCATGACCGAGGCGCTGGAGGTCACGGACCGCACCAAGGTGCTGGAGGTCGGCACCGGCTGCGGCTACCAGTCGGTGGTGCTGTCGCTGCTGTGCCGCCGGCTCTACACGATTGAGCGCCATAAGGGATTGAAGGACGAGGCCGAACGCCGGTTCCGCCATTTCGGCCTGACCAACATCACCACGCACCTGGGCGACGGCTCGCTCGGCTGGCCGGAGCAGGCGCCGTTCGAGCGCATCATCGTCACCGCCGCCGCCGAGGACATCCCGCCCGTGCTGCTGTCGCAACTGGCCGAGGGCGGGATCATGATCGTGCCGGTCGGCAGCCAGGCCAGTGACGGCGAACAACGCCTGTACCGGGTCGACAAGGGGCCCTTGGGCCTGGAGATCGAGGATATGGGCGAAGTCCGCTTCGTGCCCCTGGTGGCGGGCGTCGCCGCACCGGCGTGACAGCGGGCATGAGGATGCGAATGACCGGAAGCTGGCGCGAAATCGGGAAGGCGGGAACGGCGGCAGTGCTGTTGTGGACGCTTGCCGCCTGCGGCGCTGCCGAATGGCCGCCACGCAGCGAGACGACCGCGACGGCCCCGCGTGCACAACCCCAGTCTCAGGCCCCCCTGCGCGCCGTCGAAGGCGTGGAGGCCCGCCGTCGCGACGGTGGGGACCTGACCTTCGTCGGGGCCTCGGCCGTGCGCGTCGGCCCGGGCGACACGCTTTACGCCATTTCACGCCGCCACCGGGTCGGCCTGCGCCCCCTGATCGAGGCCAACGGCCTGGAGCCGCCCTTCATCCTGCAGGTCAACCAGCGCCTGGTTCTGCCGCGCGGACGCCAGCACACCGTTTCCGCCGGGGAAACGGTCTACGCCATCGCCCAGAAATACGATGTCGAGCCCAACGAATTGGCGCGTATCAACGGCATCCGACCGCCCTATACGATCCGCGTGGGTGAGGATCTGCTGATCCCGACCGGCACCCTGCAATCGGTCAAGGCGCCCCATCGCCCGGAACCGGACCCCGCGGCCCCTCAGGCCGCTACCCCATCATCCATCCAGGTGGCGCCCCCGCATCGGCCCAAGGCACCGGCGGCCGTGGCCAACCGTGCCTTGCCGGGTCCGCCCAAGCGCAGCGGCAGCGGCTTCTACTGGCCAGTCTCCGGGGGGCGGGTGATTTCGCGCTTCGGGGTCAAGCAGAGCGGCCTGCGCAACGACGGCATCAACATCAAAGCGCCCCGGGGCACGCCCGTGGTGGCCACGGAAAACGGCGTTGTCGCCTATGTGGGGAATGAGTTGCGCGGGTTCGGCAATCTGGTCCTGATCAAGCATGACGGCGGTTGGATTTCCGCCTATGCCCATACGGACCAGCTGGCCGTGAGCAAGGGCGACCGGGTGCGCCGGGGACAGAAGATCGCGACCGTGGGTGACACCGGCGGGGTGGCGGAACCGCAGTTGCATTTCGAGTTGCGAAAGAACAAGCGCGCGGTTAATCCGCAGAAATTTCTGTCGTCAAAGCCGACCTGATTTCAGGATTCGATTTTGCGCTTGGCCTGGGCGAGAAGCTCGCGTGCCATGTCTTCCTGGCCCTTTTCGGCGGCCAGCCAGGCCTGCTCTATCATGTGTTTGACGGAAGGCGGCAGGCCCGCGACATCGTGGGCCATCTTTTTCAGCTCCGCGATGCGGGCTTGCCAGTCGTCATCATCTGACGGTCCCGCCATAACACGTATTCCCCCTTACCAAGCAACTACTTAGCATAGCACAAACGGCGTGCCCGGCCAGTTCCCGTATTCATTGAATACGGCATAGTGGTTGCAAGAATGTCACGGGGGCGATGACGGCGCGGCTATTCCAGGGTTTTGCCCAGCCGCCCGGCCAGATTTTGGATGTATTGCCAGGCGACGCGGCCCGAGCGCGAGCCCCGGGTCACGGCCCATTCGTTGGCTTCGCGGCGCAGATCGACATCGGGGCCGTCCAGGCCGTAGCGCTCGGCATAGCCTTCGACGATCTGGAAATAGGTCTGCTGATCCAGGTTGTGGAAGCCGAGCCACAGGCCGAAGCGGTCCGACAGCGACACCTTTTCCTCGACCGCCTCGCCGGGATTGATGGCGGTGGAGCGTTCGTTTTCGATCATGTCGCGCGAGATCAGGTGGCGGCGGTTGGACGTGGCGTAGAACAGCACGTTTTCGGGCCGTCCTTCGATGCCGCCGTCGAGTACGGCCTTCAAGGATTTGTAGGACGTATCCTCGGTATCGAAGCTGAGATCGTCGCAGAACACCAGGCAGCGCCGCCCACCGGCGCGCACGACCGACAGCAAGGCGGGCAGGGAGGGGATATCCTCGCGGTGGATTTCCACCAGCACGAGGGATCCCGGCTGTTCCGCGTTGATTTCCGCGTGCAGCGCCTTGACCAGGGAGCTTTTGCCCGTACCGCGCGCGCCCCACAACAACGCGTTGTTGGCGGGCAGGCCCTTGGCAAAGCGCTGGGTGTTGTTCATCAGCTGTTCGACCTGCATGTCGATACCGCGCAACAGGCCCATTTCGACCCGATTGACCTTGGGCACGGGCTCCAGCCAGGAAGAGTCGGCGTGCCAGACGAAAGCGTCGGCGACGGACATGTCGTTTTCGGGGACGGGCGGCGGGGCGAGACGGTCCAGCGCATCGGCGATGCGGTCGAGGACCTTGTACATATCGATATCGGTCATGGCGGCGGAAATTAGGCCGGAGAGCGCAAGGCGTCAATCGTCTGCGTGCCGTCGTTGGCGATGGGCAAAAATTCGCCGGTTTGCGTTTGCATCGCGCGGTCTTGCGGTTATAGTCCCGCGCACCCAAATAAGACGACCGGTTTCCGGGTATTTAAGAACCGCCCCCGACGGTAAATGCGGGGGGAACGAGGAGATAAACATGTTGATTTCGCCCGCGTATGCCCAGGCCGCCGGTGGCGGTGGTGGTGGCGGCATTGAGGCGTTCCTGCCCCTGATCCTGATCTTCGTGATCTTTTACTTCCTGCTGATTCGTCCGCAGCAGAAGAAGATGAAGGAACACAAGCTTATGCTCGAAGCCGTCCGGCGCGGCGACAAGGTCGTCACGGGCGGCGGCATCATGGGCACGGTGACCAAGGTCAACGAAGGTGACGAGGTGATTGTCGAAATCGCCGAGGGCATCAAGGTCAAGGTGCGCAAGAGCACGCTGGCCTCGGTCGAAAGCAAGTCCGAGCCCCAGGCCGATTCCGGCAAGACCGCCGACAAGGGCGACGCCGCCAACGATGAAGGCGCCGCCAAGAAGAAGCCGGGCGGCCTGCGCGGCCTGCTGGGCGGCGGCAAAAAGGACGGTTGATCCTTTGCCCCTGATCTTCGTTTCGTCCCATTCCTGACACGTCCGGTTAAGCACCCATGGTCTATTTCCCCAAGTGGAAGGTTGCGTTGGTCCTGGTGGTCTGCCTGCTGGGCGTGGCCTATTCCCTGCCCAACTTCCTGCCCAAGTCGCTGACTGAATCGCTGCCCGGCGGACTGCCGAGCCAGCAGGTCAATCTGGGCCTGGATTTGCAGGGCGGCTCGCACCTGCTGCTGGAGGTCGAGGTCGACGAGGTCGTTAGGCAATACCTGGAAGGCATCGCCGAAAGTGCGCGCGCCGAGCTGCGCACCGCGCGCATCCGCGCCCGCGCCCTGGGCGTCGACGGCAATACGGTGGTCGTCACCATCGCCAAGGCGGACGAGGTCGAGAAGGCGCGCAATCTGCTGAAGCCGATCGAGCCGGGCGCACAGGTCAGTGTCGACGGTGAGCGCATCACCATCACGCCCCTGGAACAGACCCTGTTGGAACGGCGGTCGTCGGCCCTGCAGCAGTCCGTGGAAATCCTGCGCCGCCGCATCGACGAAACGGGCACGCGCGAGCCGACCATCCAGCGCCAGGGCGACAATCGGGTGCTGGTCCAGGTGCCCGGCCTGAAGGACCCGGAACGCCTGAAGGCGATCATCGGCAAGACCGCCAAGCTGACGTTCCAGCTGGTCGACATGGAAAATTCCGTGGCCGAGGCCCGCGAGCGCGGCCGGGTGCCGCCGGGCAGCGTGCTGCTGGAGGCGACCGAGGAAGACCGCGCCGTCGGCCGTCAGGACGCCTATCTGGTCAAGCGCCGGGTGCTGGTGTCGGGCGAGGACCTGGTCGATGCCCACCAAAGCTTCGAACAGCGCACCAATCAGCCGGTCGTCGGCTTCCGCCTCAACGCGCGCGGCGCCAAGAAATTCGGCGACGTGACGACCAAGAACGTGGGCCGGCCCTTCGCCATCGTGCTGGACAACAAGGTCATCAGCGCGCCGGTGATCCGCGAGCCGATCATCACCGGCAGCGGCCAGATTTCCGGCTCGTTCACCGTGCAGTCGGCCCAGGATTTGGCCCTTCTGCTGCGCGCGGGCGCCCTGCCGGCGCCGATTTCGATTCTCGAGGAACGCACCGTCGGCGCCAGCCTGGGCGCGGACAGCATCATGGCGGGGGAAACCGCCTGCATCGTCGGCCTGATCGCGGTGATCGTGTTCATGGTCATCGCCTACGGCAAGTTCGGGGTGATGGCCAACGTGGCGCTGATCGCCAACCTGTTGCTGATTTTGGCGGTCCTGTCGGTGATTCAGGCCACGCTGACGCTGCCCGGCATCGCCGGGATCGTACTGACCGTCGGCATGGCGGTCGATGCCAACGTGCTGATATTCGAGCGCATCCGCGAGGAAGTACGCGCCGGGCGTACGCCGATCAGCGCCATCGACGCCGGCTACAGCCGGGCGCTGACCACCATCATCGATGCCAACGTGACCACGCTGATCGCCGCCGTGCTGCTCTACGCCTTCGGGTCCGGGCCGGTGCGGGGCTTTGCCGTGACGCTCGCCGTCGGCATCGCGACTTCCATGTTCACCGCGATCATGGTCACCCGCCTGATGGTCGTCGCCTGGTTGCGCCGCACGCGGCCACAGGAATTGCCGGTCTAGGCGCCGGGTAGGATAAAGATCATGCGTCTGCTCAAGCTTGTCCCCGACGACATCAACATCCCCTTCATGTCGTTCCGCAAGGTGTTCCTGACGATCTCGGCCCTGGCCGTCGCGATGTCGCTGGCCCTGGTGTTCGTCAAGGGGATGAATTTCGGCATCGATTTCCAGGGCGGTATCCTGATCGAGGTGCGTATGCCGCAGGCCGCCAACCTAAGCCAGATGCGCGGACAATTGGGCGCGCTCGGCCTGGGCGAGGTCAGCCTGCAGGAATTCGGCAACCCGGCCGACGTGTTGATCCGCATCGGCGCGCAGGATGGCGACGCGGCGGCGCAACAGGCCGCCGTTTCCGCCGTGAAAGACGCGCTTGGGGCCAGTGTCGATTACCGCCGCGTGGAATTCGTCGGGCCCAAGGTGTCGTCGGAACTGCTGATTGACGGTGTGCTGGCCGTGGTCGTGGCGATCATCGCCATGCTGATCTACATCTGGCTGCGCTTCGAATGGCAGTTCGGCCTGGGGGCGGTTATGGCGTTGACCCATGACGTGTTCCTGACGCTCGGCATGTTTTCCCTGCTGGGTCTTGAATTCAACTTGTCGACGGTGGCCGCCGTGCTGACCATCGCCGGGTATTCGATCAACGACACGGTGGTCGTGTTCGACCGCATCCGCGAGGATTTGCGCAAGTACAAGACCAAGCCGGTGCCCGATCTGCTGAACGGTTCGATCAATGCGACCCTGTCCCGCACCCTAATGACGTCCCTGACCACCCTGGTGGCTTTGTTGGCGTTGTTCTTCCTGGGCGGGGAGGTGATCCGCGATTTCTCCTTCGCGATGATCTTCGGTATCCTGGTCGGCACCTATTCGTCGATCTGCGTCGCCTCGCCGCTGTTGCTTTATACCAACGTGGCCGCCCGTGCCCGCGGCACCGGCGACGCCAAGGAGGCGGCGGAAACGCCGTAAGCGAAGACCTGATCCATGCCCGGACTTGACGTCACGCCCCTGGTTCCCGCCGGCCGGAAGATCATCCAGGCCTACGGAGACGGGCGGTTCCGGGTCGCCGGTGAGGCCTTCGAGACCTCGATCCTGATCTGGCCCGACCGTTGTGTGGCCTGGGACGCGCGCACCATCGCCGACCTGGACGCCGACGCCTTGCATCTGGCCATGACCGGGCCGGATGCTCCGGTGCCCCATGCGGAAATTCTCATCATCGGCTGTGGTGCGGCATTTTTGGCACCGCCCAAGGGCCTGCGCCAGGATCTGCGCGCGCGCGGCATCGCCGTGGAATGGATGGATACGGGGGCGGCCTGCCGCACCTTCAATGTTCTTCTGGGTGAGGATCGCCGCGCCGCGGCGGCCATTTTGGCCGTCGATTGATGCGCGACGCGACCGCTTTCCTTTATATACCGGTTTCTGTATAATACAGGCCTTCCAGAAGGATATTCCGACTCCCAGAATGGGAAAACGATCCAGAAGGACCGCTCCATTACGGAGCCGTGCAAAGAAGATGACAGACGTAACCAAAGTGGGAGGCGTGGCCTCCCAGCTCGCAAACCGTCCTGTTCCTCCCTCGAAAAGCACCGATAAATCGGCTGCGCCCGGCGACGATACCAAAGCCGGCGACGCCAAGGGTGCGCCCGCAACCTTCAACCTGCCCAGCGCGATTTCCGGTGGGGAGACAAAGGAGGTTTCGGCGGCGGAGGCGCTCAAGACGGTGTTCGCCAGCCTGAGCAAGGCATTCTCCGAGGCTGAGGACAATCCTCCGGCCTCTGGCGCCGCGCTCGAAGCCCTGCTGTCCGACCTCAAGGTCGCAGCTCCCTTCCTTGACCGCGTGTTGGCGGCCCGCAAAAGCGAGCTGACCGCCGCCGGTGACACGGAAGGGCTGAAGACCTTGGACGCCACCCTGGCCGAAGCCGAGGCATCGCTTGCCGACGCCCGGACCCAGCTCGAGGGCGTGGCGGACGCGGTGCCCGACGAAGAGGTGGTCGAAGATCCCGCGGTGACCGCGGCGCTGAACGCCATTCTCGGCGAGGGGCGGGAAATTCCCGCGTTCTCCGCTGATGAATTGCGTGAAGGCCGCAAGGAATTCGTCGCCCTGGTGTTCGACGACATCGCCGATTCCATCGGTCGTCATCGCAACGCGGGTGTGCAGACGGCGTCCTATACGCTGGGCGCTTTCGGCGGAGCCAACCTGACGGCCTAAGCGGCAAACGATTTCGTTTGTTGATCGCGGCCGCACCCCTGGGTGCGGGGCGATTTCGTGCGTCCGGACGATGGGTTTTTACATGGTCTGCTATTGGTCAAGGAGGCGCCATTTTCTACTGCTACCGTTTTCGCCACTCCCAAGGTGGAACCGGGCTAGGTAGCTTCCAGAGCCCCACTCTCTTCGATCTCGCCCATCTCTCAAGAGCCTCAAGTTTATACTGCCGCTCAGGATCATGATGAGCATAGTGACCACGCATAATCCAAGCGTGTCCCAGCATCACCATGCGCTCGTTCACGTTGGCCCACTCGTGCGTCTTCTTGTCACGCACCCAGATGGTCGCAAGTGTTCGCCCGTAATGGTCTAGGCCGAATTCCTCGAGCAACACTGTCCGACCGCCGATCATCTTGATGAGCCCCGCTGTCGCGATGTCTCCCCATGGCTGCCCGTTCTCGGGACTGTCTATGGAGTACAGACGGATGCAGACCTTCCCTCGTTCGCAGTCGATGTCGACAGTATCGCCGTCATAGACCCACTTCACCCGTGCCGTGGTGCCTAGTCGACGTCTCTCCTTAGGGGGCAGGTGGGCGCGATGGGGGAGTTCCCTCGCTGCCTCCCGTCGCTGGGTCCGCTTGTGAAGTACGACGAACACAAGGGCGCTACCGATAACCACAAGTATCGTGAAGCCGTCCATCGCGTTTTGACCTTATGTCCCTTCAACCCTAAAGAGAGGATAACATCGCTGCGCAAGTGATGGTATTCAAACAGCTTCTCCACCGTGGGCAAATAGCGGATGACGCGGACAAAAAAACGGGGCTGCCAGTGGCAGCCCCGCTTCACGTCGGTATTCGGTTTTAAAGGCTTAGAACACGTTCTGCGCCGACACCATGGCGTAGAGCATGGGGATCGAGAGCAGCGTGTTGGTGCGCGAGAACAGCATGGCTGTGCGCCCCGCAGCGGCCTTTTCGTCGGCCGTGGCATCGACGATGCCCAGCGCCTTCTTCTGGTTCGGCCAGATCACGAACCACACGTTGAACCACATGATGATGCCGAGCCACATGCCGATGCCGATGGCGGTCGACTTGGCGACGCCGCTTTGCAGGCCCAGGGTCATGGCATCGACCAGATAGCCGTTCATGCCGGCCAGGATCAGGCCGGTCACGATGGTCGCCATGGCGCCCCAGCGGAACCAGAACAGGGCCGCCGGTGCGATGACCTTGCCGATGGCCGGTTTCTGTTCGTCCGGAATTTTGCCCATGTTCGGGATCTGGACGAAGTTGAAATACCACAGCAGGCCGATCCACATCACGCCGGACAGCACGTGCAGCCAGCGGACCAGGAAGGCGGCCCAGGCGTGTCCGCCGGGCTGTCCTTCGCCGGTGACACCGGCGACGGCAAGAACCATGAGAATTGTGAGAATGAAACCGGCGATCACCGTGTTTCGTAAGCTTGACAGGATAGCGGCCATTGTCCGATCCCTCCTTCGACTTGTTTGTCTATTAACCCCAATAAACCCGGCGGTCGGGCTGAAAGCCCCAATAAACCCGCCCGCATGTCACGGAATATACGGAATATAAAGCCTGACAGGGTTCCATCAATGATAATCCTCGTTCTCAATTCCGATTACAGGCATATATCAAGGCACACCGCGCCTTGCGCGGCCCCTCCCACAACGCCCGGAAACGGGAGAAATTCACGTCCATCATGGCAAATAACGCCGAATCATCGACCGGAATCCCCACCCCGGAGGCCCTGGCGCCGGTCATGGCGGACCTGCGCCGCGACGATCGCGACCGCTACCTGACGGCCTTGCTGGCGCCGCCGGAAGCCCGCGAAGGTCTGATCGCGCTCTACGGTTTCAACCTGGAAATCGCCCGCGTGCGGGAAACCGTGTCCGAGGAATTGATCGGGCGCATGCGTCTGCAGTGGTGGCGCGACCGCCTGGACGATATTTACGCGGGCACGCCGCCCAAGCATCCGGTGGCCGAGCCGCTTGCCTGGGCCGTCGCCCGCTTCGCCGTGCCCCGGACCGTTCTGGAAGACCTGATCACCGCCCGCGAGGACGATCTTGCGGGCGAGGCGCCAGCGGACCTGGCGGCGCTGGAAGATCATGCCCGGCGGACGGCGGCCCCGGTGGTGTCCCTGGCCCTGCGCGTGCTGGGGCAGGACAGCGGTCCTGCCGCCGCCGCCGCCGGAGACGTCGCCATGGCCCAGGCCCTGACCGGCATCCTGCGGGCCGTGCCCTTTCATCTGCGGGCCGGGGTGGTGCGCTTGCCGGGTGACCTGTGCCGCACGGCGGGATTGGATTTGGACCGTTTGCGCGACCGTGGCCCCACGGGGCAGGAGAACGCACTGTCCGACGTCGTCGCCCGCGTCGCGGCACGGGCCGGTGAGGCCTTGGCGTCCGCACGGCGTCATCGGGTGCCGCGCCGGGCCCTGCCGGCGTTGTTGCCGGCACGTCTGGCGGCCCGCGACCTGAAGCGCCTGACGCAGGCCGGGTTCGATCCGTTCGCGGGATCGGTCATGCGGGTGGACGGTCTGCGTCCGTTGGTCTTGTTGATGGCCCGCGTTGGCGGGAAACTCTAGGACGCCGGATCGGGTTCGGGGCAGGGCATGAACGAAGGCAGCCAAGCGGAAGAGGTTCGGCGAATTCTGGAGCGCGCGCAGTTCTACCTGGATTGCGGCCTGAAGGCGGATGCGGTCCGCCATCTTGAGGACGCGTTGGTCCTGGCCCCTGATGATGCCGCTATCCAGGCCGCCCTTGCCGGTCTCCGCCCGCAGCCCGCTACGCCGGGCCGGGTGTTCGACATCACACCGAAACGCCGACCCATGGCAGGCGATGATGATCTCACCGCTGCCTTTGCCGCGGCCTATCGGGACCGGGACTGGGCCGGGGCGGCCGACGCGGCGCGGACCCTGACCCAGGCCCGGCCGGACGATGCCCGGGCCTGGAACTCCTTGGCGGTGGTGGCCCGCAGGCTCGGCAATTTTGATGTGGCCCTTGATGCTCACGATCGGGCCGTCGCCTTGAACCCGGCGGCGCCCGGGGCGGCTTTGGCCCGCGCCAAGACCTTGTGGGAAGCCGGACGCTTGGAAGAGGCCGACGCCGCCTACGGGGCGCAGCTGCCGAAGCTGGACGAAGGTGGGGCACAGTATGCCGACACCAGAATGTCCCAAGGGATGATCCGCATGACCCTGGGCGGCCCCGCCGCCGGGGTCGAGGATTACGAATGGCGCTGGCGGGCCGGGCAGATCGCGCTGCCCGACGTGGCGCAGCCTTATTGGGACGGCACGCCCCAGCCGGATAAGCGCATTCTGTTTTACGGCGAACAGGGATTCGGCGACGCCATCCAGTTCGCCCGCTACGTGCCGCTGATCGCGGCGCGATGTGCCCGCGTGGTCATGCCGTGCAAGCCGGAAATCCGGCGTCTGATGGAAACGCTTCCGGGCGATCCGGAAGTCTGCGCCGAGAAGATCGCCCGGGATTCGTTCGACCTGTACGTCCCGGCCATGTCCGCCATGCGGTTGTTCGGCGCGGGCGTCGATGCTTTGCCCCGTGACGTGCCTTACCTGCATGCGGCGCAGGACGACATCGCGCGCCTGCGCCCGCGGATCGGGCGCGGCGGGGGGCTGCATATCGGCATCGCCTGGACCGGCAGCCCGACCAACGGCGGGGACTGGAAACGGGCCATCGATCCGGCCCTGTTCGGGGGACTGGCGCGGGTGCCGGGCGTGACGCTCTACAGTCTGCAGAAGGTCCGGGACGATACGCCGGAGGCTTCCCGCAATCCGCCCGAAGGAACGGTCGATCTCACCCCCATGCTGAACGATTTCGCAGACACGGCGGCGGCCATCGCCTGTCTCGACCTGGTGATCTCGGCCGATACCTCCGTCGCCCATCTGGCGGGGGCGCTGGCGAAGCCGGTCTGGGTGATGTTGCCCAAGGTGCCCGACTGGCGCTGGATGCTGGGCCAGGGCGACAGCCCCTGGTATCCGACCATGCGGCTTTATCGACAGGACGCCTTCGGCGATTGGCCGGGCGTCATGGCGCGGGTCGCGGCGGACTTGGCGATGTTTGAACCGAAGGGCCGGAAAAAGGCCGGAGGGCTTACTCGGCTGCTGCCTTGGCGCCGGTGATCCAGGCGTCCAGGTCGGCCAGCGCCCGTTCCGACAGCTTGATCTTGCGGTCGCGGCCGCGCGGGCGCTGCTTTTTCGGCAGGTCGTCGGTGTCCAGCGGCGGGAACAGGCCGAAATTGGCGTTCATGGGCTGGAAGGTATCGGCCTCGGCGCCGACGGTGATGTGGTTCAACAGCGCGCCGATGGAGGTTGTGGCCGGCGGCAGGGCAGGGGCCGTGCCCTGGTGATCGGCGGCGGCGAAGCGCCCGGCCAGCAGGCCGATGCCCGCACTTTCCACATAACCTTCGCAACCGGTGATCTGCCCGGCGAAGCGCAGGCGCGGCTGAGACTTGAGCCTGAGCATCGGGTCCAGCAGCCTGGGGCTGTTGATGAAGGTGTTGCGGTGAATGCCGCCCAAACGCGCGAATTCGGCGTTTGCCAGCCCCGGAATGGTGCGGAACACGCGGATTTGTTCGCCGTAAGTCAGCTTGGTCTGGAACCCGACCATGTTGTAGAGGGTGCCCAGGGCATTGTCCTGGCGCAGCTGAACCACGGCGGCCAGGCGGGTGTCGGGCGCGTTCGGGTTGGTCAGGCCGACGGGCTTCATGGGCCCGAAGGACAGAGTCTTGGGGCCCCGTTCGGCCATCACCTCGATGGGCAGGCAGCCCTCGAAATAGGGCGTGTC
This sequence comes from Rhodospirillaceae bacterium UBA1479, assembly GCA_002325375.1. Classification (GTDB taxonomy): domain Bacteria; phylum Pseudomonadota; class Alphaproteobacteria; order Rhodospirillales; family Casp-alpha2; genus UBA1479. Next base: position 319,763 of record DCRZ01000001.1, read on the forward strand.
CTTTTCCCATTCCTTGAACTCGTGCTTTTCGGCGTCCAACAGGGCGGCGATGAAGGCATCGTACTGATCGCGGTCCATCGGCAGGTTGATGTAGTCCTTGCCGTCGCCCTTATCGTAGCGGCTTTGGAACCAGGCGATGTCGAAGTCGATGGAATCCTTGTGCACGATGGGGGCGATGGCGTCGAAGAAGGCCAACTGATCCTGGCCCGTCAGGTCGCAGATCGCCTGGGACAGGCCGGGCGAGGTGAGGGGGCCGGTGGCGATGATGACGCTCGCCCAGTCCTCCGGCGGCAGGCCGTCGATCTCACCACGTTCGATGGTGACCAGGGGGTCGGCCTCCAAGGCCTGGGTCACGGCGGCGGCAAAGCCGTCGCGGTCGACGGCCAGCGCCGCGCCCGCGGGCACGCGGTGGCGATCCGCCATGTCGATGATGAGCGAGCCCAGCCGCCGCATTTCCTCGTGCAGCAGGCCGACCGCATTGGTCTCGAAATCGTCGGAGCGGAACGAGTTGGAACAGACCAGTTCGGCCAGGTCCTGGGTTTTATGGGCGTCCGTCGCGCGGTCGGGGCGCATTTCATGGAGGACCACGGGCACGCCGGCGCGGGCAAGCTGCCAGGCGGCTTCCGAGCCGGCCAGTCCGCCGCCGATCACATGGACCGGAGCGTTATCTGATGGGGATGTCGTCATGGCCCCTAGATAGACGTAAAAGGCGGTAGGAGCAATCTTGGCGATGTGCCAATGTTAGCGGTCATGACGGACGTTTACCCTTCGTTTATCATGGGTTTTCTATAGTTCCGGGCCGGGCAGGCACGGGCTGCCGCGCCGGACCAAGGGAGTAGGATACCTATGTCGTTGCAGAAGACGCGGGATTTCGGCGACCACACGTGGAAGAAGCTGTCGCAGCAGGAACTCGACGTGATTCTCGACAAACATATGCTGTTCGCCAACGGTCGGACCGGGGGGGAGCGGGCGACGCTGTCCATGCACGATCTCAGCTATCTCGATCTGTCGCGGCGCAACCTGGCGCGCATCGAATGCGCGGGCACCCTGTTCTGTCATTGCGACCTGTCGGACACCAATCTGGAAGGCGCGGTTCTGTTTGCCGCCGACATGCGTTTCACCAACCTGAAGCGCACGGTGCTGGACAAGGCGGATATCCGGGGCGCCTGTTTGGCCGGCTCGAACCTTGAGGGGGCGTCGCTGGTCGATGCCGACATGCGCGACGGCATCCTGCTGAAGCCGCAGAAGGGCGGCGGCGATCTGATCCAGGTCGTCCACGAAGACGCCACCGGCGGCCTGGAAAAGGCCAATCTGCGCGGCGCCAACATGACCGGGGCCAAGGTTTCCGATTCCATGATCGTGCAGACCGACATGACGGACTGCATCCTTCGCCACGCCAAATTCATCCGTACCAACCTGTCGCTGTCGAACCTGACCGGCTGCGATCTGGAAGGCGCCGATTTCACCGACGCCAATCTGTCCGGCGCGATCTTCCATGGCGCGGTGTTCAACAATACCAACCTGTCCAATGCCGATCTGTCGGGGGCCGACCTTGTCGGCGCGATCTTCGACAACATGGATCTGACCAAGGTTAATCTCGACGTCGCCTATCTGGCCAAGCGTATCGAGGACATGGACGTCAGCCTGCAGGAAGCCATCCTGATGCATGCGCGCTGGGTTGATTCCAACGGCTCCGAAGGGCAGCGGGCGGTGTTTTCCAAGACCGACCTGACGGACAAGGACCTGTCGGGGGTCAACCTCGCGGCGTCCGACTTTTCCTTCGCGATTTTGCAACGCACGGATTTCTCGCGCTCCGAACTGTTGATGGCCGATCTGTCCTTTGCCGACCTGCGCAAGGCCAATTTGGCGCGTTCCGACCTGCGCGGCGCCAAGCTGAGCCGCGCCAACCTGGCCGAGGCCAATATGGTCGGTGCGCTGTTGGGCGAGATCATCATTTCGACCAAGGCCCAGGGCGGAAAGGTGCGCGCCAATCTGGACCACGCGATCCTGCGTGACGCCCAGATGAACGGCGCCGACCTGCGCAACGCGGATCTGGAATCGGCCGACCTGCGTGGCGCCGATCTGCGCGATGCCGATCTGCGGGGCGCCAGCCTGCTGGATGCGGACCTGACCAATGCGGACCTGCGCGGCGCAAATCTGTCCGGCGCCGACAAGCGGGGCGCGGTGGGACTGCCCAGCGACATGGTCCGGGAAGACGACGTTATCGATTGATCCGCCCGCCACGAGCCCGTAGAAATCATCTCCATGGACTTTTCAAACATTCAGATCGACGAACGCACGATGATGAGCTTTGTGCTCATCGTTATCGCCTTTTATATCGGCCGCCAGTTGCCGCGCTGGATGGCGGGCGTGCCCTACGTGAAACCGGATGTGGCCAAGGCGCAGCTTGACCAGGACCCGGACACCCTGGTCATTGACGTGCGGTCGCCCAGCCAGTTCACCGGCAAGGACGGGCATATCAAGGATGCCCTGAACCTGCCGCTGATCGACCTGATGGGGCGGATCAAGCAGATCAAGGCCGATCTTGCCGAATATGCCGATACCCCGGTGCTGGTGGTGTGCAAGACCGACCAGTTGTCGGCCCGCGCGGCCCGCATCCTGCGCAAGAACGGCCTGACCAAGGTGGCGGTGCTGGCCGGTGGGCTGAAGGCCTGGAAAAAGGCGGGACAACCGGTGACGGTTGCCTGACAAGCCAGGCCTTTGAAATAGCGGACAATTGACCGTACCCAAGGCCCTGTGACACCCTGTACGTCCTTCATCCACCGACGGACAGCCCGCATGACCATCCCTGACGTTGACGCTCTCGCCGAACAGGTGCCTGACGGGGCACTATTGGCATTGCCGCCTGATTACAGCTTCGTTCCCATGGCGTTGATCCGTGCCCTGATCCGCAGGGGCGTCAAGGACCTGCATGTGCTGGCGGTGCCGATTTCGGGCATGGCGGCCGATCTGCTGATCGGCGCCGGCTGCGTCCGGTTGATGGAAGCGGCCGCGGTCAGCCTGGGCGAGGCGGGTTTGGCGCCCAGTTTCACCCGCGCGGTGCAGGACGGCAGCCTGAAAATGCGGGACAGCACCTGTCCGGCCATCCACACGGCTCTGCAGGCTTCGGAAAAGGGCGTGCCGTTCATGCCCTTGGGCGGCATCATCGGCTCCGACATCGTCAAATACCGCGACGACTGGAAGGTGGTTGACGACCCCATGGGCGCGGGGAACGGCAAGATTCTGCTGCTGCCGGCGATCAAGCCCGACGTGGCGTTGGTTCATGCGCCGCTGGCCGACAAGTACGGCAACGTCTGGGTCGGCAAGCGCCATGAGTTGTTCACCATCGCACATGCGGCCAAGACGACGCTCGCGACCTATGAAGAAATCCACGACGGTGACCTGACCGCCGATCCGGTGCTGGCGGCGGGCACCATCCCCGCCATGTACATCAGCGCCACCGCCCAGGTGCGGGAAGGGGCCAAGCCCCTGGGGCTCGCCGGCTGCTATCCCATCGACATGGACCACATCCGTGCCTATGCCAAGGAAGCGCGCAGCCAGGAAGGCTTCGACGCCTATCTCAAGCGCGAGGTTCTGGGGCGTCAGGCGGAGGCTGCGTCGTGAGCGAAGCCTATTCCTCCGAAGAATTCCTGATTTCCGTCATCACCCGTCTGCTGCCGGAACGCGGCAACGGCGCGATCGGCGCGGCCTCGCCCATTCCCGGTGCGGCGGCCCTGTTGCAGCGGGAGTTGACCGGCGGCGCCTTCCGCGTGTCGCTGATCCACGGCATCACCAACAATCCGTTCACGGACGGCGGGCGTGAACTGTTCGACGCGGCCGGGCAGGGGCGCATCGACGTGTTCTTCTTGGGCGGTGTTCAGATCGACGGCCAAGCCAACCTGAACCTGGTCGGTACCGGCGCCTATCCGTCGCTCGACCGTCGGTTCCCGGGCTCGTTCGGGTCCGCCTACATGTATTTCACCGTGCCGCGTGTCATTCTGTTCCGCCCGGAACACTCGCGCCGGGTGTTCGTCGACAAGGTCGATTTCATCAGCGCGCCGGGCATCAGCCCGCCCGATGTGCACCGACCCGGCGGGCCGCATGCCCTGGTCACGGAACTTTGCGTCATGTCGTTCGACCGGGCGCAGGGGCGGTTCCGTCTGGAAAGCGTTCATCCGGGGCATAGCGTCGAGGAAGTGCGTGATAACACGGGCTTTGATTTCGACGTGCCCGATAGCGTGCCGATCACGCCGGAACCGGAGCCCGAGCGGCTGGACATTCTGCGCGCCAAAATCGGCCGCGAGGTCGCCGGAACCTATCCGGATTTTGCCGAAAGAGTGTTGGGATACCGCGCGAAGGCATCCGCCTGAGGACGTGCCCAGAGGTGGCGGCGGCACCCTTCAGTTCCTGATTCCGCACGTTTTTGGTTGGGGGGAACCTTTCCGTGATCCTTTGTCAGCGCGGCTTTGGTCTATTAACCCTGTGCTTTCAATGGGTAATGGGGCGGGGATCGCCGATTCCTCTATAGTATTTATTTTTGCCTTTTCTTGTGCCATATTTTAGGTGCTGACAGAACGTCGCAATTCAGAGCGGAGAAACGCTATGATTGATCAAGCTTCAAATCTCGCGTCATTTCCTTTGACGCTTGCGAAACAGGTTTCTCAGAGTACCGAGAACCTGCTTCAACAAACTCGACAAGAGGTCGAGGAAGCGGTCGAGAGTGGTTACCGTTCTGAGGAACGGCAATCACTCGAAGAATCGACCTCTCCTTCGGCGGCCACTCAGCCGTCTCAGGACAGTAACTCCTCTGGTGAAGACCGCGGAAAAGACCCCGCGAACACGCCTAACGACGCTGGCAGTAATGCCGGCGGCGCCAGGGGCAATGTCGTCAACGATGTTGCCTGACACTCTAGCTCCCCCAGTGTTTGGGGGGGGTGGCAAATCACCGTCCCTTGGGGCGGTCTTGTCTCAACCCTTGGAGACGTTCTGAAGGCACGGCTGAGCTCCCCCGGGACATCCCGGGGGGGCTCTTTCGTTTTCAGCACCCCGGATTCACCCCGATGTTTCGGGGCCGACGGTGTCCGTGCCGAGTGTTTCATCAAATGAAATGAAGTTTCATTTACTTCCGGCCCGGTGCTGTGCACTTTGCCGTGCCCATTCGGTCCGGCCATGTGACGGGCCCCTGGGTCAACCGGCAAAGGAGATACGTACCGTGGATTTTCGACTGACCGACGATCAGCGCCAGCTGCAGGAAGCCGCCCGCGCCTTTGCCCAGGGCGAAATGCGCGAAGTCGCCCGCACCCTTGAACAGGAAGACAAGGCGCTGCCCGCCGAATGGATCAAGCGCTACGCGGAAATGGGCTTTCTCGGCGTCAACGTGTCGGAAGATTTGGGCGGTCTGGGGCTGGGTAATCTCGAAGCCCTGATCGTGCTGGAGGAATTCGCCAAGGTCTCGCCCGCCGTCGCCTTTCCCATCTTCGAAAGCTCCGTCGGCCCGGTGCGCGCGGTCGAGCACTTCGCTCAGGCGGACCTCGCCAAGCAGATCGTGCCCAAGGTCTGCTCGGGTGAAATGGTCGTCGCCGTCGCCATGTCCGAGCCCGAAGCCGGGTCGGCCCTGACCGATCTGAAGACCCGGGCCGAGATTTCGGGCGGCAAGATCGTCCTCAACGGCCAGAAGCGCTGGTGTTCGGGGGGCGGCCATGCCGACGCCTATGTGGTTTATTGCAAGCTGTCCGACGCCCCCGGCGCCAAGGGTATCGGCGCGGTGTTGGTGGAAAAGGACGCGAAGGGCCTCAGCTTCGGTGCGCGCGAACGGCTCATGGGCTTCCGCGGTGTGCCGTCGGCCGACATCTTCTTCGATAACGTCGAGGTCCCGGAAGCCAACCTGATCGTCCCCGCCGGCGGCTTCAAGCAACTGATGGAGGCCTTCGACCTGGAACGCTGCGGCAACGCCACCATGTGCCTGGGCATCGCCCAGTCGGCGCTGGACGAAGCGCTTGCCTATGTTCAGGAGCGCAAGCAGTTCGGCAAGCCGCTGGTCGAATTCCAGGCCGTGCAGATGAAGCTGGCGGAAATGGCCCTGCGCTGCGAGGCCTCGCGCCTGCTGATCTGGCGGGCGGCGCAGAACGCCGCCGACGGCCTGCCCTCGATCCTCGACTCTTCCCTGGCCAAATGCTTCGCCAACGAAATGGTGCGCGACGTCACCGGGGCGGCCATGCAGGTCATGGGGGCTTACGGCTATTCCAAGGAATTCGATATGGAACGGCGCATGCGGGACGGCTGGGGCTGGGGCATCGCCGGCGGCGCCATCGACATCCAGAAGGTCAACATCGCCGCCGCCCTGGTCGGCCGCCGCTTCGACCAGCGGCGCTAGAAAGGACACGACAATGGCCGGACCTCTCGACGGTATCCGCGTTCTCGACTTCTCGCGTGTTCTCGCCGGGCCCTGGTGCGCCATGATCCTGGGCGACCTGGGGGCCGAGGTCATCAAGGTGGAAAGCCCGGAAGGCGACGACGTGCGCCATTTCGGCCCGCCGTTCGAAGCCGGGGAAAGCGCGTATTTCCAGGTCACCAACCGCAACAAGCAGAGCATCGTCATCGACCTGAAGACGGAACAGGGCAGGGCCATCGCCCGCGACCTGGCATTGAAAAGCGACATCGTGGTCGAGAACCTGCGGCGCGGCGCCATGGAGAAATACGGCCTGGGCTACGAGCAACTGCGCGCCGACAATCCGGGGCTGATCTATTGTGCCGTGTCCGGTTATGGGCGCACGGGGCCGGCCGCGGAGCGCGCCGGTTATGATTTCCTGATCCAGGCGGAAAGCGGCCTGATGTCCCTGATCGGCGGGGCCGACCAGCCGCCCATGAAGGTGGGCGCCGCCGTGACCGACATGGTCGCGGGCCAGGACGCGGTCGCCGGCGTGCTCGCGGCCCTGTTTCACCGGGAACGGACCGGTAAGGGGCAGCATGTGGACATCGCCTTGTTGGACAGCGCCGTGGCGCTGCTGGCCAATCAGGGGGCGGCCTATCTGATGACCGGCGACCGGCCACAGAGACTCGGCAACGACCATCCCTCGGTCTGTCCGTACCGGCCGTTCGACACGGCGGACCATCCCTTGGCGCTGGCGATCGGCGCCGACCGTCAGTTCCGCAAGCTGGCGGCGGCCCTGGGCCATCCCGACATGGCCGACGATCCGCGTTTCGCGACCAACCGGTCGCGGGCCGAAAACCGCGTCGCGCTATACGAGATCATGGAAGCCGCATTCCTGACCAAGGGCCGCGACGATTGGCTGGTCGATCTGCATGCGGCGGGCCTGCCGGCGGGCGCCATCCGCACGGTGGATGAGGTGCTGGAAGCGCCGGAAGTCCATGCCCGCGATATGGTGGTCGAGGTCGACCACGCGACCATCGGCCGCGAGCGCATCATCGGCTCGCCGCTCAAGCTGTCGGAAACACCGGTCAGCGTGCGCTCCGCCCCGCCGACTTTGGGTCAGCAGACGGCGGAGGTCCTCAAGGACGTGTTGGGCTGGGATGGGGCTGAGGCTGACGCCTACGCGGCGCGCGTTCGTCCCTAAAAGCCCCCCTCACCCTGACCCTCTCCCCCGGTGACGGGGGAAAGGGAATGCACACAACGGCCTTTGTACTTACGCGAGGATTGCCGAAATTGACCTCCCTCTCCCCTCAGGGGAGAGGATTGGGGTGAGGGGAATCAGTCGCTACGCTGTAAGCACCTGTGGAACGCCCGGCGCTTGGCGCGGGCGGCCCCTTCGCGGCCGTCGTCGGATAGGCGTTGTTCCTCGCGCAGCAGACGCAGGCAGTCGATCTGATCGGGCCGGGTGTCGGCGGGTTCGGTCGCTGCTTTGACGCCGTCCACGCCGTCCCGTGAGCGCACGGCGCCGCCATAGGTCTCGCGCCCGGTCGCGTTGCGGTAGAACAGTTCATCCGGATGAACCCAGAATCCATGGGGCGTGGGGCACCAGGTATCGGTGATCGCACCACCAGGCCCCGTTGTTTTGACCTGGCGGCAGCCCTCCGCATCCGGGGGGCCGACAAGAGTGGCCGTGCCCGTGGCGCCGTCGTGGCTGTGCCAGGGACGGGGCGTGTCGATGTCACCCGCCGTCAGAACGGCCTGGATCGCCGCTTGCCGGGCCTGCATGCCTTGAAAGGTCAGGCTGTGTTCCGGCGCGGTTGCGCAGGCAGACAGCAAAAGCGCGGTCAAAAGTGCGGCAGGGGCGGCCAGGGCGGTGCGGTGAAGATATTCGGTCATGCGTCGACATATAGGGACGCCGAACCGGCGGTTCTAGGATAACGGGCCCTTGGGGCAGATGGCGGCACCCAGGATTGGGCCGTGGTTCGGGGCCTGAACCAGGATCGCGCAACCCATGCCGTCACCGCGGGCGGCGTCGGCGGGCAGATCGAGGGCCGTCTGCGCGCCGCGCCAGATCCCCAGTTTACGGGTCTCGCGCACGATATGGCGGCTGATCAGCACCTTGCCGTGGTTTTCGCCCTTCTGGACCACCGTTTCGGCGCGGTCCTGAAAACGGACGAGAATGATGTCGGCCACACCGGCGGCCCCTTCGGATACCGATGCCTGAAGCCGGCCGCCCTGGGCTGTGACGGCGACGGTCAATTTGCCCTCTGCCTTTGCTGCCTGGTTCATGAGGTCGCTGATCCGACCGCGGTGCGATCCCACGCCCTCAAGCCGGCCGTCGATGATCATTTGCGGAGTGTAGACGCCCGATTGGCTGCGAATGGCGACGTTATAAAGGCGCTGGCGCTGCGTGTGTTCCGGTGCCGAGAACGGATCCTTCCACTTGCCATGCCACATGTAATTCAGGCTGTCCCAGTAATCGACGTGGAATTCCAGGGCGACCACGTCCGCGCGGTCGGCCAGTTCACCCAGGTACGCCTCCGCCGGCGGGCAGGAATAGCAGCCCTGCGACGTGAACAGTTCGACAACCACGGGCTTTCTGTCTTGGGCCGGGACGGGGGGCGCGGTGACGAGCGTCACAGCAAGAGCCAGGACAGTGAATATAAGATGTTTCATGGATACGTTCCAGATTACCTGACTGGCCCGATTACCTGACTGGCCCGGTTGCCTGTCAGGATGATTGGGGAACGTGAATCCCGTGTCAATTTAACCCTGATCGGCGTATGCTCAACTCATGGTGAGCCAAGTTCACAATTCCGCTGCGGCGCTGCCGCGCCCGACCACGCTCGGCGAAAAGCTGATGCGCGAGGCGCGCCAAGCGTTGGAAAATCCGGGGCAATCCTTGGGCGGGCGCACGGTCGAAGACCAAATCGACCTGTCCACGGTCGATCTCGGCGGCGGTAACAAAGCCGTGAACCTTGCTCGCGGCGGCCAGTTGGCTGATGAATTGCGTAGCGCCAAGCCGGAAGACTTGGCCGAGAAACTGGACAGCGGTTTGGCCGAAGGCTTCCATGCCGGCAACCTGTTCCGCAACGTATTCCGCAGCCTGTTTGCCGCGTTCCGCGCTCGCTTCTGATTTCCCGTTTACGTGATACACGGGGCCTGCCGTTCGGCGGACTTGACCTTTTACCCTGCCTTTGGCACGAGTGAGCACGCGCGGCCCGGGATTCCGAGGCTGAGGCTGTATCACGGGACATGTCATGGCATCCACGGAACATAATTTGGCGCCGTCACGCGCGCGCGTGATGATGACGCAACTCCCCCTGATCCGCATGCTGTCGCGGGCGACGACACCGCGCCTGGCCGCATTCGGCATGACACCCAATCAGGCGACCAGCTTGGGCTTGGCCTCTGGTCTGGCCGCCGCGGCCTGCTTCGCGTTCGGCTCGTCGATCGTGCAGGTGCTGGGGGCGGGGATGTTCTTTCTTTATTACCTGTTCGATTACTGTGACGGCGAACTGGCCCGCCTGCGCGGCATGGGGTCGCGGTTCGGCGCCGCCTTCGACGATTTCACGGATTGGGTCGTCCATGCGGCCTTCTTCCTGGCCGTCGGCTATCACACGATGGCGGAGGCGGGGGATACGGTCTGGATGTGGCTGGGGGCGGCGGCGGCCCTCGGCGGCACGATCAGCGCGGCCCTGCCGTTGGTGCTTGGCGGTGTGCCCGAGGGCGAAACCCAGGTCGCCCGTCTGTCCGACCTGGGCGGCGACGCCGGATGGCGCGATGTCGCCGTGTTCGCTTTTCGCGGACTGGCGCGCGCGGATTTCTGGCTGATCGTGGCGGGACTGGCGCTCGGCGGCTGGTTATGGGTCCTGCTGCCCGCCGCCGCCATCGGCGCCCAGGTATTTTGGCTGCTCTATCTCAGCAAATCGGCGCGGCGCATCCTGACCTGACGTGCCGCCGGTCTATTGGGCGTAGGTGCGCTGCGGCGTGCCGAGGTCCAGTGTCAGGTCCGTCGGCGGGATGAAATAGTCCTGGTAGTACATCGCATCACCATCCATCGAATATCCCACGACGTTCAGCACGGACGCCCGTTCGCCCTCGGGCCAGCGGCATTTCTGGGAAATGTTCTTGGGCGGGGCCTCGAACCGCATCAACTGCCGGCCCCGCTGCACGGCGAGGTGCTGTCCCCTGGCCATCATGTCTTTCAGGTTGATGCCGTTGAGGTCGGCCAAGGGGGTATCGACCAGTTCCGGAAAGCGGTCGGCCAGGGCATAGAACAGGTTGTAGACGTCGAATTGGTCGGCGATCACCATCACGCGCTCGATCCGCACGACTTTTTCCGTGGTCTGGCCCAGATCGGCGGACCAGGGGCCGTGGTCGGCGGTGACGTCCCGGTGCAGCACACGGGTGGCGACGGGCATGAAGCTGCCGGGCGCCCCCTCGGTGTTCAGAAACCGCATATGCCAGGGTTCATGGATCGGGCGGCTGAGGTCCGAGACGACGCTGCCGCTGCCTCGCCGCCGCTGGATGACCCCGGCGTAGGCGAGATTGCGCAGCGCCCGCTGTACCGTCCCCAGACTGCAGGGCGTGGTCTGCACCAGTTCCGCCTCCGTCGGCAGCCGCGCCCCGGCGGCCCAGAAACCGTCCATGATCGATTCCGTGAACGCGCGGGACAGCTTTTCGTGTTTCGGCAGGTCCGATTCATCCGACCAGTAGCGTTTGATGAAATCCTCGGTCTTGCGCGTTGAAAAGCCAGCCATCCGTTCCCCCTTCAGCTGCCGCAGCGAATCACTTGCTTATCTTCCCCAGCCAGCACCGGCGGGACAAGGCGGCATTGACATAGTAAATTACTATGATGTAATTGCTATATTCTTATTTTTCGGCCCGGCCCGCAGATACCTGCCGTCGCCGAAGCAAAGGAGGGCCAACGAGCCCTCGAGATTGGGAGGACTACCATGTTCAAGAAGATTACCGGTGTCGCCGCGGCGGCACTGATCGTTCTGTCCGGCACGTCGACCGGATCGGATGCCGCGGAGCGCCTGTCCCTGTCGTCCTGGGGCAGCCCCAAGCACTATCAGGTGGCGCAGTTCGTGCCGAACTTCCAGAAGCTGCTGAAGGAAAAGTCCGGCGGCGACATTCGCCTTAAGACCTTCGCCGGCGGCGAGATGGTGAAGCAGCAGTTCGTGGCCACGGCCGTGCCCCAGGGCACCGTCGATATTTCCCTGACGACCCTCGACAACTGGTCCGGGCGCGTGCCCGACGTGGGTATTCTCACGACGCCGCTGTGGGACAAGTCCATGGCCTGGACCCGCGACAACCTGAAGCCCGGCAATCCGATCTTCGATTACTTCGATGCCAAGCTGCGCAAGGAAGGGGCCCTGATCATCGCCATGTTCGATATCGGCCCGCCCGTCGTCAGCACCAACTTCAAGATCGAAGGTCCGGATTCGTTCAAGGACATGCCGATCCGCGCCTATTCCAAGGGCTCGGCGCAGGTTCTGCAGGCGCTGGGCGCCGCGCCGACGATCATGGGCGTGGGTGATGTCTATTCCGGTCTGCAGCGCGGCACGGTCAAGGGCGCCATGGGCGGCCTGGGCGGTGCGGTCGGCCTGAAGCATTTCGAGGTCACGTCCAACATGTTCGTGCCGAACGGCGTGATGGGCACGCTCATCCACGCCTACGTCATGAACAAGGAAAAGTTCGAGAAGATGTCGCCGGCCAATCAGAAGGCGGTGATGGAAGCCGCCGGGGAAGCCCGCGACCATATGCAGCAGTTCGCCATCGACAAACTGGCGAGCCTGCTGGATACCGTGCGCAAGAACGGTAACGAAGTGACGGCGGTGGAGCCGGGCAGCGATCTTTGGAACAAATTTGCCAAGCGTCTGGAGCCGTTGACGGCCTCCGCGAAAGAGCAATACTCCAAGGAAGTGCAGAGCCTGCTCGCCAAGAACTGATGCCTTGAGGAGGCGGGCCGCGTTGCGCGGCCCGTCTCCCGCATCCTTCGTCTGTCCCCAACGCCCGCTCCAAAGGAGAGGCCCGCGCGATGATCGGAATATTCCGAACGATCGGCCGAGGCATGACCGCCGTCTCGATCGCCTTGATGATCCTGCTGTGCGTTCCGATTACCTATGAAGCCGTTGCGCGATTCTTCAACGCGCCGACGATCTGGGTTTTCGAAACCACGCTCTACGCCTTCATCCTTCTCGGCTTTTGCGGCAACGCCCTGGCCGTGCAGTCCGGATCGCACTTCCGCGTGGTCATGCTGCGGGAAATGTTCCCGTCCAAACGCCGGATGTTCGACCTGATCGCGCAGTTGTCGACGCTGGCTTTCGGTTTCCTAATCATCGCAACAGGCAGCTACTTCGTCTGGTATTCGGCCTCCAACGCCATCCTGTCGGCGACGTTGCTGGAGGTGCCGTTGTGGATTCCGCAGTTGGCGGTGCCGCTCGGCGGGATCGGGCTTGTCCTGCAGACGATTGTCCAGATGGCCACCGGCGAGGCGCCGATCGGCGACGCCCATGGGATCGGGGAATAACCGATGCTGATGGATTTCATTTACGACCACGTCGGCTTCATCGCGATCTTCCTGCTGTTCTTCCTGATGGTGCTGTCCGTGCCGGTCTTCGTCGCCATGGGGCTGGCGGCCTTCGCGGCGGCGCTGATGGTCGAGGACCCGTTCCTTGCCTTCCGGAACTTCATCAACATTTCCTGGCAGGGGGCGTCGATCTTCGAGCTGATCGCCCTGCCGCTGTTCATCTTCACCGGCACGATCATGCAGCGGACCGACGCCGGACGGGACCTGTTCGAGGTCACCAAGGCCTGGACGGGATCGATCCCCAATTCCCTGGGCGTGGCGACCATCGCCGCCTGCGGCATCTTCGCCGCCATTTCCGGATCGTCCGTGGCGACGGCCGCGACCGTGGGCCTGGTGGCGATCCCGCTGCTGCTCGAGGAAGGCTACGGTGAGCGCCGGGCCGGCGGCTTCGTGGCCGGGGGCGGCACCCTCGGCATCATCATTCCGCCGTCCATTCCCCTGATCCTTTACGGCGTGATCACGGAAACCTCGATCGGTCAGTTGTTCATCGGCGGCGTGGTGCCCGGCATCATCATGATGAGCCTGTTCACCCTTTACGTCGTGCTGTCGCGGCCCCGGGTCATGATCACCCATTCGATCAGCCTGGAAGAGCGCATGGCCATCACCCGGCGGTCCCTGGGCGTGGTGCTGCTGCCGGTCGTCATCATCGTCGCGATCTATACGGGCGTGTTCACCCCGACCGAGGTCGGGGCCCTGTCGGTGCTTTATGTTTGCGCACTCGGCTTCGCGCAGAAAAAGCTTAGCTTCGCCGACCTGAAGGCCGCCGCCGTCGTCGCGACGGGGGCGACCACGATGCTGTTCATGCTGATCGTGTTCGGCCAGTACTTCGCGCACTTCCTGACCTTCGAACAGGTGCCGCAGGCCATCGCCGCCGCGATCATCGAAAACGCCAGCGGCATCTGGGCCGTCACCCTGATGATCATGGCCTATATCGTTCTCGGGATGTTTCTCGAAAGCGCGGCCATGCTGCTGATCTCGATCCCGATCTTCTTCCCCGTTGCCGAACAACTGGGGATGGATCCGATCGTGTTCGGGATTTTCGCCGCGATCTCCATGGAGATCGCGCAGATTTCGCCGCCGATCGGCGTCAACCTGTTCACCATTCACGGCATTTCCAAGATCGATCTTTGGAAGCTTGCGCGCGGCGCGTTGCCGTTCCTGCTGATCCAGATCGGCATGCTTTACCTCGTATACCTGGTGCCGGAAATCGTTCTCTGGCTACCGAATTCGATGAAATAGGAGACCCAGCCTTGAAGTTGACGGAAGAAGAAAAGGCCATGCTGGCCGGCGAAATGGGCGCAGCGAAGCAGTGGGCCCTTGACCATCAGGTCAAGGTCGGCGGCATGTTCGACGCGGCCGATCTGGTGCCGGTCAGTCAGGCCCACATGATGGCGGACCCGGAATCCCTGGGCGAAGCCGGCGGCGATTTCCTGGAAGACATGGTGGCCAAGGGGGCGCGGGTCGCCATCCCGATGATCACCGATCCCCGGGGCGTCGACCTCAACCATTACCGGCCCCTGGGCCAGTCCGAGGAAATGGCCACGCTGGAACGGCGCATGATCGCCGCCTGCGAAAAGATGGGCATCCTCATGACCAATACCTGCGTCAACTATCAGACGATCATGCCGCCGGTGCTGGGCGACCATGTCGCCTTCGGCGATACGGGCGTGGTGATTTATTCCAACAGCATCTGCGGGGCGCGCTCCAACTTCGAGGGCGGGCCCTCGGCCCTGGCCGCCGGGCTGACCGGTCGCACGCCGCGCTACGGCCTTCATCTGGACGAGAACCGCCAGGCAACGCGTCGCTTCGTGGTCCGCGACCAGCCGAAGGAACTGACGGATTGGGGCGTGCTCGGCGCCCTGGTCGGCAAGCTGGCCGGATCCTACTGGGCGGTGCCGGTCATCGAAGGGCTGGAAGTCGTGCCGACCTCGGACGAGGCCAAGCACATGGGGGCGGCGATGGCGAGTTTCGGCTCGACCCCGTTGTTCCATATGGCCGGCATCACGCCGGAAGCACAGACCCTGGCCGACGTCGGCGGCGACAAGCTGCCGGCCGAAGAGATCACCAAGGCGGATCTGGATGCGCTGCGCGCCGGGTTCGGCGGCAAGGGCGACAAGATCGACGTGGTCGTGTTCGCCGCACCGCAATTGTCGATCGTCGAGATGCAGGCCCTGGCGGCGCTCTGCGCCGGGAAGACGTTCAAGTCGGCGGTGATCGTCTGCACCTCGCCGCAGGTCTATCCGGACGCGACCCGCATGGGGCTGATCGACACCATCGAAGACGCGGGCGCCAAGGTTCTGGAAGGGACCTGTTTCTACAACCAGTACGCCCGCGAGATCGGCGAGGCCAACGGCTGGACGCGGCTGCTCAGCAACTCCGCCAAGATCGTCAACATCATCAGCGGCTACGGCTACACCCCGGCGCTGGCGAGCATGGAAAAGTGCGTCGCGTCGGCCGTTGCAGGAGAAATCGTATGACCAAGGAATTGAAATGCCACAAGGGGATCGGTGACAAGGTGCAGGGCATCGCCCTGGTGGCCGACGACAACTTCTCGGCCCGCTATGACCTGGACCGCAAGAAAGGCGTGTTTTCCCGCCCGGCCCACAAGCTGTGCGGTGAGTCCTATCACGACAAAATTCTGGTTCTGAACACGTCCAAGGGTGGTGTGGCCTCGGCCTGGATGCTCCACGAAATGAAATCGCGGAACATCTGCCCCAAGGCGATCCTGTTCAACACGGCCAACACCATCCTGGCCCAGGGCGCGGCGCTGGCCAACCTGACCATGTGCGACCGCTTCACCGACGGCGACGTGACCACGTTGATCAAGACCGGGGACGAGGTCATCGTCGATCCGGAAAACGGTGTGGTGACGGTGTTGAACGGCTAGCCGGTCCACCACCTGCCTGCAATTCGGGCCTGATGTGCCTTCCCGAAATGGGAAAGGCCGTCAGGCCCGTTTCTTTTCCGGCTTCTTGTCCAGATAGGGGGCGAGGTACTGACCTGTGAAGCTGCCCTTGGTCCGCGCCACGTCTTCGGGCGTGCCTTGGGCGACCAGTTTGCCGCCCTTGGTGCCGCCCTCGGGCCCCAGGTCGATGACCCAGTCGGCGGTCTTGATGACCTCCAGATTATGTTCGATCACCACCACCGTGTTGCCCTGGTCGACCAGGGCCTGAAGAACTTCCAGAAGTTTCCTCACGTCGTCGAAGTGCAGACCGGTGGTTGGCTCATCCAGGATGTAGAAGGTCTTGCCCGTGGCGCGGCGTGCCAATTCCTTGGCCAGTTTCACGCGCTGGGCCTCGCCGCCCGACAGCGTCGTCGCCTGCTGGCCCAGGTGGATGTAGCCCAGACCGACGCGTTTCAGGGTTTCCATCTTGTCGCGGATCGCCGGCACGGCTTTGAAGAAGTCGGCCGCTTCCTCGACGGTCATGTCCAGGACCTCGGCGATGGATTTGCCGCGGAACTTGATGTCCAGGGTTTCGCGGTTGTAGCGCTGACCCTTGCAGACGTCGCAGGTGACGTAGACGTCGGGCAGGAAGTGCATCTCGATCTTGATCAGGCCGTCGCCCTGGCAGGCCTCACAGCGCCCGCCCTTGACGTTGAAGGAAAATCGCCCGGCCTTGTAGCCGCGGGTCTTGGCGTCGGGCAGGTTGGCGAACCAGTCGCGGATCGGCGTGAAGGCGCCCGTATAGGTCGCCGGGTTGGAGCGCGGCGTGCGGCCGATGGGCGACTGGTCGATGTCGACGACCTTGTCGATGAACTCCAGCCCCTCCAGGGAATCGTGCTCGCCGGGATGCTCCCGCGCGCCGTTGAGGCGCCGGGCCAGGGCCTTGTACAGGGTTTCGATCACCAGGGTCGACTTGCCGCCGCCGGATACGCCGGTGATGCAGGTCATGGTTCCCAGCGGGAAATCCACGTCCAGGTTGGTCAGATTGTTCGCCCTGGCCCCCCGCAGCTTCAGGGCCTGGCCCGTCTTGCCCGGACGGCGCTGGGCGGGCAGGGGGATCTGTTCGATCCCGGTCAGGTACTTTCCGGTCAGGCTGTCCGGCGATTTCATGATGTCCTCGGCCGTGCCCGTGGCGACCACGTGGCCGCCGTGCACACCGGCGCGGGGACCCATGTCGATGATCCAGTCGGCGGCGCGGATGGCGTCCTCGTCGTGTTCGACGACAATCACGGTGTTGCCCAGGTCGCGCAGGCGGAACAGGGTCGCCAGCAGGCGTTCGTTGTCGCGCTGGTGCAGGCCGATGGAGGGTTCGTCCAGGACGTAGAGCACGCCGGTCAGGCCCGATCCGATCTGCGACGCCAGCCGGATACGCTGGCTTTCGCCGCCGGAAAGCGTGCCCGAGGCGCGCGACAGGCTGAGGTATTCCAGCCCGACGTTCATCAGAAAGCCGAGCCGGTCGTTGATCTCGCGCAGGATGCGCCGGGCGATCTCCTTGTGCTGACCCTTAAGCTTTTTCTCCAGCCCGGCGAACCAGGCATGGGCATCGGCGATGGACTGGTCGGCGACTTCCGAGATGTTGAGGCCGTCGATCTTGACCGCCAAGGCCTCGGGCTTGAGGCGCAGACCGCCGCAGTCGGAACAGGTGGTGACGGTCTGGAAGCGCGACAGCTCGTCGCGCACCCAGCTTGAATCGGTTTCGCGCCAGCGCCGCTCCATGTTGGGGATCACGCCCTCGAAGGGCTTGGTGATGTCGTAGGACCGCTTACCGTCGTGATACTTCATGGTTACGTCGGTGGTTCCGGACCCGAACAGGATGACTTCCTTGATCTTGGCGGGCAGCTTGGTCCAAGGGGCGGCCAGATCGAATTCGAACTGGGTGCTCAGGCTTTTCAGGGTCTGGTCGTAATACTTGGACGACGAATTGGCCCAGGGGGCAACGGCGCCGCTGGCCAGGGTTCGTTTTTCGTCGGGGATGACCAGTTCCGGGTCGAAGAACATTTCCGTGCCCAGGCCGTCGCAGGCCGGGCAGGCGCCGAACGGGTTGTTGAAGGAAAACAGCCGGGGTTCGATCTCGTCGATGGTGAAGCCGGACACGGGGCAGGCGAAGCGGGCCGAGAACACCGTGCGCCCGGCCGGCACATGGTCCTGGATGCCGCCCTTGCGGGCGCCTTTCTTGGACTTGTTGGTTTCCTTGGACGAGGCGTCACCCTTGGCCGCGTCGGCGTCGTCCGCATAGGCGATGCCGTCTGCCAGTTCCAACGCCGTTTCCAGGCTGTCGGCCAGGCGTGCCTCCAGCCCTTCGCCGACCACCACGCGGTCGACCACGACCTCGATGTCGTGCTTGAACTTTTTGTCCAGGTCCGGCGCTTCGTCGATGTCGTACAACTCGCCGTCGATGCGGATGCGCTGAAACCCCTTCTGCGCGAAGGCGGCGATTTCTTTTTTGTATTCGCCCTTGCGGCCACGCACGACCGGGGCCAGCAGGTACAGCCGCGTGCCCGGCTTCATGGCCATGATGCGGTCGACCATTTCCGACACGGTCTGGCTTTCGATCGGCAGGCCCGTGGCCGGTGAATGAGGCACGCCGACCCGCGCGAACAGCAGGCGCATGTAGTCGTAGATTTCCGTGACCGTGCCGACGGTGGAGCGCGGGTTGCGCGACGTCGTCTTCTGTTCGATGGAAATGGCGGGGCTGAGCCCGTCGATATGGTCGACGTCGGGCTTCTGCATCAGTTCCAGGAACTGGCGCGCATAGGCGGACAGGCTTTCCACATAACGGCGCTGGCCCTCGGCATAGATGGTGTCGAAGGCGAGGGACGATTTTCCTGATCCCGACAGTCCGGTGATGACGGTCAGGCTGTTGCGCGGCATTTCCACGTCGACGTTGCGGAGATTGTGCTCCCGGGCGCCGCGGACGGTGATTTTTTCCATGAGAGTTCCGAAGTGCCATCCGTCAGGTAGATGGGCGGAAGGTGCTGTTTTCACAAGCGCTCAGTCATATAGGGGCCCGCGTCCGACGTAAAGCAAGACTCGATTGAGAATAATTTCACTAAAATGATTCGTGAAAGTTCACAAAAAAATACATCGGAAACAGAATCTTGAACGTTTTTACGTGAATTAAATTTCGAACATGAATAAAATATGACGGTCAAGCAAGGAGGCGCCTCCCTTGAAACCGGCAGCGCTGCCACGATCGAATGGAGGCACATATGACACAGGACGATAAAACGGCTCTCAAATGGACGCTCGCGTTCACGGCCTTGGTCCTTATCCTTGGTTTCGGTGCTTACGCGGCTGGCTGGCTGACCCAGTAATCGCGTAGACGCCATCTGAATCACACCAACGGAACTTGCGCCGGCCCCTTTGGGTCGGCGTTTTTTTTCTGCCTGGCCAAGAGGGCGGGCGCAGAAGGCCATGGGCGTTTGCAAATCGGCTCCGGTGATTTAAAAGGGCCGGATTGAAACGCCCGGCCGAGGACCCCGCCATATGCCCAGCGACAGCGACGCGCAATTCGACAAGGCGGACATGATTCTGTCCAATGCCTTGCAGGAATTCATCAGCGCCGGCGTCAGCCAGGAAGTATATGGCATGGCGATGCTGGAGATCGGCATCCTGGCCCTGGTCAAACTTGACGAGAGCGAGGAACGCATCGCCGCCCTGGTCGCAGACTTCATCGCCCGGGCGCGCCAGGGTGGGCCGCAGGCACCGGCGCCCCGGGCAACAGACACCTAGCCGCGGCCGGACGATTCCGGCTAAAGTTCGCTTTCCTCCCAGGGGGGCGGAACAACCACCAAGACACAGCAAGAACGAGGATTCCGATGGCAGGAAGCGTCAACAAAGTCATTTTGGTCGGCAATCTCGGCCGCGATCCCGAAGTCCGGTTTTCCCAGTCCGGCCAGAAGATCGTCAATATGTCCATCGCCACGTCGGAAACCTGGAAAGACAAGCAGTCCGGGGAGCGCAAGGAAAAGACGGAATGGCACCGTGTCGTGGTGTTCGACGAGCGGCTTGCCGACGTCTGCGAGCGCTACCTGAAGAAAGGATCCAAGGTCTATCTGGAGGGCACGCTGCAGACCCGCAAGTGGACCGGCAATGACGGGGTCGAAAAATATACGACCGAGGTCGTTCTGCCCCGTTTCAACGGCGTCATGACCATGCTCGACGGCCGCGGCGAAGGCGGCGGTGGTGCGGGTGGCGGTGGCGGCTACGGTGGGTCCGACGACAGTGGATCGAGCTGGGACGGCCCGGGCAACGACAGCTCTGGTGCAAGTGGCGGTGGCGGTGGCGGCGGTCGCTCCGATCTGGACGACGAAATTCCGTTCTGACGGTCGCCGAGATGGGCCGCGATAAATAATCGATGCCGTTGGGGGACGGTTGAAGGAAGCAGGCGAGGCGTTGAATGACGACCCAAGGGAGCACGACGGTTCCCCCGCGCCAGGGCGTGCGCCTGCGCTTCGTTTTGGCGGTCGTGTTGATCGTTGTCGGTTCGGTGCCGTCTGTCATCCTGGCGTCCTGGCTGCATGCCCGCGCCATTGATATTCAGGTTGACGACGTTTCACAGCGCTCCCTGCTGCTGGCCAAGACCCTGGCCCGGTTCATCGCAGGGGACCTGAACGAGTTTCGGCACACTTTGGACGCCCTGACGACGCAATACCCCCTGTCTGCGCTGCCCCAGGCGCTGATCGACAGCGCTAATCACCGGGGGGTGTCGGCGATCTGCCTGTTGAGCGGAGTGCGCCAGCCTCAGGATTCCGTCGTGATTTCCGGCACGGCTTCCTGCCTGCCGAGGGACGAAAACCGCATGTGGCGCGACGTCCGGTCGCGCTTGCCCGAAACGGGCGGTGGCGTCGTGTTTTCCGAGGTTCTGGCGGACAGCGACGGCCAGCCCGCGGTGTTCGCCGTCAATTTCCGCGCCGGCCTGCCGCTTGCCGCGGCGCGCATGTCGCTGGACCGGTTGCGCGAACTGCGGCGCTCCATCGTGTTCGGCGAAAAGGGGCATGCGGCGATCGTCGATCATCGTGGCAACATCGTGTCTCACCCGCGCCCCGATTGGGAAGCGGCGGTCAAGAACATCGCGACCATCGATCCGGTCGCGCGTATGATGAAGGGGGAATCCGGCGTTTCCCGGTTCCATTCCCCCGCCGCCAATCTGAAGATGATCGCCGGCTTCGCCTCCGTGCCGGGCGCCGGTTGGGGGGTCATGGTGCCCCAGCCGGAACAGGAACTGGCGTTCCACGCCGAAGACATCCAGAAAAGCACCCAGATCGCCCTGATCGTCGGGGTTCTGGTCGCCGGCGGGCTTGCCTGGTGGCTTGCGGGCTGGCTGACTGCCCCCATCGCGCGGATCGAAGCGGCGTCGCGCCGTCTCGCGGCGGACGAGCCGCCGGGCTCCGTTGATGCGGAAGGCTTTCTGGTTCCCGCCGAAGTCGCCTCCCTGGCGGCCAATTTCACAACCATGGCCGACCGCATGCAAACCCGCGACCGGGAGCGCGAGCGCATCGTCGACGACGTGCGCCAGCTGAAAAACGAACTGGAGCAACGGGTCGCCGACCGTACGCTTGAGCTGACCATGGAGATCAACGAGCGCGACCGCGCGGAAAAGGAGCTGCTGCGCTCCAAGGCCGAGGTCGAATACGCCAACCGCGCCAAGACCGAGTTCCTGGCCCATATGAGCCACGAGTTGCGCACGCCGCTCAACGCCATCCTGGGCTTTGCCGAGGTCGTGCGCGACACCGATCCGGCCCTGGCGAAGCCCGAGCAAACCCGCCAGTACGTGCAATACATCTATGATTCCGGCAGCCATCTGCTGACCCTGATCAACGACCTGTTGGACATTTCACGGATCGAGGTCGGCGCGATGGCCCTCGAGGTTCAGACGGTCGATCTGCGCGAGGCCGTCGATAGTTGCGTCACCATTGTTTCCGAGCGGGCGTCCAAGACCGGGCTGAAGCTGGTGTCGGAGCTACCGGATGCCCCGGGCACCATCGAGGCCGACCCCACCCGTCTGCGCCAGATTCTGCTGAACCTGATGATCAATGCGGTCAAGTTCACCCCCAAGGGGGGCACGGTCAGCCTTCAGCTGCGCCGCATGTCCGATGGAGCGGCCGAATTCGTCATCAGCGATACGGGCATCGGCATCGCGCCCGAGGACATGTCGCGGATCATGGAACCGTTCAGTCAGGCGCGGCACAGCCACGTGTCGAAGAGCGAGGGAACGGGCCTGGGCCTGCCGTTGGCCAAGGCCTTTGCAGAGCTTCACGGTGGCAGCTTGAGGGTCGAAAGCCGCCTCGGCAAGGGGACCTCGGTGCGGGTCATTATCCCGGCTGAGCCACCGCCTCAGGAAGACGTTGCTAATATATTGAATTAAAAAAGAAAATTAATCAGAAAATCGGACGATTTGAGGGCCTGATCGAGTTGTTCCCGCAGGGCCGATCTGCTAGAATTACCGTTATGTTACCCGGAACCGGATGTGCTGGCCTTTGTGGCCTGTAATTATCTGAAAAATCAGGAAAAATTTCTTTGACACCCCCCGACGATCTGCCGCCAGACGGCGCTGAGCCGCTGCCGCCCGATTCGGACGTAAGTCTTATCGCCATCGAAGACGAAATGCGTTCGTCCTACCTCGATTACGCCATGAGTGTGATCGTCAGCCGGGCGCTGCCGGATGTGCGCGACGGGCTGAAGCCGGTGCAGCGGCGCATCCTGTTTTCCATGAAGGAAAACGGCTACGAGGCGGGCAAGCCGTACCGTAAATCCGCGCGCATCGTCGGTGACGTCATGGGTAAATACCACCCCCACGGCGACCAGGCGATTTACGACGCCATGGTGCGTCTGGCGCAGAATTTCTCCATGCGCCTGCCGCTGGTCGACGGGCAGGGCAACTACGGCTCCATGGACGGCGACCGTGCCGCCGCCATGCGGTATACGGAGGCGCGCCTGGCGCGTTCCGCCCATGCCTTGCTGGAGGATATCGACCGGGAAACGGTTGATTTCCAGCCCAACTACGACGAATCCTCGCGTGAGCCGGTGGTTCTGCCGGCGGGTTTCCCGAACCTTCTGGTCAACGGGGCGGCGGGCATCGCCGTCGGCATGGCGACCAACATTCCGCCCCATAACCTGGGTGAAGTGATCTCGGCCTGCTGCGCCTATATCGACAATCCCGACATCACCATCGACGAGCTGATCGCCAACCATGTGCAGGGCCCGGATTTCCCCACGGGTGCGCAGATTCTCGGCAAGCAGGGCATCCTGTCCGCCTATCACACGGGGCGCGGCTCCGTGGTCGTGCGCGGCAAGACCTCGATCGAGGAAATCCGCAAGGACCGCTTCGCCATCATCGTTCATGAGGTTCCCTATCAGGTCAACAAGGCGCGCATGATCGAGATCATGGCCGAGGCCGTGCGCGACAAGAAGATCGAGGGCATTTCCGACCTGCGCGACGAGTCCGACCGCGACGGCGTGCGCGTGGTCGTCGAGATCAAGCGCGACGCCGAGCCCGAGGTCGTGCTGGCGCAGTTGTACCGCTTTACGCCACTGCAGACGTCGTTCGGCGTCAATATGCTGGCCCTGGACCAGGGCCGGCCGAAGATGATGAACCTGAAGGACATCATCGTCGCCTTCGTCGCCTTCCGCGAAGAAGTCATCCGCCGGCGGACCATTTATGAGCTGGCTAAGGCGCGGGAACGGGCCCACGTGTTGGTCGGGCTGGCTGTCGCCGTGGTCAACATCGACGAAGTCATCGCCCTGATCCGCGCCGCCAAGGATCCGCAATCGGCGCGCGAGCAGTTGATGGCCCGCGATTGGCCGGCTGACGAGATCGAACCCATGATCCGCCTGCTGGACGAGCCCGGCCGCGCCGTGGTCGACGGCGTCTACAAGCTGTCGGAGGAACAGGCCCGGGCGATCCTGGAACTGCGCCTGCACCGCCTGACCGGGCTGGAGCGGGACAAGATCGGCGGCGACCTGAAGGAACTGGGTGCCCAGATCAGCCATTACCTGGAACTTCTGGCGTCGCGCGAAATGCTGTTCAAGCTGTTGCGCGACGAACTGGTCGAAATGAGCGAGAAGTTCGCCGACCCCCGGCGGACCTCCCTGGAAGACGACGAGTTCGAACACGACCTCGAGGACCTGATCCAGCGCGAGGACATGGTCGTCACCGTGACCAACGCGGGCTATGTGAAGCGCGTGCCGCTGTCGACCTACCGCGCGCAGCGGCGCGGCGGCAAGGGACGGTCGGGCATGGCGACCCGCGACGAGGATTTCGTCAGCCAGGTGTTCGTCGCCAATACGCATACGCCCATGCTGTTCTTCTCTTCCGCCGGCATGGTCTACAAGATGAAGGTGTATCGCTTGCCCGTCGGCACGCCGCAGGCGCGCGGCAAGGCGTTCATCAACCTGCTGCCGCTAAAAGAGGGCGAGACGATTTCCACCGTCATGCCGCTGCCCGAGGACGAGGAAACCTGGGGCGATCTGTTCGTGATGTTCGCCACGGCCTCCGGCTATGTGCGGCGGAATGCGTTGTCTGATTTCACGGACGTGCGTTCCAACGGCAAGATCGCCATGAAGTTCGAAGGCGACTATGCGGAGGACAAGCTGGTCCGTGTGCGTGTCTGTACGGAAGACGACGATATTCTGCTGTCGGCCGCCGGCGGCAAGTGCATCCGCTTCCCCGTTCCCGACGTGCGGGTATTCTCCGGCCGTTCGTCCCACGGCGTGCGCGGCATGCGCCTGCCCAAGGGGGACGAGCTGATCGCGCTTTCCGTGGTCCGCCATGTGAAGGTCGACACGGAAGATCGCGACGCCTATCTGCAGGCCCGCAACGCGGCCCGGCGCCTGAAGTCCGGCGACTATTCGGAGCGGCCCGAGGACAAGGCCCGCGACGAGGAACTGGCGGCCCGTCTGGAAGAACCCAAGTTCGCTGAAATGGTCGAGAACGATCAGTTCATTCTGACCTTGACCGATGACGGCTACGGCAAGCGCACGTCCGCCTATGAATACCGGATTTCCGGGCGTGGCGGGCAGGGGGTCGGCAACATCAACGTGGAACGCGCGGGCAAGCCCGACGCCCGCGTGGTCGCCGCCTTCGGGGTGCTTGAGGAAGACCAGCTTGTCATGGTGTCCAACGGCGGCCAGATCATCCGCGTGCCCGTGGACGGCATTTCCATCTATTCGCGGTCATCGCGCGGCGTGCGGGTGTTCAACACGGCAGAAGACGAACATGTGGTCTCCGTGTCGCGTCTGCGCGATGTGCAGGACGACGGCGAAGACGACGACGACCTGGAAGACGGCGAGGGCGAAACCGCCGAAGCGTCCGATGCCGCGCCGGAAGAGGCATCAGCCGACACCACGGACGATTCTCCCGAGGCCCCGGAAGAGGAGCAGCCCTGATGCCCGGTCATCGCGGCGTTTATCCCGGCACCTTCGACCCGGTGACCAAGGGACATATGGACATCATCACGCGGGGGGCCCGGGTGGTCGACGAATTGGTCGTCGCCGTCGCCGTCAACGCGGGCAAGGGACCTTTGTTCACGCTTGAGGAACGGGTCGCCATGCTGGAGGCCGAAATCGCGGCCCTCGACCCCGGAATCGCGGCGCGGGTCGAGGTCAAACCCTTCGACAATCTGCTCATGGAATTCGTCGGTCAGGTCGGCGCATCGCTTATCGTTCGCGGGCTGCGCGCCGTGTCCGATTTCGAATACGAATTCCAGATGGCAGGCATGAACGCACGCCTCAATCCCAAGGTGGAAACCGTGTTCCTCATGGCGTCGGAACGTCATCAGTTCATCTCGTCGCGTTTCGTCAAGGAAATCGGCTCCCTCGGCGGCGATGTCGGCCATTTCGTCTCGCCGGCGGTCAAGGAACAGCTGATGGTGCGTTTCGCAGAGCGCAAGAACGCGGCCGACTGACGCCTGTCCGCCCGGGCGTCGTGCGAAAACCTGGAAAAAAGCCGTATACAGCGTTGACCTAGGGGCCTTTGGCCCGTAATTTCCCGCCTGCCTTGCCGGGCACCGCCCGGCGATGGCCCCGAATACCGATATGCGCGCTTAGCTCAGTTGGTAGAGCAACTGACTTTTAATCAGTAGGTCGCAGGTTCGATCCCTGCAGCGCGTACCAAATTTTCAATGGCTTAGCTGGTAACAGCTAAGCCGTTTTTTCATTGAAAACCCGTTCTAGGCACCAATGTCGTGACGCATTTCCCTGTCGCCGCCGTACGGCGACGGTTCGTCCCGGGGGTGGGCTTCCTTCGGGATGGGGTCGTTCCCATCCGTCGATATCGGACAGGCAGGAAGCAATCAACCAGGGTCTAGCGCCGTGCAGTTGTTGCCTTCATATCGCCACGTGGAAATTGTCCCACCGCTGATGGTGAACGTTGTTTTGCAATGTTTGCTATATGAGAAGCCCGGACTTCCGCCGTAACTGGATGTGTATGCCGTGTTCCCAATGATCGTTGTCTGGTAGGTCGGGGCCGTGCCGGGGATATACCCGCTTCGGGAACGTACGTAAGTGAGAAATCGAGTTCCGTCCGATTCATAAAAACTGTTGGGCGGCCCCCAACTGCTTACGAGTTCTGCTTCAGTCGAGCCAACCCAGGTATCCAAGACTTTCTCATAGTTTTCAGAAGTCGCGCATCCAGCCAAAAAAACCGCCGCGATCAGTACGGTCGCACATCTCATTGGGTGACCCCCAAAATAAAAAAACAACCAACGTATGGTGCCTCCCACGGACTGAGGTGTCTAGAGTACAGAATGTTTATAAAAAACCTTCTGTATCCATGTCGTGAAATTGGCGGCGCGGCTTGAGGTGCATCAAGTCGCGGCCCGCCGATCTGCGCCATAGTCGCAGCCGTGGCGGCGTTCGATCTTCAACTTGAACTTGCGGTCGGCGAAGGCCACATGATCGGCGTTGGCGGGGCAGGGCAGTCCAAGGGCGTGCCCGTTGGCAAGCGAGGAGGCGTAAAATGGCCATCAGGATCGCGAATTCGGAAGCCATCCCGCGGTATGCGGATTGGTCGGGGCCTGCATTATTCAGCCAGGGGTTTCGGCCGTTCTTCCTGGCGGCGGGGCTGTCGGCGGTGGTTTACGTCGCGTTATGGGTTGCCGTTCTGTCCGGTGACATCGCGGTGCGCACGGTATTTCCGGCCGTTCAATGGCATGCCCATGAAATGACGTTCGGCGTCATCGCCGCCGTGGTGACCGGGTTTCTGCTGACCGCCATTCCCAACTGGACCGGGAGGATGCCGCTGCAGGGCTGGGGGCTGATCGCGCTGTTCGGGCTGTGGCTTGCTGGGCGCGCGGCGGTGGCCTACAGCGCCGTTCTTGGCGTGCTGCCCGCCGCGGTGATCGACGGCGCGTTTCTGCCCGCCTTGATGGCGGTGGCGCTCCGCGAAATTCTGGCCGGGCGCAACTGGCGCAATCTGCCGGTCGTCGGCGCGGTCGGCGTTCTGGCGGTCGCCAACGGCCTGGTTCATGCCGAGGCGGCGGGCGTGGTGTTGCCCGACGGAATCGGCGCCCGCCTGGGTGTTGCCGTGATCGTCATGCTGATCTGCCTGGTCGGCGGGCGCATCATTCCCAGTTTCACGGGCAATTGGTTGGCGAAGAACCGGCCCGATATCGCGCGACCGGCGCCGTTCGGCGGATTCGACCGTGGTGTGTTATTGGCGACCCTGGTCGCCCTGGCGGGCTGGGTCGCCGTGCCGGATCATGCGATGACGGCCTATGTCCTATTGGCCGCCGGCGGATTGCATGTCATCCGCCTGGGACGTTGGAAAGGCGCGGTCTGCCTGCGCGATCCCCTGGTCTGGAGCCTGCATGCCGGATATTTGTGGGTTCCGATCGGACTTCTATTAATGGGGGCGGCTGGAATTGCCGAGGGTGTGCCGCAAACGGCGGGTCTGCACGCCCTGACGGCGGGCGCGATGGGCGGCATGGTGCTGGCCGTGATGACCCGGGCGATCCTGGGGCATACGGGCCGCGCCCTGGCCGCCGACGGTGCCACGGCGGCCGTCTATATCTTCGTGTTCCTGGCCGCAGCGACCCGAGTCCTGGCACCCTTGACGGGCGATTATCACCTGATGCTGACCCTTTCGGGGGGGCTTTGGTGCGCGGCATTCGCTTTGTTCGTCACCCGATACGGGGCGATCCTGTGCGGCAAATGACCGCCCGGTAGCGCCGGTCGACGGCTTGGGTCGCAGAAAATAACGCCTTAATCCCAATGGCTTGTCCTGCGTTGCGGCTTTCCATGACCTGCGCGCGAATACATAGCTATGATCTCTGAAAGAGATATCTGATTATTTTTGCACAGATACGTGCAAAAATTTCGAATTGCCGTTCAAATTAATTCAAGGCACCGTTTCCGTAACACGCACCAAAAAACGGGTGCTCACAAGGGGGCCAACACGGCATGGAACTTGTCATCGCACTTGGGATGAACGGCATCGTTTGGGGGCTGATCATCGCACTGATCGCCCTGGGGCTGTCGATCATCTTCGGGCTTCTCGACATCATCAACATCGCGCACGGCGACTTCTTCATGGTCGGCACAGTGCTGGCCTGGTTCGTGTTCGATACAACGGGCAACTATTGGCTGGCATTCGCCATCGTGCCGATCCTGGGCTTCGCCATCGGCGCCGTGATCGAATACACGGTGATCCAGCCGATCAAGAACGCGGCGGCGTTGTCCATTGTCGCGACCTTCGGGTTGTCGATCATCCTGCAGGAAAGCGTCCGGGCGACCTTCGGCGCGACGCCGGCCCGCCTGACCGCCCCCATCGAGGAAACGGTGCCGCTGTTCGGCCTGGAATACGAAGTCTACCGCCTGTTCGCGGCCCTGTTGTCGATCGCCGCCATCGGCTGTTTCTTCCTGTTCCTGCACCGCACGAAGCTGGGCACCTGGATGCGCGCCGTGCGCTTCGACCCGGAAACGGCAACGGCCATGGGCATCCCGGCCCGCCGTGTCTACATGGTGACCTTCGCCATCGGTTTCGCCATGGCGTCCCTCGGCGGCGTCGTCGCCGGCCCGATCACCACCGTCGATTTCCAGGCCGGTGTCGATATCCTGCCGTTCTGCTTCATGGCCGTCATTATTGGCGGCCTCGGCAATCTGGAGGGCACGGTCGCGGCGGCGGTCATGCTCGCCTTCTTCGAAGGGGTGATGGCCAGCTTCGTGGACCCGACCCTGGCTCGTATCGGCTCGCTCTGCCTGATGAGCGCCGTTCTGCTGGTCCGTCCGCACGGTATTTTCTCGGGGTCGACCCGATGACGGCGGCGGCAATCAATCGTCTGGGGTTTGTCGTGGTCGCCCTGCTGACCCTCACGGCGCCGTGGTTCCTGCCGCTCCTGGTCGACAGCTTCTGGGTCGATATCTATGCCGAGATGCTGATCTGGTCGTTGCTGGCGGCCAGCGTCAACCTTCTGTTCGGCTATGTCGGCCTGCTGTCCTTCGGCCAGGCCCTGTTCTTCGGCATGGGCATGTACGGGGTCGCCATCGGCGTGGCCAAGCTGGGTCTGGGCTTCTGGCCCGCCTTCGGGCTCGGCGTCGTCATGGCGACGGCCATGGCCCTGGTCGCGGGGGCGCTTGCCGTGCGTCTGACCTGGCACTATTTCGCGATCATCACCGTCGTGTTCTCGCTGATCTTCTATTTCGCGGCCCTGTCGTGGAAGCCGCTGACCGGCGGCGACGACGGCCTGTCGTTCACCATGCCGCCGATCGTCAGCATCGGCGAGTGGGAGCTGTCGCTGACCGACCCGACGGTGCAGTACTACTTCATCATCGCCATCGTCGGCATCTGTTACGCGCTGATGGGGGTGATCCTGAAAAGCCCGCTCGGTTCGGCCTTTCGCGCGGTCAAGGAAAACGACCACCGCGCCGCGCTGATCGGGCTCAACGTCTATCTGATCCGCCTGACCGCCTTCGTCATCGCCGGCTTCATCGCCGGGGTCGCGGGGGCGCTGTTCGCCTTCTTCGGGCGCTACGCCTCGGCCTCCTACATGTTCTATCACGTGTCGGGCGAGGCCGTGGTCTGGGCCATCATCGGCGGGGCGGGCACGCTGCTCGGCCCCATCGTCGGGACGTCGCTGCTGATCATCCTGCGCGAGGAACTGTCCCACGCCTGGGAACACTATCTGATCCTGGTCGGCGTCATCGTCATCCTGGTCGTGATCTTCGCGCCCAAGGGCCTGGGCGGCCTGTGGCAGGCCCTGGTCCGCCGTATCGCGCGCCCGGAAACGCCCCCGCCCAGTACCGATGCGAAAGGGGAGGACAAGCCATGACCGCGACCCCGATCCTGGAAATCGACGGCATCGAGAAACATTTTGGCGGATTGGCCGCTTTGGGCGGCGTCCATGCCACGGTCGACAGCGGCAAGCTGACGGCGGTGATCGGCCCCAACGGGGCGGGCAAGACGACGCTGTTCAATGTCGTCACCGGCATTCTGACACCGTCGGCCGGCTCCATCCGCTTCATGGGTAAGGACATCACGGACTGCTCCGTGCATGAGATCAGCCGCCTGGGCCTGGCGCGCACCCTGCAGATCAAAAGCGTGTTTCACGGCATGACCGTGCGCGAGAATCTGTGGATCGCGGCGCAATCCCGCCGCGGCGTGTTCCGGCCGTTCACCGGCTTGAAGGCCTGCCGGGCGGCGAACGAGCGGGCGGATGCCTTGCTTGAGGAACTGCAGCTGACCCATCTGGCCGGGCAGGAGGCCGCCAACCTGTCCTACGGTGACGTGGCGCTGCTGGAGATCGGCATCGCGCTGGCGACCGAACCGAAACTGTTGTTGCTGGACGAGCCGATCTGCGGCATGGGCCCGGCCGAGACGGAACGTACCGTCGAAAAAATCCGCGAACTGTCCAAGCGCATCGACATCGTGATCATCGAACACGACATCGAGGTCGTGTTCGATATTTCCGACGACATCATCGTCATGGCGCTGGGCACGGTTCTGGCGCGCGGTACACCGGCCGAAATTTCCGAAAACGCCGACGTGCGCGCGGCCTACCTGGGGGATGACGATGCTTGAGCTGAACGCCGTCCACGCCCATTACGGCAAGGTCCACGTCCTGCAAGGGGCGTCGCTGCAGGTGCAATCCGGCGAAGCGGTCGGGCTTTTGGGTCGCAACGGCGTGGGCAAGACGACGACACTGAAAACCATCATGGGCCTGGTCAAGGCGACCGGCGGCGAGATCATGTTCGACGGCCGCAACCTGACCGACATCGCACCGCATACCATTCCCGGCACCGGAATCGGTTACGTGCCGCAGGGGCGGGGCATCTTCCCCTCGCTGTCCGTGAAGGAGAACCTGGAGATCGGCCTGACCAAGACGCCGCCGTCGCAGGTCTTTGATTACGTGTTCGACCGTTTTCCCCGCCTCAAGGAACGCCTGAGCCAGCCCGGCGGCACGCTGTCCGGCGGGGAGCAGCAGATGCTCGCCATCGCGCGCTGCCTCGTCATGCAGCCCCGGCTGCTGATCCTGGACGAACCGACCGAGGGCATCATGCCGATCCTGGTCCAGGACATTCGCCGCGAGATCAAGGCAGTCAACGACGCCGGCATGTCGATCCTGCTGGTCGAGCAGAACATCAAGACGGCGCTCCGCCTGTGCTCGCGCATCTACATCATGGAGAAAGGGGCCGTCGTGCATCAGGCCGCCGCCCAGGACCTTAAAGACGATAAGGAGACCCTGCACCGGTATCTCGGGGTCACCGTTTAACAACCGCCGATGAAGGCGGGGCTTCACGACGATCCGTCACAACCCAGCTGGAGACAGAACAATGACCAAAGACGTGAAATCGAAGCCGGCCAAGGCGCCCCGTTCGGGCCAGACCCGGCGATCCTTCCTGCAGACCGCCCTGGCGGGTGGTGCTGCCGCGACGACGGCCTATTTCGGCATTACCCATAACGCCTTCGCCAAGGCATCGGGCCCCATCGTGATCGGCCATCAGTGCGAACTGACCGGCGGGTTTTCATCCTGGGGCTACTGGCATGACAAATGCGCCCAGGCCGCGGTCAAGGTGATCAACGAAGGCGGCGGCATCGCCGGGCGCAAGGTCGAACTGGCCGTCGCCGACACGGAATCGAACCCGGCCGCAGGTGCCCGCAAGCTGCGCTCACTGATCCAGCGGCAGAAGGCGTCGTTCGTCGTCGGCTCCGTCCACTCGGGCATCATGCTGGCCTCGATCCCCATCGCGACGGAATTGAAGACACCCTATTTCTCGGCCGGTGAGGCGACCGAGGCGACGGGCTCAAAGGGCTCGCGCTACAGCTTCCGTACGGGCACCGACACCTATGCCCTGGCCGCTGCCGGGGTGCCCTGGGCGATGGAAAACCTGGGCAAGAACTGGACCATGATCTTCCCCGATTATGCCTGGGGCCACAGCCATCATCAGGAACACCGCAAGCTGATCGAAGCCGCCGGCGGCAAGGTCAACGACCCGATCGCCGTGCCGCTCGGCACCAAGGACCTGGTGCCCTATCTGGCGCGCATCCCGGAAGAAACGGAAGTCCTGTTCTCGGTGTTCTTCGGGGCGCTCTCGGTCGCGTTCTACACGCAGTCCAAGTCCATGCGCCTGGACGAGAAGATGAAGATGTATTCCGTGTCCGGGACGATCGAAGCGATCGACCCCCGCGACATCAACGGCGCCACCGAAGGGGTCTACTTCCTGGAGAACTTCCCGCGGCCCCTGGAATTCAAGAACGACGAATACCACGCCAAGTTCATCGAGATGATGGGCGTCGATCCGGTCTATGCGAAGGACGACAAATCCGGAAAGGTCATGGCCAAAAGCCATGCCTGGCAGAGCTACGAAAACTTCTTCGCGCTCAAGGCCGCCATCGAGGCTTCCGGCTGGCAGAGCGATAAGGACACCCCCGGTGTGATTGAAGCGCTCGAAGGCCTGAAGATGGAGAATTCCCTGGCCCATCCGCAGGGCACCAAGATCCTGCGCGCCGAGGACCACAGCGGCATGATCGACTGCTACATGAGCCGCGTCGAAGACTCCAAGTTCGTCCTCAAGAAGCACATTCCCCGGGAGGACCTGATGGCGAAATTGCCGCCGCGCTACGACTTCCGCACGCACAAGCTCTAGTCCACGCCTGCGGTACCTGAAACCCCGCAAGGGGCCGGCCGTCTCCACCTGCGTTTTTCTCCCCGCGCCACAGGGAGACGGCCGGCGCACCCTTGCGACAACACGAGACCGATTATGAACCAGAAAATCACGGTCGCGGCGGCCCATTTGGCGCCGGTCTACCTCGATGCCCGCGCAACCGTCGACAAGGTTTGCGACTACATCCACAAGGCGGCGGCGGAAGGCGTGCAGCTGATCGCCTTTCCGGAATCCTTCGTGCCCGGATTTCCCGTGTGGCCGGCGCTGGCGGCGCCGATCCATAACCACGATCTGTTCAAACGGTTCGTCAGCCAGTCGATCCGCGTGCCGGGGCCGGAGATTTTGAAAATCTGTTCGGCGGCGCGCGACACGGGCATGATCGTGTCGATCGGCATCAGCGAGTCCACGGACCGCAGCGTCGGCTGCATCTGGAACACCAACCTGCTGATCGGTGCCGACGGCTCGATCCTCAACCATCACCGTAAGCTGGTCCCCACATTCTATGAAAAATTGGTGTGGTCGAACGGCGACGGCGCGGGCCTGCGCGTGGTCGATACGCCGCTTGGGCGCGTCGGCGCGCTGATCTGCGGCGAGAACACGAACCCGCTGGCGCGCTTCAGCCTGATCGCCCAGGGCGAGCAGATACACGTTTCCAGCTATCCGCCCGTATGGCCGACCCATGAGCCGTCGGCCAACGACCGCTACGACCTGGCGTCGGCCAACCGCATTCGCGCGGCGGCCCATTCGTTCGAGGGCAAGGTGTTCAACATCGTCTGCGCCGCGCGCCTGGACGACACGGCCTACGAGATCATTTCCCAGATCAACGGCGATGCGCTGCGCATCGTCAAGGAATCGCCCCCAGGTGTGTCGATGATCGTCGGGCCCAGCGGCCTGGCCATCACCGAAAGTTCGAAGGACGAGGATCAGTTGCTGATCGAACAGATCGATCTGGACGACTGCATCGTGCCCAAACAGTTCCATGACGTGTCCGGCTACTACAATCGTTACGACGTGTTCGGGCTGACCGTGCGGCGGCGCGACCAGGCGCCGGCCCAATTTGACGATATCGGCGGGGAAGGGCGCGCCGTGCCGTTTGCGGCCCTCGAGGCCGACGCTCTGGAGGACGAAGCCGCAGCGGGGTAAAGTCGCCTCCCCATTCCAGGAGAACCGTCCCGTGACCAAGCCGCAACCTAAACCGCGCCCCTATGCCTCGGAGCTGTCCCGCTTCGATTGGGACGATATCGCGTTGTTCCTGGCCCTGGTGCGGCATCGGTCGCTCAGCCATGCGGCGCGGTCGCTGTCGTTGACCCATTCCACCGTCGGGCGGCGGATCAAGACGCTTGAGGCGGCGCTGGGCGCCAAGCTGTTCGAGCGCACCCCAGGCGGCTTCCTGCTGACCGACCGGGGCGAAGACCTGTTGCGCGAGGCCGAGGGCATCGAGGCCCATGTCGCCCAGATCGCCGCGACTTTCAGCGGCGAGACGGCCGAAGTCCGCGGCACCATCCGCGTCGCGACCATGGAGGCCCTCGGCAGCCTGTACCTTGCGCCGCGCATGCTGGGGCTGTACGAGCAGCACCCGTCGATCAACGTGGAACTGGTCACGGCCTCCCATTGGGTCAATCTGTCGAAGCGTGAGGCCGATGTTCTGATCAGCTTTCCGCGGCCCAGCGGCCATCGCATCACCAGCGAAAAGATCGGCGAGTTCGCGTTGTTCCTCTACGCGTCCAAGGACTACCTGGACCGCTACGGCCGCCCGCAGACGATCGAAGACCTGAAAAATCATCGGTTCATCGACTATATCGACGAACTGGTGGCGATCCCGGCGGTGCGGTGGATGTCGGACGTGCTGCGCGACCAGAACATCGTGTTCCGGTCGACCAGCCTGGTCGCCCAGTATCACGCGGCGGCGGCGGGCATGGGCATTTCCATGCAACCGACCTTCGTCGCCGATCAGGACCCGCGCCTGGAACGGGTGCTGGCCGACCGGCTGTGTGTGAAGCGGGATTTCTGGCTCAGCATCCATGACGACCTGGAACACATCCCGCGCATCCGCAACGTGCACACCTTCCTGAAGACGCTGATCAAGGACAACGCGGAATTCCTTAATGGCGGGCTAGACGCGGGCGCCGCCTGAAATCCGGGTCAGTCCCCCAGATAGCGCGACCCCGCCGGCACACAGCTTCGCGGCACGGTGACCTCAATCTCACCCAGCAGCAGGAACGACAGGGTTTTGCCGTGCAGGTCCTGGGTCAGGGCGGAATTGACGCCACCTTCCAGGGCGTCGTCGATCACGAAATTGAGGGCGTTCAGGTTGGGCAGCACGTAGCGCGTGACCTGGGTCGCGCCCTTGTGGCGGAACAGGCCCAGCACTTTATCCTCGGTCACCTGATCGCACAGGTAGGCGAAGGCCTCGGGCAGGTAGGCGACGACGGAGATGTTGGACCGGTTGCCCTTGTCACCGGCGCGGCCGTGGGCCACGGCGTGAAGGGGCAGGGTTAGAGTATCGCTCATGCCGTCACCTCTTCGGCCTTTGCCTGGGCCTCGACCGGGCCGCGCGGCACCAGGACGGAGGCCGTGTTGACCTGTCCGGTGATCGAGCAGCGATAGCCGCCGCCGCCCGCCGGGCCGGAGCAGAACAGGCTCAGGACCTCGTCGTTCACATATTGCGCCGTTGCCTTGTCGTCCGTGCGCACGGCGGCGCGCAACCGGTATTCGCCGTTCATGGGCATGTTGGCGCCGCGCTGTCGGTCGGACGCATCGTTGTCGAAGGCGGCCCCGGCCCCCACGATCTCGACCCGCACGGGGTCTTTGACGCCCCGGCTGGCCAGGCGCTTGCGCACGATGTCGGCGGCCAGATTGGCGCGGGCCAGGGCATTGGGCCCGGCATAGGTCAGTTCGGCCTCGCCCAGCCAGCCGCCGTCGGCGGAGACGGTCACCTTCAGCGTTTCCGGCGGCGGATGGCCCTTGGCGCCCAGGACGCGCACCCGGTCCTTGCCGTCGTCGGCCAGGGTCACGCCGGTCACGTCGAGCGCCACGTCCGGCGTCAGATAAGCCGCCGGGTCGTGCATTTCGTAAAGAATCTGTTCGGTCACCGTGGCCCTGGTCACCAGGCCGCCCGTGTTCTCGGCCTTGGTGATGACGATGGAGCCGTCGGCGCTAATCTCGCCGATGGGGAATCCCAGTTCGTCCATGCCCGGCACGTCCTTGAAACCGGGATCGCAGAAGTACCCGCCCGTGACCTGACCGCCGCATTCCAGCAGATGGCCCGCCAGGGTTCCGGCGGCAAGGCGGTCCCAGTCGTCTTCGGTCCAGCCGAATTCATGGATCAGCGGACCCAGCACCAAGGCCGCGTCCGTCGTGCGCCCGACCAGCACGACATCGGTGCCAAGGGTCAGGGCCTCGGCCACGGGGCGGGCGCCTAAATAGGCGTTGGCGGCGACGATCTCTTTGCCGGCGATGGACACACCCTCGACCGCGGGCAGGGCCGCGACCTCGTCGCCGGACATGAAGCTCAGCAAATCATCGCCCAGCACGACGGCGACGCGCAGGCCGTCGATGCCCAGTTCCGCCGCGATTTCCAAGGTCTTCCGGGCGCCGCCCAGCGGATTGGCGTTGCCCAGGTTGGCGACGATGCGCACGCCGGCGTCCTTGGCCGGCTTCAGCACGCCGCGCAGATAAGGTTCCAGATAGGGGGAGTAGCCCAATTCCGGATTGCGCATCTTGATGCGCTGGGCGATGGCGAGCGTCCGTTCCCCCATGACCTCGAAGATCAGGTAGCGGGGGCCGTCACGCCGGGCCAGGGTTTCGACCACGGGCAGGCCCGCGTCGATGCGGTCGCCCGCGAAGCCGGCGCCGGAGCCGATGTAAACCGTGGATGCGGTCATGACTAATTCCTTCCGTCGCCGGCCGTCAGGACGCGCGCTGCAAGCCGTCCAGGTTGAAGATCATTTCATCCTTCAGGCAACCGTCGAACTGATCGAGGATGTTCTGCGCCGTCATCATCGCGGCCGCTTCCAACGCCAGAAACGACGCCGCGCCGTTATGGGGCGCCAGCACGGTACGGGGATGATTGACCAGGGGATGGCCGTCCTGCGGCGGTTCCTGCGAGAACACGTCGACGCCGGCCCCCATGACATGGCCGCTGTCGAGGGCGTCGGCCAACGCCTGTTCATCGACCACGCCGCCGCGGGCGTTGTTGATGACGATGACGCCGGGCTTCATGGCCGCCAATTCCTTGGGCCCGATGAGGTGGCGGGTTGTTTCATCCAACGGCACATGTAGGGAAACGAAATCAGCCTTGGGAAGCTCGGGGCGGAAATCCTCGACAGCGCGCACACCCTGCTGGGCGGCGAGGTCGCGGTCGAGCTTGATGTCGGCGACCACGACATCCATGCCGAAGGCCTTGCACAACGGGGCGAGAAGGCGGCCGATGCGCCCGTAGCCGACGATCAGGATGGTCGAGCGGTACAGGTCCTTCGCCTTGAAGGTGCCGCGGTCGGCCCAGCGTCCCTCGCGCACGGCGGCGGTCTGGCCGGTCAGGTCGCGGGCCAGGGTCATCATCATGGTCATGGTGTGTTCGGCGACGCAGCGCGCATTGGCGCCCGAGGCGATGCAAACCGGAATGCCCCGCGCCGTCAGATGGTCGACGGCGATGTTGTCGCAGCCGACGCCGTGGCGCGACACGACCTGCAGGTCGTTGGCATGGGCCAGGACCGCTTCGGGAAGCTGCGCCGTGCGCACGGCGATGCCGTGCACGCCGGGCAGGGCTTTCGCCAGGCCTTCGGCGCTGACGTCGTCGGCGATGACGACCTCGATGTCGTCGCGGGCGTCCAGGATTGCGTGTCCGGCGGGGTGGATCCGCTCGGTCATGAGAACTTTTTTCTTGGCCATGGGGGCTCCGGTCTTGGTCTGGATGGACGTGGTCGGTGGAGAGGGTTACTCGGCGGCGGTCTTGGCGCCGAAGAATTTCTTCTTGGCCAGGGACTGGCTTTCGTAGATCGACCCGCCCTTGAGCGGCGGCGGGTAGGGCAGACGGATGGGGGCCGGCACCACACGGGGTTCCAGCGTCGGCTCGCCGGCGATGAAGGTGGCGGCGTATTCGTCCCAGGACGCGGCCTTGCCGAACCCCCGGATGTCCCAGGCGTCGGCGGCGGCGATCTGGTAGAGCAGCAGGGTGCGGCTTTTCCCCGAGGTATTCTGGCCCGAGCCGTGGATGGTGCGCGCGTGATGGAAGCTGCAGGCCCCGGCGGGGCCGATGATGGTCTCGGCCGTGTCCAGGTTGGCGCCGGGCACGTCCGGGTCCATGGCGCCGATGAAGCGGCCGTCCTGGTGATGGTCGTAAGTTGGCCCCTGGTGCGAGCCGGGCACGCAGAGCAGGGGGCCGTTTTCTTCCGTCATGTCGTCGAGCATCACGCCCACGGCAAGCACGTCGTCGTTGGTATGGGGGTAGAAGGCCCAGTCCTGATGCCATTCCACGGGCGAGCCGTATTCCGCCGACTTCAGATTGATCTTCGATCCGTGCATACGAAACGCCGGACCCAGCAGCGCCGTCAGCGCCGCGATCAGGCGCGGGTGGCGGGCCATGCGGTTGAACACGTCGTGGTTCTTGAACGGCTCCTTGATGCGGCGCACGCGGGGCGCATCGGGCGTGTGGTTGGGTTCCAGGTCGATGACGTCAGTATGGTCGGTCAGACCCCGGGCGCTTGCGATCAGGCCGTCGAGGGCATCGCGCATTTCCTGGATGTCGGCGGGGGAATAGATGTCCTCGACGACGATGTAGCCTTTGTTCTTATAGGCCGCGACCTGATTGTCGGCGATCACGGAGTCTGTGGTCATGGGATGTTTCCTTGTTTGCGTGGTGTTTGTTTTCCGGATAATGGCCTATCCGAAATATTCCGGGAAGTGGGCCCGCATGTCCTCGGTCGCGGACACTGTATCCTTCAGATGGGCGCGCACGGCGGCCTCTGCCCCGTTGGGATTGCGCGCGGCGATGGCGTCCAGGATCGCTTCGTGGTCGCGGATGATCTTGGCGGCCTTGCCTTCGGTCGGCAGGTGCAGGCGGCGTAGTCGGTCCAGGTGCGCCCGCCGGGCGTGGATGATGTCCCACAAGCCGCCCACGCCGGCCATTTCGTACATCATTTCATGGAACCGGTTGTCGGCCGGCAGGAAGGCCGACAGGTCGCCGGCCTCAAGCGCCGTCCTTTGGCGGCTGATGGCGGCACGCAGGGCATCGACGTCGTCGTCGCTGATTTCGACGGCCAGGGTGCGGGCGATTTCGACCTCGACGCTGCGGCGCAGGAAATGGGCTTCGCGCGCACTCTGCACGTCGATGAAGGAAACACAGGTGCGCGACTGGGGAAACACGTCGACCAGGCTTTCTTCCTCGAGCAGGATCAGGGCTTCCCGCACGGGGGTCGGGCTGACGCCGAAATTCTCCGCGATCTGGCGTGTTTGCAGCACCGTGCCGGGCGGCAGGTCGAGGGAGACGATCTGGTCGCGCAGGCTTTGATAGATCTGTTGAACGGCGGTCAGGCGGCCGCCTTTGGGGTGGGCGGGGCGCTCTTTGAACAGGCCGGTCGCATCAGGAGTCACGTGCTCGGAATCCCCGAAAAACGGCGCAAATGCAAGGTTTTTGCTGCACCTGCGAGCCAGCTTTACGCTTGACTCTGCAACTAATATATTAGTATTTCAGTAAGGGTGAAGTCAATATCACCGTCATAAGAAGCAAGTTTAGGGAGATCCAAGGATTATGTTTAAGAAGACTCTGATGGCGCTTGCCGTCGGCGGTTTGGTTGTTGCCGGAACGACCGGCGGCGCCGCCGCGAAAACGCTCAAGGTTCAGGCCAGCTCGAAGGCCGGTGACTGGGCCCACCGCTTCATGACCGACACCTGGGCGCCGAAACTCGATGCCATGACCGCCGGCGCGGTCAAGATCGAGGTCCTGCCGACCAAGGCCGTCGTCCCGCACCGTGAAACCATCGACGCCGTCGCCAACGGCATTCTCGACGGCGACCTGAACGCGGTGTCCTATTTCTCGGGCCGCGATCCGGCCTTCGCCGTGATCGGCGATCTGATCGCCGGCTACGACACGGTCGATCAGGTCCGCACCTTCTGCCAGTACGGCGGCGGTAAGGAAATCCTGCAGAAGATGTATGACAAGTACACCAAGGGTCAGGTCCATGTCGTCGGCTGCGGCCCCTACGCCAAGGAAGCCTTCGTTTCGACCATTCCGATCAAGAGCGTCGCCGACTTCAAGGGTGTGAAAGTGCGTTCCCCGGAAGGTCTGGCCGCCGAAGTGTTCAAGCGCGCCGGTGCGGCTCCCGTGTCGCTGCCGTTCTCCGAAGTCTACACCGCGCTTGAGAAAAAGGTCATCGACGCCGCCGATGCTTCCGCTCATGTGAACAACAGTGCCCAGGGGCTCTACAAGGTCGCCAAGTATCCGATCTACCCGGGCATCCACTCCATGGCCGTTCTGCAGTTCATCGTGAACAAGAAGGTCTGGGACAAGCTGGGCCCGCAGGGGCAGACCGCGCTGGAAGTCTGGTATCAGGCCGCTTACGACGCCATGCGCCGTGAAGCCGATCTTGAAGATCAGAAGATCGCCGACATGCAGCGCAAAGGTGGCGACATCACGGTCATCGATTGGTCGACGGAGGAACGCGCCAAGTTCCGCAAAATCGCCGTCGGCGCGTGGGAAGATTTCGCATCGAAATCGCCCCTCGCCCGGGAAGCCCTGGATGCGCATCTGAAGTACATGCGTTCCGTCGGTCTTCTTGACTAAATAGCACCTTGCCGCCGCGCCCGGGTTGGGCGCGGCGGTTCTGCTACTCAATTCCACATTTTCTTTTTTGCCGATCCAGGAGGGGGCCATGTCTGGATTCACGGAAACCTTGGTGGGTGCGCCTTCGGGCGGAACCTTCGACCGAGCCGTCGACCATTTCAGCCGATTTCTCGGCCTTGCGGTCGGCAACCTCTACCTGATCGCCGCGTTCTGCACGATGTGGGAGGTCGTGGCCCGCTACGTCTTCCATTCGCCCACGCAATGGGTGTTCGAGGTGGTGATGGTTCTGTGCGCCAGCGCCTGGATGCTGTCGGCCGGTTTCGTGACCCTGCAGAAACGCCATATCGGCATCACCGTGTTCTATCTGATGGCGTCGGAACGGGTCCGCTGGTGGCTCGATCTGTTCGCCATGGTGGTCGGCGTCATTGCCCTTTACATGCTGGTGTCCGATACCTTGGTGCGGGCGCTGGAAAGCATCGACCTGGTGGAGCGCGGCGGTTCGGCCTGGAACTCGCCGCTGCCGATGATGCTCAAGACCATCCTGTTCGCCGGGCTGTTTCTTTACCTCGTGCAATTGCTGGTCAACTTGGGCCGTCATTTCCGCACCCACGTTCTGCAAGTCACGGTTTATGCCGTGCTGGCGCTGGTCTGTCTGCGCCTGCTGGTGCAGATCTTCGCCCATTACGGCGAGGGTGGCGGCGGCATGTGGGGCAATCTGGAAGAATACCTGCACGGGGCGTCGGGCAGCGTCATCGACCAGTTCCGGGTCGACCGCGACTCCGTCGGCATTGCCACCATTTCGCTGCTGATCGTTGCGGCGCTTCTGGTTCTGATGATGACGGGCATGCCGCTCGGCATCGTCACGCTGATCATCTCCGTGGTCTGCGCCTTGGCGTTTTACGGTTTGCAGGGCATGTACCTGGTGTCCACTAACGCCATGGACCTTCTGGAAAAATATCCCCTGATCGCGGTGCCGTTCTTCGTGCTGATGGCGTCGATCCTGGAACGCGCCGGAATCGCCCAGGACCTGTTCGATGCCATGTCGATTTTCGCCGGCGGTTTGCGCGGCGGTGTGGCGGTGCAGACGACCGTGGTTGCCGTGATCCTGGCCGCCATGTCGGGCGTCATGGGCGGCGAGATCGTCATGCTGGGCCTGGTCGCCCTGCCGCAGATGCTGCGCCTGGGTTACGATCGAAAATTGACCATCGGCCTGATCTGCGCCGCGGGCGCGCTGGCCACGCTGATTCCGCCGTCGATCGTGATGATCGTCTACGGGCTGAGCGCCAACGTCGGCATCGGCGACCTGTTCAGCGCGGGCTTCGTTCCCGGCCTGATGCTGGCATTGTTTTATGTGACGTTCGTTCTCGTGCGCTGCAACCTGAACCACAGCCTCGCCCCGACGGCGGCGGAAATCGCCCTGAAGACCGGGGAGGAAACCAAGCTGGGCCGCCATCAGATCATGGCGGTCGTCATGTGCGTCGCCCTGATCTTCTGCGTCATGGGGTCGATCTACGGCGGCATCACCAGCGTCACCGAAGCCGCCGCCGTGGGCGTGTTCGGCGCCATCGCCGTCGCCGCCGTGCGTTTCAAGTTCAATTACGCCCTGCTGCGCGACTGCCTCGCCAATACCATGGCGGTGGTCGGCACGATCATCTGGCTGATCCTGGGGGCGGTGGCCTTCGTCGGGCTCTACAACCTGATCGGCGGCGCCGACTTCATGCGTCAGTTGATCAAGGGTGCGGGCCTCGGCCCCTTGGGCACGGTCTTCGTAATGATGGCCATCCTGGTCGTTCTCGGCACCTTCATGGAATGGATCGCCATCATCTTCATCACCGTGCCGGTGTTCGCCCCGGTGGTCCGCGATCTGGGGCCGGCATTGGGCATGACGCCGGATTGGGCGGCGGTCTGGTTCGGCATCCTGTTCGTCATGAAC
Organism: Rhodospirillaceae bacterium UBA1479; assembly: GCA_002325375.1. Taxonomy (GTDB): domain Bacteria; phylum Pseudomonadota; class Alphaproteobacteria; order Rhodospirillales; family Casp-alpha2; genus UBA1479. The sequence goes on from DCRZ01000001.1 coordinate 362,488, forward strand.
ATCCAGATCTATTTCCTCAGCCCACCCTTCGGCCCGGCCTGTTTCTGGCTGAAGTCCGTGGCGCCAAAGGACGTGACCCTGCAGGAAATCTTCATCAGCGTGCTTCCGTTCATCTGCCTGCAGATTATCGGCATGCTGCTGGTCATGTTTTTCCCGCAGATCGCCCTGTGGATGCCCCAGGCATTGAATTAGGTTTAGTGGAGGTCACATGAGCAATCCCCTCACCACGCCCGAAGAACTGCACGACGACCTTGAAGAGGAGGGCGTCCATGAAAGCGACTTTTATGGCATTGCGCCCGGCGTCGCCGGTGTTCTTATCGGTGCGGCGTTGATCGTTTTCATGTTCGCTTTGGCGGACGGTTTTTCCTGATCAGGACGTGCGACCAAGATGACGACTAAGAAAACCTACGCTGACCTGCGGTCCGCCCGCTGGTACGCCCCCGACGACCTGCGGTCCTTCGGCCACCGTTCGCGCACCATGCAGATGGGCTATGACCGGGCCGATTGGGAAGGCCGGCCGATCATCGCGATCATCAATACCTGGTCCGACATCAACCCGTGCCACGCCCATTTCAAGCATCGCGTCGACGACGTGAAGCGCGGCGTGCAGCAGGCGGGCGGCTTTCCCATCGAACTGCCGGCCATCAGCCTGTCGGAAAACTTCGTCAAGCCGACGACCATGCTCTACCGCAACATGCTGGCCATGGAGACGGAGGAACTGATTCGCTCCCACCCCGTGGACGGGGCGGTGCTCATGGGCGGCTGCGACAAGACAACGCCGGGCCTGGTCATGGGCGCGATTTCGGCCGGGGTGCCGATGATCTATGTGCCCGCCGGGCCCATGCTGCGCGGTAACTACAAAGGGCAGGCGCTGGGTTCAGGCTCCGACGGCTGGAAGTATTGGGACGAACGCCGGGCCGGCAACCTGACGGCTGAGGAATGGACCGAGGTCGAGGCCGGCATCGCCCGGTCCTACGGCACCTGCATGACCATGGGCACGGCCTCGACCATGACGGCCATGGCCGAGACCCTGGGGCTGACCATCCCGGGGGCATCCTCGATCCCGGCCGCCGATGCGGGCCATATCCGCATGGCGGCGCAGACCGGTCGGCGCATCGTCGACATGGTGTGGGACGACCTGACGCCGGATAAAATTCTCGACCGCCGGGCCTTCGACAACGCGGCCATCGTCGCCATGTCCATGGGCTGTTCGACCAACGCGGTGATCCACCTGATCGCCATGGCGCGCCGCGCCGGGGTGATGATGACGCTGGAAGACCTCGACGCCTTCTCGCGCCTGGTGCCGGTGATCGCCAACGTCCGGCCCTCCGGCGACACCTATCTGATGGAGGATTTCTATTACGCGGGCGGCCTGCGCGGCCTGATGTCGCGCCTGACCGGGCATCTGAAGCTGGACGCCGTGACCGTCACCGGCAAGACCCTGGGGGAAACCCTGGACGGCGCCGAGGTCTATAACGACGACGTCATCCGCCCGCTCGATAATCCGCTTTACGCCGAAGGCTCGCTCGCCCTGCTGCGGGGCAACCTTGCGCCCCAGGGCTGCGTCATCAAGCCGTCGGCCTGCGACCCCCGGTTCTACAATCACGAAGGCCCGGCCCTGGTGTTCGACAGCTATCCGGAAATGAAGAAGGCCGTCGACGACGAGAATTTGGACGTCACCGCCGACCATGTCCTGGTGCTGCGCGGCGCAGGCCCCCAGGGCGGGCCGGGGATGCCCGAATGGGGCATGCTGCCGTTGCCCAAGAAGCTGTTGAAGCAGGGCATCCGCGACATGCTGCGCATGTCCGACGCGCGCATGTCGGGGACCAGCTATGGCGCCTGTATCCTCCACGTCTCGCCGGAAAGCCATGTCGGCGGGCCCCTGGCCCTGCTGAAGACCGGGGACATCGTGAAGATCGACATTCCCAACCGGACCATCGACATGCTGGTGGACGCGGACGAACTGGCCCGCCGCCGCGCCGCCTGGACACCGCCCGCACCGAAGTTCGCGCGCGGCTACGGCTGGATGTTCGCCCAGCACATCCGCCAGGCCGACGAAGGCTGCGATTTTGATTATCTGGAAACCCAGTTCGGCGCGGCGGTCGGCGAGCCGGATATCTTTTAAGGCGACTTGCTTGAGTGCGCCCCCTCACCCCGGCCCTCTCCCCCAAGGGGGAGAGGGGGGCTAGGCCTTTCCGCGGGAGTTCCCTCGCCCCCGGAGGGTGAGAGGGGCAGGGTGAGGGGGCTGACTTTTCTGAACGGAGGCCGATATGGCGAAAAAACTGACCAAGAAAACCCGTGACCTGCTAATGAACGTGTCCACGGCGACGCTGTGCACGGCGCTGTTCAAGGTCGGCCTGAAGAACCAGTTCATCCAGGACGTCCATCCGGTGTCGCCCAAGGGGAAGAACATGGTCGGGCAGGCCTATACCATGCGCTACATCCCGGCGCGGGAAGACCTCAACCCCATTTCCGTGTTCCAGGACCCCAAGCATCCGCAGCGCGTCGGCGTCGAGGAATGCCCCAAGGGCCATGTCATGGTGATCGACAGCCGCAAGGATCCGCGCGCGGCCTCGGCGGGCTCGATCCTGGTCACCCGCCTGATGGTGCGGGGCTGTGCCGGCGTGGTTTCGGACGGCGGCTTCCGCGACGCGCCGGAAATCGGCAACCTGGACATCCCCGCCTATCACAACCGGCCCTCGGCCCCGACCAACCTGACCCGCCATCAGGCGATCGAGCTGAACGGCCCGATCGGCTGCGGCGACGTCGCCGTGTTTCCCGGCGACGTGATCGTCGGCGACGACGAAGGGGTCTGCGTCATCCCCCTGCACATGGCCGACGCCATCGCCCAGGAAGCGACGGAAATGACCGTCTTCGAGGACTTCGTCACCGAAGAGGTAAAGAAGGGCCGGGCGGTCATCGGCCTCTACCCCGCGACAACGGCCAAGGCCAAGGCCGATTACGCGGCGTGGCGGAAGGCGAACGGGCGCTGATCCGGCGGCCTTAATCCTGCCTGAATTTGTGCTAGTCTCGTCTCCGGAAGCCGCGCGGAGAGGAGTAATGTCATGCGCAACACCATCGCCATTGCCGCGCTTGCCTTGCTTGGCGCCTGTACGGTCGTCGAGAAGGCCGGCGAGGACATCACCATCGAGCATGCGGCGAACCAGTTCTTCGTCGCCGAGGCGAAGGCCGAGGATTACTGCCAGACCCTGGGGCGCCATGCCCAGCATGTGATGACCGGCCCGCGCCAGTCATCCCTGTTGTTCGTGCAGTCCAGCGTCAGCGTGTTCCGCTGTGTCCTGCCGGCGCCTGTAAAGAAATGACGGCGGGCCGGCCTGCTTCCGCGCCATGAGACGTTCCGTCATTCTGATGATTGTGATCGGTCTGGCCCTGGCGGGGCTGGTCCTGTTTCTGGCCCTACAATTTCCCGAAGCCCTGACGACGCGGGGAGAGCAAATCCAACTGACCCATGCCCTGCTGCTGGTCGCCGTGATCGGCGGGGCGGCCATCGCCCATGGCCGGTTCCAGGCCCGCCAGGCCCTGCGCCATGCCGCGATCTGGGTCGGGATTGGGGCCGTGTTGTTGCTGGGTTATTCCTTCCGCGCCGAGTTTCAGGCATTTGGCGACCGTCTGATGGGCGAACTGTTGCCCCACCGGGCCCAGGAAACCGCCGCCGGCGATGTCGCCATCCGCGCCGGCGATCACGGCCATTTCGTCGCCGAAGCCCTGGTCAACGGCGTGGCCATTCGCTTCCTGGTCGATACCGGGGCGAGCGAGGTGGTGCTCAGCCCGCGCGATGCCGAACGCCTGGGCTTCGATCTCAAGTCGCTCAACTTCAACCGTATCTATCAAACCGCCAACGGCACGGTCACGGGCGCACCCGTGCGGCTGGAGGAAATCCGCATTGGCCCCATCGTGGTTTCGGATGTGCGGGCGTCGGTCAACGGGGCCGAGATGAAACGCTCGCTCCTGGGCATGAGTTTCCTCGGCCGCTTGGGCGGCTACCGCGTGAACGGCGATGTGCTAACGCTTAGTCCGTGATTGGGGATCGGGGGGCGAGGGCAGCCTGTTCCACCCGAATGCGGTGCGCCAGGACCAGGGCGTTGAGGGCGGAAAACGCCAGCGCGATCTGCCAGGCCCCGAAGGCCAGCGGCAGGACCGCGATTTCCGCCGCGACCACCCAGTAATTTGGATGCCGTAGAAAGCGATAGGGCCCGCGCCGCACCAGGGGGGCGCCGGGCAGGGTGATGATGCGTGTCGTCCAATAAGGCCCCAGGGAGGCGATCACCCAGACCCGCGCCGCCTGGAGGGCCGCGAACAACGCCAGCCAGGGCCATTGCGCCGGGGTGTCCGGTGGCACCAGGAGCGCCAGGGCGGCCAGCCAGCCCGCGTGAAGGGCGACGATGACCGGGTAATGGCCGCGCCCGTGCTCAACCCCGCCCTGGGCCAGCAGGCGAGCGGTATTGCGCCCGGCATAAACCAGTTCCGCAAGACGCAGCAAGACGACCAGGGCGATGGCGATCCAAAGGGCCGGCACGGCGGCAGCCCTAAACCGTTTCCAGGGTCAGGAACCCGGCCGTGAAGCCGGGGCCTAAGGCCGACATCAAGGCTCGTTTGCCCGGCGTGTGTCCGAAACCGGCGTCCATCGTGCGGCGCAGGACGAACAACACGGTGGCCGCCGACATGTTGCCGAAATCGCGCAGCACCGACCGGCAATGGTGAAGCCCGCCAGCCGGTTTCCCGAACACGGTTTCCAAAGCGGTGATGACCTTTTCCCCGCCGGGATGGGCGACGAAGGCGTCGATATGGCTGAGACCCAGATTATCCTGGGCCAGATAGTGTTGCAGCACGGCCGGCAGTTCCGTTTCCACCAGGTTCGGGATGTCGCGGGAAAATACCACGCCCAGGCCATCTTCCTCGACCGTCCAGCCCATGACGCCGAGGGACTTGGGCCAGGTATGTTCGCCCGATCTGGCGATGCGGGGGCCGGGACCGTCCGTGGTGATCAGCGCCGCCGCCGCCCCATCGCCGAACAATGCCGTGGCGATGACATTGCTTTTCGACAGGTCCGCACCACGGAAAGTCAGGCCGCAGAGTTCCACCACCAGAAACAGGACGCGCGCCCCCGGCCGCGCCTGGGCGATCTCGGCGGCGCGGGCCAGACCATTGACCCCGCCGGCACATCCCAGGCCGAAAATGGGCAGGCGCGTCGTCTCGGCGCGGAAGGGCAGGCGGTCGAACAGGCGGGCGTCGAGCGACGGCGTGGCGATTCCCGTGGTCGATACGGTGACTAGAGCATCCACCTCCTCGGCTGTGATGCCAGCCTGGGCAAGGCAATTCTCGGCGGCTTCGGTCAACAGGTCGACCGCGTGTTCCAGATATCGTGCGTTCTTTTCCGCCCAGCCGCGCGGCTTGGAAAACCAATCTAGCGGCATGCAGGAATAGCGGGTATCGATGCCTGCGTTATCGAAGGCCGGCAGCATGCGGTCGATGTCACGGACCCGGCCCTGAAACTGCGTGCGGGCCCAGGTGCGGATGTCGGCCTGAGCCAGCTTGCACGGCGGCACCGCGGTGCTGAGCGCGGCTAGCCGGGGCAGGGGTGAGGCCGCTTGAATTGTCATCACGGCCCGAGTCTGGTCCTGATTGACGCCGAGCGCCACTAACTTTGGTGTGAGCGGCTTTCAGAGCTGCTTATTGGACCCGCGCCGCGACGTCGGGCGGCAGGCGGTCTTTGACGACGTCCAGGTCGCTCGGGAAGTATGATCGGCCGTTGCATTCGCCGTTGAACCGCCCGGACATTTCCGAATACAGGCGAACCTGGCGATTATGGGCTTCGACCGTGCCGCGCCGTTCCTCGACCCAGGCGTTGTAATCGGAAATCTGCGCTTCATAGGCCTTGCGCCGTTCCGGGTCGGTCAATGCGGCCATGGCCTGGTGCTGCAGGCGCGGCCCGGCCTCCTGGATCCGGCCGTCCAGATCGCGGATCGTTCCTTTCGCCGTCTCGATCTCGATGGCGACCGCGTCGATGCGGTGGGCGAGGATCAGACAGGCCGCCAGCGTCTCAGGCGTCATCACCCCGGCGCGGTAGGTCTTGGCCTTGCCTTCGTAGAGTTTCACCGGCGCCTCCTTGGCCGACCGCAACATGGTGTCGAGCAGGCCGCTGTCGGCCCGTGCGGGCGCCGCCGCCAGCATCAGCATCATCCCTGTCAGGGACAGCAGGACCAGGAGAGAGGGGGGCGTGCGAAGAACAAAAGGCATGGCGGCAGGGAGCCTCGACCGGTTGTGAATGCGAAACAATACCATGATCCCTTCTCTTAAGGCATTGCACGGGAGACTTCAAAGCTGCGTGAAGATCGCTCTGGGGGCTCGCATTAACCAAGAAATGCGCCCATATTCTGGGCATGGTTGAGATTGTTTCCGGTTCCGGTATCGACCGCATCCTGTCCAAAAACGAGGTGCAGGAGGACCTTGCCACGCGCCTGAACAGGTTGCGCGCGACGGATGCACGTGATGGACGGATTGAGATTCGCGCGGCCACACTGGCGCGCGGTCTCGAAGCCGAGGCCTTGGCCCAGGCGGAAAATCAGGGTCCCGCCGCGGATCTGGAATCCGATGCGGCAACCCGGCAACCACGTTTTGCCGATCTTGTGGGAAATGCGGAAACGGTCAACCGGGCGCTGGAAGAAACCCAGGGCGTCGACCGCCTGGTTACGGCGGGCGAGCGGCTGCGTCAGGCGGCGGTGTTGACCGACAGTTTTCTCAAGTCCTACTTCATTTCCATGATCGATCCCGGGCGGGCGATGACGATGATCAGCCCGCGCGACATCGCGCGGCCGCTTGAAGAAGACGGCTAGAGAAACCGGACGGCGCGTTGTTCCCGGCTTGGCGCGTCAGTTCAGGGCGGCGCGGTCTGGGGTGGAGCTGGAAAGCAGTTCCTCGGTCGCCCGCGCGACACGAAGCCAGACTGACCGTGCGGAACGGTCGCCCCGGTCCTGCATCTGGTCTGCCTTCACTTGCGCGCCGATGGGCGCCATATCGCCGAATTCCTGAATCAACAGGTTGGCGGCGCGGTAGATATCACTGTCGGTGGCCATGGCGGTTGCCTTTACTCCAGGGGGCCCGGCCTTGTCAGGGCAGGGCCTTCAAGCGGCCTTACTGTTTAAGGGATTGGCTGATTTTCAGCACTTCCGTCAGGGTGACGCCCAGGCGGTCCTCGACCACCACGACCTCGCCCTTGGCGACCAGCCGGTTGTTGGCATGGATTTCGATGTTCTCACCGACGGTGCGGTTCAGTTCCACGACGGCACCACGGCCGAGCTTCAAGATCTGGCTGATCGGCATTTCCGCCGTGCCGAGGACGGCGGTGATTTCCACCTGGACGTCATAGAGAGCATGAACCTTTTCAGATTCCGTTTTCTCTTCGGGGGCGGTGTCTTCAGCCATTGCTTTGCTCCGTTATCCAGCGGTGAGTGCGGCCATTCGGGCCGGTGGCCCGCCGTGGGCAGGTTCTTCATCTGCCATTAACCGTGAATTTGACCAGGGAAACCTTAAACTTTCCTTATCGCCGGGCGGATTCTATCACGGCGTCCCGAATTGCGCACATGGCCGACGGACCTGCGCGGGCAGGTCAAATCCCGCTGCCTTGGTCGAGAAGGCCCGTCAGATGCTGCACCCGGGCCAGCAGAGCATGCAGAGCGTCATCGCGAAACCCCAGCAATTCCAACTGACTAAGCGTTTTTATCAGGTAATCGCGGTTGAGCCCGCTTTGCCCCGAGGCCGCCATGATCAGTTCCGCCGACCGCGCCGGGCCAAGGTCGCCGGCGTATTGCGGATGGGTCGGGTCCGTCACAAAGGTATAGGCGGTGACAGGCTGTCCGTTTTCAAGTGTCGCCGTGACGATTGCCGGGCGGTAGGCGTAGCCGGTCAACTCCCGTTCATTCAGGTAGGCGACGACCGCGTCGCGATCGGCGGGGGCGAAACGCAGGGCGATGCCCCGGCAGTTACCGCCCTTGTCCAGGCCCAGGACCAAGCCGGGTTTGGCCGGTGTGCCCCGGTAGTGGTGGGAGTAGATGCAGAACGCGCGGTGAAACCCGTCGAGCGCGGCGGACTGGCGGTCCGTGTACGCGAACCCGGGATTCCACATGAGCGAGCCATAGGCGAAAACCCATTCGACGGTGCTCAGCGCGGCGGCATCAACCATGACCCTGAGCGGACACCTTTTCCTCCACGAAATCAAGGCGGTCTTGGCCCCAGAACAGTTCCCCGTCGATGACATAGGTCGGCGCGCCGAACACGCCGATGCTTTTCGCCTGTTCCGTATAGGCCTGGGCAATATCGTCAACCTCGGCGGTGTCCGCGCTTGCCAGCAGGCGTGCGCCGTCCAACCCCATGCCGTCCATGATCTCGGCCTGGGTCGCCGGATCGGCAATGTCCTTTTCATCGACCCAGACCACGCGCATGAACGCATGGACCAGTTCCCCTAATTGTTGGGCGTCGAGCCCGTCCTTCTTGGCGGCCAGGATCAGCCGTCGCGCCGTCTTGTCGGCGGCGGGAAAGAATGCAGGCTCCAGCGTCAGGGGCACGCCCAGCCGGGCGCGCCAGCGCTTCAGTTCCATCATGCGGTAGGCGACCCGTTGCGGCGGGCGTTTCGCCAACGGCAGGCCGCCCGAAACGGCGAAGACCTTGCCCATGTCGACCGGTTTGTGATCGATCCGCCAGCCGTGCCGATCCGCGATGGCGCGCAACCGGGCGTCCCCCAGATAGGACCAGGGGGAAGTCACGGTGAAGTAGTAGTCGATCGTTTTGGACATGGCGGTTCCTGTTGATGGGCGCGGCGATTCGATGCCGGGGCAAGCCGCACGGGGGGACGGCGGCAATCGGAAGCATTTGTGAAAACGGCGGAAAACTGGTGGTTTCCCTAGGTGCATTAGAGGAACACGAGGTGCTCGTTGACATTGAAAGTAGTGGGCGGCAACGATTGTCACATAATCATAACAAAAGACATTCCGCTGCTTGCGCTTTTCTTTCGGATGCGGGCGCAGCGGACCCGGAGGAAACAAATCCGGAAGGCGCGCGGAAAAAGGGGCTGGCGGATGAGGCACCCGACCAAGGACGGCGACAAGGTTTTCGAAGTCGCCATCTACAATAAGGATGTCCGGTCACTCGTTAAGGACAATCAATCCCATTCTTTCTTCGACGACAACTGGGCCGATGCCCAGGTTCACGATATCGTCGCCACCGATGAAGACACGGCCCGTGAGATGATCGCCGAGCGGTTTCCGCCCGACGATGGCTTTGTCATTCAATGGGTGGACCAGGCGTCCTGACCTAGGGCTTGCGGGCAGCCGCGGAAGCTTAAGAAGAAGCTTGAAACGGTTGGTGGTCAGGTGCCGCCGGCCTTTGCCCGTTCGGCATCACGCAGGTCCTTGCGCTTGATTTTGCCGGTCGCGGTCATGGGCAATTGGTCGACGAATTCGATCTGCCGCGGGTATTCGTGGGATGACAGGCGCGTCTTCACGAATTCGCGGATGTCTTGTTCCGTCGCGGTTCCGTCTTCAAACCCTGGCATCAGCACGATGAAGGCCTTGACCGCTTCGGTGCGGATCGGGTCGGGTACGCCGATCACGGCGGCCAATTGCACCGCGGGATGGCGGCTCAGGCAGTCCTCGATTTCGCCGGGACCGATGCGGTATCCGGCCGAGGTGATGACATCGTCGCCGCGTCCGACAAACCACAGATAGCCCTCGTCGTCGCGGTAGCCCGTGTCGCCCATGCGCCACCAGCCGTCCCGCAGGTTGGCCTGGGTGGCGGCCGGGTTGTTCCAGTATTCCAGAAGCATCACCGGGTCGGGGGCGCGGCAGGCGATTTCTCCTTCCTGTCCCGGCGGAAGGATGGTGCCGTCGGGGGCGATGACGTCGACCACGTGCCCCGGGGCGGGCCGGCCCATGGCGCCGGGTTTGACCGCCATGATTTCCGCGCAGGTCGCGACGATCACGTTGCATTCCGTCTGGCCGTAGAACTCGTTGATGGTCAGGCCCAGGGCTTCGCGGCCCCAGTGCAGCAACTCGGCCCCCACGGGCTCCCCCGCCGAGGCGACGGAACGCAGGTTGAGCGCATGGCGGCCCCTGGGCGGCGGCAGCTTGCTCATGAGACGCAGCGCCGTCGGCGGCATGAAGGTGTTGCGCACGCCAAGGCGCGCCATCAGGGCCAGGGCTTCCTCGGGGTCGTACTTGCGCGCGCGATGGGCGACCACGGGCACGCCGTGATGCCAGGCGCACATGAGGGTGTTCATCAGGCCGCCGATCCAGGCCCAGTCGGCGGGCGTCCACATCAGGTCGCCGGGCTGGCCCAGGAAGTTGTGGAACATCTCCACCCCCGGCAGATGGCCGAGCAGGCAGCGGTGGGCATGCAGCGCGCCCTTGGGATTGCCGGTGGTGCCCGAGGTATAGATGATCAGCCCGGGATCGTCGGCGGCCGTATCGACGGGCCGGAACGCGTCGGACGCGCGGCCGAGGGCGCCCCAGAAATCCGTGAACCCGGCACCGTCGGCCCCGGCGTCGATGACGTAGACCCGTTTGAGGTCCGGCAGGACGTCGGCCAGGGCCGCGATCTTGGGATAATTGGCCATGTCCGTGACGATGGCGGCGGCCCCGGAATCGGCGAGCCGGAAATTCAGCGCGTCCTCGCCGAACAAGGTGAACAGGGGGACCGAGATCAGGCCCGCCTTCCAGGCCGCGACATGGGTCAAGGCCGCCTCCACCGACTGCGGCAGCAGCACGGCGACGCGCTTACCCCGCGCCAGCCCGTGGGCCTGGAACATGTTGGCGGTCTGGTTGGACAAGGCCCGCAGGGCCCCGAAGCTGTAGGTCACCAGGTCGCCCTCGGGCGAGGTGACGATCAGGGCCGGCGCGTCGGCGTCGCGCGCCGCGTGCTTGTCGCAGACATCGACGCCCATGTTGTAACGCGCCGGGATATCCCAGGCGAAGGTGTCGTAGAGCGTGTCGTAGCTGTCGGTCCTGGTCAGCATGGGCTGCCGTCCTCCCAAACGGCCGGGGCCATGTCCCGGATGCGGTATGGAAGGGGCCGCCGGTTACTTGAAGGCCGCCATGTCCTGACCGTCGGATTCGAAGTAGCGGTAGGCCTCGACCGTTTCGATGACCACGCCATCATATCCCTGGGCCAACAGACCGAAGGTGAAGGAACTGGCGTCGCCGTAAATGATCTTGTGCCATTCCGGGCGCCAGTATTCGACGAAGTAGCGGTCCGGGTCCGTGGGGTAGGGGGCGGTGATCCAGCGCGGCGCACCCGACTGCCAACCCGGCTTCCAGTAAAAGCGATAGGTCGCCGCTGTGCCAACATCCATGCGCGCGAGGACAAGACGGCGCGCGCCCAGCTTTTTGTACTTCAGGGTCTCGATCGCGCGTTTGGAGAACGGTTTGCGGCCATGGAATACGTCGACGATGACCATGTCGTAATTGGTGTCGTGGAGTTTCAGCGCGAATTCGTCTTCCTGGCCGAAAGCGGTGGTATCGCGCAGATAGAGATAGTTTTCGGCGCCCGACATGGACAGGACATGGTTGGAGTTTTCGTGAAACGGCCTGGCCGGATAGGGCGGCAGGCTGTTCATGACGGACAATTCCTTGTGGGCGACGAAGGGCAGGAAGCCTTGCTTGCGGCTGGCGGCCAGAACCTCGTCGATCTTTTTAGGGTCACGGGCGAAATCCATGGTCAGGATGCTGACCCGGTCGCGCTTGGCGACTTCGATCAACTGGGCGAAGGTTTCCTTCATCTCCTTGGACGTGGGCTGTCCGAAGGTCTCATAGCCGTAGAACATGCCGTCCTGCATGATGGCGTCGATCGACATCATGTAAGCGCGGGCCGGATAGACCTTTTTCTCATCGACTTCGTCGCGCTTTTGCAGAAGCTCCATCCCGTTATGGGTGATGACGACGAATCCGGGATTCTTCTCGCGGGCGAATTTGGCGATGTTGGTGATCAGGCGGCGCATTTCGTCGCGGTAATTGGTCAGCTTTCCGAGCACGGGCGCGGCTGGTGCGGCGGGTCCGGCTTGCACCGGTTCACCCTGTGCGCGCACCTGACCCGGCGCCTGTGCCGCCGCGGGCGTGAGGGCGCTAATGGCCAGAAGGGCGGCGCTCAGGACGCCCGAAAGGGCGGTCGGACGGAATGCGGTCATGGTCTTCCTGTCGATGCTTTTTCCCGGCGATACCATAGTGGGCAAGGGTTAATCAGTCCTTATCCGGCAGTGATCCGCAGCATAGCACGGCGGCGGCGGCACGGTGAACGGGACCGCGATTTCTCCTGTCCCGCCCCTATCGGTTCCTTGTCCGACGGCGGGGCGGAGAGTAGATTTCCGCCATGCAACCCGAATACCGACCCACGGCCTGCCCCCACGATTGTCCGTCCACCTGCGCCCTTGAGGTTGAGGTCCTTGACGACCACACCATCGGCCGCGTGCGGGGCAACCCCCGCAACGATTACACGGCGGGCGTGATCTGCGCCAAGGTCGCGGCTTATCGCGAGCGGATCCATCATGCGGAGCGTTTGACCCATCCCCTGCAACGTGTCGGTGCCAAGGGGTCGGGCGAATTTCGCCAGATTTCCTGGGATCAGGCCTTGGATGAGGTTGCCGAAGCCATCGAACGCGCCCGCACGGCGCATGGCGCAGAGACCGTCTGGCCTTATCACTTCGCCGGCACCATGGGGCTTGTGCAACGCGATAGCATCCACCGTTTCCGCCATGCCTTCGGGTTTTCCCGGGAACATGAGACCATCTGCGTGACCACGGCCTGTAACGGCTGGGTCGCCGGGCACGGCAAGATCTGGGGGGCCGATCCGCGCGAGATCGGCGAATCGGACCTGATCGTCGTCTGGGGCGGCAATCCGGTCTCGACCCAGGTCAACGTGATGACCCATATCGCCAAGGCGCGGAAGACACGCGGCGCAAAACTGGTCGTCATCGATCCTTATCGTACGCCGACGGCGGAAGCGGCGGACATCCACATTCCGATCCGTCCAGGCACGGACGGCGCGCTCGCCTGCGCGATCATGCAGGTGCTGTTCGCGGAAAACCTGGCCGACTGGGACTACATGCGGGAATTTTCCGACGGACCCGAACGCCTGCAGCAGCACCTGACCACGCGCACGCCGGAATGGGCGGAGGAAATCACCGGCATTCCGGCCGACGACATCCGCGATCTGGCCCGGCTCTACGGCCGGACGGAACGCGCCTATCTGCGCGTCGGCTATGGCTTCACGCGATCGCGCAACGGGGCCGCCAACATGCATGCCGTGACCTGCCTGCCCGTGGTCACGGGCAAGTGGAAGCACCGGGGCGGCGGGGCGCTGTTTTCCAACCGCGAGCTTTACGGCGTCGACGGCACCCTGATCAAAGGGCTCGACGTGGTCGATCCGAACACACGGGCGCTCGACATGTCGCAGATCGGCCGCGTGCTGACCGGCGACGCCAAGGCGCTCCAGGGTGGGCCGCCGGTCACCATGCTGTTCACCCAGAACATCAACCCGGCCGAAGTGGCCCCGGAAACGACCCGGGTCATCGACGGCATGATGCGCGACGACTTGTTTACCTGCGTGCACGAACAGTTCATGACCGCCTCGGCCAAGCTGGCCGACATCGTCCTGCCGGCGACCATGTTCCTGGAGCACGAAGACATGTACCAGGGCGGCGGCCATTTCTATCTCCAGGTCCACAAGGCGCTGATCGAACCCCTCGGGGAATGCCGATCGAACGTCGACGTCATCAACGGGCTGGCGCGGCGTTTGGGATCGGACTATCCGGCATTCCATATGACGGCCTGGGAGCTGATCGACGACGCGCTGCGCCGCAGCGGCCGGCCCGGCGCCGACGAAGTTCTGGCCGAAGGCTGGATCGACTGCACCAAGCCGTTCGAGGAAGCACATTTCCTGAACGGTTTCGGCCATGGCGACGGCAAGTTCCATTTCGCCGCCGACTGGTCAAAGGTTGGCGCGGACTGCGACGCCATGTCGGCCCTGCCGGACCATCTCGACGTTATCGACGGAGCGACCGACGCCCATCCTTACCGTCTGGTCGCCGCGCCGGCGCGGCGGTTCCTCAACACCTCGTTCACGGAAATGCCGTCCAGCCGCAAGAAGGAAGGTCGTCCCATGGCTCTGGTCCATCCCGATACCTGCAAAACGCTTGGCCTGGAGGAGGGAGACCGGGTGCGCCTGGGCAATGAATTGGGCGATCTTGTCGTGCATGTCCGGCCGTTCGACGGGCTGCAGGCCCATACCGTGGTGGTCGAGGGCATCTGGCCCAACGAGGCCTTCGAGGAAGGACGTGGCATCAACACGATCGTCAGCGCCGACGCGGCGTTGCCGGGCGGCGGGGCCGCGTTCCATGATACCGCCATCTGGATGCGCCCGGCGTGAGCGGGCAGGGCATGCAAGGCCACGTCATCGTCGTCGGTAACGAGAAGGGCGGTAGCGGCAAATCGACCACTGCCATGCATCTTGCCGTGGGTCTGATGCGGGCCGGACACAGCGTCGCCGTGCTCGATACCGACATCCGCCAGGGATCGCTGCGCCGGTTTCTGGAAAACCGCCGCGCTTATGCCCGCACGATCAAAGGTCATGTCCCGATGCCGGAATTCTTTGATGTCGCCCCCTCGGGCGGCGATGGCATGGACACCTTTCCGGGCGTTCTCGCGGCGGCCCGCGCGGCGGCCGAGGTCGTCATCATCGACACCCCCGGCAGCGCCACGCCGTTGTCGGAAGCCGTCCATTCCCATGCCGATACCCTGGTCACGCCCCTGAACGATAGCTTTGTCGACCTGGACGTTCTGGCCCGGGTCGAGGTCAGCAACGAGATGACCGTGAAGGGTCCCAGCCAATACGCGGAAATGGTCTGGAAGCAGAAGATCGTCCGCGCCCGGCGCGACGGCGGCAAGATGGACTGGATCGTGCTGCGCAACCGCCTAAGCCCGCTTGATTCGCGCAACCGCCAGGAGATGGAGAAGGCGCTCAACCAACTGGCCCAGCGTATCGGCTTCCGCTTTCTGCCCGGGTTCGGTGAACGGGTGATCTACCGCGAACTGTTCCTGGCCGGTCTGACCATCATGGACATCAAGGAAACCGGCGACCCGGCGGCCATGTCCATGTCGCATCTGGCGGCGCGGCAGGAAGTCCGCGCCCTGATCGGCGCACTGCACTTGCCGCCGCTGCCGGCTTAGACCGGCGGTTTCCCCGCTGCGCTGGCGAACGACGTCCGAACACCTTATCTTTCAAGGTGAAGGACGGGATTCATGGGCAACGACGACAAGCTTGCGAAATCAGACGCCGCCGGCGCACCCGCCAAGCGGGCGGACGTCGATGCGTTTCTGGACAAACTGTCGCGCGCACCCGTGCAGGCACGCGGGGACGGCCGCGGCCGGTTGATGTTCGGCATGGACGCGACGGCCAGTCGCCAGCCGAGCTGGGACAGCGCCGCCCGCCTGCAGGGCGAGATGTTTCAGGTCACGCGCGACCTGGGCGGTCTGGATGTCCAGCTTGCGTTCTTTCGCGGGTTCGGTGAATTCAAGGTCTCGAAATGGACCGGCGACACGCATGACCTGACGCGGTTGATGACCGGCGTCGGCTGCCTGGCCGGCGAAACGCAGATCGGCAAACTTCTGAAGCACGCCGTGAACGAAACCCGCAAGCGCCGGATCAACGCCTTGGTCTACGTCGGCGATAGTTTCGAAGAGGACGTGGACGCATTGGGCCGGACGGCGGGCGAACTGGGTCTGTTGGGCGTGCCGGTGTTCATGTTCCACGAAGGAGAGGACCCGATCGCCCGGTTCGGGTTCCAGCAGATCGCCAAGCTGTCGGGCGGTGCGTATTGTTCGTTCGACGCGGCCAGCGCCGATACGTTGAAGGAACTGTTGGCCGCCGTCGCGGTTTATGCGGCGGGCGGGCGACGGGCGCTGGAAAACCATGCCCAGGCCAAGGGCGGCGAGACGCTGCGCATCGCCCATCAGATCAGGAGGGCTTAGGCGCCATGTCCTATCTGGTACTGGGCGTGGCCCTGCTGGCGGCCTTCCTGATCGGTGCGCGTTGGTACGCGACCGCGAACGTGAAGACTTTGAAGAAGGTCCTGTTCTACGTTTTCGGCATCCTGGCCGTGGTGCTGGCGCTGTTCTTCGTCATTACCGGGCGGCTCGGCTGGGCCGTGTTCGCGTTGTCGGCGCTGATCCCCATGTTGCTGCGGGCCCGGACGGCCTACCGCGCGGCGCGCAATTTCTCGCGTATGGCCGGCGCCGGGCAGGGGGCCCCCACGGGCCAGACATCGGATGTGGAAACCCGCTTTCTGCGCATGGGCCTGGACCATGACACGGGCGATGTTTGGGGCGAGGTCATCGACGGGCCCTACAAGGGGCGCCGGCTGGACGACATGACGGCGTCGGAGAAACTGGACCTGCTGCGCAATTGCTGGACTGAGGACGAGGCCTCGGCCCGTGTCCTCGAAGCCTATCTGGACCGGGTCCATCCCGATTGGCGTGACCACGCCGAAGACGCCGGGCCAAAAACCGGCGGTGCCGGGCCGGCCCGTTCGGGCGCCATGACGCGGGCGGAGGCATTGGCGGTGCTGGGCCTGTCCGAAGGGGCGAACCGCCAGAACATCAAGGCTGCCTATCAGCGCATCATTTCCGGGCTGCACCCGGACCACGGCGGCTCGGACTATCTGGCGGCTCAGGTCAATGAAGCCAAGGACGTGTTGCTGGGCGATTGAGGGATTTCGCCCGCGCAAAAGCGATTCGCGTTACGGTTCCGTGACGATCCGCGGTGCCAAAGGCGAAAACGGGAGAAATCCGGGGGACGCGGCCGGATCAATCGGGCGGTTGCGGCGCCGGGGGCGGTATGGCACAAAAAGGCCCCATCGCCGTGCCATCCCGTGGTTGGCACCGTTTCGACGCTGAAAGTTCACAGCAGAAAGTTCCGACATGAACGCACCCGTCCGGAAGGCCGTCCTGCCCGTTGCCGGCCTCGGTACGCGGTTTCTGCCCGCGACCAAGGCGATGGCCAAGGAAATGCTGCCGATCGTCGACAAGCCGCTGATCCAATACGCCATCGAAGAGGCACGGGCGGCCGGAATCGAGGATTTCGTCCTGGTCACCGGGCGTGGCAAGACGATCATGGAAGACCATTTCGACCATGCCGTGGAACTGGAACAGGTTCTTGAGGCGCGCGGCAAGACCCGCGAGCTTGAGATCGTCCACGACGCCATGGTGCCGGCGGGCCATCTGGCCTATGCCCGGCAACAGAACCCGTTGGGTCTGGGGCACGCCATCTGGTGCGCCCGGCAGATGGTTGCCGGCGAGCCCTTCGCCGTGCTGCTGCCGGACGATCTGGTGCAGGCGGAACCGGGATGCTTGGCGCAGATGATGGAAGCCTATAAGGAAGTCGGCGGCAACATCGTCGCGGTCGAGGACGTGCCGCTTGAGGACACCAACAAGTACGGCATCCTGGATGTTGCCGAGGACGACGGCCGTCTGGCCCGCGCCAAGGGTCTGGTGGAAAAACCGGATCCATCGGTCGCCCCCTCGACCCTGTCGATCATCGGCCGCTACATCCTGCAGCCCCAGGTGTTCGAACACCTGGACCGTCACGAAAAAGGGGCGGGCGGCGAAATTCAGCTGACCGACGCCATGGCCAAAACCTTGGACACGGTGCCGTTCCATGGGTTGCGGTTCAAGGGCCGGCGCTTCGACTGCGGGTCCAAGGCCGGGTTCATCGAAGCCAATGTCGCTTTCGCACTTGAACGACCGGACCTTGCGGACCGCGTCCGCGCCACATTGAAAACCTACCTCTGAAGGAAGTCACAACATGCATGTCGCCGTCGTCGGGACCGGATACGTGGGATTGGTGTCCGGGGCCTGTTTCTCCGAATTCGGCCATAACGTCATCTGCGTCGATAAGGACGCGGGTAAGATCGCAGGCCTGAAGCGGGGCGAAATGCCGATCTACGAGCCCGGCCTGCAGAAACTGGTCGAAGGCAATGCCGAGGCTGGGCGTCTCAGCTTCACCACGGATCTGGCCGAGGCCGTGAAGGATGCGGATGCGGTGTTCATCGCCGTCGGCACGCCGTCCCGGCGCGGTGACGGCCATGCGGACCTGTCTTACGTCTATGCGGCGGCGGAAGAAATCGCCCAAGCCATCACGGGCTATACGGTCGTCGTCACCAAGTCGACGGTGCCCGTCGGCACAGGGGCCGAGGTCGAGAAGATCATCCGCGAAGCCCGGCCCGACGCCAAGTTCGACGTGGTGTCGAACCCGGAATTCCTGCGCGAAGGAGCGGCCATCGAGGACTTCATGCGCCCCGACCGGGTCGTCATCGGCACGGAGTCGGAGGACGCCCGCGAAGTGATGCGCGAGCTTTACCGCCCGCTCTACCTGATCGAGACGCCGATCGTGTTCACCCGGCGCCAGACGTCGGAGCTCATCAAGTACGCGGCCAACACGTTTCTCGCGACCAAGATCACCTTCATCAACGAGATCGCCGACCTGTGCGAGATTCTGGACGCCGACGTGCAGGACGTGGCCCGGGGGATCGGCCTGGACGGGCGCATCGGGCGCAAGTTCCTGCACGCAGGGCCGGGCTATGGCGGGTCCTGTTTTCCCAAGGACACGCTCGCCCTGGTGCGTACGGCGCAGGATGCGGGATCGCCGCTGCGCATCGTGGAAACCGTGGTCGACATCAACGCCAAGCGCAAAAAGGCCATGGCGCAGAAGATCATCGACGCCTGCGGCGGTGCCGTTTCCGGCAAGACGATTGCGGTCCTGGGTTTGACCTTCAAGCCGAATACGGACGACATGCGGGATTCGCCGTCCCTGGATATCGTGCCCGCCTTGATCGCGGCCGGCGCCAAGGTCCGCGCCTATGACCCCAAAGGCATGGACGAAGCCAAACACATGCTGGACGGCGTCGATTGGTGCAAGAACGCCTACGACACCATGGCCGATGCGGATGCGCTGGCGATCCTGACTGAATGGAACGAATTCCGCGCCCTCGATCTCGACAAGGTCCGGGGCTTGATGAAGGCGCCGGTGATGATCGACCTGCGCAACATCTACAACCCGGACGACATGGCCGAAGCCGGGTTCGATTATACCTGCATCGGCAAATCAAAAGTGTCGGCGGCAAACTGACCATCAGTCCGGCGCGGCGCGAACAAGGACGAAATCCTTCATGGCGGATAGCCACAGCTTCAATCCCAGCATCCTGCGCGAATACGACATCCGCGGCACCGTGGGCGACACCTTGGGGGCGGCCGACCTGTTCGCCATCGGCCGGGCCTTCGGCACCCTGCTGATCCGCGCCGGCGGCAAAAGTGCTGCCACGGGGTATGACGGGCGGCTGAGCTCTCCCGAACTCGAAGCGGCCCTGGCCGAGGGCCTGCGCGCCGCCGGGGTCGACGTCAAACGGATCGGCCTTGGGCCGACGCCCATGCTTTATTTCGCCACGTATCACCTGGGCACGGATGCGGGGCTGATGGTCACGGGCTCGCATAATCCGCCCGAGTTCAACGGCGTGAAGATGGTGATGCAGGGCCGGTCGTTCTTCGGCGCCGACATCCAGAAGCTGGGCGCGATGTCGGCCCAGGGCGATGTCGCCACGGGCAGCGGCGATGAGGCCCGGATCGAGGTTATGGACGCCTACGTGGCGCGCCTGTTGCAGGATTTCGACGGCGCCAAGCCGCTCACGGTCGCCTGGGACGCGGGCAACGGGGCGGCGGGCGAGGCGCTGGTCAAGATGGTCGCCGGCCTGCCGGGGCGCCATGTCCTGTTGAACGAAACCATCGACGGCACCTTCCCGGCCCATCATCCGGACCCGACGGTGGAAAAGAACCTGGCGCAATTGAAGGACGCGGTCGCCGCCAACGGCTGCGACCTGGGCATCGCCTTCGACGGCGACGGCGACCGCATCGGCATCGTCGACGGCCGGGGCAGGGTGCTGTGGGGCGACCAGCTGCTCGCCATCCTGGCGCGCGACGTGCTGGCCGCTCATCCTGGGGCCACGATCATCGCCGACGTGAAGACATCGACGGTGTTCTTCGAGGAAATCGAACGCCTGGGCGGCAGGCCCATGATGTGGAAGACCGGTCATTCCCATATCAAAAGCAAGATGGCCGAGATCGGCGCGCCGCTGGCCGGCGAGATGAGCGCCCATATCTTCTTCAAGGACTGCTACTACGGCTATGATGATGCGCTCTATGCCGCGATCCGCCTGCTCAACGTGTTGAACGGCACGGAGGCCAGCCTGGGCGATTTGCTGGACGCCATGCCGAAGACCGTCTCGACCCCCGAAATCCGCTTCGACTGCGCGGATGAGCGGAAATTCCAGGTGGTCGAGGAAGTCCGCGCCCGGCTGGCCACGGAAACGGGCATTGATGTCCACGGCATGGACGGCGTGCGGGTGCAGTCGGCGGACGGCTGGTGGCTGCTGCGTGCATCCAACACCCAGCCGGTGTTGGTCGCGCGCTGTGAAGCCGCGGACGCGGGTGCCCTGGCGCGGCTGAAATCGGCGCTGGCCGGGCAGCTGGCGCAAAGCAACGTGGCTGTGCCCGACCTTTAGGTCGCCGCTTTATTCTTTCCAATTATCAGGTCTTTGGCATCCCAGTGCGGGACGCCAAAAAACGGAGAGGAACCGCCGTAAGGCGATTCCTCTCCCTCCCCCTGCCGCGCGTGGCACCCGATGGGCCGCGCGCAGCATTTCGATACCATGGACAATTGTGTCAAAATTTGTTGGCTGACGCCATGAAAACTTCGTTGGTCCCCGGATATTGGACACAAGCAGACGCCCAGGCGATACCACGGCTTGAAGGGCCATGGTGGCAGGTCGAGAAAGGCACGGAAGAGGGGGAGGGCTTAGCTGTCGGGGAGGGAGGCCATTTCCAAGGTTTCCGGCCCGCGCAGTTCCATGCAGGGGATATGGCGCCGCTCCAGCAGTTTGCAGGCGCGGTAGGCGTCGCGCTTGCTGAGGCCGTAGACCCGAGCCCGATGCAGAACCTTGCCGTTTTTCTTGGTCAAGGGAACGACGGAGATAACGCCGCCGTCAAGCAGGGACGGCACGGTGTTGCGCGCCTTCATGGCCATATTCTCGGCCTGTTCGGACTGGGCGAAAGCGCCGACCTGGATGCCCCAGCGTGACTTCTTATCGAACTCGACGATCCGGGGCGGCCCGTCGCCATCGCCCTGTTCTTCCTCGCGGCCGGGGGCCGTGGGCAGGGGCGCGGGGGCCGGAATGTTGGCCTTGGCAAGCACCGGCGCACTGCCCAATTCGGCGAATGCGCGGTCGAGATGCTTGGCCATCAGACGGTTGCGGGCACTCGATGAATTGGCGCCGAACACGACACCGATCACGCGCCGGCCGTCGCGCTTGGCCGAGGTCACCAGATTGAAGCCGGATGCCCGGATATAGCCTGTCTTGAAGCCGTCGGCACCGTCATAGGAAAGCAGCAGCTTGTTATGGGTCTTGTGCGACACCCCGCCGAAATCGAACCGGGTGCGCGAGAAGAAATGATAGTACTGCGGAAAGTCGCGGAGAAGTGCGCGGGCCAACTTGGCCATGTCGCGGGCGGTGCTCATCTGGGCACTGTGAGGCAGGCCGGACGCGTTGCGGAAGGTCGTCCGGTTCATGCCCAGGCGGCGGGCCGTTGCGGTCATTTCCCGGGCGAACTTCCATTCCTTGCCACTGTAGTTTTCGGCCACGGCGGCGGCGATGTCGTTGGCTGATTTGACGGACAAAGCCAGGATGGCGTCGCGTACGGAAATGGTTTGACCGGGTTTCAGGCCCAATTTCGACGGAGGCTGACCGGCGGCGCGGGCCGACATGCGCAGACGCGTGTTCATGGACCAGCGGCCGTTTTCCACCGCTTCGAACATTTTGTAGAGGGTCATCATCTTGGTCAGGGAGGCGGGATAGTTCCGCGTATCCGCGTTGACCGCGTGCAGAACCTCGCCCGTTTCGGCGTCAATGACCAAAGAGGCATACTTGGCGACCGCCTGTCCCGGCGAAAGCACCAGAGCGGTCAGCAGAACCAGAGCGGCTGCGGCCAAAAGGCGCAGGCCCCCTCGTCGTGTAATCGGACGCGTCGTCTCAGTCATGAGAGCTCTCTTCCCCGTGTTGAGCTTTATGCCTCATTATCGTCGTCGCGTCGTCCCCCGATTCGCCGGTATCGTAGCGGAATCCGCTAACGGCGTCTCCAGAAATTTCGCAGCCGAATCAATATCTTCTTTAAGGATTCATCGTAAATATTTCATTAAGGGACCGGTCCGTGGGGGATCCGGGCGCCCCTGAACAGGTCGAAAGGGGGGCGTTGCAGGACATTTTGGGAACAAAAAATTGACATAAAAACAAAAGGTTACAGGTGGGATAAATTTTTGTGCAACGCACCATCCGATCTTGACGAAAGGCCGGGGAAGGGCTTATATTCTGGTCATTGCTGCAGTGCAGCATCGCTGCCCGGCAGTGAGAAGCGGCACCGGAGACGCCAAAGCGCCCGGAAGCCGCCAAGGATGATGTTGATCACCCGACAAAGAACCCAGATGGAGAGTACGATGGCTGAAGCCAAGAAGCCCACCGCGACCGCGAAACCCGCCGCCACGCCTGCCGCTCCCGCCAAACCCGCAGCTGCCGCCCCCGCGCCGGCGCCCGCGGCCAGCAAGGTCGAGGTTGCCGCGCCTGCCGCTAAGGAAACCGTTGAAACCGTCGTCAAGGCCGGCGCCGACGTCGCCGCCAAGGGCGTTGAAAAGGCCGCCACCATGGGCCAAGAGCAGATCGCCGCGGCCGTCAAGGCCGGTGGTCAGGTGTTCAAGACCTATGAAGACGCGGTTACCTACAGCAAGGAAAACGTCGACGCTTTCGTTCAGGCCAATAACATCATGGCAAAAGGCATGCAGGACCTGAACAAGGTGTTGTTCGCCATGGCCCAGAAGAACGTGGAAGAAACGGTCGATCTGACCAAGAAGATGTTCGGCTGCAAGTCGGTCGACGACGTGGTCAAACTGCAAAGCAGCCTGCTGAAGATCAATTACTCCAAGGCCTTCGACGAAAGCCGCAAGATTTCCGACATGGCGGTGAAATTGGCAGAAGAAGCCACGGCGCCGATCGCCAGCCGCGTGACGGTCGCGGTCGAAAAGGTGACCAAGCCGATTGCCGCCTGACGATTTCCGCCTCACGCAATGTGATGCGGCCCTGAACAAGCGCCCGGCTGAAAATGCCGGGCGTTTTCGTTTGCCGGTTTCGCGGGGGCGGCAAGGGGCGATTCTCCGGTCTTGGCCATGGGCCGGGTCGTTTCGGGCCTCGGTTGCTCCGGTTGTGGGCGGTCTGTTGGAGAATTCCCAGGGATGGGACTTGGCGCTGGCGGGCGCCCTGCCCATATATTCAGGGATAAGCGGCAACCGCACCCCGGACCCGGGGCTTCCCCGGGCAATCCTTTTTAAATAGAATTGGATTACCGTCGGAGTGGTTAGGCCGCTTCGGCGGCGCCGATGGGCGGCTGTCGCCGACCCGAACACGGCAAGGACAGGACGGAGATGACAGGACCGACAGACCCGCCAAAATCTCCCATCGACCCGGGACGGGACGATGACTCCGGCACCGGTTTGGCGGTCAAATCCCGCACGCGGACCAAACGTCCGTCCATGTACAAAGTCCTGATGCTCAATGACGACTACACTCCCATGGAGTTCGTCGTCCACGTGCTGGAACGCTTTTTCGGCATGAACAGCGAGCAGGCCACCCAGGTGATGCTGCATGTCCACCAGCGCGGTGTGGGCGTATGCGGTGTCTTCACATATGAAATCGCCGAAACGAAAGTGACACAGGTCATGGATCTGGCGCGTCAGCACCAGCATCCTCTCCAGTGCACGATCGAGAAAGACGGCGGCGGAGATGAGGATTAAATGCTTTCACGCGAGCTAGAACAGACCCTTCACCGCGCCCTGGCACTCGCCGCCGAGCGTAATCACGAATACGCAACCCTCGAACATCTGCTTCTTTCCCTGACCGAAGATCCGGACTCCATCGCGGTGCTGAAGGCCTGCGACGTGGAGGTCGAGCGTCTGATCGCCGACCTGACCGAGTTCCTCGACAATGAATTGGCCGAGATCGACAATCCGCGCGGGCTTGAGCCCAAGCCGACGGCGGGCTTCCAGCGCGTCGTTCAGCGCGCCGTGATTCATGTCCAGTCGTCGGGCCGCGAGGAAGTGACCGGCGCCAATGTGCTGGTCGCCTTGTTCTCGGAACGGGAATCTCATGCCGTCTATTATCTGCAACTGCAGGACATGACGCGCCTTGATGCCGTCAATTATATCTCTCACGGCATCGCCAAGGTGCCCGGTCGTTCGGAACAGCGCACCGTGTCCGGCGCCGATCCGGAAGCCGAGGCAGAGGCCGCCGCCCGCAAGGGCTCGGAAGCGCTCGACGCCTATTGCACCAACCTGAACAAGAAGGCGAATGACGGCCGTATCGACCCCCTGATCGGCCGCCACGAAGAGGTTGACCGCGCCATCCAGATCCTGTGCCGGCGCAACAAGAACAACCCCCTGTTCGTGGGCGACCCGGGGGTGGGCAAGACCGCCATCGCCGAGGGCCTGGCCAAGCGCATCGAGGACGAGGACGTGCCCGAGGTCCTGCTCGGCAATACCATTTACGCTCTCGACATGGGCGCCCTTCTGGCCGGAACGCGCTATCGCGGCGATTTCGAGGAACGCTTGAAGAATGTCATGGCTGAATTGGAAGCCATGCCCAAGGCGATCCTGTTCATCGACGAAATTCACACGGTGATCGGCGCCGGGGCGACTTCGGGCGGGTCCATGGATGCATCCAACATCCTGAAGCCGGCCCTGCAGAAGGGCGGCCTGCGCTGCATGGGCTCGACCACCTACAAGGAATACCGCAATTACTTCGAAAAGGACCGGGCCCTGGTGCGCCGGTTCCAGAAGATCGACGTTTACGAGCCGTCGATGGACGACACGGTTAAGATCCTTAAGGGCCTGAAGCCCTATTTCGAGGAACACCACAATGTGCGCTACACCAACGACGCCTTGAAGGCGGCGGTGGAACTGTCGACCAAGTACATCCACGAACGCAAGCTGCCGGACAAGGCCTTGGACGTCATTGACGAGGTCGGGGCGTCGCGCATGCTGTTGCCGGCAGGCAAGCGGCGCAAGACGGTCACCGTCAAGGACGTGGAGCAGGTGGTCGCCAAGATCGCCCGCATTCCGGAAAAGTCGGTATCGTCCGATGACCGCAAGGCGCTCAAGAACCTGGACCGCGACCTGAAGACCATGGTGTTCGGCCAGGATAACGCCATCGAGGCCCTGGCCAGTGCCATCAAGCTGTCCCGCGCCGGCCTGCGTGAACCGGAAAAGCCCATCGGCTCCTACCTGTTCTCGGGCCCCACGGGCGTCGGCAAGACCGAGGTCGCGCGCCAGCTGTCGCACATGATGGGCATTGATCTGGTGCGCTTCGACATGTCCGAATACATGGAGCGTCATTCCGTATCGCGTCTGATCGGGGCCCCTCCGGGGTATGTCGGTTTTGATCAGGGCGGTCTGTTGACTGACGCCGTCGATCAGCAGCCCCATTGCGTGCTGTTGCTGGACGAAATCGAAAAGGCGCATCCGGACCTGTTCAATATCCTTCTGCAGGTCATGGACCACGGCAAGTTGACCGACCACAACGGCAAGTCCGTCAGCTTCCGCAACGTGATCCTGATCATGACCACCAACGCGGGCGCGGCCGACCTGGCCAAGCCGGCCATCGGGTTCGAACGGGAAACCCGCATGGGTGAGGATACGGAAGCGATCGAGCGCATGTTCACGCCCGAGTTCCGCAACCGCCTGGATGCCATCATTCCCTTCGCGGCGCTGACGTCGGAAGTCGTCGCCCGCGTCGTCGACAAGTTCATCATGAACCTGGAATTGCAGCTTGAGGACCGGGGCGTGGTGATCGAGCTGACCGACGCGGCGCGCGAATGGCTGGCCAAACGGGGCTTCGACAAATTGTTCGGTGCGCGGCCGCTCAGCCGCGTGATCCAGGAGAACATCAAGAAGCCGCTGGCCGAGGAATTGTTGTTCGGAAAACTGGTCAAGGGCGGCATCGTCCTGGTCGGTGTCGACGACGACAAGTTGGTGTTCGATTTCCCCGAACCGGGATCGACCCGCCTGCCGGCCAAGCGCAAGAAGGGCAAAGTTCCCGCCCTGGTCGAATAGCCGATCCCCGGCCAGGGCAGACGCAACGTGGCGTTTTCCTTCCTTTCCGGGATCCGGGTTCTCGATCTCAGCCAATATCTGCCGGGACCGCTTGCGGCCCAGGTGCTTGCCGACCTGGGGGCGGAGGTGGTGAAGATCGAGCCGCCCGCGGGCGACCCGCAGCGCCATCTCGATCCCACGGCGGGACCGCTTGATCCCGACGTCGCCGAAGGCGGCGACACGTCTCCCTTCTATCACGTGCTTAACGCCGGCAAGACGGTGACCCGTCTTGACCTTAAATCCGACGCCGGCTGGGCGCAGTTTCAGGCCCTGGTGCAGGGCGCCGATGTTCTGCTCGAAAGCTACCGGCCCGGTGTCATGGACCGGCTCGGTTTCGGATACGACGTGGCCAAGGATCTGAACCCTGGGCTGATCTATTGCGCGCTGACGGGTTATGGGCAGACGGGGCCGCTGCGTCTGGCCGCCGGGCATGACCTGAACTACATGGCGGCCACGGGGGCCCTCAGTCAGGCCGGGTCGGCGGCGGGGCCCGCCATGGCCTGGCCGCCCATGGCCGATTGCGCGGGGGCGGTGATGTCGGCGCTGGCCATTCTGGGCGCGCTGGTGCGCCGGGGCCGGGACGGGCAGGGCGCCTTCCTGGACGTCGCCATGTCGGACTGTGTGCTGTCCTGGCAGGCCATCGGCCTGACGGCGGAAAAATTCGGTCTGGGCAAGGCGCGGGGGGCAGCCCTCCTGACCGGTGGGGCCGCGTGCTACCGGGTCTATGCCTGCGCCGACGGGCGGGAATTGACGTTGGGCAATCTGGAACCCCGGTTCTGGGAAAATTTCTGCCGCGCCGTCAACCGCGATGATTGGGTTCCGCGTCAGTGGGAAGGGTTACCGCAAGCGGACCTGATCGCCGAGGTCGCGGGCCATCTTGCCGGGCAGCCGTTGGACCATTGGCTTGCCTTGCTGGATGGCGTCGATACCTGTGTGCAGCCGGTCGCCGATTACGCGGGTGTCGCGGACCGGCCGCAGGTCAAGGCGCGGGGACTTGTAGCGGACGATCCCCTTGGCGGGGTCCAGGTACTGCTGCCGATTCTCGCCGACGGCATGACCACAGGCACACGGGCGCCGCTGGCACTGCGCACGGCGGAACAGATTTTACAGAATTGGGAGAAGACCTAGCGGCCGACGACCTGCGGGCAGTCGGCTTCGCGGGTCAGACCGACCATGGACGCACCCTGCGACGACAAACGCAGATTGCCCTTGGCGCCGATCACGTAGGACTGGCTGCCGAGCGGCTTGCCGTTGGCGGCCATGCGCACGACCTGGGCGGCGCGGCAGGCGCGGCAGTTGTTCACCAGGAACACCCCACCGTTGTCCTTGTCCGTTTCAAGGGTGATGCATGTCTTGTTGCTGTCGTCGACGAGCGTTTCCGGCTTCACCAGATTGGCCTGCTTGCAGGGATAGATGGACCCCAGGCTGGTTCGGCCCGGGCCGCGGAACGGTAGGGGCAGGGTCATGTTGGCCATGACGTTGAACTTGCGGACTTCCGGGTTGGAATAGCCATGGCGCAGGCGGGTCACCCCGACGACCATGCAGGCATTGCATTTGTTGACCAGGACTTCGCCCGTGCCCGTGCGGCCGTGGCGGATGCAATCCGCGCCGGGGGCCAGGGCCGCCGCCGTGCGGATCAGGGGATTGATCCCCATGCCTTCCGCATCGGGCACCCGGGGCGCCGCGATGGCCGCCGCCGACAGCAGCAGCACCGCGACGAGGGTGGCGGCGGTCAGCAGGTAAATTTGCACATAGCGTTCCATAACCCCTTTACTTTAGGGAATATTGGTAAAGGAAACGTGACCGGCATCACACTTGCGCGCGATTTTTGAAAAATTTGTATAGAAAATTGATTTTATTCTGATTTTTTGAAGGGGGAGAACGCCCCATAGGCGGACATTTCCCGCTCGATTCCCCTGGATTCGTCATTTAAGAAGCCGGAAACGGCATCGCGAAAGCCCTTATCGGCGATCCAATGGGCGGAAAACGTGCGGCGCGGAAGGTAGCCGCGCTGGACCTTGTGGGGGCCTTGGGCCCCGGCTTCGACCCATTTCAGGCCGTGCGCGATGGCATAGTCGATGGCCTGATAATAGCAGGCTTCGAAATGCAGAAATTTGTAGTCGGCGACGCAGCCCCAGTTACGGCCATAAAGCGTGTCGCCGCCCCGCAGGTTTAAAGCGCCCGCCACGGGCCGGCCGTCCTTTTCCACCACGATCAGGACCACGGCCCGGTCCAAACGTTCCCCCAGCAGGGAAAAGAACCGGCGCGTCAGATAGGCTTGGCCCCATTTCTTGTCGGTCGTGTCCATGTAGAACTGGAAGAAGGCGTCCCAATGGGCCTCGGTGATGCCGGCCCCTTCGAGGACGCGGATGTCCAGGCCGGCGTCATGGACGGCGCGGCGTTCCTTCTTGATGTTTTTGCGCTTGCGCGACGATAGCTCGCCCAGGAAGTCGTCGAAGGTTTTGAACCCCTTGTTCTCCCAATGGAATTGCTGGCCGATGCGTTGCAGATAGCCCGCTGATCCAAACGCTTCCCATTCGTCCTCGGTGGGGAAGGTGACGTGAAGCGACGACACGCTCAGGTTCTGCGCCAGTTGCGCCATACCGGCGATCAGGGCAAGGCGCATCTCGCGGCGTTGCCCGTCGGGCAGGGCCTGATTGACCAGCAGGCGCGGCCCGGTCACCGGCGTGAACGGCACGGCGCATTGCAGCTTGGGATAATAGCGCCTGCCGGCGCGCTCATAGGCGTCGGCCCAGCCCCAGTCGAACACGTATTCGCCGTAGGAATGGTTTTTCAGGTACAGCGGCGCGCAGGCGGCAATGCCGCCGGCCGGATCCTCGATCACCAGATGCTGACCGAGCCAGCCGGTTTCCCCCGTGGCCGATCCGGAATCCTCCAGCGCCGATAGAAAGGCGTGGCGGACGAAAGGATTGTCCGTTCCGGCACAGGCATCCCAGGCCTCGGGCGAGACCTCGGAGAGGGATTTAATGATCTTGATGGCGACCGCGTCGCGTCCGTCGGGCATATCCGGAATCTAGCCAGTTATGGGCGGAAATGCGCGCAAATTATCCATGGAAAAATGCGCACGTATGCCTATTCCGAGATTGCCGATCTGTACTTTATGTTATACTAATATTAGAAAAACAACGAACGCGCTGGCCGTGTCCGGTCTGGACACTGGGTTGGAAAGCGGTTGAGGCCGGTACGGGGAAAACGGAACCTTCCACTGAGTACGCGTTAAACGGGATCACGGTGATCGCGAAGGGGGAATGGTATGCGAGGATTGACAATGTTTAAAATCACGACTTACCGCACCGTCCTTATGTCGCTTTTCCTTGTCGGCGGCATGGGGGGCTGTGCCAATTACGATGAAATGAAGGGGCTATTCCGCGTCGACCCGGTGGTGCACCGGACGCAACAGGAAAGCGATAAGGCCAAGGATTTCCCGGATTATTTTGAGACGATCAATCTTGACGTCTACATGTTTAATCCGCCGCACGGTATTAATCTCAAGCCGGCCTACGAGTTGGCTTTGACCGACGCGACCGCGCGCGATCGCCTTCAATCGGAAATCATGACGCTGTCAGACAAGGTCTGCGAACAGCACAAGGGAGACATCACGGCGAACAACGCACTGATGAATTCGGCGTTCGGCATTCTGACCTCGGCCCTGGCCGGGTCGGCGGCAATCGTTTCGGGGACCGTTGCCCAGGGCTTGGCCGGTGGTGCGACCTTCACCAATTCGACTCGCTCGGTGATTGGCGAAGAGATCTATCAGAAATACATCGCTCCGGCGATCGTCAAGGCGATCGAGGAGAAACGTATCGAAAAACGCAGTGAAATCATGGCCAAGAATGGCAAGACTACGGCTGAATATCGGGTCTGGGATGCAATTAATGATGCCCAGAACTATCACCAGCGTTGTTCATTCTACAGCGGAGTGAAGTCGCTTGCGGAAGCTGCGGAGAAGGTCGGTCTTGACCGTGCGGGGATCGACGCCGAAATCTCACGGTTGCGCGATGAACTGGTCAAGCTACAGACGGCCTTGTCAGGGGTGCCGGCCGCGAATGTGCAGGCACAACAGAACCTCAACGATTCGATCAGGGAAGTCACGGCGCAGATCAATGATCTCACGCTGCGGCGGCGGGTTCTGCGCAAATGACCGTCGGCCGAGGTCAGAGCGGGGCGAGGGCGCTCGCTGCTGACCGTTTTCCCCGCCGGGGCGGCCGCTTCGACTCCAAGGTGGTTTACGACGCCTTCCGTTCTCAGATTCGAACCGGCGATCTGCTGTTCTGTTCCGGTGTGCATCCGTTTTCTGAATTGATCAAGATGGCGACAAACAGCGTCTGGAGCCATGTCGCTTTTGTTGTGAGGTTCGATCAGATCGACAGGGTCATGGTGTTTGAAAGTGTCGAGCCAAGCGGCGTGAGGGCCATTCCGCTCAGCAAGTACATCAACGACTACGAGAACGGAGAAGGCTATCCGGGAGGATTGGTACTTGCCCGGCATCGTCGATTTCCAGATAACGGGCAGGCAGAAAAACTGCTCTCCTTTGGGCAGTACTCCATCGATCAGTTCGGCTACCGCTATGATCGCGACCAGATTCTCAAATTGGCCGGCCGCGTGGTGGCGACCCGGATGGGCATGATCGACAAGACGAGTTTCGACGACGATAAAGCGCTGATTTGTTCCGAGTACGTGGAGAAATGCATGCTGCGGGTCGATATCCCGGTCAAAGCGGGTAAGCATGGTTTCGTTGCGCCGTCTGACTTTGTTATCGACCGGAACGTCGAACATCTCGTGACGTTGAAAAACCCGATCCCACGGTAGGTTCGACGTCTTTAAGGTGCCGCAACGCGCGACCACGTCGTGTTGGCTTCGGCAGACCCGTACGTATCCCGGAACAATGCAATAAGTAATTCAAGGCTCTCCACCAACCTCGGCCCCGGCCGGTTGAAATAGCTGTTGGCGTCGGTGGCGAGGACGCGCCCCGTGCGGGCGGCCTTGAGGTTGCGGAACTCCGGGTGCCGTTCCATCAGCAGGCGCGCCTCGGTGGTTGAGCGTGCAAGATCGAACCCACAAGGCATGAACACGATGACGTCGGGATCGGCGGCGGCCAGGTCGTCCCAGGTGATCCAGGGCGCGTGCTCGCCCGCCGTGCCGAATACGTCTTCGCCACCCGCCATGGCGACCAGTTCGGGCACCCAGTTGCCCGCCGCCATCAACGGATCCGTCCATTCGATGCAGGCGACGCGGGGGCGGGGGCCTTTGGGTGGGGCGGTCAGCGCCCGCGCCCGGTCGCGCAGGCCGTCCGCCACGGCGCGGCCATGGTCCGCCAGGCCCAGGGCATCGGCGACCCGTTCAACATCGTCGAATACGTCGGCGAGCGCCATCGGCTTTAGCGACACGATCCGCGTCTCCCGGCCGGCC
This sequence comes from Rhodospirillaceae bacterium UBA1479, assembly GCA_002325375.1. Classification (GTDB taxonomy): domain Bacteria; phylum Pseudomonadota; class Alphaproteobacteria; order Rhodospirillales; family Casp-alpha2; genus UBA1479. Next base: position 394,213 of record DCRZ01000001.1, read on the forward strand.
CAGTCGCAGATCGCGGCCTCGACATCGGCCAGGCTGACCGCGCAGACCTCGCATTGGTCCTGGGTGATGATGACGTCGGGCGCGCAGTCGGCGAGCGGCCCTTGCAGGACTTCGTAGACGGACGCGGCGTCGACCACGGCCGCCTTCACCTTGGCGTCGATCTCTGCGCTGCTGCCGGACAGGTCCAGGCGCGGGGCCGTGCAGACGGGCAGGGCTTCTATTCCGTCCGGGAAGTCGCACTCGTGGGACCGTCCCACCAGCCAGTCCGCGCAGCCTAGCGCCGCGACGATTTCCGTCGCACTCGGCAGCAGCGAGACCACACGCTTCATTTCTCTATTCTCGGCGGGTTCCATCGGGACTAATCTGCGCGCGCGGTTCGCGATCGGCAACCGCCTTATGGAGGGTGGTGTGATGCGCGTGCGGCCCTTTTTGCTTTCTCTTGTTCTTGGTCTCGTCATGGCGTCCGGCCCCGCCGATGCCGGCATGGACGAAGTGCCGCCGGAATCCCTCGGCCCTGGGGCGGTCGAACGCACTTGGGAACGGGCGCATTTCTACGTGCCCGCCAACGCCAATCCCCTGGGCACGGGCGTGCTGGGCGGCCCACGCGATCTGGTGTCCGTGGCGCGGGCGCTGGACGGCCTGGCCAAGGGGCTGCCCCGGCCCGTGGTGGTTTATCTGCACGGCTGCGGTGGGTTCGGCAATTCGGGCAGCACCAATGCCGGCATGCTGGCCGAGGCGGGCTTCGTCGTCGTCGCGCCCGACAGCTTTGCCCGGCCGTCGCGCGTCAGGACTTGCGATTCGAAGACCCATTCCCGCGCCGGGCCCAAGGGAATCTACAAGAACGTCATCGCCTGGCGGCTTGAGGAACTGGACCGGGCCCTTATCGGCTTGAAGGACTTTTCCTGGGTCGACTGGAACAACATCTTCCTGTTCGGCCATTCCCAGGGCTCCAACGCCGTCGCGTCATATCCGGGCAGGGCCTTCAAAGGCCGCATCATGAGCGGCACGCGCTGTTCCACGGGCTACAGGGGGCCTGCGGAAGAACCGGCGCTTGCCGTTTATTCGGAGAACGATCCCTGGCGCAAGGGACGGCCGATCAAATGTCTGGATTACGTGGGCACGACGGGGATGCAGGTCCTGGGGCTTACGGGAAACCTGCACGTGGTTGCCAAGGACCCGGCGGCCAAAGCGCGGATGTTGGAATTCTTAGAGCGCCTGATAACGCGCTGAGCGCCGATGCCGGGTCAGCGGATTTCGAAAATCCCATCGACCTCGACCGCCACACCGCGGGGCAGGGACGGTGCGCCGACGGCGAAGCGGGCATGCTTGCCGGCGTCGCCGAACACTTCGACCATCAGATCGGAAGCACCGTTGATGACCTCGGGCTGATCAGTGAAATCAGCGGCCGAATTGACGAAACCGCCCAACTTGGCGACCCGCACCACGCGCTCCAGGTCCCCGCCGCAGGCTTCGCGAACTTGCGAAATAAGGTTGAGGCCGCAGACCCGGGCCGCCTGATAACCGTCCTCGGTCGAGACGTCCTCGCCCAGACGTCCCCGGCACATGATGTCACCATTCCACACGCAGACCTGGCCCGACACGAACACGGTCGACCCGACGACGGTGTAGGGAATGTAATTGGCGGCGGGGGCTGACGGCTTGGGCAGTTCGATACCCAGGTCCTTCAAACGGGATTCAACGGTTCCGGTCATGTGGGGGATCCTTTCATAAGGCTGGCGCCCGGCGCGGCCGGGTAGGGCGGATCAAACGCAGGAAAATCAGATATAGAAGGTGTCGCGTTCTTTGGGCGCGATGCAGATGGTGTCGCTGCCCCGCTCCTTCAATAGGGTCTGGGCCATTTCCAGCTTGGCGTCGATGGCCGCGTCGTCCTGGTCCGGATCGTGGTGGTAGAGGTAGAGGGTCTTCACCTTGCCCCGGTCGGCCAGTTCGACAACCTTGGAAATGCACGAGTGCCCCCAAGTCACCTTGGTGGCGTATTCGGCGTCCGTATAGGTTGAATCGGTGATCAGGACATCGGCACCCATCACGAACTCGGCCAGTTTTTCCTCGTAGTGCGGGTTATATCCGTCGCTGTTTTCTAGGAACATTTCGTTGTCCGTGACGTAACAGATGGCGCGGCCGTTGTATTCGATGCGGAAGCCCAGGCATTGGCCCGGGTGGCTCAGAAGCTTCGTCTTCACGCGGATGCCGTCGACCTCGAATTCCTCTTCCTCCAGGTCGCGGAAATAAACCCGCGCCGCGAATTCCTTCAGCGTGATGGGGAAATAGACGCCATCCATCTGGGCCGAGATGATTTCGCGGATGGAAATGTCGCCCTGGTTGGCGCCGAGAATCTGAAACTCATTGCCCTGTCGGTACAGGGGCGCGAAGAACGGGATCGCGTTGATGTGGTCCCAATGGGGATGGGAAATGAAGATGCGGCCGCGAATGTTGCGTCGGCCGTTGGCCATCAGTTTGTCGCCGAAGGTCTTGATTCCGGTGCCGCCGTCGAAGATGAAGATCTGATCGCGCGGGAACTGCAGGGTGACGCAGTTCGTATTGCCGCCGTACTTCAAGCTGCCTTCGCCGGAAACGGGCAGGGTGCCGCGTACGCCCCAGAACGACAATTCGATGTCGTCGCGCAGGATACGGTTGACCTTGTCGAGGAAGGTTGCCGCGACGATGGGTTTGCGGATGAAGCCGTGGGCGCCGAATTCATAGGCGCGGTTGACGTCGAATTCGTAGCTTTTCGCCGTCAGCACGATGAAGATCGTGTCGGCAAGGTCTTCATGGCCGCGCACGAACTTGCACAGCTGAAAGCCGTCGATGTCGGGCATCATCAGATCCGAGATGACGCAGTCGGGCGCCAGGGCGACCATCTTTTCCATGGCTTCCTTGGAGTCCGTGAACGCGGTGACGCGATGACCCGCCGCCTCCAGCATGGAAGTGATGGCGTCAAGAATCATCGGGTCGTCATCGACCGCGACAAAATGGATGGGGTCGGTCTTACCTGCCATTCCTGTCCCAGTGTGCCGGTCTCTTGATCCGGTCATCCAAAAAAAACCCAACTGTTCAAGCGAGTAGAGCTTGAACAGATTAACAACCCCTCAAAACGTTGATTATCACCGTACCCGGAAACGTATCGTTTGGGCAGGGTTTTCAGGGTTGTAGCAGAACATGGGGGACAACCGCAAACCGTCTTTCTTGTCGTCAGAAGACATAGAAAACCCGCCTGCGAACGGAATGCCGGCAGCGGGTGCGACAAGGCGGCGAGGCGCCAGATCGTCAGGCCAAAAAAGAGGCGTGCGGCAGACCGAAGCCCGCCGCACGCCCCAAGTTTCCCAGGGAGGATTCCTGAATGGATGGGATGCCGGTTCGCGGCATCATGAACATCCGCTTGTGGCGCCGCAGGTGACGCACTTCATGCAGGTGCCGTTGCGCACCAGGGTGAAGTTGCCGCAGTCGCCGCAGGAGTCGCCTTCATATCCCTTCATGCGGGCTTCGCGGATCTGGTCCAGTTTGCTGTCGGTCTGGCTGATCACGCTGGTCTCGATCTCCAGCACCGTCTCGGTGCTTTCCGCCCGTTGCACGGTGGCACCGGCGCCGTTGCCGCCGCCATTGCTGCCGCTGGTGCGGACGGCCCCTGCCGTTGATCCGGACTGTTCGCCGCCGAAGCGCCCGCCCTGTACGACCATGAACTGCTTGGAGCGCACATAACCGCGGCTGGTCAGCTGCGCCACGGCTTCCATCATGCCGGACTTCTCGGCATTTTCCGGAAGGTCGCCTTCGTCGGAACCGTCACCCACGGTGTCGGGCAGCAGATCCGCCGGCTCGACATGGGCGAGATCGTTACGGTCCAGGTAGGACACCGCCAGTTCACGGAAGATGTAGTCGAGGATCGACGTCGCCATCTTGATGGTGTCGTTGCCGGTGACCATGCCCGAAGGCTCGAAGCGGGTGAAGGTGAAGGCCTCCACGTATTCTTCAAGCGGTACGCCGTACTGCAGGCCGATGGAGATGGCGATGGCGAAGTTGTTCATCAACGAACGGAAGGCAGCCCCTTCCTTGTGCATGTCGATGAAGATTTCCGCCAGCTTGCCGTCGCTGTATTCGCCGGTGTGCAGGTAGACCTTGTGGTCGCCGATCGACGCCTTTTGGATATAGCCTTTGCGCCGGTTGGGCGGACGGCGGCGTTCCTGGGCGCGTTCGACGATACGCTCGACGATGCGCTCGGCGACGATCTCGGCCTTGGTGGCGTTGGCCGGGGCCGCGGCCACGGCATCCCCCAGGGTTTCTTCGGCGTCGACGTCGTCCAGCAGGGCTGACTGCAGCGGCTGCGACAGCTTGGAGCCGTCACGGTACAGCGCGTTGGCTTTCAGCCCCAGTTTCCAGGACAACATGTAGGCGTCGTTGCATTCCTTGACCGAGGCCGAGTTCGGCATGTTGATGGTCTTGGAAATGGCGCCCGAGATGAAGGGCTGCGCCGCCGCCATCATGCGGATGTGGCTTTCGACGGAAAGATAGCGCTTGCCGATCTTGCCGCAGGGGTTGGCGCAGTCGAACACGGACAGGTGTTCGGGTTTCAGATGGGGCGCGCCCTCCAGCGTCATGGCGCCGCAGATGTAGGTGTTGGCGGCCTCGACCTCGGCCTTGGAGAAGCCGAGATAGCTGAGCATGTCGAAGCTCATGTCGTTCAACTTGTCGGCCGGAATGCCGAGACCTTCGCGGCAGAAGGCGTCGCCCAGGTTCCACTTGTTGAACACGAACTTGATGTCGAAGGCTTCGCCGAGGGACCCTTCAAGCTTTTTCAGAACGCTGTCTGTGAACCCTTTGATTTTCAAGGTTTCTGCATTGATCCCCGGCGCCCCTTCCAAGGTGCCGTGGCCGACCGCGTAGTTGATCATGTCGGTGATCTCGTCGGCCGTGTAGCCCATGCCCGAAAGCGCCTTCGGCACCATGCGGTTGATGATCTTGAAGTAGCCGCCGCCGGCCAGCTTCTTGAATTTGACCAGGGCGAAGTCGGGCTCGATCCCCGTGGTGTCGCAATCCATGACCAGGCCGATGGTGCCCGTGGGCGCGATCACCGTGGTCTGGGCATTGCGGTAGCCATGGGCTTCGCCGCCTTCCAGTGCCTGGTCCCAGGCCTTGGCCGCCGCCTTGGACAGTTCCGCATCCGGGCAGTCGCCGGCAATCAGCGGCACGGGGGTGACTTCCAGCCCTTCGTAACCGGTCTTCTCGCCATGGGCGGCGCGGCGGTGGTTGCGGATGACCCGCAGCATGGCATCGGTGTTCTTTTCGTAGCCGGGGAAGGTACCCAACTCCGCCGCCATCTCGGCCGAGGTGGCGTAGCAAACACCGGTCATCAGCGCCGTGACGGCGCCGCAGATAGCCCGGCCTTCGACAGAATCGTAGGACAGCCCGGCATTCATCAGGTAGCCGCCAATGTTGGCATAGCCCAGACCCAGGGTCCGGAACTCGTAGGACAACTGGGCGATTTCCTTGGACGGGAACTGGGCCATGAGCACCGAAATCTCAAGCGTCACGGTCCACAGGCGCACCGCGTGCTCGAACCCGGTGACGTCGAAGGTGCCGTCTTTCTGCGCGAACGTGATCAGGTTCAGGGACGCCAGATTGCAGGCCGTGTCGTCCAGGAACATGTATTCGGAGCAGGGGTTGGAGGCATTGATGCGGCCCGAATTGGGGCAGGTGTGCCATTCATTGATGGTGGTGTCGTACTGCAGGCCGGGATCAGCGCAGGCCCAGGCCGAATAGCCGATCTTTTCCCACAACTCGCGGGCCTGGATGCGCTTGTGCACCTTGCCGTCCGTGCGGCGGATCAGCTCCCACTCGCCGTCATTGAGGACGGCGTGGATGAATTCGTTGGTCAGGCGTACGGAGTTGTTGGAATTCTGCCCAGATACGGTCACATAGGCTTCCGAATCCCAATCCGTGTCGTAGGTCGGGAAATCGATTTCCGTATATCCCTGACGGGCGAAGTGGATCACCCGCTGGACGTAGTTGTCGGGGATCATGACCTGACGGCAGCCCTTGATGGCGGCCTTCAGGTCGGCGTTGATCTTGGGGTCGTAGCGGTCATCGGCACCGGCGTCCGGGCCCATGTCGGCCTGGCAGGCGGCCATGACCTGGGTCAGGTGCTTCTTGGCGAGGCGCGAGCCGGACACCAGCGCGGCGACCTTCTGCTCTTCCTGGACCTTCCAGTTGATGTAATTCTCGATGTCGGGATGGTCGACGTCGACGACGACCATCTTGGCCGCCCGGCGCGTGGTGCCGCCGGATTTGATGGCGCCGGCAGCCCGGTCGCCGATCTTGAGGAAGCTCATCAGGCCCGAGGACTTGCCGCCGCCCGACAGGGCTTCGTTCTCACCGCGCAGGGCCGAGAAGTTGGAGCCCGTGCCCGAGCCGTACTTGAACAATCGCGCCTCGCGGACCCAAAGGTCCATGATGCCGCCGTCGCTCACCAGATCGTCGGACACGCCCTGGATGAAGCAAGCATGGGGCTGCGGATGTTCATAGGCGGACTTGGAAGCGACCAGCTTGCCGGTCTCGAAATCGACATAGTGGTGCCCCTGGGCCGGGCCGTCGATGCCATAGGCCCAATGCAGGCCCGTGTTGAACCACTGGGGCGAGTTGGGGGCGGCCATCTGCTTGGCCAGCATGAAGCGCATTTCATCGAAGTAGGTCCGGGCATCGGCTTCGGAATCGAAGTAACCGCCTTTCCAGCCCCAATAGGTCCAGGTCCCGGCCAGGCGATCGAACACCTGCTTGGCGCTGGTTTCACCGGACGACCGCTTGTCCTTGGGCAGCTTCTTGAGGGCGGCGGCATCGGGTTCGGAGCGCCACAGCCATGACGGGACCGAGTTCTCCTCGACCTTCTTCAGCTTCGCCGGCACGCCCGCCTTGCGGAAATATTTCTGCGCCAGCACGTCCGAAGCGACCTGCGACCAGGAGTCGGGAACTTCGATGTCCGCTTGTGCGAACACCACGGATCCGTCCGGATTTCGGATTTCGCTGGATGCCCGGCGAAACTTGATTGCCGCGTAAGGTGACTGATCCTGTTTAGTAAAATGCCGCTTGATCTGCATGGCTACCCCGTCTGCGCTCCCTTAATGGTCCCTGTCATTTCCGGCCCTATTGCTGGCCGGCGGGCCCAACAACAGACCCGGGTCGCTTCTTTGCCGTTGGCTCGGAAGGCTTTCGCTTCCTGAAACTACATAGTGTATTTGCCCAGGCGTGAAGGACGCTAAATGTAGCCAGCGGCTTTGGGGGCAGCAACAGGATTATTTCAACATTTAGGGGTTATGTTACGAATAAATTACTTGATTTTGTGGAAGCCCCCGGAAATCCAAGGGTTATGCCTTAGGTCATAGTCGGGGGCGTCCTACATATTGCGATCGACAGCCGGTAAAGACGGTCAAGCGGGCTGGACCTTGCGCCCGCATGGTGCCATATTCCCGCGGTACATCAGGCGGATATGAGACCCCATGGACATCGGAACGCTGCTGCATACCTGGATTCACGGCAAGCTCGTCGGCACCGACGAGTTCGGCAACCGTTATTACAAGAACAAGGGCGGGTCGTTGTACGGCCGCGAACGCCGCTGGGTTCTGTACAAGGGGCGCAAGGAAGCCTCCAAGGTGCCGCCGGAATGGCACTCCTGGCTTCACCACACCTCTGCCGAGCCGCTGACCGAAAGTGCCACCCGGGCGCGGCCGTGGCAGAAGGAACATGTCCCCAACCTGACGGGAACCGCCGGTGCCTACCGCCCCGCGGGCCACGATTTCAAGGGCGGTACCCGCGCCCATGCCACGGGCGACTACGAAGCCTGGAAGCCGGAATGATTTGCGGCTCCTTGGCCGGGGCGCTGCGATGACGGTCGGATACCGATGACACTCGAAACCAAGGAACAGATGATCGGCGCTTTGGCGCTTGTCTTGCTTCTGGCGGTTCTCGGCTTCATGAACCAAAGCCGCGACGTGACCTCAGGCACGGACGGCCGCATCCGGGTCGATGCCCTGTTCGGCCGGGTCGATGGAATAGCACCCGGAGCCGAGGTCCGCATGGGCGGCGTTCGAATCGGCAAAGTCGCGGCCCAACGCCTGGATGACAAGTTCCGCGCCGTGCTGACCCTCAATCTGACCGATGGCGTGATGGTGCCGAACGATTCGTCGGCCTCGGTGCAGACCGACGGCCTGTTCGGCGGAAAATATATCGTTTTGGAGCCGGGTGCGTCGGAACAGGGGCTGAAAACCGGCGATCTGATCGCCATTACCCAGGATGCCCAGGTTGTCGGTGACATTCTGGATCTGATCATTTCCCAGGGCCGGGCCGCCATGGAAGAGCGCCGGGCTGCCGCCGAAACGACGGCTGGGCAGACGAAATAAGGGGCGGAGAGACCGGATATGGGACGTAATGCAATCGAAACGGTCCTGGGCGGCGTCGTGCTGATCGTCGCCGGGGTGTTCCTGTTCTTCGCCTTCAACGTGGCTCAGGTCAAGGCCGTCTCCGGCTACGAAATCAAGGCGCACTTCCTCAAGGTCGGCGGCCTGTCCAACGGCAGCGACGTGCGCATCAACGGCATCAAGATCGGCACCGTGCTCGACCGCGTTCTTGACCCGCAGACGTTCGAGGCCGTCGTCATCATGTCGATCCGCCCGGATGTGAAACTGCCCAGGGATACGGTGGCGACGATCGGCTCCGAAGGCATCCTGGGCGGAAAATACATTCGCCTGAAGCCGGGCCAGGCCGCGGAAACGCTGCCCGAGGGCGGGCGCATCGCCAAGGTCGAGGACTTCAAGTCCCTTGAGGATCAGGTCGGCGAGATCATCTTCCTGGCCACGGGGGGGAAATAGGCCGCGATGCGGCTGCTCCTCATCGCCTTGATCGGCATCATCGCCGCCTTTCCGGCAGGCGCCGCCCCCATGAACAAGGTTATCCTGCAGGGGCTGGACAAGGTCACGGCGCGGGTTTCGACCCTGGAAGCCCGGGTCGGCGAGGTCGTGCGCTTCGGTACCCTCGAGATCATCGCCCGCAGCTGCGACAAGCGCCCCCCGGAGGAACCGCCGGAATCCGCGGCCTTTGTCGATATTTGGGAAATTCGCCCCGGCGAGCCGGCGATCAGCCTGTTCCGCGGTTGGATGTTCGCCTCCAGTCCGGCGCTCAACGCCCTGGAACACCCGGTCTATGACATCTGGGTGCTCGATTGCGTGGAGCCTGCGGATGTCGCCCCGCCCAAATAGCTTGTTGCCTTGCCGCCGTCCGAATGGTGCGCGCGCGTCCTTGTTTACGGAATCAGGCAGGTGCATTTTGGTGGAGAAATCGTTTTGCAGGGGGCAATGGGCGTGCGTCTGATTTTGGTATTGTTGGCTTTGGTGTTGATCGCGTTGACAGAAGGCGTGCAGGCGGCCGATCCGGCCCTGTGCCGGAATTGTCACAACCCGCAAGGAACAATCGCGCCGGATCTTGCGGGCATGCCGGTGGATACGTTCTTCGCCGCGGTGCGGGCTTTCAACTCGGAAGAACGGACCCACCCGGTGATGGTATCCTTTTCGCGGTCCTTGTCCGATGCCGATATCGCCGGTCTGGCTGCTTATTTTGCCGCGCTTGGTCCGACTGAGAAAGGGCGTGTCGAAGTGAAATCATCGACACCAGAGAAATAGGTCACCCCGAGGGCCGCCACCGTCGCAACAGAAGGTGTACCACGATCGGCGTGGCGACCGAGGTCGCCAGCGCCACCAGAGCGATTCCCGAAAAGACCTCGGCCGGCATGGCCCAATCACCCAGGTCGCGGGCCTGTTGGCCGATCACCATGGCCATTTCAGCACGCGGCACCATGCTCACCCCGATCAAGAGTGCGCCGGCACCGGATGTCGTCATCAGGGCCGGCAGTCCTGCCCCCGCGATTTTGCCGCCGACGGCGACGGCGAGCAACGCCCCGCCGAACGCCAGGGCCATGCCCAAGGATGCCGGATCGATACGAAAGCCGATGGCGATGAAAAAGAACGGCACGAAAAAGGCCTGAATCTGCACGAATCCCGTTTCCATGCGCACGACATCCGGATTGCGGCTGAAGATCAGGCCGGCGAAGAAGGCACCGATGGCGATGGAAAATCCCAACAGCGAGGCGACGGCGGCGACGCAGATCCCGATTCCCAGCAGGATCATCGCCGCATGGGGTTCGCCGAGACGCGTCAGGATGGCGGCCAGGCGTTGCTGGTTGGCCCAGGCGACGGCCAGGCACAAGGCACCGAGCGCAGCGGCCTTGGCCAGCAGAATCAGAGAGATTTCCGATATATGGGTGGCCAGGCTGCCGCCGTCCCCGGAATGGACCAGGGGCGCCACGGCCACGGCCATGGCCATGAAGATGACTGCCGACAAATCGTCCAATTCCGCCACGTCGATCAGGGTTTCGCCGTCCGGGGTGTCGAGGGCGCCGGCCTCGCGCCACAGTTCCGTGGTCACGGCGACGCTGGTCGCCGTCATGGCGATGGCCGTGAACATGCTGGGCACCGCACCCAGGTCGAACACCTGATGACACAACAGGAATGCGGGCACGCCGCTGAGGGTGACGTTGCCGAGCCAGATGGGCGCCGCCCGGGGCAGCTTTGCGACAAGACCGTGCAGGTTGCTGTCGAGCCCGATCCGGAACAGCAGGATGAACACGCCCGTCTCGGCGAGGAATTCCAGCAAGTGGCGCCCCGTCCCGGACATGAAGGCGATCTGCCCGTCCGCCACGCGCAGCACGAATCCCAGAGCGATGAAGCCGGCCAGGGACGGCATGCCGAGCCTGTCGAAGGCCAGGCGCGTGACGACGATTGCGACGAGCAACACGCCGAGCATCAGTTCGAAGATATATATGGATTGATGGTCGATCATCGGCGCGATAACCGGGGCCGGGGAGGGCTGTTCGGGGTCACCGGTTTCCCGCCATCGCCGCAAGCTCCATCGCAACCCGGTCAGGGGCCGGGTTGAGGGGAAATCGGGCCTGATACTCAAGCGCCGATTCCAGGCGCCTCTGGTAGTCACGGGCGGGAATTTCCTCGCAGCCGAAGGTCTTCAGATGGTCGGTCACGAACTGGGTGTCGAGCAGGCGGAATCCGCCCAGGCGCAGACGCGCGACCAGATGGGCGAGGGCGACCTTGGACGCGTTGGCGGTGCGCGAAAACATGCTTTCACCAAAAAACGCCCCCCGAAGCGCCACTCCGTAGAGCCCGCCGGCCAGTTCGCCGTCCTTCCAGATTTCGAGGGAATGGGCGAAGCCCAGGTTGTGCAGTTCGATGACGGCGTCGCGGATCGGCGCGTTGATCCAGGTATCCTTGCGCCCCGGGCCGGGGGCGGCGCACTCGTCGAGGACCCGCTCGAAAGCCGAGTTGGCCCGCACGATGAATTCGCCCCGGCGCAGCTCCTTGCGCAGGCTTTTTGAGATGTGGAAGGTTTCCAGCGGCAGCACGCCGCGCTGCTTGGGATCAACCCAGAACACCTGCGGGTCGTCGCGGCTTTCGGCCATGGGAAAGATGCCGGCGGCATAGGCGCGCAGCAAAAGTTCGGCGGGCAGGCTTTCCTGGGTTTGGTCGCGCCGGCTCATGAAATGCTCCCGGCAGGGACGTCAGGCGTTGTCCTTGTCCGCGGCCATGAGCGTTTCAAGCCAGTGGATGTCGTAGGAGCCATCGACGAAATCCCGTTCGCCGATGATGCGCTGTTGCAGCGGTATGCCCGTCGAGATGCCATCAATCACAAATTCCTCAAGCGCCCGCCTAAGGCGCATCAGGCATTCGTTCCGTGATGCGCCGTGAACGATCAGCTTGGCGATCATGCTATCGTAGTGGGGTGGCACTGTGTAGCCGGAATACAGGGCGGAATCGACACGCACGCCCAGACCGCCCGGCGCATGATAGACGCCGACCTTGCCCGGCGAGGGCGCGAAGGTCACGGGATCTTCCGCGTTGATGCGGCATTCGATGGCGTGACCGCGCAGGACGATGTCTTCCTGGGTCATCGACAGCTTGGCCCCCTGGGCCACGCGGATCATCTCGCGCACGATGTCGATGCCGGTGATCGCCTCGGTGATCGGGTGTTCGACCTGAAGGCGGGTGTTCATCTCGATGAAGTAGAACTGCCCGTCCTCGTACAGATATTCGACCGTGCCGGCGCTCTGGTACCCCAGCTTGGAAATGGCGTTGACCGTGATCTCGCCGATTTCGGCCCGCTGTGCCGCATTGAGGGCCGGTGAGGGGGCTTCTTCCAGAACCTTTTGATGCCGGCGCTGCAGGGAGCAGTCGCGCTCACCCAGATGCACGACGTTGCCGTGCATGTCGGCCATGATCTGAATTTCGATGTGGCGCGGCTTGTCCAGGTACTTTTCCATATAGACGGCGCCGTTGCCGAAGGCGGCGCTGGCCTCGCTCTGCGCCACCTTGACCAGGTCTTCCAGGTCCTCTTCCCGGCGCACCACCTGCATGCCGCGCCCGCCGCCGCCGGCGGCGGCCTTGATCAGCACGGGATAGCCGATGTCCTTGGCGACCAGGGCCACGTCCCGGATGTCCTCGATGGCGCCGTCCGATCCGGGCACCACGGGGATGCCGGCGGCCTTGGCGGCGGCCTTGGCCTGGACCTTGTCGCCCATCAGCCGGATGTGATCGGCCGAAGGACCGATGAAGGTGAAGCCGTGTTCGGCGACCATTTGGGCGAAATCGGCGTTTTCCGAGAGAAAGCCATAGCCGGGATGGATGGCGTCGGCACCGGAAATGGCGGCGGCCGACAGCACGGCCTGGATCGACAGGTAGCTGTCCTTGGCAGACGGCGGGCCGATGCACACGCTTTCGTCGGCGAAGCGCACGTGCATGGCGTCGGTGTCGGCGGTGGAATGGACGGCGACCGTGGAAATGCCCATTTCGCGGCAGGCGCGCAGGATGCGCAGCGCGATTTCCCCTCGGTTGGCGATCAGGACCTTTTCAAACAAGGCCTGCCTCCTATTCGAGAATCAGGAGGGGTTCGCCGAACTCGACGGGGGTGCCGCTGGTCACCAGGACCCGCTTCACCGTGCCCGCGCGCGGCGCGGTAATCTGGTTGAACACCTTCATGGCCTCGACCAGCAGCAGGGTGTCGCCTTCCTTGACCGTATCGCCTTCCTTGACGAAATCGGCGCTTTCGGGATCGGGCGAGGTATAGACCACGCCGACCATGGGGGAGGTGACGGCGCCGGCGGGCACGCCCTGTTCGGCGGCGGGAGCGTCGGCGGCAGGGGCGATGGCCACGGGGGCGGTGGCGGTCACGGCGGTCGCCCCCTTGGACACGCGCAGCGACCAGTCGTCGTGGGTGTATTCGATTTCCGTCAGGCCCGTCTCTTCCAGGAGACTGGCCAGCTTGCGGACAGCATCCGCGTCGATATCGGTCGCTTTGGGGCTTCTTGCCATGGTCCCTTACCCGTTGTTTTTCAGTCGTTTTGCCAGCGCGTCGAGCGCCAGTTCGTAGCCCTGTCCGCCGAGACCGCAAATCATGCCGTCGGCGGCCTTGGAGACGAAGGAATGATGCCGGAACTCTTCACGCCTGTGAATGTTGGAAAGGTGCACCTCGATGATCGGCATGTCGATGGCCGAAAGCGCGTCCAGAATCGCGACCGAGGTATGGGTGTAGGCGCCGGCGTTGATGATGATCCCGGCGTGCGCCTTGGGTGCTTCCTGAATCCAAGTGACCAGTTCGCCTTCGTCGTTGGATTGGCGGAAATCCACGTCCAGGCCCAAGCCTTGGCCGCGCGCCCGGCAGGCGGATTCGATGGTCGCCAGCGTCTCGCGCCCGTAGATGTCGGGTTCGCGGGTGCCAAGCAGGTTCAGGTTCGGGCCGTTGAGGATCAGAATCGTCGCTGTCATGGTTCCGTTCCCGGCGCGGCGAACGCGCCGAGCCGCCTTCCGTCATAAGGTAGCGGGCTTATAGCACGCGCCGAGTTCTGAGAAACATCCCGTTTCTCCCCATCCCGGCGTTGAAAGCGGCTGGTCGCGGCCCCATAATCCCTGTAAAGCCCCCCGGACAAAGGCCTGTATAGGCTTCAACGACGGCGCGACCAACGGCCCCGAGGAAAAATTCTTCATGCAAGTTCAGATCAACGGCGAAACCCATTCCCTGGATGCTCCCCTGTCGGTGGCGCAGCTTCTCACCCGAATCGGCCTGGACCCGGCCAAGGTCGCGGTCGAGCGCAATCTGGAAATCGTGCCCAAATCCGGCTACGGCCAGATCGGTGTGGAAGACGGCGACCGCCTGGAAATCGTGCATTTCATCGGCGGCGGCGCTCCGGATTCGGCGGCGGCACCCGAGGACGAGGATATTCTGGAGGTCGCCGGCCATAAATTCCGTTCGCGCCTGATCATCGGCACGGGCAAGTACAAGGACTACGACCTGAACCGTCAGGCCGCCGAGGCGGCGGAAGCGGAAATGATCACGGTCGCCGTCCGGCGCGTCAACCTGACGGACCCTAATCAGCCGCTGCTGGTCGATTATCTGGATCCCAAGAAATATACCTACCTGCCCAACACGGCGGGCTGCTTCACCACCGACGATGCGGTGCGCACGTTGCGTCTGGCGCGGGAAGCCGGCGGCTGGACCCTGGTGAAACTGGAAATCCTGGGCGAACAGCGCACGCTCTATCCGATGATGCCGGAAACCATCGAGGCGACCCGCGCGCTGACGGAAGAAGGCTTCCAGGTCATGGCCTATTGCTCGGACGATCCGATCCTGTGCAAGCGGGTGGAGGAGGCGGGCGCCGTCTCCATCATGCCGCTGGGGGCGCCCATCGGCTCGGGCCTGGGTATCCAGAATCCGGTTAACATCCGTCTGATCAAGGAACAGTCCGAAGTGCCGGTGATCGTTGACGCCGGCGTCGGCACGGCGTCGGACGCCGCCATCGCCATGGAACTGGGCTGTGACGGCGTGTTGATGAACACGGCCATCGCCGAAGCCAAGGACCCGGTGATGATGGCCCGCGCCATGAAGCACGCGGTCAAAGCCGGGCGCATGGCCTACTTGGCCGGGCGCATGCCGCGCAAGATGTACGCCGACCCGTCGTCGCCGCTGTCCGGGTTGATCTGACCGGCGCAGGGCGCGCGGTCTCCTGAATCGCAAAGGGGCAGACGGTTCAGGCCGTCTGCCCCTTTTTGATCGGTGCGCGCCGCAACTGCGGGCGCGGTGTCCCAATTACTTCTTGGTCGCCTTCTTCGCGTCGGCTTGGGCCTTCATGCAGGCTTTCTTCTCGGCCTTGTCGGTCATCTTGGCGCAGGGATTTTCCTTCTTGTCGGCGGCCAGGACGGCGGTCGACGCGGCGGAGACGCCCAGGGCCATGACGAAGGCGAAGATGGCGGCAGAAAGAACGGTCCGTTTCATTGCAGATGTTCCTCGGTTGATTGTTGACGGAAGGCGCTCAATATCGAAGAGCGGCCCGCCGCCGAACATCGAAAAATTCTCATGATCTGTATCGAAAAGCGCGAAGCCTCGGCCGCCGGATTGACCGGCGCCGAGGCGTCAATTCACTGATAGGGAACAGGCGGGTTTTCGTGCCCCAAAGGGGCAGGACGGCGGCTTAGAAGTTCTTGAGGAAGGCCGGAACCTGATCGCTCTGCCCAAACACGACGTCCTTGTCGTCCATCGCGCCCGCGTCATTGCGCTGGTCCGAGCGGCTTCTACGGGCGCGACTCGGTTTCGCGGCCGGTTCCTCTGCGGCGGGGGCTTCCGTCTTGGGGGCGTCCTTGACCGGTTCCGCGTTTACGGTGGTCTCGGCCGCGGCATCAGCCGCCGGTTCGGTCTTGGTGTCGTCGTCGTCTGAGGCCGGTTTACGGCTCCGGCCTCGATCACGTCCACGGCCCCGGCCACGTTCGCTGCGTGCTTCCTTTTCCGGCTTTTCCGGGGCGCTGGCGGTGTCATCGCCACCACCACTGCTGCCACTGCCGCCGCCGGTGCTGCTCATCGGGTCCTGGTCGATGGAGCGGCCCATCAGCTTTTCGATGGCGTCCACGTATTTGCCGTCGGACGGCACGGCGATGGAGATCGCCACACCTTCGCGTCCGGCGCGGCCCGTGCGGCCGATGCGGTGGACATAGTCGTCGGCATGGGTCGGCACGTCGAAGTTGAAGACATGGCTCATGGCCGGGATGTCGAGCCCGCGTGCCGCCACATCGGAACACACCAACAGGGTCACGTCGCCGCTCTTGAACTTGGACAGGGTTTCCATGCGGACGGACTGCACCATGTCGCCATGCAGACGCGCCGCCGTGTTGTAACCGTGGCGTTCCAGCGACTTGTAAACCACGTCGACGTCACGCTTGCGGTTGCAGAAGATGATGGCGTTCTTGGGCTGCTCGCGCTCGATCAGCTTGCGCAGCACCTCGCGCTTGCGCTTGGCGATGGAGGTCTGGTCGCGCCCGGCGCCGGTCACCATGACCAAAAGCTGCTTGATCGTTTCCGCCGCCGTGGCCGGCTTGGACACGGTGATTTCCTTGGGATTCATCAGGAAGCGGTCGGCCAGGCGCTTGATTTCCGGCGGCATGGTGGCCGAGAACAGCAGGGTGGTGCGCATCTGCGGCAGTTTGGAGACGATTTTCTCGACATCGGGGATGAAGCCCATGTCGAGCATGCGGTCGGCTTCGTCGATCACCAAAACCTTCACGTCGCGCAGCAGCAGATGGCCGCGGTCGAACACGTCCATCAGGCGGCCCGGGGTGGCGATCAGCACGTCGACGCCCTTTTCCAGGCGCTTGATCTGCTCGCTCATGTTTTCGCCGCCGATCAGCAGCGCGTGGTTCAGTTTGTGGTACTTGCCGTAGACCTCAAAGTTATCAGCGACCTGGGCGGCCAATTCGCGGGTCGGCTCCAGAATCAGCGAGCGCGGCATGCGCGCCTTGGCCCGGCCCGAGGCCAGGATATCGATCATCGGCAGGGTGAAGGAGGCCGTCTTGCCCGTGCCCGTCTGGGCGCAGCCTAGAATATCGCGGCCCATCAGGACTTGGGGGATGGCCTGGGCCTGGATGGGGGTGGGGTCGGTGTAGCCCGCGTCGGAAATCGCTTTGAGGAGTTCGTCGCTGAGGCCGAGGTCTGAAAAGGACATATTGCTCCACTTCGGGAGTTGCGCCGCCCGGGCTGGGTGGTCACCTTATGGGGGCTTGGATTTTGACCCTCGGAGACTTCCCCGGGCCGTGTGAGCCGGATATTAGGTGTTCCCGTCCCGAAGTCAATGATAAGCGGGGGTTGGGCGGCGGATTTCTGCCAACCGCTACCGATTTGCCACGGTCCCCGAAGGAGGTTTCATGTCTGACCGAACGCCGCTTCTGTTCATGCCCGGGTTGCTGTGTGACACGGCGCTATGGGGGCATCAGTTGGCGACCTTGACCGACGTCGCGGAAATGACCGTGGCCGACATGACACAGGACGACAGCATTGACGCCATGGCCCGGCGCGCGTTGGGCGCGGCGCCCGACCGCTTCGCGCTGTGCGGATTGTCGATGGGTGGCTACGCGGCCCAGGCCGTCATGCGTCTGGCGCCGGAACGGGTGATCCGCCTGGCCCTGCTCGACACCGCCCCCGGGCCGGACACGCCGGAACGCACGGCGGGCCGCCGCGACCTGATGGCGCGGGCGGCCGCGGGTGATCTGGACGGCGTCATCGATCACCACATGACGGGCTTCATCGCCGAAAACCGCCAGGACGACGGGGAACTGACGGCCATCGTCCGTGACTCGGCCCGCAACGTCGGCCCGGAGGCTTACCGGCGCCAGCAGACGGCGATCATCAATCGCCCGGACAACCGGCCCAACCTGGCCGCGATTGCCTGTCCGACGCTGGTTCTGTGTGGTCGGCTCGACGTCATGACGCCGCCTGCGGTGCACGAAGAAATGGCATCCGCCATCCCCGGTGCTAAACTGGTGGTCGTCGAAAACTGCGGCCATCTTTCGCCCCTGGAACGGCCCGAGGCGGTCAGCGCGGTTCTGCGCTATTGGCTCGCCGATTAAGGAAATCAAGATGCTGATAAAGCCCGAACTCTCCTGCCTGGTCGTCATCGACATCCAGGACAAACTGGCCCCCGCCATGCAATCACCGGCCAAGGTGATCCGCAATACGGCGCTGCTGATGCGGGCCGCCGATCGCATGGGGGTGCCCATTCTGATGACGGAACAGTACCCCAAGGGGTTGGGGCGCACAGTGCCGCAGCTGCAGGGCATCGCGCCCCAGGCGCAGGTGTTCGAGAAAATTCACTTCTCCTGCATGAACGAGGAACTGTTCCAGAAGGCGTTCGAGGCCACGGGCCGCCGCCAAGTGGTCATCACGGGCATGGAGGCGCACATCTGCGTCATGCAGACCGGCGTCGATCTGATGGACAAGGGGTATGAGATCTTCGTCGTCACCGACGCCACGGCCTCGCGCACCCTGGAAAGTGAAAAGGCCTGTCTAGATCGTCTGGGCGCGGCCGGGGCCGGCATCGTGACCACGGAAATGGTTATCTACGAATGGCTGGGACGGGCCGGAACGGAGGCCTTCAAGGAAATGCTTCCGTTCATTAAAAATTCTTAAAAAACAATATACTGAAACAAAAATCTAAGGTGAATTCTGAATGATATCTTCGCGCCAGCCCGGCGGTGTGATCCTACCCTTCAAGGACAAGCACCCGCAGATCGACGAAACCGCCTTCATCGCTGAAAACGCCGTCATCATCGGTGACGTGACGATCGGGACCAAGTCATCGATCTGGTATTCCTGCGTGTTGCGGGGGGATATGAACTTCATTCGTATCGGCAACGATACGAACATCCAGGACGGCACGGTCGTGCATGTCGATTCCAAGGGCTATCCAACGATCCTGGGCGACCGGGTCACGGTCGGGCATATGGCGCTTTTGCATGCCTGCACGCTGGAGGACGACGCCATGATCGGCATGCAGGCCTGCGTGATGGACGGTGCGGTGGTCGGCAAGGGATCGCTGATTGCCGCCGGCGCCTTGGTCACGCCGGGCAAGCAGATCGGCCCCGGCGAGGTCTGGGCCGGGCGGCCGGCCAAATTCCTGCGCAAGGTCGGGCCCAATGACCAGAAGATGCTGGATTACATCTGGCCCGTGTACGACGACCTGAGCGCCGAATACCGCCTGGCGGGCCACGATCTGCGCAAGTTGAGCCGCAACCGTCCCATACCGTCGAGCGATTGAGGCCCCGGCCATGGCAGCCCCCAAGCCGGAAATGTCATCCGACTTGCTTGCCGCCGCGCAAGGCGGCGACCGGCGGGCCATCGCCAAGTTGTTGTCCCTGGCCGAAACCACGGGTAATGCCGCATCGAAATCGGGGGCCGCGGACAGTGACCTGATGGCCCGGGTTTACCAAGCAGCGGGATCGGCCCATGTGGTCGGCGTCACCGGGCCGCCGGGGGCGGGTAAGTCGTCCCTGGTCAACGCCTTGGTCAAGGCATTGCGCCGGCGGGACCTGACCGTCGGCGTCATCGCCATTGATCCTTCCAGCCCGTTTTCCGGCGGCGCCATCTTGGGCGACCGGGTCCGCATGGGGGATCATGGCGGCGATGACGGCGTGTTCATCCGATCGCTCGCGACCCAGGGGGCGATGGGCGGGTTGGCCCGCCCGGCGCTGGATTCCGTCGACGTGCTGGACGCCTGCGGGTTCCGGGTCGTGGTGATCGAAACCGTCGGTGTCGGCCAGGATGAGGTCGATGTCGCGGCGGCGGCCCATACGGTGATCGTGGCCTCGCCGCCGGGGTTGGGCGACGGGGTCCAGGCCATGAAGGCGGGGATTCTGGAAATTGCCGACATCCATGTCGTGACCAAGGCCGACCGTGCCGATGCGGACCAGACCGCCGCCGACCTGGCGGGGGCCCAGGATTTGGGCCTGACCGGCCGTCAGGGGCGGGGCGACGGCGCGACCGGTTGGCGCGTGCCGGTGATCGCGACCAGCGCCAACACGGGCGACGGGGTCGCCGATCTGGCCCAGGCCGTGATCGACCATGGCCAACATCTTGCGGTCAGCGGCGAGGACAAGGCCCGGCGGCGGCGCATCGCCTTTATGCGGCTTGAATCGGCGGCGCTCGATCACATGCGCCGCGAATTCAAGCGCCTGGCGCCGGACATGGCCGATCTGATCGACGATCTGGCCGAGCGCCGGGCCGATCCACGCGCCGCCGCGCGTCTTCTGTTGGAAAAGGCCCTGAAGCCGTCGTAAGGCGCGGCCGGCTATTTCACGACCAGGATCAGGCCGCTGACCGCCGCGATGGTGAGGATGGCGATGCGCAGGCGGTCGCGGTTGATGTAGCGCCGGGTGACCGGGGCCAGGGCCAGACCGACCGCCACGCCGGGCAGCAGCACCAGGGTGCGGCCGACCTCGGGCGCGCCGAATGATCCGACCAGGGCCAGGGCCGCCACCGCCGACAGATAGGCGGCCGTGAAATAGGCGCCCAGCATGGCGCGGGCGACCCGGGGTTCGGCATTCTGAAAGGCGAGAGAGATCACCGGGCCGTGCAGCCCGGCCATGATCCCCATGACGCCGGAAATACCGGCGGCGATAAGCAGGCTGCGCCCCTTGGCCGCGACCGTTTTCCCCATAAGGCTGACGCCGACGGCGAGCAGGATCATGACGCCGAACACGCGTTGCAGGTCCATGCCCTGTACGGCCTGGAGGACAACCGCGCCGACCAGCGTGCCCACGGCCAGACCGATCAGACAGGTCGCCAGCATGCGGCGGTCGATGGCGTCGCGCTCGCCGTAAGCCGTCAGGGCGGCCAGCGCGGTTCCCGCCAGCAGCATGGGGCCGGGCACGAAGGCCGGGTCCAGCAGCGCCAGCACCGGGGCCGCCAACAAGGCGAACCCCAGCCCCAGCGCCGCCTGGAACGCGCAGCCGAAGGCCATGGCGCTGATGGCGATCAGGATTGTCGTGAGGGTCAGGCCGTCGAAGGTCATCGGCGCATGATAGCCCTATCCCCGGGGTGGCGCGCCGATGGAAATGCGGCGCAGGTAATCCGGCTCTGGGGTGCCCGGCTTCAGGCGGTCATCGGCCACGGGTTCGCCCACCACCGTGGTGATCGGCACGATCCCGGCCCAGACGTTCAGATCGTAATCGGGTTCATCATCGATGGGCCCGCCCGAGCGCACCTTGGCCGAGCCTTCGTCGATGGTGAGCGCGCAGATGGTCGTGCCTTTCAGTTCCTGGTCCGTGGTTTCGCGCAGTTCCTCCCAGCGCCCCGGGGTCAGGCGGTCGGTGAAATCCTTCAAGGTCGCCAGTTTCTCCGCCGGGTCCTCGATCTTGACCGCCTCGCCGAATAGGGTCACGCCCCGGTAATTGACGGAATGGTGGAAGCCCGACCGCGCCATGACCAGGCCGTCCAGATGCGACACCGTGAAGCAGACCGGCACGCCGCCGGTCACCGTGCGCAGCATGCGGCTGGCCGCCGAGCCGTGCCAGTACACCCGGTCGCCGTGCCGCCAATAGCAGGTCGCGGTGACATAGGGCGCGCCGTCGATCACGTAACCGACATGGCACATCAGGCCCGCGTCCAGGATCGCGTCCACCGTGGCGCGATCGTAGGCGGCGCGCTTGGGCACCCGTTTGACCTTTGAGCGCTCGGTGACCCGCAGGTCGGGGAAAGTGGGCATGGTCCGGTTCCTTTTCACATGATCGAATACTGCCTTGCCGGCACTGATGATCTCCCTGTACCGTGCAAGTTGGTTCTTATAAAAGGACCATAACCGATAATTTGATGGAGCCATTTAGATGCCGCCGTCGGGTCGCGTGAAACTGGGGCGGGACTCCCAATTGATCGACCTGGACCTGGACCGGTCCGGCGCACAGCCGCTCAACGAACAGCTTTACAAGGGGATCAAAGGCCTGATCCTGGCGGGTGTTCTGCGCTCCGGCGCGCGTTTGCCGGCCAGCCGCATCCTGGCCCGCGAGCTGGAGATTTCGCGCAATACCGTGCTGGCGGCCTACGACCAGCTTTTGGCAGAAGGCTTCACCGAAGCCCGGCCGGGGGCCGGCACGCGGGTGTCGGCGGATCTGCCAAACCTGGACGGCGAAGTCCGCACCGCCCGACCGTTGTTGGGGTCTTCGACGGGGGCGCCACCGCTGCCGGATCGGGTGCTTGACCTGATGTCACGGCGCACCCCCGGGGCGCATCGGCCATTCCTGCCGGGGGTGCCCGACGTGTCCGCATTTCCCTTCGATGAATGGGGCCGCGCCGTGGGCCGGTTTTGGCGTTGCCCGCCCCAGGCTTTTCTGGAGGACCGCGACGGACGCGGCCACGGACCTTTGCGCCGGGCTATCGCTGACTATCTGGTGGCGGTCCGGGGATGTCGTTGTACCGCCGATCAGGTGATCGTCACCTCGGGCGCGCAGCAGGGCATTGATCTATGCGCCCGCGTGCTGTTGGAACCGGGGGCGTCGGTGGTTCTGGAAGACCCCGGATACCGAGGTCTGCTGTCCTCATTTCATACAGCGGGCGCGACGGTCACCGCCGTCCCCGTTGATGGGGAGGGGCTGGATGTGGGGTATGCCCGCGCCCATGCCGCTGAGCCACGGATCGTGGCCGTCACGCCGTCCCACCAATTGCCCTTGGGCGTGACCATGAGCCTGGGGCGGCGCCTGGAACTGCTGCGCTGGGCGCGGGAAGCCCGGTTCTGGGTCCTGGAAGACGACTATGACAGTGAATACCGCTATCGTGGCCGCCCCCTGGCGGCGCTGCAGGGCCTGGATGGCGGCGAACGGGTGATCTATGCGGGGACCTTTTCCAAGGTCATGTTTCCGGCCCTGCGCCTGGGGTATTTGGTGGTGCCGGAACAGTTGATCGACCCGTTTATCCGGATGCGCGGCGTGGTGGATGATTTTCCGGCCCTCGCCATGCAGCCGGCCCTGGCGGATTTCATGGAGTCAGGCCGCTTCGGCGCCCATGTGCGGCGCATGCGGCAATTGTACGGCGACCGTCAGGCGGTTCTCAGGGACGAGCTTGTCCGCCGGTTTCAAGGCGTGTTCGCCATTCCCGATGACGACGCGGGCATGCATTTGACCGTGGGAATTACCGCCGACGCCGACGATGTCGCCATTACCCGTGAGGCGGCGACCCTGAACATCACCGCCCAGGCCCTGTCGGGATATTACCAGGGGGCGGACGCAAGCCACGGGCTGGTCTTGGGCTATGCGGCCTACGGAGAGGACGCGTTGAAAGACGCGGCAGGCTTATTGGAACAGGCCGTGGGCCGGGCGCTTGCGGGCGATCAGGAAACGCGGATTTTGACGTAGGTGCCGGGGGCGTCGTCCAGGGCCGGCAGCTTGCCGTCGCCGGGAATGCGGGCCGGCACCGTTTTCTTGCCCGCCTGTTTCTTGACCCAGGCGTCCCAATCGGGCCACCAGGACCCTTGGTGCTGCTTGGCCTTGTCCAACCAGGCGTCCGGGTCCTTCGGCGTCTGGGCGTTGGTCCAATAGCAATACTTGTTCGCCGCCGGCGGATTGATCACGCCGGCAATATGGCCCGATGCCGACAGCACGAAGCGAACGGGGCCTTTGTAGATCTGTGTCCCCGCGTAGGTTGCCTTCCAGGGCGCGATATGGTCTTCGCGGGTCGAGATCATATAGGTCGGCACGTCGACCCGGGTCAGGTCGATGGGCGTGCCTGCCAGGGAGATGCCGCCCGGCGTCGCCAGCTTGTTTTCCAGGTACATGTTGCGCAGGTAGAATGCATGCATGGCGGCCGGCATGCGGGTTGAATCCGAATTCCAGAACAACAGATCGAAGGGGAAGGGGTCCTTGCCCAGCAGGTAGTTGTTGACCACGAAGGACCAGATCAGGTCGTTGGCCCGCAGCATGTTGAAGGTGGTCGCCATTTCCGTGCCTTCAAGGTAGCCGCGTTCATTCATCTTGGCTTCCATGTTGGCGAGCTGCGTCTCGTCGACGAACACCGACAGGTCACCGGCCTCGGCGAAATCGACCATGGTGGTGAAGAAGGTCGCGGACTTGACGCGGTCCTTCCATTGCTTGCCTTTTTGCGCGGCCATCCAGGCCAGCGTCGCGGCCGTCAGGGTGCCGCCCAGGCAATAGCCGATGATGTTGACGGCGCGTTCGCCGGTCGCCTGTTCGATCGCATCCATGGCGGCGAGGGGGCCTTCGAGCATATAATCGTCGTAGGTTTTCCGGGCCAATTTGGCGTCCGGGTTGACCCAGGAGATGACGAAGACGGTGTGGCCCTGTTCCGACGCCCAGCGGATGAACGAATTTTCCGGCCGCAGGTCGAGAATGTAGAACTTGTTGATCCACGGCGGCACGATCAACAGGGGCGTCTGCGAAACCTTGTCGGTCAGGGGATCGAACTGGATCAGTTCGATCAGGTCGTTGCGGTAGACGACCTTGCCCTTGGCGGTGGCGACGTTCTTGCCGATCTCGAACGCCTCCATGTCGGTCATGCGGATCGCCAGCTTGCCGTCGCCGCGTTCCAGATCTTCCAAAAGATTGTTAAGTCCGTTGACGAGATTTTCGCCCTTGCTTTCGACCGTCGCGCGCAGGGCTTCCGGATTGGTCATCAGGAAATTGGTCGGCGACAGGGCGTTGACGAACTGCTTCGTGTAGAAATCGACTTTGTGCTGGGTCTTGCGGTCCAGCCCTTCGACGTCGTGAACCGTCGATTCCAGCCATTTCGCGGTCAACAGGTAGGACTGCTTGATGTAGTCGAAGACCTGGTTTTCGGTCCAGGCTTCGTCGCGGAACCGCCGATCGTCGCGCGCCGGCTGGGCCACGGGTTCGGCCTCCGCGCCCATCATGCGCAGCGCCGTCGATTGCCACAGCTCCATGTATCCCTGCCAAAGCGACAGCCCCGATTCCATCATTTTCTGTGGATTGGCCATCATGTGGCGGGTCATTTCGAGAAAGGCCTCGCCGACGTTCAGGGGATCGACGTCCGGCGCCTGGATTTCATTGCCATGCCGGGTCAGCCAGTCGTTGACGAGGCGCTGGCTGCGTTCTGCGATCTCAATGTAGGGGTTTGCGGACTCGGGTGTATTCTCTGCTGGTGTCGGGTCGCTGGGCTTCTTACTCATTGGGCGCTGCGTCCTTTGCTCCGACTAGGCGATTGAGGCAAAATATGGTACCGGATTGCGAAGAAGCCGGGGTGGCGTGAAATCGTTGTTGTGCAAACGACATCTCTGGCGACGAGAATCCTGGGTTCGGACGGTATCTGCCGTCTCCGCCGGTTGGCGGGGTTGTAAACCGGCATATTAGGAAATTCAAGGTGGGGAGCCCCCTGAAAGAACGTATCATCAGCGTTCGGGGGCTGAATTAAGGGAAGGGAGTATTGCGGCACATGGGCGTGATCAAGGAGGACGTTATTCAGTTTCGAGCGAGTCTGCATCGAGGCCTGTCGCGGTCCGTGCCGATGGCTGCCGTCTTGGCGGTCCTCTTGACCGGCTGTTCGTCGGTGCCCGACGCCGTCAATCCGGCCGAATGGTACAAAAGCACAGTTGACCTGTTCTCCGGCGACAAATCCGCGGGTGATCCCGAGGAAGAGGCACGCCGTCAGCGCGAGCAGCAGGTCGCGGAAGCCGCCGGCCAGGAACAGTCGTCCAAGGAATACCCCAAGGTGTCCGATGTGACCAAGCAGCAGGAAAGCCGCAACCTGGGCCTTGCTGCCGACCCGGACCGCCCGCGTTACGCCCCCGCCATCACCCGCCAGGACCAAAGCGCCGCCGCCGATCCGGTGCGCCCGGAAGCCGCCCCCGCGGCGCCGCCCGCCCCGACGCCGATGGCTGAAAAGCCGGCGGCATCCGAAACGCCCAAGGCCATGGCCGAGGGACCCAAGCTGACCCAGCCCAAGGAAACCCTGACCCCGCCCGCCGGCGAGGAGCAGGTGGCGACCACGGTGCCGGGCGTGCCGCAATTCACGATCCCGACCCAGGCTGAACAGGAAGCCGAATTCTCCGGGTTCCAGAACCGCATGCAGAAGCGGTTGGCTGAAATTCTCGCCGCCGCCGGGGAAGAACCCAAGTTCGTGCGTCCGACCGGTATGCCGTCCGGCGTGGGTGTCGGCGAAACGATGGTGATTTCCGGTGACGGCGTCATCGAGCCGGGGATGACCGAGCTTCCGGCCACTGTCATGGAGGGGGCTTCCGTGGCGGGCACGCCCCAGTCGCAGCCACTGCCGCCGGGGGCGACCCGGGTCGCGACCATCGTGTTCCCGAACGGCTCTTCCCGGTTGTCGGTGCGCGACCGTCAGATCCTCGCCCAGGTCGTTGCCTTGCAGAAGGAGCGGGGGGGCACCCTGCATGTGGTCGGCCATTCGTCGTCGCGGACGCGCAACCTGAGCCCGGAAAAACATCGTTTGGTGAACTACAAGATGTCCGCGGAGCGGGCCAAGATGGTGGCCAAGGAACTGATCCGGCGTGGCGCGAATCGCCGCACGGTCGCAACGGCGGCGTTGTCCGATACGCAGCCGCTGTACCAGGAAATCATGCCGAACGGCGAGGCCGGAAACCGTCGCGCGGAAATCTTTTTGACGCGCTGAGGCTTTTGCCGCTAAAGGATTGCCGCCGGTCCGGGGCCGGAACGCGCCGCAGAGCGCGCGTTCGCGCCCGGCATGGCTGTTGTATCCGTCCCCGCTCTGGCACATGATGAAGCCACGATGAAACAGGAATTCCACCGTATTCGCCGTCTCCCGCCCTATGTGTTCGCGGAAGTGAACGCCATGAAGGCGCGCGCCCGCGCCAACGGCGAGGACATCATTGATTTCGGCATGGGCAACCCGGACCTGCCGACGCCGCAGCATATCGTCGACAAGATGGTCGAGGCGGCACAGGATCCGAAGACCCACCGTTATTCCAATTCGCGCGGCATTCCCGGTCTACGCAAGGCCTTGTCGGCTTATTACGAACGCCGCTTCAACGTCGCCGTGGACCCGGAACACGAAGCCATCGTGACGCTGGGGTCCAAGGAAGGCCTCGCCAACCTGTCGGCTGCGATCACCAGCCCCGGCGACGTGATCCTGGTGCCGAACCCGAGCTATCCGATCCATCAGTTCGGTTTCATCATCGCCGGCGCTGCCGTACGCAATATCCCGGTAAAACCGGACCAGACCTTCTTCGAAGCCCTGGAACGCGCGGTGCAGCACAGCGTGCCCAAGCCGACGGCGATCGTTCTCAATTACCCGAACAATCCGACGGCGGAACTCTGTGATCTGGCGTTTTACGAGCAGGTCGTGGATTTCTGCCGTTTCCACGAAATCTACATCCTGTCGGATCTGGCCTATTCGGAAGTCTATTTCGACAACAATCCGCCGCCGTCGATCCTGCAGGTTCAGAAGGCTTGGGACATTGCCGTCGAATTCACCTCGATGAGCAAGACCTACTCCATGCCCGGCTGGCGCATCGGTTTCGCGGCCGGCAACCGGGAGCTGATTTCCGCCCTGGCGCGGGTCAAATCCTATCTGGATTACGGCGCCTTCACCCCGATCCAGGTGGCCGCCGCCGCCGCGCTGAACGGGCCGCAGGATTGCGTCGACGAAATGCGCGCGGTTTACAAGGAACGCCGCGACGTGCTGATTTCCGGCCTGGCGTCCGCCGGTTGGGACGTACCGGCGCCGCCGGCGACCATGTTCGCCTGGGCGCCGATCCCCGAGGACATGGCCCATCTGGGATCGCTCGAATTTTCCAAGCTTCTGTTGTCCGAAGCCCAGGTCGCGGTGGCGCCCGGTGTCGGCTTCGGCGAACACGGTGACGGCTTCGTGCGCATCGCGGTGGTGGAAAACGTCCACCGGACGCGGCAGGCCCTGCGCGCCATCAAGTCCTTCATGCAACGCTATCGCGCCGGTAATCTGGATAATCTGGACTCCGGCAGGCGGGCCCTCGGCGGATGACGGCACCGTTGCGCTTAGGCATTGCCGGGCTTGGCACTGTCGGCGCGGGCACGGTCCGGGTCCTGGCAACCCATCGGGACGAGATTGCCCGCCGGGCCGGCCGCGCGATCGACATCACCGCCGTTTCCGCCCGTGATCCCAACAAGGACCGCGGCGTCGATCTGTCCGGGGTGTCCTGGACCGACGATCCGATGGCGCTGGCCGCCGATCCCGCCGTGGATGTGGTGGTTGAACTGATCGGCGGCTCTGACGGGGTCGCCAAGGACCTGTGCGCGGCGGCGCTGGCCAACGGCAAGCACGTCGTCACCGCCAACAAGGCGCTGATCGCCCATCACGGTCAGGCGCTTGCCGCCGCCGCCGAGAGATCGGGTGTGGCGCTGGCCTTCGAGGCGGCCGTGGCGGGCGGCATTCCGATCCTGAAAGGGCTGCGCGAAGGGCTGGCGGCCAATGCGATTTCCCGGGTCTACGGCATCCTCAACGGGACCTGCAATTATATCCTGACCGAAATGCGCGACACCGGGCGCGAGTTCGACGACGTGCTGGCCGAAGCCCAGGCCGAGGGCTATGCCGAGGCCGACCCCAGTTTCGATATCGACGGCGTCGATGCCGCCCACAAGTTGGCGATCCTGGCGGCCTTGGCGTTCGGCACCCAGGTCGATTTCAAATCGGTCCATGTCGAGGGCATTCGCCATGTTTCGCCCGTCGATCTGGCCTTCGCCAAGGAACTGGGGTTCGGCATCAAGCTTCTGGGCATCGCCACGGAAACGGCGGCGGGGATCGAGCAGCGGGTGCATCCCTGTATGGTGCCGCTGGACGCCCCGATCAACCATGTTGACGGGGTGTTCAACGCGGTGGTCGCCGAGGGCGATTTCGTCGACCGCGTGCTGATGCAGGGCAGGGGGGCCGGCGCCGGGCCGACGGCTTCCGCCGTGGTCGCCGACATCATCGATATTGCGCGCGGCAGCTTGGTGCCGGGATTTGCCCGTCCGGCGGCGGACCTTGCCGCGCCCCGGCCCGTGTCCATGGCGACGCACAAGGGCTGCTACTACATGCGGTTCGAGGTCGTCGACAAGCCGGGTGTGTTCGCCGGCATCGCCCAGGCATTGGGGGCGCATAACGTGTCCATGGAATCGATCATTCAGCGCGCCCGCGATCCCGGAGAGCCCGTGCCGGTGGTGATGACCACCCACGACACCCTGGAATCGGACATGATCGACGCGGTCGCCGCCATCGCCGCCCTTGACGCCGTGGTTATGGCGCCGCGTATCATTCGCATCGAAGACCTGTAGTCCGAATAAAAGAATGACGAGGATCCGTCCGTGACCGATGCCGTGACCGACCGCAACCTGGCCCTTGAGGCCGTCCGCGTGACCGAGGCCGCCGCCGTGGCGGCCATGGCCCATCTGGGCGGCGGTGACGAACGCGCCGCTGACGAGGCCGCCATGAAGGCGATGATGGACAGCCTGGACACCCTGATGGTGGACGGCACCGTGCGCATGGGCGAGGGCGAGGAAGGCGAGGTCGAGGATCTGTACACCGGCCAGAAGCTCGGCACCGGTGGCGCTCCCAAGGCGGATGTCGCCGTGTTGGCGCTCGAGGGCAAGTCGATCATCGCGCGCGGCGGCTACAACGCGCTGTCGGTCATCGCCCTGGCCCAGGACGGCGGGTTTCTGTCGGTTCCCAACATCTACAT
Organism: Rhodospirillaceae bacterium UBA1479; assembly: GCA_002325375.1. GTDB lineage: Bacteria > Pseudomonadota > Alphaproteobacteria > Rhodospirillales > Casp-alpha2 > UBA1479. Next base: position 423,776 of record DCRZ01000001.1, read on the forward strand.
GGAAAAGATCGCCGTTGGCCCGGGGCTACCCCAGGATGTCGTCGATCTGGACGCCGATCCGGCGGATAACCTGGCGGCGCTCGCCAAGGCCAAGAAGGTCAAGGTGTCGGACCTTGTGGTCTGCATGCTCGACCGGCCGCGCCACGCGCAGATCGTTACCAAGGTGCGGGAAGCGGGGGCGCGCATTCGCCTGATCCTGGACGGTGACGTGTCCGGCGTGGTCGCCACGGCCCTGCCGGGCTCGGGCGTCGATATCTTCCTGGGCAGCGGCCGGGCAACCCAGGGCGTGCTGGCCGCCGCCGCCTTGCGCGGCCTGGGCGGGCAGATGCAGAGCCGCCTGATCGTGCGCAATGACGATGAGACGGCGCGCCTGCGCAAGGCCGGAGTTACGGACCCCCAGCACAAGTACGGGCTGACCGACATGGCCGCCGGCAACGTCACCTTCGCCGCCACCGGCGTGACCACGGGGCCCATGCTGTCGGGCGTTCAGTTCCCCCGTCGCGGCATGGCAACCACTCATTCGCTCGTCGTGCGCTCCAAGACGCTGACGCTGCGCTACATTGAAGGACACCACCATGTGTCCAAGCTCTCTCGCAGGTCCTGACATCGGGACAGCGGGTCATCCGCGGCATGTTGGGGGCGAAACGGCCCGGGTTCTTGGTGTCGAGCGGTCGCTGACCGGGCGGCAGTGGCTGGAGCGGCCTGTCGATCCGCGCACCGTGCAGACCTTCGTTCAACGCTGGGAGCTTTCCGAACTGACGGCCCGCGTGCTGGCCGGGCGCGGCATTGATGTGGAGGACGTGCCGGGGTTCCTGACGCCGACCCTGCGCGACTTGCTGCCCGACCCGGACCGCTTCCTCGACATGGGGCTGGGGGCGGAACGCCTGGCCGGCGCCATCATGCAAAACGAATGCATCGGCATCTTCGGTGACTACGATGTGGACGGGGCGACCTCGTCGGCGTTATTGAGCCGTTTCGTGCGCGCCGTGGGGGGACGCACGGCGGTTCATATCCCCGACCGGATCAAGGAAGGCTATGGCCCCAACACGGCGGCTATCCTGGGGCTGAAGGACGCCCATGGGGCCTCCGTGGTGGTCACGGTGGATTGCGGCACGCTGGCCTTCGAGCCCCTGGCCGCCGCCCGCGACGCCGGCATCGACGTGGTCGTGGTTGACCACCACACGGCCGAGGCCGATCTGCCCAAGGCCGAGGCCGTCATCAACCCCAACCGCCTGGACGAGACGGCCGGATACGGTCAATTGGCCGCCGTGGGCGTGACGTTCCTTTTGGTCGTCGCCATAAACCGGGTGCTGCGCGGGGCGGGCTGGTACACGTCGCGGCCGGAGCCGGATTTGCTGCAATGGCTCGACATGGTCGCCCTGGGCACGGTCTGTGACGTGGTGCCTTTGACCGGAATTAACCGTGCTTTGGTTACGCAAGGCATGAAAGTCATGGCCGGGCGGCGAAATTTGGGCCTGCGGGCCTTGGCCGACGTGGCCGGGGTTGACGAGGCGCCGACCGCCTATCACCTGGGATTCGTCATGGGCCCCCGGGTCAACGCGGGCGGGCGGGTCGGCGAATCGGACCTGGGATACCGGCTGATGACCACGGAGCACGAGGACGAGGCCTGGCATCTGGCGCGCAAGCTCGATGCCTTCAACCGCGACCGCCAGACCATCGAGGGCGCGGTGCTGCAGGGCGCCATGGCGCAGCTTGAGGACGCCGGCGGCGGCAGCGCCAACGCCATGGGGGCCGTGGCCCTGGCCCATGGCGACGGCTGGCACCCGGGGGTCATCGGCATCGTCGCGAGCCGCCTGAAGGAGCGCTACAACCGGCCGGCCTGCGTCATTGCGTTTAACGGCGGGGACGGTGATCTCGGCGTCGGTTCGGGCCGTTCGGTCAAGGGCGTGGACTTAGGCGCCGCCATCATCGCCGCGCGGCAGGCGGGCCTGATCGTCAAGGGTGGCGGTCATGCCATGGCGGCGGGGTTCACCGTGGCGCGCGACCGTCTGGCGGCGTTCCGGGCCTTTCTGGATGACCGGGTGGCGGCCTATGTGGCCGAGGGCGGCATCCTGCCGACGCTCTATCTGGACGGCGGTCTCCGTCCCGACGGGGCGACCGAGGCCCTGGTCGAGGAAATCGCCCTGTTGGGCCCTTTCGGGGCCGGCAATCCGGAACCGCGCTTCGTCATGCCGCATGTGCGCCTGACCTATGCCGACCGGGTCGGCGAGAATCATGTGAAGTGTTCTGTCGCGAAAGACGGCCGGGGGGCGCTTGAAGGCATTGCATTTCGGGCGCTTGATTCCGATTTGGGACCGGCTTTGCTGAATCATGACGGACGTCTGATGCACCTCGCGGGACGCCTGCGTTTCAACAACTGGAACGGCCGAACCACGGTACAATTCCAGATCGAGGACGCCCAGCCGGCGGGCTGATGTCGATTATTGAAAAAGTCCCCTTGATTTTGCGTCTTGGGCCGTATACCAAGTGCGCCTTCGGGCCATGGGCCACTGCGTCCCCATCGTCTAGCCCGGCCTAGGACACCTCCCTTTCACGGAGGAGACAGGGGTTCGAATCCCCTTGGGGACGCCAATTTTCTGTAGATAAATCCGACACGTAATTCATTGCACCGGACCCGGTTTCCGGTTGCAATGGCGTGTGGGAAGAGGCACCGCGGATTTTTGCGGTGATTTGGGAGTGGGTTTTGTGAGCGACGCGTTCAGCGCCGAGGAGCTACTCGTCGATCCGTCGACGTTTACGGGCGACTTTGCCTGGCTTCACGGCTATTGGGCAGCGCGCGCGGGGGCGAACGGCATGCCCGCCTGGGCCGATATCCGGCTTGTCGAATTTCCCGCCACGATTTTGCCCTGGCTGGTCGTCATGGATGTGGTCGCGGACCACCGCAGCTTCGTGTTCCGCTATTGGGGGACGGAGCGCACCAACCTGCAGGGTGTGGACATGACCGGCAAGTCGGTGAAGGAATTAAAAATTCCGGGCCTGGCCAGTGCCATGCTGCACCAGAACGAACGCGCCGTGGCGGCGCGCGCCCCCATTCTCTACCTCAACCGCTTCACAGCCCCCTCGGGCCGGACCGTGCAGTACGAGGCGCTTCGCCTACCGGTCACGGACGGCGGGGAGCGTGTGGGAAAGGTGCTGGCCCTCAGCCGCTATATCGAGGATAAGGAGGCCACCTTTCCGGATGATGATGAGGGGCCTCAGCCCGTTTGAACGGCCCGGTTCGACAGGGCAAAATCCCTGGTATCGGCGGCGGGGGTCTGGCATATGTTCATAGCCGGCCGGCTCCCCAATAATGAAACAACCAAGAGGGATACAATGGGTAGCGAAAGACTGACACTCGCCCATTTCCTGTACGAAGACGTCCGTAACGAACCGAAGGCGACGGGCGAGCTTGCCTCGCTGATCAACGACATCGCGGCGGCCTGCAAGGCCGTGGCCAGTCTGGTCAATCACGGCGATCTCGCGGGCAACCTGGGTGGGGCCGTCGGTCAGAACATTCAGGACGAGACCCAGAAGGAATTGGACGTTCTGGCCAATGACACCTTCCTCGCCTGGACCCGCCGCGGCGGGCAGTTGACGGCCCTGGCGTCCGAGGAATTGGAAGATCCCTACATCATCCCGATGGACGAGCCGCGCGGCAAATACCTTCTGGTATTCGATCCGCTGGACGGGTCGTCCAACATCGAAATCAACGGTCCCGTGGGCACCATCTTCTCCATCCTGCGCTCACCCGATCCGACGCGTCTGGCGACCAAGGAAGATTTCCTGCAGCCCGGGCGCAACCAGATCGCCGCCGGTTACGTTCTGTATTCCGCATCCACGACCATGCTGCTGACGCTTGAGGGCAAAGGGGTCTCCAAGTTTACCCTGGACCCCAACGTCGGCGAATTCGTGCTGGTCGAGCGCGACATCCAGGTGCCGGAAAAAGCCAAGGAATTCGCCATCAACGCGTCGAATCAGCGGTTCTGGGACGCACCGGTTGCGCGTTACGTCGGGGAATGTCTGGCGGGCAAAACCGGCCCCCGCGGCCGTGATTTCAACATGCGCTGGGTCGCGGCCATGGTCGCCGACGTGCACCGCGCGATTTCGCGGGGCGGGGTATTCATGTACCCGGTCGACGAGAAATGCCGGGAAAAGGGTGGGCGCCTGCGCCTGTTGTACGAAGCCTCGCCCATGGCCATGATCATCGAACATGCCGGCGGGCGGGCAACCACGGGACAGTGCCCGATTCTCGACGTTCAGCCGACGGACATCCATCAGCGCATCCCGGTGATGATGGGCTCGGCCGAGGAAGTTGAAATTCTCGAGCGCTATCACGCCGAGGCGGAAGCAGACGCCACCGCCGTTCCCGCCAGCCGCGCCGGCGCGGCGGAGTAGCCGGTCCCCCTAACGCCGGGGGATCAGAACTCGTCCTTCACCTGATTGATCAGCTGATGCAGGCCGGCCGCCGGCTTGGGCTGTTCGTGCTGTCTGCCATGGACCTGGGCGTAATATTCCAGCATGTGGTGAAATTCTTCGGTGATATGGCCCTCGGCGATGGCTTCCGGGTCCGTATGCTGGGCGACGAAGGCGGAAAAGTTGGCCGCCGCGTGGCGCAGGCCTTCGGCGATGACCTCGGGCTGCAGGCCGCTTTCCAGGCGCGTGTTGGCGACATTGATGATCTGGTTGGCGATTTGCACGCTGAGCGTATGGTCGTCGTCGCCATGGTCATGGCTGTGGTCATGGCCGCAATCGGGGCCGTGGACATGCCCGTGATGGTGATGATCGTGATCGTCGTGGTTGGCCATGGCCCTTGTCCCTTCGTCTGTGGCGCGGCGTCGCGTCTTGGCGCCTGCTATAGCACATCACCGGGGGCGCTGGCACGCCGATCCGCATGATCGGCCTGTCCCCGGTTCATATTGCAATGTGCTGAACTTAGGCGGTACCTTCGACACAATGAAACGCGCACCGAAACGGGCGAGGAAACAGGCATGAGCGCGGACACCGGATCCTACCGGCTGATTACCCGGCCCGATTTCGACGGCGTCGTCTGCGGCGCGTTGTTCATGGAGCAGGACATGATCGACTCGGTCATGTTCGCCCATCCCCGCGACATGCAGCACGGCAAGATCGAGGTCTCCCGCGAGGATATCACCACCAACCTGCCCTACGTGCCGGGCGTGCATCTGTGTTTCGACCATCACGTGTCCGAATCGGAACGCGTCGGCCCCATGGAAAACCACATCATCGATCCCAAGGCGCCCTCGGCGGCGCGGGTGGTCTATGACCATTACGGCGGCAAGGACACCTTTCCCCTGGTCGACCCGGCCCTGATCGACGCCGTCGACAAGGCCGACGCGGCCCAGTTCACGGAAGAGGAAATCCTCGCCCCCGATGGCTACACGCTGCTCAACTTCATCCTCGACGGGCGCACGGGGTTGTCGCGCCTGCGCGATTTCGCGATTTCCGAAGAACAGTTGATGATCGACATGATGACCTATTGCCGCCATCACCCGGTCGAGGAAATCCTGCAGATCCCCGACGTGGCGGAACGTGTACGCACCTACATCCTGAACGAGGAATTCGCCGAGCTGCAGATCAAGCGCTGCGCCGAGGTCACGGACAACGTGGTCAAGGTCGACCTGCGCGGCGAGGACACGCTCTATACGGTCAACCGCTTCCTGGTCTACGCGCTCTATCCGGAATGCGATATCTCGGTCCATCTCACCAACCTGGCGGACCGCGGCCTGGTCGAGATCGCCGTCGGCAAGTCGATCCTCGACCGCGGCAACAAGACCAACGTCGGATCGATGCTGCTGCAGTACGGCGGCGGCGGCCATGCCGCCGTGGGCACCTGCCAGGTCGCCCCGGACGACGCCGACCGCGTCGCCCAGGAAATCGTCGCCGCCGTGCGCGGCAAGTAATCCAACTCAGTCACCGTCAAGAATCAGAAACGTTAGGGAGTTCCCATGACCGCGCCGTTCCAGATCGACCGCATCGACCATTTCGTCCTCACCGTCGCCGACGTGGACAAGACCTGTGCGTTTTACGGAAAGGCGCTGGGCATGACGCGGGAAGACTTCGAAGCCCGGCCCGGCGACATTCGCTCGGCGCTGATCTTCGGGCGCAACAAGATCAACCTGCACCCGTTCCCGAGCCCCTACGAGCCCAAGGGCGTCAATCCGGTGACCGGGGCGGGGGACTTCTGCCTGATCACGGAAACCCCCATCGCCGACGTCATGGCGCATCTGGAAAGCGTCGGCGTTGAGATCGAGGTCAAGCCGTCCAAGCGCACGGGTGCCCTGGGGGAATTGAACTCCATCTACTTCCGCGACCCGGACGGCAATTTGGTGGAAGTTTCCAACTACGTCTAAGCGGACTCTGTCGCGCAACCCTGATCGTCATGGCCGGGCATGATCTGGCCATCCAGGCATGGACCCCCGGGGCAAGCCCGGGGGTGACGGGTGGGGTGTGGTCAGCAGGGGCGGATAAACTCAGCCCGCCAGCGCCTTATCCAAATCCCGGATCAAATCATCCGCCGTTTCCAAGCCGACCGACAGGCGCACCACGTCCGGCCCCGCACCTGCGGCGATCTGTTGCTCTTCGGTCAGTTGCCGATGGGTGGTCGAGGCGGGGTGGATGATCAGAGATCGCGTGTCGCCCACGTTGGCGAGGTGGGAGAACAGGTCCACGGTCTCAACACACTTGATGCCGGCCTGATAGCCGCCCTTGAGCCCGAAGGTGAACACGGCCCCCGCGCCCTTCGGCAGGTACTTCTTGGCGAGCGCGTGCCAGGGGCTGGATTTGAGCCCCGCGTAGGACACCCAGGAGACGGCCGGGTGGCCTTCGAGGAATTCGGCCACGGCCTGGGCGTTCTGAACGTGGCGGTCCATGCGCAGCGCGAGCGTTTCCGTCCCCGTGATGGTTAGGAAGGCGTTCATGGGCGCCATGGAGGGGCCGAAGTCGCGCAGGGCGACCGCACGGGCCTTCATGGTGAAGCCGAAGTCGCCGAAGGTCTCATGGAACGTGAGGCCGTGATAGGCCGGGTCGGGCGTGCACATGCCGGGGAACTTGCCGGACGCGGCCCAATCGAACTTGCCGGATTCGATCACCGCCCCGCCCATGGAATTGGCATGGCCCGACAGGAACTTGGTCGTTGAATGAACGACGATGTCGGCCCCCCAATCGAAGGGGCGCAGCAGGTAGGGGGTCGCCAGCGTGTTGTCGACGATGAGCGGGATGCCCGCCGCATGGGCGATTTCGGCGACCGGCTCCAGATCGACGACGAGCCCGCCCGGGTTGGCGAGCGCTTCGAGGAAGATGCACTTGGCGCCCGGATGCGCGGCGAGGGCACGTTGAAATTCTTCCGGCGTCGGATCGACGAAATGGCAGGTCCAGCCGAGCTTCTTGAACGAATGGCCGAACTGGGTGATGGAGCCGCCGTAGAGGTTCTTCGAGGCGATGAAGCTGTCGCCCGGTTCCAGCAGGGTGAACATGGTGAGGAACTGCGCCGCATGGCCCGAGGCGGCGCAGACGGCGGCGCGCCCGCCTTCTAGGTTGGCGAGGCGTTCCTCCAGCACCGAAACGGTGGGGTTGGTCAGCCGGGAATAGATGAAGCCGAAGGTTTGCAGGTTGAACAGGTCGGCCGCGTGCTCCGCACTTTCGAACACATAGGACGTGTTCTGATGGATCGGCGTGACCCGGGCACCCGTTTCCGCATCGGGGCGGGCCCCGGCGTGGATAGCGCGGGTCTCGAACCCGAATTCATGGGGGCCGTCCGGGGCGGTTTTTTTATCTGCCATCGGATCAGCGCATTGGCCGCTTGGCGGAAATGACGCCGGAATTGACACCGCACCAGCCCAGTTCGCCGAACAGCCGCCCGTATTCGATCTTGGGGCAGCGGTCCATGATGACGGTGATCCCAGCCGCCTCGGCCCGCGCCGCCGCCGCGTCGTCGCGCACGCCGAGCTGCAGCCAGATCACCTTGATATCCTTCTCGTCCTTCAATTCGATGGCGCGGTCGATGATGCCGCCCGCGTCCTTCGACGCGCGGAACACGTCGACCATGTCGATGGGGCCGGGCACCTCGCCCAGTTCGGCGTAGACTTTCTGGTCCCAGATCTCCTTGCCCGCGTGGCCCGGATTGATGGGGATGACGGTGTACCCCTTGCCCAACAGGTACTTCATGGCGAAGTTGGACGGCCTGACCCAATTGGGCGAGGCGCCGACCATGGCGATGGTGCGCACGTTCTTCAGCACGCCCGCGACCAGGGCGTCGTCGTAATGCAGGGGCAGGGGCAGGGGTTCGGCGGGCTGGTTCATGGGGTGTCCTTCGGGTCCTTCGACGGGTCCTGCCATTCCGGCATGGGCTGTTTTTCCAGAAAGGCGCCGACGCCGCCCTGGGCGTCCGGGTGCAGCATGTTCTGGACAATGGTTTCGGTCGCCAGGTCGTAGGCGGCGTCCAGGCCTTCCTCGATCTGCTTGTAGAACAGCGCCTTGCCGAACTGGATGGCGCGGGGCGATTTGTCGGCGATGGTGCGGGCCAGCTCATCCGTGGCGCGGTCGAGCCGATCCGCCGGCACCACCCGGTTGATCAGGCCGTATTGCAGCGCCGTTTCGGCATCGATGAAATCACCGGTAAAAAGCAGTTCCAGGGCCTGTTTGCGCGGCAGATTGCGGGTCACCGCCACCATGGGGGTGGAGCAGAACAGCCCCAGATTGATGCCCGAGGTCGAAAACCGCACGCCCTCGGCGGCGACGGCGAGGTCGCATTGCGCGACCAACTGACAGCCCGCCGCCGCGGCAACCCCGTGGACCCGCGCGATCACGGGCTGCGGAATGCGGGTGAGCGACGTCATCATGCGCGAGCACTGCTTGAACAGGGCTTCCAGCGGTGCGCGGCCGCCCATGGCCTTCATTTCCTGAAGGTCGTGCCCGGCGCAAAACGCGCGGCCGTTGGCGGCGATGACCACGACCTTGATCGAGCGGTCCTCCGCCAGGGCGTCCAATTGGTCCTGGATCGCGCCCATCAATTCGGTCGAGAGCGCGTTGAACTTGTCCGGCCGGTTGAGGGTCAGGGTCGCGATGCCGTCGCGGTCGTCGCGCAGAAGCAGGGCCTCATTCGCACCTGAATTATGGTTGTCGGTCATGGCTACGGTTTCCTTCCCTGTCTTGGTTCTACGGCCCGGCGGCACAGCATGGCAAGCCCGCCCAAGCGGGGCGGGGAAGGGCCGCGCCATGAATTGACGTTTACGTTAACGTAAATTACCGTCGCGTCTCATTCAATCCAGCCCGGAGCCCAAACGATGCCGGAAACATCCGCCGCGATCACCGTCGAAGATTTCAACCGCATCCTTGAAGAGGAAATTCCCTTCGCCCACGAGGTCGGCATGCGCGCCGACGACATCGGCCCGGGCACGGCGGTTTTGCGCATGCCGGCGAGTGAACGGCAATTGCGCCCCGGCGGCACCGTGTCGGGCCCGGCCATGATGGCCCTGGCGGATGCCGCCATGTACGCGGCCCTGCTGGGCCGTATCGGGGCCGTCAAACTGGCTGTCACCACCAGTTTCAACGCCAATTTCCTGCACCGGCCCGAACCGGCGGACCTGATCGCCGAGGCTTCGGTCCTGAAACTGGGCAAGCGCCTTGCGGTGATCGAGGTGACGGTCCGTTCCGACGGCTTCGATGCCGCCGTCGCGCATATGACGGGGACCTATTCGATCCCGCCGAAAGGCTGAGGTGCACAATTAAGGTATTATAATACCGCCCATGTAAGCGACGGAAAATGTTGCGTTATTCCGCTTGACTTCCCGCTCTTGTGTGGCATATTCCGCCGCCTTCGGCCCTCCCTGTGCGCGTTTCGCCTGGGGACCGGGCCGCGAATGCTTTTAAGGAACGTGAACCGATGAAAACCTATTCCGCGAAACCGACGGAAGTCGAAAAGGGTTGGTTCGTCGTCGATGCCGAGGGTCTTGTCCTCGGTCGTCTGGCGTCGGTCATCGCCTCTCGCCTGCGCGGCAAGCACAAGCCGATGTATACCCCGCATATCGATTGCGGCGACCACATTATCGTCATCAATGCCGACAAGGTGCGCCTGACCGGCAACAAGCTGGCGGACAAGAAGTACCATTACCACACGGGCCATCCGGGCGGCATCAAGACCCGCACGGCCGGCGGCATCCTGGGCGGCGCCCATCCCGAGCGCGTTGTCATCAAGGCCGTCGAGCGCATGGTTACGCGCAACCCGTTGGGCCGCGAACAGATGCGTAAGCTGCATGTCTATGCCGGCTCCGAGCATCCCCATGCCGGCCAGCAGCCGCAGGTTCTGGACGTTGCGTCCATGAACCCGAAGAACAAAAGGAGCGCCTAATCCATGTCCGAAGATGTGAAAACGCTTGAGGACCTCAAGGAACTGACGGGTGCTCCGGACGTTGAGGAAACCGCTCCCGCAGAGCCGGTGATCGACGAACACGGCCGCTCCTACGCCACGGGCCGCCGCAAGGACGCCGTCGCCCGCGTGTGGATCAAGCCGGGACCGGGCAAGATCACCGTCAACGGCCGGGACGCCGCGCTGTATTTCGCGCGCCCCGTGCTGCAGATGATGATCAAGCAGCCGTTCGAAACGGTCGAGCGTCTGGGCCAGTACGACGTCATGTGCACGGTCAAGGGCGGCGGGCTTTCGGGCCAGGCCGGCGCCGTGCGTCACGGCATTTCCCGTGCACTGACCTATTTCGAGCCGACCCTGCGCGGCAAGCTGAAGGCGGGCGGGTTCCTGACCCGTGACAGCCGCGCCGTCGAGCGTAAGAAGTTCGGCCGCCGCAAGGCCCGTCGTAGCTTCCAGTTCTCGAAGCGCTAGTCGCAAAACCCGAGCGGCGGCTTGCCGCCGCGAAGGTTGTTTTGCGCGACAGAAAAGCGCTTCAGGGCGATGGGGATGGCCGGGTTGGCCATCGCCCGTCTACCCGGACAAGATTAAGGCCGCTCCCTTGGGGGCGGCCTTTTTCGTGGCGGCTGTCGGGCAGGGGGCTTTCGCGCTATACTATCCGCCCAACGACGGGAGACATGACATGCGACGGCTTTTGACGGCAGTGGTTGTGTTATTGGCGATCTCGGGCACGGCCCGCGCGGCCGCGGTCGGCGACGACGGCCTGCACAAGCAGCCCTGGTTCGCGGAAACCTTCCTGATCCTGGCCGAGGACATGGCCGAGGCGGACGCCCAGGGCAAGCGCGTCGCCGTGATTTTCGAGCAGAAGGGCTGCCCCTACTGCCGCGAAATGCACGCGGTGAACTTCCAGGTGCCGGAACTGACCGACTTCGTGAAGAAGAATTTCACGGTTCTGCAGTTGAACCTGTGGGGATCGCGGGAAGTTACCGATCTGGACGGCAAGGCCATGGAGGAACGGGACCTGGCCCGCCGCTGGCGCGTCAACTTCACGCCGACCATCGTGTTCCTGCCGACGCCCGAGGAAATGAAGGCGGGCGAGACCGAGGTCGCGCGCATGCCCGGCTATTTCAAGCCGTTCCATTTTCACAGCATGTTCGAATACGTGAAGGCCGGGGCCTACAAGGACCAGCCGTTCCAGCGCTTCCTGCAGCACAAGTTCGAAGAAATGGAAAAGGCCGGCAAGAAGCCCAAGGTCTGGTGACCCTGATCAGGGCGTGCGGTCGAGGAACGCCCGCAGCTTGTCCGCCCACAGGTCGGCGTCGATCATCGGCCCGGCGTGACCGTACTTGGTCTTGATCTCACAGAACTCCGCATCCAGACCTTCGGCTTTCAGGAGGTCCACCGTCGGCTGGCCGAGCGCCACGTCGACGATGTTGTCCGTATCGGCCAGCACGTTCAGCAGGGGGGCTTTGTATTTCGCGGCATGGGGCGTCATGTCCGAACCGATGCCGGCTTCGTAAAGCTGATAGAGGCAGTTGGCGTCGAATTCCTTGGCCCAGGCTTCGCCGCGTTTGCGGATTTCGACGGCCGCCGCGTCCTTGCCGCCCAAGGTATCGGCCAGGTAGTCGCCGATGCCGTAGTTGGTCAGCCGCTCGACGCGCGCCGCCGCCAATTCCGCATAGACCGGCCCGGCGTCGGGATTGCCGACGTAATGGCCGCCGTTCCAGCCGGCGCACTTGGCGTAGCGGCCGCGGATTTCTTCAACCTGCGCCATGGTCGTGGCGCGCTTGATGACGCCTGCGATGGGCACCAGGGCCCGCATGCGGTCGGGATGGGTGGCCCCCCAGCGGAAGGTCAGGTGGCCGCCGTAGGAATAGCCCATGACGGCCTTCAACTGGCCGATGCCGAGATGGTCGATGAGGAGGCGCTGCGCCTCGACCGTGTCGGCGACCGTGAACTTGGGAAAGTCCGGCCCCCAGAGCTTGCCGGTCGCCGGGTTGACCGTCGCGGCGCTCGACGTGCCGTAGCTGGAACCTAGGTTGTTCGAGCAGACGACGAAGTACTTGTCCGTGTCCACAGGCTTGCCCGGGCCGATCAGGTTGAAGGCCCAGCCGCTGGCGTCGCCGGTCGCGTGCGGGAAGTTGGTATAGCCGTGACAGACCAGAATCGCGTTATCGCCGGCGGCGTTCAATGTGCCCCAGGTCTCGTAGGCGATGGTCAGGTCGGGTAGGGTCTCCCCGGTGGACAGCTTGAAGTCGCCATGGGTGTAGGTCTTGGAAGTCGGCAGCAGCATGAGATTGGGGCTTTCGTGACGGACGGGTGGGCGGGATGTGGCCGAAACTCTAGACCCTGCGGAACCTCGCGATCAATGCGCATTCTTGCGCGTCGGCCCGCCTGCGCCTATACCCTGTCGTCGCAACGACCATTTCGCGACAAGGCCAAGAAACCACAAGGACCAGAGACCATGACTGCCAAGGTGTTCATCGACGGGGAAGTAGGGACCACGGGACTGCAGATCAGCCAGCGCCTGTCCCGCCGCGCCGACGTGGACCTTCTGCGCCTGGCCGATGACCGCCGCAAAGACCCGGCGGCGCGGGCCGAGCTGCTGAACGCGGCGGACGTGGCGATCCTCTGCCTGCCCGATGCGGCGGCCAAGGAATCCGTGACTCTGATCGAAAACAATTCGACCCGGGTGATCGATGCCTCGACCGCGCATCGCACGGCCCCGGGCTGGACCTACGGCTTTCCCGAGTACGACAAGGGCCATGAGGCCACGGTCGCCGGGGCGGCCCGCGTCGCCAACACGGGCTGCTACGCCGTCGCCTCGGTCTCGCTGCTGCACCCGCTGGTGTCGGCCGGGCTGCTGCCCAAGGACTTTGCCGCCAGCATTAACGCCGTGTCGGGCTATTCCGGCGGCGGGCGGCAACTGATCGAAGCCTTCGAGGACCCGAATGCTGATGGCCATATCGATGCCGCCGTGCGCGTCTATGCGCTCGGTCTGGCGCACAAGCACGTGCCGGAAATCCACAAGTATTCGGGGTTGAGCCACGCACCGATCTTCGTGCCCTCCGTGGCGCGCTATCGCCAGGGCATGATCGTGCAGATTCCGGTGCCCCTGTGGTCGCTGCCGGGCACGCCGACGGCCAAGGACCTGCATGACGTGCTCGCCGACCATTACGCGGACCGGCGCTTCGTCACCGTCGAAGGTTATGACGCCGCCCTCGGCCTGGGCCATCTGGAGCCTGAAGGACTGAACGGCACCAACGACCTGAAGCTTTTCGTGTTCGCCAACGAAGCCACGGGACAGGCGGTGCTGACGGCCCTACTCGACAACCTGGGCAAGGGGGCGTCGGGGCAGGCGGTGCAATGCCTGAACCTCATGCTGGGGATGGACGAAGACACGGGCCTTGATCCTTCCGACGACCTGTTGAACTGAGACCCTAGCGGGTGCGCGGCGATTACCTGATTCTCGCCGGCGTGCTGCTGTTCGTCATCGTCACGACCTACTACGTCGTGATCACCGGCATTTCGCCCATGCCGTCGTCACGCACGTCGCGGCGCAAGATCAATGAAATCCTCAATCTGGCCGGGGTTTGCGCCGTCGTCGACCTGGGCGCCGGTTGGGGCGACCTGGCGTTCTCCATCGCCAAGGCGATGCCGGAATCGGAAACGATGGCCTATGAGCTGTCGCCGTTTCCTTGGGCGGTGATGAAGGTGCGCAACGGCCTATTCGGCCCGCGCAACGTGACGGTCCGGCGCGCCGACTTCCGCAAGGTCTCGCTCGCGGGCACGGACGCGGTGGTCTGCTATCTCTACAGCGAGCTTCTGGAAAAGCTCCGGCACAAGCTGGAAGCGGAGCTCAAGCCCGGAACCCTGGTGGTGTCCAACGTGTTCGACATCCCCGGCTGGACGCCCGAGGCGGTGCACAAGCTCTATGATTCGCAATGCCCGCAGGTCTACGTCTACCGGGTGCCGGACCGCACGGCGGCCGCCGTGGCGGCGGGGGTCGGCCTCGCGGGCTGAACCTGAACGGCGGTGACTAGATGTCGATGTCCTGCACGAACTTCGCGTGTTCCTGGATATAGGCGAAGCGCAGTTCCGGTTTCCGACCCATCAGGCTTTCCACCAGTTTCGCCGTCTTTTTGGCCTCGGTCTTGATCTCGGGCCCATCGCCTGTGGGGATCGTCACGCGCAGCAGGATGCGCTTGGTCGGATCCATGGTGGTTTCCTTCAACTGGGACGGCGGCATTTCGCCCAGGCCCTTGAAGCGGCTGACGTCGACCTTGCCGCGGCCGTTGAATACGGTCTCCATCAATTCGTCCTTATGGGCGTCGTCGCGCGCATAGGCGGACTTGCCGCCCTGGCTGAGCCGGTAAAGCGGCGGCAAGGCAAGGTACAGATGCCCGGTTTCGACCAGTGTGGGCATTTCCTGGAAGAAGAACGTCATCAACAACGAGGCGATATGCGCGCCGTCCACATCGGCGTCGGTCATGATGATGACCTTCTCGTATCGCAGATCATCTTCCATGAACTGATCGCCGGTCCCGCAGCCGAGGGCTTCGATCAAATCCGACAGTTCCTGATTGGCGCGCATCTTGTCGGCGGTGGCGCTGGCGACGTTAAGGATCTTGCCGCGCAAGGGCAGCACGGCCTGGGTTTCGCGCAGGCGCGCCTGCTTGGCGGAGCCGCCGGCCGAATCGCCCTCTACCAGAAAGATTTCCGTGCCCTGGGACGTGTTGCGCGTGCAGTCGGACAGTTTGCCCGGCAGGCGCACGCGGCGGGTCGCCGATTGGCGTTTGGTTTCCTTGGCGGCACGGCGCTTAAGGCGCATTTCCGCACGCTCGATGGCGTGCTCCAACAGGGCGTTGGCCTGGGCCGGGTGGCCGGACAGCCAGTGGTCGAAATGGTCACGCACGGCGGTTTCGACCAAGCGGTGGGCCTCGGCATTGGACAGTTTGTCCTTGGTTTGGCCCTGGAACTGCGGGTCGGCGATGAACACGGACAGCATGATCGCGGCCCCGCCGGTGATGTCGTCGGCCTGGACCTTGGCGGCTTCCTTGTTCTTGACCAGATCGCCATAGGCGCGCAGCCCCCGCGACAGGGCCGATTTCAGGCCCGTTTCATGGGTCCCGCCCTGAGCCGTCGGAATGGTGTTGCAGTAGGACGAACAGAAGCCTTCCTCGTCGAGCGGCCAGGCGATGGCCCATTCGGCGCGGCCGGTGCCGCCGTTCAGCTTGCCCTCGCCGACGAAGGGCTGATCGGTCAGGCATTTGCGGGCTTCCAGGGACGCCTGCAGATAGTCGCCGAGCCCGCCCGGGAAGTGGAAGGTGGCTTCCGCCGGGGTCGGATCATCGGCCTTCAGCAGCTTGGGGTCACAGGACCAGCGGATTTCGACGCCCTTGAACAGATAGGCTTTGGACCGCGCCATGCGGTACAGCGCCTGCGGCTTGAAGGCGCAGCGCGCGCCGAAGATCTCCGGGTCGGGGGAGAACGTCACCGTGGTGCCGCGCCGGTTGTTGACCGCACCCGCATCCTCAAGCTTGGAGGTCGGATTGCCCTGCGAATAGGTCTGGCGCCACAGCTTCTTGTCGCGGGCGACCTCGACGATCAGTTCCGACGATAGGGCGTTGACCACGGAAAGCCCGACACCGTGCAGGCCGCCCGAGGTTTCGTAGTTCTTGCCCGAGAATTTGCCGCCGGAATGCAGCGTGGTCATGATGACCTCAAGCGCCGACTTGTCCTTGAACTTGGGGTGCGGGTCGATGGGAATGCCGCGTCCGTTGTCGCGCACGGTCAGCGCGCCATCCTCGCCGAGCGCGACTTCGATGCGGCCCGCATGGCCGGCCACGGCCTCGTCCATGGAGTTGTCGATGATTTCCGCGGCCAAGTGGTGCAGGGCGCGTTCATCCGTGCCGCCGATGTACATGCCGGGGCGGCGTCGGACGGGCTCCAGGCCTTCCAGAACCTCGATGTCCTTGGCGGTATATTCACCGTCGCCCGAGGGCTGGGAGGCCTTGGCAGGTTTTGCCACGGCGGCCTTCGGCGGTGCCTTATCCGGTTGCTTTTTGTCTTGGGCGTGTTGAAATAGGTCGCTCATTGGCTATCCGGCCCCATGTCTCGTGGGGCGCTTGTTCGTTTGTTTTCGTGTTCCGGCCGAATGGCCTTGCGCTGGCCTCAGCCTGCCCCAAGCTATACCACGATGGGGTAGGGGGGGTGCAATGAATTACCATATATTGTGCTGAATTCCCTATTGCAGAAACAGGATAATTTCGTGATGACGACCCAGAATTCCGCCGATTCGACCGGTTCCCGCGACGATCAACCGCGCGGCGAATTGGCCATTCGGACCCTGGCCATGCCCGCCGACACCAATCCGTCCGGCGATATCTTCGGCGGCTGGGTGATGGCACAGATGGACGTCGCCGGGGGGATCGTCGCGGCCCAACACGCTGGCGGCCGGGTCGCCACCGTGGCGGTCGACGGATTCATCTTCCACAAACCGGTCAACGTCGGAGATGTATTGTGTTGTTACGCCGAGGTCGTGCGCGTCGGCAACACCTCCATCGCCCTGCGGATCGAAGCCTGGGCCCTGCGTCAGCGGGCGCGTGACCGGCGGGTCAGAGTGACGGAGGGAATCTTCACCTTCGTCGCCCTGGACGAGAACGGGAAGAAGCGTCCGGTCCTCAAGCCCTGAGGCGACGAAGGCGCGGCGGCAACAGCCTTAGCCGACCACCATGCAGGCATAGCCGGCGGTGAACATGACGGCGAGGGCGAACAGTTCATGAAGGCGCGAAATGGTCATCGGGGTCACTCCCAGGGTTGAATCATTGTGTGACCAGAAAAGAACATAACAAGAACATCTGGTCAACACTTTTTCGTCATGACCTTGGCTGCCGCCGTATTGCCGGACTAAAATCCAGAGACTTCCGGGGTTTTC
The DNA here is from genome assembly GCA_002325375.1 of Rhodospirillaceae bacterium UBA1479. Taxonomy (GTDB): domain Bacteria; phylum Pseudomonadota; class Alphaproteobacteria; order Rhodospirillales; family Casp-alpha2; genus UBA1479. The sequence continues at coordinate 441,091 of DCRZ01000001.1, forward strand.
CCTGAATTAATTGAAAGAGAATCCCCGACATGCCCTATCTGGCCCGAACGTTTTCCGCCGCCGTCACGGTTCTGTCGCTGGTGCTGGCAGGTGGCGCCGCACGGGCCGATGCGCCCCGTGTCGTTCATGCGGAGGCGTCACCCAACGGCGACGGCACCTATACGGTGACCGCGACCGTTCGCCACGGCGACACGGGCTGGGACCATTACGCCGACAATTTCGAGGTTCTGGCGCCGGACGGCACGCTGTTGGATCGCCGGGTTTTGTATCATCCGCATGTCGACGAGCAGCCGTTCACGCGCTCGACCGACGGGGTGAAGGTGCCGGCGGGAATCAATAGTGTGATCGTGCGGGCCCATGACAAGGTGCATGGCTACGGCAAGGGGACGGTGACGATTAACCTGCCGGACCGCTAAGCAGGGCAATACGGCGGCGAATTAGCCCCGCATGGCGGTCATGAAGGCTTCGCCCGAGTGGGACACGTCATGGGCGGTGCCTTCCAGGTCCGCCGCCAATCGGCCGAGTCCTCTGGACAGTTCCGACAGCACGGCCATGGCCTCGTCCATCAGCGCCACGTCTTCCGTGATGCATGCCACCGTGGTCTGGGACTCACCGACATGGCGGCCGATGGTGCTTGTGGCCTGCTTCTGACCGCTCAGGACCTGGGCCATGCCATGGACGGTCTGCACAAGGTCCTCCATCTTGCCAGCCACGCCCGCCATGTTGACGGCGCTGGCGCGTACCGTGTCCTGCAGGCCCGAAATCTGCTCGGCAATGCATCCGGAGGCGGCTTCGGACTGCTGCGCCAGGTTCTTGATCTCGCTGGCGACGATGGCGAAGCCCTTGCCCATGTCGCCGGCGCGCGCCGCCTCGATGGTGGCGTTGAGGCCCAGCATTCGGACTTGTCCGGCGATTTCGCTGACGTTTCTGGTGATCTCACCGATGTCCTGGGCGGCCTGGTTGGAAGTCTCAAGTTGGGTCACCGCCTCGCGCAGTTCGCCGGCCAACTGGTTGACCGTGCCGATTACGACTGAGGTTTTGCTTTCCGTGTTCCGTTCGGCGTCGTCGAGGGCGGCCATGGCGGATTTCAAGGATCCCGCGGCGGCAGAAATGTCGGCGATCCCAGCCCCGACCTTGGCGCAGGCGTCGGTGGCCGCCCCGCAGCGCTGCCCAAGTTCGCCGGCCGAACCCGTCAGTTCGCCCGAGGCGGCACCAAGCCGCCCCACGGCGCTCTGCACACTAGTCTCGAATTGGTCCATCAGGGCCGCCTTGCGCTTTTCAAAGGCCTGGCGTTCGAACACGCGGGCCAGCTGCGACGACACGTAGGTCATGATTTCAAGCGATGTGTCGTCGAGCAGGCCTGTCTGGCGACCGTAGAACTCGGCCACGGCCACGCAGGCGCCGTCCAGCATCACGGGAAAGCCGAAGAAACCGCGCACTTCGTTGCGCTGTGCCGCCTCTGCGCGCAGGAACTGGGGCAGGACGGTCACATCCTCAACCGCGCGGGCCTCGCCGGTTTCGGCGATGATGCCAACCAGGCCGGTGCCGCGGGTAAACACCGTGTTCTTGCTCAGGGTCATGAATTCGGCGATGGCGGCGGTGTCCATGCCCGGTTCCAACCGCCACACGTCACGCGACACGTAGCGCAGGTGATCGCCCGGATCGCGCACGTAAAGATGGCCGATGGGCCAACCGGTGAAGGAACAGACTTGCTCGAAAACCTCTTCGAAAGCGGTTTTCTCGTCCTTGCGCGCATCGTCGGCGATTGCGGCAACCCGGTTCAAGAGGCTTAGAATTTCCGAAAGCCGGTTGGCACGACTGGTGTCGCTGCCCACGGTTTTCTGCGGAAAGGCGATCAATCTGGCGATCATGGAATCACATCCTTTCAATCGTCAGAAAGTCTCTGGTGACCCGATGTGCCGGCGCTGACGCGGGTTGGTCGAGGCTCCCTGTTCACGTCCGAAGCATGGGGCGGCGTGGTGCCGCCGTTCGATGCGTGCAGGTTCCCGGCGCTGGGGTCTGCATGTCTATGGTGAAAAGCTTAAGCCTAAAATGCTGCATTGCACAATGATCAAAATTCCTCGAATTGGTGTGTCTTCGTGCAATTTTGGTGAGTAAATAGGATTGAATTTTCTTTATAATGGTATGAAATAAAATAAATTATTTCTCCTTATGTGGCGTTGTGGTGAAAATTGGCAGAAGGGCGGTGTGCGTTAAAAATATTGCGTTGCAATAAAATTGGAGATGCGCGCGGTGCGCCATTTGTGACCATTGTCATTGGATCGCCGCATTCGCAGTCCTAGAGTGGCAATCGTATCGCGCCCCGGAGATATCTTCGGGTGCCGTCCCGGCCGAGCCAAAGGAGCGACCTTTCCCATGCGCCTGATTCCCACGCTGTTCGCCTGCGTTCTTGCCGCCGCCGTTACGGTCGCGGCACCTGCCCATGCCGACGATACCTACAGTCAGGATGAGATCATGGCCAAGGCCAAGGGCTTCTTCGGGGCCACCACCAAAGGCTTGGCCGAGGCCATTCAGAAGGTCTTCGCCGAACAGGGACAGCCCAACGCGGTGATCCTGGGCGAAGAAGCATCCGGCGCCATCGGCGTCGGCCTGCGCTATGGTGAAGGCATGCTGGAACGCAAGGCCGGCGGCGGCCGCCAGGTCTACTGGCAGGGGCCGTCCATCGGTTTCGATTTCGGCGGCAATGCGTCCAAGGTGTTCACGTTGATTTATAACCTGGACGATACGGAAGCCCTGTTTCAGCGCTATCCGGGTGTCGACGGCAGCTTTTATGTGGTCGCCGGCGTCGGCATCAACTACCAGCAGTCAGGCAAGGTGATCCTGGCGCCGATCCGCACGGGCGTCGGCCTGCGCGCCGGGGCCAGCATTGGCTATCTGCATTATTCCAAGGAACACTCCTGGATTCCGTTCTAAGGGCGTCCCCTCGGGCGTTACAGTTCCTCGATCGAACGCTGGTGTTCCAACCGGCGGCGCACGACTTCTTCCGTCGCCCCCAGGCCCGACAGGACGCGCCCGGCCAGTTGCAGGCTGCCCTCGATCGATTCCGGCACGGCCTGGGTTGCGCCGGCATTCATCATGCGGACCGCATGCGCCTTGTCGCGTGCCCGCGCATAGACGGCGACCAGCGGCCAAGTGCTGCGGATTTCACCGACGATGCGTTCCGCTGCGGCAGGGTTGTCCATGGTAACGACGACGGCGGCGCAGCGTTCGATATGGGCGCGATTCAGCAGGTCGAGGCGCGAGGCGTCGCCATAGAATACGGGCAGGTTTTCGGCCCGTGCGCTGGCGACATGCCCTGGGTCCGTGTCGAGCGCGATGTAAGCGATGGATTCCGCCTGCAGGGTATTGGCCAGGGTGCGCCCGAACCGCCCGAACCCGGCCAAAATGACATGGCCCTCCATGTCCCCGATGGCTGCCAGGTTGCCTTGATGGGCGCGGGTTGTTTCTTCACGCTCCATGCGGCCGGCAAGCACCTCCGCCGCTTTGGCGACCAGTGGCGTGACCAGCATGGTCAGACCGGCGACGATCAGCATGAACTGTCCGACATCCGCCGGCAGCAGGGCGAGGCTCATCGCCAAGCCGACGACGATGAAGGCGAATTCGCCGCCCTGGCCCAACAGCAGGCCGGCTTCGAGCGAGGTATGACGCGGCAGGCCGAAGGCAAGGCAGAGGCCTGCCGTGATGACCGATTTCACAAGAAACAGGCCGAGTACGGACAAGGGAATCCACATCGGCTCGTCGCCGATCACCCGCCAGTCGATGCCCATGCCGACGGACATGAAGAACAGGCCCAGCATCAGGCCCTTGAAGGGCTCGAGATCGACCTCGATCTCGTGGCTGTATTCCGTTTCCGCCAACAACAGGCCCGCCAGGAAGGCGCCGAGCGCCATGGACAGACCCGCATAGCCGGTGATCGCGGCGATGCCGATGACGGTCAGCAGGACCGCCGCCATGAACATTTCCGGGCTGCGGGTCTGCGCGACCAGACGCAGGGCCGGGCGCAGGATCAGCCGCCCGCCCATGTAGATCAGCACGATGGTCAACCCGGCCTTGCCCAGCGCCAGGGCGAGATCCACCCCAAACCCGCTGTCGACCTTGGTGCCGAGCACGCCGACCACGAACAGGATGGGCACCACGGCCAGATCCTGCATCAGAAGGATCGCGAAGCTGGACCGGCCCAGGGGCGTGCCGATCCGGCGGCCCTCCAACAGAAGCTGCATGACGATCGCCGTCGACGACAAGGCAAGGCAGGCGCCGAGCACGATCGACGCCCGCACCGAGTTGCCGAATTCGTAGGCGATCAGGCCGATGATCGCGCTGGTTAGCAGAACCTGCAGGCTACCCAGGCCGAACACCAGCCGGCGCATGGCCCATAACCGCTCAAGCGACAGTTCGAGGCCGATGGTGAACAGAAGGAACACGATGCCCAGTTCGGCAAGCGCCTGAACGCCCGCGATGTCCGAGATCACGACCTTGGACAGGATCGGGAAATCATCAGCCAGCAGGCCCAGGCCGAAAGGGCCGATGATTCCGCCGACCACCAGATAGCCGAGGACCGGGCTGACGCGGAAGCGGTGAAACAAGGGAACCATAACGCCGGCGGCGATCAGGAAGATGATCGTTTCCCGCAGATAGGGCAGGGTCGCGTGCGATCCCATGGGCGGTCCTTAAGCATTCGGTTCCGGAAAGGTTTGCCGACCGGACGGTGACCAGCATGCCTGAATTGAGGTTAAAGGGTTTTTCTCCGGGATTGAACCGTTGTCGGGCCGATTTCCCTCAGCGCCGGCCGAGGCGGCTTTCCAGCCAGACCTTCGTGAGATCGAACAGGCGCCGCCAGCGGCCCGTTATCGGGTCCAGTTCAATACCGACGGTGATGATCCGGCCGTTCTCCGCGCGCCGGACGATCAGTTCGACCGAAACCAAGTGCAGGCGACGCCCGGTGACAGGCATGCGCAAAAGGTTGCGGCGCAGGAAATCGCCGACCGCTGTCTCGCGTCGGTTGCTGGGGATCCAGAAGTCGTAGGCGTCGGCGATCGCCCCGAGGGGAGCTTGGGCATCGAACGAGAACTCGCCGACCGCGTCGGGATCGTTCTGACCGGGCTGCCGCGCGCCGAACAAGCGGTCAAGCGCCGCCGTCTGATCCGGGGGTGCGAGCAGGATCACGTCATCCCCCGGGGCCAAGCGTTCGAGGTCGGCGGGGGTCCGAAGGATGCCGTCGCGGATGATGGAGACGACGTCGATGTTCTCCGGCAACGGCAGGCGGGCCAGATCGCGCCGCAGCGCCATGCTGCGCGCCTGGACGGTATAGGCGGTCATGTCCTTGCCGAGATCCGAGGGCAGGTCGATTTCGACCCGGGGCGGCTGTGCCGGGCGGGGGGCGAGCAGCACGCCCAGGCGCCGTCCGACGGCGTTGACGCTCCACCCCTGCACGATCAGCGAGGCCATGACGACGACATAGACCACCCCGAAGTAGGTTTCCGCGTTGTCGACCCCGGCGATTACGGGAATGGTGCCGAGGAAGATGGGCACGGCGCCGCGCAGCCCGACCCAGGACACGAAGGCGATTTCCCGGGGCGGATAGCGGAACGCCGCCAGGGACAACCCCACGGCGACGGGCCGGGCGATGAACATCAGGGCGGCGGCGATGGCGACGGCGGGCAGGATGACTGGGATAAGGGAACTGGGCGTGATCAACAGGCCCAGGATCAGGAACATGATGATCTGGCACAGCCAGGCCAGACCGTCGTGAAAGCGGTTGATCAGCAGCGTCGCCTTGTGCCGCCGGTTGCCGACGACAAGACCCGCGATATAGACGGCAAGAAAACCACTGGCGCCGATTTCCTGGGCGCCGGCAAACAGCAGCAAGGCCCCCGATGCGGCCAGCACCGGGTAAAGGCCGGATGCGATGCTCAGGCCGTTGAGGGCCGTCAGCAGGGCATACCCTCCGAACAGCCCGGCCAGCAGCCCGCCGACGATCTGCAGGGAAAACTGCCCGGCGACGATGGTCGCCGTATCAAGGGTCAAGGACGGGTCCGTCGAAGTGATCAAGCCGACGCAGGTAATCGTCAGCAGCACGGCCATGGGGTCGTTGAGCCCGGCCTCGGCCTCGAGGATCGAGCTAAGCCGGTCGCGCAGGCGCATGGCCCGCGCCGACAGCAGTAGAAACACCGCCGCCGCATCCGTCGAGGCGACGATCGAACCGATCAGCAGGCCTTCCAGCCAATCGACGCCAAGAAGGAACCGCGCCGCGACGCCCGTGATGGCGGCGGTGATCAGCACCCCGGCGGTCGCCAGCACCGCGGCCGGCGCGCTGACACCGCGGAAATCCTTCCACCGGGTGCGCAGGCCGCCGTCGAACAGGATCATGGCGAGCGCGACGCTGCCGACCAGATAGGTGGTGTCGTAGTCGTTGAACTTGAGCCCGCCGGGGCCGTCCTCGCCGGCCAGCATGCCGAGCACCAGGAACACCAGCAGCAAAGGAGCCCCGAACCGCGACGACAAGGTGCCGGCGATGATGCTGACCAGGATCAAGGCAGACCCGATCAGAATGAGGTGGTTCGAGAGTTCCATAATTTTCCGCGATCCGGGAAAAAGGTGCTGTAAGGATGCAATCCATCATATTGTAATTACACACGGTTTTGCGCAACCGATGATGTGGGCAGGGGGGCAAGAAAGCGGCCTTTCCCTTGCGTCTTTCGCATCGGCCCGGCAATCTGCGCCACAACCAATCACAACCGCGTCCCGCATCGCGCCGGGAGCGCCGACGGGAGGAACCATCCATGGAATACAGAACTTTGGGTCGCACGGGTGTGCGCGTGTCGCAGTTATGCTTCGGCACCATGTCCTTCGGGGCGGAAGCCGACAAGGCCGCGTCCAAGGCCATGTACAAGAAGGTACGCGACATCGGCGTCAACTTCTTCGATTGCGCCGACGCCTATACCAAGGGCAAGGCGGAAACCATCCTGGGCGAGCTGATGAAGGGTGAGCGGGATAACCTGGTCATCACGTCCAAATGCTTCAACAACATCCGGGGGGACATCAATTCGGGCGGTGGCAACCGCCGCCACGTCGCCATGGCGGTCGAGGACTCGTTGAAGCGCCTCAAGACCGACCGCCTGGACGTGCTGTTCATGCACCGCTTCGAGAAACTGGCGCCGCTGGAGGAAGTCCTGCGCGGGTTGGAGGATTTGGTCCGCGCGGGCAAGGTGCTCTACATCGGGGCGTCGAACTACGCCGCCTGGCAGGTCGCCAAGGCCCAGGGTATTTCGGAAAAGAACGGTTGGACCAAGTTCGACGTGATCCAGCCCATGTACAACCTGGTCAAGCGCGCGGCCGAGGCGGAAATCTTCCCCCAGGCCCAGGCGGAAGGCATGGGCGTCATCACCTACAGCCCCGTCGGCGGCGGCATGCTGTCGGGCAAATACCGCCCCGGCGTGCAGCCCAAGGTCGGCCGGGTCAAGGACAAGCAGGAATACGCCGTGCGCTATTCCGACGACTGGATGCTGGAAACCGCCGGCCGGTTCACGGAGTTTGCGGAAAAGCAGGGCATCCATCCGGTGACCCTGGCCGTTGCCTGGGTCGCGGCCAATCCGGCGGTCACCGCCCCCATCGTCGGTGCGCGCAACGTCAAGCAACTGGAACCCTCGCTCAAGTCTCTGGACGTCAAGATGACCCAGGACCTGTGGGATGCCGTCGCCGCCCTGTCGCGCACCCCGGCGCCGGCCACGGACCGGCTGGAGGAATACGAGCCCGTCAAGGTGCGGGGATGAGGGCGCAGCCGCCACGGGCCCGCGTGGCCCCGGCCTGATGAACGGCGCGCCGGCGGAAATCAGGATTGACGGCCTGTGCAAGGCCTTCGGCGCGCATCGGGTGCTTACCGGCATCGACCTGTCGATCGAACGGGGGGAAATCGTCGCCATCGTCGGCGGTTCGGGCAGCGGTAAGACGGTTCTGCTCAACCATATCCTGGGCCGCCTCGACCCAGACCAAGGCCGCGTGTTGGTCGCCGATCATGACATGGACGGCGCCCCCCTGATCGACCTGACGGCGCTGGATACGATGGAGACAGACCGCCTGCACACCCATTGGGGCGTGGTGTTCCAAAGGAACGCCCTGTTTTCCGGCACGGTGCTGGACAACATCGGCCTGTGGCTGTCGGAAGTGCGGGGCCTGGAAGAGCCCGAGATCGTCGTTGTCGCGCAAAAGGTCCTGGCGGCGGTCGACCTTCCCGACACGGACGATTTCATGGCGACGGACGTGAACGAACTGTCCGGCGGCATGGCCAAGCGCCTGGCCGTGGCGCGCGCTCTTGCCATGGACCCGGAGGTTTTGTTCTACGACGAGCCGACCACCGGCCTGGACCCGACCACGGCGTCGACCATGCACGACCTGATCGCCCGCACGCATGTGGCGCCGACCCGGTCGGGCAAGCATCGCACGACCCTGATCGTCACCCATGACAAGGATCTGCTGCGCCGGTTGCAGCCGCGCACGGTCATGCTGCACGAGGGCGGGGTGTTCTTCGACGGGCCGTTCGCGGATTTCGAAGGATCGGCGTCGCCGATCATCCGGCCTTATTTCGACCTGATGCCGGTGCTGCACGGCCGCGCCCTCGACCCCCGCGACCTACCGCCGCCGGGCCACGAGGGCTGATAACCCGGAAATTTGGTAGGAGGTCCGAAAGATAAAGTTCTTAGGCTCTCCTAAAATCAAGCTGTCCACTTTAATCCGGTACCATTTAATTCCCCAGTAAGCTGGTCCCGAAATTATTTGTCACCGAAATTCTGAAGTTGAGGTGTTTGCCGCCCAGCATGACTATTTCTTGGCCCGTTCGCCTAGAATATCAAGGATGGTGTTTAACTTTCCGCCCAAGTCTTTCATGCGCTCTGCGTTGTCTTTAGCGATTTTTTCGGCATTCGTCGCGCGGGTTTCAGCATTGATCGCCTGTTGAACGCTCGCGCCTGTTAGTTGAACGCCGCCGTCAAATCGGTCGCCACCAAAAGCGAGTATGGCAATAATTAAACCGACTGTGGTGATGACAGCGCCAAACATCATCCAAGCCATAGAAGCTTGAGATGGGAGATGCTCGAGTTTCGACAGCACTTCAGCAAAGCGAGCGTCATTTTGGGCGCGTACTGCTTCTAGCTTGGCATTCACCAATTCCTGAGTATGGTCGCTCATAGGTCTTCTCCCGGTGCCGCCTTGCGGAACTCGTAGCTTTGTTGTTTCCTCGCGCAAATGCCGCCGAATCTGTTCAGAGAAAGTCGGTGGTATCACCCTAGACATATAGGATGCTTGTGGCGCTGTGTTAGCTGTTTGCCTCTTGGTGTGATCGGCAAGCTTCACAACATCCCCTGTCCTGGCGCTATTTTCCTTTTTGCTCGCCACCGCCTGCCTCGGCTTCGAACATGGCTCCGATTTCGTCCACCTGTTCCTGGGTAAGCACTTTATCGAGGACGAGGTCTTTGACCTTGGACGAAAAGAATGCTGCAGTTGCAGCAAATGCTGGCGCTGGCATGACAACTTGCGCCGCGATTGCTTGATTGGCTGGATTTCCACCCTTGGCGTCCGGGTCAAACCTTCCCAAATAAAACTTCACCACACCAGCGCCGTGCGCGATGCTCGGAACTCCATCGGTGAAGATCACTGGACCGTCAGCCGACTGATACAGCGGCGTGTTGTTTTCGTCCGCCATTCTGCCCTCCCGATTTTGAACCCAATCATGACAGTGGCTATACTGCTCCCGACCTCGTGGTGGAGTCGAGTCCGCGTTCAATTAGAACGGGAGCGTGCCAATTTTCGGGTGCGGGGGTCAAATTAAATAATCCCTAAAGTTTTGCCACATGGACAGTGTGGTAATGAGGATTCCAAAAGAAAATCGGGGGCCCGCCGCCGAAACGACAGGGCCCCCAAGTTTGGCGCGTAAAACCGGGTGAACGCCGGTCTTCCGATTGGTCGTGATGTTTCCGAAAGACAGGGCAGGGCGGAACCGTGGGGTCCCGCCCGCCGTCTGTCTTAGGAGGAGTAATACATCATGAATTCAACCGGATGCGGCGTGTGTTCGAAGTTGTAGATCTCTTCCCACTTGAGATCCATGTAGCCGTCGATGGCGTCGTCGGTGAAGACGTCGCCCTTCTTGAGGAAGTCGCGGTCGGCGTCCAGCGCCTGCATGGCTTCGCGCAGCGAGCCGCAGACGGTGGGCACGCCCGCCAGTTCTTCGGCCGGCAGATCGTAGAGGTCCTTGTCCATCGGGTCGCCCGGATGGATCTTGTTCTGGATGCCGTCGAGGCCGGCCATCATCATGGCCGTGAACGCCAGGTACGGGTTGGCCGTGGCGTCCGGGAAGCGGATTTCGCACCGCTTGCCCTTGGGGCTGCCCGAATACGGAATGCGGCAGGAGGCCGAACGGTTGCGGGCCGAATAGGCCAGCAGCACCGGGGCTTCGAAGCCGGGGATCAGGCGCTTGTAGGAGTTGGTCGACGGGTTGGTGAAGGCGTTGAGGGCCTTCGCATGCTTGATGATGCCGCCGATGTAGTACAGGCAGGTTTCCGACAGGTCGGCATAGCCAGAGCCCGCGAAGGTCGGCTTGCCGTCCTTCCAGATGGACTGGTGGGTGTGCATGCCGGTGCCGTTGTCGCCGGCCACGGGCTTCGGCATGAAGGTCGCCGATTTGCCGTAGGTATGGGCCACCATCTGGGTGCAGTACTTGTAAATCTGCACGTTGTCGGCGGCGCGCACCAGGGTCGAGAACGCCATGCCCAGTTCGTGCTGGGAGGCGGCGACTTCGTGGTGATGCTTGTCCATGGTCAGGCCCATTTCCTGCATCACGCTGACCATTTCGCCGCGCAGGTCGTGGCACGAGTCAACCGGCGGAACCGGGAAGTAGCCGCCCTTGACGCCCGGGCGGTGGCCCAGGTTGCCTTCGTCGAACAGGGTGCCCGAGACATAGGGGCCTTCTTCGGACGTGAACTCGTAGAAGCATTTGTTCATGTCGACGGCATAGCGCACGTCGTCGAACACGAAGAATTCCGGCTCGGCGCCGAAATAGGCCGTGTCGCCGATGCCCGTGGTGCCCAGATAGGCTTCGCCGCGCTTGGCGATGGAGCGGGGATCGCGCTCGTAGCCCTGGCCGGTGACCGGGTCGAGAACGTCGCAATACAGGATCACGCAGGGCTGGGCCGAGAACGGGTCCATGACCGCCGTGGAGGCGTCGGGGATCAGCGCCATGTCGGATTCGTTGATCGCCTTCCAACCGGCGATCGACGAGCCGTCGAACATGATGCCGTCTTCGAATTCAGCCTCGGTGACGAAATCCGACACCATGGTGAGGTGCTGCCATTTCCCGCGGGAGTCCGTGAAGCGAAGGTCAACGAAGGGGATTTCGTTGTCCGTCACGTATTTAACGAATTCCGCCGGTGTTTTTATATCCAAGCTCATACCTGCTTCCTTTTCTTGACTAAGTGTCCAGACGATATTTTGAACGCGCTTTGGTTTAGGCCTCCCTGGCGCGCCGGCACGATGGCCGGCGGGGACCGGACGGCTAGATCGCTTCCGACCCGCGTTCGCCCGTGCGCACGCGGATCGCTTCTTCAACGGGGATGATGAAGATCTTGCCGTCGCCGATGCGACCGGTCTGCGCCGTCTGCTGGATGGCTTCGACGGCCTTGGCGACCATGTCGTCGTTGACGACCAGTTCGATCTTCACCTTGGGCAGGAAATCGACCACGTATTCAGCACCGCGGTAGAGCTCCGTATGCCCCTTCTGGCGCCCGAAGCCCTTGGCCTCGACCACCGTAATTCCTTGCAGGCCCACCTCGTGGAGGGCCTCTTTCACCTCATCCAGCTTGAACGGCTTGATGATGGCTTCGATTTTTTTCATCAGTTTGGTTCCCTTGGGGTTGTCCCCCCCATCAGAAGAGACGGATTTCTCGGGTCGGAAGCCGTTCTTGGCGCGGCGTCCGTCCTTCCTCGTCCGCCTCTGTATAGCAGGAGGCGTGCCAGTTCCGGGCCTTGACGAAAAATGGCCCAATTCAAAGACTTACGATGCAATTTGGCGGCCTTGAGTCAACCGCCTGCCCATCCATAATGCCGAAAAAAAGGGCATGTGCGAATAATTTCGGCACATGCCCTTGAGATCGTTGCGAGCCGGGGCCGCGTTAACCGGACAGGCAATCCCGGATGCGGGCCACGGCCTTCAGGATGTTCTCCTTCGAATTGGCGTAGGAAAAGCGGATGTAGCCCTCGCCCTGGGCGCCGAAGCTGGTGCCGGAAATGATCGCCACGCCGGCTTCGTTCAACAGCTTGTTCTGCAACTCCATGGACGACAATCCCGTGCCTTCGATGTTGGGGAAGGCGTAGAAGGCGCCCCCCGGCTCGGCACAACGGAAGCCCGGAATCTGGTTCAACTCGCGCAGAATGACCTTGCGGCGTTCGTCAAATGCCTTGACCATATCGTCGACCGCGTCCTGCGGCCCGTCCAGCGCCGCGATGCCGGCGAACTGGCTGGCCGCGTTGACGCAGGAATTGCAGTTGATGGCCAGGCGGGTGATCGGCTCGACCATGGATTTCGGCCACACGCCGTAGCCCATGCGCCAGCCGGTCATGGCATAGGTCTTGGACCAGCCGTCGAGCAGGATCACCCGGTCGCGCAGGTGCTCGTATTCCAGCAGGCTGACGTGCTCGCGCCCGTCGTACAGCATGCGGCAATAGATCTCGTCGGACATGATGGTGACATGCGGATGTTCGGCCAGACCCGCCGCCAGCTTGTCCATTTCCTCCCGCGGCACGGCACCCCCCGTGGGGTTGGCGGGCGAATTCAGGATGATCAGCCGGGTGCGGGGCGTGATCAGGGCCAACACTTCCTCGGCCGAGAAGGCGAAGCCCTTGTCCTCGTGCAGGGCCATGGGCACGGGCGTCGCGCCCGTGAACTTGATGACGCTTTCGTAGATCGGGAAGCCCGGGTTGGGATAGATGATCTCGGCTCCCGGCTCGCCCAGGGCCAGCACGGCAAAGAACATGGTGACCTTGCCGCCCGGCACGATGATGACGTCGGCGGGATCGACGGTCACTTTCCGGTGGCGGGCGATGTCGCGCGCCACGGCCTCGCGCAGCTCGGGGATGCCGTTGGCGGGGGTATAGCCGTGATGGCCGTCCTTCAGCGCCTTGATCGCGGCCTCGACGATATGCGGCGGGGTCTTGAAGTCGGGCTGGCCGATGCCGAGGTTGATGATGTCCTTGCCCTGGGCGGCCAGCGCATTGGCGCGGGCCAGAACCTCGAAGGCGCTTTCGGTGCCAAGCCGCGACATCGCGGCGGCCATCTGTACCATGGATGCATTCTCCGTCTGGTGGTCTTTGTATCGGGGCCTTGGCGGCCCGTTTCCGGTGGGCGGCACTCTATGGTAGACGGTCGGGCGGAGGCAACGATCATGAGCGAATTCAACCCGGGCGCAATCGCCAACCTTTTCGCGGACTTGCCGGACGGCCGGGGGGCGGAGGTGTTCACCCGGTTGGCCGAAGGCGGGGCCTTCCGGCTGGAACGCATCGTCTCCACCGGCCAGGCGACGCCCGAGGGCGCGTGGTACGATCAGGCCGAAGATGAATGGGTGATTCTGCTCGCGGGCGAAGCCGGGCTATTGATCGAGGGCGCGGCCGCCCCCCATACCCTCAGACCCGGCGATTTCCTGCTGCTGCCGGCGCATCAGCGCCACCGCGTCGAATGGACGGCGGCGGACGGGGAAACGGTCTGGCTGGCGCTTCATTTCAAGCCCGCTTGACGTAAGCGGGGCAGGGGATTACACAGGGCGCTCTTTCGTGGGCCGCGTCCAGTAAATTGGCGGCTCCGGGGCTCGAAAAGGGGTCCGAATGGTGGCTGTAGCTCAGTTGGTTAGAGCATCGGCTTGTGGTGCCGAGGGTCGTGGGTTCAAATCCCATCAGCCACCCCATTTCCTCAAAATTCTGGCATTCAATGCCGTTCTGCCGATTGCCGTGCGCAGCACGCCAAACGGTCAACGATGTCGTTGTGATAGCGGTCCGCCTGCTGTGGGGACCAGGTCTTGAAGGTATAAAGCCAAATCTCTTCCAGATCGCTTTCGGCGCGCGGGGTCAGCCGGTAGGGGACGCCTTTACCCGGCTCCTTACCCGCCATGCTTGGCCCGCATCCGTTTCAAAAATGCGTCACTGTCGAACGGTTGGGGCGGCCCGGACTCTTCTCCGGCAACCAGCGCATCCCGCAAGGCTTTCACCTGCGCCTCGTGTTCCTCCAAAAGCCGCAATCCCGCCCGGACCACGTCGCTGGCCGAACCGTAGCGACCGGTCCGCACTTGCGATTGAATGAATTCCGCAAAATGATCGCCAAGGGCAACGGACGTATTGCGCGCCATTTCAAGCTCCCCATAAACAAACCGTTGCGGCAAATGTACCAAATTTTGGTAATGATGAAAAGCGCCCCCCTGCAAACCTTGGGCTCGAACTGCCATCCCATCATCATTGCAATTCGTGACGTACGGTTGTTCGGGATGAACGGCCCTGGCCGCGTCGGTTCGGGTTAGGTGCGCGCCACCGGCAATTCCCGCCAGTGGGTCGTGAAACGCGGTGAGCGGTGGCGCTGGGTCATGTACCAGGTGCGGGGCTGGGGGATTTTGCCGTAGCACAGGGTGCCCGGGCCGTGTTTGGCGTTCAGGCTATCCATCGTCTGCATCAGCCGGTCGCGGCGCGGGTCGGGGGCGGCGAACAGGCTGCGCGGGGCCAGTTTGGCGTTACAAACCTCCAGCATGAGGACGCCCGCTTTCTTGTAGGGGATGCCGGGGCGGTACAGCCTGCCGAGGCCCTGCAATGTCGCCCGCACGATGTCCCCCGTATCCGATGTCGGGAAGGACAATTCCATTGTGACGTTGTTTGCGTGCTGCGGCAGATCGGGGCGGAATGTGTTGCCTTTGATGAACACATTGACGGCGCTTGCCACCAATCCGCCCTGGCGCAGTTTTTCCGCCGCCCGTGACGCGAAGTGATGCAGGCGGGACGCCAATTCTGCGCGATCCCGCACGGTGGTTCCGAAACTGCGGGAGACGCACAAGGTCTGCTTGTCGGGGGTAACCTGTTCCAGGGACACGGCGGACAGGCCGTTCAATTCATCGACCGTACGCAAACCGACAACCCCCATGACGTTGCGCGCCCATTGCCGGTCCACCCGGGCCAGGTCATGGGCGTTGTGGATGTCATGACACTGAAGCCGGTTCGCCCATTTCTTGCCGATCCCCCATACGTCGCGCACGTCGGTTTCCCTGAGGACATCGGCCCGTGTGTCCGCATCAAGCAGGGCGAATACGCCATCCGGCGATGCCTTGGCCTGACGGTTGGCGATCTTGGCGAGGGTTTTGGTCGCGCCCAGCCCGAAGCTGACGGAAAGGCCGGTCCATTGCAGGATCATGGCCCGCAAGTCCCGCGCTCTGTCCGCCGCCGCCGCGCCCGCGCGGGTGTAGTCGATGAAGCATTCATCGATGCTGTAGATTTCCATGTCCGGGGTGTTGGCGGCGATGATGTCCATGAAGCGACGGCTCATGTCGCCGTAGAGGGTGAAGTTGGCGGAACGCACCTGAACGCACCGGAAGTCCGCCCGCTCTTTAAGCTTAAAGAACGGGGCGCCCATGGCGATGCCCATGGCCTTGGCTTCCGGTGAACGGGCGATCACGCAGCCGTCGTTGTTGGACAGAACCACTGTGGGCTTGCCGCGCAATTCCGGTTGGAACACACGTTCACACGAGGCGTAGAAATTATTCGCGTCGGCCAGGGCAAAGACGCGGGTCACGTCAGACACCGGACCACGTTCTTGACGACGCCCCAGATTTCCGAGTCCTCGCTCATTTCCACGGCTTTGAATTCGTCATGTTCCGGCGCTTCCGGAACCAGCCACCAGCGCCCCCCCTTCAGGCGCAGGCGCTTGACCACCATTTCCCCAGCCGTGACCGCGACGACGATCTGCCCGGACCGGGGCTTGAGGCTGCGGTCGACGATCAGAAGGTCACCGTCGAAGATGCCCGCCCCGGACATGGACCAGCCGGAAACCCGCACGATGAAGGTTGCCGCCGGGCGCTCGATAAGGTCGTTGAGATCGAGAACGCCATCCGTGAAGTCTTCTGCCGGGCTGGGGAAACCGGCGGAAACGCGGGATGTGAATACCGGCAGCGCGAGGCGTCGATGGGCCACGGGCGTGAATACATGATGATTTCGAATGCATAAGAACATAACCGGAACATTAATCCCTGAAGATCTGGTAACGCAAGAGGAGCCGTCGGCAGGCCGAACAAACTTGTGGATTTTTTCCGGGTCACTCGGGTGTCGTTCAAATGGACGTGTGATTTTGGGATGGCACAGGGGCCGATGGGCCATCTAAGGTGGTGAAAACCAAGCGGCCGTTCGGTCGTGCCCATCAAACAAAACCATCCAGAGGACCCATCCCCATGTCATCCGATCTCACGGCCGCTGCGCCGGCTGCTGCCCTGTCTCCCGCCCTTGCCGATCTCGCGAACCAGCTCTGGGCTGCCCGCCGGGACGGCGGGACGGTCGATCTCGACGCCGTGACCCTGCCGCGCACTCTGGATGAGGGCTATGGCGTGCAGGCGGCGGTCGACGGGGCCTGCGGCGCACCCGTCGCGGCCTTCAAGATCGGCTCGTCCAGCAAGGCGTCCCAGGAAAAGCTGGGCACGGACGAGCCCTGGTTCGGTGCGGTGGCGCAGTCGTTCATGGCGCAAAGCGGGGCCACCGTGCCGTCCGTCGCCCATACCTTGGCGGTCGAGGGCGAATTCGCCTTTCGCCTGAGCGCCGACCTGCCGGCGCGGGCAGGGGGCTATGCGATCGCCGACGTCCGCGCCGCCGTCGATCAGGTGGCGGGCGCCATCGAGGTGGTCGGGCGGCGGTTCGAAGGTGGGCCCGAGGGCGGCGCCATGCTGCCGCTGCTGGTCGCCGACGGCGGAGTGAACGTCGCCCTGGTTCTGGGCAAGGCGCGGGCCTTCACGCCCGACATGGATTTCCGCGACCACGGCGTGGTCATGCGGATCAACGACGCGGAACGGGGCAAGGGCGTTGGGTCCATGGCGCTCGGCGATCCGCTGAATTCCCTGCTGTGGCTGGTCAACGGCCTGTCGCGGCGCGGGCGCGGCCTGACGGGGGGGCAGTGGGTGTCGACCGGCACCTGCACGGGCATCGAGCCCGCCGCCCCCGGCGACCGCGCGGTGGCCGATTTCGGCGATTTGGGCGTTGTCGAGGTGACGCTGGATCGCGGATAAGAGATAAACACGACACCCCGCCCAAAGAACAAACGCAAAGAGGATACCTCCATGACACTTCCCGCTGTCGGTTTCATCGGCCTTGGCACCATGGGCCGGGGCATGGCGCTTAACCTGGTCAAGGCGGCCGAGACGGTGTTCGTCTATGACCCGGTGCCGGAGGCGCTGAAGCTGTTGACCGATGCGGGCGCCGTCGCCTGCGCCAGTCCGGCCGAGGTCGCGGAAAAGGCCGGCACGGTCATCATCTGCGTGCCCGACGCGCCGCAGGTGCGCGACGTCATGTTCGGGCCGGGCGGCAACGGCCCCGGCGGCATCGCCGATGCGGAGCGCAAGAACATCACGGTGCTGGACGCCACCACCATGAAGCGGCCCGACGCGCTCGCCATCGCCGAGGACGCGGCGGCCAAGGGGATCGCCTATTTCGACTGCCCCATTTCCGGCCTGCCCCGGCGGGCGGCGGACGGCACCCTGACCATCATGTTCGGCGGCACCAAGGAAGGCTATGACGCGGCCCTGCCGTTCCTCAAGGCCTGTGGCGAGGAGATCATCCACTCCGGACCGCTCGGCGCCGGGCAGGCCATGAAGGGCCTGAACAACGTGATCTACAACATCAACATCGCGGCGTTCTGCGAGCTGCTTCCGTTGGCCCTCAAATCCGGGATGGGGGTTGAGGCCCTGGAAAAGCTGGTGCTGACGGGATCGTCCCGGTCCTTTGCCTCGGAGCATTTCGTGCCCAAGGTCCTAAACGGCGATTTCTCCGGCGATTTTCCCATGCAGGGCGCCTACAAGGACATCCTAAACGTTCAGAGCCTGGCCAAGGATGCGGACGCCGCCACACCGCTGGCCGATGCCATGACGGCGATCTACGAACGGGCGCTGGAGGCCGGCTACGGCCAGGGCCCGAAAAGCTCCATGATCAAGTTGTACGAGCAGGATTTGAACGTTCAGTTCCGCAAGCCAGGGAAAGGGTGATCCGTTCCTCCGGGCAAGGAAATCTTTGCCGCCGCGGCTCTGGGTTGGTATGAGTGCTCGGACGAATATCATACAACCGTCTTCAAAGGTCCGCTGTGGCGGAGAATCGAGCACCCAACCTGCTGGGCGACGTCAATAAGGCGGAGGATCTGCGTTCCCCCGTTACCCGGTCACTGTTCGAGTATTGGCTGGCGAAGCGCGGTGACCGACCTTACCCGGCTTGGTCTGATATTCGTCTCATGGATATTTACAAGGCCGCACCGCATATCGTAGTGCGGGATGTAGTCGACGGCGGTCGTGAATTCCGCTGCCGGTATGCCGGAACCGGCCTGTCGGGGGTCCTGGGGGTCGACGGCACGGGGCAATTGATCGCCGAGACCTACAGGCGCGGGGCGGCGGCAGTCCTGACGCGCTATCAGGCTGTCCTGACGGCTGGACGCCCTTTCCGCGCCGTGGCCTATGTCGAGGCCGTGGAAAAGAACCTGCCGACGGCGTTCGAATCCGTGTATCTGCCGCTTGCCGGCGCGGATGGAACCATCGGCCACATCATCGTCGCCTACGATTTCACCTACGTTCCCACGCCCGACGAGCCGCGGGCCCCCGGCAGCGTCCGTTAGGTCGCCGGGGTCTGGCGGCCCATCAGGGCGCGCATCTTGTCGGCCAGCCAACGGCAGGCGACATAGAAGGTGGGCGTGAAGATCAGGCCGAAGAACGTCACCCCGACCATGCCCGAGAACACGGTGGTGCCCAAGGCTTGACGCATTTCCGCACCGGCACCATCGGCGATCATCAACGGCACCACGCCCAGGATGAAGGCGAAGGAGGTCATCAGGATCGGGCGCAGGCGGGTCTTGGCCGCGTTAATGGCCGCGTCGACGGCGGTCATGCCTTCTTCCTCGGCCTGTTTGGCGAATTCGACGATCAGGATGGCGTTTTTGGCCGCCAGCGCGATCAGCACGACGAAGCCGACCTGCGCCAGGATGTTGGATTCCATGCCGCGCAGGTTGAGCCCGACGATCGAGGCCAGCAGGCACATGGGTACGATCAGGATGACCGCCAAGGGCAGGGCCCAGCTTTCATAAAGGGCCGCCAGCAGCAGGAACACGAACACCACCGCCAGACCGAAAGCGAACACCGCCGTATCGCCGGCCAGTTTCTGCTGCAGGGCGATTTCCGTCCATTCGTAGGAGAACCCGTCGGGCAGGACCTTGGCCGCCAGGGCGTCCATCTTGTCCAGGCTTTCGCCGGTCGAGATGTTGGGCAGCTTGGCGCCCTGGACCTCGGCGGCGGGATACAGGTTGTAGCGCGGCACGCGATGCGGACCGGTGATGTCCCGGAACGTGGCGAGAGAGCCGATGGGCACCATGTCACCCCTGGTCGAACGCGCGTAGAGTTTGGCCACGTCGCCGGGCCGGTCGCGGAATTCACCGTCGGCCTGTGCCGTGACCCGGAAGGTTCGCCCTAGGAAGTTGAAGTCGTTGACGTAGGCGGACCCGATATAGACCTCCAGCGCCTCAAGCACGTTTTCCACCGGCACATCGAGGATTTCCGCCTTCACGCGGTCGATGTCGGCGTAGATCTTGGGCGTCGCGGAATTGAACAGCGAGAACACGCGGGTCAGGCCCGGTTCCTTGTTGGCGGCGGCGACAAGGCTCTGCGCCGCGGCCTGAAGGGCCTCGATGCCGCGTCCACGGCGGTCCTGGACATAAAGCTTCCAGCCGCCGCCCCGGCCGATGCCGCGCACGGGCGGGGGAGCGACCAGGAAGATCATCGCGTCCTCGATCTGGAACAGCTGCGCCTGCAATTCGCCCAGCACCTTGTTGACGGTCGCCCCCCGTTTGTCGCGGTCGGCGATCGGCTTCATGGGTACGAAGATGGCGCCGCCGTTGGGCGCGTTGGTGAAGGTCGCGGCGTCGAACCCGGCGAAGCCGACGGCGTGTTCGACGTCCGGGTGCTTCAGGATGATATCGATGGCGCGGCGCACGACTTCGTCCGTGCGCGCCAGGGATGACCCGGCCGGCAACTGAACGACCGTGATCAGGTAGCCCTGATCCTGTTCCGGAATGAAGCCCGAGGGCGTGGTCTTGAATTCATAGACCGTCAGGCCGAGCAGGCCGACATAGACGGTCAGCACGATGGCGGCCTTGCGCACGAACCGCTTGGTGCCTTCCGTATAGGCGATGTTCAGGCGCTCGAACCCCCAGTTGAAGGCGGCCGTGAACTTGTCGATGGGCAGCATCAGGGTCCGCATGATGCCCTGGCGTTCCCCGCCGCCGTGGTTGGCCTTGAGCAACAGCGCGCACAGGGCCGGCGACAGGGTCAACGACACGATCATCGAGATCATGGTCGCCGTCGCCACGGTGATGGCGAACTGGCGGTAGAACTGACCGGAAATGCCGGTGATGAAGCCGGTCGGCAGGAACACCGCGACCAGAACCAGGGACATGGCGACAATGGCGCCGCCGACTTCGTCCATGGTCTTGTGGGCGGCTTCGCGCGCACTCAGCCCCTTGGCCAGATAGCGTTCGACGTTTTCGACCACGACGATAGCGTCATCGACCACGACCCCGATGGCCAGCACCAGGCCGAACAGGGTCAGGTTGTTGATCGAATAGCCGAGCATCCCCATGACCAGGAAGGTGCCGATCAACGACACCGGAATGGCGACGATGGGCACGATGGCGGCGCGGAAGTTCTGTAGAAACACCAAGATGACCAGGATCACCAGGATGATGGCCTCGC
This sequence comes from Rhodospirillaceae bacterium UBA1479, assembly GCA_002325375.1. Classification (GTDB taxonomy): domain Bacteria; phylum Pseudomonadota; class Alphaproteobacteria; order Rhodospirillales; family Casp-alpha2; genus UBA1479. Next base: position 462,105 of record DCRZ01000001.1, read on the forward strand.
CGATGGTCGTGTAGACGGCATCGACGGAGCGGGCGATGAACTCGGTCGGGTTGTAGACGATGGTGTGCTTCAGGCCCTCGGGAAAGTCCTTGGCCAGGTCGTCCATGGCGTCGATGACCTGCTCGGCCGTCTCCAGGGCGTTGGAGCCCGGGCGCTGCATGATGACGATGGGCAGGGCCGTGTTGCGGTCGAGATAGGCCGTGGTCTGGTAATCCTGCGCCCCCAGTTCGACCCGCGCGATGTCGCGCACGCGGACCACCCCGGTGCCTTCGCCGCGCTTGACGACGATATCGCCGAAGGCCTCGGGCGCGATCAGACGGCCCTGGGTTTCCACATTCAATTCGAACGCCGCCGGCTTGGGTACGGGCAGGCGGTTGATGATGCCCGACGCGACCTGCACGTTGTTTTGACGCAGGGCCGTGACGACCTCGCCGGCCGTCAGGTTGAAATTGGCGATGCGTTCCGGATCCAGCCAGATGCGCATGGAATAGGCGCGCTCGGCGAACACGCGGGCCTCGCCGACGCCGGGAATGCGGGCCAGACGATCGAGGACCTGGGTCCGCGCGTAGTTGGAGATATAAAGCTGGTCGCGCGATCCGTCCGGCGACAGCAGGTGGATGACCATCATCAGGTCGGGCGAGCTTTTCTTGACGGTCACGCCCAAGCGGCGGACTTCCTCGGGCAGGCGGGCTTCGGCGATGGAAACCCGGTTCTGCACCTGGACCTGGGCGTCGTCCAGATTGGTGCCCAGCTTGAAGGTGACCTGCAGGTTCAGCACGCCGTCGCCGGTCGCTTCCGACTTGGCGTAAAGCATGCCTTCGACGCCGTTGATTTCCTGTTCCAGCGGCGTCGCCACCGTGTCGGCCACGGTTTCCGCCGACGCCCCCGGATAGGTCGCGGTGATCTGGATGGTCGGCGGCGCGATTTCAGGATACTGCGCGACGGGCAGGCTCAGATAGGCGATGAAACCCAGCAGCGTGATGAGGATCGAGATAACCGATGCGAAGATCGGGTGATCGACGAAGAAATGTGTAAAGCGCATGAGACGTCAGGACCCCGTGCGAACCATGATTGTACCGTCAGGCAGCAGGTCGGCCTCCTTGGCCATGACCTTGCCGCCTGGTCGCGCACGCTGAATGCCTTTGACGACGATTCTGTCGTCGCGGCCAAGCCCGCCGTGGATGACGCGCAGGCCTTCGTGCAGGGGGCCCATGTCGACGGGCGCCGCCTTCACGTTGCCGTCGGCATCGACGATCAGCACCATTTTCTTGCTCTGATCCGAGACCACGGCGGAATCGGGGATCAGCACCGCTTCGTATTCGTCGGATCCGATCAGGCGCAGACGCCCGAACACGCCCGGCACCAGAAAGCCCGATGAGTTTTCGAACACGGCCTGGGCGCGGATGGTGCCCGTGTTGGGCGACAGTTCGTTATCGACGAAGCTCATACGGCCCTCGCGGGTGAAGCTGTCTTCGTCCATCAGGCGCACGAACACGGGGTTCGCCGCACTGCGCGACGAATCCCGCCGCCCCGTGGCGTCAAGCCGGGAATACTTCAGAAATTCGGCTTCAGATGCGGAAAAGGTGAACAGGATCGGGTCAATGGAGACCAAGGTCGACAGCAGGGTCGATTGGGCCGAGCCGCCCTCGACCAAGTTGCCGACATCGACCCGGGCGTCGGATACGCGCCCGGAAATCGGCGCCTTCACCTGGGTGAATTCCAGATTCAGCTTGGCGATACGGATCTGCGCCTGGGCCGACAGCACCGTGGACTGTGCGGTTGCAAGTTCTGCCTGGCGCTGATCGAAGGTCTCGCGCGAGATGTTGTTGCGTTTCAACAGGCTTTCGGCGCGCTTGAATTCGCGTTCGGCCAGGTTGACTCGGGTCTTGGCGGCTTCCAGCGATGCCTTGGCGACATCCAATTGGGCCTCGAACGGGCGCGGGTCGATGACGAACAGCAGGTCACCCTTGTTGACCAGATCGCCGTCCTTGAAATGGATCGATTCCAGAAAACCCGACACCCGGGCGCGAATTTCCACCCGGTTCGTCGCCTCGAAGCGGCCGGTGTATTCATCCCATTCGGTGATCTTCTTGATCAGGGGCTTGGCCACGGTCACCGGCATCGGTCCCTGTTGGGCGGCGGCGGGGATGGATATTGCCGCGAATATGACGGCGGCGAGCGCCCAGACGGCGGACAGGGGAAGCAGACGGGGGAAAATCACCATGAGAATTGCTCTCTGATTTTTAACGGAATGACTGTTCTGGATAGGCGCAAAAAAAACCGGGCACGGGCCCGAGGTATGCTTGATGCGTGAACATCGACCTCATCGGTGAAAATTTCAAGCGTGAATTTTGCACCGCAGCAAAGAAATTACCGATGCGTCCGGCCGCCGGTGCGGGGCAGGCGAGAAGGTAAGGACGGAAAACACCCCGGTGACGGGAGGAGTCTCACCCGGCCTCGGCCTTGGCGCCACCCATGCATTGGGGGGACGCCAGGGTGCGTCCGCCGCGCGTTTGCCATTCTCCGGCCGTGTAGGTTTCCATGGACAGGGCGTGAATGGGGCCGGCGAGTTCGTCCGCCAGAACGGCGTTGACCGTCTGGTGGCGTTTGATTCGGTTCAGGCCGTCGAACCGGGGAGAGACGACGATCACCTTGAAATGGCTTTCCGATCCCGGGGGCACCGAATGCATGTGGCTTTCGTTGATCACCTCAAGATGGTCCGGTGTGAGGGATTCGGTCAGTTTTCTCTCGATTGACTGTTGAACGTGCACGGCATGCATCCTTGTGTTCGGGCTGTCTTAGGGCCTTAATCTAGGGACCGCCCTGCGTGACGACAAGTTTTCCCCGTTATGCGCGATTTATCCCCGTTTGGCGGCTTGCCCTGGGCACGGCGAACGGTTATTCATGCCGCAGCCGTCCGGTCCTGAAATCCGGCCAGATTCCCTGGTTCGTCGGGCGGCGGCGACGTCCGCTTCAGGAGACTCCCATGACGGCTCCAGACAACGGTTCGAGCGTGGCCGCGCAAGCGTCGGCCACCCCTGCCGTATCCCATCAAGACATGGCGAATGCCATCCGATTCCTTTCCGCCGATGCCGTGCAAAGGGCCAATTCCGGCCATCCGGGCATGCCCATGGGCATGGCCGATGCGGCGACGGTGTTGTTCACCCGGTTCCTGAAGTTCGATGCGTCGGACCCAAAATGGCCGGATCGTGACCGCTTCGTGCTGTCGGCCGGCCACGGGTCGATGCTGCTCTATAGCCTGCTGCATCTGACCGGCTATCCGGGCATGCCCATGAGCGAGCTGGAGAACTTCCGCCAGTTGGGCTCCAAGACCGCGGGCCATCCCGAATACGGCCACGCGCCGGGGATCGAGACGACGACCGGGCCGCTGGGGCAGGGTATCGCCACCGCCGTCGGCATGGCGCTGGCGGAACGGCTGCATAACGCGCGCTTCGGCGACGCCCTGGTCGATCACCATACATATGTCATCGCCGGCGACGGCTGCCTGATGGAAGGCATCAGCCACGAAGCCATTTCCATGGCCGGGCACCTGAAGCTGGGTAAGCTCATCGTGTTGTGGGACGACAACCGTATTTCCATCGACGGCGGTACGGACCTGTCCGTGTCCGACGACCAGATGGCGCGCTTCACGGCGTCGGGCTGGGACGTGCAGGCGGTCGACGGCCACGATCCGGACGCCGTCGCGGCAGCCATCGAAAAGGCGCGGGGGACGAATACACCCTCCATGATCGCTTGCCGCACCATCATCGGTTACGGCTCTCCCAACAAGCAGGGGACCTCGGGCACCCATGGAGCGCCGCTCGGCGACGACGAACTCGTCCTGGCGCGGGAAAAGATGGGCTGGCCCCATGCGCCGTTCACGATTCCAGACGACGTGTTGAACGCCTGGCGCGCCGCCGGCAACCGGGGCGCGGAAGTTCGCGCCGGGTGGCAGGGCCGTCTTGACGGGTCCAAGGACAAGGCCGCGTTCGAGCGCGGCGTGGCCGGAACGCTGCCCGAAGGCTGGAAACAGGCGGTTCTCGATTACAAGAAGGCCGTTGTCGAGGAGGCCCCGAAATGGGCGACCCGGCAGGCGTCGGGCAAATTTCTCGACCTGCTCTGCGCCGCCGTTCCCGACCTGATCGGCGGCTCCGCCGACCTGACCGGCTCGGTCAACACCAAGGCCAAGGGGCTGGAGCCCATCACACCCGACGATTTCTCGGGCCGCTATATGTACTACGGCGTGCGCGAGCACGGCATGGCCGCGGCCATGAACGGCATGGCCCTGCACGGCGGGTTCATTCCCTACGGCGGGACGTTCCTGGTGTTCGCCGATTACATGCGCGGTGCCATGCGTCTGTCGGCGCTGATGGAACAGCGTGTGGTCTATGTGCTGACCCACGATTCCATCGGTCTCGGCGAAGACGGGCCGACCCACCAGCCGGTGGAAACTCTGGCCAGTCTGCGCGCCATGCCCAACTTCGCCGTGTTCCGGCCCTGCGACCCGATCGAGACCGCGGAATGCTGGGAACTGGCGGTGGAGCGGTTTGACGGTCCGTCCGGCATGGTGCTGACGCGCCAGGGCGTGCCGCTGCTGCGCACGGATGCGGGGGCCGAGAACAAGTCCGCGAAAGGCGCCTATGTCCTGGCCGAGGCCGAGGGTACCCGCAAGGTGACATTGATGGCGACGGGCTCGGAAGTGTCCATCGCCATGGCGGCGCGGGATATGCTGCAGGCCGACGGAATTGGTGCTGCGGTTGTTTCCATGCCGTCGTGGGAACTGTTCGAGGAACAGGACCAGGCCTACCGGGACAAAGTGCTTGGCCCGGGCACGGTGCGGGTCGCGGTCGAAGCCGCAATCCGCATGGGTTGGGACCGCTACATCGGTTCGGACGGCGGGTTCGTCGGCATGACAGGGTTCGGCGCTTCGGCGCCGGCGGGTGAGCTGTACAAGCATTTCGGCATTACGGCGGATGCCGTGGTCGCCGAAGCCAAATCACGGATCAACTAGGGATAACGCAGGGGCACAGGGGACGAATGATGAACCTTGATGTTTTGGCCGCCACAGCGCGGGAAATGGTCGACAATCACCGGGGGCTTCTGGCCGCCGACGAAAGCACGGGCACGATCAAGAAACGGTTCGATTCCATCGGGGTCGAGTCCACGGAAACGGTGCGCCGCGATTACCGCGAACTGCTGTTCCGCACCAAGGGCATCGGCAAGTTCATTTCCGGCGCCATTCTGTATGACGAAACCATCCGCCAGAAGGCAGACGACGGCACCACCCTGGTGCAGCTGCTGCAGGCGGAAAACGTCATTCCGGGGATCAAGGTCGACGGCGGCGCCAAGACGCTGCCCGGCAGCCCGAATGAGAAACTGACCGAAGGGCTCGACGGCCTGCCGGAACGGGTCGCCGAATACGTCACGCTGGGGGCGCGGTTCGCCAAATGGCGCGCGGTCATCACCATCGGTGACGGCATGCCGTCCGATTACTGCATCCACACCAACGCCCATGCGCTGGCGCGTTATGCCCGCATCTGCCAGGAAGGCGGGCTGGTGCCGATCGTCGAACCGGAAGTCCTGATGGATGGAAAGCACACCATCGACGTCTGCGAAGCGGTCACGACCAGGACCCTGGAAGCGGTCTATCACGAGCTTTACCTTCAGGGCGTGCAGCTTGAAGGCACGATCTTGAAGCCGAACATGATCATTTCGGCATCGGACTGCCCGAGCCAAGCTTCGACGGATGAGATCGCCGCGCGCACGGTGAAGGTGCTGAAGCGCTGCGTGCCGACGGCCGTGCCGGGGATCATGTTCCTGTCCGGCGGCCAGTCGGAAGAGGAAGCGACCCGCAACCTCAACGCCATGAACGCCAATCACGGCCCGCTGCCCTGGGCGCTCAGCTATTCCTATGGCCGCGCCTTGCAGCAGAGTGCGCTGAAGGCCTGGAAGGGCGAGGCCGGAAACGTGCCCGCCGCTCAGGCCGCGTTGCTGAAGCGCGCGCAGTTGAACAGCGCCGCTTGCGCCGGAACCTACGCCGGCGAAGCGGAGAAAGCCGCCTAAGGGCGGCGCAGCGTCATGGGCCGGGACATCAAGATCGCGCCGTCTATCCTGTCCGCCGACTTCGCGCGGCTGGGCGAGGAAATCCGGGCGATCGATGCCGCCGGCTGTGACTATGTGCATGTCGACGTCATGGACGGGCATTTCGTGCCCAACCTGACCATCGGCCCCATGGTGGTGAAGGCGATCCGCCCGCATACCGCCAAACCCCTCGACGTGCACCTGATGATCGACCCGGCGCAGCCGTTCCTAAAGGAATATGCCGACGCCGGGGCCGACATCATCACGGTCCATGCGGAGGCGGACAAGCACCTCGACCGCTCGCTCCAGGCGATCAAGGATCTAGGCAAGAAGGCGGGGGTGTCGCTCAATCCCGGCACCAACGAGGCCGCTCTCGAATACGTGCTCGACCGTCTCGACCTGATCCTGGTGATGTCCGTCAATCCGGGGTTCGGCGGGCAAAGCTTCATGCCGTCGCAATTGCCCAAGATCAAACGCATCCGCGACATGATCGGCAATCGGCCCATCGAGCTTGAGGTCGACGGCGGCGTCAACACGGACACCATCAAGTCCGTGGTCGACGCCGGGGCCGACGTTCTGGTTGCCGGCAGTGCCGTGTTCAAAGGCGACGATTACGCCGCCACGATCGGGGCGCTGCGGACCGCCGCCGCCTGATCAGCTTAGCGGATGGGCCGGCTGTTCCAGGACGGCCCGCGCGAAATACCGGAACGTGACGTTCATCGCTTCCGGCTTGTGGCGCCAGGCATGGGCAAGTTTGCCCAGTTCCGGATCGACTTCCTTAATTTCCCCCGCCGCCATGGCCGCCAATTGGATGCGCGCCGCGTGTTCAAAGAAAATCCCCATGACGCAGGCGGATTCGATGGTGTTGCCGGCGCAAAGCTGACCGTGATGGGCCAGCAGGATCGCGGATTTGTCCCCGATCGCATCGGTGATGATCTCGCCTTCCTCGTCGCCGAACGGCACGCCCGGCCAATGGGGCAGATGCGCGACGTCATCGAAAAACGCCATCGTATCCATATGGGCGACCTGCAGCGGTTCGCCGATCATCGACAGGGCCGATGAATAGGGCGGATGGGTGTGGACGATGGATTGCACGTCGGGGCGTGCGCGGTAGACATGGATGTGAAAACGGTTCGCCATGTTCGGCGTGCCCTTGCCTTTGATGACTTTCAGGTCGCCGTCGACGAGAAGGTAATCGGATGCCGTCACCTGCTCGAACCCCAGCCCGTAGGGCAGGGTCCACATGGTGTCCGGCTCATCCCCCCGCGCCGTGAACTGCCCGGCCAGACCGCTGCCGTGCCCGTGTGCCGCCAGGATCCGGCAGCCGACGGCCAGGCGCTGTTGTACGGACCAGTCGGGCATCTGTTCGCCGGCAAGGGCGGCGACCATTTCGTCGATTGCCTGTTCCTGTGTTTGCACCATCGTTGGGGCCTCCTGTGCGTTGAATGGGGGGGTCGAATGGGATGGGACGGCCGAGACCGATGGGAAAAGGTATCTCTCCATTTAAAATTGGGCAACCCAATTATCTATCTATTCCATTTTTTGTTTGATATGGATATCTGTAGGACGACGCAACGCGCGGGTGATTCCACCCGCCCGGTCGAATTGACGGAGAACGCCATGGTGCTCGAAACCCCAGAGAAAGCGGATGCCGTTCTGTCGTTTTCCCCGGTCAAGGCGGTCCTCCGTCATCAGTCGATCATCGAGCAGATCATGGGACTGATCGAGTCCGGCGCCTTGCAGGTGGGGGACAAATTCCCGCCCGAGCGGGTGCTGGCGGACCGTTGGCAGGTCAGCCGGCCGGTGCTGCGCGAGGCCTTCCGCGTGCTGCAATCGCAAGGGATTGTCGAAAGCCGCCACGGCGACGGGCGTTATGTGCGCTCTGTCCGGGCGCTGGATGCCAACGATCTGCGTCGCCGACATCTGATCGACCGGCGCCAGTCCCTGTTGCAGATCTGGGAAGTGCGCACCTTGTTGGAGGTCCAGGCCGCGCGCCTGGCGGCGGTCAATGCCAGCGAGGAACAAATCCGGGCGATTGAGCGCCCGATCATCCTGATGGGCGAAATGGCGGCTCCCGACTCTCGGGAGACTGATCTGAATATGGAAATCCATACCGCCGTCGCCCTGGCCTCGGGCAACGACTATCTGGCTCAGATGATCCTCATGGCGCTTGAGGAATACCGCGCCCTCGATTTCAAGGAAGCCGTGCCGATCGAAGAATGGAAGGGGCTTCAGGAAGAACATTGGCCGATCGCCAGGGCGATCCGGTCCCGATCCGCCGAACGTGCGGGTACCGTGATGACCCAGCACTTTGAAGACCTGAAACGGGCCCTCGACAAGTGGTCCGGACCAACCAACTAAAGGATCGGAAACATGACCATCAAACTTTATTCCCGATATCGGAACTCGGCCGGGCAGCGGGTTCGAACCACTCTGAACCTGAAAAAGGTGCCCTACGATTATATCGCTGTCGAAAACATGCAGTCCGACGACTATCAGCGCGTCAATCCGCAGAGGCTTTTGCCTGCGCTTGAAATCGATGGCCGGGTCTTCAGCCAATCGACGGCGATCATCGATTGGTTGGAACGGACCTATCCGGACCCGTCCGTTTACCCGCAGGACCCGAAGGACCGGATGGACGCCATTTCATTTTCCCAATTCATCGCCTGTGAAATCCACCCCATTCACAACCACCGGGTCCGCGATTACCTGACCGACGAGGAAGGTTGGAGCGAAGACAAATCCATGGGCTGGTATTCCCATTGGATCACCGCCGGTCTGACGACGCTGGAGACGATGTTGCGGCAACGGCCGCGCAAGACGACGTTCTGTTACGGCGAAAGCCCGAGCGTTGCCGACATCTATCTGGTTCCGGTGCTGTTCAACGCGCGCTGGTACGGCTTTGCGCTGGATAAATTCCCCCTGATCCTGGGGATCGACGCCGCCTGTGCCGAACTGGAGGCCTTTCGTCTGGCAGGGCCGGAAAGGCAACCGGATTATCCCGGGCCAAACCCCGAACACCGCTAGTTCTCAAGGCCCGGTCCTGGCGGCACGCGCTTGATGATGCGGGAAAAGGTGATCAGCAGATCGCGTCGAGTTGCGCGTCGCTCAGGTTGCCGGGCACGATGGTGATCGGCACGCGCAGGCGTCCGGCCTGTTTCTCGACCAGCAGTTCGATCAGCGGTCCCGGGCCTTCGTTGCCGGTGGCAGCGCCGAGGACGAGGAGGGCGATGTTCTGTTCCTCGTCGATCAGCTTGATCAGTTCCTCGGCGACCTTGCCCTCACGGATATAGACCGGCGGAATCTTGCCCGTGATGCGTTGCACCACCGAGGCCACGGCCTGCACCATTTCCTCGGCTTCCTCGCGGGCTTCCTCACGCATGCGCTCACCGATCGCCATCCAATGCTGGAATTCGGCGGGTTCGGTCACGTAAAGCAGGGCCACACGGCGGTTGGCGTTGCGCGCCCGCAGGCTGGCAAAGCGCACGGCGCGGGACATTTCCTCGGATCGGTCGACGACACAGAGGAACGTCAGCTGATCGTCGTCCGGCAGGTCGGCGCCGGTCGGCTGTTTGGCGTCGGTCATCGGATTATCCCTTTCGGAATGCCGCGTTCGCCGCCCATCCTGCCACCACGGCGATGATCACGGCAAGCACGCCGTAGGCCAGCGAGTAGCGGTGGGCGAGATCGTAGACCTGGGCCTCGACCCCGAACTTGCGCACGGTCAGCAGTGTCGTTGCCGTCGATTGCAGTTTGTTGTCGCGGAACAGGTAGACCTCGATGGTGAAGGTGCCGACCGAGACGTTGGCCGGAAACCGCAGGCGTGTGCGGAAAAGCTGTTCGGACAGGAACACCACGTTGTCCGGCTTGGTCATATACAGGCCGATGCGCTGCAGGTTGCGAATCAAGCCTTCGCGGAAATCATAGGGGGCTTCGGGAAGCAGTTTGCCCGACACCTTGGCGCGCAGGTCAAGATTTGGCAGCCCGATCTGCAGACGGTCGGCGTCCTCCGGGTTCATGAATTCCTTGAGCGGGCGGTTGCTGGCGATGCGGTAATAGGACGGCACCTTGTCGAACACCAGCTCGTCGCGGTTGACCCACACGCCCAGCACCTTTTCCTTGCGGCGCACGACCTCGTCCCGGGCCGGGCCGCGCACGACAACAACCAGGTCGCCGGCCTGTTTCACCGCGCCATAGAGCAACAGGTCCGTGCCTGTGAACCCGGTCGTGATCGACACGATGGGGTCCGTCAGGTCGATGGTGATGTCGCGGGCCTGGGCGCGGTCGGGCAGGGTGAGCGCCAGCAGGATGGTCAGGAAGGGGATTAATTGTCGCATTGTCAGTGCCCCGCCAAGCCGATGGAGTAAAGATCCACGGGCGTCGCGACCAGGTCGTAGGTCAGCTTGGCGCAAACCGCGAGCACGATCAGCGCCAGCATGCCGCGCAGTTGTTCGCCGCGGATGCGTCCGCCGAACCGTGCGCCGAACTGGGCCCCGATGACGCCGCCGAACAGCAGGATCAGGGCCAGCACCACGTCCACGGTCTGGTTGGTCACCGATTGCAGCACGGTGACGTTGGCGGTGACGAAGATGATCTGGAACAGGGAGGTTCCGACGACGACCGACGTCGGCATGCCGAGCAGATAGATCATGGCCGGGACCATGACGAAGCCGCCGCCGACCCCCATGATGGCGGCCAAAAGACCCACGAAGACGCCGACGCCGAGCGGCAGTAGGGCGCTGATGTACAGGCGCGAGCGGCGGAACCGCATCTTGAACGGCAGCCCGTGCAGCCAGTTGTGCGTGTGCTGGCGGCGCGGCACGTCGCGTTTGCGCGCCATAATCGCCCGCATGCTTTCGACCAGCATCAGGAAGCCGATGATCGACAGGAACACGACGTAGCAAAGTTTGATGACCAGATCGACCTGGCCCAGTTCGCGCAGCACGGTGAACAGCCAGACCCCGACCGACGAGCCGATGACGCCGCCGACCAGAAGTACCATGCCCATTTTCAGGTCGACGTTGCCGCGTTTCCAATGGGCCAGTACGCCGGACACGGATGCGGCCACGATCTGGTTGGCCTCGGTCGCCACGGCGACGGCGGGTGGAATGCCGGTGAAGATGAGCAACGGGGTCATCAGGAAGCCGCCGCCCACGCCGAAAAGCCCGGAAAGAAACCCCACGCCTGCGCCCATGCCGAAAATCGCGAATGCGTTGACCGACATCTCGGCGATGGGGAGGTAGATATCCAACTCTGTATCCCGGTGGGCTTAGCGCGAAAATGCAGCGGGCCAAGTTTGTAACCGCGTGAAATTACAAGGAAATCCTGTGCCCTTAGAGGAAGTAATAATATAGCACTCTGCACTGTAAAACCCTTAATTTGCTCTAGAGCGGCGATTTTCTCGAAATCGGGACAGAATTCGTCACCACATCTGCCGGACAGGGGTCAATAGCGGGCGACTTCGGCGATGGAGAACAGATCGGCCGGCTGCAGAACAAGTTCGTAAGTCAGCTTGGCGCAGACGCCGAGAACGATCAGCGCCAACAGCCCGCGCAGCTGTTCACCCTGCATCTTTGCCCCCAGGCGGGCGCCGAACTGGGCGCCGAGCACGCCGCCGATCAGCAGGATCAGCGCCAGCACGATGTCCACCGTCTGGTTGGTCGCCGACTGCAGAATGGTCACGTTGGCCGAAACGAAGATGATCTGGAACAGGGACGTGCCGACCACCACCGCCGTCGGCATGCCCAGGACGTAGATCATCGCGGGGACCATGACGAAGCCGCCGCCCACGCCCATGATTCCGGCCAGAAGGCCGACGAACAGGCCGACGGCAAGCGGCGGCAGGGCGCTGATGTACAGTCTGGAACGGCGGAACCGGACCTTGAACGGCAGGCCGTGCAGCCAATTGTGCATATGGTCGCGACGGGACTGGTTCTTCTTCTTGCGCATCATGGCGCGCGCACTTTCCACCAGCATCAGACCGCCGATAATCGCCAGGAACAGCACGTAGCAGAGGCGGATGACAAGGTCGATATGACCCTGTTCGCGCAGCACGGTGAACAGCCAGACCCCGACCGATGATCCAACGACGCCGCCGACCAGAAGAAATCCGCCCATGCGGAAGTCGACGTTGCCGCGTTTCCAATGGGCCAGCACCCCGGAAATCGACGCGGCGACGATCAGGGTTGCCCCGGTCGCCACGGCCACGGCCGAAGGGATGCCGATGAAGAACAGCAGCGGTGTCATCAGGAACCCGCCGCCGACTCCGAACAGGCCAGACAGGAGTCCCACACCGGCGCCGACCGCCAAAATAAGAGGGACGTTCACCGACATTTCGGCGATGGGCATATAGATATCCAAATCAGCTTCCTGACGGATCTAGGGGAGAATCAGCAGAGTTGTGCGTGGTGCCGGGACAGGCCGGGGCGGGTCGCGGCCCGCACGTTGTAGTCCCGTCCGACCGCCAAGAAAAGCCCCGGAAGTGGGAAATTTCCGTGTAACCATGTAATTAGGCCGCCGATTGGCCTTGCGGTGGCCCGGCGCATCCCGAAAAATGCGGACTTCCTAATCGATCTTGAGGGTAACGACATGGCGGAGACTTTGGATGCGCGCGGCCTGAAATGCCCGCTTCCCGTGCTCAAGGCAAAAAAGGCCCTGAAGCCGCTGGCGGCCGGCGATACGTTGACGGTGATCGCAACGGACCCCAGCGCGCCCAAGGATTTCGAGGAATTCTGCGCCGCCACGGGCTACGGCCTGGTCGAGAGCCGCGCCGAAGGCGGGGAATTCACCATCGTTGTGCGCAAGACCTGACCATGGCGGCACATGCCACGATGGGGGGCGAACCACGATGGGGAGCAGATAGCGCACCTTGACCGAACCTCCGTATATCACCGATGACGTTGACGCCGGGGGGGCGCGGCCCCTGGCACGCCTGACCCTTGCCCTCGCCGTGGCGGTGGGGTTGACGCTCTGTGCCGCCGCGGTGCCCATTCTGGTTGGCGCCGAGCGCCTGATCGCAGCCGTCGGCGGCTGGGTCACGGGTTACGAGGTCGAGGTCAAAGGCAGTGCCGAATTGCGCTTTTGGGGGACGCCGGGCCTAGACGCCGACGACGTCATCCTGCGTTTGCCGGGGAATCGCTTCGTGCCCGTGGACAGCCCGCCGCTGTTGCGCATTGCGCGGCTGGAGGCCGATCTCGACCTATGGGCCCTGGCGCGCGGCACCGTTCGGGCACGCCGCCTTGTGCTAGTGCGGCCCAGCCTGCGGCTCGACCGCGGACCGGACGGGGTCAACAACTGGAGCATCCGGGGCAAGCCCCGTCTGGACGGCGAGGCGCCGCCGCCGGGGACGCCGGCCTTCAAGGCATCCGGTTTGCCGGGGGTGGAGATCGCGGCGCTGACGATCGAGGGCGGCGCCTTGCGTTATACCGACGCGGGGCTTGATCGCGACGTTACGCTTGACGGCATTGCCATGGAGGCCGGCATCGCGCGCGCGTCCGAGGGCCGCGTGTTGCGCCTTCGCGGCGATGCCCGGTTGCGGAGCGAACCGGTCTATGTCGAGGCCGAACTGCACCGCCTCAACGATTTCCGCGACGGTATTCGCGTGCCGTTCAAAGTCATGCTCGACGCGGCGCCGGGCAGTCTCCTGATGCGCGGCACCGTGGCCCACCGCCATCGCTGGGCGCTGAGCACGGGGATCGACCTGGACCTGGATGATCCCAAGGCTTTGGCCGCCGCCTGGCCGCCGGCGCCGGCCGACCTGATCGGTCAGACCTCGGCTCGCCTGCAGGCGGAAGTGAAAGGCGGGCGTGTTGACCTTGCCATACGCAGTCTGGTCTTGGGCGCGACGGACATGACGGGGCGCGTTGCTGTCGATCTGGACGATAAATTACCGCTGATCGAGTTGGACCTGGCGGCCGGGGCCCTCGACATGCGCCACGTGGTCGCCGCTGCGCGTCTGTCCGGGCTGTATCAACCGGCGGCGGGGTCGGCCCCGCGACGCTTCGCCATCGGCGGGCGCGGGCGGATCAAATGGGCGCGCCTGAAGGTGCCCGGGGTCGACCTGGGCGCGGGCGGGCTTGGCCTGTCGTGGCGCACGGGGGAGCCGAATTTGGCGGCCGATGTCGGCTCGCTGCCGCTGTTCGGCGGCACGGTCAGCGCCCGTCTGGAAGCCACGGCGAACGAAGGCAAGACGGCGCTGTCCCTCGCGGTGTCGGGCAGCGACCTGGATGCCGCCCTGATGACGGCAAGCCTGCTGGGCGGGCACGGTGTCGCCGGGCGCCTGCACGGCAATCTCGATGTATTGGCGGTGGGGGGCTCGGGGCCGGAAATGCTGGCCGCCACGTCGGGCGGCGGGCGCGTGACGCTGTCGGAAGGGCGTATCTTCGGCTCTCCCCTGCAGCGTGCGGTCGACAAGGACAAGCGGTCCATTGGGCTCGGCCGCGCGTCCATGGACTTCACGATCGAGGGCGGTTTGGTCGCGGGCGACGAACTGCTTCTGGATTTCGAGGTCGGCCACGCCCGTGCGGGCCTGACCTGGGACATGCCGTCGGGCGACGTCACGGTGACGTTTCAGCCGTCGCCGGTGTTTGAGGGCAGGGACGCCCCGCCCGTTGTGTCGGGTCCGTTGTGGGAAGTGTTGCTGGCGCGATAGAGGCCAGGGCGAAGAAACGCGCTCTAGAACACCAGTTCGCC
>DCRZ01000003.1 GCA_002325375.1 Rhodospirillaceae bacterium UBA1479
AGACAGGTTGTCGCCACCTAAACCTAAAACAGCAACCAATCCTACCCGTACAGCGCACTAAACGCCGCCCGCGTATCCCTTCCTTAACCACAATGTCAAACAGCCAAAACTCAAGTCCCCAAGACGACTTTAGAGACGCACGAGCCCGCACGCACATTAACCGGGAAATCCCGAAAATGGCGCCTGGCGCGGCGTCGTCGAAGAGGGAACCGAAGTTCCTATACTATCGGCAACGAGCGTTCCTGGCAAGACCTGCCAGACCGGATTTCGCCGAAATCCTCTGCCGCCCAGATCGCCCCCGAAACGGGAACCACCATGTAGCGGCGTGGCTCGGCCGGTGATATAGGTGAACCCGCGCCGCGTGTCCAGCGCGAAACGCAAAATAATTTCCACAATCGGCCGAAGCCCACCAAGCCCGGCCCGGGGAGGCCCAAAAAATGACTGCCATGCAACGTAAGACCCCTGCCGTATTTTTCCGCGGCGGCACATCGAAGGCCGTGTTCTTCCGTGCCGAGGACGTGCCCGCCGATGTCGAGGAGCGCAACCGCATGCTGCGCGCCGTCATGGGCAGCCCCGACCCCTATGGCCGACAGTTGGACGGCCTGGGCGGGGGGATTTCGTCCCTGTCCAAGGCCATGTGGGTTGAACGCTCGAGCCGCAACGACGCCGACGTGGACTACACCTTCGCGCAGATCGGCATCCGCGACGACGTGGTCGACATGTCCTCCAACTGCGGCAACATGACCTCGGCCGTGGCCCCCTTTGCCATCGAGGAAGGAATCTTCCCCCTGCCCGACGGCCCGGCCATGGTCCGCATGTTCAACACC
Source organism: Rhodospirillaceae bacterium UBA1479 (assembly GCA_002325375.1). Lineage (GTDB taxonomy): Bacteria > Pseudomonadota > Alphaproteobacteria > Rhodospirillales > Casp-alpha2 > UBA1479. The sequence goes on from DCRZ01000003.1 coordinate 828, forward strand.
AACACCAAGAAGGTCGTGCACGCGCATTTCGCCATCCAGGACGGCCGCGCCGTCTCGACCGGCGACATGGAAATCCCCGGAGTCTCCGGCACGGGGGCGCCCATGCGTCTCGACTGGATGGATCCCGCCGGCACCGCCGGGCGCGGTGTGCTGCCGACGGGCAAGCTGCAGGAAACCTTCTCCGCCCCCGGGTTCGGCGAATTCCCAGGCTCCATCGTCGATGCGGCCTCGGTCTGCGTCTATGTGCCGGCGGCCGCCTTCGGCCTGACCTGTGCCGAATCGCCCATGGCCATCGATGACATGAAGGAGGTCATGGCCGGCATGGAATACGTGCGGCGCGACGCCGCCGTGCGCGCCGGCCTGGCCCCAACGCCGGAAGCCGCCGCCCAGGCCTCCCCCCGAGTCGCCCTGATCGCCCCGCCGGTCGCCTACAAGACCCTGGCCGGCACGGAAATCGCGGCCGAGGACTACACCATCGCGGTCCGTGTCGCTTCCATGGAGAACATCCACCGGGCGGTCCAGGTCACCGGCGCCATGAGCATTTCCGCCGGCCTCGTCGTCGAGGGCACCATCCTCAACGAGATGGCCGTCAATCTGGACACCAAGGGCGACCTTAAGATCGGCAATCCGTCAGGGGTGCTGGCGACCCGCGCGGACGCCCAGAAGAACGCCGACGGCTCGTGGAACCTGGTTTCAACCTCGGCCTACCGCACCTTCCGGCGCATCATGGACGGGCATGTCTATCACCCCTAATTAGGAGCGCCCGTCAGGGCCCTTCGTAGGAAATGCGGATGACCTCGACCTCGTCGAGGCCCTGGGGCGTGCGCACATTGACCACGTCGCCCTCCTCCGCCTTCATCAGGGCCCGGGCCATCGGCGAGACCCAGCTGATCTCGCCGTCCTCAAGCCGCGCCTCGTCGACGCCGACGATGCGCACGGTTTTTTCCTCACCCCGTGAATTCTCAAAGGTCACCCAGGCGCCGAAGAACACCTGATCGCGGTTGGTCTGGCGGGCCGGGTCCACGACCTCGGCGATCTCCAGGCGCTTCATCAGGTAGCGCTGGCGCCGGTCGATCTCCCGCAGGCGCTTCTTGCCGTAGATGTAGTCACCGTTTTCCGAGCGATCGCCATTGCTCGCCGCCCAGGACACGATGTCGACAACCTTGGGCCGCTCGACATAGCGCAGATGCTTGAGCTCCGCCTGCAGGCGCGCATGGCCCTCGGGCGTCAGCAGGTTGCGCGCCCCCGCCGGCAGCACGGGGCCGTCATCGACCTCGTCTTCAAGATCGACTTCCGCCGCCGCGTCCTCGTTCACGAATGCCTTGCTCACCTTGGTCCTCTCCGCCGGCCCGGAATGGACCTATTCTAGCGCAAGCGCGCATACTACAAGCCTGGAATTCTTCAATCACGCGAACAGGCCCACCATGACCAACGCCCCCGACCGACCGCTCGGCCCCCCGCTTCCCCAGTGGACGCCCCGCCCCCGCCCCGGCCGCGATGTCCTGTCCGGCCCGCGCTGCCGGCTGGAGCCCCTGTCCGCCGACAGCCATGGCGACGACCTGTGGAAAGCCAACGCCGCCGACACGGACGGGCGCATGTGGGACTACATGTCCTGCGGCCCGTTCGCCGACTTCGCGGACTACCGCAGCTGGCTTGCCGGCGCCGCCGCCGGAGACGACCCCCTGTTCTTCGCCATCGTCGATCAGGCCTCGGGCAAGGCGCTGGGCGTCGCCAGTTATCTGCGCATCGACCCCGCCAACGGCGTCATCGAGGTCGGCAACATCGCCTATTCCCCGGCCCTGCAAGGCACGGTCCTGGCGACGGAGGCCATGTATCTGATGATGGCCCACGCCTTCGACGGGCTCGGCTACCGGCGTTATGAATGGAAGTGCAACGCGTTTAACGCGCCGTCACGCCGCGCGGCGCAACGCCTGGGTTTTTCCTATGAAGGCCTGTTCCGCAACCACATGATCGTCAAGGGACGCAGCCGCGACACCGCCTGGTTCGCGATCACCGACGCCGATTGGCCGGCCATCAAGGCGGCTCATGAAACCTGGCTGGCGGCGGATAATTTCGACGCGGACGGCACGCAACGCCGCGCGTTGTCGGCGCTGACCAAGGCGCTCAGAAAGGACGATCCGGGAACGGTATAACGCGGCGGTCAGCCGCCGATGGTCGTCGGCTCGCAGAACTGGCGGCGTTTCTTTAGATCGGCGCAGATTCCCTTGGCCTCGCCCGCCGACTTCAACGGCCCGGCCTTAAGGCGGTAATAGACGCCCTTCTTGCCGAGATCGATCTTGGCGACCTCATGCTCCATGTCCTTGAGCACGGTGCGGTGGCGGCGCTGAATCAGTTTCCAGCCGTCCTCGGCCTGCTTTTCCGAACGATAGGACGCGAGGTGCACGCCCGGCTGCGGGCCCTTCGGCTTTTCCATCTTCTCGGCCTTGTCCTTTTCGACAAGGCTGGTGGGGGCCGCCTGGGCCGACGCCATCTTGGGTGCTTCCGGCTGCATCGCCTTTTCAATGGCGGCGCGTTCGCGGGTGTATTCGTCTGACGAGATATAACCGCTGTCCCGCAGTTGCTCGAGACGGCGCACCATGTCGGCGGCCTCCATCAGGCCCTGGGGCGGCGGCGCCGGATTGACCAGACGCACGGGCGCGGCCGGCATCAGGGCGTCGAGGATCATGTTGCGTTCCGCCGCATGCTGCGAAACGGAAATGGCGCGCAGTTCAAGGGCGCGGCCAATGGCGCGCAGGCGCCCGGAAATCTGTTCCGTGGTCGGCACGGGCCGGTCCAGCCCAGCCGACGACGGCGGCGAGGTCAGCGGCAATAAGGCGCCGACATTGGCCTGACGCCGGGTCGCATATTCCTGCGGCGTGACGAGGCCCTGGTCCTTCAGGGCGCGCATGGTCGAAAACCGTGAAATCACGTTCTGGTCGCCGCCGGAGAAAGAATCCATGGTGGTCACCGGCATGCCGGGGGTCGCCATGGCCTGCTGCGGCTGGGCCGATGCCATGGGCGGGGGTGCTCCGAACGAGGCCGCCGGTGCGCGGCCCGTGGGCGATGCGGAAACCGTGGCAGGTGCCCCCGGGAACCCGGCCGGGGCCTGCCCCAGACGCACGGCACTCGGCACTTCGCCTGAATCGAGCAACGACAGGTTGACGCTGGCGATCTGCGAGGCAGGCCGCGTCGCCAGATTATTCCACACCACGAATTGCTGTGATTCTTCCGGACGCAGGGCCAACACGGCCTCGTACATCTGGCGCGACTTCGTGATCTGGCCTGTATTCTGATAGAGGATGCCCGCACCAAGCAGGGCGTCGACATCCTTCGGGTTGGCCTGCAAGGCCCTCTGGAAATGGCTTTCGGCCGTGACGAAGTTGCCCTTGGCCAGTTCGGCGATGCCCAATTCGGCCTCGTCGTTCTTCTTCAAGGGGCTTCCCGCCCAGAAGGTATCCGTGAAGATCTGCGATTCCTGCAAGGCGCCACAGGCACCAATGCCCATGCTCGCCACCGCAACAAACGCAAACCGCGCCATAAGACGTCGACCGGTCATGATCCTCTCCCGCAGCTAAGACAGCGCGCCGCCCCGGCGTTCACTCCCAAGAAAACGCCGGAAATTACCCAGGATGGCGGCGCCATGTCTGGATCAACTCAAGGATAGTGAAAACCATTGGGGTAAACAATTGGTAAAAAAGGAGGAATCATTCGCCCGCGCCAGAACGGGCCCAGGTTTTCCGGGGGCTTTCCCCGGCAGTGTACCTAGAGGACCCGTTCCATGAACCGCATGCCGGGGGCCGTGTCGTCGTGATAGGCTGGGATGTCGACGAACCCCATGGCGCGATAGAGGGCCTGTGCGCCCTTCATGTGATCGAGGGTATCCAGGCGAAGAGAGCGAAACCCGGCGGCCCGGGCGTGTCCCATGGCGGCTTCCGCCAGCATGCGGCCGAAGCCCTGCCCCTGCCAGGCCGGTCGCACGTACAGGCGTTTCATTTCCGCACAGTCTTCGGACAGGGCGCGAACGCCGACCACGCCGGCGGCGGCACCATCGGCCCGCAGCAGCAGTAGGCATCCCCGGGGCGGACCATAGGCTCCAGGCAGCCCCGCCAGTTCGGCGTCGAAACCGTTCAGGCAATAGGCGCGGGAAACGTCGGCCCCATATTCGGCGAACATTTCCCGCACCGTATCAAGATCCGGGCCGCCGGTGACCGTCGAAATGACCGCGTCCGGCATCCCCGTATTTCCCTTAAGAGGACAGCGCCTCGGCGATGGCCGCACCCAGTTCCTGGGTCGACGCCGTGCCGCCCATGTCGCGGGTCTTGGGTCCGTCGCCGGCGACCACCTGTTCGATGACGCGCACGATCTCGTCGGCGGCATCCTTCTGGCCCAGGTGTTCCAGCATCATCGCCGCCGACCAGATCTGGCCGATGGGGTTGGCGATGTTCTGCCCCGCGATATCGGGGGCGGAACCGTGGACCGGCTCGAACATCGAGGGATAATCCCGCTCCGGATTGATGTTGGCCGACGGCGCGATGCCGATGGTGCCGGTGCAGGCCGGCCCCAGGTCGGACAGAATATCGCCGAACAGGTTGGATCCGACGACCACGTCGAACCAATCGGGGTTGCGCACGAAATGGGCGGTCAGGATGTCGATGTGGAACTGATCGGTCTCGACGTCCGGATATTCCTTTGAGATGGCTTCGAAGCGTTCATCCCAATAGGGCATGGAGATGCTGATGCCGTTGGATTTGGTGGCCGAGGTCACCTTCTTGCGCTTGCGCGTGCGGGCCAGCTCGAAGGCGACGCGCATGATGCGGTCGCAACCGTTCTTAGTGAAAATGGAAGTCTGCGCGGCGAATTCCTGGTCCGTGCCGACATGAGCACGGCCGCCGATGTCGGAATATTCGCCTTCGTTGTTTTCGCGCACGACCAGGAAATCGATCTCGCCCGGCTTACGGTTCGCCAACGGACAGGGCATGCCTTCCATCAGCTTGACCGGGCGCAGCGACAGGTACTGGTGGAACTGGCGGCGGATGGGGATCAACAAACCCCAGAGCGAGACATGGTCCTTCACGCCCGGAAAGCCGACAGCGCCCAGCAGGATCGAATCATGACCCTTGATGGTGTCCAGCCCGTCTTCCGGCATCATGGCGCCTTCCTTGGCGAAGCGCTCGCAGCTCCAATCGAACTCATCGAACTTGAACGACAGGTCGTGCTTGCGGCCGATCACTTCGAGCACACGCAGCGCTTCGGGCATGACTTCGTTGCCGATTCCATCCCCTGGAATGACGGCGATGCGGTAGGCGTTGGTGGACATGGATGGCTCCCTTATGAATTGATTATGCCGCAGGTCGGGCGGGAGAACGGTTTTAGCCCCCCGCCCCATTTCCGGCAAGTACGCGGACCAGCAAATCCTTGTCCACGTTGCCGCCCGACAGCACCACGCCGGTCTTCTTCCCGGTCATGAGGTCGCGTTCCTGAAGACGCGCCGCCAGGGACGCGGCCCCCGCCCCTTCGGCCAGATTATGGGTGTCCGTGAAATAGGCCGCCATGGCGGCGGAAATTTCCTCATCGGAAACCGTGACGATGCGCGAGGCCCCCTTGCGAATGATGTCAAGCGCCAGGGCGTCAGGTTGACGAACCGCAAGCCCCTCGGCAATGGTCGCGACGCCGTTGGTCGCGACAACCTGACCGGCCGCATAAGACAACGCGTAACAGGGTGCGCCTTCGGCGGCGACGCCGACGATCTCGGCCGTCAAGCCAAGCGCATCACGCGCGGCAATCACGCCGCAGATACCGGATCCCAGCCCGATCGGCACATAAACGGTGTCCAGATCCGGCTGCGCCTCAAACAATTCCAATCCATAGCTTGCCACGCCCTGAACCAGCCAGGGGTGGAACGACGGCACCATATGCAGGCCGCGCGCCGCCGCGAGCCCCTCGGCGAACTCCTTCGCCGACTGAAAATCGTCGCCCTGTTCGATCAGATCGACGCCCTGCGCCGCCATGGCCGCACTTTTGCCCGGATTGTTCCCCTTCGGCACGACAATGGTCGCCGACAGGCCGACCATGCGAGCCGCCCGGCCGACACTCTGTCCGTGGTTGCCGGTGGTCGCCGTGATAACCCCCGCAAGATCCGGATAGTCGGCCTTCAGACGCGTGAGGTAGACAAGACCACCCCTGACCTTGAAGGCGCCGACGGGGCTGTGATTCTCGTGCTTGACCCAAACCTCACCGCCGGCGCGTTGGTCAAGCAGCGGCCAGTTGTGGGTCGGTGTCGGCATTATATGGCGAGCGACGATGTCCCGCGCGGCCGCCAGTTCCGTCCTTATCAGCCAATCCATGAAGCGTCTCCCGACATTCTCCGCCTATTGTTCCCCATCAATGTCATATTGATCCCAAACATTCAGACAATAACTCAATACAATTGACATACAATCGATACAATCCTTAAAATCGCATCATGACAATCTGGATGCCCGAACTGCGCGGCCGTGCCGGCCCCAAATACCAGGCCATCGTCGACGCCATCGTCGATGCCCTGGAAACGGGCGACCTGAAGCCGGGCACCAAGCTTCCGCCGCAACGCAATCTGGCCTACGACCTGGGCGTGACGCTGGGCACCGTGACCCGCGCCTATCAGGAATTGGAACGCAGCGGCCTGGCCCGCGGCGAGGTCGGGCGCGGCACCTTCATCACCGCCCCCGCCGACCGCATCCCGGCGCCGTCCCTGAACGATAACATCGACGCGCTGCGCAACAGTGTCGATTTGGTCGCCTCCCCGTACAACGCCATGTACGGCACGGACTTCATGGGTTCGGAAGGGCTTGAGCTTGCCTCCAACTACCCCGTGACCGTAGGTGTCGGTGCCCTGACTCAACGCGCAATCGCCCGCGTCAATCACGAGGCGGTGTGGGAAGCGGTTTCCCGCTATCAGGCGCACAACGGCCTGCGCCCGCATCTCGAAGCAAGTGCGGAATGGTTGACCGGCCTGGGGGTGAATGCCCGCGCCGAAGATATCCTGATTGCGCCGGGAGCGCAGGCCGCGACCCAGACGGCGCTGATGGCCTTGGCCAAACCGGGCGACCTGATCGTCGCCGAAGCATTGAGCTGGCCAGGGGTCAAGGTCACGGCCGCGCCGCTCGGCCTGCGGGTCGAAGGCCTGGCGATGGACGAACACGGCCTGATTCCGGACGCCTTCGAGCAAGCCTGCCGCGAGCGGGCACCCCGCCTGCTCTATCTGCTGCCGACGTTGCAGAACCCGACGGCAAGCATCATGCCGGAGGACCGCCGCCGTCAGATCGCCGAGATCGCCCGCAAGTACGGCGTGTTCGTGATTGAGGACGATGTTTACGGCTTTCTTGTCGACGATGCCCCACCCCGCGTTCACAGCATCGCACCGGACGTCACCGTCTATGTGACCAGCCTGTCCAAGGCCGTGTCACCGGGCTTGCGCGTCGGCTATGTCCTGGTCCCTCAGGGCCTCATGGCGTCGTTCGTGAACGCCTTGCGTTCCTCGACCCTGATGGCCTCGCCGCTGGCCGTCGAGATCGCCAGCGAGATGATTCGCGGCGGCGAAGCCGACGAGATGATGGCTCAGCAGCGCCGCGAAGTCGAAAGCCGCCAGAAGGAACTGGTGCGCCGCCTGGGCCACCTTGACCTCCGCACCCACCCGCGCTCGCTGCATGCCTGGCTGCCGGTGCCCCGGGAATTCACCGGACCCGAGTTCCGCACCCGGCTGTTGGAGCGTGGCGTGTCCGTCACCCCGGGCAACGCCTTCGTCATGGACGAACGCCATCGCCCGGACCGGCCGCACGTACGCATCTGTCTTGGCGCCGAGCAGGACCGCCAGCGCCTGGAACGGGCCCTTGGCATCATCGCCGAGGTGGCGGGCGCGACCAGCCACACGGCCGAACCGACCTACGTCTGACCAATCAGCTAATTTTTCGGTTCAAAAGGAATAACCGTGAACCCGTGATTCAGCGGCCCATGGCCTTTGCCCAGGCCGGGCGCCGTTCGGATCGCTTCCGCCACAAAGGCATGGGCGCGGGCCACCGCGTCGACCAGGTCCAGCCCCTGGGCCAGCCCGACCGCGCAGGCGCTTGCCAGCGTACAGCCCGTGCCATGGGTATGGAGCGTGTCGATGCGGGGGTGCTCCCAGCCCACGCAGTCTTCGCCTGTGACAAGAAGGTCCGTCACCGTGTCGCCGTCCAGATGCCCACCCTTCATCAGCGCGGCCTTGGCACCCAACGCCAGAATGTCCTCGCCCGCGTCCATCATGTCCTCGACCGTGCGCACGGGCAGGCCCGTGAGCGCTTCCGCCTCGGGCAGGTTGGGTGTGACCAGGGCTGCCCCCGGCAGCAGCCGGGTCTTGATGGCACCAACGGCATCATCGTCCAAAAGCGCATGACCGCCCTTGGCGATCATCACCGTATCCAGAACGACCGGGATGTTGGCCGCGGTTTCGGCCAAGGCATCGGCGACGGCCACAACAACCTCGGCCCGATGCAACATGCCGATCTTGATGCAGTCGGCGCCCAGGTCTTCCATCACCGTGCGGATCTGCTGGGCGACGAAATCGGCGGGGACGCCCTGAATGCCCGTGACGCCCAGGGTATTCTGCGCCGTCAACGCGGTGATCGCGGTCATGGCGTAGCCGCCCAGCGCCGACACCGTCTTGATGTCGGCCTGAATGCCCGCACCACCGCCGGAATCCGAACCGGCAATAATCAGGACACGGCCCTTGGCATGCATGGAATTAGGTCCGAACTTCCGTTTCCAGGACAGAGATCAGCTCATCCACCACCCGGGTGATGAGCACATCATCCTCGCCCTCGGCCATGACGCGGACCAGGGGCTCCGTACCCGACGGGCGGACCAGTAAACGCCCCTTGTCCTTCAGCATGGCATGGGCGTCCTTGATCGCATCCTGGACGGTCGCGGCCTCAAGCGGCGACGCGCCGTCAAAGCGAACGTTCTTCAACAGCTGCGGCATGGGTTCGAACGGGCGGCAAACCTCGCTCGCCCGCTTGCCCGATTTCTTGACCACGGACAGAACCTGCAATGCCGCAATCAACCCATCGCCGGTCGTCGAATAGTCGCCCAGGATGATATGGCCCGATTGTTCCCCGCCCAGGTTGAAGCCCTTGGCGCGCATGTATTCGACCACGTATCGGTCGCCGACCTGGGTGCGTTCCAGCCCCAGACCCAAATCGTCGTTGAGAAACCGCTCCAGACCCAGGTTCGACATCACCGTGGCGACCACACCGCCGCCCTTGAGGATGCCGCGTTCCAGCCAGTTGCGCGCGACCAGCCCCAGGATCTGGTCGCCATCGACCATGTCGCCCTTTTCGTCGCAGACCAGAACCCGGTCCGCGTCGCCGTCGAGCGCGATGCCCAGGTCCGCGCCATGGGCCAGGGTCTGGGACTGCATGGCGTCCGTATTGGTGGACCCACAATCCTTGTTGATGTTGAAGCCGTCGGGGTCGACGCCGATGGGGATGACTTCCGCCCCCAGTTCCCACAGGACCTCGGGCGCCACGCGGTAGGCGGCGCCGTTGGCACAGTCGAGCACGACCTTGAGCCCGTCGAGAGTATGTTCCCGCGGGAAGGTGCGCTTTACGTAATCGTTGTAGCGCCCGCGCCCGCTGTCCAGGCGCCAGGTCCGGCCGAGCTTGTCCGATGGCGCCAGGTCCGCCGACTGATCACCGGCCATGCGGGCCTCGATCTCGATCTCGATCTCGTCCGACAGTTTGTAGCCGTCCGGCCCGAACAGCTTGATGCCGTTGTCGTGATAGGGATTGTGCGAGGCCGACAGCATGACGCCCAGGTCGGCACGCAGCGACTGCGTCAGCATGGCGATGGCCGGGGTCGGGATCGGGCCGACGATGATCACGTCCATGCCGACGGAAACGAATCCGGCAACCAGCGCCGGTTCCAGCAGATAGCCCGACAGCCGCGTGTCCTTGCCGATCACCACACGATGGCGGTGGTCGCCGCGGATGAACTGGGCCCCCGCCGCCATGCCGACCTTCAGAGCCGTTTCGGCGTTCATGGGGTCTGAATTGGCGGTGCCGCGGATGCCGTCGGTGCCGAACAGTTTGCGTGTCATGGCTCGATTTGTACCAAAGCGTTGGTTAACAGGCCCCTTATGAACCCTTCCCGCCGGCCTCCGCAATAGCGCCGTAAACGGCCAATGCCTGGCGGTGTTCGGCGACATCGTGAACCCGGAAGAGGCGCACGCCCTGATCCCAGGCGGCCAGCGCCGTGGCCACGGAACCGGCGACCCGTTCACCGGGTGGCACGTCGCGGTCGATCCTGGCGATATAGCTTTTGCGGGACACGCCGAGCACCACCGGATGGCCGGTCGCCGTCAGGCTGTCCAGGTGGGCGAGCAGCGCAAGATTATGCGCCACGGTCTTGCCGAAACCGATGCCGGGGTCGAGCGCGATGTCCTTCGCGGCGATCCCCGCCTCCCGGCAGGCCTGGGCGCGGGCCAGAAGGCCGTCCCGCACCTCGGCCACCACATCGCCGTAGCTGGGGTTATCCTGCATGGTGCCGGGTTCGCCCTGCATGTGCATGAGGATCACTGGCACGCCCAGGTCGGCAGCGGCCTCCAGGGCCCCCGCCCCGGAAAGCGCCGAGACGTCATTAATGATGCGGGCTCCCGCGTTTACGGCGGCGCGCATAACCTCGGCGCGGCGGCTGTCGATGGAAATCAGCGCCCCCTCGACCGCCAGGGCCTCGATCACCGGCACGACGCGGCGGATTTCCTCGGCCACCGGCACCGGTTCGGCCCCGGGGCGGGTCGACTCCCCGCCGACATCCAGGATATCGGCACCTTCGGCCAGGAAGACACGGCCGCGGCGCACCGCGTCCTCAACGGCGAAGGCTTCGCCGCCGTCGGAAAAACTGTCGGGCGTTGCGTTGATCACCGCCATCAGGCGCGGCCGGTCAAGGGTCAGGCCCGCAAACGACGAGGGCGCCGCGGACGGCACCCCCTCGCCCGCCGAAACGGTCGTCGTCACGATTCCGGTTGCGGTTCCGGCCCGAACCCGCCCGGGCTTCCCTTGGGCTTACGACCCTTGCCGGCATCAGGCACCGAAGCCTTACGACCGGACCCTTCCGTCGGCGTCGATCCGCCGTCATCCTCGCGGGTGATGGCTTCGCCGCGCATGGCCTTTTTGACCTCGTCGCCGGTCAGGGTTTCGTATTCCAACAGGGCCTCGGCCAAGCGGTGAAGCTCGTCCAAATGCTCGGTCAAGATGTCGTGGGCGCGGTGCTCGGCCTCGTCGATCAGCCGGCGCACTTCCTCGTCGATCAGCGCCGCCGTGGCGTCGGACACGTTCTTCTGGCGCGCCACGGAATGGCCGAGGAACACCTCTTCCTCGTTATCCGCATAGCGCAGTCGGCCCAGCTTGTCGGAGAACCCGAACTCGGTGACCATGCGCCGCGCCATATAGGTCGCCTGCTGAATGTCGCCGCCGGCGCCGGTGGTGATGTTTTCCTTGCCGAAGATCAGTTCTTCCGCGGTACGTCCGCCGAAGGCCATGGCCAGCTTGGATTCAAGCTGCACCTGCGACTGGCTCAACTGGTCCCGTTCCGGCAGGGACATGGTCAGACCGAGGGCCCGGCCGCGCGGGATGATCGTCACTTTGTGGATCGGGTCGTGCTTGGGCACGTAGATGCCGACGATGGCGTGCCCGGCTTCGTGATAGGCGGTCAGCCGTTTTTCTTCTTCGGTCATGACCATGGAACGGCGCTCCGCCCCCATCAGGACCTTGTCCTTGGCGTTTTCGAAGTCGCTCATGGTGACCACGCGGTGTCCGGCACGGGCCGCCAGCAGCGCCGCCTCGTTCACCAGATTGGCGAGGTCCGCACCGGAAAACCCGGGGGACCCACGGGCGATGATCTTGGCGTCGACATCGGGCGCCAACGGCACCTTTTTCATATGGACCTTGAGAATTTTCTCGCGGCCCAGGATATCCGGGTTGGGCACCACGACCTGACGGTCGAAGCGGCCGGGGCGCAGCAGCGCCGGATCGAGAACGTCGGGCCGGTTGGTCGCGGCGACCAGAATGACGCCTTCGTTGGCCTCGAACCCATCCATTTCAACCAGCAACTGGTTGAGGGTCTGCTCGCGCTCGTCGTTGCCGCCGCCGAGACCGGCGCCGCGATGGCGGCCGACGGCGTCGATTTCGTCGATGAAGATGATGCAGGGCGCGTTCTTCTTGCCCTGTTCGAACATGTCGCGCACACGGCTGGCACCCACACCGACGAACATTTCCACGAAGTCGGAGCCGGAAATGGTGAAGAACGGCACATTGGCCTCGCCGGCGATGGCGCGGGCCAACAACGTCTTACCGGTCCCCGGAGGGCCCACGAGCAGGCAGCCCTTGGGAATCTTGCCGCCCAGGCGCTGGAACTTCTGCGGGTCCTTCAGGAACTCGACGATTTCCTCAAGCTCCTGCTTGGCTTCGTCGATGCCGGCAACGTCTTCGAACGTCACGCGACCCGCCTTTTCGGTCAGCAGCTTGGCCTTCGATTTGCCGAAACCCATGGCTTTGCCGCCGCCCGACTGCATCTGACGCATGAAGAAAATCCACACCCCGATCAGCAGCAGCATGGGGAACCAGGAAATCAGAATGCCCCACAGCGTCGGCGAATTTTCATCCGACGGCTTGGCCTTGATGCTCACGCCCTGTTCGCGCAGACGGCTCACCAACGTGGGATCGTCAGGCGCATAGGTCGTGAAATGGCGGCCGTCGCGCAGGTTGCCGGAAATCGACTGCCCCTGGATGACGACATTACGAACTTCACCGCTTTCCACGTTGTTGAGGAAGTCGGTGAAGGCCAATTCGTTCTGCACGGCCCGCTGAGGCGTACCCTGGAACAGATTGAACAGGGCAAAAACCAGCAAGGCGATGATGACCCAGAGGGCGAAATTCCGGCTGAAATTCAACGATTAAGTCCTTTTAAGAGGTTGGACGAAGGCCGCAGGGACGACGTATCGACGCCGCATGCAGCGCCCACAGGGCCCTTCTTTCAGAGATAGTACTCCGAAACCCTCACGCAATACAAAACCCGTTAAAGCCCAAGGTATTTTTTGCCCGGAAGCGGATGGAGAGTTCCTCCGCACCGCCGCCGGGAACCGCATGGGCCAGGAGAATACCGTTTTCGAACAGGGCCGGCAACGTGCGCGCGGCGGCGGCGGGCACCCCGGTTACCCGGCGCATACCCTTTGGAATTTGCCGCCAGCCCTCGGCCCTCAGGGGGGCGATAACCGCCCCCGGGGGGATACCCGCCGGCAGGTCGATGACGAAACGGCCGTCCCAACCGGCCACGCGCCCCGCGTCGGCCACCACGGGCTCAGGCAACCCGCGTCCATCACGGCAAACAAGGATGCGCCCGGCCTGTTCCGCCAGGAACCGGCAGCGGCCCAGGCTGGCGCCGGGAAAGGCCCCGTCCTTCGCGATGCGCCGGGCCAGGCGATCCGCCCGCGCCACCGGGGGGGCATGATCGGCACCGCCCAGAACCTGTGCCAACCGGGCGGCCAGACGCGCCGCCACATCGGGGGCCAGGCCGGAGAACGCCTGGCGGTCGAGATATGCAAAGCCGAGAGGATACAGGGAAACGGTTTCCGCGAGCGCCCGGTTGACCGCATCCTCAAGCAGCCTACGCGCCGTCCCCGCCGCATGCGTGTCCGCACGTGCGCGATCCGCCACCCCCGCGTCACCTGCAAGGCGCTGCCGCGTGCGCACCCGTTCGAAATCAGTATTGGCATTGGAGGGATCTTCGATCCACGTAACGTCCCTCGCCGCAAGAAAAGCCGTCAGTTCACCATGGCGGATCCCGAGAAGCGGGCGCAGCAGGCGCACGTCGGGAAAGGTCACCAGGGCGCTCATGCCCGCGGCGCCGAAGCCGCCGCCCCGGCTTTGCCGCATCAGGTGGGTCTCCACCTGATCATCGCCGTGATGCCCGACCAGAAGATGCAGCACCCCGGCGGTCCGGCACCAATTCCGCAACAGCCCATAGCGCGCCGTCCGCGCCACCGCCTGCACCGCCGCAGCCGGCTTGGCCCCCTCCCAGGTCAGGATATGCGCCGCAATGTCGAGGGATTTGAGACGCGCCGCCGTCCCCGCCGCTTCCGCCACCGAGCCGTCCCGCAGCCCATGATCGACGATCAGCGCCGTCACCCGCCCGTCCCGGTCCGCCGCCCATTCGCGGGCCAGCAAGGCCAGGGCCGTGCTGTCCGCCCCACCGGAAACGGCAATGGCCAAATGCGGACCCGCCTCGAACGGGCCGAAATGGTCCATCGCCCGGGCAAACCGGCGGCCAAGGCCATCGGAGGCATCGCTTGATACAGGATGGGCGGTCGCCGTCATCATCTGCCGTCCGGGTGGTCTCCAGAGGGCGCAGGCCCGTGAACCTGGCGCGGCGTCAGGCCGGGCCGGTCACTGCTTGCAGTTCATCTGCCGCTGCTGGCGGGTGGCCGTGCGCTTGAGGGAGCTATTGGCATTGGGGAAATCCGCAAACAGCTTGTCGATGGCCGCACAGCCTTCATTGTTCTGGCCCAGTTGGCCCAGCGACATGGCCAGCTTCAGCAGGCTGTCCGGCGCCTTGCCGCCCTTGGGGTCCTTTTCGAACCCCTGAAGGAAGACTTCGGCCGCCTTCACGTATTCGGCCCGCGCGTAATGGGTTTCACCCAGCCAATAGCGCGCGTTGCTCGAAAGACTGCTGCCATCGTGCTTGCCCAGGAATTCCTTGAAGGCCGCTTCCGCCTGATCGAACTGGTGTTTGCGCAACAGGTCGAAAGCGAATTTGTACTGTTCCTCGGCCGTGCCGTCCGGCAGCACCGGGCCCTGTACCGCGCTGGACGGAGGCACGGACGCAGTCTGTTGCGGCGCCTGGACGCGGGTGACGGCGGCCGGGTTGGGGGCACCGGCAGGTGCCGGCATGGGCGCGGCCTGAACCGGCCCACCAACGCCCGACGGGGCGGCCTTGGCGCCCCCCGGCTCGGCCGGCGAAGCATCGGATTTGACGAGATTGGGATCGATCTGGCCCAGGGTACCCGCAGGGCGGCCGATGATGCGGACCTCTCCCGGCGTCGGCGCCGCGTTGGCCTGGGGCCCGGCCGCACCCGGCTGCATGGCCGAGGAAGCCCCCGGCACGCGGCCCTGCTGTTCCAGCCCGGACAGGCGGAAATCCACATCGGTGACCAAGCGATCGACCCGCGCCGTCAGTTGATCCACGTTGTAGGTCATTTCTTCGATCCGCCCGGTCACGTCACGCAGTTCGTTTTCCAGCGTATCAAGCCGCACGCCGATGCGCGCCACGGCGTTCTGCGGCAGGTTGGGCATCGGCTCAACCGGTTTGGCGGCGGCCGGGAGGTCCGCAGCCGGCACGGCACCCGGGCCGCGGACGACCATTTTCGACAAGGTCTGGATATCCCGTTCCAGCCGTTCGAGACGCTGCGACAGGGCCTGCGCGTCCTGGGCCCGGGCCGGAACGGCGGCAGTCAGAACGGCGGCAAGGCAGAGCGTGGTCAGCGCGGTCGGGAATGTCATCAGACGCATGGGAATTCGAGTGTCCCTGTTGTCGCGGTTGAAACGGGCGCGGCAATCCGAAACATCGGTTTCGCGGCCGCAGGCTGAATGCCCGTAATCCCAGGAATTTTAGGCAAAACTAAGGCGCTTGCCCATACCGCAATCCGCGGCCGGACAAGCGCCCTAGAAAGGCTAGACGGTCAGCCCGAAGATCAGGAGCCGGGGCCCGTCACGACGGTCACGCCACGGCGGTTCTGCGACCAGGCGGTTTCGTCGGAGCCGAGCGCCACGGGGCGTTCCTCACCGTAGGAGACAGTCTTGATCCGCTTGGCGTCGATGCCGAGATAGATCAGATATTCTTTCACCGCATTGGCGCGGCGTTCGCCGAGCGCCAAGTTGTATTCCCGCGTGCCGCGTTCGTCGGCATGGCCTTCGATCGTCACCGTCACGGAGCTGTATTTCTTGAGCCAGGCGGCCTGAACATCCAGGACCTTCTTCTGGTCCTGCTCGACATCGAAGCGGTCGAACGAGAAGAACACCCGATCACCGACATCAACGACGAACTGATCCTTCAGAGCCAGCGGCGCGGCGGCCGGCAGCGGTGTAATCGACTGGCCAGAACCGGAGGCGCCGGCGCCCGATCCTGACGTGGATTCGCAGGCCGAAACTGCCAAGGCAAGAGCGGCGACCATTCCGAGAACTTTAAAGCGCATGTAATCCCCCATTTGTCGGGTTTTAGTGCATTGCAAATCCGCCGGGGCTGCCGACGGTGAATTCTGCTTGGCCTTATAAAAAAAGGCCGTTCGTGTGATGTATTAACGGTTAAGCGTTCTGATTCCAAGTACTTTTTAAGTTCAAAGGCGTTCCGAGACCCTGCATTTTTGCATGCGCGAAATGTCTTTTTGTATGATCACTGTCACAACATTTCCGCTTGTCAGGGAATAAGTGGCGACCACGCTGGGTCGGACGCATCCATGGGGGTCGGAATCTCGCGTTCGTTATGCCCGGTCAAGTCAATGGACCACAGCTTCGACTGCCCGCCGCTGCCGTCCTTTTCCGACCGGCCCTTGCGATAGAAGATCAACACACGCCCGTTGGGCGACCAGGTCGGCCCCTCGATCTTGAAGTCCTCGGCCAAAAGCCGTTCTCCCGATCCGTCCGGCTTCATGACGCCGATGAAGAACCGCCCGCCCGACAACTTGGTGAAGGCGATCAGATCGCCGCGCGGCGACCACACGGGCGTGGCGTAACGCCCGTTGCCGAAGCTGATACGGCGCACGTTCTTGCCGCGGTCGTCCATCACGTAAAGCTGCTGGCTGCCGCCCCGGTCGGAGTTGAACACGACCTGATTGGCATCGGGCGAAAAGCTGGGCGAGGTATCGATGGCGGAATGGAACGTCAGCTGCCGCACCACGCGGGTGCGCAGGTCCATGACATAGATTTCCGAGTTCCCGTCCTTGGCCATGGACATGATGATCTTCTTGCCGTCCGGCGAGAACCGGGGCGCGAAGGTCATGCCGGGAAAGTCGCCCAGGACTTCCTGACGGCCCGTGTCGATATTGAAGATATAGACGCGCGGGTTGTTGCGGAAATAGGACATGTAGGTGATTTCCTGCAACGTCGGCGAGAACCGGGGCGTCAGCACCAGGGTCGTGCCGTCGGTCAGGAAGCGGTGGTTCTCGCCGTCCTGATCCATGATCGCCAGCCGCTTGCCGAACGGGTTCAGGCGGTTGCGCCCGACCCCCTTGGCGTCCTTGGGCTGTTCCGCGACATAGACGATGCGCGTGTCGAAGTAACCGTCCTCGCCGGTGATGCGCTTGTAGATCGAATCAGAAATGATATGCGCCACGCGCCGCCAGTTGTCCGGCACGGTGAAATAGGCAAGGCCGATCATCTGCTGTTCCGAGAACACGTCCCACAGGCGGAATTCGACGCGCAGCCGCCCGTCGGACACGACCTCGGTCCGGCCCTGGACCAGGGCCTGGGCGTTGATGACGCGCCAATCGCCGAACCGGGGCAACGCGTTGAGCGCCCCCGCCGACTGGATGAAAGCCTTGGGGTCAATCGGCTTGAACAGGCCGGAGCGTTCAAGGTTGGCGGCGATCACGCCGGCGATCTCGCGCCCGGCCCGGGCCGCGGCGCCGGATTTGCCGACGAAGTCGGTGACCGCGATGGGCAGCGGTTCAACGTTGCCCCGGGTGATGTCGATGGTGATCTCGGCGCGCGCCGGGCGGGCGTCGCTCAACGCCGCGGCGAAAGCCAACAGCGCGATCAGCGGGGCAAAGGTCTTCAGTGCGAATTTAGCGGGCATAATCATCGGCCTAATGGTCATCACAGCATTCCGCTCGGGTCAAATATGAACTTCAGATCGCGCCAGACATGATACTTGTCCGGCGGCAGGTTGAACTTGTTGCAGCGCGGATCCAGAACCGCACGGCGGGCCGCCTCGACGGCGACCTGGAAATAACGGTCGGTGAACATGCGGCCCGTGTCCTCGACCTCGACCGACTGCACGGAACCGTCGGGGTTCATGGTCAGTCGAAGTTCCGGCCTCAGCTTTTCCGCCCCCGGCGCACCATAGGGCGGCGACCAGCACTTGGACACCTGGTTGCGGATCATCGTGCGCCACTGGTCGATCTCAAGCTGCGATACCTTCTTGTCCGGATCGTACTTGATCGACTTGGAATTGTTCTGCAAGGCCGCCCGGATGCGCGCCATGGTGTCGTCCTTGGGCGCTTCAGACACTTTCTTCTCCGGCTTTTCCTCGGGCTTGGGCGTCGGCTGCTGCTTGATCTTCTCAAGCGTCTTCAGCACGGAGGCCGTGTCGAAGGTCGGCTTCTGCGGCTTCTTGGGCTTCTTCGGGACCTCGACTTGGGCCAGTTTCGGTTTGGGCGGCTCCGGCTTTTTCTCGGGCTTGGGTTCCGCTTCCTTCTTGGGCTCCGGCTCGGGCTTGGGTTCCGGTTTCGCCTTGGGCAGGGGTTCGGGCTCCGCCTCCGGCTTGGGCGGCAGGGCCGCGACCTCCGGCTGCTTGGGCGTCGGCGGCGCCGGTTTCGGCTTGGGCGGCGTCGGGGGCTTGGGCGGTTCGGCCTTGGCCTCTTTCTTCGGGGTTTCCTGAACCGGGATCGGCGGCGCGTTGCGCATCTCATCGACGTCGACGATCTCGACGAAGATCGGCTGCTCTTCATGCAACGGCGTGATCTTGTTGAACGGCAGACCAAGCCAAGCAGCCAGCACCAAACCCACGTGCAGGGAGACGGATGTGATCAGTGCGGTCCGCAAGGGGCCCCGGCTTACTTCTTGGCAGGCGGGCGTTTCGCCGCCTTGCCCGGTTCCTGCGCGATCAACGCCACACGCCGGTAGCCGGCTGCGTTGATCTGTCCCATCACCGCCATGACACGCCCGTAATTGATGGCCCTATCCCCTCTGACGAAGATCCGAATGTCCGGATTGTTACCGGTGATAGCGTGCAATCTTGGCACCAATGTGTCCAAGTCGACGGCCGTGTCCTGAATATAAATCTGCCCGCCGGCGTCGACGCTGACGGCCAACGGCTCATCCTGGCCGCTGACGGCACCCGCCTTGGTGTCCGGCAGGTCGACCTGAACCCCCACGGTCAGCAGCGGCGCCGTGACCATGAAGATGATGAGCAGGACCAACATCACGTCGACGAACGGCGTAACGTTGATGTCGCTCATCAGCGCCCGGTTCTTGCGTCGTCGGCGCGAGGTCCGCTGTATGGTGACGGCCACGTTTCTGTTCCCCCGCCCTAGGTGTCCAGCTCGCGCGACAGGATCGCCGAGAATTCGCCCGAGAAGTTTTCAAGCCGCCCGGCATAACGGTCCAGGTCACGGGAGAATTTGTTGTAGGCGATGACCGCCGGGATCGCCGCAAGAAGCCCCAGCGCCGTGGCGAACAAGGCCTCGGCAATGCCGGGCGCGACCACGGCAAGCGACGTATTCTTGGAAATGGCGATCGACTGGAACGAATTCATGATGCCCCAGACCGTGCCGAACAGGCCGATGAAGGGGGCCGTGTTGCCCGTGGTCGCCAGGAACGTGAGATAACGTTCGGCGCGGTCCATTTCCCGGTCGGCGGTGATCTGCATGACCCGCTCGATGCGCTGGGCCAGGGTCGTCGATCCTCCGCCGCCATTTGTCGAAGCGCGCCGCCATTCCCGCATGGCGGCGGCGAACACGGCGGACATGGGGTCCATGGGCCGGCTGCCGATCTTGTCATACAGGCTGTCGAGGCTGTCGCCGGACCAGAAGCGATCCTCGAACTTATCGGTTCGTTTGTTCAGGCGGCGCACGGACAACATTTTTTCGAGGATGATCGCCCAGCACCAGATCGACGCCGACACCAGCATGATGATCACCGCCTTGACCACCAGGTCGGCCTTCATGAACAGCGCCACGACCGAGAAATCCAGGTTCGTCGACCCCGCCAGGGCCATGGCTTCGACCGCTTGATTTTCCATCTTTGTCCGTCTCGTTCCGTTTTTCTTAAGCCTCGCCGCCGACGTCGGCGATCCGGGCCATTTCAATTCGCACCTCGGCCGGCAGGCGCACGGGCCGTCCGGCCGTGTTCATACAGGCGAGGGTCAGGCTCATCTGCACCAGGTCTTCATCGTCCCGGCGCACCACTTGGGCCATCTCCACGGTCGCCCCCCGCACCGCCAGCACCCGTGTTTCGACGCTGAGGGCGTCGTCCAGCCGCGCCGGCTTCAGGTATTCGGCACTGACCCGGCGCACGGCAAGCGCGACGCCCTTCTGCGCCAAAATCGCGGAATTTTCAAATCCCAGTTCACGCAGAAGCTCCGTCCGGGCGCGTTCCGCATAGCGCAGATAGTTGGCGTAATAGACGATGCCGCCGGCGTCCGTATCCTCGTAATAGACACGCACGGGCATGCGGTGGCAGGGCGTTTCTCCTGTTCCGATCACGCATCATCCTCCGTCCTACTTGTGGCGGAAAGAAGGTCAAGTTGCGGCGCACCCGGCGGCAGGTCGAGCCCCAGATGCCGGAACGTCTCCGGCGTCACGGCGCGACCGCGCGGCGTGCGCATCAATAATCCCTGCTGGATCAGGAAGGGTTCGATCACTTCCTCGATGGTGTCGCGCTGTTCCGACAGGGCGGCGGCCAAGGTTTCGACGCCGACCGGCCCGCCGCCGTAATTGCCGCAGATGCAGGTCAGGTAGCGGCGGTCCATGGCGTCGAGCCCGCGCTGATCGACCTCAAGCCGCGTCAGGGCCGCATCGGCGATCCGGGCATCCACGGACCCGGACCCGTCGACAGCGGCGAAATCGCGGACCCGGCGCAGCAGGCGTCCCGCGACCCGCGGCGTTCCGCGGGACCGGCGGGCGATTTCCAACGCCCCCTCGGACGTCAAGTCCAGGCCCAGCAATGCCGCCCCCCGGCGCACGATTCCTTCGAGTGCTTCCGGGCTGTAAAAATTGAGCCGCACCGGAATGCCGAAACGGTCGCGCAGCGGCGTCGTGATCAGGCCGGAGCGGGTCGTGGCGCCGACCAGGGTGAAGGGCGGCAGGTCGATGCGCACGGAGCGCGCCGCCGGCCCCTCGCCGATGATCAGGTCGAGCTGATAATCCTCCATCGCCGGATAGAGGATTTCCTCGACAATCGGGCTGAGGCGGTGGATTTCGTCGATGAACAGAACGTCGCGCGGCTGCAGATTGGTGAGGATCGCCGCCAGGTCCCCCGCCTTGGCGACCACGGGGCCCGAGGTGGCGCGGAAGCCCACGCCCAGTTCGCGGGCGACGATCTGCGCCAGGGTCGTCTTGCCCAATCCCGGAGGACCGAAGAACAGGACATGGTCCATGGCTTCGCCGCGTGACCGCGCGGCCTCGATGAACACCTTCAGGTTTTCACGCGCCTGGTCCTGGCCGACGAAATCGTCAAGCGCTTGGGGTCGCAGGCCGGGGTCGGCGGCAAAGTCGTCTTCCACGACTTCCGGCTGGATCATGCGTTCCTCGGCCATCGTCACTTACGCCCCCCGCCGCTGGTCGCTTGGGGCAAGCTCGGCCAGCCCGGCACGGATCAGGGCCTCCAGGGTCAAGGCGGCATCCGACGCCTGGGCGGCGCGGGACACCGCCCCCAAGGCTTCCGACGGCGTATAGCCGAGGTTGACCAAGGCCGAGGCGGCGTCGCGCAGCAGATCCTGCGCCGCGTCGCCGGCGGTGTCCGGTTTGGCCGCACCCGGGGCCGGTGCCACACCGCCCTTGGCCGCCACCGGACCCAGGGCCAAGGCACCGACCTTGTCCTTCAATTCATGGAGAATACGCTGCGCCAGCTTGGGCCCGACGCCCGGTGCGCGGCAGATCGCCGCCTTGTCACCGGCCGCGATGGCCTGCAGCAACATGTCGCCGGTCAGCGCCGACAGCATGGCGAGGGCAACCTTGGCGCCGACGCCCTGCACGGTGGTCAACAGGCGGAACCAATCCTGTTCGTCGGCGCGCAGAAAACCGTACAGATGGATGTGGTCTTCGCGCACATGGGTTTCGATGAACAAGGCGACCGCATCGCCCTGCCCCATTTGCGACAGGGTCCGCGACGACGCGTGCACCAGATAGCCGACACCGTTCACGTCGATCACGGCAGTGTCCGTCCCCACCGCATCGACCAGTCCTTTCAGACGCGCGATCACCGGGCCGCCCCCGCCATGGCGGCGTTCGACGCATGGCCCGGGGCCGTGCGGTGATGAGCGTGACAGATGGCGACGGCCAGGGCATCGGCGCTATCGGCACTTTTGAAGGCCGCCCCCGGCAACAGCGTGCGCACCATCATCTGGACCTGTTCCTTGGCCGCATGGCCGGTGCCGACCACGGTCTTTTTCACAAGGTTGGGGGTGTATTCGAACACCGGCAGACCGGCCAGGGCCGGCACCAGCATGGAAATGCCGCGGGCCTGGCCCAGTTTCAGGGTCGTCGTCGGATTGGTGTTGACGAAGGTTTCCTCGACCGCCGCCTCGACCGGGGCCATGGCGCGGATGACCTCGACCAGCCCGTCGTGAAGTTGCACCAGACGTTCGGCAAGGCTGGCCTTCGGATCGGAGGAAACAACGCCGTCGGCGACATAGCGAAGCCGGTTGCCGGCGTGTTCGATGACGCCCCATCCGGTGTTCTTCAACCCCGGGTCAAACCCGATCAGCCGCATCCGTGTTCCATTCCGCTCCGTATCCCTGTGGCGTCCGCTTTACGGTTTAAGCGCTCAGCCTTTCCATGATCTCGTCGTCGACCTCGAAGTTGGCGGCGACGCGCTGCACGTCGTCATTGTCTTCCAATGCATCAATCAGCTTCAGCAATGTCTGCGCCGTGCCTTCATCGACGGAGATGGAATTCTGCGGCTTCCAGGCCAGGCGCGCCTCTTCCGGCTCGCCGAAGCGTTCTTCGAGCGCGTCACGCACGGCGGCGAAATCGTCAGGCTGGCAGGTGATGGTGTGGTTTTCGTCATCCGATTCCACGTCCTCCGCGCCCGCTTCCAAAGCCCCTTCGAACATGGCCTCGGCGCCGGCGACGGCGGCCGGATAGGTGATCTGGCCGACCCGGTCGAACATGAAGGCGACGCTGCCCGTCTCGCCCAGGTTGCCGCCGTTCTTGGAAAAGGCGGTGCGGACTTCCGAGGCCGTGCGGTTACGGTTGTCGGACAGGGCCTCGACGATCACGGCGACGCCGCCCGGGCCGTAGCCTTCGTAACGGATTTCCTCGTAATTCTCGGCGTCGGAGCCCTGGGCCTTTTGGATCGCCCGATTGATGACGTCGTTGGGCATGTTCAGGGCCTTGGCGTTGGCGACGGCCAAACGCAAGGCGGCATTGAAGTTGGGATCGGGGCCGTTGCGCGCGGCGACCGTCACTTCGCGGCCCAGTTTGGCGAAGACCTTCGCCCGCTTGGCGTCCTGACGGCCTTTGCGGTGCATGATGTTCTTAAATTTGGAATGACCAGCCATTTTGGCGGGAACCCCCTATATGTCGTGGCGATTCGTCGGGATTATACCCAAATGATGGGACCGGCGCGAGTGTCACCGGCGATGAAGCTAGGCCCGCAATATGGCAAGATTTCGTCCGCCGTGAAAGGCCGCAGGCCGTGGAAAAGGTTGATTCTCAGGTTAACCGGCTATCCCGGCACCGCCGGTGCCAGGCGTCCGCCCAGGCGCACGGGCTCCGCCCGCGTCGCCAGACCCGTGCCATCGTCGGTTTCCAGGTACATGGCGCAGAAGGTCGCCTCGCCGCTCGCGGGCTCCAACCGGCCCTGCGGCAGCTTGGTGGTGAACCGCGCCGTGGCGTTTTCCTTCTGCATGCCGATCACGGAATCATAATCGCCGGTCATGCCCAGATCCGTCTGATAGGCCGTGCCGCCCTTGAACACCTGGGCGTCCGCCGTCGGCACATGGGTATGGGTCCCGACCACCGCCGACACCCGGCCATCCAGGAAATGGGCCATGGCCATCTTTTCCGACGATGCCTCGCCGTGCAGGTCGAGCAGGATGGCATCGACGTTGCCACGCCCGCCGGCCGCCCCCAGGCGGTGGTTCTTCAAAGCCTCGTCCACCCCGGCGAAGGGGTCGTCGAGCGGGTCCATGAACAAACGGCACATGGCGTGCACGACCATGACCTTGCGGCCGTCCTTGGTCTCGAACACGCCGGCCCCCTTGCCGGGCGTGCCGGCGGGAAAATTCAGGGGCCGCAGCAAGCGGTCGTCGCCGTCGATGTAGTTCATGATCTCGCGCTGATCCCACACATGGTTGCCCGTGGTGATGACATCCGCCCCCTGGGCGTACAGATCGTTGCAGATCGCCTCGGTGATGCCGAAGCCATGGGCCGCGTTCTCGCCGTTGACGATGACGAAGTCGAGGTCCAGTTGCGCACGCAAGGCCGGCAGATGTTTGGCCACGGCGTCCCGGCCGCTACGGCCGACCACATCCCCGACAATCATGATTTTCATAAACTGACCTTAATACCTAGTGCCTTGGCCCCAAAATGCCATGCCGGGACCGTTAAGGCGTAATTTTAATGATGTCGTCCTCGGTCACGACCCAGTCAAGGCGTGCGTCGTAATGGTCGCGCGGCACGGCGTCAACTTCCTGGGCCGAATAACCGACCCCGACAGCGGCAACCGGCGTGCCGGAATTTCGCAGTTCGGCCAAGGTCCGGTCATAGAATCCGCCCCCCCAGCCAAGCCGATATCCGACCCGGTCGAAGGCAAGCAGCGGCACCAGGAGCAAATCAGGGCGCACGTCCTCCGCTCCGTCCGCCGGATGACGGGTGCCGAACACGCCGTTCGTCAGCTTCGCCCCCGGTGCCCAGGCCCGGAACCGAAGCGGCTGTGCCTTGCCCACGACCACGGGCAGACAGCCCTGCCAGCCGTTGGCGGCCAGGGCCAGGATTGCGGGGAGGACGTCCATTTCGTCCTGCATGGCGAGATAGCCGGACACCCAGCCCGGCCCGGTTGCGGCGCTCAACCCTTGCGCCAGCGCCACGGCATGACTGGCGACGGCGGTGGCACCACCTGACCCCAGGCCGGCACGCGCGCGAACACGGCGGGCGGCGGCTTCTTTACGCAGGAGACGCTTTTGCTCGAGGAGATCCATAATGATTTGATGACGGGCCCCGAAATTCGGGCGCCGTAACAATATCCAAACAATACCCAGGACGAAAAAAGTCGGCGGTGCCGCAGTAGCCGTCGGCGTTAAGATCCTCCGTGGCCTGCTCTCAACAGGTTGGGCACCGTGATACCGAGTGTCCAGGACGAACCCGTGCAACCCGGCAGGGACAGCACCCTTAAAGGACGCATCGCCCCAGGGATAATGTGCCTAACGCGCTCCGCAGCGCTCCGCCTGAGCGGAAGTTAGGCTTGTTCAAGCCCCACGGCAATGCCTTCGATGCGATCGGCGATACTTTCCAGGGTGCGGCTGACCTTTTCCTCGGATTCGATCAGCCGGGCGACGCCTTCGCTTTTGCGGCTGATCGACTCCAGTTCCGCATAGGCGTCGGACAATTCGTCGGCGAGAAGCAGGCTGACCATGACCAGAAGCCGGGCATCGCCGGCCTGGCCGACGGCGGCGACCAGTTCCTGAACCCGGTTGTCGACATACTTGCCGAGCCGCGACAGGTGCGCTTCCTGCCCGTCGTCGCAGGCGACCTGATACTGACGTCCGTTGATGGTGACGGTGACATGGGCCATGGCGTGATCCGACCCTAGCCTTCGAGGACTTTTTCAAGGCGGCCGATGGCGCCGTCGAGACGCCCCTTGACCTCCTCGGTCACGGTCTGCAAGCGGGCGTTCTCCGCCCGCAATGCCGCCGTGTCGCCGCCGCCCTCGGCCGCGGCGGTGCCGCGTGCCTGTACGGCCTTTTCCAGACGCGACAAAGCGCCTTCCAACCGCTCGAAAGCGCGGTCCACTCGTGATGGTTTACTGATGGTCGCCACAAACACCCCCCGACCCAACTAAGAAAATATAATTGTCTTAGTGGGTAAAAATTTTATGAAGAATAGGTGCCTATGCACATAAGTTCAACCACCACATCAATTGGACGGCATTGCGCCCCAGACAACCGGGCGTTCGCGGGTTTACAGGGGGCGGTGGGTAGCCTATATGCTCGCCCCGGACAGAGGCATCCGTCGCAGGGGCCTCAAGGCAGGAAATTCAACAAATTTACGGAGGCATTCATGGCGGTTCGGGTTGCGATCAACGGGTTCGGAAGAATTGGTCGTTTGGTTCTTCGGGGCATTTTGGAATCGCGGCGTAACGACATCGAAGTCGTCGCCATCAACGACCTGGGCTCGCCCGAAATGAATGCCCACCTTCTTAAATACGATTCCGTGCACGGGCCCCTGGGCATGGACGTGTCGGTCGCGGGCGACGTCATGAACGTCGGCGCCGGGCCGATCAAGGTGACGGCCGAGCGTAATCCCGCCGATCTGCCCTGGAAGGAACTGGGCATCGACGTGGCCCTGGAATGCACGGGTCTGTTCACCGACCGCGACAGCGCCGCCAAGCATCTGGACGCGGGTGCGGCCAAGGTTCTGGTCTCGGCCCCGGCCTCGGGCGTCGATCTGACCGTCGTCTATGGCGTCAACCACGACAAGCTGGAAGCCGGCCATACGGTCGTTTCCAACGCGTCCTGCACGACCAACTGCCTGGCCCCCGTGGCCGACGTGCTGCACAAACTGGTCGGCATCGAAAAGGGCTATATGACGACGATCCACGCCTACACCGGCGATCAGCGTCCGCTCGACACCCTGCATTCGGACCCCCGCCGGGCGCGCGCCTGCGCGGTGTCCATGATCCCGACCTCGACCGGTGCGGCCAAGGCCGTCGGCCTGGTCCTGCCCGAACTGAAGGGCAAGCTGGACGGCACCGCGATCCGCGTGCCGACCCCCAACGTGTCGCTGATCGACCTGACCTTCACGGCCGGGCGTTCGACCACGGCCGAGGAAATCAACGCGGCCATGCTGGAGGCCTCCAACGGCCGGCTCAAGGGCGTGCTCGCCTACAACACCGAGCCCCTGGTCTCCATCGACTTCAACCATAACCCGGCCAGCTCGAGCTTCGATTCCACCCAGACCCAGGTGATCGACGGCAACTTCGTGCGCGTGCTCAGCTGGTACGATAACGAATGGGGCTTCTCCAACCGCATGCCGGACACCGCGCTGGCCATGCATGGTGCGAAATAAGCGACGGGTTTGAGATGACGGGGGGCGCGACCAGGCAACCGGCCGCCCCCCCGGCATCCGTCGTCATCCACGACCTGAACCACGCAAAACAAGCGCTGAGCGCCGCCCGCCGCACGGGCCGCCCCGTGCATCTGGTCAGCGCACCCGGCGCCGCCGGCTACCTCGGCCCTGCCTTGTTCAAACAAATCATCGATCAGGCCCGCGCCGCCGAACCGGTGGTCCGTGCCACGTCCTGCCTTGATTGCGCGGACGAACCGGGCACGGCCCTGGACGCCATCAGGCTGGGCGTCGAAGCCGTGTCCCTGTCGGCCGCCCCCGAGGTTCTGGCCAAAATCGAGAGTGCGGCAATTGCGGCCGGCGCCAAGGTGGCCAACCGGCCTGCACAGGCATTGGACATGGCGGACGCCGACGCCGACCGGCGGCTCGACACATGGCTCATGGGAGACTTCCAACATGGCTGACACTGATGACGGCTGCCTGCTCTACCTGGTCACGCCCCCTGCCTTCGACCCGAACGTCTTCGCGGGCGATCTGGCGGCGGCGCTTGACGCCGGCCCCGTCGGCGCCGTGCAGTTGCGCCTGAAGGCCCCGGATGGCGCGCCCGACAGCGACGACGACATCCGGCGCGCCGCCGAGATCCTGCTGCCCGTCTGCCGCGACCGCGGCGTGCCATTGATTTTGAACGACCGCCCCGACCTGGCGGCGGAAACCGATTGCGACGGCGTCCATGTCGGCCAGGGCGACGCGTCCTACCGGGACGCCCGCAAAACCCTGGGCGACAGGCGCATCGTCGGCGTGACCTGCCATGCATCCCGTCACCTGGCCATGGAAGCCGGCGAGGCCGGGGCCGACTACGTCGCCTTCGGCGCGTTCTTCCCGACCGGCACCAAGAACGTCACCCATCATGCGGATATCGACCTGCTGCGCTGGTGGAGCGAGATTTTCGTCGTGCCCTGCGTCGCCATCGGCGGCATCACGGTCGACAATTGCCACCCCCTGGTCGCCGCGGGTGCTGACTTCCTGGCCGTGGTCTCCGGGGTCTGGCAGCATGCGCAAGGACCGGCCGCCGCGGTCGCCGCCTTCAACAAGGTAATTGCCGATACCCAACGCCCCTGACGGCGGCGTTGGGCCGTTGCTATGCACGAAACAAACTGGTAGCTTCCGCGCCGCTTTCACCCCCTATCAACATATAAACGGGCACGGACATGAAAATCGACGGCAACGCCATTCGACCCGGTATGGTCATCGAACATCAGGGACGCCTGTGGCGCGCGGTCAAGATCGCCCATACGCAGCCCGGCAAGGGTGGCGCCTATCTTCAGGTGGAATTGCGCGAACTGCGCGACGGCACCAAGCTGAACGAACGCTTCCGCTCGTCGGAAAAGGTCGAACGCGCGACCCTGGAACAGAAGGAATACCAATTCCTGTTTTCCGACGGCGAAATGTTCACCTTCATGGACAACGAAAATTACGAACAGGTCGTCCTGAACAGCGATCAGATCGGCGAGGATCAAACCCCCTATCTGCAGGACGGCATGGAAGTGACCATCGAAAGCCATGACGGTGACCCGATCGGCGTTCAACTGCCCGACCGGGTGACCCTGACCGTGGTTGAAACC
Organism: Rhodospirillaceae bacterium UBA1479; assembly: GCA_002325375.1. Taxonomy (GTDB): domain Bacteria; phylum Pseudomonadota; class Alphaproteobacteria; order Rhodospirillales; family Casp-alpha2; genus UBA1479. The sequence goes on from DCRZ01000003.1 coordinate 29,676, forward strand.
GAAGCCGTGGTCAAAGGCCAGACGGCGGCGTCGAGCTACAAACCGGCGCTTTTGGACAACGGTGTGCGCACCAGCGTGCCGCCGCATATCGAGACCGGCACCCGCATCGTCGTCAATCCCGCCGAAGGCACCTACGTCGAGCGGGCCAAGGACTAGGCTTCGGCTGCGTTCTTCCCGCCCCTTTCCGATCGCTTGAAACAAGGCCCGCCATGCTGCGCACGCCCCTGATAAACGTCATGACCGCCGCCGCCCAAAAGGCGGCGCGGGGCCTGATCCGCGATTTCGGTGAGGTCGAACACCTACAGGTCTCGAAGAAGGGACCGGCCGACTTCGTCTCGACCGCCGACCGCAAGGCCGAGAAGATCCTGTTCGAAGAACTGCAGCGCGCACGGCCCAAATACGGCTTCCTGATGGAGGAACGCGGCGCGGTCGAGGGCGTCGATACCTCGAATCGCTGGATCATCGATCCCTTGGACGGCACCACCAACTTCCTGCACGGTATTCCCCAGTTCGCCATCTCCATCGGCCTGGAACGCGATGGTCAGATCTTCGCCGGCGTCGTCTACAACCCGATCACGGACGAGATGTTCGTCGCCGAAAAGGGCCAGGGCGCCTTTCTCAACGGGCGGCGCCTGCGCGTCTCGGCGCGCCGCGACGTTGCCGAATCCCTGTTCGCGACGGGCATTCCCTTCGTCGGCCGGGGCAACCACGATCTGTTCCTGAACCAGCTGCGCGCGATCATGGCCGTGTCCGCCGGCGTACGGCGCAACGGTGCGGCCTCGCTTGATCTGGCTTGGGTCGCCGCCGGGCGCTTCGAAGGGTTCTGGGAACAGAACCTGCAGCCCTGGGACATGGCAGCAGGCATGATCCTGGTCGCCGAAGCGGGCGGTTTCGTCACTGACCTTTCCGGCGGTCGCGATATCTTCCAGCGCGGCGACATCGCCGCCGGCAACGACGCCATGCATCCAGTCATGTTGAAAACCCTGGCCGGTGCCGGCGCGGCGGCCACCTAACCCCATTCTCGCCTCGCCGAAGGGCTGTTTCCAGTCGCCCCGAAAGCGTCATATTTAGCTGATTTCATACAAGGGCTTTACGGTTGTCCAGCGCATCGCCGTTGGTTAAGGTGATCGCCTTGGTTTCCGCCGCAGGCCGGAGGGTCCCCGGACCGTCCCGGCGGCGGAATGCCAAGCCTGCCGCAAACGGGATACACATACCCGAACACGACAACGGGCCGGAAGACGACAACAGGGAAGAATGGGGAGTGACCGTCCGATGACATCCTCACGTTTTTTGACCGGGCTTTTGGTCATTGCCGTGGCGCCGCTGGCGCTGGCATCAGGCCCGGTCGAGGCACAGGTGAGCAACTACGCGGACGGTGCCGTGACCATCGACATGGGCGCCCTGCCCGGCGGCGGATACGGCCACACCGTGGACATATCGTCGGAACCGGCCGCTCCCGCCTATGGGGGCGGACTGCGCCTGCCGGGCGCCAGCCGACCGACCTCTCAGTTGTTCGTCGCCCCTGAAAAATCTGTCCCCATCCGCAAGTTGAGGGTGACTCGCGCCGAAGCCGCGCCGGCCCCCCGCGCCAGCCGCATGGAAACGGAGATGCGCCCGCCCGCCGCCAAGGCGCCGCCGCCGCCCATGCCGTCGAAACCATCACCCGCGCCGGCCCCCGCCGCCGATGCCCCGGCACAGTTGACGGCCAGCGCGCCGACGCCGCCCGCCGCACCGACGCCCCCCGGCACGCAAATAGCCGATGCGCCGCCGCCCGCCCCCAAGGCCGAGGCCGTGAAGGACACCGCGGACAAGGTACCCCCGCCGCCCCCGCCAGCAACCGCTCCGGGTGCCGCCGTTCCGCCGCCCCCGCCGCCGCCCGCCACGGCCATGGCGGTGCCCACGCCGCCGGAGCCCAAGGCGGAAAGCACCGCGTCCCTGACCACCGGCGAAGATGGTCGGCTAATCCGCGTGGTGTTTGACGAAAGCCAGTCGAAACTGCCCGAAACCGCCAAGCCGAACCTGCTCAAGCTGGCCGATCAGGTAAAAAACCAGCGCGACGTGCGGCTGCAGCTTCAGGCCTATGCCGGGGGTGAAGACCTGAAATCCAACCGGGCCCGCCGCCTGTCCCTGTCCCGCGCCCTTTCCGTGCGCTCTTTCCTGATCGAAAGCGGCATCCGCTCGACCCGGATCGATGTACGGGCTCTCGGCGACAAGACCTCCGACGAGCCCAAGAACCGGGTCGACATCACCCTGGCCCCGCGTTGACGGCACCGTCGGGTTCCGCGTGACGTCCGTGCCTCCGAAAGGACCTCGTAAGGGCTTCCCTACATGACGCGCCCCAACCGATACCTGTTCAGGATGATCCTGTTCCTCGGCGCTGTTCTCGCCGTCTGCGCCCCCCTGTTCCAGCCGCTGCGCGACGCCTTTCTGGCCAACGCGCCCCTGAACGGCGGCATCCTGGCCGTGCTGGCCCTGGGCATCGCCTACAATTTCCTGCAGGTCGCGCGCCTGAAGCCCGAGGTCGAATGGGTGGACAGCTACCGCCGTGACGGTGCGCAGTTGTCACAGCCGAGCCCGCCCCGCCTGCTCGGCCCCATGGCAAGCATGCTCGGCCAGCGTTCCGGCCGCCTGACACTCTCGACCACATCGCTGCGCACCTTGCTTGACGGTCTGGTTTCGCGCCTTGACGAATCGCGCGATATTTCGCGCTACATCATCGGCCTGCTGATCTTCCTGGGATTGCTCGGCACCTTCTGGGGGCTTCTCGAAACGGTTGCCTCGGTCAAGGACGTGATCGTTGGCCTGACCGTCGATGGCGGCGACATCAATGGGACGTTCGAAAAGCTGAAACACGGCCTGGAAACGCCATTGTCCGGCATGGGCACGGCCTTTTCATCATCCCTGTTCGGGTTGTCGGGCTCGCTCATCCTGGGCTTCCTCGACCTACAGGCCGGCCAAGCGCAGAACCGTTTCTACAATGATCTGGAAGAGTGGCTGTCGAGCCTGACCCGCCTGTCGTCGGGGGCCCTTTCCGGCGACGGCGATCAGTCCATGCCCGCCTATGTGCAGGCACTGCTGGAACAATCGGCGGAAAACCTGGAGAATTTACAGCGCACCCTGTCACGCGGTGAGGAAAGCCGCGCCGAAGCCAACCAAGGCATCCTGGCCCTGACCGACAAACTGGACACCCTGACCGACCACCTGCGTGCGCAGCAGCAGCTGATGAAGGACATGGCCCAGAGCATGAACCGGAGCGACGGCGGTGGCATGGATGCGGAAACCAGGACCAGCATCCGCAACCTGGACCGCGCCGTGACCCGTCTGGCCGACGACGTCAGCCATGGCCGCGACGAAATCATCAAGGAAGTGCGGTCCGAAATCAAACTTCTGGCCCGCACCATGGCCAACATCGCCGACGGCGAATATGACCGCTGACGCCGTGACGCCGGCTCTCTGCCCCCGTCACATCCCAGCGGCCCCCCGGCAAGGGAAGACGTAACCATGGCCAGCCTCGCCAGGCGCCACGAACGATCAACCAACATCTGGCCCGGCTTCGTCGACGCCCTGGCGACGCTGCTGATGGTCATCATCTTCCTGTTGCTGATCTTCATCATGGCCCAGGTCTTTCTGGGGCAGGCATTGACCGGGCGCGATCAGGCGCTGCGTAAGCTGGAGGGCGAAATCAGCGAACTGGCGAGCCTATTGGCCCTGGAACGCAAAACCACGGACAGCCTGCGCGCCGATGTCAGCCGCCTGTCGAGTGAACTGGAAGTCTCGGTCGGCGAACGCGAACGGTTGAGCGCCAGCGTTGCCGGACTGCGCATGCGCGCGGAATCGGCGGAACAGCAGCTTGTCGATGCCATGGTCTCCATGGAAGCCAGCCGCCAGACCATCGGCCGCCTGGAAACTTCGTTGGCGGACACCAAAAAGACGCTCGCGGTCCGCGAGGAGGAACTGGCCGACCGGGTGCAGCGGCTCAACAACCTGGCACGCGAGATCGAGGCCCTGACGGCGCTTCGCGACGAGTTGACCGCGAAGGTCATGGAGCTCGGCAAACAGGCCAATGAAAAAGGCGAGGCGCTGATCAACGAGCGCAACATTTCGGAATCCGCCCGCGCCCAGGTCGCCCTGATGAACCGCCAATTGGCGGCGCTTCGCGAACAGTTGGCGACGCTCGAGGCGACGCTCCGCGCGGCCGAGGAAAAGGCCCAGTCGCAGGGCGTGCAGATCGAAAGCCTGGGCAAGCGGCTTAACGCCGCGCTGGCATCCAAGGTTCAGGAACTCAGCCGCTACCGCTCGGAATTCTTTGGCCGCCTGCGCGAGGTTCTCGGCAACCGTCCCGGCATCCGCATCGTCGGCGACCGCTTCGTGTTCCAATCGGAGGTGCTGTTCGACGTCGCCTCGGCTGAATTGGGCCCGGCGGGCAAGGAACAGATGGGCGCACTGGCCCAGACCCTCAAGGAACTGGTCGTGAAAATCCCCGAGGACATCGACTGGGTGCTCCGCGTCGACGGGCATACAGATAAAACGCCCATTTCCACGGCCCGTTTCCCCTCCAACTGGGAATTGTCGGCGGCGCGCGCCATCTCCGTGGTCAAATACCTGATCGACCAGGGACTGCCTCCCGTGCGTCTGGTCGCCGCCGGGTTCGCAGCCAACCGGCCCATTGACCCCGGCGTCGACGAAATCGCGCTTCGGCGAAACCGCCGGATCGAACTCAAACTGACCCAGCGCTGATCGGCCAACCAGAATGCTCGCTATTTTCCTGATCGTCGTCGTCGATCTTATCGGTTTCGGTATCATCATTCCGTTGCTGCCGTTTTACGGCGAGCATTTCCAGGCCGACCCGCAGACCGTGGGCCTGCTGATGGCGACCTATTCCCTGGCACAGTTCATTTCCGCCCCCCTGTGGGGACGGCTCAGCGATCATGCCGGACGGCGCCCGGTCCTGCTCCTTAGCCTCGCCGGGGCGGCCGCGGCCTATGTCTGGCTGGCCTTTGCCGATGCGCTGTGGATGCTGTTCATGGCGCGCGCCCTGGGCGGCCTGATGGCCGGCAACATATCCGCCGCCTTCGCCTATATGGCCGACATCACGACCAAGGAGAACCGCGCCAAGGGCATGGGCCTGATCGGCGCCGCCTTCGGCATCGGCTTCATCCTGGGCCCCGCCATCGGCGGCATCCTGGCCGGACCGGACCCGCTGACCGCCGATTACCGCAGCCCGGCCCTGGCCGCCGCCGGCCTGTCCCTGTTCGCCCTTCTGCTCGGTATCGTAAGACTGCCGGAGTCCCTGTCGGCCGAGGTCCGCGCCCGCGCGGCTGCGATGCCGCGCCGGCGGCGTATGTCGCAGTTCGCGGATGCCCTAAGACTGCCTGGGGTGGGACTGCTGATGCTGCTGGGGTTCCTCGCGACCTTCGTGTTCGCGGGCCTGGAAACCACCTTCGCCATGTGGTCCCGGCGCGCCTTCGACTGGGGCCCGGAACAGAACGGCTGGTTGTTCGCCTATGTCGGGGTGCTGTCGGCGGCGGTCCAGGGCGGCCTGATGGGGCGCCTCGCCAAGCGCTATGGCGAACGGGCCTTGCTGATCCAGGGGGCGGTCGCCCTCGCCCTCGGCATCGGCGCCATCCCCTTCTGCACCGAAGTCTGGCACCTGCTGATTGCCATGGCTGTTGCGGCCTACGGCTTCAGCGTCATTAACCCTGCCTACAACAGTTTGATTTCCCAACAGGTTCCCGACACGGACCAGGGCGGCGTGATGGGCGTGACACGGTCGGTGACGACCATGGCACGCGTCCTCGGCCCGGCCTGGGCAGGCGTGCTGTTCGCCCAGATCGGGCGGGACTGGCCCTATTACTCAGGCGCCCTGGTGATGGCGGCGGTGCTGCTCCTTGCCCTCGCCATTCCGGCTGGATTGCGCCCCGCCCCATCATCACAGACGGACGGCGACCCCCGTTGACGCCTTGAGTTCGGCGACCAGTTTCTCATCCAGGAATTCACCCGACCGCGTGCAGCGCCACTGTTCCTTGTCCGTGTCAAAATCGTAATGGGTGGCACCGCTGACCGGCGACGACATCCAGATTTGGCGGTTGGGCGCGTGCTTGTTGATGACGTACTGACCGCCCGTATCCAATTCGATGGTCAGGATGCCGCCTTCCAGGTCCACGTCGGCCTGATCGCCGATCACCGCCTCGATCGCATCCATGAACGATTCCAAGGTCTTGTCGGCGATGTGCGTGAATGACGTGTCGTCCAGGGACATATGGTGAGACTCCTTGAGTTTGGGTCGAAAAGGCCAGCGTACCAGCGGGGATTCATGAAACCTTGCGCATGGCAGGTCAGGTCTGTATATAGAGCGCCACTTTTGCCGGAGCCAAGCCAAATGAAAAAAGATATCCACCCGGACTACCACGAAATCACCGTTCAGATGACGGATGGTAGCTCGTTCACGACGCGCAGCACCTGGGGCAACCCCGGCGATGTGCTGAAGTTGGAAGTCGACCCGAAGAGCCATCCGGCTTGGACGGGCGGCGGACACCGCCTGGTTGATGCCGGCGGACGCCTTGCGCGCTTCAACAAGCGGTTCGGGAACAGCGGCCTGAAGATGTAGGAATTCGTCCCTTCGGGGGCGATCTCCGGCACTGGCCGGAACCTGGATCGACGTGCACAAGGGCGCACCCCAAGGGCGCGCCCTTTTCCGTGCACAATTCCTGGGATAAGGCGGTTAAAATCAACCCCTCCCATAGCATGAACAGCTATGCTAACTTTTATGCAATCGGGTAGGGAAATGTTTACCTGCCCGCATCAAAATTGCTCTTCTGGGAAGTACCGAAACATCCGGTAGCCCCGTTCGACCGGGGAAGGCGACCTGCGGCTACAACGGTAATTCGGTCTGATTAATGGGGAGCGGCTGGGTAACGGCCATGGCAAGACACATTCATTTCGAGGTCCACGTGCAGCAGGCCGGCCGCTGGTCGATTCATGCCCAGTTCGGCGCCGCGCAACGTGAAAAGGCCATCGAAGAAGCCAAGAAGATCGAGAAGACGCCCGGTTTCGATGCCGTCAAGGTGGTCAAGGAAACCTATGACAGCGATATCGGCAACCACCAGGACACGACGATCTATCGTGGTCCCAAAGGCGCCGAGGAACACAAGGGCTTTCGCGACATCGGTGGCGGAAAGGCTGACGGCGGCGGTGGCGGCGACTGGTCCATGTCGCGCGGTGACGACGACGATGATGATTACGACGATGACGACGACGCGCCGAAAAAGCGCCGCGCCGCAAGCAATGCCAACAGCATCACCGCGACGGCGACGGCGGTCGTCATCAAGATGCTCATGCTGGCTTTGGTCAGCCTGCTGGTGTCCGGTGGTTTCGCGGTCGCCTTTTCCTGGTACTTCAGCGGCAAGATGCTGTTCGGCTACAAAATTTCCGGCACGGTCGAAGCCAACGCCATCTTCCTGGTGTTTGTCTCCAGCTTCCTTCTGACCGCTTCGACCCTAGCGGTCACCTATCTCCGGAATATTCGGCTCAAGGGACGGCAGGCATCCGGCAGTATGCCCATGCAACAGACAGCCGGCGGCACCAGTGTGGCCTCCATCCTCGACCGGGCGGCATCGGCATTGGGGCAACCGCCGGCAAATACCCTGGAAGTCGACACGGAAAAGCCGGAAGGCACGGTCGGTGATTGGCGCGAACAGGCCAAGGCCGAAGAGGCGGCGCGCGGCGAGACCGACGACGCCGCCAACCAGCGCCTGCGCGAGGAACTGGAGAACGACGAGACCAAGCGCGGCGTGACCCTGGAAGCCGACAAGTACGGCGGCGGTCAGGAACCGCAACCCATGCTCGACGCCGCCGGCGAAAAGCAGAAGGCCTACATGATGAAGTTCCTGGGCCAGCTTCTCGACGTCACCGGCCAGGACAAGAAAAAGCTCGATAACTTCACCAAATTCGGGATCAACCTGTTCCTCGCCGGTGCTTGTGAATCCCTGTCGTCAAAACGCGATCTGGAACCTTCGACGCGGTCCCGCATTCTGGCCGACAGCGTCCAGGTCATGGGCTTCAAAAAATCCCATGCCGCGTCCTTCGCCGACCGCTACGAGGAATACCTGCTGCAGGATTCCCGCTACATGAGCATGTTCCAGGCGGGCCGCAACGCCATGGCCAACCACCTGACCGACAACGCCTCGGGCCCGTCTCACCTGAAAACGGCGCTGGAAGACTGGAACAAGCCGAAGCCGAAGGAAGCCCAGGCGCGGGTCGTCGCCGTGCTGTTCACGGACATCGCCGGATCCACCGCGCTGACCCAGGAATTGGGCGACGCCGGGGCCCAGGAAGTCGTGCGCGCCCACAACAAGATCGTGCGCGAGAACCTGACCCGCTACCACGGCCGCGAGGTCAAGCACACGGGCGACGGCATGATGTGTTCCTTCGACCAGCCGACCAACGCGGTCGAGGCGTCGATCGAAATCCAAAAGGAAACCATTCAGCTGCGGTCTTCCAACCCCAACCTGCCGCTCAAGCTGAAGATCGGCATCAACGCGGGCGAGCCCATCGCCGAGGACAACGACCTGTTCGGCACCACGGTGCAGCTTGCCGCGCGGATCGTCGACAAGGCCCAAGCGGACCAGATCTTCGTGTCGGAAACCGTGCGTGGCATCTGCACCGGCAAGGGCATTTCCTTCAAATCCGCGGGCGGCTACGCCATGAAGGGATTCGACGGGGACGTCAATCTGTACGAGGTCATGTGGCAGTCCGGCAACGCGGCCAAGGCCTCTTAACCCTCTGACTTTCCCTGTGTTTTCCAGTGGAAAAATTTTCGCCAGGGACTTGCGCGGTATTTTTCCCAACCCTATCTGATTCCTGGAAGCGGGTGCCCGAACGGGGCCCGCAAGACCTGAACCGCCCGACCCGCGCGGTTCGTCGGATCGGCCATTGCGGCGGTCCTGAACGGCAACTCGCGCTGGCGGGCACCATATCGCTTCGTTCAAGGAGGACTTGGTTATGCGTACCATCGATTTCACCCCCCTGTTTCGTCATTCCGTCGGCTTCGACCGGCTTGAGCGCATGCTCGACAGCGCCATGCGTCATGACGACGGCAATTCCTATCCGCCCTACAACATCGAACAATTGGGCGAAGACACCTACCGGATCACCATGGCCGTCGCCGGCTTCGGCGAGAACGACCTTGAGGTTACCGTCAACGACGGCACCCTGATCGTCACCGGCAAGCATGCGGACACGAAGGACGAGAATGTCGTCTACGTTCACCGCGGCATCGCCGGCCGTGCGTTCGAACGCCGCTTCCAGCTTGCCGACCATATCGAGGTCAAGGGCGGCTCCCTTGAAAACGGCCTTCTGCACATCGAACTGGAACGCGTCGTTCCGGAAGAAAAGAAACCCCGCAAGATCGCGATCACGGGCGGGCAGAAGAAACTGTTCAGCCGCAAGGCCGCCTAATCTCACGCAGTTACGTCAGACGGAAGGGGCGCGTTCGGGAAACCGGGCGCGCCTTTTCTTTTGCCTGCTCAGCGGAACCGTTCGTAGACGGCGCGGGCCGCATCCGGCATGGGCACGGCGGTTTCCGCGTCCCGGTCCGAATAGACATGGATGAAATGACCCGTGGCCGCGGGGGCGTCGCGGTTGGACGCACCGAACAGGCCGATCAGGAAGGTGACGCTGGAATTTCCCAGGCGCCCGACGCGGAGCCCCGCATGGACGGTTTCCGGATAACTGAGGGAGCGGTGGAAACGGCAGAGCGTTTCCACGGCGACCGGGGCGATGCGATGCCGGGCATAGTCGACGCCTGCTTCCTGCATCTGGAATTGCGTCACCACGGCCTCGACATAGCGGTTGTAGGCCACGTTGTTGGCGTGGCCCAGCATGTCGTTGTCGCCGAACCGGGTCGGAATTTCGATGCGGTAGGGATAGGCCGAGAGAGGAACCTGGCGCAGGTCGACAGTGGTGCCGCTCATTTTCCGCCCATCCCGACCACGAGTTTTTCCAAGGCCGCGCGAATGGCCGCCGGGACCGGCGTCGGCCGGTCCGTCCGGCGGTCGACGAAGACATGCACGAAATGGCCCGCAGCGGCGGCCGTGTCCTCGCCGTCCTTGAAGATGGCGATTTCGTAACGGACGCTGGAATTGCCCAGCTTGCCAACCCGCAATCCCGCCGCCAGCTTTTCCGGAAAGGCCACGGGCTTGAAGAACCGGCAGGTCGTTTCGACCGCGAAGCCGACGACCGTGCCGTCATGGATGTCCAGCCCGCCCACATCAATCAGATAGCTGTTCACCACCGTGTCGAAGTAGCTGTAATAGGTCACGTTGTTGACGTGGCCGTAGATGTCGTTATCCATCCACCGGGTCTGGATCGGCAGGATATGCGGATAGGCGGCGCGGGTTTCGGGGGTCTTTTCGTCGGCCATGGCGGGCGGGTCTTTTCGTTGAGGCGGGAAGTCCGGAAATACGGATCCGGAATTGATTAAGGGCCGCCGGTTTGCCCAGCGACCCTTTAATTATTTTATATGCCTCACACCTGTCAAACTCGCCTGAATGACAAGGGAAGCGTAGTCAGCCACCCTATACCCGTCAACTGTAAAGGGTTATTGACAACCATGAATCTACGCTGCCCCGACATAAAAATAACCGCCCCCGGGTTGGGAGGGCGGTCGCGAGTTTCAGGGAGGCATAGAAGTAAAGGACACTTTCGCCTCGTGTCCTGCTTACAGGCTACCCTTGGGATGTTAAGTTTCCCCTAATCGAAAGCAGAGGATTTGCCATGTCGCCTGCCGCCGCCTGGGCCGTGATCGTGATCGGCTTCGTTCTGCCGCTGATTCATGTCGCCCTGTCGAAAGCCATTTCCCCAGCCAAACCAGCCGAGGACGGCGCCGCCTGCCCGTTCAGCCCGCGCATGGGTTGGCTGGTCATCGTGCTGTTCCTGGGGCCTGTCGGCTGGCTGATGTTCATGGCGTCGCGGCGCAAAAGACGCGCGATGGCCGCTGCCCGCGCGGCGGCGGCGCCAGAGCCGCAAGAACCTATGACTTGAAAAAGCTGTCGGCGCTTTGGCGCGCCGCTTCCTTGGCCTTGATGGTCTCGCGCACGCGCGTGATTTCGGTCTCCAGATCGCCGATATAATCGTTCAACGCCTCGATCGACATCACCTCGAGATTCTTCAACTCCGGCTTTTTCTTCTGCGGTTCCAGGTCGTCCACATCCATGGCCATGGTGTCATCCCCTCTTGCGCTGTGGGGTCTCAATCTACTAGGTGAAGGGGCCATTGGAAAACCCACTAGCGAACGGATTGCCTCATGTCCCTGCCCACGGAAATGACCTGCGTCGAAATCGCCGAGCCCGGCGGCCCGGAACAGCTGCGCATCACGACCCGCCCCGTGCCGGCCCCCGCCAAGGGCGAGGTCCTGATCAAGGTCGCGGCCGCCGGCGTCAATCGCCCCGACGTGGTGCAGCGCCTAGGCCATTACGCCCCACCCGAAGGCGTGACGGACATTCCGGGCCTGGAGGTTTCGGGCACCGTGGCCGCCTTGGGCGACGGCGTCGAAGGCTGGGCCGTAGGCGACGCCCTTTGCGCCCTGGTCGCGGGCGGCGGTTACGGCGCATACGTCACGGCCCCCACCGAACAATGCCTGCCGGTGCCGAAGGGCCTGTCCATGGTCGAGGCCGCGGCCCTGCCGGAAACCTTTTTCACCGTGTGGACCAACCTGTATGAGCGCGGCGACCTGAAACCGGGCGAAGCCCTGATGGTCCACGGCGGCACGTCGGGCATCGGCACCACGGCGATCCAGGTCGCCAGCCGCCTGGGGGCGAAGGTCATCGCCACGGCGGGCAGCGCCGAAAAATGCCAAGCTTGCCTGGACCTGGGGGCCGAACGCGCCGTCAACTACCGGGAAGAAGACTTCGTCGCGGCCGCCAAGGACTTCACCGACGACAAGGGCGTCGACGTGATCCTCGACATGGTCGGCGGCGACTACATCGAAAAGAACCTGAAATCCCTCAATCGCGACGGCCGCCTGGTCAATATCGCGTTCATGAAGGGATCCAAGGCCGAAATCAACTTCATGCCGCTGATGCTGAAGCGTCTGACCATCACTGGATCGACCCTGCGGGCCCAGTCGGTCGCCCGAAAAGGCGTGATCGCAAAGGCCGTGCGCGAAAACGTCTGGCCCCTGATCGAGAAGGGTGAGGTCAAGCCTGTGATTTACAAGACTTTTTCCCTAAATCAGGCGCGCGAAGCCCATGAATTGATGGAATCCAACCAGCACATCGGGAAAATCGTGTTTCAGGTTGCGGAATAGACCCCAAAATCAATCTGATCCTTTGACCCGAGGGCCCTTGTGCCTATATAACGTCGCAAGTTCCGGTGCGTCCCCGTACGCGCGGGGGCGTGCTGGTCGATTAAGACAATCCCGAAATCCAACACCGAATGGGAAGGTAATTATGGCGCGTCCGTTGATGCCGAAGGCCACAGCCGTCTGGCTTGTGGAGAACACGGCCCTCACCTTCAGGCAGATCGCCGAATTCTGCGGCCTGCATGAACTGGAAGTTCAGGCCATCGCCGACGACGAAGTCGCCATCGGAATGCAGGGGCTCGACCCCGTGCAGGCCGGTGAACTGACCCAGGAGGAGCTGGAGCGCTGCGAAGGCGACGCCACAGCCAGCCTGAAAGCCGCCAAGCCGTCCCTGCCCCTGCCGAAGAAAACCAAGGGTGCGCGTTACACCCCCGTGGCCAAGCGCCAGGACCGGCCCGACGCCATCGCCTGGCTGGTGAAGAACTATCCGGAAATGTCCGACGGCCAGATTTCCAAACTGATCGGCACGACTAAGCCGACCATCATGTCCGTGCGCGACCGTTCGCACTGGAACACCTCGAACATCAAGCCGCAGAACCCGGTGGGTCTGGGCTTGTGTACGGCTGACGATCTGGAAAAGGTCATCGCCGTTGCCCGTGCGCGGGCCGGTACCGTCCACGGCCCGGCAGCCCAGGCGTCCGGCGTCCAAGGCATGGAACCGGCGGCACCGCCGGCACCGGCCGAACCCGCCCCGGCACCCGAGCCCAGCGCGGAATCCGTCTGGCCGACCACGGAAAATGCACCGGCCACCGAGGGTGCCCAGGACTGATTCCGCACCGGCCTTCCGTCACCGTCCTTTGAAGACGGCGGCCCGTTTTTCGGCAAAGGCCTGCTCGGCCTCGCGGTGATCCTCGGAAAACCACAAGTCTTCCAGAAGCGCCTCTCCGGCCGCCCGGCCCTCGCCGCGCGCGGCCGCGCGCAGCGCCCGTTTGGTCGCCGATACCGCCAGGGGCGCCGCCGGCATGGCGGTGAGAAACCCCACCGCATGGTCCACGACGTCTTCGCCCACAGCCACCGCGTCGATCAGCCCCTGGTCCAGGGCCTCCCCGGCGGACAACTGTTCGCAGCTTAGCAACATGCGCATGGCGCGGGCGTATCCCACCACATGCATCAACCGTTCGGCGCCGTTCCATCCGGGAATGATGCCGAGCCGCGCCTGCGGCAGGCCGATCTTCGCATCCTCGGCCATGAACCGCAGATCGCAAGCCAAGGCCAGTTCCGCGCCGCCGCCCAGGGCATAGCCGTTGATCGCCGCGATGACCGGCAGGGGATGAGCCTCGAACGCGTCGAGCAGGCCGCGGACGACGCCGAAGGTCTCAGCCAGTTCCTCGGGCGAGGAAATCGCGCGGTAGGCCTTCAAATCACCCCCGGTGCAGAAGAAACGATCACCGGCGCCGGTCACCACGATACCACGCAGGTCCGTCCTGCCGGCCGTGCCGTCCAATGCGTCGCGCATGGCCTGGGCCGTGTCGCGGGAAATCGAGTTCCCGGCCTGCTCACGGTCGATGGTGAGGATCAGGACGCCGGCGCGTTCCGCCGCGCGAACCAACGGCTTAATCACGCTGGACGACATGAATCAGAAGTCCGCCAAGGCTTTTGGGATGGATGAACCCGATCAGCGCCCGCCGCGACCCCGGCCGTCCCACGGTGTCGATCATGGTGCATCCGGCGTCGCCGAGGGCGGCCAGCGTCGCGTTGATGTCCGGCGACTTCAGGGCGACATGATGCAGGCCCTGGCCGCGGGTTTCGATGTACTTGGTGATCGCCCCCTGGTCCTGCCGGGTCGTACCGGATGCGCCATGGGCGATCTCCGCCCCGTGGGACGGATCGAAGTTCTGCAGGAACTCCAGTTCGCAATCGCCGGCGGTCAGGAACGCGACGCGCAGGCCGCCGACGGGCCGGGGCGGGCGGCTGTGATAGACGACGCCGTATTTGTCCGAGGTGAAGCTTTCGACCGTCGTCTGGACCTCCATGTCCGTCTGCTGGCTTTCGATGGGCAGGCCGAGCGTATCGGTGAACACCGAGATGGCTTTCCGGTTGTCGGCGCTGGCGACGCCCAGATGGTCGATGCGCTCGATCCGGGGCGACGCCGACCTGTCGATGGTCAAGGGATCGACCAGACAGGTCCGGACCCCGACGGTGGCGTCCGGGTCCAGTTCCACATGGCGCCCGCCGGCCAGGCCCGGCCGGCCCGCATCGCGCGCGGAAATGCCCGCCGCCGCAAGGCGCGCGGTGGTCCCGTCCACGTCATCGACGGACAGGCCGATGTGATGCACGCCGGTGCGGTCCGTTTCGTGGACGAAGGGGTCGCCCGGCTCGAACACGGCGAGGGCCGCGTCGCCAACGGCGAACACCGGCACGGTGTCGCCGCCCAGGGCACAGTCGGTCCGCGTCAGTCCGAGCACCCTGCCCAGCACATCGCATGCAGCGGGCACATCGCGGGAAACCAGGGCGACGTAGGAAAGGCTGGGTGATGATGTCATGTCATCCTCGCTGTGCTGTTCTCGATTGATCCGTCATGGATAAGCTGCTGGATGCGGTCCGGGGCGATGCCCCAATCCGCAAGAACCGTTTCGCTGTGTTCGCCCAGGGCCGGCGGCGCGAACCGCACGGTCTTCGGCCCGACCGCGTCCAGGCGCAAGGGATTGGACAGCAGGTTCAGGTCCCCGATGACCGGGTGGCTGATCGTTTCCACCATCCCCGCGTGCGCCACCTGAGGGTCGTTGAACATCTGTCCCAGGTCGTAGACGGGCCCGGCGGGAATGCCGGCCTCCATCAGTTCATGGGACCATTCGATGGCGGTCTTGGACGCCAGTTTCCCGTTCAACAAACCACGCAAGCGGGCTCTATTTCGGTCGCGTCCCGTGTTGTCGGCGAAGTCGGGGTCGTCCACCAATTCGGAGAGCCCCAAAGTGTCGCAGAGCTTTTTCCATTGGGTCTGGTTGGCAGCGGCGATGTTGACGAGAGCATCCGAGGCCTGAAAGGCGCCGTAAGGGTAGATCACCGGATGTTCGTTGCCCATGCGGCCGGGAACGTCCCCCAGGCTCAGGTATCGCTGGCCCTGGACGCAGAGCATGCCGACGACGGAGGCCAGCAGCGAGGTATCGACCTTTTGCCCCTGCCCCGTCGCCGTGCGTTGATGGATGGCGGCGGTGATGCCCGTGGACAGCCACATGCCCGACACAAGGTCGGCCAAGGGCACGCCCAGGCGCGTCGGCGGGCCGTCGGGTTCGCCGGAAAGGCTCATCATGCCCGACATGCCCTGGGCGATCTGATCGAACCCGGGCCAAGTGCCATAAGGCCCGTCGGAACCGAACCCCGTGATGGTGGCGTGGATCAGGCGCGGGTTGTCCTGTTTCAGGCTGTCGTAATCCAGGCCCAGCTTTTCGATGGTTCCCGGTTTGAAATTCTCGACCAGGACATCCGACTCGCGGGCCAGATCACGCAACACCGCCTGGCCGCCGTCACTGCGGAAATCCACGGCCAGGGACCGCTTGTTCCGGTTCACGGACAGGAAGAAACAGCCGATGCCGTGATCGAACGGCCCCCAGGCGCGGCACATGTCGCCCTCGCCCACCGGCTCCGCCTTCAGAACGTCCGCCCCCAGATCCCCCAGGATCATCGTGCAGAACGGACCGGACAGGGCCCGCGTCAGGTCGAGCACGCGGATTCCGTCCAAAGGTAGCGCCATTCCGTCCTCCCATGATTATTGCCGCCCGCGTCATTCGCGACAGGCTGACCGGGAATTTAATATTGTTAGACAATTAGTCAATTAGAAAATATATAATGCTTTCATAACGCTCGGCGGCGACCTATCAAGAGAACGACATGAGCAGCGCATCTGGCCCCACCGACTTTCCCCGCCCGGACCTATTGCCGGAGCGGCTTGCCGAATGGATTTCAGGTGAAATCGTGGCCGGCCGCTTTCCGCCCGGCGAACGTCTCGTGGAACATGCCCTGTCGAAACGCTGCAACGTCAGCCGGGTGCCGCTGCGCGAGGCCCTGCGCATCGTGGCGGCCCAGGGGTTGCTGATTCTGGAACCCCACCGGGGGGCCGTCGTCACGCCCCTGTCGGAAAGCGAATTGCGGGAACTGTTCGACCTGCGCATGGCGATCGAGGGCTTTGCCGCCGCCTCGGCGGCCCGGCAGCAACCGGCGGCGGCCTTCGCCGCCCTGCGCCGCATGAACGCGGACCTGGATGAATTGATCCAGGCCGAGGATTACGAGCGCTATTACGCCCTGGCGGCGGAATTTCACGATGCCCTGGTCGCCGCGGCGCAAAACGGCCTATTGGTGGAAACCTACAACCGGGTAAAGATCCGTTTCCGGCGTTATCAGGCCGTGCTCGCCAACATCCCCCATCTGCCGCCCCGGTCCGTTGCCGAACACACACGGATACTGGCGGCCATGGAAGCCGGTGACGCGGACGGCGCCCGTGCCCTGGTCGAAGCGCACATCCGGGATCTGGTCGATGCCTATGGCCAATCGGACGCGGGACGCCGGTTCTTCGATCAGGCGTCCTGACCGACCCGGCGGTTATTTCCCGTCTTCGGCCAGTTTGTTGAGGCAGGCCAGTTCGACGCAGGCGCAGACCACGTCCATGGCCTGAACCACTTCCTCCAGCGGCGGCAGGGTCGGCGCCAGGCGGATGTTGCGATCGTTGGGGTCCTTGCCGTAGGGGAAGCACGACCCGGCGGGGGTCAGCTTGACTCCAGCCTCGCCGGCCAGGCGGATGACCTCCTTGGCGCAGCCGTCGAGCACGTCCAGGCTGACGAAATAGCCGCCCTTAGGTCTTGTCCAGGTCGCGATGCCCTTGCCCGCCAGATGCTTGGTCAACGCGTCGTCCACGGCCTTGAATTTTGGCGCGCAGAGTTTCGCATGGCCGTCCATATGGGCCAGGATGCCGTCCATGTCCTTGAAGAACTTGACCTGACGCAGCTGGGTGATCTTGTCCGGGCCGATGGTCTCGAAGAACAGATGGTCCAGGGCGTCCTTGACGTTGGCCTTGGAGCCGGCGAACACGGCGATGCCCGCCCCCGCGTACGTGATCTTGGAGGTCGAGCCGAAGATGAACGGCCGGTCCGGGCAGCCCGCTTTTTCACAGACCGTCAGGATGTCGGCGACCGTGTCCAGGCCCTGGCCCAGATGGTGCACGGCATAGGCGTTGTCCCACAGGATGCGGAAATCAGGCGCCGCCGCTTTCATTTTGGCCAGGCGTTCGACGACCGCGTCGGAATAGGTCGCCCCCGTCGGGTTAGAATACTTGGGCACGCACCAGATGGCCTTGACCTTGGGGTCCTTGACCAATTCCTCGACCGCATCCATATCCGGCCCGTCGTCCTTCATGTCGACGGAGACCATGTCCAGGCCCAGTTCTTCGCAGATCGCGAAATGCCGGTCATAGCCCGGCACGGGACAGATCACCGTCGCCCCTTCGTCCCGCCACGGCCCCTTCCCGCCCACGACACCGAAGGTCATGGCCCGGGCCAGAACGCCGTACATCATCTGCAGGGAGGAGTTGCCGCCGATCACGACCTGATCGGCGGGCACGCCCAGGTATTCGCCGAACAACTTGCGGCAGGCAGGGGTGCCGGCAAGGCCCCCGTAATTGCGCAGGTCCGTGCCGTCGTCGTCGCGCACGTCCTCCACCGTCACGTTGGTCAGAAGCGCATCGGACAAATCCAACTGCGCCGCCGACGGCTTGCCGCGGGTCATATCCAGGGCCAGATTACGGCCCCGAATATCGTCGTAATGCCCCTTGGCCCGGTCGTGGGATTGGGCAAGGACGTCGCCGCCCGCCTGTGTCAGGTCCGTCATGGGTCTCTCCATGCTCCGTCGCAAGAAGTCCGGGCGGGCCTTACAGGCTCGCCTGGGTCACGAACTTCGGGTTCAGATAGGCTTCGATGGCTTCCGTGCCGCCCTCGGACCCGTAACCCGAATCCTTGACGCCGCCGAACGGCGTTTCCGGCAGGGCGATGCCATGATGGTTGATGGAAATCATGCCGCTTTCCACGTTGGCCGCCAGGTCCTGCGCGGTCTTGGCCGAGCCCGTATAGGCATAGGCGGCCAGGCCGAAGGGAAGCCGGTTGGCTTCCGCGATCACGTCGTCAAAGCCCTTGAACGGGGCGATCACGGCGACCGGGCCGAACGGTTCCTCGGTCATGATCCGGGCATCAAGGGGCACGTCGGTCAGCACGGTGGGCTCGAAGAAATTGCCCTTATTGCCGATGCGCTTGCCGCCGGTCTTGAGGTTCGCGCCCTTCTGCACGGCGTCGCCGATGAATTCCTCCATGGCGGTGATGCGCCGGGGATTGGCCATCGGACCCATCTGGCTGTCGGCGGACATGCCGTCGCCGACCTTGATCGACTTCATGCCGTCGGTGAACTTGCTGACGAACTGATCGTAAATGCCTTCCTGGATCAGGAAGCGGGTCGGCGACACGCAGACCTGGCCCGCGTTGCGCTGCTTGTTGGCGCGCAGGATCTTTACCGCCAGATCGACGTCGGCATCGTCGAACACGATGGACGGCGCATGCCCGCCCAGTTCCATGGTCGCGCGCTTCATGTGCG
Source organism: Rhodospirillaceae bacterium UBA1479 (assembly GCA_002325375.1). Classification (GTDB taxonomy): domain Bacteria; phylum Pseudomonadota; class Alphaproteobacteria; order Rhodospirillales; family Casp-alpha2; genus UBA1479. Next base: position 48,604 of record DCRZ01000003.1, read on the forward strand.
TGCCGGCCAGGGCTGCCAGATGCTTGCCGACCACGGTCGAGCCGGTGAAGGAAATCTTGCGGATCACCGGATGGGGGATCAGGTATTCGGAAATCTCGGCCGGCACGCCGTAGACTAGGTTGACGGCCCCGGCGGGCACGCCCGCGTCGGCGAAGCAGCGGATCAGTTCCGCTGGCGACGACGGGGTTTCCTCGGCCGCTTTGACGATGATGGAGCAGCCGGCGGCAAGCGCGCAGGCGATCTTGCGCACGGCCTGGTTGATGGGGAAGTTCCAGGGCGTGAAGGCGGCAACGGGGCCCACGGGCTCCTTGATCACCATCTGATAGACGTTGCCCGCGCGGGCCGGAATGATGCGGCCGTAGGTGCGGCGCGCTTCCTCGGCGTTCCAGTCGGTGACGTCGGCGGCGACCAGGATTTCGCCCTTGGCCTCGGGCAGGGTCTTGCCCTGTTCCAGGGTCATCAGGGGGGCGATCTTGTCGGCCCGTTCGCGCAGCAGGTCAGCCGCCTTGCGCAGCACCTTGGCACGGTCGAAGGCCGAGACCTGCCGCCAAGCCTTGAAGCCTTTGTCCGCCGCTTCAAGGGCGCGGTCCAGATCCGCCTGTTCCGCATGGGCAACGGTGCCGATGACTTCGCCCGTGGCCGGGTTTTCAATCGGCATCGTGCGGCCCGCGGCCGCCTTGGTCCATTCGCCGTCGATGAACAGCAAGACATCGTTATACATGGTCGGATTCCTCGAAATTTTGATTAGGGAAGCGGGCGCAGCGCACCCTCAGGCGGCCAAGCGCCGCCCGTTGCCCGCACCATGCCCGATCCGGCGTCTGGTCTCAATGGGCCAGACGGGAAAAACAGTTAGGTCATGATGGCACGACTTAGGCCTTGCGGGACGCCCCGTAGCCGATGTCCTTCAACGCGCTGGTGATTTCGTCCAGGATCGCCGGGTCGTCGATGGTCGCCGGCATCTTCCATTGCTCGTTGTCAGCGATCTTCTGCATGGTGCCGCGCAGGATCTTGCCCGATCGGGTCTTGGGCAGACGCGGCACCACCGTCGCCTGCTTGAAGGCGGCAACGGGGCCGATCCTCTGGCGGACAAGTTGCACCACCTCGTTGACGATCTCGGCGGCGTCCTTGGTCACCCCGGCCTTGAGCACGAGAAAGCCCACGGGCAACTGCCCCTTCAATTCGTCGGCGACACCGATCACGGCGCATTCGGCGACGTCCGGGTGGGCGGCCAGGACTTCCTCCATCCCACCGGTGGACAGACGGTGCCCGGCCACGTTGATGATGTCGTCCGTGCGCGCCATGATCGAGATATAGCCGTCCTCGTCGAACACCCCGGCGTCGGCGGTTTTGTAATAGCCGGGATATTCGTTCAGGTACGCCTCGCGGAACCGTTTATCCGCGTTCCACAGGGTCGGCAGGCTGGACGGCGGCATCGGCAGCTTGACGCAGATCGCGCCGATTTCCCCCGGCTTCACCGGCTCGTGCGTTTCTTCGTTGAGTACCTGGACGTTCCAACCCGGGCACGGCTTGGTCGGGGAGCCCGCCTTGACCGGGAAGCGGTGCAGACCCATGCAGTTGGACGCGATGGCCCAGCCCGTTTCCGTCTGCCACCAATGGTCGATGACCGGCACGCCCAGGGTTTTTTCGGCCCAGTCCAGGGTCGGCGGGTCGGTCCGCTCGCCGGCCAGGAACAGCATCTTGAACGAGGACATGTCGTATTTCTTCAGGAACTCCCCATTAGGATCTTCCTTCTTGATGGCGCGGAACGCCGTAGGGGCGGTGAACAGGATCTTCACCTTGTGGTCGGCGATGACCCGCCAGAAGGCCCCGGCATCGGGCGTGCCCACGGGCTTGCCTTCGTAGAAGATCGTCGTGCAGCCCTGCAGCAGCGGCGCATAGACGATATAGGAATGGCCGACCACCCAGCCCACGTCGGACGCCGCCCAGTAGACGTCGCCCGGGTCCGCGTCATAGACGTTCTTCATGGACCATTTCAGCGCCACCGCATGGCCGCCGTTGTCGCGCACCACGCCCTTGGGCTCGCCCGTGGTGCCCGAAGTATAGAGGATATACAGCGGGTCCGTCGCCGCCACGGGAACGCAATCGTGCGGGGCCGCCTTGGCGGCTTCCGTGGCCCAATCCAAATAGCCGTATGAAGCCAGATCAACCGCGCATTCCGGGCGCGACAGGATGATCACCGTATCCGGCTTGTGCTTGGCCAAGTCGATGGCGCCCTGCAACAACGGCATGTATTCAAGCACCCGGTTGACCTCGATCCCGCAGGTCGCGCTGACGATGGCCTTGGGCGCCGCGTCGTCGATGCGCACGGCCAACTCGTTCGAAGCAAACCCACCGAATACCACGGAATGAATGGCCCCCAGGCGGGCACAGGCCAGCATGGCGATGGCCGCTTCCGGCACCATGGGCATGTAGATGATGACCCGGTCGCCCTTGCCGACACCCTGGGCCGCCAGAACGCCCGCGAATTTGGCGACCTCGTCGCGCAATTGGAGATACGAGTACTTGCGCTGTGTGCCGCCGGTGACCGGGCTGTCATAGATCAGCGCCGTGCGGGCCCCATTGCCCTCGTCGACATGACGGTCCAGGCAGTTGTAGCAGGTGTTCAGCTCACCGCCCGTGAACCAGCGATAGATGGGCGCGCCGCTGTCATCCAGCACCTTGTCCCATTTTCGGGTCCACACCAGGGCCTCCGCCGCCTCGCCCCAGAAACCGTCGGGATCATCGAGAGCGCGCGCATATGCGGCGTCATAGGCATTGGTCATCGGTGGAGCCTCCCTTTAAGTCAGCGCTTTGGCCGTTTTGCCGCCCTGTCCCCGGTTCCGAGGCGGCGGCGTTTATCTGCTCAGTGTGGGCCAAAACAGCGTTTTTTGCCAAGGTGCTTTGTGGCACATTGACCCTCAGGTCCGCGGTCAACGAACAGGCCCGAACATAACGGTTTTGCCGGAGGCTGCCTTGAGCGAAGTCAATATGTACGAACAGGCGCTGGACGCCGTTCGCGCCAATTACACCCCCCTGTCGCCCAATACGTTCCTGAAACGGGCGGCCCGCGTGTACCCGAACCATCCGTCGGTGGTGCACGGGGCCAAGCGCTTTACCTGGGGCGAGACCTATACTCGGGTGAGAAAGCTCGCCTCCGCGTTATCCAAGCGGGGCATCGGCCATCTGGATACGGTCGCCATCATGGGCGCCAACACGCCCGAGATGTATGAGGCGACCTTCGCCGTACCCATGGCGGGGGCGGTCATCAATACGCTCAACGTGCGCCTGGACGCCGAGGCCATCGCCTTCTGCCTCAACCATGGCGAGGCCAAGCTGCTGCTGACCGATACCGAATTCGCGCCGACGGTGAAGGCCGCACTGGCCCTGATCGGCCGCGACATTCCGGTGATCGACATCGTCGACAGCGAAGCCGGGCACGAGCATGTCACCCTGGGCGAAACCGATTACGAAAGCCTGCTCGCCGAGGGCGACGAAGATTACCCGTGGGACCTGCCCAAGGACGAATGGCAGGCGATCTCGCTCAACTACACATCCGGCACCACGGGCGATCCCAAGGGCGTGGTCTACCACCACCGCGGCGCCTATCTGAACGCGGTGTCCAACGCCGTCGGCTGGAACATGGCGCATCATCCGGTCTATCTCTGGACCCTGCCCATGTTCCACTGCAACGGCTGGTGCTTTCCCTGGACCATTGCGGCGCTGGCGGGCACCAACATCTGCCTGCGCCGGGTCACCGGCGCCAACATCTACGACGCCATCGCCACCCACAGGGTCACCCATATGTGCGGCGCGCCCATCGTCATGAGCTTCCTCGTCAATGCGACCCAGGCGGAACGCAAGGAATTCAGCCACAAGGTCAAGTTCATGGCCGCCGCCGCCCCGCCCCCGGCCGCGACCCTGGAGGCCATGCAACGCGAAGGCATCGAGGTCACCCATGCCTACGGCCTGACGGAAACCTACGGCCCCGCCGTGATGTGCGCCTGGCATCCGGAATGGGATGCGCTTCCGATCGAGGAACAGGCCCAGAAGAAATCCCGCCAGGGCGTGCCCTATCACGCGCTCAACGACCTGCAGATCATCGATCCGGACACCATGCAGCCCGTGCCCGCCGACGGCGAAACCATGGGCGAGGCCATGTTCCAGGGCAACATCGTCATGAAGGGCTACCTGAAGAACCCGGAGACGTCGGAAAAGTCCCTCGCCGGCGGCTGGTTCCATTCCGGCGATCTCGGCGTCATGCATCCCGACGGCTATATCCAGCTCAAGGACCGGTCCAAGGACATCATCATTTCCGGCGGCGAAAACATCTCGTCCATCGAGGTCGAGGGCGTGCTCTACAAACACCCCGCCGTCCTGACCGCCGCCGTGGTCGCCAAGCCCGACGACAAATGGGGCGAAACCCCCTGCGCCTTCGTGGAACTGAAGGCGGGCGTGCCGGCGCCGACGGCGGAAGACATCATCCAATTCTGCCGCGACAACTTGGCCCATTACAAATGCCCGAAAACCGTGGTGTTCGGCGACCTGCCGAAGACCAGCACGGGGAAAATTCAGAAGTTCAAACTTAGAGAATTGGCTAATGAAACCTAATTTGCGTGGATGTTGAACTTCGTTATCAACACGGCATTGCCCATTCTAGGCACCTTTATGATCGGTGCCGTTGGATGGATTTCGACTAATTTTGTTTTGAACCCGATTTTGAAGTTCAGCCAGCTTCGTGAAGAAATCAACGTTGCTCTTGAGTACCACGCTAACGTCTCTACGGACGAAGTGGGTACGCAACGTTATTTGGCCGCTTGCGAAGAAATTCGACGCCTTGGAACCAAGATGATCGCCTTTCACAATACCGCTCACTGGGCCGTGCACATGTATCTCGACATTCGAGGATTTAATTTGAAAACGGCCAGCGGTGCACTTATCGGCCTTTCAAATTCGATGAGTGATAAAGGTGGTGGACGGGCAATGTTTAAATGGGATGTTCAGACAAGCCTCAAACTCCCAACAAGCTACGAAACTAGGCCTGTTGGAGACTAAGACGACCCTCCCCAACCTGCATTCCAACCTATTCATAAAAAACGCGGCAGCCCTCGCAGGCTGCCGCGTCTTGTGTTCCCCGATCATCTGAAACGCTTCGCAGCGGGGTATTGCCGCCGGCTTAACCCCGGCAGCCGTCCGCGCGCAAACGCCGCCATCCCTTAGTGCCGGGTGGCGATCCCTTCCATTTCGTCTTTGATCCTGAGTTTTTCTTTCTTGAGGGCGTGTATTTCAATGTCGTCGGGGAGAGGTCTTGAGCTTTCCTGGTTGATCAGGTCTTCCAGTGTTGAATGACGTACCTTTAAGGCTTCCAACCGTTGTTCAAGACTCATATTGACGAACTCCTTCCTCAATGGGGGGCCGTCAGACCGTCGACGGCCCGTATCAAGCACGTTTGTCACGACAGTGTCATGGTAGCCGAAATTGGAACAAAAATAAACCTATCGACCCGAAAACGACAGATTATGTCGCGGCCATAACCTCCTGAATCCAGGGCCGTTCATCCTGTTCGGTGGATTTTCCTAGGGAAAATTCCGGCCTTTTCCCGCGCCCGGGTCAGCGGTCGCCCAGGCAGATGCCGAGGCCGCGCGCCGTGCGCGCCTGGGAGCCCTGCAGATCGACGCAGCGCGGCCCGTCGGCCAGGTCCCGGAGCGCCGTGTCGATGGTATCGCCGCCCCGCCAGCCAACCATGCGCCCCGTTTTCCCCGCCGCCGCCAGGTCCACGGCATGAACGCCGAAGGCCGAGGCCAGAAGCCTGTCGATGCTGGTCGGCATGCCGCCGCGCTGCACATGGCCCAGCACGGTGACCCGCACGTCGGCCCCCGTGGCCCGGGCGATCTCCGCGCCCACGACCTGCCCGGCGCCGCCGTAATGCGCCTTGCCGCCGGGATCGGGGCGGGTTTCGATATGCCCGCCGATGGGTTTCGCCGCCTCGGCGCAGATGACCAGCGCGTGGTTGCGGCCTTCCTGGGCCACGGACGCCAGCTTGGCGGTGATGGCCGCCGGGTCGTAGGGAATTTCCGGGATCAAGATCACGTCGGCACCGCCGGCGATGCCGGCCGCCAGCGCGATATGCCCCGCGTCGCGGCCCATGACCTCCAGCACCATGACGCGCTGATGACTGGCCGCCGTGGGCTGTAGGCGATCCAGGGCCTCCACCGCCGTCGCCACGGCGGTGTGATAGCCGATGCACATCTCCGTGCCCGGCACGTCGTTGTCGATGGTCTTGGGAATGCCGACGAAGGGCAGGTTTCCCTGGTCGGCCAGGCGCTTGAGAATGCGCATGGAGCCGTCGCCGCCGATCCCGATCAATGCGTCCAGGTCAAGCTGGCGGATGCCGTCGAGAACCTCGGCCGAACGGTCGGAGACCCCACCCTTGCCGTCCGGGAAGGTGAAGGGATTACCCTTGTTGACGGTGCCCAACATGGTGCCGCCCTGGCGCAGGATGTCGCCGGTGAAGACGGCAAGGTCAAGCGGCCGCGCCTTCACGGGCCGTTCCATCAACCCCCGCGTGCCCTGGAGGATGCCCACGACTTCGGCCCCGTATCCGGTCACCGCGCGCTTCACCACGGCGCGGATGGCGGCGTTCAATCCGGCGCAGTCACCGCCACTGGTCAGCAGCCCCAGGCGTTTCATGGTGTCGGCCCTCTTGGATTCCGGTTGAGTGGCGTCTATAGGATCGATAACCATTCTGCTATCATGAAAGACAAGCAGACGGAAACAACCGTCGCCGCGGGTTTGGCGGCCATTTTCCCCACGGAGCACCATGGACGAGCAGGACGCGTTACGCCGCAGGCTAGAGGAATTGAAGGTCGAACACCGCGACCTGGACGAGGCCATCAGCCACCTCGCCGATTCCCCGCCTTTCGACCAGATCAAGCTGCAGCGCCTGAAAAAGCGCAAGCTGATCCTGAAGGACGAAATCGCGTCGCTTGAGGATCAGCTGCTGCCCGACATCATCGCCTAGGTTATTTGCTCAGGACGGCCTCGACCGCCTTCAGCACCCGGGGTGCGGTCGGCGAGGTCGGTGTGGAAAACCAGTCGACCAGCCGCCCGTCGGGGGCGATCAGATATTTGTGGAAGTTCCAGCGCGGCTTGGCCAGCGCCCCCAGTTCCTTGCCCGCCCAGGCGTAGAACGGGTGGGCCCCCTCACCCGTGACCGCGACCTTTTCCGTCAACGGAAAGTCGACGCTGAAATTGACCTCGCAAAACTCCTTGATTTCGGCCGCCGTGCCCGGTTCCTGTCCGCCGAAGTCGTTGGACGGCACACCCAGCAGCACGAAGCCCTTGTCCCGATAGCGGGTCCACAGGTCCTGCAGGGCCGCGTACTGCGGCGTGAAGCCGCATCGTGAGGCCGTGTTGACGATCAGCACCGCCTTGCCCGCGAAGGACTTCAGCGGCAACGGCGCGCCGTCGATGGCGGTGAAGACGAAATCATGGGCGGTGGTCTTGGGGGCGTCGGCGGCCATGGCGGGTCCTGAAATCAACAGGGCAAGCAGGGACAGGATGCGGATTGCGACCATAACGGCCCCCCGGCAACATCGAAACACCCAAGGTTAGTGGGCACCACCCAGACTACCGGTTTTCACGAAATAGTCGACGGCGATGCCGTAGTTGGGGTCGTCGTCGGAATCCAGCATCAATTGGCCGGCGCGGCTGAGGAGCTGATGGCAATCCTTGGACAAATGCCGCAATTGCAGGGTCTTGCCCTGGGCATTGTATTTCACGGCCAGGGCCTCGATGGCCTGCAGAGCCGAATGATCGACAACCCGGCTGTTCATGAAATCGATGATGACCAGGCCCGGGTCGGATTCCGGCTTGAACAGTTCGTCGAACCCGTCGGTCGACCCGAAGAACAGCGGCCCTTCGATCTGATAGACCTTGCCGCCCTCGGGCGTTTCGTGGGTCTTGGCATGGATGCGGGTCGCGTTGTTCCAGGCATAGGCCAGAGCCGAAACGATGACCCCGACGACCACGGCGACAGCCAGGTCGGTGGCCACGGTAACCACCGTGACCAGCCCCATGACCAGGGCGTCGGTCAGGGGAATCCGGCGCACGATCAGGAAGCTCTGCCAGGCGAAGGTGCCGATGACGACCATGAACATGACGCCGACCAAGGCGGCCAGGGGGATCTGTTCGATCAGGCTGGAGGCGACCAGGATGAAGGCCAGAAGGAACAGCGCCGCCGAAATCCCCGACAGCCGCGTGCGCCCGCCCGATTGCACGTTGATCATGGATTGGCCGATCATCGCGCAGCCGCCCATGCCGCCGAACAGGCCCGTGACCGTGTTGGCCACGCCCTGGGCGACGCATTCCTGGGAAGCCCCACCGCGCTTGCCGGTGATCTCGCCGACCAGGTTGAGGGTCAAAAGGCTTTCGATCAGGCCGATGGCGGCCAGGATGACCGCATAGGGGATGATGACTTTCAGGGTCTCCAAGGTCAGCGGCACCATGGGGATATGGAAATCAGGCAGCCCGCCCTTGATCGTCGCCAGATCGCCGACCCGGGGCACGTCGAGACCGAAACCGATGACGATGGCCGCGACCACCGCGATCCCCGCAAGGGGGGCCGGAACGACGGAGGTGATTTTCGGCATCGCCCAGATGATCGCCATGGTCAGACCGACCAGGCCCAGCATGACGGCAAGCGGCCAGCCGGTCATCCAGACCTTGGCGCCGTCGGCGTCCGTGACCTGGAATTGCGTCAACTGGGCCAGGAAGATGACGATCGCCAGGCCGTTGACGAACCCCATCATCACCGGGTGCGGCACCAGACGGATGAACTTGCCCAGGCGCAGCAGCCCGGCCGCGATCTGGAGAAGGCCCATCAGAACGACCGTGGCGAACAGATATTCGACCCCGTGGCTGGCGACCAGGGCCACCATGACCACGGCCAGGGCCCCGGTGGCACCGGAAATCATGCCCGGCCGGCCGCCGATGACGGCCGTGATCAGGCCCACCAGGAAGGCGGCATACAGCCCGACCAGAGGATGCACCCCGGCGACGAAGGAAAAGGCCACGGCCTCGGGCACCAGGGCAAGCGCCACGGTCAACCCCGACAGCAGTTCCGTCTTGATGCGGGCAAGAACCTGGGCAGGCGATCCGTCGCCCTGCCATCCGGCAAAGGAAAAACTATCCGCAAGGGCGGCAATCAAACGAAGTGACAAGATGATAACTTCCGATGTGAGGGATCAGGGGCAGCCTAGTCGGCGTGTTTCTTTGGCTTCTTGCGCTTTAAAGGCGCATCACCGGCCGACTTGGGGCCGCCAGGGGCTTGGCCCCGATGAGGCTTCTTTACCTTGTACGACGTCTTCCCCTTGGCCTTCTTACCGGCGCCGTCCCAGGGCTTGTCTCCCCGGGGCTTTTGCGGACGGTCGGCGGGCGGCGGGCGGTCGTCGTTCATGGCATCCGCCCGGGCGTCCTCGCGGCGTGAGAACTTTTTCTTCTTGGGCGCGTCGCCACGGGCGGCCGCCTGTGGGTTCCAGGCCGGCTTATCGCCCTGGTAGGTCTTGCCGCGCTGTTCGCGGCCACCGTCGGCCGGCATGTCCGGCAGACCGTCGACCCGCGCCACGCGGATGGTCTTTTCCATGGTCATGTCGGAACCCAGTTCCTCGACGAAGCGCTCGGCGCTATCGGCGCTCAGTTCGACGAAGGTTTCCGTGTTGAAGATGCGGATGGCGCCGATTTCGCGCTTGGTCATATGACCGGCGCGGCACAGCATGGGCAGCAGCCAACGCGGTTCGGCATTCTGTTTATGGCCGACGGAAAGAGAGAACCACACCCCGCCCTTGAAGGCGTCGCGGCGGCTTTCCTTGCGCTCCGCCGAGCGGTCGGACGGGCCCGTATCCAGCAGTTCCTCCGGCGCCGACATGCCGGCCATCTGCTGACGCAGGAAGGCGCCGGCGATCTGCTCGGCGCTATAGCGGCTGAGAAGTTCGGTTGCGAATGCCTGCTCCTCGTCGTTCAGGGGCTCACTCAGGACCGGGTCCGTCAGAATACGTTCGCGGTCGCGGGCCAGGATTTCATCGGCCGACGGCGCCTTGGCCCAGGTCGCCTCGACATTGGCGCTGTCCAGCAGGCGTTCCGTGCGGTAGCGCAGATTGTGCGGCACGATCAGGGCACAGACACCCTTGCGCCCGGCCCGGCCCGTGCGGCCGCTTCGGTGCAGCAGGGTTTCCCGGGTCTTCGGGATGTCGGCATGGATCACCAGTTCCAGATCGGGCAGGTCGATGCCGCGCGCCGCCACGTCAGTGGCGATGCAGACTTTGGCCCGGCCGTCGCGCATGGCCTGGAGTGCGTGGGTGCGTTCGTTCTGGCTCAGCTCTCCCGACAAGGCGACGACGGCGAAGCCCCGGTTGGCGAAGCGGCTGGTCATGTGGTTGACCGTGGCGCGAGTCGCGCAGAACACCAGGGCGCTTTTCGCGTCGTAATAGCGCAGCAGGTTGATGATGGCGTTTTCCCGGTCGTTGGGGGCCACGGCCAGGGCGCGGTATTCGATGTCGAGGTGCTGTTTCTGCTCCTCCGTCGTCGCGACCCGCACGGCGTTGCGCTGATAACGCTTTGCCAGGGTCGCGATGCTGCGCGGCACGGTGGCGGAAAACATCAGGGTGCGGCGGTCCGCGGGGGCCGAGTCGAGGATGAATTCAAGATCTTCGCGGAAGCCCAGGTCGAGCATCTCGTCGGCCTCGTCCAGCACCACGGCACGCAGGCTGGAAACATTGAGCGATCCGCGTTCGATATGATCGCGCAGACGCCCCGGCGTGCCGACGACGATATGCGCCCCCTTGTTGAGAGCCCGGCGTTCGCCGCCCATGTCCATGCCGCCGATGCAGGAGGCAGAAACCGCCCCCGTCATTTCGTACAGCCAATCCAGTTCGCGTTTGACCTGAAGCGCCAATTCCCGCGTCGGCGCCACGACCAGGGCCAGCGGTTCCCGCGCGCGCTCGAAACGCTCGGCCCCCGCCAACAGGGTCGGCGCCAACGCCAGGCCAAAGGCCACGGTCTTGCCCGACCCGGTCTGGGCCGAGACCAGAACATCCGCATCTCGAAGCTCCGGTGCGAGGATCGCGGTCTGCACGGGGGTCAGGACGGTATAGCCGCGTTTGGTCAACGCCTGGCCAAGCGCCATCGCGACGCCGTCGAATTCTGTCATGTCACATCTTTCGGAATGCGGGTTTCGTGCGCCCGGAAGCGGTTCACCACCTTCGGCGCACGCGCGCCGCCGCACAATGCGCGGCGATACATGCGTGTTGGCCCGTGTTGTAGTTAACGCGGAGGAGCCTGTAAAGCCTGGACCTTCGCTCTAGAGCAGGTTCCGGCACCCTAGCGCAGGTTGCGGTCGGCGGCGGCGATGGCCGCTCCGCCGGTCATGCCCGGCTCCAGCATGGCAACGCCCGTGCGCGCCTCCAGGAAAAGGCCCTGGGTCGTATGGGTGGCGCGCAGCGCCGCTTCGATCTCACCGGCCTTGCGCCGCGCCCCTTCGAGTCCGTCTTCCAGCACGACCATGGCGAAATCGTTGCCGCCCAGGCTGCCCATGACCATCGCCTGATGACTGTCCGATCCCAGCACGTCGCAGGTCAGGCATAGGGCCTGATCCAGCACCGCGATGCCGTGGGCCCGGCGGATATCATCGCCGTTGGCGAGATGAATCAGAATCAGCGCCGGCCGCGCCTCGATATGCCCCAGACGGTGGATCAGTTTTTCCATCTCGGCCATGACGCCCCGCCGGTTCAAGGCCGGCACCACCGGATGGCGGAACGCGTTCTCGCGCGCCGCGGCCAGTTCCTCCTGGGCATGGACAAGCTGGCGGCGCAGGGGTTCGATCTCGGACGCCATGCGTTCGATGGCATGCTGAGCCTCCGGCGACAGGCCTTCCATCGACAGAAGGCCCGACACGTTAATGGCCGGTTCCGAATGGCCGTTCTTGGCCTGCTCTTCGTGGTGCTCTTCTTTCTTACCGCCGCCCGGGCCGGCGCCGCCGCCGTGCCCTCCGCCAGGTCCTACCGGCTGGACGGGGATGGCATGGTTCACATCCATGGCCGGGTCTCCCTTCCAGGTCGCCGTTCTCGGCGAACAAACGGACTGCTGTCACATTAGATTACCTTTATATTGTTAATAAAGCCTTACGTTTCAAGGATATTTGAACCCTTGCGGTGACGGCGGCGGGCCATATAATGACGCGCTTCCCGTCACCCGAAGGCCACCGATGCGGCCTTCACCGGAAGCGAGGTCTCAACATGCCGCAATCGGCCGCCGACACACCCCTGGTCGGCATCATCATGGGCAGTCAATCGGACTGGGACACCATGCGCCATGCGGCGGATGTGCTGGCCGAACTCGGCGTCCCGCACGAGACCCGCATCGTTTCCGCCCACCGCACCCCCGATCGCCTGTACGACTACGCCAAGGCGGCGCGCGGCCGTGGCCTCAAGGCGATCATCGCCGGCGCCGGGGGGGCCGCCCACCTGCCCGGCATGGCGGCGGCACTGACGCCGCTGCCCGTGTTCGGCGTGCCGGTGGAAAGCAAGGCCCTGAAGGGCATGGATTCACTGCTGTCGATCGTGCAGATGCCGGGCGGCGTACCCGTCGGCACCCTGGCCGTCGGCAAACCGGGGGCCAAGAACGCGGGCCTGCTGGCGGCCGCCGTGATCGCGCTGATGGACGACGGCGTCGCCGCAGCGCTCGACGATTTCCGCGCCAAGCAGACGGCCTCCGTCGCCGACGTCCCCATGGACGATCCCAAAGGTTCCTGACATGGCCCCCCGTTCCGTTCACCCGCTGCCTCCCGGCAGCACCATCGGCATTATGGGCGGCGGCCAGCTCGGCCGCATGACGGCCCTGGCGGCGGCCCGGCTCGGCTACAAATCCCATATCTTCTCGCCGGAAGACGATTCCCCCGGCATCCAGGTCTCGGCGGCGGCGACCATCGCCGATTATCAGGACCGCACGGCCCTGCAATCCTTCGCCGAAGCCGTCGACGTGGTGACCTTCGAGTTCGAGAACGTGCCGGCGGACAGCGCCGCCTTCCTTGCCGACCACGCCCTGGTCCGGCCCGGCCCGCAATGCCTGGCCATTGCCCAGGACCGCCTGCTGGAAAAGGAATTCATTAACAAGACGGCGCCGACCACGCCTTATCGACGGGTCACCTCCGCCGAGGATTTGGCCAAGGCCGCCGACGAGATCGGCCGCCCGGCCGTGCTCAAGACCTCGCGCATGGGATACGACGGCAAGGGCCAGGTGCTGATCGCCCCCGATTGCGATTACGCCGCCGCCTGGGCGGAAATGGGCGCCGAGATCGGCATCCTGGAAGCCTTTGTCGATCTGGACTGCGAGATTTCGGTGATCACCGCCCGCTCCCCCCACGGCGGCTGGGCGACCTATCCGGCGGTTGAGAACCGCCACGTCAATCACATCCTGGACACCACCATGGCCCCGGCCCGTCTGCCGGACGGCTTGGCCGATCAGGCCGTCGCCATCGCCCACGATTTGGCCGAAGCGCTGGACCTTGTCGGTCTGCTGGCGGTCGAGATGTTCGTGACCCGGGATCAGCGCATCCTGGTCAACGAAATGGCCCCCCGCCCCCATAATTCCGGCCATTGGACCATGGATGCCTGCGCCACCAGCCAGTTCGAGCAACTGGTGCGCGCGGTCTGCGGCCTGCCGCTGGGCTCCGTCGACTGCCACCACGACGCGGTCATGAAGAACCTGATCGGCGACGCCGTGAACGGCTGGCCCGACCTTTTGGCCGATCCGGGCGCCCGCCTGCATCTTTATGGCAAAGCCGAAGCCCGGCCGGGCCGCAAGATGGGCCACGTCAACCGACTGTACCCCAAGGGCAAGCTGCCCAACGGGTGACGGAGGAATCCCGGGATCAGGCCGTGCCGGCCAGATCGTCCAGAGTGATGCGGCGCATCCGGTAGGCTTCCAGCAATTCGATCTCGACCGCGACGGAACGGCCCAGTTCGGCCAGCACCGTGTTCTTGACGAAGCGCTTCAGGTCCTCGGTCTGGCCGGGGAACACCAGGATATTGGTCAGCAACTCGCGCCGCACCAGGGGCGGAAACACCAGCAATTCACCGACCAGCAACTGCTTGACCGCCGACGGGATGCGCAGGCTGCCGAACAGACGGTCGAGGCAGAAGCTGTAGATGCCGAAATCCAGGCGTCCGGCAACATTGGCGGTGAAATCCTTGAATTCCTCGACGAAAGCCGCGGGCGTCATGGCGCCGTCCATCATGCGCCGGACATGGTCGAGGAATTCACGATAGCGTGCCCGGGCCGGGCTCAACTGATCGTTCAGTTCGGCCTCGATGGACTTGATCTCGGCCTCGCGGAAGCCCTTTTCCAGCAAGGTATGGGCGCTGTCGCGCACCCGCTCGTCCAGGGCCTGTTCCTCGATCAGCGAGAACAGCCGTTCATAGCTGTCGCGGTCGCGCTTTTTCTTCAGTTTCTTGGCCAACTGGCCGAGGGGCAGGATCGCCGCCTGGGCGACCAGTTTGTCACGGGAATAGATTGCCGCCATGGCGGCCGCGTCGGGGGGGATCGCGATGTTGCGCGCGAAATCCTCGGTAATGACGAAGCGATGGCCGTCGACGACGGTCAGGTAGCGATTAAGCTTGCAGCATTCCAGGAAGTGATTGGCCAGATTGACCGGCGCGACGGCGGCTTCCTGACGATAGGTCCGGCCGTTGGCCGGAGTGGCGGCGGCGGTTGTACCGGTTTGCGCAGCGCTCACGGTCCGCGTCTCCTTTTGCTCAAGACCCCATCAATCCCTGGGCAAAGCATAACCGACTGCGGCGCCGCCTGAAAGGTTTCCATAATGCGGGAAATTCAGCCCCGGCAGGGCCGCGTCAGGCCACCGGTCCGGGCCGGTGACGGTTGGTGGCCGCCTTCAGACGCTTGAGGAAGCCCAACGGCGACGGCAGACGGCCGAGCGCCTGTTCCGCCTTGGCTTTGTACATGGGAATCTTCAGGACATCGGCCAAACGCCGGTCCAGATAACCCCAAGTGTCGGCGAAACCGTCCGAGGAATCGGACAGCCAATACAGAATGGTCGAGGTATAGACCGGGGCCAGCAGCCCCCGCTTGGTATAATGGTTGAAATCCGCCGCCCGGTCGCCGGCCGCGTGCCAGATATGATCGCAGGTGCGCCAGGTCATACGCGCCGCCAGGGGCGCGTTCTGCGGCATCGCCAGGAACGACAACAGCCGTCGCATGGCCTCGCGGTAGGGCGCGTTCATTTCCAGCCGCAGGCGCACGCCCAGAGCCACCCGTTCCCGCACCTTGAGGGCATCCAGGTCGACCTTCGCCAGTTCCGACAGCATGCGCCGGTCGGACCAGTCGGCGAAATGGTCGGCGGCATCCGCCATGCCGCCCGGAAAGGCGCGCAGCACGTCCGCCGGCCCCAAGTCCAGGTCCCCTGCTCCCCGTTCCAGGGCTTTCCGCGACCAGCCGTCGAACGGCACGTGGTCAAGCGCCGCCGCGATCAGGCGGTCGCGCAGGGCCATGTGGCGGGTGCGGGCCTCGTCGGCGGTCATGCGCGTCGTTTGGGCAGTCATGCGGCTTCTCCGTCTTCGCTGTCGCTCTCATCGGCCATGATCGTGCGGGGCGCGCGGGCCATTTCCTCCGCAAAGCCGAAGGTCGACAGGTCGGTCATCCGCATCGGGTAGAGAATACCGTCCAGATGGTCGCATTCATGCTGCACCACGCGGGCGTGATAGCCTTTGGCCTCGCGCTCGAAGGTTTTGCCGTCCAGGCCCTGGGCGCGATAGCGGATATGGACTGCGCGCGGGACCCGGCCGGTCATCTCCGGCAAGGACAGGCAGCCCTCCCAGCCTTCCTCGACCTCGTCGCCGATGACCTCGATCACCGGATTGACCAGCACGGTCAGCGGCACGTCCTTCTTATCCTCACAACGCTCGCCCGGCACGCGGAATACCACGATGCGCAGCGGCACATGGACCTGGGGGGCCGCCAAACCGATGCCCGGCGCGTCGGCCATGGTTTCGACCATGTCGGCGATCAGGCCGTGAATGCGCGGATCCTTGGGGTCTTCGACCGGCTGGGCCGTGCCCATCAACACCGGATGTCCCATGCGCGCGATTTTCAGAATGGCCATCGTCGAAATCCTCTTGATCGGGGGGAGTGAAGACGCCTTTATGACGCCGGATGGTTCCCCGGGAAATAACACGTTTGCTCCTTCACAAGGGGATATCTATGTGATAGAAGCCCGTCTTCCCGGACCGGTGATAGCACAGGTCCGATTGATTTTGTTGACTATAAGATTAGGAGCGTGACCTTACCGTGCAAGTCATTGTCCGAGACAACAACGTGGATCAGGCCCTCAAGGCCCTGAAAAAGAAGATGCAGCGCGAAGGCATCTTCCGCGAAATGAAGCTGCGCCGCTCCTACGAAAAACCCTCTGAGCGCCGGGCCCGTGAAAAGGCCGAAGCCGTGCGTCGTGCGCGCAAGCTTGAGCGCAAGCGGATCGAGCGCGAGGGCTTCTAGCTCTCCGCCGGCCGCCGGTCCTTGGATGACCGGCCGTTTTCAATTTTTCGCAACGCCCCAGGTCCCGATTGGGACGGTGGGGCGTTTCGTTTGCGCGAACCGCAGTTGCGGAACCTTTTCGCGTGGATGCTTGACAGCCCTCTCCGAAATCCCTACCCGGATTGCACCCTGATGGCCGAATGTTCGGAAATGGGAAGGTGGCGATGACGGCGGCGGACCTGCGGAAAGGGAATCTGGCCTTCCTGGAACAAGCCGCCGCGCCGGTGGCCGAAGCCCTTTCCCATCTACCGCCATCCGCCCCGGCGGCCCCTTCCCCCGAACCCCCGGCCAACCCGACTTTTATGTCACGCCTGGCCGTCCAGGCCCCGGAACCCGACGGTCGGGACCCTTATCTCACTCGTTTCATTCAGGATATCCTTACCGAGGCGCGGGCCGCGGACATTCCCCTTTTATCCTCTCCCACCTTTACCCTGTCCTGCGCCCTGATGGTGATGGGGGCACTGGAAACAGGCGGTTTGTTGAACTTTGTCCGCAAAACACGCTGCATCTATCTGTTCGTCGTCATCGACGACCTTGAGCGGTTCAACGCCAACCTAGACCTCGTCGACTGGCCCGCCACGGCGCGTCAGGTGCGCAACCATGGGGGAGAGATATTCTTCATCCCATCGGATGATCCGGTCGTGATCGCCGGCAAGGCATATTCGATCCTTTCCGCGACCGCCCCCTGGGCCCTGGACGCCATGACGATTGCGGCCTTCGGCCCTGTCCCCATCGCCCAACCCCTGGCCGACACCCTGGGCCGTCTGGGCTATCAGGCGCTTTCGACGCTCGGCACCTTCTATGACAACTGCCTGATGCTGCGAAATTCAGAGAGCAACCTGCGGCAGCCGGAATCCTTTCTGTACACACGCCGGGCGCGGCCGGCGCAAAGCCTCCCGGCCTGGGTGGTCGGCAGCGGCCCGTCGCTGGACACGGACCTTGCCTTCCTGAAGAAAAACCAGGATCGCGCGGTGATGATCAGCTGTGGGTCCGCCTTGGCGCCTTTGATGGCGGCGGGCATTTGTCCGGATTTCCATGTCGAGTTGGAAAACCTGAATGTCGGCATGGTCCTGGATCCGGTGGCCCGATCGTTCGATCTAAGCCCCATTCCCCTGGTTGCGCCGATCTCCGTCGATCCCGACGCCGTCGGCAAGTTCCGCTGCACCGTGTTCACCAGCCGCCAAAACCTGCCGACCCACTCCCTCTATGCCCTGGATATGGACTGCCAGCCGATCCTCGGGGAGCCGACGGTCAGCAACCTCGCCCTGGCTTTTGCCCGTGAACAGAATTTCCCGGAAATCTGCTTCTTCGGCACCGACATGGGCGCGCGCGACCGCGACCGCGACCATGCGGACGGCACCTGGCACCGAACGTCCGGCGACGATTACCACGCCCCTGAATATGACATTCCGGTGCCCGGCAACTTCGGCGGCACGTGCCAGACCTCCGCAGGTCTCTACCAGGCTCTACAGGCCCTGTCCCTGGCCGTGAAACACGACCCTAATGATCGCATCTATCTCAACTGTTCAGACGGCGCGGCGATCGAGGGCGCCCGGGCGGTTCGGTCTGCGGACCTGACGCCGCCGCCCGCGACGCAGCCGAAACAAAAAACCGTCGCGGCAATCCTCGACGATTTTGTTCCCTGGAACGCCTCCCGGATGCCGTCCCCCTGGCCGGGGCCGGAGATGATCGCGGAGATCGAGGGCCAGTTCCAACAACTCCGCGGTATCCTCAAGGGGATCCGGAATTTCGCCGACAAGGCCTATATCCCCATGGCCGGGCAGGTTTTCCGTTATGCGGAGGGGCATACCGAACTCGCCCCGGCGGGCGCAAAAAGCGCTGCCAACATCCTGGTCCGCGGGACCGTCGGCATGCACCTCGTATTCATGGAATACTTCCTCAACCGGCTGTCGACGCCCGACCATCTGGCGCATATGGGCCAAGCTTGCCTGCGGTTCCTGGACCGGTCGTTGAACGAGATCCTGGCAGATGCCCGGGATCGCATCGGCGGTGACCGCGTTCGAAACATCCCGGATTTCGATGCGATCCGCACACCGCCCGGCGCACAATTTCCGCCGGGGCCGCCGATGCCGCGCAACGCGCCTTGCCCTTGCGGGTCGGGCAAACGCTACAAGCAATGCCACGGGCGAACAGCCTAAGCCGCCGCCCGACGCGTTCCCATCCGTTCAAAACGTGCGTATGAGGTCAGCCCAGGGCCTGGACGATCTCTTCCGTCATCTTCTTGGCGTCGCCGAACAGCATCATGGTGTTGTCGGCGTAGAACAGCGGGTTATCGACCCCGGCATAGCCCGACGACATGCCGCGCTTGATGAACAGCACTGTGCCGGCCTTTTCCACGTCGAGGATCGGCATCCCGGCGATCGGGCTTTGCGGATCGGTCTTGGCGGTGGGGTTGGTCACGTCGTTGGCGCCGATCACGTAGGCGACGTCGGCGGTGGAGAATTCGTGGTTGATCTCCTCCAGCTCGAACACCTCGTCATAGGGCACGTTGGCCTCGGCCAGAAGCACGTTCATATGCCCCGGCATGCGGCCTGCGACGGGGTGGATGGCATAGCGGACCTCGACCCCTTCGGCCTTCAGCATGTCGGCCATTTCGCGCACGGCATGCTGGGCCTGGGCCACGGCCATGCCGTAGCCCGGCACGATGATGACCTTGGACGCGTTCTTCATGATGAAGGCCGCATCGTCGGCGGCACCCGATTTCACGGACTTGCCTTCGCTTGACGTCGCGGCGGCGGCCCCGCCGGCATCCCCCCCGAAACCGCCCAACAGCACGTTGATGATCGAGCGGTTCATGCCTTTGCACATGATGTAGGACAGGATCGCACCCGAGGAGCCGACCAGCGCCCCGGTGATGATCAGCGCCGGGTTGGACAGGGTGAAGCCGATGCCGGCCGCGGCCCAGCCCGAGTACGAGTTGAGCATGGACACGACCACGGGCATGTCGGCCCCGCCGATCGGGATGATCAACAAAAAGCCGATGGCGAACGACAGCGCCACGATGCCCCAATAAACCGAATGGGATTCCGAGCCGACGAAGATGATGATGAGCGCCAGGATCGCGAGGCCGACCAGCAGGTTCAGCTTGTGCTGCCCCGGGAAGGTGATGGGCGAGCCCGACATCAAGCCCTGCAGCTTGGCGAAGGCAATGACCGAGCCGGAGAAGGTAATCGCGCCGATCGCCGTGCCGAGCGACATTTCGACCAGGGACGCCCCCGGAATTTCACCGATCGCGCCCAGACCATAGGCCTTGGGATTGAACAGCGCCGACGTCGCCACGAACACCGCCGCCATGCCGACCAGGGAATGGAAGGCGGCGACCAGCTGCGGCAGGGCCGTCATCTGAATCTTCAGCGCCGTCACGGTACCGATGGTGCCGCCGATGAGGATCGCCAGGATGATCATGCCGAACGACATGACGCCCGGGTCCATCAGCGTGGTGACGATGGCGATGGCCATGCCGATGATCGCCATCATGTTGCCGCGGCGCGCGGTCTCCGGCGACGACAGGCCCCGGAGCGCCAGAATGAACAGCACCGAGGAAATGAGATAGGCGTAGCCCGTCCAGCTTGCGGTCATTGTTCAGGCCTCCCCTATTTCTTCTCTTTTTTCTTGAACATGGCGAGCATTCGCTGCGTCACGATGAAGCCGCCGAAGATGTTCACCGACGCCAGCGTGATGGCGAAAAAGCCCATCCAGGACGAGAAATCCATGCCCTCGGGCCCGGCCGCCAGAATGCCGCCGACGATGATCACCGATGAAATGGCGTTGGTCACGCCCATCAGCGGTGAGTGCAATGCCGGGGTCACCGACCAGACCACGTAGTAGCCGACGAAGCAGGCCAGCACGAAGATGGTGAACAGGCCGAGGAAACTGTCGTGGCCGCCCAGGGCCGGGGCCTGTTGGGCGACGACGGCGGCGGCGTCCGTGGCCAGCTTCTGCGTCTGTTCGAGAAGCTGCGCGGCACCGGCCGCAAGTTCTTCAGCCTGTTTGGCGATCGTTGCGGTATCCATCGTCAGTTCCCCTTGTCTTGGGTTTTGTCGTCGGACGTCTCGGCCGGTTTGTCATCGGCCTTCTTGGCCGCGGGCTTCTTGGCCGGGGCTTTCTTTGCCGGAGCCTTGGCCCCCATGGCATCCTTGACCCGCGCGTTCACGACCGCGCCGTCGCGGGTGACACAGCAGCCCTTGACGATCTCGTCATCCCAATCGATGGCCAGCGTGCCGGTCTTTTCCTTGTCCGTCAGCGGCGTCAGGAAGTTCAGAAGATTCTTGGCGTAAAGGTCCGACGCGGTCTGCGCCAGACGGCCCGGCAGGTTGAAAATCCCGATAATCTTCACGCCGTTCGGCGTGGTGATGGTCTTACCCGGCTGCGACATTTCGCAGTTGCCGCCGGCCTCGACCGCCAGATCGACGATCACCGCCCCGGCCTGCATGCTGGCGACCATCTCCTTGGTGATCAGCTTGGGCGCCGGGCGACCGGGGATCAGCGCCGTGGTCACGACGATGTCCTGTTTCTTGATGTGCTCGGCGACGACCTGTTTCTGCTTGTCGTAATATTCCTTGGGCATTTCCTTGGCGTAGCCGCCTTCGGTCTGGGCGTCCTTTTCCATTTCCGGATCGACGACCAGGAACTTGCCGCCCAGGCTTTCGACCTGTTCCTTGGTGGCGGGGCGCACGTCCGTCGCGGTGACGACCGCCCCCAGACGCTTGGCCGTGGCGATGGCCTGCAGTCCGGCGACGCCGACGCCCATGATGAAGGCCTTGGCCGGCGGCACCGTGCCCGCCGCCGTCATCATCATCGGGATACCGCGCCCGTATTCGGCGGCGGCCTCCAAAATCGCGCGGTAGCCGGCCAGGTTGGCCTGGGACGACAGTACATCCATGCTCTGCGCGCGGGAAATCCGCGGCACCAATTCCATGGCAAAGGTGGTGATCCCGGCCTTGGCATAGGCCGCCACATCATCGGGCGAGGTCAGGGCCGCCAGTTGCGAGATCAGCACGGCGCCCTTCTTCATCTGGGCCGGCAGCGCCCCGGCGCCGGAGGTCGCGGGCGGATTGACCATGAGGACGATGTCGGCGGTCTTCAGCGCCGCCGCCGTGGCGATGGAGGCGCCGGCGGCCTTGTATACGTCGTCGGAAACGCTGGCCCCCTCGCCTGCACCCTTCTCGACGGCAACGTCATAGCCGAGGCCGACCAGCTTCTGAATCACCTGAGGCGACGCGGCGACGCGGGTTTCTCCGGCGCGGGTTTCCTTGGGAATTACGATCTTCATGGCTCTGGTCCCCTAGCCCTTGGTCATTCAAGCACCGGTATATGACGTGTCTACCGTGCTTGCACAAGTATCGCACAGCCTTTAAATCCTGCGTCGGAAAGCTTTTTCATGAAATGAAAATCACATGGAAATAATTCCGCATTATGGAATAGATGCTTAAAGCGTCCCGATTTCCGCCAGGTTGATGAAAGGCCCCCCATGATCTTCACGCCGACCGCCCGACGCGGCATGGTCACCGCCCCCCATCATCTGGCATCCCAGGCAGGGCTGCGTGTATTGCAGGACGGCGGCAACGCCATCGAAGCCATGGTCGCCACGGCGGCCACCATCGCCGTGGTCTATCCGCATATGAACGGATTGGGCGGCGACAACTTCTGGCTGGTCGCCCAACCGGGACAACCGCCCGTGGGCATCGACGCCTGCGGTGCGGCCGCCGGGCGCGCCGATGCCGCGTTCTACGCCAAGGCGGGCCATGCGAACGCCATTCCCCATCGCGGCCCCCTCGCCGCCCTGACCGTGGCCGGGGCCGTGTCCGGCTGGGCCGAGGCCCTGCGCATCTCGGCAACCTGGGGCGGCAAGTTGCCGCTCGACCGTTTGCTGGAAGACGCCCGCCATTACGCCGAGCACGGGGCGCCGGTGACACCGTCGCTGCACCACAACACCCTGGCCAAGAAGGACGAGATGACCGGCGTCCCCGGCTTCGCCCAGACCTTCCTGCCCGGCGGCGTCGGGGGAACCGCGCCCAACATCGGCGACACCCTGAAGCTTCCGGCCCTGGCCGAAACCCTGAAACGCCTGGGCGCGGAAGGCCTAGACAGTTTCTATCGGGGCCCGCTCGCCAAGGTCATCGCCGCCGACCTGGAAAAATCCGGCAGCCCGATTGCCCTGGCCGACCTGGAACGCCACAAGGCGCTGGAACTGGCCCCGCTGTCCGTCCCTGTCGGACCGCATACCATCTACAACATGCCGCCGCCGACCCAGGGCCTGGCGGCGCTCATCATCCTGGCATTGTACGAACGCCTGAAGGTCGAACAGGCCGAAGGTTTCGATTTCGTGCACGGCCTGGTCGAGGCGACCAAGCAGGCCTTCCGCGTGCGCGACAAATACGTCACCGACCCGGCCTACATGACCGCCGACCCGAAGGATTTTCTGAAGGCCGACAGCCTGGACGCCATGGCGGGCAACATCGACCGCAAAAAGGCCGCGCCCTGGCCCGATGCGGACCCCAACGGCGATACGGTGTGGTTCGGCTGCATCGACGGCGACGGCCGGGCCGTGTCGATGATCCAGAGCCTCTATTGGGAATTCGGCTCCGGCACGGTGCTGGAGGAAACGGGCATCACCTGGCAGAACCGGGGCACCTCGTTCTCCCTCGATCCCAAGGCATTGAACACCCTGAAACCGCACCGCCGGCCCTTCCACACCATCCAGCCGGCCATGGGCAGGCTCGCCGACGGTCGCACCATGGTCTACGGCACCATGGGCGGCGAGGGCCAGCCCCAGACCCAGGCCATGGTGTTCGCCCGCCATGTGCTGCACGGCATGGACCTGCAGGCTTCTGTCACGGCCCCCCGCTGGCTGCTCGGCCGCACCTGGGGGGCGGAGACGACCAACCTGCGCATCGAAAACCGGTTCGATCCATCAGTTCTCGACGCCCTCAAGAGCGCCGGCCATGACCTGGAGGTCGTCGGCCCGTTCGAGGAATTCATGGGCCACGCGGGCGCCATCGTGCGCCATCCGTCGGGATTGCTGGAGGGTGCTGCCGATCCGCGTTCGGACGGGGCCGTCGCTGCCTTCTAATGACGGGGACAGAAACGTCCATGGCCCCCGACGTTCGGAAAAGTGAGCCCACGGATCAGCCAGGAATTTTCAAGCTCTATCCACGGGCATTTCCCGAGGAGAATCTCATCCCTTTGGTCACGTCTCTGCTGGACGATCCTGCGTCCGTACTGTCCCTGATTGCCCTCTCGGCCTCAGAAATCACGGGACACGCAGCCTGTACATTCTGCGAACTTGAAGGGCAGAACCGGCGTGTGGCGCTGCTTGGCCCGATTGCGGTTGATCCTGACCACCAGAGGCAGGGGGTCGGCCAGGCCTTGGTGCACGACGTCTTTACCCGCATGGAAGCAAGCGACATTGATCGGGTCTGCGTACTCGGCGATCCCGCATATTACCGGCGGTTCGGCTTCGCACCCGAAACCGGCGTCGAACCGCCCTATCCGCTACCAAATGAATGGCGTGGCGCCTGGCAATCGCGATTGCTGAATGATGACGATTGCAGCCTTTCCGGTCGGATGGCGGTGCCCGCGCCGTGGCGCGACCCGGCCCTTTGGGGGGCCTAATCCGGCCGCTTCGCCACCATGTCGATTTCGACCAGCGCACCCCGCGCCAAGCCAGTGACGCCGACGGTGGTGCGGGCCGGCAGGCGGTCGGGCGGGAAATAGGATTTGTAGGTTTCGTTCATCGTCTCGTAGTCCTGCTCGAACCGCGTCAAATAGATACGGCACGACAGGACGTGGCTGAGGTCCAGCCCCAGTTCGCCGAGCACGATGATCAGGTTGTCCATGACGCGCCGGGTCTGGGCCTCGATCCCATCCGGCAGCGGCGCCGTGTCGTCGTTAGGATCCGTCGGCATCTGGCCGGTCAGCTGCACCCAGCCGTCACATTCCACGGCATGACTGAAGGGGGCGACCGGCGCGGCGGCGCGGTCGAAGAAATGAAAGACCGGGTCGGCCATTACACGTATTCCTCGGTCTCGTAGACGAACCCGTCCAGGTCGCCCGTTTGGAAGCCGAGATAGATCGGCCCGCCGCCCGAGCGGTAGATGTTGACCTTGGCGTTGTAGACCTTGCGGCTAAGCCCGTGCTTGTCGCGCAGGATGTAGCGCTTGACCCCGAACTGACCTGAATCTAGGCGCTCGCCGGTCAGGTAACACTGAATCGATTCCACGTTCTCGCCGGACAACTCCATGCCTTCCAGGTTCGACAGCGACTGCCGCGTGCGTTCGATGAATTCCGAAGTGCCGATGCGCTTGATCGCGCCCGTGTCGTTTTCGCGCATGTCGACATGGAAGTCGCCGACCACGATCTGTCCCGGCAGGGCGTGGTCGATCATGCGCGCCAGTTCGATGGTCACGTCGCCGACGATATAACTGTAAACCGTCGGGCGAAGCCCTTCGGACTGGAAGAATTCGTAATGGGGCCCGACATGGAACGACGCCCGCAGCCGCGGCGTGGTGTTGGCCTTTCCCTTGGAGCGCGCGATGGCGTTGTCCGCCAGCACCAGGTGCATCAGATGGTACAGGTTGACGTTGGATTCGACGCTGCGGTCGCGGTTCCAGATATAAAAGCCGTCGCCGGTGGTCGAGCGCGCGAACTGGATGTCCAGGTTGCGGGCCAGCATCTTGGAAAACGACGCGTTGACGGAATAGGCCAGGCTGTTCAACTGCGTCACCTGTTCGAGCGGCGAAAACAGCGAAAACCCGACGATATCGAACAGCGCCACGGCGCCGTTGCGGATATAGGAAATGCTGTAGCGGCGGACGACGGCTTCCAACAGATCGTCGGCCAGATCCTCGCCGGGGGTGAAGCTGAGCTCGACCCGCTTGGGCTCGTACCCGAAGTACTTGGCGATGGTGTCGAAACCTTCTTCGTCGGTCAGCGTATTGCCGGCGATCACTTCGTCCACGAATTGCAGGCTGTCCGCCGCCTCGCCCGCCGTGCGGGCCGCCATTTCGCCCAGGATGTAATGGGGGATGACCAACACGCGGATGCCCCTGCCCGCCGGCGTCCAGGCCAAAACGATGTTGCGGCCCAGCCCCCACAGGCGGTGCAGTTCCCTATCCAGTTCCTCGACATAGGTGCGGGCAGCGGCCGACAGTTCGTCAAGTGACGCCCGATCCAGAACCGGCGGACTGAAACCGTCCGTGTCGTGAATGCTGTCGTTCATCAACCGATCCCTCCCGGCCGATCCTTACGGCCGGGTGCCGCGCGAAATACGCCGGTAAACCCCAGGTACCCGGACAGTCCGGGCGCGGGTAGTGTAACGACGGGGTCCCTCGCCGCACAAGTCATTGAATTTACTTGGCTGAGTATATGCGAATTTACTTAAGCGAGTTTTACCGCCGTGCCGTTTGCACTGACCATCAGCATGCAGGATTTGTCCGACGAGATGGCCTCGTAATCCAGGTCGACGGCGACGATCGCGTCCGCGCCCAGTTCCGCCGCCCGCGCCTGCATGTCCTCAAGCGCGAATCCCTTGGCCTTCTGCAATTCCTTTTCATAGGCACCGGAACGGCCGCCGACGATGTCGCGAATGCCCGCGAAGAAATCCTTGAAGATGTTGGTGCCCATGACCGCATCGCCGGACACGACGCCCAGATAGGCGCTGACCTGGCGGCCTTCGACGGAATCGGTGGTGGTGATGATCATTGCTGTTTCCTTCCCTTTTGCTGCTTCGGCCCGATTGCTGGCCCTTAGTAAACCGGCGGCACACCGGCCTGTGCAAGTGATTCGGTCTGGCGGGCGCGCAGGCGGTCCAGATCGAAGTCGTCGATCAGCTCATGGAACATCCGGTGCCAGTTGATTTCCGCCCTAAGATGCGTGAACACGCTGCCCAGCCCGATGGCCGCCCGGTCCATCAGCACGAATTCCCGGGGCGGCGTGACCCCGCCCAGTTCACGCAGTTTCTTGTGCACGCTGGCGGCGATGCCGGCACCGTATGCCGTGCCGCCCGTCTCCTGGATGCTCTGCACCCGGTCGGCCAGCAAGGGGCCGTAAAGGAAGCGCGCCCATTCGTTCAGCACGGCGATCATTTCCTTGGACGGGTTCTCGAACCCCCAGGTTTCATAGGCATGCACGGCCAAGGCCTCGTCATCGGTGCTGAGTGCGGTGTACAGGTCGATCACCGCGCCCACGAATTCCGGACGGAACACGCGGATGCAGCCGAAATCCAGCAGGTTCACCGTGGCGTCGTCGCAAACTGAATAATTGCCCAAATGCGGATCGCCATGGATCACGCCAAAGAAATAGAACGGCACGTACCAGGCGCGAAACATGTTGAGCGCGATGGCGTTGCGGTGTTCCAGGCTGCTGTCCACCTGATCCATCAGGGGGGCGCCGCGCAGCCAGGTCATGGTCAACAGCCGGTCGGTGGACAGGTCGTCCACCACGTCGGGCACATGCACCCCCGCCTCGTCCGCCAACATGGCCCGGTACAGCGCCATGTTGCGGCCCTCGCGGCCATAATCCAGTTCCTCGCGCAGCCGTTCCTTCAGTTCCAAATGGATCTGCGACGGGTCGATGGCGCGGTCGTAGCGGCGGTAGAGGGCGAACACGGCCTTGAGCTGCGACAGGTCCGCCTCCACCGCGGACGCCATGTCGGGATATTGGATTTTGCAGGCGAGGTCGCGGCCGTCGTGGGATTTGGCCCGGTGGACCTGTCCCAGGGATGCCGCCGCCGCGGCCTCGCGCTCGAACGACGCGAACCGGGCCTGCCAGTCCGGGCCCAGTTCGGACGCCATGCGCCGGCGCACGAAGGCCCAGCCCATGGGCGGAGCGGAGGTCTGCAGTTTACGCAGTTCATGGACGTATTCGTCGGGCAACAGGTCCGGCACCGTGGCCAGGATCTGCGCGACCTTCATCAAAGGCCCCTTGAGTCCGCCCAGCGCCGCCTGAAGGTCGGCGGCATGCACGCCCTTGTCCAATTCCAGACCGAACAGCCGATTGCCCGCCAATTTCGCCGCCAGGCCACCGACCGTGCCGCCGACCCGGGCATAGCGCCGGACCCGCCCGGCAACCGTATTCTTGTCCGACGGCGGGCGATCAGACATTCAGTTCCCTCAACCAGTCGGCGATGGTCTCGGCGGCCTCTTGCCAGTCGTCTTCCAACATCACCGCATGGCCCATGCCGTCGAAGATATGGGCCTGGGTGCCCAGGAAAGCCGCCGTGCCGTAGACGAAAGCAGGCGGGATCAGGTTGTCATGCTCCGCCCCCAACACCAGGGTCGGGATGCCGCGCAGGCCCATCATCGGCGGCATGAAGACCGTGTGCTGATCCATGACCGCGCGCCGGCTTTCCATTTGGAACCAAGGCAGAAGACGTTCGGAAACGGCCTTCGGAACATGGCTGTTGAAGATCGATTGATGCAGGGTTTCAAGGCTGTCCAGCGGTTCGCCTGTGGATTCGATGCGGGCAATCTCCCAGATCAGCATGGGCCGCGACAGCGCCAGGGCGACCGATGGCCCGGCCAGACCCGTGGGCGGCACCGACGACATCAGAACAGCCGCCGCGACGTCCCGGTCCATGGCCAGCCGCTGGGCAACGAAACCGCCCATGGAATGACCGATCAGGACGGGCGGGCGCGGCAGGGTGTCGACGACCTCGGATACGGCGTCGACGAAATCCTGGATGCCGAAGTCATGCAGCTGATCGTAATCGGGCATGCCTTTGCGTCCCGGCAGGTTGACCGCAAGGCAGGAAAACCCCTGCTTCCCAAAGTACGGCAGGAAATGTTCAGCCCAGGTCCAGGCCCCGGCGAAGGCGCCATGGATGAAGATCAGAGGCGCATGGTCGGAATCTTTGGGTGCGGGCCCCGCACGCAGCACGCGTTGGCCGGAGCCGGGCGCATCGGTCATTCCCTAAAATTCCTGTTCCAGTTCGTCGACGAACCCGGACAGCATGGACAGACCCCGGTGCCAGAAATCGGGATCCGACGCATCCAGCCCGAACGGCGCCAAAAGTTCCTTGTGACGCAGCGTACCGCCCGCCCGCAGCATGTCCAGGTACTTGGCCTGGAACCCCGGATGGCCGCCCTGGAACACGTCGTAAAGCGAATTCACCAGACAGTCGCCGAAGGCATAGGCATAGACATAGAACGGCACATGCACGAAGTGGGAGATATAGGCCCAATAGTGCCGGTATTCGTCGTCATAGCGGAAGGCCGGACCAAGACTTTCGGTCTGCACGTCCATCCAGATGTCGCCCAGGCGTTCCGGCGACAATTCGCCCTTGGCGCGTTCGTCGTGAACTTTGGATTCGAACATGTGGAAGGCGATCTGACGGACCACCGTGTTGAGCATGTCTTCGACCTTGCCGGCCAACATGACCCGGCGGCGCGCCGGGTCGGTTTCGCCCGCCAGCATGGCGCGGAAGGTCAGCATCTCGCCGAACACGGACGCCGTCTCGGCCAGGGTCAGGGGCGTGTCGGCCAGAAGATTGCCCTGGGGGGCCGCCAGCACCTGGTGCACGCCGTGGCCCAGTTCGTGGGCCAGGGTCATCACGTCGCGGGAGCGGCCGTGGAAATTCAACAGGATATAGGGATGAGCCGAGGGCACCGTGGGATGGGCGAAGGCGCCCGAATCCTTGCCCGCCGTCGGCGGCGCGTCGATCCAGCGTTTGTCGAAGAACTGCTTGGCGATGTCGGCCATGTCAGGGTTGAAGGCACCGTAGGCGCCCAGCACCGTATCCCGTGCTTCGTCCCAAGAATACTTTCGGTCGGCAGCCGTCGGCAGGGGCGCGTTGCGGTCCCAGTATTCCATCTGATCGACGCCGAACCATTTGGCCTTCAGCTTGTAATAACGGTGCGACAGCTTGGGAAAGCTTTCGCGCACGGCGGTGACCAGGGCGTCCACTACCTCGTCCTCGACCTGGTTGGCCAGATTGCGGTAGGACACGGGCCGCGGATAACCGCGCGACTTGTCGTCGATGGCCTTGTCCTTGACCAGGGTGTTGTAGGTCAGGGAGAACAGCTTGATGTTGTCGCCGAGCCCCTTGCCC
Organism: Rhodospirillaceae bacterium UBA1479; assembly: GCA_002325375.1. Lineage (GTDB taxonomy): Bacteria > Pseudomonadota > Alphaproteobacteria > Rhodospirillales > Casp-alpha2 > UBA1479. The sequence continues at coordinate 78,269 of DCRZ01000003.1, forward strand.
ACGGCCTTGGCGGCGCGCTTGCGCAGATCGCGGTCGGGTTCGCTCAGCTTATTGAGAGCACCCGACAGGGTCAGGTCCTCGCCATCGACGGGAAAGCGCAGACCGGCCAGGGTTTCCTCGAACAGGCGGTTCCAGGCCGCCGCCCCCGTGACGTGGCGTTCGTGCAGCGCCTGTTCCAGTTCGTCGGACAGCTGATAAGGCCGGAACGCGCGCAGGTCATGCAGCCAGGGCGCATAGCGGCTGAGCGCCGTGCTTTCCGCCATTTGCGCGTCCAGGCGCGCATCGTCGATGCGGTTCAGTTCCAGGGTGAAGAACAGGGTCAGGGTCGAAATGTCGGTGACCCGTTCCTGCATGGATTGCTGGAACCGCGCACTGGCGCCGTCTTCCATGTTCTCCGCGAACTTCAGCCCGGCGAAGCTCATGATCCGGCCCAGGCGTTCGCCGATGGCTTCGTATTCCTGAACAGCCTTGCCCAGGTCATCACCCGAAAGCGCAGCCAAGCGGCCTTTGTAGGCCTCGGCAAAGGCCGCGGCCCGTTCCTGCGCCCAGGTCAGGTCCGTTTCAATCGCCGGATCGTCGGGCCCTTTGTAGAGGTCCGCCAGGTTCCAGCGCGGCAGGTCGCCCGCAGGTCCCGCCGGGGCGGCACCGGTATCGGGGCTGCGGGGGGCGGAAACTTCTGAACGGCGGATATCGGTCATGGCTTGCATCCCTTCGGGGCATACGTAAAGTTCTCCCTGGATATAGAGTGGTTGCGGGTCAACGACAACCGGGGGGAGTCTGAGGGAAAATGAGCACTTACGCATGGCCGAACCTGGCAGCGATGTTTTATGCCCAGGCGGCGGAACTGGGCGACCGTCCGTTCCTGTGGGAAAAATCGGGCGGCGCCTACTGGCCGCTGAGCTGGGGCGACACGGCGACGCGGGTCTCGCGCCTGGCGCGCGGGCTGCAGGCGTTGGGCGTGAAGCCGGGGGACCGCGTGGTCCTGGTTTCGGAAAACCGGGCCAACTGGCTGATTTCCGACATCGCCATCATGACCACGGGCGCCATCACCACCCCCGCCTATATCACCAACACGGAAGCCGACCATCTGCATATCCTGGAAGATTCGGACGCCGTCGGCGTCATCGTCTCGACCAAACGCCTGGCCGAGCGCCTGTTGCCGGCAGCCCACCGGGCGGACGTCTGCAAGTTCGTCATTTCCATGGAGCCGATCGAACTGGCGCAATCCTTCAGTTTCGACCTGCATCAATGGGACGATGTTCTGGCCATGGGCCAGGTCGGCCATGACAACATGGTCGCCATGGCGAACAGCCGGAACATCGATGACACGGCCTGCATCATCTATACATCGGGCACGGGCGGAAAACCGAAGGGCGTGATGCTGTCGCACAAGGCGATCCTGCACAACGTCGAAGGTGCCACGGACGCGCTGCGCGAAATCGGCTTGGACGCCGAGGTGTTCCTGTCGTTCCTGCCCCTGAGCCATTCCTACGAACATACGGGCGGCCAGTTCTTCCCCATATCGATTGGCGCCGAAATCTATTACGCCGAAGGTGTCGAACATCTGGTCAACAACATGGCCGAGGCGCAGCCGACCATCATGACCGCCGTGCCGCGCCTGTATGAAAGCATGCGCGCGCGCATCGAACGGGGTGTCGAGGCCGCCGGCGGAGCCAAGGAAAAACTGTTCCGCAAGGCCGTGGCGCTCGGCACCAAGCGCTATCTGGATCCGAACAGCCTGGGCCCGATCGAACGCCTTCAGGACGCCGTGTTGGACAAATTGGTGCGGGCCAAGGTCAAAGCCCGGTTCGGTGGGCGGCTGAAGGCCTTGGTTTCCGGCGGCGCGCCCCTGAACCCGGAGGTCGGCATCTATTTCACGGCCCTTGGTCTGCGCATCCTGCAAGGCTACGGCCAGACGGAATCGGCACCGGTGATCAGCGTCAACCGTCCCGTGAAGGTCAAGATGCACACCGTCGGCCCGCCGATGAAGAACACCCACGTGCGGATCGCCAACGACGGCGAAATCCTGGTTCAGGGCGATCTGGTCATGCAGGGATATTGGCGCGACGAGGACGCAACGGCCCAGGCGATCAGGGACGGCTGGCTGCACACCGGCGACGTCGGCCATCTGGACGACGACGGCTATCTGGTCATCACCGACCGCAAGAAGGACATCATCGTCAATTCGGGCGGCGACAACATCGCGCCCCAGCGGGTCGAGGGCGTCATCATCCTGGAGCCCGAATTCGCCCAGGCCATGGTCTACGGCGACAAGCGCCCGCATCTGGTGGCGCTGGTGGTGCCCGACACCGACTGGCTGAAGGACTGGGCCGTCGCCAACGGCGTTTCCGGCAGCCTGTCGGAGTTGGCCGGCGACGCCGACCTGCACAAGGCCCTGGCCGCCGCCATGGACCGCATCAACAGCAAGCTCAACAATATCGAAAAGGTCCGCCGCTTCATCGTCGCCGACGAACCTTTCACCGTCGACAACGAGCAAATGACGCCGACGCTCAAGGTGCGCCGCCACGTGATTCGGCAGATCTACGGGACCCAGCTGGAACGTCTCTATGGCTGATCCGGCGGGCTGATCAGTCCCGGCCACAGGGACGCCGGATCGAAGATCGCCGGGAACCAGGCCTTGCTGTCCTCGACCGCTTCTTCCATGAGCGAAAAGTAGCTGGGCCAGGCCGGCAGGATGCGTCCCTCGACCTCGCCTTCGTCGAAGCTCAATTCAGCTTCGAACTTGGACGCGATTTTCTGCATCTTGCGGTTTTCCGTCATGCACAGCATGTACACGCGGTCGATGCAGCGGTTGCGCGCGATGGTCAGCACCCGGCGCAGCAGCGCCGTGCCGACGCCTGCGTTCTGCCACGGGCCTTCGACGGAGAACGCGACCTCGGCCATGATCCGCGGCATCAGACGCACCCGTACCAGTTCACCGACACCCCGCAGTTCGCCTTCGATGAAGGCGCCGACGACCACGGCGGCCGACCAGTCGAGCCGCGCGCAATATTCGTCGATTGCGGTGTCTGTGACCCCACCCCAGAAGCGCAAATGGCGATCATGGGGCTCAAGGCGCTTGAGGTGGCCTGCGAGCAAGTCTCCGTCCGCCGCCGTCAGCTTGCGAAAACTGGGCGGCGCGGCCGTATCCTGAACGGGCACGGCCATACCGGCGGGTTTGGTATCCTTAATATCGTTGGCCATGGAAGATCTTCCTTTTCAGCCGGGGCCGGTTAAAGCCCGATTGGCAAAAGCGTCTTCCCCCTGGAACTCCTTTTCGAGCGAGCACAGGCAATCATATGGGCTCGATATGCTGCGACGCAATATAACTTTCGTTAAGTTTTTAAGATGCTTGGAACAAACCTATTGCGCTGCGGTATAAAATAACCGCAGCCGGGCCACCGCCCTATTCCAGATCGAAGCCGTGGGATCGGATAAACGCGCCGAAATCCGCGCGTTCCCGCTTGGCCAGCCGCCGGGCCGTGTTCTCGGTCCAGCCGTAGTCGTCGGAAACGCCGAAATCGTCCTGGTGCATCTGCTTTTCCGGCGCGATCGGCTGCAGCTTGTTGCGCCGCGCGTCATAGGCCTTCAATTCCGTCTCCAGGGCCGAATCGTCATATTTGCCGTGATGCACCACGACCGAGGGCGGCAGGCGCAGGGTAAAGCGCCCGTCGTCCGTCGGGTATCCGACGGTCAAGCCGGCCACGGGATAAACTCCCTTGGGCAGGCCGAGCAATTCGCAGATATCGGCCGTATGGGCGCGCACGGCCGACACCGGACAGGTCCCCAGTCCCTTGAACTCGGCGGCGGTGATGAAGGACATCATGGCCAGCGATGCATCCACGGCCGCGTTCATGAAGGTATCCAGGGTGTTGTTGACGTGTTCCTTGCCGCGCATCTCGGCAATGCGCTGGCCCCGATGCATGTCGGCGCAGAACACCAGGAAGCGCGACGCCTCGGCGATCCAGGGCATGGAGCCGATCATGTCGGAAATGGCCTGCTGCTGATCCTTGTCCGTGACGACGATGGCGTATTGCTGAAGGTCCGACTTGGCGGGGGCGGACTGGGCCGCCGCCAGCAGGGTTTCCAGCATGCCGTCGGTCACCGCCTCGCGCCCATAATGGCGGCACACCCGGCGGCCGATCATGCGCGAGACAGGTTCGTCCAGGAGAAGGTCCGTGTCTTCGAACCGGGGGTTGAGGCCGAACCGGCCCAGGAACAGGTCGTTACGAAACGGCATGTGCAGTCTCCTTCAGGTGTATCAGTTCAGGCGCCGACGCCGAGAAACGGCGCCAATTCGGCCCAGACGGCGTCGGGGGCTTCCTCGGCCAGGAAATGGCCGCAGGGCAGCGGCCCGCCCTTTGCCGCGTCGGTCCATTCGCCCCAGACGTCCAGGGCCGAAACCTTGCCGTCGGTCTTCGGCCCGCCGGCTTTCCGTGCCCCGCCCCACAGCGCCAGCACGGGGCAGCGCATCTTGTTGCCGGCATCCAGATCGGCGCGGTCCAATTCGTCGTCGATGGTGGCGCCGGCGCGGTAATCCTCGCAATTGGCGTGGATGACATCGGGATTGCGATGGGCGCGCTTGTATTCCTCCAAGGCGCCGTCGGCAAAGGCCGACATGTCCGCCGACCAGCTTTCCAGCAACCATGTCAGCCAGAAATCCGGATCATGGCCGATCAGGGTTTCCGGCCGCGGATGGGGCTGGGCCAGAAACAGCCAATGGAACGAGCCCATGGCCCAGTTCTTGTTGGCGCGCTGCCACACGCTGCCCGTGGGGACCACGTCGAGGGAGCACAGCCGCGTGACGGCGTCCGGGAAATCCATGGCCATGCGGTGGCCGACCCTGGCCCCCCGGTCGTGGCTGACCACGGCGAAGGTCTCATGCCCCAGGTCCGCCATCACCTTGACCAGGTCACGGGCCATGGCGCGTTTGGAATAGGGCGTGTGGCGGTCGTCCGTGGGCGGGCAGGAACTGTCGCCGTAGCCGCGCAGGTCCGGGCAGACGACGCGGTGGGTTTTCGCCAGTTTCGGCGCCAGATGCCGCCAGATGATATGGGTCTGAGGATAGCCGTGGATCATCAGGACGGCGGGAACGCCGGCACCTTCCGGGCCGCCGACCCGCAGGTTGATCTCGGCGCCGTCACCCGCCATGCGTTTCAATTCGAAACCGTCGAACATTGTGCGGCTCCCAACCTGCTCCTCAGACCCCGTGGTAATCCTTGTACCAGTCGATGAAGCGGGGAATGCCCTGCTCGATCGGGGTCACGGGATTAAACCCGAAATCGCGGATCGAGGCATCGATATCCGCATAGGTCTCCGCCACGTCGCCGGGCTGCAACGGCTGGAAATCGATCTCCGCCTTGCGCTGCAAGGCTTCTTCCAGCACCTGCACGAAGCGCATGAGCTGTTCCGAGCGGTTGTTGCCCAGGTTGTAGATGCGGTGCGGCGTGCCGTCGGGGCTTTTCGGCGTGGTCGCCAGGACACCCAGGATGCCGCCGACGATGTCGTCGATGAAGGTGAAGTCGCGGCGCATCTTGCCGTTATTGAACACGGGGATCGGCTCTCCCGCGATGATTTTCTTGGTGAAGATATAGGCCGCCATGTCCGGTCGGCCCCAGGGGCCGTAAACCGTGAAGAAGCGCAGCCCCGTCATCGGCAGGGCGTACATGCGGGCATAGCTTTCCGACAGCAGTTCCATGGACCGCTTGGTCGCGGCGTAGAGCGACACCGGATGTTCGACCGGGTCGTCGACCGAGAACGGCAGCTTGGTATTGGCGCCGTAGACCGAGGACGACGACGCATAGACGAAATGCTTCAGGTCCTTCAGCTTGCGCGCGGCCTCCATCAGCACCAGATGGCCTTCGACGTTGGACTTCGTATAGGAATAGGGATTGATCAGCGAATAACGCACCCCCGCCTGGGCCGCCAGATGGATGATCCCGGTAATGTCGGGATGGCGGGCGAAGGTCTGTTCCATCGCCTCGCGCTCGGAAATGTCGGCGCGCACCATGGAAAAGCCTTCCTGGGCCAGCAGGCGCGCGGCGCGGTTTTCCTTCAGCGCGACGTCGTAATAATCGTTGAAGTTGTCGATGCCGATCACCTTCTCGCCCCGCGCCAGCAGCGCCTGCGAGGTATGAAAGCCGATAAAGCCGGCAGCACCGGTAACCAGAATACTCATGAACGGAATGACCCCCGAAGTTGACCGCAGCCGGTATAGCCGCTTGGGAATCAAAAATCACGGGCCAATCACCCCCGGCACCCAAGAAACCGGCCCGGCGGCAAAGATTCTGTCCGCCTTCGGGGCCGGTCGCGGCAGGGGATGGCGCAATATCGCCCCGCCGCGCCAGAAAATTGCGATTTACGCGCCCCCGATTGCAGGCCGTCCCGGCTTCCCGTAACGTTATGGCCGGGCGTTGGCCTCCGCCACCCGCCGACATGGGGAACAACCGGTGAAGCTTCGCAGCGTCAGCCTCGACGATAAATACGGCCTTTCCGAAGGCCGCGTGTTCCTGACCGGAACCCAGGCCCTGGTGCGCCTGAACCTGATGCAGCGCCAGCGCGACCTGGCCCAAGGGTTGAACACGGCGGGCTACGTCACCGGCTACCGGGGCTCCCCGCTTGGCGGCATCGACCGGGAATTCGGCCGCGCCAAGCGCTTCCTCGACGATCATCACGTCAAATTCCACCCCGCCGTGAACGAAGACCTGGCCGCCACCGCCATCTGGGGCAGCCAGCAGATCAACCTGTTCGACCGCGCCAAATACGACGGCGTGTTCGGCATGTGGTACGGCAAGGGCCCGGGCGTCGACCGGTCGGGCGACGTATTCCGCCACGCCAACATGGCCGGCACCGCCCCCAACGGCGGTGTGCTGGTGATGGCGGGCGACGATCCGGCCTGCAAATCGTCGACCGTGCCCAGCCAGTCCGAACACGCGCTGATGGACGCCAACATCCCGATCCTCAACCCCATCGACGTGCAGGATCTGCTCGACATGGGCATGTACGGCTGGGCCATGTCGCGCTTCGCGGGCCTGTGGGTCGGCATGAAATGCATCACCGACAACATCGACACCTCGGCCTCGGTCGATGTCTCGACCGACCGGGTCAACATCGTGCTGCCCGAGTTCGAGATGCCGCCGGGCGGCCTGCACATCCGCTGGCCCGACCCGGCGCTGGATCAGGAAGAACGCCTGCACCGCCACAAGATCTACGCCGCCCTGGCCTTCGCCCGGGCCAACGGCCTTGACCGCATCACCCTGGATTCGACCAAGCCCCGGTTCGGCATCGTGTCCACCGGCAAGACCTATCTGGACACCCTGCAGGCCCTGGAAGACCTGGGCATCGGCGAGGCCGAGGCGGAAGCCATCGGCCTGCGTCTCTACCGCGTCGGCATGCCCTGGCCGCTGGAACGCGACGGCATGCGCCACTTCGCCGAAGGGCTGGAGGAAATCCTGGTCGTCGAGGAAAAGCGCGCGGTGATCGAAAACCAGTTGAAGGAACAGCTCTACAACTGGCGCGCCGACGTCCGGCCCCGCGTGGTCGGCAAGTTCGACGAGGTTGGCGACTGGATCCTGCCCTCCGCCGGGGAACTGACCCCTGCGCGCATCGCCCGGGTGATCGCTCAGCGCATCCGCAACTTCCATACCTCGGAAGCCGTCGAAAAGCGCCTGACGTTCCTCGAGGAAAAAGAGCGCATCCTTGAGCGCGCCGTGCCCGACATCAAGCGCATCCCCTATTTCTGCGCCGGCTGCCCGCATAATACCTCCACCAACGTGCCCGAAGGGATGGAGGCCGCCGCCGGGATCGGCTGTCATTACATGTCGATCTGGATGCCGGGCCGCCGCACGTCGACCTTCACTCATATGGGGGCCGAGGGCGCCAACTGGATCGGCCAGGCGCCGTTTACCGAGCGCGAGCACATCTTCGTCAACATCGGCGACGGCACCTATTTCCATTCCGGCATCCTGGCGATCCGCGCCGCCGTGGCGGCAAAGGTCAACGTGACCTACAAGATCCTCTACAACGACGCCGTCGCCATGACCGGCGGCCAGGCCATGGACGGACCCCTGGACCCGGCGATCATTTCCCGCCAGGTCGCGGCCGAGGGCGTGGGGCGCATCGTCGTCGTCACCGACGAGCCCGACAAGTACCCCCCTGGCACCGCATTCGCCCCCGGCGTGACCATCCATCACCGTGACGATTTGGACCGGGTGCAGCGCGACCTTGCCACCTGGCCCGGCGTCTCGGCCCTGATCTACGATCAGACCTGCGCCGCCGAAAAGCGCCGCCGCCGGAAACGCGGCACCTTCCCCGACCCGGCCAAGCGCGTGTTCATCAACGAGGCCGTGTGCGAAGGCTGCGGCGATTGCGGCGTGGTCTCCAACTGCGTCGCCATCGCCCCTCAGGAAACGGAACTGGGCCGCAAGCGCGCCATCGACCAGAACATGTGCAACAAGGACTTCACCTGCCTGAAGGGCTTCTGCCCGTCCTTCGTCACCGTGCACGACGGCGTCCTGGCCAAGGGCTCGGAAACGCGAAGCCCCGGCGCAAGCGCAACACCCTTCCCGGTCCTGCCCGACCCGGCCCTGCCCGCGACCGACAAAGCCTACAACATCTGCGTCACCGGCATCGGCGGCACGGGCGTGGTCACCATTTCGGCCCTGCTCGGCATGGCGGCGCATGTGGATGAGAAGGCCGTGACCGTGCTCGACGTCGCCGGCCTGGCGCAGAAGAACGGCGCCGTGTTCGCCCATGTCCGCATCGCCGATGACGCCGACGCCCTCAACGCCGTGCGCATCGCCGCCGGGGGGGCCGATCTTCTGCTCGGCAACGACATGGTGACCTCGGGCGGGTTCGAGACCCTGGGCAAGCTGGACGCCGGCCGGGCCCGCGCCGTGGTCAACGCCCGCCAGACCATGACGGCGGAATTCACCAACCTGCCCGACCTGGATTTCCCCGACGATCAGCTGCGCGCCGCCATCGATGAGGCCACCGGCGGGCGCGCCGATTTCATCGACGTGACGCATCTGGCCCGCCGCCTCATGGGCGACAGCATCGCCGCCAACATGATGCTGCTGGGCTATGCCTTCCAGAAGGGCGCGGTGCCGATCTCGGCCGCCGCCATCGAACGCGCGATCGAACTCAACGGCGTCGCCGTCGACTTCAACAAACAGGCCTTCACCTGGGGCCGCCGCGCGGCCCACGACCTTGCCGCCGTGGAAAAACTCGCGGGCCCGCAGGACAAACCGGCGGCGGCCTTCGACCTCGACGGCTTCATCGCCCGGCGCGTGGCCGACCTCACGGCCTATCAGAACGCGGCCTATGCGGCCCGCTATTCGGCCCTGGTCGACAAGGTCCGGCACACGGAAGCGGCCCTCGGCACCGGCGCCACGGAATTAACCGAAGCCGCCGCCCGGTCGTTCTTCAAGCTGATGGCCTATAAGGACGAGTACGAGGTCGCGCGGCTCTATTCCGCGCCCGAATTCCGCCGCTCCCTGCGCCAGACGTTTCAGAGCCACAAGAAATTGACCGTCCACCTGGCCCCGCCCTTGGGCAGCCCCAAGGACGCCCGCACCGGCCACCTGCAGAAACGCGAATTCGGCCCCTGGATGTTCACCGCCTTCCGCCTGCTCGCCCCCTTCAAGGGCCTGCGCGGCACGGCCTTCGATCCCTTCGGCCGCACGGCGGAGCGCAAGATGGAACGCGCCCTGATCGACGCGTACGAGGCGACCATGGAAACCCTGCTCGCCGGCCTGACGGCCGACAACCTCCCCCTCGCCACGGAAATCGCCGCCCTGCCCCAATCCATGCGCGGCTTCGGTCACATCAAGATGGCGAACGTGGAAAAAGCCAAGGCCCGCGAAGCGGACCTGCTGGCCGCCTTCAAGGCCCCGTCAAAGGCGGCGGTGGCGGCGGAGTAGAGCCGATTTGTAGTTCGCTATTTTTCCACAAATTAAGAATATTACGCTGATTGGTTTCGAGGATTATTTATACCTGATAGCGTTTTCAAATGGCTCTCACACATTTAAGGTGTGCGTTAGTATTCCTCTACTGCTTAGGGTGAGACTAGCACATGCTGAAGTGTGGCTCCTCGTGGCGACCGACCGAACTAAGAAGGGTTATTGAGACATTTCCTAGCAGCACAAGAGTTTTGCAGGTTATGACCGATGTCGGTGTTGGGTTTTTGAAAGGGATCGGAAATCCTCAAGGCACCCAAGCGCTCGCCTGTGAGTTAGTAGGCACAGAATTGGCAGCTTGGTTCGGTCTCGATACCGTCGAATTTTCTTTGATTAATGTAAAAGATGACGACGTTCTTCCTTTGCATAATGTTGGCCGCACAGTTCAGGCTGGTCCAGCGTTCATTTGCAAATTAATAGATGGCGACACATGGGACGGAGGCGACGTATATCTCAGCCGCCTCCAATCACCCAGCGTCGTTACGAAATTGATCATATTTGATACCTGGATCATGAATCCCGACCGTTACCCGCCTAGAGGCAGCTTGATTCCGACGCCAGAAAACCGAGACAATATTTTGTTCGAACATAGAGGTGGGGGTCGGTTCAAATTGATCGCATTTGATCACACGCATTGCTTTGCTGAAGGTGATATATGGGAGGAGTTAGGTAACAACGATCTAATTAGTGACGATCGAGTGTTTGGGTTTTTTCCTGAATTTGCACCCTATATAGAACGTGAGTGCGCCATTGAGGCAGCTAGAAAGCTTCGAGGGTTTAATAGGGAAACTGCAGTAGAGATCGTAAATTCAGTTCCACGCGAGTGGGGAATAACGGGTCAAATTTCCAACCAATGGGCTGACCTTATTTACCTGCGATCAAGGTTTGTCGCGGACACTATCCTCGGGAAGATACTTTCCCAAGGTGAACTCGACGTTTAAAGGAGAGAGAGGATGACAAAGTTCAGCGGCTTTTATTCCATTCTCCAATTCTGTCCAGAACCGTCGCGTCTCGAATACGTGAATGTCGGTGTATTTCTTGTTTGCGCCGACCTGAATTTCGTTGGCGTGAGGTTTGCTGAATCGCCGCGTCGTGTAGAGCGTCTATACGGCCATCAAAACCATGCCGTTTTTAACACCCTTAAAGAAGCTTTTGCTGAACGCGTTCGAATTGAGTTTGCAAATCTCAAGGAGGTATCGCGCATCGAAAAATTTGTGTCCATGAGGGCAAATAAGCTCCGCATGAGTAAGGTATTGCCTATTGCGCTACGCGAACCGGAAGAAGAATTAGAATCTCTGTATTATGAATTGGTTGGAGACGATAAGACACATACTCGGCGTACATCGGCAAAAGTGAAATTAAGAAAATTATTTAAGAAAGCTGGAGTGTTAGCTTTTTTAGACACGCCTGAACCTGTGCCGCTTCCAGAGTTTGGCATAAGTGTTTCGGCACCATATGGATACCAGAACGGGACATACAATATGATTGATCCCGTTCGATTAGATCATGAAGTCCCTCACGATGCGCTCAAAGAGGCAGGTCAACGAGCAATAGAAGGGGGCTGGCTACAGAAGCATTTTTCGGAAAAGCAAAATGGCAAACGCTTAGTAGTTGTCGGCGACTTCAACAATCAGTCTGATCGATTTTTCAAGGCTGTGCGTGAAGTCATGTCACAGCACAATGTTGTTTTACATCGAATGGATGACCTAAACCCGCTCTTGAACGACATCAAGAGCCATATGACAAGTCATTGATATACCGAGGGTGTGTCAACAGAAGTCAATTTTGTGCTTCATAAATTATCCGATCTCACCGCACAGCCTCATTAGTATCCATAAATGATACTGATTGTCAGACTTCTCCTTTTTTAGTTGGCGCTCGGATATACGTTAGACCTACATCACAAACGCCAACAAGAACGGCAGGGTCGCGAAGGACAGGACCGTCGAGATCACGACCATGCCGGCCACTTCCTCGGGCTGGTTGTTGTAGCGTTCGGCGAACAGGAAGTTGAACACGGCGACGGGCATGGCGCATTGCAGGATCAGCACGCCGCGCGCCACCCCTTCGAAATCGAACAGTTCCGCCACCCCCCAGCCGACCAGAAAGCCGACGCCGAGGCGCATGACCGAGAGCAGCACCGCCTGCGGCAGTTTCTTGACGCCGAGGCCCGCCAGCGACACGCCCAAGGTAATCAGCATCAGCGGCACCGTTAATCCTGAGAGAATGCGCGTGGTGTTGACGATGGGCGCCGGCACGGTCCAGCCCATGACCATGACCACCAGGGCCGCCAGGGCGGCGTAGAGGATCGGCAGGCGCAGCAGGGCGCCGGGCGAGGTCGCCCCCGCCGGCACCGCGACCCCGACGGTGAACAGGCACAGCACGTTGACGGTGAAATACGCGATGGCCAGCGCCAGGCCGTGGTCGCCGAAGGCCAGCAGGCAGAGCGGCAGGCCCATGTTGCCCGTGTTGCCGTAGGCCAGGGCCGAGAGGAAGGCCTTCTGGCTGAGCTTCATGGCCTTCAGGAACACGAAATAGAAAACATAGAACGCGACCATGGTGGTGAAGGTCGCCGCCCCCATGGTGAGGAAGGCATCGGCCTCGATCCTGGTGTCGATCAGAGTGAAGAACACCAGGCAGGGCGTGCCGATGTTGGTGACCAGCGTCGTCACCAGCGACGTGTCGTAGGGGCGGCCCTGCTTGCGCCAGACATAACCGATGACGGCGCAGGTCAGGACCGGCGCGATGACGGAGAACAGTTGATAGAGCATGGGGATGGTCGTTCAGGCCTGTGGTGGGAGGAAAGCGGGTCGCGGCGCCCGTGCCGGTTATTCGACCCAGGCGATGCGCAGGATGTTGGTCGCCCCCGGCGTGCCGAAGGGCACCCCGGCGGTGACGACGATGGGGTCGCCCTTCTTGGCGAAGCCGTCCTTCTGGGCCTCGGCCACGGATTTGGAGACCATGTCGCGGAACGAGTGAATGTCCTCGGTCAGCACCGAATGCACGCCCCAGCACAGCGCCAGCCGCCGCGCGGTTTCTCTTTTAGGCGTCAGCCCCAGGATCGGCGTCGCCGGCCGCAGGCGGGCACAGCGCAGGGTCGTCGAGCCCGTGGTGGTGAAGGTCACGATGACCGCCGCCGAAATGGTTTCCGCGACCTGACAGGCGGCGACGGTGATGGCGTCGGCCGCCGTGGCGTCATGGCCGCCGCGCCGGCGGTCGCGCATCAGGCGGTAATGTTCGTCCTGTTCCACGCGCTTGATGATGCGGTCCATCATGGCGACGGTTTCGGTCGGATAATCGCCGACCGCCGATTCCGCCGACAGCATGACAGCGTCGGCGCCGTCGTAGATGGCGGTCGCCACGTCGGAGGCCTCGGCCCGGGTCGGGGTCGGGGCATGGACCATGGAATCCAGCATCTGGGTCGCCACGATCACCGGTTTCCCCGCCAGCTTGCACAGGTGCAGAATCTGCTTCTGCGCCACGGGCACGTCTTCGGTCGGGCATTCCACGCCCAGGTCGCCGCGCGCCACCATGATGGCGTCGGACAGATGGACGATTTCCTCCAGATGCAGCAACGCCGCCGGTTTTTCCAGCTTGGACATGATCGCCGCCCGCCCGGCCACCAGCTTGCGCGCCTCGGCCAGATCCTCGGGCCGCTGCACGAAGCTGAGCGCGACCCACTCAACGCCGAGGTCGAGGCCGAAGCGCATGTCGTCGCGGTCCTTCTTGGTCAGCGGCGAAACGTCGAGGATCACGCTGGGCACGTTGACGCCCTTGTGGTTGGACAGGGTGCCGCCGATCTCGACCTCGCATTCCGCGTGTTCCTTGGAACACTCCAGAACCTTGAGGCGGATGCGCCCGTCGTCGATCAGCAGCGTCGATCCGACCTCCAGCGCCGCGAAGATTTCCGGATGCGGCAGCGGGGCGCGGCGGTGGTTGCCGGGCGTCTTGTCCAGATCCAGGCGGAACTTGTGGCCGACTTCCAGTTCGGCACTGCCCGTGTCGATGTCGCCGACCCGCAATTTCGGGCCCTGCAGGTCGAGCAAAATGCCCACGGGGCGGTGGAACTTGCGTTCCAGCGAGCGCACGATGCCGTGGATTTTCTGATGATCGGCATGCGTGCCGTGGGAGAAATTCATGCGGAACACATCGACGCCGGCTTCAAACAGCTTTTCGATGGCTTCCTGGCTGGACGTCGCAGGGCCTAGGGTCGCGACGATCTTCGCGCGGCGTTCACGTTTCATGATGGGGGTCTTCCCTCTCCTTCATTTCGTCACTGTCCCTGCGTCCATAGGCTTAAGGCCAAACGCGGGCAAACTCACGCAATATTCCATGAAAATACGCGGACAACAGTCCCGCACCCTGTATTCGGTCCAATAAATCCGCGCCGCGGCGTGCCGCCCTTCTTGCGCAAAGGGTCTAAGATTAGGTAGGTATTAACCAATTTCGTGGCACCTACTAAAGGCTGACATAGATCGGCCGAGTGTTTTTTTGGGAAGCCGACCGCCGGGCGGGTACTGGGGTTCACCGGGCGGTCCAGAGGTATCGTTTGAGCACGCAAAGCATCATCAATGCGCTGGCCGGCCTATCGCCCGACACGGACAAGGCGACGCTGATGACGGCTGTCGACGATGCCGTGGACGGTATCGTCAAGGAGCTGAAGGCCAACGCCGGCGGCAAGGTGCAGCCCGAGGTGGCCCAGGCGACCCAGACGACCCTGACCTTCCTTGAAGCCTGCGGCCAGTTGAAGGACCCGGAATTCACCCAGCGGGCGCGCATCCGCGCGTCGGAACTTCTGGAAGCCTTCGACAAGGCATCAAGCGGCGATGCCCCGCGCCGCAAAAAGCGGCGCAAGAAACGCCCGGCGGGGGCGGATGCCAAGCCCGCGGGCGCCGCGAAAGGCAAGGCCGCCAAGGGTAAGCCTGCCGCCAAACCGGGCGCCGCCGCGAAACCGGCCAAGCCCGAAAAGCCCTGGGAAGACACCCCCTTCACCGAGGCCTTCACGGAACAGATCTGCAAGTACCTGCGCAAGCGCGCCATGCTGTGGTACGTGCCGCAACACACCCTGACGCCCACGCCCTTCCCGCTGTCGACCCGCTTCGGCGACAATCTGGTCACGGCGATCAAGGAACACTTCATGCACCGGTTCTTCACCAACCGCCGGATCATGGTTTTGGGTGACGAATTGAAAGCCCGTAATTTCGAGGAAGCGGCGTTCCGTGAAATCTTCGACAAGCCGAAGAAGCAGAACCCCGTGCGCAGCATGTGGGAAGACGGCCTGGGCGACATCGAACGTCTTTTGACCAGCGACAAGCCGCCGCCGCAGAAGTCGGCGAAGACCAAGGTGACGACCAAGAAGACCGGTGGTTTCCTGGGGTTTTTCCAGAAAGAGGAAAAAGTCGTCGAGCGCGAGGCCGTGGCCGACACCAGCGATCTGGATCACGCCAAGGGGTTCTGGAACATCCTCGCCGGGCCCGAGGTCACCTACAGCCCGCCGAAGATGGAGGATTTCATCTTCCTCAAGTCCCTGTTCGAATATTATCCGGAACAGGTCGACGAGGAGCAGCAGGCGGTCAAGCAGATGCTGCAGCAGGAATACGGCTCCAACCAGGCCCGCGAAGGGGCGGCGCGCGACCACCTGAACGCCCTGATCAAGGACACGGCCCCCTGTTCGGGCGAACTGACGGCGCTTTGGGTGTACCTGACCGCCAAGGACGCCTTCGGCTACAACGTGTTCAAGTCGTTCACCTCAAGCCACGGCACGAACGCGGAACAACGCCGCCGCGCCCTGCCCTATTTCCTGCGCTGGATTCCCGATTTCACGGAACAGGAAGCGCCGAGCCGCCTTTAGGGCGCCCTGGTTTTCCAGGCCCTGCGTTAACCCTTTGTCAGCCCTGACCGCCATAGGATAGTCTTGGCACCGTCGCCGTTGCGGCGGACATCTTGATTAAGGTTCCGGCATGCTGAAAAAGGTCTTTTCCAAAGCGCTGTTGTCCGTGGTCATGGACAAGAAGGCCCGCTCGACCCTGGACGCCGCCAAACAGCGCGCCAAAACGGCGCCCCGGGCAGCCGCTCCCGAAGCCCTGCCCGCCAGCGCCGAGGAACTGCGCGTCGCCGCCCGCCAGGCGCTGGAATCGGCGGAAAAGGAACTGGCGTCCAAGCCCAAGTTGACCGGCGAGCGCAAGGCGCTGATCCAACAGGCCCTGGCGGTGCGCAAGCAGAAGACCAAGATTCTCGACGAACTGGGCCCCGATCAGAAGATCAAGCTGCAGGCCATGGCGCTCGAAGCCTTCGGCCTTGATCCCACCAAGGGCGGACGTTGACGCCCGCCTCCCCGTTGACCGCCTCCGACACCACCGCCGAGGCAATGGCCCGTGACCTGGGAGACAAGGTCGCGGCCGGCGATCTGCGCGCGCTGGCCCGCGCCATCACCCTGCTGGAATCGGGCCGCGCCGACCACCGGGTCCAGGGCGAAGCCCTGATCCGCACGCTTTTGCCGGCGGCCGGAAAATCCATCCGCATCGGCATCACCGGCATTCCCGGCGTCGGCAAGTCCACCTTCATCGAGGCCTTCGGCCTGGCCCTGGTCGAGCGCGGCCACAAGGTCGCCGTGCTGGCCGTCGATCCGACCAGCCCGCGCTCCGGCGGCTCGATCCTGGGCGACAAGACACGCATGGAAAAGCTCGCCCGTGCACGCAACGCCTATATCCGGCCCTCGCCTTCGGGCGGCACCCTGGGCGGCGTCGCCCGGCGCACGCGGGAAGCCATCATCGCGGTCGAGGCCGCCGGCTATGACGTGGTGCTGATCGAAACCGTCGGCGTCGGCCAGTCGGAAACGGCGGTCAAGGATCTGGTCGACATGTTCCTGTTGCTGCTGGCCCCCGGCGGCGGCGACGACCTGCAGGGCATCAAGAAGGGCATCGTCGAAATGGCCGACCTGATCGTCGTCAACAAGGCCGACGGCGACCTGGCACCGGCGGCGGAACGGGCGCGGCGGGATTACACTTCCGCCCTGCATCTGTTGCGCCCGGAAAACGCCGACTGGTCACCCCAGGTGGTGAAATGCTCCGCCGTGACCGGCGAGGGGCTCGACGATATCTGGCAGTCGGTCGAAGCCTTCCGCACCGCAACGCAATCGTCGGGCCGGTTCGATGCCTGCCGCGCCGAGCAGGCCAGGGCCTGGATGTGGAACGAAGTCAACGAAACCCTGTTGGGCGAACTTCAGGCCGCGCCTGACGTCAAACAGGCCCTGGCAGACCTGGAACCCGCCGTCGCCGAGGGTGCCGTCGGCCCCAGCGAGGCCGCGCGGCGCATCTTGGCGGCGTTCCGGATGGCAGCAGGCCGGTTAGACAAAGACGCCTAAATGTATGGATTTTCTCGTTTTAGCCGCTACCATGCGGCAAAATAGACGATGAAAATCAGGCCAACGGCGGGTGGTTCGACGCATGGAAACCAAGGAAGAGTTGGAGCTGCTTCAGGCAGAAATCCTTAATCTTTTCAATTACATTCAGCGGGTTCGCAAGGAAGTGGCCGCGATCACCCGTTCCGACGAAGGCAATGGGCGGTTCGACAACATGTCCGACCAGCTCGACGCCATCGTCAAGGCCACGGAAGAGGCCACCAACTCGATCATGGAAGTGGTCGAACAGAATACCGATACCATCGATAAGATTCGCGAAAAGACCGATAACCCGGAAATCCTGGCCCTTCTGGACGAGTTGGAAAACAACTCCTCCAACATCTTCGAGGCCTGCACCTTCCAGGACATCACCGGCCAGCGCGTGACCAAGATCGCCCGCTCGGTGACCTACGTGGAATCGCGCGTCAACGCGCTAATCCAGATCTTCGGCAAGGAACACATCGAAAGCGTCGAGATCGAAGACGAAGACAAGACCGAAGACGAACAGCTTCTCCAGGGCCCCCAGCTTCAGGGCGAGGGCGTTACCCAGGACGAAATCGACAAGCTGTTCGACTGACCCGTACTCGAAACCGTCACCATCAACCGCCACAATCAAAGGAGTGTCCGGGCCATGCCCGGGCGATGATATGAACGATTTGATCCATCACCAAGAAATCCAAGGGAGTCTTTTTCCATGCAACGTCTGCTGTCCCTTTTCGCCGCGTTCGCTCTTGTCCTGGGGATCGGTGCGATGAACGACGCCGAAGCCATGGACCCGGAAAACACCCTTTACATGGACACCACGCACGGCCGCGTGGTGATCGAACTGCGCCCGGACCTGGCGCCAAAGCATGTCGCGCGGATCAAGGAACTGACCCGCGAGGGCTTCTATGACGGTCTGGTGTTCCACCGCGTCATCGGCGGCTTCATGGCCCAGGGCGGCGACCCCACGGGCACCGGCATGGGCGGCAGCGGCCAAAACCTGCCGGCGGAATTCTCATCCGAGCCGTTCAAGCGCGGCACCGTCGGCATGGCCCGCGCCATGAACCCGGACAGCGCCGACAGCCAGTTCTTCATTTGCTTTGCCCGGACCAGCCATCTTGACGGCCAATACACCGTCTGGGGGCAGGTCACGGACGGCATGAAGTTCGTCGGCATGCTCGAACGCGGCGAGCCGCCCGTCGATCCGGACAAGATCATCAAGATGCAGGTCGCCGCCGACGCGGATAAGCCGAAGAAAAAGAAGTAGCCACGCCCCCTGCTTAGCCCCTCACCCCTCCCTCTCCCCCAAGGGGGAGAGGGAGGGTCGTGCCGGAAGCATCCCCTCGCCCCCGGAGGGGGAGAGGGACAGGGTGAGGGGGGCTGGACCTCCGGCCCGCATAACCAAACCCGGATGACCGCCTCAGCGCACCAGTTCGCGGGTCGCCCGGTCGAGGCCGTCCAGGGTCAGCGGGAACATGCGCCCGCCCATCAGCCGCCGGATCATGTCGACGGACTGGGTATGACCCCACCAATCCTCTTTCACGGGATTGAGCCAGACCGCCCGCGAATAGACGCTGAGGATGCGCTGCATCCACAGGCTGCCCGCTTCCTCGTTCCAATGCTCGACGCTGCCGCCGGGATAGGCGATCTCGTAGGGGCTCATGGACGCATCACCGACGAAGATGATTTTGTAGTCGGCCGGGTAGGTGTGCAGCACCTCCCAGGTCGGGATCGTGTCCGTGCGCCGGCGGATGTTGTCCTTCCACACCCGCTCATACGGGCAGTTGTGGAAGTAGAAATATTCCAGATGCTTGAATTCGGACCGCGCGGCGGAAAACAGTTCCTCCATCACCCGCACGTGCGGGTTCATGGACCCGCCCACATCCAAAAATAACAGCACCTTTACCGCGTTATGTCGTTCCGGGACCATGCGGATGTCGAGGTAGCCGCTTTTGGCCGTGTTGCGGATGGTGCCGTCCAGGTCCAGTTCCGTCGGCGCCCCTTGCCGGGCGAACTGGCGCAGGCGGCGCAAGGCGACCTTGATGTTGCGGGTGCCGAGTTCCAGCGTGTCGTCCAGGTTCTTGAATTCGCGCTTGTCCCAGACCTTCACGGCGCGGAAGTTGCGGTTGTCGTCCTGACCGATGCGCACCCCTTCCGGATTATAGCCGTAGGCGCCGAAGGGGGACGTGCCGGCGGTGCCGATCCATTTCGATCCGCCCTGGTGGCGCTTTTTCTGCTCCTCCAGGCGCTTCTTCAGGGTTTCCATCAGCTTGTCCCAGCCGCCCAGCGCTTCGATCTGCGCCCGTTCCTCGGGCGTCAGCGTGCGCTCCGCCAGCTTGCGCAGCCATTCCTCGGGAATGTCCTGGACGTCGACCTGTTCCATCTGCTCCAGCCCCTTGAAGACATGGCCGAACACCTGGTCGAATTTATCCAGGTTCTTTTCGTCCTTCACCAGGGCGGCGCGGGACAGATAATAGAAATGCTCAATGCTGTAGTCCGCCAGCCCGGCGTCCATGCCGTCCAGTAGGGTCAGGTATTCCCGCAAGGACACGGGCACCTTGGCCGACCGCAGTTCGAGGAAGAAATTGATGAACATGGCCGCACCTTAGCCTCGCACCCCGCCCCTGCCAATCCTGCTTCAACGCAATGCACGGAGCGGATAAGCTGGCGCCCATATAACAAACTATTTAAACGGGAGCCCATCCATGATCACCGTCGTCGTCAATTTCGACCTGCCGCCCGGCACGACCCTGGCCGACGCCACCGCGCGCTTTCAAGACAGTTCGCAAAAGTACCTGGGCGCCCCCGGCCTGCTGCGCAAATTTTACCTGTACAACGCAGAAACCATGACCGGCGGCGGGGCCTATGTGTTCGGCACACGGGCCGAGGCCGACGCCTTGCTGAACGACGCCTGGGTCGCCTCGATCACCGAACGCTATGGCTCGCCGCCGCGCCTGACCTATTTCGAATCCCCCGTGGTCGTCGATAACGTGGCCGGCGAAATCATCGGCTAAGCATCAGTCCTTGTCCGGCCCCGCGACCTCGACCTTGATCGGCACGGACGACCGCAGATGCAGGTCGCGCTGCGGGAACGGGAACACCACGCCGTGTTCGTGGTATAGGTCCCAGATCTTCAATTGCACCTCGCTGCGCACGTTGGCGACGCCGTTCTGAGGATCGTCGATCCAGAACCGAAGTTCCAAAATCACCGCGTTGTCACCGAATTCGATCAGATGGCAGACCGGCTTGGGATCCTTCAGCACCCGGTTGACCCCGTCGGCGGCCTGCACCGCCAGTTCCCGCGCCTTGTGCACGTCGGCGCCGTAATCGACGCCGATCGGCACCTTCTGGCGGATCATGGAATTGGAATAGGACCAGTTCTCGACCCGCTGGGAGATCAGCTCCTCGTTCGGGATCAGGTGCTCGGTCCCGTCGCGGGTAATGACCGAGACGTAGCGGGCGCCTAAGGTGTTGATCCAGCCGAAGGTATCGCCCACGGCGATCACGTCGCCCGGTTTGACGGAGCGATCCATCAACAGGATCACCCCCGACATCAGGTTGGAGACGACCTTCTGCAGGCCGAAGCCGATACCGAGGCCCAAGGCGCCGCCGAACACCGCGAAGACCGCCAGATTGATGCCGACGCTTTCCAGGGCCAGGGCGATGGCCAGGGCATAGAGAAACACCCGGGCGAACTTGCCGAACAGCACGCGCATGGACGGTGTCAGGCTGTCCGAGGCGTTGATGCGGGTTTCCGCGATCCGCGACGTCACGGAGGCGAGATAAAGGAACAGGGCCGACAGCAACACCGCCTTGATCAGACCCAGGACCGACAGGCGGAATTCACCCAGGTTGAGCGCCATGTCGTCCAAGGTACGCATGGCCGGGTCGAGCAGGCCCAAAAGGTTCAAGGCCGCGATGGTCCAGGCGGTCACGGCGATGGCGCGGGCCCAGAACGGATTGCGGATCAGGCCTGAGGCCAGGCGGATCACCGCCCAGGCCGTCAGCAGCGAGACCGCCGCCTCCATCAAGTGATGGGGCCAGGCGGCGCCCTTGGCCGCGAACACGGCGAACCACAAGGCCGCCAGCCACAACACCGGCCGGGCGACGGGTTTGAGCGCCGCCGCCACGGGGGCGCCGAACCTTGCGTACCAGCCTTGATCCGGCCGCCGGTCGAGAACGGCCTCCAGCCGGGGCGACAGAAAGCGCGCGGCGACGAAGGTCGCGACGATCACGCCGAGTTGTACAAGGTTGTCGACGGCCAGCAGATGAACCTCAAGCCACAAAAGCGCAGCATCGAGCCACTGGCGAAGCCGGTCAGGATCGAGAATCGTATTCAGGTTCATGACGCCACCCTTCAGGTGTCTTCAGCTTATCCGACCGGCCCGCCGGGGGCCAGGGAGGACAGCGTCACGCCTTGGGCGCGTCTTCCGGGTCGGGCGCGGGCCCGTCGATTGGAACCAGCTGGATCGTCGCCTCGTCCACGGTCATGGACAGCAGGATCAGGCCGGCCAGCAAGATCACCGTTCCCACGAGGGTCAGGGCGAACATGCCGATCATCTGGTGAAAGCCGAACAGAAGCGCGACGGCGATCAACAGCGGCTTCCAACGCCCCAGGCGTTTGCTCGCCGTGCCGCAATTGCCGCAGACGACAGGCCGTCCGGCGGCCAGCGGCCAACTGGACAAGCTCTTGAACTTGGTGCCGCAAGCGGGACAGCGCATGGCCGCCTCAGCCGCCCTCGCGGCGGTTGAGGAAGGCCAGCCGTTCCAGCAGGTGGACGTCCTGCTCGTTCTTCAACAAGGCGCCGTAGAGCGGCGGGATCAGGTCCTTCTTGTCGTTCGATCGCAGGGTTTCCGGCGGGATGTCCTCGATCATCAAAAGCTTCAGCCAGTCGAGCAGTTCCGACGTCGACGGCTTCTTCTTCAGCCCCGGAACCTCGCGCAGGTCATAGAACAGGTTCAGCGCCTCGGCCACCAGGCGCTTCTGGATGCCCGGATGATGGACGTCGATGATCTGACGCATGGTGTCTTCGTCGGGGAAGCGGATGTAGTGGAAGAAACAGCGGCGCAGGAAGGCGTCCGGCAGTTCCTTTTCGTTGTTCGACGTAATGATGACGATGGGCCGGCGCGTCGCCTTCACGGTTTCCTTGGTTTCGTAGACGTAGAATTCCATGCGGTCGAGTTCGAGCAGCAGATCGTTGGGGAATTCGATATCCGCCTTGTCGATCTCGTCGATCAGCAACACCGGGCGCTCGGGCGCATCGAAGGCTTCCCACAGCTTGCCGCGGATAATGTAGTTGCCAATGTCGTGGACCCGGGCGTCGCCCAGTTGTGAATCGCGCAGCCGCGCCACGGCGTCGTATTCGTAAAGCCCCTGCTGAGCCCGGGTGGTCGACTTTACGTGCCATTGGATCAGGGGGGCGTTGATGGCGGCGGCGACCTCGGCCGCCAGCACGGTCTTGCCCGTGCCCGGCTCACCCTTGATCAGCAGCGGGCGTTCCAGGTTGATGGCGGCGTTGACCGCGACTTGCAGGTCTTCGGTCGCGACGAAGGTATCGGTGCCGGAAAATTTCTGGGTCATCGGTCCGCTCAAGCCTGGATCGCGGCCGCGATGGCGTCGATCGCCTTGCCGGCCTGGGCGCCGTCGGGGCCGCCGGCCTGGGCCATGTCGGGCCTGCCGCCACCGCCCTTGCCGCCCACGGCTGCGGACCCGGCGCGGACCAGATCGACGGCGCTCATGCGTTCCGTCAGGTCGCCGGACACGCCGACCACCACGTTGGCCTTGCCCTCGGTCACGCTGACCAGCGCGACCACGCCCGATCCCAGGGTCTTCATCAATTCGTCGGCCATGCCCTTCAGTTCCTTGGCCGGCACGTCCTCAAGCACCCGGGGGGCGAATTTGATGCCGCCCAGGTCCTTCACGTCGCCGCCGCCGTTGCCGGCCGCGTTCCCGCCGCCGCCGCCGCCGAGCGCCATTTTCTTGCGCGCGTCGGACAGTTCGCGTTCCAGGCGCTTGCGGTCCTCGACCAGGGAGGCGACCCGCGCCGCCACGTCTTCGGGCTTTACCTTCAACACCGCCGCCGCCTCGGCCAGGGCCTTTTCATGGGCGTCGAAATAGGCCAAGGCACCATCGGCGGTCACGGCCTCGATCCGGCGCACGCCGGCGGCGACCGCCCCCTCGCCGATGATCTTGAACACGCCGATGTCGCCCGTGCGCCGCACATGGGTGCCGCCGCACAGTTCGGTGGAGAAATAATGATCGCCGTCCTCGGGCGTGCCCATGGACACAACGCGGACCTCATCGCCGTACTTTTCACCGAACAGGGCAAGCGCCCCCGCCTCGACCGCGCTTTCCGGGTCCATCAGGCGGGTCAGCACGTCGTTGTTGGCGCGCACCTGGGCGTTCACGTCGGCCTCGACCAGGGCCAGTTCTTCCGCGCTGACGGCCTTGGGATGGGAAATGTCGAAACGCAGGCGGTCGGGGGCCACCAGGGAGCCCTTCTGCGTCACATGTTCGCCCAGGTGGCGGCGCAGGGCCTCGTGCAACAGGTGGGTCGCCGAATGGTTGGCGCGAAGTTGCCGCCGGCGGGTGCCGTCGACGGTAAACTGCGCCTCGTCACCGACGTTGACCGTGCCGTCCTCGACCTTGCCGACATGGACATGCAGGGCGCCCAGCATCTTCTGGGTGTCGGTCACGGTGATGCGCGCCCCCTCGGACGTTGTGATCACGCCCTGGTCGCCCATCTGGCCGCCGGATTCACCGTAGAACGGCGTCTGGTTGGCGACCAGGCGCACCACATCGCCGGCCTTGGCCGTGCCGACGCGCTTGCCGTCGACGATCAGGGCGCGGATCTGGCCTTCGGCCTGTTCCGTGTCGTAACCGAAGAACTCGGTGGCCCCGACCTCGTCACGAACGCCGAACCAAACCGTTTCCGTGGCCGCGTCGCCGGACCCGGCCCAGGCCTTGCGGGCCTCGGCGCGCTGGCGCTCCATGGCCGTGTTGAAGCCGTCGGTGTCGACCGTAATCTTCTTGTCCTTCAGGGCGTCCTCGGTCAGGTCGAGGGGGAAACCGAAGGTGTCGTAGAGCTTGAACGCCGTCTCGCCGTCGAGCACGCCACCGGCGGTCATCTCCGCCGTCGCCTCGTCGAGGATCTTGAGACCGCGGTCGAGGGTCGTCTTGAACCGCGTTTCCTCGAGCTTCAGGGTTTCCGTGATCAACGGCTGGGCGCGCACCAGTTCCGGATAGGCCTTGCCCATGTTGTCGACCAGAGTCTGTTCCAGCTTGTACAGCAAGGGATCCTCACAACCCATCAGATGGGCGTGGCGCATGGCGCGGCGCATGATCCGGCGCAGTACGTAGCCGCGGCCTTCGTTGGACGGCAGCACGCCGTCGGCGATCAGGAACGAAGACGCCCTGAGGTGATCGGCGATGACCCGGTGAGAGACTGCATGATCGCCGTCGGGCGCCACGCCGGACGCATCGGCCGAGGCCATGATGAGGTTGCGCATCAGGTCGATGTTGTAGTTGTCGTGGGTGCCCTGCATGACGGCGGCGATGCGCTCCAGCCCCATGCCGGTGTCGATGGAAGGCTTGGGCAGTTCGACCCGCTCGTCGGCGGTCAACTGCTCGAACTGCATGAACACCAGGTTCCAGATTTCGATGAAGCGGTCGCCGTCTTCGTCCGGGCTGCCCGGGGGACCGCCGGGGATATGGTCCCCGTGGTCGTAGAAGATTTCCGAACACGGCCCGCAAGGCCCCGTGTCGCCCATGGCCCAGAAGTTGTCGGAGGTCGGGATGCGGATGATCTTGGAATCGGGCAGGCCCGCGATCTTGCGCCACAGGGCGGCCGCGTCCTCGTCCGAGGTATGGACCGTGACCAGCAGCTTATCCGCCGGCAGGCCGAATTCCTTGGTGACCAGGTTCCAGGCCAGTTCGATGGCCCGTTCCTTGAAATAGTCGCCGAAGGAGAAGTTGCCCAGCATCTCGAAGAAGGTGTGATGGCGGGCCGTATGGCCGACGTTTTCCAGGTCGTTGTGCTTGCCGCCGGCGCGCACGCATTTCTGCGACGTCACGGCGCGCGAATAGTCGCGCGTCTCGTTGCCGGTGAACACGTTCTTGAACTGGACCATGCCCGCGTTGGTGAACATCAGGGTCGGGTCGTTCAGCGGCACCAGGGGTGACGAGGAGACGATCTGATGGCCGTTGGCGGCGAAATAGTCCAGGAAGGCCTGGCGGATGTCGTTGACGGTCTGCATGGTCGTTATTTAAGCCCAGGGTTCAGGGGTTTAAAGCGAAGATATCAGGCGGTCGCGGATGGAAGCGACGGTTTTACCGGCAAGCCGGGGGCCTGTCCAGAAAGGTCGGCATTGCGGACCGGACCGCACCGCCACCAGCATGAAGGATAGCGGCCCGCCGGGCCCGGGAAACGGCCAACGGGGCAGAATACATGCGGCCAGAGCGGCCGGTCTGGAAATGTCACCTCTTAGCCTTCCCGCAAGAGATAAAGAATGCGACCGGCGCGGGGGCGCCGCCAAACAACCCACAAAAGAATGCGACCGGCGCGGGGGCGCCGGTCGCGTTGGGGAGGAGTGCTGGGGGGCACACCACCGGTTCGGCCTGGGGGGACAGGCCTGGGGTCGGCCCGGAGGGTGACGGGCCTGGGAATATGGATATGTAAGAGGACGTTCGCCCGAGATTGGCGGCTTAGAACTCGTCCGCCGCCGTGTCCGGGGCGTCGCCGGCATCGCCGTCGCCGTCCGCATCGGGGGAACCGACCATCATTTCCTCGGAAATCAGGCCCGCGTTATGGCGAATCTGGTCCTCGATGGCCTTGGCCATCTCGGTGTTTTCGCGCAGGAACTGCTTGGCGTTCTCGCGGCCCTGCCCGATGCGCTCCGAATTGAAGGAGAACCAGGAGCCCGATTTCTCGACGATGTTGGCCTTGACGCCCAGGTCGAGCAGTTCGCCCATCTTGGAGATGCCTTCGCCGTACATGATGTCGAATTCGATCATCTTGAAGGGCGGGGCCATCTTGTTCTTCACGACTTTGACCCGGGTCTGGTTGCCGACCACTTCGTCCCGGTCCTTGATGGCGCCGATGCGGCGGATTTCCATGCGCACGGAGGCATAGAACTTGAGCGCGTTGCCGCCCGAGGTGGTTTCCGGGTTGCCGAACATGACGCCGATCTTCATGCGGATCTGGTTGATGAAGATGACCATGGTATTGGACTTGGAGACCGAGGCCGTCAGCTTGCGCAGCGCCTGGCTCATGAGCCGGGCCTGCAGACCGACATGGGTGTCGCCCATTTCGCCTTCCAGTTCGGCCCGCGGCACCAGGGCCGCGACGGAATCGACCACCAGCACGTCAATGGCGCCGGAGCGCACCAGCGTGTCGGAGATTTCAAGCGCCTGTTCACCGGCGTCGGGCTGCGAAATCAGCAGCTCGTCGACGTTGACGCCCAGTTTCTTGGCATAGCTGGGGTCGAGCGCGTGTTCGGCGTCGACGAAGGCGCAGGTGCCGCCCATCTTCTGGGCTTCGGCGATCACATGCAGGGCCAGGGTCGTCTTGCCGGAGCTTTCCGGGCCGTAAACCTCGATAATGCGGCCGCGCGGCAGGCCGCCGATGCCGAGGCCGATGTCGAGGCCGATGGAGCCCGTGGAAATGGTCGGGGTATCGACCACCTCGCGCTGCCCCAGGCGCATGATCGAGCCCTTGCCGAAAGCCCGTTCGATCTGCCCCAATGCCGCGTCGAGGGCCTTGCTTTTATCCACGTCCTGCTTCTCCACCAAACGCAATGCCGAATCGGCCATCTTGCCACTCCCTTATTCCATAGGCCCGCAAGCCGTTGCAATTGCGTTCAATGTACGTGTTTTGTTCTCATTGACAAGCGCAATTTATAATACGTTGATATAATTATATTTTATCAGGTTTGTTCACAGAGTGTTCCGGTCAGAATCGGACTCTGGAACCCATGCTTAACGGATATGGTTAACAGCTGAACACCCAAGACTCTATGGGCGCATTTCAGCAATCGAACCTTCCAGCATTAAGTCACTTCAACGATGCCTGAAGTGCGAAACTCATCGGGCATGCATGTCAGAAAGTTACCTTTCATCCCCTTGGGACAAATAAGAAACTCGACATCTTCGCTGCGGATTTTTTTAAAGCGCAACATACCTTCCCATCCATGCTCGTTTGGCACTTCTTTCGGTCGAATTCCTTGAAATGGGTATTTTTGTGTAATTCGCCATTCGCGCTGTAGCCTGTCACACGAGGTTTGCATGTACTCATATTGCTCAAGTAGGGACTGATAACCCTTCGCGCCTAATAAGCCTGCAAACTCTTTATTCCCATATGCAAGCGCCATCCCCTTGTCGCCAGGTGAACCAATCTCTCGGGTTAACAACCGCATCTGATAACGAAATTTGAACCGCAGAGCCCACGCGGCAGCCTTACTGATATACCGAACTTTTCGCACACCATGTTTTTCGGCCCATTCGAACTTGATGGCGATTCCATAATCGCCTTTCTTCCGAACCGGACCAGCATCTTCCAATGAAGCCTCTGTAAAACAGACCATGCCAAAATTTTGAGGGTCCGTAGTAAATGGTCGATTGGAACCAAACAAGTCGTCCAATAACAACCGATCACAGGGCATTAGGGCGAACCCATTCGTCAGGATTCCAACAACCCCTCTTTCATCTGTGAAATGTATTAATTGCGGTTGCTCGATACCCATGCATCACCACACGGCTGAAAACCTTCAAACAGACTGATTGCTCAAAGCCCCTCCGACACGAGGATCTCCTTCACCTTGCCGACCAGGGTCTTCAGGGTGAACGGCTTGGGCAGGAAGTGCAGGGTTTCGTCCTTGTCGATCTGGTCCTGGAAGGCGTCCTCGGCGTAGCCGGACATGAGGATGACCTTCACCTCCGGCATCTGTTCACGGAGTTGGCGAACCAGGGTATAGCCGTCCATGCCCGGCATGACGACGTCGGAAATGATGAGGTCGATCTTCGGCGCCGTGCCGTTGACCACGTCGAGCGCGACCTCGCCGTTCTGGGCCTCCAGCACCTTGTAGCCCTTGTTGCGTAGCGCCCGCGCGCCGAACATGCGCACGGCGTCCTCGTCCTCGACCAGCAGGATGGTTTCCGAGCCCGTCAAATCGGCTTCGAACAGGGGCAGTTCGGGCTCCTTGCCGGTTCCGGTTCCGGTGCCGTTACCCTTGGTCTTGGGCGTCGCCGAGGGGGCTGTTTCGTCCGTCAGAGCGGCGGCGGCGCGGCGCGCGCGGGCGTCTTCGTCGGCGCGGGGGAACAGCAGGCGGAACGTGGTGCCCTTGCCGATATGGCTTTCCACGGTCACATAGCCGCCCGACTGATGGATGATGCCGTAGACGGTGGACAGGCCCAGGCCCGTGCCCTGCCCCACTTCCTTGGTCGAGAAGAACGGCTCGAAAATGCGGTCGAGCACGTCCTTGGGAATGCCGGTGCCTTTATCCTCGACCTCGATCACCAGGTAGGAGCCGACGGGAATGACTTCACCCGACTGCTGCATCGGGCGTTCCAGATCGCGGCGGAAGGTCCGGATCACCAGCGGCCCGCCCTCGGCCATGGCGTCGCGCGCGTTGACGGCCAAGTTGATGATGACCTGATCGAACTGCCCGCGGTCGGCCAGGATCCGCCCCGCCCCCCGTTCGTGTTCCAGCTTCAGGCGCACCGTCTCGCCCAACAGCCGGCGCAGCAGGTTGGAGAGGTCGTTGAGGGCGTCTTCCGGATCGAGCAGGTCCGGCTCCAGGTTCTGCTTGCGCGAAAACGCCAGAAGTTGGCGCACCAGATTGGTCGCGCGGTGGGCGTTCTGCTTGATCTGCTGCAGGTCGTTGAACGACGGATCGCCCGGCCCGTGGCGTTCCAGCAGCAGGTCGGTGAAGCCGATCATGGCCGTCAGCAGGTTGTTGAAATCATGCGCCACGCCGCCCGCGAGCTGGCCCACGGCCTGCATCTTCTGCGACTGGGCGAACTGGATTTCCAGGTTCTTCTGTTCCGTGGTGTCGATGAAGTGCAGGACCAGGCCGGTGATGTTGCCCTGCTCGTCCTCCATGCGGCTGGCGAACAGCGTCGCCGCCGCCTGCCGCCCGCCGGGGGCGGCCAATCTGATTTCCGTCTGGGTCGCCCGCACCCGTCCCATGATGACATCGGCCAGGGCCGAGGCGACCACGTCCCGGTCCTCGGGCAGCAGACGTTCGGCGAAAGGCCGGCCCGCGACCATGTCGCGGTGGGCGCCCGCCAGGGTCAGGAAGGCCCGGTTGCAGTCCATGACCTTGCCCAGCCCGTCGAGCAGCGCGATGGCCACGGGCGCATCGTCGAACAGGAAGCGCAGGCGTTTGGCCGGGCCCAGGCCGGCCGCCCCCCCGTCTTCCGCCCAGGCCATGTCGCGCAGCAGGATGGAGCGCGTATAGACCAGCGTGCCGTCCGTGGTTTCCCGGTGGCTTTGCAGCAGCGAGGCCGTGAATTCCGTGCCGTCGGCGGCGCGCAGAGTGACCAGTCCGTGATCGCCCTGAGACTCCTCGTCGCCGTCCTCGTCGCCACCGCCGTTTACCGGGCTGGCGGAGACCACGAACTCGGCAAACGGCTTGCCGCCCATGGCCACACGATCGACGCCAAGCCATTTCGCCAGGCAGGAGTTGGCGTAGACAATGCGCCCGCGGCCGTCGACGGAGAAAACCCCCACGGGCAGGCCGTCGAGCAGATCGGCGCGGCGTGCCTCCGCCGACTGGCGGGTCGCGGTCTGGCGCTTTTCCTCGGTAATGTCCTGGGCCCGCCATTGCACATAGCGGGACGCCCCCTCCCCGGCGCCGGCGCCGATGCCGTCCTCGCCGAAGGGTTCCATGCGCAGGCGCCGCCACGCGGGCTTGCCGTCCTGACGGCGGCAGATCACCTCACCGCCGGCGGGGGTACCGTCGGCGGCGGCGGCCCGCAGCTTGCGGAACACGTCCTGGGATCGGCCTTGGCTGTCGAGCGCGCGTTCGACCTTGTCCAACAGGCTGGTCGGCCCGAGATCGCCATCCAGGAAAAACAAATCCCGGAAGGCGCCGTTGGCATACATGCCGACACCGTCCCAGGTCGCGATCAAAAGTCCCTCGCCGGACGATCCGGCGGCCATCTGGATCAGTTCCGCCATGGGGCCGCCCGTCGGCCGGGGGGGCGCTTTTCGGCCCATGCGCCAGGACGCGGCCAATAGCCCCAGCGCCGCCGCCGCCAGCACGCCGCCCGCGGGCAGCGCCCAACCGGCATCGAGCCCGAACATCAGCCCCGCCGCGACCCCCAACAGGGCCGCACCGGCGTTCAGGACGTGAGGCATTCTCTGTTTCATGGTTTCGATGTCGCGGCCCGGCGGTGACGGCGGACCCGCCCAAGGCAGCCCGCTTCCGGTGACAGGATTACCACTGAACGGCCCCTGTCAACAGCGCTCGCTGCCGGGATGCGGCCCCCGGGAGCCAGAGGTCGCCGGGCCCGTTAATGAGGCAGCTTGCCCTTGAGCCGCATGACGTGACCGATGACCTCGGCGACCGCCTTGAAGTGTTCCGCCGGGATTTCCTCGTCCAGTTCCACCGAAGCGTAGAGAGCCCGCGCCAACGGCGGGTTTTCAACGATGGTGATCTCGTTGGCCTCGGCGATTTCACGAATTTTCAAAGCAACCAGGTCTTGCCCTTTGGCGATCACCTTGGGGGCCGGCATGGTTTCCATCTTGTATTCCAGGGCGACCGCAAAGTGAGTCGGGTTGGTGATCACCACATCGGCGTTGGGCACCGCCGCCATCATGCGCTTGCGGGCGCGCTCCATACGGATCTGGCGGATTCGCGCCTTGATCTGCGGATCACCGTCGGTCTGCTTGTACTCGTCCTTGATCTCGGTCTTGGACATCCGCATCTGCTTCATGAAAGTCGCGCGCTGATACATGTAATCGAGCGCCGCGATGAACCCCATCACCCCGATGGTCGCGAGGGCCATGATGATGGCGATCTCGTGGATACGATGAAGGGCGGCGGATGTGGAGATCGCGGGCATCATTTCCAGATCGTGCAGCATGGGAATGGCAAGCCCGAACGACACCGTCGCGACCAGGGTGAGTTTCAGGATGCCTTTCACAAACTCCATCAGTCCTTGGCTGGAAAACAGCCGCTTGAACCCGCTCAAGGGGTTGATCTTGCTAGGTTTCGGCTGGATTTTCTTGGTCGACCAGATAAGACCGAACTGGCCAACGTTGGCGACGATCGCCAGGACCACGAACATCGCCATGGCGGGGGCGAGAATCACCCCGATCTCCATCGCAACCTTGGAGAACACCAGGCGCAGATGTTCGAAGTCCATCGGAATCGAGTAGGAGGCCCCGATGAACCGCCGGCCGATCAGGGTGATGTCACGGGCCATGGCCGGCGCCAGGAACATCAGCATCCCTACGCCGCCAACCAGAACCATCAGGCTCTTGATTTCCTGAGATTGGGCGACCTGGCCTTCGTCACGGGCCTTGGCGAGCTTCCTTCCGGTCGGCTCTTCTGTTTTTTGTGAGTCGTCTTCTTCTGCCATGTGTCCCTACCGTCGATCCGGGCCCTAGCCCGTGAAAACGGTGTACCCCTGTTGGAAATGGTTGAGAAACACCAGCATGATCGACGAGAACACGATCATGAGAGCACCGAGTTGAACCGTGACCTGCACCGGCAGTCCGAAGAAGAACACCGGCAACTGAGGCATCAGACGGCCAAGAATGCCGAGCCCGATGTAATAGACCATGGCGATGACCAGGAACGGGATGGACAACTGAAATCCCAACGCAAAGCTATCGGCGACCCGGCGCGCCAGCATCAATGCCATATCGCCGGTCGACACACCTTCGCCGGGCACGAACAAGGCGTAGGAATCGGCCACCACCGTGAAATACACATGATGGCTGTCCGTGACGAAGATCATCACCAGCCCGCCGATGGTCAGCATATTGGCGATGACGGAGCTTTGCTGTTCGGTAATTGAATCCTGAACCAAGGCATTGGCCATGGCTGCGAACAGGGCGATCAAAGTCCCCGCGGTTTGCAGGGCACTGATCATGATGACCGCGATCCCGCCGAGAAACAGGCCGACAATGATTTCGCCAGTAAGCAGCAGGAACAGAATAAAGGGGCTTTCGGGCGGCGCGGGCAGGTTTTCCGCCAACACGGGCGTCATAACAACGGCGACGACAGTGGCCAGAACGACGCGGATGCGCGCGCTGACATAGGCTGCCGCGATACCCGGCAGAATGGCCATCATGGCGCCGACACGCGACAGAACCAGCAAAAATGCAAAGACGTTGAGTTTAAGAAGCTCTTCGAGCATGTCCGCCGCCCTTCGCCGCCTATAACGCCGAAATTCGGTCGAACAGGGTGTCTGCGAAAGTGGTGACCGTATTGATCATGAACGGCAGCAGAACGACGATTCCGATGAAGATGACAATGATCTTCGGCACGAAGGTCAGGGTCATTTCCTGGATCGTCGTGAGCGCCTGAAACAGGGCGATGATAAGGCCGCTGACCAAACCAAGGAACATGATCGGGCCCGCTACCTTGATGATCACCCACATGGCGTTGCGACCAATATCGACGACATCCACTTCGTTCATGATCGCGGGCTCCAGCCTTCTCGCCGAGCGATTAAACCGGCATGCGAATGATGTCGTTGTAGGCTTCCAGAACCTTGTCCCGCACGTTGACCACTGTCTGCAGGGTCATTTCGGCCTCGGCCACGGCGGTCACCACCTGGGTGATGTCGGCGCGGTCGTTGATCGCGGCAATGGACATTTTCTCCGACGTCTCGCCGATCTTGCGGGCTTCCATGATGGCGCTGCGCACAAGATCGCCGAATTCCTCGTTTGCCTTGGCCATCGGCGGCGCGTCATCCCGCGTGCCGGAAATCTGTTGGCGGGCTGCCCGCTGATAGGCGTTCAAGGCCTGGTGAATATTGAAATCGGCGTTCACGCTCATTGTTATGCTCCCGTTCTAGGCCCGCTGGGCCCGGTCCGCGTTGGGACCTAAATTTCCCGCGCCGGCCCTAATTACTGCGCAGCACGTCGATGACGCTGTTCAACATCGTTTTCGACGACTTGATCAGGTTCAAATTGGCTTCGTAGGACCGCTGCGCTTCGCGCATGTCCATCATCTCGATCATGGTATTGACGTTGGGTGTCTTCACATAGCCGTCCTTGTCGGCGGCGGGGTGAGACGGATCATACTTGCTGCCGAAGTCGGACAGGTCCTTGTGCAGACGGTTGACGTGCACCGTTTCGACGCCGACAGATTTGTCCAATTCATTCTTGAAGGTCACCAGCTTGCGCCGGTAGGGGTCGTCACCGGGGCGCTGCGGCAGGCTGTCCGCGTTGGCGATGTTTTGCGAGATCACGCGAAGGCGCGTTCCCTGCACGCGCATCCCGGCGCTGGAAATGCGGATGGTCTTGATAATGTCGTCCATCGGGGCTTTCGCCTCCTTGATCTTTATCCGGCAAGGGTTCTCCCTATGTCCGGTGGCGTTGGTTTGGACGACGTTCTGTCGAGGTTCCCGTTCCAGGTTCGCCTGTGGCCTTTGCGGCCCGAATTTTAATGACCGCCTAACGTCCGCGGCTGGCGGTTTTCAGCATCTCCATGTGCTTTTTGTAGAGTTCCGTGGTCAGACGATGGGTGGTCTGTGTCTCGGCCACCTTGCCCATCTGTTCCTCAAGCACCACCGAGTTGCCGTTGGGCGCCGTCTCGTAGGGATGGCGCGGCTCTTCGACAAAGAAATCGCGGATGCGCTTGCGCCGACCGCCCAACTGTCCGGGTTCGGTGGTGACCATGTTCAACTGCGCCGATTCCTTGCGCAGAAGATCGCGGAAAGCATATGGCTTGAGATCCTTCGCCTTGTAATCGGGCGTGTCCGCGTTGGAAATGTTCTGGGCCAGAATTTCCTGGCGCTGGCCAAGCCAATTAAGGCGTTTCTTAACAGCTGCGAAGAGGGTCAGATCCATCTGCGCGCGGCCCCTTGTCTAGCGGAATTAATCCGTTGTCCCTGGTTCCGGTGCGCATCACAAACCCCGGAAACCGTCCTGCTAGGCATTATCTGCCGGGTTCCTTAACAACCTATTAAGCACGTCCGGTTCCGCCGCAATCACCTGGGCCTGGCATTAAACGTCTGATTCCGAAACGGAAAACCGGTCCCGCTGTAATCATTTGTTAAACCGAGGGCCGTTAGGATCGGGCGAATCCGGCAATTCTTGCCGACCATCAGGCCATGCCACGCGAACGGGACCAGCGGCACGTGAACGCAGATACCCCCAAAGACCCGACCGGTAACGACGGTGCGCAAGCGAACTTCCAGCGCATTCCGGCAACCAAGGATGCGCTCGCCGTTGCCCTGGCCGAAGGGGCCCTGCCGGGCATGGCGCCCACCGTGGTCGCGGGCGGGCGCGGGCGCCTGGCCGAACAGATTCTGCAGATTGCCTTCGCCAACGGCATCAAGGTGCGCGAGGACGCGGACCTTGCTCAGCTTCTGGCCACAATCGACATGGAAGAAGAAATCCCCGTCGAGGCCTTCGCCGCCGTGGCCGAAATTCTGATTTATCTGTACCGCGCCAACGGTGCCGACGATCTGGCCGGTAAAAGCCGCGAAGACATCGTGCGTGAATGGATGGGAGATACCCAGCCATGAGCGATCACGACAACACAGGCGGCGGCAATGCGCCTCCCGCGTCCCTGGAATCGGCCATGGCAGAGGTCGAGTCCATGATCCTGAACGCCCGCCGGGCCCTTGCGGGCGGCGAGTTGCTGGACATGTCTCCCTTGGGCGACCGGGTCGCCTGGATCTGCGAAAACGTCCGCACCATGGCGCTCACTTCATCGGACCCGGACAGCATCCGCCTACGCCTGGAAAAGATGGTCTCGGATCTCAACCGTCTCGAAGATCAAATCCGCGTCGGCGCCGGCCTTGGCCCGGCCGACGGGGAAACGGGCAAGGAATAGAGCCATGGACATGGACATCGGCGGCTATTTTCGCTTCATCCTCGCACTGATTTTCGTGATCGGCCTGATCGCGCTGCTTGCCGCCATGGCGCGGCGCGCCGGTTGGGGTTTTCCGGCCGCCGCCATCAAGCGCGCCAGCAACCGGCGCCTGGGCGTCGTGGAAGTAACGCCCCTTGACGGCCGCCGACGCCTGATCCTGGTCCGCCGCGACGACACGGAACATCTGCTGCTGGTCGGCCCCACGTCCGAGCTGCTTATCGAAACCGGCATCGCCGGTACCGGTGCGGATTTCAGACAAGCCCTGACCACCGCCGCCCTGCCGGCCGCCGACAACAATACAGACGGCCGATCATGACGAACGACGGTCAGATGCGGCGTATCTTCACACGGCGACGGCGGCGCAATCCCCTTGCCCACCCTCTGGTGATGATCCTGGCGGTGATCGGCGCCGCCTGCGCGATCTATTTGGGGTTGTCTCTGCTTAGCCCGCCCGCGCTCGCGCAATCGATCTCCCTCGATCTGGGCGATCAGGGCGGCGACACCACGGGCCGCATCGTCCAAATGCTGCTGCTGATCACGGTGCTCAGCGTCGCACCTTCGATCCTCATCATGGTCACATCCTTCGTGCGCATCATCGTCGTGCTGTCGTTCTTGCGCACGGCCATGGGCACGCAACAAACGCCGCCCAACCAGGTCATGGTCGGGCTGGCTCTGTTCTTGACCCTCTTCATCATGCAGCCGACCTTCGAGAAAGCCTGGGAAACCGGCATCAATCCGGTGATTCAGGGTGACCTGGACGAACTTCAAGGTTTCAACCGGGCCATCCTGCCGTTCCGTGACTTCATGATGAGCCACGTCCGTGAACGCGATCTGTTGCTGTTCACCCAGATTGCGCGCGTTCCCGACGAAGAAGCCCGCACGAACATGCCCATGCGGGTACTGATCCCGGCCTATATGATTTCCGAGCTAAAACGCGCCTTCGAGATCGGTTTCCTGCTGTTCGTGCCCTTCCTGATCATCGATATGGTCGTTGCATCGATTCTCATGTCCATGGGCATGATGATGCTGCCGCCGGTCATCATCGCCCTGCCGTTCAAGATCATCTTTTTCGTGCTGGTCGACGGCTGGTATATGACCGTCGGCTCATTGGTCAAAAGCTTCGGCGCCGGCTAGACAACAACGCGCCCCATCCCTATCCCGTGCGGCGCAGTTCCGTCGGATTGACACCGAACTGGCGATGGAAGGCGCGGGACAGGGCCTCGGAACTGGCGTAGCCGTATCGGCGGGCGACCGCCTGAACCCGCGCCCCGCGATCCATATCCTGACGCGCCAACGTCATTCGCCAGCGACGCAGGTAACTTTGCGGGGCTTCGCCGACAACCGCGCGAAACGCATCGGCGAAACGCGACAACGACATGCCCGCGACCGCCGCCAGATCGCCATTTGACCACACCCGGCCCGGGTCTTCGTGCAGGGCCGATATGGCGCGTGACAGGCGTTCATCGGCAAGCCCCGCCAATACGCCCGGTTCCGCAGTCCCCAGTTCGATCTGCTGACGCATCAGGCGGATCACCAGAACTTCAGCCAGACGTTCCAGAACCTTGTCGGACCCGCACCGCCGCCCCCCGGCCTCGGCCAGGAACACATCCAATAGCGCCCGTGTCTCCGCGTCACGGATCGGCAAAGAGACCGTCGCCGGCAAGGCCGCCATCAAGGGATTGGCAGCCCCGCCCCAATCAATTGAACAGGCGGCGACCGGCACTTCATTACTCCCCGCGGTGGGAACGCCGCCCCGGGTGCGGATTTCGACACGCCCCGGCACACCCGTTTCCGGATCACCGAACACGGTCATATTGCCTTCACCCAAAGGCACCCGCAGAACCCGCAGGTCAAAACGGGAGATCAGAGCAGACAGTCGATCATATCGGTCAGCCATGGGAATTCAGGGGGTTTTGATCAATTAATTCGGAGTTTCCTGATTATAACGACTGATAAGGTCGTCGTCATCGAAAACCGGCCGTCGCATGTGGCGGCACGGAGGCTCAACTTCAAAGGAGAAACCCGCCCCATGCTCATGCCACGTCAGAAGACCCCCGATCTGTCCGTCGATTTGGTGACCGGCGGCACATTCGACCTTGCGTCGGAAACCACCGAACGCGGAACAATCATCTGCTTCTATCGGGGCCTGCACTGCCCGATCTGCGCCAATTACATGGCGGAATTGGAAAAACTGACACCGGAATTCGCCAAACGCGGCGTCGGCACCATCGCGATTTCCAGCGATGATTCGGAACGCGGCAAGGCCATGGCTGAAAAGATACCCGCCAAGGAATTGCGCGTCGGTTACGGCCTGACCCTGACCAAGGCACGGGAATGGGGGCTGTTCATCTCGACTTCCCGGGGCAAGACGTCCATCGGCATCGAAGAACCGGCCCTGTTCTCCGAACCCGGCCTGTTCATGGTCTCGCCGGATCAGACGCTCTATTACGCCTCGGTCCAGACCATGCCGTTCGTCCGTCCGCATTTCTCCGAATTGCTGAAGGCGCTCGACTTCGCCATCGAGAAAAACTACCCGGCGCGCGGCGAATACGCCGGCGCCGTGTGACGCGCCGATCACGCGACAGCGCGCAAACACCCGCGTTCATCGCGGGACGAGCGCAGAAGAAGCCCGGTTCCAGAAATGGAATCCGGGCCTTCTTTATGCCCGATTATCAGTTGATGGCGCTGAGCGGGTCTTTTTCCAGACGCTCGCGGTAGGCCGTCAGGAAGGATTTGAAGTTCTGCGCCACAGCGACCCGCTCCTTGACGCTTTCCGGCGAGATCAGGCCGAGGGCCGGACGCGCCGCGATCAGGTCGAAGGCCTTCGCCATTTCAGTCTCGGCCATGGCAGCGCCGAAGTTGTCGCGGATACGGGCAAGGCCGCGTTCATTGCCACTGAGCGTCATCGCCGTCGCCAGATTGAGCATGTAGCGCGCCTGTTTACGGTTGAGCCTTTCACCACGGCGGGCACCGCTTACCGTCACGACGCGCTGCAGGGACTGGGCCGCATCATTCCAATTGCCCATGGTCCAGTAGATTTCCGAACGCAGGAGTTCACCGTCCATGGACTGATCCGGCTCCAGCACCGCCAGCCCGTCGGCATAACGCTTCTGCCCCATCAGGGCCTGAACGAGAAGATGATTGCGCTGTTGTGCAAGGTCGGCGTTCAAGCCGTCCGCAGCGGTCGCCCGGATCACCCGTTCGGCGTCCGCATGCTTGCGTGCCAGAAGGTGGATCAGGCCAAGGCGCGCGCCGACGCGTGCCCGGTCGGCACCTTGCAGACGAAATTTGATCTGGCCTTCCAGCAGCGCCGCCGCCTGATCCAGCAGGTCGACCCCGACAAGGCGGTCGGCGAGTTTTTGAATCATGGTATCGCCGCGCGAGCCGGCGGGGGTCAGTTCCTTGAATTCCTCATAGATGGCGATCGCCGTGACCGGTTTCAGGGCATTGGCCTTGTCCTCCAGATAGAGGGCATTGAAGGTGTCCGACATTTCCTTGGTCACAGCTTTTGCATCCGGATGGTCGCGGAAATGGGTCGCGGCCTGGCGCAAGGTCTGCAGCGCCTCGCGGTATTTATCCTGTTCCAGGTAGAGCGCTCCCAGGCGGCGCAAAAGATCGAATTCACGATTGTCGCCACGCCAAGCGAAGCGCTGTTTTTCAAGTTCTTCCGTCGCTTCACGCTTGGTCATGCGGTCAAGACGCAGCAGAAGTTCAACGCGCGTCCGCGCCGCGCGGAAACGGGCCAGCCGATCAGGGCTGTCCATGACCTCTTCCCACAGCGACACGGCGCCGTCGAAATCGCCTTCCAGTTCCGCCAAACGTCCTTGCACGAACTTGATCTTGGCTTCCTGGCTCGGGCTGGGACCATCGGCCAGCAGCGTGGAAATCAACGTTTCCGCTGTGCGCACGTCGCCGATTTCCACCACCGCCTCGGCGACGATGGTCGACAGCCGGAACCGGAGCGCGCGGGGATAGGGCCGGGCGATTGAGCCCGACCGGCGCAACTCGATGGAGGCCCCGTTCAGGTCACCGCGCGCGGCCTGGATGATCGCGCGCCAGAATTCGCCCTCGTCACTGCCGTTTAGTGCCGCGTTATACAGATCCTTCTCCGCCTCGGGCAGGCGACCCAGAAGGAACTGAGCGCCGCCATGCAGCAGCAGCCATTCTCGGTCCTGAGCCAGCGACGGCTGAACCTCAAGGGCATGGTCCAGAACGCCCAAGGCTTCCGCCCCATAGGCATTGGCGAAGTAGAACCGGGCCAGGTTCATGCGTGCTTCCCGCTGCCCGGCCTTGGGAGCCACGGCAAGGGCCTGTTCCAGGATCGCGCGGGTCTGCAGGATCGCGGCGTCGTTGGGCGTGTCCCATTTCTCAAGATCCAGGACACGGACCAGGGGCCGCATCGCCGACATCCGGGCACTTGCCGCCATTTCCTGGGACACGGGCGAGAACTTCAGCGGGAACGTGGGCGCCGCGCTGGCGATTTCCACGCCCTGACGCAGCGAGCGCACACGCACGTCATCGATGCGCGGCGTCACCACGACACCCTGGATGGAGGGTAGAATTTCGAATTGAGGATAGGCGTAGGTTCCGGCCACGCCATGGCCAAGCGGAATACCCGGCACGACCAGCATGTTGTCGGCGACGATGGGATCGGTCAACGGGATCACCTTGCCGGGTTCCGGCAGCGGCATGAAGATGCGGGCCCCGATGGGGGAATCCGGCTGGGCCTGGACTTCCAGCGGAATCTTGGGCGTCGCTTCCTGGGCTCGGAAATCGATCAGCCAAGCCAA
This sequence comes from Rhodospirillaceae bacterium UBA1479, assembly GCA_002325375.1. Lineage (GTDB taxonomy): Bacteria > Pseudomonadota > Alphaproteobacteria > Rhodospirillales > Casp-alpha2 > UBA1479. The sequence goes on from DCRZ01000003.1 coordinate 118,453, forward strand.
CCCGGCCCGGCGCATGGACGGATTGACGTCCTTGGGCGTGGTCATGCGCAGAACGGTGGCCTGGGGAATGTAGACCTGCTGCAGTGTCGAAATGACGGCGCCCCCGGCCTCTTGCAAGGCGGGAACGTTGACATTGGTGCGCTTGTCGAACACCAGCCACAGGAATCCGTTGCGCCGGAATGCCGCGGCGGCGACGGGCTCTGCCCAGTCGAAACGCAGGGTTACCGTGCCCTCGTCGCCTTTGGCCACGGACAATTGCGCACTCGGCGCCGGCCCGGGAGCCGGGGCTTGAGCCGCCGCGTTGCCGGTGGCCTGCCCCGAAGCCTGGGCGGTTGCCGTACGCGGCGGTTGCGCGGGTGCGGCGCCAGGGGCCGTTGCCGTGGCTTGGGCCGGCGGGGTCAAAAGCAGCGGCTGACCGGCGGGCGGAGACTTCTGCGCGGCACCCTGGGGAAGTTGCTGAGCGGTCCGGGTCGCCGTGCCCCCCGCGGCGGGTGCGGTTTTGGCAGCGGCAGCGGGGGCCGATGGTTTCTGGACAGGCGGCTGCGGCAGGGCCTGGGCGGCAACGGCCGGCTTGGCCGGTGCGGTGGCGACCGGCGGCACGGGATCCGTCGCCGGAGAGACCGGTTTGGCGCCGGCAGCCTGGGGAGCGGCCGGGGCCTTACCGCCGCCGGGCACGCTGACCTGCGCGGGAACGGCAACCGGGTCCTGCCAGGGTGCGGGTTCGCGGACGTCCAGGGCGATCTTGTTCCCGGCATAGAAGTCACGCACGGTGGAGCGCGGCGGCACGGCGATCACCGAAACCGTGCGCCCGCCCTCCGTGGCGGAGCGAATGCCGCCGACGAACAGCGGCGGATTACGGTTGAGGTCGGCGTCGTCGATCTGCGCCGCCGCCTCGAAGATCACGGTGATAAGGCCGCCGTCCTTGGTCAGCTTATAAGGCACCTTGGTGGGCCAATCGAACACGACGCGGGTAAAGGTGGCATGAGCACCGGCGCGCACGTTGACCTGAACCGCATCTTGCGCGCGGGCTTCTTCCAAGGGCGCCAAGCACAGGCCCCAGGCCAGAATCACGGCCATCAGGGCCGTGCCAACAATCCGGCGAACGGTCATCGCAGCCCCCCGGACGTCGGGAACACGACGATGTCGACGCGCCGCCCCATCAACTGGCGCTGGGCCTGCGGCATGGGCGGCAATTGGTCATAACGGCTATCCGAATATCCGAAGGCGACAATGGGTTCGGCGTAGCCGGCAGCACGCAGTTGGTTGGCCACGGCGGCGGCGCGGGCGGTCGACAGTTCCCAGTTGGAGGCATAGTCGCCACCGGCAACCGGCGACGGGTCGGAATGGCCGTTGACGCCCAACTGATTGGCGACGGTGCTGAGCGCGCCGCCCAAGCGGAACAAGGCGGCGCGCGCGCGGTCCGTCATGACCGCACGTCCCGCCTCAAACAGCAAATCCCCAGGCAAGGCCAGGACCAATCTGTCCTCCAACCGCATGAACTGCGTTTGCTTAAGCAATTCATCGCTATCAATCTTTTCCCGCAGCACGGATGTTAGATAATCCAGGTTAATGGCGCGTTTACGGAACACCGTTGCGATGTTGTGCGTGGCCGTCGAGGAAATGGGCGTTTTCACCTGTTCCGGGGCCAGACTTTGCGACAGGGAATCGATCACATTGTCCCAGCGGTCCAGCTTGACGTTGGACATGGAGAACAGCATGACGAAGAAGGTCAGCATCAACGACACCAGGTCAGTGAACGTCAGCAGCCACATCTGCGACGCTTTGTGGTCGCGTTCCAGGTCCCGTTCGGAGCGTCTTGGCAACAGCATGGCCGCCCCCTACTCCTCGCCGCCGCCGTCGAGGCGCAGCTGGGTTTCTGTTTCACGGCGAATGTAGAACCACATTGTGACATCATTGGGGTCGCCCGGCTCGATCCCGATGGCGATGGAATCCGGCGGCAGGCCGCGCTGCGCCATTTCCCGCGCGAATGCCCCGGCCCGCGCCAATTCCAGGGTCTGTGACTGGGGCAGGCCGCCATCGGCGCGGACGCGCGATCCGATGATGAATTCCAGATCGAAGCGCAGACCCGGCGGGCGCCCGCTGGCCGCCGCGACAATGCGGTCAAGAAGCTCGAACTGCGACGGCAGGATGCGCGCCGCGTCCTCGGCAAACAGGGTGCTGGCGGGGATCTGAACCTGCATCAAACGCCCAGGATGGACGACCTTCACCTGGGCCACCTGCAGGGCGGCCGCGAAGATGTCGGTGACCGTTTCCTGGTATTGCTGTCCAGCGATCAAGTCGCCTTCCTTGGACTTGAAACGCGTCGGGTCCGTGGACGGCGGCACGATCGAGGTAAAGGTCGACGTCAGGCTGTCCATCACCGACTTGGTCTTGACCTCTTCCAGGGTGGAAATGGTCACCAACAGGATGAAAAACGCCAGAACCAACAGGAACAGCGACAGGAACAGCGCGGGCGTATTGGGCCCGCGCGCGGTATCCGGTATCGGCGGTAGGAAATCACGTTCAGCCATGCCGGGATTCTAGCAGAAATCTGGTAAAGACGGCCTTACCAAAACCCCCGCAAATGCCGGCAAGATGGATCAGTCGAAACTGTTCAGAAGGGCGTCGATATCGGCCTGCGACATCGCCGCCTCTTTCTTCTGCGGGCCGTGGAGAAGATCTTCATCGGCCGGGATGACTTCCTCGACCGGGGCCTCTTCCGTCTTCGGATTGGCCGCCTTGTACTTGGCGATCTCATCACCGAAGGCGTTCAGCAGCGCATCGACCTTTTCCTCGATGTGCTGCAGGGCGCCGACCACCTTGGTGATCCGCTGGCCGGTAATATCCTGAAACCCGCAGGCTTCGTAAATCTTGGTGGTTGCGTCCATCAGACGCTCGGAATTCTTGCCCTTGAGCTTGGACATCACCTCCTCGATCTCGCCGACGGCATCCATGATCGAGTTGGTTGCTTCCGCCGTCGCCTCGACGATGGCATCCAGTTCATCCGCGGCCTTGGGAAGGAATTCGTCCTTCACTTCGTCCGGGCGCAGGGCGGCGATATCGGATTTGGCCTCGGATATGAAGCGCGACAGGCTTTCCAGTTCCTCGTAGAGCCTGACGTCGACGGCGGACAGGTCTCCTTGCATGGTGGTGAGGATCGCCTCCACCACTTCCGCAATCTCTTCGACCTTGACCGAGCCGCCAGGTTCTCTTCCAAGTTCCTGAAGACGCGTGGCCAACTCGGGATCGACCGAGTCTGTCGCCATAACGGTCTCCTTAGAACTCGCCAAGGACGCTGATCAGCTTGCCTTTGAGCGTTTCGGCGTTGAACGGCTTGACGATATAGTTGGAAACACCCGCTTCCTTAGCCGCGATCACGTTTTCAGACTTACTTTCCGCCGTGATCATGACGAACGGGATGTGCTTCAACTTTTCATCCGCACGGACTTCGCGCAGCAGCTGAATCCCGGTCATGGGCTCCATGTTCCAGTCGGAGATGATCAAGCCGAACGCCTTCGCCCGAAGCTTCTTGAGTGCTTCTGAGCCGTCGGACGCTTCATCAATGTTCTTGAAATTCAACTGGCGCAATAGGTTGCGCAGAATCCTGAGCATGGTTTGGTAATCATCCACGATCAGGACGTTCATATTCAGGTCGACAGCCATCTGTTACTCCGTGCTTTGCGCATGGGAATTTATGATTATAGCCCCAGTAACCGGCAGTTTATTCATGGCTGGGGGCAGAGCAAGCCTTTTTAAGACGATAGGTCCATGGTCATAGGCCGGGAATGACCTAATTTCCCTGGTCCAGACCTTCGCGCGGCAGCGACCGGAGGTCGCGCAGTTGCACCGTCACCTCACGCGCTTTCTCGGGATTCATCTTGGCCATCACGGGGGCCAGCTTGCGTTCCTTCATGCGCTGGGCGACTTCCAGCAGGGTATCCATCTCAAGGTCTTCGAAAATCCGCGCCGCTTCTTTGGGCTTCATGCTCTCGTAAATCTTGACGAGGCTTTCCATTTTCGTTTCCTGCTGCTCGTCGAACACCTTGATTCGGCCATTGATTTCCGCTTGCAGGTTCTTCAATTCGGCGATCTTGCGGTCAATGCGGGCTTCGGCGGCGGCGAGCATGCCCTGACGGACCTGAAGTTCCTGTTCGCGGGCCTCGATCTCGCGGCGGCGGTCGGCCAGGTTCTGCAGCAGGTCGATTTCCTGCGGCGTCAGCAGCGTCGGATCGTCGGTAATCAGCTTGGAAGCGGCCGGATCGCCCGGCGGCGGGGCTGCGACGGCGTTCGGATCGGCTGCCCCCGGTACGGCGGCCTGCTCGGCGGCGGCTGGCGCCTCACCGGGCTGCGCCGGCGCCGGCTCCGCAGCCGGCGGCTGGCCGGCGGCGGGTGGCGTTTCCGTCTGGGCTTCCGCCGCACCCGCAACCTGGATGGCATCCTTCTTCAGGCCGTCCACGCTGTTCCAGATATCACCGATTTTCACGGTCAACAGCATCGACGCCACAAAGATCGTCGCCGGCAAAAAGCGGAATTTGTTAAAGGGGTTCATTCAAGCGTCCGTCGGGTCCATGTCCGCCCCGTATAAATCGGGGCCTTTCAGGGGCAATTCGATACCCGGCCTTAGTTGGCCGAGCGGATGGCTTTCAACAAGGCGCGTTCCGCTTCGGAGCGGGGCGTGGTTTTCTTGCCGCCGACCGACGGCGCGGGGTCTCCGGCATCGGCATTCCGCGCCCCACGTGCCGCCGCAACCTTGGGCGCGGGGCGCTGTTGGCGAACGGGCTCGACGGCTTCAAGCGGATCAGCTGTTTCGGCATCACCGCCGGCCACGTATTCGTCCCGGGCAATGCGCACATTTTCTTCCAAACGATCGGCGGCGATGGTCCCGCGATCTACCAGGAACACCAGATCGTCCCGCAGGCTTTCCGCCTTGGCCAGTTGGTCCTGCAGTGCGTCGGAGGCGATGCGCAGGTCACCGATACTGGAGGTCGCGCGGGTCGTCGCATCGTTAAAGGTGGCGGCCAGCTTTTCCATCTGCTCGCGGTTGCCGCGGAAGCGGGTCAGCCGCCGGTTCAGGATCACCGAATACCAGATCATGACCACCAGCAGGAGGGCCAGAATGATTTCAAGCGTCAAGGAAAAGGAAAAGTTCACGGTCTTGTCTCTCCATCCCCTGGGTAACGGTCCGTTCCAAACGGGGGAACCGGGGTTGTTCGCTGTGGCCAGTCTATGCCCGAGGTTCTGAACGAAATGCTAACCGCGGGCGTTAAAATTCGCGGTCAGGACGTCTTGGGCGCGCGGTCGATACGGTCTTCGATGCGCACCGCGATGCGTCCGCCCTTGCGGCCCATGCGGCCGATATAAAGGGGCACGTTGCCGCAGGACAGCATAACCGGGCTGTCCGGCGTCGCGTTGAGCATCATCTGCGAGCCTTCCTGAAGGTCGAACACCTTCTGCAGGCTGACGACCTGCTGGTCGATGACCGCTTCCAGATCGACCTCGGTCATCCACAATTCTTCCGCCAGGTGGGTTTCCCAAATCGAATCCCGACCGAATTTTTCGCCCATGAACATCTGCAGCAGCAGTTCGCGGACCGGCTCCAAGGTCGCGTAGGGCAGCAGCAGTTCCAGGCGTCCGCCGCGGTCTTCCATGTCGATGCGCAGGCGCGTCACGATGGCGGCGTTGGACGGCCGGGAAATCGTCGCGAAGCGCGGGTTGGTTTCCAGGCGGTCGAAACGGAAGGTTACGGGGCTCAGGGGCTCGAACGCCGCCGACAAATCCGTCAGCATGACGTGAATCATGCGCTCAACCAGGGAGCGTTCGATGGTGGTGTAAGGACGGCCCTCGATACGCATCGCGGCGGTGCCGCGGCGGCCGCCCAAAAGCACGTCGACGATGGAATAGATCAGCGAGGAATCGACCGTGATCAGCCCGAAGTTGTCCCATTCCTCGGCCTTGAACACGCTCAGCATGGCCGGCAGGGGGATCGAGTTCAGGTAATCGCCGAACCGGATGGAGGCGATGTTGTCGAGCGAGACTTCGACGTTGTCCGAGGTGAAGTTACGAAGACTGGTCGACATCAGACGCACGAGACGGTCGAACACGACCTCGAGCATCGGCAAGCGTTCGTAGGACACCAGGGCCGACGACAGGATCGCCTGGATGCCCGATTTCTCGGCGCCTTCCTCGTGACTGTCGTCAAAGCCAAGAAGGCTGTCGATTTCATCCTGGTTAAGAACGCGGGTGGCTTCGGGGGCGGCCATGCCGACATCGGTCGACGCACCGTCGCCGTCGCCGCCCATCATGGCTTCCCATTCGGCGGCCAGCTCGTCCTGTTCGTCGCCGCCACCGCCGCCTTCGCCGCCGTCGCCGCCCATGGCGGCTTCCCATTCGGCGGCCATCGCGTCTTGATCGTCAGCCGGGCTCGTCATCCGTCACATCCCCTGCGTACCATAAGTCTACTGAACCAGCATTTCCTTGAACAGGACGTCCTTGACCTGAGCCGGCGCCGTCGCCGCCCGGACCCGGCGCAGAAGTTCCTCGCGCAGGCGGTACATACCGGCGGAACCCTGCAGGTCCTCGATCCTGAGTTCCCGCAGATAGACCTGGAAATTGTCCATCACGCGATCCTTCACGGCATCGATGATCAGTTTGTCCTGTTCGCTCGCCACTTCGAGCGACACCTTCATTTTCAAAAACTGGGATTTGCGGCCGGCCGTGTTCAGGTTGACCAGAACCTCCGGCAAATCATGGAACAGGCCGATGCCCTCCGGCGCCTCACCCGAAGCGACCGCGGAGGAACTGTCCTTGCCCGTGATCATTGAAATCAGGGGCTCAAGCAAGCCCGTGAAGAACGCCGCCGCGGCCCCCCCCACGACAAGCAGAAGCACCGCAACGATGATGATGAGCTTCTTCTTGCTCTTGGAGGCACCCTCGGAAGAGCCGCCTTCTTCGCCGTCGGCATCTTCGTCAGCGCCGCCGACCTCTTCGTTTTCTAGATCGTCGTCGTCAGCCATATCCGGGGCAACCGTTTCCTAGCGTCCTGATCCCAAGTCTTGGCACTTTAAAATCAGGTCGTTAACAAGTCGTTGAAGCGGGAATAGGGCGTTGCCCCCCGGCACATCCGGCCCAAGCGCCCATTCAAGGCACCCGCACGCACCCCTGACCGCAATCATACCAAAGTCCCACCACCGCCAGCAACGGCTGGCTCTAGGCAAGAAATACCCGGCAAAGGCTGCCAAAGGTATCTGGATTTTCCCAGTGCCCAGACCTGATAAATATATTTATCTATTTGAAATAACTCATTTTTTTAACTTGGCACGGGGGCTGCAACAGGTTTGGCGGAAATACGTGAACTGCCTTCCGGATGAAGGTCCCGCTAAAGGGGCCACACCGGAAGAGAACGAATAGAACGGGAAAAATCAGATGGAAACCACAGCGGTCATTGCCGCTTCGCGCCAAGGCGCGCTCAAACGGCAGCTCGAGGTTGTCGCCAACAATTTGGCGAACATGAGCACCAACGGCTACAAATCCAGCCAGATGATGTTCGTTGAGCATGTCGTCAAAAGCAAAGGCGGCGAACGGCTCATCAGCCCCAAACTTACTTTTGCGCGCGATCTGGCGACCCGGCTCGACACCACGGACGGCGCCATCGAAACCACGGGCAACCAGCTCGACATGGCGATCCGCAACGATGGCTTCTTCGTGGTCCGCGACCCGCAAGGCAACGAGTTCTACACCCGCAACGGCCAGTTTCGCCTGGATACGGGCGGTCAGATCGTCAACCAGCAGGGCTATCCGCTGCTGTCGACCGGCGGCCAGCCGATGACCCTCGGGGCCAACGACGCCGAAATCAACGTCGGTCGCGACGGGACAATTTCGACCGAGAACGGCCAACTTGGAAAGGTCAGGGTCGTGCGCTTCGAAAATCCGCAAGATCTGGTGCAGACGTCGGGGGCCTTGTTCTCCTCGACCACGCCGGCCATCGATGTTGACAGCCCGGATGTCATCCAGGGCGCTCTGGAAGGGTCCAACGTGGAGCCGATCCTGGAGATGGCCAAGATGATCGAACTGCACCGCAGTTATGAAAGCGCCAAGTCCTTCATCGAACGTGAGGACGAACGCCAGAAGGAAATGATCAGAAGCCTGGCGCGCGACGCTTAAACCGGCGACGCCACGGCACCGATTGATCGGGCCGAAAGCCCGGAAAGACCATCACCGGCCGAACGCCGGAACAAAATAAACGTGCGGCTGAAGCGCCGCGTCGACGACACGACAGAACGCACAACGCAACACGCCGGAATCGCAACCGGCAAGCGAAAGGACGGGAAAAATGAGATCGCTTGATATCGGCTCGACAGGCATGATTGCCCAACAGCGAAACGTCGAGGTCATCTCCAACAACCTCGCCAACATGAACACAACGGCCTTCAAACGCCGGCGCACGGAGTTCCAGGACCTGATTTACCAGGACCTGCGCCGCGTCGGGTCGACCTCGGCCGACAACGGCGCCATCGTGCCCACGGGCGTGCAGCTCGGCCTTGGTGTGAAACTGGCCGCCGTCTATCGTATCCACGAACAGGGCAACCTGTCGTCCACCGACAACACCTTCGACATGGCCATTCAGGGCAAGGGCTTCTTCCAGGTCCAGTTGCCCACGGGCGAAACCGCCTATACCCGCGACGGCACGTTCCAGCTTAACGAGAACGGCCAGATCGTGACCCATGACGGTTATCTCCTGAATCCGCCGATCACGGTGCAGGACGACGCCATCGACGTGACCATCAACGCGTCGGGCGAAGTTCTGGTGAAGATCGAAGGCCAGGTGCAGTTTTCCAACGCCGGCCAGATTCAGACCGTGAATTTCCAGAACGAACCCGGTTTGGAAGCCATCGGTAACAACCTCTACAAGGAAACCCCTGCGTCCGGCAGCGCGACCACCGGCAATCCCGGAACGGAAGGCTACGGCACCATTCTTCAGGGCTTCCTGGAAACCTCGAACGTGAACGCGGTGGAAGAGATCTCCAACCTGATCTCCGCCCAGCGGGCCTATGAAATGAACTCCAAGGTCATTCAGACCTCGGACGAAATGCTGGGAACGCTGACGTCGCTCCGCTAATCGGCACGACAAGTAAACAGTAAAGCCAGAACGGCTTCGTAAGTCCGCAAGACTTTGAAAAGGCCGAAAGGTCTCAGAAAGGTAAAGTGACATGACCGCCCGAAATCTGTTCATCGCCGCCGTATTGGCCGCAGCCCTGGTGCCCGTCGCCGCGCTGCCCGCGGCCGGTGCCGCCAAGAAAACGTCGCCCGCCGACGCGGCGGAGCAGAGCGAGAAGGTGACCGCGCCGTTGCTCCGCGACTCCGTTACCGTCGATGACAAGGTGGTCTACCTGGGCGACCTGTTCATCAACGTCGGCGAGAAAGCCGATGCCGCAGTGGCCTACGCCCCCGCCCCCGGCGAACGGGCCATCTTCGATGCCCGCTGGCTGTACCGGGTGGCGCGGGCCTACCGTCTGAACTGGCGGCCGCTGTCGGCCCGCCAACAGGTCGTCGTCGAACGCGTCAGCCAGGTCATCGAACGGGCCGAAATTATCGACACCATCATGGCGGCATTGTTTGAAAAGGGTGCGGACCCGGCCTCTGAACTGGACCTGTCGACGCAGTTGACCCGCGTCCATATCGCCGGCAGCGCCACCCCCACCATCGGCGTCGACGACATCACCTACGATCCGCGCAACCAGCGCTTCGCGGCGGTCATCTCAATCCCCAAAGGCGATCCGGCCGGGGAACGGCTGCGCCTGACCGGCCGCTTGTACCCGGTCGTCAAGATCCCGGTCGTATCGAAGGTCATGGCGCGCAACGACATCCTTACGGAACGTGACGTGAAATGGATCCGCATCCGCGCCGACCGCATCATGCCGGACACGGTGACCAAACTGGAAGATCTGGTCGGCATGTCTGTCAAGCGCGGCCTGCGGCCCGACGACGTGATCCGCCTGTCCGACGTCGAACGCCCGATCCTGGTGGAACGCGGCTCGCTTGTGACCGTCACCCTAAGCCACGGCCCGCTGTCCCTGACCGCACAAGGCAAGGCGCTTGAGCGGGGGGCTCTCGGCGACGTGGTGCAGATCGTCAATCGGCGCTCCAAGTCCGTGTTCGAAGGCGAAATCACGGGGCCCAGCCGGGCCAAGGTGACGATGATGAGCATTCGCGAATTGGCGCAGAACAGCCAGTAACGGCACGAAAGGAATTCGCCCCTTCCCTTAAGGGGCAATTAGGAGAAAACCCATGAACGGCTCGATCATCTCCCTCTCCCGTCAGTTGCTTCGGACCACGGCTTTGGTCACGTTGCTGGCCGGCACGGTCGCCGGATGCAACACCCTCACCCGCCTGTCACAGGTCGGTGACGAACCGAAGATCACGCCGATCCAGAACCCGACGGGACGGCCCGACTACAAGCCGGTGTCCATGCCCATGCCGGCGCCCAAGATCGCCGAACGCAACCCCAATTCATTGTGGCGGGCGGGGGCGCGGGCCTTCTTCAAGGATCTGCGCGCCAAGCAGGTCGGCGACATCATGACCGTGCAGATGACCCTGAGCGACAGCGCGACCTTGGAAAACAAGACGGAGCGCGACCGCATCGACAATGAATCGGCGAACGTCACCAACCTGTTGGGCTTCGAGGGCGAACTGACCCGCTACCTGCCCGACGGCGTGAACCCGGCCGCCATCGCCAACTTCGGCAACACCCACGGCACGGAAGGCGACGGGTCGATCGAACGGTCGGAAGAAATCAGCCTGACCTTCGCCGCGGTCGTCACCCAGGTTCTGCCCAACGGCAACCTGGTCATCATGGGCCGCCAGGAACTCCGGGTGAACTCGGAACTGCGCGAACTCATGGTCACCGGCGTGGTGCGGCCTTCCGACATCGATTCCGACAACAAGATTTCCCATGAAAAGATCGCAGAAATGCGGGTCGCCTACGGCGGGCGCGGAACGCTGAGCGAACTTCAGCAGCCCCGCTGGGGAATGCAACTTTGGGACATCCTCTTCCCGTTCTAGAAGGAGCGGCATCTCCACCGAACGGACAACAGTTTCCCGTTCTAGGTTCGTATGAAGAACCTGGATCAACTTCAAAGGCCGGCGCCCAGCGCCGGCCTCTTTTTTTGTAAAATCTGACAGCGGAGTCCGCTAAGCGCCCTGGGGATGGTGGGGTTGGCCAGGGCGCGTGGTCGAGGCGAAGCCCCTGCTCCAAGATTGGGGACCGACGCATGGCGCCCATCCATCTTGACTTCCCCCTGCCGTTTTCCTATGGCCTTTACCATGAACACGGCCCTGCACTTCTGCGTCATTCTTCGCCGGCAGCATCCCCTCGCGGGAGGCTAGCCCCCGGCTTGGCGACGTCGCGTCCCCAGCCGTGGGGACCTGACCATTTGCCCCGCCAGACGGGGCAGACATAATCCAGACGCGACACCCGGCATTTTCAGAAATCACACGCAACGCACTCGGCGCGCCCATCCGCGCGCCGGCTTCCTTTTCAGAGGATCCTGCAATGACCTTCGAAAACGCGACACAGTCCAAGCCCCCGATTACCATCGCCCGCAGCGACCATGACCGATTGTGGGGGCTTGCCGAGGGGGTGAGCGACAGAAACCCCGACGTTTCCAGCCAGCTTCTTGCCGAACTCGACCGGGCGGAAATCGTTCCCGACGAACAAATTCAGGCGAATGTCGTCAGAATGGGCTCGACCCTGCGCTTCACCACCGACACGGGCGAAGACCGGACCATCACCCTGGTGTTCCCCAGCGACGCGGATATTTCGGCCGGCAAGGTGTCGATCCTGACCCCCATCGGCGCGGCGCTGATCGGCCTGTCGGCCGGACAGTCGATCGACTGGACCGGGCGTAACGGGCATCCCCACAGACTGGTGGTCGAAAGCGTGAACGGGATCGACAATCCCGCCTGACGCCGGCGCCGGAGAAGCCGGGGAATACGGAACAGCTGATCAATTCAGGACATAGAAAAGCCGCGCGAACCCGGCCATATCGGCCTTTCGCGCGGCTCTTTAACCTTTGCCGAGACCTTAGTCGTCCCGGTGCGTGCGCTCCATGCGCTCGTGGCGTTCCTGGGCTTCGATGCTCAGGGTCGCGATCGGCCGGGCTTCCAGACGCTGGACGCTGATCGGCTCTTCCGTTTCCTCGCAATAGCCGTAGCTGCCGTCTTCGATGCGCTTCAGCGCCTCGTCGATCTTGGAGATCAGCTTGCGCGCGCGGTCGCGGGTGCGCAGTTCCAGCGCCCGTTCCGTTTCAATGGACGCACGGTCGGCGATATCGGGCTCGATGATGCCGCCTTCCTGCAGAGACTGGAGGGTTTCGTTGGATTCCTCGAGCAATTCGGCCCGCCATTTCAGGAGCTTCCGGCGGAAGTACTCCAGCATGACAGGATTCATGAAATCCTTGTCTTTCTTGGGATTATAATCTGGCGGAACAGTAATCGTCATTTCTTAATCGTCTCCCCCGGTTAACTGCCAGGTTGCCGTTTGTCGACGGGCGCGGAATATACGGACCGGAGCGCCTAAGGGCAAGCCATCATTTATCCCGGCCTGGGGACAGGAAACCCATTGATTTCAGGGAAATAGAAGACCGAGCCCGGACGGGCCGGTTTATCGGGTCAGCTTGGCCAGTTCAACTTCGGCGCGGAGCTCGATCTCATCAATCAGGGCATTCAGCCCCGCATCGTCGGTATCCGGGCGTTTTTCGCGCAAGGCCTGCGCCAATTCGATGACCTTTTCCTTGGGCAGGTTGCCCGTCAAAAGCGCCATCTGAAGATCTTCGAGACGATCAAGAAGCCGGTCGCCGCGGGCCATCAACAGGCCTTTGGAGCGGCCCTGGGTCGCGTCATCGGTCGCCTGCATGGCCAACACGGCGTCAACCCCAGCGACGGCCGAGCCCGATATGGTGCCCGCCGCCTGCTCCGCCGTGTCGGCGGTCGCCGCGCGCAAATCATCGGCGAAGGCATCCGACGACGACGCGCCCGATTTGCGCTTCGATTTGTCGACACCCTTGGCGGGACCGATATTGGAAACCTTCATTGCCTGACCTTTCCCCGCGACACCGACCGCGGCCCCGCAGTATGGCGCGCCCTTTATTGCCGGGCGGTTAATTTTTCGGAATTTCCGGATACCGCACCAGCCATCCGCCTGCGCGTCACACAGTCTGGCCCATGACACGGCAAAACACCAGACCATAGCCCGCTTTCGTGCACCGCTGTGGCGGCCTTCACAAGCCCTGTTTCGGTAATTTCACGCCTCACCGGCACGAGAACGAGAATGACTTGCAAACTCATAATCAGACCGTTATAACTGGCGCAAATATTGATAATCATTCGCAATCTCATTTTTTGCCGGGATTTGGCCGGGGATTGCGGACAACCGTTCGACCCCTACGAGCCTCTGGGATTTCACAACCAAACCAACGAAGGACACTGACCCGTGGAAACCAAAATGCCACATATGAAACGCCTGTTTGCGGCCGGTCTTGTCGCCGCCTCGACTGTCTTCGGCGCCACCACCTGGGCCCAGGCAGCCGACCAGGAAGTGAACCTCTATTCCTATCGCCAGCCGTTCCTGATCAAGCCGCTCCTCGACGCCTTCACCAAGGAAACGGGGATCAAGGTGAACGTCGTGTTCGCCAAGAAGGGCATGCTGGAAAAGATCAAGGCCGCCGGCGACAATAGCCCCGCCGACGCGGTGCTGACCGTCGACATCGGCCGCCTGTACGCCCTGAAGGAAGGCGGCGTGCTGCAGGCCGTGAAGTCCGATACCCTTGAAAAGAACATCCCCGCCCACTTCCGCGATCCGGAAGGCCTGTGGTTCGGCCTGACGTCCCGTGCCCGCGTGGCACTGGTGTCCAAGGAACGGGTCAAACCGGGCGAACTGACGTCCTACGAAGACCTGACCGACCCCAAATTCAAAGGCCGCATCTGTGTGCGCTCCGGCAAGAACGCCTACAACGTGGCGCTGATCGCCTCGATGATCGCCCATCATGGTGAAGAGGGTGCCGAAAAGTGGCTTCAGGGCGTGAAGGCCAATCTGGCCCGCAAACCCCAGGGCAATGACCGCGCCCAGGCCAAGGCCGTGTACGAAGGCGTGTGCGACATCGCCATCACGAACAACTATTACATGGGCAAGATGATGACCAACGACGAGAAGCCCGAGCAGAAAAAGTGGGCTGCCGCCGTTCGTCTGACCTATCTGAACCAGGGTGACCGCGGCAACCACATGAACGTTTCGGGCGCCGCCGTAACCAAAAGCGCCAAGAACAAGGAAGCTGCGGTGAAATTGCTGGAATTCCTGTCCGGCGACGCGGCTCAGAAGATCTACGCCGAAGACAATCAGGAATATCCGGTGAAACCCGGCGTTCCCTATTCGAAGCTCGTCCAGTCCTGGGGCGACTTCAAGGCCGATACGCTCTCGCTTGAGAAAATCGCCAAGCTGCGGCCCGCCGCCTCCCGACTGGTGGACAAGGTTGGATTTGACGACGGACCCGGCAGCTGATTCGTTCCTGAACGAACCAGCTGGCAGAAGCGCTGCGGGGTTCCCCCCCGCGGCGTTTTCTGCTTTTGTGCCCTCCGCAACCTGGGAGTTCACACGCCTTGCCGCACCCCGCCGCCGTCGCTGACCGGCCAGCAACCCGATACCAACTCGCCCGCCTGATCCCCGACCGCTGGGGGATCATAACTCTCGCCGTCGCACTGTTCGTCGCAACGCCCCTGATCGCCGTGGCGACCATCGCCATGACCCCGGCGCCGGATATCTGGCGCCATCTCTACAACACCGTGCTGTTCGGCTATGTCGAGCGAACGGTGATGCTGATCGGCGGGATCGGCCTGGGCACCTTCATCATCGGCACGGGCACGGCCTGGCTGGTGACCATGTGCCGGTTTCCCGGGCGCGGGCTGTTCAATTGGGCCTTGGTCCTGCCGCTGGCGGTGCCGACCTATATCCTGGCCTTCGTGTTCACGGACCAGTTGGAATACGCCGGCGCGGTGCAGGGCACGCTGCGCGAGATCTTCGGCTGGCGCAATCGGCAGGACTACTGGTTTCCGGAAATCCGCTCCATGGGCGGCGCCATCACCGTTATGACCCTGGTGCTCTACCCTTATGTCTATCTGCTGGCCCGCGCGGCTTTCCTTGAACAGTCGGTCTGCGTGCTCGAAGTCAGCCGCACGCTCGGCAAAAGCGCCTGGCAGAGCTTCTGGAACGTCGCCCTGCCGCTGGCCCGGCCGGCCATCGTCGTCGGCATGACCCTGGCCATGATGGAGGCGCTCAATGATTTCGGGACCGTCGATTTCTTTGGCGTCAAGACCTTCACGGCAGGCATCTACGACGTCTGGCTGAACATGGACAACATCTCGGGCGCGGCGCAGTTGGCGTCGGTTCTGATGATCTTCGTCGTCGTTCTGGTCGTGCTTGAGCGGATGGCCCGCCGGGGACAGCGCTACCATCATACGTCGAGCAAAATTCAGGCCCTGCCCAGTTACCGCCTGAGAGGGATCAAGGCCATGCTGGCCGCGGTTTTCTGCGCCTTGCCGATCCTGTTTGGCTTCGTTCTGCCGGCCTCGGTCCTGGTATCCTACGCCGTGGTGTTCTTCGACGTCACGCTGCAGGCCAATTACCTGACCATCACCCTGAACAGCATCTCGCTGTCCCTGGGGGCGGCCGTCATCGCCGTCGCCATCGGCTTGCTTCTGGCCTACGGGTTGCGCATGGGCTCCGGCCCCCTGCCCCGCGCCGCCGTGCGCTTCGCGTCGATCGGGTACGCCGTGCCGGGCGCCGTGTTGGCGATCGGCGTGATCGTCCCCATGGCGGGCCTGGACAATTCGATCGACGCTTTCTCGGAACGGGTATTCGGTGTATCCACGGGCCTGCTGTTCAGCGGCACCGTGATCGCCATCCTCTACGGTTACTTGGCGCGGTTCCTGGCGTTGTCCTTCGGCACGATCGAGGCCGGCCTGGGCAAGGTTTCACGCAACATGGACGGCGCCGCGCGGACGCTTGGGGCGAACCCGTTCCAGACCATGTCCCGCGTCCATTTTCCGCTGCTCCGCACCAGCCTGTTGACGGCGGGCCTGCTGGTGTTCGTCGATTGCATGAAGGAACTTCCCATTACCATCATCCTGCGCCCCTTCGGCTATGACACGCTCGCGACCTTTGTGTTCCAGTACGCGTCGGACGAATTGTTCGAGGAATCGGCGCTGGGCGCGCTGACCATCGTCGCCGCCGGCCTGATCCCCGTGGTCATCCTGGCCCTGACGACTCTGCGCAGCCGCCCCGGCCACGCCGGCGGGGGGCATCCATGACCTCCCCCATGATCCCGCCCGCCGCCGCGCCGACGACCATGTCCAGGGCCGATGGCCTGCACATGCTGAACGTCTCGCATGCATTCGGCGATCACACCGTGGTGTCCGGAGTCTCCGTCTTCGTCAATCCGGGCGAACTGGTCTGCCTGCTGGGGCCTTCGGGATGCGGCAAGACGACCCTGCTGCGCCTTGCGGCGGGGCTTGAGGACCTACAGGTCGGGCGCATCACCATCGGCGAGGATACGGTCGCCGATGGTCAGGGCGGTGCCCAGATGCCGCCGGAAAAACGTAATGTCGGCCTGATGTTTCAGGACTTCGCCCTGTTCCCTCATCTGACTGTGTACGAAAATATCGTGTTCGGCCTGGCCGAAAAGGACCGGACCCGCCGGGAATGGGCCCGCGACACCCTCACGACCATGGGCCTCGGCGATTATGCCGATGCCTTTCCCCATACCCTGTCCGGCGGCCAGCAGCAGCGCGTCGCCCTGCTGCGCGCCTTGGCGCCAGCCCCCCGGGTGCTGTTACTGGACGAACCGTTTTCCGGCCTCGACGTCAACCGCCGTGCCCAGATCCGCCAGGATACGTTCCAAATCCTCTCGCGCTCCGGCATCGCCACCCTGATGGTCACCCACGATCCGGAAGAAGCCATGTTCATGGCCGACCGCATCATGGTCATGCAGCACGGCCGCATCGTCCAGTCCGGCACGCCGGTCGAGATCTATTTCCACCCGAAGACGGTGTTCGTCGCCGAGTTGTTCGGCCCCGTCAACCGCCTCGACTGCCGGGTGGAGAACGGCGCCCTGGTCTCCGCCCTGGGGCGGTTTCCCGCGAACGGCCTTGCGGAAGGCGCCGAAGCCCAGGTGCTGGTCCGCCCCGAAGCGCTGAACCTGTCCCAACCGGCAACGGCGGACGCCGGCATCCCGCTGACGGTGGTTTCGGCGCGCTCGCTCGGGCGCTCCACCCATCTGACCCTGTCCTTGGGAGACGACGATGCCGGGCCCCTTTTCAACGCCCGGATGCCGGGGGTGTTCCTGCCGGAAATCGGATCGCGTGTCAGCGCCCGGGTGGCGCCGGAACATCTTCTGATTTTCCCCAAATCGGCCCCCTGAACGCCCCCCTTCGCCGACGGCGGCGGAAGCGCCCGCCCGCTCCCAAGGCGGCAAGAATTTCCCTCCTACATGGCCCCGGAGCTGTCATGGGGCAGACTTTGCCCAGGCCTCTTTATAAACTTCCTTTGTTTTCAAATAAATAGCCCCCCTCTTTCTTGGCATCGACCTTGCACTAATTTACGCGGGAAAAACCGAAGAGGGTCCCTGGACGCGGGGACATCGAGACATGAGTTTGGGCATTTTTCAGCAAGCGACCTCGGCCATGATGGGCCAGTCCCACAAGCTGAGCACCATTTCGCAAAACGTCGCCAACCTGAACACCGACGGTTACAAGCGCACGGATACCGAATTCCGAACCCTGATGAACAAAGGGTTCACCTCGATCGGCGCGACCACGGCGGAAGGGGCCTCCGGAACCTCTCATTCCGACCTGGGCGGCACCGCGCCCGTAGATTTCCAACGCATATCGAATCAGGGGCAGGTCCGCACCACCGACCGCAACCTGGACGTTGCCATCATCGGCAGCGGCTTTTTCATGGTCTCACCCGACATTAATGTGAACGGCAACATCCAGTATACGCGGCGTGGCGCCTTCGACATCAACGTCACCGACCTGACGGATTCCGTAACGCTTTCGGACGGAACGGCGGCGACCGTGAACCAGGGCTATCTTGCGGACCAGTTCGGCAACTTCCTGTTGGGCTATTCCGTCAATCCGGACGGCACCTTCACCCTGGGTACGCCGGCGCCCATGCGCGTCGACCAGTTCGCCTTCGAAGACAGCGGCGAAGAGACAACGACAACGTCCCTCGACGTCAACCTGCCGGCCGATGACGCCGCAGGCACGGTGCGCAACGGCAGCATCGAGGTCGTTGATTCAAGCTTTAACGCCCAAAGCATCCGCGTCGACTTCACCAAGGCCTTCGACGTGACGAACGGATGGGATTTCCGCCTGATTGGCGACAATATTTCCAGTGTGACATCGTCGCCCGGGGGGACCTTCACGCCCGTGACGACCAGGACTTACGATGCCTTGAACCCGACCTTGCCGATTGATGCGATACGGTTTTCCACCGTCGCCGGCAGCGGCGGCGTGATCACGGCATTCTCCGACCTCAATCCGGGCGGCGTTAGTCCACAACTCGGCACGCAGCTTGCCGGCACCTTCGCCGGGTTGAAACCGGGTGACTCGATCACCATTGCCGGCAGTGGCGCCAACGACAGCACCTATACGATTGCCAGCATTTCCGATAACCAAGCAGAGATCACGCTGGCCGCCGCCACCCCGTTGGCTGCCGACAATGTCGTCGGCGATGCGATTACCTTCTCGTCGACGGCCTCGATCCCGCAGCGACTGGAATTTGGCAACAGCGGGGCATTGACCTCGGATTCAGAATACACCTTCGACGTCACCTTCGATGACGGTGAAACCGCAAGCTTCACCCTTGATGCCAGTAGCTTCACCCAGTTTTCCGGCGATTTCTCCTTCGCCAACTACGAACACAACGGCGCCGAGTCAGCCGCCCTGTCCAACCTGAGTTTCGGGCCCGGCGGCGAGATTTACGGCGAGTTCACGGACAACACGCGGCGCGCTCTCTACAAGGTGCCGTTGGCGATCTTCCCCAACCCGGATGGCCTGGCAATCTCCAACGGCCAAAATTTCCAGGAAACGGAAGCCTCCGGCGAGCCGAACCAGGTCTTCGCCGACGAGTCCGGCTTCGCGACCATTCTCGGAAACGCATTGGAAGGGTCCAACGTGGATCTCGGCACGGAAATGAGCCGCCTGATCGCTGCCCAGGCCGCCTACAATGTCGCCGCAACCAGCTTCAAGACCGCCGATGAAATGCTGCAGGAAGCAGCCAACCTCAAACGCTAGCGGCGCGCCCCTGCCGGATTTCTCCGGTTTTGCGGATGTTTTTCAGGGCGGCCTTCGGGCCGCCCTTTTCGCTTTCTGGGGCCCGGCAATTGTTGCCCATGATGGGGTGTCTCTTGCCGGGAAAGACCGATCAAAGACAGCACCTCCGGAAAATTAATCATTATATTTCAATGAGTTGACATGTCTCCTTGGGTGGCACGCTTTTCGCTTAATAACAGGTGGGAACAACCATGGCCCGCAAAGGGTCGGCATCAGTCGATTGAGACAATGAAATGATGACGAGAACGGGAAAAATGAACAGCGACAAGACTTCGGGCCGCGGCCGCCTCGCTTTGGCGCTGCGCCTGGTCGCCGCGACGGCCGCGGTTTTCGTGGCCTTGAGCTTCAGCCTGCCCAGCAGCGCCGGCGCCGCGTCACGGATCAAGGACATCGTGGATTTCGAAGGCATCCGTGAAAACCAGTTGGTCGGCTACGGCCTGGTCGTCGGCTTGAACGGCACCGGGGACTCGCTCTCCAACGGCCATTTCACCAAGGAAAGCCTGCAGTCCATGCTCAACCGCCTGGGCGTGCAGACGACCGATTCCGGCCTTGATTCCAAGAACGTCGCCGCCGTCATGGTGACCGCCAACATGCCGCCGTTTTCCCGCCAGGGTTCGCGCATCGACGTGACGGTAAGTTCCCTCGGCGATGCCGACAATCTTTTGGGCGGCACGCTTCTGGTCACGCCGATGCTCGGCGCCGACGGCGAGGTCTACGCCGTGGCGCAGGGTCAGCTTGCAGTCGGCGGTTTCACCGCCCAGGGCAACGCCGAAACCGTGACCAAAGGGGTTCCGACCTCGGGCCGCATCGCCAACGGCGCCATCGTTGAACGTGAGGTCGCGTTCGAGATCGGCGACATGGATGTGGTCAAGCTGAGCCTCAAGAACCCGGACTTCACCACCGCGCGGCGCATTTCCCAGGCCGTCAACGCCTTCCTTGGCACCACCGCGGCGCGGCCGTCGGATCCCAAGACCGTGCAGCTGCACGTTCCCGACAACTATCGCAACAACGTGGTCAACCTTTTGACCGACATCGAACAGTTGCGCATTGAGCCGGATCAGATGGCCCGCGTGCTGATCGACGAACAGTCGGGCACCATCGTGATGGGTGAGAACGTGCGGATCTCCACCGTCGCCATCGCCCAGGGCAGCCTGACCATCCGCATCACGGAAACCCCGCAAGTATCCCAGCCCGGCCCGTTCGCCGAGGTCGGCACGACGACCACCGTCGACCGCACGGACGTCCAGATCGACGAAGGCCAGGACAAGCGCCTGACCGTGTTCAACGAAGGCGTCACGCTGCAGGATCTGGTCAACGGCCTGAACGCATTGGGCATCGGCCCGCGCGATCTGATCACCATCCTACAGGCCATCAAGGCCGCCGGCGCCCTCCAGGCTGAAATTCAGGTGATGTGATGAGCAGCCCCATCGATACCACGCTCGTCGGTCTGCAGACCGCGCCTTCGGCCAAGGCCGGGGCCCTGGCCGGCAAGACGCACAACGCCATGTCCATGCAGCGCATGCGCGCCGTCGCCGAAGATTTCGAGTCGGTCTTCATTTCCGAAATGATCCGCCCGATGTTCGAAAACATCGAAGCCGAAAAGCCCTTTGGCGGCGGCCCGGCCGAAGACATCTGGCGCAACTTGCAGATCGACGAATACGGCAAGGCCATTTCCAAGGCCGGCGGCGTCGGCATCGCCGATACCGTTCTCGACCAGCTTATCCGCATGCAGGAGGCGCGCTGACACGCGCCCGACAGGAGGACCAAACTTCATGGAACCGATGGAACGTCTTGAAAAGATGGTCGAACTGACCGACCACTTAAGCGACTTAGTCGAAGCCGAGAACCTGGCGCTCGAAGAACGCCGGTTCCTCGACGTGGAGGCCATGCTCGAGGACAAGGCGACGCTCGCGCGCCTGTACGAAAACAGCATGAAGGATTTGGATGAAGCCGACCTGGACTGGAAGGCAATTCCGCCCGACCTGCACGAGAAGCTGACGACCGCGGGCACCCGCCTGGCCAACGCCGTCGGCGAAAACGCCATGCGACTTGAAATCGGTATGACCGCCAACAAGCAGGTCATCGATTTGTTCGCCGAAGCCGTGCAGAAAGCCGTTCCCCATTCCGGCACCTATTCGAAGAACGGCCGCACCGGCAAGGAAGGCACCCGCGCGGCTGCCAATTCCGTCGCCGTCGCTCTTGACCAGAACCTTTAACCGCCTTCCGACCGATCACACGGGAACCGAACGACCATGGGCGATATCACACAAGCACTGAGAGCGGCGCAAAGCGGCCTGCTGGCGAACCAGACGGCGCTCAACATCGTTTCCCAAAACGTCGCCAACGTGAATACCCCGGGGTATTCACGAAAAATCATCCAACAGCAATCGGTGGTGCTGGCCGGTCAGGGTGCGGGGGTGTCGATCGCCGACTTTACCCGCGTCGTCGACAGCGGCCTGCTCAAGTCGATCCGCCAAGAATTGGGTGAACTGAACAATGTCTCGGTTCAGGAAGGATATTTCCAACGCCTACAGGAAACGTTCGGCACACCGGGAGACAACACTTCCATCTCGCACATTCTGGAAGAATTCAAGGAAGCGGCGGAACTGCTCGCCGTGTCTCCGGACCGTATCCTTGAGCAGAGCGAACTGGTTCGCCAGGCCCAGGCAGCGGTCGAGAAACTCGCCAGCATGAGCCGCACGATCCAGGACCTGCGTCTCCAGGCAGACCAACAGATCGCCGCCGTCGTCTCCGAGATGAATCAATTGACGGCCGACATCGATCAGCTCAACGACGACATCATCCGCTTTGGTTCGACCGGCAACGACACCACGGACCTTGAAGATCAGCGCGACAACAAGATCGACCGTCTTTCCGAATTGGTTGATATTCGTTTCTTCTCGCGCAACGATGGCGACGTCGTCGTGTTCACGTCCTCAGGCCTGACGCTTGTCGATACCATTCCGCCGACCATCACCCACGAGTCAGCGGCCGCCATGAGTTCGACCTCGACGGTCGCCAGCGGCCAGATTGACGGCATCTATGTCGGCGAACGGCTTGCCATCAACGACCTGACGACCCAGGCCCGTGGCGGTCAGCTGGCCGGTCTGCTCGAGATGCGCGACGACGTTCTGCCGAACCTGCAGTCGCAGCTTGACGAATTGGCGGCCCAATTGCGCGACCAGATCAACCTGGTCCACAACCGCGGCACGCCGTACCCCGGCCACCAGGAACTGACCGGTCAGCGTATTTTTGCCCTGCCCCAGGAACAGACGATTTCTCTGAGCGGGACAGACGACGTTGCGATTGTGTTGATGGACGCCGACGGCGCCCAGACAATTTCGATCCGACTGTCCGAAATCCTGAGCGGCACCGGAAACGGCCAAACCTTCGGCGACGGTACCGACGACAGCGGCGGCATCACCATCACGGAGATGGCCGCACGGCTTGAAGATTTCTTCCAGCTGAACGGCGCCCCCTCCGCATCGGTGACACTGAACGATCAGAGTCAGCTGTCGATCAACCTCAACAACACGGCGCTCGGCTTCGGCTTCCGTGACGAAACCGGTTCGGCGGACGGCAGCGACTTCGAAGATGCCTCGATCCAGTTCGACAAGGACGGCGACGGAACCGTCGACGAAACCATTTCCGGGTTCTCCAGCTTCTTCGGCCTGAACAACCTGTTCGTCGATGGCCTGGCGGAAAACATCTACGATTCAAACGTGCTCAGCTCCAGCTTCGTGAGCACCTCCGCGGTCCTCAGCTTCCGCGATGCGAACACCCCGGATACGGGGTCGGGTCCCGAATATCTGGGACAGGTGGTCATTCCGGCGGGGGCGACCCTGCAGCAGATCGCCGACCTGATCAACAACGGCGGCACGGACACATCCGGGATGTTCTATCCCGTCGGCGCGCCCGTCGCCGGAACCAGTTTTCCGGCGGTCGAAAACATCACGGCCTCCGTGATTCCGGATGGCTCGGGCTTCCGGCTGCGCATCGCCCATGACGACGGCAGATCCTTCACCATTACGCATTCCGCCTCGCCCGGCGGCGCCCCGGCGACTGCCGGCACGACGCTGCTCAGCGAACTGGGCATGAAGGAAGCCGATGTTCGGGTATCGTCCGCGATTTCCGTACGGGAGGATATCATCTCCGCCCCCAGTCTTGTTTCCTCCGGGCGCCTGGAGTTTGATTCAACGAAGGGTCAGGCTGGCGAATATCTGACATCTCCCGGCAGCAATGGCGTCGCCCAGGAACTGTCCGCGATGTTGTCCAACTCCAACTCATTCGCAGTTTCGGGCGGCCTGCCGTCGTTGAACGTCAGCTTTTCCGAGTATGCCTCGTCGATCATCGCACGCAGCTCGTCGCTTGCCGACACCAACGATCGCCAGATCAGCAGCCAGCGCACCTTGACCGAAAGCCTGCAGTTCAAATCCGACAGTATTCGGGGCGTCAATCTGGACGAGGAACTGGCGGACCTGATCGTCTTTGAACAGGCATTCTCGGCAGCAGCGCGCGTGATTTCCGTCATCCAGGAAATGATTGATCGCCTGGAACAGGCCGTGGCCTAGGGGATTAGACGATGACCAGAATCAGCAGCTCCGCCTCCAACACCATTCTGATTAGTCGTTTCCTGCAAACGCAGAGGACGTTGCAGGATCTGGAAACGCAGGTCGGCACGGAAAAGCGCACCCAGACCTACAGCGGTCTCGCCCTGTCGTCCCAGCGTCTGCTTAACATCGAAAACGCCAAATCCAGCCTGGAGCGTTTCAATTCAAACAACGACCAAGCCCAACTTCGTCTCGACATTCAGACAACGGCCCTCACCGGGATTCGCGGCGCAATTTCCGATTTCCGGGAACTTCTACTGGGCTTTTCCAATGGCGACCTGACCGACCCGGAGCGGATCGAGCAGATCCAGGCCGATGCCTTTCGTTCACTGAAGGACATTCAGAACTACCTGAACACCGAGGCTGACGGCCGCTATGTCTTCGGCGGCGGCACGGTTCGCACGGAACCGGTCAGTTTTGGTTTATCGACGGTATCCGCGTTCCAATCGATCTACGACGGTGCACGCGTCACTTATCCGACGACGCGCGAAGCGCATCTGGAAAAATTTTCCATCAGCCGCAGCAACGTGGACCTGAACCCGGCCCATCTGACATTCGAGCAAACCGATGCAGGTACGGGCAAAAGCCGCATCAACACCACCGCATCCAGCGGCCAGTTCCAGAACATCGCCGCCGGCACGACGATCACGATATCCGGCACGGTCGGCGGGGTGAACGACGGCGTCTATACGGTCGACAGCGTGGACCCCAACGGGCTGTGGATCGACGTGCGGACGGAGCAACTGACGGATGAAGGCACCGCCCTCGTGCCGATCTTCGCGGAGTTCTCATACCCCGATCCCGAAGATCCCCGGCAGATGACGAGCATCACCACCGACGTCACCTTCGATCGCCGTACCAATACCATCACGGCCATCAACGCCGATGCCCTGGAAGCCATTCCGGAAGGGTCTATGGTCACCATATCGGGCACGACCAACAACAACGGCTCGTTCACGGTCGCCAGCAACGACGGCACGGACATGGTGGTCGAAAGCAAACGCCTCGTTTCCGATGGCGGCACCAACAGCACCCTCGAAGTCTTGGGCGGCGGCAACCCGCTGACGTTCTCCGTCGGCACTGGCCCCAACGGTGAAGACCAGATCATCACCAACACAGCCACTTTCGGGACCCTGGAAGCGGGCCAACGCATCAAGATCAACAACACCAACACGGAAAACGACGGCAAGATATTCACGGTCCAAAGCGTTGCCGACGACGGAGCAAACGTGACGCTCACCTTGGCGTCGGATGAAAGCCTGGATGACACAGTCCCGACCGTCACGACGGGTGTGGTCGCGCTGAATGCCCTGCCGTTCTCCTTCAACGCGGCGGAACGGAACTTCTACTTCGACGCGGGCGCCGCCGGCGCCGACGAGGTTGTTTTCACGGATGGCGGTGCGGGCCAGGACACGATCGCCCTCACCGGCGCGACCTTCACCGACGCCAAGGGAAACCTGTTGCCGGCCGGCACGCGGATCACCGTCAGTGGCGGCACCGGCAACGACGGCACCTACACGATCGAATCTATTTCCACCGACGGCACGACCGCGACCCTGGTCGCCACCGACAACCTTGCCGGCGGCACCGCGACCGAAACGGCGGCCGTTCTGGCCGGAACCGGGTCCATTACCTACACCGACAACGATCCCGCCGCGGACAGCATCACCCTGGGCGGCGGTTATTTCCGTGACCCCGACGGCAACAATCTGCCGGCCGGCACCCGAATCACTTTCGCCGGCACCACCGGCGGCCTGAACGATAATACGTACACGATCGCCTCGGTCTCCGCAGACGGCCTGACGGCAACGCTGATTCCGACAGATGCGGTCGATGACACCACCCCGACGCAAACCGCCGGCACGATCAGCGTTGGCGGCACGGTCGGCACCATCTCGGCGACCAGCTATTACAAGGGCGACACCTCGACCCAGACCCACCGCGTCAGCGAGTCGCGGTCGTTCGAATTCGACATCACGGGGATCGACCCGGCGTTTGAAAAAGCGATCCGCGGCATGTTCCTCATCCTGCAGGGTGAAACCGGCACCGAGGGCGGCCTCGACCGAAACCAGAACCGGATCAGCGAAGCGCTGTATCTACTCGACGATGCCCTGGACCGGACGAACAATCAGCCCCCCCCGTTCGGGGCGGAGTTGGACAGCAACATCGAGGAAATGGAAATCATCCTCGGTTATCGAGCCGTGCTGCTGAGCGATGTGAAGAAATCAAACGAGACGATTATCTCTTCATTCCAAACCAGCGTCTCGTCGATAGAAGATATCGACCCTCTTGAAGCGATCACCAAGCTACTGGATACTCAGCGCACCCTGGAGGCCTCCTATCAGACCTTCGCCCGTGTCCGCCAGCTCAGCTTGTCGAACTTCCTGTAATCTTCCCGCATTGACCGCCGTCACATCCGTATATTTTTCTGTGGGTTAGGGTGTTATGCCATCCGACCAGTTGCGCGCGACGTTAATCTTATGACAACTTAATTTGTCGATGATCGGGTGCTAAATTTATCGGTGAGCGCATGCTAAGATGCGGTGTTGTTAATTTGGGAATGCATTCAACAAATGCCTCCATACGAGAATCAGGTCAAAAAATACGAACGTCGTCCGACCGTCGGGAACCCGGCGCAGACGGAAGCCTGGGCCCTTATTGAAGCGGCCAAGCGAATGGCCGTCTCGATTGCCTATGACGCCGGCGACGCCAAAGCCACCAAGGATGCGCGCAAGGCGTCACTACGCCTGAATTGGCGTTTATGGACGATTTTCCAGTCTGAATTGACGACCGAGCGGTCCGATGTGCCCGACGAAATCCGGATCAACATGCTGACGCTCTGCAAGTTTGTCGACAAGCATACGGTCGGCGCCTTGGTGAACCCGACACCGGAGGCCCTCACCGTCTTGATCGATATTAATCGCAATATCGCCGCCGGTTTGGCGCAAATTCCAGAAGAAGCCGACCAGGCCGAGGGGCAGCCTTCTACCCCATCCAAAGGCTCGGCCGATGCGGCGCCTGCGCCCGACGGACCGCCGGAACGTCTGAACATCGATACGGAAATTTGATGCCGCGGGCGGCCCGGTCACATCCCGCATCGCAGCCGTCAGCTTGACATACCCACGCCCGGACATCCACTTCTCGGCCTCACCGATAAGCACCCCCCATCATGATGAACAAAGACGAAAATACTAAGGATTTCTACGACGGCGTCAGGGACGCGTGCCGCCTGATTTTGAACCGCCAGACCCAGGAAGGCCTGGACGCAATCGATGAATTGCAGCGCCAGCGCCCTGAGGCGGCGGAAGTCTCTTACCTCATGGGGCTTGCCGCCATAACGATGGACGAATACGGCAAGGCTCTGGTCATGATTGAAGAGGCTCATGACCAGGATCCCGAATGCTACGAGTATTCCGAGGTCCTGGCCAATTTACATGTGCGCGTCGGCAACCTGAACGAAGGTGTGTATTTCGCCAAACTATCGACGACCCTGGAACCGCACCCTTACGTATTCGACCTAATTCCCGCCGATATGACGAATTTCTTCGTTTCCCTGGAGCAGGCCGCAGTCCCACGCCATTACATCTACGGCTACGTCAAACTGTGCAAAAGCGAATTCGAAATCGCGATCCGTGAGTTCAATCGCCATCTCGCGCTCGACCCCCTGTCGATGGAAGCCCACCGGGATATCAGCGCCGCCTATCTGGCGATTGGCCAGTACGAGCATGCGATCTTCCACATCCAAAAAGCAGTTGAGCTTGCTCCGGACGATACCTCATGCCATTTCCGTGCCGGCCAGGTGAGCAAACGGATTGGCGCCCACGATCCCGCCCTCTACCATTTTCGTAAAGTCCTCGCGGACGAGGACGACTCCCTGGAAAGGGCCGCGGCAAGCTACGCCCTCGCACAAGGCCTGCCTAATTTGGATAAGGCCGCTTTGGCGGAGATGAAGGCCGGTCTCGACCGGATGGTATCGGATGTCGACGCTCTTCCCGAAGAAGCCCAGCCGATCGCGACGCGAAAAGACCGCATCCACATCTGCTATGTGGTTAACAATTCCTGGCATTACGATGTCGCCTCGCACCTTGAACCTATTCTGCAAACCCATGACCGCAATAAATTCGAGGTTTATCTGTATCAACAGAACCAAGGCAGAAGCGCGTTCATCCAGCAGCTGAACAACGCGGCCGACCTTGAACGAAAGCTTTGGGAAGTCGATAACGAAATGGCGTCGATTCTTGTCGGCGGTGACGAGATCGATGTTCTGGTCAATATGTGCAGCCCTGAACTGGACAGCCGAGCGACCTTGTTCGCCATGACGCCCACGGCGATTCAGGTCGGCTTCCACGGTGCCAATTTCGGATTGGGCGCACCCGGCATCACGCATGTAGTTACCGACCCTTCTAGCGAAGAAGCGATGCGCGCCCAGCTTGGTGAAGGACAGTCTTTGATCACCCTGCCGCCCGGCTTGTGGACCATGAAGCCGTCCTACATGCTGCCCGACCCGACGGAATCACCGGCGGCGAAAAACGGATTTGTCACTTTCGGCGCCCATTGCGTGCCCGAAGAGCTGACGGAATCCACTGTAAAACTGTTCGCTGACGTGCTGAGACGGACCCCGAACAGCCGTCTGTTGCTGGGGGCCGCCGGTAACTGCGACACCTATCCGGGCCGCCGCTTCAACGATCTTCTGAACGATGCGGAATTGGCCGCCCGTGTCTCCGTGTGGCCCGACGAGGGCGTCGGTGAAAAGTGGATTCCCAACCCGAATTACTGGCGGGATATCGACATTTTCCTGGCTCCAGGTCCGCTGACGGCGCCCTTGCGGGCAGCCGACGCATTGTGGATGGGAATTCCAGTGATCGCGCTTACCGGAACGATGCCTGCGGAATGCATGGCAACCAGCATCCTCGCGTCGGCCGCGAAAATGCAATGGGCAAACAAGGATCCAGAGACTTGGGTCAACACGGCCACTGAGATCGCCTCGGCCCCGGACGCACTGGCCAACCTGCGCGCGTCCTTGCGCGACGATCTACGCACTAGCGCATTATTCAATCCGCTTGCCCAGGTGCGCGCGCTGGAAACTCTCTTCACGGAACTGGTCGACGCGCGCTGATCGCCCTGCCCTTCAATCGGGCACCGGGATAATCAACACGATACGCGAACGGCGCACTGAAGACAGATAGGCGTTCCCGTCGAGACCATCGACGGGGCCGTATGATCAGGAAATGATGTTGACTGCGGACCCCGGCGGCGGGGTCATGGGTTTGAGGCTGTTTGCGAGAGCGTCGCTCAGGCCGGAACTGATTTCAAACGAAATGGAAATCGCCCGCAACAAGTTACCAAGGTCTGCCTCGGCGGAAGCGATCTCATCTTCGCGCCTGGCCTTTTCCTCGGACGTCAGCTCGATCAACTCCGCTTCTACATTGGCAAACTTCGATTGAATTTGTTGTTCAACGCCCAGCGTCGTGCTTGCCGTCTGCTGGGATACCGTGATCGCGACGCTGATTTCCGTCTGCAACGCGGTCAAGGCATCGGAAACGGCGGCATTGTCCGTCAACGCCCCCTCGGTCACTTCCAGAGCCCGGATTGATGCGACGTCTTCCTTCAGACGCTTGATGACCTGGGCATCGTTGATGTCCGGATGCGAAAAAACGTAAAGGCGCTCGATCTTATCGGCGACGATGTCGCGCTGCGCCTGGAACGCGGCGACCTCGTCCGCATCCACGTTCGCATCCGCATTGAAGGTCTGGAACAGGGTGGAGACTTCGTCGAAAATGGTTTCCAAGGCCCCCGCATTGTTCAAATTTCCTTGGCGGAAATCCTGCAAAGCCGGCAGGGAATCCAGCAAAACCTGCTGGCGCTCGGACAAATCGGTGATCCGCCGCTCAAGCGTCGACGACGTCGTGGAGATGTCGCCAATCTTTTCGTTGTGACGACCGATCAGCGCGTTTTGCAGCAGGTTGAACTGCAATTCGAAACCCGACCGTTGATTGCGCAACGCCGTGTTGGCGAGAGTATATGCAAACGGTGGCAATTCCATTTTGCGTCTACTTTCAATGCGGGGAGATCATCTCCCGAAGCCAAACTCAGAATCCTCACTAGGCAAAAATTGCCGAGTAAAATCCATGACTTAGAATATACCACAAACATGCAAATTACGCGACATCGATTCGGCGTCGCGCTTCTGCGGGAGAAATCGAGGTCGCGCCCATTCAGGGTTCAGAGTAGGATTGATGGCATGACTCCGAACCAACTTGTTGACCGCATTCGGCGTGGCGACGTCGACAACGCGATCACGGATTTTCTGGCTGCGACTCCCGAAGCAACGCTGGAAATGCTCGCCGTGAACGCCATGAACTGGCAGATGCCCGACGTCGCCGAAGCGATTTTACGCCGGTTATTGCGGGACGATCCGGAAAACCTGGGGGGACAGCTGACTCTCGCCAAGGTGCTTTACGGTGCAAGGCGGTTTGCCGACGCTCTCCCGCATTTCGAGTTCACCGCCCGGCACATGCCGGATGATGCCTGGTTCCAATCGGGGCGCCTCTGGGGTTACAGCGTCCTGGGCCGGTTGGATGCGCTGCGCGACGCAATCCTTGAAATAAAGCGGCAAATTCCGGCCGATCGGCACGTCAACTGGCAGCATGCACGCCAGGTCGAGAACATGCCCGACATCACCGTCCGTACGTTGGCGGCGCGGATCGCCGAATTACGGACCCGGTCGGTCGAGGAGCGGCGCACCCACACGGAAACAACCAAGGTCGTCACCTGGACACCGCGCCCAAGAAAGGCCCCCCTCACTGATGGGATCGAACTCTTCGGGTGGTCCTCCGGCCTTTCCGAAGCGCGCGCCTGGTTCGTTGTCGACGATGCGCACGACATTCCCGCGACCGGCAGAGTACAGGACGGTGCGACCCTGTGGTCGGCACCGTTCATACCATCCGCCGGAAAGCATCATCGACTGCGCCTTTACCTTGAGGTCGATGGACAGCTCTTTGATGGTGGCGAAGTGACGTACAACAGCCCCCAGCGGCAGCCCCCCTCTGCCACGACGGGATCGGCGGCAGAGAACGGCTCGACGAGCTTAATCATGACCGGGCGCGTCGCCGCCACGGGCGACGCGGCGCAGTACCGGTTCGAATACGGCCGATCGCCGGACGGTCTCGTGGGGAAAACGCCGTGGCGGCCCGTTCCTGGAAAACGCAACGCCCGCTTCGTCGCATCCCCGGAATGGGCGACGTCGCGCAGCTGGTACTACGGCGCCGAGATGACCTGGATAGACGGTCCTGCGCCGAATTTAACAGTCCATTGGCCCTTCGCTCAGGATCCAAATCACATATCGGGCATTGGCTTCATGGAGCTGCTGTTTGCGTGCTGGCACAACAGTTGCCAACACGACGGCAACCAAAGAGCACGGGAGTGGGAGTGTTCCGACCTTCGAGACGCCGTGGTTTCCGTCCGTTTGAATGCCCGCGATCTTGATCCGAAAAACTACCTCCATTGCCTCGGCATCGGCAATGTATCGACCTATTGGATGTTAAGCGGCCAAGCCGTCGATCTATCCGGCTTGGGCGACGAAGCGACAGAATTGACCTTCACGCTCCCCTCCGACCCGGCGCAATGGACCATCGCCGGAACCAACCAGATCGAACAACCGGACCATGAGCGCTACAAGTACGGCCCGCTGGATCATGCCTTGGCGCGCAACCAGGGAAATTTGGTGCTGATCGCGCCGTTCGGGACGCCCAGCGAAACCACGACAGGCGCGATCTCTATCGGCGAGTGCACCGTTTCCTATCGGGACAACAATATCCTTCATCCCGACAACGGTGCGGTGCTGATCGACGGTCCGTCACTCTCCGCCTGCGACCCCGCAAACCTGACGAACGGCATTTACGGCGATCCGGATGCGGGATGGTTCCTGTGCGGACATCCTGACACGCCCCCGCGGTTTGTCTGGGAACTCGCGGCCCCTCAGGCGATCACCACCTTGGTCATCCACCAAGACCCGGTGCTTCCGACAACGAAATGCCGGGTATCTCTCAGCGACGGCACAAACACCCCCGATACGTGGCAATTCGATCTGCCGGTGCCTAAAGCGCCCTTCGATCAGCCTGCCCTGAAGATCGCCGCCTTCGAGGGCTCGGGAACCTATAGCCGGGTTGAACTCGAACTCCTTGAAGGGGCATATCCAGAAGGCCGAGGTTTGCAATCCTTCGAAATCTTCGCCAAGAACTTCGCGCCGCCACCAAGCGACCTTCCGGCCACCGTTTCCGTGGACATTCAAGGAATGCAGCCGGGCTCAAGCGTGCATTACCGGGTCGTCACCCGCACGGATACGGAAACCGCGGCAGGCGAGGTCCAGCGGTTTGATTTACCCGCGGAAAACGGCCCGCCGCTCCTCCACCATGTCACCCTCTTTGGGGCATCCGGGACCAAGGCAATCTTCCAGGTTCGCGCCAACGCCATGGGTGCGGCGGCGGAACTATGCTGGCGCCTGGATGACGATGACGAGCACAGCCTTCCTCTGGGGTGGGAACAAACGCCGGTCCACCGCTATATCGTGCTGCCGAATGTGACGGAAGGCACGCATCGGTTAACCGTTCGCTCCCGAAGCGCCGCCGGCGACAGCCCTGAAATCGTCCATGAGTGGAATATGCCCGGTCAAAACCAGGATTCGCCATAATTTACGCGATCTTAAGGCCGATCGTGTTGATTTCTTAGGTTCGAATTCGCATTGTAATGCGCAGTTGAGTCAGGATCCCGGAACTATGGAAATCGATATCGCGACCGCCCCCGACACCAGCGCCGAAAACGAGGAAACCTCGTTGTTCGAACGAAGCTGGCTGGTGCCCTCGACGGCCGAGGAGCGTGCCAAACTGCGCGAACACAACCTCAATATCTTCAAGAAAAAGTACCCGATCGTTCATGACCGTTTGGTCGGATTTCAACCGCGCTCGCAATTGATTTTCGATGACGACGGCCATCCGGACATGATGTTCGCCGACACCAAGTTCTACAACGGCGACATTGATAACTTCACTGATCGCCAGTTCGTACAGTACTGGCGCAATCCCAACCGCCTGTCCATTGCGCCACCGTCACCGCAGGCCGTTGACAGCCAGGTCGCTCGCTTCCTGTATTCCATGCTGACGCGGATGAAGGACGAAGAAGGGATTCAGTTCTCGGTCGGCCGAACCAATACGAACGCGTTCTATGCGATCGTCATGGGTATTGGCCTCGGACGTCACATCCCAAAATTCCTGGAAGCCTCCAAATGCCGCAACCTCTTCCTGCTGGAGCCTAATTTCGAAGGGTTTTACCACTCCCTCGAACTGATCGATTGGGCCGTCCTGATCATGGAGATGCAGGAGCGCAACGGAGATATCTTCTTCTTTATCGGCGGCACGCCGCAGGACTGGATGGACGGCCTGCGCTACCAAACCCGGGCCACCAATCCTAATTCACTGGATGGGACCTACGTCTACACCCATTACAACAACCCGTTGTTCGTCGAATTCTCGGCAAAATTCAACAAAGAATCCCAACTTCTCCTGACCGGCCTCGGGTTCTTCTATGACGAACAGATCATGTTGCGGAACACCTACGACAACATGGTCGGGCACAGTTCCCGGATATACAAACGCGCGGACAAAGACACCGTTCAGAAAGCGCCGGCGGTCATCGTCGGCTGCGGCCCGTCCCTAGACAAGAACATCGAAGACATCAAACGCATCGCTGACCGGGCCGTGATCTTTTCTTGCGGCTCGGCCCTTGGTCCTTTGATGGATGCGGGGATCAAGCCTGATTTTCAGCTTGAGCTTGAGAACATCGCCGTCATGCGCGTGATGGAATATGCCGCGGAAAAACACGATCTTTCAGGTATCTGCCTGGTCTGCAGTTCGACCGTTGAACGGCAGATCAAGGATTTCTTTGACGAGGTCGTGTACTACTTTCGCCCGGCATTATGCCCATATCCTATTTTCTCCGGCGATCCGTCCACCTGTCTGGCCCATCCCGATCCCACGGTTGTCAATGTGGGGCTCAGTTTTGCCAATGAAATGGGCTTCAAGGAGTACTACTTCTTCGGCACTGATCTCGGACAAAAGGATAGCTCCCAACACCACGCAAAATCGTCTTTCCATTATTCCGACAAGGCAAAAGACGAGGTTCTGCAGGTTTTCAGCATCGAGGTCCCGGCCAACTTCGGCGGCAAGGCAAAGACCAGCCCAGGCCTGTTCTGGGCCCTGGACACGGTGCAACGTTGCATTCTGTATTCCGGTCCGACCAGCCGCTACTACAACTGCAGCAATGGCGTGCGCATCAACCGTGCGACGCCGAAACTGTCGCGCACGTTGGACCTTCCGGAACTTGAGGTTTCACGCGCAGATACGGTCCGCGCGATCATCGAAAGCTTCCCCGAAATGACGGAGGAGGAATTCGAAAAGCGCTGGCAACCGGAACGAATGATCGACGGCATCAATGCCATGCTTGACGAGGTCATCGATGTTCATGCGACCAATGATATCGTGGAAGGCAGCGATCACATGATCGCCGTCGCGCCGTTGTTTTATCAACAGCATGCCAGCGCGTTCGACAACTACGCGGGCTTAGTGCTGCGCGGTTCGGTAAACCAGGCGATGATCGCCATGGATTACTATCTTTCGCGCATCACCGACGAATCAAAATACGAAATCGCCGCCCAGATCGTACGGGAAGAGTTTGACAATCTTGCCGAGCGGATGCGCCAAGTGGTCATCAAGCATATCCGTTCCCGGCGTCACGGAATTGATTTGCGCGAAGAATATCTGAGCGGTGTAGACGACGATGACGGGCTGACCGACGAACAGCGCGAATTGCTGGCGATCCCGCAAGATTGAGGCATCCGGCTCCCCGCGCCGTCAATTGTCGACGAATTCCCTAAGGGCTGTCGCAACCTCGCCGGCCACGCCGTTCCAATCACCCGCCGCTGGCTGGCGAAACAGGCGCATGGTCGGGTACCAGGGGGTATCTGAGCGATCCAGCATCCAGCGCCAATCCGGCACCCGAGTCACCATTGTCCATACGGGCCGCGCCATCGCCCCAGCCAGATGCACCAGCGATGTATCCACACCGATCACCAGATCCAATGCCGAAACGGTGGCGGCGACTTCCTTGAACGGGCGCGCCTTGCGGAACAAAGGCCGGATACGGCGACCGAACGGCACCGCATCCATCTGCGCCGCCGCCGGCCCAATCTGAAGCGAATGGAAGACCACCCCTTCGACATCGAATAGCGGCGCCAAGACGGAAAGGGCAACGGAGCGTTGGCTGTCGCGCTTGTGTCCCGGGTTGCCGGCCCAAACAAGCCCGACATGACGGGCTTGACCGCCGGCCCCCAAGCGGTTCCGCCAATACGCCACACGTTCCGGGGCGGGCCGGATATACGCCCCATCCCAAGGAACCGTGTCGATCTCCGTCTCGAAAACGCGGGGCAAACTCATCACCGAAATTTGAGCATCATGAGGCGGCAGGGGATGTCCCCGCGCGACGACGTCATCTACTCCCGCAATTCCGGAAAACAGATCCGTGAGCGGATCCGGCGCTTCGACAATCACGCGGCCAACACGCGCCCGCGCCAACGCCGCGTAGCGAATGAACTGAATGTTGTCTCCCAACCCCTGCTCCGCTTGGATCAGCAGCGTACCCTGCGGCCGATTTTCACCGGACCACCCTGGCTGGCGCGAGCGCCCGGGGGCCAGCCCCACATTGTCGGCGCGGCTCCGCAGGTCGAACCCTCGCCACCCTTCCGCCAAGCGTCCCGTGACCAGATGCAAAAGACCCAGGTTGTAGCCGGCTGTCGGATTGTCCGGGGCGATCGAGAGAATTCTCTCGAAATATTGCTCGGCGGCGGGGAACTCCCCCCTGGCGGCGAGCAAA
This sequence comes from Rhodospirillaceae bacterium UBA1479, assembly GCA_002325375.1. Classification (GTDB taxonomy): domain Bacteria; phylum Pseudomonadota; class Alphaproteobacteria; order Rhodospirillales; family Casp-alpha2; genus UBA1479. Next base: position 154,365 of record DCRZ01000003.1, read on the forward strand.
CCGCCCATGTTCAAAAGAGCCCCTGGGTTGTCGGGCAACCTATCGCAGACGAACTGAAAATCGGCCTCGGCCTCGGTGAGGCGGTCGAGATTTTGATAGGCAACGCCACGGGCGTTGCGCGCTTCCAACATCTCGGGAACCTGGTCAAGCGCCAGATTCAATGCATGAAGCGCCGCGTTGTTGTCACCCAGTTGGATGCTCACCCGGCCGATTCCGCACAATGCCCCGGGATGATTAGGAACCGCCGCCAAAATAGCCTGCAGGTCCGGGATGGCGTCCATCGGCCGTTCCTCGCCAAGGCTTTGCTCCACCCGCGCCAGGGCGGACTGGATTTCCGGCTCCGTCATCTGTGACGCCATGGTCTACACGCACACCCCATTGGCAGGCCGCGGTGATCGCCGCCCCTCATGTTCGCCAATTCTACAAGAAAAACCGCCGCCACCGATAACGGTGGCGACGGCTTTTCTGACCAATTGCCGGAAAAGAGGCCGCCGAGGCAGCCCCTTTCCTAAGGCGATTAGTTGAACAGCGCCAGGATACCCTGTTCGGACTGACCGGCGAAGGCCAAGGCCGAAATACCCAGCTGCTGCCGGGTCTGCAGGGCCAACAGGTTGGCGCCTTCCCCGTTCAGGTCGGCCAGCGTGAGCTTGCCGGCACCTTCATCGAGGGTGTTCGTGTACTGCTCGGTAAAGTCCAGACGGGTCTGAAGCAGGGCCACGTTGGAACCCAGCTTCTGCGACTGCGACCGAAGGGTGGTCAATGCCGAGTCCAGGCCGGCGATGATCGTATCGGCATCAGAACCCTGGCCTTCGGCCACGAAGTCGACGCCGCTCTGCAGGGCGCCGGCCGTGTTGGCCGCAAAGCGCTGGGTATCGGCAGCGGTGTCGGCCAGGAACGCCGTGGCGCCCAGACCATTGACGACCCCGATGAACGAGCCCGTAACCGATGCCAAGGCACCCGTGTTGAACTGCGAGTTACCCGCCGCGGCCGTCGCGGCAGAGATCACGCCCGCGTTGAACGACGCCAACTGCAGGGTCAGGGTCTGACCCTGGGTAACGGTCGTGGAATCGCCGGTACCGACGGCGACAGTGATGGAGTACTGCGTGTTCAAGGAGAACACGATTTCGGCACCGGTCGCCGTAACCGTGGCACCCGTGCCGTTATAGGTCACGACAAACGCACCACCGAAGCCGGATACGGCCGTAACGCGGGTGTACCCGCCCGTGCCGACCTGCGCGGTCGCCGTGTTGGCAAGGTTGAAACCGGACTCAACCGTCGCCGTGAAGGTGATGTGGCTGTCGGCGCGGATGACCAGGCCGTCAATGCCCAGACCCGTTTCCTGAAGCTGTGCGGCGTTGATCGACAGCAGGCTCGTCGTGTTGTTGGAGAAGTTAACCGTCAACGTTTCGGAGGTGTTGTCGATCAGGTTGACACCCTGATATTCGGCGTCGTTGGCCAAATCGCCGATCTGCGAACGCACGTTCGAGAACTGCGTGACCAGATCGGTGAACTGGGTGCCGGTCGCCGACTTCAGGGAGTTCGCAATACCCTTAAGCTGGCGAACCAGGCTGTCGATGGCTTCAACGCCGTCGAGAGCCGCCGTAACCGTCGAAATCCCCTGGTCAATACCGTCCTTACGCTCGGTAAAGTCGAACGAGCGGTCAGTCAGGGATTTCGCGGAGAAGAACGCCACCGGATCGTCGATCGCGCTAGCAACGCGCAGGCCCGAAGACAAACGGCCGTTCGTACGGTCGATCAGGTCGGTGGTGGATTGGAGGGAAAGCAGTGAATTTCGGACTGCAGCCGAAAGGGTAACGTCAGACATTTTAATACTCCATTCTAGAGCGTTTTACAGGATCTACTATCCATAACCGCAGACTACGCGCTTCTGGCGAAATGCCATACGGTCAGTCACGAACCTACTTTTCCCCTATATTCCTGTCAACCGAGAAATCCACCAGGTCACCCAATTCCCAGCTTCTCCAGACACAAGCAGTTGTAATAAATAAAAAAAATCCGCCGCACCGAACTGTCGGATGCGGCGGATTATTTTATTTCCGTCCCGCCCGGCGTCGCCGGGCCGAACCTAAATTGCCTTAGTTGAAGAGGGACAGAATCCCCTGTTCGGACTGACCGGCGAAGGCCAAGGCCGAAATGCCCAGCTGCTGCCGGGTCTGCAGAGCCAACAGGTTGGCCCCTTCTTCGTTGAGGTCGGCCAAGGTGAGCTTGTCCGCCCCTTCCTCCAGCGTATTGGTATATTGTTCCGTGAAGTCCAGACGGGTCTGAAGCAGGGCCACGTTGGACCCCAGTTTTTGGGCCTGGGACCGAAGAATGCCGAGCGCAGCGTCCAAACCGACGACGATATTGTCGATGTCATCGACAACGCCCTCGCCGATGAAATCGACGCCGCTCTGAAAGGCGCCCGCCGTGTTGGCCGCCAGACGTGAGGTATCCGCGCCAGTATCCGCCAGGAACGCCGTGGCGCCCAGACCGTTGATGATCCCGATGAACGCGCCGGTAACTGAGGCCAAGGCACCCGTGTTGAACTGCGAGTTGCCCGCCGCGGCCGTCGCGGCGGAAATCACCGCCGCGTTGAACGACGCCAACTGCAGGGTCAGGGTCTGCCCCTGGGTAACGCTTGTGGCGTCACCAGTACCAACAGCAACGGTGATGGAGTATTGCGTGTTCAAGGAGAACACGATTTCGGCGCCGGTCGCCGTGATGGTTTGACCCGTGCCGTTGTAGGTCACGACGAACTGACCGCCGAAGCCGGATACGGCCGTAACGCGGGTGTACCCGCCCGTGCCGACCTGCGCGGTCGCTGTGTTGTTCAGGGTGAAACCCGACGTCACGGTCCCCGTGAAACTGATCTTGCTGTCGGCGCGAATTTCCATGGCATCGACCAACAAACCCGACTGCCGCAGGTTAACCGCGTCGATCGTCAGCAAGCTGGTCGTGTTGTTCGCAAAGTTGATCGTCAGGGATTCAGAGGTGTTGTCGATCAGGTTGATGCCCTGGAACTGGGCATCGTTGGCCAGGTCACCGATTTGTCCTCGGATGTTGTTGAACTGGGCCACCAGATCGGTGAATTGGCTGCTGGTCGCCGATTTCAGCGACGTTGCAATACCTTTCAGCTGGCGGACCAGGCTATCGATACTTTCGACACCGTCCAAGGCCGCCGTCACCGTTGAAATCCCCTGGTCGATACCGCCCTTGCGTTCCGTGAAATCAAAGGCGCGGTCGCGCAGCGCCTTGGATGAGAAGAACGCAACCGGATCGTCGACAGGCCCGGCAACCCGGAGCCCCGTCGCCAATCGGTTGTTTGTGCGGTCAATCAGATCGGTTGTGCGCTGCAGGGCAAGCAGCGAGCTGCGTACTGCAGCAGAAAGTGCCACGTCAGACATTTCATTGCCTCGTTTTCACACGGGGCGGGCCATACTCGCCAACACCGCGATGGCATTCACGTTGCGCTTTCTGCCAACGAATCGCACGGTAATCTAACCCGAAGGGGTTAACAAATTCTTTCCAAATTGTTCCTTTTCTTCGCGGCATTCGAATTTTATTTCGCAATATAATCCGTGGCTTCTGCGATCGAATCCATGATGGCGAGGTTGTTGGCCTTGCCTGTAGTTTTGATTTAGCGCATATCTAAAAAATTGGTTGGGGGCACAATATAGCGGGGTGAGAAAAGCAATATGCCGCTAAAACTTGATATCAAGGCGGGTGAGAAGCTCGTCATTAATGGCGCCGTTCTGGAAAATGTCGGCGGCAATGCAAAGATGTTGATTCACAACGAATCGGCGATCATCCGGGAAAAAGAGATCCTTTCTCAGGGTGAATCCAATACGCCGGCAGCGCGTGTATACTTCGCACTTCAATGTGCATACATGTTCCCGCGGCACGAAGGGGAGTATCTGGAGACGTTTCGCGGGTTCCTCAACGACTATGTTACCGCGGCGCCAAGCGCCAAACCGCTCGCCGACGAGATCGCCAAATTCGTGGATGAAGCCAAGCTCTATCGGGCGCTCAAGGCCACTCAGAAGCTGATTCGCCACGAGGCGGACACCTTTTCGGCCCTTGCCGATGAGCTTGAGTCCGTCGATATCGCGGCACGTATGGAATCCGCGAACGAAGAAGGGGCGTAATCACCTTCTCATCATGAACCTAGCCTGTCATGAACCGGAAACCGGGGAGGCTGTTGCCTATTACGGTGTGCCGCCCGGTGGGCACAGATCGCCAAGCGAGGCCCCAATCCGGGGGCAAGCCATGGTTGTCGGGCGATGAGTGCGCGAACGTCAACAACGGGTTGACCGTAGAAGATGTCACAGCCGATCCGTTCATCAGTACATTTTCAAAAGTATGCGCAAGACGCTCTCGCCACGACAAGGGGCTTGGCACGAACGACAGAAGAAGCCTGTCCCGCCAATGAGCCTTCAGCAGTCTTCCCCGGTTCAGGTTCCTCAGTCCGCCCACCTTCATCCGAGGCTCCACCTAAATAGACGATCAGACGGGCCTGTTGATTCGGCTCGAAACCCCGATGCCAGATAAAGGAAACATCCTTTTCCCGCGGCGGAAAGTCCCGCCGCATGTTAATGGCGCGATTTTGGAAATTACTGCCATAGTATTCTTCCAATTTCGCCGTGATTTCAGACGAAATCACCTGCGGCAACACGCGGCAAAGAAGATTCACGCGAAAAGCCGTCCACCGCTTCTTCCATATGTTGGTCGATTTACGGCATCAACGCGTTGCAACCGCCCAGATTCAGAAGGCCTGGGCGCAGGTTGACGCCCTTCTCGGCCAGAGCATTCCCCCGTCACCGCCGTTGGCGATCCACCATGGGTCCATGAATAGTGATCTTGGTATATCCAATGGAACAGTCAATAACGCTGCCACGATGAATTGGCGGGCCAGGCGATCAAGTCGTCGCTGGTCTGGACGTCTCCGCTCTGATCGACTGAAATACTGCAAGGTACCCAGGAATTTACGATACCACCGCGACCTGAAACCGGCGGGATTAGCGCCCGACTTGCGCGTTCCGCCGCTCACAGGCTAATTCTTGACCGCAAGTCATACCGCCCCGAGGGCTACGGACGGCGCGCCGCGAACGAACTAGAGCCTACCCTGCCCCATATATATACTTGCCGCTTCCCTGGACCGCACACAGATACTGTCCGCAGCATGACATCGCACAACGATCCACCCGCTTCGCCAGGACTTTCTCAAGCCATTCGCGACGCCTTGGAAGCCAAATGCTCCCGTTTGGTCCTTGAGGTCGACGGACGGCAATGGACGGGCCGATCATTTCTTGCACAGGCCAATGCACGCTGCCTGCAATTACTCGATGCGGGCCTGATCCCCGGGGATGCGGTGCTCGTCCAATCCGGCCGGGGCGGAGATTTCTGGATTGATGTCTTCGCCGTCTGGGCCTGCGGCGGGGTCTACGCACCGATCGGCGATGCGATTTCACTAGACCAGGCTGTCCGGCTCGTACAGCCGCGGTTCCTGTTAGGCGCGTCATCGACGGAGGAGGTGCCAGAAGGATTGAACTTTCTCGATGGACCACCGGCCGGAAGCGCTGAAATTATTCTCCCCACCATCAAGCCGCCTGCCCCCGACAGCCTCTCGACCATCCTGTTCACCAGCGGTTCAACAGGCCAGCCAAAGGGGGTCAGGTTATCTGACGGCGGCTTGCTGGCAAACGCGCGGGCGACGCTGCAATGTCTGGACCTGCGACCGGACGACGTCTTGTTCGCCCCCATCGCCTTCCGGTTTGTCAGCGCGCTCAGCCATTTTGTCACCGTCATGTTGTCCGATGCCACCTTGGCCGCGACTGAAGCCCCCCTGCTACCCAATTCCCTGGCAGCATCCGTGGAGTCCAACGGCGCGACCTGCCTTGGCGGCAGCCCGATCCACGCGCGTTGGCTTGTTGAGGCTGAAGCCGACGCCTTCACGACCCTGCGCTGGATCATGTCGTCGGGCGACAATCTCGGCTCCGCGACCATCGCAAGCCTTGCCACCCTCCGGCCAGGCCTCGGCATCTATACCTTCTACGGCCTAACCGAACTGGCCGGCCGGTTTTGTTGGCTGGCCCCCCAGGAACAGGCAACACACATGGGCAGTGTCGGCCGACCGATTCCCGGCTTCTCACTGGTGCTTGTCGACGATGACAATACCCCCTGCCTTGGCAATCAGATCGGCGAGGTCATTGCCAGGGGACCTGGTCTGATGCAGGGTTACTGCGGTGATACACAGGCAACGGACAAGGCGATTGGCTTCGGCGGCTTCCGCACAGGAGACCTCGGCTATCTGGACGACGACGGCCTGCTCCACCTTGTCGGCCGTAAGGACGATGTCTTCAAGGTCATGGGACTGAAAGCCCACGCGATGACCATACAGGATGCGGTCATGGCGTCCGGGTTGGTCGAAGACGCCGCCGTACTGCCGTTCGAGGATGACCGGATCGGCACGGCACCCTGTGTCTATCTGGTGGAGGGGCCTACCAAGGGCTACAGCAAGGGTGCCATGATGCGCCACCTTCGCAGCGCCCTACCCAATCACATGCTGCCACGAAAATTCATCGCCGTCGGAGCAATTCCCCGCACCAGTTCAGGCAAGGTTGACCGAACCGCGCTTCGCGATTTGGCCCAGAGCCTAGAAGAATCCTAAGGCTTCAGCGCACCGATCAATTCGGCGATTTGGGCGATGGTGTCCATCTTATCCGCCTCGCGCATCTCGCTAGGGATCGATACGACGAACTCTTCCTCCAGAAACGCCACCGTCATGATGAAGTCGATGGACTGAAGAAGTCCGGACTTGAACAGCGACCGATCCACGGCCAACGCTGCCGATTCCACGCCTAATTCTTCATGAAAGAATTCAATCAAAGCGGGAATAACAGATTTTTTATTTTCCATTCGTATATTTTCCCCTAACCTCAGGACGGTTGGGAAATGGGCTTACGGCTGCTTTCCTTCGCCCCGACCGTGATAATTTGTGCCGTATTCCCCTGTCGGGATGGAACATAACTTCCGGAACAAGGGGATTCTTTTTGTTGAAGAAAAGATTCTAATACATGGAATACGATTCCTCAAACCACCAATCCTCACCGACCGCCATAACGCCGCTAAACTTGGTCGGCAATTGCCATGATCGCCATGTTCAGGAGCTCTATGTCCGGTCGATCTTCCGGCGCGATGATTTCCGCAAATCCATGCTGGACACGTTGTCCCAGTTTCCTCCCGGTGCCCTGGACTACCGGGGCCTTCTCGACCGTCTTCATATAATCGTAGCAAAGGTCCGCGAAAGCGGCCTGGGCAACGACAACCCAGAATATGCAGCCGAACTGGACAGACTAGGCACCTTCGTCCAGGGCCTCGGCGAGATCAATGAACTGTACAGCCGGCATTCAACCACAGAAGGCCTTCGGAAATATTCATGGCCAGACCCATCAAAGGGTAAGCGTTTCGGCGGCAATCTGTACGACACCGTGCCGGTCGCCGCCAAAGATCCCATTCTGAATAAGCAAACTAAAATCGCCTCCGGCGGCGGATGCTTGAACTATTTCTTTATCGATCACCTGACCGACCGCGGATACAACTACATCTTCAAGGAAACCAATCTGGACCCGGACACTGGGGCAAAGACGGGAAACTACGATCCAGAGGCCGGGCCGCGCCACCAAGGTTCGTGCAACTGGGGCGTCATGTTCAACGCCCCAGCCTTTGCCCAGATCGCCGACATCGCCTTCGCTGAAACGCCGCCTGATTTGGTTTGCACACAGGTCTCTGATTCGCCCCCCATGTACACCGACCCATTCCGCATGGGTGTCAATTTCCCCAGTCTCGACGCCTTCTATCGCAACTCGGAAGCCCACGCGCGCAATACCCGAGACGTCCTGATGGAAGCTGAAGTATTTCTTGCCTTTCTCGGCAACAATGAAGGCGGCCGCTATCTGCCAGATGGACGCGTCATCTCCTCGGTTATGCCGGACCTTGACCTGCGCCCACTGTTCCGTCCGGTGAGCCTGACGGTGCAAGAGAACGTGGATGCCCTCAGTCATTTCATCGACGTCGTGACCGCACACAATCCCAGCATCAAGTTCATCCTGGGAATAACACCCACGCCCATGCTGGCGACCTGGAAGGCAGACAGCCATATCGTGGAATCTGACTTACTGGGCAAATCCGTGCTTCGCGTCGCCACAGAAGAAGTCGTCCGCAAGTACGAACACGTCTATTATTTTCCCTCTCTGGAAGCGGGCCGCATCTGCTGCCGCGATCCATTCGGCGAGGATGGGCGCCATGCAACGGATGAGGCCCTGAACAATATGGCCGATGCCTTTGAGGCCCGATTCGCCGAGCCGGCCGGCAAGCCACCTCTTTAGAACAAAAGGGTGACATGATTGATGGCCAGCGGGATTGCGCCCTCAAGGAACAAGCAGCAGGCAACCGCCCGCCCTGCCGCGTGAAATCTAAATGGATCATTAAGCGTTTCCCCCATAATTTGAACACATCCTGAAGGAAGACTGGGATGTCGGTCCGGCGGGGTTCGCCGGAGACGGAAAGATGGGAGCGCAGGCGTGTTCAAAGACCTGACACGAACCTTTATCATCGCCGAAGTCGGCAACAACCACGAAGGCGACATGGGCGTCGCCCGTGAACTGGTCGACCGCGCCGCCGAAACCGGCGCCGACGCCGTTAAATTCCAGACCTTCATCGCGGAAAAATTCTCTTCGCAGGCAGACGCCGCCCGGTTCGCCCGCCTGCAGAAATTTCAACTTACCTTCGATGAATTCGCCGAACTGGCCGAACGGGCGCGGGCCAAAGGCCTGATGTTCTTTTCCACGCCGCTCGACCTGGACAGCGCCCGGTTCCTGGCGACCATCGTCGATGCGCTGAAAATCGCGTCCGGGGACAACACGTTCTGGCCGCTCATCGAATGCTGCGCCGAAAGCGGCAAGCCGATGATCATCTCCACCGGCATATCCGGTCAGGCGGAAATTCAGGAAGCGGCCGACAAGGTGTCCGCGGTCTGGTCCGCCAAGGGGCATGAAGGCGACCTGGCGTTGCTCCACTGCGTCGTCAGCTATCCGGCGCCGCCCGAGCAGGCCAACCTGAGCGCCATTCGTTCCCTGACGGCGGCCTTTCCCGGTCAGACCATCGGCTATTCGGACCACACCATGGGCCTGGATGCGGCCGTCGCCGCCGTCGCCATGGGGGCCCGCATCGTCGAAAAGCATTTCACTTTGGCCAATGACTATTCCGACTTCCGTGATCATCAGCTGTCCGCCAATCCCAAGGACATGGCCCGGCTTGTCCAGCGCATCCGCCTTGTCGAGGACATGGCCGGCGACGGTGCCCTCGGCTGTTTAGCCTGCGAAGAAGATCTTGTGACGCCTGTACGGCGGTCCATCGCGGCGGCCCATAATCTGCCCGCGGGACACATCATCAGCGCCGATGATATCGTCTGGCTGCGTCCCGGCGGCGGCTTCGCACCCGGCCGGGAAACGGATGTCCTTGCCCGCAAGCTGACCCAAGCGGTCGCCGGCGGCGAGATGATCCGCCCAGAACATTTTGAAAACGACTGACAGGCTCCATGCGGATCGCCCTCCTCACCACCGATTGCCCGCCCGCCCTGCGTTGCGCCGGCAATCTGGCGGACATCTACGATCTGTGCGGCATCCTGGTGCGGACGGTGCCGCCAACGCTGCCGTTTGCGACCGCCCATCATCTGGACGATGACCAAGCCACCTTTGAGGCCGACGCTTGGTTCGGCGGCACCCCCCCTGCCCTCGCCGACATCGCCCCGGTTCATACGGTCCCCGACATGATCGGCGACGAAGCGGCGGCCGTGCTGAAAAGTCTCAAGCCCGATATCGTGATTTCCCTGAACGCCGGCCCGACCGGCGGCGCGATCATCGACATGATGGAAAACCGCGCCCTCGTTCTTCACCCCGGCAACCCACAGGACTACCGGGGCGAGGACACGCATCTGTGGGCCGTTTATCACGGCGACGAAAGCCGCCTTGAGTGCATCGTTCAGTATGCGGCCCTTGAGCCCAACAGCGGCTCGGTCCTGGCCAGCACGCCACTCGTCATACCGTCCGGCATGCCCCTTGCCGGTCTCCGCCGCGCGGTCACCGACGGCTACATCATAGGCATGGGAAAGGTTCTCACGTTCTTTGACGGCGGGGGCATGTTGTCAGTCACCCGCCTGCAGCAGCTCGGCAAGCTCTACACGCCGATGCCTGCGGTATTGAAGGATTATTGCCTCTCGCAGTTCGCCCATCGGGCAGGCAGCTAAGCCAAGGACAGCTCGGAACATGTGCGGAATTGCAGGAACCCTCGGCCCGACCGTGCCGGACACCGGCCGCATCGCCAGCGCCCTTTCGACCATGGCGCGGCGCGGCCCCGATGCTTCGGGCCACCGCGTTCTGGACCTGGGCGCGCAGAAGGCGGCGCTGTTGCATACACGGCTTTCGATCATCGACCTGGACGCGCGCGCCGACCAGCCGTTCGAGCGGGACGGGCTGGTTATTTCCTACAACGGTGAAATCTACAACTACCTTGAGGTAAAGGCCGATCTGGAAGCCCTGGGCCACCGGTTCAAAACGGCCTCCGACACGGAAGTCCTGGTCGCGGCTTGGCGGCAGTGGGGGCCGGATGCCCTGGACCGGCTGGAAGGCATGTGGGCCTTCGCCATCATCGATACCCAAGCAGGTACGCTGACATTGTGCCGCGACCGGTTCGGGGAAAAGCCGCTTTACCTTTGGCCGCGGGGCGGTGTCCTGCATTTCGCGTCCGAGATCAAGACCCTGGCGGCCCTCGCCGGGGATGCCCCGCCGGTCAACCAGACCCAGGTCCTGCGTTATCTGACGCTCGGCTATAAATCGCTCTATAAATCCGGCGACACCTTCTTCGACGGCGTGTTCGAATTGCCGCCCTCGACCTATCTGACGCTCTCCTCTCCCGTCCTGTCGCGACCGGAGTTCTACTGGCAACTCAAACATATCCCTCGGCCCATGTCGGCGGCGGTCGCCCTGGAAGAAGCCCGCGAACGTCTGTTCCGCTCGGTCGAGCTGCGGCTGCGGGCCGACGTGCCGGTGGCGTTCTGCCTGTCGGGCGGCGTCGATTCCGCGACGCTCGCGGCCATCGCCGCGAAAAAGCTGGGGGCGGACATCCATTGTTTTTCGATCATCGATGCCGATGAACGCTACGACGAAAGCGACAACATCACCGCCATGGTCGAGGCCCTCGGCTGTGACCATCACGTGACGCGCACGTCGACCGAGGGCTTCTTCGCGCGCATGGAAGACATCGTCGCCTATCACGACGCGCCCGTGGCGACCATCAGCTATTACGTCCATTCATTCCTGTCGGAAGCGATCCACGACGCCGGCTATAAGGTCGCCGTCTCCGGCACCGGGGCCGACGAGATCTACACCGGCTATTACGATCATTATTCCATGTGGCTGGCGCAGATGTGGCGGCGCTCGCAAATCGATTCCACGGTCGATTTCGAAACCCTGCTGACCGATTGGAAGGGAGGCTTCGGGGCCCATGTGCAGAACCCGCTATTGCAGGACCCCATGACCTTCGTCCGTGATCCGGGCCAGCGTGGGCATATCACGCTCGACCAGGATTTCTTTGAAAGCCTGCTGGCCACGCCCTTCCATGAGGATTTCGAGGAAACGGAATTCACCCGGGAGCTTCTGCGCAACCGCATGATGAACGAGTTGTTCGCGGAATCGATCCCCGTCATCCTTCACGAAGACGACTGCAACTCCATGCGCTGGTCGGTGGAGAACCGTTCTCCCTTCCTGGACCGCAACTTGGCAGAATTCCTATACAGCGTGCCGTCCGAATACCTGATCGGCGACGGCTTCGCCAAGCTCCTCCTGCGCCAGTCCGGCCAGGGATTGGTGCCGGATCAAGTGCGGTTGGACAAGCGCAAGCGCGGATTCAATGCCTCGATCAACTCGCTCGTCGACCGCAATGACCCGGATACCCGCGACCGCCTGCTTGCCCCCGGGCCGATCTTCGACCTGATCGACCGGAGCAAGTTCGAAGGGTTCCTGAACCAGGATATGACCTCCAACAGCTTTTCAAAATTCTTGTTCAGCTTTATTTCCGCGCGTATTTTCCTTGATCAACAACTCCTTGAAAGCCAATGAGTTTCTTATCCTCATCATTGACAGGGCCTCAGCCATGACCAGGGTCACCGGTGTCATCCAGGCCCGCCTGACTTCGATCCGCTTGGCACAAAAGGCGCTGTTGCCGTTGGCTGGCCGGCCCGTGATGCACCATTTATTCGACCGGGCGAAGCGTATTCGCGGCGTCGATAATCTGGTTCTCGCGATCCCCACGGGCGAGGCCAATGATCCGCTTGAAAACGCCGTCGCGGACTACCCCGAGATCCGGGTCGTGCGCGGCCCGGACGACGATCTGGTGACACGGTTTTTGATGGCGGCAGACCTTACCGGCGCCGACGTGATTGTCCGCATGTGGGGCGACTGTCCGGTGACCGATCCCGATCTGGCGGCAGGATTGCTGCAGGCTGTCTTGAACACGGATGTCGCCTGGGCCCACTACCCGAACGATTCCGGCTATCCTGAAGGCGTCGAAACCCACGTTCTGCGGGTCGACGCCCTGCGTGCGCTGTCAGACGAATCCGACGACATGTACGAACGCGAAAACATGCTGCCCTTCTTCACCCGCCGGCCTGAACGTTTCCCCATGCTGGAAATTCGCCGCACGCCGAACAGAAATCACCTGAAGTGCCTGTTGGACACGCAACACGACTATCGTCGGATTTCGGAAATCTTCGACATTCTCTACCCCGATACCCCTGATTTCGGCGTCGCCGAACTGGAATCGCTCGCCGAGAGCCGGCCGGAACTGTTTGATCCGACGCACCGCATCGCCACGGGGAACGACGGATGACCTTGAATGTCGCCGTGATCGGATTGGGTGTGGGCGAGCAGCACGCGCGGGCCTTCGCCGCAGCACCCGATGCGCAGGTCACTTGGCTGTATGATCTGGACACTGCCAAGTCGGACCGGATCGCCCGCGATCTGGGGCAGGGCCGCGTGGCGGAAAGTTACGAGCAGATCTTGGCTGATCCGAACGTCGATGCCGTCTCCATCGCCACTTTCGACCACCTGCATTTCGACGAGGTCTGCCGGGCGTTCGGCGCCGGCAAGCATGTCTTCGTTGAAAAGCCATTGTGCCGGACAGCGGCGGAAGTTGATGAAATCGCCGCCCGCTGGGACAAGGCCGGCAGGCCGCATCTGCGCTCGAACCTGGTGCTGCGCGGTGCCCCCGTCTACGGTTGGCTGAAGAACGCCATCGCCGCCGGTGAGTTCGGCGAGATTTACGCCTTTGACGGCGACTATCTTTATGGCCGTCTGGAAAAGATCACAGAGGGTTGGCGCAAGGACGTGCCCGATTATTCCGTGATGGAAGGCGGCGGCGTGCATATCATCGACCTGATGCTGTGGCTGATGGGCGAAACACCGGCGGCCGTCTCCACGCTTGGATCAAAGATCGCGACCCAGGGCACCGGATTCCAATACGACGACTTCATGGCCGCCACCTTCACCTTCGCGTCCGGCGCCGTCGGCCGGATTACCGCCAATTTCGGCTGCGTCCATCCGCACCATCACGTGATCCGCCTGTTCGGAACCAAGGCGACCTTCATCTACGACGATCAGGGCCCGCGCCTGTTTCGCAGCCGCACGGACGGCGCGCGGGCGGAAAAACTCGACCTTGCCCCCCTGCCCGACGGCAAGGGCGTGTTGATCCCCGATTTCATCCAAGCCATCCAGACGGGCGCCGACCCGGCCCCGGCGGCGGAACGGGAATTCGATTTGATCCGCGTCATCGCCGCCGCCGACGCGGCACACCGCGACGGATCGCCCCAGACCATCAGGCCCTACCCCCATTAGGACAGTAACCATGACCAAGCTGGACATTCCCTTCGGCAGACCCTGGATCGAAGACCTAGAGCGCGACGCGGTGATGGAGGTGCTGTCCGGGCATATCCTGACCCACGGCCCCAACTGCCACGCCTTCGAAGAGGGCTTCGCCAAGATGATGGGCGGCGGTCATGCGGTTTCGACATCAAGCTGCATGGCATCCCTGCATCTGTCGTGGATGGACCTGGGCGTCGGCCCGGGGGACGAGGTCCTGTTGCCGGCCATGACTCATGTCGCGACGGCCCATGCGGTGGCGCTGACCGGCGCCACGCCCGTGTTCGTGGACAGCGAACTGACCTCCGGCAACATGGACCTGGACGACATGGCGGCGAAGGTCACGGCCAAGACCAAGGCCATCGGCATCGTTCATTACGTGGGCATCCCCATCGACATGGTGAAGGTCATGGCGCTGGCGGAAAAACACGGCCTGAAAGTGGTGGAGGATTGCGCGCTGGCGGTTGAGGCGCGGATCGATGGCACCCATGTCGGCCTGTTCGGGCATACGGGTTGTTATTCCTTCTATCCGGTCAAGCACATCACCTGCGGCGAAGGCGGCATGCTTGTCTCCAAAGACCCGGAAACGGTGAAGCGCATCGGCGAATTCCGCGCCTTCAATTATGATCGCTCGGGCCCCGGGCCCAAGGTGCCGGGGCTGTACGACGTCAAGGGCCTGGGCATGAACTACCGCATGTCGGAAATGCAGGCGGCCCTCGGCCGCGTGCAGTTGACCCGCCTGCCCGACATCATGCGCATCCGCGAGGCCAATTTCCGTGCCCTGCAATCGGGCCTGAACGCCATCGACGGCGTGCGCGTGCTGGACAGCGGCGAGGACCGCCTGAAATCCAGCTTCTACTGTGTCACCATGCTTCTGGAAGGCGACCTGGCGGCCAAGCGTAATGATATTGCGCTGGCATTGAATGAACGAGGGGTCGGCACTTCGATTTATTACCCGCACCCCATCGGACGCCTGCGCTACTACCGGGACAAATTCGGTTACGACGCGAACGGCTTCCCGGGGGCGACGGCGATCGCCGACAACGCCATCGCCCTGCCCTGCGGCCCGCACCTAGGTGTCAAGGACATGGAAGATATCGCCGATTGTATGCCTGAAGTCGTGACGGCGATATAATCTCCGTGGATCCGGAAAGGACACGCAGTTAACCTAAATTTCAATATCTGGTAGCATTGTGTCGGGTACAATCTTTTCCGGCATATGGTGACCGCGATGCAATTCTCGCTGAACAACAACTGGATTGAGCTTGCACCCGATACCCGGGCCGCCGTCGAACGCATGGGACCGTTTGCCCAGCATGCACTGTTTCTCATGTGCTGCCAGCAGGCCATGCAGGTTGCGGGCGGCAATCCGCCAGATGCCGAGAACCCCCTGGTCACCAAGGGATTCTCCCTTGAACGAAACCTAATTGATACCCAGGATATCGCCGAACTGCGCGCTATGATCGACGCTCATGCCGATGGCCCCGCGCGCGGCTTCACCCCCACGTCGCAGGACCCGGGCTTCAACATCGCTTGGCGTGATCAGGACAAAGGCCGCGCGGCAGAGATTCTGCACAAAGCCTTTTCCGGCGCAGTGGCCTCCACGATTCAAGGATTCCTGGGCAGTAACTTCCTGATTCGATCCGTGACCGGCGGCCGCCTGTTCCCCTCGGAACAGCAGACCATCAGCTATCAATGGCACCGCGACGGTGAGGTCCCCCATCAGATTCACGTCATCCTCTATCTGACCGATGTCTCCGGAGAGCGGGGCAGCACGGAAGTGATCCCACTTGAAGACACCATCGCGATCGCCCAAGCCGGGTACGATTTCCCACCTGTTGAAGGTCGGAAATCGGACCTAAGCGCGGAATTCTCCGAAGCCGGCCGCCCCTTCGCCCCCTACCACGTCGAGGCCAAGGCCGGAGACGCTCTCGTGTTCACGCCGACGCGGGTGCTTCACCGTGGTGTGCAGCCCGTCAACGGCGCGCGCGATGCGCTGATCGCCGTCATCCTGCCAAGTCCGCTGCCTTGGGATAAATTTCTGGGCCGCAATGTCCAAAATATGTTCCGCGAAGCGCATTCCCTCAACATCGCTTCGGACCCGTTCGCCGGATACGACCCACGTTGGCAGGTTGATCGCATGCCTCATTGGGTGAAGGAATTCAAACTGGCACCGCCCGATTGGGGCGCCGGCGCGACCCTTTAATCCACCCGATTCAACCGGTCATATGACATCATTTCGGTAAATAGCCGTCCATCGCAACGTCCGGCATGAAGCGCCGAAACAGTTCTTTGTTGCTGTCGGCGAATTTCTCTCGGATGGCTTGTCCTTGTTCCACGGTCAACAGGTTGAGCGTTGCCCCCCGCTCCTTGGGCACGTGGGCAATCAGGATATCCAACACACCTTTTGCAATTTCCGCCCCGAAGGCCCGGTTTATCTCCACCTGTGCCGGCAACAACCGCCCGTCCAAGCTGGGGTTAAACATCGCGAGGTCATCTCCATTGATGTTCTCCTCGACACCCATGGTTGCGGACAGCGCGTGAATGAAATCGTCATACGGCAGCCCTGGCCCGCCATAGAGTTTTCGTTCCAACGGAAAGACCTTCACGTTTTCCTCTCCAAACACCTGGGCATAGGCATCGGCGACGGGCAGCCAGTCAAACCGGTCCAAGGGAAAGTCCGCATAATAATCGTCGAAACTCTTGGTCCCACCCTTTTGCACATGCAGCCCATAATAGGACTCCACGTAGCTGACCTGATTGCGCACCATCATCAGAACCAATGGCTTGAACCCTTCGAACAGTTTGCCGCAGAACCGCGCACGGTCGGCAAATATGCTCGGGTCGCCCGGCAAATCGCTAATATGGGTCAGTCCCTCATCGGTAACGAAATACCCACGCGTCTCTTCGTCCGCGCCCGGTGTCAGAAGCGGTTCGAGATGATAGTCCCGGAGACGCTTGCCGAAGACATCATTCCAACGCGGCGTCGCCAAGGCACGCCGAAACTCCTTGTACAGACGAATAAGCGGTTTCACTCCGCTGCGGCGAAGCGCTTCGTAGGGAATGCGCCCGGGGAAGACAAACTCGGTTTCAATCGCCGTTGATGCACAACGCGGCAATCCAATATGCAGATACAGGGATTTCACTGCGATGATGCCTTGTCCACAAGTTCACATTCGAATGGTCAATCGCCTCGACCGTCGGCAACCATGATCATTAGTGCCAGCGCCTGCGTCCCCCGGCAAGGGGCAGCCGTTCCGACGTTCGCAATCGATACCGATTAGCTCTCCCCGGCCATGGTCCGAAGGTCCCGCGTCATCGACTGCACGACATCGCCCCAGACCCCGCGTTCACGACAGGCGTAAACCCGATGGCTGCGATACCACGGCCCCGGCTCTGGCTGATCCAGGGCAAGATCTGGGAAAAGACACCATCGCCAATCCGGCACCTTGTATGTCGGCACCCAGACCGGGCGGTCCATGGCCGCCACCAGATTGGCCAGGGCACTGTCGACGGAGATTGTCAGGTCGAATTCGTCGATCAATGCGGCGGACGCTTCCAATGGATCACGCGTCATCATGTCGCTGCTCAGATCGACAATCCCCCCAGACGCCGCCAGATCAGCGGCGTCGGCGCTGCCGTGATACAACTGGACCGAATAGAACCGAATACCTGCATCCGCCAAGGCCGGGTCGGTCAGCAGCGGGGACAGCGCGTCAAATGGGATTGAGCGTTCAAAGTCGCGCACATGATCCGGGTTCCCCTGCCAAGTCACGCCGACCTTCAAGCCCGGCCCGTCCCCCAACCGACCGCGCCAAAACCGGCGTTCGTTTTCGGATGCCTGAAGATATCCAGGGGCAGGCATATTGGCGGCGTCCGCGCGAAACAGACGCGGCAAGCAGAACATGTTGATTTTCAGGTCGCAGGCAGGCAGCGGGTCATCCCGTTCGTTGATCTCGACATCCGGCAGATGCCTGCGCCAGAACCCGGCGGTGCCCGGGTTGACCTGCAGGGCAATGGCCTTCACCCGCTCCCGGACCCAAGGCAGGAAGCGGGCCAGAAGGATTGTATCCCCCAAGCCCATGTCGCTGAAAATCAGCAAGCGCGCATTGGGCGCATCGTCCCCGGTCCACATCGGTTGGGGCAATTTGGCAAACGGTCGATGCGTGTAATACGGCAGCCCAAGGCGTTGCTCAAACAGCGCCCAAGCCCCAGGGAAATCACCCTTGAGCAAATGGAACCCGCCGGCCGTATTGGCGATCAAGGGATGCAGGGGCTTGCGGCGGACCATCTGCGCATACAGCCTGTCGGCATCGAACAATTGTCCGTCGTGCTGCGCCGTGACGGCACGCATGATCGCCTGCTGCATCATCGCGGGCATCTCGGGAAAGTCGGTGATTTGCATAACATTTCCTCGGAACGACATCTCGCCGCGCCATTATTTACCCGTCTGAGAATCAAGCCGGGGGGAAATTTGTCAACAATTTCCGGGCTTAGACCAACGCCCCCCGCGAATCGCTGGAAAGCCTTGCGTGACGGGGGTCACAGACTTTGGCTCGCCCCCGGCGCAGCATTAATCTGGCTTTAAGAATTGGCACATATCGTGCTATCTTTAGAGCCTGAAAGTGAACGCTCGAACCAGTGTCAGGTGAATCCTGACGTACCGGGCTTCGCTTATTCCGCCAAGAAACGGCGGTAACGGCTCAGAAAGAGGAGACTATTATGTCTGCAGTCCTGACTCCAAAAGCGATTAAAACTGCCTTAGCCGGTGAGCGGGTCGCGCTTGTCGGTGGCGCGGGCTTCATCGGCCACAATCTCGCCCTCAGCCTGCGAGAATACGGCGCCAAGGTTCTGCTTATCGACAACCTGATGCAGAACAATCTGCTGGCCAACGTCTCGGATATGGATATCGATCCTTTCCGCCGAGAACTGAATTTCAATTTCCTTCGCCAACGTTTTGAAATGCTGCGCGACGCCGGTGTCGAGATTGCGAACGCGGATGCGCGTTCCATGATCGACCTGGAAAACTCCTTGCGCACCTTTTCCCCGACCAAAATCGTGCACTTGGCCGCCATCTCCAGCGCCGTCGAGGCGAAGAAAGTGCCGGGGCACTGCTTCGACCTGCAACTCATCACCCTGCGCAACGTTCTTGAATACACGCAGCTGCGTCCCGATGAAGTGAACCAGGTCGTGTTCATGTCCTCGTCGACCGTCTACGGCGACTTCAAGACCCAGACTGTCGACGAAAACGTCCGCCCGCAGCCCTATGGCATCTATGCCAACACCAAGTTCATGGGTGAACGCCTGGTCCGCACCTACAACGAACAGTACGGCCTGAACGTGGCGATCATCCGTCCGTCGGCGCTGTACGGCGAACGCTGTATTTCCCGCCGTGTCAGCCAGGCTTTCATCGAAAACGCGCTGATGGGCAAGCCCCTGATGCTCGAAGGTGGCGGCGATGGACGGCTGGACTTCACCTATATCCTCGACCTCGTGGATGGCATCATCCGCTCCATGGCCGTGGAAATCGTGCCCGGGGCCTCCCATACCTTCAACATCACCTACGGTAATGCCCGGACTATCCTGGAATTGGCCAACATCGTGAAGGATGTCGTTCCGACGGCCGAACTTCGCGAAGTCCCGCGCGACAAGATCAAACCCATCCGTGGCACCCTGTCGACGGCCCGCGCCAAGGAGCACCTGAACTTCGAAGCCAAATGGACGCTCGAAACCGGCTATCGCCGCTATTGCGAATGGTATGTCGAGCAATGGGAACGGGTCCAAGCTAAGATGGGGACCAATCTGTCCTAAGGGCAGGAACCGAAACCCTTCGGGCATTCTGCCCGCCTTGACCGACCGGAATCATGATCGGGATTGTAGATTACGGCCTCGGCAACCTGACATCGGTTGCCGGGGCCGTCTCCAAACTGGGATTTGAACCTCATATCACCTCGGACGCGGATACCCTCGCGGCATCCGACAAACTGATCCTGCCCGGTGTCGGTGCCTTTCCCGACGGCATGGCCAATTTGGCGAACCGCGGCCTGATCGATATCCTGGGCGACCTTGTCATCAAGCAGCGCAAGCCGATTCTGGGCATCTGCCTCGGCTTTCAACTTCTGGGGCTCAGCAGCGAAGAATTCGGCCATACACCAGGCCTGGGATGGATCGACGCCCCCGTGACCCGCCTTAAGCCCGCTGACAACGCACTGCGGGTCCCTCACGTGGGCTGGAACGACCTGACCCAGACCAAACCCGACTGCATCCTGTTCGACGGCATCGCCGATCAATCGCTGTTCTACTTCGTCCATACCTTCCACATGGAAACGCCGCCCGACGGATCCCAGGTCGGCACCTGCGATTACGGGGGCGCGTTCACCGCGGCGGTCCAGAAAGGCAATGTGTTCGGCACCCAGTTCCACCCGGAAAAAAGTCAGCAGGCGGGCCTGACGCTGCTGGGCAATTTCCTGGAGAAGGCGTGATGCTGCGCAACCGCCTGATCACGGTCCTGACCTTTAACGATGGAACCCTGTTCCGCACCAAGCTGTTCGAACCGGATTACCGCTACACCCATAATTTCGTGGATTCCTGGTCCGTGGACGAAATCGTCATTCTGGACATTACCCGCGACCCCAATGCGGACAAGCGCGCGTTCTATGACGTGGTCACTCAGTTCGCCAAGGAATGCTTCGTGCCGTTGGCCGTCGGCGGCGGCATTCGCACCCTGGACGATGCGCGGCAGATGATGGCTGTGGGGGGCGATAAGGTCGTGGTCAATTCCGGCGCCGTCGAGCGCCCCAAGCTGATCACCGAAATTGCAGAAGCCTATGGCAGCCAATGCGCCGTCTTGTCTGTTGACGCACGCAAGTCCGAAATCTTGGACAGCGGCTACGAGGTGTTTTCCCACTTCGCCGGCCAGCCCACGGGGAAAGCGCCCGGAGATTGGGCGCTGGAGGGCGAAAAGCTGGGGGCGGGCGAGATCATGATCACATCCGTGGAACGGGACGGCTCGCTCCAGGGCTACGACCTTGCCCTCTGCCGGCAGGTCACCGAGGCGGTCACCGTGCCCGTTCTGGGTATGGCTGGGGCCGGCAATTGGAAGCATTTCGTCGAAGGCGTCGAACAAGGCGGGCTCAGTGCCGTCTGCACGCAGAACATCTATCACTTCACGGAAACCTCGATCGCCAGCGCCAAGAAGTTCATGGAAAAGAAAGGTATTCCGGTCAGGCTATAGGCGCCGGGCCGCGACCGGCTCCGGGACATTCGGGAAGGCCCGGGAACACGGGGTAAATATGGTCAAATACTGCAAAACCTGCCTGATGCCTGACACCCGGCCGCGCGTCGTTTTCGACGCGGACGGCGTGTGCAACGCCTGCCATACGGCAGCCGCTAAAGCAGCAATCGATTGGGACGCGCGGCGCGCGGAATTTCTCGACTACGTCGAACGCTTTCGCCCTGCAGACGGTCCATATGATTGCATCGTGCCGTGGTCCGGCGGCAAGGATTCCAGTGCCATCGCCTGGAAGCTGAAGTTCGAGTTCGGATTGAACCCCTTGCTGGTCACTTTTTCTCCGTTGATGCCCAGCGAGATCGCCAACCATAACCGCGAGGAAATGCTGAAGGCCGGGTTTGATCATCTGATGGTCCGAGCCAACCAGAAGATTTCCCGTCACCTGTCCCGGCGTTTCTTTGTCGAACGAGGCGACCCCAAGATCCATTGGAACGCGGGCGTCAATTCCGTGCCGGTCCAGGTGGCCGTGAACTACAACGTGCCCCTGATTTTCTATGCAGAACACGGCGAAAGCGAATATGGCGGGCGCGTTCTGTCCGAAGAGCACCGTAAGGTCCGTGATTTCGCCGAGGTCCTGGAGCACCAGATCGGCGACGATCCCTATAACTGGATGGATGACGTGGTCGACGAGAAAGAGCTCGCACCTTACCTCTACCCCGATTTGGGCCGGGTCGAGGAAGTCGGCGTGAAGGCGCTCTATTTCGCTTATTTCTTCCGCTGGTCGATGAAAGAAAATTACGACTACATCAAGGACAAGATCGATTTCCGCTTGGCGGAGAACGGCCGCACGGACGGCACGTTCACCAATTTCGACAGCCTCGATGACAAGATCGACAACCTCTACTACCACATGCAGTTCATCAAGTTCGGCTTCGGCCGCTCCGTGCGCGACGCCTGCCGCATGATCCAGAACGACCAGATGACCCGCGACGAAGGCCTGGAACTGGCGCGCAAGTACGACGCTGAATTCCCCGCGACCTACCACGATGAACACCTGGAATATCTATCCCTGACAGAGGCGGAATTTCACGACACCATCGACAAGCACCGCGATCCGAAAATCTGGGAACGGCGCGGCAATGAATGGGTCCTGAAGGCACCGGTGGAATAAGGTCCGGGCCGAGACCACGAACGGAGATTTCGAAAATGCGCGACTATCCCTGTGATTTGTGCGGCAATGAAGACCTCAGCGAAGTTGCCTGCGCGCCGACCTACATGGCCGGTCGACCGCTGCATGTGTGCACCGCCTGTGGCATGGTCCAGGTCGCGCACCGCAAGACGCCGGAACAGGTCAAGGCAGCCTGGGCCGATGAAATGTATCGCGCCGACCAGACCACGCGCCTTTCCGACACCACATACACCGCCCGCATGCCGGCCGTGCACGCGCGCCAGACCTTCGCCATGGATTTCATCGACGAAGCCGTATCGTTTCGCGGCAAAAGCGTGTGTGACCTGGGTGCCGGTGAAGGCGACTTTCTAGAAATGATTCAGGGGCCCGACTATGGCGCCACTGAAGTCTTCGCCGTCGAACCGTCCGTCGCAAACTGCCGTATGCTGGACGAGCGCGGGATCGCGAATTTCGTCGGCATTGCCGAGGAGTATGTCGAGCAGGCAGGCGAACGTGAAGGCGGCTTCGACGTCGTCACCATCATTTGGACCCTGGAAAACTGCCATTCGGCGCGTGACGTGATGGATGCAGCCTGGCGCCTGTGCAAGCCCGGCGGCCATGTCGCCGTAGCCACGGGTTCGCGCATCCTGGTGCCGTTCAAGAAGCCGCTGCAGTACTACATCGGCCCCAACGCCGATGTGCATCCTTACCATTTCTCGGCGCGCACCCTGGCCGGCTATATGGCCCAGGCCGGCTTCCGTAAGACGCACGTCAACCGCTTCATTGATTCCGACTATCTGGTCATGGTCGGCGAAAAGACCGACCGCACGGCGACGCTTTCCTGGGAAGGCGACAATGCCACGGTCGTGCTCGGCTTTTTCGAACGCTGGGATAAGGAAACCCGGGGCTTCTACATGGAAGACGGACCTAACCCATGACCGCCGCCGGGGCCGCACCGACCGCAGCCCTCGATTGCCGGGAACAGACATTTGAGTCCGGAGTCGCGGGCGTGCCCGTGGCCAAGCTCAATCTTCCCGCCGATGCCGGGCCTCATATTGCCCATGACCTGACCGACCTGGAATCTTCCTGGCGTACAAACGGCACATGGCTGGTGTCCTGCCGCATCCCTGCTGACCGCACCGACTTGGCCGAATTGCTTCAATCAACCGGCTTTCAGGCCGTCGAAACCTTGGTCACCTTTTTCCAACCGGCCCGGCCCGCGCGAAACCTGACGGTGGATACCGGCCTTGCGCGGATGAATGAAACCGATACCTGCATCGACTTGGCCCTGTCAGCCTTCACCTACGATCGACTGCATCGGGATGCCCGCGTACCTCATGCCGTGGCCGACGCCATCCGCGCCGCCTGGGTGCGTAACGACATGGAGGGCCGCGCCGCGGCATCTCTGGTCGCGCGCATCGACGGTCGGATCGCCGGGTTCAACTTGTGCCTGAAGACCGGCCGTACCGCCGTCATCGATCTGATCGCCGTCGCCGCCGATTTCCGCCGCCGGGGCTTGGCCGGCCAGATGATCGAAGCCGCCTTCGCCCATTTCAGCGATACCATCGACGGCATCCGCGTCGGCACACAGGAAGACAACGTCGCCTCGGTCAAACTCTATGAACGCGCGGGATTCGCCCTTGAATCCCGTCAGGTAACGCTGCATTGGATTCATCCCGAGATAACGCCATGACAACGGGCATCGTCATCTTCGCACGGCTCGATTCCTCCCGCTTACCGGGCAAGGTGCTGATGCCACTGGCGGGGGTTCCCATGCTGGACTGGACGATCCGCCGCTGCCGAGCAACGGGCGCACCGGTGACACTGGCAACCACCGACCGCGCCTTGGACGATCCCATCGCCGATTTCGCGGCGGCGGAAAACCTGTCTGTCTTTCGGGGTGACACGAACGACGTCCTGGGCCGGGCGCTGGCTGCCGCCCGGTCGTTCGGCCTGGACACCCTGGTCCGCGTTTCCGGCGACAGCCCCTTCATCGACCCGTCCGTAATCACCGCGGTCATCCAGGTTCATGAACGGGAACGCCCGGACCTGACGACCAACGTCTTTCCCCGAACCTTCCCTCCCGGGATCAGCGCTGAAGCTGTGCCGCTGGCTACGCTCGAACGCCTGAATGCCGAGGTGCCGGAAGATCGCTACCGTGAACATGTGACGCTCTATGCCTATGAGACCCCGGACGCCTTCCGCATCGTTAACGTTCCGGCAAGCGGCACCGATTATACGGAAAAAGGTCACGCGGACCTGCATCTTGCAGTCGATACGCCGACTGATTTCACCCGCGCGGAGTGGATCGCCCGGCATCTGCCGTCGCGGGACGCGGGGCTTGAGGACATCGCCAGACTTGCGCGAGAACACGATCTGGCAAAAGAACATGGTATGAAAGCTTCCGGCGAAGGGACCCTGACATGAGCGAACTGGCGCTCCTTGGCGGCACACCGATGATTGAAGGCGATCTGCCGCCCTACCCGTCCATGGGAACGGCGGAACAGGACGCCGTGCGCGAGGTCGTCGCCTCGGGCTGCCTGTCCGGATTTTTCGGATCGCCGGGGCCGGAATTTCTGGGCGGGCCCAAGGTCCGCGAATTCGAAGCCGCCTGGGCCGCCCGCTTCGGCGCCAAGCATGCCATTAGCGTCAATTCCAACACCTCTGGCCTGTTTGCGGCCATGGGGGCGATTGGCCTGAGCCCGGGCGACGAGGTCATCGTGCCACCCTGGACCATGTCGGCGACCGTGGTCTCGCCGTTGATCTACGGCGGCATTCCGGTGTTCGCCGATATCGAGGACGAAACCTTCTGCATTGACCCGGAAAAGGTCGCGGCGCAGATCACCCCGAAAACCCGCGCCATCGTCGCCGTCAACCTGTTCGGCCATCCGGCGCGGCTTAAGGAATTGCGCAACCTTGCCGATGCCAAAGGCATTTACCTGATCGAGGACAACGCCCAAGCGCCGCTCGGCATGGAGAATGGCCGCCCCACGGGTACGGTCGGCCACATCGGCATCGCCAGCCTGAATTTTCATAAGCACATCCACACCGGCGAGGGCGGCGTCTGCGTGACCGACGACGACGGTCTGGCCACACGCCTGCAGCTGATCCGGAACCACGCCGAAAACGCCGCCCTACACGAAGGCGTCACCGACCTGATCAACATGGTCGGATTCAATTTCCGCATGACCGAGCTGTCCGCCGCCGTCGGACTGGTCCAGTTGGCGGATATCGACCGTCACGTGTCGATCCGCGAACGCCTGGCTCAGAAGCTTTCCGACGGCACCCGCGATCTGGCGGGTTGGACCGTGCCCGCCGTGCGCGACGGCTGCCGCCATAACTATTACGTCTGGTTGGTTCGGTATGACGAGGCCCAGGTCGGGGTCAGCCGCGAGCTGTTCTGCAAGGCGCTGAGCGCCGAGGGCTTCCCCAATTTCCCCGCCTACCTGCCGCCCTTGTACCGCCTGCCCCTGTTCAAACAGCGCACCGCCATCGGCCGCGAAGGCTGGCCCTTCACCCTGACGGACCGCAGTTATGCGGACGGCCAATGCCCGGTGACGGAACGCCTGCACGAACAAGAAGCGATCCTGTTCGAACCCTGTGCCTACGACGTGGACGACGCCCTGGCCGACAGGATGGTTGCCGCGATCCGCAAGGTCCATGCCCATCGCGCCGACCTGAATGCCGTGGGAACCTCGTTGGAAACCGGGGCCTAAGGCCATGACCGACCGGGCCGCCCCGCACCTGCGACCGCGCGTCGTCGCCAGCATCGAGGCCCGCATGTCGGCGTCGCGCCTGCCGGGCAAGGTGCTGATGGACGTGGCCGGGGCCCCCGCCCTGGAACGCCTGGTGCGGCGCCTGACCCGGGCCGAATGCATCGACGCCATCGTTCTGGCAACCACCACGAACCCCGCCGACGATACCCTGGCCGATTGGGCGGAAGCGCGGCATTTGCCCTGCTACCGCGGGTCCGAGGACGACGTGCTCGACCGGGTGGTCGAGGCGCAGCGCATGATGGGATCGGAAATCATCGTCGAGATCTGCGGCGACACGCCGCTGCTCGACCCCCGCGTGATCGACACCGCCGTGACCCGCTTTCTCAAAGGCGACGTGGACGTTGTCTCCAACACCGCCAAGCTGACTTGGCCCCAAGGCATCGACGCCCAGGTGTTCCGTTTCCACGCCCTTGAAAAGATTGCGCAAACGCAGACCGACGCCGCCGTGCGCGAACATGTCTCGCTCTATTTCTATGAACACCCCGAGACCTACCGCATTCACCATCTTGCCGCGCCCGCCGAGGAAACCGCGCCCGAGGTCCGCCTGCAACTCGATTACGCCGAAGACCTGGACCTGATCCGCGCCGTCTATGCCCGTCTGGAACCCCGGTTCGGCGACGGCTTCGGCGTGCGCGACATTCTTGATCTTCTGGCGGCCGAGCCGGAACTCGCCGCGATCAACGCCCATTGCCGGGAAAAGGCGGTCCGATGACGGCGCTGCGTACCATCGTCGTCGGGTTCGGCCAGGTCGCAGCGGGCCTGTCCAACGATCCGCGCATGGCGGCGCATTTCAAATACGCCTCCCACGCGTCGGTCTTGGCCGACCATCCGGCGTTCGATTGGCAAGGGGTGGTTGATCCGAACGCTGCCGCCCTCGACGATGCGCGAACAACCTGGCACGTGCCCCATGCCGGCACGGACCTGCCCGCCGTCGTTGACGCGGTCCGCCCGGAAATCGCCGTCCTGGCGGCCCCTCCTGGAAATCGCGCCGATATGATCGAGGCCATGCCGGACCTCAAGGCCGTGCTGGTGGAAAAACCACTGACCCGTCCCGGCGACGACGGCGCCGACAGTGCCCGCCTGACGGCGATCTGTGCCGAGCGGGGCATTCCCGTCCTGGTCAATTACTGGCGACGGGCCGACCGCCTGTTCCAGGACCTGGCGGCGCGCGGCCTCACCGCGCGGGTCGGCGGAGTTCAGGCGGTCCTGGGGCTTTACGGCAACGGCATCGCCAACAACGGCGGCCATCTTGTCGATTTCCTGCGCATGTTGTTAGGCGAAGTTGCCGCCGTGCAGGCCCTTGGACCGGCCCGGCTGGCCCATGGCGCGCCCCTTGCCAGCGACCGCCATGTCGCCTTTGCCCTGACTTTCATCGGCGGCCCGGTTGCCACAGTCCATCCCCTCGACTTTTCCCAGTACCGTGAGGTCGGCCTGGACATCTGGGGCGAGACGGGGCGCCTGTCCATCCTTCAGGAAGGCCTTGTCACTCAGATATTTCCTGTGGCCGAGAACCGGGGCCTGAGCGGTGAAATGGAAATCACCTCCGACGCGGGCGAAACCCTGGAAACCACCGTTTCCGATGCCTTCTACCGCATGTACGACAATCTCGCCGGTGTCGCCGACGGACGCGCTGCCCCGTGGTCGCCGTTAGCCTCCGCCCTTGTGAACGAGCGGATTCTCGGGCTTGTTCTGCGCTCCGCGGCGGAGGGCGGCTCCCGCCTTTCCCTGGACTGACCCCGTGGCCAATCCCGCGATCCTGATTTATGTCGAAGACCCGGGGGCGGCCAATATGGTCCTGGGCCTCTCTGCCGCGCTTGAAGACCGGGGGGTGCGACCGCACCTTGTGGCGGGCGGAACCGCGCTGGCCTACCTCACGGCGCGCGATGAAACCCCGGACGCCTGGTCCCCGAATTTGTCCCTGGCTGCCACGCGCGACGACGTTGCCGCCTTGGTCGTCGGCACCGCCGAAGACCCCGACACACCCGCCTTCGCCCTGATCGCCGAAGCACGGGCGCGGGGCATTCCCACGGTCGGCCTGGTCGATGGCCCCGCCAACGCGGACCGCCGGTTCCGGGGCCGCGGCGACGCCCCCCTGACCCATCTGACGGACTGGCTGCTGGTCGCCGACGACACGGTGCGCACCGCCTTCATGGCGCTGGGCGTCGATGCCGGGCGCATCCGCGTGACCGGCAGTCCGGCGTTCGACCGGGTGCGCGAAACGGGCGATGCCTTGGCCCTACAGGGCCGCGCGGCCCTGCGCCGGGAGATATTCCCTGATTTACCTGACGACGGTCCTTTGATTGTGTTCCTCGCCGAACTGTCCGACGGGCTCGACCCCACGCAGTTCCGGCGTGGTCCCGACTATACCCTGCATGGCCGGGGCGGCACCGACGGTCGCACCGAAATCGTCCTGGAGGAACTCCTGGACGCCGCCGCCCGCGTGGCACCCGACGCCCATGTGGCGCTCCGCCTTCATCCCAAGACACCAGCCGACCTGTATGCCGCTTATGCGCCCGAGATCGCGACGATCAGCGCGGGCGGTAGCGCCCATGCGGCGGTGTTCGCCGCCGACCTTGTGGTCGGTCTGTCGACGGCGCTACTGGCCGAAGCCGCCGTCATGGGACGTGCCGTGCTGTCCGTTCTGCCCAGAAACAGTGAAGTTCAATGGCTGAGCGGCGGGGAAAACGGCCCGGTTCCTCATGTCTTCACGCGCACCGCCCTGTGCGGTGCCTTGGCCCATGCCCTGACCGATCCGGCGGGTTTCATGGCGACACGGGCCGCCGCCCCCCCGCGCTTCGCCGCCGCCGGGCGCATCGCCCGCGCCCTGGTCGCCATGGCACGGGGCGAAATCCCGGCCCCGGACGGAACGCTGCCTTATATGCCCCCGGTTCTGGAGACTTCACGGCTGGTGCTGCAACCGTTTCCGGACGACCTGTTGACCGATACTTATGTGGGTTGGCTGAACGATCCCGATGTCGTGCGGTTTTCCGAACAACGCCACATGACCCATACCCTGGAAAGCTGCCGTGACTTCATCGCAAGCTTCACGGGCACGCCCCATGGTCTGTGGGCGATCCGCGACAAGACGCGCGGGCTTTGCCATATCGGCAATATTTCGACGGAAGTCGATCCCCAAACCGCGACCGGCGATATCCGCATCCTGATCGGCGACCGTGCGGCCTGGGGCACCGGCCTGGGGGCCGAGGCCTGGATGGCCGTAATGGCCCATCTGTTCGACGACCTGGGCCTCGCCCAAGTCACCGCCGGCACTTTGGCCGGTAATACCGGCATGCTGAAGGTCATGGAAAAAAGCGGCATGCGGGAAACCCACCGCCGTCCCGGCCCGACCCCGATCGATGGCCGCGTCATGGACATCATTTATGCCTGCCGCCGGGCACAAGATTGGCCGCCGGCGCGGTAATTTCTTTCCCCCTACCGGTCAAAAATTGCCGGGTCGACCCGGTATTGCCCACCCAGCGCACCCTCTCCGTAAAATTTATTTGTTATATTTCAACTAGTTGACAGGTTCCCGTCAACTGGCCCGATGCTTGCTC
Organism: Rhodospirillaceae bacterium UBA1479; assembly: GCA_002325375.1. Taxonomy (GTDB): domain Bacteria; phylum Pseudomonadota; class Alphaproteobacteria; order Rhodospirillales; family Casp-alpha2; genus UBA1479. The sequence goes on from DCRZ01000003.1 coordinate 184,064, forward strand.
ATGACTTTCGCGGAGCAGAACGCCCGATTTTTGGATCGATAGCCAACGAAGCGTAAGGAATGAGCACGATGGATCAAGTTACGGCCACAAGTTCGGGTATTGCTGGAGTAGGCGCGTCACGCCAAGCAGGGCGTTTCGCCACCCACTCGCAATTGTTCGACACGTTCCAGGCCCTGGTCATGGACATGCAGGGCAAGATCATGGACGCGTCCAAGACCCAGCAGGTCGCGTCACGCGATGTCGCCCGCATGGACCGTCCCTCCGACAATCGTCAGGACTCTTATCGTGACCGTTCCGCCTCCCGTGGCGTTGAGCGCACGGAAACGGAACAGACCTCACGCTATCAGGAGCGCAAGCGTCAGTTCGGCAATGACCACGAGGTCAGCCAGAGCGACGACGCCGGCCGCGGTTACGGCGACGACCGCCGCGACGGCCAGTCTGACGTCGGCGCCACCGACCGCAACAGCCAGGCAGACAACGACCGCGGCAATTCCGACGGCCGCCGCCAGGATGCGGTCAACCGCGACGGCAATGCCAACCGCGATGACCAGGTTCAGAGCACGGACAGCCAGTCGGGCACGCAGGATGCCAGCGCGGGTGGCGACGCGGGTAACGGCAATCAGGCCGGCACCCAGCCGCAGACCCAGAACCAGGGCGAGAACGCAACGCTGGTCCAGGCGTCCCTTGCCGGCAGTCAGGCCGATGCCGTACTGGCCACCCTTGCGACTCAGGCTCAGGGCCAGGATGCAACCAAGCAGGCGACGCAGACCACCCAGGTGGTCGGTGACGACGTCGTGGAGACGGTCAAGGCCGATCCGCAGGCCGGCCAGAACCAGCGCGCCCTGAACCACGAATTGATCCGCGCCAACCAGCAGGCGCAGCACATCCGCAACATCGCGAACCTTCAGACCAACGGACAAGCCAACGGGGACGGCGCCAAGCAGGCCGAGTCGCTTCTGCAGGCCCAGGCCGGCAAGATTGCCGAGGCCGTGGGTGGTGATGCCAAGCTGGCGGTGAACGTCAACGTTCAGGACAACGCGGCCATGGCCAATGGTCGGCCGCTGTCGGCCCTGAGCGCGACGTCCGCCCTGGCGGGCAGTCAGCAGCAGTCGGCGCAGTCGGGTCAGCAGGCGCAGAACGCGCAGCAGGCCCAGATCCAGAACCCGATCGCCCAGGCCGCCATGGTCCAGAGCCACCAGAACCCGGTGCAGGGACAGGCCGCGCAGGTTCAGGCCCAGACCGGCCAAGCGACCCAGGCCCAGACCGCGGCGCAGATCACCGCCGACGCCAAGGGCCCGGTGCAGGCGTCTTCCGGCGCCTCGAACGCGGGAACGCACGGCGCCAATACCTCGGGTGACGGCAACGCCACCCAGGCCAACGCCAATGCCGGCCAGACCCAGTCTTCGCATCAGGCGCAGCAGGCCCAGAAAACGGCCCATCAGCAGCAGCCTCAGCACGCCGCCAAGAACAAGGTGGTGGATCAGGTCACCGTGCAGATCAACAAGGCGATCAAGGCCGGTGCCGATAAGATCAACATCCGGCTGTACCCGCAGCATCTCGGCCGCGTCGAGGTCCGCCTCGAGGTTGCCCACGACGGCCGCACGGTCGCCATGGTGACCGCCGACAAGCCGGAAACGCTGGAAATGCTGCGTCGCGATTCCGACCAACTTTCGAAGGCCCTGCAGGATGCGGGCCTGGACATGCAGTCCGGCGACCTGAACTACAACCTTAAAGGTCAGGACGACGGCAATAAGCAGCAACTCGCCTCCGGGAAGACCGGCGGTGAAGAAGTCGAGGACGACACTCTTGAGTCCGACGTCATGGAAACGGCCGTGGCCGCCCACGAAATGGGTGTCCTCCACAACGGTCGGGTCGACGTCAGAGCGTAAAGGGAGCGTCCCGGCTAAACAGGCCACGGGATAGGAAACGGATCGATGTCCATCATCAACGGAATTTCAGGCTCGGTTAGCACCGATACGCAAGCAGGGCAAAGCGCCCAGGGCTTGGAAGAGGACCTGAACCGTTTCCTGACTCTGTTGACCACCCAGTTGCAGCACCAGGATCCGCTCGACCCCATGGACGCGACACAGTTCACGTCGCAGCTTGTGCAGTTCGCCAGCGTGGAACAGCAGATTTACCAGAACGCCAACCTGGAAAAGCTGCTTGCCGTGCAGGAAACCAACAAGCTTTCAAGCCTGGTCGGGTTCATTGACAACGTGGTCGAAGTCGAAGGTCAGGATATTGTCCTCGACGGAAGTTCCGGGCGCTTCACCTACGGCATGCCGTTGGGTTCGGTGGAAACACAGATCACCATCTCGAACATGGATGGCAAGCAGGTGTTTACTGCTCAAGGATCGACAGATCCGGGCATTCACGCCGTGGAATGGGACGGCACGTCCAACGAAGGCCAGCTGCAACCGGACGGTCTTTACCGGGTGCAGGTCACGGCCTTCGACCGCCAGGGCAATCTGCTCGACGTGTTCCACACCACCTTCGGCCGCGTCACGGGCGGCGGCGTCGTGGACGGCAAGACCACCTTGTTCATCGGCCCGCTGCGCGTCGATCAGGACAACGTCCTGTCGGTGCAGAAGCCGGAGCAGGCGGCGGTGCCAGACCCGGATCCGGAACCGGAACCTGATCCGGAACCGGAACCCGAAGCCTGAGGATATGAGCAGACGGCCCCGATGCCGGGGCATGGAACGAATTTCGAGGACTGACGACAGCCGGATTTGGAACCCTTCCACCGGCATTGTAAGGAGGAAGTAACATGGGTCTTTTTGGTGCACTTAGTTCGGGCGTGTCGGGTCTTACCGCGCAGTCCAGCGCCATGGGCGCCATCGCCGACAACATCACGAACGTGAACACGATTGGTTACAAGGGCACGCAGGTCAACTTCCAGACCCTCGTCACCCGGCAGACCTCGTCGACGTTCTTCTCGGCCGGTGGTGTCCAATCCAAGCCCCGAACCGATGCCGGCATCCAGGGCCTGCTGCAGTCCTCCACGTCGCAGACCGACTTGGGCATCTCGGGCCAGGGCTTCTTCGTGGTCAACGAAGCGGCCGTGCCGTCGCTGTCCAACGAATTCCTGTACACGCGGGCGGGCCAGTTCTTCCAGGACAACAACGGCTTCCTGCGCAACACGTCGGGCTTCTACCTGCAGGCTTATCCCGTGGATGCGGACGGCAACATTACCCCCAACAACCCGGATATCCTGATCGCCAACACCAACGTCATCTCGACGGACTTCCTGACCACGGTCAACCTGAACCGGGTCGGCGGCACGGCGACGGCAACCACGGGCATCTCGGTCGGCGCCAACCTGCCGGCGAGTGCAACCGCCGGCCAGACCCACCGTTCGGATGTGCAGTTCTTCGACTCTCTCGGCAGCGCGCGCACGATTTCATTCCAGTACACCCGCGAAGGCCGCGACAACCAATGGGGCCTGGCGGTCGATCCGCCTTCCGGAACGGACGTCCTGACGCTGGAAGACACCAACGGCAACACCTTCGACAGCCGCGGTCAGGTCGAATTCCAGTCTCTTCCGGCCAACCGGTCGTCGATCACCATCGACAACATCGAATACCAGTTCCAGAACTTCGGCACGCTGACGGCCAGCACCGGCACCACGTTGACCTTCAACGACGGCACCGGCCCGAGCGGTGGTGACGAAATTCTGGCTTCCAGCACCTCGGCATTCGCGGCCTTGGCCGTGGGCGATAGAATCACGATCGCCGGCACCACCGGCACCAACGCCGACGGTACGTTCACCATTACGGCGAAGAACAGCGACCAGTCGATCGAAGTCGCCGCCGGTTCTTTCGCCGCCAACGTCGCCGCCATGAACGCGACCGCGACGGTCACCGTGGTGGATCAGGCCGCAGTGAAGATCGTCGATACGTCTTCCTCCATCACCACCGCCAACTACGTTTCTCAGCTGGTCGCCAAGGTCAAGGCGTCGGACTCTGACTATGCCGATCACGGCGGATACACCAACACGCGGATTTCCGTCTCGCCGTTCAACGCCTCGACCGTGCGGTTTGACGAAGACGGGACCGGTTCGATCACGGTTGATCCGTCGGGCCTTCTGACATCAGCGGGCGCGGCTGCGACCAAGCAGCAAAGCTCGTTCACGGTGCGCCAGATCGACAACCTGTATCAGGATCACTTCCAGTTCACGTTCGACGCCGTGCCGGCGGAAGATGAACTTCTGACCATCAACGGGATCACCTACGAATTCGATGGTAACGCTTCCGGCGCGTTGACCGGTGATGTCGCGGTTACCGTGGTCGCCGGTTCCACGACCGCTGCGAACATCGACACCTTCCTGGATAATCTGCAATCGGCCATCGAAGCCAACGACCCGAGTTTCGCCACCGGCGCCAGCACGGTGCGGCTGCGGGCGAACGATGTGACGGGCCTCAGCCCCAACTTCAACCAGTTCGACACCCTGGTCCTCGATGTGTTGCCGACCGGGTCTTACAACATCGAATTCGGTGCCGGCTTTACGAACCTCCCGGACACGCCGGACGGCAGCACCCCGACCGATGCCTCCGGCAATGACCTGCAGGCCGCTTCGCCTTTCGCGATCAACAAGACCGCCGCCATCACCTTCGATTCCTCGGGTCTCCCGTCGAATATCGTGGTGAAGGAGATCGAGATGCTCGGTTTCTCCAACGGCGCCGCCAACTTCGATGATGATCCGGCGAACACGGACCAGGTCACCCTGGACTTCGGGACCGTCGGCATCGCTGATGGCCTGACCCAGTTCGGCGACGAATTCACTCCGGGCTTCATCGAACAGGACGGCTCGCAGTTCGGCACCTTCGCCGGGATCACGGTGCGGGAAGACGGTCTGATCACCGCCCTGTTCGACAACGGCGAAACACGCCCGGTGTTCAAGATCCCGATCGCCACCTTCGTCAACGTCAACGAACTGGGATCGCGCACGGGTAACGTGTTCAACTCGACCCAGGCCTCGGGCGATCCGACCCTGCGGTCCGCCAACTCCGGCCCCGCCGGCGCCATCACCCAGTCGGCGTTGGAAGCCTCGACGGTCGATATCGGGGAAGAGTTCACCAAGATGATCGTCGTGCAGCGCGCCTTCTCCGCCGCCACCAAGATCATTACCACGGCGGACGAAATGCTCGACGAACTGGTCCGGCTCCGTTAACCGGCCGGGCTTGGTTGAAGACCGGCACGGAATATGGCCCCGGCACCGCAAGAATGGCGGTTTCCGGGGCCTTTTTCGTTCTAAGGATCGGCACCGCATTAACCCGCCGGTTCAGGAAAAATTAACGCTGCTCTTTAGCCTTTCATTAAAGGTCCACCCCCTAAACTGGGTTTCACAAACGGACAAGCGGACACACCGCCGCCAGGGAAGACGGAACACGAGTTACCATCATGACCTTGCTCAAGCGCCACAATCAGGATGCTCGGAACGGACGTTCAGCCGGAGGCGGCAACGTCGAACCACTGAGCCCGCTGGGACAACCCATGCGGTTGGAAGACCTGCCCCCGCCCGGCACCAAACGGTGGGTCGCCCGGCGCAAGGCCGAAGTCGTCTCCGCCGTGCGCGGCGGGCTGCTGTCCCTGCAGGACGCTTGTCGGCGTTATTCCCTGTCCGAGGACGAATACCGCACCTGGGAACGCCTGATCGACGATCACGGCCTCAAGGGGCTGCACACGACCCGGACCCAGGTGTACCGCAACATCGCCCAGCGCAAGTCACAGCGCCCGGACCTCGTCGTCCGCAACTGACGTCGTCGGTCCCCAGGTGGGCAAAAATTGCCCACCGTTAACCACTTGTTCACCGCCCCCCCAATAACCTGCAAATAACGGAATTCCTGATTGCTCAGGGCGCTGCATACCGCCCGGAGCCGTTTGGGGAAACCTGTCGGTTAACACTCCTGCAACCACGGGGGACGCAAGTGGAAGCACTTACTCAAGCAATGCGCGGTCTGGGACCGGTTCGCCTCGCCATGATGGGCGGGGTGATGTTCCTGATGCTCGGGTTCTTCATCTTCCTGCTGACCAAATTGGGCCAGCCCAACATGGCGCTGTTGTTCAGCGAACTGAACTCCACCGATTCAAACAGCATTGCTGCGGAAGTCGGCCGCTTGGGCTTTCCCGCGGAAGTCCGGGACCAGGGCACCTCAGTCTGGGTGCCGGCCGATAAAGCCTTGGAATTGCGGTTGAAAATGGCCGACCGTGGCCTGCCTGTGGGCGGCAAGGTCGGGTTCGAAATTTTTGACGAGACCGATACCCTCGGCACCACCGATTTCCTGCAGAATGTGAACCTGCGCCGCGCCCTGGAAGGCGAACTGGGCCGCACCATTCAGTCCATGGACATCGTCCATCGTGCCCGCGTCCACCTGGTCATGCCGCGCCGACAACTGTTTTCGCGCGAAGAACAGCAGCCCAGTGCCTCTGTCGTGCTGGCCATGCGCAGCAACAAGCGCCTGGATCATGAACAAGTCTCCGCCGTGCAGAACCTGGTGGCCTCCGCCGTGCCGGGTCTCAAGCCGGGCCGCATCACGATTATCGACGACAAGGGCAAACTGCTGTCACCCGGCTTTGAAGACGATCAGTCGGTCAACACGATTGCCGCCAAGAATGAGGAACGACGCCGCGGCGTCGAGGCCCGCATGGCGCGCACAATCGAAGAACTCCTTGAAAAGACTGTTGGTTTTGGGAACGTCCGGGCCGAAGTCAATGCCGATATGGACTTTGACCGGGTGTCCACCACCGAAGAAATCTATAACCCGGATGGTCAGGTCGTGCGTTCGACCCAGACCGTGGAACGGGCCGCCCGCAACCAGGAATCGGAAACCGACGCCGTGACCGTCGGCACCAACCTGCCCGACGCCGCCCCCGGCGGCGGCGAAGGTGCCCGCGCGCAGTCGGACGAAACCTCGACCGAGGAAACGGTCAACTTCGAAATCTCGAAGAAGACCGTCAACCATGTAAAGACCGACGGCGCCCTTAAGCGGGTCACCGTCGCGGTTCTGGTCAACGGCATTCAGGGCAAGGACAAGGACGGCAACCCGACCTATACCCCGCGCCCCGCTGAACAGATGGAATTGTTGGCGACTCTCGTGCGTTCGACCATTGGTTTCGACGCGGACCGCGGCGATTCCGTCGAGGTCGTGAACATGGAATTCACCTCGCCGGTCAAGTTTGAAGAGCCCCTGGAACTGTTCTTCGGCCTGGGCAAGAACGATCTGCTTCGCTTGGCGGAAATCCTGGTTCTGAGTATTCTGGGGATCCTGGTGATCCTGCTGGTCGTGCGGCCGCTGGTCAGCCGGGCATTCGAATCCATTCCGTCGGCGCAGGAGGCCGCGGGCCGCTTGCTGGCGGATACCAGTTCCCATGCCGCCGGCCTTCTCGGCGGCCCGTCGGCGCCGGCGCCGGCCGAAATGGAAGAAGAGCAGTTCGAGGAACTCATCGACATCGACCGCGTCGAGGGCCGCGTCAAGGCGTCCTCGGTCAAGAAGGTCGGCGAGATCGTCGAGAAGCACCCGGAAGAGGCTCTTTCCATCATCCGGGCGTGGATGTACCAGGAAGCGTAAACGAAGGCCCCCGGCCCCTTCCCCGAACAACGCGGAAGAGAGTCGAGGGCGAGGAGAAGCAGGTCTATGGCCCGCATCAAGGACGACTACCGAGCCCTATCGGGCACCGAGAAAGCGGCGATCTTCCTGCTGTCCCTGCATCAGGACCAAGCGGCCATGCTGTTCGAACGCATGGACGACGAGGAAATCCGCGAACTTTCCGCATCGATGTCGTCCCTCGGCAACGTCCA
>DCRZ01000004.1 GCA_002325375.1 Rhodospirillaceae bacterium UBA1479
TCGACACCGGAGGCCGTGGTGTCCGTTACCTGAGCGCCATCGGCCACGCCCTGGACGGTGACATCGAGGGTGCCCGTGGTCGTGGCGGTCGTATCACCGTCTTTCGAGGTGGCCGTCACCGTCAGCTGGAAGTCGTCGGCACTGTCGGTCGGCGGGGTGATGTAGAGCTGTCCGCCGATCAGACCCGGCGGAATTTCCGCGACACCATCGACCACATTGACCGGAACCTGCTGGCCGCCCGGGTTGGTGATGGTCAGCGTCGCGTCGGCGGGAATGCCGGAGATGCTGAGGCCCAGCGTTTCCGAACCGTCCGTGACGGTCGCCGAAATATCAAGCGGAATGGCCGTGTCTTCATTGCCGAGCGCGTCGCTCAGATCCAGGTCCGGTCCGTCGGCCACACCGGTCACGTCGATGGACACGGTGCCCAGCGCCGTTTCTGACACATCGCCTTCGTCGGTCGTGGTGGCCGACACGGTCAGGTCGAAATCGCCGGAGAAATCGGCCGGCGGCAGGATCGCCAAGCCGTCCAGTTCGCCCTCGCCCAGGGTGACCTGGCCGTCAACAACGTCAAGTGCTTCGCCGTTACGGGTAATGACGGCACCCTCGGGGATGTTCGACAGGGTGACGGACAGGGTTTCCGACCCGTCGGTGTCCAATTCGGACACATCAACCGTGAACGGAATGGCCGTGTCTTCGGCACCGCTGGCCGCGGTATCGGTCACCTGCGCGCCATCGGCCACGCCCTGGACGGTGACGTCCAGGGTCTTGACCGTATCGACGGACGAACCGTCGAATTCCGTCGAGGTCGCGGTCACGGTCAGTTGGAAATCGTCGGCGCTGTCGGTCGGCGGGGTGATCGTCAGATCGTCGGGCACCACGCCGTCGGCGAAGGTGATCTGGCCGTTTTCAACGACCAGCACCGTATCGCCGGATTTCAGCACGGCGCCGTCCGGAATGCCGGAAACCGTTACGCTGAGGGTTTCGCTTTCGTCCGTCAAGGCCGCGTCGATGGTCAGCGGGATGGCCGTGTCTTCATCACCGGTGGCGGGCGACACGTCCAGTTCCGCCGCATCGGCGATGGGATCGGGCACGTCCACTGCAACCGTGGTTCCCACGGTCGCCGTATCGCCGTCGTTTTCCGTCGCGGTCGCGGTCACCGACAGGTCGAAGTCCGTCGCCTCGGCCGGCACGGTCAGGGTGATCCCCTGAAGCTGATCGGCGGTCAGATCGAAACTGTCGTCGGGACCGGTCGAGGTCAGAACCGTACCATCGGTAAGCGTCAGCGTGGCATCGGCGGGCAGACCGCTGATCGTGGCGCTGAGGGTTTCGGAGCCGTCGGTGTCGGTCAATGCCGCGTTGATGTCGAGCGGATATTCCACCACGTCGGGGCCACCGGGCTGACCCGGGGTCGTGTCGACCTGCATGTTGACGTCGTTGAAATTGAAATCGCCGCCCAGGAACAGGTCTTCCCAGTTCTGGTTGCCGGGGCTACCCGTATCCTGGGTGTAGTCGAAGTTGAATTCATTCAGGGCCGGATCGGAAAACAGCACCGGGTCGCCCGCGCCGTGCAAGGGAAGTCCGTTGGGTCCCGCCGCGTACCAGTTGCCGGTGATCGGGCTCTGGGCGAAGGTCACGTCCATGCCGTCCTGGAGGTTCCAGTTCAGGTCGTCGCCGTTGGGAATGACAAAGAAGCCGATGGTGGCGGGATCAACGCCGTCCAGGGTGAAGGTATCGCCCACGTCGTTCTTGACGTTGTCCCAGATGACCTTGCCGCTTTGCGGCGTGCCGTCCTCGCCGATGACGTAATAGCCATAGCTGTTGTTATAGCCGGCGGTGGCATTGCCCATGTTGGTGATGGTGACGCTGCCCAGCGTCGCGTCGCCGCTCTCAACCAGGGTGCCTTCGCCCAGGTTCACGGACAGGGTCGGGGCGTCGGCAACGCCCGTCACCGCGACGTTCAGGGTCGAGGTGGTGCTGGCCGTGGAACCGTCGGATTCCGCCGAGGTCGCCGTCACGGTCAGGGTGAAGTCTTCATTGGAATTGGTCGGCGGCGCAACGGTCAGTCCGGCCAGGTCGGCAGGATCGACGGTCCAGGTGTCGCTCTCGGCATCGTAGGTGCCGGCGGAAAGCGTGGCGCCTGCGGGCACGCCCGAGATCGACACGGACAGCACTTCGCTGTCGTCAGTCAGGCCCGCATCGATGTTCAGCGCGATCGGCAGGTCTTCCGAGCCGGCGGCGTCGGTCAGGGTCAGGGTCGGGGCGTCGGCCTGGGCATCGACAACGACGTTCATGGTACCGGTCACGGTTTCCGTCGAAATGTCGCCGGTGTCCGGATCGGTGTCCGTTGCCGTCGCGGTGACTGTCAGCTCGAAGTCCGTATCGTCATTGGCCGCCGGGGTAACGGTCAGGCCCGCCAAATCGGCGGCAGTCAGGTTCCAGGTGCCGTTTTCGGCGTTGTAGGTCCCGTTGTTCAGGGTCGCACCCGCGGGCACGCCGGAGATCGTGACGCTCAGGCTTTCCGAGCCGTCCAGGTCGCCCAGGCCGGCGGAGATGTTCAGCGGGATGGCGCTATCTTCGGCACCCGACACATCGCCGATCGTGAGGCTCGGAATATCGGCCACACCGTCGACGCCGACGGAAATGATGCCCGACGCCACATCGGAGACGGTCGTGCCGTCCGTCGTCACGACGGAAACATTGATCGGGAAATCGGCGCTGCTGTCGTTCGGCGGCAGGATCTGCAGACCGTCCAGATCAGCTTCACTCAGCACCGCGACACCGGCGGTCACAGTGATCGGACCATTGGCGTTGGACAGCACGGCCCCCTGCGGAATGCCGGACAGGGTGATCTGCGCGGTTTCGCTTTCATCGGCCTTGTCGATGGTGATCGGCAGGGCGATGACCGTATCCTCGTCGCCCGAGGCGGCACCCAGGTTCAAGCCGGCACCATCGGCGACGCCCGCCACGTCGATGGAGACGGTACCGGTCGAAACGGCGGACACGTCGCCTTCATCGGTGGTCGATGCGGAAACGGTCAGTTCAAGATTGCCCGAGAAATCAGCCGGCGGCAGGATCGCCAGCCCGTCCAGTTCACCCTCACCCAGGGTGACGCTGCCGTCGACAACCTCAAGAATTTCACCGTTGCGGGTGATGACGGCACCCTCGGGAATGTTCGACAGGGTCACGGAAAGTGTTTCCGAACCGTCGGTGTCCAGTTCGGACACGTCGACGGTGAACGGAACCGCTAGATCCTCTATGCCGGACGCCGTGGTGTTGCCCACCGCCGCGCCGTCGGCCACGCCTTGGACAGTGACGTCCAAGGTGACCGGATCGGAGGTCGCCGTGGTGACTTCGCCCGTTTCCGGGTCGGTTTCCGTGGCCGTCGCCGTGACAGTCAGTTGGAAGTCGTCGGCACTATCGGCCAGCGGCGTGATGGTCAGGCCTTCAAGCTGCGCCGGTGTCAGCGTCACGCTCGAATTGGCATTGGTCGCCGTAAAGGTCAGGCCGCCCGGCAGCGTCAGGGTCGCCCCCGCCGGGATATCGGAGATCGTGACCGAGGTCACCTGACCCTGGAGGTCCTGGCCGGCGGCGGCAGGGTCGATGTTCAGCGGAATGGCGGTATCTTCGTTGCCCAACGCGGCATCAACGTCGACCGTCGGGGCATCGACCTGGGCGATGACGGAAACGTCAAGCGGTACCGGGGCGGAGGTCGCCGTGGTGATTTCGCCCGTGTCCGGATCGGTTTCCTGGGCCGTGGCCGAAACTTGCAGCGAGAAGTCCGTGTCGAAGTCTTCCGGCAGGGAGACCGTCAGGCCTTCCACGTCCGCCGCGTCGACCGTCCATTCGCCTGTATCCGCGTTGAACGTACCGGCGGAAAGCTGCGCGCCTTCCGGCACGCCGGTGATGGTCACGGAGACGATCTCACCGTTGATGTCTTCGGCAGCCGCCTGGGGATCGATGTTGAGCGCAATCGGCCCGCCGTCTTCCAGACCGGAAGCGGCGTCGACATCAACCGTCGGTGCATCGGCCTGGGCGATGACGGAAACGTCAAGCGCCACCGGCGCGGAAGTCGCCGTGGTGACCTCGCCCGTGTCCGGGTCGGTTTCCGACGCCGTCGCGGTGACGGAGAGCGAGAAGTCGGTGTCGAAGTCTTCCGGCAAGGAGATCGACAGATCCTCGACCTGAGCCGGCGACAGGTTGACGGACGTGTTGCCCTCTGTCGCCGTGAAGGTGAAGCCGCCCGGCAGATTCAGGGTCGCACCGACGGGGATGTCGGACACGGTGAAGCCGGTGACCTCGCCGTTAATGTCCTCGGCCGCCGTAGCGGCATCGATGGTCAACGGAATGGCCGCGCCGTCTTCCAGACCGGATGCCGCATCGACCGATGCGGTCGGCGCGTCGGCTTGGGCGATGACGGAGACCTCAAGTGGAACCGGGGTCGAAGTCGCCGTGGTGACCTCTCCCGTGTCCGGATCGGTTTCCTGGGCTGTGGCCGAGACCTGCAGCGAGAAATCGGTGTCGAAGTCTTCCGACAGTGAGACCGTGAGGCCGGCAACGTCGGCGGCGGGAATCGTCCATTCACCCGTCTCGGCATTGAAGGAGCCGGCCGATAGGGTCGCCCCTTCGGGAACGCCGGTAATGGTCACGGAGATCACTTCGCCGTTGATGTCCTCGGCAGCCGCCTGCGGATCGATGTTGAGCGCGATCGGCCCGCCGTCTTCCAGGCCCGAAGCGGCGTCGACGGTGACCGTCGGCGCATCGGCCTGGGCGATGATGTTCAACGGCACGTCGATGGGCGCGGACGTTTCGTAGTCGATGTCACCCGTTTCCGGATCGGTCTGGGAGGCCGTGGCGGAAACCTGCAGGGAGAAGTTCTCATCGAAGTCTTCCGGCAGGTTGAGCTTCACGTCGCCCAAATCTTCGGCGGCGATGGTAAAGGTGCCGTCGCCGTTGTCCGTAACCTGACCGGACAGGGTGGCACCTTCCGGCAGGCCGCCGATGGTGAAGGAGGCAATTTCCTCGCCCGGCTCCACGGTCACGGCGCCGAACAGGCCGCCGACGTCGATGGCACCGGCGTCTTCGTTGAAAGTCAGGGCATCGGCACCGGCGGCAGTCACCACGGGCGCTTCCGCGTCGGGGGCCACGGTGACAGTCAGGACCTGTTCGCTGGTCGTGGTCTGGGCCACGCCGTCGACGGTGGCCACGGACTGGGACGTGGCGCTGACGGTGATCTGCATGTCTTCCGCGCTGTTCGGCGGCGGCAGGATAGCCAGGCCTTCGGGCACCACGCCGTCGGCGAAGGTGATGGCGCCGTCGACAACCTCAAGCGGCACGCCGTCAACGCTCAGCACGGCCCCTTCGGGAATGCCGGACAGGGTCACGCTGAGGGTTTCCGTACCGTCGGCGACACTGTCGGCCAGGGAGGCGCTGATCGGCAGGGCCACGGCCACGTCTTCAACCGTGCTGGTGTCGACCGCCGACACGTCCAGGTCGGGCATGGCGGCATTCAACAGGTCTTCGACCGTGATGGTCAGATCGCCGAACTGCAGAACCTCGACATCGATCAGGGTGTCGTTGCCGTCAAGGTCGCTGCCGCCGACGCTCAACTCACCGCTGTCACTGTCCAGGTTGACGGTGAATTCTTCGAAGTTGTCTTCGAACACGGCGGTATCCGTACCGTCGCCGCCGATGATCGTATCGTCGCCGCCACCACCGGTGAGCGTATCGTCGCCAAGACCGCCGGCCAACACGTTGTCGCCGTCGGAACCGACGATGATGTCGTCTCCGGCGCCGCCAATGACGTTTTCGATGCTGACGAGGGTATCCAGATCGTCGCCGACCGTGGCTTCGCCTTCGCCAAGATCGATGTACAGCGGTGAATCCGGATCCAGGGCCGAGAAATCGACCGTATCGATGCCGTCGCCGCCATCCAACAGGTCGCTGCCGGCGCCGCCGATGAGAATATCGTTTCCGGCCTCACCGAAAATGGCATCGTCGCCGTCGGTGCCGGTGATGACGTCATCGCCCTCGCCCGCGTAGACGACGGCATCGTCATCCATCTGGAACGTGTCGTCGCCGCCGCTCAGGACGTCGCGGTTGACATCAATATCGATGGTCGCGGTCTGGGTCGCCGTGTCGCCGCCGTCGCCTTCCGTCGAGGTCGCGGTGACGGTCAGCTGAAAATCGGTGTCATAGTCATCGGCGACGCTGACGCTGAGATCGTCAAGCTGCTCGGGCGTCAAGGTCCAGGTATCGGTATCGGCGTCGTAGGTGCCGGCCGACAGGGTCGCACCGGCAGGCACACCGGAAATGGACACAGAAAGAGTCTCGGAGCCGTCGGTATCTGTCAGAGCAGAAGAGATATCCAGCGGGATCGCATCGCCGCGGAAGCCGGTTCCCTCGACCGCCGAACCCACTTCCAGCGTCGGCACATCGGCCACGCCATCGACACCGACGGTGATGATGCCGGTCGTCGGCTCGGACGTGCTGTCGCCGTCCGTGGTCACGACGGAAACGCCGATCGGCATATCCACATCGCTGTTGGCCGGCGGGGTGATCTGCAAGCCTTCCAGGTCGGCTTCGCTGAGAACAACGGTGCCATCTTCGTTGACGGTGATCGGGCCATTGGCGTTGGCCAGAACGGCCCCTTCCGGAATGCCGGACAGGGTGATCTCGGCGGTTTCGCTTTCATCCGCCTTGTCGATGGAAATCGGCAAGGCAATGGCCGTGTCCTCGTCGCCCACAGCCGTATCGAAATTCAGGGCCGCCCCGTCGGCAACGCCGGCGACATCGACGGAGATCGAGCCAAGCGCCGCTTCGGATACGTCACCCTCGTCCGTGGTCGTCGTCGACACGGCGATATCGAAGGCACCGGAGAAGTTGGCCGGCGGCAGAACGGCCAGGCCGTCCAATTCACCTTCGGCAAGGGTCACGGTGCCGTCTTCGTTGACGGCCACCGGCTCACCATTGCGCAGGATAACCGCGCCCTGGGGAATGTTGGACAGGGTCACCGACAGGGTTTCCGAACCGTCGGTATCCAGTTCGGCAACATCGACGGTGATCGGGATCAGGGTGTCTTCCAAGCCCGTGGCCACCGTGTCGGTGACAACGGCGCCGTCAGCGACGCCTTGAACGGTCACGTTCAGAGTGCCCTGGGTCGTGGCGATGGAATCGCCGTCCTTGGCCGTTGCGGTGACCGTCAGCGGGAAATCGACGGCACTGTCCACCGGCGGGGTGATGGCAATGTTGCCGCCGACCAGGCCGTTCGGGATATTCGCCACACCGTCAACCACATGAACCTGAACCGGGTTGCCGGCCGGGTTGGTCACGGTCAGCACGGCACCCTCAGGGATGCCGGAGATGCTGATGCTCAGGACTTCCGACTCGTCCGGCAGGGTTGCCGAGATATCCAGCGAAATCGCGGTGTCTTCATTGCCGGTCGCGTCGTTCAGGTCCAGTTCCGGCGCATCGGCCACGCCGGTCACGTCAATGGAGACACTCCCCAGCGCCGTTTCCGACACATCACCTTCGTCCGTCGTCGTCGCCGAGACGGTCAGGTCGAGGTTGCCCGAGAAATCGACCGGCGGCAGGATCGCCAAGCCGTCCAGTTCGCCCTCGCCCAAGGTCACCTGACCGTCAACGATTTCAAGCGCTTCGCCGTTGCGCGTGATAACCGCGCCCGCTGGAATATTGGACAGGGTGACAGACAGGGTTTCCGAGCCATCCGTATCCAGTTCGGACACGTCGAGCGTGAACGGAATTGCGGTGTCTTCGATACCCGTGGCGGTCGTGTCGCCAACCTGCGCCCCGTCGGCCACGCCCTGAACGGTGACGTCCAAGGTGACCGGATCGGAAGTCGCCGTGGTGACCTCGCCCGTATCCGGGTCGGTTTCCGTGGCCGTCGCCGTGACGGTCAGTTGGAAATCGTCGGCACTGTCGGCCAGCGGCGTGATGGTCAGGCCTTCAAGCTGCGCCGGGGTCAGCGTCACGCTGGAATTGGCATCGGTCGCCGTGAAGGACTGCCCCCCCGGCAGATTCAGGGTGGCGCCGACGGGGATACCGGAAATCGTTACCTCCGTAACCTCGCCGTTAATATCCTGGGCCGCGGCCTGCGGATCGATGTTCAGCGCGATGGCGGTGTCTTCGTTACCGAGCGCGGCATCGACATCGACCGTCGGCGCATCGACCTGGGCGATAACGGAGACGTCGAGCGCCACCGGATCGGAGGTCGCCGTGGTGACGGCGCCGGTTTCCGGATCGGTTTCCTGGGCTGTGGCCGAAACCTCCAGCGAGAAGTCGGTATCGAAATCTTCCGGCAAGGAAACCGTGAGGCCTTCCACATCGGCGGCATCAACCGTCCATTCGCCCGTGTCGGCGTTATAGGAGCCGGCCGACAGGGTCGCCCCTTCCGGCACGCCCGTGATGGTCACGGAGACGATTTCACCATTGATGTCCTGTGCCGCCGCCTGGGGATCGATGTTGAGCGCAATCGGGCCGCCGTCTTCCAGACCGGACGCCGCATCGACGGTGACCGTCGGTGCGTCGGCAACGGCGCCGACCGAAACACCCAGGGAAACAGGCGCACTGGTGGCTTCGGTGACCTCGCCAGTATCCGGGTCCGTTTCCTGCGCCGTCGTCGTGACGGAGAGCGCGAAGTCCGTATCGAAGTCTTCCGGCAAGGAAATCGACAGGCCTTCGACCTGGGCCGGCGACAGGTTGACGGACGTGTTGCCCTCTGTCGCCGTGAAGGTGAAGCCGCCCGGCAGATTCAGGGTCGCACCGACGGGAATGTCGGACACGGTGAAGCCGGTGATCTCGCCGTTGATGTCTTCGGCCGCCGTGGCACCGCCGATGGATAGCGGGATGGCCCCGCCGTCTTCCAGGCCGGAGGCCGCATCGACCGACGCGGTCGGCGCATCAACCTGGGCGATGACGGAAACGTCAAGCGCCACCGGGGTGGAGGTCGCCGTGGTGACCTCGCCCGTGTCCGGATCGGTTTCCTGCGCCGTGGCCGAAACCTGCAGGGAGAAGTCCGTGTCGAAGTCTTCCGGCAGGGAGACCGTGAGGCCTTCCACGTCCGCCGCTGCAACCGTCCATTCGCCCGTATTGGCGTTGAACGTACCGGCGGAAAGCTGCGCGCCTTCCGGCACGCCGGTGATCGTCACGGAAACGATCTCACCGTTGATGTCTTCGGCAGCCGCCTGGGGATCGATGTTGAGCGCAATCGGGCCGCCGTCTTCCAAACCGGAAGCCGCATCGACGGTGACCGCCGGCGCGTCGGCCTGCGACGCGACGGAAACGTCAATGGTCGCCGTTTGGGTCGCCGTGTCGCCGTTTGCTTCCGTCGAGGTCGCGGTTACGGTCAGCGCGAAGTCGGCGCCGCTGTTCGGAGCCGGCGTAACGGTCAGCCCCTCTAGCTGTGACGGCGTCAGATCGACCGAGGTATTGCCCTCGGACGCCGTGAAGGAAATGCCGTTTGCCAGCGTAACGGTCGCGCCCGGCGGAATGTCGGAAATGGTCACGCTGAGCGTTTCCGAGCCGTCCGTATCGGTCAGCGCGGATGAAATATCGAGGGCGATCGGGCCGCCGTCTTCAATGCCAGACAGGGCGCTGTCGACGTTCAGGGTCGGGACATCCGCCACGCCGTCGATGCCGACGGAGATGGTGCCAGTTGTCGGCTCGGACGTGCTCTCGCCGTCCTTGGTCACGACGGAAACGCCGAGATCAAAATCGACGTCGCTGTTCGCAGGCGGGGTGATCTGCAAACCTTCCAGATCGGCCTCTGAAAGAACGACCGTGCCGTCTTCATTGACCGTGATCGGGCCGTTGGCGTTGGACAGGGTCGCGCCCTCGGGAATGCCGGAAAGCGTGATCTCAGCCGTTTCGCTTTCGTCGGCCTTGTCGATGGAAATCGGCAGGGCGATGCCCGTGTCCTCGTCACCAGAGGCCGTGCCCAGCTCAAGGGTCGCCCCCTCGGCCAGATTGTTCGGGTCGACGGACAAGGTCTGAGGCGGCAGCGTCGTGCTGTCGCCGTCCTGTTCCGTCGTCGTCGCGGAGACACTCAGGTCGAACAAATCCTCGCCAACCGGAACGATACTCAGCCCGGAAAGCTGGTCCGGCGACAAGGTAACGCTGGTATTGCCATCCGTCGCGATGAAGGTCGTGCCGTCACCCAGGTTCAACGTCGCGCCGACCGGGATATCCCCGATCGTCACGGTGACGGTTTCGCTGCCGTCCGTGTCCGGCGTGGTTGCGGTGATGTTCAACGGCACCGCGCCAGAAATTTCGTCGCCGACCGACATGGTCAACGTCGGCACGTCGGCCACGCCCGTCACGTCGACGCTGATGTTCCCCGTGGTCGCGTTGGAAATCACGCCGCCTTCGATCGTCGTCGCGGAAACGCCGATGTTGAAGGAACCGGAATAGTTTTCCGGCGGGGTGATGTTCAAGCCGGAGACCTGGGCCTCGGTCAAGGTTGCCGAGCCGCCGGTCACCACAATTTCAGCACCATTGCTGCGCAGGACAGAACCCTCGGGAATCCCGGTCAGAGTGACCGACAGGGTGTCGTTCGCGTCGACCTTGTTGACCGTCAGCGGCAGATCGATCGCGCCATCTTCAAGGCCGCTTCCGGCACCTGCATTGACGGAGGCACCGTCGCCGACGAAGACCTGTTCGGTCTCGCTCGGTTTATTTGCCGAAGTGCCGGTGTTGGTCTCTTGCGTCGTGTTGTTTGCGGGGGTGTTGTTCTCGCCGAGCCCCGTATCCTGGAGATTCGGAGCGAAGGGATCGACCTCGGTCGTGACGTCGGTGAAGTCTTCCTGGAAGCCCTGTTGCCCGCCGGCCTGCGTATCCAGATTATTCAGATCTTCAGCCGAAGGCTGATCGGTCAAATCGGGCTGCGCATCAAGCTCGGGCGTCGGCTGCTGGGTTTCGTCCTGGTCCCCGCCGGCGGCGGTTTCCGTGTTCGCCAATTCCTCGGCGGACGGCTGTTCGTCCTGCTGCCCCTGTTCCTGGTTGGTGCCCTGTTCGATGTCTTCCTGCAAGCCGAAGTGGTTGCCCGAGGTGCGGTCGCCATCGGTGGACTCGACCGGCAGATGCTTCAGGGTGGTGGCGTGGCGTTCGACGATGTCGTCGTCAGTCATGGTGCCGCGCTGGGAAGCCTGGGAATCGTAGCTCGGGATGGAGACGAAATCCCCACCCTGGTTCATCACGACCTGGCCTGAATTGTTTTCGATCACGACTTCGCCGACGAAGCCGTCCGCTTCCTGCATCAGGACGACCTGCATATCGCCCTCACCCGCCGGCGGGATTTCGATACCGACCTGGGTGCCGCGGATACCGATGGTCGCGACCGGGGTGTCGATCTTCATGGCGTCCGGGTCGGTCTTGGCGACCTGGCCGGACACGAAGGTGAACACACCCTGGACCACCGAGACGTTGAGCGAGCCGTTCTGGGTCGCCGGGTCATAGACCATCTCGTCCAGGACCATCGAACTGTCTTCACCCATGGAGAAGGTGGTTTCATCGGCGAGGAGCACGCCGATGGCACCCTTGGGGCCGGTTTCGATGCTGTCGCCCTGGTAAACCTGGTCCCCGGCCTGGAGCTGGACGCGGGTTCCGTCGGCGCGGGTCACCCAGACCTCGCCGCTGAGCGTCTTGACCGTGCCGATCGGCGCACCGTCGGTACCGCCGATCACCTGGGTGCCGGACGCGGCATCGGCGAACTGTTGGATCGTGGAGGAATTGGCGCTGTCAGGCGTGCCCGTAAGCTGGACCACCATGTCGCCGGAAAGATTGGCGCCATCGGCGGAGGCAAGCTGCGGCGGCTGGGCCTGCTCGTAATAATCCTCGACCGTGACCTTCGACCCATCGGGGAAGGTCAAAACAAGGTCGGAACCATCGACCGCAAATTCGGCTTCGGATATGGAAAGACCCTCGGGAAGGGTCAAGACATCAGCGCCAGACGCCGACAGGGTGTGGGTCTGGGGGGTGCCACCAGGGGTCTGGGTGGTCTCGGCCATTTTGTCGAACTCCTAACGGATGGCTGCTCCAACGTGCCATCACGGAGCCCAAGTCGTTGTTGTTTTTCTTTTTATTTGTAAGCGCAGATATACGCTTCAGACAGGGTTATGTCAAAACCCTGATAAACCGGCTGTGACGATCATCACACCCCGGCGTGAATTCCCAGCCTGGAATCAGGCCCGGTCGGCGCCGTAATAGAGGGTCACCACGTGGCGGGCCTCGGCGAAGAACAACCAACGTTCGACCAGTGTGCCCGCCGTCGCCAGCGCGGCGCCCAACAACGCCAGGGCGCCCTCGCCCGGGCCCTGAACCTTGAGCCCGACGCCGACGGCGCAGATCGCCGCCAAATACCCGCCGATCAGGACGATCCGGCGCAGCTTCAGGGCATGCTTGCGGGCGACCCGGTAGCCCATTTCGTTCATCAGGTAGTTGTCTTCCGTATGCGGGCCTTCCAAGTAGCGAACCTTGCCCAAAGCCCCCAGGCCGGTGGCGCTTTCCGGCGTCGCGGCATGGCGGGTCGTGTCGATGAACCGCCAGTAGAAGACCTTGATCGCCGCCGCCGCCAGCACGCCCCACATGGACGCCACCGCGACCACATAGCTTTCCGCGCCGAACAGGGCCAGAAGCGCATTCATCCAGACAAGGCCCGTGGCAAGGCCGAGCACCAGATATGAGGGCACGACCCATCCGTTGGACCATTGATGGATGGTGGCGAGCGAGCGATAGATCATGGCCGTGCAGTAGATGGTGACCAAGGCCATGACCGCAGAGGCCACGCCGGCGGCAGGGCCATAGGCACCAAACCGGTCCGGCCACATCCAGACGGCGGCCAGGGCGACCGCCGGGCCGTAGGTCAAAACGGAGGCCACCCCTTCGCGGGACAGCCAGCTTGAGCGCCATTGGCTGAAGGCGCGCCAGGCGCGTTCGGGATGGCCCAGGTGGAAGGTCGAAGACAGCAGCCCCGCCGTCACGGCGGCCAGCGCCAGGATGATCGCGGTCAGCCCGAACAGGCGGTCGGCGGGCAGCAGCCCCGCCGCACCCAAGGCGCCCATAAGGGCCAGCAGGCCGTAGCCCGCGCCGGAGGAAACCGTGAAGAAAATGACCGAAAATGCCGGATGCATGACGCGCGTTCTCTTTAATTCTTTTGCGTTAGCGGGACAGGACCTTGTCGACCCAGCGCAGGATGGGGTTTTCGGGCCCGGGCTCTGCGGCCAGATCCTTCGGCCCGCCCGGCGCCGCATCAGCGCGGCGGGGCCGCGGCGGCAGGTACTTGTTGGTCGGCTTGTAGCCCATTTCCGGCATCAGGTCGTAGCCGCCTCGCGCCGCGACCAGCTTGGACACGTCGGAATTGGGATCACCCAAATCCCCGAAATGGCGCGCACTGGCCGGGCAAGTCGAGACACAAGCCGGCACCCGCTCCCGCTCCGGAAGGTTCTTGTTGTAGACACGGTCGATGCACAGCGTGCACTTCTTCATCACACCGGCGTCGGAATCGTATTCGCGGGCGCCATAAGGGCAAGCCCAGGAACATAGCTTGCAGCCGATGCACTTGGTTTCATCGACCAGCACGATGCCGTCGGCACTGCGCTTGAAACTGGCCCCCGTCGGGCACACGGTGACGCAAGCCGCGTCCTCGCAATGCAGGCAGGATTTCGGAAAATGCACGGTCTGATTCGGCTTGCCGTCCGTGCGCTGCGTTTCGAACGAATGGATGCGGTTGAACCACACGCCCTGCTGCTTGGCGCCATAGGGCTTGAGGTCCGTAAGCGGCGCCATATGGCCGCCCGTGTTCCATTCCTTGCAGTTGACGGCGCAGGCGTGGCAGCCGACGCAGATATCCAGGTCGATGACCAGGCCGAGCTTCGTGGTGGTTTCGCTGGGAAGGGTCGTCATCTTAGGCCGTCCCTCCCGGCTTCTTGAAACCGGCGCCGTAGCGCAGAATATCCGGCCGCTCGCGCAATCCGCTCGGCAGCGTCACGGGCGCCGGCTTGGGCCAGGTTTCCCCGGCCTCTTCCGGTTTTGCCTTTTCGATGCGCACGCGCAGATCGTACCAAGCCGCCTGCCCGGTCACCGGGTCCGAATTGGAATAACGATAACCGGCGCGCTCCGGCAGCAGTTCGGAGATGATGTGGTTCAAAAGGAAACCCTTGGTCGCCTCGCCGGCGTCCTTGTCCAGATTCCAGGCTCCGGCCCGTTTGCCGATGGCATTCCAGGTCCAGACCGTATGCTTGTTGACCCCGTCCATGAGCGACGCCTGCGCCTTGACCCGGCCGTGATAGCTTTCGATCCATACCCAGTCGCCGTCTTCGATCCCGTGCTTGGCGGCCACTTCCATGCCCACGTAAAGCTTGTTGGAGCCGGTGATCTGGCGCAGCCAGGCGTTCTGCGAGCCCCAAGAGTGGTACATCTGCATGGGCCGCTGGGTCAGGGCATGCAGCGGGAATTCGTCCGTATCGATCATGGATCCCTCGAACGGCGGGTACCAGATCGGGATGGGGTCGAAATAGGCATCGATGCGCGCCCGATCCTTTTCCGGCGGCTGGTTCGGGCCGTGGCCGCGGGCGGCCAGACGGAAGCGCTGCATGGGTTCGGAATACAATTGGAACACGACCTGATCGGCATGGCCCATGAACCCGGCCTCCGCCGCCCATTCCAGATAGGCCTTGTTGGCCATCTTGAAATACAGCGCCTCGGGCGGGATTTCGTGGCTGAAGAAACAGCCGTTCTCGATGTACTTGTTCAACTGGTCCGGGTTCGCCTCACCCCGGGCCGTCTTTTCGCCGTCCTTACCACGCCAGCCGATCAGCGACCCGATGCCGGGGGCCCGCATGTGGTTGACGATGTAGTCGGCATAACCGCCCGGATACTTGGGCTCGCCATAGGTCTTGACCATGCCCGGCAGGCCCAAGCGCACGCCCAGGTCGAGCAGCACCGTCTGGAACGGCCGCACGTCGCGGTCGGGTTCGATCACCGGTTGGCGGATGGCGTCCTGGGCCGCATGGGCCGAGCTGATCGGACGGTCCAAAAGCGAGATGCAGTCCCAGCGTTCAAGATAGGTGGTGTCGGGCAGGATCAGATCCGCATAGGCGACCATTTCCGAGTAGTAGGCATCGGAATAGATGATGCGGGGAATCTTGTATTCGCCCGTTTCCTCGTTCTTGGCGGTCAGCATTTCCGCCACGCCCGTGGAATTCATGGTCGAATTCCAGCTCATGTTGGCCATGAACATGAACAGGGTATCGATGGGGTACGGGTCGCCATTGGCCGCGTTGGTGATGACCATGTGCATCATGCCGTGGGCCGACAGCGGGTATTCCCAGGAAAAGGCCTTATCGATGCGCCGGGGCGTCCCGTCGGCGTTGACGATCAGGTCTTCCGGCCCCGTCGGGAACCCCAAGGGGGCTCCCTGCATCGGCGCCCCGGCGCCGACTTGGCCCGGCTTGCCCGTAGGCTTCAGCGGTGGCGGTGCCGGCTTGGGGAACGGCGGCTTGTAGCGGAACCCGCCCGGGCAATCGATGGTGCCCAGGATCATTTGCAGCACGTGCAGGGCGCGGCAGGTGTGGAAGCCGTTGGAATGGGCCGAGATGCCGCGCATGGCATGGAACGCGACCGGACGGCCGATCATCTTGTCGTGCTTGCGCCCGGCCCAGTCGGTCCAGGGCTGATCGATCTCGATGGTTTCCTCGAACGCGACCTGGGCCAGTTCGGCGGCGATGCGGCGGATCGTTTCGACCGGAATACCGGTTTCCTCGGCCACGGCCTCAGGGGCGTATTTCTTATCCAGATAGCGTTCGGCCATGATCTGGAAGGCCGGCACGGCGCGCCGTCCGTCGGGCAGCGTAACGTCGGCGACCAGGGACGGCTTGGTGTCGATGGCGTTGGCATCGGCCATCGCCTTCTTCTCGCCGTCCCAGGCAACGGGCTTACCGTCGTCATCACGCACGAACAGGCCGTCATCGGCGGACCCGGGCGCCTGAATCACCAGCCAATGGGCGTTGGAATAGCGGACCAGATAGTCTTCGTCGATCTTGCCGGCGGTCAGCAATTGGTGGATCAGCGACATCACGAACAGGCCGTCCGTGCCGGGACGGATGCCGACCCATTCATCGGCGATGGCCGAATAGCCCGAGCGCACCGGGTTGACGGAAACGAATTTCGCCCCCCGATTCTTGATCGTGCTGAGCCCCATCTTGATGGGATTTGAATCGTGGTCTTCGGCGACGCCGAACATCATGAAGTATTTGGTACGGTCCCAATCGGGTTCGCCGAATTCCCAGAAGCTGCCGCCGATGGTGTAAAGCCCGGCCGCCGCCATGTTGACGGAACAGAACCCGCCGTGGGCGGCGAAGTTGGGCGTGCCGAACTGCGACGCCCACCAACCGGTCAGGGCCTGACTCTGATCACGGCCGGTGAAAAACGCGAGCTTGCGCGGATCGGTGGCGCGGATGCGCGCCAGCCAGTCCGTCGCCGTCTCCAGCGCTTCTTCCCACTCGATTTCCTTGAATTCGCCGGACCCGCGCGGTCCGACACGCTTCAGGGGTTTGGTCAGCTTGGCCGGGGAATTCTGGGTCATGATCCCGGCCGACCCCTTGGCGCAGAGCACGCCCTTGTTGATCGGGTGCTCCTGATTGCCCTGGATATACCTGATCTGGCCGTTCTTCAGATGCACCTTGATGCCGCAGCGACAGGCGCACATGTAGCAGGTGGTGCATTTGATTTCGTCGGCGACCTCGGGCGAGGTGTCGACCGGGCTTTCCGTATGTCCGTTCGAGGCCGTATGTCCGCCCGTGGTCTTTTTATCGTCGTTCGACGCCATTGTTTCCAACCCCGATCGAGGCGCATTGGCCTCGGCTGTTGATCTGGCACGATTGCTAGCGGTCCACCCCTGGGCTGTCAATCAACCCAAGAACGCCGCGCCCCTCTTGTTTCCAGACAGGCATATTACTCGCCGCGCAAATCAGATGACGATCCAACCTCGGGGATTAGGTGGGTCCAGGGAAACCGCCATTGACCAACATTAAATTACAAATATATTTTGTGATACAAGTTTATTTTACAAAATTTTATGAATTAAATATTGATTTAACAGTTCATCACGATACAAACTCCATCCCTCCACGACAGCAAGGCTTCATTCTCATGTCGACTTCCACGCCCGTTTCTTCTGAACTGGTCACGCCCCCACCGCCCCTGCCGCCGGCGGTGAACATCAATGCGCTGGACCGGCTATTGTCCCCCCTGACTACGGAGCAGTTACTGCGCCAAGTGATCCTTGACGCGTTTCCCGGCCGCGTCGTGGTCACCACATCATTTGGCGCCGAGTCGGCTGTCCTTCTCGATTTGATCGCCGGAATCGACCCCGCGACGCCGGTGGTGTTTCTGGACACGGGGTATCTGTTCGCACAGACCCTCACCTACCGCGACAGCCTCGTCCGCCACCTGGGCCTGACGGATGTCCGCACGGTTGCTCCAGCCCCCGACGATCTCGCGCGCGAAGACCCACAAGGCGACCTGCATAAGCACGATCCCAACCGCTGCTGCCGTCTGCGCAAGGAAATTCCGCTGGAAAACGCGCTGGCCGGGTTCGACGTATGGATTTCCGGACGCAAACGCTTTCACGGCGGGGATCGTGGGGCGTTGCCCCGCATCGAGGTCGATGGCCGTTACCTGAAGATCAATCCCCTCGCCGAATGGAGCGAAGCCGCCATCGCCCGTGCCTTTGCCGAGGCAAGCTTGCCCCCGCACCCTCTGGTCGAACACGGTTTTTCGTCAATCGGCTGCTTTCCCTGCACGGTACCGTCCGGAAATGGCGGCTATTCGCGCGCGGGACGCTGGCCTGGCAGCGACAAGATTGAATGCGGAATTCACACCACCAAAACCACCCAGAACCCATCCTAGTTGTCGCTTGAACCGGGAAATTTCGGCGTTCTTAACCTTTCAAATTTACGCTGCATGCCCGCAACATCGTACGATTTGGCCAATTGCGGCACACGACCGAAAAGACACACGACAATGGACGATCTCGACCAACTGGAAAGCGAAAGCATCTTCATCCTACGCGAGGCCTATCAGGCTTTTTCGCGGCTCGGGATGTTGTGGTCGCTCGGCAAGGATTCAAACGTCATGGTTTGGCTCGCCAAGAAGGCGTTCTTCGGCCATGTCCCCTTCCCGCTGGTGCATGTCGACACCGGCAACAAATTTCCTGAAATGTACGCCTTCCGCGACCGCTATGCCGTCGAATGGGGGGTAGAGCTGATCGTCGGCGGCTGCCCGCCGCTAGAAGACATGGATCAGGATCTGCCGCCGGCGACACGGCGCGCCCAACGCAAGACCCGGGGCCTGAAGGAATTAGTCGAACGCGAAGGGTTTGACGGCATCTGCGCCGGGATCCGCCGCGACGAAGAAGGTACGCGTGCCAAGGAACGCGTGTTCAGCCCGCGCAACGCCGATGCGGCCTGGGACGTGCGCGACCAGCCGCCCGAACTGTGGGGCCAATACAACACGGACTTTCCGCCGGGCACCCATGTGCGCGTCCATCCCATCCTGCATTGGTCGGAATTGGATATCTGGCGCTACATCGCGCGCGAAGATATTCCGGTGGTCGACCTTTACTTCGCCCGAAACGGCCAGCGGTATCGCTCGCTCGGCGACCAGGACATCACCCATCCCGTGGCCAGCAAGGCCGCGACCATCGAAGCCATCATCGCTGAGTTGGAACAAACCCACGTCGCCGAGCGGTCGGGCCGCGCCATGGATCACGAGGCCGAGGATTCTTTCGAACGCCTGCGCACGGAAGGCTACATGTGATGGCCACCGCCCCCGCACCCGCCGACCGCAAACCCGTGGTCAAGATCGTGTTCGCAGGCCATGTCGACCATGGCAAATCGACCCTGCTGGGACGCCTTCTGACCGACCTGGGGGCCCTTCCCGAAGGCAAGATGGAAGCCGTCGCCGAAAGCTGCAAGCGGCGTGGCGTGGTGTTCGAATGGGCGTTCCTGCTGGACGCGCTGCGCGCCGAACGGGACCAGGGTATCACCATCGATTCAACCCAGGTCCAGGCCGAAACGGATACCCGCCGCTTCGTCTTCATCGACGCCCCGGGGCATCATGAATTCATCAAGAACATGGTCACCGGCGCCGCCCAGGCGGATGCCGCCGTGCTGCTGGTCGACGCCAAGGACGGCCTGCAGGCGGAAACGCAGCGCCATGCCTTCCTGCTGGGGCTCCTGGGCATCCGCGACGTCATCGTCGCCGTGACCAAAATGGACCTGGTCGGATACGACCAGGCCCGGTTCGACGATCTGGCGGGCCAGGTGACGGCTCATCTCGCCTCTCTTGGGTTCGATGCTGAGCGCGTCAATGCCATCCCCGTGGCCGCCCGCGACGGCGAAAACATCCTGACACGGGGCGGCGCCATGCCTTGGTATTCCGGACCGGCGCTGATCGCGCATCTGGATGCCCTGGTTCCCGGCACCGCTGCCGCCGATGCTGCGGCGGCACCGCTCCGCTTCATCGTACAGGGGGTGTACAAGTTCGACGAACGGCGCATCCTCGCCGGGCGCATTCTGTCCGGCAGCCTGGCCGTGGGCGACGAAATTCAATTTTCGCCCGGCAATCGCAGCGGACGGGTCAAGAGCATCGAGACCTGGCCGACATCGGAAAACCCGGCGGATCGTCCCACCCGGGCCGGGACTGGACAATCGATCGGCATCACCCTGGACCAGCAGTCGTTCATCGAACGCGGCGCCGTCGGCGCCCATAAGGCAACCCCACCCCACCTGATCAATGCCCTGCGCGGCCGCATCGTGTGGTTCGGCGCCGAGCCCCTGATCCCCGGCAACCGCTACAAGATGAAGCTGAACGCGGGCGAATATCTGTGCATCGCCGAGACGATCGAACACGTCCTTGACGCCGGGGACCTGTCGACATCCGCGTCGGCGCAGGTCAGCCGCAATCAAATCGCCGACGTGGTGTTCCGCTCGCGCGGACATATGGCGGCGGACGCCTACGCCGAGGCACCGCAGACCGGGCGGTTCGTCTTGGTCGCCGATCACCGCATCGTCGGCTGCGGCCTGATCGACCTTGAAGGATTCGCCACCGAAGATCGTCAGCAATCCCCTAAGTCAGCAAACATCCTGCGGGTCGAACACCGCATCGACATGCCCGAACGCTGGGCCGCCAACGGCCATAAAAGCGGCATTCTGTGGTTCACGGGCCTGTCCGGTTCGGGCAAGTCGACCCTGGCGTTGCGGCTGGAGGAGGCTCTGTTCCGGCGCGGCAAACAGGTCTTCGTGCTGGATGGCGACAACGTCCGCCACGGACTTTGCGCCGACTTGGGCTTTTCCCCCGATGACCGGCAGGAAAACATCCGCCGCGTCGGCGAACTGGCGCAAATCCTGGCCCATGCCGGTTTCATTGTCGTCACTGCCTTCATTTCCCCCTACCGGGCGGACCGTGACGGCGTGCGCGCCCGCGCCGGCGACCTGTTCCACGAAATCCATGTGGCGGCGGACCTGGACGTCTGCGAACGGCGCGACCCCAAGGGCCTCTACAAGAAAGCCCGGACCGGGGAAATTCCGGAATTCACGGGGATATCCGCCCCTTACGAAGCGCCGCATGCCCCCGAACTGGTCATCGACACGGCCAATTTGGAGGTCGACGCCTGCGTCGAACGCCTGGTCGACTACGCGCTTGCGACATTTGATAAGGTGGATGGTTGCTGACGGTGCTTCCGCCGGCACCGGGCACTAGCTGGCGCGCTTGCCGCGCGCGGCCATTTCCGCGAGGAAGCTCTCGGTCGATCCGGCCTTGAGGAACGAATAGGCGCAGCCCAGCACCCGGTCCTTGCGCTCGCCTTCTTCGGGGCAGCTTTTTTCCGGAATGCGCGGCTTGCCGTCGGCGGCGTCCTGGTCCTCGCCGGGAAGTGCCCCCGGCAAATCCTTCTCCCGTTGTGACGGGTCCTGGGATTCCGGCTGGATGACGATGTCTGGATGCACGCCCTCAGCCTGGATGGTATGGCCGGACGGTGAATAGTAGAGCGCCGTGGTCAGGCGCAGCGCCCCTTCCACCGGCAGCGGCATGATGGTCTGCACCGACCCCTTGCCGAACGACCGCGTGCCCATAACCGTCGCCCGGCCGTGGAATTGCAGGGCGCTGGCGACGATCTCCGACGCCGAGGCCGAACCGCCGTTGATCAGCACCACGATCGGCAGGTTGCGGGCAAGATCCCCGGGCCGGGC
The DNA here is from genome assembly GCA_002325375.1 of Rhodospirillaceae bacterium UBA1479. Taxonomy (GTDB): domain Bacteria; phylum Pseudomonadota; class Alphaproteobacteria; order Rhodospirillales; family Casp-alpha2; genus UBA1479. The sequence continues at coordinate 21,261 of DCRZ01000004.1, forward strand.
ATCGTAATTGCGCTGATTATCGTCCGTGCGACCGCGTACGGAAACGATCCCGCCTTTATCCAGGAAGCTGTCGGCGAGGATCAACGATTGATCCAGCAGACCGCCCGGGTTCGAGCGCAGGTCCAGAACCACACCCCGAATCTGGGCATCGGGCTGGGTCCGCAGTTCCGCCATGGCCTTGGCGATGCCGCTTTCGACCTTTTCCGAGAACCGGGTGACCCGGACATAACCGATGTCGCCGTCGACCCGCCATCGCACGGCACGTACCTTGATCACCGCACGCACCACGGTAACGTCGAATTCGGGCTGGCTGCCCCGGCGGATGCGCAGCACGATCTCGGTCCCCGGATCGCCGCGCATCTTGGCCACGGCCTCGCTCAGGCTCTTGCCCAGGACCGGATCACCATCGACGGCGGTGATACGGTCGCCCGATTGCAAGCCCGCGCGTTCGGCCGGCGTATCCTCGATGGGAGAGACGATCTTGACCAGCCCCTCCTCCATCGTCACCTCGATGCCCAGGCCACCGAATTCACCGCGCGTCGTGATATAGGTTTCCTCGAACTCGCGGGCGTTCATGTAGTCGGAATGGGGATCAAGGGACTGCAGCATGCCGTCCAGCGCCTTCTCGACCAATTCCCGAGGCGCCAGGCTGGCCGGTTCCGGCTTGTCCTTCTCCACGCCCTTGATGGCGGCGTCGATCAGTTCAGCGTCGTTGAGATCACGCACATAGGACGCCCGCACGCGGCGAAAGGCAAAGCGGAAATAATCCAGGCGTTCCTCGGCGTCACGGGTGCTGACGTAGCGGTCGTAAACCGCGTTGAACCGGTCAAGCTGCTGGCGGGTTTCATCGCTGAGGGCAAGACGGTCGACGCCAAGCGCCTCCATCACGCGGGCGACGCTGGATTGCTGGGCGGTGCATCCGGCGATCCCTACCGCCACCCCAAAACCAAGAACCGCCGCCCCCGTCCATGCCAGGGACGCGCGGAGCGCTCTCTTCGGTCTTGGGTCCTGCGGTTTGGTTTCGCCCGGCCGATCCATTATCCGTCCGCGGTAATCTGTTCGATCAATTCCCCCAGAATCCGTTCGGCGTCCTCATTTTCAACCTGGCAGGTCCCCGCGTTCAGGTGCCCCCCGCCGCCATATTTGAGCATCAGCTCGCCCACGTTCGTATTCGACGTGCGGTTGAGAATCGATTTGCCGGTCGCGAACACGGTGTTCATCTTCTGCATGCCCCACATGACGTGGATCGAGATGTTGGTGTCCGGATACAGCGCATAGATCATGAACCGGTTGCCGGCGAAGATGGTTTCTTCTTCCCGCAGGTCAAGCACCACCAGATTGCCATGTACCGTGGAACACCGCTTGATCTGGTCGATCTGCTTTTCCCGGTGCTCGTTGTAAAGCTCCACCCGTTCCTTGACGTCGGCCAGGTCCAGGATCTGCTCGATGGAATGGCCCCGGCAATAATCGATCAGGTCCATCATCAACTGATAGTTGGAGACCCGGAACTCGCGGAAGCGGCCCAGCCCCGTGCGCGCGTCCATCAGGAAGTTCATGAGGTCCCAGCCCTGGGGGTTGAGCACCTCGTCCTTGTTGAACTGCGCGGCGTCGCCCTTATCGACGGCCGCCATCATATCGTCGGCCACGTTGGGGAATCCGGCCTTGCCGCCGTAATAGTCATAGACGACGCGGGCGGCGGAAGGGGCATCCGGATCAATGATGTGGTTTTCCGGCTTGTCCTCCATGCGCAGGGTTTCGCTGAGGTGGTGGTCGAACGCCAGATGAATCCCGGGAACGTAGGGCAGGTTCGTGGAGATGTCGCGCTCCGACACCAGGATGGTGCCGTCTTGCATATCCTTCGGGTGGACGAACTTGATATCGTCAATCATATCAAGTTCCTTCAGCAGGACGGCGCAGACCAATCCATCGAAGTCGCTTCGGGTAATCAGGCGAAATTTGTCAGTCATAACCTAGTCTTCCCCCGTCTCTGGGCCGATTTTTGATCCCGTTTTGATGTGGGCTGATATCTGGGCGCAGTTTGCCGGGATTCGTGGCGTTAGGGAACCCAAATCTATCAACGCCGGGCCTGATGCAGGCACCACAGCGCCGAGGTCAGCAACACCACGGCCCCGGCTTGATGCAGGGCACCCAGGGCAACCGGCACCGCCGTCAGCAGGGTGGCGATGCCGATACCCGCCTGGGCAAGGACCGCCAGGGCCATGAACCCGGCCCCCCGCTTGATCCCCAGGGGGGCATCCGCCCGATGTACGCCGGCCCAAAATGCCACGACAAGGCAGACCGTGGAGACGGCCAGAACCCGGTGATCGAACTGCACCGTCGCCCGGTCCTCGAAGAAATTCAGATAAACCGGACGCAGATGAAAGGCGTCGGCCGGCAACAGGCGGCCTTCCATCAGGGGGAACGTGTTGTACATCAACCCCGCGTCCAGCCCGGCGACCAAGGCGCCGGAAAACACGGTCAGGAAGATGAAGCCCAGCACTCCCGTGGCCCAGGCGACAAATCGTGCCCGATCCCTGGGCACCACCGCATAGCGCGGCTGTATGATGTCCAGCGCGGTCCACAGCGCAAACAGATAAATCGCCAGCGCCAGGGACAGATGGGCGGCCAGGCGGTATTGGCTGACCGACGGCTCGTCGACCAGCCCGCTTTTCACCATGTACCAGCCCAGCACCCCCTGCAGCCCGCCGAGCACGAACAGAATCGCGCATTTTTTCCGGATCGGGCCGTTCAGGCGCCCTTTCGCCAGGAACCAGGCAAAGGGAATGAAAAACACAACCCCGATGATGCGTCCGAACAGGCGGTGCAAGTATTCCAGCCAGAAGATTTCCTGAAACCCGCTGAGGCTCATCCCCGCGTTGACGTGCCGGTATTCCGGGCTTTGCCGGTAGGCATCGAAGGCCGCCTGCCAGGCGGCTTCGGTCAGGGGCGGCAGCCAGCCCGTAACCGGATGCCAGTCAACCATGGACAAACCCGATTGGGTCAGGCGTGTCACCCCGCCAAGAACGATCATGGCGAAGACCATGGCGCAGATCACCAGCAGCCAAGTGGCGACGGGATCAAAGGCGCCGGGCCGGGAATCGTTCGCTTCGCAGGTATCCGTGGCGGTGTTCATGGGGGATTTCCACGTTTCCGGTTACATTCTTACAGCGGGAAGACACCGAAAAGATATCCGGTGCCATTGATTCAGCGGGGGTTTTGCACAATGGTGTGGCGCAGACGCCGCCGCACAGGCCCGCACGCCCTCGCGTCATATCGCAAACACCCGACGAAGCCAACCGCATGAACAGAAAATCTCCCCCCGCCGTTACCCCCGTCGCCATTGTCGGCGCCGGCCCGGGCGACCCGGACCTGCTGACGGTCAAGGGCCTGCGCCGCATCATGGGGGCCGACGTGGTGGTCTATGACAAGTTGGTGTCGGACGAGATTCTCGATCTGATTCCCGCCGGCGCCAGCCGCATCTTCGCCGGCAAACAGGCCCGCAACCACCACATGCCGCAAGACGACATCAATGTCCTTCTGGTCAAGCTGGCGCGATCCGGCCGCCGGGTCGTGCGGCTCAAGGGCGGCGACCCCTTCGTGTTCGGGCGCGGCGGCGAGGAAGCGCTGCATCTCACGCGGGAGAACATCCCGTTCGAAATCGTGCCGGGCATTACCTCGTCTGCCGGTTGTGCCGCCTATGCGGGGATTCCCCTGACCCACCGGGGCCTTGCCCATAGCGTGCGATTCATTACCGGCCACCTGGCCACCGAGGGGTCGCTGGAACTGGATTGGGACGGCTTGGCCGACCCTGAAACCACCTTGGTCGTCTACATGGGCCTGACCAATCTGGCGGTGATCTGCGAACAACTGATCAGCCATGGCCTGGCACCGGACACCCCCGCCGCGGCCATCAACCAAGGCACACGCCCGCAACAGCGCACGGTGCATGCGGTGCTCAAGGACCTTGCCGACGCGGTTGAACATACGCACCTCGTGGGGGCCACGCTGCTGGTGATCGGCAAGGTTGCCGGCCTGGCCCAGGACCTGGAATGGTTCAATCCAGAGCACATCGAAGACGGCGAAGCCGACAGCGGGGACTGAGCCCCCGCCCCCAGGTCTCTTTCAAAATCAGATATTTCTGCCCAGGGCGCGGGCCAGGATCATGTAGACCTTGCCGACATCGGACGACAGGAAGGTCGTGCGCAGGATGTTGTCCGGATCGCGTTTTGCGGCCTCGCGCAGCACCCGCTCGAACTCGCTGAGATAGCGGCCGGCATAGTCCCGGAATTCCGGGTTCTCGCGGTACAGCTTTGCGATGGCATCAAGCTTCGTCTTTTCCCGGAAGCCCAGCATCTTGCGTACGAACACGCCTTTTTCGCCTTGGTTGAAGCGGCGCCATTCGTCTTCACTGATCGGCACTTCCAGCGACCGGTTAAGATCGACCGCGACGGATTGCAGACGTTCCGTGACAAAGCCCATCTGCTGCAGGAAGTCAGATGCCTGAACGTCTTCCTTGCGCTTGGTGAGGGTATCCAGGATCGAACGCGCGTCATCGCTGGCAAATTGCAATTGGCGCGACTGGGCTTCCAGGTTGGTGCTGGTTTCCTGGGCACGGCGGCTGAAGTCGCCGAGCGAACGGTTGATGTTCTCCGCCTGATTGCGCAGCGCCGAATCCCACAACCCGACCTTGGAAATGGCTTCGTCCGACGCCTTGCCAAGCTGACGTCCCCGTTCGCTGATCGACTGACCCAGGGCGGTAATACTCTGCTCCGCCAGCCGGTAGTTGGATGACAGGTGGTCCATCTGGCGGCGCAGCGTTTCGGCAGCGCCGTCCATCTTGGTCAGAACCTTATCGGCAAGGCCGCCGGCTTCATCCGTATGGGCACGCAGGACTTCCGACAGACGATTGATCTTCTCGCTGCTTTCGCGCCACAAGCCATCAGCCTCGGTCGAGGTCCGGGCCACCGCCTCACCGGCCTGATCCAGACGCTGAACGGCGCGTTCCGACACGCGGTCAAGCTGTTCAGCCCGGGTGTCGAGGGAATGAGATGCCTCATCGACCCGCGATGTCAGGTCACGCGACACGTTTTCCAATTCGTCCAGGCGCGCGCGGAACTCCCGGCCCAGGTCCTTCAGCCCCGCCAGGGTGCTGTCCGACATGCCTTCCAGTTCCACCGTGCGCTGGCGCAGCATGGTGCCGATGGCCTCGACCTGACCCGACGCCCGCTCGACAACGCCGGTCAGTTGCTGCGACGACGAATGCAGGGAATCGGAAATCAAGGTCACCATGTTGGACGACTTGTCGACGGTCTGGGCAACCTCATTGGCGCGGCTTTGCAGCCCTTCGCCCACACGCATCAGGCGCGCCGCCGCGTCGTTGGCCATGCGCGTGACGTTGACCGCCTGTTCCTGCAGGCGTTCCGAGAACCCATGCAGATCCGTGCCGGCAGTTTCCGACGCCTTGGTCACATCGGCGGCAGAGGTGCGCATGACGGTCGACAGACTGGTCAGGCGTTCGCGGGCGTCCGTCACCGCCTGTTCCAACTCGCCCCTGTATTGCGTCAACCCATTGCGGATGCCGGCCAGACGCGCCGTCGTGCGGTCTGAATCGGTGACCGCTTCCTGTACCACTTCCTTAACGACATCGCCGATGGTGCCCAGGCGCGACACCGCATGGTCGACCACTTCCTCGACCTTGACGCTGCCTGCCGTAAGAGAGTCGGATGCTTCCGCCACCCGGCCCGACGCCCGCGCCGTCGCTTCGTCCAATTCGCCCGCCGCATCCTTCAAGAAGCGCCGGGCGCTGGCGATGCGCTCATCCGTCAAGGTGCTGACCCGCTCCAGTTCCACCGTGCGCAGTTCCATCGCGTCACGCAGGGCATTCATCTTGCGGTTTGCGGCGTCCGACGTTTCCGACACGGCTTCGCCCTGACGGAATAGGATTTCCGTGACCATGGACAACAGGTTCGCCGCATGATCCGCCACTTCACGGATCGCCCGCGACTGGCCGTTCAGCGCGGCACCGGCCTTGGTCATTTCGCCCACGGCCTCGGCCCCGGATACCTGCAAGCCTGTGGTTCCCCGCTTGACCGCATCCAGCGTCGCGCCGATCGCGGCGGTGGTCTGCGTCGAGGCGGCAACGATCTGTTCCAGGCGCCCGCGCATGGTCGCATCCAATTCGTGCAGCTGGCTCGCCGTTTCGTTGACCGTCGCATTGACCTGGTCGCCGGCCCCTTCGACAGCCCCCCCAGCGTTGCCGACCTGTTCGACCGCGCGCTGGGAAATCTCGCGCAGGCGATCGGAATGGAAGCGCAGCAGGGCCGACACCTTTTCCAGGTTGGTGATGGCTTGGCCCGATGCATCACCGATCAAGGTCGACTGGCTGTTCATCTGGCCGCCCAATTGACCCAACCGTTCGACGGCCTGGGTGCTGGCGTCCGTCAGGCCCAACAGGGTTTCCTGCAAGGCCTGGGCGGTGGTTTCGGCGCGCTGGGTCGAGGCCTGAACCCGGTCCGCGCTGTGCAGCATGGCCCGCGTGACCGACGCAACATCGGCCGATCCCTTGTCGACGGTGCGGGCAAGGCTGGTTTCCGTTTCGCGCAGGCCCTCGATCAGGCCCGTGACCCGGCCGTCCGCCGTGTCGGCGGCGGCGGAAAGATCGCCCTGGCGGCGCATCAGATCGGCACCCACCGCGGCCAGGCGGTTGGCGGCGGCATCCGCGGCCTGGGCCAGTTCGTTGCGGCGCTGGGCCATTTCATGACCGAATTCCGTCAGCCGCTCGACCGCCTGATCGGCGACGCCGCGCAGGTCTTCGGACCGGCCGCGCAATTCACCACCGGCCTGTTCCGCGCGCGTGATCGTGCGTTCGGCATTTTCTCCAAGCTCATTGGTCGCCCGTTGCAGGTTGCCCGCGGCGGTATCGGCCTGTTCGGCGACGCGCTGAGCCTGACCGTGCAGATTGTCGACCTGTGCCGACAGCCCGTCGCCCGATTGGGTCAGGCGGCTGACCGCACGGTCGACGGTTTCGGTAATGGCGGTGGCTTGGCGGCTCAGTCGCGTACCGGCATCGGTCGCCTGGACCACGGCCTGTTCGGTAACGGTCGCCAGCGCATCCGCATTATCGCGCAACGCCGATGAAATCACTGAAATCCGGTCTGAAACACGCCCCCCCAAGGCATCGAGCACATCGGCCTGACGGCCCAGCCCCAATTCCAGCTCCGTCGCCGCATCCTTGGCCCGCTCCGCGCGCTGCGACAGGTCCTGGGCGCTATGGTCGAGCGTTCCCGCCGCATCGGTGACCGCTGCGTTGGCCTTGCCGGTGACATCCACGACCTCGCCGATGCGGCGCTCCAGCAGGCTGTCGGCCTGAACGCCACGGGCCAGGGCCTCGCGCGAGACCGTGTCCAGACGCTCCGTGCGGCGGTCGAATGCCTCGGCCGCCTTCAGGGTGCGGTCCGACGCTTCCTGGGCGGCACCGTCCAGCTCCTCCGCCCTGCGTTTCAGGGTCTGGATCATGTCCTCGGCGCGGGCCGAGGCGCGGTCCGTCGTGACGGTCAGACCATGGGCCTGTTCGAACAGGGTTTCGCCGGCATCGCGGGCCCGCTCGGCAGCCCGCTCCGAGGCCGAACTCAGGTCCGCCGTCTGCCGCTTCAAGGCATCGGCCACGGCATGGGCGCGCAGGTCCGCGTCCTCGGACACCTGGGCGAGATCGCGGGTCCGGTCGCGGATCAGGTCGCCCAGAGCCTGGCCGCGGCGCGCGGCCTCTTCCGAGGCAGACAGCAATTCCTTGGTCTGATTGCGCAGGGATGCCGTGATTTCCTGCATCCGGCTGTCCGCCCGGTCCGACGGATAAATCAATTGCTTCAAATGGCTGCGCAGGATGGCCGTTTCCTGACGCAGTTGGCGGCCGCGTTCGAAAAAGGCGATCAGCATCCACAGGAAGGCGACCGGCGTGAAGGCGCCGGCGGCCAAACCACCGACCTCGTGAGGCAGCAGTTCGGTCAGATTGCCCAGCCCCAGGGATTTTTCGATGAAATCCAGGACCAGGGCGAACCACAGCACGGTCAACGCGCCGCCCAGCAGCAGATGCAATTTCCAACGCAGATAAAGCGGCGCAGGCACATCGTCCGGCGCCAGCAGATCATCGACCTCGGGCAAAGCCGCACGGGCCTGAGCCGCCTTGCCGCCGGCGGGAACCTCCCCGGGTTTCGGGGCCGCAGCCTGTTTCGGATTGCCTTGCTGCGATACCTGCTTCGCCATGGTTTGCGCCCTCCTTCACGGGCAAAACGCGCAAAAGGCATGATACACCCCCGCCCAGTGGGGATGAAACGCCTTTGGGTCAGCCTGCAGAATAGTGGAATCGTGGTTAAGGCGGGGTTAAAGAAACCCGCAGGAAAACCTGCTAACTGGTTGTCTCAAAAGCGTAAACGCGCACCGCTCACCGCAGCCCGATCTCATCCATGTATTTTCGGACACCCGGATGGATATGCTCCGGCGTCGGCGCCGCTAGGATCGTATTTTCCGGCGTCGTCTCCTGCGCCTGCTTGAGCCGCCCCGCCAACACGCCATGCCCCTGATGCAAGGCTTTGGCCAAGCGGTAAGTGACATCGTTGGGCAGGTCGGCGCGGGCCAGCAGGAAACTGTAGGACGCCACAGAGGTCACGGCCTCCTTCTGTCCCTCGTAGGAGCCGGCAGGCAGGGTGAAAGGCTTGAGGAACGGATGTTTGGCGTTGACCAGGGCGACGTCGGCGGCGCTCAGACCGACGAACCGCCCGCCCCCCTTCATGGCCTTGACGAAGCCGGGCCAGCCGACCCCGCCACCCCAGAAACCGTCGATCCGGCCATCCAGCAACATGGGCGCCCCGTCCCCGGCCTTGGCCAGGAAATGCGCCTGGAAATCCTTGTCGCGGTCCAGCCCCAGGGCTTCGGACACATACTTGCCAAGCAGCGTCAGCCCCGACGACTTGGTGCCCCAGGCGACCGGCTTGCCGACCAGATCACGAAACGACGCGGCCGGGCTGTCGCCGCGCACGGCGAACATGCCGAAGGTGGAATAGATGGCGGTGATGATTTTCAGGTCCGTGGGCGCCCGGCCGACGCCGTTGAAGGCCTCATAGGCCGGCAGGCTGGCGACCAGGGCGGTGTCGAGTTTTCCCGCTTCCAGCAGGGGAATGTTCTCACGGCTGCCCTTGGTGCCGACGGGCATCACATCCAAGGTCGGGTCGGTTTCGTTGATGACCTGGGCGGCACCGCCACCAAACACCTCGAACCCGCCGCCCTTGGTCGCCGTGCCAAGGGACACCTTGGTCTTGTCCGCCAGGGCCGCTCCCTGAAACCCAAGAACCAGGACACACACCAGAACCAATCGACCGAATGCCCGCATGACGACCCCCGCAGCAAGGATTGATGACCGGGAAGTGTCATCCCCCTTCCCCATCCTGCGCAAGCGACGATTTCGTGAACGACTGGGCGTGTCAGACCATGTGCTGGCCGCCGGTGACCCAGATCTCGGTCCCGGTGACATAGCGCGCGTCGTCGGAACACAGATAATGGATGGCCCCGGCCACATCCGTGGGCGATCCCATCTTGTCCAAGGGAATGCGCGGAATTAGGGCCTCGTATTCGGGCTGGATCATTTCCGTTTCGATCTCGCCGGGCGCGACGGCGTTGACCCGCACCCCCAGGGCCGCGAACTCGTTGGCCATTTCCCGCGTCAGCGCCGACAGCGCCGCCTTGGAAATCGAATAGGCCGACCCCGCGAAGGGATGGATCATGTGACCCGCGATGGAGGTCACGTTGACGATGGCGCCGTCGCCCTTGTGCAGGGCCGAGGCGAAGCCCCGCGACAGGCGCAGCGGGGCCAGGAAGTTGAGGTCGAAGACTTCCTGCCAGGCGCCCAGGTCGCCGTTGAGGCAGCCGAGCCGTTCCTTGAACGGCGTCTTGGGCGACATCCCGGCGTTATTGACCAGGGCTTCCAGCCGTCCCTCAGGCAGGGCGGCGTTGGCTTCCTTGATGAAATTTTCAAGGCTGTCGACGTCCGACAGGTCCGTCGGAATGTGGCAGGTCCATTGCGGGTCGCGCTTGCACTCTTCGGGCGTGTCTTCGCGCGAACAGGTGATGATGTGCCAGCCGCGCGCCAGGAAGAACCGGGCCGTGGCATGGCCGATGCCGCGGCTGGCTCCGGTGATGACCACCGTGCGCACGCGCTGATCCGCCGCCGCTTCCGGCTGTGTGTCTCCGCTCCCTGTCATGGGCAGGACGTTACGGCAAACATGCTGGCTATTCCAGGGCCCGTTTGCCCTGTCCTATACTGCCGCCATGTGCGCCCGTTACCAAATGTCGGCCAGCCCCCAGGTGATCATGGATCAGTTCGATCTGGACACCCCGCCGCCCGTGCCCAACACGGACGACATGCGGCCGACGGACCAGGCCTTGATCATCGACGGAACCGGGCCGCGCCTGATGCGCTGGGGCCTTACCGTCACCTGGGACAAAAAGCCGCTGATCAACGCCCGGGCGGAAACGCTCGCGGAAAAACCGACCTTCCGCCCGCTTCTGGAGCAACGCTGCCTGGTGCCGATGACCGCCTATCTGGAATGGCGCAAGGCCGACGACGGCAGCAAGCGCAAGAATCGCATCGCCCCGGCGGACGCAAGACCCGCCGCCTTTGCCGGCCTGACCGACGGCGACGCCTTCACCATCGTGACCTGTGCCCCGGCCCCGGCCATCGCACATATTCACAACCGCATGCCGGTGATCTTGGATGCCCGGGGCGCCGCCGCCTGGATGGACGGCGCGCAATCCTTCGCCAATGCCCGCGCGGCCCTGCACGCTTTCGACGGGACGCTCGTGTTCGAAGAAGAAGAGGCCCCCCGGCGGGCGCAGGGAGAGCTGTTCTAGTCGTCCTCATCCTCATCGTCGGCGTAGGGGAAATTCAGGGTTCCACCACTTTCGTCGAAGACCAGGCGGTGGACGATCTGCTCACCGGCATCGATTTCACCCTCTTCATGATGCATCAAGGTCGCGGCCACGACCTCAGCCACGAAATCACCGGTGACCGGAGTCAAAAGGGTTTTGTCCTTCAGGAACGACGGATCATAGATGATGCGCGCCAGACGCCGGTGGTTGCGGTCGACGAAGCGCAGCAGCCGGTTGATGAATTCCTTTTTGGCCAGATAGGTCGGCATGAACGGCACCGTATCGGCCAGCACCAGATAGACCAGGTTGGGCATACGTTCCGTGCGCGGGTCTTCACCCAGCTTTTCCGCGATATCCGCGAAATAAACGGCCTGTTCTTTTTCCAGCCGGCCCAACGCGGCGGTCAGGATACGGCGGTGCACCTGGGACATGGGGCCTGCCCGGAATCGTTATCTTCGCCCATCAACCTAACATGGCAGGCGGGGCGCCACGACCCCTCGCGGGCAGCCAACCGTCAGGCCAGTCCCCGATCACGGATCTTCGCCAGCGCCCCCGCGACCGTGTTCTTGCGCGTCCCTGAACTGTCGATGACGGTCCAGGTCATGTCGCCCAGGTCTGCCTCTTCCTGGCGGCGGGCGACCTCGGCCCCCGCGTCGGACACGTTGTCGCGGCGGCTGCCGATCCGCTCCAGCCGCACGGCCAGCGGAGCATCCGCCCATAGACCGAGGAACGGCACCTTGTAGCGCCCGGCCAGGGCCTCGATCCCGTCCCTTTCCTCGGGCTTCAGCGACACCGCATCGAACACCACGGACTGGCCGGCGGCAAGGGCGCGGGCGGCCTCGTCGAAACAGGCGTCATAGGTGCGGCGCGAAGCTTCGGGCGTATAGCTTTCCGGCGGCAGGCGATCGAACAGGTCGATCCCCGCAAGGCGCTTGCGCTGCACATCCGTGCGCACCACGCGGGCCCCGGGCACGGCCCCCAGATGGGGGGCGATTTCCCGCGCCAGGCGGCTTTTTCCGCTGCCGGACAGGCCGCCGACGGCGATCAGCACCGGCGGCGGTGGGGCCAGGTATTCCCGGGCGCGGAAGAAGTATTCCCGGGCGCGCCCGGCGCGGCGGCGGCTTTCGGCCGCATCCGCCAAAGCCGCCGCCTGGGACGCCCCGACATGGGCGCGCACGGCGGCGCGCATGGACAGGAACAACGGCAACAGGGCCAGACCGTCGAGATCGCCGCCGTCCAAGGGGACGCGATCGAGGTAACGGTTGAGCACGAAGGACGCCAGACGCCGGTGCCCCCGTTGGTCCAAGTCCATAAGCAGGAAGGCAAGGTCGTAGAGAACGTCGATCCGCGCGAAGGCGTCGTTGAATTCGATGGCGTCGAACAGGGTCGGCGCGTTTTCGAACAGGCAGATGTTCGCCAGGTGCAGGTCGCCATGACAATGGCGCACCCGTCCGCTATCCCGCCGCGCGTCCAACAAGGCCGTCAGGCTATCCTGCAGTTGCCGGGATCCGTCGGTCAGGACATTGATATCGTCCGTATTGAACAAGCCGCCCTGGGCGCCGCGGAAACTGGCGTCATTGTTGTCGATGATCGCGCGGATGCCGGACGCCCCGCCATGTTCCCGGTCGATCTCCGCCGCGCCATGAAAGGCCTGAATGCTGTCGGCCAGGCTTTCCATCAGGCGGCGGTTGAGCGCCCCCGCGTCGGCCAGATGAGTGAACAGGGCGCCGTCGGGAAACCGCCGCATCTCGACCAGCCACTCGACCGGGTCGCCCGCACCACCCAGTGCCAGACGCCCGCCCCCCTCATCCGTAACCGCCACCGTGCCCAGGTAAATCGCGGGTGCCGTACGCCGGTTGATGGTCACCTCGACTTCGCAAGCGCGGCGGCGCGCCTCAAGGGTTGAGAAATCAAGATAGGGAAAGCGGACCTGCTTCTTCAGCTTGTAGGCCCGGTCGCCGGCCAGAAAGATATGGGACACATGGGTTTCCTGACGCGCGACCTCCGTCCCTGGCGGCAGACCGAAAGCCACCGGATCGGTGAGGAAGTCGATCACCATCCGCTGGCTGTCGTCGGGTGCGCTCATTTGAAGACCGCCCGGTCCTCCTCGAGGCCTTCCGGGTCTTCATGAATAATGATTTCGGCGTTGGGGTAAGCCGCCAGCAGGTCCGCCGTCACCGCGTCGGTCACGTCATGGGCCTCCAGCAAGGTCATGTCCGGCGCCATTTCCACATGCATCTGAATGAATACCTGGGCGCCTGACGACCGTGTGCGCAGGTCGTGCATGCCGTGCACATCGGCGTGACGGGTCACGATCTCGCGGATGCGGGCCCGCTCCTCGTCCGCCAGTTCCTTGTCCATCAGGATATCAAGGGCCTGTCGGCCGATCTTCAGGGCGCCGATGACGATGTATCCGGCAATGGCAATGGCAAATAGGGGGTCGGCAATGGTGATGCCGAATTCCGATGCGATATACAGCGACGCGATGACGCTGATGTTGATCATCACGTCGGTCTGGTAATGCAGGCTGTCGGCGCTGATCGCCACCGACCCCGAGCGCCGCACCACATAACGCTGGAACAGCACCAAGGCGACCGTGACGACGATGGAGAACACCATCACCGCATAGCCGACATCCGTATTGGTGATGGCCTTGGGGTGGATCAGGCGTTCCCCCGCCTGAAGTAAAAGGAACGCCCCCGACCCGCAGATGAACGCGGCCTGGGCCAGGCCGGCAAGCGGCTCGGCCTTGCCGTGGCCGAAACGGTGTTCGCGGTCGGCCGGCTGTAATGCATGGTGAACCGCGATCAGGTTGACGATCGAGGCCAAGGCATCGAGCATGGAATCGATCAGCGTCGACAGCAGACTGACCGACTCGGTCAGCGTCCAGGCGGCGAACTTCACGCCGATAAGGATCAGCGCCGCCCCAACGGAAGCGTAGGTCGCGGCCCGCATGAGTCTCGCCGCCCGGCTGTCGAGGCCGCCATTCGCCGCCACGGTCGCCGCCTGGGTGGCGGTCGCCTGTTCACTGATCGGGGGCTCTGTCGCGTCGCTCACGGGAACAGGCGCTCCGTCTCCCAGCCCGTACCGAGGCGGTGATAGACAATGCGTTCATGCAGGCGGAAGGCACCTTCCGTCCAGAATTCGATGCGTTCGGGAACAACGCGGAATCCCGACCAGAAATCCGGCCTGGGAATGGCGCCGACATGGAACTTGGCCGTGAACTCGGCAACCCGCTTTTCAAGATCGAACCGGGTCTTCATGGGCCGCGACTGACGCGATGCCCAGGCGCCGATGCGCGACGAGCGATGACGGCTCTCGTAATAAGCATCAGCCTCGGCCGGGCTGACCGGCCGGATGGCGCCTTCGACGCGGACCTGACGTTCCAGGGTCTTCCAGTAAAAGCACAGCGAGGCAAAGGGGTTCTCCGCCAATTCCCCGCCTTTGCGGCTTTCCAGGTTGGTGTAGAACACGAAGCCCTGGTCATCGACGTCCTTCAACAGGACCATGCGCACGCTGGGTCGTCCCGACGCCGTCGCCGTGGCCAGCGCCATGGCGTTCGGGTTGCTGATTTCCTTGCCCTCGGCCTCGCCCAGCCAGACCCGGAACTTTTCGATGGGGTCGTCCGTGGCCGATTTGCGCGGCGGCGCGTCATCCTGGGATTTCTGGTCCATGGGTCTCGTTTCCGATCGGCGAATATGGTCAAAGGTCTGCCATAATCCTTTGACATGATAATGTCCATGACGGCGGATATGGGATTTTAAAGACGATTGCGTATAAAATGCAGATCCCGCCGCCGGTAACACCGCGGCCGCAGGAAACCAGACGGACGCACATTCGAAGAGGTCATCGGAATGAACATCGTGAAATTCACCGGGGTTGCGGTTCTGGCCTTGGCGCTGACCGCTTGCGGAACCGATAAAGCAGGCGACAAGCAGACCGTGGGTACCCTCTTGGGCGCCGGCCTGGGTGCCTTGGCCGGCTCGCAATTCGGCGGCGGCAAGGGCCAATTGGCGGCGGTTGCCGTGGGTGCGCTTGCCGGTGCCTGGTTTGGCGGCGAAACGGGCAAGTCCCTCGACAAGGCCGACAAGGCCTATGCCCAGCGCACCGCCCAGGACGCCCTTGAGTACAACAAGACCAACCAGACCGCGTCCTGGAACAATCCGGATTCCAAGGTGGCCGGCACCTTCACCCCGACCAAGACCTATCAGACCGCCGAGGGCCACAACTGCCGCGAATACGAAACCTCCATCGTCGTCGACGGCAAGACTGAAAAGGCGACCGGCACGGCCTGCCGGCAGCCCGACGGAACGTGGCGCGTCGTCAACTGATCTCCGCGTCTGTGAAGTCACGCAGCGGGGGCTGGGGGCGGCATGAAGGATGCCTATAAGATTTTGGGTGTGGCCAAGAATGCCACGCCGGACCAAATCAAATCCGCCTACCGCAAGGCGGCGCGTGAGCGCCATCCGGATTTGGACCCCGGCAACCCCTGGGCCGAGGACGATTTCAAGGAGCTGACCGCCGCCTACGAGGTGCTGTCCAACGCCGACCGGCGCAAACGCTATGACGACGGTGAAATCGACGCGACCGGCCAGCCCCTGACCGGCCAAGGGACGGCGGGTTACGACGCCAAGGGCCGGGCCAAGACCCGGCGGTGGAAGAAGGATCCGTTCGAAACCTTCCGCCAAAAGAAACGCCAGGAAAAAACCGTCACGGTCGATGGCGCCAACGTCAATTATTCCCTGACCTTGAGCGCTGCCGAAGCCATGCAGGGCGGCACCAAATTCATCAGTATGACCAACGGCAAGCGCCTCAAGGTCGCCATTCCCAAGGACACCCGCGACGGGCAGGTTCTGCGCCTGAAGGAACAGGGCATGCCCGGTCTGGGCGGCGGCAAGCCCGGCGACGCGCTGGTCATCGTCAAGGTCGAAGCAGATGGACGGTTTCGCATCGACGGCCGCGACGTCCATGTCGAGGTGCCCGTTGATCTGGCGGACGCGGTCCTGGGCGGCAAGATCAAGGCCCCGACCCTGGACGGCGAAGTCAGCGTCACCGTGCCGGAAAACGCCAACACGGGCACGGTTCTGCGCCTCAAGGGCAAGGGGCTGAAGGATGACGACGGCGGCGATCCCGGCGACCAATTCGTGACGTTGAAGGTGATGCTGCCCAAAAAGCCCGATCCGGAACTGCGCGCCTTCGTCGAGAAATGGGCGAAGAAAACCGGCGCCCGCGCGTCCTAGCCCTGGGAAACGCTTTTCAGGGACGCGGCCCCCTTATCGTCACCATCATCCTCCGTCGCCAGGATTTCGGCCAAGGGCAGCCCCATGGCTTCGATGTTGCGGCGGCGCAGGCCGTCAAGCTGCTGGGCCAAGATGCCCTGCCAGCCGCTCACGCCCAGGCTTTCGTCATCGTCATTTATGCCCAGTCCCAGATCCCGATATAGCTCGTGGAGCGTCGCCACATGGAGGTCGCGGGACAGAACCCAGGCATTGCGGGACGTGCGCTCCACATAACCCCGCCCGCGCAGGTCTTCCAACAGCGGTTCCAACACCGCCAGGGACACCCTGGCGGCGCGGATCAATTCCCGGCGGCTGGCCCCGCCACCGTCACGATTTTTCGCGAACAGACAGGCCAGCACCGCCATAGCCGTGGTCAGGCGTGACGCCGGGGACTTGCCGTGATGGACCGGCCGCCCCCCGGCCTCCCGCCATTCGGAAATGGTCGCGGTCAATGTCGCGCCCAGCAGCACCACGGCCCAGGACAGATACATCCAGATCAGGAAGATTGGCACCGCCGAAAGCGCCCCGTAGATATTCTGATACGTCGGGAAATTGGTGACGTAGAAACCGAACCCCTTGCGCAATAGCGCGATCAGAAGCCCAGCGACGATCGCCCCCGTGATCGCCCCCATGAAGGCCACGGGGCGGTTCGGGATGGTCACGTAGAACATGGTCAGCAGCAGCATCATGATGGCCGTGGGCAGAATCTTTGCCGCCTCGCCCAGGGTACCCACCGCGGGATCGACCCCGATCCATTGCGTCGCCGCGAAGAAATAAGCGGACAGCGAGAAACTGGCGCCCAGCAATAGCGGCCCCAGGGTGATGATCGCCCAGAATACAAGCAGACGCGGGCCCAGCCGCCGCGGCCGGGTGACCCGGAAGATCGTGTTAAGCGCCGATTCGATGGTGCCCAGCAGCAGGATCGCGGTCAGCGCCAGGGCGACGATCCCGACCGCCGACAAGGTCGCCGTGTTGCGCACGAACTTGTCGAAATGTTCGCGCATGGATTCCGCCGCATCAGGCAGGAAATTGGCGAACAGCACGTCCTGGAAGCTTTCACGCACGCCCTCAAACACCGGGAAGGCCGCCAGCATGGCGAAGGCGATGGCGGTCAGCGGCACGGCCGCCAGCAACGAGGTATAGCTGAGCGATGCCGCCATGCGCAGGCATTGGTCGGCCTGGAAGCGCCGAAAGGCGATGACCAGCACGCTGCGCCAGATGCGCCATTGGGCCTTTGCAAGCCGCACGAAACCGCGGTTATCCATGGCTTTGACGCCTCCTAAGGGAACCTCCCGTTGACGTTGACGGCCCCATACTATATGGCATGGGGGTTCCGGCAAACCGCTACTATTTGCTCGGGCACACACTGGCAATCCGCCGGCAAACGGCACGGTTCCTAATAAAAAACTCGAGGAGACAGATGGCTTCTGCATCGCCGTTGATGTCCGGTAAGAAGGGCTTGGTCATGGGCGTGGCCAACGACCGTTCGATCGCCTGGGGCATTGCCAAGGCCGCCCACGACCAGGGCGCCGAATTGGCCTTCACCTATCAGGGCGACGCCCTTCTGAAACGCGTGGCGCCGCTCGCCGACAGCGTCGGCTCGGACCTTGTCCTGCCCTGTGATGTGACCGACATGGCCTCCGTCGATGCCGTGTTCGACGCCATTGCCGGCAAATGGGGCAAGCTGGATTTCGTCATCCATGCCATCGCCTATTCGGACAAGGAAGAGCTCAAGGGCGGGTATATCGACACCACCCTGGATAACTTCCTGAAGACCATGAACATCTCCTGCTATTCGTTCACGGCCGTGGCGCAGCGCGCACGCAAGCTGATGACCGACGGCGGCTCGCTGATCACCCTCACCTATTTCGGGGCCGAGCGCGTGATGCCGCACTACAACGTCATGGGCGTTGCCAAGGCGGCGCTGGAAGCCAGCGTGCGCTACCTCGCCGAAGACCTGGGCAAGGACGGCATCCGGGTGAATTCCCTGTCCGCCGGGCCGATGAAAACCCTGGCGGCCTCGGGTATCGGCGATTTCCGCTATATCCTGAAGTGGAACGAATACAATTCGCCGCTGCGCCGCAACGTGACCCTGGAAGACGTCGGCGGCGCCGGGCTTTACCTGATTTCCGACATGGCGTCGGGGGTTACGGGGGAAACCCATCACGTCGATTGCGGCTACAACATCGTCGGCATGAAGGCCGTCGACGCGCCGGATATTTCGGTCGTCTGATCAGGCGCTTGTGCTAAAAGGGGCCCCATGTCCCACAATTCTTTCGGCCATCTGTTCCGTTTCACGACCTTCGGCGAAAGCCATGGGCCGGCGCTCGGCTGTGTGGTCGACGGCTGCCCGCCGGGGTTGAGCCTGACCGAGGCCGACATCCAGGTCCATCTCGACAAGCGCCGTCCGGGGCAAAGCAAGTACACGACGCAACGCCAGGAACCCGATCAGGTGAAAATCCTGTCCGGCGTGTTCGACGGCGTGACCACGGGCACACCCATCGGCCTGTTGATCGAGAACATGGACCAGCGGTCCAAGGATTATTCGGAAATTTCCGAAAAATTCCGCCCGGGCCATGCCGACTACACCTACTGGAAAAAGTACGGCATCCGCGACTACCGGGGCGGCGGTCGCTCGTCCGCGCGGGAAACCGCCATGCGGGTCGCCGCCGGCGCCGTGGCGCGCAAGATTCTCGGCCCCGCCATCACCATCAAGGCCGGCCTGGTCGTCATGGGCGAGAAAGAGATCGACCGCGCACGCCTGGACTGGGATGAAGTGAACAACAATCCCTTCTTCTGCCCCGACGCCCAGGCGGCCGAGGAATTCGCGACCTATCTGGAAGGCATCCGCAAATCCGGGTCGTCCGTCGGCGGCGTGATCGAGGTCGTGGCCTCGGGCGTGCCGGCCGGGCTGGGGGCGCCGATCTACGGCAAGCTGGATCAGGATCTGGCCTCGGCCATGATGAGCATCAACGCCGTCAAGGGGGTCGAGATCGGCAACGGGTTCGAAGCCGCGCGCATCACCGGCGAGCAGAACGCCGATGAAATCCGCGCCCATGGCAACGACGTCGAATTCCTGTCCAATAACGCGGGCGGCATTCTGGGCGGCATTTCGTCGGGCCAGGACGTGGTCTGCCGCTTCGCGGTCAAACCGACCTCGTCGATCCTGACGCCGCGCAGGACCGTGACGAAGTCCGGCGAGGACACGGAAATCGTCACCAAGGGCCGCCACGACCCCTGCGTCGGCATCCGCGCCGTGCCCATCGGCGAGGCCATGATGGCCTGCGTCCTGGCCGACCACCTGCTGCGCCATCGCGCGCAATGCGGGTAAGCCTAATCCTCCGCCTCAGTCTCCCGCTTTTGTAGCCGCGCCCATAGATCGTCAGCGGTCTTGTTGCGGCAATCAGGCGCGCGGAACAGCCTGATCTCCATCGCCACGTCCATCTCTTCCCCACCGGCGCGGACCAACCGCCCGTCGCGCAGGTCGTCCGCCGCCAGGGTATGGGGCAGCCAGGCGATGCCGTGCCCTTCCCGGGCCATGGTCAGGAGGGTCGCCGCCAGGTGGGAGGTAAAGGCCGTCTCCAAGGCCGCCGTCGCGGCCTTCACCGGTGCCACTGCCGCCAGAATGCGCCCCAGCGCCGAGGCCGGACCGTAGCCGAGAAAGCGCCCATCCGCCCCCTCCGGCGCGCGCAATGGAACCAGGGTGTCGCCGCCGACGACCATGCTGTCGAACCGGTCGGGAGTGAGGCGGTTCGGCATGCCGCCATGGCAATGGCAGAGCAGAAAATGCACCTCGCCCGCCAGCATGATGCGCTCGCAGGCGTCCATGCTGTCGGACAGCAGGTTGACCGCGCCCAGGCCTTGGAAATCGGCATGGGCACGGATCCAGCCGGGAAAGAAGGTGAAGGACAGGGCATGGGTCGCGGCGATGGAGAGCGAGGCCGTGTCCCGTTCGCCAACGGCGCGGGTACCGCGCCGGGCCTGCTCAATGGCACGCAACAGATCCCCGGCCAGAGGTTTGAAATGCGCCCCCGCCAGGGTCAACCCCGCCCCCTGGGCACCCCGCCGGAACAGGGGGGCGCCGATCCAATCCTCGAGCGCGCGGATACGGCGGCTGAACGCCGGCTGTGAGACGTTGCGGGCATCGGCGGCACGGGAAAAAGTCCCATGCTCCTCAAGCGCCAGGAAATCCTTTAACCAATCAATTTCCATGGCAATGTGGCTCGCGCATAACTCAATTCACTCTTGGCATTGGCCCTGCGGCCGGGGCTTTATGTATCACTCTTAGCAACATTCCCCGAACAGCTACAGCCGAAGAGAATAGCCCCATGCGCATCATCGACATCTGCGAGATCACCAAGCCGATCTCGTCACCCATCCGCAACGCCTATATCGACTTCACCAAGATGACCACGAGCCTGGTCGCCGTGGTCACGGATGTGGAGCGCGACGGACGACGGGTCGTCGGCTACGGCTTCAATTCCAACGGCCGCTACGGCCAGGGCGGGCTGATCCGCGAACGCTTCCGCGACCGCATCCTGGAGGCCGATCCGAAAAGCCTGCTCGACGACGCGGGCGGCAACCTGGACCCGCACAAGATCTGGGCCGCCATGATGCAGAACGAAAAGCCGGGCGGGCACGGCGAGCGTTCCGTCGCCGTCGGCACCATCGACATGGCGGTGTGGGACGCCACGGCCAAGATCGCGGGCCTGCCCCTGTTCCGCATGCTGGCGCAAATGAAAGGCCGCGAGGCCGATCCCAGGGTCTTCGTCTATGCCGCCGGCGGCTACTACTACCCGGGCAAGGACGACACGGCGCTTTGCGCCGAAATGCGGGGATACCTCAACCGCGGCTACACCGTGGTGAAAATGAAGATCGGCGGGGCGCCGATTGACGAGGACCGCCGCCGCATCGAGGCGGTGCTGGCCGAAATCGACGGCGAGGCCCAATTGGCCGTCGACGCCAACGGGCGGTTCGACCTGGAAACCGCCGTCGCCTACGCCAAGATGCTGCGCGACTATCCCCTGTTCTGGTACGAGGAAGCGGGCGATCCGCTTGACTACGCCCTACAGGCGGCCTTGGCCGAATTCTATCCCGGCCCCATGGCAACGGGGGAAAACCTGTTCTCCCATCAGGACGCCCGCAACCTGCTGCGCTATGGCGGCATGCGGCCCGACCGCGACTGGCTGCAGTTCGACTGCGCCCTCGCCTACGGTCTGGTCGAATACCTGCGCACCTTGGATGAATTGGACAAGGCCGGCTGGTCGCCGTCGCGCTGTGTGCCCCACGGCGGGCATCAGATGTCCCTGAACATCGCGGCGGGCCTGGGCCTGGGCGGCAATGAAAGCTATCCCGACCTGTTCCAGCCCTATGGCGGGTTCCCGGACACGGTCACGGTCGAAGACGGCCATATCGTCATGCCCGACCTGCCGGGCATCGGCTTCGAAGGCAAGGCGGATCTGATCACGGTGATGCGCGACCTGGCCGAGTGACCCTACGCGCCTCACGCATGGCTGCTGGCACCAATCGTGCCTGCTGCATAGCAGCAATGATGTGGTACCAGTCCGGCCGTGATGAAACAGAAGCACCTAATCAACCAGATCGAAGCCCCGCGCCGCGCGGGCCCTATGATTCCCGTCGCGCTTGCCGTGGCGGTGCTGTCCGGCTGCGCGCCCGTGATCAATCCGGTGACGGTGGTCTCGTTGATCCTCGACGGGGTTTCCTATGCGACCACGGGCAAGGGCCCGACGGACCATGTCATTTCCGGCGTCACCGACCGGGATTGCGCCATGTACCGCACGTTGTTTGACGAACCCGTCTGCGCACCCCACGACGAAAAAGCCGACGATATCGAAAAAGCGGCGCTCCCCGAAACCTTCGAAGACGCCATGCAGGCTCCTCCGGTTTATCTGGACTGACAGCAGACCGCGGATCAGTTCAAGGCCGCGATCACCGAATACCCCAGCCAGTAGTGAATGCCCGCGATCACGGCGAACAGGACCGCCGCCGCCGCCAGCATCATGGCGTCCTTGGCGTAGCTGCCGCGCTCCGGCGGCGTCCATGGCCCCTCGGCCCGGTTGATGACCGCCATCTCGACCAGCGCCCATAGACCAAGCCCGCCGAACAGCACGACCGCCACCGTGTCGCCGTTGACCAGCAAATGGGCGGCGGCCCAGAGCGTCACACCCCACAGCATGGGATGGCGGATTTTGGTGCGGACGACGCCCTTCACCCGGCCGATATCCATCAGGAACAGGGCGATCAGCATGAGAGCGTTGTTGGCGTGCCAAGTCCACATCGGCAGGGCGTAGAGAAAGTCCGTTTCCGCCGCCCGGTAGCCCATGATCATCAGGCCCAAACTGATCAGCACCAGCAGCGCGACCAGCGCCCGCCCCTTATTGCCCAGGGCTTCGCGCTGACGCGGAGCCACGCGCTTGAACAGATGGGCCGCACTCCAAATGACGAGCCCGAGAATGAGCCAGATCATGAATTCAATCTCCGCCTAACTGACCGCAGAAAATTCGCTGAACGCTTTTCCCGTCCAATCGTCATGCGGCATGACGGCGCGGCGTTCCGACAGCAACGCGCGGGTCAACCCCGCGTTACCCGATTTGCGGGTAGCGTCGATGAGGATCAGGTTGAACAGGTCGCGTTGCGCGTGGCTGCCGCCCATCATCCACATCTCGTAGCGCACGGGGATCATGGCGTCGGCCACGTCGCCGTATCGCCCTTCGCGGTAGGCGATCAGCGCGTCGACCAGGGGCACGCCGAGCGCCTTCATGATCGGCAGATTGCTGTCGTCCTCGGGTCCTTCATAGGCCGCCATGAATTCACGCATCTCATGGACCTTGCCGTCGCCCACGGCGGCCAGGGCCAAGGCATAGTGCAGATCGACGAAGGTCAGGATGTGTTCCTCCGTGCGAGCCTGCACCTTGGCCGCCAACGGCGCCCAGCGCCCACCCACGTCCAGGCCCATGATCTCCAGCCGCTGCAGCAGCGAGACCGCGTTGCAGATGTCCAGATATTCTTCCGACTCCGGGGCGGCGACATGGGCGTCGTACTGCGCCATGACATCGTCCATGCGGCCCTGGTCCATCATCATCAGGGCTTCGTGCCACCAGATGTGGTTCTGAAAATTATTGGCCTGGGTCCAATGGGGGCGCAGGCGGTCGATCCAGGCCAGGCCGTCGTCCTGACGGTCCTGCATTTCCATGACATGGGCAAAGGCATGGGTCGCCCAGGGGTCCATGGGTTCAAGCTCGATCGCCGTTTCCGCCGCCGCCTGGGCCCGGGCATAATCGCCCGATTCCTCGAATCCGAAGGCCTGCATGCCCTTGAGATATGAGTACCCGGGCACGCCCGCGTCCCAGGCCGGCATGATCCGATTCACGGAATCACGGAGCCGCCGGGCGTCGCCGGAATAGAAATTGGCGAAATGGGCCAAACGCGCGGCCAGGATATCGCGTGGGTGGTCCAGCAGGATTTCCTCCCACACCCGGGCGGCACCTTCCATGTTGCGCGCCGTCCATAGGCCCGCCGCACGGGCATGCATTTGTTCGCGGGGGCTGGCATTGTCCGCCAGTTCCCGCGCCTTGGTGGCGGCCTGCTGCGCCTTCGGCATCAGCCCGCCCATGGCCATGAGCATCATGAAATAGGCCTTCAGGCAATGCGCCATGGCCATGTCGGGATCGGCGGCGAACACGCCTTTCAGACGGTCCCCTGTATCCGGCGCCATGGACAGATAGCCGTCCATGACATGGTCGAAGGCCTGGATGGCCTCGGCACCCGCCGCCGCCAGGGTGAGGTCACGTTTGTCGGTAAAGATGGCCATGGTCAGATGCTCGATCCCGTATTCCATTTTGCAGGCGGGAAAATTACACCATATGGTCCTGGGACGCGACCGGGCACGATCCCGTCCCAACCAACAAAGCAGGAAACCGATATGAAGCAGATGATCGAAACCGATGCGCGCCAGGTCAAGCAATGGCTGGACGACGGCAGCGCCGTCATCATCGACGTGCGCGAGGCGGATGAACTGACCCAGGCCCGCGTGCCCGGCGCCCTGCACAACCCGATGTCGGGATTCGACCTGGAAATGCTGGCCGGGTTGGAGGGCAAGCGCCTGGTCTTCATGTGCGCCATGGGCATGCGCTCCCTGCAGGTCGGCAGCTACCTTCTTCAGAACGACATGGTCGATGATGCCTACAACCTCGCCGGCGGCATCCAGGGCTGGGCCATGGCGGGGTATGAGGTCGAGACGGGGTGAGCCCCGCCTAGGGCTTCACCGCCCCGATCAAAAACTCGATATTCCCTTCCGGCCCCTTGATCGGGCTTGGCGTGATGCCCTGGACCGTCCAGCCGCAGTCGTTCGCGACGAAGGCCTCGACCTCGTCGCAGACGGCCTGATGGACCGCCGGGTCGCGGACCACGCCGCCCTTGCCGACCAGACCGGGCCCCGCCTGGAACTGCGGTTTGATGAGGGCGACCAGATGCGCCCCCGGCCTGGCCAGGGCCATGGCGGGGGGCAGGACCTTTTCCAGGCCGATGAAGCTGACGTCGCAGACGATCAGGTCAATGGGATCGGGCACCTGGTCCGCCGTCAGGTGGCGGGCGTTGGTCTTTTCCAGAACCACCACGCGGTCGTCCGTGCGCAGTTTCCAATCCAGCTGCCCCTGTCCCACGTCGATGGCGTAGACCTTGGCCGCCCCGTTGGTCAGCAGCACGTCCGTGAAGCCGCCGGTGGAGGCCCCCAAGTCGAGGCAGATCAGGCCTGTGGGATCGATGCGAAAATGGTCGATGCCCTTGGCCAGTTTCTGCCCGCCGCGTGACACCCAGGGATGGTCCTTGCCCTTGACGGAGATTTCCGTGTCGGCGGCGATTTGCGCGCCGGGTTTGTCGAAGCGGCGATCGGTGCCGAAGACAAGCCCCGCCATGACCAGGGCCTGGGCCTTGGTCCGGCTGTCGGCCAGGCCGCGGTCGACCAGCAATTGGTCGAGCCGGATTTTCGGTGCTTTTGCCATGGCGCGAGACTACCCCGCCGAACGCGGCTTGGCGACGCCGGCCGCCACCCGCACAGCCTTTAAGCGCGGGCCGGTTCGGTCAATTCGTCGGCCCGGCCGAGGGCCGACATCACCGTGGCGACGATGCCCGCGGCATCCAGGCCCGCCTGGGCGACCTGGGCTTCGGGCTTGTCCTGCTCCAGGAAGGCATCGGGCATGGTCACGGCGCGCACCTTCAGGCCGTTTTCCAACAGCCCGTCGTTGGCCATGAATTGCAGCACCTGGGCGGAGAAGCCGCCGATGGAGCCTTCCTCGACCGTAACCAGAACTTCGTGGTCATTGGCCAGCTTGCGCACCAGGTCCTCGTCAATCGGTTTGGCGAAGCGCGCGTCGGCGACGGTCACGGACAGGCCCCGCGTGCCGAGGTCTTCGGCCGCCTTCAGGCATTCCTGCAAGGGGGCGCCCAGGGACAGAATGGCGATGGCCGAGCCTTCGCGCACGATACGGCCCTTGCCGATCTCAAGCGGTGTGCCCTTGGCCGGCAGTTCGACGCCCACGCCCTCACCGCGCGGATAGCGGATCGCCGACGGGCGGTCGTTGATGCCGGCGGCGGTTGCCGTCATGTGCATCAGTTCGGCCTCGTCCGAGGGCGCCATCACGACGAACCCCGGCAGGGTGCAGAGGTACGGCAGGTCGAAAGCGCCGCAGTGGGTCGAGCCGTCGGCGCCGACATAACCGGCCCGGTCGATGGCGAAGCGCACGGGCAACGACTGGATCGCCACGTCGTGGACGACCTGATCGTAGGCGCGCTGCAGGAAGGTGGAATAAATCGCGCAGAACGGCTTGTAACCTTCGGTCGCCATGCCGGCGGCGAAGGTCACGCCATGCTGTTCGGCGATACCAACGTCGAAGGAGCGGTCCGGGAAGCTTTCGGAAAATTTGTCAACGCCCGTGCCGCCGGGCATGGCGGCGGTGATGGCGACGATCTTGTCGTCGTCCTTGGCTTCCGCGATCAGGGCCTTGGCGAACACCGAGGTATAGCTCGGCGCATTGGCGATGGCCTTGTGCTGCTTGCCGGTGACGACGTCGAATTTCGACACGCCATGGTACTTGTCGGCGGATTCCTCGGCCGGCTTGTAGCCATGGCCCTTTTCCGTGACGACATGCAGCAGGACCGGGCCCGGCACCGCATCATCGCGCAGATTCTTCAGCACGGGCAGCAGATGGTCCAGGTTGTGGCCGTCGATGGGACCGACGTAATAGAATCCCAGTTCCTCGAACAGGGTGCCGCCGGTCACCATGCCGCGGGCGTATTCATCGACCTTGGCCGCCGCCTGCTCGATGGAGCGCGGGAACTTCTTGGCAAGTTCCTTGGCGAAATGACGGGCGGAGCGGAACTGCTTCGACGAAATCAGTTGCGACAGATATGCCGACAAGGCACCCACGGGCGGGGCGATCGACATGTCGTTGTCGTTGAGGATGACGATCAGCTTGGCGTCCATGGACCCGGCGTTGTTCATGGCTTCGTAGGCCATGCCGGCGGTCATCGCGCCGTCGCCGATCACCGCGATGACGTTCTTGGGCACACCGGCCAGCTTGCTGGCCACGGCCATGCCCAGGCCGGCCGAGATCGAGGTCGAGCTGTGGGCCGCGCCGAACGGGTCGTATTCACTTTCCGTGCGCTTGGTGAAGCCCGACAGCCCCCCGCCCTGGCGCAGGGTATGCATGCGGTCCCGGCGACCGGTGAGAATCTTGTGCGGATAGCACTGATGGCCGACGTCCCAGATCAGACGGTCGTTCGGTGTATCGAACACATGATGGATGGCGGCGGTCAGTTCGACCACACCCAGGGACGCGCCCAGATGGCCGCCGGTGATCGACACGCTGCGCACCGTATCGTCGCGCAGTTCACGGACCAGCTGCTTCAACTCATCGATTGAAAAATCCCGCATGTCCTTGGGATCGCCGACACGGTCCAGGATCGGGGTGAGGCTTTCTTGTTCCAAGTTTCAGACCCTCAAATTGATATCCGGACGCACGGTCCGGACCACTTGTTGCTGTTGCTTCTGTCGTATCGGCCGAATCAGGTGCGCCGTTCGACGATGAATCGCGCCAGTTGCTTGAGAAGGTCGGCTTTTTCGCCGAATATTTCAAGGTGTGCCGCCGCCTGTTCACTGAGCACGTCAGCCTGCTGACGTGCCTTGTCAACGCCCAGCAGGGATACGAAGGTGGCCTTGTTGGCATCCGCGTCCTTGCCGGTCGCCTTGCCGACCAGCGCCGCATCACCTTCGACATCCAACAGGTCGTCGGCAATTTGGAAGGCCAAGCCAATGTCGTGGGCATAGGCATGCAGGGCCGTGCGGGCCTCGTCCGAGGCCTTGCCCAGGATCGCCCCTGCTTCCGCGGAAACGGCAATCAGATCGCCGGTCTTCATGCGCTGCAAACGGGTGATCTGGGCCATGTCCAGGTGGTTCTTTTCCGCCCATAGATCCATCATCTGCCCACCGACCATGCCGTGGTCGCCGGCCGCCTTGGCCAGGGCGAGAACCAGATCGGCGCGCACCCGGGCATCGGAATGGGTTTCCGGTGCAGCCAGCACCTCAAACGCCTTGGTCAGCAGGGCGTCGCCGGCCAGAATCGCCGTCGCCTCATCGAACTTGATATGGCAGGTCGGCTGGCCACGGCGCAGGTCGTCGTCATCCATGGCCGGCAGATCGTCGTGGACCAGAGAATAACAATGGACCATTTCAACCGCCGCCGCCGCGCGCAGGGCCGATGTCGTATCAACACCGAACAGCGCCGCACTCTGCGTTACCAGGAACGGACGAACCCGCTTGCCCCCGGCCAGGGAGGCATAGCGCATGGCTTCGACCACGCGCGCCTCGGGCGTATCCGTCAGCGGCATCAAGGCATCAAGCATGTCCGTTACTTGCTTGGCGTTATCGCCCAGTGCGGCCTGAAACTCCGAATTGGAATCTTTCATTTACTTCTTTTTCCGGGACTATTCTTGGTCGGCGGGTTCGGTCGTCAGGGTGCCGCCGCTACCGACGACGATCTTATCGACACGCAATTGCGCTTCCTTGAGTTTGGCCTCGCAATGAGTCTTCAATGCGACGCCCCGCGAATAGGAATCGATGGCCTGATCCAAGGACCCGGCCCCCTGCTCCAGCCCGCGCACGATGTCTTCAAGCTCGCTCATCGCATCCTCGAAGCTCAGCGCGCGGACATCCGCCGGAATTTCCGTCTGGGCGTCGGTGTCTGGGGTTTTCTGCTTGGCCATGGAATACCTTATCGACAAGGCGCGGGAGTGTAGGGCCCCGGCCCTCATACCGCAAGTGCGAAGCCCCGGCGGCGGCGGAATTCAGGGGTTTACTGCGTCATCAGGGCACGCACATGCCCCGCACTGCTTTCCGCCAGGGCGTTCAGGTCATAGCCCCCTTCAAGACAGGACACCACCCGATTGTCGCAACAATCGCGGGCGACCCGCAAAAGTTCGACCGTGACCCAGACGAAATCCTCGGTCGTGAGCATCAACGAGGCCAGCGGGTCCCGCGCATGGGCATCGAATCCGGCGGAGATAATCAGAAGATCGGGGTTGAAATGGCGCAGCGCCGGCAGGATCCGATCTCGATACCCCTTGCGGAAGGCATCCGTGCCGTCGCCCGGGTTAAGCGGCAGATTGCAGATGTTGTCCGCCACGCCCGTGTCCTGCAGCTTGCCCGTGCCCGGATAGGCGGGCCATTGATGGGACGACGCGTAGAACAGGTTGGGGTCGCTCTGAAACGAATGCTGTGTGCCGTTGCCGTGGTGAACGTCGAAATCCACCACCGCGACCTTCTCAATGCCCGCGGTCTTCTGGGCATGACGGGCGGCGATGGCGACCGTGTTGAACAGACAAAACCCCATGGCCTGCGACGATTCCGCATGGTGGCCCGGCGGGCGCACAGCACAGAAGGCGTTGCGCGCCTCGCCGCTGAGAACCGCATCGACCGCGGAACAGGCGCCGCCGGCGGCGCGGAGCGCGGCTTCCGCCGATTTCGGCGACATGCTGGTGTCCGGGTCCAGGTAGACACGCCCTTCCGTGGGCACGTTGTCCATCACCGTTTCCACGTAGTCGTGACCGTGAGTGTTTTCGATCACGCCCAGGTCGAGCATCGGCGCTTCAAGGCGCAGCAGATTGGCGAACGGCTCAGCCTCCAGGGCCTGCATGACCGCGCGCAGGCGCTCCGGGCATTCCGGATGGCCGCGACCCGGGTCATGCTCTACGCAGGCCTGATGGAAATATAGCTGCGTCGTCATTGGCGTCGTTCCTTTCTCCCGCTCCTTTTCTCAGGACGGGTTCGCGTCACTGTTTCGCCCCGCCTGTCGTCAGAACCCGGAGATAGTCCACGAGATTGGCAAGCTGTTCTTTGTCCGGCACCTGCTGCACCGGCATCTTGGTGCCCGGCAAAAACTTGTCAGGCCCCTGGTAAAACAGATCAAATAGGGTTTTTTCGTTCCAAGTAAAGGACTTGTTTCTAAGCGCACCGGAATAGTTATAGCCCTCGACCGCACCGACCCGCCGCCCCCACAACCCTTCGAAATGCGGGCCCGAACGGGACGCCGCCTGGGCGTTCAAGGCATGGCAATTGGCGCATTTGGTGTACAGCCGGGCCCCGGGGTGATCGCTCGACAGCCAAGGTTGCTTGCCGGTCTTGTCGCTGGCCTTGAGCCCGATGCGGTCCCCCGTTTCCAGATGCCATACGGCGGTGGTCTCATCGGCGCTGGCAGTCAACGCAAAGCGGCCGTCCGGCGCGAAGCGGGCGGCCCAGATGATTTTTTCGTGGGCGGGAATGGTTGTCAGGATAGCACCGGTCGCCAGGTCCCATTCCATCAGGCGCCCGTCCCGGCCCGCCGACAAAGCCCGCCGCCCATCCGGCGATACCGCGGCGGCATAAACCTGGCCGGTGCGATCCTCGCTATGGGTAAGGACGGCGGCGGCCTCACCCGTTTTGACGTCCCACAGGCGCAGCGTGCGATCGATGCTGGCCGTCAACAGGCGCTTCCCCCCGGGCAACGCATTCATTTTCGTAATGCCCTGACGGTGACCTTCGAGAACGCCCTGCAGGCGGCCGTCGTTGATCGACCACATTCCGACCTTGCCGTCGTGCCCACCGGCGGTCACCCAATTACCGCCGTTGACGAAGGCGACATCGTTGACCGGCGCTGAATGCGTGATCACGCGGATTGTCTCTCCTGTCGCGATATCCCAAATCCGTAGGGTCTTGTCCCAGGAACCGGTGGCAATCTGCTGGCCGTCGGGTGACACGGCCGCCGCCATGACCTTGTGGCCATGTCCGGTCAGGCGCCGAACCAGCTTGCCCGAAGGTACGTCCCAGATGATCGCCGACTTGTCGTCACTGGTGGTCACGACATGCTTGCCGTCGGGCGTGAACACGGCACTGGTCACCGGCCCTTCGTGGGCGTCAAGGACTGCCACTTCCGCCTGCGTCCCGAAATCCCACAGACGCGCCGTGAAATCGAAACTGGCCGTGACGACCCAATGGCCGTCCGGCGATACGTCGACGGCCCGCACCATGCCGCCGTGACCGATCAGGTCGGCGCGCGCAGCGCCCGGTATCGCCGCGGCCAACAGCATCGCGAAGCAACCCGCCAAAAACCGGGAAACGCGGGGCAACCGAACAATCGGCCCATGGATGGGAAGGTCGGCGCGCGGGGCGGTCAGCATCGGCATGGTAAATATATTGGAAGAAGCCCCGCCCCTTGCCAACCGCCTTTTCGCCATGCGCAAATAGACCGCCTTGATGGGGATTTACGTGCAAATTTGCTTGCAATACTGATTGCGGGGCGCACGCCCCCTGCCTAAACTGGCGCCCGCCGCAGGCCCGGACCCGAATTCGGGCCCGAACCAGAGGAACGCCCCTTGATGTCCGCAGCCCGGCCCACCGTCTTCACCCTATCGACAATCGCCGCCGCCCTGATCTCCCTCACGGCAGCCCAGGCGCAGGCGCCGCAGGCCGTGCCCGTCGTCGTCGACCGCGTGATGACCGAGGCTTCGCATCAGAACGTGCCGGTGATCGGCCGCTTCATCGCCCGCCAAGCCGGCCCCGTCGCGGCGCGGATCAGCGGCCCCGTCGCCGAATTCAGGGTCGATGTCGGCGATCGGGTCGCCAAGGGCGACGTCCTGGCCGTGCTGGTCAAGGACAGTCTGAAGTGGGAACAGGAATTGAAGGCGGCCGAATTGAACCGCTTCCAGGCCGCCTTGGAAACAGCCCGGGAAACCCTGAAGCTGCGCCAGCAGGAACTGTCGCGCCTGGAAGGCCTGCGCAAATCGGCTGCGTTCTCGCAGGCCCGGCTTGACGATAAACTTCAGGAAGTCGCCGTCGCCAGGGCCGAGATCGCCGTTGCCGGCGCCCAAATGGCCAGCGCCAAGGCAAACCTAAGATTGGCCGAGATCGCCTTGTCCTACGCCGATGTCGTTGCCCCCTACGGCGGCGTCGTGTCGCGCCGCCACACGGAAGCGGGCGCCTTCGTCAACCTGGGCGATCCTCTGATCACCCTGATCAACGACACGGATCTGGAGATCGAGGCCGACGTACCGTCGCGCAATGTGGGCGGTCTGGTTCCCGGCGTCGGCGTCAGCGCCACGGTGTCCGCCGCCACGACGATCCGGGCCAGCGTGCGCGCCGTCGTGCCCGATGAAAACCCGCAGACCCGCACCCGCACGGTGCGCTTCCGCCTTGATGCCCCCGCCGACGGGATCGGCATCGCCGCGAATCAGAGCGTGACGCTCAGCATTCCCGCCGCGCGCGCCGCCTCGGTAGTCACCGTGCACAAGGACGCGATCCTCAACCGCCTGGGCAAGACCGTCGTGTTCCTGCACGAAGAGGGCAAAGCCCTGGTCCGCCCGGTGCGCCTGGGCGCGGCCATGGGCAGCCGTTTGATCGTCGAGGGCGGCCTGGCCGCGGGCGATCTGGTGGTTGTGCGCGGCAACGAACGTTTGCGCCCCGGCCAGGACATCTCGTTCACCCCGCCGCCGAACAGCGGCGAAACTGCCCCCGCCGCCGATGCGGCCCCGGCGCCCAAGCCGAAGACCTGAGGCCCGGAGACACCACCCCATGGACCTGATCCGGCTATCCATCCAGCGACCCATCGCCGTCATGGCGGCGGTGCTGATGCTGATCCTGTTCGGCGTGGTGGCGCTCTATTCGATTCCGATCCAGTTGACGCCGGACATCCGCAAACCGGTCATCAGCGTCGAAACGGTCTGGCCCGGCGCCGCCCCGGCCGAGGTTGAGCGCGAAATCATCGTCAAACAGGAAGAAGTCCTCAAGGGCATCGAGGGGCTGGAGGAAATCCGCTCCGAATCCCAGGACGGGCGCGGGCGAATCAATCTGGAATTCGCCATCGGTACCAATATGGACAAGGCCTTGTTGCTAGCCTCCAACCGGCTTGACCGGGTCAACGGCTATCCCGAGGAAGCGGACGAACCGTCGATCCAGACCGCCAGCGCCGAGGACAACCCCATCGCCTGGTTCGTGATCATCCGCAAGCCCGGCAACAACGAGGAAATCCACCGGTTCGGCGATTTCGCCGAAGAGGTGATCCAGGACCGCATCGAACGCGTGGCCGGCGTGGCGCGGGTCAATCTATACGGCGCCGCGCGCAAGGAAATGACGATCTTCGTCGAACCGGATCGCATGGCGCGCTACGGCCTGACCGTGACCGACGTGGTCGACAAGCTGCGCGCCGCCAATTCGTCGGTGTCGGCGGGCGACGTCGACGAAGGCAAGCGCCGCTATGTCGTGCGCACCGAGGGTGAGTTCCAACGCCTGGAGGACGTGTCCGGCGTAATCCTGCGCTCGGACCGCGACCCCGTGACCGGCCGCTTCGCCCGCGTCACCGTGGGCGACATCGCGACCGTCGCCTGGGACACCTCGAAGCCGACGGAACGCATCCGCTTCAACGGCCGGCCGGCCATGGCCTTCAACGCCGTGCGCGAAGGCGGCGCCAACGTGATCGAGGTGATGCGCGGCATCCGCGAGGCAGTGACGGAGTTGAACGAATACGCCCTGCCGTCCCAGGCCCTGGAACTGCGGCAGGTCTACGACGAAACCATCTACATCAATTCGTCCATCGACCTGGTGCAGCAGAACATCATCGTCGGCGGCGCGCTGGCGGCATTGATGCTGCTGCTGTTCCTGCGGTCGGGCGGGGCGACACTGATCGTGTCCATGGCGATCCCCGTGTCCGTGATCGGCGCCTTCGTCGCCATGGCCGCCATGGGCCGGTCGCTGAACGTGATCTCATTGGCCGGGATCGCCTTCGCCGTCGGCATGGTCGTCGACGCGGCGATCGTGGTGCTGGAAAACATCTTCCGCCACCGCGAACTGGGCCGCACGCGGGCCGAGGCCGCCTACCGCGGGGCCAAGCAGGTCTGGGTCGCGGTCCTGGTGTCGGCCCTGACCACGGTGATGGTGTTCATCCCCGTCCTGGTCATGGATCTGGAGGCCGGGCAATTGTTCCGCGACATCGCCGTGGCGCTGTCGGTTTCCGTGCTGATTTCCCTGCTGGTCGCCGTCACCCTGATCCCGGCGCTGGCCAACCGCATACTGGGATCGCCCGGCGAGGACAGCATTGTCCGCCGCCATATCCCGGTGATCGACGATTTCGCGGCCCTGTTCATGAAGTCGCTGATGGGCCTGACCAAATGGGTCACCGCGTCGCGCCTGCGCTCCGTCATCATGGTCACCGTACTGTGCAGCATCTGCACCGGCGTCACCTGGCTGTTGCTGCCCAAGCTGGAGTATCTCCCCAGCGGCAACCGCAACCTCATCATCGGCTTTATCGTGCCGCCGCCGGGCTACAACCTGGACACCATGGAACAGATCGCCCGCGGCTACGAAAAAGAGGTGTTCCCGCTGCTGGCCGAGGTCTCGGGACCGGAGCCGGACGCCCAGGGCCGGCCCAAGCTGAACCGCTTCTTCTTCGTCACCTTCCGCGGCCGCACCATTCTGGGCGCCGCCGCCCATGACCCCACGCGGGTCAAGGACCTGATCCCGATCCTCAGCGAGGCCGCGTTCAAGGAACCGGGCACGCTTGGCCAGATTACCCAACGCTCCCTGTTCGGGCGCGGCGTCACGGGCACCCGCGCCATCGACCTGAACATCCTGGGCCCGGACCTGGAGCCGCTGATGGAGGTGGCCCTCAAGACCTTCAACCGCGTCAACCAGGAGTTCCCCCGCAAGGAAGGCAATCAGGTCCGACCGCAGCCCGAACTGGTCCTGGGCGCGCCCGAACTGCGCATCCGCCCCAACCGGGTCAAGCTCGCCGACAACGGCGTGACCGCGCGCCAACTGTCGGACACCATCGACGCCTTTAACGACGGCCTGCGCATCGCCGAAATCACCGTCGGCAACAAGCTGGTCGATCTGATGATCAAGGGCCCCTTGGACCAGGTCACCGAAACCCAGGGCATCAGCAACCTGCCGGTCGTGACCTCGGCCGGGCTGATCATTCCGGCGGCGTCCCTGTCCGACATTGAAATGACCACGGGCCCGACCCAGATCAATCACTTCGAACGTCAGCGCGCGGTGACGCTATCGATCCTGCCGCGCGACGACGTGCCGCTGGAACAGGCCCTCGACATCATCAAGACCAAGGTCATCGACCCCATGTACGCCGAAGGCCTGCCGCCCGGTACTTCGCTGCGCCTGACCGGCACGGCGGACAAGCTGAACCAGACCTGGCAGGCCATGAAGCTCGACCTGGGGATTGCCGTGATCATCGTCTATCTGGTGATGGCGGTGCTGTTCGAAAGCTTCCTTTATCCGCTCATCATCATGCTGTCGGTGCCGCTGGCCACGGCGGGCGGTGTGGTCGGGCTGTCGTTGCTGAACATGTTCACATTCCAGCCGCTGGACATGCTGACCCTGCTGGGCTTCGTGATTTTGATCGGTATCGTCGTCAACAACGCCATCCTGCTGGTGCATCAGACCCTGGTGCACCTCCGCGAAGACGGCATGACCGCGGCCGAGGCAATCCGCGAGGCGACTAGCAACCGAATCCGGCCGATCTTCATGTCCACCCTGACCAGCGTGTTCGGGATGATGCCGCTGGTGGTGTTCCCGGGGGCCGGCTCGGAGCTCTATCGCGGGCTGGGCTCGGTCGTGTTGGGCGGCCTGTCGCTGTCGGCGATCTTGACCCTTGCCATCATTCCGCCCCTTTTGACCCTTGTCATCGGGGTCGGCGAAAAACGGGGGAAACCTTCGGCCGGCCAGGGCGCCGACGCCCCCGCCGCAGACCCCCAGGCAGCTGAATAACCGTGATGACCCTAAATCGAAAAACCGAAACGTCTAGACCACGATCTGTCCAAAAGTATGGGCATACCCTGGCCTTTTGTCCGGTTTTATCCGCGCGAGAAAATGCTTATATAAGCCCCTAGCACCCCACCGCGCGTAAACCTGAGGGTGAACGGGCGCGGTCAATAGCAACAACAACCATCGCAATAAGGACAATAACAACCGCCATGCCAACTTATACCGTAGAACAGAACCACGAACAGGCCAGCGCCCTTCTCAAGGCCATGAGCAACCCTCACCGCCTTCTCGTGCTGTGCCACCTTGCCCGCGGCGAAAAATGCGTGGGCGAACTGGAAACCATCGTCGGACTGTCGCAGTCCGCCCTGTCGCAACACCTGGCGCGCCTGCGCCATGACGGCGTGGTCAAAACCCGCCGCGACGCGCAGACGATCTATTATTCCCTGCGGGGTGATGAAGCGATGACGATCCTTGAAGCGCTGGCCGGGCTGTTCGAAATGCCCGCCGTCATCGAAAAGGCGCGTATCGCCGTTTGATGCATGAAACCGGCTTGGGGGGCGGCATTGCCGCCCCCGTGCCGGTTATTTCATGTGGGCGGCGTAACGCCGCCCGGCAATTCCCTGGATAGGGTTAGCCCAGGCCGAGAATGCCCCGCGCCTCGTCCGGGGTGGCAACCGACGATCCCAGATTTTCGATGATCGCCGCCGCGCGCTCGACCAGAGCCGCGTTGGACGGTGCCAGTTCGCCCGCCCCCAGGTAGATGTTGTCTTCCAATCCGACCCGCACGTTACCGCCCAGAAGAACCGCCTGGGCGACCATCGGAAACTGTTGGCGTGAGATGCCGAACGCCGACCAGGGCGCCCCTTCGGGCAGACGGTCGCGCATGTGCATCATGGCTTCCGGGGTCGCCGTGGCGCCGTAGGAAATGCCCAGGCACAGCTGGAAATAGGGCGGCTGGTCGATGTGGCCTTCCTTGATCAGCTGCTTGCACAGTTCGATGTGCCCGGTGTCGAACACTTCCAATTCCGGCTTCACGCCCGCCGCCTTGATGCGGTCGGCCATCACGCGCATATGACGCGGCACGTTCATGAAGGCGCGTTCGCCGAAGTTCATGGTCGCGACGTCGAGCGAGCAAACCTCCGGTTTCAGCTTTTCCACATGCGCGGTGCGCTTTTCCGGGGTGACGTATTCCGTGCCCGGGCCGGGGATCAACGGATCCTCATCGCTCGGCATATAGCGGGCACCGGGTCCGGTGGTCAGGTTGATAATCATGTTCGAGCCGGCGTCGCGGATGCGCTTCACGACTTCTTCGTAGTACTCGAACTTCATGCTCGGCGTACCGTCGGGTTCACGCACATGGATGTGGCAGACCGCCGCCCCCGCCTTCGCGGCGTCGAGCGACGATTGCGCGATCTGTTCCGGCGTGACGGGCGTCGCCTTGGTTTTTTGCGTGGTCGGCGCCGACCCGGTGACGGCGCAGGTAATAATTGTCTTCTGGCTCATGGTGGCCATTTCCTCCTGGTTTATTGTGCCGACATCATACGCACAGCAGCAGCCGGGCGGAAAGACGCCAACACAGTGTCAAACACCGGCCCAGACTGATTGGCAGAAAAAGTGGGGTCGTTGTCATTGCG
The DNA here is from genome assembly GCA_002325375.1 of Rhodospirillaceae bacterium UBA1479. Lineage (GTDB taxonomy): Bacteria > Pseudomonadota > Alphaproteobacteria > Rhodospirillales > Casp-alpha2 > UBA1479. The sequence goes on from DCRZ01000004.1 coordinate 58,409, forward strand.
CCAAATACCGGGCCGCCGCACACTACGGCCATGGCACCCGATACGACATCACAGGCGGATAGACCCGCACGCCGACTAACCACGCCGAAGCGGATCGGCATCGTCATTTTCGACCGTTGCCAGATCATCGACGCAACGGGCCCCGCCGCCGTGTTCGGGTCCGCCAACGAAATCCATCAGGCCAACGGCGTCAGCGGCCCCCTCTATGACCTGCGCATGATCGCCGGCCGGCCGGGCCCCGTGCGCACATCGACCGGCGTCTCCCTGTTCGCCGACAGCGCCCTCAAGGACGCGGTCCCACCGTTCGACACATTGATCTGCGCCGGCGGCAAGGGGTCCCTGAAATTCACCGAAGACGCGGATGCCATCGACGACATCCGCCGCTTGACGAAATCGGCGCGGCGCGTGGTTTCCGTCTGCACCGGGGCTTATATTCTGGCCGTTGCCGGGCGGCTCGACGGACGCCGCGCGGTGACCCATTGGGCCCATTGCCGAAATCTGGCCGACCGGTTTCCCAAAGTCAGGGTCGACCCTGACCCGATCTTCATCAAGGACGGCAACATCTATACCTCGGCCGGCGTGACCGCGGGCATGGACCTTGCCTTGGCGCTGCTGGAGGAAGACCACGGCAAGGCTCTGGCGCTAGAGGTGGCGCGGGAAATGGTCATGTTCATGAAGCGCCCCGGCTCCCAGGCCCAGTTTTCACGCCAATTGTCGGCGCAAATGGCGCCGCGGGGAAACATCCGCGACGTGCAGATCTGGCTGCTGGACCGGCTGGCCGAGGACATCAGCGTCGAAACCATGGCCGAACAGGCCGCCATGAGCCTGCGCACCTTCAACCGTCATTTCAAGAAAGCCACGGGCCGCACGCCCGCCGGCTTTGTCCAAGAGGCCCGTATCGAGGCGGCCCGCAACCTGTTGGAAGACAGCGACCTGCCCGTCAAGTTGATCGCCCGGCAATGCGGCTTCGGCGACGAGGAACGCATGCGCCGCGCCTTTCACCGCACGCTGGGGGTCAGCCCCCAGGACTACCGGATGCGGTTTGCCTCCCTGGCCCCCGCCTAACCTTTTCCCGAACCCCAACCCTGACCGGAGATACCATCATGACCACGCAAATCGGCATTCTCGCCTTCAACGACATGGAAGAACTCGACGCCATCGGCCCCTGGGAGGTGTTCTCCTGGGCCGCCAAGCAGGAAGATTCCGGCCTCGCCGTCTGCACCATCGGATCGGGCAGCCGTGAGATCACATGCGCGAAGGGCCTTCGGATCGTCACCGATTACACCCTGGAAGACCATCCCAAGTTGGACATCGTCCTGGTCCCCGGCGGCCAGGGCACGCGGGCGATCTTCGCCAACGGCGGGCCGGAGATCGACTGGCTGAAGAAGGTCGCGCCGGACTGCACCTGGGTGACCAGCGTGTGCACGGGTGCGCTGCTGCTGCACCGGGCGGGTCAACTGCAGGGCAAGCGGGCGACGACCTATTGGGCGGCGGTCGACCTGTTGCGCGGCGGCGGCAACGTCGAGGTTATGGACGATGTGCGCTTCGTGCGCGACGGCAATGTCGTCACCTCGGCGGGCATTTCCGCCGGCATGGACATGTCGTTGTGGCTGCTGGGCCAGTTGAAGAGCCCGGAGTTCGCGCGCTTCGTCCAGAAAGGGATCGAATACTTCCCGGCCCCGCCCTATACGGCGGCCGCCTGATAGCGGTAGACCCCGGCGGCGTCGACGGAGCGGCGCACGCGTCCAAGCGTCATCAGGTGATGCAGATGCGCCAGACTTTCGCCGATGGCGAAGAACATCTGGTGGGTGTCCATCTCGCGCTTGAACAGATGTTCCAACACGTCGACCGCCGTCGCCCCGCCGTCGCCGTCCCGCGCCGCACAGGCGGCCTGGGCGGCATCCAGGCGCTCCACATGATGGGCGGCAAGGTCGTCCAGGCGCTCCAGAAGCCCCCGGAACGGCCAGTTATGGGACGGCAGCACCAAGGTATCGTCCGGCAAGTCCTTGAACCGCTTCAGGCTGTCCAGGAACCGCGCCAGGGGATCGGCCTCCGGCTCCTGCGGCCAGACGGACACGTTGGGGCTGATCTTGGGCAGGATCTGGTCGCCGGAAATCAGCACGCCCAGATCGGCACAATACAGGCAGGCGTGTTCCGGTGAATGGCCGTTGCCTTCGATGACGCGCCAGGAATGGGCCCCGATGGCGAATTCGTCGCCGTGCGCAATGCGCCGGATGGCCGCCGGAATGGGCGAAATATTGCCGCCGTAACGCCCGACCCGGCGCTCGACCTGGTCCAGACGCTCACCGGTAAAGCCGGCCGCCTTATAAAACGCGTGGGACACCGGCCCGGCACTCTCACTCGTTTCGAAACTGAGCATGCGCCCCGTGGCCCATTCCGTGTACGGCATCCACAGCGGCACCTTGAAACGCGCCGCCAGCCAGCCCGCCAACCCCACGTGATCGGGATGGAAATGGGTGACGATGATGCGTGTAACGGGCTTGCCGCCCAGGGTGTTCTCGAACACGCGGTCCCAGGCGGTGCGGGTTTCCTCGGTGTTGATGCCGGTGTCGACAAGGGTCCAGCCGTCGCCGTCTTCCAGCATCCACAGGTTGATGTGGTTCAGCTTGAACGGCAAGGGCATGCGCAGCCAGCGCACGCCGGGCGCAACCTCCCAGGTTTCGCCAAGGGGCGGTTCACCGTCGAAGGCATAATCGGGTTGGAAAGACACGGAAGGATGGGCTCCGAATGGTCGTCAGGGCGGGAGTGTGACTGCTACCACGCATCGCGGCGCCCGGGCAAGCCAGGTCGGCGCGGCGTCAGGGAACGGATTAAGGACGGCTGAGGGGGATAAGGTCCGCCCTAAGCGGCATGGCAGAACGGCCCGGATTCATCAATCGCCACGGTCTCGGCATTTTCACAGCCAAGGCGTTCAAGCACCTCCCGCGCCCGCTCCCGGGGAACCAGGGAAAGCTGATCGTCGGAAGCGCTCCAATAGAAATCGACATGCGCCTGATGCGCCAGATGGGTTGGCGTGATGACGAAATATTCCGGGTCGTTGCGCGATACGTAAACCAGCAATTGCGGTCTCATCGGCTTGGTTCTCCTCATCTTCCTTAAGCGGATGTTTTGAAGGAGGACGTTGTTGTCCGCGTTCTTTATCGCAGACAACGCGATCAAACACTATTGACCGAAAGTATAGGATTCAGGGCGAATAGGTATGCATATGACCACAACCATGCCGAGGCAGCCCCCGCCGCCCCGGCATGCCGTGTCATCATTTCCGGAGGACCGGATAGGCGTAGTCGTAGACCAGGTCGGTGGCTCGGGCCGGCTCATGACAGCCCAGGCAATCGGTGACGTAATCCTTGGTCTGGGTCATTTTCGTTTCACCGGCGGCGAAAAACGACCATCCCCAGCCGTCCCCCCACAGGGGATTTCCGGAAAACCGCCCTTCCCCGTCTTTGACCATGACGAAGTAACCGGCAACGTCGGCGGCGCTGGTCGCCTGACCGGTGGTCAGGTCTTCGGTTTTGCCGTTGAACAGTTCCTTCACCAGGACGGTACCGTCCGGGAACCGTCCAGTCTTCCGGTAGGCGGTGACGGCGTCGCCGGGCGCGTAGACGACGTGCAGGCCAAGTTTGCCGTCCGTGTCCGCGTCACCGGCCACGGCCCAGGCGCCGAGCATGAGGTAGCGTTCGCGAAAGCCTTCGGGAACGCGAAGGCTGCCGTCCGCCGCGACGACGCCGTCGGCGAAACCGGAACGGTTGGATTGCGCGAAGGCCGTATCAACGGCAATGGCCAGGATCAGAACCATCGCCGAGGCCGCGGCCACCAGGATCAGGCGCAGGACGCAGCGCCCGCTGTATTCTGTCGATATCATATCTGCGAATTCCCCATTGAGAATTGAAAACCAACGGCCGACGACGGGGGCGGCGGTGGCGGTGCCGCCCCCGTGCCGGATCACGCCGCCGCCGCGTCGGCGTTGGCGCGAACCACGGGAAAGTCGATGTCCGTGCCGACGATGTGGTTGAAGTAGTTGGTCAGCAGGTTGACGCCGATATGCGCCACGATCTCGACGATTTCGCCGTCGCCGAAGCCCGCATCACGCAGGGCCTGAACATCGGCGTCGGCAACCAAACCGCGGGCCGTCACAGCCTTGCGCACAAAGGTCAGGGCTGCCTGCACCTGGGCATCCTCGGACTGACCGGCAAGATTGCGGGTCAACTCGTCCTGGGCGACACCGGTCATCTTGCCGATGGCCGTGTGCGCGGAGGCGCAATAATCACAGGCATTGGCGCCGGCGATGGCCAGGGCGATCTGTTCGCGCAGGCGGGCGTTGAGAAGGCCGCCGCTCAATGCCTTGTTGAGACCGAGATAACCTTCGAGGACCTTTGGCGACTGGGCGAAGGTGGCGAAGATGTTCGGCACGACACCGATCGAGGCCTTAACGCCGTCCAACAGGACCTTGGCGTCACCGGTGGCTGCGGTGTGGTTTACGGGTTGAATTCTGGGCATGTGCGTAACTCCTTATTAGCGATGGGACAAAGGAGGGAAACAGATCTGTCTCCCTGGTGACGCACTAGGTAACCGATCTGTCTCCTTTTGCAAAACAAAAAATCGAACAATCACACCTTCGTGAACTCAATCCCTACGTTTTATCATTGTTAATACGGCGATTATGACGATTTGCACGGGCTTCCTTCTCCATGTAATATGGAGACAAATCAGTATCCATACGGTGCAATGATGAGCGACTCTCAAAGACGCGAACAGCTGATCGACACGGCCATCGACCTGTTCGCCAAACACGGCTTTCACGCGACGGGGATCGACCGGATCCTGGCCGTGTCGGGGGTGTCGAAAAAGACGCTGTACCGCCACTTCCGGTCCAAAGATGAACTGATCCTGGCAGCACTTCGCAAATACGACGGCCTGTTCCGCAACAACTTCATGCGCGAGGTTGAAAGCCGCGGAACCACGCCGAAGGAACGGCTTCTTGCCGTGTTCGACGCTGCCCGCGCCTGGTTCGAGGACAATTCGTTCTACGGCTGCGTGTTCATCAACGCGGTCGGCGAGTTTTCAGACCCGGACACGCCGATCCGCCATATCTGCAAGGAATTCAAATCGCTGATCCGGGGCTATATCGAACAGCAGTGCCGCGCACTGGGGGTGGCCGACGCGGGGGCGCTGGCCGAGGAGTTGTCCATATTGCTCGAAGGGGCGACGGTCACGGCCCAGGTCTCGCAAAACCGCGGGCGCGCGGCCGAGGTCGCCAAGACCGCGGCAACGGTGCTGATCGAAAAGGCGATGAGTGAAAGCGGAGTGGCCTAGCCGCAGGCCAGACTGACGGCAGGGATCAGTGGGCGCGGCTGTATTCGACGCCCTGGGCGACGATCCAGCGCAGTTCTTCCTTCATCAGATCGACATGGCGCGAGGAATCAGCGCGCAGCAGAGCCTGAATGATCGCCGTCTGCACCGGCGCCGGCATTTCATGGAAGTTTTCCAGCATCAGGAACTTGACGCTGGGCCGCACGGTTTCGGACATCAACAGGCTGATCACCAGCTTTTTGCGGATGTCGTTGCGCATGTTGCCAGCTTCGGTCAGCTGGAAGAATTCCTGCACGAAGTAACGGGGCGACACGCTGCCGTCCATCAGGTTGTGCAGGTTCTGACGCAGGGCCGTGGTGTATTCGGCCCGCGTGCGCACGATGAAGCGCGAGGTTTCGCGGCGCAGCTTGGCGATGGCGTTGGGATCGAACGCGCTTTCCGTAATCAGCGAAATCGCGTTCTTGACCGCTTCGTGCTTGGAAATATCGCCGACGATCTCAAACATGCCGGAAATCAGGCGCGTCTTGCGGCCAAGCGGCGACAGGCGTGCCACGGCGGCCAGGGCCATGGGGGCTTCCGGATCACGGGCCGACACCAGGGCAAGCGGCAGCGGGTCTTCAAGACCGCCCAGATCAATGGTCGAATTCAGGAAATTCTCGGGCGCCAGGAACTTGTCGCCGTCGGAAGGCACAACCAGCGGCTCCCGCTTTTTATAGCGGGTCTTGATATCCAGCGCGGTCTTGACGCCTTCTTCCGTCAACCCGAACAGTTTGTCGCTCATTCTTCCCTCGTCTTACCCCATGGCACCCTGTGTGGGCCCCTTTCGCCTGCGGTCCCCCGACCGCTTAGATCGGCGTCAGGTGGCAGCCACGCCCAAATGCCCGATATCCGCGGCTCGGCCGCGTTCCACGCCCACGAACCGTGTATCCGTGAACACCTTACGATTTCGCCAGTTCAGGAACAAGCGCAGGCCCGATTCCATATGCGCGCGGTCGAAACCGCAATTGAAGGCCTGCTGCTGCTGAAGGTTGTCGCGCGCCCGCACGGTGCGGATCTGGCCCGCCTCCGGCAGCCCCGGGAACATCGAGGCGGTGACGGCGGCCTCGCTCCCCTTGCGTTCAACCAAGGAATCGAGGATCAGCGTCAGAAACGCGATCAGACGAGCCGGCATGCGCGCCTCGCCACTGCGCCAGGCTGCCACGGCCGCCGGCGAGGCTTCAAGCGCCTCAGCCAAGTCAGCGTTGCTTACACCCAATTCGGTCAGTCCGCGAAACACCGGATAAACGTCCCTTTTCTCGGTCGTAATTTCGGCGATGATGGTCATCTTCGGTTTCCTCGTCCCTAAGCGATCATTCCGCTTAGTTCTAAGGACCGAATGGTAAAAAAGTATTAACCTCGTTTCGTTTTGCACATGACGGCGGTCACACCATGAATATTAATTTTCTCTTTGGTCATGCGCGCCGGGATTGACCTGGGCGGCACCAAGATCGAAGGTCTGGTGCTGGACCACGCCGGGTCGGTCGCCGCGCGCCGCCGCATTGCCGCGCCACAAGGCGACTACAACGCCACCGTTGAAGCCGTTCGCGGCCTGGTCAATGGCCTGGAGGCGACGGCAGGTGCGGCGATCACGCATGTCGGCGTCGGCATCCCAGGCACCCTCTCCCCGGCCACCGGCCTGATCAAGAATGCCAATTCGACCTGGCTGATCGGCCATCCTTTCGACCGGGACCTGAAAGACGCCTTGGGCCGCCCCGTGCGCCTGGCCAATGACGCCAACTGTTTCGCCGTGTCCGAAGCCGCCGATGGCGCCGCCGAAGGAGCCGAAATGGTATTCGGCGTGATCCTGGGCACCGGCGTCGGCGGCGGCATCGCCCTGAACGGCCGGCCGGTCACCGGCCGGAACGCCATCGCCGGTGAATGGGGCCATAACCCCCTGCCCTGGCCCCAGGACGACGAACGGCCGGGCCCTGGCTGCTATTGCGGTCTGTCCGGCTGCATCGAAACCTTTCTGTCAGGCCCCGCCCTGGCACGCGACCATCTGGCCGCCACCGGTGAGGATTTGGCGCCGCCGGCCATCGCCGCCCGGGCCGCCGCCGGAAACGGCGACGCCGAGGCCAGCCTGGCGCGATATGAAAAACGCCTGGCGCGGGCCCTGGCCACCGTCATCAACATCCTGGACCCGGACGTCATCGTACTCGGCGGCGGGGTGTCGAACCTGGACCGGCTGTATGCGGCCGTGCCGCGCCTGTGGGGGGAATGGGTGTTTTCCGACGCGGTCACGACGCGCCTTGTCCCGGCCCGTCACGGCGACGCCTCGGGCGTGCGCGGCGCGGCCTGGCTGTGGCCGGCAGAAATCAGCAGCCGCCCTTGATCCGTTCCATCTTGACCGGCGTCATGCGGATGGCGAAATCGCCGAAGGACTGGATGATCCGTTCGGCGACGCCGTCGGCGCGGTAATCGACCTCAAGCTCGAACACCGGCGTGCTTTCCCCGGATGTCATGGAAAAGAACGCCGACTGGTGGCGCCACACGGGCAGTTCGGGCGTGAATCCGGCCTTTTTCAAAAGTGCGCGCGTCTTGTCGCTGCGGTCTTTCGCGGTGACGATATAGACATTGGTGTCATAGGGGTTGTCCAGGCTGCCGCCGTCGAACATCGGGCGGGAAAAGACCTTTTGGCCGGCAAGCGCCGCCTTCAGACTGGCCAGCAGATGGGCCGTGGGAAACAGCGTGCCCTTGGGCAGGGGAATTTGCTTGGCGACATTGCCGGCGAAGGCCGCTTCGCCGCCCTTGCCGGGATCAAGCCGCGCCGTTCCCTTAAGGTCCTCTTCAAGTCGCTCATTGCGCTTGTGGGTCATGCTGAAACCGTAGTCGCGGCCGTCTTTCGATTCCCAGCTGGTGAAGCTCCAATCCGTGCGCACCGGCGTTTCCTCGCCGTAGACCACGTCAAGCACGATGCGGCTTTCGGCGACCCAGCGCTCGCAGGCGTCGGTGAATTCATAGACCATGAGGCCGCGCGCCGCCGTCGGCCCGACGCCTTCGCGGCTTTGATTAAGGGTAATCTCGTAGGCCGCCCGGTGGCTGGTCAGTTTCGGCTCCGCAGCCCCCGCCCCCGCCGCCTTGGCCCCCGGCATGACGGCCACGGCCAGCCCCGCGAACAACAGCATCGCCGCCCCGGCGGCAAATGCTGCGCGGCGGAACGTCGGCAGGTCCCGGCGACGGGTAGACCGTTGAATCGGCATGACGGTGTTTCTTCCCAAGAGCAATTCCGCAATGCCGAGACTAGGCCCCAGGGCGCGCTCTGTCCATGGCCGGGCGGCCATTCCGCCCGGCAATTTATGCCCGCCAAGTCGGCAGGAATTGCCGGGCTGGACGGGTTTTTGCCTAGTCATTTTCCGTTAAGCATATGAAAAACCGCCATCTGCCGGCTGGCCCGACTTTTGCGTTGGATTTCAGCGAGTAAATGGATGTGGCGAAGCCCACATGCCGACGATTTGGAGGCACTCATGACGGCGATAGAACAGACCCCGAAGCCCGTGCCAGGACGAAATGCGATGAGGAGTGCTTCGGCCCGCAGCCGAACCGGCACCTGAGGCGCGTTTCACACTGTTCACGGGAGACCAGCGCCTCTGGCATGTCCGGGTCTCGACACCTTCTGTTTCTCGAACGGATCGCGTTCGGACGAAGAAGGAGCCTTGCTCATGGGAGCAGAACATCAGCCAATTTCGTATGTAGACCTGTTTTCAACATCCCCAGCCCCCGCCTCTCCGTTTTCCGGCCTGGGCAGCCCGTCACGCGAACTTGTTCCCCTGACCCCGATTTCGCCGCCCGACGCTTGTGAAAGCGAAGGACCGGCACAGGATGAAACACCTGAACCGACTCTATTCAGTGTCCTGACGAGCGGCCTGTCCCTGCGCGACCTCACCCCCCGCCAGATGGCCGAGGTCAGCCTGGACCTCTACGCCGCCGGGGTACTGACCTATGAAGACTATGAATTGCTGGCGTTCCAGCCCGAATTGCACCCCGACTACAACGACACGGTGGGCGCCTTGACCGGTGAGCCCGCCGGGCCCGACCGGCCCCGGGACTATGTCACGCAATGGGAGGATCGGCTGAATTTCGAGCGCCGCTATAATCCGCAGAACACCCGGCTCGTGCGCAAGACCGAACACATCGTCAACCTGCTGCTGACCCTGGACGGCCCGCCCGACGGTTCCGGCAGACCGATGGCGGCATGAACGACGCATCGATTGAATGCCCCGGGCGAAGTCGCCCGGCGGCGGGCGCTCGGGCCCAACCGATAATTCTACAAACCGGAAAGCGGCTTAATGCTGGACGATGAAGTGCGCCAGGCCGGGCCAATCCCGCGCGCTGAGCGCGGCGCTGGCATCAGCCTGCTCGAGCGGGCGCAACTTGGCGGCGATCGACCAATCCTTCGGTGACACACGGATCGCCCAGGTATCGGCGATCCCCGCCCGCTTGATACGGCGGAACGCACCGGTCCGCTCCTGTCCGTCGAACGGCCCGACGACGACGCGGTACACGTCACGTCCATCGCGGCCGATCTTGCCGTGCAGAACCGCCGGCATGAGGGACCTGAAGGTCTGCATGTGACGCTTCGCCCGCTCGCTGCCACGGAAGCTGCCGATCACGTAATAGAACCCTTCCTTGGGCTTACCGTTCTCCACGGCAGCCGACGGCAGGGCCGCGGCAGTCTGCAAGGCTGCGGCCGGAATCTGAACGACATCGACCTCAGGCTGCGTGAAGCGAACGAATGGGCGATCAATCTTTTCCGTCACCGGCTGCAAGGCCGCCAGATCGATGTTGACGGTCACCGGTTGTTCGTTTCCGGGCGCAGGTTGAATGGCGGCATCGGAGGACGGCGCCACGGCTTGATCAACGGTGGGAGCCGTGTCCGTCTTGGCCACTTGCGCCTCAATGGCTTCGAAGCCTGGGGCCGGCGGCGGAATGTCCTTGTCCGCCAAGGCCTTGGTATCTTTGCCCGCGTCGGCCGTCATGACGTCCTTGCGGTCGTCGATATCGCGGCAGACGATGTTGTCTTCTTCGGTTACCGCGCGGTACAGCGCGCAGTCCTTGCTGGTCAGTGCCGACAGGCCATGATCCGTGATGGATTTTTCCGTGGCGACGACAGAGATGATGTCGATGGCCCAGGACGCGACTTGGATGGGAACCGGCAGGGCGCATCCGCCCAATAGCGCGCACGCACCGACGACGATTACGGATTTCCGCATCTTAACCCCCAGTAGGGAACCGGCAGCCGCACCGGCATTTTCACCCCGTAAAAATGGTTCACCCTATCGCCGTTTCGCTCCCCGGCCGCCGCGGCCAACCGAAACGACTATTATTTATTAAGTCTTCTACCGATTCGTTATAGCCGAAGGCGCGAATCGGGGGCCAGCTTTTTCTAACCGGCTAACCTCTTTTTATTATTTGCAGAATCCTGGGTGGTTGATGGCAGGAGATTTTCTACCCCTGCGATTCACCGCCGGCCTGGGGGCCTGCTTTCTTCGGCAGAGCGAGCTTAAGGTGCAGTTCCTTGAGCCGCTCATCAGGCACCAGAGACGGTGCCCCCATGAGCAGATCCTGCGCCTGCTGGTTCATGGGGAAGGCGATGACCTCGCGGATATTCGGCTCGTCGGCCAGCATCATCACGATGCGGTCGATGCCCGGGGCCGAGCCACCGTGCGGCGGAGCGCCGAACTGGAAGGCCCGGTACATGCCGCCGAATTCCTGCTCCACGGTTTCCTTGGAATAGCCCGCGATTTCGAACGCCTTGACCATGATGTCCGGCTTGTGGTTCCGGATCGCGCCCGAGGACAGTTCGACCCCGTTGCACACGATGTCGTACTGGTAGGCCAGGATATCCAGGGGATCCATGGTTTCCAGGGCCTCCAGCCCGCCCTGGGGCATGGAGAACGGATTGTGCGAGAAATCGACGCGTCCCGTATCTTCGTTCAGCTCGAACATCGGATAGTCGACGATCCAGCAGAAATCGAAGCGGTCCTTGGCGATCAGGTCCAGATCCTGGCCGATCTTGGTCCGCGCGGCCGAGGCGAAGGATGCGAACTCGCCGGGCACGCCGGCCACGAAGAACACGGCGTCGCCGTCGTTCAGCCCCAGCGACGCCTTGAGCGCCGCCGTGCGGTCTTCGCCGATGTTCTTGGCGACCGGGCCGGCGCCTTCGCCGTCACGGAAGAAGATGTAGCCCAGGCCCGGCTGGCCCTGGCCCTGCGCCCAGGAATTCATGCGGTCGCAGAACGCGCGGCTGCCGCCGCCCGGCGCCGGAATGGCGTGGACGCGGACCTTGTCGTTCTTTTCGATCATGCCGGCGAACACCTTGAAGCCGGAACCGGCGAAGGTATCGGTGACATTCGACATTTCGATCGGGTTGCGCAGGTCCGGCTTGTCGTTGCCGTATTTCAGCATCGATTCCTTATAGGGAATGCGCGGGAACGCGCCTTCCGTCACCTTGCGGCCGTTCGCGAATTCCTTGAACACGCCGGACAGAACGGGTTCCAGCGCCGCGAACACGTCTTCCTGGGTGACATAGGCCATTTCCAGGTCGAGTTGATAGAACTCGCCGGGCGAACGGTCGGCCCGCGCGTCCTCGTCGCGGAAGCAGGGCGCGATCTGGAAATACTTGTCGAAGCCGGACACCATGAGCAGCTGCTTGAACTGCTGCGGAGCCTGCGGCAAGGCATAGAAATGCCCCGGATGATTACGCGCCGGCACCAGATAATCGCGGGCCCCTTCGGGCGAGGAGGCCGTCAGGATCGGAGTCTGGATTTCCAGAAAGCCCTGATCGACCATGCGGCGGCGGATCGATGAAATGACGTTGGAGCGCAGGATGATGTTGGCGTGCGGCTGTTCGCGGCGCAGATCCAGGAAACGGTAACGCAGGCGCGTTTCCTCGCCCAGGTCGGCATCACCGAACACCTGAAGCGGCAGCATCTCGGCCGCGCTCTCGACATGGAATTCATCAATGCGCACTTCGATGGCGCCCGTCGGAATCGACGGGTTGATGGTTTCTTCCGACCGCTTGACCACGGGGCCGGTGATCGTCACCACGCTTTCCGGGCGCACGCCCTCGACCGCCGGGAACAGGCTGCCGGACACGTCGATCACGCATTGCGTCAGGCCATAATGGTCACGCAGGTCGACGAACAGCAGGTTGCCGTGGTCGCGTTTGCGGTGGACCCAGCCCGACAGGCGCACGGTGTCGCCGACGTTGTCTTCGCGCAATTGGCCACAGGTATGGGTGCGGTAAGGGTGCATTGGATTACTTCTCATGGTTCGCGCGCGCGATGGAGTTGGTCCGGCGGGGCAATCGCGCGCCCTGAATATTCGTCTGACGACGCCGCCGACGTCCGGAACCGGCGGCCCAAACGTCCCGGGTTTCTAGGCGGTCGAACGGCGAAAATCCAGAGGGAATTTGCCGACCGGCCACCACCCCCGGCCGTCGGCACCACATACGCGAGACAGGTGATTTTCTGAAAAAGCTGTTATACTGCACCTGCGAACACGGCCAGCGACGGCCTGACACAAGATGTTAGGAGCCCCAATGATGACCACCACTTGGCGTACCGCCCTTCCCGTCCTGGCGCTTGGCGCCCTGATTGCCTTCTCCCCGTTTGTCACCGCCCAGCAGGCCAAAGCCGCGGGCAGCGACACGCCGACGACGTCGACCGACGATAAGGACAAAGACAACAAGGAAGGCAAGGCCCTTCGCGACATTCAGGAACTTCTGAAAAAGAGCCAGTTCGAACCGGCCCTGGCGGCCCTGGTGCCCTATACGGCCCAATACCCCGACAACGCCGACGGCTGGAACCTGCGGGGTTATGCCTCGCGCAAACTCGGCCATTACGACGTCGCCTTCGACTATTACGAACGCGCGCTGGCCATCGAGCCCAACCATAAGGGGGCACTCGAATACATGGGCGAGCTTTACGTGGAAATGGGCCAGAAGGACACGGCCCGTGAGCTTCTGGCCCGGCTCGAAGGCCTGTGCCCGCAGGGCTGCACCGAAGTGGCCATGCTCAAGAGCTTCATCGACGGCATGAGCGAGACAGCGGAACGGCGCTGGTAGGTGCCAGGCGCCGCTGCCCTAAAAGTCTCTTAAACACATCAGGGGCGCGGCAATCCGCGCCCCTATTCTTTTGGGCTGCGCGGGGGATTACACCAGGATATCGACGCCGGCGTCCGGGTCCGGCAGATGGGCAACCCGGCGGACCAGCCAGACCCCCAGGTAGATGAACGGCGTATCGGCCAGGGCGATGACCAGCTTGGCCAGATAGCTGGCGACGATGATCTTGAACACCACGTCCCAGGCCAAGCCAAGCCCGAACCCCAGGAAGATCGAATTGACGATGCAGGTGTCGGCAAGCTGGCTGATCATGGTCGAGGCATTGTTGCGCAGCCACAGATGCTTGCCCCGCGTCACCCGTTTCCAGAAATGGAACAGCTTCACGTCCAGCAACTGGGCCGCCAGATAGGCGGTCATGGACCCCAGAATCAGCATGCCCGGCAAGGTAAACACGCTTTCATAGGCCAACTGCATTTGTTCCACGGTATCGTAGTTGGCGTTGCCGGCGGGCCAGACGGGAGATCCGGGCACGACCAGGGCGATCTGGATCACGCCCAGGATCAGCACGCTCAAGACAAAGCCCGTATAGACCATCAGGTTGGCGCGGCGCTGGCCATAAACCTCGCAAACCACGTCCGTAATCAGGAACGTCAGAGGGTAGGTGATCAACCCCGCGGTCAGGGTCACCGTTTCGCCGAACAGGCCGTCAGGGAAAGTCTCGGGAAAGGCCAGAAACAGCTTGCCCGCGAGGACATTGGTCATCACCAGGACGACCACGAAGGCCGCCATCAGGATGCTGAATACGACTTCCGAGCGATCGCCCATTGCCCTTCCCCCAAAGGTGTTGCGCCCGCAGTCTAACCCTTCGCCTTGCGCGCCAGGAAGCCCCCAAGCATGGCCTGGGGCTCACCGGTCTCGAAACTGTCGCCGAACACGGGAATGGTCGCGGCGATGGCGTCGTCCGGGGTCAGGCTTTCCCAGGACTGAATCAGCATCTTTTGTGTGCGGATCGCGTGCGGGCCGGATTCGACGATGGCCTGAACGGAACGGTCGAGCACGGCGTCCAGATCTTCCGGTTTGGTCAGAAATTCGACAAAGCCCCACTGATGGGCCGTCGCCGCATCGATCATCTCGCCCGTCATCAGCAGCCAGCGGGTGCGCCCCCAGCCGACCAGATGCGGCAGCAGCACGGCCTCGATCACGCTGGGCAGACCAACCCGGACCTCGGGCATGCCGAATTTGGCGTTGTCGGCGGCGATGCGGAAATCGCAGGCCGCCGCCAATTCCATGCCGCCGCCCAGGCAATAGCCGTTGATGCGCGCGATGACCGGCACCGGCAAGTCGCGGATCGCCGCCATGACGCCGTGCAGGCGCGTGATAAAGGCTCGGGCCGACGTGGGGTCGAGGGCCGCCATCTCGCCGATGTCGGCGCCGCCGACGAACGACCGGTCGCCCGCACCTGTGATCACCACGGCGCGCAGGTCCCGGTCGTTTGCCAAATCGCGCAGGGTCTGGGTCAGTTCGGTCATCAGGGCCGAATTCAGAACGTTCAGTTTGTCCGGCCGGTTCACGCTCAGCCAAGTCACCCCGCCGCGGTCGTCACGCAAAATGGTATCGCTCAAAATGTCCTCCATGTTTGTTGCGCGCAGCATTCCGCGCCTTGACCACGTTGGCAAGATCGCAGCGTTTCACTTTGGCGCGGCAATTCTCTAGCGTATAACGGCGTAGCGGCCCGGCACGAAGGACCGCCCGACGCCCAAGGAGGATAGCCCGACATGATCATCGACCACCGCACCTATACCGTTCAGCACGGCATGAACAAACAGTACCTGGACCTGTTTGAGGCCGAAGGCCTGCCCGTTCAGCTTCGCCACCTCAACCTGATCGGATATTTCACGACCTCCGTCGGGCCGCAGAACGAATTCGTGCACCTTTGGAGCTATGACGATCTGACCGACATGGAACGCCGCCGCGCCGCCCGCGACGCCGATCCGGACTGGGCCGTCTACAAAAAGAAAAGCGCCGGCATGTTGGTGAAACAAGAGAACAAGCTGATCACGCCCGTCAGTTTCTCGCCCCTGAAATGAACCTAATTACCGACAACGACGAATTGCGGGCGTTCTGCGCACCGCTCGCCACCGTGGACTACGTGACCGTCGACACGGAATTCATCCGTGAGCGCACCTATTGGCCGGTGCTCTGCCTGCTGCAGATCGGCGGGCCCGACGGTGCGGCGGCGGTCGACGCCCTGGCGCCGGGCATCGATCTCGCGCCCGTGTTCGAACTGTTGGCCAACCGCAACGTGCTGAAGGTCTTCCACGCGGCGCGCCAGGACATGGAAATCTTCTGCCGCGCCATGGACGACTGCCCGGCCCCCGTGTTCGACACCCAGATCGCCGCCATGGTCTGCGGGTTCGGCGATTCCGTGGGTTACGAAACCCTGGTCGCCAAGCTGGCCAAGGCGACCGTGGACAAAAGCTCGCGGTTCACCGACTGGGCCGCCCGGCCGCTGTCGGACAAACAGATCAGCTATGCCCTGTCGGATGTGACGCACCTGCGCACGGTTTATGAAAAGCTGCAGGCCAAGCTGGAAAAAAGCGGCCGCCTTGCCTGGGTCGCCTCCGAGATGGAAGCCCTGCACAACCGCAGCTTCTACGAAACCGATCCCATGGAAGCCTACGAGCGGCTCAAGGTGCGGCGCCCGTCGCCGCGCCTGTTGGCCATCCTGCGCGAAGTCGCTGCCTGGCGAGAGATCGAGGCCCAACGCGCCGATGTACCCCGGAACCGCATCGTGCGGGACGAGTCCATCGTCGAGATCGCCCACCATCCGCCGAAGTCCATCGAGAACCTGGCCCGCATCCGCGGCCTGTCGCAAAAGATGGCCGAGGGCTGGCAGGGCCGCCAGATCATGGAAGCCGTCGAGCGCGGCCGGGCCCTGCCCGATGACGAATGCCCCACACCGGTGGAGAAACTCGTCCTGCCGCGCGGCATCGGGCCCGTGGCCGACCTGCTGAAGGTGTTCCTGAAGATGTGCGCCGAGGAATCGGGCGTGGCGCAGCGCCTGATCGCCAATTCGGAAGACATCGACACCATCGCCGCCTTCGGCGAGGACGCCGACGTGCCGGCGCTCAAGGGCTGGCGGCGCGAACTGTTCGGTGAGGCGGCCCTGAAGTTGCGCGACGGGCGCATGGGTCTTGCCATCAAGGACCGTGTCCTGACGGTCGTCGATCTGTAACTGCGGAGCCCGGCTTTCATGCACCGTCTTGTCGGACAGTACGATTCCCCGTTCCTACGGCGCGTCGCCGTAACCATGCAGTATTACGGCATTCCCTATGAGCGGGACGTGCTGTCCGTATTCCGCAATGCCGATCAGGTCGCCGAGATCAATCCGCTGATCAAGGTGCCGGTGCTGATCCTGCCCAATGGCGAAAAGATCTTCGACAGCCAGATGATCCTCGATTACCTGGACGAGGAAGCAGGCCCGGAAAAGGCCCTGACTCCGGGAAAAGGGGCCGAGCGCCGCGCCGTCCTGCGCGCCGTCACCATCGGCTGGGGCTTGGCGGAAAAGAGCGTCGCGCTATCGATCGACAAGAATCTGCACGCCAATGCGCCGTCCCTGCAATGGCGCCACCGGGTGCGCCACCAGATCAAGCTGTGCCTGGACTGGCTGGAGAACGAGGCGTCGCCCGACGGCCCCTGGTTCTTCGGTGAGAAATTAACCCAAGCAGACATCACCGCAGCGGCCGCCATGGGTCATGTCCGGTTCCGCCACGAACGGGAACTGGATTGGGACAAGCATCCCCGGTTGAAGCGGATTTTCGACGCCACCATGGCGCTCGACTGTTTCCAGGCCGTGCCGCTGATCGAGGGTTAATCCGACCCGGCCGTCAGCTTTCCGACGTCTTGCCGAAGGCCGAGGCCCCGAATCCCAGCGCCGTCGCCAGGGTCTTCAGCCGCCGTTCCACCGCATCGCCGGTAAACACGTCGCGGTCCTTGACCGGCAGGCCCAGGAACAGTTTTTCCCGTGTCGGCTTCAACGTCGTCCGGCCGATCAGGTCCGGGGCCGAGCCTGACACCGTATGGCCCAGACGCAGGGCCAACCCGACCGCGTTGGCGATCCGCCGGTCGTCATCATCCAAAAGGTGCAGGACGGGGGCCGCATAGGGCAGCTCCGGGTTGCCGTTGTAGCGAACCAGCACGGCCATGGCCAGGAACGCCCGATCAAGATGCGTCAGTCCCGCATAAGGCAGGCGCAGAACGCGGAAAAAGGCGTGTTCCGCCCGGTAGTCGGGATGTTCGGTCCAGCCGATATCCGACAACAGACAAGCGACATAACGCAGCCGCGCGTGGCGCGCCGACTCACCCGGGAACAGGGGCGACATCCAATCACGCATTTCAATGCCGGACACGGTAAAACGGCCGCTGCGCTCCGCCAGGGTTTCGCAACCGGCGACCAGGGGGTCCTGGCTGCGGATTTCCTTGGGCAGCCCTTTGATCATCTGCCCCTCGCGCATGCCGAAGCCGGAAAACACAATCTTTTCCGGACGCGCCACGTTCAACAGCTGATCCATGGTCAGGGCCGCAAACGGCAGGGTTTCGATGCGCCGCCGGGGGATCGGCATCTGCTGCAGAGAAGCCTTGCCCAGGCCGGACAGCACCTGGCACAGGTGGCGCAGGTCGGAATAGCCCATGGTGAAGCCGTCGATGATATGGACCGGATAATGGGTCTGTTCGATGAAGATACGCGCCAGCACACGCCATGATCCACCGACGGCGAACAGGGTGCGGCCGCGGATATCCTTCAGCCACGCATGCTGGGCCAATTGTTCCTCAATCAGGGGCGCCGCCTTGCGGATGTCGCCGCCGACGGCGTCGGGCAGCCGTAAATGGCCCAGAGGCAAGGTCGCATTGGCGCCGAACTGGCCCTTGTCCAGGCTGATCAGGTCGAGCGACCCGCCGCCCAGGTCGCCGAGCAACCCGTCAGCCTTGGGCACGCCGATCAGCAGGCCCAACGCCGACAGCCGCGCTTCTTCCGCGCCTGACGGGATCTGTACCGAAACCTTGAACGTGTTCTCGATTTCCTCGACGAAATGCAGCCCGTCTGCCGCGTCACGCACGGCCGCCGTGGCGACCAGTTCCAGGCGCTCGACCCCCATCACCTTGGCCAGGCGGATGAACCGGGCCAGGGCCGCCCGCGCGCGCACCACGCCCTTCTTGTTCAGCTTGCCCGTCTTGGCCAGGCCGCGCACCAGGCCGCAGTCGGATTTTTCGTTGAAGATGGGAACCGGCAGGCGCGCCGGCGTGTCGTAGACGACCAGGCGCACCGACGACGATCCGATATCGACCACGGCAACGCGCCCATGGGCACGGTCATCGCCGAACAAGCCGCGCTTGGACGCGGCATCGCCGGTGCCGGTGTCTCTGAAAAGGCTCATGCTTCCGCCGGGCTTCTTTTCGGTCGATGGACGGCTACCTGCCGCTCTGCCCCTTCTTCCCAGGCTTTTTGTCGAGCGCGCTTCCGCGGCCAGACAGCGAGGGATTGGTGATGAAGTAATTATGCGCGGAAAAGCCGTCGGAATCCAACCGCGAGAAACTGCCGTCGCCATTCAGGATCCAGCTTTGTGCCGTGTCCTTCAGGTTGGCGCCCATGATTTCGTCGAGAACCTGGGCATGCACGGTCTCGTTTTCGATAGGGACCAGGGTTTCGATGCGGCGGTTAAGATTGCGCGGCATCCAGTCGGCGGAGGAAATGAAGATCTTGGCATGTCGCGACGGCAATGCGTGACCGTTGCCGAAGCAGATGATTCGCGAATGCTCGAGGAAACGTCCGACGATGCTCTTGACCCGGATGTTCTCGGACATGCCGGCCACGCCCGGGCGCAGGCTGCAAATACCGCGGATGATCAGTTCGATCTTCACGCCGGCTTGCGATGCCTTGTACAGCGATTCGATCATCACCGGGTCGACGACGGAATTGAGCTTGGCCCAAATCCCGGCGGGTTTTCCGGCCTTGGCGTTGGTGGCCTCTGCCTCGATCATATCGACCAGATTGTCGCGCAGCGTCAGCGGCGAGAACGACAGCTTTTGCATGGCCGTCGGCTTGGCGTATCCGGTCATGTAGTTGAACAGCTTGGCCGCATCCTGAGCCAACAGCGGATCGCAGGTGAAGAAACTGAGGTCCGTGTAAATCTTGGCCGTGATCGGGTGATAGTTGCCGGTTCCGAAATGGCAGTAGGGGCGCAGGTCGCTGCCCTCACGCCGCACGATCATGTTGACCTTGGCATGAGTCTTCATGTCGACAAAGCCGTAGACCACCTGCACACCCGCCCGTTCCAGGTCGCGGGCCCAGCGAATGTTCGCTTCCTCGTCGAACCGGGCTTTCAGTTCGACCAGGGCGGTCACGGACTTGCCCGCCTCCGCCGCCTCGATCAAGGCCGCGACGATGGGGGAATCGTTGCTGGTGCGGTAAAGCGTCTGCTTGATCGCCACCACGTTGGGGTCGCGCGCCGCCTGACGCACGAACTGCACCACCACGTCGAAGCTTTCATAAGGGTGGTGGACGATGATGTCCTTTTGGCGGATGGCGGCGAAGATGTCGCCGCCGAAATCGCGGATGCGTTCCGGAAAGCGCGCGTTGAACGGCGAAAACAGAAGATCCGGCCGCTCGCTGAGGATCAGCTGTTTGGTATCGACCAGCCCAAGCAGGCCCGGGTTCGGCATCACGTCCTCGGGCGAGGCATGGGTTTCGGAAATCACGAAATCGCGCAGTTCCTGCGGCGCGTCGGCATTGAAGGTCAGACGGATGACCGTGCCCCGGCGCCGGCGCTTGAGCGCCGATTCGAAGGTCCGGACCAGGTCTTCCGCCTCTTCGTCGATTTCCATTTCGCTGTCACGGATGACACGGAATGTGGCTTTTTGCAGAACCTCAAAGCTGGGGAACCACAGGTCCAGGAACAAGCCGATAACGTCTTCCAGCGGGATGAAGCGGATGGCTTCGCCCGGCAGGCGGACGAACCGGTCGAGTTGGGTCGGCACCGGCAGCAGGGCGCGCAAAGGTTCTTCCATCCCGCGTTGGGTCAGCGCCAGGACCAGGGAGAATCCCATGTTGGGCATGAAGGGGAACGGATGGGCCGGGTCGATGGCGAGCGGCGTCAGCACCGGCATGATGCCGTCCACATATTTGCGCAACCAGGTCTTTTCCCGCGAGGTCAGTTCGTCGGGAGCGACCACGGCGATGCCTTCGCCGCGCAGTTCCTTCATCAGGTTGCTCCAGCAGGCATGCTGGGCCTGCATCAGGCGGCCGACCTCCTGATGGATGGCGTGAAGCTGTTCCGCCGGGGTCTGGCCGTCTTCGGACGGCGTGCCCACGCCGGCCCGCACCTGGCCCTTAAGGCCGGCGACACGGACCATGTAGAACTCATCCAGGTTCGATGCCGAGATCGACAGGAAACGCAGCCGTTCCAGCAGCGGGTGGTGGGGGTTATTGGCTTCCTCAAGCACCCGCGAATTGAAGGCCAGCCAGGAAATTTCCCGGTTGATGTAGCGTTCGCGCAGTTGCTGGGTGCGGGCCCGGCGCTGCGGCGCCCGCGCCCCGCCTTCCTTGGCGCCGCCGTTGCCGGCGCCTTCGGCGTGCTCTCCGGCCTTGGCCGGGGTTTCCAACTGAATATCGTCCATGGCGATGATCTTATCCCTCTGCCCGCGGGAAGTCACCGGGGGCAAAGGTTATCGTATTATGACAACCTTTAAAGGGGGTTAAGTCACGTTGGGCAAACGCCCCCCTTCATCCATCGGCATTCGGCACGGATATTGCTTTATTCGGCACCATTGGCTTTGGCGCGCCGTTTTCCCCTGAGAATCCAGGGGGTGATCGGCTGGCAGTGTCAAAAATGCACTCATTTTGAAATATCTGCCGGCTAACGTTCGCGTCCGCGCTGAGCCGAACCACCCCACGAGCTTACCGACGCACCGGAAATGAACCTCAGGAGAAGTCCTTACATGCCCACCTTGAAGATATCGAAAAAGGTCCCGTTGGCGATCGTAATCGCCTCTATCCTCGCAACGGTGGTGACGGGTGCCTTGTCCTATCGGAAAGCCGCAATCGAACTGCAAGGGGAAGCCGAGAAAAAGCTGACGGCCCTGGGCGGCGCCAAAACCCATTTTATCCGCAGCTACCTGGACAGCATCCGTCAGGACTTGAAGGTTCAATCGGACAGCCCCCTGATCCGTCGCGCGCTGAGTGATTTCTCCCGCGGATGGAACGAGCTTGGCGACAACGCGGGCCCCGAACTCCAGAAGAAGTACATCACCGACAATCCGAACCCCATCGGCGACAAGCACCTGCTCGACGTCGCGCCGGACGGGTCAAGCTACGCCTCCGCCCATAAAGCATACCACCCCTGGCTGCGCGAATTCATGACCGAGCGGGGATACTACGACGTCTTCATCTTCGATGCCCGGGGCAACCTTGTGTACACCGTGTTCAAGGAACCGGACTTCGCGACAAACGTCCTGTCGGGCAAATGGCGCGATACGGATCTGGGCCGCGCCTATCAAAGCGCCATGGACAAGGCGCCGGGCGAAATGGCGTTTTTCGACTTCAAACCCTATGCGCCGAGCAACGGAGCGCCTGCCAGCTTCATCTCGACCGCGGTTAAGAATTTCGACGGCAAGGTCATCGGCGTGCTCGCGTTTCAGATGCCCATCGCACGTATTAACGAGATCATGCAATCCGCGGACGGCATGGGTGAGACCGGAGAAACCTATCTGGTCGGGCGCGATTTCCTGATGCGCAGCGACTCGCGGTTCGCCAAGGACTCGACCATCCTCAAGACGAAGGTTGAATCCGAATCCGTGAAACACGCCCTGGAAGGCGGGACCGGAATTGACGAGATCGCGGATTACCGCGGCATTCCCGTCGTCTCCGCCTATACCGCGCTGGATTTCCTGGGTACCAGGTGGGCCGTAATCGCGGAAATCGATCAATCGGAAATCTTCGCCCCGCTGCACGATCTGTTGGTGGCTATCGCCGTTTCCGCCGCCATCGTCATCTCGATCGTCGCCGCCATGGGTATTCTGATCGGCCGAAGCATTTCAAAGCCGATTACCGCAATGACCCGGGAAATGTCCGATGTCGCTGCCGGCAATCTT
Organism: Rhodospirillaceae bacterium UBA1479; assembly: GCA_002325375.1. Taxonomy (GTDB): domain Bacteria; phylum Pseudomonadota; class Alphaproteobacteria; order Rhodospirillales; family Casp-alpha2; genus UBA1479. The sequence goes on from DCRZ01000004.1 coordinate 80,988, forward strand.
GAAACCCAGATCGACGGCGTCAACCGCAGCGATGAAATCGGCGCCATGGCCCAGGCGCTTCTGGTGTTTCAGGAGAACGGCATCGAACGCCGGAAGCTGGAGGAACAGGAACGGGCGAACCAGGCCCGCCGCGAGGAACGGACCAAGCGCATGGAGGAACTGACAAGCGCATTCGATGCCAAGGTCAGCGAACGCCTGCAGACCGTGTCGGCGGCCTCGGTCGAAATGCAGTCAACGGCGGAGACCCTGACGCAAACCGCCAGCACGACCCAGGACAGAACCGCCAATGTATCGGCCGCCATCGAACAGGCATCGGCCAACGTACAGACCGTGTCGGCGGCCGCCGAGGAACTGTCCAGTTCGATCACCGAGATCAACCGGCAGATGACCCAGACGACCACCATCATCCGGGATGCCGTGCAGGAATCCAAAACGGCGGAAGACCTGATCCGGAACCTGGCTCTGTCGGCCAACAAGGTGGGGGAAGTGGTCGCGCTGATCACCGACATCGCGGAACAGACCAATCTGCTGGCCCTGAATGCGACGATCGAAGCCGCCCGGGCCGGCGACGCGGGCAAGGGATTTGCCGTCGTCGCCTCGGAAGTCAAGAACCTGGCCAACCAGACCGCCAAGGCGACCGAAAGCATCACCGACCAGATTTCCGGCATCCAGAATGCCACCAACGCCGCCGTGTCGGCGATCGAGGGCATCGGCAAGACCGTTTCCCAGGTCGATGAAATTTCCGCCTCCGTCGCCTCGGCGGTCGAGGAACAGGGTGCTGCGACCCAAGAAATCGCCCGCAATGTCGAAGAGGCGGCGCAGGGTGCCAACGAGGTCGCGGAAAACGTGGTGGGCGTCAATACCGCGTCACAGGAAACGGGCGCCGCCGCAACCGAGGTCCTGACCGCTGCCGAAGAGTTGTCGCAGCAGGCCGAAGAACTCAAGGTTCAGGTTCAGGCGTTCCTTGCGGACGTAAAGGCTCTCTGAAAACACGCAGGCGGGGGCATTGCCCCCGCCTGCCCGTCATTTCAAGGCGGCTTCCACGGCAGACAGAAGTTCTGCCGGCGTAAAGGGCTTCAACAGGCTTTGCGTGGCGCCCATGGCGGTCATGGAATCCGCATAGGGTTTCTTGACGCCTGTGAACCCACCGGTCACCGCGATGACCGGAAGGTCGGGATAGAGCTGGCGCAGGCTGCCCAGAAACTCAATACCATCCTTGCCCGGCATGAAGATGTCGCTGATGACCAGATCGAACGGTGTGTCCAGACGGCCCTTCACAGCGGCCATGCCGTGCTCGCCGTCCGTCGCGGTCACCACCTCGTATCCGGCACGGATCAGCGTCATGGAGATGACGTCTCGCATATCCTCGTCGTCATCGATGACAAGAATAACCGTCATGCGGACACCGGTACTGTTTCCGCCCGCACCCCTGCCATCATAAGGTTCCCGGATAGGCGCCGCCGTCCATCAGGAAATTCTGCCCGGTCATGAAACCGGCCTGATCGGAGCAGATGAAGGCGCACATGTCGCCGAATTCCTCGGCCGTGCCGAAGCGTCCGGAGGGATTTTCGGCGGCCCGCTTGGCCGTCATCTCGGCAACGCTGATGCCGGCCTGGTCGGCCTTGACCTTCATGTTGGCATGCAGGCGGTCCGTGTCGAACGGCCCCGGCAGCAGATTGTTGATGGTTACGTTGTGGCGCACGGTCTTGCGCGACAGCCCGGCGATGAAGCCGGTCAGACCGGCGCGCGCACCGTTCGACAGGCCGAGAATTTCGATCGGCGACTTCACGGCGCCCGAGGTGATGTTGACCACCCGGCCGAACTTGCGTTCGATCATGCCGTCCACGGTCGCCTTGATCAGAAAGATCGGCGTCAGCATGTTGGCGTCCACCGCCTTGATCCAATCGTCGCGGTCCCAGTCGCGGAAATCGCCCGGCGGCGGGCCGCCCGCGTTGTTGACCAGAATGTCGGGATTGGGACAGGCCGCGAGGGCCAGATTGCGGCCTTCCTCGGTCGTGATATCGCAGGCCACGGCGGTGACCTTGACGCCGGTTTCCTTGCGAATCTGCTCGGCCGTCTCCTCAAGCGGGCCCGGCGTGCGCGCCGTGATGACCACGTCGACGCCTTCGCGGGCCAGCGAAAAGGCGCAGCCCCGGCCCAGACCCTTGGACGCGGCGCACACCAGCGCCGTCTTGCCTTTGATCCCTAAATCCATGTGATGTCTCCTTTTTTATGTTGCGGCGGCAATCCCGCGCCGATCATTGGCCGCTATAGGACATGGGAAGACCCCACCCGGTCAAGAGCCCCCGTCACAGGCCCGCCCTGTCATGAGAACGTCACTTTACTTCCATGGGGGCGGATCCCAGAAGAACCCGGTTGAAACCTGCCAAAGGCCCTGCCCTTGAACAGCCCCCTCCTGCGCATTGCCATCGTCACCGATGCCTGGTACCCGCAGCCCAACGGCGTGGTCCGCGTCATGGGGACGGTGGTTGATCGCCTTCAGGTGCTGGGCCATGAGATCCAGGTAATCTCGCCCAATCTGTTCACCACCTTGCCCTGCCCGACCTATCCGGAAATCAGGCTATCCCTGTTTCCCGGCCGTGGGGTGGCCGACATGCTGGATGGCTTCGCGCCCGAGGCAATCCACATCGCCACCGAAGGCCCCCTGGGCGCCGCCGCGCGGCGCTACTGCAAGGCTCGCAACCTGCCGTTTACAACGGCCTATCACTCCAAATTCCCCGAGTACATCCACGCCCGCGCCCCGTTCGTGCCGCTCGGCCTGCTGTACCGCTGGATCCGGGGGTTTCACGCACCGTCGTCGCGGGTCATGGTGCCCAGCCATTCCGTCCACGACGAATTGGCGGCCAAGGGCTTCACCAACCTGCGGCCCTGGTCGCACGGCGTCGACACCGACATCTTCAAACCGGGCCCCAAGGATTATCTGGATCACCTGAACCTGCCGCGCCCGCTGTTCATGTTCCTGGGCCGGGTCACGGTGGAAAAGAACCTGCCGGCGTTCCTTGACCTGGACCTGCCGGGTTCCAAGGTCGTCGTCGGCAGCGGCCCGGCGCGCGAACCCCTGATGGCCAAATACCCTGAAACCCCGTTCTTCATCGCCGATGGCGATCAGGACCTGGTGCGTTACTACAACGCCGCCGACGTCTTCGTGTTTCCATCCGTGACCGACACTTTCGGTCTGGTGATGTTGGAAGCGCTCGCCTGCGGCGTGCCCGTGGCGGCCTTTCCCGTGACGGGGCCGAAGGACGTGATCGGCACCTCGACCGTGGGCGTTCTCGATACCGACCTGGCCCAGGCCGCGGTCAATGCCCAGGGCATCGACCCGGTGTTGTGCCGGGAGCACGCCCTGAAATTTTCCTGGGATACCGTGGTCAGCGAATTCGTCGACTACCTGGCGCCGTTCACTCCGCCTCAAGAACCTTCCGCACAAGCGGCACAGTGACGGCCCGCTTGCGCGCCAGCGCCTCGGCGTCGATGGCGGCGACCAGGTCGGCCGCCGCCTGGAAGGTGCGGTTCATGCGCGGAACCATGTAGGCCACGACCTCCGCATCCACGCGCAATTGCCGGTCCGAGAAATGCTTGACCAACAGGGCCGCAAGAAGCGCGTCGTCGGGGGCCGTGATCTCGACCGCGGGCGATCCCTTCAACCGCGACGTCAAATCAGCCAGCGCGATGGACCAGCGCGCGGGCGCCGTACGGGCGGTGACCAGAATGCGGCCCTCCGCCGATTTCAGGGCGTTAAACAGGTGAAACAGGGCTTCCTCGTCCAAGGACGGGATGCGGTCCAGATCTTCAAGGACATAGGCGCCGCCGGCCTCGACCACGTCCGCGTCGGGCATTGTCAGAAGCCGCCCATCGGTACGCGCCAGGAACACCTGGGCGAGATGGCTTTTGCCGCAACCCTCGGGCCCCCATACGGCCAATAGCGGCCCCGGCCAGTCGGGCCAGCGGTCGATCCAGGCAACGGCCTCGGCATTGGCGGGGGTGACCAGATAGTCGTCGCGTTGCAGGGCCGGGCGGTGCTCGAAGGGGATGGGAATTTGGCGCGGGCCGGTCAAGTGCCGCCGCCTCCCGCCTCGTGGTTATAGAGCGCGCTTCTTTTGTAGCGGCCGAGGGCATAGCGGATCAGCACGCCGATGACGGCCGCCGCCGGCACGGCCAGCAGCACGCCGGTAAAGCCGAACAAGGCCCCGCCCGCCATCAGGGCAAAAATGATCCATAAGGGGTGCAGACCGACCCGGTCGCCGACGAAGCGCGGAGTCAGGACGTAACTTTCCAGCGTTTGACCGAACAGGAACACGCCGGCCACGGCCGCGATCGGCCCCCAGTTTTCGAACCCAAACTGGAAGAAGGCGATGGCCAGACCGACGGTCATGCCCGACGCCGCGCCGAAATAGGGAATGAAGGACACGGCCCCGGCCGCAACGCCGACCAGCAACCCCGAATTCAGCCCGACCATGGTCAGCCCGGCACCGTAGATCGTCGCCAACGTCAGGCACACGCAAGCCTGACCACGGATGAAACCGGCCATGGTTTCGTCGATCCGGCGGGCCTGCTCGCGGATTTCAGGGGCCGCATCGCGCGGCAGATAGGAATCGACCCAGGCGACGATCTCATCCCACTCCCGCAGCAAGTAGAACGATACGATCGGTGTGATGAGGACCAGGGACACGACGTTGAGGAACGCAAGCCCACCGCTCCAGATCTCCGCCAGCAGGTTGGTCACCCATTGAATCACCTTCGATCCGTACTTGCCGGCGGCATCGCGCAGGTCCTGGCTGTCCGTCGACGGCAGGTGCAATTGCAGATCGGCCAGGAACGGTTCGACCCAGGCGCGGAAATGGGCGAAAACCTCCGGCGTCAATTTGACCAGCCCGACCACCTGATGCTGCAACAGCGGCAGCAGAACGGAAATCACGCCAATGACGCCGGCGAAGAAGGCGATGGTGATCAGGGTCGTCGCCAGCGCCCGCGACAGACCCTTGGCTTCCAGACGATCGGCGACCGGGTCGAGGAAATAAGCCACCGCCATGCCCGCGACGAAGGGCAGCAGAATGGCGCTCAGCAGGTGGATCAAAAGCCCCGCGACAATGAGGCCGATCAGCCAATAGGCCATGCGCGCCTCGCGGCTCATCCGGCTTTCTTCCCGCCACGCAGTTTCTCAAGCGTCCACTGGTCACCCTCGCCGCGCAAGGCAAGGTCCGCCTGCTCCAGGGCGATGATCAGCTGACCGATATCGCCGATGTAATGCAGGATGACCTGCGCCTCGGACCGGGACAGTTGAACCAGTTCCGTCTCGCGCACGACGGCGACGGAATGAACGCGGGTTTTCATGTCCAGCCAGTCGCGCAGATCCGTGATGGGGATGCGCACGGCGATGGCTTCCTGATGAGACGACGACAGAAGGTTGTCGCGCTTCCAGTTGTCTTCGATCAAAGAAGTGACCAGTTTGGCCGCGCGGGCCAGCAGGGACTCCGCCGTCTCGCCAAATTCGGAAACATAGGTGACGACCGTGGTCTGCGGATCAATGGTCAGGTTGTAGCGCGTCAAGGTCACATCAAGCACCCAGAGCGAGCGCGCCGGATCATGACGGATCGAGGCAAAGGCGACGGCGACGCTGCCCGCGTCATACCGCTTGGCCATGGCCTGAAGGCGTTGCTGATCGCCCTGCACGACTTGATCGACGCCGATCGCCGCGACATCGGCCAGATCGCCCAAGGGCAGGACCGTCGGCACCAGACTGAGCTGGCTGGACCGTTGCTGCCAGGCGGCGCGCCAGGGGTTGGGGTCGTCCCACAACAACAACGCCCCGGCGCGGCGCAGCACCGGCAGGACCAGCACAGGCTTGGACGGCGTTTCCGCGAACGGAATGTTGAAGGCGCGCAACAGCTCGCGCACTTCGCCCGGCCGGAACCGGTAGTTCAACTTGGCCAGATAGCGCACGGCGGAGGTCTTTTCCTCGGCGACGGAAAAGTCCTGCATGTATTCGGTGATTTCCTCGGGCGACAGGGCGGGCAGGCGCGGATAATCGGACTTCAGGGTCATGCGTTCCAGTAGGATCGTCATGGCCCGCTGCTGGCCTTCGCGCAAGGCCTGCGCCCGGGCGGCGGACGCGGTTTCGGCCGTCACGTCGACGGTAACGCCCTTGACCTCATAAGGGTTGGCGATCTGGGCCCGCGCGCCATGGGGCGCCAGCACGGCCAGCAGAAGACAGAGCACCGCGGCCGGAGCAGCCCAGCCACGCGCGCCAAGGCACCAATCGTGCGTTGCAAACCGCCGGGGATTAAGTATCTTCGCCTCCATCGACACCGTCGGACCTGCCCGCGTTTTGGGCCGGTCCCGGACGGCGCACAATCTAGCACACCCGACCGAGGGAGGAAGGGATTAGCGACACGGAAAAACACGGCGCGGGCCTCAGCTACCGCGACGCGGGCGTCGACATCGACGCCGGCAATGCGCTGGTCAGCGCCATCGGCCCGATGGCCAAATCCACCAACCGCCCGGGCGTCATGGGCGGGCTCGGCGGATTCGGCGGATTCTTCGATCCGCGTGCCGCCGGCTATCAGGACCCGGTGTTGGTCGCCGCCACGGACGGCGTCGGCACCAAGCTGAAAATCGCCATCGACGCGGACAGCCACGCCGGCGTCGGCGTCGACCTTGTCGCCATGTGCGTCAACGACCTCGTGGTCCAGGGGGCGGAACCCTTGTTTTTCCTGGATTATTTCGCGACCGGCAAACTGGCGCCCGAAGCCGCGGCGGTGATCGTTGCCGGCGTCGCCGATGGTTGCCGGCAGGCCGGCTGCGCCCTGATCGGCGGCGAGACGGCGGAAATGCCCGGCATGTACGCGGCCGGAGACTATGACCTGGCGGGCTTCGCCGTGGGGGCGGTCGAACGCGGCCAGGAATTAACCGGCACGGATGTCGCCGAGGGCGATGTGGTTCTGGCCCTGGCGTCTTCGGGCGTGCATTCCAACGGCTTTTCCCTGGTCCGCAAGGTGGCCGAGCGGGCCGGCGTCGATTTCGCTGGCCCGGCCCCGTTCCAGGATGGCGTGACCCTGGCGGAAGCGCTGCTGACGCCGACGCGAATCTACGTGAAATCGTGCCTGGAAGCGATCCGCTCCGGCCCGTCCCACGGCGGCGTGAAGGCATTTGCCCATATCACCGGCGGCGGATTGTTGGAAAACATTCCCCGCGTCCTGCCGGACGGCCTGGGCGTCGACCTGGACGCCGCCGCCTGGCCCCTGCCGCCGGTGTTTTCCTGGCTGCGCACGGCAGGCGGCATTACGCCCCATGAAATGCTGCGCACCTTCAACTGCGGGGTCGGCATGGTGGTGATCGTCGATGCCGATCAGGCGCAGCGCCTGGAAGACCTGTTCCGGGCTGCGGGCGAGGATGTGTTCGCCATCGGCCGGGTCGTCAAGACCGACGGACCGGAGGATGTTCGCGTCGGCAATCTGGACGAGGCCTGGAGCGCGGCATGAGCCGCCTGAAACTCGCCGTCATGATTTCCGGGCGGGGATCGAACCTGCAGGCCCTGATCGACGCGACCGCCGATCCCGCCTTTCCAGCCGAGATCATTCTGGTGCTGTCCAACCGGCCGGGGGCAATGGGCCTGGAGCGCGCCGCCAAGGCCGGCATCCCGACCCGTGTCATCGACCATAAGGAATTCGCCGACCGCGCGGCCTTCGACCGCGAAATGACGGCCGCCATGGAAGATGCCGGAACGGATCTGGTCTGCCTTGCCGGGTTCATGCGCCTGCTGTCCGACGCATTCGTCGACCATTGGCGCGATCGCATGATCAATATCCATCCGTCGCTGCTGCCGGCCTTCAAGGGCTTGGAGGTGCAGGAACGGGTGCTGGCGCGGGGGGCCCGGTTCGCCGGCTGCACCGTGCATTACGTGCGCAAGGAAATGGATACGGGGCCGATCATCGTGCAGGCCGTGGTGCCCGTGCATCCCGATGACACGCCGGACAGTCTGGCCGCCCGGGTGCTGGAGCGCGAACACGATATCTATCCGCTGGCCGTGCGCCTGATCGCCGAGGGCCGGGTCTCCATAGACGAAAACGACCGCGCCGTGATTACCGGCGCGGTCGCTCAAGAAAGCGCGTTGCTGAACCCGAAGGGTTAGCCGACGATTTCCAGTTCCGCGAAGAAATAGCGGATTTCCTTGGCCGCGTTTTCCGCGGAGTCGGAACCGTGGACCGAGTTCGCCTCGATGCTTTCGGCGAAGTCCTTGCGGATGGTGCCCTCGTCGGCGTTGGCCGGGTTGGTCGCACCCATGATCTCGCGGTTACGGGCGACCGCGTTGTCCCCTTCGAGAACCTGAACCACGACGGGGCCCGAGGTCATGAAGGCGACCAGGTCGTTGAAGAACGCCCGTTCGCGGTGCACGTCGTAGAAGCCTTCCGCCTGTTCCTTGGTCAGGCGCACGCGGCGCTGGGCAACGATGCGCAGACCCGCTTCCTCGAACCGGGCGTTGATCTTGCCGGTCAGGTTGCGGCGGGTAGCATCGGGTTTAATGATGGAGAGCGTACGCTCAAGAGCCATGGTCGATCCCCTTGTATGGTTGTTCGTTCGGCTGGTTTCTGTTGTCGGTAATTTTTTGTCTGGCCGTCCACGGCATCCTTGGGCCGGGTTTTCGGCATCCGAAATTCCGGTCCGCCCCAAGGGTTTTCCGGAAACGGCGCGGGTTATAGTCCCTCCCGCCCCGCCATGCAAGGAAAAGGGTCGACGTATTCCAGTCCTTTGGTTGCCGGCTAGTCGGCTTTTCCCGGAGACAGTTGATTTTTAAGGAACTGTCCCAACAACTTGTATTCGGACCGGCGGGCCGAATTACGCCGCCATACCAGGGCGATTTGCCGCCCCACGCCGCCGGCCAGCGGCCGAAGCACGACATCGGCGGCCTTGATATGATCCGATTGCAGCGCCACGCCGGGCAACAGCGTGGTGCCGAATCCGCCCGCCACCAGTTCGACCAGGGTGTAGAGACTTGTCGCCTGGAAGGTCCCGGAACGACCGGGGACCGGTTGGCGGCGACAGGCGGCCAGCGCATGATCGCGTAGACAATGGCCATCCTCCAGCAACAGCAGATCCTCGGAATCCAGCACATCGGGCGCCACCGCGTCCTTGGTCCCGGCCAGAGGATGACCCTGCGGGACGGCCAGCCAGAACGGATCGTCTGCCAGGACCATGTCTTCCAGGTCCGCCGTGTCATAAGGCAGCGCGATCAGCGCCGCATCCAACTCGCCGCCGACCAATTGATCGACCACCCTGGCGGTCCGATCCTCGCGCAGGAACAGGCGCAGTTCGGGATAAGACGCCCGAAGCGGCGGTAACACCTTGGGCAGGACGTAAGGCCCGATGGTGGGAATCGCCCCCAGGCGCAACAGGCCGGTCAACGGCCGTGTGCTCGCCTTGGCGGTCACGGTCATGTCCTCGACCTCCGCCAGGACACGACGCGCACGGACGACCAGCTCAAGCCCCAACGGCGTCACCGCAACCCGGCGCTTGGTACGCTCAATGACGGTAACTCCCAGGGTCGCTTCCAATTCCTGGATACCGGCGCTGAGAGTCGACTGCGTGACGAAGCAGCGCTCGGCGGCGCGGCCGAAATGCCCGTCCTCGGCAACGGCGATGAGGTATTGCAATTGTCGCAGGGTCGGAAGCCGGGTGCTCATGCGTTTGATCTAATCGTGCACTTCGATTTGTTCAAGGAAGCATGATCGGGAATTTAATTTTAAATCGGTCGAACGCGACATCGAACCCGCCGGAACGAATCGTTGAATTTCAAAAAATCAACCTAAGGATGTATTGAAATTTAGTCAGTTTCAGCCACTTTTCCTTGCATTCCACCAACTTCATCACATTGATCCACTAGCCTTTAGACTTATTGACGAAACGCTCGATATACCGGAAATTACTGTATAGGAACGCAGGAGCATCAGGGGGCGCGTTCCACAAGATTGGCGACCATTTCCGAGCCCGTTTCGTTTTGTACCGGAAGGCTGATCCTCCTCTCCCCCCATAGTCATGTCTTTCGGTACCTGTGCCGGGTCGCGGCTCCTCCTCCCCCCACCAACCGCGGCCCGGCATTTTATTTGCCCCTCCAGTTTCAAATCACCGCCTGACCCCGTCACGGGACGTTTCCACCGCGCGCGGCCCGTGCTATCACCCCGCCTATGCTGCATGTAAACGACATGACTTTTCGCCTGGGCGGCCGCGTGCTGTTCGAAAAGGCCACATTGCATCTGCCCCAGGGCAGGAAGATGGGCCTTGTCGGACGCAACGGGACCGGCAAGACGACTTTGTTCCGGATGATCCTGGGCGACGCCCACCCGGACGAAGGCTCCGTGCGCGTGCGCCCCAGTGCCCGCATCGGCACGGTGACGCAGGAAGCGCCCTCGGGGGGGACCAGCCTGCTCGACACCGTTCTGGCCGCCGATACGGAACGCAGCGCCCTTTTGGCCGAGGCCGAAACGGTGAAGGACCCGATGCGCATCGCCGATATCCACAACCGCCTGGCCGATATCGATGCCCAGACCGCCCCTGCCCGCGCCGCCCGCATCCTGTCCGGGCTCGGCTTCGACGAAGCCGCCCAGGCCCGCGCCTGCAGCGAATTTTCCGGCGGCTGGCGGATGCGCGTGGCGCTCGCGGCGACGCTGTTTTCGCGGCCCGATTTCCTGTTGCTGGACGAACCGACCAACCACCTGGACCTGGAAGCGGCCATGTGGCTGGAAACCTATCTGGCGACCTGGCCCGGCACGCTGCTGGTCATCAGCCACGACCGCACGATGCTCAACAAGGTCGTCGACGAGATCGCCCACCTGTCCGAATTGAAGCTGACCCGCTACGCCGGCAATTACGACCGGTTCGAGCGTACGCGCCGCGAACGCATGACCCAACAGGTCAAACTGCAGGCCAAGCAACTGTCCGAACAGCGCCGCATCCAATCCTTCGTCGACCGGTTCCGGGCCAAGGCGACCAAGGCCAAGCAGGCGCAAAGCCGCATGAAGATGCTGGCCCGCATGGAGCCCATTGCTTCGGTCGTCGAGGATAAGACGACGACCTTCAACTTCCCCGACCCGGCCCCCCTGTCGCCGCCTCTGATCGCCATGGACGAGGTCAGCGTCGGCTATGGCGCCGAACCGATTCTGAAGAATCTGGACCTGCGCATCGACATGGACGACCGCATCGGCCTGATCGGCGCCAACGGCAACGGCAAATCGACCCTGATCAAGATGCTGGCCGACCGCCTGAAACCGCAGGCCGGTAAGATCATCAAGTCGTCCAAGCTGAAGATCGGCTATTTCGCCCAGCACCAGCAGGAAGAATTGAACCTGAACGAATCCCCGTTTCAGCACATGGCGCGGATCATGCCCATGGCGACGGAAACCAAGGTGCGCTCCCACCTGGGCCGGTTCGGGTTTTCCGGCGATCTGGCCAACAGCAAGGTCGAAGTCCTGTCAGGTGGTGAGAAGGCGCGGCTTCTGTTCGCGCTGATGAGCACCGAGGCGCCGCATATCCTGTTCCTCGACGAGCCGACCAACCACTTGGACGTGGATGCCCGCGAGGCTCTGGTCCAGGCGTTGAACGAATACGACGGCGCCATCGTCCTGGTGACCCATGATTCGCATCTGATCGACCTTGTCTGCGACCGCCTGTGGCTGGTCGCCGACGGCGCCTGCAAGCCGTTCGAGGGCGACCTGGATGCCTATGCCGGATTGCTGATGGAACAGCGCCGTCTGGCCCGCCGCGAAATCCGCGCCGCCAAGGACAGCGACAGCGCGGCCCCAGTCGACAAGAAGGAACTGCGCCGCGAACGCGCCCGGCGGCGCGAGGAGACGGCGGCCCTGCGTAAGTCGGTCGTCGATGCCGAGCGCAAGATGGAAAAGCTGACCCAGGAGATATCCGCCCTGGAGGCCAAACTAGCCGATCCTGAAATCTACAACGGGCCGACGGCCAAGCTGATGGACCTGCAGCTTGCCCATAAGAAGGCCAAGGACAAGCTGGCCGAAACGGAACAGCAATGGCTGAGCGCCCAGGAAACCATCGACGGAGCCCTGGACGAAGCATCATGACCGCGTCCGCGCCGTCCACCCCAGGATCCGCTGTCCCGCAGCTGACCGACTGGACCGGACGCCGTCATGACCCTGCCCCCGATGCCCGCATCCTGTCCCTGGTACCGTCCCTGACGGAAACCCTGTTCGCGCTCGGTCTGGGCGACAATATCGTCGGGCGCACGGCCTTCTGCGTCCATCCGGCGGACAAGGTCAAAGGGGTCAAAAGCGTCGGCGGCACCAAGCAGGTGAACTGGCGCAAGGTCGACACGGCGCGGCCGACCCACGCGGTCCTCAACGTCGATGAAAACCCGAAAGAGATGGCCGAGGAAATGGCGGCCCGCGGCATTGTTCCCGTGGTCACCCATCCCCTGTCCCCCGCCGACAACGGCCCGCTGATCCGCCTGCTGGGTGGCGTGTTCGGACGCCCCGACGCGGCTGATGACCTAGCCGAACACTTCGAGGACACCCTAGCGGCGGTCACCGCCGCCCGGCCCATGGCGGAGACCCGCGTCCTCTACCTGATCTGGAAGGCGCCCTGGATGACCGTCGGCCCGGACACCTATATCGCGCGGACCCTCGGCCTGATCGGCTGGCGCACCTGGGCCCCGCCAGCCGCGGCGCGCTATCCGGAGATCGCGATGACCGACGCCGTGCTCGACCGTGTCGACCGGGTACTGTTTTCGTCGGAGCCCTTCCCCTTCACCGAGGACCACCTGGCCGCCTTCCGCGCCGACCATCCGGACCACGCCGCCAAGGCGCAGTTGGTTGATGGCGAGATGCTGTCCTGGTACGGCGTGCGCGCAGCCGCGGGCCTTTCCTATCTCAAGGATTTGGCCGACAGCATGCCGGCATCCCGCCCATGACGCCGGACACGGGCGCGCCACGCCTGGCTCCTTTGCGCCTGGCCTTGTTCTACGGCGGCATCTTTCTGGCGCTGGGCATCATGGGGCCGTTCTGGCCGCTGTGGCTCAAGGAGCGGGGCCTGGACGCGGAACAGATCGGCTTGGTATTCGCCCTGGGCACCCTGGCCCGGCTCGCCGTCACCCCCTACTTCGCCCGCGCCGCCGACCGTGCCGGCGAACGCAAACGCATTCTGGTGCTGCTCAGCTTCCTGGGCGCCGTAACCTTCCTTGCCTTCCGTTGGGCTGAGAGCTTCTGGCCCATCATCCTGGTGACCGTGGTGTTCTATGCCAGCAGGGGCCCCGTGCTGCCGTTGATGGAAAGCCTGACCATGCTGACCCGGGAGCGCACTCCCTTCGACTACGGCCGGGTGCGGCTGTGGGGCTCGATCACCTTCATCATCGGCGCCTGGGGCATGGGCCTGGTTCTGACCGACGCCCCGGTCGATTGGATCCATTGGTCGATCTTCGCATCCATCGTCCTGACCTTCCTTTGTGCCCTCGCCCTGCCCGACACGCGCGCGCCGGTCGCCGCAAAGGACGGCCGGCCGTTCCGCGAGATCATGGCCGTACCCGGTCTTATGGCGGCAATGATGGCAGCGACCTGCATTCAGGCGTCACATGCCGTCTATTACAACTTCGGCTCCATCCATTGGCTGGCGGCGGGCCATGGGGCGGATGTCATCGGCGCGCTCTGGGCCGAAGGCGTGATTGCCGAAATCCTGCTGTTCACCTTTGCCGCCGCCACCGTGCGGCGCATCGGTGCGGTCCGCATGATCGCCATCGGCGCCGCCGCCGCGACCCTGCGCTGGGCCGGAACGGCCGGAACAACGGAGCTTGAATGGCTGGTTCTGTTGCAGGCCCTTCACGGGCTCAGCTACGGCGCGACGCACCTGGGCATCATCCACCTGATCACCGAACGGGTGGAACCGTCCCTGTCGGCCTCCGCGCAAAGCCTGTTCGCCATCACCCTGGGTGTCGGCATGAGCGCTGCGTCCTATGGCGCGGGACTGTTGTTCGCGTCTCTGGGCGGTGGCGCCTTCTGGACCATGTCGGCGCTCGCCCTGGCCGGTGCCGGATTCGCCGGATTCTCTATACTGGTACGCAGAAAAGCTGCCTCTGGCGGGTGAAATCCCCTCTCAAGGGCATATTCGAATTCTTAATTGTATAAACAATTTGCGTTGGTTTTTGCGGCTTTCGAAACAGAAACCGAATACAAATACGCACAGATTGGTTTTATAAGTGAACCCTTAACCAATGAATCATAGAATCGAGATCACCCGGGGTGGGGAATTTCTGAGGGTACGGAGGTAAGACGTGGGTTACCTAGATTCACTGCTGGGAATCTTCAAGTTCACGAAAGATACGGACTTGGTCGCAGCGACCTGTTTGGTGCTGTTGCTGTCGAGCATCATCGGCGGCATGCTGTCCAGCATCTTCAAGGCGTTCGGCGGCCCGCTGAAGCCCATCGCCTTTCAGGAAACCAACGGCTTTCGGATCCTGCTGTTCTATGAGATCTGCCTGGTTGCAGTCATCTTCTATTACCACATGAACGTGACCGGCCGGATCGACGCCATTCAGGCCATCTTCTGGGTCACGACCATGCTGTCCATGCCGGTATTGTGGTTCATGGGCTCCGTCATCACCCAGGTCCTGTTCTGGGCGAAAATTTCGAAGAACAAGAAGGCCTACCGTGAACTGGTCGCCAAGCGGAAATTCGCCAAGCACAAAAAAATGCAGGAAAAGATCCGCGAAGAGACCAAGGAATCACGGGAAGCCCAGGCACAGCGCGCCGAGATAACGGCCAAAGGCAAGAAAGGCCATCAGGCGACGGTGAAACGCCGCCGCGCCGATAGCTGACGACGTTTCCTCACGCAGGCGGAGGCACCCTGCCCGCCCCCATATTTGCTTTATTCAGAGGCCGCCTCGCCGCCCACCTGGGACAGCTTGGCCGCCGCACGGCGCAGCGCCGGCACGAAAGATTGCGCCCGCTCCATGGACATCCGCACGGTCGGCCCGTGACAGGCAAGCGTGCCGGCCAGGCGGCCCTTGGCGTCGGTGACGGGCACGGCGACCGCGACCATGCCTTCGATAAATTCCTGATTATCGGTGCCGACTTTCTCCCGGCGGATATCATCCAGGTTGGCGAGCAGCGCATCCGGTTCGGTGATCGTGCCCGGCGTATGGGGGATGAGGTCGAGAGCCTGGATCATCTGGCGCCGCCGCCCGGCCGGCAACGAGGCCAGATAGAGCTTGCCGCTGGCCGTGCAATGTAGAGGCACCCGAGAGCCGATGGGCAACTGCGTGCGCAGCGGCCATTTGGTCTCCACACGGTCGATGTAATACATCTCCCCGCCCATCGGGATGTTGAAGTTGCAGGTCTCGCCGATTTCCTGTGACAGATCGGTCAGGATACGGTGGCGCTGGCTGTAGTCCGTATCGACAGCGACGGTCGCCATGGCAAGGTCGCGCAGCCTGGGGCCGACACTCAACCCATCGCCGGACGGCGACGGCGTCACGAAGCCCGTTTCCGTCAACAATGCACACAGCCGATGCACCGTCGCCTTGGGCAGCCCGGTCAGGTCTGCGATCTTGGCCGCACTCAGGGGCCGGCCCTCGCCGACCATGGCCTCGACAATCTCCAGCGCACGGATCGACCGCGAACCCTTTTCGTCTCCGTTGTTCGCCATAACCAACTATGCCATCCGCATGAACCGAAACCGACGCAGCACCGTCGCCGAACCTATTCCCCGTAGATGTAGCCCGGCAGCCATAACGCGATTTGAGGAAAAACCATGATCAGGATGAGACCGAACAACTGGATCACCATGAACTGCATCATGCCGATGTAGATGTCCTTGAGATCCCACTCCGGCACCACGCCTTTCAGGAAGTACGCTGATAGCGCCACCGGTGGCGATAGCCAAGCTGTTTGCAGGTTAACCGCAACCAGAATGCCGAACCACACCAGATTGAAGCCAAGCTGTTCAATCAACGGCAACAGGATCGGCACGATGATCAGCACGATCGGCACCCATTCAAGCGGCCAGCCCAACAGGAAGATCAAGGCCATGATCATGATCAGCAGAACCATGGGCGGTAGGTCCAGGCCGAGCAGCAGTTCCGTCAGCATGGTCGGCGTGCCGAGCCGCGAGAACACGGCGCCGAAGAAGTTGGAAGCCGCAACCAGGATCAGGATCAAGGCCGAGATTTCCAGCGTCTTGATCAGGGCTTCCCTGAACTTCTTGAAGGTCATCCGTCGATAGGCAAGCGTCAGCAGCAAAGCGCCGGCGGCACCGCAGCCCGCCCCTTCGGTCGGGGTCGCCAAACCGAACATGATGGAGCCCAGCGCCGAGAACACCAGAAGCGCCGGCGGCACCAGACCAAGAATGAATTCCCGGACGATCTCGCCCATGTTGGCGGCGCGATCCTCGATCGCCAGCGGCGGCCCCAGTTCCGGATTGATCATGCAGCGGCCAACCGCATAGACGGCATACAGGAAGGCCATCATGATGCCCGGGATGATGGCGGCGGCGAACAGGTCCGTGACCGGCACCTCAAGCACCGGGCCCATGACCACCAGCATGATCGAGGGCGGGATCAGGATGCCGAGCGTCCCGCCCGCAGTGATCGTCCCCGCGGCCAATCGCACATCGTATCCGGATCTGTTCATGGTCTTGGCTGCCATGATGCCAAGGATCGTCACCGAGGCGCCGACGATGCCCGTCGCGGCGGCAAAGATCGTCGACACGAACAACACGGCCAGATAAAGCGACCCGCGTAACCGCGACAACATCAACTGCACGGCGGAGAACAGGCGTTCCATCAGGCCCGCCTGCTCCATCAATATCCCCATGAATATGAATAGAGGGACAGCCGCCAATGTCTGTTCCAGCATGACGTTCGAGAATTGGAACGTCATCAGGTAGAACACGACCTGGCCGAAGCCCATGTAGCCGAACACGAAGCCGAGGAAAATCAGCGTAAAGGAGATTGGGAAGCCGACGAAAATCGCCAGCAGCATCACCCCGATCAGAATAAGACCCAGGATTTCATTTTCCATTATCAGGGCCACCTTCCCTTAGTCGCGGCGTAGTAGCTTTTCAGCGTTTCCGAGATGCCTTGGATGATCAGCAGCGCGATGCCCACGGGCAGCGCCGTCTTGATCGGCCCCATGTGCGGCATCCAGGCGGTATCCATGCCTTTCTCGCCGCGGATCCAGGCCAGCGTGGCGTAGTCGGTTGCCATGTAGAGGAACACCAGCATGCCGGGGAAATAGAGCACCAAATACAGCAGCAGATCGATGCGCCCCTGCATCTTGTCCGGCCATAGGCGGTAGAGAAAATCGGCGCGGATATGCACGCCCTTTGACAGGGCGTAGCCGGCGCCAAGCATGAACAAGGCGCCGTACAGCATGCGCGATATGTCATAAGCCCACATGGTGGGCGCGATGAACACGTAACGCGCCACGACCTCGTAGACCATGGCGACGAAAAGCGGCACCGTCAGCCAACAGACGATATTGCCGACGATGAGGCTGAACCGGTCGATGCCGGTGATCGTCCGCGCCATCCAACGGGGCATGTCGTCCGGCATCTTGCCCGACGGGTCGCCCCGGCGCTCGGCGATCAACTCATCGGTGATATCCAGTTCACCGGGATTCGGGTCGTGATCAGCCATCCGAACCTTCTTTTCCGTTTAGGAGTCCGCCTGGCGGCGGAAAAAGACAGACCATGCGGTGCCGGACGTCAGGCCCGCGGGAAGACTCAGCCGGACAATGCGGGGGCGGACAATCGTGCCCGCCCCCGTACGTCCGGCGGATGTCATGTGCAGGAGATCAGCCTACTTTTTCTTCTTGCTGTTGGCGTAGGCGTTGCCGAGGTTGGCGTTCGACGTTTGCGCCCCGGCCCAGAACGGCACCGCAATGTCGGCGAAGTCTTTCTGGGAATCCCAGACCTTCTTGAAGAACGCGTTTTCGGCGGCGTTCTTTTCCAGGCTCTTGCGGGCCGCGTCCATATACTCGGTGAAATAGTCGGCGGGCGTGTCATGCAGGATGACGCCGTGCTTTTCCACCAGCTCCTTCAGCGCCTTGCCGTTTTCGTAGATGCGCCAGCTCATGGCACGCGACAGCGAGGCATCGGCGGCGATTTCCATCGCCTGCTGCTGATGCGGGGTCAGGCTCTTCCAGACGTCGCCGTTCAGGTACATGTCGGCGTTGACGACCACCTGATGCAGGCCCTGCAGATAATAGTGCTTCAGCACCTTCTGGAAGCCGAACACCATGTCCGGTTTCGGGCAGCACCATTCGGCGGCGTCGATCACGCCTTTTTCCAGGGCCGGCAGAATGTCGCCGCCGCCCATGGCCACCGAGGCAACGCCGATGTCCTTGTAGGTCTGGCCGGGAATGCCCGGAGGCGTGCGGAACCGATACTTGCGGAAGTCGGCCATGGAGTTGATGGGCTCCTTGAACCAGCCGAGGGCTTCCGGGCCCACGGGCTGCAGGATGAAGCCCTTGATGTTCATGCCCATCTCTTTCCAGAGCTGTTCATAAAGCGCGCGACCGCCACCGTACTGGTACCAGCTGACCCAGGCGATGTTGTCCATGCCGACACCGCCGCCCGCGACGGGCGACCCGAACAGCATGGCCGCCGGATGATAGCCGGACCAGTAATGGGTCCAGGCAAAGCCGCCTTCAATCAGGCCCTTGTCGACCGCTTCCAGCGTTTCCTTGACGCCCACGACGGCGCCTGCGGGCAGGACTTCGATTTCAACTTCACCGTTGGTCAGTGCCGCGACGTTGGCGGCGTAATCTTTCAACATGGTGACTTCATCCGCCTTGGACGGAATCACCGACTGCACGCGGATCTTAACCTTCTTGGCCTCAGCCGTGCCGGGCGCGAAGACCGCGGCCGTCGCGAACGCCATCAGGGCGAACACGGCAAATAAAGATTTGATTTTGTTCATGCTTCCACTCCCAAACATGGGGTCCTGCCGTGCACGATTGCCGCCGGGACCGTCAAGAAGTCATATTAAATTATCATTATTGAGACTTCTGCGTATCATTATTGCAAACATCAGTATTATCTGCAACGATGATTTCGCGAACTCACCCCATGAGCACGGCATCGCGGAGGCCCCATTCCGGCAGCCCGCCGCCACAACCAACGGAATCAGGACGACGACGAGCCAACGATGGATGTAGCGACTTCTCCCCTCACCGGTGCGCCGGAATACGATTACATCGTCATCGGCGCCGGCTCAGCCGGCTGCGTGCTCGCCAACCGCCTGAGCACCGATCCGGGCAAGCGGGTGCTTTTGCTGGAGGCCGGCGGGCGCGACACCAACCCCTGGATTCACATCCCCGTCGGCTACTTCAAGACCATCAACAATCCGGCGACGGACTGGTGTTTCAAGACCGCGCCTGATCCGGGCCTGGGCGGGCGCAGCATCAGCTGGCCGCGCGGCAAGGTTCTGGGCGGGTCCAGTTCCATCAACGGCCTGCTTTATGTCCGTGGCCAGCCGCAGGACTTCGATCACTGGCGGCAGCTGGGCAATGCGGGGTGGTCGTTCAATGACGTGCTGCCCTATTTCCGACGCGCCGAGAACCAGGAACGCGGCGCCGACGACTTTCATGGCGCGGACGGCCCCCTGGCCGTATCGGACATGCGGGTGCGCCGGGAAATCTGCGATGCCGTCATCAAGGCGGCGGGCGAACTCGGCATTCCCGAGCGGGATGATTTCAACCGCGATGATCAGGAAGGCGCCGGGTATTTCCAACTGACGACCCGCAACGGGCTGCGCTGCTCGACCGCCGTCGGCTACTTGAAACCGGCAAAAGGCCGCCCCAACCTGGACATCCGCACCCATGCCCAGGTCCGCAACCTGATCTTAGAGAACGGGCTCTGCACCGGTGTCGCCTTCGACGTGAAGGGCGCGCCCCGGGCCGCCGTCTGCCGGGGCGAGGTGATCCTGTCGGCAGGGGCCATCGGTTCGCCGCAAATTCTCATGCTGTCGGGCATCGGTCCGGCGCAACACCTTACGGACATGGGTGTTCCCGTGGCGCAGGATATGCCCGGCGTCGGCGGGAACCTGCAGGATCACCTGCAATTGCGCACCATCTATCGCACCCACCGCCCGATCACCCTGAACGATCAGGCCCGCAATCCGATCCAAAAGGTCCTGATGGGCCTGGAATTCCTGCTCCGCCGCTCCGGCCCCCTGACCATGGGGGCAAGCCAGGTCGCGATCTTTGCCAAGACCCGGCCCGAACTGGAAACGCCGGACATCCAATACCATGTGCAGCCGTGGAGTGCGGACAGCCCTGGCGAAGGCACGCACCGATTCTCGGCATTTACCCTGTCGGTCTGCCAACTGCGCCCGGAAAGCCGGGGGGACATCCGCCTCGCCTCCCCCGATCCCTTCGCCCATCCGGTGATCCGGCCCAACTACCTGTCGACGGACCTGGACCAACAAACCGCCATCGAATCCCTAAAGCTGACGCGCCGTCTGGTCGAAACGAAGACCCTCGCCCCCTATGTCGCCGAGGAAATGCGCCCCGGCAGCGACGCCCAAACGGATGACGAACTGCTGGAAGGCGCACGCCGCATCGCACAGACCATTTATCATCCCGTCGGGACATGTAAGATGGGCCGCGATCCGAACGCCGTCGTCGACGACCGGCTTCGGGTCCGGGGCATCCGGGGCTTAAGGGTCGCCGATGCTTCGATCATGCCGACCATCACGTCGGGCAACACCAATGCGCCGGCCATCATGATCGGCGAAAAGGCGTCCGACATGATCATTGAGGACAATCGCTAGGGCGCCCGCGCCCGACACGCCCATCCCGCCCCCGCGGCGGGCACGAACGCACGAAAGAGCCCGCCCGTGGAATTTCTCGACCCCCTGCTTCAATTCAATTTCAAGGCCTTCACCTCCATCGTTTTCATCGATCTGGTGATGTCCGGCGACAATGCCATCATCATCGGCATGGCGGCGGCGGGCCTTCCCGCCGCACACCGGCGCAAGGCCATCGCCATCGGCATCATCGCGGCAACGGTGCTGCGCATCCTGTTCGCCTCCGTGACCTATCAACTGCTGTCGATCATCGGGCTGACCCTGGCGGGCGGGTTGCTGCTGCTTTGGGTCGCCTACAAGATGTGGCAGGAAATCCGCGCCGGCAGCCTGGAAATGCCGGACCCGGAGGCCGAGGGAACCGGCGAGGGCAAGACCCTGCGCAGTGCCGTGATCTCGATCATCATCGCCGACGTGACCATGTCGCTGGACAACGTGCTGGCCGTGGCCGGCGCCGCCCACGACGCACCGGGCATGCTGGTGTTCGGCCTGGTCCTGTCGATCCTGCTGATGGCCTTCGCCGCCAACTGGGTGGCGTCGCTGCTGGAAAAGCACAAGTGGCTGGCCTACGCCGGGCTGATCGTCGTCGCCTATGTGGCGGTGGAAATGATCTGGCGCGGCGGCAATCAGGTCGCGACCGCCGCGGCGGGGATGCTGTAGCCGCTCTCCCCGCCTTGGCCGTTCCTCAGTTTCCGGCGCGGGCGCGGATCGCCTCGTAGCGCGCCAGCAGGCGTTCCGCCCGGATCACGATCGGCACGTCGATCATCTTGCCGTCGACGGTGATCGCCCCCTTGCCCGCCTTCTGCGCGTCCGCATAGGCGTCGATCACGCGGCGCGCATGGTCGACGGCTTCCGCCGAGGGGGTGAATTCCTCGTTCAGAATCGCCACACCCGACGGGTGGATGACACTGGCGCAGTCGAAACCGAACTTGACCGACTTGCGCACGGCGGCACGGAAGCCTTCGGTGTCGTTGTAATCAGCGACCGTGCCGATGAAGCCCATGGCCATCAAACCCGCCGCCTTGGCCGCGATCATCACCGTCTGCTTGGGCACCAGCAGGGTTTCCGTGTCGGGCACCATGCCCATCTCCATGGCGAAATCCTCGCCGCCCAGGTTCATCCCGATCAGCCGGGACGAGGCCCGGGCGATGGCATGGGCGCGGAAATAGGCGTCCGCCGTCTCGACCATGGCGGCCAGCTTGACCGATCCTTGGGGCCGGCCGGCCTCGCGCTCGACCTCACCGACCAGTTCGGCCACCAGTTTCAGATGCCCCGCACCGTCGACCTTGGTCACGAACAGGGCCCGTGCCCCCGCCTTCACCGCCGCCTCCACGTCCTTGACCATGTGGCGGATCGGCCGGTTGATGCGCACGATGGGATCGGCGCCCGATTGCGTCACCGACTTGACTGCATCGGGCAGCATGTCGCGGGCGCGCTGGCGTTCCTGTTCGGGGACGCTGTCCTCCAAGTCCAGGATGATGCCGTCGGCGCCCCGGGTATGGGCCTTGGCGACGAATTTTTCGTTGTTGGTGGGAACGTAAAGCAACGAACGCCAGACAATCGGCCGTTCCGCACCGGTGGTATTTTTATCGGTCATCCTTCGACCACTCCCTTTGTTTTCAGATTTTCAATCTCAGTCGCGCTGAACCCCAGTTCCTTAAGCAGCGCCACGGAATGTTGTCCCCGAAGCGGTGCGGGGCTGCGGATCACGCCCGGCGTTTCCGACAGGCGCGGGCTGACGTTCTGCATGGGCACGGAGCCCAATTGATCGTCGGGCAACTCAATGATAACCTCGCGTTCGCGGAAATGCTCGTCGCGCAGGATGTCGTCCTGCTCGTAAATCGGCGAGGCGGTGATGCTCTGTTCCTCGAACGTCCTGGCGACGTCGGCCAGGGTCTTGGTCTTGATCCAGGCGCCGACGATGCGGTCCACTTCCTCGCGGTTCTTCACGCGCTCCATGTTGGTGCGGAAGCCCTCCGTGGTGATCAGGTCTTCCCGGCCGATCATGCGGAACACCCGTTCGGCCATGGTCTGGATCGAGGCCGACATGCCGATGAACTTGCCGTCGGACGTTTCGTACACGTTGCGCGGCGACGCCGTGGTCGACGACGAGCCCGTGCGCGGGCGGCTGCGCCCGGTCAGCTGATAAACCAGGGCCTCCGGCCCCATGATGGCGTACAGCGGCTCCAGCAATGCCAGATCGACGACCTGTCCCTTACCGCCGTCCTGTTCTGCGGCGCGCAACGCCACGATGGTGGCGAACGCCCCCTGCAACCCGGCAACGGAGTCCGCCAGCGCGAAGGGTGGTAACACCGGTTCCCGGTCGCCGAAGCCGTTACGGGACGCGAAGCCCGACATGCTTTCGACGACGGACCCGAACCCGGGGCGTTCCTTGTAAGGCCCCGACTGGCCGTAGCCCGAGATGCGCACGATCACCAGCTTGGGATTGATCGCCCAGAGCGTTTCCGGCGCCAGGTCCATTTCCTCCAGCCGTCCGGGGCGGAAGCCCTCGACCAGGATCTGCGCGCCCTCGACCAGCTTCTTGACGATGGCGATGGCCTGGGGATCGCGCAGGTCGAGGGCCATGCTTTTCTTGTTGCGGGCATAGACCTTCCATTGCGCCTCGATCCCGCCGTCGCCCCAGGCGCGCAGCGGATCGCCCTTGCCCGCCGGCTCGATCTTGATGACCTCGGCCCCCATGTCGCCCAGGTTGAAGGTCAGCAAATTGCCGCAGACCAGGCGCGACATGTCGACCACGCGCACGCCGTGCAGCGGCCCCTTGGCGTCGGGCTGATAGTCCTTCCGGTGCAGACCGAACTGGGACATGTCGACCTTGTTGGCGTCCAGACGCGTCGGGCCGGTCTTGGGCGTGTTCTCGGTCATCGTCGTCCGTCCGTCAGATGGTCGCGATGGGCGTCGCGGGCGAACCGACGCTGCCCGGCAGGCGCAGGGGCGGTGCGGTCAACAGGAACCGCGACCGGCCCCGTTCCTTCAGCGCCTTCTTCAGTTCGGCCAGATACCAAATCTCGCCCAGGTGCACGCCGATCTTGAACAGACAGTGGCGGTGGATGGGCAGGCGGCAGTGATCGTCCTCGGGATGGCCGGGATAATTCGTATTCTCCACAGCCATGTTGTCGGACACCAGGATCGTCAGCCCGCTGTCGGTGATCCATTGCAATAGCTTGTCGTCCCAGCCGTCGAGCACGGCGCAGCTGGCATGCAGCCTCGATGCGTCCGGGTCGCCGGCCATGGACATGATCATCTCGTCCCAACCGGTGTGGAGCAGAACCATGTCGCCCTCCTCCACCGTCACGCCGTCCTTTTCCATCACTTCCATCAGCATGGCGTGATTCACGGCGACGCGTTCATCCCCGTAATGACCGTGCAGGTCGATCATCACGCCGCGTCCCTGCACGCAGGCCTCGGCCATGTTCTCGATGCCCAGGCGGTCGGTCTTGACGTGGTTGTGCACATCCGGATCGGCGACGTCGGTGCCGGCGCGCCAACCGTTGTAGTAACAGGGCTCGGCCACCCCATCGCCGTCGGCGTCGAACAACTGCCCGAAGTGGGCCAGTGAATCCCACTGCGTCGAATACTGGGTATGCAGCACGACCAGATCGTCGGCGCTGACGTCCGTCGATCCGGGACGGGAATGCTTGTCCCAGATGAAGTTGTAATAATCGGCGCCGTCCTGCTTGGTCGGATGCATCACGGGGGGATGGCGCTTCGGATTGACGGAATTGCCGCCCGGCATGTCGAGCGGCAGGGACAGACAGAAGGTCAGGCCTTCCTTTACCTCGGCAACGCCCTTCATCACGACGTCGGGCGTCAGCAGGTTCATGCGGCCCTTTTCGTCGTCGGGGCCGAAATCGCCCCAGTTCGATCCCTCGGGCCGATTGACCCAGCGCGGGTTGGTCATCTGTATCCTCCGTTCTTCGTATGATCACCGCCGCCTTCTTCGGGCGCGCGGTTCTTGAAAGTCAGGCCTTTTTCTCCCAGCCGCCCTGGGCCGTCTGCTGCAAGTAGGTCAGGTCGTGGCCGGCGGCCTTGTAGGCCTTCCAGCGGTCGCGCGCGGCCTGCACGGCGTCCGGGTCGCGGCCGTCGAACAGCTCGAAACAGCGCTCGTAGGCCTCGACCCATTCCGACGTGGCGCCATCGGTCAGGAACAGGAAGGTCGCGTGGTTGGGGGTTTCCGGATCGGTCGACAGCCACACGGGCTGATCTTCCGGATTGCCGTCCTTGGGCGTGCCGTGGGGCAGCCAGGAGCCGGGATCATAGGTCCACAGCGTCTGCGCCAGGGCCTCGACCCGTTCGTCGCTGGAGGCAAGGACGAGGGCCCGCTTGCCGGCGGCCAGGGTCTTTTCCAACAGCTTGGGCAGGGCCTGTTCAAGCGGCGAGCGTTCCAGATGATAGAAAGAAATGTCGGTCACGATCTCGCCTGCCTGCCTTGAAACTGTCCGGTCCGCCACGCCTGCCGAAATGACTACTTGCTGAGTGTGGGGAAATGCTCCGCCGTGCCCTTGACGACCTCGAACAGGGCTTTTTCCATCAAATCGTTGCTGGCCGCGCGCATGCGTTTGCCTGCCGTATCGCGGAAAGCGACCATGCGCGCGAAATGGGGTGAGTCGTTGCACCGGGTAGCCAGAGAGTCCAGTTCCTCCGCCGTGAACTCGGCGCCGTAGATGCGCGCCAGGTTGGCCGTCCATTCCTCGCCGTACTTGCCGACGGTCTGGTTGACCTGGGCGCGGAACACCTCGGTCACGGCCTCAAGCCCGAACTTGCCGATCAGGCTTTGCACGGTCCGGGTCATGGCCCCGAACTTGGCGAGCAATTGCACGAAGTTGTTGTTCAAGCCGGTGCGCCGGACGAATTCCAGGGCCGCCGCCGAGGGCGCGGCCGGGGCAGCGGCCGTGGCCGGTTCCGCCGCCGAGCCGCCCGGCACATCAACAATCAGGAACCCGACCGACAGGCCGAAGGCGACGAGCAGGGAGCCGATCAAACGCTTCATGCCGTCGCCTCCCCCATGCCCTTGATGCCCCTTACTTGGCTTCGTAGTGGTCGGCGACCAGCCGGTCCAACAGGCGCACGCCGTATCCGGTGCCGCCCTTGGGCGTGACCGGCTTGGCCTTCTTCGACCAGGTCGTGCCGGCGATGTCCAGGTGGACCCAGGGCGTGCCGTCCTTGATGAAGCGCTGCAGGAACTGCGCCGCGGTGATCGACCCGCCCCAACGCCCTCCGATGTTCTGCATGTCGGCGGCGTCGGAATTGATCAGCTCGTCATAGGCCTTGCCCAGCGGCATGCGCCACACCAGTTCGTCCACGGCCTCGCCGGCCTGGAAGATCTGATCGGCCAGCGCATCGTCGTTGGCGTACATGCCCGCGCGCTCGTTGCCGAGCGCCACGATGATCGCCCCCGTCAGGGTCGCCAGATCGACCACGAACTTGGGCTTGTACTTGGTCTGCGTGTACCACAGCGCATCGGCGAGGACGAGGCGGCCCTCGGCGTCCGTGTTCAGGACCTCGATGGTCTGCCCCGACATGGATTTGACGATATCGCCCGGTCGCTGCGCGTTGCCGTCGGGCATGTTTTCGACCAGGCCGACCACGCCGACAGCGTTGACTTTCGCTTTCCTGCCAGCCAGCGCCTTCATCAGGCCGATGACCACGCCCGAGCCGCCCATGTCCCACTTCATGTCTTCCATGCCGGCGGCCGGCTTGATCGAGATGCCGCCGGTGTCGAAGGTCACCCCCTTGCCGACGAAGGCAACGGGCTGCTGCGCCTTGGCAGGCTTGGACTTGGCCACGCCGGTCCATTCCATGATGACCATCTTGCTTTCGCGGGCACTGCCCTGGCCGACGCCGAGAAGGGCCCCCATGCCCAGCTTGGTCATTTCCTTTTCACCCAGAACCGTGACCTTCACGCCCAGCTTCTTCAGCGCCAGGGCTTCCTTGGCCAGGGTCGCGGGATACAAAACGTTCGGCGGCTCCGACACCAGATCGCGGGTGAAGAACACGCCCTCGGCGACCTTTTCCATATCGGTGAAAGCCGTCTTGGCCTTGGCCGAGGTCGGGCACAGAACCTTGAGCGTCTTGAGCAGCGGCTTCTTTTCCTTGGGCTCCTTGGTCCGGTACTTGTCGAAGCGGTAGGACCGCAGCAGCGCCCCGAAGCCCAGGTTGGCGCCCATGTCGGCGGCGGAAAGTTTCGCCCCTTCGACGGCGTCCAGCACCACCGTGGCGGCGACGCCCTGGCCGGACAGCAGGGCGTAGATGCGCCCGCCCGCTTCCTGCAGGCTCAGGTCCTTCAATTCATCCGGCTTGCCCAGGCCGACCACGACGACACGTTCGAACTTGGTGTCCGGCGCCATCAGGTCGAGGCTTTCGCCCGCCTTGCCCTTGAACTTGGCGGCCTTGGCGGCGCGGGTGATCGCGCCCCCCAGCTTGACGTCCAGGACGGTGGCGCTTTTCGACAGCTTGGCGTCCTCGGTGGCAGTCACGACGACGACGCCCTGGGCGGGAAGTGCGGGATTGGCGAAGGTGATTTTCATCTATCTGTCCTTGGGACTATTCATGTGGGACGCCGCGCGCGTCCCCAACATCGGGTCCGGTCGCGCGGCGGCGTAATGACGCGCAGGCGGAATCGCCCGCGCCGAATGGATGGGTTCCACTATATAGGGTTCCATGCCCCTTCGGGTGAAGGGGATTCTGCCGGGGGCAGCCTGGAATTTCGCGGATCAGGCGTCGTAGCCGGGGTTGGCGCGGTCCAGCTTGCGCAGCAGCGCCGGCCATTCCTTTTGGCCGATGGGACGGTGGCCGTTCGGCGAATTGGCGATCTTGCCCTGTTCCACGGTCTTGTCGATGACTTCCTGCGGGATCGGCGTCAACTTGGCGCCGGACTGCTGGAACGACAACTGATAGCGGCAGGCGCGCTCCGCCCGGTACATCCACATGAAGGCTTCGCCGATGGTCTTGCCGACGGTCAGAAGGCCATGGTTGCGCAGCACCATGACCCGGTTGTCGCCCAGGTCGCGGACCAGCCGCTCCCGCTCATCCAGATCGACGGCCAACCCTTCGTATTCGTGATAGGCCGTATGAGCATAGATAGACAGCGCCTGCTGCGAGATCGGCAGGATACCGTCTTCCTGACAGGCAACGCCGACGCCGTCCCGGGTGTGGGTGTGCATGACGCAGCTCAGTTCCGGCACGGCCAGATGCACGGCGGAATGGATGACGAAGGCCGCCGGGTTGATGCTGTATTCGGAATTGGTCAGGCAGGTGCCGTGCTCGTCGACCTTGATCAGGGCCGAGGCGGTCATTTCCTCGAACAGCACGCCGAAGGGATTGATCAGGAAATGCTCGTCCGGCCCCGGCACGCGGGCCGACAGATGCGTGCCCAACAGGTCCGACCAGCCGAACAGATCGACCAGACGATAGGCGGCGGCCAGGTTGACCCGGACCTCCCATTCTTCGGGGCTGATGTCTGCGGGGCGGTTTGCGTCGTAGGCGGCGGATGCGTCGGGGGCCATGGTCGGAGTCCTCTCCCTGAATGAAATCTGCGAACGGCGGATTGTATACAATGGGGGCGCAGGCGCAAGCCCCCTAAACCGCCTTGGCCCCTTGAAACCGTAACGGCACCCTCTTGCGCCCCCAGTCCCCCGCCGGCCCGTCGAAGCGGCCGGGAATTTCCGCGCCGCAAGCGGCGCAGTTGCCGGGATAGTTGCCCTCGGTGGTGACGTTGAATTGGGACAGTTCGTACCAGTCGCGCCCGATCAAGACACCGCCGCAGTTGTGGCAATAGGTCGACTGATGGTCCTTGTCGTGAACATTCCCGGTGTAGGCGTATCGGATGCCGTTGTTCATGGCGATCTCGCGGGCACGGACCAGGGTTTCCGGCGGCGTCGGCGGCACGTCCATCATCTTCCAGTCGGGATGGAAGGCGGTGAAGTGGACCGGCACGTCGGGGCCCAGGGCATCCACGATCCACTTGGTCATGGCGTCGATCTCGGCTTCGCTGTCGTTGTGCCCCGGGATCATCAGATCGGTGATTTCCAGCCAGCAATCGGTCTCGTGCTTGATGTAGACGAGCGTTTCCTTCACCCGTTCCAGATCGGCGGAGCACAGTTCCTTATAGAACTCGGGCGTGAAGGCCTTCAGGTCCACATTGGCCGCGTCCATGTATTCAAAGAATTCGGGCCGCGCCTCCGGCGTGATGTAGCCCGCCGTGACCGCCACGTTCTTGATGCCCCGCTTGCGACATTCCTTGGCCGTGTCGACGGCGTATTCCAGGAAGATCACCGGGTCGTTGTAGGTATAGGCGACGGAGGTGCAGCCGGATTTCACCGCCGCCTCGGCGATCATCGCGGGCGTGGCCAGGCTTTGCAGCTTGTCGAACTCGCGGGATTTCGAGATGTCGTGGTTCTGGCAGAATTTGCAGGTCAGATTGCAGCCCGCCGTGCCGAAGCTGAGGATCGGCGTGCCGGGATAGAAATGGTTCAACGGCTTCTTTTCGATGGGGTCGATGCAGAATCCCGACGACCGGCCATAGGTCGTCAGCACCACCTGCTCGCCGTCGCTTGCCCGCACGAAACACAGCCCCCGCTGCCCCGCCCGCAGCTTGCAGAACCGGGGGCAGACCTCGCATTGAATGCGCCCGTCGTCCAGCTTGTGCCAATATCGGCCAGGAAAGGCGCCGGGGAATGTTTCAATATCGGTTTCGACGGACGCCATCTATTTCCTCGAACGGCTGTGGAATGGCCCCGAATTGGGCCTATATTATCATGTAGTCATGCAACACAGTGAACGCCAATGACCGCAATTCGCCCCACCGCCGTCGCGGGATCATTTTATCCGGACCGGCCCCAGGACCTGGACGCCCTGCTCGCCCGCTGCTGGGACGACGCCAAGATCACTGTCGGGCCCGTGCCCAAGGCGGTCGTCGCCCCCCATGCGGGCTACATCTATTCCGGGGCCGTGGCGGCCAGCGCCTATGCGCGGATCAAGCCGGCGCACGGGCGGATCACGCGGGTCATCCTGCTGGGTCCCTGCCACCGGGTCGCGGTGAACGGCCTGGCCCTGTCGGGGGCCGACGCCTTCGCCACCCCCTTGGGACCGGTCGAGATCGACAAAGCGGCGGCGGCCTTGATCGCCGATCTGCCCCAGGTCCAGACGTTCGACGAAACCCACGCCCAGGAACATTCGCTGGAGGTCCACCTGCCGTTCCTGATGCGCGTGCTCGACGATTTCAAGGTCCTGCCGCTGGTCGTCGGCCAGGCGACGCCGGATCAGGTCGCGGAAGTGCTGGACAAACTCTGGGGCGGGCCGGAAACGTTGATCGTGGTGTCTTCGGACCTCAGCCATTATCTCGATTACGACAGCGCCCAGGCGATCGACCGGCGCACCTGTCAGGCCATCGAGGCCCTGGCGCCGGACCGGATTTCCAACCACGGCGCCTGCGGCCGCTTTCCGCTCGGCGGCCTGCTGAAACTGGCCAAGGCGAAGGGCATGACGGTCGAGACCGTGGACCTGCGCAATTCCGGCGACACGGCGGGGCCGCGCGACAGGGTCGTCGGTTACGGGTCCTGGCTGTTCATGGAAAACCCGGCAGCCGCCGTTCAAGAAGAGGAAACGGATTTCGCGGCCCAGACCAAGGCCCTGCTCGCCCGCCATGGCGACGCCCTGCTGCGTCTGGCCGCATCCTCCATCGAACACGGCCTGGAAACGGGCCAGCCCCTGATGCCCGATATCGCGACCGCCCCTGGCGACCCGGCCGCCCCCGGGGCGTGCTTTGTGACGCTCAAGAAAAACGGGCAATTGCGCGGCTGTATCGGCTCGCCCGAGGCGCACCGCCCGCTACTGACCGACGTCGCCGTCAACGCCTATGCCGCCGCCTTCCGCGACCCGCGTTTCCCGAATCTGGAAGCGTCCGAGCTGCCCGAGGTCACCCTGTCGATTTCCGTGCTCAGCCCCCAGGCGCCCATGACGATCCGCGACGAGGCCGACCTTTTGGCCCAGTTGCGCCCCGGCATCGACGGGCTGGTCATCGCCGACGGCGGCAAGCGCGCCCTGTTCCTGCCGTCCGTCTGGGAGCAACTGCCCGACAAGCGGGCCTTCCTGATGCATCTGAAACGCAAGGCCGGGATGGCGGGCAATCACTGGTCGTCCACGTTCACGGCGCGGCGATTCGTCGCCGAGGAAGCCCAATCCGCGGACCTGCCCGCCGATCCTCCACTTTGGCGCGCCCAACCGTCATAGCCTGCGCCGCCGTCGGTTGACTCCACGCAGCGCACGGGCGACAAACCGAAACGGGGCCAATCCCCCCATTTCCCATAACCGGGCGCACCGGACATGCTGACCATCGACCTGACCCTGCTTGAACGGGTGGCGGATATCGCCAAGCGCGCGGGCGCGCAGATTCTCACCGTTTACAAAACCGATTTCGAGGTCGAGACCAAGGGCGATAACTCTCCGGTCACGCAGGCCGATCAACTTGCCGAAGCCCTGATCACCCAGGCGATCCAAAGCGAGATTTCCGCAGACATCCCCATCGTCGGCGAGGAAGCGGTCGAGGCCGAGGGCCTGAAACAGCCCAACGGCCCCCTGTTCTGGCTGGTCGATCCGCTGGACGGGACCAAGGAATTCGTCAAGCGCAGCGGCGAGTTCACGGTCAACATCGCCCTGATCGAAAACGGCCGGCCGGTCCTGGGCGTGGTGCATCTGCCCGTGCTGAACGAAACCTTCGTGGCCGGCGCCCCGGGGGCGTTCAAGCAGACCGGCGACGGCCCGCCTACCCCCATCGCATCGCGCGAAGCCCCGGCCGAAGGGCTGACCGCCGTGGTCAGCCGGTCCCACGGGGCCGAAGAAGCCGATGCGTTCCTGGAACGCTATACCGTGGCGCATCGCATCGGCGCCGGCAGTTCGCTGAAATTCTGCCGCGTCGCCGAAGGGGCGGCCGACATCTACCCCCGGTTCGGGCGGACCATGGAATGGGATACGGCGGCGGGCCATGCGGTCCTGAATTTTGCCGGCGGCCGGGTGTTGACAACGGACGGTGCCCCTCTGGCCTACGGCAAGATCGGGCTCGAAAATCCCCACTTCATCGCGGTCGGCAAGGGGATCGGCCTTGACGGATAGCGGCAGCGCCCTGTCCTTGATCGCCGATGCGGCGGACCCCGCCGCCATCGCCCGCGCGGCCGATGTTCTTCAGGCGGGCGGCTTGGTCGCCTTTCCCACGGAAACGGTTTACGGCCTGGGCGCCGACGCCACCAATGACGCCGCCTGCGCCGCCATCTATGCCGCCAAGGACCGCCCCGAGTTCAATCCCCTGATCGTGCACGTGGCCGACGCTGATGCCGCCGCTGGCTATGCCGAGATCACGGCGCTTGGCCGCATGTTGATGGACGCCTTCTGGCCGGGGCCGTTGACCGTCGTCCTGCCCCGGCGGGCGGATTGCAGGCTGTCGCGGCTGGTGTCGGCGGGGCTCGACACGGTCGCCATCCGCGCCCCCAACCATGCCGTGGGTCAGGCCCTTCTAAAAGCGGGCGGCCTGCCCATCGCCGCACCCAGCGCCAACCGTTCGGGCCATATGAGCCCGACCCGGGCCGCCCATGTCGCCGCCTCCCTGCCCGGCCCCGATCAGGGTGGGCCGGAAATCATCCTGAACGGCGGCCCCTGTACCGTGGGCCTGGAATCCACGGTCGTCGACGCCACCGGCGACCGCGCGGTGATCCTGCGCCCGGGCGGCTTGGCGCGCGAAGATATCGAGGCCGTCTGCGGTGCCTATGGTCCGGTCGCCGAAGCCCATGAGATCGGCCCCGGCGGACCGCGCTCCCCGGGCATGCTGGCCCGCCATTACGCCCCGTCGAAGCGGCTGCGCCTGAACGCGCAGCGGACGGAGACGGATGAAGCCTTGCTGGGATTCGGCCCGGAGGCCCCCGCAGGATGCCTGAACCTGAGCCCCACGGGCGATACCACCGAGGCCGCCGCCAATCTGTTCGCCATGCTGCACGACCTGGACAATGGGCCGGCCCCGGCCATCGCCGTCATGCCCATTCCCGACCGGGGCCTGGGCCGCGCCATCAACGACCGCCTGATCCGGGCCGCGCGGACGGAGGATACGGAGGGATGAGGGGCGACGATCACGCACTGATCGTCATGGACCTGGAATGGACCGCCTGGGAAGGGTCCTGGCAACGCCATTGGACCGGCCCCGGCGAAGAAATGGAGGTCGTTCAGATCGGCGCGGTCAGGCTGGCGGACACACCGGGGCTGGAGGAATTGGGCGCTTTCGAAATTCTGGTCCGCCCCCGCATCAACCCGACCCTCGACCGCTATTTCACGGACCTGACGGGCATTACCCAAGACCGCCTGGACCGCGAAGGTGTGGATTTGAAAGTGGCTCTGGGCGAATTTGCCGAATTTATCGCCCCCTCCACGGAAGCCTTCGGATTTGGTGACGAATTCACCCATATCGTCACCAACTGTCAGCTATACGGCTTGGCCAATCCCTTCGCCGATTGCAAATGTGACGATGTGCGCGCGGTGGTGATGGCGCACCTCGGCGTTGAATGGGTGCCCAACAGCTCGGACCTGCCGGAGCTGATGGACTTCACCCCGCCCGGTGCCATGCATCAGGGCCTTTCCGACAGCCGCTGCGTCGCCGAAGCGCTGCGCCGGGCACGCAAGGTGGGCCGGTTCTAGGTTTTCCGGCCCCCCGTTCAGCCGATCCCCAAACAGCAAAACGGCCCCATGCTGGTGCATGGGGCCGCTCCGCGCCTACGGTATGTGTGGGGTCATTCCGCGGGCTGAGCTGCATTTTCCGCCTGTTGCGTCAGGTGATCGCGGGCCGGAAGAAAGAAGGTGACGCAGCATTCGAACACAGCAAGCGCACCCAACACGAGAAAGACCATCGTAAAGCCGCCGACCACCGAGTGCAGCCACCCCGTCAGCGGCAACGCCGCGGCGCCAACCAGCAATCCGACCAGGTATTTCAACGCGAACACCCGCGAGCGGATTTCCTTGGACGTGAACCGCGCGATGATGGTGTCGTGGATCGGGATGATTGAGAAGACGATGAACATCATCGCCGTGGCAGCACCGAGCAGACCTTCGTTATAGGCATAAGCGACCAGGAAAATCAGCGGCGCCTGCAGCGCGACGGCGATAATGTAAATCGGTTTCAGACGATATTTGTCCAACAGATGCCCCATCATGACCTGGGCCATGGAGGCAACGACAAACACGCCAAACCCCCAAAACCCGGCCTCTGACACGTTGCCAGCCAGGTCGCCCAACCGTTCGGTGAACAGCTTCGGAAGGGAGTTCGTCGTCGAATTGAAAATAAGCATGCCGGGTGCCGACGCCAACAGCACGACGAAGATCGCGCGTTTGACCTGTTCCGGCGTCGCACCGATGAACTTGTCTTTCTTGGCGAGCGGGTGGGGTTCCGGTGCGTTCCGGGAAAACACCAGATAGGCCAGCCCGACAAGGATCGAAATCACGCCCGGCACGATGAAGGCGGCCCGCCAACCGTAGTGATCGGTCAGAAAGCCGGAAACCACGGCGGCACAAGCGACGCCGAAATTGCCCCACACACCGTTGATGCCCAACTCCCGGCCAAGCGACTTGGCGTTCTCCGCCACCATGGAGATACCGACCGGATGATAGATGGCCGCAAAGACGCCGATGATGAGCAAACCGCCCGCAACCTGATAAGGTCCGTTGGCAAACCCGGTCATGACCGATGCGGTGCCGATGCCGATGAAGAACACGGTCATCATGCCGTGCTTGGACCACTTGTCACCCAGCCATCCCGCGGGAAGAGAGAACGCCCCGAAGGCGACGAAGCTCGCGGTCGAGAGCGCCAGGAGAAAGCCGTACGACCCCTTTTCGGTCAATCCGTCCGCCCATTCGACGACCGCGTCCAGAGCCCCGCCCTCAAACGGCAGTGCGCCAACCAATTCCTTGATTGCCTGCGCGAACGTCAGTTGAAAGGCCGGATCCAAGGAAATGGTGATGACGGCCGTCGCGTAGATGAGAAGGAATAAATGATCCAGCAGATGGCCGATGTTCAGGAACAGAAACTGGACGCCGTGGCGGTCGGTGTAGGACATGGTCGTTTCCTCGTCTTCCCGGTGTGGCTTTATGCCCATCCGGGTTTTTGGTCTGGTCGTGGTATTCGTTTAGGATAGATGCACGAACCCGCCTCGACAGTCTTGCGGTATTCTGTCAATTTATATCGTGAAATTGACAGACGAGGATGCCATGGACGGCCCCATCCCAGCACCCCGCACACGGTTACCCATGCCCGCCCCCGGCTTTCGCATGGACGGGCCCGAACGGGAGGCCACCCATGCCGACAACGTCGCCAAGGTCAACGCCTTACAGGCCGTGCCGCGCCCCGTGGTCGCCGCCGCGACGGACTATCCGGCGGGTCAGGCGACGCGCTGGCATTCCCATCCCCGCGCCCAATTGGTCTATGGCATATCCGGCGTCATGGCCGTGACGACCGAGGCCGGCGTCTGGGTCGTGCCGCCGGAACGCGCCGTCTGGGTGCCGGGCGGCATGGCCCACCGGGTCGATTTTCCCACGGACGTCAAGATGCGCAGCCTGTGGGTCAGCCCGGAGGCCGCCCGAGGCCTGCCCCAGGCGTGCAGCGTCGTCACCGTATCGCCGCTGCTGCGCGAACTGATCCGCGCCGCCGTCGACGTTCCCGCCGAATATGACGCGGATGGCCCGGCCGGTCGGCTGATGGCGGTGATCCTCGACCAGTTGAAGGTCCTCAACCAGGCCCCCCTGCACCTGCCCTGGCCCGAGAACGCGCGCCTCAAACGCATCGCCGAGGCGCTTTCCGACGACCCGGCGCAGGACACCGGGCTTGAAGACTGGGCCAAGACAGCCGGCGCCAGCGCCCGCACCTTGGCCCGGCTTTTCGTCAAGGACACGGGCATGACCTTCGGCGCCTGGCGGCAACAGGCGCGGCTGCTCAAGGCTCTGGAACTTCTGGCCGCCGGACAGTCCGTGACGGCGACGGCGCTGGACCTCGGCTACGACAGCCCGTCGGCCTTCATCGCCATGTTCAAGAAGGCCCTGGGCGTGTCGCCGGGAAGATATTTTCGCTGACACATCGTTGTCCCGGTTCGCGAACGGGCGTATAACCTTTCCGTTCCGCCGGGGCCCCGCAGTCCCCCGGCGACGTTCAAGGCGGCGGTCCGCCCAAGCACTGCTCGGCCCTCTGATACCAAGAGAGGTTTGAGCCATGGTTGCCCCCGCCCTCCCCCTGTCCGCCAATGCCGTTTCCGCCGAGGAATTGAACCGCCTGATCGGCACGGAGGCCTGCCCCGTCATCATCGACGTGCGCCGCCGCGCCGCCTTCGACAAGGCCGATGCCATGATCGCCACGGCGATATGGCGCGACCATGCGGCGGCCGCCGACTGGGCCGAAGACCTGCCGGATGACGCCTCTGTCGTGGTCTATTGCGTGCACGGCCATGCCATCAGCCAGAGCGCCGCCGCGACCCTGCGGGCGCTCGGCGTCGACGCCTACTACCTGGACGGCGGGATTGAGCATTTCGCCGACGCGGGCGGCGTCACCGTGCGGCGCGGTCTGGTGCCCGAAGACCGGCCCAGCATCTGGGTCACCCGCGAGCGGCCCAAGATCGACCGCATTGCCTGCCCCTGGTTCATTCGCCGCTTCATCGACCCGGGTGCCGTGTTTCATTACGTCGGCAAGGAGTTCGTGGCCGACGTGGCGACAGAGACCGGCGGCATTCCCTATGACATCCCGGATGTAGATTTCAGTCATGTCGGCGAGAACTGCAGCTTCGACGCCTTCGTCGCCTGGTCGGGGATCAAGGACCCGGCCCTGGACCGCCTAGCGGAAATCGTCCGGGGAGCCGACACGGGGAAACTTGATCTCGCCCCCGAATGCGCCGGACTGCTGGCGGCGTCCCTGGGCCTGTCGGCGCTGTACGCGGACGACGACCTTGCCATGCTCGACGCCGGCATGATGGTCTATGACGCGCTGTTCGCCTGGGCACGGCACACGGCGGCGGAAACCCACAATTGGGCACCAAAGCCGAAATGATTGCACAGAAACGCGGCGCGAAGGGCTGGCATGGTCGGCTTCGCGCCGTTCAATAAAATACGCGCCAACAAGATTATTTTTTTAGCGTGCGTGAGATCAAAAACGCCAATGCCGCTCCGGCAATTATGGTCGGTAAAATTGACTTATTTTCTGTGCCCTTAAGGTTATCAAGGACATTCACTCCCTCGGCCTCAGGCAAGTCCCGAGCCAGTCGGTCAGCTGTTTTGATTATCTCCGACAAGTCCAATGACAGCGCATTGCAGGTAGCACGAAGCTCTTCTATCGAAAAATGGGAAATTCCTCGGCTAATCCGGGACCAAGTCGATTGCGACAAGCCGGATGTAGTAAGGAAATCAGATAAACTCATTCCTTCCGCATCACGATGATCATTCAGCAACTGCGTAATTATCATTGAGTAGGTGGCATTTTGGCTCATTGACTACCTTTCAAGCTTATGGCATTATAGTCATTAATGACTTAACATTTCATATTGAAAGGAAATTCAATGTATCAAATCGGAGACGTTCTGTCAGTCCCAAAATTCATGTATCGACACTACATGATCGTGGTCGGACCAGGGGAAGTCGCCCACGGGTCAAAAGAAAAGGGCTGCGTTACAATCGAAAAACTAAAAGACGTGACTAAGAACCGAGAACCAAGACATCATGGTCGATGGTCATCTCTCCCGGATCGGGAAATTGTTCTTCGCGCAAAAAAAATAGTTGGCACGCCGTATCGTCTCTTTTCCGACAATTGTGAGCACGTCGTCCGAGAGATTTCCGGCAAGAAGCGGTCTAGCCCACAAGTCGTGACCGCGATGACCTGCCTGGGAATAGCCGTTCTCTTTCTCACCACACGCGGTAAATCAGCGTGAATCTATCGCTCAAACTAGCCTAGCCGATCAACGGCCGCAGGCCGTCCCAGGTCAACTTGATGCCGGTGAAGAACAGCAGCACGTAGCACACGCCGAAGAACACCTTGTCCGACAGGCGGTTCTGTCCCCACAGGCCGATGCGGATGCCGATGGGCACCAGGGGCACCAGGACCAGCGCGGTCCAGAGAACCTGCGGCGTGAACTGCCCCAGTTCCCAATAGGCCGGGAACTTCATCAGGTTCACGGCCCAGAAGAAGATGGCGAAGGTGCCGACGAAGGGCCGCTTGGCCAGGCCGCGCGGCAGCAGGTAGACCTGCACCGGCGGGGCCCCCGCATGAGCGAAGAAGCTGGTGAAGCCGCCACACATGCCCCAGAATACGCCGCGCAGGCCCGGCGGGCGGGCGCCGTCGGGCTTGGGCCGTATCGGCAGCCAATGGTCGAGGGTGAAGACGATGGCGATCAGGCCGACCATCAGGCGGGTGCCTTCCTCGGTCATGAACTGGAACCCGGCCCAGCCGGCCGCCGTGCCCAGCACCGCCCCCGGCAGCAGGACCTTGAGATCGGGGCGGCTGAAATCCTTGCGGTAGACCCAGATGTTGATGAAGTCGATCGACATCAGCACCGGCAGCATGATCGCCGCCGCCATGGGCACGGGCACGATCAGCGACATCATGGGCACGGCGATCAGCGCCAGGCCGGAGCCGAACCCGCCCTTGGAAATGCCCGCGATCAAGACCGCCGGCACGGCCAGGAGATAGAACAGGGGATCGGTGATCATGTCAGGGGATCGGTCCGTCAGAGGTGAAACGCGTGGGTGTTTTCTCGCCACTCTTGCGCCGGCGCAGGCGCACCTTGCGGAACAGAAGCTCCACCGGATAGGTCGCCGCCGAGCGCAAACCCGCGACGGAGGTCAGGTTGCGCATGCCCTGGCGGGCGGTCGCCATGATTTCTTCCAAGACGATATCCTCCTCGACTTCACCGACTTCCTTAACCTGACGCAGGCGGTTGAGCGAGAGGAAACCCAAAATCGCCGCCAGACCGAAGAAGAAATCCCAATGGCGCAGATTGATGGCCTGGAACACATGACGGGTTTCCGGTTCGGTCCAGCGCAGGATCAGGGTCAGTTCGCGGTCCGTGAACCAGTCGGCGAACAGGCCGCCGATGATCGGCGCCGTTCCGGCGCAGATGGCCGTGATCAGAGACGAGACGGACAGATAGCTCGCCGCCGCGCCGCGGGGGGCGAGTTTGAGGCTAATATTGCCCGACGCCAGGGTCACCCCGGCGGTCGAGATACCGGTCAGGATATGAATGACGACCAACAGCGGAATGGTCAGGACATGTTTTTCCGGCAAGGTCGTGAAGGTCCAAAGGAAGATCGACAGCACGAACAGCGGCGCCGCGACGGTCAACACCCCCTTGTTCGACACCCGGTCGGCGATCCGCCCCCAGGTCTTCAGCACGGCGATGTTGGCGGCCTGGCTGACGATCAGCAGCGCCGTGACCATGGTGACGCTGAGGCCCAGGCGCTTGTACAGGTAGACCGTGAAGAAGGGCGCGGCCAGATTGATGGCGAAGTTCCAAGACCCCAGGAAGATCACCAGATTGCGGAAATTGACGTCCTTCAAAGGCTGAGCCAGACGTTCGGTCAGCGGCAGATGGCGTTCCGCCGGCGGCATCGCCGGTTCCGGAATGCGGCACATGCAATAGACGCTGACGCAACCGGCGAGAAAGGCGAGAACCAGGAGAATCGCATAGCCGTAAGCTTCCCGGTGCGGCACCAGGCGGTCCCATTCGTCGACGAACAGACCGGCCAGAAGACTGACCACCATGCCGATCCCGGTCATCCACATCAGGCGGTTGGCGAACACGGCCCCCATGCGGTGTTCCGGCACCAAGTCGCGGATCCACGAATTGAACGAGCAGCCGACGAAAGCGCCCAGGGAATAGCGCAGGGTTAACCCGATAAGCAGCAGGGCCAGGCCCGCCTCCTTTGACGGCACCAGCACCGCCGCCGCCATGACCAGCAACATGGGCCGGCTGGCCGCGCCGAACACGACGGCGAGCAAGCGCCGCCGACGCACCTTCTCGACCATCTGAACGGCGGGCAACAAAGCCAATTGCCCCAGGTTCGGCAGGGCGGCAAGCAAACCGATGGCAAGGTTCGATGCATCGAGGTACAGCGCGTAAGCAACCAGGATCGGGCCCAGCGCCAGGGTTTCCATCCCCTGGGCCCAGACACCGTTGTGCACCAACCATTTCAGCCCGGTTTCAACCTCGTCCTCGCTCAGGGATTGGGATGGCGCCAGGCGCTCTGAAATGGACATGCTCCGGCCGATCAGGCCCCAGGCTTTTGCGTCTGAGCCTTAAGTGCAGCCTTCTGGGCATCGCGAAAACCGACAACGACATTATCGCCGGACAGGAATACGGGCCGCTTGATGAGGGTCGGATGGGCCGCCAAAAGCGACTTGGCCTTGGCGGCGTCGAGGCCGTCCTTATCGGCATCGGGCAGCCCGCGCCAGGTGGTCGATGACTTGTTGACCAGTGTTTCCCAGCCCACGGCGTCGATCCAGCGCGCCAGTTCGGCCGCCGGCACACCGTCGGCGCGGACATCCTTTACCTGATGGGCGACGCCTTCGTCGGCCAGCCACTTGAGCGCCTTCTTGCAGGTGTCGCAGGTCTTCAAGCCCCAGATGGTGAGCATCGCCCCCTCCCTTTTCGTCGTTCGCCGTTTACGATACGGGCACAAGCCCCTATATGTCATCGGCATTGAACTTTGCCAAGCCGCCGCCCGGCGGCATGCCGCCCGCCCCGACCCACAGCGCAGAGGCACCCCGACATGCTGGCCCTGATCTCCCCCGCCAAGAAACTGGATTTCGAGACCGACCCGACCCTGGACAGCCATACCCAGCCCGACTTCCTGGCCAAGTCGAAGAAACTGGTCCAGGCCGCGCGTAAGCTCACGCGCCAGGACCTGCGCAACCTGATGGGCATCAGCGAAACCCTGGCCGACCAGAATTTCCAGCGGTTCAAGGATTTCAAGCCGCCCTTCGATCTGAGCAACGCCAAGCAGGCGGCCATGGTGTTCAACGGCGATACCTATGTGGGCCTGAAGGCGCGCGAGATGTCGAAGGCCGACCTGGAATACGCCCAGGATCACCTGCGCATCCTGTCCGGCCTTTACGGCCTGTTGCGGCCCTTGGACCTGATCCAGCCCTACCGCCTGGAAATGGGCCTGAAGTTCGCCAACCCGGGCGGCGAAAACCTGTATGCATTCTGGGACGGCGCCCTGACCAAGGCCGTCGATCAGGCCGTGGCGGGACACAAGGACCCGACGATCGTGAACCTGGCATCCAATGAATATTTCAAGGCCATCGACCCCAAGGCTTTGAAGGCCCCGGTCGTCACGCCCGTGTTCAAGGAGGTCAATCAGGGTCAGGCCCGCGTGATCGGCCTGTTCGCCAAGCAGGCGCGCGGCATGATGGCGCGCTACATGATCGTCAACCGCATCGAAACCGCCGATGGACTTAAAAAGTTCACGGATGGCGGCTATCGCTTTCAGGCGGATCAGAGTGACGACAAGACTTGGGTATTTTCCCGCAAGCAGCCGCCCAAGGTAACGAAATAGGCTTGGTGCCGCCCCCGCGACGCGCTACCATTTTCGATCCTCGGGCATACGGCAGACGCCCGGCATCATCAGGCGGCATTGCCGTCCAAGATCTGCCCTGACGTAGGCCCGACCCGGCGCCAATCGGTTCCGGGCCGCCGCTGAACGATAGGGTACAGCCATGGACGCAGAAACCGCCGCCCCCCAGCCGCAACCTGAAACCTCACCCCAAAGCACCCCACCCGCCGTCGGCTTCGCCGAAGCGGCCTGGTATTGGCTGCACCTGGGGTTCATCTCGTTCGGCGGCCCGGCCGGCCAGATCGCCATCATGCAGGCCGACTGCGTCGACAAGAAACGTTGGATCGACCAACAGGCGTTCCTGCGCGGCCTCAACTATTCCATGCTGCTGCCAGGGCCCGAGGCGCAGCAGTTGGCCGCCTATATCGGCTGGCGCCTGCACGGCGTTTGGGGGGCGGTGACCGCCGGCACGCTGTTCTTCCTGCCCGGCGCGATCCTGATGATGGCGCTGGCCTGGGTCGCCGCCGCCCATGGCGACAACACCTGGGTCATCAAGATCTTCAACGGCATCAAGCCCGCCGTCATCGGCATCATCGTGTTCGCCGTGTGGCGGATCGGCAAGAAGACCTGCAATTCAATTCCCGCCGTGGCCTTGGCGGCGGCGGCCTTCGCGGCCTTGCATTTCGCCCATGTGCCCTTCCCGCTCATCATCCTGGCCGCCGGCGTCCTGGGCGCCCTGATCCCGGCCCTGGGCCGGGTCGGCGGGCATGGCCATGGCGGCGACGCGGGCCAGGGCGACAGCCACCACATGCAGCGCCCGGTGGGCAATCCCTGGACGCGGCTGGCGGGCATCACCGCCCTGTTCCTGGTGCTGCTGGCCTTGCCGGTGGCGGCCCTGGTGGTGATCGCCGGGCCGGCGCCGTTCCTGGCCGTGGCCAAGCTGTTCACCACGGCGGCCCTGGTCACCTTCGGCGGCGCCTATGCGGTTCTGCCCTATATCACCGAGGCGGCGGTCAACACCCATGGCTGGATCGCCCCGGGCGACATGCTGAACGGCCTCGCCCTGGCGGAAACCACGCCGGGGCCGCTGGTTCTGGTCAATACCTACGTCGGCTTCTTTGCCGGATGGAACGGTGCCGGTGCGGCGCATCTGTCGCAGGTCGCCGCGGGGCTGCTGGCGGCGGCGCTGACGACCTATGTCACCTACCTGCCGTCGTTCTATTTCATCATCGCGGGCGCCCCCTATGTGGATGCTCTGCAAAAGAACGAACGCGCCCGGCGCGCCCTTTCCGGCATCACCACCGCCGTGGTCGGCGTGATCTTCAACCTGGCTGTCTTTTTGGGGGAATCGGTTCTGGTCACGGCATCGGACGGTGTCGATTGGACCGCCGCCGCCGTCGCCACGGGGGCCCTGGCCTTGCTGCTTTCCGGCAAGGTGCCGATCCCGGCCCTGGTCGGTATCGGCGCCGTGTTGGGGGCAATCGGACTCGTTTAGCCGACAACCGGCGGCAACAGGGGCGTTGCCCGCATGGCGATCCGGCGCTATCAAATGCGCATCCCCGGACCGTGGGCACCATCAGGAGAAGACTTTCCATGCCGCAACCCGCACCTGCGCGTATCGGTGACGCCGCCGAAGATATCGACACGCCGGCCCTCTTGATCGAGCTCGACGCGTTCGAACGCAACCTGAGGAAAATGGCCGAGTTCGCCAAGGAAGCCGGCGTCCGCCTGCGCCCCCATTCGAAGACCCACAAATCGGCCCATATCGCACGCCTGCAGATGGAATTGGGTGCGGTCGGCGTGTGCTGCCAGAAGGTGTCGGAAGCCGAGGCCCTGGTCCAATCCGGCATCAACGACGTGCTGATCTCCAATCAGGTCGTGGGGCGGCACAAAC
Source organism: Rhodospirillaceae bacterium UBA1479 (assembly GCA_002325375.1). Taxonomy (GTDB): domain Bacteria; phylum Pseudomonadota; class Alphaproteobacteria; order Rhodospirillales; family Casp-alpha2; genus UBA1479. The sequence goes on from DCRZ01000004.1 coordinate 124,286, forward strand.
TGAACCGCCTGTCGGCCCTGGCCCGTCACGCCAAGGTCGCGGTCTGCGCCGACGACGCGGACAACGTGGCGGACCTGAACGCCGCCGCCGGCCAGGTCGGCGTGATCATGGATGTGCTGGTGGAAATCGACGTCGGCGCCGGGCGCTGCGGCGTGGCACCGGGCGACGCGGCGGTGACCCTGGCCAAGGAGATCGACCGGTCGCGCAATCTGCGCTTCGCCGGAATACAGGCCTATCAGGGATCGGCCCAGCACATCCGCGATTTCGCCGAACGCAAGATGGCCATCAACGCCGCCCAGGTGTTGACCAAAAAGACCGTCGAACAACTGGCCGAGGCCGGGCTGGACTGCGACACGGTCGGCGGTGCCGGCACCGGCACCTATGAATTCCACACCAAGTCCAAGGTTTGGAACGAACTGCAGTGCGGATCCTACGTGTTCATGGATGCCGACTATGGCCAGAACCGCATGTCCGACGGCAAACCGTTCCGGGCATTCGAGAATTCCCTGTTCGTGCTGGCCACCGTGATGTCCAAAACCGGCGACGATTTCTGCGTCGTCGATGCCGGGCACAAGGCGCTGGGCAACGACCAGGGCTTTCCCGTGGTGTCGGAATTGGAAGACGTCACCTACTCCAAGCCGTCGGACGAACACGGGCGCCTGGACCTTAGCGAGACCCGCCAAGCCCTCAAGTTGGGCGACAAGGTGCGCCTGATCCCCGGGCATTGCGATCCGACCGTGAACCTCTATGACTGGTACGTGGGCGTGCGTAACGGCCGGGTCGAAGCCCTGTGGCAGGTCACGGCACGGGGGGCCCTGACCTGACGGGATCGGCGGCATAAGTCTTGGACCGCCCGCCCCGGTTGCGCCTAAGATGCCTCCGGGCACGGAGGGGGACGCGGCGGCGCAGGCGGCTGTGTTGAGATATCACGACTTCGGCTGAATCAAAGGAAAGTCCGTCATGAATAAAATCGTCTACATCCTGGGCGCGATCATCGCCATCATCGTCGCCGCGGGCATCTACCTGTTCGTGTTCGCAGGCGACCTGGTGAAGTCCGCCGTGGAAACCATCGGCAGCGACGCCACCCAGGCCAAGGTAACGCTGAATTCCGTCGATCTGGACATGTTCCAGGGCACCGGTGCCATGCAAGGGCTGACCGTCGGCAATCCCACGGGCTTCAAAACGCCGAGTGCGTTCGAACTTGGCGCGATCTCCCTGCAGATCGATAAGGAGTCCATCGGCAAGAACCCGATCGTCATCAAGTCCATCGCCATCACGGGACCGGTCGTGACGTACGAGAAAGCCGACGGCACCTCCAACGTCGACGCCATCAAGGCGAATGTCGACGCCTACGCCAAGAAATTCGCGGGTTCCGGCGGCGAGGCCAAAAAGGAGTCGTCTTCCGGCGAGGAACAGAAGCTGGTGATCGAAAAGCTGACCATCACCGGCGGCAAGGTGAACCTGAGTGCGGGCGTCCTGGGCGGAAAAACGCTTGAGGCGGCCCTGCCCGACATCACCCTGACCGACATCGGTAAGGAGTCCGGCGGCACCAGCCCCGCGGCGGTGACCAAGGCCGTGATCGACAAGCTGACGGCCGGCATCATGTCCATCAACCCGGAAAAGCTGATCGGCAACGCCGCCAAAATGATGGAAGGCGCGGTCAAGGGTGCGACCGACGCCGTGAAAGGCGTGACCGAAGGCGCCGGCGGGGTCACCGAAGGGGCCGGCAAGGCCATCGAGGGCGCGGGCGAAAAGCTCAAGGGCCTGTTCGGAAAATAGGCTTTAGTTCTAATCTATTACCGGGAAAGGCGGGGCCATTGAGCCCCGCCTTTTTTTGTGTCCGGGATGGCTCGGAAAGTGGTTTTATCGATCATCGGCAATGGAATAATTCATTTCTATATTTATTGCGAATAATTCGCAATTGCATTATATTCCTTTCAACACAGCCGGCCGAATTACGGTTCGGCACGCCACCCGAAAGGAACCGACCATGTCACGCAAATTGATCAAAACAGGCACCTACTCCGCCATGCACTTGGTGGTCGCCGTGACGGTGGCCTATGTCCTGACCCGCGATTGGCATATCGCCCTGGGCGTGGGGATCATCGAACCGATGGTCCAAACCGTCGCCTACTCGGTCCACGAAGCCCTGTGGGGCAAGGTGAAGGACGCCCCCCGGGACGGGCGAACCAATTCCGGCGGCACGGCCCCGGCGGCGGCGTAAGGAGACTTAGGCCACCGCCCGCCCGACCCGCCGTCCCGGCCGCGCCCCGGTCCAGGCCAGGTCATGCCAGACCAAGGCGCCGTTCACATAAACCCGCTCGATCCCGCCCGCGGGCGTTTCCGGGGCGTCGAAGGTGGCGCGGTCGATCACCGTCTTGGGATTGAACAGCACCAGATCGGCGAAAGCGCCCTTGCGGATCACCCCCCGGTCCTTGAGCCCGAACACGCTGGCCGGCTTGCCGGACATGCGGTGGACGGCTTCCTCCAGGCTGAAGACGCCTTCGTCCCGGCAGTAATGGCCGAGCACCCGGGGGAAGGTCCCCCACAGGCGGGGGTGCGGGCGCCCTTCGTCGATGGGCAGGCCGTCCGACGCGATCATCGCGCCCGGAAAGGCCATGATGCGGCGCACCTCGGCCTCGTCCATGCGGAAATAGACTGCCCCGGCGGGGGACAGGCGGCGGATCGCCTCGTCCACGCTGCATCCCCATTCGTCGACGATGCTGTCGAATTCGCGGCCGACCATCTCCGGATGGGTGGCGGAGGACGTCAGCACGGTCTTTTCCGAGGTCGAGAGGAAATCCTTCAACAGGATCGTCGAGGTCGCGGTGTAGGGATAGACGTCGAAATCCAGCGTCATGTCCTTCTGCGCCGCTTTGATGTGGGCCAGGCTGTCGTGGCTCTTGCCCCAGTTTTCCCGCCCCACGCATTTGTGGTGGGAAATCACCGTGGCGGCGCCCGAACGCCGGGCGATGTCGATGGTTTCATCCACGGAATCGACCAGATCCGGCCCCTCGTTGCGCATATGAGTGGTGTAGAGCGCCCCGAAATCCTTGAGACAAGCCGCCAATTCCACGATCTCGTCCGTGGGCGCATGGATCGCCGTGGGATAGGCCAGGCCTGTGGACAGGCCGACGGCGCCGTCCTTCAGGCTTTGTTCCAGCACCCGTGCCATGGCATCGATCTCGGCCTTGGTCGCGGCGCGGTCGAAAGTATCCATCATCACCCCGGCGCGCAGGGTCGTATGCCCGACCAGGGAGGCGACGTTGATGGCGGCCGGGCTGTCGGCCAAGGCGGCATTGTAATCCGCCAGGGTGGGAAAGCGGTAATCGGCCCAGCCGCCCAGCAACGCCATGGGCCCCGGCGGGTCGGCCTCGCCCGCCCGGCAGGAAGCCGTGAAGGGGGCCAGCGACACGCCGCAGTTGCCGGTGACCACGGTGGTCACGCCCTGACTGGTCTTGGGCGCCACGCTGGGTTGGGTCAGGACCAGGCGGTCGTCATGGGTGTGCACATCGATGAACCCAGGGGCCAGCGCCAGGCCCGTGCCGTCGATGGTTTCCTTGGCTTTGGCCCCTTCCGCCGCAAGATTGCCGACCGCCGCGACACGGTCGCCGGAAACGGCCACGTCGGCGCGTTGGCGCGGTCCGCCGGTGCCGTCGATGACGTCGGCGCCGGTGATCAAAAGGTCGTAGGTGGGCATGGCGGGTGGTCTCCTGCTGGTCGATGGTGGCCGCCATATTACATGGCTCTGGGCTGCGCACCAGACAGCCGCCGCCGTTGACGTAACGGCACCGTTGTCAGCGCCCGAAACCTTGCCTACAACCGAGGGATTGAGGAGACATCCAATGGCGGATTACCGGGCACCCCTGGACGACATGCGCTTCGCGCTGAACGAGATCGCGGGCTTGGCCGCCGTGAACCGGCTGCCCGGCTATGCCGACGCGACACCGGATCTGGTCGACGCGATCCTGGACGAAGCCGGCAAGTTCGGCACGGAGGTTCTGGCCCCCTTGAACCATACGGGCGACCAGGAAGGCTGCGTCCTGGAAAACGGCGTGGTGCGCACGCCCACGGGCTTCCCCGACGCCTATCAGCAGTTCGTCGAATCCGGCTGGAACAGCATCTGGGCGCCGGAAGACTGGGGCGGCCAGGGCCTGCCCGTGCTGGTCGCGACGGCGGTATCGGAAATCTGGCACGCCGCCAACCTGTCCTTCGCCCTCTGCCCCATGCTGACGCAAAGCGCGATCGAACTGCTGCTGTCGCACGGGTCCGACGAGATCAATGCCGTCTACCTGGAAAAACTGGTCACCGGGCAATGGGCCGGGACCATGAACCTGACCGAACCGCAGGCCGGTTCGGACCTCGCGCGCATTCGCTGCAAGGCCGAACGCGCGGATGGCCATTACCTTCTGCGCGGCCAGAAGATCTTCATCAGCCACGGCGAACACGACATGGCCGAAAACATCGTGCACATGGTGCTGGCACGATCCCCTGACGGGCCTGAGGGCATCAAGGGCTTGTCCCTGTTCGTGGTGCCGAAGTTCCTGCCCGACGCGGACGGCAATCCGGGTACCCGCAACGATCTGCGCTGTGTGTCACTGGAACACAAGATGGGCATGCACGCGAGCCCGACCGCCGTGATGTCCTATGGCGATGACGGCGGGGCCCAGGCCTTCCTGATCGGCGAGGAAAACCGCGGCATCGAATACATGTTCATCATGATGAACGCGGCCCGCCTTGCCGTCGGTATGGAGGGCGTGGGCATCGCTGAGCGGGCCTATCAGCAGGCCCGCGACTTCGCCAAGGACCGTGTGCAGAGCCGCGCCCTGACCGGCGGCGGGGCCGATCCCGTGACCATCATCCATCACCCGGACGTGCGCCGCATGCTGTTGGCCATGCGGGTCCAGACCGAAGCCATCCGCGCCATTGCCTACCGTGTGGCGGGCGCCGTCGACATCGCCCGGCATCACACGGATACAGCGGAACGTGCCCGCGCCCAGGCCTTCATCGACCTGATGACACCCGTGGCCAAGGCCTTTTCCACGGACATCGCGTCCGAGGTCGCCGACCTCGGCATCCAGGTCCACGGCGGCATGGGCTATATCGAGGAAACCGGGGCCGCGCAGCACGCGCGGGACGTCCGCGTGACCCGCATCTACGAAGGCACCAACGGCATCCAGGCCAACGATCTGGTCGGCCGCAAGGTCGCCCGCGACGAAGGCATCGCTGCCGGCGAACTGATCAAGGCCATGCGCGAGACCGTCGCCGACCTTGCCGCCGATGACAACGGCCTGGACGATCTGGCAGAACCCTTGACCACCGCTGTCCGCGCATTGGAAACGGCGACCGATTGGATCGTCGAAACCTGGCCTCAGGACCCCGCCCCCGCGGCGGCCGGCGCCGTGCATTATCTGCGCCTGATGGGCATCGCCACTGGCGGCTGGCTGTTGGCCCAGGGGGCCCTGCGCGCGGCCCAACGCAAGGACCAAGGCGACACCGACCCCTACCTCGATCACAAGGTCCTCTCCGCCCGTTTCTTCGCCGAACAGTACCTGCCCCAGGCGGCGGCATTGCGGGCGACGATCCTGGCCGGCGGCGGCACAATCGCAGCGGTTTCGCCGGACGCCTTCTAGTTCCTGCCTCGCGCCCCGCAACGGCCCGGAAAATCAGGGTTTGCGCCTTGATTTATTAACCTTTTTCCTACAGTTTGAGGTCCTCATTCCCTGGGGATTCGAATGAACTCGCTGACGCGATACATATTGCACCAACTTGTGGTTGGTATGATCCTGGTGACGACGGGGCTGACCTGCATCATCTGGCTCACCCAGTCGCTGCGGTTTGTCGAGATGATCGTCAATCGGGGATTGAGTGCGGGAACATTCTTCTATCTTTCGGGGCTCTTGCTGCCCAACTTCCTGATCGTCATTCTGCCGATCGCGCTGTTCACCGTGGTCGTGTTCATCTATGCCAAGCTGATTACGGACCGCGAACTTGTGGTCATGCGGGCGGCGGGCCTCAGCCAGTTCGCGCTGGCCAAACCGGCGCTGATTCTGGCCGCTGTCATCGTCGTTCTGTCCTACACCCTACACCTGAAACTGGTCCCGGAATCGTATCGAGCATTCCGCGATCTGCAGTGGGACATCCGCAACAGCGTGTCCCATGTCCTGTTGAAGGAAGGCGAATTCAACAACGTCGGCCGGACGACAACGGTTTATATCCGCGCCCGCACGCCCGACGGGCAGTTGCACGGCATCCTGGTTCACGACACCCGCGACAAGGCCAAGCCGTTCACTCTGATGGCCGACCGTGGGGCGATGATCGACACCCCGACAGGCCCCCGCGTTGTCATGTTCAAGGGCAACCGCCAGGAGGTCGACAAGGCAACCAACAAGCTGTCGATCCTGTATTTCGACCGATGGGTCTACAATCTGGCCATTGGCGGCCCCCAAGGGGCGCGATGGCGCGAACCCCGGGAACGCACGTTGGACGAACTTTTCGACACCCCCAACCAGACCCATCTGATCGGCCAGAAGAACGTCGGAAAATTCATCGTCGAGGCCCATCGGCGGCTGATTGCGCCCATGCTTTGCCTGACCTTCGCGGTGATCGGCCTGAGCTGCCTGTTGACCGGTAATTTCGGCCGCCGGACCCAGACTGCGCGCGTCCTCGCCGCCGTCGGCGGTATGGTCGTCCTGCAGGCCATCATCCTGGGTGTGGAGAACATGGTCGCCAAAAACCTGGAACTGATGCCGTTGCTTTATGCCGTCGTTCTGGTGCCCATCCCGTTGGCCTGGCTGGTCATGGTCCGCGCGCCGTCGGCGGCGCCGGCCGTGGCCAAGACGGCCTGAGGGAGGAGGAGAACGGCATGCGATTGTCTGCGATCCTTTCGGTCTATATCGGACGGCATTTCCTGATCAGCTTCCTTGGCATCTTCTGCCTGTTCCTGATGCTGATCCTGCTGTTCGATTCCGTCGAATTGCTGCGGCGTACGGCCCAGCACGATTCCGTGACCTTCGCGATGGTCATGGAGATGTCCCTTCTGAAGCTTCCGTTCATGGGACAGAAGACCTTTCCATTCGCCATCCTGTTCGGTGGCATGGCGGCCTTTTGGCGTTTGACGCGCACCAACGAGTTGGTGGTGACCCGGGCGACGGGAATTTCCGCCTGGCAGTTCATGCTGCCGGTTCTGTTTCTTGCCTTCCTGCTGGGCCTTTTGCAGATCACGGTCATCAACCCCTTGTCATCGTCCATGCTGGCCCGCTACGAACGGCTGGAGGCGACCCGCATCGAAGGACACACCAGTTTCCTGTCGATTTCCAATTCGGGTTTGTGGTTGCGCCAAGCCGATGAAAAGGGCCAAAGCGTCGTCCACGCGGAACGCGTTCTGCAACAGAAAAGCGAGGTCGAGCTGCGTGACGTCCTGGTGTTCCTGTACGAAGGCAAAGACACGTTCCGTCAGCGCATCGACGCACAATCCGCCCGTCTTGAGGACGGCTTTTGGCGCCTCAAGGAAGCCTGGCTGTTCGAGCCCGAGGCCCCGGCCCGTTTCGAAAAGGATTTCTGGCTACCGACGGATCTTACCGTCAACCGTATCCAGGACAACTTCGCGCCGCCGGAAACCATGTCCTTCTGGGATCTGCCGCACTTCATCAACACGTTGGAGACCGCCGGGTTTTCGGCCGTCCGCCACCGACTGTACTGGCATACGCTGCTGTCAGCACCGCTTTTGATGTGCGCCATGGTGCTGATCGCCGCGACCTTCACCCTGCGTCAGACCCGGCGCGGCGGCACGACATACATCGTATCGGGCGGTGTGCTGACCGGCTTTGTCCTCTATTTCTTCTCCGACATCGTTTTCGCCCTTGGCCTATCGGACAGCATTCCCGTGCTGCTCGCGGCGTGGACCCCCTCCGGGGTCGCGACCATGCTGGGTGCCGCGATGCTCCTGCATCTGGAAGACGGCTGACATGCAGAACAGCCGGCAAAAAGTTCTCAGTCTGTTGACTGCGCCGATTCTGGCGGCGGTGCTGGCCGCGCCGACGCCGGCGCGGGCCGGCCTGACCGGCGCGACCGCCGAACGACCGCTCGGCATTCTGTTTCAAACAGCCCCGCGGCCCTTCAAGCCTTCCGCCGGCATCCCTGGGACGCGCCCCGCCACCCCCGTTTCCGAACCCATCGCTGAGCCCATTCGGCCAATGCTGCCCCGCGCGCGGCCAGAACCGCGCAACGAACCGCCTGCGCAGATCGAGGGGCAGCCGGAAATCCCGGTCAACCTGCTGGCCGATGAAATGAGCTTCGACCAGGAAAACGGTTTGGTGTCGGCCTACGGCAATGTGGAAATCACCCATGGCGACCGCACGATGCTGGCCGACAAGGTGACCTACAATCAAACTACGGACATCGTGCAGGCGGCCGGGAACATCACCATTCTGGAACCGTCCGGCGAAACCTTGTTCGCCGACCAAATCACCATCACCGGCGACCTGAAGGATGGCCTTGTCCGCAACATCGGCCTCATCCTCACCGACCGCTCTCGTCTTGCGGCGGAAGGCGCCAAGCGCTCCGGCGCGGTCGTCACCGAATTACGCAAAGGGGTCTATACGCCTTGCAACCAATGCGCAGAAGACCCCGACGCGCCGCCGCTCTGGCAGATCAAGGCCGTGCGCGTCATCCACGACAAGCGCAATAAGACGATCGAATACCGGGATGCCTGGCTCGAAGTTTACGGCTACCCGGTTCTCTACACGCCCTATTTCATCCATCCCGATCCCAGCATTCGGCGCAAGGCGGGATTCCTGGCACCTGGATTTGGCGGATCATCCGACCTCGGGTTCGTGACACGACTGCCCTATTTTTATCCCTTCGACGAATCGTCCGATGTCACCGCAACGCCCGCACTTTCCGAATCCGAAGGGTTCCAGCTGACGCTCGATTACCGCAAGCGGTTCATGAACGGCAAGCTCGACACCCAGATTAGCGGCATCAACGACTCAGAAGGCGATTTCCGCGGCCACGTTTTCTCAGAAGGCATTTGGGACATAAACAAAACTTGGCGCGCCGGGTTCGACATCAACCGAGCCACCGATGATACCTACCTGCGCCGGTTCGGCTTCAACAGCCCGTCCGTGCTGGAAAGCAGGGTGTTCGCCGAAGGCTTCCGCGGTCGCAACTATCTTGCGGTGAATGCCTATTCCTTCCAAGATCAACGCGCCGAGGCGGATTCCATCGACAGCCCCCTGGTTCTGCCCTTAGTCGAATTCAGCCACGTCGGCGAGCCCGACCGTTTCGGCGGTAACTTCAACGTCGATGCCAGCCTGCTTGCCGTATCGCGCGATGAAAGCGGCAATGACACCCGGCGCATTTCCATCCGCCCGTCTTGGAACCGGCGGTTTTCCGATTCCATCGGCAACCTGTTCAGCTTTTCCACCGGAATTTGGGCGGACGCCTATCACGTCAACAACGTGAGTCGCGATAACGACACCGATTTCACAGGCCTGACCGGCCGCATTTATCCCTATGCATCCCTCGACTGGCGGTTCCCGCTGATCAGCCAGTTGGGCAAAGCCAGTCAGACGCTTGAGCCCATCATCAATGTCATCACCAGTCCGAATGGTGGAAACCCGGCGGAAATTCCAAATGAGGACAGCCAGGAGTTCGAATTCGACGACACCAACCTGTTCGACGTGAACCGGTTCGGAGGCATCGACAGGGTCGAAGGTGGCACCCGCGTCAATTACGGCCTGAAATGGGGGCTGTACGGCCCAACCGGCCTCGGCCTTTCTCTCCTTGTGGGCCAGACGTACCGGTTCCACACCGACGATACCTTCTCCGAAGGCAGCGGCCTGGAAGACGACCTCTCGGACATCGTCGCCACCGCACGCATAAACCCTTCAAAATATCTTGATCTCGCCTACCGCACGCAGATCGCCAAGGACGGGTTCTCCGCCCGGCGTCACCAGGTACAAGCCAGCGCCGGTGTCCCGTTGCTGCGCGGGTCTCTCGGCTATATCTTCTTTGAAGAGCCGGTGGACAGTGAATTCACGGGCCGTGAGGAACTGTCGTTCTCCGCATCCTCGCAAGTGTCCCGGGACTGGCGCATCAACGTCAGCGCCGTCCGTGACTTGGCGGCCAATGAAATGCGCTCCATCGTCAGCGACTTGGTATTCGAAAACGAATGCCTGATCGTAACGACCCGTTTGTCGCGGACGTTTTACGAGGACAGAGATCTGCAACCGACAGACGCCTTTACCATCAACCTGCTGCTAAAGACTCTTGGACAGATCACCTTCTAAATGCGATTACCGCAGATCATGATTGCTTCCGCCGGACTCCGATCCGCCCCATTCTTCCTGGTCGCCCGACTTGCCGTCGTCCTGACGCTGGCGATTGCCGCCGGCCTGTCGGCACCGGCCCAGGCACAACGCATGGGCATTGTCGCCACGGTGAACAGCGCGCCGATCTCGGAATACGATCTTCATGCTCGCCTGAAACTCGTCATCGCCATGTCCGGCCTGCCGGCCACCCGCGAAACGGCGCAACAGTTGGCGCCCAAAATCGTCGACACTCTGATCGACGAGGAGCTGAAACGCCAGGAAGCAAAAACCCTCGGCATCGAGATCGACGACAAGACCGTCGAAACCGCCGTCCAAAGATTCGAGAAATCCCGCGGCATGCCCGCGAACGGCATGCACAACCTTCTGGAAAGCCTGGGCCTGTCCAAGGATGTTCTCTACCAGCAAATCCGCGCCGATCTGGCGTGGAACGATGCCCTGCGGTTGCGGTTCCGCGCCCTGACCCAAATCGCCGACGAGGAAGTGGATGAGGAAATTGCCCGCCTTGATGCCGAAAAGGGTAAGCCCGTAGCCTTGTTGTCGGAAATCTTCCTACCTGTGGATGAGCAGCCCAAGAACGCAGAAGTGCGGGCCGTTGCCGAGAGGATTTTGGGTGAACTGAAGAACGGTACGCCGTTCCAAGCAATGGCCACGACCTTCTCGCAAAGCCCGACTGCCGCCGTCGGCGGTGACCTGGGCTGGGTCTCCCTGAATTCGCTGGCCCCGGAAGTTTCACGCGCCCTTTCCGCTGTTAAGACCGGAGAGTTTTCCCCACCCATCCGCACCGCCGCCGGTTGGATAATCTATTGGTTGCGGGATCAGCGCGTGTCCCAGGGCGCCGCAGGGCCCACCGTCGACCCCAGCATCGTGCTGCAACAACTGATGATCCCGGTCTCGGACACCGGCACGGCCAGCGAGTTGGAAGGAAAGCGCGACCTGGCGAAACGTTTGCGCCTGCGCGCCGACAATTGCGCCACCATGGCGGCGACGCCGAAAACGGTCGCCGGCGGGCTGACTTCTGACACTCTGCGGCTCCGCACCAGCCAATTGTCGCCCCTGGTGCGGGACGCCATCAAGGACCTGCCCGACGGCAAGCCCAGCGAGGTCATCAAGGTTCCGGGCGCCTTCATGCTGTTCATGGTCTGCGAGCGCATTTCGGAAAACGCCCAGGCGCAACTGCGGGCCCAAGTCCGCAACCGTCTGGTCAACGACCGGCTCGATCTGGCCGCACGGCAGTTTCTGCGCGACCTTCGGCGAAACGCCTTCATCGAACGGCGATAGACATGGCCACGACCGCGGCGACCGCCCTTCGCCCGCTTGCCCTGACCATGGGCGAGCCCGCCGGGGTCGGCGGCGAATTGACCCTGCGTGCCTGGATCTCGGCACGTGATCGCACCGGGCCGTTTTTCACGATCGACGATCCGGACCGCCTGCGCGCCCTCGCAGGTCATCTGGGGATCGACATCCCGATTGAGGAAATCTCCGACCCGGTCGAAGCCGCCGCCCTGTTCGAGCGCGCCCTGCCCGTCCTGGCGGAGCGCCTGCCGGCACCCGTCACCCCCGGCACGCCCGATCCTGCGAATGCCGGTGCCGTCGTTCATGCGATCGAGCGCGCCGTGCACCTGTCGCTCGACGGCGCCGCGGCGGGCCTTGTCACCAACCCGATCCAGAAATCCGTCCTCTATGCCGCCGGTTTCAAGCATCCGGGACATACGGAGTATATCGCCGAACTCTGCGGCGGGGACGAGCCGGTGATGATGCTCGCCTGCGACGCCCTGCGCGCCGTGCCGGTGACTGTTCATATCAGCCTGCGCGACGCAGTCATGGGCTTGACCACTCAGGCCATCGTCGCCAAAGGGCGCATCACGGCGGCGGCGCTCATGCGCGATTTCGGTATCGCCAAGCCACGTCTGGCGGTCGCCGGCCTGAACCCCCATGGCGGCGAAGACGGCGCGCTTGGCACCGAAGACCGCGACATCGTGACCCCGGCCGTGGCATTGCTTCGCGCCGAGGGCATCGACGCGACCGGCCCCGCCCCGCCGGACACCCTGTTCAGCCCGCGCGCGCGGCAGGGCTACGACGCCGCCATTTGCATGTATCACGATCAGGCCCTGATCCCGGTCAAGGCCCTGGATTTCGACGGCGGCGTCAATGTAACCCTGGGCCTGCCCATCGTGCGCACCTCGCCCGATCACGGCACGGCGCTGGACATCGCGGGCATGGGCAAGGCCAGCGAACAAAGCCTGGTCGCCGCCATGGTGACGGCGCGCCTGATCGCCGCCAACCGGGCACGGGGCGGCTGACCCGGCCATGGGAACCCCAGCTGACCTGCCGCCTTTGCGCGACGTGATCCGTGATTTCGGCTTGGGCGCACGAAAGTCCCTGGGCCAGCATTTCCTGTTGGACGGCAACCTGACCGGACGCATCGCCCGTGCGGCCGACCCGCTCGACGGCGTCAACGTGATCGAGATCGGCCCCGGCCCGGGCGGCCTGACCCGTGCCTTGCTGGCCAGCGACGCCACCGCCGTCTGGGCGGTCGAGAAGGATACCCGCTGCATCGCCGCCCTGGGCATACTTCAGAGCGCCTATCCGGGCCGCCTGCACATCCTGGAAGCCGACGCCCTGGACACGGACCTGACCGCCCTGACCCCGGCCCCGCGCGCCATCGTCGCCAACCTGCCCTACAACATCTCCACCGTGCTGCTGCTGCAATGGCTGCGCCGGGCCGACCAGTTCACCCGCATGGTCCTGATGTTCCAGAAAGAAGTCGCCGACCGCCTGACCGCAGCCCCAGGCAGCAAGGCTTATGGGCGGCTGTCGGTCGTCACCCAATGGCGGGCCCAGGTGCGCCCCTTGTTCAACGTCTCCAAGGAAGCCTTCACGCCGCCGCCCAAGGTCGCCTCGACCGTGGTCGAAGTGATCCCGCGCGCAGAGCCCCTGGCGCCGGCGGTGATGACCGACTTGGAAAAAGTGACCCAGGCGGCGTTCGGCCAGCGGCGCAAGATGCTGCGTTCGAGCCTGAAAAGCCTGGGGTTGGACCCGGCGCAGGTGGGGATCAATCCCGAAGCCCGGGCGGAAGACTTGTCGGTGGAGGAATTCTGCGCCCTGGCGCGGATGCTGGCCGAGCGTAACGCCTAGCCCGCGACACCCATGCCCTGCACGAAATCGAGCAGCCCCGTCCGGCGGTCCTTCCGGAGACGCTCCGCCTTGAGGATCGCCTTCACGTTCTCGACGCTGGCGTCCAGAACGTCGTTGATGACGATGTAGTCGTATTCCTCGTAATGGCTCATTTCCGACTTGGCCCGGGCCATGCGCCCGGCGACCACTTCATCGGAATCCTGGCCGCGCCCCTTCAGGCGGCTTTCCAGTTCGTCGATGGACGGCGGCAGGATGAACACGCTGACCAGATGTTCGCGAGCGCTTTCCCGGAGCTTTCGGGTGCCCTGCCAGTCGACGTCGAACAGCACATCCTGTCCGCTGTCCAGGGCGTCCCACACGGGTTTCTTCGGCGTGCCGTAGGAATTGTCGAACACGGTCGCATGCTCCAGGAACTCGTTGTTCGCGATCATCCGGGCGAAGGTTTCCTGGTCGTAGAAATAGTAATCCTTGCCGTCGACCTCGCCGGGACGCGGCGGGCGGGTGGTCGCCGACACGGACATGACGATGCCCGTTTCCTCGGCCAGAAGACGGCGTGAAATGCTGGTCTTGCCCGCCCCTGACGGCGACGACAACACCAGCATCATGCCTCTGCGTGAAATCTCGACCATGGTGCGTTCCTATCCGCCCTATTCGATGTTCTGGACCTGCTCGCGAAGCTGGTCGATCACGGTTTTCAGATCGAGCCCCAGGGTCGTCAGATCCGTGTCCGGCGACTTGGAGCATAGCGTATTGGCCTCGCGGTTGAATTCCTGGCACAGGAAATCAAGGCGACGGCCCACGGGGCCCTCGGCCTTGGCGATAAGCTCCCGCGCCGCCTGGGTATGGGCGGCAAGTCGGTCCAGTTCCTCGCGGATGTCGGCCTTGGTCATCAGCATGGCCGCTTCCTGGGCCAGGCGTTCTTCGGGCATCGTCGCGTTGTCGGCGACCAGGCGCTGGATCTGGTCGTTCAGGCGCTGGCGGATGGCGTCGGGCTGTGCCCCCGCGACCTGGCCAGCGCGGGCCGTCAGGTCGGCGACCTGGTCGATCTGGCCCGAAAGAACGGCCAGCAGCCGCGCCCCTTCCTCGTCGCGCATGGCGGCCAGGCCGGTCAGCGCCTTGCCCAGGTCCGCCATCATGGCCTTGGCGATGGCCTCGAAGTCATCCTCCGCCATCATCTCGTCGATGGGCTCGATCACCCCACGCAGGCCCAGAATACCGTCGAGCGACGGCGGACGGGCGTCCGGCACCTCGTCCTTCAGGCGCGCCATGCGGGTTGTGACCTGGGCCAGGAAATCGTCATTGATGCGGTAGGCACCGCCGCCCGTCTCACGCCGGGTCGACAGGTTGACGGACACGCTGCCGCGTTTGAACGTCGCGTTGACCTTGGCGCGGACCAGGGGGTCCAGGGCCTCGAACCCCGGCGGCGGGCGAAACCGCAGGTCCAAGCCCTTGGCATTGACGCTGCGCACCTCCCAGACCCAGGTCAGGTCGTCCTGGCTGCCTTCGGCGCGGGCGAACCCGGTCATAGAACTAATGGCCAAAGTGCTTTCCTTTTCGGTCGTGATGCCAAGGGTAGTGCGCAACTTATACCCAGCGCATCCGCCGCCAACAAGCGGCGCAGGCTTCCCCTCCCCCCCGCCGGGGCCCTATAACCGGTGGATGAGCCTCAGCCATCCCAAATCCGTTCTCATCACCGGTGCCTCAAGCGGCATCGGCCGCGCCCTGGCCCTGGCCTATGCCGGGCACGGCACGACGATATATCTGTCCGGCCGCGATCAGGGGCGGCTTGATGCCGTGGCTGAGGACTGCCGCCAACGGGGCGCCACCGCCGAAGGCCGGATCATCGACGTGACCGATGCCGACGCCATGGCCGGCTGGATCAACGAGGCCGACGCCAAGACGCCCCTCGACCTCGTCATCGCCAATGCGGGCATCACCAATTCGACCTCGGGCCTGGCCGACGGCCCCGAACGCACGCGGCGCATCCTCGCGGTCAACGTGGACGGGGTGGTCAACACCGTGCTGCCGGCCCTGGCCGCCATGGACACCCGCGACCGGGGCCAGGTAGCCCTGATCGCCTCCATCGCCGGGTTCCGGGGCCTGCCGACGTCGTCGGCCTATTCCGCGTCCAAGGCCATGGTCAAGACCTGGGGCGAAGGCCTGCGCGGCGAGCGGCTGAAAACCTGCGTGCGCGTCAACGTGGTCTGCCCCGGCTGGGTCGAAAGCCGCATCACCGACGCCAACAAATTCGACATGCCGTTGCTGATGGCGGCGGACAAGGCGGCCGCCACCATCCGTCGCGGCCTCGCCCGTGACGATGCCCGCATCGTCTTTCCCTGGCAGATGCACCTGGCGGTCTGGCTGCTGGCGGCCCTGCCGCCGGCCTGGACGGACCCGATCCTGAACCGCAAGCTTTCCGGGCGGGAGTGGTAGCGGTCATTAACCGTGTGGTTCTGAGCATTTCGCCCGCCACCCTAGACTTCAGCCTATATCGACAGCCTGTATCGACTCCATTCATGCTGCACTGCAATATATTTCTTATTGTATGCAGGCGCCCACCGTCGGGCCAAACCAACATGTCCCGGAGAAGAGCCACATATGTTCCGCATTCCCGCTTTTACATACGTTCTCGCCGCAAGCCTCGCGGCCGCGCCTCATCCCGCTTCTGCGGAACCACTGACCTCCAATCTGATCACCGATGACATTGTCTCCTCTGTCCACAAATGGCTGGACACGCCGGTCGTCCGTATCTCGGTCAAAGCCCAAAACGAACGCTACCGCAACCTTAGCCAAGCGGACATCGACGCCCTGGACCAACAATGGCGGCGTGAAGGAACGGCGGCGGACCAGCCCCTCATCGCGGCGACCCTGTCCTCCCCGCTGTCCAACTACCTGACCCAGATCCAGGCCGCATCCGAAGGCCTGTTCACAGAAATCTTCATCGTCGACGCCAAGGGCCTCAACGTCGGGCAAAGCGCGATCACATCGGACTATTGGCAAGGCGATGAGGCCAAATTCACGAACACCTTCGGAAAAAGCCACAACACCGTCTTCATCGATAAGGCGGAACGTGACGACGCTACCAAAACCTGGCGTGCCCAACTCAATCTGACGTTGTCAGATGGTGGCGCTCCCATCGGCGCCGCAACGGTCGAGATCAACTTGACTGAACTGTCCCGCCGCAACGGTTCTTAGGAAAATCACCATGCCCAGCATCAATAATATCAAAATCGCCGGCAAAATGCGGATCGCCTTCGCCGCCATTCTGGCCGTCGTGGTTGTCGGCCAGATCGTCAACGCCTTCATGGTTCAAGAACTTAAGCGGGCCGACGTCGCCGCCGAAGAACAGCAGACAATCAGCAACGCCATTGCCGGTCTGGCGCGCCTCGCCAGCGACGAGCACATGGCCAATCAAAAATTTCTGGTCACCGGAGACCGCAGCAACATCGGCATCTATGAAGAGGCCCGCAAAGCATTCGCGATCCAATACCAGAATACCCGGCAGATCACGTCAAACACGCCGGTACTGAACGACGCCATTACCAAGTTCGCCAACCTGCATCAGGAATGGGAAACGTCGGTCGCCGACCGCCAGATCCAGCTGATGCGCAACCATTTGACCGTGAACGAAGCACGGGCAATCGAAGTGTCGGGCGAGCCGTCGCGGCTGATTACCCAGGCACAGGCCGTTCTCGACGAAATCCGGACCCTGCAGGCCGATTCCGCTCGGGCACGCCAGAATGAAAAACAGGCCGAATTCTCGGTCCTTCGCGATGCCAGCATCTTCATTCCGCTGTTGTCATTGATTTTGGCCGCGGCCTTCAGCTTTCTCCTGACGCGCGCGATTGCGCGGCCGATCACCGCCATGACGGAAACGATGCGGCAACTTGCTGATGATAACCTGGATGTAGAAATCGCGGACCACGATCGGCGCGACGAAATCGGCGAAATGGCCGGCGCTGTCCGCGTCTTCCGCGACAACGCCCGCCAGGTCGCGCAGTTGAAACAAGTGCAGGAACAATCCGAACGGAAAGCCGAGGAAGAGCGTGTGGAACTTCTGGACGACGTCGTCCGGCAGATCAAAAGCGGCGTAGGTCGTGTTGCCTCCAAGCTGTCGGCAATCTCGTTGAACGTGAAAGATTCGGCGCATTCTCTCACCACCCAAGCACGACAGACGTCGGAGCAATCGACGACCGTCGCCAGCGCATCGAATCAGGCGGCGCAGAATGTGGAAACTGTCGCCGCCGCGACCGAGGAACTGTCGGCATCCGTATCGGAAATCGGCCACCAGATCGAAAAATCGAAGAGAATGACCGATGACGCCGTGGCCGAAGTTCAGAAAACGGACGCCAATGTCAGCGGGCTGGCAAGTGCGGCGGCGGCAATCGGTCAGGTCGTAGATCTGATCAGCGACATCGCCGAACAGACCAACCTTCTTGCCCTCAACGCCACCATTGAGGCGGCACGCGCCGGAGAGGCCGGAAAGGGGTTCGCCGTCGTCGCTTCCGAGGTGAAGCACCTGGCCGGGCAAACTGCACGCGCCACCGAAGAGATCGCCGGCCAGGTCACGGGCATCCAGTCGGCCTCGCGGGATGCCGTCGCCGCCATTGCCTCGATCAGAAAGGTGATCGACGAGTTGGGCAACATGTCGGGCACCATCGCGGCCGCCACTGAACAACAGGCCGCTGCCACCAAGGAAATTGCCCGCAACGTCGAACAGGCGGCGGCGGGAACCAGCGCGGTCAATGCCAACATCTCTCAGGTCGCCGAGGCCGCCAATGCAACGGGCTCCAGCGCCCAGGCGCTGATGACCACGTCCGACGATCTCGGTTTGGACGCCCAATCTCTCGAGCGCGAGGTCGACGATTTAATTCGTAAGATCAGGACCGCGGCCGGCCATACCGATATCCCCATGGCGGAGGCAGCAGAGTGACCTTTTGATCTGATTACCATAGGATTTCCCTTCCGACGCCACGTGCTGCACAGGAAGGGAACATCCATGGATTTACAGATTGCGGGTAAACGCGCCCTCGTCACCGGCGGCAGCAAGGGCATCGGCAAGGCCGTTGCCGAGGTTCTGGCGGCAGAGGGATGTGACCTGATCCTGGTCGCCCGCGACGCCCAGGCTCTTGAGGACACGGCCCAGGCCATCCGCGCCAAGAACCAGGTGAATGTCGAGACCATCGCCGCCGATCTGTCGAGTGATGCCGCGGTCAAATCCGTCGTCACTCAAGTGGGCGAGATCGATATTCTGGTCAATAACGCAGGCGCCATTCCGCCGGGCACCCTGACCCAGGTCGATGACGCGACCTGGCGCAAAGCCTGGGATTTGAAGGTCTACGGCTTCATTTCCATGTGCCGGGAAGTCTATCCCGCCATGGCGGCGCGCAAATCGGGCGTCATCGTCAACATCATCGGCCATGCGGGGGAAAGCCACCCGCCCGGCTACATCGCGGGGGCGGCGGGCAACGCGGCCCTGATGGGCTTTACCAAGGCCTTGGCCCATGGCGCCCACGCCGACGGCATCCGCGTGGTCGGCATCAACCCGGGGGCGATCCTGACGGAGCGCGCGATCATGCTGGCCCGCACCAAGGCCGAGGCCCAGTTCGGCGACGCCGAACGCTGGCCTGAGCTACACAAATCCCTGCCCTTCGGCCGCGCCGGTCTGCCGGAAGAGGTCGCCCATACGGCCGCCTTCTTCGCCAGTCCGCTATCGGCCTATACCTCCGGTACCATCCTGACCATCAACGGCGGCAAGGAATAGGTCACCGAAATGCTGGGCAACCGCCACAGACCGAAATAGTATTCCGCCCAGACAAAAAAAGGAGCCGTCATGATCCACGAACTGAGAATTTATCACTGCGTTCCCGGGCGCCTGCCCGCGTTGCTGAAGCGCTTCGACACCATCACCTTGGCGATCTGGGAGCGCCACGGAATTCGTCAGGCGGGATTCTGGACGACGGAAATCGGCCCCTCCAACCAGGACCTGTATTACCTGTTGGAATGGGAATCCCTGGCCGAACGTGATGAGAAGTGGACCGCTTTCCAAAGCGATCCCGAGTGGATCGCCAAGCGGGCTGAAACGGAAAAAGACGGCGCCATTGTCGCAACCCTGGAAAACGTCATTCTGAAGCCGACGGCTTTTTCAAAGGTCAAGTAAGCCCCGCTTTGGGCCGGGTCGCCTACTTCCCGTTCCGCTGTATCTTCCGCCACTTGGCGACGTTGCGGTTATGCCCCTGGAGGGTTTCCGCGAAGGCGTGGCCGCCCGTGCCGTCGGCGACGAAGTAGAGATCCTTGGTCGCCTCCGGGTGCAGCACGGCGTCGATTGCCGCCAGCCCCGGATTGGCGATCGGCGTCGGCGGCAAGCCTTTAACGGCATAGGTGTTCCAGGGCGTGGGCGTGTCCAGGTCGGCGCGGGTCAGGTCCCGGCCGAGCGGCGCCTTGCCCTCCGTAATGCCGTAGATCACCGTCGGATCGGACTGCAGTTTCATGCCCTTACGCAGGCGGTTCAGGAACACGCCCGCGACCCGCGCGCGCTCCGCCTTAACACCCGTTTCTTTTTCCACGATGGAGGCGAGGATCAGAGCCTCCGTCAGGCTGTTCAGCGGCAGGCCCTCGTCGCGCCCGGCCCAGGCCTTGGCCAGGGCTGCGTCCATCGCCTGCTCCATCCGCCGCACGGCCTGAACCTTGGTGTCGTAATACGCATAGCGATAGGTCTCGGGCAGCAGGCGGCCCTCGTCCGGCGGCGCCGGTAGCGGCCCCATCAGGCCGTCGGCCTTGGCGACAATCTCAAGAGCCTCCGCCACGGTCAGCCCTTCGGGAATCGTGAACGTGCGGGCCACCGTCTCGCCCCTGGTCAGCACATCGAGCACGCCGGTCACGCTGGCCCGCGCGGGAATGCGGAATTCACCGGATTTCAGGGCGCGGTCGGCCTTGCTCAGGCGGCTGGCCAGGCGGAACAAAAGGTCCGAGCGAATAATGCCGCGCTCAACCAACGTCGTGGCGATGGCTTGAATATGGCTGCCCGGCGGGATCAGCACGACCTCGTCCATTGCATGGGGCCCGTCACGGGAAATCTGCTTGGAAAACCACAGCCAGCCACCGCCGGCCGCAACCGCGGCGACGACGATCAGAAACAGAACGGTAAGGAAAAGCCTGCGGATCATGCCGCGACTTTAAATCAGTCGTAGGCTTTGAACACCAGAGAAGCGTTCGTGCCGCCGAAACCGAAGGAGTTGGAAAGTGCCGCCCGGACCTTGCGTTCCTTGGGCGTGTGCGGCACCAGATCGACGCCGACGCAAGCCTCGGACGGGTTGTCCAGGTTGAGGGTCGGCGGCACGATACCGTTCTTCATGGCGAGGATCGAATAGATCGCCTCAACCGCACCAGCGGCGCCAAGCAGGTGGCCGACCGCGGATTTGGTCGACGACATGGAGATACCGTTGATCGCATCGCCGAACACGCGCTTGATGGCGCCCAGTTCGATCTCGTCGCCAAGCGGCGTCGAGGTGCCGTGGGCGTTCACGTAATCAATGTCTTCCGGGTTCATACCGGCCCGCTTGAGGGCCGCCTGCATGCAGCGGAAGGCGCCGTCGCCGTCTTCCGCCGGGGCGGTGATGTGGTGGGCGTCGCCCGACATGCCGTAGCCGACGATTTCGGCATAAATCTTGGCACCACGCTTTTTCGCGTGCTCCAGTTCCTCAAGCACGACAACACCGGCGCCATCGCCCATGACGAAGCCGTCACGGTCCTTATCCCAAGGCCGGGATGCCTTTTCCGGGATGTCGTTGAAGCCCGTGGAAAGGGCGCGCGCGGCACAGAACCCGGCAACACCCAAGGGGCAGATCGCCGCTTCGGCCCCGCCGGCAACCATCACGTCGGCGTCTTCCCACATGATCAAGCGGGCGGCGTCGCCAATGGCGTGCGCCCCGGTCGAGCAGGCCGTGACCACCGCGTGATTCGGGCCCTTGAGCCCATAGCGGATGGAGACATGCCCGGAAACCAGATTGATCAGGCTGGCCGGAATGAAGAACGGGCTGAGACGCCGGGCACGGCCTTCGTGCACGGTGATGGCGCCGCCGGCGATTTCCGGCAGGCCACCGATGCCCGAACCGATCAGGACGCCGGTCTTCCAACGGTCCTCATCGGCTTCCGGCTTCCAGCCCGAATCCTCGATCGCCTGAATGGCGGCGGCCATGCCGTAAATGATGAACGTGTCCATCCGGCGCTGGTCCTTGGTCGGGACCCAGGCCTCGGCATTGAAGGTACCGTCGGCCCCGTCGCCCAAAGGCACGGTGCCGCCGATCTTGGCCGGCAGGTCGTATTCTTCGTAACCTTCGAGCTTACGAATCCCGGATTGCCCGGCAAGCAGGCGCGACCAGTTAAGGTCGACACCCGTGCCGAGGGAATTGACGATACCCAATCCGGTTACGACGACACGTCTCATGTTCGCTTATCTCATCAGGCCGCACGAACGCCCGGACCCCCGAAGGGGACGGGCGCAGGTGGGACGAAATCAAGCAGAATTACTGCTGCGATTCGATGAAGTTGACGGCGTCCTTGATGGTCAGGATCTTCTCGGCGGCGTCATCGGGAATCTCGATACCGAACTCTTCCTCGAATGCCATGACCAGCTCCACGGTGTCGAGGCTGTCCGCGCCCAGATCGTCGATAAAGCTCGCGTTTTCAACAACTTTGGCTTCATCCACACCGAGGTGGTCATGGACGATCTTCTTTACGCGTTCAGCAACATCACTCATATCGATTCCCCTGTTGATTCCCTATTGATGGATCAGGAAATAAAGGTTGAAATTCTGACGGTGGCGGCGGGATTTCGGGGGTCCCGGACCAAGTTCGCCCGCTTCCTATCACATATCGAACGCGTTTGACCAGCCACCTCTACATACCATTGTTCACGTCCCCGCAAGGACCGGAATTTTGGCCTAGATCATGGCCATACCGCCGTTGACGTGGATTGTCTGGCCCGTCACATAGGCGGCTTCGTCACTCGACAAGTAAAGCGCCGCGGCGGCGATCTCTTCCGAGGTCCCCATGCGTCCCGCGGCAATACTCCCCATGATAGCCTCTTTCTGAGCGTCGGTCAGGTCATCGGTCATCGCCGTCTGGATAAAGCCGGGAGCGATACAGTTGACCGTAATGCCGCGCGCCGCCACTTCCTGGGCAAGCGACTTGGACATGCCGATCATGCCGGCCTTGGACGCCGCGTAATTGGCCTGCCCCGCGTTGCCGGTGACCCCGACGATGGAGGTGATGCCGATGATTCGGCCCAGACGCTTCTTCATCATCCCACGCAGAACCGCCCGTGACAGACGGAAGGCGGCGGTCAGGTTGACGTCGATGACCGCCTGCCAATCCTCGTCCTTCATGCGCATCATCAAGGTGTCGCGGGTCAGGCCGGCGTTGTTGATCAGGATGTCGATGCCGCCCATGGCCGATTCGGCGTCGGCGACCAGTTTGTCCGTGCCCTCGGCCGACGACAGGTCGGCGGGCAGGACATGGGCGCGATCCCCCAGTTCCTTGGCCAAGGGTTCCAGCGCATCAACCCGGCGGCCCGACAGGCCGACCGTGGCCCCCGCACCGTGCAGGGCGCGGGCGATGGCCCCGCCAATGCCGCCCGAGGCCCCGGTGACCAGGGCGGTTTTTCCCGTAAGATCGAACATGGCGGTTTCCTCTATCCCTTGAATGATACTGCTCAGCCCGCGTCACAGCGAGGCCAGGAACGCCTCGACCTCGTCCGGCGTGCCGACATTCTGCACGGCGATCTCGCGGTCGATGCGGCGCGCCAGGCCGGCCAGAATCTTGCCCGAGCCGATTTCGACCAGGGTATCGATGCCTTGGGCCTTCAACTGCGTGACGCAATCACGCCAACGCACCATGCCGGTCACCTGTTCGACCAGAAGACGCTTGATCTCGCCTGGGTCCTCGACCGGGGCGGCGGTGACATTGGCCATCACCGGCACGGCCGGGGCGTTGATCTGCACCGCCCCCAGGGCCTCGTCCATGGCGTCTGCGGCGGGTTGCATCAGGGCGCAATGGAAGGGGGCTGACACAGGCAGCAGAACCGCCCGCTTCGCACCCGCTTCCTTGGCCAGTTCACAGGCCCGCTCGACCGCGGCGGTGGAACCGGAGATCACGATCTGGCCCGGCGCGTTGTCGTTGCCGGCCTGGCAGACCTCGCCCTCCATGGCGCCGGGGGCGGCCATGGCATCGGCGCAGACCTTTTCGACCGCGTCCATTTCCAGACCCATGAGGGCCGCCATGGCGCCCTGGCCCACGGGCACGGCCTTCTGCATTTCCGTACCGCGCGTCTTAAGCAGCCGCGCCGTATCAGCCAGAGAGAACGTCCCGGCAGCGGCCAGGGCCGAATATTCGCCGAGCGAATGGCCGGCGACGAAACCGGCCCGCGCCTTCAGGTCGAACCCGCCTTCGGATTTCAGCACGGCGAGGACGGCCAGGCTCGCGGTCATGATCGCGGGCTGGGCGTTGGCCGTCAGGGTCAACTCGTCCTCCGGCCCTTCGAACATGATCTTGGAAAGCTTTTGTTTCAGGGTTTCGTCCACTTCCTGGTGGACCTCGCGGGCGGCGGCGAAGGCATCATGGATGTCCTTGCCCATGCCTACGGTCTGGGACCCCTGCCCCGGAAAAATCAGTGCGCGTGCCATGAAAGCGACTGTGCTCCCTTCGTTGAATTGGGGCGAGAGGTATTGCCGCCCCGCCCCCGGCCTGTCAAGGGCACACGGTCGCGCCCCCATCCCCACCGCGGCTTCATCACCGCCCACGGCTTTAAAATATTGAAATTACTGAATAAGATATCAGATGCTCTGAAATCCACCAATCGATAAGGAACCCCGGACGTGACTGACGAAGCCAAGGAAACCAAGGGTTACGACGTCGAGGACGCCCAAGTGCGGATTTCCGTGATGTGCGGAAAAGCGATCTATTTCGTCGTCGCCTTGATCCTGCTGGGAATTTCAATCGGCATTGTCGGTTATGGCCTGGGCGAGATCTGGAAAGCGTTCCACGCCGGCACGGGCATCATCACGCCCCTGCTGGACGGTGTCGCCCTGTCGGTTCTGGGGCTGGCGGTCATCGACGTGTCGAAGTACCTGCTGGACGAAGAGGTGTTCCGCAACCGGGAACTGGGCGCCGCATCCGAAGCCCGGGCGACCCTGACCAAGTTCTTCACCATCATCACCATCGCCATCAGCCTGGAGGCCATCGTGCTGATCTTCGGCTCGATCAAGGACAACGATATTCAGCGCCTGATCTATCCGGTGTATCTGCTGCTGACCGCCGTCGTCATCACCCTGGGCCTCGGCGTGTTCCAATGGCTGAACGCCAAGGCGGCGCAATTGACGAAAAAGGAGGGCTGATCCCCCCTTCACTGACACCTAAATCCAAGAATTCTGCGCGCTTGCGCCGGTTCCGGGAATGTGTATAGTGCGCCGCCTCGGGGCAAATTCCCCGACCTCCTTGTCGGTCAGGAAACTCTGATGACCGGCTATGTCCCCAGGGTGGGGGCTGAGACAAGCCAAAGGGAGCTTATATGCCTTATTACGAAAGCGTGTTCATCGCGCGACCCGACATTTCGTCCGCACAGGTCGACGGTCTGGTCGAAACCTTCGAAAAAGCCATCGCCGGCGGCGGCGGCAGCATCCAGAAGAAAGAATACTGGGGGCTGCGCAACCTCGCATACCGGATCAAGAAGAACCGCAAGGGCCACTACATGCTCATGAACATTGACGCGCCGGCCAATGCCGTCGCCGAGATGGAGCGCCAGATGCGGATCAACGAAGACGTCATGCGTCACATGACCCTGCGCGTCGACGAACTTGAAGAAGGTCCGTCCGTGATCATCCAGAACAAGGACCGCGGCGACGAACGTCCGCGCCGGGGCCCGCGCCCTGACCGTGGCGACCGTCCTGACCGGGGCGACCGCCCCGACCGTGGCCCGCGCCCTGATTCCGATGGTGGCGACTCCGGTCGCAATCGCGACAAAGGAGACGACGCATGAGTGAAGAAACCGGAAAGCCGGCCGGCCGTAGCGCCCGCCCGGTCTTCAATCGGCGCCGTAAAAGCTGCCCGTTCGCCGGGCCGAACGGTCCGAAGATCGATTACAAGGACACGCGCCTGCTGGGCCGCTTTATTTCCGAACGCGGAAAGATCGTCCCCTCGCGTATCACCGCCGTTTCCAACAAGAAGCAGCGTGAACTTGCCAAAGCCATCAAACAAGCCCGCTTCCTTGCCTTGCTTCCCTACGTGGTGAAGTAACTGCTAACCGTGCCCCGCGGAAACGGGGCACGGAACAGGGATACTTAAGCCGATGCCGAAATCGTTTCTGATCGCCATCTGTGCAGGTCTTTTAAGCCTGGTGGCGGCCATGCCGGCCCTGAACGGCGCCCCCGGTGGGCTGTTGCTGTTCTATGTTGCCGCCCTGCCCATCTATATGGCCGGTTTCGCCTTTGGCGCGACGGCGGGCACGGTTGCGACGCTCAGCGGTTTCGTCGCGGCGACGGCTTTGGGCGGCGTGCTGGTGGCCGGGGTATTCGCCCTGGTCCACCTGCTGCCGGCCTGGACCGTGATCCGGCAGGCTATGCTTCAACGCACGGCACCCGACGGCCATACGGAATGGATGGCCCCGGGTCCGATCGTCGCCGGCCTGTCCGGTATGGCGGCGACGATGATGCTTCTGGCGGGTCTGGTGTTCTATGCCAACGGCACGGGCCTCAGCACCATCGTTACCGACCGTCTGACCGACGTTCTGGCGGCCGTGTCGCCAAACACGCCGCAGGCGGCCCGTGACGAAATGGTGGCGCTTTATGGCCCGCTTCTGCCGGCATCCCTGGGATCGAGCTGGGTCATCATGGCCCTGGTCAGCGCCGCCGTGGCGCAGGCCTTCCTGGCCCGGATGGGGCGCAACCTGCGCCCGACCCCGCGTTACGCCAACATGGTCCTGCCGGAATGGATTTCCTGGGCCATGGTGGGGACGGCCTTGGTGTCCCTGGTCGCAAGCGGCGAGGTTCAGTTCCTCGCCCGCAACCTGACCTTGGCCCTGGCCGTGCCGTTCTTCCTGTTGGGCCTCGCCGTCATCCATCACTGGGCGCGGCGGGTCCGGAATGGGACGTTGGCCTTGGTGGCTGTCTACTTTCTAATTTTCATTGTCGGTTGGGCCGGTCTTCTTGTGACCGCCGCGGTCGGCGTTCTGGAACAATGGGGCGGCATTCGCCACCGGCTAACCGGCCCCGCAGGCGGCACCTCGCCGCATGATGATTGAGTAGGAGAGATCGCAATGGACGTGATCCTGTTGGAACGTATCGAGAAACTGGGCCAGATGGGCGACGTGGTTAAGGTCAAGGCCGGCTTTGCCCGCAATTACCTGCTGCCCCAAAAGAAAGCCCTGCGCGCAACCGAAGACAACAAGCGCGTGTTCGAGGCCCAAAAGGCGCAGCTTGAAGCCCAGAACCTGGAAAACCGCAAGGAAGCGGAAGCCGTCTCGACCAAGATGGACGGCGAAAAGGTCGTCCTGATCCGTCAGGCCGGCGAGGCCGGGCAATTGTACGGTTCGGTCAACGCCCGCGACGTCGCCGAGTCCCTGGAAGCTGCCGGCTTCACCGTCGCCCGCCACCAGGTCGAACTGGCCCGCCCGATCAAGACCCTGGGCCTGCATGACGTGATCGTGCGCCTGCACCCGGAAGTCACGGTGACCATCACCGCCAACGTCGCCCGCACCCCGGACGAAGCTCAGGTCCAGGCCGATACCGGCGTGGCGCTGGTCGGCGATGACGCCAAGGAAGCCGCCGACATCGCGGCCGAGGCCGCCGAAGCCGTCGCCGCCCAGGCCGATGCCGTGTTCGAGGAAGACGTCGCCGGCGAAGCCGTCGCCGAAGCCGCCGAGGACGCCGCTGACGAGGCCGAAGCCGCCGCCAAGAAAAAGGCCGATGCCGAAGCCCGCGCCATTGCCGCCGCCGCTGCCGCCGAAGCCGCCGCTGCTGCTGCTGCCGAAGCTGCTGAAGCCGAGGGCGATGACGCCGAAAAGGCCGACGAAGACAAGTAAGCCTCCCGCCCACCGGGCGGAACAGGTGAAAGAAGGCGGTCCCACCGGGGCCGCCTTTTTTCGTGCCCGGACACCACGGATTAGGACGGATTGACTCCGTCGGCAATTTTTAGAACAATTATAAAGTCCCACGGTTGCTTTTGCGTTTCAGGGAAACGCCCAGGGGTAAGAACAGACATTCCTGCCCCGGGGGAGGTGGAAATGCTGTTTGCGCATGTTCTTCGCCATATCGTCCAGACCGGCAGGTTGACGGCCATCGACGCCCACGGACGTGAACACGTCTTTTCCGGTTCCCCCGGCGCCAATCTGACCATTCGGTTCCACGACCCGTCCCTCCACTGGAAGCTGTTCTTCAACCCGGGCCTATACCTGGGCGAGGCCTATATGAACGGCACCTTCACGGTCGAGGACGGCACGATCTTCGATTTCCTGGACTTCATCACCGCCAATATGGATGGCAGCGGGGAACACCCGATGATGGCCTGGGTCGCCGCCGCGGATACGCTTTTCCGCCGCCTGCAGCAGTACAACCCCGCGTCACGGGCGCGGAAGAACGTGGCCCATCATTACGATCTCAACGGGCGGCTGTACGAACTGTTCCTGGACCGCGACCGGCAGTATTCCTGCGCCTATTTTCAGACCCCACAGGACAGCCTGGATACCGCGCAGTTAAACAAGAAGCGCCACTTGGCGGCCAAGCTGATGATCGAACCCGGCATGAAGGTGCTGGACATCGGCTGCGGTTGGGGGGGGTTGGGCATTTATCTGGCCGGCGAACTGGGGGCCAAGGTCACGGGCCTGACCCTGTCGACGGAGCAACTCGGCGTGGCCCGGGAACGGGCGGAAAAGGCGGGGCTGTCCGACCGGGTTCAATTCCACCTGCGCGACTACCGGGAACAGACGGGCACCTTCGACCGCATCGTATCCGTCGGCATGTTCGAACATGTCGGCATCACGCATTTCCGGGAATACTTCAACACCGTGAAGAACCTTTTGACCGACGACGGCGTGGCGCTGATCCACACCATCGGGCGATCGGAGGTTCCGCGCGCGACCAACCCCTGGATCCGCAAATACATCTTCCCCGGCGGCTATGTCCCGGCCCTGTCCGAGGTCATGCGCAGCGTCGAACAGACACGCCTGATCACCACGGACGTGGAAATCCTTCGCCTGCATTACGCCGAAACCTTGAAACACTGGCGCCACCGCTTCCACAAGCGGCGCGATGAGGCCAAAGCGCTTTATGACGAGCGTTTCTGCCGCATGTGGGAGTACTATCTGGCAGCCAGCGAATGTTCGTTCCGAAACATGGACAACGTGGTGTTCCAGATTCAGCTGACGAAGAAACGCGACGCGCTGCCCCTGACCCGCGATTACATCACCGAATGGGAAAAGCGCGCGAATCGCCGGCAAAAGGCATCAACCCGCGACGGCGCCGCCGCCTGACGCCATAAGGTCCAAGGCCGCGCCTGCCACGGCGTTCGGCCCGCCGCCTTGAATTTATCCACAATTCGTCCACATACTCACATTCCGACCGCTGGGTATGCGGTTTCATCCACCCTGCGATTCCTTATTCCTCTCCCCGTCGCGCGGGCTTTGGATTACCACAGAGCCATGAACACGACCCTCACCGATCCCCCCGAAGACACCCTGTCGCATCCCGAAGACCCGTACCACGACAGCGCCCCCCACCATGGCGATCCGGGCAGTGGTCATGACCATGGCGCGGTGGCGGGGTTCCGTTCCATGCCGCACAACCTGGATGCGGAAAAGGCGCTTCTCGGCGCCCTTCTGGTCAACAATCGGGCGTATGAACAGGTCGCCGAGTTCCTCAAGCCGGAGCACTTCGCCGTCGAACAGCACGCCCGGGTGTATCAGGCGGCGGAAAAGCTCATCGACCACGGACAGATCGCCGATCCGGTCACCCTGAAACGGTTTTTCGAAAACGAGAATTCCCTGTCGGAAATCGGCGGCCCGGCCTATCTGACCGATCTGGCCGCCAGCGCCGTCACCGTCATCAACGCCCGCGAATACGGGCGCATCGTCTATGACCTGTACCTGCGGCGCGAGCTGATCAACCTGGGCGAGGACGTGGTCAACGGCGCCTACGGCGGCGAGGTCGACGAGACCGCGACGGACCAGATCGAGCGTGCCGAACAGGCGCTGTACGACCTTGCCACCTCGGGCAATTACGAAGGCGGGTTCCAGGACTTCAAGTCCTCGGTCGTCGCCGCCATCAATTCCGCCGAACTGGCCCACAAACGCGACGGCGGGCTGGCCGGTGTGGCCACCGACTTCATCGACATGGACGCGCTGCTGGGCGGCCTGCATTCATCGGATTTGATCATCCTGGCCGGCCGGCCTTCCATGGGCAAAACGGCCCTGGCCACCAACATCGCCTTCAACGTGGCTTGGAACCATTCCCGCACCCAGGGGGCCGAGGGGGCCGTGGTCGGCTTTTTCTCGCTGGAAATGTCGGCCGAACAGTTGGCCAGCCGTATTCTTTCGGAACAGGCGGAAATCGGCTCCGACCGCATCCGCAAGGGACTTCTGGAAAACGACGAGTTCACCAAGCTGGTCAGCGCCTCGACCACCCTGCACAACATCCCGCTGTTCATCGACGACACCCCGGCGTTGACCGTCAGCGCGCTCCGCACCCGCGCCCGGCGCCTGAAGCGCCGCCATAACCTGGGCCTGATCGTGATCGATTACCTTCAGCTGGTGTCCGGCAGTTCGACCAGCCGCAGCGACGGCCGCGTCCAGGAAGTGTCGGAAATCACCCGGGGCCTGAAGACCCTGGCCAAGGAACTGGAAGTGCCCGTGCTGGCCCTGTCGCAGCTGTCGCGAACGGTCGAACAGCGCGACCCGCCCCGCCCGCAGCTTGCCGATTTGCGTGAATCGGGTTCCATCGAACAGGACGCCGACGTGGTCATGTTCATCTACCGCGAAGAATATTACATGGAGCGCAAGAAGCCGTCACGCCGCGCCGACGAGGACGACGGCAAGCTGGTCGAACGTCTGGAGCGCTGGGAAGGTGCGCTGCAGGACATCCATCAGGTCGCCGAAGTGATCGTCGCCAAGCAGCGTCACGGTCCCATCGGTAACGTGCCCATGCACTTCAACGGCGCCTTCACGCGGTTCGGAAACCTGTCGAAGGACCACCCCTACCGCCAGCGCTTCCATGGCGAAGACTGACGGACAGCAATCCGGCGGCGTCGATGCGCATCTGGCCGGCGCGGTGCTGACCGTCGACCTGGCGGCCCTTCAAGCCAATTACCGGCTTATTTCCAGCAGGCTTACCAGCGGCGCCACGGCATCGGCCGTGGTCAAGGCGGACGCCTACGGCATCGGCATCGGCCCGGCGGCCACGGCGCTGTGGGCGGCAGGTGCGCGCGACTTTTTCGTCGCCCATGCGGACGAAGGCGTAACCCTGCGCAGGCATTTGGCCGACGCCCGCATCCATGTCCTGAACGGCGCCCACGCGGGGGCCGAGGACGCGTTCCGGGAATACAACCTGATCCCCGCCCTCAATTGCCTGGACGACGCTGCGCGCTGGCGCGCCTTCTGCGCCAAGGCGGGACAGCCCCTGCCCTGTGTCCTGCACGTCGATACCGGCATGTGCCGCCTGGGCCTGGACCGGCGTGAATACGCCCGCGTGGCGGCCGACCCGTCCCTGCTCGACGGTCTCGACATCCAAACCGTGATGAGCCACCTCGCCTCCGCCGACGAAGACAGCCCGCAGAACGCAGAGCAGCTTGCCCTGTTCCGGGATGCACGGGCGCGTCTGCCCATGGGGCGGGCGTCCTTCGCCAATTCATCGGGCGTGTTCCTGGGGCCCGATTATCACTTCGATCTGGCCCGCCCGGGGGTCGCTCTCTACGGCGTCAACCCAACCCCCGGCTGCCCCAATCCCATGGCGCAAGTCGTTCGTCTAAAAGCAAAAATCCTGCAAGTGCGGGACGTTGACAGTACCGAGACCGTTGGCTACGGTGCCACCCACCGGATCGCGGGCCCTTCCCGCATCGCGACCCTGCCCGTGGGCTATGCGGACGGCTATCTCCGTTCCCTCGGCAACCGGGCGACGGCGTATATCGGGGACTACGAGGCGCCCCTAGTGGGACGGGTATCCATGGATCTCATCACCATCGACGTGACAACCGTCCCCGAGGCACAATGCCGGCCCGGCATGACGGTCGACCTGATCGGCCCGCGCCATACGGTCGACGACCTGGCCGCCCAGGCCGGCACCATCGGCTATGAAATCCTGACCTCGCTCGGCCGCCGGTACCACCGCGTTTACGCGGGCGGCGCGGCCTAGCCACGATGAAACTTCTGCAAGCCATCGGCCGGGTCTTCCTGGCCTTTCTCGGCGCCGCAGGGCGGCTGATCATGTTCGCCATCACTGCGGTCACCCATTGCTTCCTGCCGCCCTATTACCCCCGCATCATGATCCGCCAGATGATCGAGATCGGATACTTCTCCCTGCCCGTGGTCGGCCTGACGGCGATCTTCGCGGGCATGGTGCTGGCGCTGCAAAGCTACACCGGCTTCGCCCGTTTCTCGGCCGAGGGCGCCATCGCCAACGTGGTGGTGCTGTCCGTGACCCGCGAACTGGCCCCCGTGTTGGGCGGCCTGATGATCGCCGGTCGCGTTGGGGCTTCCATGGCGGCCGAGATCGGCACCATGCGGGTAACCGAACAGATCGACGCACTCACCACCTTGTCCACAAACGCCATCAAATATCTGGTGGTGCCGCGCATTATCGCCGGCGTGGTCATGCTGCCGATCCTGATTTTCGTCGCCGACATTATCGGCGTGTTCGGTGGCTTCCTGGTCGCCGTCTACAAGCTGGGCTTCAATCCGGCCATCTACCTGCAGAACACCTGGGATTTTCTGGAACCGCTGGACGTCATTTCCGGCCTTGTGAAGGCGTCGGTGTTCGGCTTCCTGGTGGCATTGATGGGCTGCTACCACGGCTATTATTCCAAGGGCGGCGCCCAGGGCGTGGGGGCGGCGACGACCAATTCCGTGGTCTCGGCCTCGATCCTGATCCTCTGCTTCAACTACATCCTGACCGAAGCGTTCTTCGGCCTGTAAGGCGGGCATCATGGCCGAGCCGAAAATCCAACTGCGCGGCGTGACCAAGGCCTTCGGGTCCAAGAAGGTCCTGACCGGGGTCGACCTGGACGTGGCCAAGGGCGAAAGCGTGGTCATCATCGGCGGTTCGGGCACCGGCAAATCGGTAACCCTGAAGTGCATCCTGGGCCTGCTGCGGCCCGATGCGGGCTCCATAAAGATCGACGGCCGTGAAGTGACGGGCCTTTCGACCTCGGAACGCGACCAGGTCAACCGCCAGGTCGGCATGCTGTTTCAGGGCGGCGCCCTGTTCGATTCCCTGCCCGTGTGGGAAAATGTCGCCTTCGGGCTGCTGTCCCGAAAGCAATGCGGGCGCGACGAAGCGCGCGAGATCGCCCTGAAGAAGCTTGCCCTGGTCGGCCTCAAGCCGCATCTGGCCGACGCTTGGCCATCGGACCTGTCCATCGGCATGCAGAAACGCGTGGGTCTTGCCCGCGCCATCGCCACGGACCCGGAAATCATTTTCTTCGACGAACCGACGACGGGGCTGGACCCGATCATGGCCGACATGATCAACGAACTGATCGTCCACGTGAACCGCGAGGTCGGGGCGACGGCGCTGTCGATCTCCCATGACATGGAATCCGCGCGCAAGATCGGCGACCGCATCGCCATGCTGTACCAGGGCAAGATCGTCTGGGCCGGCGACCCGGATTCCGCCGAAGCGGCGGCCAATCCGGTCGTCGACCAGTTCGTCCACGGCCGCGTCGACGGGCCGATCAAGATGCAGGTACGGGCCTGAGAATTCCCTATCCCCAATTGAATGATTGGGGAATGGTTGCCTGTCTTATGGGCATCACACCTGAAAAAGAATGTGCTGAAAATGGCTGAGACGAACAAACCGGCCTTTCCACAAACGCCGGACGGCGTCACCGATTGGGAAAAAGTCTTTGAAGACCCCGATCAGGGTTTGATCTCGGTGATCCGCACCGCCCAAACGTCGGAAAATCTGCGCGCCTGCATGATGATCGTGATCCGGCAGTTGTTCACCCGTGATGATGACGAGCTTCAGGTTGCACAATTAACCCGACAACTTGACGATCTGCTGGCCCAATCGGGTGGCGCCGTCCCATCGGATGCCGCCATCGCCATGCTGCGCCAAATCAAGACCCAGCGGCAGGAAATGGCCCAGGCCTATCTGGCCGATAAGAAAAGAAAGAAACGCCGAAAGAACCGGCGCAGCGCGGCCGGTTCGGCATCGACGAAAAACGCCATCTACCTTCTTTTCAAGAACCCCAAATACTTCATTGGCCTGGGCCTCGTCCTGACGGTCCTGTTGATCGGTGTGATCGCGGCCCTGGTCATCGGCGGAACGCCGACGACAGAAAATGTTGACCGCACAGATCATGCCGCCGGCCAGGAGCCCGCCGATCCACAAAAAGACGGCGCGGACACGCCAAAGACCAAGCCATCCCAACAGGACATGCCCCTGCCCGCGTTCACCCCGACGGTGCGCGACACCATGGCTGCGCCGGTGGCGATCGTTCTGCGTCACGTCACCCTTCCTCGCAGCTTGGGTAAGTGGAAGCGCGGCCCGACCCACGTCATGCCCTTTATCTTCATCACGGACGAACGCGCCGTTTCCGACGTATGCCGACAATTTCCCTATATTCTGAGTACCCTGAACGTAGAACTTAGCAAGGCGTTCCAGGATATCGAGGTGTTCGACGAACAGGTCCTTGCGGGCGTTGCGCGGCGTGTCGGACCCATCTTGAATTCCAGGCTCGAAGAGCCTGTGATCACACGCATTTTCCTGGCAATTCCCATGGATTCAAGAGACCACCCGCCCGCAAAATGCGCTCTGGCATCGGACACCTTCACAAAATATTTGAAGTAGGCCGGCGTGCAACCCTCCCTAGCCTGAGAACCCCGCCCCCGCCTTTTTGTACTCGTCACGCGGTGGCGAAAAGATGTCGAGGATGACCGCCCCCTCGGGCCCGGCCTTGAAGCCATGTTCGACCCCGCCCGGCGAGCGCCAGAAATCCCCGACCTTGACGGGGAATTCGACACCATCCTGGGTGCGCACCCCCGATCCCTCGAGCATCACACCCCATTGTTCCTGGGGGTGACTGTGGATGCTGCCTTCGGCATTGGGCTCCGCCCGCACGACGGACAGCATGGCCTGATCACCCGGAAAGATACGCGTTTCGATGCCCTCGCAGAGCACACGATGAATGCCCTGAGCAAGGTCGTGAAGATTGAAGAAGTTGTCGTCGGCCATAACGCCCTCCCGAAGTACGTTCATTGATTTTGCGACCGAACCGTCGTCCGTGCCGCTCTTGACCTTAATATCTGCGGCTCAAGAACCCGCTGTTCAAGCCTCACCCATTTCATGCCAAACGTCGTCAATCAGACGCCGGACCGCCCGGTCTTCGGGGACCGACAGACGTTCCGTATCCCGCACCTGGCCGTCATAAGCATCGCGTCCGCCCTCGGCGAACAGACGGCGGAAGGCCTCCCGCGCATCATTGGTGCGCCCCAACAGGGCCAAGGCGTAGGCCCTGTTACCCGCCGCATAGGCTCGATAGGCCGGTTCAGCCTGAATTGCGAGGGATTGATCGAACCGCGCAAGCGCCTGTTTCAGCCCCCAACGAACTGCCCGTTCGGTCTCCTCATCCGGATCCGAAACCGCCGCCCGCGCCGTCTTGGCATCCATCAGATCGATGAACCCAAGGCCGTTTAGGGACCGTGCCCATTGCACACGCGCCGCCGGATCATGGGAAAACCGCAAAGCGGCCTCGACGGCGACGAAATCGGCAAGCGCCCCGTCCAGATCCATGCGGTCAGCTAATGCCATACCCCGGTCGACATGGCGTTCGGCGGCGTCCGGTGTAAGCTCCGGTGCTGCGTCGTTATCGTCGCTCATAATGCCCTCCCGACCGCATTCTTATGGCGGTAAACCGGGCGACGGGCAAGATTCGCAACTGACGGCGGCCCGGGTTTGCCTTGCCCCTGCCCGCCCCACGCGATATGAGAAGCAAATTCGAATCGCCCATCTCGATCACCCCGGAAAGGCAAGGTTCCATTGGCCAAGCGCCCGGCGAGCCAGTACGTCTGTCAGGAATGCGGCGCCGTCCATCACCGGTGGTCGGGCAAGTGCGACGGCTGCGACGCCTGGAATACCCTGGTCGAGGAATCCCAGGGCGACGCCACGCCCAAGGGCCTGGGCACCGGGCGCAAGGGCCGCAGGATCGAATTCGTCGGCCTGAAGGGTGAAAACCCCCAACCGCCGCGCTGGACCGCCAAGATGGAAGAGTTCGACCGGGTTACCGGCGGCGGGCTGGTGCAGGGCTCCGCCGTGCTGGTCGGCGGCGATCCGGGGATCGGCAAATCGACCCTTCTCATGCAGGTCGCGGCCAAACTGGCCGCCAACCACTCGACGGCCTATATCTCGGGCGAGGAAGCGGTCGAACAGCTTCGCCTGCGCGCCCGGCGCCTGGGCCTGTCCGATGCTCCCGTGCAGCTGACGGCGGCGACCAACGTGCGCGACATCGTGGCCACCCTGGACGCCCCCGGCGGCCCGGACCTGGTCATCATCGACAGCATCCAGACCATGTTCGTCGATACCCTGGAATCGGCCCCCGGCACGGTGGCCCAGGTGCGGACCTCGGCCCAGGAGCTGATCCGCCTGGCCAAGCGCCGGGGCTTCGCGTTGATCCTGGTCGGCCATGTCACCAAGGAAGGCACCATTGCCGGCCCCCGCGTGCTTGAACACATGGTCGATACGGTGCTGTATTTCGAGGGCGAGCGTGGCCACCAATTCCGCATCCTGCGCGCCGTCAAGAACCGCTTTGGACCGGCCGACGAGATCGGCGTGTTCGAGATGACCGACGGCGGCCTCAAGGAAATCACCAATCCCTCGGCTCTGTTCCTGGGTGACCGCGACGATGGCGACGGCCGCGAGGCCGGGTCCGCCGTATTCGCCGGGATCGAGGGATCACGGCCAGTGCTGGTGGAAATTCAGGCCCTGGTGGCGCATTCCAGCCTGGGCACGCCGCGGCGCGCCGTGGTCGGCTGGGATTCCGGCCGCCTGTCCATGATCTTGGCCGTTCTCGAAGCCCGGTGCGGCCTTGCGCTGGGGGCATGTGACGTGTACCTAAACGTGGCTGGTGGACTTCGCATCGGTGAGCCGGCGGCCGACCTTGCCGTCGCCGCGGCTTTGGTGTCGTCCCTGACGGGCGTGGCCCTGCCGCCGGAAACGGTGGTGTTCGGCGAGATCGGCCTGTCCGGGGAAATCCGCCCCGTCAGCCGCACGGATGTGCGCCTGAAAGAGGCCGGCAAACTGGGCTTTACCGGCGCCTTCGTGCCGAGGGTCCGGGGCAAAAGCAAGGAAGGGGCGGCCGCCCGCGACGCGGGCCTGACGGTGAAGGCGCTGGAACGGTTGGACGACCTTGTAACCCTATTCGAAACAGGTGCTGCGCCTAGGCAGCCCGCCCGGTCCGCTTCGTGACCCGGCGCCGGAAGCGAACCGCGACATGGAAACCCTCAAGGACCTGCCGGTGAACGTGGTTGATCTTGCCGTCCTCGCGGTGCTGCTGGTATCCGCCGTGTTCGCTTATGCTCGGGGCTTCATGCACGAAATTCTGTCGATCGGCGGCTGGATCGGCGCCATCTTCGCGACCATCTACGGCTTTCCCCATGTCCAGCCCTATGCCCGCGACCTGATCCCCATCCAGTTGGCGGCGGACCTGGCGGCCGGCGTCGTGGTTTTCGTGTTCACCCTGTTTTCCCTATCGTTCATCATCCGCGCCATCGCCAGGCACATTCAGCAAAGTTCGCTCAACGTGCTCGACCGTTCCCTGGGCTTTCTGTTCGGCCTGGTGCGGGGGGGGCTCATCGTCTGCCTGATTTACCTCGGCATCGAATTCCTGATGACGCCCGAGGAACAGCCGAAATGGATCCGCGAGGCCAAGTCCATGCCCTTGATTTTGCGCGGATCGGACACCCTGCGCGGCCTGATTCCCGAAAATTTGGAAGACAAGCTGAAGGAAGCCGCCCCCTCGGGCTTTTCCGGACGCATGCCGAATGTGCCGAAGACCGAGGGCGAAGCCCTCAAACGCCTGTTCACCCCGCCGGCGGACGGCGGGAAAACCACACCAAAGGACGCCTATGGCTCGAAAGAGCGGGCGATCATGGACCGCGCCATCGAAAACGCCACCGGCCAAAGCAAATAATCGGACGCGCCGGAGCAAAATAACGATGAAAAGCGATCCGATCCGGAGTACATACCCGACATGAATTCTCCCTTGCTCCTGCCCGCCTCTCCCTTCACGGCGTCGGCCCATCGCAAAGCCGGCCCCTGGGACGACGACAAGCTGCGCGAGGAATGCGGCGTATTCGGCATCTATGGCCATGAAGACGCCGCCGCTCATACCGCGCTGGGCCTGCACGCGCTTCAGCATCGGGGCCAGGAATCGGCCGGGATCGTCGCCTATGACGGGGGGCAATTCCACAGCCACCGGGCCCTTGGTCTGGTCGGCGACAACTTCAACGACATGGACACCATGGCCCGCCTCAAGGGCAGCGTCGCCATGGGGCATGTGCGCTATTCCACCTCGGGC
This sequence comes from Rhodospirillaceae bacterium UBA1479, assembly GCA_002325375.1. Lineage (GTDB taxonomy): Bacteria > Pseudomonadota > Alphaproteobacteria > Rhodospirillales > Casp-alpha2 > UBA1479. Next base: position 162,526 of record DCRZ01000004.1, read on the forward strand.
GGCACGTTTATCCGCAATATCCAGCCCCTGTTCGCCGAATTCATCTTCGGCGGCTTGGCCGTCGCCCATAACGGCAACCTGACCAACGCCTATCAACTGCGCCAGGCTTTGGTCGAACGGGGCAACATCTTCCAGTCGACCAGCGACACCGAGGTCATCATTCACCTGATGGCCGTCAGCGACGCCGGTCATGTCATCGACCGGCTGATCGACGCCCTGCGCCAGATCGAAGGCGCCTATTCCCTGGTCGCCATGACCCAGAAAAAGCTGATCGGCGTGCGCGACCCCATGGGCGTGCGGCCGCTGGTCCTGGGCCGGCTGGGCGATTCCCATATCCTGGCGTCGGAAACCTGCGCGCTGGATATCATCGGCGCCGACTTCATCCGCGACGTGGAACCGGGCGAAATCATCGTCATCGATGCCGACGGCGTGAACAGCTACCACCCCTTCGGCACAAGCCGCACACGCCGGTTCTGCATCTTCGAACATATCTATTTCGCGCGCCCCGATTCCATCATCGAAGGGCAGAATGTCTACGAAGTGCGCAAGCGCATCGGCGCTGAACTGGCCCATGAATCGCCGGTCGAGGCCGACGTCGTCGTGCCCGTGCCGGATTCCGGCGTGCCTTCGGCCATCGGCTTCGCGCGCGAGACGGGAATTCCCTTCGAACTGGGGATCATCCGCAACCATTACGTCGGCCGTACCTTCATCGAACCGACGGACAACATTCGCCACCTGGGTGTGCGCCTGAAGCATAACGGCAACGTTGCCGAACTGAAGGGCAAGCGCGTCGTTCTGGTTGACGATTCCATCGTCCGCGGCACGACGTCCGTGAAGATCGTCGAAATGGTGCGCGACGCGGGTGCGACCGAGGTCCACATGCGGATTTCCAGCCCGCCGACGACCCATTCCTGCTTTTACGGGATCGATACGCCGGAACGCTCGCAACTGCTCGCCGCCCAGCACGACATCCAGGGCATGGCCGACATCATCGGCGTCGACAGTTTGGCCTTCATTTCCTGGGACGGGCTTTACCGTGCTGTCGGAGAGGTTGGCCGCGACATGGAAATCCCGCGCTATTGCGACGCCTGTTTCACCGGCGAGTATCCCATTCCCCTGACCGACCGCGAAGCGGACCGGGGCCCACGCCAACTTTCCCTTCTGGAAGAGGGCTAGGGCTTTTGTCGGGCGGCCGTCTCGAAAACCGGATCGCTGTGATCACCGGGGCGACCCGGGGCATCGGCCGTGCCGTGGCGGGACGCTTCGCCGCCGAGGGCGCGGAGCTGATCCTGATCGGCAGAACCACCGGCGCCCTTGAGGAAGTGGACGACGAGGTCCGCAAAGCATCGGGCCGGGGCGCCACCCTGGTCCCCATGGACCTGACCGATTTCGATGCCATCGACCGCCTGGGCGCCGCCATTTTCGAGCGTCACGGCAAACTCGACATCCTGGTCGGCAACGCCGGCATGCTGGGCAACCTGAGCCCGCTGGCCCATACGGACCCCAAGGTCTGGGACCAGGTCATGGCCATCAACACGACCGCCAACTGGCGCCTGATCCGTTCGTTCGACCCGTTGCTGCGCACCTCCGACGCCGGGCGGGTGGTCATGGTCACGTCGACGGTCGGACACGAGCCGCGCGCCTACTGGTCGGCCTATGCCGTGTCCAAGGCCGCGCTTGAAATGGCCACGCGGATCTATGCCGAGGAAACGGTGACGACCAACGTCAAGGTCAACATCCTCAATCCCGGCGCCACGCGGACCAACATGCGGGCCCGCGCCTTCCCCGGGGAGGACCCGGAAACGGTCAAGGATCCGGCATCGATCACAGATGATTTCGTGCGTTTGTGCGAACCCGCCTGCACCCTGCATGGTGAGATCGTGACCGCGAAGGAAACCCCAGCGGAAACCTGACATGGCAGTCAACGCCATCGCCCTGACCTGGCCGCCTTCCGCCCTTCACGGCTGGGGCGTGTTCGGGACCAATCTGCTGCGCGAAGTCCTGCGCCGGGGGGCCCCCAAACCGATCACCCTGCTGGCCATGCACCCGGAAATGATCGATGCGGCGGACCGCGACCTGTTTCAGCCCCTGATGGTGGAACAACATCAAATCGAACAGCAGATCAGAGGCGCCCAGGGCAATGTGACGCTGGGCGGCGTCCATGTCCTGCATTCGCTGGGCAACAACCTTGAGGAATCGGCTGCCGCCGCGCGTTTCCGGGGCGAGCCTAACGTAGGATTCACCTTTTTCGAAAACATGGTATTTGGCGACAACGTGGTCGCCGACAACGCCCACTTTCAGATCATGATGGCGGGATCGACCTGGAACGCGGACATCCTGCGCGACCTGGGGTTTCCCCGTGTCGGCTGCGTGTTCCAGGGCATCGCCCTCGATGCTTTCGCCCCCGGTCCGCGCACCGGACGGTTCGGCGATCGCTTTGTGGTGTTTTCCGGCGGCAAGCTGGAACTGCGCAAGGGCCAGGACCTTGTCGTCGCCGCCTTCAAGCGGTTCCAGGCGCGCCATCCGGACGCCCTTCTGGTCACGGTCTGGCTGAACCCCTGGCCAACGATTATGACCGACATGGCCGCGAGCCCGCATGTAAACGGCCCACCCGCCGTCGACCAGCCGTTCCCCAATTGCATCAACGACTGGGTCCGCGCCCAGGGCGTGCCGGAAGGGGCCCATATGGACCTTAGCCCGACCTTCAACGCCGACATGCCGGCCCTGCTGCGCGAATGCGATGCGGCCGTGTTTCCCAACCGCTGTGAAGGCGGAACCAACTTGGTCGCCATGGAAGCCTTGGCCGCCGGTCTCCCCTGCGTGCTGTCCGCCAATAGCGGACACCTGGACCTGATCGGTCCGCCTGGGAACGATGCACATTGCTACCCACTGACCCGCCAGACGCCCGTCACCTTCGGCCCGCCGGGGGCCGACCATTGGCGCGAGTCCGATGTGGCGGAAATCGTCGAGAGTCTGGAAGCGATCTACCAGGACCGCACGGAAGCCCGCCGCAGGGGACAGACCGCCAACGCCTTCATGCAAGATTGGTCCTGGCGCAACCAGATCGGCAGGCTGTTAACGGAATTGGATCGACTGACGCCTTGAAGGCTGCGGTCATCGAACCGGCGGTTCGTCCAGGGTCTTGATCACCCGAGCAGCGCCCCCATGGGCCGCGTCCAATTCCAGAACCTTTAGGGCGTCGGCCCGCGCCATGGTGGCGTCGCCCGCGCCCAGGGCAGCCAGCGCGCGGGCGTAAAGCGCCGCCAGATATCCCGGTTTAAGCGCAACGGCGCGGCTGTAATCCTCGATCGCACTGACATGATTGCCGAGCGCGCCATGGACCAGCCCCCGGTAATAAAAATTTTCCGGATCGCCGGCCCCCAGATTGACCGCCATGTTCATGTCGGACAGGGCCGCCGGATAGTCTTCGAGATAGGCCTGGGTCAGACCCCGTTCAGTGAAATAATCGGATTCCGTCCCCTTTAACTCGATGGCCAAGGAAAAGTCGCCGAGCGCGCGCTTGTAATCACCCTGGGATCGATAGTACTTGCCGCGCAGAATCAGGGCCTCACGGTTGCGCGGCTGCACGCGCAGGACTTCGTTGAGGTCCAGAATGGCCGTGTCCAGGCGGCCGCTTTGGGCACGGGTCTTTGCCCGCTCCATGAACGTCGTCATCTCCTGGGGCCGAAGCTTGGCCGCTTCGGCATAGTCTTCTTCCGCATCCTTGAATTTCCCGGCATCGCCGTAGGCTGCGCCTCGGTTGACATGGGCACGGTAATATTTGGGGCGCAGCTTGATGGCCCGGGAGAAATCGCGGATCGCGGCATTGATGTTGCCCTGCCGTCGATAGGTCGCGCCCCGGTTATTGTGAACCCGCGCCAAGTCACCGTCGTTCAGCGTGTCCGCGTCGATCGCCTTGGTAAACAGGTCGATCGCCTGCTGCAGACTGCCGGCCTTGGCGGCGGCGACACCGGCTTCGAAATCCTGAGCTGCCTGGGCTTGAGCGGGGCCGGCCGGCCAGATCACGGCAACCGTCAGCAACAGAATGGCCGCCAGGCGCACCAATAGCCTTGTCATTCTCACGTCTCTCCGATCGGCGAAGCCGCCGGACCGCCGGGAGGCGGCCCGGAAGGGTGAATTCCAAGGCTGGACTTAACAGATGAGGCGCCCCCGGCGCAATGCACGAAGGCAACAAGGCGGGGCTGAGAACTTCAGATTTTGTAGCCCAGGCGCAACCCACCCCAATGGCGCCCACGCACGGTGATCGGCGCCGACAGGTCCTTCATCAGAACGAAATTTCCCCCGCCCATGTCGCGGCGGTACGTTTGCAGGAAGAAAGGCCGCGTGTTCTGGCCTGCACGCAAGCCCGTGCGGTCGTTGAACAGGCGCCGATTGCGGCAGTTACCGTTATTCCACACGGGATCATCGCCCTGGGGCTGCGAAAACTTGAGGTTATGGGTCGGCAAAAACCCATTGCGGTCGACGGCGGCGCAGAACACGACCTTGTCATCGAAGGTCAGCATCGGTTCCTGAATGTCCGGCAACAGACGATCGGTCAACGTAACGAAGGGCGTCATGCATTGTTCCGGGTTGGTGCCGGGGATCGGCTCATATGCTTCCGAAAACAGGTCCTCTTCGGTGATCTCACCTGAGTCCAAGGCGGCTTCGAAGCGACGGGCGATCTCATCGGCTCGGGATTGGATTTCCCGAATGAAGCGGCTGTCCGAGGTTTCAAGGCCGGCCTGATTGATCTGGCCGATCATGCCTTCGCCGCGTTCCAGCAAAGAACTGACACGCTGTTCCGCCGTTTGCAGCTTATCGCCGGTTTCCTTGAAGCTGGAAACGAGGCGCTCCATCTCGTTGATGAACCCGTTGCATTGCTCGCGCGACGACGACGACGCGCCGACGATTTCGGCGATCTGGTTTTCCATGGTGCCGATGGATTGACCAATGCCGTCGACGGCGCTGTTGATCTGGCCGACGCCGGTATTCACCTCCTCGGCCATGCCGATGGTCTTCTGGCTGATGTTCATCAGCCCGGACACGTTGGACGCCAGATCGGCGACCGCCTCGTCGATGGCGCCGGTGGCCTTACCCGTCTGGTTGGCCAGTGCCTTGACCTCGCCCGCGACGACCGCGAACCCCTTGCCGGCCTCGCCCGCGCGGGCGGCCTCTATCGTGGCGTTGAGGGCAAGAAGGTTGGTCTGCTTGGATACGGCCTCGATGTCCTGGGTGATCTTGGTCACCCCGGAGAGGGAATTTTCCAGCACGCCCAGGGATTGTTCGATGTTGGTCACGGAAGAGACCAAGGCTGCGATGCGCGACACCGCGCCGGTCACCTGTTCGCGGGAGTCGTTCATCACCGACCCGGCTTCCTGGGCCGCCCGCGAGGTATCGCCACCGGCTGTGTCGATGCGATTGAAGGCGTCAATCAGTTCCTGCGCCTTCTGTCGCATCTGATCGACCATATCCGTCTGCTGGTGGAAGTGGCTGGTGATGGATTCCACATCGCCGGCCACATCGGCCAGTTCCAGGCTCAGGTCTTCGACCCGTTTCAGGATTTCGTTGGCAAATGCGTTGTAGTCGATCTGCTGGGCTACGGACGGCGTGGTATCAGCCTCCGCCCTACTCTGGACGTCGGTCATTTGCACCTCCCCATGCAAAACAGCCACTCTTTTCGGTAGCTTACATAGCGCTCGAAAAAAGGGTGCCACGATCTTCTTCGCGCGCCAAGTCCTTCGGTCTAACTTTTACATGTCAGGGGGTTTATTTCACGGATGTATTGTTATGAATTCACATCCAATGCCGGCGGATATAAGAAACCAGGGACTTGACCGCACCATCCCAGTCGCCGGCGGCCGGTTGACGGAACAGCCGCATGGTCGGGTACCAGGGCGTGTCATCCCGGTCCAACAGCCAGCGCCATTCAGGCACCTGGGGCAACATCATCGCCACGGGCCTTCCCAGTGCGCCAGCCAGATGGCCGACGGCGGTATCGCAGGTCACGACAAGATCAAGGCATTCGATCAGCGCCGCCGTCGCCGCGAAGTCACGCAGGTCCGGCGTCATATCGACAACGGCATCGGCGCCATGGGCGGCCAAGTCCGTGCCGCCGCCCATTTGCAGCGAAACCAACGTTGCCCCCGATAGATCCAGCAAAGGCAGAAACGGCGCCAGGCCGGGGCTGCGCACCCGGTCGCGGGGATGGTCGGGGCTGCCCTTCCAGACGATGCCGATGCGCGGACCCGCAAGCTTGTCCAGGCGTCGGCGCCAATCGGCGCGGTCCCGGTCGGGAGCCCGAAGATAAGGCACGTCGGCGGGAATCGTCGCAAGGTCCGTGGCGAAGGCAGCCGGTAGCGACATCAGGGGGATCTGATAATCATGGCCGGGCAGCCTGTCGCCACCCTGCTCGACCACCTGAATGACCCCATCCAGGGACGTCATCAGCCGTCTCAAGGTTGCCGGACACTCCAGGATGACATGCTGATCGGCTGCCGCCAGCAGCGCCGCGTAGCGGGCGAACTGGATCGTGTCGCCGAACCCTTGTTCCGCCCGCACCAGAACCGTCGCCCCGGGCTCGGCCCCGGCGGCGGTCCAGCGCGGCACCTTTCCGCCCCGGTCCTGACCCTTGAAACGGGCCGTACGCCAGCGCGCCTCATAGGCCTGCCAGCCTTCCGCCAAACGGCCCAGCAACAGCAGGGTCATGGCGCGGTTGCGCCGGCATTCCGCATCCTCCGGATCAAGCGCCAGAGCACGGTCGTAAGATACCAACGCGTCGTCGAACCGCCCCAGTTCGTGCAGCGCCACGCCCTTGTTGGCATGCAGGGCGGCGATGTCGGGGGCCACCGTCAGGCCGGCATCGTATTGCGCCATGGCGGCGGCAAGGTCCAGGCGTTCGCGCAGGATGTTGCCCAGATTGCAATGGGCCTCGGCCATGCCGGGGTTTGCCCGGATCGCCTGACGATAGCATTCCATGGCCGCATCGTCCTCGCCCCGCCCCTGATGCAATTGGCCCAGGGCCTGATGGGCGTCGGCCAAATTGGGGTCGAGCGCCGCCGCGCGCCGAAAGCAGGCCTCGGCACCGGCCGCCGCCGACGCCCCGCCGCCCTGCAGGGCGAGCCCCAGGTTGAGATGGGCCGGCGCCAGATCAGGGGCAAGTTCCAGGGCCAACCGTGCGCGCGACCGCGCGGCATCGAAATCACCCGCGGTCACCAAGGCGGCTGCCATGTCCGAATGCACGGCGGCATCGTTGGGGGTCAATACCACGGCATCCCGGTAGGCCTCCGCGGCCTCGGACGCCCGCCCCTGGGCCATCAGCACCCGGCCCAGATTGGCGTGATACATGGCCGCGCGGGGGTCCGTTTCGATGGCCCGGCGGATATGCTCCATGGCGGTCACCGCATCGCCTTTCTGGTAGAACACCAGCCCCAGAAGGTGCAGGGCATCGGCATGATCAGGGTGGTCGGCAAGGATCGCGCGGTAGGCTTTCTCGGCGGCTGCCAGGTCGCCGGCCTGATGGCGGGCGATCCCCCGCGCCAGGGCATCCATCGTCTCAGCCATGACGACGGCCCGGGACCGGGGCGGTTCCGGCGAAGGCCAAAAGCGCCTTTTCCAGGCGTTGCCACTGATCTTCCGGCCCCGGCAGGCCGAACCGCAGCCAGCTTGGGTTGGCCTGGAACCGCCGGACCAGGATGCCCGCCCCGGCCAGATGATCGTAGAGAGCCGGGGCATTGGCGTGGTCCGCCAACACGAACAGGTCCGTGCCACCGACGACGCCCAGACCGGCGTCGGTCAGGAGGCCCCGCAAGCGGGCCATATGGCCCGCCAAACGAGCGCGTTCCGCCGCCGCCCAGGCCTGATCGCCCAGCGCCCGGGCGCCGATCTCCTGGGCCGGACCGGACACGGCCCAGGGCCCCATATCCGCTTCCAGCCGGCGCACCATGCGCGGCATGGCAAGGGCGAAGCCCAGGCGCAGTCCCGCAAGCCCGTGGAACTTACCGAAGGACCGCAGGATGATGACGTTCGTCAAAGGCAAGGCGGGGACAAGGCTGATGTCCGGGCGGACATCGGCAAAAGCCTCGTCAACGATCAGCCAGTGATCGGCTTCGGCCGCGTCACGGGCCCAGGCCGCCAGTCGTTCCGGATCGACCACACGGCCGTCCGGATTATTGGGATTAACCAACACCAATGAGCGGTCCGGCGGCGGCAGATCCGCCAGGTCTTCCACCTCCGCCCCCGATGCCCGCCAGGCGGCGGCATGTTCAGCATAGGTCGGACCGAGAACCGCCACCCGGTGCGCGCCCAGCACCCGGGGCAGCACCTGGATCAACGCCTGGGTCCCCGGCGCGCAGGCGACCAGGTCCGGTCCGGCGGCGCCATAGGCATCCGCCGCCGCCACCTTCAGGACCTTCAAGCCGGTTGACTGCGGCAGCCGCGTCCAAGCATCAGACGATAGTTCAAACACTGGATAAGGCGTCGGATTGATACCCGTGGACAGATCAATCCAGCCGGCCGCCGGCGCGCCGAAACGCACCGTGGCGGCAGCGAGATCACCACCGTGACCTTCAACCTCGAATTCGTCGTCTTGCCGTGGCACGGATGCTCCCTATCTGCCGGGCAGTCTACCCCCATTTCGCCGCCGCCCCATACCGGGCCGCCACGCAGGATCACTAACACCCTCCCGACCATGGACGAAAGCCCCAAGGTAGGCCACATTGTCGCCCAATTGGACGGTGATGTTGGCCGTCTCGGCGGTTGCGCCGACCCGAGAGAGAAGGAGAATCGCTTATGCGCAGGACACTGGCCATGGGGCTGTTTGCCGCCCTGTTCCTGATGATCACGGGGTCTGTTGCGCAGGCTGCCGAGGGCGACGTCGCGGGCAAAGTCCTGCGCCTGAAAGACGGCGCCATGGCCATGCAGGATGCAACGCCCCGGCCCCTGACGGTCGGCAGCGACGTTCTTGTCGGTGACGTGATTTCCACCGGCGCAGGTGCGCGTCTTGAATTTTCCCTACGCGACGGGTCGGTCGTGACCTTGGGCGAACGGGCGACGTTCGCCCTGTCCGATTTCGAGGATACGCCGTCCAAGGAGAACATCACCCTGCGTCTTCTCTCCGGTGCGTTCAAGGCGGCGTCCGGCGCGATTGCCGCGCGGAACCCCGACGCCATGACCGTCGCCACCAACACGGCAACCATCGGCATCCGGGGCACCACTGTTTGGGGCGGCACGTTGGACACGACGTTCGAGGTGGCCCTTCTGGACGGCACTGCCGTCACGGTGACCACGCGGGCGGGTACGGTGGAACTGAATGCCGCCGGTCAGGGCACGAGCATCCCATCGGAAAACCAGCCGCCGACGGCTCCCATCACCTGGGCCCAAACGAAGGTGACCCGCGCGCTGGCGACGGTCGATTTCTAGGGCAGTGGACATTTAACCCCGGCCTGGGGAAACTGGCGCCCCGCAACCAACCGACAGGGTGCCTCTCTTCATGACCGCCGATTTCGCTCGCCTGACCGCCAACTGGCCCTTTCCCACCACCGTGCGCTTCGGCCCCGGTCGCCTGATCGAATTGGGGAAGACGACGGCGCGCCTGGGCATCAAGCGGCCCCTGATCGTCACCGACGCGGGGCTGGCGGCATCTGGCATCGTCGCCGCGGCCGGCGCCTCCCTGGCCGACGCGGGCCTCGGCGGCGAGGTGTTTTCCCAGGTCAAATCCAACCCCGCGGCGGCCAATGTCGCCGCCGGTGCCGCCGCATTCCGGGACAGCGGGCGTGACGGCATTATCGCCATCGGCGGCGGTTCCGCCATGGATGCGGCCAAGGCCATCGCCCTGCAGACCGGACACGATGGCCCCGCCCTCGACTATGCCGTGGGCGGGCCGCGCTACCGGGAAATCGATGGGTCGGCCATCGCCCCCTTGATCGCCGTGCCGACGACATCCGGCACCGGGTCGGAAATGGGCTATGCCGCCGTGATCTCCGACGAAAACGCGCGGACCAAACGAATCCTCTATCATGCCAATCTGCTGGCCCGCACGGTGATCTGCGACCCGGAACTGGTCACGGGCCTGCCCGCGAACCTGACCGCCTGGACCGGCATGGATGCCGCCGTGCATTGCATCGAGGCCTATTGCGCCACCACCTACAATCCCCTGTGCGACGGCATCGCCGCCGAGGGCATGCGCCTGATCGCGACCTGGCTGCCGCGTGCCGTTACGGACGGCAGCGATGTCGAGGCGCGGAGCCAGATGATGGCCGCCGCCGCCATGGGCGCCGTCGCCTTCAACAAAGGCTTGGGCGCAGTACATGCGATCGCCCACGCCATCGGCGCGCATAAGGACAGCCACCACGGCCTGACCAACGCCGTTGTCCTGCCCTATGTTCTGGACCACAACCGCACTGCCATCGATGACCGCTGCGCCGTGCTGGCCCGCTGCATGGGATTGCCCCGGGCCGATTTCACCGGCCTGATGGACTGGACGCTGGCAATCCGCGACACCTTCGATATTCCCCACACCCTGAACGGCCTGGGCGTCGACGAGGATGATCTGGAGGCCTTGTCGGAAACCGCCGCCGCCGACGTCACCGCGCGCGAAAACCCGGTACCCGTGGACGCGGCGGCACTGCGCGGCGTCATGGTCCGCGCCCTTTCCGGCACCCTGGGATAGGACAACATCATGCCCGCCACGCCCGGCCTTTTGGAACTGGTCGACCAATGCGAATACATGGCCCGCGCCTATGCCGAAGCCGGCGCTCCCCTGCCCCGCCGCCGCCCGGACGGGTTCCCGGCCATCGTCGCCAGCATCATCGGCCAACAGGTATCGGCCCATGCCGGGGCCGCCATCCTGCGCCGGGTCGAAGCCGGATTGGGCACGGTGAGCGCCGAGGCCGTTCTCGCCAGGACCGACGATGACCTGCGCGCCTTCGGCCTGTCCCGGCCCAAGGTCAAATACATCCGCGGCGTGGCCGAGGCCGTCACCGCCGGCGAACTGGATTTCGACGCCCTGCACCACGCCCCCGATGACGAGGTCCTGGAGACCCTGACGCGGCTGAAGGGCATCGGCCAGTGGACGGCGGAAATCTATCTGATGTTCGCGCTGGGACGGCCCGACGTCATGCCGTCGGGTGATCTGGCCCTGGCGGAATCAGCCGCCCGCCTGATGGGCCTGGATGCCCGCCCCAAGCCCAAGGAACTGGCCGTCATCGCCGAACGCTGGCGGCCGTGGCGGTCCACCGCGGCCCTGATGCTGTGGTATTACTACCGCTTCACGGGCGGACCGGGCGCGCCGGAGGTATAACTTCCGGCGGCCCCAATCCGCACTGACGACCTAGCCCATGGCCCTGACAAACGCCATGAGGCGTTCCGCATCCGCGTCATTCATATCCAGACGGGCATGGGTATGATCTTCGGTCTTGGCCACGATGGAAGCCTCGTAGGTCCCAAGGTCGGGCAGATCGATGGTGAAGGTATCGCCTTCCGTGACCTCAAGGCCACGGTCGAGCACCACGCCGCCCCCCATGGACAGGCTGTGCAACGTTGTCTCCTTGGCCACACCCGCCACCGTGACCGTAACCGTCTGCCCCATTGGATGGCGCGTCGAATAGTCGGGATCCTGGCTGTCGCGGATAATCTCCAGCAGGCGTTCGTTCATGTGTTCAATGCCCGACTTGACCTGGGCCGC
>DCRZ01000012.1:0-185 GCA_002325375.1 Rhodospirillaceae bacterium UBA1479
ATGCCCGACTTGACCTGGGCCGCCGCCTCCAGCTGCTGCGACGCCGCGTCGCCGGATTGGCCCGCGACCTCCGTCACCTGGATGATGTTCGACGACACTTCCTGGGTGCCCGATGCCGCCTGCTCCACGTTGCGGGCGATCTCCTGGGTCGCCATGCCCTGCTGTTCGACCGCCGCCGCCACCGA
>DCRZ01000012.1:386-240779 GCA_002325375.1 Rhodospirillaceae bacterium UBA1479
TTGGCCAGGTTCTTGACCTCGCTTGCGACCACGGCGAAGCCCTTGCCGGCGTCGCCGGCGCGGGCCGCCTCGATGGTGGCGTTGAGGGCCAAAAGGTTGGTCTGCTCGGCGATGTCGGTGATCAAACTGACGACCTCGCCGATCTTCTCCGCCGCCTGGGCCAGGCCCTGGATCTGGGCGTTGGTGCGGTCGGCTTCCTCGGTCGCCTGCCGCGCGATCTGCGACGACTGACCGACCTGAGAGGAAATCTCGTTGATCGAGGCCGAGAGTTCCTCCGCCGCCGACGCGACGGTCTGCACGTTGATCGTCGCTTCCTCAGCCGCCGATGCCACGGTCGAGGCCTGGGTATGGGCCGACTGCGACAGGTCCGCCGCCGCCCGTGCCGAGTTCTCGACCGTGTTGACCCGGTCCTTGACCAGTTCGACCGCCTTGGCGACCTCTTCTTCCAGCGCCGAGTTGAGCGCCAGGACTTCGCCGCGCAACCGCCGGCGGTTGCGGCGGTCCTCGGTCTCGCGTTCCGCCGTCATGCGGTTCACTTCCTGGGCGTTCTCCTTGAACACCTGCACGGCGCCGGCCATTTCCCCGACCTCGGTCTTTTCGCCGAGGCCAGGAATTTTGGCTTCCAGGTTGCCCCCGGCCAGATCGTTCATGGCGCCGGTGATCGCCATGATGGGCGCGCGCACGCGGTAATTCAGCAGCCAATAACTGCCGATGACCAGCAGGGTCAGCATCACCACCGTGACCCACACGCTGATCTGAACCAGGCTGCGCACCCCCTCGAGGGTGTCTTCGACCGCTTGTGACTTGGCATCGAGCTGATTCTTGATCTCGGCTTTCAGGCCTTCAAGCGCCCCGGTCAGGGCGCTGTCGTCGATGCTCAGGGCCTGATCGATTTCCTGGGGCGATTTTCCCTGTCCGGCCTGGGCCAACACCGTCTCCGCCGCCGTGCCGTAACCGGCGATCACGCCGAGCAGATCGTCCAGCAGCTTGCCCTCGTTTTCCGACACGCCGAGGGCCTTGTAGGACGCCGCGTCGGCGGTAATGGCGGTGACGTCGGCCTTGACCTTGTCGGCAATGGCCGCATCGCGACGGATCATCAGATTTTTGAAATTGTGGATCAGACCGCCGAACCCCAGATGGGCTCGGATCGAATTCAGAAGCTGCGACTTGGTCTTCTTCGCACCCTTCTTCTTTTTACCTTCGGCCGCCTGGGCGAGAACCTTCAGCGCCTCCAGCGCCGGCATCGGGTCGATCTGGATCTTGGCGTCAATCTCCTCGGCGGCGACGGCGTCGAAGGTCAACGTCTCAATCTCGCCCGCCTGCGCGCCATAGACCGTGACGATTTCCTCGAGCGTGCCGAGCGCCGACGTTTCCGTGTCGTTCAACCCCAAGCCTTCGTAGGTCTTGATGATGCTCATGGACTTGTCGGTGAACTTCTTGATGTTCTCCAGATACTCGTCCGTCTGGCGCAGCATGTAGTCCTTGAAGTTCTCGATCAGGCCGCCGTACCCCATGGCCGAGCGGAGATCGCCGAGAAGGCGGACTTTTTCGTTTTGTGCTTCCTGAAATTCGACCCAGGCATCGTCGATCGTTTCGACGTTATTGGTGATTCGGAGCACGTTGGCGACCTGGATGATGCCCGTCACCACGATGGCGATGAGCAGCAGCCGGCTCGCCGTGCTGATCCGTAGATTGTTCATGATTCCCCCTGTGCTGGGTATTCGACGCGTTTGTTTTTATTCGGTGATTTATGGTCGTTGGCTGGCCCGCAAAAACCGGAATGGCCCACAGGTCAGCAGCCGTGCGGCCCGGCCCTTGGGCCACGCGCGCACGTAACGGTCCGCCATCAACAGGCGTCCGCTGATCGTCTAAAGGTGATGGCTGTCCTCCCAGAACGAGCCCTCCCACGACTTCTCGCGGTTTTGTTAGGCAATGCCCGAGGTTCCGCCCCGGATCATCGACCGCGTCAAAACTATACCAAACTAAAGAGTCCGACGCCTACCACGGAGTATTCCGCAACGCGGAATCGCCGTGGGCGGCTTTCGGCGCCCCATCGTCAGCCGCGCACAAAAGATGGCGACACCAGGTTTTCCAATTGACATAAAGATATCTTTATATGTATATGACGGTCTATGAGAACCCTGGATGACACCATGGCCGGCATGCGCGCGGCGGCGGAACCGACCCGCCTTCGCATTCTGGCGCTTTGTGCCGACGGCGAATTGACGGTATCCGAACTGGTCCGCATCCTGGGCCAAAGCCAGCCGCGCATTTCCCGCCACCTCAAGGTGCTGACCGCCGCCGGGCTGTTGGCCCGCGTGCCGGAAGGCAGCTGGGTGTTCCACCGCCTCGCCCAGGACGGCCCGCAGACGGATCTGGCGGCCCGCCTGGTCGACCTTGCCCCGCTCGACGACGAAGTCCTGGCCCGCGACCGCCAGCGCCTGGTGCAGATCAAGCGCGAGCGGGCCGAAGAAGCACAACGCTATTTCCGTGAAAACGCGGGACGGTGGGACAAGCTGCGCTCGCTCCACGTCGACGATGCCGTGGTCGAAAAGGCGATCCTCGACCTTGCCCCCGAAACCATCGAACGCCACCTGGATCTGGGCACCGGCACCGGCCGTATTCTTGAACTGTTGGCCGGACGCACGGACCATGCCCAGGGGGTCGACCTGTCCCGCGAGATGCTGGCCGTGGCCCGCGCCAACCTGGACAGTGCCGGGCTGAGCCACTGTCAGGTCCGCCAGGCGGACATCACCCAGTTGCCGTTCCCGGCCGAAACCTTCGATCTGGTGACCCTGCATCAGGTGCTGCACTACCTGGACGATCCGGTGCGCGCCATCGAGGCGGCGACCGCCATGGTCCGCCCCGGCGGAACGCTGCTGATCGTCGATTTCGCCCCCCATGAAGAAGAAACCCTGCGCCGTGACCACCAACACCGGCGCCTGGGCTTTTCCGATACCCAGGCCGAAGCCTGGTTGAAGAGCGCCGGCCTGACGCCGCGCACCATCCGTCATCTTTCCGGCGATCCCCTGACCGTGACCCTGTGGTCCGCGGTCAAGACCCCCGCCGCCGCCAACACCGATGCCGCGCCGGTTCTGACAAAACCTGCCGTCGGCCGCACTCTGGAGAACACCGTCTGATGCCCAAACCGCCCACCGATACCCTGCGCCAGGTTGCCGCCTTCGGCCGCGCCGCCGTTGCCGGCGGCCAGGTCGCCGCCGCCCTGCCCGACGACGTCGAGGTTTCGTTCGAATTCTTTCCGCCCTCCAGCGAAGGCGCCGAAGCCAACCTGTGGAACAGCATCCAGCGCCTGGCGCCGCTGAACCCCAAATACGTTTCCGTGACCTACGGCGCCGGCGGCTCGACCCGCGAGCGCACCCACGCCACGGTCAAGCGCCTGCTCGGCGAAACCGACCTGCTGCCGGCGGCGCATCTGACCTGCGTCGACGCCACCACCCAGGAAATCGACACCGTCGCCCAGGACTATTGGGATATGGGCGTACGCCATATCGTGGCCCTGCGTGGCGATCCACAGGACGCCTCGGGCCATTACACGCCGCACGCCGGCGGCTATGCCTTCGCCTGCGATCTGGTTGCCGGGCTGCGTCAGATCGGCGATTTCAACATTTCCGTCGGCGCCTATCCGGAAGTCCATCCCGAGGCGCGCAGCGCCAAGGCCGACATGGACAACCTGAAACGCAAGATCGACGCCGGCGCCGATCAGGCCATCACCCAGTATTTCTTCGACACCGACGTTTATCTGCGCTTTGTCGATCAGGCGCGGGCCGCCGGCATCTGGGTGCCGATCATCCCCGGCATCATGCCGATCCACAATTTCACCAAGGTCGCGAATTTCTCCAAGCGCTGCGGGGCGACGATCCCGCGCTGGCTGGGCGATCTGTTCGACGGGCTGGAGAACGACCCCGACACGCACAAGCTGGTCGCCGCCTCCCTGGTCGCCGAACAGTGCCGCACCCTGCACGCCTTCGGCGACAAGCAGTTCCATTTCTACACCCTGAACCAGGCGGATCTGACCTACGCCATCTGTCACATGCTGGGCGTGCGTCCCAAGCATCCGGTGGGGAGCGACGCCGGTGACCAAGCAAACAAGAAACAAGCAGGCTGATTCCATGAACGACATGTCCGACCGCTTCCCCAGGCATCTGGCCGGGGACCGCAGCGATGAATTGCGCGATATCCTGAACGAACGCATCCTGGTCCTGGACGGCGCCTGGGGCACCATGATCCAGCGCCACAAGCTGGAGGAAGAAGACTTCCGCGGCGACCGCTTCAAGGACCACGGCCACGACCTGAAGGGCAACAACGACCTGCTGATCCTGTCGCGTCCCGACGTGGTGACGGAGATTCACGACCAGTTCCTGGCCGCCGGCGCCGACGTGACGGAAACCAACACCTTCAACGCGACCCGCATCGCCCAGGCCGACTACGGCACCGAGGCCCTGGTGTATGAGCTCAACTACGAAGGAGCCCGCCTGGCCCGCGCCGCCGCCGACGCCTGGACCGCCAAGACGCCGGACCGGCCGCGCTTCGTCGCAGGCGCCCTTGGGCCGACCAACCGCACGGCCTCGATCTCGCCCGACGTCAACGACCCCGGTTACCGCAACGTGACCTTCGACGCCCTGGTCGAAACCTATACGGAGGCCGTGCGCGGCCTGACCGACGGCGGCGCCGACATCCTGTTGCTGGAAACCATCTTCGACACCCTGAACGCCAAGGCGGCGATCTACGCCATCCTGAAATTCTTCGACGACGCCGGTCGGCGCTGGCCGCTGATGATTTCGGGCACCATCACCGACGCCTCGGGCCGCACCCTGTCGGGCCAAACGGCGGAGGCGTTCTATACCTCCATCGCCCATGCCAACCCGATCTCCATCGGCTTCAACTGCGCGCTCGGCGTCGAGGAACTGCGCCCCCACGTGCAGGCCGTCGCCACCGCCGCCTCGACCTATGTCAGCGTCTATCCCAACGCGGGCCTGCCCAACGAATTCGGCGAATACGACGACACGCCCGAACACATGGCCGAACACCTGGCCGATTTCGCGCGCTCGGGCCTGATCAACGTGGTCGGCGGCTGCTGCGGCACCACGCCGGCCCATATCGGCGCCATCGCCGAGGCGGTCCAGGGCATCACCCCGCGCAAGCCGCAGGCGCCCGACAACCAGTTGCGCCTGTCGGGCCTGGAGCCCCTGACCTTCGACGCCGTCACCGGCTTCGTCAACGTCGGCGAGCGCACCAACGTCGCCGGCTCGCCCAAGTTCGCCGGGCTGATTCGCGACGGCAATTTCGCCGACGCCCTGGAAGTCGCCCGCCAGCAGGTCTTGAACGGGGCCCAGGTGATCGACGTCAACATGGACGACGCCATGCTGGAAGGCGAGCAGGCGATGACCAAGTACCTCAACCTGATCGCCGCCGAGCCGGACATCGCGCGCGTGCCGATCATGGTCGATTCCTCGAAATGGACGATCCTGCAGGCGGGCCTGCGCTGCATGCAGGGCAAGGGGGTGGTGAACTCCATCAGCCTCAAGGAAGGGCCCGAGCCGTTCATCGAACAGGCGCGCGAGATCATGCGCTTCGGCGCCGCCGTGGTGGTCATGGCCTTCGACGAGACGGGCCAGGCCGAGAACTATGACCGCATGGTCGAGATCTGCACCCGCAGCTACAAGATCCTGACGGAAGAGGTCGGCTTCCCGGCGTCGGACATCATCTTCGACGCCAACATCTTCCCCATCGCCACGGGGATCGACGCCCATGACAACTTCTCCAAGGACTACATCGCCGCGGTGAAGACCATCAAGGAAACCCTGCCCCACGCGCATACGTCCGGCGGGCTGTCCAACATGTCGTTCTCGTTCCGCGGCAACAACGCCGTGCGCGAGGCCATGCATTCCGTGTTCCTGTATCACGCGATCAAGGCCGGCCTGGACATGGCCATCGTCAACGCGGGCCAGCTGACGGTCTATGCGGACATTCCCGAGGATCTGCGCAACCTTGTCGAGGACGTGGTCCTGAACCGGCGCAAGGAAGCGCAGGACGAATTGGTCGAGATCGCCGATCAGGTGAAGGGCCAGGCCAAAACCAAGAAGGAAGACCTGTCGTGGCGCGAAAAGCCCGTGGCCGAGCGCATGACCCATGCCCTGGTCAACGGCATCGCCGACTACATCGACGAGGACACCGAGGAAGCCCGCCAGCTGTTCGACAAGCCGCTCGAGGTCATCGAAGGCCCCCTGATGGACGGCATGAACGTGGTCGGCGACCTGTTCGGCTCGGGCCAGATGTTCCTGCCCCAGGTGGTGAAGTCGGCCCGCGTCATGAAAAAGGCCGTGGCCTATCTGACGCCCTATCTTGAAAAGGAAAAGGCCGCCGCCGGCGACACCCGGGCCAAGGGCAAGATCGTCATGGCCACGGTCAAGGGCGACGTCCACGACATCGGCAAGAACATCGTCGGCGTGGTGCTTCAGTGCAACAGCTACGACGTCGTCGACCTGGGCGTCATGGTGCCCTACCAGAAGATTCTGGACACCGCCAAGGAAGAGAACGCGGACATCATCGGCCTCAGCGGCCTAATCACCCCGTCGCTCGAGGAAATGACCACCGTCGCCCGCGAGATGAAGCGCCAGGGACTGACCCTGCCGCTGCTGATCGGCGGCGCCACCACGTCCAAGGTCCACACCGCCGTGAAGGTCGCGCCCAATTACGACGGGCCGGTCATTCATGTGCTGGATGCGTCCCGCGCCGTGGGCGTGGCCTCCAACCTGCTGTCGGACAGCCTGAAGGACGGCTACGTCACCCAGATCGCGGACGAATACGAGGTCCTGCGCGACAAGCACGCCAACCGCAAGAAGGCCGACAACCAGGCGACCATCGCGACCGCCCGCGCCAACGGCTTCAAGGCCGATTGGGCGGCATATGATCCGGCGGCCCCGGCGTTTACCGGCCTTAAGGTGTTCGAGGATTACGACCTCGCCGAACTGGTCACCCGCATCGACTGGACGCCCTTCTTCCGCACGTGGGAATTGGCCGGCACCTATCCGACCATCATGGACGACCCCAAGGTCGGCGAAGCCGCGCGCAACCTGAAAAAGGATGCCGACGCCATGCTACAGCAGATCGTCGGCGAAAAGTGGCTGTCCGCCCGCGCGGTGATCGGCTTCTTCCCGGCCAATTCCGTCGGCGACGACGTCGAGGTCTACGCAGACGCGGACCGGTCCAAGCCGGTGACGACCCTCAACTTCCTGCGCCAGCAGATGCAGAAGGACGCCAAGCGGCCCAACTTCTGCCTCGCCGATTTCGTCGCCCCCAAGGACAGCGGCAAGACCGACTACGTCGGCGGCTTCGCCGTCACGGCGGGCATCGGCATCGAAAAGAAACTGGCGGAATTCAAGGCCAACCACGACGACTATTCGGACATCCTGCTGAAGGCCCTGGCCGACCGTCTGGCCGAAGCCTTCGCCGAGCGCATGCATGAGCGGGTGCGCCAGGAATTCTGGGCCTATGCCCCGGGCGAAGAGCTCAGCAACGACGAGCTGATCCACGAGAAATACCGGGGCATCCGCCCGGCCCCCGGCTATCCCGCCTGCCCGGATCATACGGAAAAGCGCAAGCTGTTCGACCTTTTGCAGGCGGAAAAGAACACCGGGATCGAGCTGACGGAAAGCTTCGCCATGACGCCGACGGCCGCCGTCTCGGGCTTCTATTTCGCCCATCCGGACAGCCAATATTTCGGCATCGGGCGGATTTCCAAGGATCAGGTCGAGGACTATGCCAAGCGCAAGGGTCAGGACCTGGAAACCACGGAACGCTGGTTGGCGCCGAACCTGGTCTACGACCGCTAATTCGGCGTCTCCGCCGCTTGGATTTCATCGGCCCCTGGCGCATCATGGCGCGATGATTCGCCCCGCCATGAGCCCCCCGCCCCGCCCCCAAGGCGTGCTTCGACCGTGACCGCGTCCAGCGGCCCCTTTCCGCAGCTTCGCGACGTGCCCGCCCTGGTGGTCGGCGTGCGCCATGCGGCCTGGCTGACGCCCGAGGGCGAGATCGAGACCCTGACGCCGGCTGAGGCCGCGCGCCGGGTGCGCAAGACCGACCGCGTCATGGTCTGCCACGCCAAGGCCACGGCGCGGCGGCTCAACCTGCAAAGCATTCCCGCCCTCGACCTGCTGGAGCTGTTCGCCTTCTGCCGCCCGGCCAAGTTCTGCCTGCCGACGCCGCGCGGCCTGGCCGAAGCCCTGAACCTGGCCCTGCCCGCCAGCCACGAGGCGGAGGCCGAGGTGCTGGCCCTGGCCGCCCATCGCCTGCTGACCGACCTGCGCGAGGAAGGGCGGGGCGATACCGCCGCCATCGCCTGGTCCATGGGCCGGGGCGGCTGGCCCTGGACATCCGCCGTGCTGGCGGCGCTCGGAGCCGGGGAAGAACCCCATTCGGCATCGACCCGCCGGGGACTGATGATCTGGCAGCGCCTGCCCGACTGGGAGGACGAGGCCCCGCCGCCGCCGCCCGGAAACCAGCCCGTGGCGGCCGCGGAAGCTCGCGCGCAACTGGCGGTCCTGTTGGGCCGCGGGTCGGAGCAGCGCCCCCAGCAGGCCGATTATGCCGCCGGTGCCGTCGCCGCCTTCCTGCCCCGCGACCGGGCGGGGGAGCCGCGTTTCGTCCTAGCCGAGGCGGGGACAGGCGTCGGCAAGACCCTAGGCTACATCGCGCCGGCCAGTGTCTGGGCGAAAAAGAACCAGGGCACGGTGTGGATCTCGACCTTTACCCGCAACCTGCAACGGCAATTGGATGCGGAGCTCGACCGGCTTTACCCCGACGCGGTGGAGAAGGAACAGAAGGTCGTCGTGCGCAAGGGACGGGAAAATTATTTCTGTATCCTGAATTACGAGGAAGCGCTCAATCGCTCCCTGCAGATGCCGGGTCCAGCGTCGGTCGCCCTCGGCCTGCTCGCCCGCTGGGCATTGGCGACCCGCGACGGCGACATGGTGGGCGGCGATTTCCCGGCCTGGCTGGCCGATCTCATGGGCACGGGCCTGACCACGGATTTGACGGATACCCGGGGCGAATGCGTCTATGCCGCCTGCGCGCACTACGGCAAATGCTTCATCGAACGATCGCAACGCCGGGCCAAGCATGCGGAAATCGTGGTCGCCAACCATGCCCTGGTGATGATCCAGGCGGCCATGGGCGGCATCGGGTCCGACGATGGCGGCGGCCTGCCCCTGCGCTATGTGTTCGACGAGGGCCACCACCTGTTCAACGCCGCCGACGGCGCCTTTTCCGCCCATCTGTCCGGGTTCGAGACGGCGGACCTCCGGCGCTGGCTGGTCGGGGCGGAGGAAGGCCAGCGGTCGCGGTCGCGCGGCCTGCGGGCGCGCATCGAGGACCTGATTTCCGACGACGACAAGGCCCAGGACGCGCTGGAGGCGGTTCTGGCGGCGGCCCGCTGCCTGCCCGGCCCCGGCTGGCGGCAGCGCATCGAGGCCGGACCGCGCGGCCCGTCGGAGGATTTCCTGGCCCGCCTGCGTGCCCAGGTTCTGGCTCGGGCTGAGGACGCCGACGCCGGCTATTCCCTGGAGTGCGAGCCGCACCCGGCGACCGACGGCCTGCTCACCGCCGCCGGGGAGCTGGAGGGGGCCCTGGCCAAGATGGGCAAGCCCATGGGCGAGCTGATCGAGCGCCTGGCCGGCAAGCTGGACGACGAAGCCGACAGCCTGGACAGCCAAACCCGCAACCGCATCGAAGCCGTGGCGAAATCCCTGGAGCGCCGAGGCCTGGCCCAGATCGCCGCCTGGCGCGACATGCTGAAGGCGCTCAAAAGCGAGACGCCGGAGACCTTCGTCGACTGGTTCGCCGTGGAGCGCACGGGCGGGCGCGAGATCGATGTCGCCTTCCACCGCCATTACGTGGACCCGACCCTGCCGTTCGCCCGCGACGTGGCCTCGGAAGCCCACGGCGTGCTGGTGACATCGGCGACGCTCCGCGACATCACCAACGACGACCGCGACCCGGACGGCGACGGCTGGCCTCAGGCCTCGGCCCGCACGGGGGCCGTCCACATGACCCGCCCGGCCCAGCACGTCACCGTGCCCTCGCCCTTCGATTACGGCAAGCAGACCCGGGTGCTGGTGGTCGGCGACGTGAACCGCAATTCGGCCGATCAGGTTTCGGCGGCCTACCGCGAACTGTTCACGGCGTCCGGCGGCGGGGCCTTGGGCCTGTTCACGGCGATCAACCGGCTGCGCGCCGTTCATCAGCGCATTGCCGGGCCGTTGGAGGATCTGGATATCCCGCTCTACGCCCAGCATGTGGAACCGTTGGACACGGGCACCCTGATCGACATCTTCCGCGCCGAGGAAAACGCCTGTCTGCTGGGCACGGACGCCGTGCGCGACGGGGTCGATGTACCGGGCCGCTCACTCCGGCTTATCGTCTTCGACCGGGTGCCCTGGCCGCGCCCGGACATCCTGCACAAGGCCCGGCGCAACGCCTTCGGCGGGCGCGATTTCGACGAGGCGCTGGCGCGGCTCAAGCTCAAACAGGCGTTCGGGCGGCTGATCCGCCGGGCCGGGGACCGGGGCATCTTCGTGATGCTGGACCGGGCCCTGCCGACGCGCCTGGCCGCCGCCTTCCCTGCCGGCGTGGAAATCCAGCGGATCGGCCTGAGCGAGGCCGTGCAGCAGGTGAAGGCGTTCCTGGCGGAAGAGCCCGCGCAGGATTAGGGCAGCAGCGTATCCGCGACCTGCGGCAGAGCGAAAAACGCGCCGATGGTGACGACCGCGATGAGGGTCGAGAACAGGGTCGCCGTCGAGGTGCGGCGGATGTAGACGGTCTGCTGCTGCGCCAGGACGAAACAACTCGCCCCCGTCGGCAGGGCCGCCAGCATGACCAGCACGACCAGCCAGTCCAGGCGCACGTCGAACACATAGGCGCCGAGCACCCAGGTCACCAAGGGGTGAATCAAAAGCTTGATCACGACCATGACCGAAACCTCGCCCATTCCTTCGGAAATGGGCTTGCCGACCAGGAACAGGCCGAGCGCGAACAGGGCCCCCGGCCCGGCCGCCGCCCCCAGCACCGTGGCATAGGTATCGACCGGCACCGGCAGCGTGAGCCCGCCCAAGGACCAGGCCATGCCGACGGCGCAGCCGATGAACAGGGGGCTTTTGATCAGTCCCCACAGGGAATCGACGAACACTTTCGCCAACGCCTGGCCCGTGCCCTTGCTTTTTCCGGCGGTGATCAGAACCTCGGTCACGGTAATGAACACCAGGGTTTGGAATACGGTCGCGATGGCCGCGGGCAGGGCCGCGTCGGGCCCGAAGGCAACGATGGCCAGGGGAATCCCCATGTAGCCCGTGTTGGCGAAGACGGAGACCATGGCGAACAGGGACGACTGCGACATGTCGTTCTTGAAGGCGATGCGCGACAGGAAATAGGCGCCCGCGAAGGTCACCCCGTTGCCGCCCAGATAGGCCAGGATGAAGGGCCAGTCGAAGATCGTCGCGGCATCGACCCGGGCCATGGAATGGCCGAGCAAAACCGGCAACGCCACGTAATAGACGAACCGGTTGAGTGCATCGGTCGAAGACGGCCCCATGACGCCCGCGCGGCCGGCCAGGTATCCCGACAGGATGATGGCGAACACGGGCAGGACGACGTTGAGGACGGGTTCCATGAAGGCTCCGAAAAGGATGCAGGGGCTTGACCGGCGAACGGCGGCCCTCCCATAACGGGTGCGGCTTTATTTATAAAGGGGAGAGTTACGGATGACCAATCTTGCGGGAACGACCATCGGCTTCATCGGTTTGGGCCTGATGGGCAAGCCCATGGCGCGGAACCTTGCGAAGGCGGGGGCCAAGCTGGTCGTCAACAACCGCTCGCAAGGCGTCATCGAGGAACTTTCCCGGGAAGGCATGACCCCGGCGGCCAGCCCCCGCGCCGCGGCGGAGGCATCCGACGCCGTCATCTGCATGCTGTCGGACACCCCGGCCCTGGAACAGGTGCTGATGGGCGAGGACGGCGTGTTCAACGCGGCCTCCCTGCAGGGCAAGCTGGTCGTCGACATGGGCACGTCGAAGCTGCTGGTCACCCGCATGCTGGCGGCCAAGGCGCAGGAACTGGGGGCGGATTATGTGGATGCGCCCGTATCCGGCGGCACCCTGGGGGCCGAGGCCGGAAACCTGACCATCATGGCCGGCGGCACGGACGATGCCTTCGCCCGCGCCCTGCCGATCCTTCAGGTCCTGGGCGGAAAGATCACTCATGTCGGCCCGACCGGGGCCGGGCAGGTCGCCAAGGCCGCCAATCAGGTCATCGTCGGCCTGAACATCGGCGCCGTGGCCGAGGCCCTGTCCCTGGCCCAGGCGGCGGGGGTCGATCCGGGCAAGGTCCGGGAAGCGCTGGGCGGTGGGTTCGCCGACTCGCGCATTCTCGAGGTCCACGGCCTGCGCATGGTCGAGGGCAAGTTCACCCCGGGCGCGCGCTGCCCGATCCAGCGCAAGGACATGGACCAGGCCATGGAACTGGCCGAACACCTGGGAATCGAACTGCCGGCGACGGCGCTCAGCCGTGATCTCTACGACCGGGTGATCGCCGCCGGCGACGGCGACCTGGACCACGCGGGCCTGATCCGCGCCATCCGCCCGGACTGGCCGGTGAACGAAACATAAGGGAACGCCCTAGGCGGCGCCGACCGCCGCTTTCGTCTCGGTCGCCAGGGGCAGGGTGAAGGTCACCGTCGTGCCCTGACCCAGGGCGCTGTTGATGCGGATGGTGCCGCCCAGCTGTTCAACCAAGGATTTGGTGATGGAAAGCCCCAATCCCCAGCCTTTTTCGGTGGTGAAGGGATTCTGATTCCGCGTCGAGAAAGGTTCCAGCAGACGGTCGATCAGGGCGGCATCGATCCCCGGTCCGGTGTCGGTGACCATGACCGCGATCATGCCGTCCAGCTCTGCCGCGGAAATCGTAATATGGCCCGACGCCGGCGTGAACTTGATCGCGTTGACAAGCAGATTGAGGAAAACCTGCTTCACCGCGCGGGCGTCGGCCCATACCAGAGGCAGCCCGTTCGGCACGGTAATGTCGATGTCGATGTCTTTTTCATAGGCTCGGTCGCGGGCCGCATCGACGCATTCCCCGGCGATGTCGGGAATACTGACTGCGGTCAGGTCATGCAGTCCCGACCCCGCTTCGATCGCCGAAATATCCAACAAGTCCTCGACCAGAGACAAAAGGTAAGCGGCGCTTGAATTTATGTCCTTGGCGTACTCGCGGTATTTGTCGGAATTGGGCGGGCCAAAATATTGCCGGTAGAGAATTTCAGAAAACCCGATGATCGCGTTTAGCGGCGTGCGCAGTTCGTGGCTCATGGTCGCCAGGAACTGGGTTTTGGCCAGGTTGGCATCCTCGGCCAGCGCCAATGCATGGCGCAGTTCCTGCTGAACGGCCCTTTCCTCGGTAATGTCGACCATAATGGTGATCAACGCGTGGTCGTTCTCGGCGTCGAGCAGGATCGGAATTTTGTGGTTTCTGAGCTGCCTCAGACCGGCCTTGGGAAACGTCCGCGCGACCTCCTGAATGCTGATTTCCCCCGAAGCCAAGACCTCCCGGTCTATTTCCATGAAGACGCGGGCATCGTCTGCGGGAAAAATGTCCCGCATGGTCTTGCCTATCAGCGCCGCCGGCTTCAACCCGACCCAATCGGCATAGGCCGAATTGGCCAACAGGATTTTGCCGTCCTTGTCCTTGAGAGTCATGGCGTTGGGTCCGTTGTCGATAACGGACTGCAGGCGGGCCTCGCTGACGGCAAGCGCCCTGCGGGTCTCGATCCGGTCGTCTATGTAGGCGAGGATCATGCCAAGAACCATCGTCGCCGGCGTAAAGGCGACCACGAAAGGCAGGGCAACGGTCTGCATGACCTTTTCGGCAACGGGCGTCGGCAATTGGGTGAACAGGCCGATGACGACGACATGGACGATCAGCCCGAAGACCAGCAGCGTCAGCCAGTTAAGCGGCACGCGGCCGGACTTGTACGCGGCGCGATAGCCGATACCCAAGGCGACACAGGTCACGACGACCGCGACCCCGACGGGTGCGCCGCCGCCGCCCAGATAAGCGCGGTAGCCGCCGGCAATAACCGCCGCGATGGCGCCGCCGACCGGACCGCCGAACACGCCGGACAGACTGATGATGACGGAACGCGGATCGAAAATGACGCCCGGGGCGATGGTCACGGGGGCTTCCATGCCGATCACGCAGATCACGCCGAACAGCAATCCGGAAAGAATCTTTCCGGTCAGCTCTTCGTTTGGCCATCGTTGCGCGATGAAGGCATAGAGCAGGCAGAGCGACAACAGCAACGAGGCCGCCTTGGAAAATTCTGCGACCATTGTTCGATCAACCTACCCTAAATGAGAAATATTATTAACTAGACCGAAAGTGCAGGCTGCACAGGGACACTTAATGTCAGCGGTCAAGGCAGGATGTCACCCATATTATGCAAGCTGCGGGCCATTTGCAGGGGCCCCAGCGCACGATAGATCTTGCCATCAAATGCATTTTTTTTAATCATCAAAAAATAATAGCCTATTTTTTATTCATATACGACAAGCCTACTGCGTTGTCCGCATATGGATGAATCCCCCTAAGTGATTGCGTCAAGATGATAATTCATCTCCGTGTCAAATTGGCACAGGACTTGCTTTTTGCATATGCGAAGTGCGGGCCAAAACATCTGCCGACGCCTGACACAAACAACAACAATGGCAAGTAAGAAAACGACAATGCGTGTGATGCTGGTAACGGATATCCCCGACGCGCTGGAGGCCATCATGGCACACGCTCAGGGATCGGGTGGGGCGATGCACGAAGTGGTCGCCCTTGCCGCCCCAAATGACCCCCTTGCCGACAAGGCCCGCGACTCGTCCCCGGACGTGATCGTGGTGCATGTCGCCAAGCCCGAGGAATACCCCTTCGCAGAACTGAAGAGCCTTAGCGAATCAGCCCCCCTACCGGTCATGTTCCTGGCCGACGACGCACGGCCTGAAATCATGGCCCAGGCGTCACACGCCGGGGTCAACGCCTACCTGCCCGTGGACGCGGGGCTGAAAGCCTTTCCGACCCTGGCCGAATGGACCCGGGCACAATTCCTGACCATCCGCGAGTTGAAGAAGCGGCTGAAGGAAAAGGAAGACAAGCTTGCCGACCGCATCACCATCGAGCGGGCCAAGGGCATCGTCATGAAACTGCGGAGCCTTGAGGAAGACGCGGCCTACCACGAGATCCGCAAGCTGGCCATGAAGCGGTCTCAGCCCATGCGGGTCGTCGCGGAACAGATCATCGACACGGAAAACCTGGTCATGTGCAAAGGATGACGCGCGCGATTTTGATTTTTCCAGACTTACGGATTTCTAAGTCCACCTCCTCCCAAGGACGGACTTAGCGAAGGCGGCGGGTCGGTATCGACAGCCACTCTCCTCGGGACCCGCCGCCTTCCTCCCCTCTTTTCCCGATATTCATCGACGACCGGCATCGACGGCTGACATCGGCGGCAGGCCGTTTGGGTCGGCGCCTGTCAATTAGGCCGGCGCGGCCGCGGGCAAAGCCGCGATGTCGCCGGCATCGACTTGGGCCATGGGCTTGGCGATCTTCCAGGTCAGGCTGGTCTGGGCATCCCCCATGACGGCGATCACCGTCTCCACGTCGGGGCAGCCGTCTTCATGGCAGCGCAGTTCGGACACCATCAGGGTCGCCGCCTCGTCCAGGCCGAAGCGCTTTCGGACAAGCTCCTTGATGCGTTGGCCGCTGCCGTCGGGCTTGGCCCGCGACAGGCCGAGAATGTCATCCATGATCGGGCCTCCCTGTTTCATGAACGGAAGGCGCCTGATCGCACCCGATCAGGACACCACCGGTTCGAGTATGCGCATGACCGCGACCGCCCCGGATTCATCCGTGGCGACCAGGGTTCCGCCGTCGGCGGTCCAGGCCAGACCGGTGACCGCATGGCCGCTGGCCGGCCGGGCGATCATCGCCGTCTCCTGTTCGATGGCGCCGATCAAAACCGTGCCGTCGGAATAGCCGCCGGCGACCACGTGGTCCGCCGGATGGGCCGCGACCTGGCGCACCACGCCGTCATAGACATAGCCAAATTCCAACGGCGGCTTGCCCGACGGCCCCTTGCCGGAACAGTCCCAGGACGTCACCGTATCGGCCCCCGAAGCCGCCACGTACTGGCCGTCGGCGGTCCAGGCAATGGCGCGGATCTTGGACGGATATCCCGACATCCGCATGCCCGTCCTGTCCTTCCAGCGCCAGCAATGCATTTCCTTGTCCTGCATGGCCGAGACGATGAACTGACCGTTCGGCGACCAGGAAACGGCCGTGTGCGAACCGTGCCAATCGAGCCGCACGGGCTTCTGACCAGGCTCGGTCAATTTCCACACGCTGACCCCGCCGTAATGGGCGGCGGCGATCCGCGCGCCGTCGGGCGAGAAACTAAGGCCCGCGACGGTCGAAGGATGGTCGGCCGCTTCGAACACCACAGCCCCCCCGGCATCCAGAACGGTCAGGGCCTTTGCGGCGGCGAAAGCGCGCAATCCCCTGCCCGAATGCACGGCGATCTCACCGATCCAGGGGCCGCCCGTTTCCGCCAGTTTGTCGGCGTCGGAACCGCCCAGGCGCAACAATTCGCCCCCGTCCGTGCCGATCAGCACCCCCGCGCCGCCGATATCGACGGCGGCGGTGATGGGCGTTGCCGCAATCTGGGCCAGCACCGACGGCTGGGCACCATCCAACACCAACCCGATGCTCCGGATCGTGCCGTCGCCATAACCGATGACGGCGCGGGCTTCCGCCGGCTCGATAACCGTGAAGGTCGGATGCACGCCCACGGCCGGGCTTTCACTGAGCTTGACCGAGGGTGAAATGATCCGGGCCCCCGCGTCCGGATTTCCGGCGCCGGCAATCCCCAAGGCAGCGGGATCGAAACCGGCCGCCCCCATCATGCCGCCCCCCGTCATGCCGCCACCGTGCAGTTGTCGAAGGCGGTGCGCAGTTCGGCCTCGTCCAGGTTGCGGCCGATGAAGACCAGACGCGACGATCGCGCGTCGCCGCCCCAGGGGGCGCCCCAGGCGCTGTCCATGACCATGTGCACGCCTTGGAAGACGTAGCGATTATCCTGGCCGGACAGGTTCAGAATGCCTTTGGTGCGCAGCACGTCGACGCCACGATCCGTGATGAAGCCCCGGATCCAGTTGGAAAACTTTTCGGGCTCGATGGGGTTGTCGGTCTTCAGGCTGATCGAGATGATGTTTTCGTCATGCTCGTGGTCGTCCTCTTCGTCCAGCAGGCCCGGCTCGAATTCCAGCACCCGGGAAAGATCGAACGCGCCACGGTCGAGCACATCGGCGATCGGCACCTGGCTTTTCACCGTCTCGATGACCTTGGCCATGCGGTTGAGACTGCTGATCTTCGCCTTCACGGCATTCAATTTATCCGCGTCAACCAGGTCGGTCTTGTTGAGAAGAATGATGTCGGCGAAAGCGACCTGTTCGGCCAGCTCGTGCTCCTCGTCGACGGCATCCAGGAAATGGCAGGCGTCAACCACCGTGACCACGGCGTCGAGCGCGACCTTGGCCTGCACGTCCTCGTCCACGAAGAAGGTCTGCACCACCGGCGCCGGATCGGCGAGGCCCGTGGTTTCGATGATCATGCCGTCGAAGTCGTCGGCGCGCTTCATCAGCGTCGAAATGATGCGGATCAGGTCGCCGCGCACGGTGCAGCAGATGCAGCCGTTGTTCATTTCGAAGATTTCCTCGTCGGCGTCGACGACCAGGTCGTTGTCGATTCCTTCCTCGCCGAATTCATTGACGATGACGGCATATTTCTTGCCGTGCTGTTCCGTGAGGATCCGGTTCAACAGGGTGGTTTTTCCCGCCCCCAGATATCCGGTAATCAGCGTCACGGGCACCTTTGCCTGTTCCATGTGGTCAGCACTCCCTTGTGGCTTGAGCGGTTCGCCCGCCCTTGGGCGAACCGCGTTTTCATTTCAGTCGGTGGCGGGGGCGGCGCGTTGTCCCGTCACGCAGCACCCCGGTGTTGCGGGCTTGGGCTTACAGGAGGGCTTCGACGAGAAAGCCTTCGATATGTTCCAGCGTCAGGAACATGCCGATTCCGGCGACCACCGCACCCGTCAGGCGGGCTTCGATGGCCGTCGATTCCGTTGCCTTCCACAACTTCAAGGCAACCGTGCCGGCGGCGACCGCGATGCCGTACTGCAGCACGCCGAGGCCGATCAGATAGCCGACCAGAACCTGGGCGCCCGCGCCCGCTTCCCGGGTTGCCATCGCGTCGCCAAAGGCCGAGCCGTGGAACAAGCCGAAGGCCGCGAACACGCAAGCCGCCGCGACGATGCCGAGCGACCGGCCCGACAGCACCACGCTCCCCAGCGCCAGCAGCGACAAGCCGATGACGATTTCCTTAGCCGGCAGGCCGACGCCCAGGCTCATCATCAGACACCCCGCCAGCATGGCGGCGATGTAAGCGGCGGGGGCCGTGAAACGGTGACCGGTATAAAGCGCCGCGATGCCGACCAGCAGCACGAAGAACAGATGGTCGAAGCCCAGAAGCGGATGGCCGATACCGGACAGCACGCCATGGGCAAACGTGGTCATGGGCGCCCCGCCCAGTGGGTGGTGGGCAAGCGCCGGGTCAGCCGCGAGTACTGCCGCCGTGCCGAGTGCCAGCGCCGGAACCAGGTTCGTGAATTTGGTGCGGATCATGGGTAGGTACCTCTCTGTACTGATGAATTTTCATTGCGTGACGGACGGGCTCCGCCGTTGGAGGCCTATTCAGGTTTTCTAGTAAACTTTGTAGGGCAGGAACTTGCCGTTCAGGGTGATGACCACGCGATCGCCTTTGGGGTCGGCCTTGCGGTCGATGTCCATTTCGAAGTCGATGGCCGACATGATGCCGTCGCCGAATTCTTCTTCGATCAGGGCCTTGAACGTGGTGCCGTAGACGCTGACCAGTTCATAGAGGCGGTAGATCAGGGGATCGGTCGGAACCGCGCTTTCGAGAGAACCGCGCGACGGCACGGTCATCAGCATGGCGATTTCCTCTTCCGACAGGTTCAAGCCCATGGCGTTGGCCGCCGCGGTTGCCTGATCCTTGGTCATGGACATCTGGCCCAGCAGGGCGGCGGTCACCCATTCCTTGGAATGGCCGACCTTTTCTGCGACGTCGGCCCACTTGATGCCTTTCATGATTTTGTGGGTGACGATCTTTTCGGTCAGTTCGGCGCGGGTCATTTAAGGGGTCTCCTTCGTTGATGACGTTTGGGTATGTCGGGTTCAAGCCTGCGCGCGCAGCACGCCCGTGCCGGTTTCACCGGCTTCGTCGGTGATGACGGTGGGGCGCACGACGGGCGGATGCCGGGGGTCGTAATCGGGGGAAGCCAGTTCGTCCTTGAAACCGACGGACCGGTTGACCAGGAATTCGATCAGATGGTTGCGGACGGGATAGTAGTTGTCCTGGGTATGCATGTTGGCGCGGGTGCGGTCGCGCGGCAGAGAGTTTTCGACGATCTCGCAGATCCGCGCATCCGGGCCGTTGGTCATCAGGATGATCTTGTCGGCCAGTAGGATCGCCTCGTCGATGTCATGGGTGATCATGAACACGGTCTGTTCGGTCTCGGCGCAGATGCTGAGAAGCTCGTCCTGCAGGGACCCGCGGGTCAGCGCATCGAGCGCCGAGAACGGTTCGTCCAACAGCAGGATCTGCGGCTCGATCGCCATGGCGCGGGCGATGCCGACGCGTTGTTTCATGCCGCCGGACAACTGCGACGGCTTCTTGTTTTCCGAGCCGGTCAGATGCACCAGGTCGATGAACTTCTGGCAGTGCTTGAGCATCTCCGCCTTGGCCATGCGCGGCCATTTCGAACGCACGGCGAAGGCGATGTTGCCCATCACCGTCATCCAGGGCATCAGGGCGTGGCTCTGGAACACCACGGCGCGCTCAAGCGAGGTGCCCGTGACTTCCTGGCCCGACACGATGACGTTGCCGGAACTTGCCGTGGCCAGACCCGCCAGAATGTTCAACAGGGTCGTCTTGCCGCAGCCGGAATGACCGATCAGGCAGACGAATTCGCCGGGTTCGACCGAGAACCAAATGTCTTCGAAAACGGTGGTTTCACCCGATCCGTCCGGCGCCGGGAAGCGCTGGGCCAAGCCTTCGACGCGGATGCGGGGCTGGGGGGAAGTGCTCATGCTATCGGACATCATCTTGGCTCCGTTATTTCTTTTATTCGGTGTAGGTGACGAGACGCGCCAGGTAGGACAGCATCAGGTCCAGCACCATGCCGATCAGGCCGATGAAAAAGATCGCGGCGATCACGTTGGTGATCGACAGGTTGTTCCATTCGTTCCACACGAAGTAGCCGATGCCCGTACCGCCCACGAGCATCTCGGCCGCGACGATGACCAGCCAAGCGATGCCGACGGAAATCCGCATGCCGGTCATGATCGTGGGCGCCGCCGCCGGCAGGATCACGCGGAAGGCCGTGCGCAGATGGCCGACCTCGAGCGTCTTGGCCACGTTCAGCCATTCCTTGCGCACGCTGGCGACGCCGAAGGCCGTGTTGGTCAGCATCGGCCAGACCGAACAGATGAAGATCACGAACACGGAGGAAATGATCGAATCCTTGATCGTGTAGAGGGCGAGCGGCATCCAGGCCAATGGCGAGACCGGCTTCATGATCTGGATGAACGGATCGAGCGCCTTGTAGAACAGCGGCGACATGCCGATCAGGAAGCCCAACGGAATGGCCACCATCACGGCGAAACCGAAGCCGACCAGAACGCGCAGGATGGAATAGCCCAGCTGAATGCCGATGCCCTTGTCGTTGGGGCCGGCGTCGTAGAAGGGGTCCAGGACGTGTTCCCAGATCTGCTTGCCGACCTCGAGGGGCCCCGGCATTGCCGAGGCCCCCTTGGCCGTAGCCCCCATCAAGGCGGCGTAAGCGGGGTCCATGTCCGCCGCCGATCCCGTACCGGCGGGCAGGATCAGTTGCCACAGCCCGGCGAAGGCGAAGAACAGCGCGATCGACAGGACAATGGCACGGGATTGCAGTGACATGGACATGGATAAGCCCCTTACGTTCTCTTGATGGCGAAGGACTCGACGTATTCTTCCGCTTTCGCGGCGTCGAACGTCTTGCCCATGATGTTGTAGGTTTCGTAGGTCGTTTTCGGCGGCGTGCCGTACGGCCCGGTCAGTTTCATCTCGGCCATCAGCTTCTGTGCGTCGGTGGCGAGATAGACCTCTTCGGCGACCTGCTTGTAGTCGACGTCGCCCTTGATGTAGCCCCAGCGCTTCATCTGCGTCAGGATCCACACCCCCATGGAGTGCCAGGGGAACGGATCGAAATCGATCCTGTCCGGGACCTTCTTGACGTTGCCGAGGCCGTCCGCATAAGTCCCCACGAGCACCTGTTCCAGAACCGTGACCGGTTGGTTCAGGTAGTTCTTCGGCGAAATCGCCTTGGAGATTTCCTTGCGGTTGGCCTTGACCGACGCGAAGTCGGTGGCCTCCATGATCGACTTCCACAACGCCAGGAAGGTGTTGGGGTTGCTGTCGATGAAGGACTTGGAGGCGGCGAAGGCGCAGCAGGGATGCTTGTCCCAGATGTCCTTCGTCAGCTTGTGGATGAAGCCGACGCCGTCATAGACCGCGCGCTGGTTGAACGGATCCGGCGACAGGTAACCGTCGACGTTTTCCGCCCGCAGGTTGGCGACCATTTCCGGCGGCGGCAGGACGCGGATCTGGATGTCCTTGTCGGGATCCAGACCGTGTTCGGCCACGTAGTAGCGCAGCAGGAAGTTGTGCATGGAATACTCGAACGGCACGGCGAACTTGAAGCCCTTCCACATCTTCGGGTCGTTCTTGTCCTTGTGCTTGGTCGACAGCACGATGGCCTGGCCGTTGATGTTTTCCACCGCCGGCATGGTCCAAGGCACCTTGGTCGAGCCCGCCCCCATGTTGATCGCGAGCGGCATCGGCGTGAGCATGTGCGCCGCGTCGTATTCGCCGGAAAGCGATTTGTCGCGGGACACGGCCCAGCCGGCCGTCTTGATCACGGAAACGTCGAGGCCGTACTTTTTGTAGAAGCCCATGGGATGCGCCATGATGATCGGCGTGGCACAGGTGATCGGCACGAAGCCGACGTTCAGCTTGGTCTTTTCAAGCTTGCCCCCGGCCTGGGCCATTTCCACGGCCATGGCCTTGGCTTCCTCAAGCGGGAACATGGAGGCGATGGCGGCATAAGCCGTCCCCGCACCCACCGCCTTGAGGAACGCACGGCGGTGCATATCGCCGCCGAACAGTCCCTGCATGACAGCCGACTCGACGGCCCGGGACATGGAGGATTCCAGGTCCGAGGCTTCCGGTTCGGCGTCCAGGTCTGCCATTTCCTGCTGATGGTTCTGAACGGCCCGCATCATGTCGCCCTGGCCGTTCGCTTCGGCGGCCTGACGCATGGACACGCAGGCGGCTTCCTGGCAGGACGGATCGAAGCAGTTGGCCGCGCTGTGGCCGGCGCCGGCGGCCCCGGCGGCGGACGTGGCCTCCGCACGGTCCACGTCTTCCGAACATTGGAACCGCGACGCATCCTTACCCTGCGCCGCGGCCATGGCCATGTTGTGCTCGATGATGGAACGGTGCTGCCCGCAGGGACAGCCGTTCCACAAGAGTTTGTCGGGATCAAACGGGTTTGCAAAAGCGCCCATTGATTTACTCCATTAAAAAACGCCCAACGCGGCGGCCGCTTCCGCGGTCCCGTCGATGGACGTCCTGGTCCTGTCGGGGGCCGTCATCGTCCCCCTGTATGAGCCCGACGACATCATCGTCGCCCGTCTCGGTTCTCCAGCGGTCGGGCGTCATCGTCCAACCGCCAAACTGTTGTGCCGCCGTCGCGCCTAGATCGCGCCGGGCGGCGAATTCCCTACAGCTGCATGACCTCCGCAGCCTCGACGACCATTTCCGCGACCGCCACCAGGCGCACGCCGCGCTGCATGGCGCGGGTCCTGAGCAGGGTATAGGCCGCGTCCTCGTCCAGGCTGCGTTCGCGCATGATGATGCCCTTGGCGCGTTCGATGACCTTGCGGTCGCGCAGCGCGTTGCGCGCCTCGTCCAGTTCCTCGCGCAGCCCGCGGGTGTTGGAGAAATTGGCCTTGGCCAGATCAATGGCGGAGCGGATGCGGTTGCCGTTGACGCCGACCACGACGCAGGCGTTGACCCCGGCGGCGACGGCCTGGTGAATGGCGTCGGTGGAGCCGTCCTCGGTGATCAGGATGGTCGGCCGGCGCTGGTCCGTCGGCAGGGCGCGCAGCGCGTCGAGCAGTTCCTTATCGGGTTCTGTGGCGTAGATCATGATCGCGTCGGCGGTGGTCTGGGCGGCGGCTTCGGCGAACCGGCTGATATCGGTCAGCATGCCGGTGACGCTGTAGCCCTGCTCGACCAGCAGACGCTTGGTCGCCTCGGCGCGCGGGCGGTCCCGCTCGACCACGAGAACGCTGGTGCCAACTGGCGTCATCAGACGAATTTGCATGACCGTGGTCGCCCCGTGTTCCAATCCAGGCCGCCGAAGGGTTCGGCGGCGAAAGCTACAAATCCCGGCACCTGCCGGCATTCCAGCCCGTCATGGGGCAAATGGCCTCTGTAAGGTCGCCCGGCTTTGGGCGCAGAGGACGCCAAGCGGCACGCCGCCCGGCACAGTTCCTATTACAAGGCCCGTGCCAACTCGCCGAAATCAAACAGTCCATTGATTTAAAAGGAAATACCAGGCCGGAATCTGGTCAAGCCGCCGCGGCTCATGCTTAATTTTTAAGCGCAATGAAAACGGCAGCGTAAATTTTGACCATTTTTAGGGGCCACCGCCGGCGGCGCGCCCGGGACGGCGTCAGATCCCCAGTTCCTGAGCCGTCAGCAGGCTTTCCGCGACCTCGACCATGCGCTTGCCCTTGGCGCGGGCCATGGCGCGGATGGCGTCATAGGCGGCGGGTTCGGTCATGGCGCGTTTTTCCATGAGCACGGCCTTGGCCCGGTCGATGACCTTGCGTTCGGCCAATTGCAGTTCGGCGTCCGTCGCCCGCTGTTCCAGTTCGCGGTAGGCCTCGAACCGCGAGATCGCGACATCGACCACGGGCTGGATACGGTCGCGGCGCAGGCCGTCGATGATATAGGCGCTGACCCCGGCCCGGATCGCCTGCTTGGTCATTTCCGGATCGCTTTCGTCGACGAACATGGCGATCGGCCGCTTGACCTCGCGCGACACGCGGAACATCTGTTCGACCGTGTCGCGGTTGGGGTTTTCCAGGTCGATCAGGATCACGTCCGGGTCGATGGCGGCGATGCGGGGCACCAAATCCGTCATCTCGCGCAGGTGATGAACCTGGTGATAGCCCGCATCCTGAAGCCCCGCCAACAGGACTTCGGCGCGTTCCGCACTCTCATCAATGACCAGGATCTTCAGGACGGCGCCCGACATCTCTCATCTCCAACCACGTGACGTGTTGGCTGCGACTTCGTTTCTCGGATGCGCCCCCAGATGCGGACAACCTTATTTTCGTCCGTCATTGACCATGACGGTAGAATTTGTTCGCCGACCTTTCAAGATGCATTCGCACCCCCCCTGTGTATATTCTTGGCCATGCGGCGAACGGACGCCGCCAGCCCGCGAACGGACGCGGCCCCGGGCCGAGACGCCCTCCCCAATTCGATCCTGCATTGATGGATGAGGAGTCCTGACCATGGAAACACGCCCGCCCCTGCCCCCCTTCACGTTCGAAACCGCAACCCAAAAGGCCCGCATGGCCGAGGATGCCTGGAACCACCGCGACCCGGTCAAGGTGTCGCTTGCCTATACGCCGGACTCGACATGGCGCAACCGGGCCGAGTTCTTCACCGGCCGCGACAAGATCGTCGAATTCCTGGAACGCAAATGGGCGCGCGAGCTTGAGTATCGCCTGATCAAGGAGCTTTGGGCCTTTCACGACAACCGCATCGCCGTGCGCTTTCAGTACGAATATCACGACGACAACGGCCAATGGTACCGGGCCCATGGCAATGAACAGTGGGAATTTTCGCCAGAGGGCCTGATGCGCCGCCGCGAGGCCTCGATCAACGATGTCCTCATCAGCGAAAGTGAGCGCAAGTTCACTTGGCCGCTCGGCCCCCGACCCGAAGACTTCCCGGGGCTAACCGAACTCGGCCTTTAGCCTTTGTCTTCACCCGCCATGAGAATGTCCGCCAGGGCATCCGGGCAGACGACGAAGGGCGAATGGCCGCAGTCCAGGTCCCAGGTCCGCCGCGCCGACAGGGCGTCCAGCATGGAATCCTGCAGATCGGCGGTAATGGCGAAATCCTGGCGGCAGGAAATGTAGTCGCGCGGCACCCGGCCGAACTTTTCCGGTGTCAGGGCAAGGGCCTGGCGGAAGATCGCCACGGGCTCGGGCCGGAGTTGGGGAAACACCCAGTCCAGGTCTTCCTCCGGCGCGTCCTGATAGAAGGCGTCCCAGGTCGTCTGGCGATCGACGGCAAGGCATGGCGTATCCTCGAACAGGACCTTGTCCGCCCGCGCCCGCGTCTCCCCGTCGCGACGCGCCCAGTCGATAATGCTTTCCCCCGGTCCCGGCATATAGGCCGTGAGATAGACCAGGCGGGTGAGCAGGTCCGGCACGCGCTCGGCAACCTCGGCGATGACGGCACCCGCCATGGAATGGCCGACCAGGGTGACCGGGCCGCCCGCCTGGCGCACGGCCCCGGCGATATGGTCGGCGTAGAGGGTCAGGGTGAGGTCCACCGACGGTGTCCGGTCGCCCCCATGGCCCGGCAGGTCGGGCACCGAGACCGCCGCCCCCCGCACCTGCAGGATCGGCGTCAACCGGTCCCAGCACCAGCCGCCGTGATAGGCGCCGTGGACCAGGACGAAACGGGGCGTCACGGCGGCCCCGCGCCCTAAAGGGCGACCAGGTCGAAGGCGATGCTGATACGCGTGCCGTCGCCGGTGAACGGAATGGTGCGGTGGAAATAGGCCGAGGGGAACAGGTACATGACCCCTTCCTCGGGCGGAAACAACTGCAGGCGCGGCGGATGACGCAGTTTGAACTGCTCCGGCGCCTGGAAGAATTCGATGAAGCCGTTGGTGTCGCCCGGATCCGTCACCTGGGCCGGCAGTTGCGGATAGTAGACGCCCGACAGGAAACCCGACGGATGAATGTGCGGCATCTGGTGACCACCGGCATTCATCTCCACCGCCCAGACGGTCAGCGAGTATTCATCGGACCAGCGGGTGAACACGGGATGGGTGCTGTTGCGGTGACGGCGGCGGTAGGCGCGCGCGGCCTCGGCGATCATGTCCTTGAACTGGGTCATCGGGCCCCAGGGATCGCAGACCAGGCTGCCGGTGTGGCGGCCCGCGACGGTGGCGTGGCTGGGCGGCGAGGGGACCAGGGATGGGTGGTCCAGGATATGGCGCACCATGGCCTTGTTGAAATCCGCCAGGGAAGCAAATCCGTCCGGCGCCAGGGGCCGGTGACCCATGATCAGGTTGGGCGGCAGGAAGGCCTCGGCCTCCGCCGCCTGCCCCATGTCGGTCATCACGATGGCCCGGTAGGCGAGCATTTCAGGATCGCCCGGCACGGCCGCCAGACGGTCGTCGCAGACCTTGAGCGCGCGTTTGTGATCGCCCGCCTGCAACAGAGCATCGACCAGATTGACCCGCGCCAGGCGATGGTCGGGCTTGGCCGCCAGGATCGCTTCGTAGCCGGCGATGGCCGCATCGGCATCACCCGCGTCCAGCTTCAGGGTCGCCGCCATTTCGTCGAGATCGTGAGACCGCGCCCCCTTGGCCGCGGCATCCGCAATCAGGGCCGCGGCGGCATCCTTGCGCCCGTCCTGGATGACCGCCGCCGCCAATCCGGCCCAGGCGACGGCGTTGTCCGGCAGACGGGCCGTGAGGTCTCGGTAGGCCGCTTCGGCCCCGGGCCGGTCGCCCATATGCAGGAGGGCCGCCGCGTGCTGAAACGCGAACACGGGATTGTCCGGAAAGCGCGCCATGCAGTCGGCCAGGAACGGCACGACCGTCTCGTAATGTTCGGTGCCGACCAGCGCCTGGGCCAGATTCTCCCAGGCCGGCTGCCAATCGGGCCGGGCATCGCAGGCGGCCCGCAGATGCGTAATCGCCTCGGTCCATTGATGGCGGCGCAGTTGGAGAGAGCCCAGATTGTAATGCACGGCCGCGTCGCCGGGTTCGAGATCAAGCGACCGGTGATAGGCGGGCAAGGCGATCCGGCTGACGCCCAGGCGTTCCGCCGCATGGCCCATCATCGCCCATTGCCCGGCATCCAACGGGCGGCGCGCATCCAGGCGGGAAAACAGTTCCAGCGCCAGGTCGTCGGCCCCCGCCTGATAGGCAGCGCCCGCGCCCAGTCCCAACGTTTCCTCATCGGCGCGGCCGGTCACGGCGGCCTGATAGGCCGCCTGCCCCGCGTCAGCCAGGCGCCCGGCCTTGATGAGGTTCTTGATGTCGCCCGCGACGGCATTGATGGTCATTCGCTGATATCCGACCTGCATGATTTCCGCGTCTCCCGGCCGTTTCCGCGAGACCCGCGGACGGTAGCAAACTTTCGCATCCGGCCCTATAGCCGAGGTGGACCGACCCGCCCTTGATCCAGGTCACGCAAAAGAAAAGGGCCGCCCCCGAAGGTGCGGCCCTTTCCGAAACAAACGGTCGGCAGCGGGATTAGAAGCCCATGCCGCCCATGTCGGGCATGCCGCCACCCGGGGGCATGCCGCCGGCGTCTTTCTTCTCCGGCTTTTCGGCAACCATGGCTTCCGTGGTGATCAGCAGACCGGCGATGGACGCCGCATCCTGCAGAGCCGTCCGGACGACCTTGGTCGGATCGATGATGCCGGCCTTCAGCATGTCGACGTACTTGCCGGACTGGGCGTTGAAGCCCTGGGTCTTGACCTTGCCTTCAAGCAGCTTTCCGGCAACCACGGCGCCGTCGAACCCGGCGTTTTCCGCAATCTGACGGATCGGGGCCTGCAGGGCACGCAGCACGATGTTGATGCCGACCTGCTGGTCGTTGTTTTCCGGGGTCAGCTTCTTCAGGGCGTTGGTGGCATAGAGCAGGGCGGAACCGCCGCCCGGAACAACACCTTCCTCGACCGCGGCGCGGGTGGCGTGCAGGGCGTCGTCGACGCGATCACGCTTTTCCTTAACCTCGACCTCGGTGGCGCCGCCGACGTTGATGACGGCCACGCCGCCGGCCAGCTTGGCCAGACGTTCCTGCAGCTTCTCGCGGTCGTAGTCCGAGGAGGTTTCCTCGATCTGCGCCCGGATCTGGTTGCAGCGCGCTTCGATGTCTTTCTTCTTGCCGGCACCGTCGACGACGGTGGTGTCGTCCTTGGTGATGATGACGCGCTTGGCCGTGCCCAGCATTTCCAGGCCGACGTTTTCAAGCTTGATGCCGATGTCTTCGGAAATCACCTGGCCGTTGGTCAGAATAGCGATGTCTTCCAGCATGGCCTTGCGGCGGTCACCGAAGCCCGGCGCCTTGACGGCGGCGACCTTGAGGCCACCACGCAGCTTGTTGACGACCAGGGTCGCCAGCGCTTCGCCTTCGATGTCTTCGGCGATGATGATCAGCGGGCGGGAAGCCTGAACGACGGCTTCCAGAACCGGCAGCAGCGGCTGCAGCGAGGACAGCTTCTTCTCGTGGATGAGAATGTAGGGGTTGTCCATGTCGCAGGTCATCTTGTCGGCGTTGGTGATGAAGTACGGCGAGGTGTAACCCCGGTCGAACTGCATGCCTTCAACGACGGTGACGTCCGTGTCCAGGCCCTTGGCTTCTTCGACTTCGATGACGCCTTCATTGCCGACCTTCTGCATGGCTTCGGCGATCATCTTGCCGATCGCTTCGTCGCCGTTGGCGGAAATGGTGCCGACCTGGGCGATTTCGTCGGAGGTCTTGACCTTCTTGGAGACGGACTTCACGTCGGCCACGACGGCTTCGACAGCCATGTCGACGCCGCGCTTCAGGTCCATCGGGTTCATGCCGGCGGCCACGGCCTTGACGCCTTCGCGGACGATGGCCTGGGCCAGAACGGTGGCAGTGGTGGTGCCGTCGCCGGCTTCGTCATTGGTCCGGGAAGCAACTTCCTTGACCATCTGCGCGCCCATGTTTTCGAACTTGTCGGTCAGTTCGATTTCCTTGGCGACGGTGACGCCGTCCTTGGTGATGCGCGGGGCGCCGAATGCCTTGTCGATAACGACGTTACGGCCCTTGGGGCCGAGGGTCACCTTAACCGCGTTGGCCAGGGTGTCGACACCCTTCAGCATGCGGTCGCGGGCGTCGCTTGAAAATTTAACTTCCTTAGCAGCCATCTTATCTAATCCTCTTGGTTCGATCTTTTTCGGGTGCCTTGCGGGCGGTCGATCGGCCTTAGCCGATGATGCCCAGCAGGTCTGATTCCTTCATGATGATCAGCTCGTCGCCGTCGATCGTCACTTCGGTGCCCGACCATTTGCCGAACAGGACCTTGTCGCCCTTTTTCACGTCGAGCGGCGTAACCGAGCCGTCTTCGTTGCGGGCGCCGGAACCGACGGCAATAATCTTGCCTTCCATGGGCTTTTCCTTGGCGGTGTCGGGGATAATGATCCCGCCCTTGGTCTTCGCGTCCTGCTCGATGCGCTTGACCAGAACACGGTCATGCAGAGGCCTGAACTTCATAGTCGCTCTCCGTCAAATAATGGAAACATAAGGGTTTTTTTGTGTTTGTTAGCACTCAACCCAAGTGAGTGCCAGCGATGTAGTCCGCTGGCGTCTCCCTGTCAAGGGCATTGGGCCCGAATCCTAGGAAAACGGCCACAATTAACGGACACCGGCCGGGGTTTGAAACCGTCAGGAAGCGCGGGTGAAGATCACATTCACGTCGGTGTCCGCCCGCTGAAGGCCGCGCCGCGCCTCGGCAAAGCCGGCATCGGCCAGAAGGGCGGGGATTTCCGCATCGTCGGGGGCGATTTCAATGAGCAGCGATTTCACCTTGCCGCTTTTCAACAGCCCCATGGCGCCCTTGAGGATCTGCGGCTCGATGCTGTCGACGTCGATTTTGATGTGCTGCGGCGGCGTGAA
Organism: Rhodospirillaceae bacterium UBA1479; assembly: GCA_002325375.1. Taxonomy (GTDB): domain Bacteria; phylum Pseudomonadota; class Alphaproteobacteria; order Rhodospirillales; family Casp-alpha2; genus UBA1479. The sequence continues at coordinate 30,587 of DCRZ01000012.1, forward strand.
GCCATAGCGGTCGATCAAGCTGTCGGCGGCGAGCGCGAAAGCATCCACGGCGATCTCGGCCTTGGCGAAACCCAGGCGCGACAGGCCGCTATCATAAAGCGACGACCCCGAAGTGCCGGCCTCGAACGAGGGCATGTAGAAGCGCCCGCGCCCGTCCGTGTCACTGAGGCCCAGGCAATGGGCCTGAACGGCCTCGCCGACGTCGTTTTCGACCACGTTGCGGGCGAGGCAGTGAAAGGAGAACGGATTGGGTTCGAACGCCACGGTCGAAATGCCCCGCTTGCCCGCATAGACCGCATAGGGCCCGACGCTGGCGCCGATGTCCCAGAACACCTCACCGGCCTGAAAGCCGTCGATCCATTCGACCGTTTCCGGTTCGCGCACGAAGGCGTGGCGGGCGAAATAAAGGGCATCCTTGCCCGGCGTATAAAGGGTGATCGGGCCAAGCGGCGTGTCGACGGGGACCCGTGGTGTCACGGCATCGGCCAGTCGTGCCTGCGTCGCGAAACGCGGCCAACGCGACATCGGGGCGGTCAACCCCCGGACCAGGCCGGCCAGAAATGCGGAATAGGTTTTGCTCATGCCGTGCCGTTGCCTGCGTCGTCTTTGCCGAGCACGCGAGCGTAAATGCTTTCCAACTGCCGGACCACGACTTTATGGCCATAGGTCTCCAGACAGTCACGGCGCAGTTTGGCGCGGTCGAAGGACGCCGCCCGCCCGTGCATGTCGCGAAGCGCCCGCGCCATCGCCGGGTCGTCGCCGGGCGGCACCAGGATGCCGCTGTCCGGGGTCAGGATGCCTTCCGGGCCGCCGCAGATGGTGGCGACCACGGGCGCCCCTTGGGACAGGGCCTCGATCACCACGACGCCGAAGGTTTCCACGAAACTGGGCAGCACGACCGCATCGGCGGCGGCCATGGCGCGGCGCACGTCCGAGGCCGGGAGCAGACCGATGACCTTGACCCGGTCGACGATGCCCAGATCTCCGGCCAGGCGCAGAAGCGGCCCGCCGTCGCCCGAGCCGACGAAGTGAAGTTCCACATCCGGTCCCGCCCCGCCCGGCGGAAAGGCCTGGGCGAAGGCCCGTATCAGGCCTTCCTGGTTCTTTTCCGCGGAAATGCGCGCGGCACACAGAAATACGAAAGGTCCGCCCGGGGCCTTATCCTCGGGCACCGCTGCCTCGAAAGCCGGTGTCAGGATATTGGGCACGACCGTGGTCGGATCGGCCTGGGCCGCATATTGGTTGAGCAGAATATCGCGCAGTTGCGGGCTGACGGCCAGGCGCGCGGCGGCGGCGGCGAGCACGCCGGAAACCAGGCGCTTCTGCCACCAACGGTGCTTGCCCTGGGCGAAATCCGTCGAATGTTCCGTCAGCACGAAGGGAACGCCCCGGCGCGCGGACAGGCGCTTGGCCAAGACCCCGCCATAGAGGGCGGCATGAGCATGCAGAATATCGGGCTGTCCTTCCGCCGCCACATAAGCATCGAACAGCTTCGTCCCGGCGGCGGCGAACTTGCAGGCATCGCGAAACGGCACCCGCGGCAGGCGATGCAGGGTATCCATGCGCCACACCCGCAGTTGGCCGTCATCTTCGGCGCGAATGCGGTTGATCGTCGGCAATGGCCCGGCCCGGTAGTCGCGCAGGCCCCATAGCTTGGGATAGATCAGCCCCACCTTGTGTCCGGCGGCGGCCAGCGCCTGGGCCTGATCGCGAAAGAACGACCCGCCGCCCGCAGACCGCAGGTGTGAATACCAGGAGGGGATCAGAAGGACATGCATGACGGTTTCCCGGTCATCGTCAGGGGCCGCCGCCCGCGCCTCATTCCGCCGTCGAAGACCCGGCGCCGCCCAGGTCCTCTTCCAGGTCCTCGTCCAGGACCTTGCCGTGACGATTGCGGCGATACAGGTAGACGCCGAGCACACCCGACAGCGCAAACAGCCCGGCGGCAAGGGCGATATTGGCCGCCGGGTCGACCTTGATGCCCGTACCGATGAGCGCGAAAATCAGCGTCTGCGGCACATAGCCGATGGCCGATCCGGCGAAATAGGGCAGGCCGGGCACACTGGTCACGCCTGCCGCCAGATTGGTCAATAGGTTCGAGCCGATCGGCAGGAAACGGATCAGCAGGGTCATCGAAAACGGGTTTTCCGCGAGGAAGCCGTCGATGCGCTTTACCTTGCCCGGGAAGCGGCCGGCAATCAGGTCCCGGCCCAGAAAGCGGGCGTAATAGAAACTGACGATGCAGCCTGCCAGGGTCGCCAACACCGCCAGCGCCGTGCCTTCGGCGATGCCGAAGGCGTAGCCACCCAGAAAGGCGATCAATTGGCGCGGAAGACCAATCGCCGTGCACAGGCCGCCGACGGCGACGAACACCAGGATACCGGCCATGCCCTTGCCGCGTACGTAGGTGTCGATCCAGGTTTCATCGAGATGGGCGTCCAGGCCGGTCAGCCGAATCAAAATCACGACCGCGATCAGCGACAACAGCAGGGTGCCGCCGCGCAGGGCGAGCTTCATGCTCATCGCGCCGGGCCGCCCGCTCCGCCCTGACCGGGGGTTTCCTCGACGACCTGGGGTTTCGAGCCCCGGCGCTGCAGCCACATCACGCCGAACAGATCGACGATGCCGACCCACAGCCGGTTCCACACCCCGTATTTGGAGGTCCCCCGTTCGCGCGGGCGGTGATTGACCGGCACGGACAGGACGCGCCCACCCAGGCGAAGCATCAGCGCCGGCATGAAGCGGTGCATATGGTCGAACCGGGGAAAATCGAGGAACGCCTGGCGGGGGAAGACCTTGAGACCGCAGCCCGTATCAGGCGTGTCATCCCGCAACAAGCCGGAACGGATACCGTTGGCGACCCGCGACGACAGACGACGGATGTAGGTGTCGCGCCGTTTGGCGCGCAGACCGGCGATCATCAATCGCTCGCCGCCGCCTTCTTCGTTGTATTTGGCCACCAGGGCCGGGATATCGGCGGGATCATTCTGGCCGTCGCCGTCCAGGGTCGCGATCACAGGCGCCTTGGCCGCCCGCACGCCGGTCCAGATGGCGGCACTCTGGCCACAGCAGGCGATATGGCGGAGCACACGCAGTTCCGGAATCTTATCCGCGAGATCCTTGAGCATGCCCAGGGTCGCGTCGGTGCTGCCGTCGTCCACATAGATGATTTCATACGCCGGACCGCCCCCCAGGGCCGCCCGGATCTCGTCGATCAGCGGGGCCAGGTTCTCGGTCTCGTTGTGTACGGGCACAACCACGGCCAGGGCCGGTGCAGCAGTGTCTGAAGAAATGCCGGTCATGAGGGAACTTCGCGCTTTTCCATCGTCGCGGCGCCGCCCGCCCAAAGTGCGGCGCGGCACGCGCGACCGCTTATTGCACCCGTGCCGTCAAAGGTCAAATATCTTGCATTCTGCGGCCACTCCCTCCATGGCTGATGGACGGGGGCCTGACGGTGCCCGTTGCGACAACTTCATCCCGAGGAGGCCCCGATGCCCCATGGCCCGACCGGCGAGCCGCCGGAAGCCCTCCCCATCCTGCACCGCGAAACGGTCCAGCCCGATTGGATCGACTACAACGGCCATATGAACCTGGCCTACTACGTGCTGGTGTTCGACCATGCGACCGACGCCCTACAGGACGTGGTCGGGCTGGATGCCGCCTACCGCGCGGCCACCGGGGGATCCGTCTTTGTGGTCGAGGCCCATTTGACCTACGACAGCGAGGTCCATCTGGGCGAGGAAATGCGGGTGCACCCGCGCGTGATGGACGTCGACAATAAACGCCTGCACCTGTTCCACGAGATGTTCGCCGGGGACGACGACCGGTTGGCGGCGACGAACGAGTTGATGATCCTGCATGTCGACCTGAAAAGCCGCCGCGCGGCGCCGTTTCCGGCCCCCGTGCTGGCCCATCTGGAGCGCCTGAAGATGGCGCATGCCGCCCTGCCGCCCCCCCCGCAGATTGGACGGCGTATCATTATAAAGAAAAAGGTATGAATCCTGCGCACAGGTTATGTTAGAAAATAGCCTTATAATTCGTCGGCAACCAATGACCGGCATTTAATGTTCTTGGAAGGTGAGAGCGGCGACCCCAACACCTTAAAAAGGAAGGCAGGCCCGTTGTCCGACGAAACTGAACCTCGGAGCACCCCCAGCGCCTACGCCAAATCGGCGCTCCAGATGATGGAGAAAAAGGGGATTCCGCCAAAACCAAACAACTTTGCTGTTTGGTATCGGTATTTTTCGGGTGCATACCCGGAATTGGCGCGGACCCTGGACGTGATCCTGGAAGCCGGCCTGCCGTTCACCGAAGAGCGCAATGCGGAAATCTACGACCGCTTCCTGGGCGTCACCCTGGACGAGGATTTCCTGAACGACGCCACGCTGCGCGTCGAAACCGAACTCAAAAAATTGATGACCTACCTGGAAGAGGCCGGCACCGATGCCCAGGCCTATGGCGACACCCTGTCCGTGGTGTCGGGCGAACTGGCGCGAGGCGACGGCCGCAAGGACATCCGGGCCATCCTTGAGCAGGTGATCGCCGCGACGCGCACCATGGAGGAACGCAACCAGGTCCTCGAAACGCGGCTGAAGGAATCCACGGGCGAAATCCGCAGCCTCAAGGAAGATGTCGAATCCCTGCGCCACGAAGCCATGACCGATGCGTTGACCGGCGTCGCCAACCGCAAGTTGTTCGACGAGGAAATCCGCATCGGCGCCGCCGAGGCCATGGACCGGGGTCAGCCCTTGACCCTGCTGATGATCGACATCGATCACTTCAAGAATTTCAACGACACACACGGCCACCAGGTCGGCGACCAGGTTCTGCGGTTCGTCGCGCGCATCTTGAAAAGCTGTGTGCGCGGCGAAGACCTGACCGCGCGCTACGGCGGCGAGGAATTTTCCATCGTGCTGCCCAATACGACGCTGAAGAACGGCGCCAAGGTCGGCGAACACGTCTGCACCCAGGTCTCGAAGAAAGCCGTCATCAACCGCGCCACCGGCAAGAGCCTGGGCACCATCACGGTGTCCGTGGGGGCGGCGGAATTTCAGCCGGGCGAAAGCGTGGAAAGCCTGATCGAACGCGCCGACGAAGCCTTGTATCTGGCCAAACATAACGGCCGCAACCGGGTTGAAATGGGCCTCACGACAACCCCGGGCGGGCGCGGCACGCGCCAAGCTCACCCCTGATCCCCCGCAGAATGATCCGATGCCCCGGCCCCGGCGCCGAAATATGCCGGCGGCTGTCGTAAAACCGTTTCTTGACAAATCCCCCGGGGGAAGGCCATCAGGCCCAGGTAAAGCCCGCGGCCCCGATGTGGACATCCTCCGCACGGGCCAAAGACGCGGGAACGAGCAACCAGGCGGGGCACCAGACAAATGGTCCCTTTGACCGACCGCATTCTTGACCATTTTCCCGACCCGACGGTCCTGTTGGACGGTCGGCGATCGGTCATCTACGCCAACGGCGCCGCGCGCGAACTGTTGGACATCACCCGCGTCGGCCATGATCTGGCGATGTCGTTGCGCCATCCCCGGGTGCTGGACGCCGTCGATCAGGTGCTTGGCCGGGACGAGACCCGCACAGTTGAAGTGATCCTGCCAGGCAATACCACCCGCAATTTCGAGATGTTCGTCTCCGGAGTGCCGCCGGCCCCGGACACGAAAGGGGTCGGCGCGGTATTGGTCCTGCGTGACATGACGACCGCGCGACGCGCCGAGCAGATGCGCGCCGATTTCGTCGCCAACGCATCGCACGAACTGCGCTCGCCGCTGGCGGCCCTGCTCGGCTTCATCGAAACCCTGGAAGGCCCCGCCGGCAGCGACGAGGACACCCGCACGCGGTTCCTCGGCATCATGTTGCGCGAAGCCAAGCGCATGGCGCTGCTGATCGACGATTTGCTGTCCCTGTCCAGGGTCGAGATCAACGAACATGTCCGGCCCACGGCACCCGTCGACATCGCCGGCGTGCTGTTGAACGTGACCGAGGCGCTGAGCGTCCAGGCCAAGGTCGCCAACGTGCCGATCCGCGTCAATTACGGCAGCAACCTGCCGACGGTCCATGGCGAAGCCGACCAGTTGTTCCAGGTGTTCCGAAACCTGATCGAGAACGCCATCCGCTATGGCGCCAAGGGCGAGGCCATCGACGTCCGGGTGGAAGCGGCCCAGCGGATTCCCGGATCGGGACGTTCGGGCATCGCCATCAAGGTCACGGACCACGGCGAAGGCATCCCCGAGGAGGCCATCCCGCGTCTGACGGAACGTTTCTACCGGGTCGACAAGGCGCGTTCCAAAAGCGTCGGCGGCACCGGCCTTGGCCTTGCCATCGTCAAGCACATCGTCAACCGCCACCGCGGCCATCTGGTCGTGGAAAGCACCCTGGGCAAGGGATCGACCTTCACGGTCTATCTGCCGGCGGAACCGCCACGCCAGGGATTGCTGCCGGGCGGCGGGACGGTAGCCATGCCGTCCTCAGATGTGTCATAAATCCGTAACATTCTGATTGCCCCCGCCTGCGGTTCCGGCCTATGTCCCTGGCGGCCCTGGCGCGTGACCACCGCGTTCCCGCGCCCGCCCCATCCCACCGGCCGGTTCATTCGCCGCCCGGCCCAATCGCCAAAGGTGACGGTCCCCCGCCATGTATAAAGAAACCCTAAGCAAAGACCTGAGCAAGCTGGCCGCCGTCGAGCACGCAACCCAGGCGCTGTCGCGCCGGTTCTCGCGCATCGGCTGGGCGCTGCTGTTCCTTGCCATCACGTCGAACGTCGCCATGATCGCCACGGTCGGCATGGACCACCAATTGTTCATCGTCGCCGCCGGGGTGATCGGCGGCTACATGGCGCTGAACATTGGCGCCAACGACGTCGCCAACAACGTCGGTCCGGCCGTCGGCTCGCGCGCCCTGCCCATGTTCGGGGCGCTGATCATCGCGGCGGTGTTCGAATCCCTGGGCGCCATCCTGGCCGGGGGCGACGTCGTCAAAACCATTTCCAAGGGCATCGTCGACCCGAACCAGATCAGCGAGCCCAATATCTTCATCTGGGCCATGATGTCGGCGCTGCTCGCCGCCGCACTTTGGGTCAACCTGGCGACCTGGCTGAGCGCGCCCGTATCGACCACCCATGCCGTCGTCGGCGGCGTCATGGGGGCGGGCATTTCCGCCGCCGGGTTCGGGGTCGTCGACTGGGGCGTGATGGGCGCGATCGCCGCAAGCTGGGTGATCTCGCCGCTGATGGGCGGGGTCATCGCCGCCGCGTTCCTGGCCTTCATCAAGTTCAACGTGATCTATCGCAAGGACAAGATTGCCGGCGCCAAACGTTGGGTGCCGGTGCTGGTCGCCCTCATGGCCGGTGTGTTCTCCGCCTATCTGTTGATGAAGGGCCTGAAGAACCTGTGGCGGCCCGGCCCCGAAATCGTGGCCCTTGTCGGGCTGGCCATCGGTGTCCTGACCTACGCCGTGGTCCGCCCCCTGGTCCATCGCAAGGCGGCGGGCATGGAAAACCGCAACAAGTCCGTGCGCACCTTGTTCACACTACCGCTGATTTTCGCAGCCGCCCTATTGTCTTTCGCCCATGGCGCCAACGATGTGGCCAACGCGGTCGGGCCGCTTGCCGCCGTCGTCGACACGGCAACCACAGGCAGCACCCACGGCAAGGTCGGCATCCCAACCTGGGTACTGTTCGTGGGCGCGGCCGGGATCACCATGGGATTGCTGCTGTTCGGGCCCAAGCTGATCCGCACCGTGGGCGCCGAGATCACCAAAATGAACCCCATGCGCGCCTATTGCGTGGCCCTGGCCGCCGCGATCACGGTAATCATCGCCTCGGCGCTGGGCCTGCCCGTCTCATCGACCCATATCGCCGTCGGCGCCGTGTTCGGCGTCGGCTTCTTCCGCGAATGGGTGACCGGCCGCAAGAGCCATATCAATCACGGGAGTGTCGACAGGGACCCGGAACCGGTGGCCGCCAGCAGCAGCGACCCGGAGCGGACTCGTCGGCGCAAGCTGGTGCGGCGCCAGCATTTCATGACCATCGTGGCGGCCTGGGTCATCACGGTGCCGTCGGCGGCGCTCATGGGGGCGGCCCTGTTCCAGATGTTCGCCTGGGCCTTTTCCTGATCGCCCAGGACCGCTGGCCACCGGCGGCCGCGAATCCCCCATCGCCCCCTTCCCATAGACGTATCTGACGTGACATCCGCACGGTTGTCATGTTTTGGAAACGTGAAAATCGTTGAATTTCCGCCGTTTTTTATTGGCGGTTGTCATAAAACTGCAACATCCATGTCATAAATACGACGTGTGGCGGTCTTAGCTTGGGCGGCGATGAAATTCGGGGGCGAGCGCTTTCCGAAAAAACGAATAACCCAGTATCCCTTCAAGACACGTAGGAGCTACCCATGTTTCGCAAGTCACTTGCAGTCGTCGCCGTTGCCGGCATGGCCGTCGCGATGGCCAACGCCGCCGAAGCGCGCGATCAGATCCGGATCGTCGGTTCGTCGACGGTGTTCCCGTTCTCGACCGCCGTCGCCGAACAGTTCGGCAAAACCACCAAATTCAAGACCCCGGTCGTCGAAAGCACCGGTTCCGGCGGCGGCCTGAAGCTGTTCTGCGCCGGTATCGGCGCCCAGCACCCGGACATGACCAACGCGTCGCGCCGGATCAAGAAATCCGAAGTCGAGCGTTGCGCCAAAAACGGCGTCACCGACGTCGTCGAAGTGAAGGTCGGCTATGACGGCATCGTCCTCGCCAATTCCAAGGCGTCCAAGCAGATGTCGATCACCCGTCAGCAGCTGTTCCTGGCCCTGGCCAAGGACATCCCGGCCGAAGGCGGCAAGCTGATCCCGAACCCGCACAAGACCTGGAAAGACGTTGACGCGTCCCTGCCGGACATCAAGATCGAAGTTCTGGGCCCGCCCCCGACGTCGGGCACCCGCGATGCCTTCGCCGAACTGGGCCTGGAAGGCGGCTGCAAGAAGTTCAAGGAAATCGCCGCCCTGAAGAAGTCCGACAAGAAGAAGTATAAGGCCGTTTGTCATTCGGTCCGCGAAGACGGCGCCTATGTGGAAGCCGGCGAAAACGACGTGCTGATCGTCCGCAAGCTCGAAGCCAACCCGAACGCCTTCGGCGTGTTCGGTTACAGCTTCCTCGACCAGAACGCCGACAAGATTCAGGGCTCCCTGGTTGACGGCCAAGCACCGACCTTCGAAGCCATCTCCGACGGCTCCTATCCGGTGTCGCGCCCGCTGTACTTCTACGTCAAGAAGGCACACGTCGGCTCGATCCCCGGCATGAAGGAATATGTCGCCGAATTCACCGCGGACAAGGCCTTCGGCCCCGACGGCTATCTGACCGACAAGGGTCTGATCCCGATGGGCGACGCGGAGCGCAAGAAATTCCGTGAAGACGGCGCTGCCCTGCGCAACAACATCGACCTCTAAGTTTCCTGGCCTAAACGTCCCCGGAAGGTTTCGGCCTTCCGGGGATCGCCCGGCCCCGGGCACCCCACCGACCTGATATTCGTTTTTTTATAATATTCTTCAGCCCGTATTTCGGGTGCCGCAACCAAGGACCAGAAGCGTCATGAGCTTCCCCGTTTTGTTTGGCGTCCTCGCCCTTCTGACCATCTTCGGATACTACCTGGGCCGATCCCGCGCCCTGAAAACCGCCGGTGGTCAGGTCCGCAATCTGCATTCGCTGCCCAACTACTACGGCTATTACATCGGCCTGTGGTGCGCGGCGCCTGGGTTCCTGCTGCTGGTCGGCTGGATGGCGCTTGAAAACACCATCATGGACAGCATGCTGATCGCCAACCTGCCGGACAGCATGAGTTCCCTGCCCGCGGCCGAACTGTCCCTGCTGCTGAACGACGTCAAGAACCTTGCCAACGGCGACATCGTCAGCCGCGAGGTCATCGACCTTGACCTGAAGGACGCCGCCGCCTTCTACGGCCAGCTTCTGACCACGTCGAAGATGCTGTTGACGGCGATCCTCGTCGCCGTGACCTGCGGCGGGATCCTGGTCGCCCGCGGCCGTATCGCGCCCGACCTGCGCGCCCGCAACAGCGTCGAGAAGGCGGCCATGGCGATCATGATCATCTGCTCGACCATCGCCGTGCTGACCACGCTGGGCATCATCCTGTCGCTGCTGTTCGAATCGCTGCGCTTTTTCCAGATGGTTCACCCCTTGGACTTCGTGTTCGGCCTGGAATGGAGCCCGCAAACGGCGCTGCGCAAGGATCAGGTGGGGGCGACCGGCCTGTTCGGCGCGGTCCCGCTGCTGGCCGGCACGATGCTGATTTCCCTGATCGCCATGTGCGTGGCCGCCCCGGTCGGCCTGATGGCCGCCATTTACATGTCCGAATACGCGCCGACCAAGGTACGCGGCACGGTCAAGCCGCTGCTGGAAATCCTGGCCGGCATCCCGACCGTGGTCTACGGCTTCTTCGCCGCCCTGACGGTGGCCCCGTTCTTCCGCGGATTGGGGCTCGATTTCGGCCTGACCATTTCGTCGGAAAGTGCGCTGGCGGCCGGCATCGTGATGGGGATCATGATCATCCCCTTCGTCTCATCCCTGTCCGACGACGTGATGTCGGCGGTGCCGCAGTCGCTGCGCGAAGGCTCCTACGGCCTGGGCGCCACCAAATCGGAAACCATCAAGCAGGTGATCCTGCCGGCAGCATTGCCGGGCATCGTCGGCTCGATTTTGCTCGGCGTCTCGCGCGCCATCGGCGAAACCATGATCGTCGTCATGGCCGCCGGCCTGGCCGCCAACCTGACGGCCAACCCCTTCGAAGCGGTGACCACGGTCACGGTGCAGATCGTCACCCTGCTGGTCGGCGACCAGGAATTCGACAGCGCCAAGACCCTCGCCGCCTTCGCCCTCGGCCTGATCCTGTTCTGCGTCACTCTGGTGCTGAACATCATCGCCCTCACCATCGTCAACAAATATCGAGAGCAATATGACTGACGCGGCCCCCATCATGAACGGCCCGGCGAACGGGAGTCTTGCGACCCGCAACTCCAACGACGCCGTCAGCAGAGGCCTGAAACGCCGGTATGCGGCGGAGCGACGGTTCAAGGCCTACGGCATCCTGGCGATCGCCTTCGCCATGGGCATGCTGGGCCTGTTGTTCACGACCATCGTGTCCAAGGCGATCCCCGCCTTCACACAGACCATGATCAACCTGGAAATAACGCTCTATCCCCAGGACATCGATCCTGCGGGCACGCGGGAACGCCAGACCCTATCATCGGCCAATTACCGGAAGGTCATCCGCCAGGCCTTCTATGACCTGTTCCCCGACGTCACCAGCCGCCGCGACCGCCGCGAACTGTTCGACATGATCAGCCCCGGCGCGGTGTACGAAATCCGCGACATGGTGATGGCCAACCCGAACCTGATCGGCGAACGGGTGGTCGTGCAGATGCCCATGTCCGACGACATCGACCAGTTGAACAAGGGCCAGATCCGCAAGGACAGCCCCGAGACCGAACGCCGCGTCAAGGACAAGCAGATCGCCTGGTTCGAGCGCCTGGAAAACCGCGGCCTGGTAGAAACCGTGTTCAACACCACCTTCTTCACCGCCGGCGACAGCCGCGAACCGGAACTGGCCGGCATCTTCGGCGCCGCCATGGGTTCGCTGTTCACCATGCTGGTGACGCTGCTGGTGTCCTTCCCCCTGGCCGTGGCCTCCGCCATCTATCTGGAGGAATTCGCCCCGGTCAACAAGTGGACCCAGACCATCGAGGTCAACATCAACAACTTGGCCGCCGTGCCGTCCATCGTGTTCGGGCTGCTGGGACTGGCCGTATTCATCAACTTCTTCGGCATGCCGCGCTCGGCCCCCGTGGTCGGCGGCCTGGTGTTGGCGCTGATGACCCTGCCGACCATCATCATCGCCGCCCGCTCGGCCCTGAAATCGGTGCCGCCGTCGATCCGCGAGGCCGCCTACGGCCTGGGCGCCTCGCCGCTGCAGGTCATCACTCATCACGTGCTGCCGCTGGCCATGCCGGGTATCCTGACCGGCACCATCATCGGCATGGCCCAGGCCCTGGGCGAGACGGCGCCGCTTCTGATGATCGGCATGGTCGCCTTCATCGTCGACGTGCCGCACGGCGCGCTCGACCCGGCGACCGTGCTGCCGGTGCAGATCTATCTGTGGGCGGATTCGCCGGAACGCGCCTTCGTGGAACGCACCTCGGCCGCGATCTGCGTGCTGCTGGCCTTCTTGGTAATCATGAACGTCGGCGCGGTGTTTCTGCGCAAACGTTTCGAGAGGAAATGGTAAGGATGACCCCCGACATGAATCAGAGCATTCCCCAGGACACGGCCGGAGACAGCCCCGTGACGCAATCACAAGCCGACGCGGTCAAGCTCAAGGCCCGCAACGTCAAGGTGTTTTACGGCGAGAAGCAGGCTCTGTTCGATGTCAACCTGGACATCAAGGCGAACGAGGTAACATCGCTGATCGGCCCGTCGGGCTGCGGAAAATCCACCTTCCTGCGTTCCCTGAACCGCATGAACGACACCATCGACATCTGCCGGGTCGAGGGTGAGATTTCCCTGGACGGGCAGGACATCTACGACAAGAACATCGACGTCGTGCATCTGCGCGCCCGGGTCGGCATGGTGTTCCAGAAGCCCAATCCCTTTCCCAAGTCGATCTTCGACAACGTCGCCTACGGCCCGCGTATTCACGGCCTGACCAATTCCAATTCCGAACTGGAGGGCATCGTCCAGACGGCGTTGGAAAAGGCCGGCCTGTGGAACGAGGTCAAGGACCGTCTCGACCAACCCGGCACCGGCCTGTCCGGCGGCCAGCAGCAGCGCCTGTGCATCGCCCGCGCCGTCGCGGTTTCGCCCGAAGTGATCCTGATGGACGAGCCCTGCTCGGCGCTCGACCCCATCGCCACGGCCAAGATCGAGGAACTGATCGATGAACTGCGGGAAAATTTCACGATCGTGATCGTCACCCATTCCATGCAGCAAGCGGCCCGCGTGTCACAGCGCACCGCCTTCTTCCACCTGGGTTATCTGGTCGAGGAAGACGATACGGAAAAGATGTTCACCAATCCAACGGACGAGCGCACCCAAGGTTACATCACCGGCCGCTTCGGCTGAGGCATTGGGGCGACACACCGGGAGACCACGAGACATGACCACAGATCACATCGTCAAGTCCTTCGACGAGGACCTGAAAAAACTGGACAACATCATCGCCGAAATGGGCGGCCTGGCCGAGGTTCAGTTGGCCGACGCCGTGGAGGCGCTGATCAAGCGCGACACGGACCTGGCCGACCGGGTGATCGCCGGCGACAAGAAGATCGACGCCCTGGAAGCCGAACTGGATGGCCAGGCAACCATGACCCTGGCCCTGCGTCAGCCCATGGCCGACGACCTGCGCGTCACCATCACGGCGCTGCGCACGGCAAGCCTGATCGAACGCATCGGCGATTACGCCAAGAACATCGCCAAGCGGTCCGTGGTGCTGGCCCAGTCGCCGCCCCTCGGCCCGACCAAAAGCATCGCCCGCATGGCGACCCTGGTTCAGGGCATGACCAAGGACGTGCTGGACGCCTATGTGGCGCGTGACGTGGACAAGGCGGAGGCCGTGCGCGCGCGCGACGCCGATGCCGACCTGCTGCACACCAGCCTGTTCCGCGAAATCCTGACCTACATGATGGAAGACCCGCGCACGATCACGTCCTGCACGCATCTTCTGTTCGTCTCCAAAAACCTGGAACGGATCGGCGACCACGCAACCAACATCGCCGAACTGGTGTACTATCTTGTGAAAGGCGTGCCGCCTACGGACGAGCGCGAAAAAAGCGATGCATCAAGCTTCACTGTCGTCGATCCCGACCGCGACTAAGCCTAAGGATACGGGCTTCATGAGCAAAAGCATTCTCATCGTCGAGGACGACCCTTCGTTGGCCGAGCTGGTCCGCTACAACCTCACCAAAGAGGGGTTCAACGCGATCGTCGTCGGCGATGGCGAGACGGCCGTCGTCGCGGTCGAGGAAGAAGACCCCGCGCTGGTCATCCTCGACTGGATGCTGCCCAACCTGTCGGGCATCGAGGTCTGCCGCCAATTGCGCCGCAAGCCCGAGAACAAAAATCTGCCGATCATCATGCTGACCGCCCGCGGCGAAGAAGCGGACCGCATCCGCGGCCTCGATTCCGGTGCCGACGATTACGTGGTGAAACCGTTTTCGCCGAGCGAGCTGATCGCCCGTGTGCGGGCGGTCCTGCGCCGCGCCAACCCGGAACGGGCGAGCGAAGTTCTGACCTACGCCGACCTGAGCATGGATCTGGAAGAGCACCGGGTCTACCGGGGCGAGGAACTCGTGCGCCTGGGGCCGACGGAATTCCGTTTGCTCCGCGTGTTCCTGGAAAAGCCGGGCCGTGTCTATTCCCGTGAACAGCTTCTCGACCGGGTCTGGGGCCGCGACATCTACGTCGAATCCAGGACGGTCGACGTCCATATCCGAAGGCTGCGCAAGGCGCTGAATTCCGAGGGCCGCCCAGACCTTATCCGCACGGTGCGTTCGGCCGGCTACGCACTTGATTCCTCTCCTGATTAAAGCCCTTAAGCTCTTCACATAACGTATTGTTGTAGAGACCTGATTAACCTTCTCGCCCTAACATGAGGGTGGGAAGGTTAATGGTTATTTCGCGCTTCAAATACGCCCGGCTACTGCTGGCGATCCGACGGGTCATCCGCAACGACCATCTGATCCTGATGGTTCTGGCGCTTGTCGTCGGCTGCGCATCCGGCGCCGCGGTCGTCGCGTTCCGCGAAACCATCGAAATTTTCCAATCCCTGTTCTACGGCAGCGGCCACGAGCGCCTGTCACAGCACGTCACCGGGCTGGTCTGGTGGCATGTGCTGCTGGCGCCCACGGTCGGCGGCCTGATCGTCGGTCTGTTCATCTATTTTTTTCTGCCCAACCGGAAGCCCCAGGGAGTCGCCGACGTGATCGAGGCGGAACAGCTGCACGGCGGCTGGATGTCGTCCCGGGTCGGCCTGTACTCCGCCATCGCCAGCGCGCTGTCGATCGGGGCCGGCGCGTCGGTCGGGCGCGAAGGTCCGGCCGTGCACCTGGGGGCGTCACTGGGGGCATGGCTGGCGCGCCGCCTGCAGCTGACCCGCTCGCTCAACCGCACGCTGTTGGGCTGCGGCGTCGCCGCCGCCGTCGCCGCGTCGTTCAACGCGCCGCTGGCGGGGGCGCTGTTCGCCAACGAGGTGGTGATTGGCCATTACGCCCTGAAGGCCTTCGCCCCGGTGGTCGTCGCATCGGTCGCGGGCACGGCCATATCGCGGCACTGGTTCGGCAATTTCCCGGCCTTCGCCCTGGTCGATAATCCCCTGGCGTCCTTCTGGGAATTTCCCGCCTTCGTCGGCCTGGGCATCGCCAGCGCCGCCTGCGCCATTCTGATGATGCATTCCATCGTCGTCGCCTCCGATCTGTCCAAACGCACGCCCCTGCCGTCCTGGCTGAAGCCCGCGGTGGCGGGCTTGGCGGTCGGCGCCATGGCGTTGATGGTACCGCAGGTTCTGGGCGTCGGTTACGGCGTGACCGAGGACGCCATGCTGCACGTCTACGGCTTCGGCACGCTGCTGATCATCCTGGTCGCCAAGATCATCGCCACGGCGATCAGTCACGGATACGGGTTTTCCGGCGGTGTGTTTTCCCCGGCCCTGGTTATCGGTGCCGTCGCCGGCGGTGCTTACGGCATTGTCGCTACCAGCATCTTCCCCGAACTGTCGTCGGGCGTGCCCGCCTATACGGTGGTCGGCATGGGGGCCGTCGCCGCCTCCGTCCTGGGCGCCCCCATTTCGACCACCCTGATCATCTTCGAAATGACGTCCGACTACACCCTGACGCTCGCGGTGATGATCGCCGTCGTGGTGTCGTCGGAAATCTCCCATCATTTCTATGATCGCTCCTACTTCGTGCGCCAATTGCGCGAGCGCGGCATCGATCTGAAAGAAGGTATCGAGGCCGAAGTCATGCAGACCATCACCGTCAACGCGGTGATGCGCCGAAACCTCAGCACCGTTTCCATGGGCACGGACCTGGAAACCCTGCGCCATCTGCTGCAGGATTCGACCGTGGGTGAAATTTTCGTTGTGGACAACGACGGTGTACTGCACGGCACCATTACGCTGCCCGATCTCAGCGAATTCGCCTTCGACCACGACCTGGACGGTCTGGTCAACGCCGGCGATGTAGCCCGCACCCATCCGCCCATGCTGACCCGTCACGACGACATCGAAACGGCGGTCAATCTCATGGATACATCCGGTGAAACCGTGATTCCGGTCACGGAAAACGAGCGCGACCGGACCCTGATCGGCGCCGTCACCCATGACGACGTGATGACCGAATTCAACCGCGTTCTGATGGAACGCCGCCGTGAGGAACTGGGGCACGAATAACCCCGTTTGCCGCCCCCCGGGCATCCCCCACCCCCGCGATAGCATCCCCCGCCCGAGGCGGTTATAAGACGGGTATGTCCGATCCCACGCAAACACCCCCCGCGCCCCCGGCGCCACCCGCTGCCCCCGCCCCCTATCTTGCCGGCCTGAACGAAACCCAGGCCCAGGCCGTGGCGGCCGTGGACGGCCCGGTGCTGGTCCTGGCCGGGGCCGGCACGGGCAAGACGCGGGTGTTGACCACGCGGCTGGCCCATATCCTGATGCAGCGCAAGGCCCGGCCCTGGGAGGTCCTGGCCGTGACCTTCACCAACAAGGCCGCGCGCGAGATGAAGGAACGGGTCGGCAAGCTGGTCGGCGCCCCGGTCGAGGGCTGGTGGGTCGGCACCTTTCATGCCGTGGGCGCGCGGATTTTGCGCGCCCACGCCGAATTGGTCGGCCGTCAGCCCAATTTCACCATCCTGGACGCCGACGATCAGGTGCGCCTGGTCAAGCAGCACCTGGACGCCATGGAAATCGACCAGAAACGCTGGCCGCCCCGCGTCGTCTCGGGCGCCCTCCAGCGCTTCAAGGACCGCGGCCTGATGCCGGACAAGCTGCCCGAGGAAGAGGCGCAAAGCCTGTGCGACGGCAAGGGGCAGGAAATCTACAAGGCCTATCAGGACCGGCTGGAGGCGCTGAACGCCTGCGATTTCGGCGATCTTTTGCTGTTGTGTCTGGAACTGTTCCGCAGCGCGCCGGAGGTCCTGGCCAAATACCAGCGCCAATTCCGCTACATCATGGTCGACGAATACCAGGACACCAACGTGGCGCAATACCTTTGGCTGCGCCTGTTGGCCCAGGCCCACAAGAACATCTGCTGCGTCGGCGACGACGACCAATCGATCTATTCCTGGCGCGGCGCCGAGGTCGGCAACATCCTGCGGTTCGAAAAAGACTTTCCCGGCGCCACCGTGGTGCGGCTGGAGCGCAACTACCGCTCGACCTCGCATATCCTGGCCGCCGCCTCGGGCCTGATCGCCCATAACGACGGCCGCCTCGGCAAGACGCTGTGGACGGAACAGAACGACGGCGATCCGGTCGTGGTGCGCGGCGTGTGGGACGGCGACGAGGAAGCGCGGGTGATCGGCGACGAAATCGAAAGCCTGCATGGCGGCGGCCATAAACTGAACGAGATCGCCGTGCTGGTGCGCGCCGGCTTTCAGACCCGTGAGTTCGAGGAACGCCTGATCACCCTCGGCGTGCCCTACCGCGTGGTCGGCGGCCAACGGTTTTACGAGCGACAGGAAATCCGCGACGCCATCGCCTATCTGCGGGTGATCGCACAGCCCGCCGATGACCTTGCGTTCGAGCGCATCGTCAATCTGCCCAAGCGCGGCCTGGGCGATGCCACCCTGCAGGCCGTGCATCTGCATGCCCGGGCGCGCGGCCTGCCCCTGGTCGCGGCGGCGCGGGAGATTTGCGGCACGGACGAACTGAAACCCAAGGCACGCCAGACCCTGACCCAGTTGATCGACGATTTCGACCGCTGGCGGGCCCTGGTTTCCGTGACCGACCACGTCGACGTGGTGAAAACGGTGCTCGACGAAAGCGGCTACATGCAGATGTGGCAGGAATCGAAGGCGCCCGAGGCCTCCGGGCGGCGCGAAAACCTGAAGGAACTGGTTGTCGCCCTGGAAGACTTCGACAACCTGGCCGGCTTCTTGGAGCACGTCAGCCTGGTCATGGAGAACGAGGAAAACGCCACCGACGACAAGGTTTCCCTGATGACCCTGCACGGCGCCAAGGGCCTGGAGTTCGAGACCGTGTTCCTGCCCGGCTGGGAGGAAGGCCTGTTTCCCCACCAACGCGCCCTGGACGAAGGCGGCCTGGCGGCGCTGGAGGAAGAACGCCGGCTGGCCTATGTCGGGCTGACCCGGGCGCGCAAGCGCGCCGCCATATCGTTTGCCGCCAACCGCCGGGTCTACGGCCAATGGCAGACGGCCCTGCCGTCGCGCTTCGTCGATGAACTGCCGAACGACAACATCAGCCGCCAGCAGGAACAGGGGCTGTATTCCGGGTCCGGCTATGGTGGTCTCGGAAACGGTGGTTATGACGGCGGCACGTCCTTTCCCGGCGCGCTGCGGCGCAGCGGCCCCCGGGCGTCGCGCTTCGCCGGCGGCGGCAACGCGGGCGGCAGCGACGCCTGGCGCGCGGCCGACCGTGGCGGCGCCGACGACAGCCTGACCGTGGGCACCCGCGTGTTTCATCAGAAATTCGGCTACGGCCGCATCAAGGCCAAGGACGGCGACAAATTGGAAATCGAGTTCGAGAAGGCCGGCCGCAAGAAGGTCATGGGCAGTTTCGTGGAAAGCGTGTCGTGACCACGTCCGCGCAGCGCTTCCTGTGGTCCATTGCGTTCCGCACGACGGCGGCCGAGGTGCCGTTCCTCGAGGCCTGCCTGGAGCCCTTGTGCGAAAGCGTCTCATCCTTCGGGGACGAGGACGGCGGTCCCTGGCGGGTCGAGGGCATCGCCGTGGACGAACCGGATCGCGCCCGCCTCAAGGCAGCCTTGAACGCCGCCTTTCCGGGCGGTGACGCCCCCGTGCCGGTCATCGACCTGATCCCGCCCCGGGACTGGCTTACGGAAAACATCTTCGAATTCCCGCCGCTGCCCGTCGGCCGTTTCTTCATCCACGGCTCCCATTTCGACGGCCCCGTGCCGGGTGGCCTGATCCCCCTGCTGCTGGATGCCGGCACCGCCTTCGGTTCGGGCGAACACGGGTCGACCGCCGGCTGCCTCACCTGCATCGGCGACCTGGCGCGCAAACACCGCCCGGGCCGCGTGCTCGACATGGGCTGCGGGTCCGGGATTCTGGGCATCGCCGCGGCCAAGCTGTGGAACGTGCCCGTGGTCGCCACGGACATCGACGCCGAGGCCGCGCGGGTCACGGCCCTGAACGCTGCGCAGAACGGCGTCGGCCATCTGGTCACCGCCGTCGCCGCCCCCGGCTACAACGCGCCCATCGTGCGCCAGGCCGCCCCTTACGATCTGATCGTGGAAAACATCCTGGCCCGGCCGATCCGCCGGCTGTCCCGCGATCTGGCGCAACACCTTGCCCCCGGCGGGATCTGTGTGCTGTCGGGTCTGGTGGTGCGCGACGCACAATTCGTCATCACCGCACACCGCCGCCAGGGCCTGCGTCTCGTCCGCCACATGACCATCAACGGCTGGCGGACATTGGTGATGGCCAAACCCCGCTAACTGCGTTTCAGCGACTTGAACGCCGCCAGCGCCCGGTCCCGCGCCCCTTTGTGGTCGACGATGGGCGCGGGGTAGGCGTCCGTCCCCAGTTCCGGCACCCAACGGCGCACGTAGCTTTCGTCCTTGTCGAACTTCTGCCCCTGCAGGGAGGGATTGAAGACGCGGAAAAAGGGCGCCGCATCGGCGCCGCAGCCGGCGACCCATTGCCAGTTGAACGGGTTGGACGCGGGATCGGCATCGACCAGCGTGTCCCAGAACCAGGCCTCCCCCGCCTGCCAGGGCTGCAGCAGATGCTTGACCAGGAACGAGGCCGCGACCATGCGCACCCGGTTGTGCATGGTGCCCGTGGCCCAGAGCTCGCGCATGCCCGCATCGACGATGGGATAGCCGGTCCGCCCGCGCCGCCAGGCGGCCAGCAGGCCGTCGTCGGGCATCCAGGGAAAGGCGTCGAACTTGGCGTCCATGGGCCGTTCGGCCAGATCCGGGAAATGATGCAGGACATGATGGGCGAATTCCCGCCATACCAGCTCCTTCAAAAACGTCTCCCGCCCTTCACCGGCCGGGGCGTCCTTGACGGCGGCGGCCCAGACCTGGCGCGGGCCGATGTCGCCCCAGGCCAGATGCGCGGACAGGCCCGAGGTCGCCGCCACGCCCGGGAAATCGCGCTTCGCCGCGTAACCCGTGACCGCGCCGTCGAGAAACATTTCCAGGCGGTCCCGGGCCCCTTGCCCCCCCGGTATCCAGTGCTCGGAAAAACCCGCCGCCCAATCGGGGGCATTGGGCACCAGCCGCCAGGCGGCCAGATCGTCGCTTACCGGCCAGGCCTGCGGTGCCGGCAAGCTGTCCGGCGCCGCCACCGGCGACGGCGGATCGCCGGCGGCGCGGCAGGCCTGCCAGAACCGGGTGTAGACTTTGTAACCGCCGCCGGCCTTGGTGGTGATCTCCCAAGGCTCGGTCAGCAGGGAGGCGTTGAAGCTTTCGGCCTGAAGACCTCGCGCCCGCAGGCCCGCCTTGATTTCCGTGTCGCGGGCGACGGAGCCTTTGTCGTAACAGCGGTTCCACAACACCGTATCGGCCCCGGTTTCCGCGACCAGGGCGTCGAGCACCACGGCCGCCTGCCCCCGGCGCAGGATCAGGCGCGATCCCCGGGCCGCCAGATCACCGGCCAGGGCCGCCAGGGAATGATGCAGCCACCAGCGCGATGCCCCGCCCGGCGGGCGCAGACCGGGCGTGTCCTCGTCCAGGATGAAGACGGGCACCACCGGCCGCCCGGTCGCCGCCGCCCGGACCAGGGCCGGATTGTCGGCCAGGCGCAGGTCGCGGCGAAACCAGACGATGACGGACGGGGGCACGGACATGGCGGGCGGGCTCCGGATGCGGGTCAAGGTGCACACTATACCCCAAGCGGGTGGCGGCGGCCCGCCCCTATGGTATACCGTTCGCAAAACGCAGGCCGCCTTGCGCGGCCGCATCGCACGCACAGGAGACGACCATGACGACCGCCTTGAAGAACATTGCCAACCCCCAGGACTTCTACGCGCCGAAAGGCATGCTGATCGGGGGCCGCTGGGTCGAGGCCGTCTCGGGTGCCGCCATCGCGGTCGAAAACCCGGCCAACCGCACCACCGTCGCCGAGGTGCCGCGGGGCGGCGCCGAAGACGTGGACAAGGCCGTCACCGCCGCCGCCCAAGCGTTCCCCGCCTGGGCCCGCACCAATCCGCGCGAACGCGGCCGGGCGTTGCTGCGCATCGCCGACGCCATGGACGCCCGGGCCGAGGAAATGGCCCGCACCATCGCCCTGGAAACGGGCAACGCCCTGCGCACCCAGGCCCGGCCCGAGGCCAAGGTATCGGCCGACATCTTCCGTTATTACGGCGGCCTGGGCAGCGAGTTGAAGGGCGAGACCATCCCGCTCGGCGAGAACGTGCTGAGCTACACCCGGCGGGAGCCCCTGGGCGTGATCGGCGCGGTCATTCCGTGGAACGCGCCGGTCCTGCTGGGCGCCTTGAAGATCGCGGCCGGGCTGGTGTCCGGCAACACGGTCGTCCTGAAGGCGGCCGAGGACGCGCCTTTGGGCGTGCTGATGATGGCCGACATCTGCCAGGAATTCCTGCCGGACGGCGTGCTCAACGTGCTGACGGGGTACGGCGCCGAATGCGGCGGGCCGCTCGCCAATCATCCGGCCATCGCCAAGCTGTCGTTCACGGGGTCGACCGAGGTCGGCAAGATCATGATGCGCGCGGCGGCGGAGCGGATCGTGCCCGTGTCCCTGGAGCTGGGCGGCAAGAGCCCCTCCATCGTGTTCCCCGATGCGGACGAGGACTGGGTGGTCGACGGCATCATCGCCGCCATGCGCTTCACCCGCCAAAGCCAGTCCTGCACGGCGGGCTCGCGCCTGTTCCTGCATGCGGACATCTTTGATTCGTTCCTCGACAAGCTGGCGGCCAAGGCGTCGACCCTGAAACTGGGCGACCCGCTGGACGAAGCGACCGATGTCGGCACGATCATCAACGAAAAACAGTTCCGCCGGGTCTGCGGCTATGTCGAGGAAGGCCTGAAGCGCGACGACGCGCGCCTCATCATGGGCGGCCTGCCGCCGGAGACGGGGCCGCTCAGCGAGGGCTATTTCACCCTGCCGACCCTGTTCGCCGACGCCTCCAACGACTGGCGCCTGGCGCGCGAGGAAATCTTCGGCCCGGTCCTGGTGGCGATCCGCTGGACCGATACGGAGGAAGCCATCCGCATGGCCAACGACAGCCACTACGGCCTTGCCGCCTATGTCTGGACCCACGACATCGGCGAGGGCCTGCGCACGGCCCATGCCATCGAAAGCGGCTGGGTGCAGGTCAACCAGGGCGGCGGCCAGGTGCCGGGCCATTCGTACGGCGGCTACAAGCAAAGCGGCCTGGGCCGGGAATTTTCCCTGGAAGGCATGCTGGAAAGCTTCACCCAGCGCAAGAACGTGACCGTGAACCTGGACACGCCGCAGGGCCGCTGAGCGGACCGCGGGCGATCCCGGCCAGGAGTTGTTCCCGAAGCCGGATCAGGCCTTCAGGATTTCTTTTTCGCCACGTTGCTGACGAACAGGATCAGCGGGATCGCCGCGGCCGAGGCGACGGCGAACATGCCGAAGCCGTTGAGGTAACTGATCAGGGCCGCCTGATGGCCCATTTCACGGGACAGGCGCGCCAGACCTTCGACCGTTTCCATCTCCCAACCACCCATCACCCAAGGCAGCTTGAGCACCGGATTGAATTCGGTGATGTGTTCGGTCAGGTACTCGTAATTGCGTTGGGACGAGCGCACGATCTCGGTCACGGTCATGGAGATGAAGAAGCTGGAGCCGATATTGCGCAGCAGGTGATAGACCGAGGTCGTTTCATCCAGATCCTTCGGGTCCACGGTCGAAAAGGTCAGCACCGTCAACGGCACCCAGATGACGCCGCCGGCGAACCCTTGCAGGACGCCGTTGAGCGCGAATTCGAACGGCGTGGTGTTCAGATTAGCCGACATCAGCCACAGCCCGACGGCGACCTGGGCGAAGAAGCCCGCGATGATGGTGCGCCTGGGAAACCGCTGACCGACGATCCCGGCCACGAAAAACCCCGCCATGGCGCCAATCCCGCGCGAACCGACGACGTAGCCGATCAGGGAGTCCGGCAGGTCCATGTGTTGGCGCATCAATCCGGGCAGAACGACCATGGGCGTGAAGTTCAGCATCCCGTAGATCGTCACGAGCACGAGGCCGATGGCGTAGTTGCGGTTCAGCAACAGGCGCAGGTCGAGGAACGGCTTGTTATGGGTCAGGCTGTGGGCGACGAACATGTAGAAGGCGACGACGGCGACGAAAATCTCGATGACGATTTCCGGCGACTGGAACCAATCGAGCCGCTGGCCGCGGGACAGCGCCAGTTGAAGGC
The DNA here is from genome assembly GCA_002325375.1 of Rhodospirillaceae bacterium UBA1479. Classification (GTDB taxonomy): domain Bacteria; phylum Pseudomonadota; class Alphaproteobacteria; order Rhodospirillales; family Casp-alpha2; genus UBA1479. The sequence continues at coordinate 54,189 of DCRZ01000012.1, forward strand.
AGGCGATGGCGAGGGAGATCAGGATGAAGCCGGTCCATTCCAGCTTGATCTGCACCTGCCGGCGCATGCGCGGCAGGGCGAAGAACACGGCGACCGCGGCACCGATCGCCACCGGCACCAGGATGTAGAACGCATAACGCCAGGTGTAGGTTTCCGCCATCACACCGCCGATCATCGGGCCCACGAAGGCCCCCATGACGACACCGACGCCGTACAGGCCGATGACCATGCCGTGCTGGTGTTTGGGAAAGATGTCGAGAACCACCGTCTGACCCATGGGCGACAGGGGCGCACCGCCGGCCCCCTGAACGATGCGCCAGAAGATCAGCGCCTCGAGGGAATTGGCCGCGCCGCAGAAATAGGTGGCGATGCCGAACACGGCCAAACTCGCGACCAGCAGGTTGCGCCGCCCGAAGCGGCCGGCCAGCCAGCCCGTCAGCGGCGTCGCCACCGCCGTGGCCAGGATGTTGAAGGTCATCGCCCAGGAGATTTCATCGGGCGTCGCCGACATGGTGCCCTGAAGCTGCGGCAGAACCGCCGCCACGATGAGGATCGAGGTCGAGTAGAGGGTGACGCTTAAAACAATCACCCCGAGAATTACCCAGCGCCGCGCCGGAGTGAGTTCCGGCCGGGACTGCTGGGCGCCGACCGCGTTATCGATGGGCACGGAATTGGTAATCCTGTTGACAGTAAGGACTGCAATAGTAAGAATACTTACTAATTTCGCAAGGGAAATTCCTTCAATGACCAAGATCGACACCCAGGGCGCCCTGTCCGAGGGCCGCTACCTTGCCTTCCTGATCGTGGAGGCCGCGCGCCTGCAGCGCACGGTGTTCGACCGCCGGGTCCGCAAGATGGGGTTCACCCGCACGCAATGGCTGGCGCTGCGCCGGGTCGGCGATCAGCCGGGGGTCAGTCAGTCTGAATTGGCCGAACTGTTGGAGGTCGAAAAGGCCTCGGCCGGGCGCCTGATCGACAAGCTGGAAGAATTCGGCTGGCTGGAACGCCGCCCCGACGACACCGACCGGCGCATCAAGCGCATCTACATGACCGACCTGGGCCGCCGCATCCACCGTGAGGTCAGCCCGATTGCCGAGGCCATGGTCGAAGAGGAATTATCGGGCCTGAGCCGCAAGGAACGCGAGACCCTGACCGACCTTTTGCTGAACGTGAAGCAGCGGCTGCAGGAAATGGCCAGCGACAACGACACCATCCAATCGACGGAACTCGAGAAAATAAATGCCGAATGAGCAGACCCCCATCACCCTGAACGGGCATGAAGACCTGAAACAGGCGGCGCAGGCGAAGCGCAAGCGCCTGCTGCTGCTGGGCGTGGTGCCGATGCTCGCCGTTATCCTGGCCGTCGGTTACTGGCTGCTGGGCGCGCGCTATGTGGCGACCGAAAACGCCTATGTGAAGACCGACATCGCCAAGCTGGCGGCCGAGATTTCCGGCCGCGTCATCGAGGTCCGCGCCAAGGCTCATATGAAGGTCACGCAAGGCGACGTGCTGGTGCGCATCGACCCCGAGCCCTTCAAGCTGGCCCAGGCCCGCGCCCAGGCCGAACTGGACGCCGCGCGCCGCGAGGTCGAGACCCTGGCCGCGACCCTGAAGGAAGCCCGGGTCGAGCTGCGCGACGCCACGGACCGCGCGACCTATTTCCGCAAGCGGCTGGAGCGCGAACGCCAACTGGTCAAGCGCGGCGTGACGTCGCACGCCCGGTTCGACGAAATGGAGAACGACGCCAACGCCGCCGATGACCGCGTCGTCCTGGCGCGTCAGAAGATTCAGCGCATCCAGGCGTCGCTCGGCAGCGACCCGGACCAGCCCGTCGACGGCCACCCCCTGGTGCGGACCAAGCAGGCGGCCCTCGACCAGGCCAACCTCGATCTCGCGCGCACGACCGTCACGGCCCCTGCCAGCGGCGTCGTCGTGACCGTGCCGCTGGTCGCGGGCGAACAGATCACCGCGTCCGAACCCCTGTTCGCCATCGTCACCGACACTCCGCCCTGGGTCGACGCCAACTTCAAGGAGACCGAGTTGACCCATGTGCGCCCGGGGCAGAAGGCGACGGTGGTGCTGGACATTTATCCCGACGTGACCTGGCAGGCGGAGGTCGAAAGCATCTCGCCGGCAACGGGCGCGGAATTCGCGATCCTGCCGCCGCAGAACGCGTCCGGCAACTGGGTCAAGGTGGTGCAGCGCCTGCCGGTGCGGCTGCGCCTGATCCCCCATGCGGACGCCCCGCCGCTGCGCGCCGGGATGACCGCCACGGCCAAGATCGACACCGGCCGCGAACGCTCCGTCGCCGATCTGTTGGGCATCTTCCCGGCCTGGGCGCGGTCTTCCGACTAGGGCGCCAGGCTGCCGTCCCATTGCGGGATGACCGCCTCGGCGGCGGCGCTGTCCGTGGCCCGGAACCCGTCGATATAACGGGCCATGCAGTCCAGGAACGCCCGCGCCTCGGCGCTCAACACCTGACCCTTGTGGTGGATATAGCCGTAGGACAGCCAATGGGGCGGATCCAGCGGCCGCACCGCCATGCCGGCCGAGTCCATCGCCTTGACCGAAAGGCGATCCAACAGGGCGATGCCCGCGCCGTCGCGCGCCATCTGACAGGCCATCAGCGACGACGTGGTTTCCACCGCATAGGACGGCACGGCGCCGTCGGCGCGGAAGAACTCGTCCGCCTGCTGGCGGCCGAACAGGCCCGGCAGCATGCCGATGATCGGCTGGCCCGCCAGGTCGCCCGCGGTCAGCGCCGATTTGCCGGCAAGCGGATGACTTGCCGCCATCACCGCCTCCATCCGCGCCCGGCAGATCGGCCGGTTTTCGATCGGCAGCAGGGCGTGGGTGACCGGCAACGACGCGATGCCCAGGTCGTAGCGCGCGATGCCGGAGCGGTTTTCCAACTCGAACCGGGACAGCACGTCGACCACGCATTTCAGGTTCGGCATCTCCCGCCGCATCATCGCCAGGGCCGGCGCGACCAGGGCCGTGCCGACGCGGGGTCCGGTGACCAGGCGGAACGGCCGGTTGGCCCCGGCGCGCACGTTGGCGGCGATATGCGGCAGTTCGTCGATGCCGTCGAGGATATGGCGGGTTTCCCGGTGGAACGCCTCGCCCGCCTCCGACAAGGCCAGGCGCCGCCGCGAGCGGTCGAACAGGGTCAGCCCGGTTTCGTCCTCCAACAGGGCGATCAGGCGGCTGACGGCGGGCTGGCTCAGGTTCAGGACCTCGGCGGCGGCGGCCAGGGAGCCCTGGGACACCACCAGGCGAAAGGCGCGCAGGGATTTGAAGTTCATGGCCGGGTGTCCGATCCGTTGACGTCGTGCAAACGCCTGGAACTATGGGCCGCTTGGCCGATTCATGCAAATAGCTGATGAATTATTGCTTAGTTTCTATTTTTCTTTATCGATGCAGGGGCTCAGAGTGACGGCATAAGGGCCCAAGGCCCCATGGGAACACACACCCAAGGAACACACATCCAAGACTGAGGAGACAACGATGCTTTCCTGCCCCCGCGCCCTGCGCTTCCCCCTGCTCGCCGCCGCCGTCCTGACCTTCGCCCTCACCCCCCTGGGCGGCCCCGTCCGCGCGGACGCCCCGCCCCCCGCCGTCAAGGCGCTGAAGGCCGCCAAGCCCGAACGGGTGCTGTTCGTCGGCAACAGCTACCTCTATTACAACGACAGCCTGCACAACCACGTGCGGCGCATGGTCGCGGCTTCGGGCCTGTCGGACATGAAGACCCTGAAATACAAATCCGCCACCATCAGCGGCGCCATGCTGTTCGACCACAACATCGACGGCTATCTGGAGCCCGGCAAGCTGCGGGTCAAGGACCCGTTCCAGGTCGTCGTCCTGCAGGGCTTCAGCGCCGCCGCGACGAAAAAGGACCATCCGCCCAAGTTCGCCGCCACCGTCGCCGACTTCGCCAAGAAGATCCAGGCCGCCGGCGGCGAAACGGCGCTCTACATGACCCATGCCTACGTGAAGCCGCACAAGAAGTACGACCCAGACATGATCCGGGCGATCGAGAAGCTCTATGTGGAGACGGGCAACGCCGTCGGCGCGCTGGTCATCCCCGTCGGCCTGGCGTTCGAGGAAGCCTACAAGCGGCGCCCGGACATGAAGCTGCACCAGAGCTACGACAGCTCCCACCCCAGCCTGGACGGCACCTACCTCGCCGCCTGCGTGGTGTTCGCCAGCGTCTACGGCCAGTCGCCCGTGGGCAACGGCTACGACTACTTCGGCAAGGTCGACAAGGACACGGCGGCGTTCCTGCAACAGGTCGCCCAAGATACGGTGAAGAGGTTTTACGGGCGGTAAACCGGCCGCCCCGCCCAGCCTTCACTCAGCCCACCTAAACCGAAAAGCGCCCCTTACGAGGGGCGCTTTTTCGGGTTGGGCGATGGAAGACGGTGGAATGGTGGGCGCGGCTGGAATTGAACCAGCGCCCCCTGCGTATTAATAGGGCAGTGCATGACTATTCCGTAGGAGTCTCGCTCCACACAATACTTGGTAAAGATATCGGCTTGCCGTCCATATCGATCAGTTCTGCGCTTCCGCGTAAACGCATACGGATAAAATCAATCACCAACTCACATGCCTGTTCTGGATCAACTCCAAATATCTGATATGGCTTTTTGGATAAGTACGGGCAACTCGCAAAACAATAGTACCCTTTACCCGCTTCATAGCCGGGCGTGTAAACCTTAAGGCTGAAGGGGGCGACATTGCCATCGCCCCCTTTGGCGAAGGCCTCAAAACTCAAGATCGGTGTGCTTATTGGTTCCATGTATCCAACGGCGGTAGGTATTCAACAGGGACACCCCTTAGGCATGCGTCATATCTGTTGGCTGCGGTAGCGTGGCAACGCGCCCCAGCAGCGGCACCACGCGTTCTTGTAATTCCGTTACAAGTTTCCGTATCGATACCATATCGAACTTCGCATTGCTTCTCCAACTCACTGCCATCGTCGTCGGAACCGCCTCCAGCCAATTTTCCTTTGGTTTTCTGTGCACCGGCCATGGACTGCCACCAATCCATTGCAACCAGTATCGGAAGACCAAAGTACATCGCGATTTCATAAGCCCCTCGCGGGATGGGGATTTGGATGCTTCCTTTTTCTTTTTGCTGGCTACGTTGTTGAATCGGCATAGCCATATCTGTGGCCGGTATGGCGTTGGTATCATCGGCGATTTGCAAGGCTTTGACCTTCGACTGCAGGTCACGGTTCAATGCGCGTTCGGTTTCACCATAAGGGCGCAGCCAACCGTCCACCTTCAGGCCTTTTGAAGCCTGGAACCGCTTAATGGCGTTCGGGAGTCCTTTGTCCGACATTTCGCTCACAGCACCTCCATCTGGATGGAGGGGAACACCTGCCCATGCCAGCGCTTGGCTTGTCGTCGATACATCGAGGGGACTGTTAGTGCGCCCGAGGCCCACATCCCCCGTCAAACCGAAGGCCTTGGGGGCCATCTTTCTCGTCTCGTTTTCTGCGCGATCGAGAACAACTTCAAGTTTCGCCGCGGTCTCGCCGTCCGGCTTCATAACACCGTCACGTTGCAAGCCATGCCGCTCTTGAAAGCTTTCAATTCCCTGAAACAATGGCTCATCGGGATACTCGGTCATGCCGTAGGACGGCATCTCGAAATGGCCGAGCTTGCCCAACGCCAGCTTCGTGCGCAGGACATCATTCATATCGACGTTGTAGGCTCGACCCAAGGTCGCGTTCAGTTTGAAGGGAGGCTTCACGTTCCGTCTCCTTACGAACGAGTTCGCGCGTTTCGGGGAGACGGCACTCACACGCAAGCGCTCCTCAGAACACGCAGGAATGCGGATCGCAGACGGCGAAGGCGCGCGCCGACGTCCAGGTTCATTGCGGGGTATCAGGAGCGTTATCCGATGTCGCGGCGCTTCGGGCTGGGTTGTCCGGTGTCAATTCACCGGGCCCCGCGGAAGCGCTGATCGGGCGCGTTAGAAACTCATCCTATAGCCCAAGAAAGGCCCACTTGTGTTGGTTGCTGGTTGTCCAAAGAAACTTAGGCCAGCAATTTGCCAAGTTAAGATGGATTTGTATTAATGTCAATAAATTCCTATAATGGGCGCAAGAATCCTACATTTTGATCAACGGTCGTTTGATATCAAAAGAAGAAATGGTGGGCGCGGCTGGGATTGAACCAGCGACCCCTGCCGTGTGAAGGCAGTGCTCTCCCGCTGAGCTACGCGCCCTTGCTGCATCGCCGGGTCGGATCCCGGCGGCAAGGCGCGATCATATAAGGGGCGCCCCCCAACCCTGTCAAGCTGGGCCTGTCAGGCTGGGCCTGCCCGCCGCCGGAATGCGCCAGATCAAGGCGCCGTCGGACCCGTCCGGCCAACATGGACGCGGATGGGCGGCTGTGGCAGTCTTTGCCCCGCCCGCCGGCACCTCGAATTCCGCCCGCCGACCCAGGAGAGCCCGTTTGAAACCGAAGACCGCAGACGACATCGCCCGCCTGATGGCGCGCGCCGGCCAGGCCTTCCGCGCCGGCAACCTGTCGCGTGCCGGCAAGGACGCGGAAGACGTGCTGAAAGCCGTGCCCGAGCATGGGGAGGCGCTCTACTGCCTGGGGTTGGTGCGCCATAACCAGGGCAAGACGGTGCAGGCAATGACCCTGCTGCGCCGGGCCCTGGCCGCCCATCCGGGATTCGCGCCCTGCGCCGTGACCCTGTCGAAGATGCTGCTGGAAACCGGTGACGGCGACGGCGCGCTCCGGGTGCTGAGCGACGCCCTGGCCCAAAACCCCGGCGATGCCAACCTGGCCTTCGAATTGGGCCGGACGCGAATCATCCTGGGCGACCCGGCCGGCGGGGCCGAGGACCTGGGCCGGGCCGCCGAACTGGCGCCGGAGGCGCCGCCGGTCTACGGCTCCCTCGGCATCGCGTATCAGCTGCTGGGCGACGGCGAGAGCGCCCGGGCGGCCTATGAGACGGCGATCGAGTTGGGCAGTCAGGACCCGGAGGATTATTTCAATCTGGGCACCGTGCATATGAACGCCCGCAAATACGACGACGCCATCGCCCAGTTCGCCCGCGCGGCCGAGATGAACCCGAACCATCAGCGCGCCTTCGCCAACATCGGCCTGCTGCATGGGCGGTCGACCGAATACGCCAAGGCCATCGCGCCCCTGGAACGCGCGGTCGCGCTCGACCCCGACGACGGCAAATCGGTGAATGAGCTGATCTACGCCTATGGCGCCGAAGGCCGGGCGGCGGAGGCGGCGGCCCTGACCGAGAAATATCTGAAGTCCCATCCCGAGGCCTTCGATCTGCACGGGCAGATGGCCTTCGTGTGGATGCGCGCGGGTGAGGCTGAACGCGCCCTGGCCGCCGCCGACCGGGCGTTGGCGGCGGGATCCTTCCCGACCCCGTCCCTGGCCATGAAATCGGCGGCGTTGAACGAGCTGGGCCGCACGGTGGAGGCCGCCAGGATTCTCGACTTTGACCTGATCATGACCCGGGTCCATACGGCCCCGGCCGGATACCATTCCCTGGCGTCCTTCAACAAGGATCTGGTGAATTATCTGCTGAACCATCCCAGCCTGACCTATTCCAAGGTCAACCGCTCCGTCGAGCAGGGCCGCGGCACGCTGGAACTGTTCGACGGCACGGAGCACGGCCCGGCCCTGGAATTGAAAAAGATGATTATGGCCATGGCCGGGGATTTCATGGCGGCCCATCCGAAGGACCCGGACCACCCTTTTCTGGCCGATCCGCCCCAGGCGTTCGAGGTCAATTGCTGGGGCACGGTGTACGACCGCGAAGGCCGCCAGCTGGTGCATTTTCACCCGCCGGCCTGGCTGTCGGGGGTGTACTACCCGGCCCTGCCGGCGTCCATGAAGGAGGCCGCCAAGGGGCGCACCAACAACATCGAAGGCTGGATCGAATTCGGCCGCGCCTTCCACCTGATCGGCGACCGGCGCGAGCCGGCGGTGCATCTGGTCCGGCCCGAGGAAGGGATGATGGTGATGTTCCCGTCCTACTTCGGGCATCAGACCATCCCGGTCACGTCGAGCGACGAAAAGCGCATATCCTTCGCCTTCGACCTGTGCCCCGCCAGAGGCTGACGGTTGCGCTAGGCCGTCAGACGCCCCAGCGCCGCCACCAGATCATCGAAATGGTCGATCAACACGTCGGCGCCCAATTCCTCGACCGGCCCGTGGGCATAGCCGAAGGTAACCGCCACCGTGGCCACACCGGCGGCCTTGGCCACGTTCACGTCGTTATGGCTGTCGCCGACCATGACCGCGTCGCCCGGCGCCACGCCCAATTGATCCAGCACATGCATCAGATGCCGGGGGTCGGGCTTGCGCACGCCGGGCACCGTGTCGCCGCCGGCGACCGCCGCGAAGAACGGCGCCAGATCCAGGGTATCCAGAATTTCCGCCGTCGCCCCCGCCGGCTTGTTGGTGCAGACGGCGAGCGTGCAGCCCGCGTCGCGCAAGGCCTCCAGAGCCGCGACGGCGCCCGGAAAAGGCTGCGTCAGGGCCGCCGCGTTGGCTTCGTAGTGAACCGTGAACTCGGCCGTCGGGCCGTCGAGCCCATCCGCCGGCAGGCCGCCGGTGGCCAGCAGCCCACGTTCGACCAGCTTGGGCACGCCGTCGCCGACCATGCCGGCGACCTCGTCCCGGGAGACTTGGCGGCGGCCCAGGCGGGCCAGCAGCCAATTCAAGGCCGCCTGGATGTCGGGCACACTGTCGACCAGGGTGCCGTCGAGGTCGAACACGATAGCCTTGGGAAGGGCGCCCTTGGGCAAAGGGGTGGCGGGTAAGTGCTCCTTAACCGCCGGCATTGCATAGTTCCATTGCAAGATTCCGTAACAAACTGTGACTTGGATGACACAAGATACTGTGGCACCTTGCGGCCCGACCCTCCAGATGTTTCACCGAAACCCTTCATCAGGCCTCATGGCCGCCGCCCGAACCGTTTAAAGGCCCCCGCGTTTTCATGCAAGCAGACGGAAAATCGACGACAACCGCCGTGGTCCTGGCCGCCGGGCTGGGCACGCGCATGAAATCGGACCTGGCGAAGGTGCTGCACAAGGTCGCGGGACGGCCGATGATCGGCCATGTCCTGGCAACCCTGGACACCGCCGCCGTCGATCAGGTGGGAGTCGTCGTCGGCGAGGGCATGGATGCCTTGGCCGCCGCCGTGCAGCCCCACCCGACGGCAATACAGACGAAGCGCCTGGGCACCGCCCATGCGGTCCTGGCGGCGCGCGATTTCATCCGGGCCCATCCGGCCGACGACCTCTTGGTCGTGTTCGGCGACACGCCCTTGATCACGCCGGAAACGCTCGCCGCCATGCTGGCGGCACGCCGTTCCCCGGCACGGCCCGGCGTGGTCGTTCTCGGCTTCGAACCTGCAAACCCCGCCCCCTACGGCCGCCTGATCCTGGACGGCGACGGCGCCCTTGCATCCATCGTCGAAGCCAAGGACGCAACGCCGGAACAGCTTGCCGTGACGCTCTGTAATTCCGGGGTCATGGTCATCGACGGCGCACGGGCCCTGGACTGGCTCGACCGTATCGGCAACGACAACGCCAAGGGCGAATATTACCTGACCGACATCGTCGCCATCGCCCGCGCCGATGGGGCCACCGCGGCCGTTGTTATCGGTGACGCGGACGAGGTTCTGGGCGTTAATTCCCGCATTGAGCTGGCTGAGGCCGAAGCCATCACCCAGCGACGTCTGCGCGCCCACGCCATGGAAGGCGGCGCCACCCTGATCGACCCGGATACGGTCTATCTGTCATGGGACACACAGCTTGGCCGTGATGTCGTGGTCGGGCCCAATGTGGTCTTCGGGCCGGATGTGCGCATCGCCGACAACGTGGAAATTCGGGCGTTCTGCCATATCGAGGGGGCCACGGTCGGACCGGGTGCCGTGATCGGGCCGTTCGCCCGCCTGCGTCCCGGGGCGGACCTGGCCGAAGGCGTGCATATCGGCAATTTCGTCGAGATCAAGGCCGCGACCCTGGGGGCCGGCAGCAAGGCCAATCACCTGTCCTATGTCGGCGACAGCATTGTCGGCGCAGGTGTGAACATCGGTGCGGGCACCATCACCTGCAATTACGACGGCCATGTGAAATCCCGGACGGTGATCGGCGACGGCGCCTTCATCGGCTCCAACACGGCCCTGGTCGCCCCGGTGACCGTGGGTGCGGGGGCCATCGTGGGGGCCGGCAGCGCGATTTCCAAGAATGTCGCGGCGGGTGCGCTCGCCGTGACCCGGGCCGAGCAGAAGGAAGTAAAGGGCTGGGCCGACAGCTTCAACGCCAAGCGGCGCAAGGACAAACAAGACCGGAAGAAAGAGGGCTAGCGGGCGATGTGCGGCATCATCGGAATTCTCGGCCGGGGTGAGGCCGCGCCCATCCTGTTGGAAGGGCTCAAGCGCCTGGAATACCGGGGCTATGATTCCGCCGGGATCGCGACCCTGGTCAACGGCGCCATCGACCGCCGGCGGGCCGAAGGCAAGCTTGCCAACCTGGCCGTCCGCCTGGACGAACAGCCCATCGCCGGCACGGTCGGCATCGGTCATACCCGCTGGGCGACCCATGGCGTGCCGAACGAAGTCAACGCCCACCCGCACGCGACCGACCGCGTCGCCATCGTCCACAACGGCATCATCGAAAATTACAAGGACCTCCGGGCTGAGCTGGTCGCCAAGGGCTGCGAGCTGGCGTCCGACACGGACACGGAAGTGATCGTCCATCTGATCACCCAGGAAATGGTCGACGGCAAGGACCCGGCGGCCGCGACCGCCGCCGTCCTGCGCCGGCTCGACGGGGCCTTTGCGCTGGCCATTATTTTTTCCGGGCACCACGACCTGATGATCGGGGCGCGTCGTGGCAGCCCGCTGGCCGTCGGCTTCGGCGAGGGCGAGATGTTCCTGGGCTCCGACGCCCTGGCCCTCGCACCCCTCACCGACCGCATCATGTATCTGGAGGACGGTGATTGGGCCGTGCTCAGCCCATCCGGCGTCCAGGTGTTCGACGGCGACGACGCCCCAGTGGAGCGGCCCGTGCGCCTGACCGAACTGTCGGGGGCGGCCATCGGCAAGGGCGGCTACCGGCATTTCATGCTCAAGGAAATCTACGAACAGCCCCAGGTCATCGGCGACACCCTGCAAAGTTTCATCAATCCGGCGTCGCGCACCATCACCATGCCGGGCCTTCCGTTCGACCCGGCGACGCTCGACCGCCTGACCCTGGTCGCCTGCGGCACGTCCTATTACGCCTGCCTTGCCGCCAAGTACTGGTTCGAACAACTGGCCCGCATCCCGGTCGAGGTCGATATCGCCTCCGAATTCCGCTACCGCGAGCCGCCCATGGCGGACAACGGCGCCGCGATCTTCATTTCCCAGTCCGGCGAAACGGTCGATACCCTGGCCGCCCTGCGCTACGCCCGCCAGGCGGGGCAATCGATCCTCTCCATCGTCAATCAGCCGGAAAGCGCCATCGCCCGGGAATCGGACATGGTCCTGCACACCAACGCAGGGCCCGAAATCGGCGTCGCCTCGACCAAGGCGTTCACCACGCAGCTGACCGTTCTGGCTTGCCTTGCCATCGCCGTGGCGCGCGGACGTAATGCCATTGACGCCGAGACCGAAGCGCGGCTGACCACGGCACTGACCGAAGTGCCCGGCCGGGCGGCGGAGATCCTCAATCACGATGAACGGCTCAAGGAAATCGCCCAGGGCATGGCCGAGGCGCGGGACGTACTCTACCTGGGCCGTGGCACCAGCTATCCGATCGCCCTCGAAGGGGCGCTGAAGCTGAAGGAAATTTCCTACATCCACGCCGAGGGCTATGCGGCCGGTGAAATGAAGCACGGACCCATCGCCCTGATCGACGATCAGGTGCCGGTTATCGTCATCGCCCCCACGGACGCCCTGTTCGAGAAGACGGCGTCGAACGTGCATGAAGTCATGGCCCGGGGCGGGCGGGTGATCGTCATTTCCGACGAGGCGGGGGCGGCGGCCCTGTCGGACGGAGCCGAAGCCACGGTCGCCCTGCGCACCGTCGACCCCTTCGTTGCCCCGATCCTTTATGCGATCCCGGTGCAATTGCTGGCCTACCACGTCGCGGTCATCAAGGGCACGGACGTGGACCAGCCCCGCAATCTTGCGAAAAGCGTGACCGTGGAATAGCGCAACCGCCGCTATCCGGTCCCTGCCAGAAAATCATATCCTCGCAAAGAAAAACGGCCGCCCCGAAGGACGGCCGTTTCCTTACTGAAAGCTCAACCGAGCGGCAGAGCGCCGAAGCGCCCTGCCTTAAGCCCGATTAGAACTTAACCTGAGCACCAACCAGGAAGGTCATCAGGCTGTCGAGGGCGGTCGTCGTGCCGTCAACATCCCAGAACATCACGTTGCCGTAGATGTTCGTGCCAGCAGCTTTGATCTGCTGGTTGACGCCGAAGCCGAAGGCCTGGCCGTCAATGCCGTCGCCGGCGAGGTCGGAAGTACCCTGGAAGGTCACACCAACGCCCGTGGCCCCCAACGAGTTCATGTTGGCCGTGTAACCGACAGTGGCGCCATAGACCTTGTGGTCCTTGCCGGAGTCCTGATCGGACGAGCCGTACAGACCAGTCAGGGAGATGCCGCTGTCATGCTTGACGGAAGCGCCGAGCTGCCACTGATCAGCCGTCGTGCCAGCACCGGAGGTGTTTTCATAGAAACCACGGACACGAACCTGCAGACCACCCATCTTGCCGTCATACAGACCGCCGATACCCCAGGTGCCCTGAGATTCCAGGCCCAGCTGGGCGCGGAAACCGTTCATGGACGGGGTTTCGTACTGAATGGAGTCGTTACGACCGCCATCAAGCGTTTTGAATACGTCACGGACGCTCGTGGTGGACAGAGCCGCGGCCGTGTTGTCGTTGCGGAACAGCATACCGGCAACGAGCAGGGAGCTATCCATACCAGCGAAGGCCCCTGCGGCGTAGCCGAGATCCAGGCCGTCGGACATGCCGTCGGAGATTTCCGACTGCTGACCCAGGGTCAGCTTACCGAACTGCTTATGCTTAAAGTAGAGTTCGGCCTTACGTTCGGAGAAGCTGCCGCCGCCGCCATCTTCGCTCGACTGGCTGATGTTGTTCGGATTGTTCGACTGCATTTCGACTTCGATCTTGGCACCAACGGAAACAGACTCGTTGACTTTGCCGGTGGCGGCGAGGCCGAAGCGGGTGGAGCCGTTATCACCGTCCTGGTGGCGGTAACCGGACTCTTCACCGTCGTTGTAGAACATCATGTTGCGGTTGACCTGGCCGTAAACTTTCAGGTCGGTCGCATTGCCGTTCTTGATCGAACCGGCTTCGGCGGTGGTGGCAACCGGGGCGGCGAACGCGAAAAGCGCAGCGCCGGCGGCACCAACCATAAGGGTCTTTTTGAGGTTCATTCGTTTGCTCCTAAGATGAGATTCACTCTTACAAATCCACTTTGCCCTGGAACATTTCAGGATTACGCGTTGGCAATCCTGTTCCGGACGAGGGCAGTTTAGCGGCTCGCCTCTGTTTCAAAAGCAAAATCCGCCTTGGGTGTAGATTTTTTGGAACAGTGTTGCGTGAATGCCACACTTTGCTGAGGTTTGATGAAAATCAGGGGCTTGGGTGGAGGCTTCCTGCTACTCAGCCTCCTTCAGATAGCCTCAATTGCGCAAATGTCACGGACGTGTCGCGAGTCCCCCGAATCGTCCCTTGATGCCGCCGCGCATAGCGTCTGGGCACCCGCAGTACGGTTGAACAGGGCGGCGAACATGGTTAGATGGGGGATCTCGGACCGATACCGGTTCCCGTATCCGCCTGCAAAAGCGAAGGACTGCCCCCAATGCCGCAATATGACTATGACATGATCACCATCGGCGGAGGCTCCGGCGGGGTCCGCGCGTCACGGTTCGCCGCTTCGACCTACGGCGTGAAGACCGCCGTGGTCGAAAATCTGCGTATCGGCGGCACTTGCGTTATGCGCGGCTGTGTGCCCAAGAAGCTTCTCGTCTATGCTGGTCATTTCGCTGAGGATTTCGAGGACGCAACCGGTTACGGCTGGGACGTTGGGGCGCCCGCGTTCGACTGGCCACAGCTGATTGCCAACAAGAATAAAGAGCTGGATCGCCTGGAAGGTGTCTATCACCGCCTGCTGCGTGACGCCGGGGTGAACGAGTTGACGGGCACGGGCCGTGTCATCGACGCCCATACGGTCGAGATCGCCGGACCGGACGGAACCCGGACCTGCACCGCGAAATACATCCTGATCGCCACCGGCGGCTGGCCGTCCCTGCCGGACATTCCCGGGATCGAACATGCCATTACCTCGAACGAAGCGCTTGACCTGGATCACCTCCCCGGCAGCATCGCGATCGTCGGCGGCGGCTATATCGCGGTTGAATTCGCGGGCATCTTCAACGGCCTGGGCGCCGAGACCCATGTGATTATCCGGGCGGAGAACATCCTGCGCGGGTTCGATCCGGCGGTGCGCGACACCCTGCACGAAGAAATGGTCAAGAAAGGCGTCTCCATTCATCAGGAAACCACCGTCCAATCCATAGAAAAGACGGCATCGGGTTATTCCCTGCGCCTCAACGACGACGATATCCTGGAGGTCGATGCCGTCATGTACGCCACCGGCCGCGCCCCCAACACCAAGGGCCTTGGCCTTGAACAGGCGGGCGTCACGCTGACCGCCAAGGGCGCCGTCGTCGTCGACGACCATTTCAAGACCAATGTCGACAGCATCTATGCCCTAGGCGACGTCATCGACCGGGTACAGCTGACGCCCGTGGCCCTGGCCGAGGGCATGGCCGTGGCCCATACCCTGTTCGGCGGCAAGCCGACCACGGTCGATTACGCCGATATCCCGACGGCCGTGTTCTCGACCCCGCCCGTGGGCACTGTGGGCCTGACCGAGGACGAGGCCCGCAAGAACCACGACGTGGTCATCTTCCAATCCCACTTCCGGCCCATGAAATACACGCTTTCGGGCCGCGACGAGCGCACCATGATGAAGATGATCGTGGATAAAAAGACCGACCGCGTGCTCGGCTGTCACATGGTCGGCCTGGACGCCGCCGAAATGACCCAAGCCCTGGGTATCGCGCTCAAGGCAGGCGCCACGAAGGCACATTTCGACGCCACCATCGGCATCCATCCGACGGCGGCCGAGGAATGGGTGACCATGCGCACGCCGGTACGCCCCGCCGAAGCGGCCGAATAGACCGCCGCCGCGACAACGAATACGAAAAGCCGCCGCCGAAACTCATCGGCGGCGGCTCTCCTTGTTACTTGAGGCAGATGCGGCGTCAGACGATCTGACGCGCCTTGAGATCCGCGATCTCGTCGGCACTGAGGCCCAGATCACCCAGGATGGCGTCCGTATGCTCGCCCTTTTCCGGCGGATGGACGACCAGCTTGGACTCGGTGCGGCTCATGCGGATCGGCTGCGACATCATCTTGGTCTTGCCGAAGCAAGTGGTCTCGCAGTCCTCGGCGATGCCCAAATGCTTGACCTGTTCGTCGGCAAACATGCCGGCCATGTCATAGATCGGACCCGACGGCACGCCCGCCTTGTTGAACGCCTCAACCCAATCGGCACTGGTCCGGTCCTTGGTTTTTTCGGCGATCAGGGCGTTCAAGTCATGGCGATTTTTGGAACGCTTTTCCGGGCCGTTGAAGCGGTCGTCCTCGGTCCACTCCGGGGTGCCCAGCACGTCGCACAGCCGCGCCCAAATGCGCTCGCCCGCGGCGGCGATGTTGATGTGACCGTCCTTGGTCGGGAACACGCCCGTGGGGATCGAGGTCGGGTGATCATTGCCGGCTTGGCCCGGCACCTCGTCCTCCATCAGATAGCGCGCGCCCTGGAAGTCGAGCATGAAGGCCATGGCCTGCAGCAGGGATGACGTGACCCATTGGCCCTGGCCGGATTTCTCACGCTCGATCAGGGCGATGAACACGCCCATGGCGCAGAACAGGCCGCCGGTCAGATCGGCGATGGGAATGCCGACGCGCATGGGCCCACGGCCCGGCTCACCGGTGATCGACATCAGGCCACCCATGCCCTGGGCGATCTGATCGAAGCCGGGGCGCTTGGCGTAAGGGCCATCCTGGCCGAAGCCGGAAATGGAGCCCAGGATAATGCGCGGGTTGACGGCCTTGAGGGCCTCATAACCGATACCGAGTTTTTCCTTCACGTCGGGGCGGAAGTTCTCGATCACCACGTCGGCCCCCTCGACCAGGCGCAGGAACAGCTTGCGGCCTTCCTCTTCCTTCAGATTCAGGGTCAGGGAACGCTTGTTGCGCTGCAGGTTCTGAAAATCGGCCGTGTGACGCTTGGCGCCCAGGGTGCCGTCGGGCTCGATGCTTTCAGGCAGTTCGACCTTGATCACGTCGGCTCCCCAATCCGCCAATTGACGGACGCAGGTGGGTCCCGAACGGACGCGGGTCAGGTCGAGAACCTTGATGTGATCGAGCGCGGTCGACGCGGCGGTATGTACCATGTGTTTCCTCTCCAAAGGCGGCGTGGCCCGGTTCTTTGGCGCCCGGACCTTGTATACAATTCAGATGTGCCGTTATCGGAATTTCCGGGGCTCAGGTCAATCGCCGCGCGGCACGGCCGCCGCATCAGCCACCCTTGTAGGTTTCCCCGTCGCCATCGTCGCCCGGCTCCGTGTCGAGGCCACGCGGATCGATGTTGATGACTTCCGGTGACGCACGGGGGACGGCGACAAAATCTTCCTTGTCTTCGGGCAGAACGCCCGCACGGCGCTGCATGCGGTAGAAGGCAAAGACGGCAGTCAGGAAATGAATGACCGCCGAATAGGCAAAGAAGGCATTGGGGCCGGCCAGCTCGACCACCCCGGACGCCAGCATCGGCCCGACAACGGCGCCGATCGCGAACACCAGGATCAGGGTTGAGGCGATTTCGACGAAGTCCTCGGGTTCGGCCTGATCGTTGGCATGGGCGATGGCGATGGCATAAAGCGCAAAGGTGAAGCCCCCGTAGATAAACGCGAGGGCATACATGGCGACGCGTGAAATTTCGCCGAACATCATAAGTGCCACAGCGCTGAGCCCGCCACCGACACAGATCATAATGATCACCCAGCGCCGGTCGATCAGATCGGACCACCGCCCGAGCGGCCATTGGAAAACCGCGCCGCCGATGATCAGCAGGCTCATGAACAGGGACAGTTCGGCGATCGACGACAGGGCGCTTTGCGCGAACAATGGCACGATGGTCCACACCGCACCGTTGACCAAGCCCACGGTCAGGCAGGCGACCACACCGACGGGCGAGATGGCGTAGACGCGGGGAATGCGGATACGCACCTGCTGCAGCGGATGGGGCGCCGTGGTCCGCGTAAGCGCGACGGGCACCAGGGCGACGGAAACCAGTACCGAAGCCACGACGAACAGCTCAAACCCGGCGGGCTCGTAGAGGTTCAGAAGCATCTGCCCGACGGTCACCGCCCCCAGGTTGACGATCTGATAGAAGGACAGGATGCGCCCGCGGTGTTCCTTGCCGGCCCGTTCGTTGATCCAGCTTTCCATGACCATGTAGAGCCCGCACAGGCAGGCCCCGGTGATGAAGCGCAGTCCCCACCAGGAGATGGGATCGACCCAGACAACATGCATGAGCTGCGCCGCCGACGCGATCGTGCCGAACACGGTGAACGACCGGATATGACCGACCCGCGCGACGACGCGGGGGGCAAAGAAGCATGACAGGATGTAGCCCAGATAAAAGGACGCCCCCATGACGCCGATCGCAAAGGGAGAAAAACCCTCGATCCCCGCGCGCACGGGCAACAGCGTGCCCTGAAGCCCGTTGCCGGCCAACAGGATGCCGAAACTGAGGAACAGGGCGGCGACGGGGATCAGAATAGCGACCATGTCGTTTCTTCCATTTCCTTAGACCCTAAGCGACCCACGCCCCCTATTCAGGCGGCATTCGCATTACGGTCTTCCGGGGCGGCGGTCAGCCGTTGAAGGGGCTGCCGACACCGCCGGCCAATATGATGCCCAGGACGATCATCCCCGTGCCGACCCATTGCGTCACGGAAAGGTGTTCACCGAACAAGAACACACCGGCAAGCGGCACCAGGATGAAGCCCAGCGCAATGAACGGATAGGCCGTGGACAAGGGCATTGTGCGCAGCAGCGTTACCCAGATGAATGTCGCAACGCCATAGATGGCAAACGCGCCGAGCAGCCATTTGTTCATCAATGACTGGAAAATGCTGTCCAGGCCGGCGCCTGACAGGGCGGCCTTCTTGAAGCAGATCTGCCCGGCGACAATCATCAGCAGGAAACCGGCGAGCTTGAGATAGGCCATTATCATTGTTTCCTTATTCGGCGCAGACGGTCCACGCCGTGCACGGCTAGGTGGACGATGACGGTGGCGCCGCTGAGCGCGAACACGGCGATTAGGGGCTCGTTGTAGCGAACCACGTTGACGGACACAAACGCGTAAAGCCCCAACATGAAATAGGGCGGCAGACAGAACACCAGGAACGGGCCCGCACGGCCGCGGCAGGCAAGAATCCAGACACAGGCCGGTAAAAGGATGAACCCGACCAGGCCGGCGTAATTGCCGACCCATTGACCGCGCAGAGCGAGCGACAGCGTGACCGCCAGATGCTTGCCCAGATCACCCCATACATATTCCCTGAGCAGATAGCCGAGCGGATTGTCCTGCGCCCCGGAGGCGGCCCGCACATCGAGGAAAAACTGGCCGCGCCCCATCATGTAGAAGGAGTCCGGATGGTACCAGGACAGCCGCCGGACCTGTTCTTCGGAAAATACCGCCGTCGCCAAGCTGTCCCCGAAATCAGGCAGCCAGTAGATCAGGCTGATCGCCCATTCCCGCCAGGTCATGAGATTGTACGGCAACCGTTCAATCAGCACCTTTGGACCGTATCCGCCGCTGATTCCGGCAAGATCGAAGCCGACATAGTTCCTGATCCACCAGGGCGCCAGGATTGCGGCCGCACCGGCGGCGAAGCACGCAGCGGCAGCGATGGTATCGGTCCACATGCGCCCGCGCCCAACGCGCCACCACACAACGATCACCGGCACCATGAAGTAAAGAAGGTATACATAGGACGCCCTCGTGAGCGCCGCGCCGGCAAGCGCCGCGCCGGCCAACACGGCGTCACGCCGCGCGGGGGCCGGGTCGGACAGGACCCGCGCCAGCATCCAGCTAAACAGTCCGATAAAGAAGAAGGTCGGAGTTTCCGTCAGGATCAGTCCGGCGTAATGGGTGAAACATTTGGTCGCCAGCACGATCATCAGCGTCAGCCAGGCGATCCGCGCATCCCCGGCAAGCCGACGCGCGGCCAGGAAGATAAAAAACGCCGTGAACGCGGTGAGCACGGCTTGAACAACGAACAAGGCCGTCAATCCGTTTAGGTCGCAGACGGCACCGTCCTGGGAAACGCATTTCAAGGCCTGCGCGAGGTCCGTGTCGAAAACCGCCAGCACGCCGACAAACATTGGATAGACCGGGCCGAAAAACGTTCCCAGTATTTCATTCACCCGTCCCCAATCCGACACCATGGCATCGGCCAGCGACGCGGCCATACCGGCGTACTGCATGGCGTCGGCGACCGGGCGGGTATAGGGCGGGACCAGGGTCTGTAACAGGGCGACGATCAGGCAAACGGCGCATGCAAGAACCGCCTGGGCGCGGTCCTGGTGCAACAAGCGGGCATATGCCGAAACGATTTGCACGTCGATCACCTTGATTATCTGGGCCTGTCCGGGACGGCCGATCCGGCCCGCGCGACTTGTATTCACCCGGCAAGAACGATGCAACCGGCCGGCACGCAAGCGAATGTTGTCGAACACCGTTTCTTCGCTATCATTGCCGCCGCACGTCGCACAAGGGAGGATCTCCACATCAAAGCAGCACCCACCCTGTTCGAACCTCCTGCCCGCCCGCAATATGCCCCGGGGGATCACACCCCCCTGTTCGCTTGCCGCGATTCCGATGGCCGGACCTTCGAATTCTATTCCGCCGTTACCGGCGCGCCGACGGTCCTGCTGTTCACCGGCGGCCAGAACCTTGCGGACATGACCTCGGGCGGACTCGACCCGGCGGTGCTCGGCGCCGGCGGCGCCCTGGTCGCGACCCTGGTGCCCGGCGACACCACCGTGGCTGCGGCCCAGAAAGAGGCCGCCGGCTGGCCGCACCGGGTGATGGCCGACCCCGGGTCCGAAATCACCAACGGGTTCGCGGGGCTGTCCGGCATCGCGGCGCCGGCGATCTATGTGCTTGACCCCAATCAGCGCCTGATCGGCGTGCGCGGGCTCGGCGGCGGAGCCGCGGGCCTGGACGGCTGGCTGGCCGACATGCTGATCCAGGCGCGGCACGGCCGCGACCAAGCCGTGGTCCAACGGGCGGCGCCGGCGCTGCTTGTTCCCCGTGCGCTGGAACCCGAAGACTGCGCCTGGTTGATCGGCCTGTGGCACAACGGCCCGCGCGACGACGGCACGGTCGCCGTGGGATCGTCGGCCGGCGGCGGCGTGCAGGTGGTGCCGACGACCAAGCGGCGCGAGGACTATTACCTGCGCGACAAGACCCTGGAGCAAAAGCTGCTGGATCGGCTGATGCCGCGTCTGGTGCCCGAGGTGTCCAAGGCCTTCCACTTCGAGGGCTATACGGTCGAGACCTTCAAGATCGGATGCTACAAGGCCGAGAAGGCGGGGTTCTTCACCGTCCACCGCGACGACACCAGCCCGGCGACCAAGCACCGCAAGTTCGCGGTGACCCTCAACCTGAACACGGATGAATACGAAGGCGGCGATTTGCGCTTTCCCGAATACGGCCCGGAACTGTACCGCCCGGAAAAGGGTGCTGCGGTCGTGTTCTCCTGCTCCCTGCTGCACGAGGTCCTGCCCGTGACCAAGGGCCATCGCTTCGTGGCGCTGACGTTCCTCAACGTGCCGGTGCAGTAACCTTAAGCCCCAACAAGCATCCCGTGGGGCCCGCCGGAAGCGGACCTTTTTCTGGGAACTTGTCGGTTATTTTCGGGGAAAAACGGGGAAATGGCGCGCCCGGGAAGATTCGAACTCCCAACCTCCTGATCCGTAGTCAGACGCTCTATCCAGTTGAGCTACGGGCGCTTGTGACTGGGCCCCCAAGGAGCCCCCGTCAGGAAGGAGCCGGACACTACTCCAGCACTTCTCCGTTTGCAAGCGCTAGGAGGCGTCCCGGATTAAAGGTCGTCAAACGCCGAATCTCCGTATTAAAATAGGAACTTGTGGTGCTCCGGGCCATTGAGTACACTCGCCCGGAAACTGAGGGGTGGGGTATGTTTACGTACATACCCGCTGGGGATTTAAAAACAACTCCGGTTTGTTATCGGAGAAGAACCAAGGGCTCGCGGACGAGATGGGTTTTCCGAAACTGAGAGTTCTTTTGGCGGGGGCCGTGATTTTCACGGGGGCATGTTCATTCGACGAGGACCTGTGGCCCTCGTTGAGCGCATCCGAGCCTTCGGCCAAAACAACGACAGAAACCGCGCAACCGGAAGCGGCATCGCCGCAAACGGCGAGCGCGCAAGACGCCGCATCGCAGCAAACGGCCGTTTTGGCGGCCAATCAGCCTGCCCTGGGTTCGACCAAGTTCGTGCCGACCGGCGTGACGCCGGGCGACGTGACCGGAACCTTCGTCGGTAAAAAGGTCCAGGAACTGCGCGATGAGTTGCAGAAGCTGCAAAGCTCGATCCTGCAGCACAACGAACAGCTTCAGTCCGTGCGCTCGCGCATCGTCGAAAGCTCGCAGCAGTACCACGGCACCATCGCCGCCGTTAAATCGCGCCTGCAGGTCGGCACGACTCGCGGCAACCCGGTTCTCGTGCAGCAGTTCAACACCGCGCAGCAGGATTTGAACCGGCTCAGCCAGGACATCGGCGAAATGAACAAGCTGTCCACCGGCGTGGCCAGCGATTCCACTCTGGCATCGTTCCTGACGGAAAGCGTGCGCGCCGCCTTCAAGGTGTCCGGCGCCGTCGACGAGGACCACCGCCAGCTTGCCATTCTCGAGGACGAGGTCGACCAGACCGTCGTCCTGATCGACCGCCTGCACCGCGAAGTGACCGAGGACGTACGCCGTCAGTCGACCTGGATCGGTGCCGAACAGCGCAATCTGGTGCAGATTTCGGCCGGTATCCGCCAGGGCGAATCGCTCGGCTCGTCGCTGCTTGACGCCGCCGTCACCGGCCGCGGCCCAAGCGCCAATCAGGTCGCCGCCCCCGCCGATACGTCGGGCCGCCGCCCCCTGGTGGTGATCCGCTTCGACCGGCCGAACGTGCCCTATCAACAAGCCCTGTACACGGCTGTCAGCCGCGCCCTTGAAACCCATCCGGCCGCGGTGTTCGACCTGGTCGCGGTGGCGCCCTCGGCCGGTGGGGCCGCGCGCGTCGCGATCAACACGAACAAGGCCAAGCGCCACGCCGAAGACGTCAAGCGTTCGCTGGTGGAAATGGGCCTGCCGCCGACGCGGGTGGCGGTGTCCGCCAAGACCCTGGCGGCCGCCAAGACAAACGAAGTTCACTTGTACGTTCGTTAAACCACGACATTCACTGCAAATCCGGATAACCGGCGTCAGCGTGGGCGCCGGTTTTTCCGTTTCTGAGGCCCCGTTTTCCGGAACCTCCGCCCTTGGGAAATACGGGCAGCCCCGTTAATATTCCCGTCATGACACCTCCCTCGCCGCCGGAACGCCCCCCTGAACGCATCGTCACCTGGGCCGAAATCCATGCGGATTCGCGCGCCCTGGCCGGCCGCCTGCTGAGCACACCGCCCCCCGGCCGCTGGGCGGCGCCCTGGAAGGGCATCGTCGCGATCACCCGGGGCGGCATGGTGCCGGCCGCCGTCCTGGCCCGTGAAATGGGCATCCGCCTGATCGATACCCTGGCCATCGCCAGCTATGACGTGAAATCCCAGGGCCGTGTCCAGATGCTCAAGGCGCCGGACGCCGCCACCGCCGACAAAGGGGCGGGCTGGTTGCTGGTCGACGATCTGGTGGATACGGGGGCAACGGCGCGGGCGGCGCGGGACCTGTTACCGGATGCCCTGTTTGTCACGCTGTACGCCAAGCCCGCCGCCCGCGACCTGCCGGATATCTTCATTCACGAGGTGGCGCAGGACACCTGGGTGCATTTTCCCTGGGATACGGAAGACCGGGACGGGACATTTGCCTATGCCCCGCCGCTGGCCGGCCGGGAAACGCCATAAGGCGGCCTTAGGCCTTGGGCTTGACGCCCTCGACGTGCTCCGCCAATTGCTTTTCCAGTTCGACCAGATCGGACGGCAGATTCGCCCCCGTGGCCCGCAACTGGTTGAGAAGCTCCAGAAGCCGCAGGTGAACCTCGTGCAGGTCCTCCGGCTGTTCTTCCATTTCGGTGAGCGCCATGCTGATGGCGGTAAGCAGTTCCTGGCTGTCCATGGCCGTAGTCTAGCACTCCTAGGGCCCGCCGCCTATTGACCTGGGTCAAATGCGCTGTGTTCGGCGGACTTGCGGGGGCCGGGGACCCGGCTTAGGCTTCTCGCCAAGAGGAGACATCAAAAAAATGACCAACCCCAGCGAGACTTACAAGCTGTACGCCATCAAGTACGGCACTCACGACCCGCGGCCCCAGTCCCAGAACTTCATGCAGCCGCCCGACCCCCATGATGCGCCCTATCCCATCGACTATTTCGTCTGGGCCTGCGTGTCGGAAAACCGCACCGTGATCATCGACACCGGCTTCAACGAAAAATCGGGCTGCGGGCGCGGGCGCACCATGTTCCGCTGTCCGGTAGACAGTTTAAATCTGATCGGCGTCGACCCGGCCGAGGTCACGGATGTGGTGATCACCCATATGCACTACGACCACGGCGGCAATTTCGACAAGTTCCCCAAGGCGACTTTTCACATCCAGGACCGGGAAATGGCCTATATCACCGGGCGCTACATGCGCTATCCGGTGCTGCGCAATTCCTTCGATCCGGACGATGTCTGCCTGTTGCTGCGCGAGCTGTACAAGGACCGGGTCGAATTCCACGACGGCGACGAGGAACTGTTTCCCGGCCTGACCCTTCACCATGTCGGCGGCCACACACAGGGCATGATGTTCGTGCGCGCCTGGACGGAGCGCGGCTGGGTCGTGCTGGCGTCCGACGCCATGCATCTGTTCGCCAACTGGCGGCACAAGAACCCGTTCCCCACGGTGCTGCACATCGGCGACATGCTGGAAGGCCACCGCAAGGTCGCCCGTCTGGCCGACAGCCCGGACCACGTGGTGCCCGGCCACGACCCCCTGGTGATGGAAATGTATCCGGCCCCCAGTGACGATCTGGCCGGCATCGTCGTGCGGGTCGATGTCGCGCCGTCGAAGCCGACACCGGCGTGATCGAGCCGGTCATGACCGAAGCCTACAAGCTGTACGCCATCAAGTACGGGACCCATGCGCGCACGGCGGCGCGCAACTTCATGCAGCCGCCCGACCCCCATGACGCCCCCTATCCCATCGATTATTACGTCTGGGCCTGCGTCTCGGAAAACCACACGGTCGTCGTCGATACGGGATTCACCAAGGCCGCCGCCGAAAGCCGTGGCCGCGACTGGCACCGCTGCCCGGTGGACAGCCTGAAGCTGGTCGGCGTCGATTCGACCGAGGTCACGGATGTGGTCATCACCCATATGCATTACGACCACGGCGGCAATCTGGACCGCTTTCCCAAGGCGACCTTCCACATCCAGGACCAGGAAATGGCTCATATGACGGGACGCCATATGCGCTATCCCGTGCTACGCCACAGCTACGATATCGAGGACGTCTGCAGCATCGTGCGCGAGCTGTACAACGACCGGGTCGAATTCCACGACGGCGACACGGAATTGTTTCCCGGCCTGACCCTGCACCACGTCGGCGGCCATACCCAGGGCATGATGTTCGTGCGGGCCTGGACGGAACGCGGCTGGGTCGTGCTGGCATCGGACGCCATGCATCTTTACGCCAACTGGCTGGACCGCAATCCCTATCCCACGGTGGTCCATATCGGCGACATGCTGGAAGGCCACCGCAAGGTCGCCCGCCTGGCCGACAGCCCGGACCATGTGATCCCCGGCCACGACCCGCGCGTCATGGACCGCTATCCGGCGCCGTCGGAAGACCTCAAGGACATTGTCGCGCGTGTGGACCTTCCGCCCCGTGGAACCTAAGGAAAAGACCCGCCGCCGCGCGACCTTGGCATCCTGCTGCGCGGCGCACAGCCTGCAGGACGGCCTGACCGACCTGCTCTATGTCCTGCTGCCCGTGCTGGCGCAGTCGTTCGGCCTGACCTATGCCCAGGTCGGCATCATCCGTGCCGCCAACCGCGCCGCCATGACGGCCTTCGAACTGCCCTCGGGCATGCTGTCGGAACGCATTGGCGAACGCCTGCCCATCGCTTTCGGCCTGCTGGCCGCGGGGGCGGGCTATATCGCCCTGGCCTGGGCCGACGGCTTCACCGCCGTGGTCGTCGTTCTGCTGTTCGCCGGGATCGGCGGCGGGTTCCAGCACACCTTGTGCTCCACCCTGGTCAGCACCGTGTTCGGCAACCAGGGCCGGCGCGCGGCGCTGGGCACCTACAATTCCTTCGGCGACGTGGGCAAGCTGACCTTCGCCGGGTTGTTCACCCTGTCGATCGGCGCGGGCGTCGCCTGGCAGGACATGACGCTGGCCTTCGGCGCCGCCACCATGGCGGCGGGGCTGGTGACCTTCGCCGTGCTTGGCCGCGTCGGCGCAGGCATGGCCCCGAAGCCCGCCGAGGGGACCGGGGGCCAGGGCCTGCTGGGCGGCTGGGGCATCCGCGACAGGGGGGCGTTCGCCGCGCTTTGCGCCATCGTGCTGCTGGATACGGTGGTGCAGGGCGGGTTCCTGACCTTCGTCGCCTTTCTGATGATCGAGAAGGAGGTTCCGACCGCGCTCGGCGCCTTCGCCGTGGTGCTGACCCTGGCCGGCGGCGCCTTCGGCAAGTTCGGCTGCGGCTTCCTGGCGGAAAAATTGGGTGCCGTCCGCTCCCTGGTGCTGGTCGAGATTTTCACCGCCCTGGGCATCGTCGCCGTTCTGCTGCTGCCGACGCTGCCGGCCTATTTCCTGCTGCCGGTCCTGGGCATGGTGCTGCAGGGCAGTTCGTCCGTCACCTACGGCGCCGTGGGCGACATGATCGAGCCGCAACGCCAGGCGCGCGGGTTCGCGGTGATCTATTCCATCGCCACGGCCTCTATGATCCTGGGCCCCATGGCCTTCGGCGTCGTCGGCGACACCTACGGCCTGACCACGGCCATGCTGGCCATGGCGGCGACCATCCTGCTGCCGCTGCCCTTGTGCCTGGTCATGCGCCGCGCCATCGCCGCCCATTACGCCTGACCCTCTGATCCGCCGGTGGACCTGGTGCCGGAAAAACAATAGCGTTGGCCATATGATGTCCGAACGGCGGCGGCTAATCATCGTGTTTGAACGGTAGAGGCAGGGGTCACCACCATGAAGGTCATCGTCCTGGGTGCCGGCGTCATCGGCGTCACCACAGCCTATTACCTGGCAAAGCAGGGGGCCGAGGTCCTGGTGCTCGACCGCCAGCCCGGCCCCGGGATGGAAACCAGTTTCGCCAACGCGGGCGAACTGTCCTACGGCATGACCTCGCCCTGGGCGGCGCCGGGGGTACCGCTGAAGGCCATCAAGTGGATCCTGATGAAGTACCGGCCCCTGATCCTGCATCCGCTGATCAGCCCGACCATGTGGGCCTGGTGCCTGCGTCTGCTGCAGAACTGCAACGCAGGCGACTACCGGATCAACAAAAGCCGCATGGTTCGCGTCTCCAACTACAGCCGCGACGCGCTGACCGATCTGATGGCCGACCTGCCGGACCTGCAATTCGATCAGCGCGAGATGGGCACCCTGCAACTGTTCCGCACGGACAAGCAGGTCAAGGCCTCCGCCGCCGATCAGGAGGTCCTGGCCGAATTCGGCTCGCCCTTCGAAATTCTCGATCGCGACGGTTGCATCGCCGCCGAACCGGGCCTGGCCCATGTCGCGGACAAATTCGTCGGCGGCCTGCGCATGACCGCCGACCGCACCGGCGACTGCCGCATGTTCACCCTGGCCCTTGCGAAAGAAGCCGAAAAACTGGGCGTGGCCTTCCGCTATGGGGTGACCATCGAAGGCCTTGCCCCGGACCGCATGCGGATCGCCGGCGTCGACACCACGGATGGCCGCGAGGTTGCCGACCGCTACGTCTGCGCCCTCGGCCCCTACGCGCCGATTGTCCTGAAATCCGTCGGCATCAAGGTGCCGATCTATCCGATCAAGGGGTATTCCATCACCCTGCCCGTCACCGATTCGGACGCCGCCCCCCGATCGACCATCATGGACGAAACCCATAAGGTCGCGATCACCCGCCTGGGCGACCGCATCCGGGTCGCCGGCCAGGCAGAGATCATCGGCTACAACAAAAACCTGGGGTCACACGCCACGGATACCGTGCGCCACGTCGTCACGGACCTGTTCCCCCGGGGCGGCGATGTCTCAAAGGCCGAAGGCTGGACAGGTCTGCGTCCCATGACGCCGGACGGCACGCCGGTCATCGGGCCGACGGTCTATGACAACCTGTTCGTCAATTCGGGCCATGGCACCCTGGGCTGGACCATGGCCTGCGGGTCGGGGCGTCTGGCCGCCGATCTGGTGCTGAACCGGCCGCCCGAAATTTCCATGGACGGCCTGACCGTCGCCCGGTACGGGCAGTAACCCCGTCCCTAATTTCAAGGAAGACCCGCCATGCGAACACTGTTTATCGGGACCGCCCTGATCGCGGGCATGCTGTCGTTACTGGCGCAAACCGCCGCGGCTCAGGACAAGGCCGCCAAGGTTATGGGCGACATGGACGCCGACGGCGACGGTCGCATCAGCGCCGAAGAATGGCAGCGCAAGCCTAAGCGCTTCAAACGCCTGGATACCGACGGCGACGGCTTTCTGACCATGGCGGAACTGCGCGCCCGGTTCGGCGGCGGAAACGCCGCCCCGGCGGCCGGCGCGGTCGACGGGCGGATAAGCCCCGAAGAGGTCGGGCTGGAAACACTCTGCGCCATCGGCCGCCCGCGACGCTGCGACATCCGTATCGCGGTCAAGCACGGCCTATTCGAAACCGGACAGGTCCCGCGCTTTCCCGACGGTCTCGACTGTCGCGGCATCGACGAAGCCTGGGCCATCGATTATTCCAGGAAACGCACCCGCCAGAATTACCATGGCGGCATCGACATGCCCGCCCCCTTCGGCACGCCGATGCTGGCGGTGGCGGACGGGGTCGTCGTCGGCGTCTACAAGGGCGAGAAAAGCTACCGCGGGATTGAGATCAATCTGCGCCACAGCCCGGACGATACCGGCCTGCCGATGTGGGTCTGGACCCAATACGCCCATCTCGACAAACTGCCCGACCTGAAACCCGGCGACCGGGTGGTGCGGGGGCAGAACCTGGGCCCGACGGGAAATTCGGGAATTTCGCCCGGCAAGTCGGGGCGGGGGGACGGGTATCGCCGGCCGGCAATTCATTTCGCCGCCTGGTTCTCCGACAGCCCGAAATTCGCCGAAACCCGCGACAAGATCATCCCCCTGAACGGCCAATGGATGGACCCGCTTGCGCTGTGGCGCGGCAAACCGCCGTACGACAGCGCCGCCCTGCGCGCACTTCCCGAGGACGCCAAGATCGTGCCGATCGCCGTGGTCACCCCGGACGGCGCGACCGTGCCGGCCGGGGCCCGCATGACCTGGCCCTACGCCTGCACACCGGACTAGGCAGCCCGGGACACCCTGTCCATTGGTCCATCTATCGGCTGGACGGGGAAAACACTATAGTTATTGAATGATCGAGAGTCCCACGGATCAGCTTTCAGGGAAGGCCGGGTTGCCCGGCGCCCGACAGGAAGGCGATATTGCTCAGTGCCGCTCGCCCGTATGTCTGCGCCTGATCCACTACTGGCAGGGTCTGGCGGCGCGAAACAACGGACATCCCGAGTGGACCCAGGTCCGCCTGATGGACCTTTACAAGATCGCCACCTTCCTGGCCGTCAAGGACGTGATCGATGGCGGCGCCGATTTCCTCAACCGGTTCTGGGGCACGGGCCTGACCGACGCTCTTGGGTTCGAGGGAACCAACAAGCGGGTCAGCAGCTACGAGCCCGCGACCATGCGTGACGCCGTCCATCAGCGTTATGTCCGCGTCACCCGAACGGGCGAACCGGAAATGGTCCGCGGCTATATCGCCACCATCCCGGGCCAGGAGCATGTCCCCTACGAAGTCGTCCACCTGCCCCTATGGGGCGAAGAGGGCGGCGTGCGGCAGATCATCTCCGCCTATCAGTTCGGGTTTGTCGCCGAGGCGGATGAGGCCTAGGCGCGCCGCTATACCGCCACATTATCGATCAGCCGCGCCTTGCCCAGCCAGGCGGCGGCCAGGACCCGGGCGGGTTGTGATGCGTCCGGCGCTTCGTCCAGGGTCACGGCATCGCGCACGGTGACGTAATCGACCTGCCAGAAACCGGCGCGCTCTAGCTGCCCCCGGGCCCATTCTTCCTGTGCCCGCGGATCCTCGCCCCGCCCAACCTGTTCGGCGACCTGGGCAAGGGTGCCGTGCAGCACCGGGGCAGTGGCGCGTTCGGCCGGGGTCAGATAGGCGTTGCGCGACGACAACGCCAGGCCATCGCTCTCGCGCACGGTCGCCACCCCCGTGGCGGTGACGGGAACATCCAGATCGCGGATCAATTTCTTGATGACCTGAAGCTGCTGATAATCCTTTTCCCCGAAGAACGCCTCGTCGGGCAGGGCCTGCAGCAAAAGCTTGGTGACCACCGTGGCGACGCCGGTGAAGAAGCCGGGGCGGTATTCGCCCTCCAGAACGTCGCCCAGCCCGCCGACATGGACCTTGGTCGAATGGCCGCCGGGATAGACTTCGTCCACGCCGGGCGCGAACAGCAGGTCCGCCCCCTCGGCGGCGACCAGGGCCGCGTCGCGGGCTTCATCGCGGGGATAAACGGAGAAATCTTCCTTGGGCCCGAACTGGGTCGGATTGACGAACAGGGTCACCACCGTCCTGTCGCAGCGGGCGACCGAATTCTTGACCAGCGACACATGGCCCGCGTGCAGCGCGCCCATGGTGGGCACCAGGCCGATGCGCTGTCCCGCCCCGCGCCAGCCCTGAACACGGGCGCGCAGATCGGCGATGGTACGAACGGTGTCGAGCGGGGATGCCGCGCCCATGGCCCTACTTCTTTTCAACCCCGAAGCAGTGCTCCAGCCCCGGGAAGGCGCCCGTGCGCACATCCTCTGCGTATTCCTTCACCGCCAGTTCGATGGCGTCGCCCAGCTTGGCGTATTTGCGCACGAACTTGGGCGTGAAGTCGGCGAACAGGCCGAGCATATCCTCCGTCACCAGGATCTGTCCGTCACAGGCCGGCGAAGCGCCGATGCCGATGGTCGGGATCGACACTTTTTCCGTCAGGTCCCGGGCCACAGGCTCGACCGTGCCTTCGACGACCATGGCGAAGGCACCGGCGGCGTCGATGGCCATGGCATCGGCAATGACCTTCTTGGCGCCCTCGTCGTCGCGGCCCTGAATTTTGAAGGCCCCCCGGTGTTCGGCCTTTTGCGGCAACAGGCCGACATGGCCCAGCACCGGCACGCCGGAGGCGACGATGGCGGCCACCGTGTCGGCCATCTCGACCCCGCCTTCCAGCTTCACCGCCTGGGCTTCAGTCTCGTCGATCACGCGCTTGGCCGAGGCCACGGCCTGTTTGGTGGAATCCTCATAGGTTCCCTGGGGCAGATCGACCACGACCAGGGCCTGTTTCGCGCCCCGGGTCACGGCGCGGCCGTGGGCGCACATGATTTCGATGGTCACCCCGCGCGTGGTTTCCAGGCCGTAGACGACCATGGCCAGGGAATCCCCGACCAGCAGGAAATCGCAATGCGGATCCAGGAACTTGGCCATGGGTTGGGTATAGGCCGTCAGCGACACGATAGGGGCCGCGCCCTTGGCCACTTTGCGGGACTTGATATCTTCGACGGTGATGCGTGCCATGCCTGCCTCGGCAAGGTTGTTTGGGAAGGAGCGCGGGACTTTAACAGACCGGCGCAGCCGGTCAAATAGCGGCGATGGACCGCCCGACGCCCGTGGGTTACATGTAGAACGTCATGCACCAATTTTCCCGCTTTTCCGCATTTTCCCTGATTTTCTTGCTGGCCGGCTGCGCCGCCGCTCCACCGCCGACGGCCCCCGACCCCACCCGGCCTTGGATCGGGGAGACCTACCGCAGCCATGCCGTTTCGGTCAGCCATCCGCTGGCCGCCCGCGCGGCGCTCGACATGCTCAACAACGGCGGCGGCGCCGTGGACGCGGCCATCGCCGCGCAGATGGTGATGACCCTGGTCGAACCGCAGTCGTCGGGCATCGGCGGCGGCGGTTTTCTGGTCCGCTTCGACGGCAAGACAAATGCCATAGAAACCTACGACGGGCGGGAAACGGCCCCGGCGTCCGCCCGGGAAGACATGTTCCTGGACGCCCGGGGCGGCCCCATTCCCTACCGTGACGCGATCCTGGGCGGCCGCGCCGTGGGCGTGCCGGGCGCCATCCGCATGCTGGAAATGGCGCACCGGGATCATGGCCGCCTGCCCTGGGCGCGGCTGTTTCAGCCGGCGATCCGCTTGGCGCGGGAAGGCTTCCCGATTTCCGACCGGCTGGCGCGACAGATCGCGGGCGACCGGCATCTGCGCAAGGTTCCCGCAACCAAGGCCTATTTCTTTGACGGCGACGCGCCCAAGCCCGCCGGCACGATCCTGAAGAATCCGGACCTGGCCGATACCCTGGAACGGATCGCGGAAAAGGGGGCCGATGCCTTCTATTCCGGGGATCTCGCCCGCGCCATCACCGACGCGGTGACCAACGCGCCCATTCATCCCGCCGTGATGACCCTGGCCGACATATCGTCCTACCAAGCCAAGAAACGCCCCGCCGTCTGCGCCCCCTATCGCGGTTACAACGTCTGCGGCATGGGGCCGCCGTCGTCGGGTGGGCTGGCCGTGGCGCAGACCTTGGGCATGCTCGATCATTTTTCCCTCGCCGGAACAGGTCCCAACAGCCCTAACGCCCTGCATCTGATCGCCGAGGCCGAACGCCTGGCCTTCGCCGACCGCGCCGGCTATGTCGGCGACAGCGACGTCGTGCCGGTGCCGGTCAAGGGCATGGTCGATGCGGGCTATCTCGCCGAACGGGCGCGGCTGATCGATCCCGCGAAGGCCAGGGACGGTCTGGTCGACCCGGGTCATCCGCCGGGGGCCGAGGCTGCTTACCGCGGCCCGGACGATCCGCTCAAGGGCCTGTCGACGGCGCATATGAGCATCGTCGACCGGTTCGGAAACGCGATCTCCTTCACCACCACCGTGGAAAGCGCCTTCGGCGCGCGCCTGATGGTGCGTGGCTTTCTTCTCAACAACCAACTGACGGATTTTTCCTTCCGCCCGGAATGGCGGGGCAGACCGGCGCCCAACCGGGTCGCTCCCGGCAAGCGGCCGCGATCCTCGATGTCACCGACCATCGTGCTGAACAAGGACGGCCGGTTCCTCATGGCCGTGGGCTCGCCCGGCGGGTCGCGCATCATCGGCTATACGGCACGCGCCGTATTGGGCGTGCTGGCCTGGAACCTGGACATGCAGGGCGCGGTCGATCTGCCCCATGTCATGAACCGGGGGGGCGCCACGGAGGTCGAGGAGGAACTGATCCCGGCCATCGCCGACTTGAAGGCCATGGGCCATCAGGTCGAGGTCGGGCGCATGATCAGCGGCCTGCAGGGGATTCTGAAAACGCCCGCGGGCCTGGCCGGCGGCGCCGACCGGCGGCGCGAGGGCGCGGTCCTGGGCGACGACGGCCCATGACCGGCCCGGCCGTGCGCTATTTCACCGCGACGATGAACAGCCGGCGGAAGTGGAACAGGGTCTTACCGTCGGCGCGCTTGGGATAGGCCGCCTGCATCGCCTTCGAATAGGTCGCGAAGAATTCGGCGTTTTCATCCGGGTCGGTCAGCGCGTCCAACAACGGCTTGAGGGCCGAGCCCTTGGTCCATTCGGCGATGGGATTGTCGCCTTCCATGACCTGGGAATAGACCGTTTCCCAAATATCCAGGCTGCTCGCATGGGGCGCGATGTAATCGTAATAGGCGTCCGGGTCGTGGACCGGGAATTCGCGCAACACCGGTTCCAGCTTGGCCCGCCAGGGGCCGTCCTCGACCACCTGGCGCATGCCCATGTGCGAGGGTGCGGCATGGTTATGGGGCATTTGCACGGCCAGCACCCCGCCCGGCGCGAGATGCCCCATCAGGCGCGGGAACAGGACCGCGTGGTTGTCGATCCATTGCAGGGCGGCGTTGGAATAGATCAGGTCCGCCGGGGCGTCGGGCGCCCAGGTCGCGGCATCGGCCTGCTGCCAGTCACCGTCGGGATGTTCGGCCCGCGCCTTGGCCAGCATTTCCGCCGATGAATCGATCCCGACATGGCGCGCGTTCGGCCAGCGGCCCTTGAGAAACGGCGTCACGTTGCCGGGCCCGCAGCCCAGGTCATGGACCACGGCGGGATCATCAAGGGCGATGCGGTTGATGAGGTCGAGGGCCGGGCGCATGCGGTGGCCCGCGAATTTCAGGTACTGACCGGGATTCCAGGTGGGCTGCTTGTTGGGCGCGGACATGTCGGCAAATCCTTTAAACGAATAACCAGATTGCGATGCCAGCCCCGGTCGGGACTTTAGACAGGCGCCGCGCCCGGCGCAACGACGATCACGCCGGTTTCAGGCGCAGGCGGAATGCCGTGCCCTCGGGCCCCGTGGCCGCCAGGGCGATCTCGCCGCCATGGGCATGAATGACTTCCCGCGCGATGACCAGCCCCAGGCCCGTGCCGCCTTCCCGCGCCGATCCGGCGAAGGGCTGGAACAGATGTTCGGTCGCCTGCGCGGGCATGCCGGGGCCGTCGTCGATGATCTCGACGATCAAGGAGTCCGCGTCCTCGACGGCGGTGACGCGCACGCTCGACGCCCCCGCCTCGCGGGCGTTGCGGCCCAGGTTTTCGAACACCCGCAGCATCTGCGCCGCATCGGCCATCAGGCAGATCTCGTCCGGCACTTCGTTACGCCAATCGAAGGGGCCGCCCCCGCCATCCGGATGCTCCTGGGTCAGGGTCTCGCCCGCCATGTGGACGATCTCGGCCAGGCGGTTCCGCTTGGCGTTCAGGGTCGGCATGGTCGCCGAGGCATAATCCAATGTCTGGCCGCACAGGTTCACGGCCCGGTCCATGGCGCGGAACATGCGCGGCACCAGGCGCTGCACGTCCGGATCGTCGCTGGCCGCCAGGCGGTCACCGATCAGCATCGCCGTGGCCAGTGAATTGCGCAGGTCGTGGTTCACCTTGGTCACCGCCGCGCCCAGCATGGCCAGACGATCCTTTTGCCGCAGGGCCAGGCGCAATTCGTGCTGCATGACCGCCAGTTCGCGCTGGGCGATGCCGATTTCGTCGGGCCGGTCGGACGGTTTGAAGATGCGGGTTTCGTCCTCGGGTGCCCGGCGGAACCTTTCCATGCCCGCCGTGATGCGGCGCATGGGGCGCACGAACATCAGCATCAGACTGATGTAGAGCAGCCCGGCCGTGAACAGCGAGATCGCCAGCGACAATTGAAAGATGCGGTGCGAGAAAGCCAGCATCTCGTCGCGCATGGGGGCTTCGTCGATATAGATTTCGACCTGCACGCCGGGCCGTTTGGGCGTTTCGCCGATGATGCGCAGGATGCGGTTTTCCGTCTGCGCCAGCGTCACGAAGGCGTCTTCGATCCAACCGGGAAATCCGCTCATCCGCAGGTCGTAGACAGCGTCGACACGGGGCGGCATCTCGCCGCCGGCGATCAGGATGCGCTGGTCGTGCTGGCGCAGCGCGATGGCATAGGTGTCCGTGGTCTTCAAAAGCGTGCGGCCCAAATTATCGTCGGCGGCCTGCTCCGGCATGTTCTCGATGGCGAGCGTCGCCAGGTGCGCGCGCACGATGCGTTCCTCAAGATAATTCTTGCGGAACCGCGCGACCGACGGCGTGTAGATGAACAGCTCGGCCAGCATGACGAACACCACCGTCAGCACGAGAAGACGCGCGGACAGGCTTTGGTGGGCCTTGGGCGGGAGCGGGTTGAGATCGGACATGTGTGAGGTTAAGCGGCCAGTCACCAAAGCTTCAAGAGGAAGCGGACAATGGCCCGGGTGCGGTCCGTGAACAGCTTGGGCGTGAAATAGCTGCCGGCGGCCCGTTTCGAGACCTCGCCCAGGGTCGGATAAGGCAGGATGATGGTCGCCAGATCGCCCACCTTCATGCCCTTGGCGAGGGCCAGCACCCAAAGCTGAATGTGTTCCCCCGCTTGGTGTCCGGCGATGCCGCAGCCGAGAATCTTACCCTTGGGCGTGACGATGGCCTTGACCAGGCCTTCGGTCTCGCGCTCCGCCTGGGCGCGGTCGTTGTCGTGAAAGGGCCAGCGCAGGACGTTGAATTCGATGCCCGCGTCGCGGGCCTTCTTTTCCGTCAGACCGACCTGGGCCAGTTCCGGCGCGGTATAGGTCACCCAGGGAACGACGGAATGGTCGGCCTTGGCGGGGATGCGAAACAGGACGTTCTTGATGACCACGCCCGCGTGATAGCCGGCGACATGGGTGAACTGCAGCCCGCCCGCGACATCGCCGATGGCGAAGACCTTCTTGTTGGTGCTGCGCAGGCGGGCATCGACCGTGATGCCCTTGGGCGTGTACTCGATCCCGGCCTTTTCCAGATCCAGGCCCGCGACGTTGGCCCGCCGCCCGGCGGCGACCAGCAGGTGGCTGCCCTCAATACGCTGGCTTTCGCCGCCGTCATCGATGGTCACGGCGACGCCCGTATCCGTCTTTTCAACGCCCGCGATCTTGATGCCTTCGCGGATGTCGATGCTGCCCGCGACCAGGGCACGGCGCACAACATCGACCAGGTCCCCGTCGTCGTTGGCCATGATGGAGAACATTTCCAACAGCGTGACCTTGCAGCCCAATTGGGCATGGGCCTGGGCCATCTCGACGCCGATCGGCCCGCCGCCGATGACGATCAGATGGTCAGGCAGGCTGTCGCGGTCGAACACGCTTTCGTTGGTCAGGAAGTCGACCCCGTCCAGGCCCGGAATGGGGGGTACGGCGGCCGACGAACCTGTGGCGACGACGAAGCGTTTGGCGCGGATTTCCGTGTCGCCCGCCTGCACCCGGTCCGGGTCGGTGAAGCGTCCGTGTTCGCGGATCACGGTCACACCCAGGCCTTCGAACCGTTCCTGGGAATCCATCGGCCGGATGGCGTCGATCACGCCCGCGACATGGCCGTAGACGGCCTTGCCGTCTAACCCGTCAAGGGTCGCCCGGACGCCGAACCGCCCGGCATCCCGCACGGCCTGGGCGGCATGGCCGGCGGCCAACAGGGCCTTGGACGGCACGCAGCCGTAATTCAGGCAGTCACCGCCCATTTCGCCCTTTTCGATCAGCACGACGCGGGCCCCCATCTGTGACGCCCCGGCGGCGACGGACAGGCCGCCCGACCCGGCGCCGATGATGCAGATGTCCGTGTCGATGCGGGTGGGCTGCGGGTTGTTCACGACGCACCTCCGCGGCGTTCCTTGATGCGGCGCAGGAATACCGGGATCAGGGCCAGCACGGCCAGGCCCAGCAGCGGGCCCATGATGTGAGGTTCGAACACGATGGTCAGGTCCGGCGTGCCGCCCTGGTCAAGCACGGCGCCGAGGCCGCTGCCGACGCTGGCGAACACGAAGGTCGCCGGCGCGATGCCGAGGATCGTCGCGACCACGAAGGCCACGGCCCCGACATTGAGGAAGGCCGGCACCAGATTGACCAGCCAGAACGGAAACACCGGCACCAGACGCAGGAACATCAGGTAGGAAAAGGCGTTCTTGCGGAAGCCTTCCTCCATGCGCCGCACGAAGGGACCGGCCTTCTTGTATAAAAGGTCGCCGATGGCATAGCGCGCGGCCAGGAACACGATCAACGAGCCCAAGGTCGCCGCGACCACGACGATCGCCCCCCCGGCCGCCGTGCCGAACATGAAACCGGCCAGCAGGGTCATCCAGATGGCGCCCGGGATCGACAGCGCGACCACCACCGTATAGGCAGCGCCGAACAACAGCGCCGTCAACGCCTGATGGGCGGCGTAATAGTCGAGCACCGCCGCGCGATGGGTCTTGAGGGCGTCGAGCGATACATAAGTGTGCAGGTCGAAGACGAAGAACAGCACCGTCGCCAGGACCAGGACCAGGATGGGGATCAACCGTTTCACGGAAAACCGCCCGGATTTAGGGCTGTCGGCCGTGTCGGCGGCGGGCTGTCCGTCGTCATCGAGGGCCTTGCGCATGTCTGTAACCTTGTTCATGAATGGGGGCCGCGAATGCCGACGGCATCCCGGTTTCTATCCTCCGGGCACCAAAAGGCACAAGCGAATGCGCCTCACGCCAGGGTCAATTGACCGTGAACGCCAAGTGAACCCCTGGAAATCCGGGCTTTTTACGCGATTACGGACAAACCACCCAGGCCCGTTGACTTCATGGAACCAAGGCCTTAAAAAGCGCACTCATTTTTCTAAGGAGACGTCGCGTGAAACGCACCTATCAGCCGAGCAGGCTTATTCGCAAGCGCCGCCACGGCTTCCGTAGCCGTATGGCGACCCCGGGCGGCCGGCGTGTGCTGGCGGCGCGGCGTGCCAAAGGCCGCAAGCGCCTGTCCGCTTAACAGCGCCTGTTCCCGCAAGCCGGTCGGAAGCGAGCCGCCATGTCACCCACGGTGCCGAGGCTGAAACGCCGCGCCGACTTTCTCAAGGTGGCGCGGAAAGGGTATAAGTGGGCAGCACCTGGATTGGTGCTGCAGGCCTTCGACCGCACCGCATTCGGCAACGGAGACACGGACACCGCCGGACCGGATTTCCGGGCCGGGTTCACGGTGACCCGCAAGGTCGGCAACGCCGTCGTGCGCAACCGCGCGCGCCGGCGACTGAAGGCCGCCGCCGAACAGGTCTTGCCCGATTGCGCCAAAGCGGGGCATGACTATGTCCTGATCGGGCGTCAGGGCACCCTGGAGCGGGCTTTTCCGGCGCTGATCGGCGACCTGCGCACGGCCCTGGAACGGGTCGGCACGCGCAAGAACGGAGGCGGAAACGGCCGCAACGGCCGGGACCGCCGGGGGAAAGCGGAGATTTGAGATGATGGCGCCGACGATTGCCGCCCTTCCGGCCCGCCTCGCCCGCGCCCTGATCCGGGGCTATCAGCTTTTCCTGTCGCCTCTGGTGCCGGCATCCTGCCGCTTTTATCCGACCTGTTCCGAATACGCGCGGGACGCCTTCGCGGCCCACGGCTTCGTTCGCGGGTTGGGCCTTTCCGTCCGGCGCGTCTTGCGTTGTAATCCCTGGAACCGGGGCGGCGTCGATCCGGTGCCGTCCGCCGGCTGTCCGGGCCACGGCGATGGGCATCATGCCCACGCCGATCACCCCAATTCTCTTCCCCAACCGCACGGGTCCTAAAACGAATGATCGAAAACAAAAACCTGATCCTGGCCGTGGTCCTTTCGGTGGCCGTTCTGTTGGGCTTCGAGCTGTATTTCAAGAACACCACCCCGCCGCCGCAGGTCGCCGAGACCGCCGCGACCGCGCAGCCGGGCCAAGCGCCCGCGCCGGCCGCGGGCCAAGCCCCCGCCGTGCCGGGCGACGGTCTGGCCGTGCCGCCGCAGGCCCCGGGCGTCGGCAAGGCGCCCGAGATGTCGCCCCAGGCGAGCCGCGCTCAGGTTCTGGCCGCCACGCCCCGCGTCGCCATCGAAACCCCGCGCCTGAAGGGCTCGATCACGCTCAAGGGCGGGCGCATCGACGACCTGATCCTGGCCGACTTTTTCGAGACCCTGGACAAGAACAGCAAGCCGATCACCCTGTTGAACCCGCGCGGCGTCAGCAACGCCTATTTCGCGGAGTTCGGTTGGACCGCGGCCGCCACCAAGACCGGCGGAAAGACCGCCAAGGTGCCCGATGCGGATACGGTATGGACGGCATCCTCCCGCACCCTGACCCCGGACACCCCGGTCACCCTGACCTGGGATAACGGCCAGGGCCTGGTGTTCTCACGCACCTACGAGATCGACCGGAACTTCATGTTCAAGATCACCCAGGCCGTGGCCAACAAGGGCGCGACCGCGGTGGAACTGTTTCCCTACGGCCTGGTGTCGCGCCAGGGCACGCCGGAAACCTCGGGCTTCTACATCCTGCACGAAGGTTTGCTGGGCGTGAACAACGGTGAACTGACGGAAGTCGATTACGACGACCTTCAGGAAAAGAAACTGGAAAGCAGCACCGGAACGGGCGGCTGGATCGGCATCACCGACAAATACTGGCTGACGGCCCTGCTTCCCAACAAGGACGCCGCGGTCACCAAGCGCTACATCTACCGCAAGGCCGGCGTGGTCGATACCTATCAGGTCGACTTCCTGGGCGCCGGCGTGACGATCGCGCCCGGTGCCACCAATAGCGCGGAAAACCGGCTGTTCGCCGGTGCCAAGCAGGTCAGGATTCTCGACGGTTACGAGGAAAGCCTCGGCATCGAGCGTTTCGACCTGGCGATCGACTGGGGCTGGTTCTACTTCCTGACGCGGCCGATCTTCTACGGCCTGCTGTGGCTGGAAGTGCACGTCGGCAACCTGGGCCTCGCCATTCTGCTGCTGACCGTGGGCATCAAGCTCGCCTTCTTCCCGCTTGCCAACAAGTCCTACGAGAGCATGAGCAAGATGAAGAAGCTGCAGCCGGAGATGGTCAAGCTGCGCGAACGTTACGGCGACGACAAGGTCAAGCTGAACGAGGAAATGATGGCGCTGTACAAGCGCGAGGGCACCAACCCCGCGTCGGGCTGCCTGCCGATCCTGTTGCAGATCCCCGTATTCTTCGCGCTCTACAAGGTGCTGTTCGTGACCATCGAAATGCGCCACGCCCCGTTCTATGGCTGGATTCAGGATCTGT
Organism: Rhodospirillaceae bacterium UBA1479; assembly: GCA_002325375.1. GTDB lineage: Bacteria > Pseudomonadota > Alphaproteobacteria > Rhodospirillales > Casp-alpha2 > UBA1479. The sequence continues at coordinate 94,333 of DCRZ01000012.1, forward strand.
CGGCGCCCGATCCGACGAACCTGTTCACCCTGTTCGGCGCCATCGCCTGGAACCCGCCCGACATTCTGCACCTTGGCGTGTGGCCGCTGCTGATGGGCATTTCCATGTTCCTGCAGCAGAAATTGAACCCGCAGCCGACGGACCCGACCCAGGCCAAGATCATGATGTTCCTGCCCGTGGTGTTCACCTTCCTGCTGGCCAGTTTCCCGGCCGGCCTGGTGATCTACTGGACCTGGAACAACCTGCTGTCCATCGCCCAGCAATGGGTCATCATGCGCCGCATGGGCGTCAAGGCCTGATCCCCGCGTTAAGGAGCACCGATCCATGACACAGCCGGGAGACATTACGCCCGGCGTGGATTCCGGGGCCGAGGCCGAGGCGATCCTGTTGGAAAACGGGCGGCTTCTGTTCGCCAAGGAAGCGATGTTTCTTCTGGGCGCGGCCAGCCTGGCCCAGGTGCCGGACAGCCCGCTGCCGGAAATCGCCTTCGCCGGGCGGTCCAACGTCGGCAAGTCGTCGCTGATCAACGCCCTGACCGGGCGCAAGGACTTGGCGCGCACGTCGAACACGCCGGGCCGCACACAGCAGATCAACTTCTTCGATCTCGGCAAGCGCCTGATGCTGGCCGACCTGCCGGGCTACGGCTATGCCAAGGCGCCCAAGGGCGAGGTCAAGAACTGGACCAAGCTGGTCAATTCCTATCTCAAGGGCCGTCAGGAACTGCGTCGGACCTGCGTGCTGATCGACGCCCGCCACGGGCTGAAGGCGACCGACCGCGAGGTCATGGCCATGCTCGACGCCGCCGCCCAGGTCTATCAGATCGTCCTGACCAAGTGCGACAAGGTGAAGGCCGACGACTTGGACACGCTGGTCGCTCAGACGGAAAAGGAATTGGCCAAGCATACGGCGGCCCATCCGGTGATCATGCGGACAAGCTCTTTCAAAAGCCGCGGCATCGAAGAACTGCGCGCCGAACTGGCGGCGCTGGCCTTGCCCGCCGAAGCGGTCTAAACCGTTACGGATGCTTCAAATACTTCGGATAATGCATTAGGTTCGCGCCCCATGACTGACGACAAGAAACGCTCCATCGCCGATAAATGGCTGAACCAGGCCAACGTGCTGTCCGAAGCGCTGCCCTACATGCGCCGATATTCAGGCCAGACCGTGGTCATCAAGTACGGCGGCCATGCCATGGGCGACGAGGAAATGGCCAACGTGTTCGCCCGCGACGTGGTGCTGCTGCGCCAATGCGGCAGCAACCCGGTGGTCGTGCACGGCGGCGGGCCGCAGATCGGCGCCATGCTGGAAAGGCTGGCCATCGAAAGCAAGTTCGTGGACGGCCTGCGCGTGACCGACGAGGACACGGTGAAGGTCGTTGAAATGGTCCTGGCCGGGTCCATCAACAAGGAAATCGTCACCCGCATCAACGCCGCCGGCGGCATGGCCGTGGGCCTGTGCGGCAAGGACGGCAACCTGATCATGGCCGACAAGCTGCGGCGCACGAAGAAAGACCCGGAATCGAATATCGAGCGGATCCTGGACCTCGGCCTGGTCGGCGAGCCCCGGGAAATCAATCCTCACGTGCTGGAAGCCTTCGAGGAATCGGACATCACCCCGGTCATCGCCCCGATCGGCGTCGGCCCCAAGGGCGAGACCTTGAACATCAATGCCGACACGGCGGCAGGCGCCATCGCCGGCGCCACCCATGCCAAACGCCTGATCATGCTGACCGACGTGTCCGGCGTGCTCGACGGCAACGGCGCCCTGATCCCCGAACTGAAGGTGTCCGACGCGCGCAAGGCGATCGCCGACGGGACCATTTCCGGCGGCATGATCCCCAAGGTCGAAACCTGCATCGACGCGGTCCTGGCCGGGGTCGGCGGCGCCGTCATCTCCGACGGCCGGGTCGCCCATGCCGTGCTGGTCGAACTGTTCACGGAACACGGCGCCGGCACGATTATTTTACCCGATTAGGGCATCCTGCCGGACTGAACCGTTCCGACGCAGGCCCCCTTGCCCCCCGCGTCGCTTTGCGCAATGCTTTCCCGTCTTGGGAGGGACGGCGACGGTGGCGACACGGACGCGCATTTCCAATTACCTGCCACGGCTGTTCGGCTACGCGCTGAGCCTGGCCGGCGATCGCCATCAGGCGGAGGATCTGGTGCAGGATTGCGCCCTGCGTGCCTTATCCGCGCGCAACGTGCCGGAGGATGAAGCCGCATTCCGGGCCTGGCTGTTCCGCATCCTGCGCAATGCCTTCTTCGACCAGCTACGCCGACGTCGCACGCGCGACGCCCATGCCGAGACGGAAATCGAAAAAAATCTTCCTGGCGCGGAATTTTGGCAGGGCGACGAGCGTTTCATCACTGCCTTAACCGTGAAACTGGAGATGGCGAAGATGCCGCGTCCGCAACGCGAAATCATCGCCCTAATCGACATGGTGGGATTGAGCTACGCCGAGGCCGCGGCCCTGCTGGACGTTCCGGTGGGAACGATAATGAGCCGCATCAGCCGAGCTCGGCGGGTCCTGCTCGACGCCGTCGGCGCCAGCAATGTCCACGAACTTCCCGTGGCGCGGCGCAGAACAAAGAATTGACCTCACCCCACGGGATCAACGACAAGAACACACACGACGACAAGAGCCAGCAAGACCAGTGATGCGCGAACGACCGGTAACCTTCGATCTTCTGAACGCCTATGTGGACGGTGAACTTGACGCCGCACAAGCGGCCAAGGTTGCGCGCGCCGTGGCCGACGATCCGGCCTTGGCACGTGAGATTGCGGCCCTGAGCCGCCTGCGTTTGGCCGTCGCCGACGGCATCGACGCCCCGGCAATTGCTCTGCCCAAGGTCGCAGGCCCGCGACGGCCCATGGCAGCAGCCGCAGCCTCCATCGCTTTCGCCTTGTTCCTGGGAGGGGCCGCTTTCCTTTCCGGCATTGACCGACCTACCGCCGGCGCCGGGTGGCTGGCCGAGGCATGGCAGGCCCATCTGACCTGGTCTGCCGGTCAGGCCGCCGCACCGATCGCCCTGATCCGCGTGCGCCAAGCGGGGAACTTCGCCAACGCCTACGTGCCGGACCTGACGGCATCGCGCCTGACCCTGATCCATTCCGAGGTTCGCGCCATGGCCGGCGGCGGGCAGGCCCTGCTGGCGGGTTACCGCGGCACCCGCGGCTGCAAGGTCAGCCTGGTCGTGTTCCCGGCCAGGGGTGACCTGATCGAGGCCCTGCGCCCGTTCCGCCGGGACGGACAGGAAGCCTACGGCTGGCGGGTCGGCCACTTGGACTACTTGATGCTGTCCGACGGCATGGAAAGCCGACGGTTCGGTCTTCTGGCAGAAAGCGTGCACGCCGGCAGCCGTCGCCATGCGCCGTTTGACGCCGAGACACGCACCGCATTGCGTGAAAGCCGTGACAGCAGCGCGCCCTGCAGCGCCTGAGCCTTCCCCCCGCGAATAGCAGAAAACTTTTCCCCAACCGGAATAAACGGCCCCGCCCACGCGTTTCCTTCTGCTGAGGCCGGAAACCGCAGAACCGGCCGCCAACGAACCGACAGATTGGGGAAGCATCATGCCTAAGGACAATTCTCCTTCCGACTTGCCGCGCGAAAGCGGCACGGAAGCGGATCTCTTCCAGCTTTACGCGGACAACCCTGAAAAGGCCGACGAAGTGGTGTTCGGCCGGGTGCCGCACAACGACCGCCGTGGCTTCCTGAAAGGGGCTGGCCTCGCAACCATGGGGGCGCTGATCGGTGCCGCCATCCCCTTCCACCGCAACATGCCGTCCGGCTTCATTCCCGAAGCCCTTGCCTCGGCCAAGGACCTGAAGATCGAGGGTAAGGACGGCCTGACGATTCTCAATGATCGGCCGGTCAACGCCGAGACGCCGCCTCATCTCCTGGACGATGAGGTGACGCCGACGTCGCGCCACTTCATCCGCAACAATGGCCTGTTGCCGGCCGACATGAACCCGGAAAACTGGACTGTCACCATCGACGGCTTCGTCGACAATCCGCTGAAGTTCACCATCGCAGAGCTGAAGGCCAAGTTTCCGAACGTGACCCGCCGGATGTGGATCGAATGCGGCGGTAACGGCCGCGCCTTCTTCGACCCCAAGGCCAAGGGCAACCAATGGACGCTGGGTGCCGTCGGCTGCGCCGAATGGACGGGCGTGCGTCTGATCGACGTGCTGAAGGCCGCGGGCGTCAAGAAGGACGCCGTCTACACCGCCCATTACGGCGCGGATCAACACCTGTCGGGCAAGGAGGGCAAATTGCCCATCTCGCGCGGGGTGCCGGTCGCCAAGGCCTGGGACGAAAACAACATGATCGCCTGGGCCATGAACGGCGAGGACATCCACCCCATGAACGGCGCGCCGCTGCGCTTGCTGATCCCCGGCTATCCGGGTTCGGTCTCGCATAAATGGTTCACCCGCATGGAACTGCGCAACGTCGTCCACGATGGACCCAAGATGACCGGCGACGCCTACCGCCTGCCGCCGCATCCCGTGGCCCCCGGCGAGAAGGTCGACAAGAAGAAGATGGTGTTCCTCGAAACCATGCCCGTGAAATCGCTGATCACCTTCCCGGAAACGGGCGTGAAGTTGCCCAAGGGCGACCGTTCGGTGCAAATACGCGGCCATGCCTGGGTCGGCGAGGGCAAGGTATCCTCAGTCGAGATCTCCATCGACTTCGGCGCGACCTGGATCAAAGCCAACCTGGCCGACCCGGCCAATGCCTATGCCTGGCAGCGCTTCACCCAGACCGTGAAATTGCCCCAGGAAGGGTATTACGAGATCTGGGCCCGGGCCACGGACGACAAGGGCCGCATGCAGCCCTTCGCCGTCGCCTGGAACCCCAAGGGTTACGCCAACAACGCCATGCACCGGGTCTCGGTCTACGCCTCCTGACGCATGCGCATCATGACGATCCTACGAGCCGCGCTCGCCGCGGCCGTGCTGGCCGGGTGGGGAGCATTCTCCCCGCCCGCGCCGGCCGCCGAACCCACCCCGAAATCCGCGCAACAACCCGCCGCCCAGGAAGACGACGAATGGCAGGGGCTACCCGAAGGTCCCGGCCGGGAAGAGGTCTTCTACGTGTGCCAGGCCTGTCATTCGCTGGCCATCGTCAAACAGCAGGGACTCGACCGGGCATCCTGGGACGAAGTCCTGAAGTGGATGGTCGCCGAACAGGAGATGGAGCCCTTGGAAGCCGAACCGCGCAAGCTGGTCCTCGACTACCTGACCAAGCATTACGGGCGGGAGTAGCCTATCACGCCATGTCGCGCAGGAATTCCAGCTGCCAGGACATTTCCGCTTCCGACAGGCCGTAGGCGGCCTTTGACGACGGGCGGATGATCTCGACCGGGGCGACATTGCCCAGGCCCTGCTGCAAATCCACCGCCAACTTGGGCGAACAGCCGGCCTCCCACACCAAAGACACGATACCCTTGGCCGAATTGGTGGCGAAGGCCTTGACCACCGCCGCCATCTTGGTGTCGGACAGCACGGCCAGCGCCGCCATGGCCATGTTGCGATCCTTGCGCCCGATGGCGTCGTAGATCACGCCTTCGGTCAGCTGACCCTTCTTGTTCATGTCGCGCGCCAGCTCCAGGGCCTCGTCGCGGGTCAGGCGGTCGGGCTCCGGTTCCAGCGCGCCGGTGCCGTTTGCGCCGCCCCCGGCGCCGCCGTCCTCTCCCGCCGCGCCCGGCGGCGGCCCGTCCCCGGCGGCCAGCCGCGCCATGACCACGGCGCGCACCTGTTCGGCCAGGTCCGGCGAGATGTCCTTGCGCGCCAGCAAGGTATCCAACAGGCTGTCGGCGACATATTCGGCCAAGCGCTTGGCCGCCTTGTCGGACAGGCCCGGCCGGGCGACCAGGGGTTCATGCAGTTCCGGATGGTCTTCCGCGCGGTCGGCGATCTTGTCCATCGTGCCTTCGGAAATATGCGCGCCCGGGTTTTTCAACAGTTCCGCCGTCGCCTCCACGTCGCCGGTCTCGACGATGGCGTCGGACACGGCCTCGGAGACCTGCTTGCGACGGGCCACGGCCTTGAGCCGCGCCGTGTTGGCCCCCTCGGCGATGATGGTCGCCAGGTCCTTGTCGGTCAGCACGGGCGAGAATTCGATCACCGGATTGGCGACCATGGCGTCGGTGTCGCGGGCCAGTTGGCGGATCACCGCCGGCGGGGCCGAGGTCATTTCCTTCAGCGTGTCGGCCAAAAGGTGGCGCACGCGCAGCGCCTGATCGCGCGACATGTCCTCCAGCGTATCCGTCGCCCAGCGCCGGACCTTGGTCTTCTGCTTGTCCGTCAGCTCCGGCATCATCTGGGAAATCTTCTGACCCAGGGTAGCGCGAACCTCGACGTCCTCGTCCTTGGCCAGCAGGCTGTCGGCCTGCATGGGCGTGGCCGTGTTACCCGCCAGCGCCTTGCGCACGCCCGGGTCGCCGTCCTTGGCCATGTAATAGAGAATTTCCGGCTTGGTGGTCATGGAGGCAGCCAGGCGCCGGCGCTCTTCCGCCTTGCCGTTCTTGGCCAGGTCCGCTTCCTTGCCGTATTGGGTGGTCACTTAGGCTGTCTCCTCCTCGGGCCCGCGTCGCGCGGCCGGGGGAATATTACCCGACCGGTGCCGATAGCCAAGCGGCCTGCGTCACACCCCTGCCGTGAAAAGACCATTGCGCGCCGGGGCCGCCGATATCCTATAAAGGGCCATGACCAAAGACCAAACCCCGACCGTCCCGCCGGCGACATCAAAACCGCCCCTCGACAGCATGGCCGCCGCCGACTGCTGGGTGTTCGACCTGGACAACACGCTCTATCCCGCGTCCTGCCGCCTGTTCGATCAGGTCGATTGGAACATCACGCGCTATGTCGCCGGGCTGTTCGATCTGCCGCTGGAACAGGCGCGGGCGCTGCAGAAAACCTATTTCCGCGAACACGGCACGACCATGCGGGGATTGATGACCCTGCACGGCGTCGATCCCGTGGCCTTCATGAACGCCGTGCACGATATCGACCTTGACCCGGTCGACCCGTCGCCGCGCCTGGACGCGGCGCTGGAAAAGCTTCCGGGCCGCAAGATCATCTTCACCAACGGCGACGTGCCCCATGCGGAGCGGGTCATGGACAAATTGGGCGTGCGCCATCATTTCGAGGCCGTGTTCGACATCGTCGCCTCCGACTACGAGCCCAAGCCGGCCCCCCATGTCTACGTCAAGATGGCGGAAGCCCACGGCATCGACCCGACCCGCGCGGTGATGGTCGAGGACATGGCCCGCAACCTGGCCCCCGCCTTCGCCCTGGGCATGACCACCGTCTGGGTCCGCCCGGAAGGCACGTCCGGCGTGACCTGGGCCAACGACGGCGCCGACGGCGGCCATATCCACCATGTGGTGGATGATCTGGTCGTCTGGCTGGAAAGCGTCGCCGCCGGGACATAGACGGCCCGCCCGCCTTGACTTGTTTCGGGCCCTGTTTCATCTTCCGGGGCCATTTTTGACCAATTCACCCAAAGAAACCGGGATTTCGCCATGACCACAGATCTGCAAGCCGCCATCGACGCCGCCTGGGACGGCCGCGACGCCATCACGCCCGCGACCACGGGAGAAACCCGCGACGCCATCGAGGCGACGCTGGACCTGCTGGACAAGGGCCAGGCCCGCGTCGCGGAAAAGACCAGTGGCGACTGGGTCGTGCATCAGTGGCTGAAGAAGGCCGTGCTGCTGTCCTTCCGGCTCAACGACATGGCGCCGATTTCCGGCGGCCCCGGCGGCTCGACCTGGTGGGACAAGGTGCCCAGCAAGTTCGAAGGCATGTCGGCCGACGATTTCAAGGCCGCGGGCTTCCGCGCCGTGCCGAACTGCATCGTGCGGCGGTCGGCCTATATCGCGCCGGGCGTGGTGCTGATGCCCAGCTTCGTCAACCTGGGCGCTTATGTGGATGAAGGCACCATGGTCGATACCTGGGCCACGGTCGGGTCCTGCGCCCAGATCGGCAAGCATTGCCACATTTCCGGCGGCGCCGGGATCGGCGGCGTGCTGGAGCCCCTGCAGGCCGGCCCGGTGATCATCGAAGACAACTGCTTCGTCGGTGCGCGCTCCGAGGTCGTCGAGGGCGTCGTGGTCGGGGAGGGTTCGGTCATTTCCATGGGCGTGTTCATCGGCCAGTCGACCAAGATCGTCGAACGGGAAACGGGCAAGGTCCATTACGGCCGCGTGCCGCCCTATTCGGTGGTCGTGCCGGGCTCATTGCCGGGCAAGGAAGGCCAGCCGTCGCTCTACTGCGCGGTGATCCTCAAGACCGTGGACGAAAAGACCCGGTCCAAGACCTCCATCAACGAACTGCTGCGCGACTAAAACCACCATGACCGTCCCCGCCATGACCGACGTCATCGACCTGTCCGAAGCCCTGATCCGCTGCCCCTCCGTCACGCCGACGGAGGGCGGGGCGCTCGACCTGTTGCAGGCGCGGCTGGAAGCCCTGGGCTTTACCTGCCATCGCCTGCCCTTTTCCCAGGACGGCACGCCGGACGTGGACAACCTTTATGCGCGGCTCGGCACCGAGGGCCCCAATTTCTGTTTCGCGGGCCATACGGACGTGGTCCCGCCGGGCGACGCCGCGGGCTGGGCGTCGGACCCGTTCAAACCGGAAATCCGCGATGGGCGGCTGTACGGCCGGGGGGCGGCGGACATGAAATGCGCGATCGCCGCCATGGTCGCGGGCACGGATGCGTTTCTGACATCGAACGGATACCCCAAGGGCTCCATCAGTTTCCTGATTACCGGGGACGAGGAAGGCCCCGCGATCAACGGCACCCCAAAGATGCTGGGCTGGCTGGTGGACCAGGGCGAGAAAATCGACGCCTGCCTGGTCGGCGAGCCGACCAACGTGACCACCCTGGGCGATATGGTGAAGATCGGCCGGCGCGGGTCCCTCAACTGCACGATCACGGTGACCGGAACGCAAGGCCATGTCGCCTATCCGCATCTGGCCGACAACCCGGTGCCCAAGCTGTTGAAGATGCTGTCGGCGCTGAATGACGATCCGCTGGATCACGGCAACGACCATTTCCCGGCGACCAACCTGGAGATCACCACCGTCGACGTCGGCAACGCGACGACCAACCTGATCCCGGCCCAGGCGACCGCCCGCATCAACATCCGCTTCAACGACATGCATTCTGGCGCCAGCCTGACGAAACTGATCGAGGAGCGCTGCGCCGCCGTCATGGCCGGCGAAACGCAAGGGTCCTACGACCTGGACATTTCCGTGTCCGGGGAATCGTTCCTGACCCCGCCGGGATTGTTGAGCGACGTGGTCGCGGGGGCCGTGAAGGCCGTCACCGGCCAGGACCCGGAGCTGAGCACCACCGGCGGCACGTCGGACGCGCGGTTCATCAAGGACCATTGCCCGGTCGTCGAATTCGGCCTGACCAACGAAACGGCGCATAAGATGAACGAGAACGCCCTGGTCACGGAAATCCGTGATCTGGCGCGCATCTATCAAGAGGTTCTAAAGCGGTTCTTCGCTTGACGGCGCGCTGACCTAACCGATCCCGAAGAACGCGGCGACGGCCCCCATGCCCAATAACGCCAGCAGGGTCGGCGACGACATCAGCCCGATCACCGACAGCACCAGCCCGGCGAAGCCCCAGGCCCCCTGCCCAGCAATCAGGGCCGCCACGGAAAAGGCCAGCCCCATGGGCACGAACACGATGCCCCAGGCGAAAATGGCGAACACCCCGCAGATCACCGCGAGATAACCGATCACCGGCTGATCCTTCAGCGCAGGTTCCTGGGCCGCCGGGTCGGCAGACTGCGCACCCTCGGCATCGTCTTCCGACGCCTTCAGGGACAGGGGAATTTGCTTGTCCATTTCTTGAATATACGCCGATTGGCCGCCCCGCACCATGGTCTGGGCGATTTTCCCGGCCGGCCGTCAGTATCCCACATCGGTCAGATAAAGGCCGTCCGGCGGCGCCGTGGGCCCGCCGGCGGCACGGTCGCGGGCATCAAGGGCGGCCTTGATGTCACGGTCGGTCCAGCGCCCCTCGCCGACCCATTTCAGGCTGCCGACCATGTTGCGCACCTGATGATGCAGGAACGAGCGGGCATGGGCGCGAAAGTGGATTTCCTCGCCCGCCCGGGTAACGTCGAGGACGTCCAGGGTCTTGAGCGGCGAATTGGCCTGGCAATGGGTGGCGCGAAAGCTGGTGAAATCGTGATGGCCGACCAGGACCCGGGCCGCCGCCGTCATGGCGTCGACGTCGAGCGGCACCGGCACCCACCACACCATTCCCTGATCCAGGGCCGGCGGCGAGCGGCGGTTGAGCACGCGATAGAGGTAGCTCCGGGAAACGGCGGAAAATCGGGCGTGAAAGTCCTCATCCACGGCCTCGGCCGCGAGAACGCTGACCGCATGGGCTTTGAGATGAAAATTGAGCGCGTTGCGCACCGTATCGGCGGGCCAGTCTTTCTGCAGGTCGACATGGGCGATTTGGCCCAGGGCGTGGACGCCCGCGTCCGTGCGCCCAGCGGCGAATACCTGGGCCCGTTCGCCGGTGAAGGCATGGACGGCATCCTCCACGGCTTCCTGCACGCCCAGACCGTTGTCCTGGCGTTGCCAGCCGACGAAACCGCGCCCATCGTACTCAAGTTTTAGTCGATACCGCGCCATGATCTCTACCCTGCCTTGCCGAACCGGCAAGGGGCTATTGGCTCCACCGGATTAAATGATGCTATAAAAGTTGTTTAAAATAGGTATTTTAACGGACAATAGAAGTCAAAGGCCGACCGGCCAAACCTGGGCAGGCATCCATGACCGACGCAGCGAAAGATCAAGACGTTCCCGATCCCGCCGAACCGACGGGCGTTCCCTCGGTGCAGCGTGACGAGGATCGTGACGCGCTGCACATCCTGCCGTTGTCCATTTTGCCGTTCCAGACGCCGTCCCTGCATCGGGCGCGGCTGATCAAGAACGCGCGCCTCAACAGCGTGGTCGAACTGTTCCAGGGCCAGGGCATCGGTTCCGGCCAGATGGACGTTGAGGAACTGGCCAAGGATTACGGCTGGTCCGGCAAGGGCCGCAAGCGCCACCCGGATTTGGTGATGCTGCGCAAGCTCGCCCCCTTGCCCAGCTACGACGTGTACTCGCTGCGCATGCTTTTCCGTCAAGAAGGGATCGAAGTCAACGCGATCGAGGACTTGAAGCTGTCGGACAGCAAGGTCACCGAACTGACGTCCTACATGACCCAATTCACGCGCCCGCTGATCCAGGAAATCTACGGCAAGGACGATCTGAACATTCAGACCTTCGACGACATGGTCAAACTGTTCGAAAGCCCGGATGTGGAAATGGTGCGCAAGAAGCTGGACCAGATGGCGCAGAAATTGCGCATCAAGGTGCGTGACGTGCCCAAGTTTCTGGAGGACTACGGCGACGTGTTCCTGTCGCTGTCCTATTTCCGCCAGTGCCTGGATGCGCTGGAGCCGATCATCGACGAGTTCATGAACTCCATGGACGAAATCCGCGACAACTTCCAGCTTAAGACCAACGTCAACATGATGAACACCTGCGACCAGATCGAGGGGGCGATCAACGAACTGATGGCCGCGATCTCGGGCCGTTTCGAAACGTTCGACCGCTACACCAACGGCATGTGGGATGATCTGACCGCCGACCGCTTCAAGACGGTCAAGAAGTTCGTCGAGGAATACCACACCACGATCGGCGGCTGCCTTTGTGCGCTGACGGTGAAGATGAACGCCTTCGCCGTGCGCTTCCCGTCACCGGCCGTGGGCGGCCCCATCAAGCGCGGCGAATTCATCATGTCCGAAATGAAGCAGGGGATCGAGAAGGTGCGCGAAATTCAAGCGAACGCTCCCAAGATCGAAACCGTCGAGTGGGCCAAGTAGGCGACTGGTGAGGATCAGGCATTGAGCCAGGATAAAAATTTTACCTTCGGCGATCTCAATCTCGAGCAGGACATCGACGACGAAGACCGGGATTCGCTGCATACTCTTCCCTTGATCATGATGCCGATCAAGACAGCCCCCCTGCGCCGCGCCAGACTGATCAAGAACGCCCGCTTCGAAAGCATGGTGGAAATTTTCTCAGACAAGGACACCGGCTCGGGCCAGGTCGATATCGACGGCCTGCCGGCGGAATTCGGCTGGGCTGACGGCTTTCGCAATCCGGACATGATCCTGATGAAAAAGCTGGGCGACCTGCCGAGCTACGACGTCTATTCACTGCGCATCTCGCTCCGCGACCTGGGCATCGAGGTGAACAATGTCGAATACCTCAAGCTGTCGGAAAGCAAGACGGCCGAGTTGAACGAATACATGCGTGAATTCACGGGTCCCCTGATCTCGCAGATCTACGGCGGGGACGATCTCGACGTGAAAAGTTTCCAGGACGTGGTCAAGCTGTTCCGCTCGCCGGACAAGAAAAAGGCGCTCGAGAAGCTGCGGTTGATGGCGCAGAAACTGAACATCAAGATCGAAGACCTGCCCAAGTTCCTTGAGGACTACGCCGACATTTTCATGTCGCTCAGCTACTACAAGCAGATTCTGGACGATATCGAACCGACGCTTACCGAATTTCTCGATACCATGGATCTGCTGCGGGAAAACTTCGCCATGAAGAACAACCCGTCGCTGATGCAGACCATGGACATGATGACGACCACCATCAACGAACTGATGGCCGCCATCACCGGCCGGTTCGAAAACTTCGACCGCGGCACCAAGCACATGTGGGACAACATTTCGGCCGAGCGCTTCCGCCGAGTCGAAGCCGTGATCCGCGGTTATCACACCACCATCGGCGGGGTGCTTTGCGCGTTGTCGGTGAAGATGGATGCCTGGTCCAACCTGTTCCCGAACATGGAGGTCGGCGGCCCCGGCCGACGCGCCGATTTCATCATGACGGAAATGAAGCAAGGCATGGACCGCATCCAGACGATCGAGGATTCGGCGCCCATGCTGGCGGCGCTGGAATAGAAGGCGAAAAGCGCAACGACGAAAGGATGCGGGTATGCCTGACCTTACCGACCCTCTGATCCTCGCACGCATTCAGTTCGCCTTTACCGTCTCCGCGCATATCGTCTTTCCCGCCTTCTCCATCGGGTTGGCCAGCTTCCTCGCCGTGCTGGAGGGATTGTGGCTGTGGACCCGCGATGACAGCTACCTCAAGGTCTTCAAGTACTGGAAGGTGATCTTCGCCGTAACCTTCGGCATGGGCGTCGTGTCGGGCATCGTCATGAGTTACCAGTTCGGCACCAACTGGAGCGTCTTTTCCGACAAGACCGGCCCGGTTCTGGGCCCCCTGATGGGCTATGAGGTGATGTCGGCGTTCTTTCTCGAAGCCGGGTTCCTCGGCGTCATGCTGTTCGGCATGGAGCGGGTGGGCCGCCGGCTGCATTTCTTCGCGACCCTGATGGTCGCCGTCGGCACCCTGTTTTCCGCGTTCTGGATCCTGTCCGTGAATTCGTGGATGCAGACGCCCCAGGGATACGCCATCAACGACGTCGGTCAGTTCATTCCCGCCGACTGGTGGGCGGTGGTGTTCAACCCGTCCTTCCCCTACCGCCTGGTCCACATGGTGCTGGCCGCCTATCTGACCACGGCCTTCGTGGTCGGCGGGGTCGGTGCCTGGCATCTGCTGCGCAACGCTCAGGACCGGGGGGCCAGGATCATGTTTTCCATGGCCATGTGGATGGCCCTGATCGTCGCCCCCCTGCAGGTCGTCGCCGGCGACTTCCACGGCCTCAACACCCTGAAGCACCAGCCGGCCAAGATCGCCGCCATGGAAGGCCATTACGAAACCCGCCGGGGCGCGCCCCTGATCCTGTTCGGCCTGCCCGACGACGATGCCGAGGAAACGCGCTTCGCGGTCGAGATTCCCAAACTCGGCTCTTTGATCCTGACCCACGATTGGGACGGCGAAATCAAGGGCCTGAAGGACTGGCCCAAGGAAGACCGGCCGCCCGCCGCAATCATTTTCTGGAGCTTCCGGATCATGGTCGCCATCGGCATGGCGATGGCCGCCATCGGATTGTGGAGCGGGCTGATGCGCCTGCGCGGCCGGTTGTACGGCGCGCGCCTGCTGCAATGGTGCGCTGTGGCCATGGCGCCCTCGGGCTTCGTTGCCGTCGTCGCCGGATGGATCACCACCGAGGTCGGCCGCCAGCCCTGGACCGTCTACGGCCTGCTGCGCACGGCGGAATCCGTCTCGCCCATCGGCGCTGCGGCGGTGGGGGCGTCGCTGATCGCCTTCATCATCGTCTATTTCGCCGTATTCGGGGCCGGGGTGTTCTACATCCTGCGCCTGATGTCGAAGGCGCCCGACGCCGGCATCGACGACGACATCGGCCCGACCCGCGCCGCCGGCATCACGCCGGCCGCCGCCGTGCGCGCGACCAGGGACCTTATCCGCAAGGCGAAGGGCCAGGACCAGCCGCAGGGACAGGGAGATTAGGCCATGGAACTTGATCTTGCCTTCATCTGGGCCGGGCTGATCGCCTTCTCGATCCTGGCCTATGTCGTTCTCGACGGTTTCGACCTGGGCGTCGGCATCCTGTTTCCCCTGCTGCGCAGCGAACAGGACCGCGACGTGGCCATGAATTCCGTCGCCCCCGTGTGGGACGGCAACGAAACCTGGCTGGTGCTGGGCGGCGGCGGGCTCTACGCCGTGTTCCCGCTGGCCTACGCGACGATCCTGCCGGCCCTTTATGCGCCCCTGATCGCCATGCTGATCGGCCTGATCTTCCGCGGCGTGTCCTTCGAATTCCGCTGGCGCACGACGCGCGGCAAGTTTTTGTGGGACTGGGGATTCGCCGGCGGATCGCTGCTCGCGACCTTCGCCCAGGGCATCACCCTGGGCGCCCTGGTCCAGGGCATCCATGTCGTCGACCGGGCCTATGCGGGCGGCTGGTGGGACTGGCTGACGCCGTTCAGCATCGTCACCGGGCTGGCTCTGGTCGCGGGTTACATGCTGCTCGGCGCGACCTGGCTGGTCATGAAGACCGAGGGGGACCTGCGCGCCCGCGCCCGCGACATGGCCGAGCGCGCCGCCATCGTGACCCTGCTGCTGATCGGCGGCGTCAGCCTGGCGACGCCCTATCTCAACCCGGTCTATCTCGAACGCTGGTTCACCGGCCCCACGGCGGCGTTCAGCCTGATCGTGCCGTCGCTTGTCGTGATCTGCGTCTGGCGGATATTCCAGGGCCTGCGCGACGGCAACGACGCACAACCGTTCCTGGCCGCCCTCGGCCTGTTCGTGCTGTGCTACATCGGAATCGGCATCAGTTTCTATCCCTACATGGTGCCGCCCGGGATCACCATCTGGGACGCGGCGGCGCCTGATGAAAGCCTTGGCTTCCTGCTGGTGGGGGCGGCCGTGCTGCTGCCCGTGATCCTGGGTTATACGGCCTATGCCTATTGGGTGTTCCGCGGCAAGGTCGACCCGTCGGAGGGATATCACTGAAACCGACCGTCCGGCGTCTCTTGTGGTTCGCGGCCCTTTGGCTCGCCGGCGTTGCAACCGTGGGGATGATCGCCTACGTCATTAAGCTGGTTCTGCTGCCCTGACGGGCCGCCCCGCCCACCGATCCTCTTAAGGCCTATTCATGCTCAAGCTTTCCGTCCTCGACCAATCCACCGCCGCCCAGGGTCAAGCCCCCGATCAGGCGATCCGCGACACCATCGCCCTCGCCAAGCATTGCGAGGACCTGGGCTATGCCCGGTTCTGGGTATCGGAACATCACGACCATCCGTCGATCGTCGGCACGGCGCCGGAAATCGTCATGGCCGCCGTCGCCCAGTCGACGGACCGCATCCGCATCGGGTCGGCCGGGGTCATGCTGCCCCATTACGCGCCGCTGAAAGTGGCCGAACAGTTCCGCGTGCTGGAAGCCATCGCCCCCGGGCGCATCGATCTGGGCCTGGGCCGCGCCCCCGGATCCGACGGCAAGACGGCGCTTGCCCTCAACCCCAACGCGGGCGAGGACGCCGAGCATTTTCCCGCCAACGTGCGCGACCTGATGGCCTGGGTATCGGGCAACGAGCTGATCGACGGCCATCCCTTCCGCGGCGTCGAGGCCCATCCCATGTTTCCCGGATCGCCGGAAGTCTGGATGCTCGGCACCTCCGACTATGGCGCCCAGGTCGCGGCCCATTTCGGCATTCCCTATTGCTTCGCGCACTTCATCACCGACGGCCATGGGGTCGAGCGCGCGTTCGACATCTACCGCGAACGCTATCAGCCGTCGGAACGCCATCCCGAACCCCAAGCCAGCGTCTGCATCTGGGCGCTTGCGGCGGAGACGGAGGCCGAGGCCGAACGCCTGTTCACGTCGCGCGCCCATGCCCGGCTGATGCGCGAGACGGGCCGGCGCGGGCCCATGGAATCGCCCGAAACCCTGGCAGACTATGACTATTCCGGGCCGGAGACGGCCTGGCTCGCTCAATACCGGGAACGGTCGATCATCGGCACGGGCGATCAGGTGTTCGCCGAACTGTCCGGGCGGGCCCAGGCCTACGGCATCGATGAGGTCGTGGTCTTGACCTGGACCTATCATCAGGCCGACCGGCGGCGCTCCTACGCGTTGCTGGCCGAGGCGGCGCGGGGGAACACAGTCAAAAACAACTGAAAAAGTCCGAATTATATTTCCGAACATCAGTTATTTTTCATGTTTTTATTTATTATTTCAGAACCATCCATCTGAAATGTCTGAATAATTTTCCCAAACAAACGAGCGGAATATTTTAACTGTTTGACTTCGCGCATCCATGCCCTTATGGTTCCGACCCAGCGAGTTGCATTTTGTTTTCGTGATATGAAATACCGGTCCGCCGGTCATCTTCGTGATCCCCTGACAATGCGAGCGTTATCCCAGCTGTTCGGCGCATGAGGCGTCGTACGGCACCCATACTCCTGTTAGAGGACATTAAAAATGACCACAGGTACCGTTAAGTTTTTCAACGCTGACAAAGGCTATGGCTTCATCGAACCGGAAGACGGTTCCAAGGACGCCTTCGTGCACATTTCCGCCGTCGAGCGCGCCGGCCTGAGCACCCTCAAGGAAGGCCAGAAGGTCACCTACGACCTGACCGCCGGCCAGAACGGCAAGACTGCCGCTGAGAATTTGTCGATCGCCGACTAATCAGAACGACGCCGGGTTACGGGAAGGGGTCCGCTTCGGCCGACCCTTTCCCGGCCCTGGTTTCGTCGGTGGCCCGCAAGGGCATTCTGATCCGTTTCCATCCGGAGAGGTAAAGATGGCCCGCAAGCCAAATTACGATTTCGAACGCAAAGAACGTGAACGCCAGAAGGCCGCCAAGAAGGCCGAACGCGCCGCCGCGAAAGAAGCCGCAAAGGGCGGTACATCTGATGACGCCGGCCAGCCGGCCGCCGATTCCGCGCCGCTCGGGACTGCATCTTCCGAATAATTTCGCCCCGGTGCGGCTGCCCCACGGCGCCGCCCAACGGGACCACCCTCCATACGAACACCAATCATTGCCGGTTCGCGCCGGGGCCTTTGCCCTGCGCAGCGCGCCCGGCCAATCCCCCACTAGGAATTTTCATGACCACCGAACAAAACTTTCTCATCACCTATGGCCTGCACAACTTCGTCAGCCATGCCCCGGACCCGGCCTCGATGTCGGGCCGCAACGCCTTCGTCATCCACCGCCGCGAAGGGGCCGACATGGTGCGCCATGCCACCTCCCTGATCGAAGGCAGCTATGGCGACCGCGCCGACATCCGGCTGATTTAATCTGCCCCCGCGATCCCGGTCATTCCGGGATCGCGCCCTCCACCAACGCGCGGCGGAATTTCCGATCGCGCTTCAGGTGCCATTCCCGCGACATGGCCTCGCCCCGCGTGCGATATCGTTCCACATACAGGATCCGCCAAGTACGGCCCCGCGTGGACTTCGCCCCCTTGCCCGAATTATGCGCCGCCAACCGCGACCCGACGTCTGTCGACCAGCCGACATAGGTGCGGGCACGGGCGCCTTCTCCGCTGCACAGCACGTAGACATAACAGCCATGTGAACCGTTCATGGTTTGAAATCCGGCATGGGGGCCCTAGATTGAGGTCACATCCGCAGGATAAGGAATACCCCCGATGGCCGATCCGATCACCCTGGAAGTGTTCTCCGATTACGTCTGCCCCTGGTGCTACCTGGGCGACAACCGGGTGAAGCAGCTGAAGGAAAATTACGACGTCACCATCAAGCTGGTGCACTTCCCCCTGCATCCGGAAACCCCGGCCGAAGGCCGCACCCTGGCCGATATGTTCGGCACCGGGCCGGAAGAGATCGCCCAGAAAAACGCCCGCATGCAGGGCCTGATGCAGGCCGAAGGCCTGCCCTTCAAGGACCGCAGCCACACCTACAATTCACGCCTGGCGCAGGAAGTCGGCAAATGGGCCGAAACCCAGCCCGGTGGCGACGCCATCCACGACAAATTCTTCGCGGCCTATTTCGTCGACCAGCGCAACATCGGCGATGTCGAGGTGATCCTGGATATCGTCAAGGCCGCCGGCCTGGACGTGGACGAAGCGCGCAAGGTGATCGAGGAGCGGGCCTTCAAGAATGCCGTCGATGCCGACTGGGCCAAGTCCCACCAGTATGGTGTTACCGGCGTGCCGACCTTCGTCGTCGCCGCCCCCGACGGCCAATTGCACGGCCTGGTCGGCGCCCAGCCCCTGGAAGGCCTGGAACAGCTTGCCCAGGCCGCGGGTGCGCAGAAGAAGGTCGGCTGAACGCGCCCCTGAGTATCACCGCCCGGCGATCTTCAGAACATCTTCCGCAGCCAAGGTGTCCCGGCCCAGCCAGGCAAGTGCCTCGGCCGCCGAACGGCACACCTTCAGGTCGATCATCGGCACCGCATCCGTTTCCAGAACCATCGTGAACATCTTCGCGATGATCCCCTCCATTACGCTGCCGCAGACAAGGGCCAGGCGGTAATAGGGGCGTTCGGCCGAGGCCGCATCCGGTCCCGCGAAATAGGCCTGGGCGACGGCCCCCTTGATGGCCGCCAGTTCGGCCATATCAAGCCGGGAAAAATCGGTGCTCCCGTCCACGAACACGATGCGGTCGAAGTTCCAGAGGAAATCCGCCCGGCTTTTGAGCTGGATGATCACATGCCGCACGGAATCGGTATCGACCCGTCCCGACAGGGACGCGATGACCAGCCTGTGCGGCGCCAGAATTTCTGCTCGTATCGCCATACCTCGGGTGTCCCTAGAAAACGGGACCGCCGGGCCTATGATCGACCTCCCCCCATTCCGGAAGCCGAGCGGCGGCGCGAGACTACTCAGGCGCCTGTTGGTTGACAATCAATTTCGCGTCACGCGGGCAAGGTCGCGCTACGGCTACAGCCGGGTCCCTTTCGCCAACTCGAAGCCGCGCAGGAAATCGCCGGCGTCCATCGCGCCCTTGCCCGGGCGCTGCAGGCGCATCGGACGGAGAGCGCCCTCGCCGCATTGGATGGTCGCCCGGTCGTCCAGCACCGTTCCCGGCGCCGTCCCGCCCCGGCCGTCAACGGCCTCGGCGGCCAGAACCTTGATGCGTTCCTTGCCGGCGTCGAACCAGGTGCCCGGCCAAGGGGTGAAGGCGCGCACGGTGCGGGCCAACTCGGCCGCCGGCTTGGTCCAGTCGAGCCGCCCTTCCGCCTTGTCCAGTTTGGCGGCGTAGGTCACGCCCGCATCGGGTTGCGGCGTCGCGGCGAGCGTTCCGGCCTGCAACCCTTCCAGCGCCGTCACGATCAGTTTCGATCCCAGCGTCGAAAGGTCGTCGTGCAGCGCCCCCGCCGTGGTCGCATCGGTGATCGGCAGTCTGCCGGTCAGCAGCATGTCGCCCGTGTCGAGCCCCGCGTCCATCTGCATGATGGTCACACCCGTCTCATGGTCGCCCGCCTGGATCGCGCGCTGAATGGGGGCGGCACCCCGCCAGCGCGGCAGCAGGGAGGCATGAATGTTGAGACAACCCAGGCGGGGCGCCCCCAAAACGGCCTGAGGCAGAATCAAACCATAGGCAACGACCACCGCCGCATCAGCCTCAAGCGCCGCGAAGGCCGCCTGTTCCGCCGGATCCTTCAGACTTTTCGGCGTGCGTACTTGAAGGCCCTGTTCCAGCGCGAAGGCATGGACCGGGCATGGCGTTTCTTTTTGCCCCCGATTGGCCGGGCGCGGCGGCTGGGCGTAGACGCATTTTACACGGTGGCCCGCGTCCAGCAGCACGCGCAGCGCCGGGATCGAGAAATCGGGCGAACCCATGAAGACGAGGTCGAGGGCCGCGTGACCCGGCGCGGAAGAAGCCATCAGGCGCGCCGCCGCACGTCGCGGTCGATTTCCGCGCCATGCTGATCGCGGGCGATCTCGATCTCGTAAAGGCTTTGCAGGTTCATCCAGAATTGCGGCGTGGTGTCGAAGAATTTGGCCAGCCGCAGGGCGGTATCGCCGGTGATCCCGCGCTGTTCGTTGACGATGGCGCCGATCCGGGTCGCCGGCACGCGAATGGCCGTAGCCAGCTTGTTGGCGCTGATGTCGAGCGGAACAAGGAATTCCTCCCGCAGGATTTCACCGGGGTGGACGGACATGGTCATCTCCTAGTGGTAATCGGTTATCTCGACGTTATGGGCATGGCCGCCGCGCCAGGTAAAGCAGACGCGGTATTGATCGTTGATCCGAATGCTGTACTGGCCGGCCCGGTCGCCCTTGAGCTTTTCCAAACGATTGCCGGGCGGTGCCCGCAGATCCAGAACCTCGTGCGCCGCATCCAGCATCCTGAGCTTGCGCCGGGCGACGTCGGCGATGCGCCGGATCATGGCGAACGGCGCCCCCCGAACATAGAAGGCTTCCGTCTTCGGGCATGCGAAGGTCTTGATCACCTGAACAAAATATAACGTCTTACGTTATACGTAAAGCGTATTAATTTCCGGGCAGCCCAGCAGGGACTCAGGCCGTCGCCTCTTCCGCCTGCAGCTTTTTGAACTTCTGCAGCTTCTTGATGATCATGTTGCGCTTCAGGGACGAGATATGGTCGACGAACAGCACCCCGTCGAGGTGATCGATTTCATGCTGGATGCAGGTCGCCAGGATGTCGTCGGCGTCGATGGTGCGGATTTCGTTTTCGCGGTCGAGATAGCGGACCTTCACCGCCTCGGGCCGCACCACCTCGGCGAAATGCTCGGGCAGGGACAGGCAGCCTTCCTCGTAATGACGCTCTTCCTCGCTTTCCCAGATCACTTCCGGGTTGGCCATCTGCATGGGCTGCCGGCCGTCGCCGTCCCGCGCCACGTCGACCACGATGATGCGCTTGAGGATACCGACTTGCGGCCCGGCCAGGCCGATGCCGTTGGCGGCGTACATGGTGTCGAGCATGTCGTCCATGATCTTGCGCACCGCGTCGTCGACTTTTTCGACGGGCTCTGCCCGGCG
Source organism: Rhodospirillaceae bacterium UBA1479 (assembly GCA_002325375.1). GTDB lineage: Bacteria > Pseudomonadota > Alphaproteobacteria > Rhodospirillales > Casp-alpha2 > UBA1479. The sequence continues at coordinate 115,777 of DCRZ01000012.1, forward strand.
CTTCAGGCGCGGATCGGGGGCAACGATGATTTCAAGCACGGACATGACGGCAGTTTAACCCAAGTCACAGGAGCGGGGAATTCCCCCCAGATATGGCCTCGGGCGGCAATGGTCAAGGCTTTGCGCCATTCTCGCTTGCCCTGGACGGCGATGCAGCTACTCTCAATCCCGCAATGATTTGGCAGAGCATCATCGGCCTGGCCGGCTTCGTCGCCCTGGCCTGGGGACTTGGGGGATTGTGGCACGGGGGGGTCAAACGGGCCTTTCCGCTGCGCATCGTCCTGGCCGGGCTGGCCCTGCAGGCGGCGATCGCCTTGGTGCTGCTCAATTTTCCGCCCGCCAAGGCCCTGTTCCTGGCCGCCAACCGGGCCGTGCTGGCGCTGCATGAGGCGACCCTCGACGGCACCAAGGTGGTGTTCGGCTACATCGGCGGCGGCGCCCTGCCGTTCACGGAAAGCTTCCCGGGCGCCAGCTTCATCCTGGCGTTCCAGGCCTTGCCCCTGGTGCTGGTGATCAGCGCGCTGTCGGCCCTGCTGTTCTATTGGCGGGTGCTGCCCGCCGTGGTGCGGGGCTTCGCCTGGGCGCTCAACCGCACCCTGGGGCTGAGCGGTGCCGCCGGGGTGGCGACGGCGGCCAACGTGTTCGTCGGCATGGTCGAAGCCCCCCTGCTGATCCGCCCCTACCTCAAGCGGCTGGCCCCGGCCGATTTGTTCCTGGTCATGACGGCCGGCATGGCGACCATCGCGGGCACCGTCCTGGTGCTTTACGCCACCATCCTGAAGGACGTGCTGCCCGACCCGGCCGGCCATCTGTTGACGGCGTCCTTGATGAACGCCGCGGCCGCCGTAATCGTGGCGCGGCTGATGATGCCGGCCCCCGAAGGGGCGGCCGATATGGCGGCCCCCCTCGACCCCTCGCCCGACCACGGCGCGATGGAGGCGATCACCCGCGGCACCGGCGAGGGCGTGCAGTTGCTGATCAACATCACCGCCATGATCATCGTGCTGGTCGCCCTGGTCAGTTTGGTCAACCTGGCGCTCGGCCTGATCCCGGACGTCGGCGCGGCGCCGCTGACCCTGCAACGCCTGCTCGGCTGGGTCATGGCGCCGGTGGTCTGGCTGATGGGCGTGCCCTGGGCCGAGGCCCCGCAGGCAGGCAGCCTGATGGGCATCAAGACCGTGTTGAACGAATTCCTCGCCTATCTGGAAATGGCCAAGATGGGGCCGGAGGTCCTGTCCGACCGCACGCGCATGATCATGGCCTACGCCATGTCGGGCTTCGCCAATTTCGGGTCCCTCGGCATCATGATCGGCGGCCTGGTCGCCATGGCGCCGGAACGGCGGGGCGAGATCGTGCGGCTTGCCCCCATGACCATGGTCTCCGGCACCCTCGCGACCTGCCTGACCGGGACGATGGCCGGGATTCTCGGTTAGCGCAAATCCCGAGCGGGCCGAACCCAGGCCCGCGACGACGCATTTGCGCAAACAAAATTCAGCGCAGCACCCGCACCTTATAGGTCAGGACCAGTTCGCCCTTGCCCGGCACCTCGACCAGCCAGCGCGCCCGGTCGCCGGACCGTTCATGGACCAGGGAGTTTTCCGTGATGGTCCAGTCGCCGGGCAGGACCTCGGCGATGCGCACCCGCGCGGGCTTGGCGCGGCCGTTGGCGACCGTGATCTTGAAGGCGGCCTCGACATTGCGGCCCTGGGCGTCCAGGCGCTTGAAGGCCGTCTGTTCGCGCTTGACCGTGACGTCGAAGGCGCGGCCCAGGGTGACGATCACCCGGCCGCCGTCGGGCGTGTCGGAAATGCGGTCCGATCCCACGAACAGGGGCTGGCCGTCGGACGCGGTGCGGTAGGCGCGGACCACCCCGCCCGGCAGGGGCAGGCCGCCCGCGACCAGGGATTTGTTGTCGAAGCTGAGACGCACCTGGGGATGGTCTGGCGTGGTGCCGCCCGGGACCGGGCCGAACACTTGCGGATGGCCCAGGCTCAGCAGCGTTTCCGACACCGGCACCTCGACCGGGCCGAGCAAGGCGACCTGCTTGCGCTCCCCAGCGGCCAGGGTCTGCGCACCCGCCAGGGTATAGACATGCACGGCCCCCTGGGCCTCGCGCACGGGCAGGGCCGCGTCGGCCGCCGCGCCACGGGCTTCGGCCATCATCATCGTGCGGGGAGCCTTGGCCATGGGTTGGGTCCCCATCGCACGGTTGACCTCGCCCGCGACCAGGCGCAGGCGGGCCGTGTCCAGGGCCACGCCCGTATCGTTCTGCACCGACGCCCAGCCGGTCAGGCTGACCCGCCCGCCGTCCGGCGCCACGACCGCCGTGTAATCCGTGGCCCAGGACAGGCCTTCGGTGAGGTAGGTCAGGGTCAGGCCGCGCGCCGCCGCGCCGGCCGTGATGCGGGCCGTCAGGACCGGCCGCGCCGACAGCCCGCCCAGGTCGTCGGGGAACACCAGCCGTCCCGGCATGCCCGTCTCAATCCGCCCGCCCATGCGCAGCACGACGCCGTTCTGGACGGACAGCACGGTCGCCTTTTCGATCTTCTCCTCGCCCGTGGTCGGATGGACCTTGACCACACCGACCTCCTTGCCGAGGAAACGTTCGAGCAGCGCGCGCGGGGTCAAAAGGTTGCGCGACAGGGACAGGGACTGCACCGCGATGTCGCCGCCGTCACCGGCGAGGCGCAGGCTTTCCGCCAGGGTGCGATGGCTGATCCCGTCGAGCACGAGATCGCGCGGCCCCGCCTGGGGCGTCAGGGGGCGGCGTTCCCAGACCTGGCCGAAGCCGCCCGTGAACACGGTGACCACGCGGTCGGAGGCGGGGGCAGGGACCGGGGCCTGGGCGTGGCCGCGAATCGGAAAAACCAGGACCGGCAGGGCCAGGGCGGCGGCGGCCAGGATACGGGGGCGTCGGGACAGGCGGGACATGGCGGTCTCCTTGGGATCGAGCGTTGAGACGGGTTCCCTGTTTGTTTTCCCGTCCCGATTGCGTCAAGCTTGGCCCCTAATTTCGCCGGAAACAAGGCAGCGACACGTCATGGATGTGACCTTTTTGGACAACACGGGCGTCGTGCTCGGCATATTTTTTACCCTTGGCGTAATCATTGTTTTGCAAGTCATTCAATTTGCAAGATCACGGACACCGGACGCCAGTTCACAAGAAGAGCTAACGAGCCGACACGAAGAACTGAAAACAAAGTTTCAGATACTTGAAACCCTCAATGAAAAGCTTGAACGGTCGATGCAGTCTCAAATCGGTCAGTTTGGCGACTCAATCGCAAAGCGGATGATTGAATTGGGGCAAATGCAGAAAACTCAATTTGACGGGTTTTCTGATCGCCTTAAGGAGTCTCAAGAGGCTTCCAGAAAAAATATAACAGCATTGGGCGAAGGGATTCAGAAGCAGCAGGAGAAACTTGAATCCCGCGTCGACTTGCACTTCAAAACAATCTTAGAGAGCAATGAGAAAAAACTTGAGGAGATGCGTAAAACCGTCGACGAGAAACTTCAAGGAACTCTCGAAAAACGTCTTGGCGAGTCATTTAAACAAGTCAGCGAACGGTTAGAGCAAGTTCATCGAGGCCTTGGTGAAATGCAAAACCTAGCCAATGGCGTGGGTGATTTAAGGCGCGTTTTAACAAATGTTCGCACTCGAGGAAGTTGGGGAGAAATTCAGCTAGGCCGGCTTCTCGAAGATATTTTCACGACGGATCAATATGACACTCATGTGGCGGTCAAACCGCAAAGCAACGAACGCGTGGAATTCGCAATTAAGCTTCCTGGCAAGAACGACGACAATGTCTCGGTCTATCTGCCAATCGACGCAAAATTTCCGAAAGAAGACTATGAACGCCTAATTGAAGCTTCTGAAATTGCTGATGTAGAGGCGGTTGCAGCCGCAACCAAGGCACTTGAAAACCAAATAAAGAAAGCCGCGAAAGATATTCGCGATAAATATATCTCTCCCCCACACACAACCGATTTCGCAGTGATGTATCTTCCAACGGAAGGTCTTTACGCTGAAGTTAACCGCCGCCCAGGTCTTGTGGAGACGATCCAACGAGATTTTAGGGTCGTAATTTCGGGTCCTTCGAATTGTTCCGCATTCCTAAATAGCCTCCAAATGGGCTTCCGAACGCTCGCCATTGAAAAGCGGTCGAGTGAAGTGTGGGAGGTTCTCGGGGCAGTTAAAACTGAATTCGGTAAATTCGGCACAGTGTTAGGGCAAGTGAAAAAGAAGCTCCACGAAGCCAGCAGCAAGATGGATGATGTTGATCGTCGAACAAGGGTTTTAGGCAGAAAACTTCGAACAGTTGAAGAATTGCCTCAAGCTGAATCTACTTCGCTCCTGGGCCTTGTCGACGAAGACGAAATCGAAGAGGACGACGATGAAAATTCATATACAGAAATCTGACTTTATATTTTTGTCAGACCTGCTCGGTCGCGACGATTGATTCTTAGAATTTAAACTTCAGGACAGCGGCCGCCGCGCCTTCATGGCGGCGGTGAGCGTTCCGTCGTCCAGGTAATCCAACTCGCCGCCCACGGGCACGCCATGGGCCAGGCCCGAGACCACCACGTCCTTGCCCAATCCCGCGACGCGGTCGGCGATGTAATGGGCCGTGGTCTGGCCGTCGACGGTGGCGTTGGTCGCCAGGATGACCTCTTTCACCCCGCCCGCCTGAATGCGCGAACACAGGCCCGGAATGCGCAGGTCCTCGGGCGTCACGCCGTCGAGCGCCGAGAGCGTGCCACCCAGCACATGGTAATGGCCCTTGAACCCGGCCGTGCGCTCCAGGGCCCAGAGATCGGCGACGTCCTCGACCACGCAGATCTGGGCCGCGTCGCGGCGGTCGTCCGTGCAGATTTCGCAGGGGTCGCGGGTGTCCAGGTTGCCGCAGATCGCACAGGTCTTGATATTGGCCGCCGCCGCGTCCAAGGCCCGGGCCATGGGTTCCATCAGGCTGTCCGACCGCTTCATCAGATACAGCACGGCGCGGCGGGCCGAGCGCGGACCCAGGCCCGGCAGCTTGGCCAGCAGGGTGATCAGGCGATCAATGTCGGAGGTGACCATGCCGGGAATTCAGAAAATCAGAACGGCAGCTTGAAGCCGGGCGGCAGGCCGAGGCCGCCGGTCAGGTCCTGCATGCGGGCCTGCATTTCACGCTCGGCCTTGGCCTTGGCGTCGTTGATGGCGGCGGTGATGAGGTCTTCCAGGACCTCGACGTCCGTGTCCGCGCCGGACAAAAGGGACGGGTCGATCTTCACGCCCCGGGCCTCGCCCTTGCCGTTCAGGGTGACCTCGACCATGCCGGCGCCGGACGCCCCCGTGACCTCAAGCGCCGCCAGCTCTTCCTGCATATTGGCCATCTTGGCCTGGATTTCCTGGGCCTGCTGCATCATCTTGCCGAGGTTCTTCATGGGTCGCGTCCGCTTCTCAATGGGTGCCGGGGAGGGGTTGGCCAGTGTATAACAGTCGTCATGCAGCATAGAAACCTCTTCGTCTTCGACATCGAAACCGTGCCCGACACGGATGCCGTGCCGGCGCTGACCGGCTTCGACGATCCGGACATCCAGGCCCGGCGCGACGAGTTGTCGCGCTATCACCTGGAAATCACCGACGGGCGCAACGATTTCCACCGCCAGCCCTTCCACCGGGTGGTCGCCATCAGCTTCCTCGAGGCCGAGATCGAACACACGCCGAGCGGCGGCGAGATCTATCATCTGAAGGAACTGCGTTCCGGCGGCGAGGCCAGCTTCGGCGAGAAGAAACTGCTGCAAGGCTTCTTCGGCTATTTCGAGCGCATCCGCCCGCGCCTGGTCAGCTTCAACGGCCGGGGCTTCGACCTGCCGGTGCTGAAATACCGCGCCATGGCCCATGGCGTGCAGGCGGCGCTGCTGCACGACACGTCCAACAAATGGGAAAACTACACGGCCCGCTATGCCCTCGACTGGCACTGCGATCTGATCGAAGCGCTGTCGGATTTCGGGGCCTCGGCGCGGATCAAGCTGAACGAGGTCTGCGCGATCTTAGGATTGCCCGGCAAGTTCGGGGTCGACGGCAGCCAGGTCGCGCCGATGTTCGACGACGGCCGGGTCGCGGAAATCCGCGATTACTGCGAGACCGACGTGCTGAACACCTATCTGGTCTACCTGCGCTGGCAGCACCATCGGGGGGTGCTGACGACGGAGGCGCTCAACAAGGCGCTGGCCGACGTGATCTCCCTGGTCGAGGCCGAGGGCGAGGCCCGCCCGCACCTCAAGCAATTCATCGAGGCCTGGGGCGAGGCGTCGGGTAATAAATTTTTGATGGATTAAGCCTTCGTTCCTGACTTCTCACGGACTCACTGCCTCAGTGGTTTTTCTTTTGAACCACAGAGACACAGAGGCGGTGAGCAGGAAGGAGGAGGAATTAGGTCTCGTCGTCCGGATGCCGGACCTTGGAAATCGCCGCCCCCGGGAAAGTCTCCATCACCGCCTTGACCAGGGGGTGCTGAGAAAGCTCATCCTTTTCCGCCGCCTGGGCCTTGGCCTGCTGTTCGGCCAGGGTCGGCTGGCCCGCTTCGTTGGACACGGTGACCATCCAGCGCTCGCCGGTGACGGATTTCAGGAACTTGCCGAGGTCGCCCGCCAGGTTGTCGGGTGCCCCCGGACCCGGGCGGAATTCCATGCGGCCCGGCTCGAACGTCACCAGATGGACCTGGGCCATCATGTGGGACTGCAGGATGCCTTCCTTCAACTGCCCGGCCAGGGCCACCAGATCGGCGAAGGTTTCGATCCGCGCCTGCAGGGGGGCGGTGTCCGCTTCGGCCGTGGGGGCCGGGTCGTAATCCGGTTCCGCATCGTAATCGGGGACGTCGTCGTAATCGGGTTCGGGCTGCGCCAGGGCGCGGGCCGTACCGCCGCCGGAGGATCCGCCGCCGGCAGGTGGGGCCGAAGGCGGTGACGGCGCCGGTGCCTGCGGTGCCGAGGCCTGCGGTGCCGGCGCTTGCGGGGCGGAAGCCTGCGGTGCGGACGCGGCGGGCGCCGGCGCGGCGGCCCCCTCGTCGGTCAGCCGGCGGATCGCTTCCTCGGGTGTCGGCATGTTGGCCGCATGGGCCAGCCGCACGATGATCATTTCCGTCGCCTGGATGGCGTTGGGCGCGTGCTGCACCTCGCCCACACCCTTCAACAGCATCTGCCAGGCGCGGGCCAGCGCCCCCATGCCAAGGCGTTCGGAAAGATCCTTGCCGCGCACGCGTTCGATCTCCGGCACGGCGGGATCGGTCAGGGTTTCCGGCACCAGCTTGGCGCGGGTCAGGAAGTGGACGATTTCCAGAAGGTCGTTGAGCACCGCCGCCGGATCGGCGCCGTCCTGATACATGGATGCCAGCTGGTTGAGAGCCCCCGGTGTGTCGCCCTGGAGCGTCTTTTCCAACAGGTCAAAGCCCTGTGAGCGGTCGGCCAGGCCCAGCATGTCGCGCACCAGGTCCTCGCCGATGGCACCCTCGGTCATGGCGATGGCCTGATCCAAAATCGACAGACCGTCGCGAACGGAGCCGTCGGCGGCGCGGGCGATCAGGTGCAAGGCAGCCTCGGAAATTTCCGCCCCTTCCTTTTCGCAGATGCCCTTGAAGTGGTCGGCCAAGCGCTGCACCTCGATGCGGCGCAGATCGAACCGCTGGCAGCGCGACAGCACGGTCACCGGCACCTTGCGGATTTCCGTGGTCGCGAAGATGAACTTCACATGCTCCGGCGGTTCCTCCAGCGTCTTCAACAGGGCGTTGAAGGCATTCTTCGACAGCATGTGGACTTCGTCGATGATGTAGATCTTGAACCGGGCCGAGGTCGGCCGGTAGCGCACGCCGTCGATGATTTCGCGGATGTCGTCGACCCCGGTGCGCGACGCCGCATCCATTTCCATCACGTCGACGTGGCGGTCCTGGGCGATGGCCTTGCAGTTGGCGCAGACGCCGCAGGGATCGACCGTCGGCCCGCCGGTGCCGTCGGGGCCGATGCAGTTGAGCGCGCGGGCGATGATGCGGGCGGTCGTGGTCTTGCCGACCCCGCGTACGCCGGTCAGCACGAAGGCATGGGCGAGCCTGCCGGCGGCGATGGCGTTGGTCAGGGTGCGGACCATCGCTTCCTGGCCGATCAGGCTGGTGAAGTCGGTCGGCCGGTATTTGCGCGCGAGAACCTGATAGGCCGCCTGGTCGGGGGCGGTGTCACCCCCGCCGGAAGCGGCGGGTGCGGGGTGGTCCCGGGTTGCGTCCATATCGTCCATGGGCCGTCCGTGGCGGGAGGGGCTGGTTGGCCCGGCTTTGGGCGGCGGCGGCGCCCCCTGGGGCCGCGCACCTGGGGAAATTAAGCGGAGACTGGCACCGACCCGGGCCGAAACTCGTTACGGCTGCTTCCTTCCGGACCTGACCGGGTTGGCGAGGAAGCCCGTCCGGGCCAGTCTCCTGGCCCTAATATAGCAACTCTTGGCGGGGTTTCCACAAGCGCGGCGCATCTTCTTGCTGGGGATAAATCGCGGGCCCTGTCAGGGCCGTTGCCAAGGGCCGGTACCTGTGCCAATTTCCCCGAATGCCAAAAAGATTGATGTATACGGGCGGTCCCCTGGACCGGGCCGGCGACCGGCGGCGCGGTGACGCCGCGGTCGCGGAACTTCTCAGCCACCCCAAGGCCCGGGTGGCGCCCGTATGGCGCGACCGCAACCTGGTGGAACCGGGGGACGACAAATCAGACCGGGGGCCGCGCGCCGGCTGGCTGACCGGCGAGGCGGCGGTCACCGTCACCCTGCATGCCAGCGTGCAGGTATTCTTAGGGATCTGGGAAGACGCGCCCTATTTCGCCGTCGACCTGTCCCATCACGAAGAACACGCCCTGCCGGACCTGGTCAACGGCGCCTCCTTCGAGGACCTGCGTCAGGTCGGACGGCTGCTGGCCGCCGACGAGGCGACGATCCTGGCCTATGCCCGGGGCATGACCCATTGGCACCGGCGGCAGAAATACTGCAGCGATTGCGGCAGCCCGACGGAAGCCCGCGACAGCGGCCATGTCCAGGCCTGCACCAATGCGGATTGCGGGCGCAGCCATTTCCCGCGCACGGACCCGGCGGTCATCATGCTGGTGACCCATGTGGGGGCCGACGGCGTCGACCGCTGCCTGCTGGGCTGGTCGACGCGCTGGGACTTTCCCATGTATTCGACCCTGGCCGGGTTCGTGGAGCCCGGCGAAAGCCTGGAGGAAGCCGTGGCCCGCGAGGTGCTGGAGGAATCGGGCATCCGCGCCACCGACGTGACCTACCGGGGATCGCAGCCCTGGCCGTTCCCGGCCTCGCTGATGCTGGGTTTCCGGGCCCGGGGGCTGAACGACGACATCAACGTCGATCCCACGGAAATCCGCGAAGCCAAATGGTTTTCCCGCGCCGATCTGGCCCAGTTCGGCGAATTTTATGGCGAAACGGACCCCAACCGCCCGCGCCTGCCGCGCACGGATAGTATCTCTCGGCGGCTGATCAACGATTGGATCGACGAGGGCGATTAACGTCTCAGTTGGGGTGGAGCGGTAGGGTGAAACGGACCGCCGACCCCCGGCCCTCGGTGCTTTGCACCAGGATCTGGCCGCCCTGCTTTTCCACCAGTTCCTTGCACAAGAGCAGGCCGAAGCCGGTGCCCGTCTCTCCCTTGGTGCCCTTCGACGACAGCTTTTGATCGAGGCGGAACAGCTTTTCCAGTTTCCCCGGATCCATGCCGACCCCGGTATCGGAAATCTCGATGAACCCGAAGTCCCCGACTTCGCCGGAGGTCACCGTGATCATCCCCCTGTCCGGGGTGAACTTGATGGCGTTGTCGATCAGGTTGCGCAGGATCGTGTCGACCATATGGGCATCGGCATGGACCCGCCGCTTCAGGTCCGCGTCGTTGCGGAGCGTGATCTGCTTGGCCGACGCCAGCGGCCCCAATCTGTTCAGACTGGTCTCGATCGCCTGTTTCGCATCCATGGCCGCGGGCTCGAACTCCATGCGGTCGAGCTGCAGGCGCGACCAGTCCAACAGGTCCTCCAGCAGCTTGTATGCCTGCTCCGACGCGCGGTGGAGCATCTTTCCGTATTCAGATATTTCCTTGGGGCTCATGGAAGACGACCGGGTGGCGAGCATTTTCGAGAACTGCAGAAGCCCCGAAAACGGGCTTTTAAGGTCATGGGCGATGATCGCGAAAAAGCGGTCCTTCTGAGCGTTCAGTTTTTCCAGCTCGTCCCGCTGCGCCTCGATCTCCCGCCGGGCCTGGCGGAGATCGGTGATGTCGGCGCGAACCCCCACGATGCCGCCGTCGCGGGTTTTCCGTTCCTCGACGCGGATGATCCGGCCGTCGGGCATGTTGAATTCGACCGCCCCATTGGGATTGAAGTGATGGTCGAGCCGACGGCGAATCCAGGTTTCTACGTCGTCTCCGTCCTCGGGCCCCCATTGCCCCGTTTCGACGCCCGTGCGCAGGCAGGTTTCATAGGACACGCCGGACACGAAAACGTCGCGCGCCAGGGGATACATCTCGGCGATCTTGCCGTTGACCAGGACCAGCCGGTCATTCGCATCGAAATAGATCAGCCCTTCGGAAATGCCTTCAACCGCCGCCGTCAACATCTGTTCGTTCCGCCGACTATCGGCAACGACCCGCAACAGGCCGACCGTCAGCAGAACCATGCCGCCCAGAAACCCGACGACGTATTGCCCAATCTGATAGGCCCAGGCGCCGTCCGGGTCGCCCTCCGGCGCCGCGCCGTCCAGGTGGCGCCAAAAATGCATCGTTGATGTAAACGACAGAACGCAAAGTCCGGCCAGAACCCACGTCCAACCCGGGCGTTTGTTCAGCGCCTTTGCCCTTCCGACATGAAAAATATAGAAAATCAGAAGAACAAGGCTGGTGGCAAATACGCTTTCGGCAAGAATATCGGTCATCTTCGTGTTGACCTGACGTTCCAACAAGAGCTTGGCGCGGCTCGTGAATAAGCCGCATTATTGTCATTGTATTCAGATCGAAAAATATACCATTACGCGCCGTATTGATACGGGCCTGAGGTCATAAATGAATATGCAAATTGGTCCACTCTGGGCAGGCGCCCCGGTCAATAAGGGCTGCCGTCCTTGTGGGTGAACAGCCACTGGCCGTCCGGGCCCAGGTTGGCCTGAATATCGTCGCGGGGATAGCTGGCCGCGTCGCCCGGCGTGCGGTCGCCGACTTCCAGGTACAGCACGTCGGCCGCGGTCCGGTTGACCAGTTGATGGGCTGAACCGCCGGCGGGAAAACCCGCGCACATGCCGGGCGCCAAAAGCGTTTCGCCGTCTTCCGTGACCAGCGTCGGCGATCCTTCGAGGATGTAGACGAACTCGTCCTGGCGGGTGTGGCGGTGCAGCAGCGCCGATTCGCCGCCCGGCGCCAGCCGCGTCAGGTTGACGCCGAAATTACCGAGCCCGAACAGGTCGCCCAACTGGCGCTTTTCCCGTCCGGCCATGCGGCTGAAGAACGGTTCCGGATAGGTCGAAGGCTTGGCCCGGGGGGCGACGTCGAGCGCCCGGACGGCGGGGGGCCTTTCGTCGGTCATTGCGGGATGCTCCTTATCCCGAAATCAACGTTACTGCGTTTCGTCGCCGCGCAGGCCCAGGTGCCACATCAGGCCCAGGATGCCGCCCTTGACCCGCGGCAGCAGCGCCAGCGTGAGGCCCAGGGTCACCGGCACGGCGACGGACAGCAGCATCCAGGTCGGCGGCGACAACAGTTGTTCGCTCATCAACAGCATCGGCACCACCATATGGCCGACGATGGCGATGGTCAGGTAGGGCGGGAAGTCGTCGGCCCGGATATGGCCCAGTTCCTCGCCGCAATGGGGGCAGTCGGTGACCTTGAGATAGCCCTTGAAGCTTTGGCCGATGCCGCAGCTGGGACAACGGCGCGCGAGACCGCGCAGGATGGCGAGGCCCAGGTGGGGCCGGATGTCTTCGAAGGTCACGGGGGTCATGCTCCTTGATTGGCGGCGGTTTTGCGGAACGGATGGGCCGGATAGTTACCCAGCACCTTGATCCATTCCGAATAATGGGACAGGTCCTCGAAGGCCAGCTTGACCGAGGGCGCATCCATATGGCCCTCGACCTCGGCGAAGAACTGGGCCGCCACGAAATCGGGACCGACATAACTTTCCAGTTTGGTCATGTTGACCCCGTTGGTGGCGAACCCGCCCATGGCCTTGTAGAGGGCGGCGGGAACGTTGCGCACACGGAATGTGAAGCTGGTGATGTACGTCTCGGACTCATTATAGGTCGGCGGTTCCGCCGTCAGTGACAAGATCACAAAGCGCGTGGTGTTGTGCTCCGCGTCCTCGATGTTCTGTTTAAGCGAGTGGAGGCCGTAGATCTCCCCGGCCAGGCTGGACGCGATGGCGGCCTGGGATTTCTCGCCCTGGGCCGCGATGTCCTTGGCCGCCCCCGCCGTATCGACGTGAACCACGGGCGTGACGCCCAGTTCACGGATCAGGTTGCGGCATTGGTTGAGCGCGTGGACATGGCTGTGAACATGGGTCAATTCGCCGATTTCCGTGCCCGGCACGGCCAAAAGATGGTGATGCACCCGGTGAAAATGCTCGCCGATGATGTGCAGGTTGGAATCCGGCAACAGATGGTGGATGTCGGCGACCCGCCCGGCGACGGAATTTTCGATGGGAATCATGGCCAGCCGCGCACGGCCGTCATGCACGGCGGCGAAGGCGTCTTCGAAGGTGCGGCAGGGCAAGGGCTCCATGTCGCCCCGCGCCTCGCGGCAGGCAAGATGAGAATAAGCGCCGGGCATGCCCTGGAAGGCGATGGAGGTAGCGGAAGAAGCCATGGCTGAGCGATCTTGGATCCGGAAGGGCAAGGCCCGGAGATCATGGGCCTTTTAAAAACGTGCGGAGTATCGTTGGCGGGGCTGCCGGTGTCAACGCGGGCAAAACCGGAGATTCGCCGCAGGGGACGGAAGGTGGCTTATGCCGCTTGAACATGGCGGCATGGGCGGTTAAATTCCCCGCAACAATCGGCAAAGGAAAACACCATGCAGTTCTCCCGGATGGAAAAACTCGGTTTCGGCGTTCTTGTGACGGCCTGGGTCGTGTGGGGCACCAACAAGATCGGCGATACACTGGTCCACGCGAACGAGCCTGAAAAGATGGGCTTCGAAGTCGCCGTAGCCGACCAGGGCGACGCCCAGGACGCGGCCCCCAAGGAAGCCGAAAAGCCGGTGATGGAACTGATCGCCACCGCCGACCCCAAGGCCGGCGCCAAAGTGTTCAAGAAATGCACCGCCTGCCATTCGGCGGAAGCCGGCGCCAAGCACAAGATCGGCCCCAATCTGTGGGAGATCGTCGGGCGTGGCCAGGGCAAGGCTGACGGCTTCAACTATTCGGGCACCCTGGCGGGCCTGGGCGGCACCTGGAGCATCGAGGAATTGAACAAGTTCCTCGACAATCCGAAGGAATACGCCCCGGGCAACAAGATGACCTTCCGCGGCATTCCCAAGAATGCCGACCGCGCGGCCCTGCTGGTCTACCTGGAATCCCTCAAGTAAGTCTTTCGCGGCTTTTATTCGACCGGAGGACGGCGCCGTGACGCAATCGACCACGGACGCCCTGACCGCCCAATGCCTGGCCGTGGCCATGGACATGGCGGCCCGCGCGCGGGAAATCGTGCTGGGCCATTACGGTACGCCCCCCGATGTTGAGGATAAGGCGGACCTGAGCCCCGTCACCATCGCCGACCGGGAATGCGAAGCGGCCATGCGCGACATGATCGCCGCCGCCTTCCCCGGGCACGGCATCTTCGGCGAGGAGTTCGGCGCCGAAAACGCGGACGCGGAGTTCGTCTGGGTGCTCGACCCCATCGACGGCACCAAAGCCTTCATTACCGGCAAGCCGCTGTTCGGCACCCTGATCGGCCTGTTGAAGGACGGCGTTCCCTGGATCGGCGTCATGGACAACCCGGCGCTCGACGAAGTCTGGGCCGGTGCCCCCGGCATAGGCGCCACGCGCAACGGCGAGACCGTACGCTGCCGGCCCTGCCCCGATCTGGCCTCTGCCTGGCTGTACACCACTTCGCCGCAGATGCATCAGGGCCTCAACTTCGGCCATTTCGAAAACCTGCGCCACGGCTGCCGCCACGCGCTTTACGGCGGCGATTGCTACAGTTACGGAACGCTGGCCCGCGGCCGTGCCGACCTTGTCTGCGATTCCAGCATGCAGCCCTATGACTATGTCGCCCTGGTCCCCATCGTCGAAGGGGCAGGCGGGCGCATGACCGACTGGGCCGGCGGCACTCTGGGCCTCGGCGGCGACGGCACGGTGATCGCATCGGGCGATCCCGCATTGCACGACCAGGCCGTGGCCGCGCTCGGCGGCTGATATCCGTCACAGGCTTGCCATAATGGCAGGCCACTTCTTGACCGGAACCGGCTAATCTCCATATTCCGACGCAGCGAACACCGCATACCGGGGGAACCAAAGATGCGATTTCTGAGCGCCCTTCTCGTCCTCACCTGCTTGTCCCTGCCTGCCGGGGCGGCCGATGCGCCCAAGCCGGTGCACGGACTGGCCATGCACGGCGACCTGAAGTACGGCCCGGACTTCAAACATTTCGATTACGTAAACCCGAACGCTCCCAAGGGCGGCACCGTGCGCCTGGGGGCGACCGGCTCCTTCGACAGCTTCAACCCCTTCATCATCAAGGGCACGGCGGCGGGGGCATCGGGCTTCGTCTACGACACCCTGATGGACGACGCGGCGGACGAGCCGTTCAGCCAGTACGGCCGCCTGGCGGAAACCGTGACCATGCCGGAGGACCGCAGTTGGGTGGAATTCCAACTCCGCAAGGAGGCCCGCTGGCACGACGGCATGCCGGTGACGGTCGATGACGTGATCTTTTCCTTCAATATCCTGGTCAAGGAAGGGGCGCCCTTCTACCGCTTCTATTACGGCAACGTCGCCGAGGTGACGCAAACCGGCGAGCGGTCCGTGAAATTCACCTTCAAGCCGGGCGAAAACCGGGAATTGCCGCTGATCATCGGCCAACTGACGGTGCTGCCCAAGCACTATTGGAAGGACCGGGAATTCAACAAGACGACCCTGGAGCCGCCCTTGGGCTCAGGCCCCTATAAGATCACCGAGTTCGAGGCCGGCCGCTTCGTCAAGCTGTCCCGCGTCCAGGATTACTGGGGCAAGGACATCCCGGTCATGAAGGGCTACAACAATTTCGACGAGATCATTTTCGACTACTACCGCGATTCCAACGTGGCGCTGGAGGCCTTCCTGGCCGGGCGCTACGACTACAAATCGGAAAATTCGTCCAAGGCCTGGGCCACGGCCTATGAGACCCCCGCCGTGAAGAAGGGGGTTCTGGTCAAGGAACAGATCCATCACGACCGCCCGGCCGGCATGCAGGGCTTCGCCTTCAACACCCGGCGCGAATTGTTCAGCGCCCCCCAGGTGCGCCATGCCCTGGCCTATGCCTTCAACTTCGAATGGTCGAACAAGGCCCTGTTCTACGGCCAGTATGAGCGCACCCGCAGCTACTTCCAGAATTCGGAAATGGCGGCGACGGGCCTGCCGGGGCCGGACGAGATGAAACTGCTGGAACCGTTTCGCGCCGACCTGCCGCCGGAAGTCTTCACCCAGGAATACAACCCGCCCCGTGGCGATGAGAGCGGCAACATCCGGGGCAACCTGCGCACCGCGTCCAAGCTGCTGACCGAGGCCGGCTGGGTGATCAATGATGGCAAACGCATCAATGCCAAGACCGGCAAGCCCTTCGCCTTCGAGATGCTGCTGGTCTCACCCCTGTTCGAGCGCATCGCCCTGCCCTTCGCCAAGAACCTGGAGAAACTGGGCATCGCCATGACCGTGCGCACCATCGACACGGCCCAATACCGCCGCAGGCTGGATACCTTCGATTTCGACATGGTGGTCGGCGGGTTCGGACAGTCCCTGTCGCCGGGCAACGAACAGCGCGAATTCTGGACCACGTCAGCGGCCGAACAGGAAGGCTCGCGCAACATCATCGGCATCAGGTCCAAGGCCGTCGACGCCATCGTGGAAAAACTGATCGCGGCGCCAACGCGCAAGGATCTGGTCATCGCCTCGCGGGCGCTCGACCGCGTGCTGCAATGGGGCCATTACATGATCCCCAACTGGCATGCGCCCTATGACCGCATCGCCTATTGGGACAAGTTCGCCCGGCCCAAGGTGACGCCGACCCGCGGCAACCAGTTTTTCGCCTGGTGGATCGACGCGGCCAAGGCCCAGTCCCTTTCCGACCGTAAGAAAGGGTTGTGACCAGACCCCACAGGAACGGTAGCCGCCAAGGCCGTCAGGCCGTATCATCGCCGCCATGTTCGCATATATCCTTCGCCGACTGCTGCTGATCCCGCCGACGTTGCTCGGCATCATGATCATCAATTTCGCCGTGGTGCAGATCCTGCCCGGCGGGCCGGTCGAGCAGTTGATCGCCCAGATCGCCGGCGACGACGTGTCGTCTACCGCCCGGGTCTCCGGCGACGGCGGGTCCGAGGTCATGGCCGCCAAGCGCCCGGCCCAGGGATCGGGCGGCGATTCGACCGTGACCAGCAAGTACCGGGGCGCGCAGGGCCTGCCGCCCGAATTCATCAAGGACCTGGAACGCCAGTTCGGTTTGGACAAACCGGCGCATGAACGGTTCTGGCTGATGATGAAGCGCTATGCGACCTTCGATTTCGGCGACAGTTATTTCCGCGACCAGTCGGTGATGCAACTGGTGCTCGACAAGATGCCGGTGTCGATCTCGCTCGGCCTGTGGACGACGCTGCTGGTCTATCTGATCTCGATCCCGCTGGGCGTCGCCAAGGCCGTGCGCGACGGATCGAAGTTCGACATCTGGACCTCGGGCCTGGTGATCTTCGGCAACGCGGTCCCGGGGTTCCTGTTCGCGATCCTGCTGATCGTGCTGTTCGCCGGCGGGCGCTATTGGGACATCTTCCCCCTGCGCGGGCTGGTCTCGGAAAACTTCGCTGAGCTTTCGACCTGGGAACAGGTGAAGGATTATTTCTGGCACCTGACCCTGCCGATCTCGTCCATGGTCATCGGCGGCTTTGCCGGGCTGACCATGCTGACCAAGAATTCGTTCCTGGAACAGATCAACCAGCAATACGTGGTGACCGCCCGGTCCAAGGGCCTGACGGAACGCCAAGTGCTTTACGGTCACGTGTTCCGCAACGCCATGCTGATCGTCATTGCGGGCTTTCCCTCGGCCTTCATCGGCATTCTGTTCACGGGCGCCTTGCTGACCGAGGTGATTTTCTCTCTCGACGGGCTCGGCCTGCTGGGCTTTGACGCGGCGCTGACCCGCGATTATCCGGTGATGTTCGCGACGCTGTATTTCTTCACGCTGCTGGGTCTGCTCATGGGCATCATCGGCGACCTGATGTACCACATCATCGACCCGCGCATCGATTTCGACGCGCGCGAGGTGTGACGCCGTGAGCCCGGATACCGCAACCGCCGCCGATACCACCGCGCCGCCGCTGCCCGGCCGGCGTGTGTTCGGCCTGCGCATCACGCCCCTGACGGAACGGCGGCTCGCCAATTTCCGGCGCAACCGCCGGGGCTACTGGTCGCTGTGGATTTTCGTGCTGTTGTTCGTGCTGTCGCTGGGGGCAGAGCTGATCGCCAACGACAAGCCGTTCCTGGTCTATTTCAACGGCGGATTCTACGTCCCCGTGGCCGAGGCATACGCGGAAACCACCTTCGGCGGCGAATTCGCGACCGAGGCCGATTACCGCGACCCCTACGTCAAGGACCTGATCAACGCCAAGGGCTGGATGATCTGGCCGCCCATTCCCTATTCCTACGACACGATCATCAAGGACCTGCCGGGCCCGGCCCCCTCGCCGCCGTCGCTCGACAACTGGCTGGGCACCGACGACCAGGGCCGCGACGTGATGGCGCGCATGATCTACGGGTTCCGCATTTCCGTGCTGTTCGGCCTGGCGCTGACGGCGATCAGCGCCGTGATCGGCATCGCCGCCGGCGCCGTTCAGGGCTATTTCGGCGGCTGGATCGACCTGTTGGCGCAGCGCTTCATGGAGGTCTGGTCGGGCCTGCCGACCCTGTATCTGCTGATCATCCTGGCCAGCGTGGTGACGCCCAGTTTCTGGTGGATCCTCGGCCTGATGCTGATGTTTTCCTGGATGGCCTTCGTCGGCGTGGTGCGCGCCGAATTCCTGCGCGCGCGCAATTTCGATTACGTGCGCGCCGCCCGGGCCTTGGGCGTGTCCGACGGGGTCATCATGTTCAAGCACGTCCTGCCCAACGCCATGGTCGCGACCCTGACCTTCCTGCCGTTCATCCTGTCGGGCTCCATCACCACGCTGACGTCGCTCGATTTCCTGGGCTTCGGCCTGCCCGCCGGGTCGCCGTCCCTGGGCGAATTGCTGAACCAGGGCAAGAACAACATCCAGGCCCCCTGGCTGGGCTTCACGGCGTTCTTCTCGCTCGCCATCATGCTGTCGCTGCTGGTCTTCGTCGGCGAGGCCGTGCGCGACGCCTTCGACCCCAGGAAGGTCTTCAAATAATGTCCAAGCTGTTGGAAATCGACGATCTGCACGTCACCTTCGGCGCCGGGAACGGCGCCGTCACCGCCGTGCAGGGGGCCAGCCTGACCATCGGCAAGGGCGAGACCCATGCGCTGGTCGGGGAATCCGGGTCGGGCAAATCGGTGACGGCGCTGTCGGTCATGCAGCTGCTGCCTTATCCGCTCGCCAGTCATCCCAAGGGATCGATCAAGTTCAACGGCGAGGAACTGGTGGGCGCGCCCGGCGGGGTGATGCGCAAAATTCGCGGCAACCAGATCGCGATGATCTTTCAGGAGCCGCTGACCAGCCTCAACCCGCTGCATTCCATCGAAAAGCAGATCGCCGAGGTCCTGTTCCTGCATCAGCACATGACCGCCAAGCAGGCCCGCGCCCGGGTGCTGGAACTTCTCGACCTGGTCGGCCTGGGCGAGGCCGCATCGCGCCTGCAATCCCTGCCCCACGAATTTTCCGGCGGCCAGCAGCAGCGCATCATGATCGCCATGGCCCTGGCCAATAACCCGGACCTGCTGATCGCCGACGAGCCGACGACGGCCCTGGACGTCACCATCCAGGCCCAGGTCCTGAAGCTGATGAAGGACATTCAGCAGAAGTTGGGCATGGCCATGCTGCTGATCACCCATGATCTGGGGATCGTGCGGCGCATGGCGGACACGGTCTCGGTCATGAACGACGGGCGGATCGTCGAACAGAAGGCGACCGAGGCTTTGTTCGACAACCCGCAGCACGATTATACCCGCCACCTTCTGGCGGCCGAGCCCAAGGGCCGGCCCGCGCCCGCCGACCCGGCCGCGCCGGAACTATTGCAGGGCCGCGACCTGAAGGTTTGGTTTCCCGTCAAACGCGGGTTCCTGCGCCGCACGGTGGACCATATCAAGGCCGTCGACGGCATTTCGCTGGCGCTCAAACGCGGCCATACCCTGGGCATTGTCGGCGAATCGGGGTCGGGCAAAAGCACCCTCGGCCGGGCCTTGCTGCGCCTGGAACGCTCCCGGGGCGACATTTTGTTCGAAGGCGCCAACATCCAGGGTTGGCAGTTCAAGCAGATGCGGCCGCTGCGCCGGGAAATGCAGATCGTGTTCCAGGACCCCTTCGGCAGTCTGAGCCCGCGCCTATCGGTCGGCCAGATCATCGAGGAAGGCCTGATCGTCCACGGCCTGGGCGGCGACGGCGCCGCGCGCCGCCAACTGGTGGCCGAGGCCCTGCACGAGGTCGGCCTGACGCCCGAGATGCAGGACCGCTATCCCCACGAATTTTCCGGCGGCCAGCGCCAGCGCATTTCCATCGCCCGGGCGTTGGTGCTGAAACCCAAGTTCATGGTGCTGGACGAGCCGACCTCGGCGCTCGACATGTCCGTGCAGGCGCAGATCGTCGAATTGCTGCGCGACTTGCAAAAGAAGCACGATCTGGCCTACCTGTTCATCTCCCACGATCTGAAGGTGGTGCGCGCCGTCAGCCATGAGATTGCCGTCATGCGCCAAGGCCGCGTCGTCGAATACGGGTCTGCCCAGCAGATCATCGACGAGCCCAAGGATCCCTACACCAAGGCCCTGATGG
Source organism: Rhodospirillaceae bacterium UBA1479 (assembly GCA_002325375.1). GTDB lineage: Bacteria > Pseudomonadota > Alphaproteobacteria > Rhodospirillales > Casp-alpha2 > UBA1479. The sequence goes on from DCRZ01000012.1 coordinate 135,957, forward strand.
CCGCCGCCTTCGAATTGAAGGCCGACGAAACCGGAGTCGTTTCAACATAATGGTTACCGTTCTCTACATGGCCCCCGGGGATAAACCCGATCCCTGGCGGGACGCCTTTCTTGCGCAGATGCCCGACGCCGATTTCCGCGTGTGGTCCGACGATCCGGCCAAGGACGAGACCGGCGATCCCGCCGACATCCAATACGCCATCGTGTGGAAGCCCAAGCCGGGGGTGCTCAAGGGCCTGCCGAACCTGAAGGCGATCTTTTCCATGGGGGCCGGGGTCGACCATCTGTGGAACGACCCGGAATTGCCGGGCGGCGTGCCGTTGGTGCGCCTGGTCGACCGCTGCCTGACCCAGGGGATGAGCGAATACGTCCTGTATTGGACGATCCATCATCACCGCAAGATGGGCGTTTACGCCGGCTGGACCGCCGAACACAAATGGAAGCGCCTGCGCCAGGCCGACGCCGAACAGCGCCGGGTCGGCATTCTGGGCCTGGGCGAACTGGGCAGCGACGCGGCGAAAAAGCTGGTGCCGTTGCATTATCAGGTCGCCGGCTGGGCGCGCACGAATAAGGACATTCCCGGCGTCGAATGCTTCCACGGCCCGGATCAGCTGATCCCGTTCCTGAACCGCACGGACATCCTGGTCTGCCTGCTGCCGCTGACGCCGGACACGCAAGGCATCATCAACAAGGACACCCTGGCGGCATTGCCCAAGGGTGCCTGCCTGATCAACTGTGCGCGCGGCGGCCATGTGGTCGACGACGACCTGATCGCGGCGATCGCATCCGGCCATATCGAGGCGGCGACGCTGGACGTGTTCCACACGGAACCCCTGCCCGAAGATCATCCGTTCTGGAGCCACCCCAAGGTCAACGTGACGCCGCATATGGCGAGCCTGACCGTGCCCCATTCATCGACGGAATGGTACGTTGCGAACATCCGGCGCATGGAAGCGGGGGAGCCGCCCTTGAACACGGTCGATCGCGGCACGCGGTATTGAGTTTCCGCCCCATCCCCGACCATCGCCCCCGGGCTTCACCCGGGGGTCCATCTTGGCCCCGGCCGTGGATGCCGGGTCAAGCCCAGCAATGACGAACGAGAGAAGCAGGCAGGGTCAGTTGAACGGGCCGACGTAGCCATAGGCCACGGCCAGCAGGAAAATCCCCAGCACGATGCGGTAGACCACGAAGGGCGTGAAGTTGGCGCGCCGCAGCCAGGCCATCATCAGGGCGATGGCGATCAAGGCCGTGATGAAGGCAAGCCCCGCCGCCGTGAAGGCGTCGGACGTCAGCGCCGCATCACCGGTTTTCCAGAGCTCGTAGCCCTTCAGCGCCCCCGCCCCGACGATCGCCGGGATCGACAGCAGCATGGAGAATCGGGCGGCGTCCGTGCGCTCCATGCCCAGCAGCCGCGCCGCCGTCATGGTGATGCCGGAGCGCGAGGTACCCGGGATCAGCGCCAGGCATTGGGCAATGCCGATCACCAGGGCGTCGGAAATTTCCAGATGTTCGATGCGCCGGAGCGTCATGCCGATGTGATCGACGACATACAGCAGAATCCCGAAGCCGAGGGTCGCCCAGGCGATCAATTCGAGAGAGCGCAGGCCGTTCGGGTAATATTCGTTGAGGGCATATCCGGCGCCGATCACCGGCAGGGTCGCCAGGATCACCAGCCCCGCCAGCTTGGCCCCCCGGTCGCGCCGGCCCTTGAGCACGCGGCCCAGGCCCGACAGCATGTCCCAGATGTCGCGATGGACGTAGAGCACCACGGCGCCCAGCGTCCCGACATGAACGGCGACGTCGATCAGCAATCCCTGGTCGGCCCAACCCAAAAGCCGGGGCGTCACCGCGAGATGGGCCGAGGAGGAGATCGGGAGAAACTCCGTGATCCCCTGAATCAGCGCCAAAATCGCAAGATGTAGTGTAGGCAAGGCTCTCTCCTACGACTTTTGGGTCTTCTAGCCGATCACCGGGTCGCTGCCAAGGGGCCGCGCGGGCCGGGACGGCAATTGTGCACCTGCTCATAAGGGCCGGAACGGGCCAATTTCCTGTGATTTTTATGACAGTTGAAGGAGGTTTTTGTTTGGCGTCCGGGGTCTGGATTGCTATCTAAATGGGCTCTCAAGAACCCGCGAATAGGAAGTTAACGCATGAGCCAGACCTCACGGCGCAACGGTTATGGACTGCCCGTTGAAGAGGGGATGTACGACCCCTTGAACGAGCACGACGCTTGTGGATTCGGCTTTATCGCCGACATTCATAATGAGCCGCGCCATGAGATCGTGCATCAGGCGCTGGACATCGTCCACCACATGGATCACCGGGGCGCCATCGGCGCCGATCCCATGGCCGGCGACGGGGCGGGGATTCTGATTCAGCTTCCCGACGCGTTCATCCGCAAGGTCTTCGCCAAGCAGGGCGTCGAGGTGCCGGCCAAGGGCGACTACGCGCTGGGCATGGTGTTCCTGCCGCGCGACCACAAGCTGCGCGACCTTGCGATCAAGGCCATCGAGAAGACCACCGCCGACGAAGGCCAGATCCTGCTGGGCTGGCGCGATGTGCCGACGGACAACAGCGTACTCGGCGAAAGCGTCAAGCCGAACGAACCCGTGATCAAGCAGGTGCTGATCCAGCGCGGCCCGGACACCGCCGACAACGCGGCGTTCGAACGCAAACTCTACGTCATCCGCAAGCAGGCCCATCACGCGCTGTGGGACAAGGACGAAGGGTCCTGGCAGGACTTCTATTTCCCGTCCATGTCGTCGGCCACCATCGTCTACAAGGGCATGGTGCTGGCGCCCAACCTGTCCAAATATTACGTGGATTTCCAGGACCCCGATTTCGCCACGGCGATCGCCCTGTTCCACCAGCGGTTCTCGACCAACACCTTCCCGTCGTGGCGCCTGGCGCAGCCGTTCCGCTTCCTCTGCCACAACGGCGAGATCAACACCCTGCGCGGCAACCTCAACTGGATGAACGCGCGCCGCCACAACATGTCGTCGAAGATCCTGGGCGACGACCTGGAAAAACTGTGGCCGCTGATCGGCGACGGTTCGTCCGATTCGTCGACCTTCGACAACGCGCTGGAGCTTCTGGTCATGGGGGGATATTCCCTCAGCCACGCCATGATGCTGATGATTCCGGAAGCCTGGAACAACAACCCGCAGATGGCCCCCGAACGGCGCGCCTTCTATGAATACTTCTCGGCCCTGATGGAACCCTGGGACGGCCCCGCCGCCATGGCCTTCACCAACGGCCGGCAGATCGCGGCCACCCTGGACCGCAACGGCCTGCGCCCGGCGCGCTATATCGTCACCGACGACGGCCTGGTGGTGATGGCGTCGGAAGTCGGCGTGCTGCCGATACCTGAGGAAAAGATCGTCCAGAAATGGCGCCTGCAGCCGGGCAAGATGCTGGTGGTCGACCTGGAACAGCACCGCATTATTTCCGACGAGGAAGTGAAGTCGGAACTGGCCGCCGAATATCCCTATCAGGAATGGCTGGACGCGACGCAGATCCACTTGGCCGATCTGCCGCCGGAAATCGGCCCGATGACGCCGGATTCCGAAACCCTTTTGGATCAGCAGCAGGCCTTCGGCTACAACCGCGAAGACCTCAAGTTCTTCCTCGACCCCATGGCCGAGAAGGGCGAAGACCCGGTCGGTTCCATGGGCCGCGACATTCCGCTGGCCATGCTGTCCGACAAGCCGCGCATGCTCTACGACTATTTCTTCCAGAACTTCGCGCAGGTGACCAACCCGCCGATCGATCCGATCCGCGAGGAATTGGTGATGTCGCTGGTCAGCTTCATCGGCCCGCGCCCGGACCTGCTCGACCTGGGGTCGGGCGGCACGCACAAGCGGCTTGAGGTCGACCAGCCGATCCTGTCCAACACGGATCTGGAGCGCATCCGCCGCATCGAAAACCACGTCGACGGCTCGTTCAAGACCTATACCCTGGACATCAGCTATCAGAACACCGGCCCGAACCGCCAGACCATGGCCCAGGCCGTGGACCGCATCTGCAACAAGGCGGAAAAGGTCGTGCGCGAGCAGGGCTACAACATCATCATCCTGTCCGATCGCGGCCTGGATGCCGACAACATCGCCATTCCGGCGCTGCTGGCGACGGGGGCCGTGCACCACCACCTGATCCGCAAGGGCCTGCGGACCGAGGTCGGCCTGGTCGTGGAAACCGGCGAAGCCCGCCGGGTGCATGATTTCTGCCTGCTCGCCGGCTACGGCGCCGAGGCCATCAACCCCTATCTTGCCTTCGACACGATTTCCAACATCGTGCAGGAAAAGGCCAGCGGCCTGTCCGAAGCCAAGGCCCATGCCTATTACATCAAGGCGGTCGGCAAGGGCATCATGAAGGTCATGTCCAAGATGGGCATCTCGACCTATCAGTCCTATTGCGGCGCGCAGATTTTCGACGCCGTCGGCCTGTCGAGCGAATTCATCGACGCCTATTTCACCGGCACGGCGACCAAGGTCGAAGGGGCCGGCATCACCGAGATCGCGGAAGAGACCGAACGCCGCCATGCCGTGGCCTTCGGCGACGCACCGATCTACCGCTCGGAATTGGATGTCGGCGGCGACCTTGCCTTCCGTATCCGCGGTGAGGAACACGTCTGGACGCCGGAAACCATCGGCACCCTGCAGCACGCCGTGCGCTCGGCCAATTACAAGCAGTTCAAGGCTTATACCGCCAAGGTCGATAACCAGGTCGCCAAGCTGAAAAACCTGCGCGGGCTGTTCGATCTGAAGCCCGTGGGCAAGCCGGTGCCGCTGGACGAGGTCGAACCCGCGTCCGAGATCGTCAAGCGTTTCGCCACGGGGGCCATGTCCTTCGGCTCCATTTCCTGGGAAGCCCATACGACCCTCGCCATCGCCATGAACCGCATCGGCGGTCGTTCCAACACGGGTGAGGGCGGCGAGGACGGCGTCCGCTACAAGCCCCTGCCCAACGGCGACAGCATGAAGTCGCGCATCAAGCAGGTGGCGTCGGGCCGGTTCGGCGTGACCACGGAATACCTGGTCAATGCCGACGACCTGCAGATCAAGATGGCCCAGGGGGCCAAGCCCGGCGAGGGCGGCCAACTGCCCGGCCACAAGGTCGATGAATGGATCGCCCGCGTGCGTCATTCAACCCCGGGCGTCGGCCTGATTTCACCGCCGCCGCACCACGACATCTATTCCATCGAGGATCTGGCGCAGCTGATCCACGACCTCAAGAACGTGAACCCGAAGGCCCGGGTTTCGGTCAAGCTGGTGTCCGAAGTGGGCGTCGGCACGGTCGCCGCCGGGGTGTCCAAGGCCTATGCGGATCACGTCACCATTTCCGGCCACGACGGCGGCACGGGGGCCAGCCCGCTGACCTCGATCCTCAACGCCGGCGGTCCGTGGGAACTGGGCCTGGCGGAAACCCATCAGACCCTGGTCATGAACGCGCTGCGCGGGCGCATCGCGGTGCAGGTCGACGGCGGGGTGCGCACGGGACGCGATGTCGTGATCGGCGCCCTGTTGGGGGCCGATGAATTCGGCTTCGCAACCTCGGCCCTGATCGCCGAAGGCTGCATCATGATGCGCAAGTGCCACCTGAACACCTGCCCGGTCGGCGTCGCCACCCAGGACCCGGAACTGCGCAAGCGCTTCACCGGGGAGCCGGAACACGTCGTCAACTTCTTCACCTTCATGGCCGAGGAAGTGCGCGAAATCATGGCCTCCCTCGGCTTCCGCACGATCAACGAAATGATCGGCCGGCGCGAAGCCCTGGACGTGCGGCCGGCGGTCGATCACTGGAAGGCCCACGGCGTCGACGTGACGCGGCTTCTGGCGCCGGTCAAACCGGCCGATGGCGTGGCCGTCTACAACTGCGAGACCCAGGATCACGGGCTCGACAAGGCGCTCGATCATCAGCTCATCAAGCAGGCCAAGGACGCCATCGAGAACGGCACCCCGGTCAGCCTTGAGTTCCCGATCAAGAACATCAACCGTACGGTCGGCGCCATGATGTCGGGGGAGATCGCCCTGAAGTACGGCCACGAAGGCCTGCCGGACGACACCATTCACGTGAAGTTCACCGGCAACGCCGGGCAGAGCTTCGGTGCCTGGTTGACCAAAGGCGTGTCGTTCGAATTGATCGGTGACGCCAACGATTACGTGGGCAAGGGCCTGTCGGGCGGGCGCATCGCCGTCTATCCGTCGCCCAAAAGCCCGATCGTGCCGGAAGAAAACATCATCGTCGGGAATACCGTTCTTTATGGCGCCATCGCCGGGGAATGTTATTTCCGCGGCATCGCCGGTGAACGCTTCGCCGTGCGTAACTCTGGTGCGGCCGCGGTGGTTGAAGGCTGCGGCGATCACGGCTGCGAATACATGACCGGGGGCACCGTCGTCATCCTGGGTGAGACGGGCCGCAACTTCGCCGCCGGCATGTCGGGCGGCATCGCCTATATCCTGGATGAGGCGGGCAACTTCGACACGCTCTGCAATCAGGGCATGGTCGAGTTGGAACCCATCGACCCCAACGAACCCGACGACGGCACCGCCGACGTCGCGTCGGACCCGATGCGCTTCGACGCGCGTCGTCTCAAGGGCCTGATCGAGAATCACCTGCGCTATACAGGCAGCTCGCGGGCCAAACACATCCTGGACAACTGGGACGCCTACCTGCCCAAGTTCGTCAAGATCATGCCGGTGGATTACCGCCGTGCGCTCCGCGAGATGCAGGAGCGCGCCGCCGGCGCAGAAACGGCCGCATTGGCCGGGGAATAAATAATGGGAAAACCCACTGGATTTTTGGAGATCGAGCGTCACGATCGGTCTTACCGCCCGGTTGAAGAACGCCTGAAGCATTGGCAGGAGTTCGTCGAACCGCTTACGGACGCGGAAGTGTCGGAACAAGGGGCCCGCTGCATGGACTGCGGCATCCCCTACTGTCACCAGGGCTGCCCGGTAAACAACATCATTCCGGACTGGAATGATCTGGTCTATCGCGACAAGTGGCGCGAGGGGCTGGACCTTCTGCATTCCACCAACAACTTCCCCGAGTTCACGGGCCGCGTCTGCCCCGCCCCTTGCGAGGCATCCTGCACCCTGAACCTGCAGGACGAGCCGGTGACCATCAAGACCATCGAATGTTCGCTGGTCGATCGCGGCTGGGCCAAGGGCTGGATCAAGCCCCAGATTCCGGCCCATCACACGGACAAGCGCGTCGCCGTCGTCGGCTCGGGCCCGGCGGGCCTGGCCTGCGCCCAGCAGTTGGCGCGCGCCGGACACAAAGTCGTGGTGTTCGAAAAGAACGAACGCATCGGCGGTCTGCTGCGTTTCGGCATTCCCGACTTCAAGATGGAAAAGCACCTGATCGATCGGCGCATCGCGCAGATGCAGACCGAAGGGGTTGAATTCCGTCCCAACAGCCATGTCGGCGTGAACGTGGACGCGGGCGATCTTGTGAAGGACTTCGACGCGGTCGCGCTTTGCGGCGGCTCCGAAAGCCCCCGCGACCTGCCGGTGCCGGGGCGTGAGCTGCCCGGCGTGCATTTCGCCATGGAGTTCCTGACCCAGCAGAACCGCCGGGTCGCCGGGATCAACACGCCCCAGGGTGCGGAGATCATGGCCACGGACAAGCATGTCATCGTGATCGGCGGCGGCGATACAGGATCGGACTGTGTCGGCACCTCGAACCGTCACGGCGCGGCCTCGGTCACGCAGCTGGAGCTCATGCCTCAGCCGCCGGAAAAGGAAAACAAGGCCCTGACCTGGCCGGATTGGCCGCTCAAACTGCGCACCTCGTCCTCGCATCAGGAAGGCGTGGAACGGGATTTCGCGGTGATGACCAAGTCGTTCACCGCCGGCCCCGACGGCCGGGTCAGCGCGCTCAACGGCGTGCGCCTGGAATGGCAGCCCAACGACAAGGGCGGCATGGACATGGTCGAGGTTCCGGGCTCGGAATTCACTCTGAAGGCGGATCTGGTGCTGCTGGCCATGGGCTTCGTCCATCCGATCCACGACGGCATGATCGAAGCCATGGGCGTCGATCTCGACCCCCGCGGCAACATCCAGGCCGATACGGACAAGTACGCGACATCCCTGCCCAAGGTCTATGCCGCCGGCGACATGCGCCGGGGCCAGTCCCTGGTCGTCTGGGCGATCCGCGAAGGCCGTCAGTGTGCCAAGTCGATCGACGAATTCCTGATGGGGACGAGCGACCTGCCACGCTGACCGGCGTGCCTAACTAAGAAGGTTTCTGCGCTTCCCCTGCGGCCGGCAAAGAGACGAATTCCGCATAGGAATCCGGATTGTCGACGATGATCGCCGTTGTCGCGATCTTGTCCAGACGCCGGCCGTCCTCAGATGCGACCGGAAGGCGGAGGGTGATGCACACAGCCGCCTCCGCCGGCTTGTACGGATAAACATTGCGAAACAGGATCGGGGCCCGCGCCGCCAACACCAACCCGCATTGTTCGGCGATGATCGGCCCGGACTTGTCCGGCAGGGCGTCACGCACTTCGCGCCCCTTGTTTTCCCGCCCGTAAAGTTCCGCCCGGCGGGTTCCCCAGAACCGATACACAAAACGCGCCACATCGGGCGTTTCACCGTCGACATCGACGACGACCGTCATGGGAACGACCGACGGCGGCAATTCATGAAGCTTGAAATCCGTCCATGCGGGCGCCCAATTATCGCCACGCACGGCATTCCAATATTCGAACGCCTTCGCCATCTCACCAGGCATAAGCGCAGGATCAATAGGGAGCAGTGTGTACTCCAGATAACCCATGCTGGACATGACGGTATCGGTTACAGGCATCATATCACTCATCTAAATCTCCGTCGGAATGGTGGACATTTCCGACTTCGTTGACACTCTAGCTTAAAGGGATGGGATCACCAGGGCTCTGCTGTCCGTGTTTCCTAGCCGCCGTCGGTCAGCAGACGCTTGACCTCTTCCGCGTGGCGCAGGAACTTCGTCGCCGCGACAATCTTGCCGATGCCCGGCCCGACGTCCTTGGCAAGCGGCAGCCGCAGGGTCTGACATTCAGCGACCAGCCCGCTATCAAGTTTCCATGAGTTCTGCATCAGCACGGGACGGCCCGTATCGTAGACGGCCTGATACTGCGCCAGGACATCCGCCGCGTTCAATTCGCTCAGCCCGTCGATCACCGGCCTGCCCGTGGGGTCCGGGCGATTGCCGAGAAACAGAAATCGCCCCGTGCCCCAGAACCGGTAGATGAAATCGGCCGGCGCCGGGCCGGCGTCCACGACCGTCAGAATCGCGAGAATGTCCGGCTCCAGGTCGATCAGCCGAAATCCCTCACCGATGGCGCCGCCCCAATGCGGCAGATCAGGCGGGGACGACAACCCTGTCCAGTATTCGAACAGCGCCGCCAGTCTTGGTTCCATCACCTGGGGGTCGATGGAAAGTGCTTCCATCCGCGGCTTCTGTTCGACCATTCTTCTCCCCTCGGGTATAAATCCCATTAAAGGTTAGGCCTTGATCGGATCGGAGATCAACCATTGCCAACAGATGATTTCATTCGGCCGTGATGACCCGCCCCGTCATCGGCATCCTGCTTGACTACCAAGAAGAGGGTAGCTTTTCCCGGCGCCCGCATTACGCGTTACGCCAAGCCTATTTTGACGCCGTATGGACAGCGGGCGGATTGCCCGTGGGCCTGCCCTATATCGCAGAGGGATGGGACGATTATCTGGCTGCGGTCGGCGGTGTCATCGTGCCAGGCGGCTTTTACCCTTTCCCTGAGGTGTACTACGGCGGCGAGATCGTCGTCGCCGAAGCGCCGCATCCCCGCCATGCCGCCGAGGTGCCTCTGGTGCGGGCCGCCATCGACCGGGATGTTCCGTTGTTGGGCATCTGTGCCGGCCTGCAGGTGCTGGCCGCGGTCGAAGGTGCGAGCCTGATCCGCGACTTGAAATCGGAAATCGCGGGCCCCATCGACCATCTCAATGAAAAACCGGCGGAAGAACCCGCCCATGCGGTGACCGTAATGCCCGATACCCTGTTGCACCGCATCGTCGGACGCGACGAGATCATGGTCAACACGGCCCACAACGAAGCCCCCCGCGCGCTGCCGCCGACGCTGATCGTCAACGCCGTGGCCCCCGACGGGGTGATCGAAGGGGCCGAACGCCCCGACCGGAAATTCTGCCTGGGCGTGCAGTGGCATCCGGAATTTTTCCTGGATAAACGTGATCCCAATCAGGCCCTGTTTCGCGCCCTGGTCGAGGCCGCGCGGTGAGCGGCCCGCCATCCGGCCTGGCGACCATCGGCATCGCCGGCTGCGGCACCATGGGCCTGCCCATGGCGGAATGCCTGCTGGCGGCGGGGGTCGACGTCTGGGGCCACGATGTCAGGAACGTTGACGAATTCGGCGCCTTCGCCCCGCGCATGATCATGGACGCCGGCGATTTCGCGGCGCGCTGCGACATCGTGCTGTCCGTGGTCCGCGACCTGCGACAAACGGAAGATGTGTGTTTCGGCGATCAGGGCATTCTGCGGCGGGACGGGCGGCCGGGTCTGTTTGTGACCTGCTCGACCCTGTCGCCCCGCGCCGTGGCCGATTTGGCGGCGCGCATGCCGGACGGCGTCGATTTCGCCGACGCCCCCATGTCGGGCGCCCCCTATCGCGCCGCCCGTGGCACGCTGACCTTCATGGTCGGCGGCGCCCAGACGACCGTGGGGCGCCTGATGCCCCTGTTCCAAATCATGGGCGACGGCATCCATCACCTGGGCCCCGTTGGGGCGGGCATGACCTGCAAGGTGCTGAACAATTTCGTCGGCGTGGTCGGCGTGGTCGCCGTGCGCAAGGCCCTGGCCTCGGCCCAGGCCCTCGGCCTCGACCGGCGGCGGCTGTTGGACGTCATGGCCATGTCTTCGGGGGCCACCTGGTACGGCGACAACATCGACGCCATCGACTGGTCACGTCAGGGCTACGATCCTGGCAACACCATCGGCATCATCGAAAAGGACGTGAAGGCCTATCTCGACGCCCTGGACGATGGCGGCGGCGTATTCGAGACGGCCTTGCTGGACGAATTGCGCGCCCTTGAGCCGCTGGATCTGGAACCGGGGCCACAGTCGTGACAGGGCGTTGGTGGATCGTTCTGGCCGGCGTTTCAGGCGCCCTTGCCGTGGCGCTGGCTGCCTATGGCAGCCACGGGCTGGAAGGCGATGCGGTCCTTAAGGGCCAGTTCGCCACCGCCAACCGCTTTCACATGTGGCATACCCTGGCCCTGATCGGCGCGGCCCTGGTCCGGGATCGGGCGGGGACCAGGGCCGCGCCGTGGGCCGCTGGGGCGGCGGCCCTGTTCACGTTGGGCATCCTGCTGTTTTCGGGCGCGCTCTACGGTGCGACGGCCCTCGGTCTATGGAGCCTGACCTTTCTTGCCCCCTGGGGCGGCTTTGCCCTTATGGCCGGTTGGCTGGCGCTCGCCGTGGCGGGGTTTCGCGCAAGGCCCTGACCGGCTCGGCGGACCACCCGGCACCCCCCTGCCTTCTCGGCGGCAGATGGACGAAACGGTGCCCCCGAACCGTGAAGGCCCCGGTCAGCGCCGCCATGTCGTCGAGCAGCGGCTGCTGCCACTCAAGCCCCACCAGACGCAACGCCATGGCCTGGGCCCGGTCGCCGTCGCCCGCCTGCACGGCGGCGGCAAGGGCCACCAAGGCACGTTCGTCGCCGGTGGTCGTGCGCTTCCAGGCCTTGTGGAAATGCATCATGCGGCGGCCGCCGGCGTTGAGGATTTCGATCACCCCGCGCAGCGCCTCCATCGCCCGGATGGCCGGCACTTCGCCGAAATGGGCACGGTACTGCACGCCGATCAGGGGCCAATTTTCCGGCCCGTGCAGCCACAGGCGGATCGGTTTGATCAGCAGGCATTCCGGCAGGTCAAGGTCGGAGAAATCAAGCCGCCGGGGGCGTTCCGTCCCCTGGTCCGCGGCGCCGCAGGCCGCGGCGGCCTGGCGTAGGCCGGTGGCCGCGTCGGGACAAGGGCCTTGATCAGCCACGGGACCCGCGGCACCCCACCCGCCGGTAGATTGGCCGCCTGTTCGGCCGTCCCGATGTCCGCCTTCGCCGTATCCCATATGTCCCATCAATGCCGTCCCGTATGTTGCCTGTTCTCAGTCAATGCTCGCAATTGCAAATCATTCGCATTTGCAAGTCAAGAGAAAAGACGGCAGGACCCGGCTGGGCTGAACCGGCAACCGATCAATCTGTCACGGAATATCCGTCAGGGGCGGGTCAACACGTCTTTCAGGACGTCCAAAATCAGGCCCGTGCCCTTCTCCAAAAGCACGACGGAGGTATCGACGATGGCCCGCTCCGTGCCGTTCGCAGGCGGCGGCAGGTTGACCACCGCTTCGTAAGGCAACGGATTGGCCGCCAGCCCCGGCGGTAAATGCCCCTTGCGCTCCAACTGTTTCTGCAGGCCGGGCGGAAGTTTGCCTTTCTTCGCCAAGCCGGGCGGCAGGCCCTTGCCGCGCCCTTGGTCGCCCTTGTCCTTTTTCTTACCGTAGAATTTGCCGTCGCGGCCCTGTTCCAGATCGTCGAATTTACCGCCGCGCTCGGTCTTGCGGTAGGTGCCGTCGCTGTTCGCCTCGTAGTGTCCGTCCCCCAAGACTTCCTTGAGAATCCGTTTCTCGATTTCCGAGAAGACGATATCGGTGACCTGCTGCTGCGTCGTCGACTGCGCCCGCGCCGTTCCAGAAACGGCCGTCACGGCGGCCGCCGCAAACAGAAGAATTGCCAGCACCCTCATGGTTCGCTCCCTTGGTTGATTTGTTTGCTTTCGCGACCAGTCTGCCCGAACAACCTACATGGCCAAAGAAAAACCGGCGCCCCTGGGGGACGCCGGTTTTCCGGTCTAAATTATTACCGGGATCAGGCGGCGGCGCGAATGGCCGCAGCTTTCACGCTGTCTTCCACATGGCTTTCGAACTGGCCGAAGTTGGCTTCGAAACGCTGGGTCAAGTCGCGCGCCTGGGCGTCGTAGGCGGCGGCGTCGGCCCAGGTGTTCTTGGGGTTGAGAACCTCCGTCGGCACGTTCGGGCAGGCGTTGGGCACCAGCACCCCGAAGTTGGGATCGGGGGTGAAGCCGGCGGCGTCCAGCTTGCCGTCCAGCGCCGCGTGCAGCATGGCCCGGGTATAGGCGATCTTCATGCGTTCGCCCACGCCGTAGCCGCCGCCGGACCAGCCGGTGTTGACGAGCCAGCATTTGGCGTTGTGCTTGGCCATCTTTTCGCCCAGCAGCTTGGCATAGACCGTGGGATGGCGCGGCATGAAGGGGGCGCCGAAACAGGTCGAGAACGTCGCCTGCGGCTCCTTCAGGCCCCGTTCCGTGCCGGCGACCTTGGCGGTGTAGCCGGACAGGAAGTGGTACATGGCCTGGTCCGGGGTCAGCTGGCTGATCGGCGGCAGGACGCCGAAGGCGTCGCAGGTCAGCATGACGATATCCTTGGGCTGACCGCCGCATCCCGTGGCCGACGCGTTGTGAACCTTGGTGATGTCGTAGCTGACGCGGCCGTTTTCCGTGAGCGACGGATCGAAAAAGTCGAGCCCGCCCGTGGCCGGGTCCATCACCACGTTCTCGATGATCGAACCGAAGGTGTGGCACAGGTCGAAGATTTCCGGCTCCGCCTCATGGGTCAGGTTGATGGTCTTGGCGTAGCAGCCGCCTTCGAAGTTGAAGACCCCGACATCGCCCCAGCCGTGTTCGTCGTCGCCGATCAGCGTGCGCGAGGAATCGGCCGACAGGGTCGTCTTGCCGGTGCCCGACAGGCCGAAGAAGATGGCCGTGGCGCCGTCGGCCCCCTGGTTGGCGGAACAATGCATGGGCAGCACGTCGCGCGCCGGCATCAGGAAGTTCATGATCGAGAAGATCGACTTCTTGATTTCGCCGGCATAGGCCGAACCGCCGATGATGATCATGCGACGCGAAAGATGCACGACGATGAAGGTCCCGGACGTGGTGCCGTCCTGGGCCGGATCGGCGGTCAGCGACGGCGCCTGGATGACGGTGAATTCCGGTTCGAAGGAGGCCAAGTCATCACGCGGCGGCTGAATGAACATGTTGCGCGCGAACAGGTTGTGCCAGGCTTCCTCGGTCACCACCCGGACCTTCAGGCGATAATCGGAATGGGCGCCGGCATAGCAGTCCTGCACGAAGGCGTCCTTGCCCTGGTAATGCTTTTGCATCTTGGCGAGCAGGCCGTCGAAATGGGCCTCGGAGATCGGGCGGTTGACGTTACCCCACCAGATCTCGCACTTGGTGGCGTCTTCCTCGACGATGAACCGGTCGTTGGGCGAGCGGCCCGTGTGCTGGCCCGTTTCGGTGACGATGGCACCGCCGGCCGAAACCCGGCCTTCGCCGCGGCGGACCGCTTCTTCGAACAGGTGATGGGCGTCAAGGTTCCAAAAGGCCCGTTTGACCCCCGTCAATCCGTGGTTGTCCAATCCGAAGCTGGAAATGAAGTGTCCTGCGTTCTCCACAATAAACTCCCTGAGGATGATTGATCGCGCCCATCGACCGCGGCGATGCGGTCCGTTGACCGTTTCGATGAAAATGAAGGGTGATCGCCGACGACCGCCTCCCCCGGCGGCTCGTCACGCTTAATGTCCCTGGTGTTTCCTGCGCCCTGTTAATCAAGGTTTCTGGCGAAACTTAACCTTCCCGCCACCTGGGGGCAACATTCCTTTCACTTTTTTGTGCCTGAAAACGCCGGATTTCAGCCCTTGGCCCGGGCCTTCGCCGCAAGGTCCACCAGGGCCTTGCGCAGCCCCCCCGCGTCGGTCGCCATTTCATCGAATTCAAGGCGCGCCGGAGCGTCGTTGCGCATCAGGTCCAGGCCCCAGGGATCGCAGGCGACGGCGCGCCAACCCTGGCCTTTTCTGCGCAACAGCGTGTTGGCGTATAGGTCGAGGGCCGTGCCATGGTCGGCATTCATATGATCGATGACGCCTGCTTCCGCCTGGGCGACGGCGCGCACGGCGGCCGGGGGCGGCGCGATGTCGGCCGCCTTCAGCCATTGCGCGCGAGCGAACCCGCCGACCAGATGCACCCGGTCGATGTCCATGCGGTAGAACCCGAAATCGCCGAAATCGGCGTAGCGCGCGGCCCCCGGATGGCGGGCCAGGAAGCGGGCGCGATGGCGCTTCGCCGTGGTCGGGGCGACCGTGCCGAGGACCGAGATGCGCGGCCCCTGCTGCGGGTTCTTGTGGCGCAGGGCGCGTTCGATCAGAAGCGACGCCTTTGGGTCTTTCGCAAGATTGCCGGTGTGATCGGACAAGCCGGAAAACAGAAAAATGGGCGCGCCGTCCGTATCCGGCGCATAAGTGACGAGCGAGCCGTAGGGCCAATGCGCGCGCCCCCGGAAGGTCGTGGACAAGACACCGGCACGCCCGCCCATTAGCAGGCGGCGGATTTCGGCAATCAGGGCATCGCGGGGAACGGAAGGCGGGCGGACCATCGCGGCGGAACCTCCTTGAACGGCGGGCGGCGGGACCGTCCCGCCGCCCGGCATTCAAGACTGCCCGAAGGCAGGGCGCTGCTCAAGTCAGCTTGAAGCGCTTGGCCAGGGTGCCCGTGGCAAAGCCGAGGAAAGCCCAGAAGGCCGCCGCCGTGACCAGGGAGGCCGCGACGAAATGGGCCGCCAGTTCCGGTGGCACGGCCCCGCCCATGGCGTCGGCCTGGGGTGCTCCCAGGACATGGGGCAGGGCCAGCATCGCCGCCCCGGCCCAGGGCATCCAGCGTTGGGCGCTTAAGAACATCAGGCCGAGCCCGCCCGCCGTCAGCACCGCGCACAGCACCCACCACTCCTGCCGGCCGGTCAGCTCGGCGGCCATGGCGCCCGGCACCTCGGGCGGCAGGCCCAGGGCCGGCGCCAAGGACACGACCGCGAACCCGGCCATACCCCAGATCACGCCCTGCCGGCCGTCAACGGGCCGGCCGCGCATGAACATCACCGCCGTCAGCACCAGGGCGAAGCCGATCGCCGTCAGCACGTTTGTCAGGGAGGTGAACAGCGTGCGCTCCAACCCGTCCTCCGGTGACCAGGTTTGGGCTTCCGCGTTCGAGCCATGGTCGGCCGCCCCATGAGCAAGGTAGAGCCGCCCACCGGTCAGCCCACGCGCCGTCAAATCCAATTGGGCGTGACCGCCCAGGGACGCCGCGGGTTTACCTTCGAATGTCTCGGCATGGAGGATGATCGGCGTGGTCGTGAAGTGCTGCAGCACCGATACGGCCAGCCCAGCCGCCAGCCCGGCCAGCAGCGCGACCGCAAAAATACGTCCTGTCATGATGGCCCCCCCTTAGTGGCAGGGGAAGGAAAATGCGTGGCGCGTATCGTGGGCGGCGTTGTGGATGGTTTGCGGATGGGCGAAGCCCGTGCCGAACACCAGGAACGCCCCGAACATGAGGGCAAGAACCGCCGGCGCGGCGCGCTCGGCAACCGTGGCGTGAACGGCCTGTTGGGTATTTTCAGTGTGTACAGTCATTGCGTGAAACCTCCGATTTCAAAAACGTCGCGTTAAGGTTTCACCGCTGCGGCATACCGCCCCTGCAGGACCCCCGTCCTTCGGGTATCGCGGTGACAGGTGGCAGGTCTCCTGGCTTGTGGGTCGTTGTACCGTCCGGCCTTCCCGGGCGCCCCACCCTCCTTGCGGAAGGATCCGGCGTCCAGTGGCGCGACGGTGAACGGTACTCGCCACTCACAGTTGCGGGGGCAGCCACGGTTCGGGAGCCCCCGGATTGGGTCTGCTCCGTTTCGTGTTCCCTCTTAGCCCCGGGGCCTCATGCCCTTGATCGGGGAACCACCTGGCGCGGACTATAAGGAACAAGGGCGGCGGCGGTCAACGCATTGCGGCCATCCGGCCGCCGGTTTTGCCTTATTTCCCCCTTGGGATTGGTCAAACACGCCCCATTCGCGTTAAAATTCTGCCATAAAGGCGGACGAGAGTGGCCTTCCGCCGGAGGAGCCTTATGGCAAATCCGGCGTATCGTCATTCGCCGCCCGGCGGGCCTACCGATCCCCCGCCGGCGACCCGCAAGGAGATTTCCATGCCCAGTTCCATCGCCCTGGTCGACGACGATCAAAACATCCTGACTTCCGTGTCCATGGCGTTGGAGGCCGAAGGCTACAACGTCACCACCTATTCCGACGGTGCCGAGGCCCTGGAAGGCCTGGGCAAGGCCCCCGTGGACCTGGCCGTGCTCGACATCAAGATGCCGCGCATGGACGGGATGGAATTGCTGTCCCGTATCCGCGAGCGCGACAACCTGCCGGTGATCTTCCTGACCTCCAAGGACGACGAGGTCGACGAGGTCGTCGGCCTGCGCATGGGCGCCGACGACTACATCAAGAAGCCGTTTTCCCAGCGCCTTCTGATCGAGCGCATCCGCGCCGTGCTGCGCCGCCGGGAACTGGAGGGCAAGGAGCCCGATTCCAAGGACGTGGTGCGCCGGGGTGAATTGGTGCTCGACCCGTCCCGCCATCTCTGCACCTGGAAAGGCAAGGAGGTAAACCTGACGGTCACCGAATTCCTGATCGTCGAGGCCCTGGCCCGCCGCCCCGGCCATGTCAAAAACCGCGACCAGTTGATTGACGCCGCCTACGGCGAGAATATCTATGTCGACGACCGAACGATCGACAGTCACATCAAGCGGCTGCGCCGCAAATTCCGTGCCGTGGACAATGATTTTTCGGAGATCGAAACGCTGTACGGCATCGGCTACCGCTATAAGGCGGAATAGCTTGCACGTAGCACCGATCGCCGCGTTTGCCGCCCTGTTCCGGGGCTTAAGGGGACCCATGGCCAAGGACGGAACCCATCCTGAGGACGGTCCGACCGCGCCGGAGCCCCCGGCGGGCGGCGGCAGTGCGTCCGCCGCGCCGGCGGAAGACGCCCCGCGCAGCGGCGAGCGGCAGCGCAAGCGGCGCCTGATCTCGCCGATTTCCGTTCATATCCTGGCCATCAACATGCTGGCCCTGTCGATCCTGGTGGCCGGGGTGCTGTACCTGGGCGACTACCGGCAAAGCCTGATCCGCGCCGAACTGTCGGCGCTGCGCACCCAGGCGCAGTTGTTCGCCGTGGCCCTGGCCGAAGGGGCCATGCATCTGGACCAATCATCGGAACAACAGGTTGCCACAAACATCCGCAACCAGATGCTGCGCCGGCTGGTCGAGGCCACGGGCACCCGCGCCCGCCTGTTCAACCGGGCCGGCGAACTGGCCGCCGACTCGCGTTATTTCGGCAAGACCCGCCAGGCGGTGGAGGTCGAACAGTTGCCGCCGCCGGGCACCGGCGAGGGCGGCACGGCCGACGCCGTGTTCGACATCTACGACCGCCTCACCCGCTGGCTGCCGGGGACCCTGCCGCTCAGCCATTACCGGGAAATCCCGGAACCTTCGGCGGCCGATTATCCCGAGGTCATGTCCGCCCTGATGGGCGACGACAGCCGGATCGTGCGCGCCTATTCCCAGGACAGCATGATGCTGTCGGTCGCCGTGCCGGTGCAGCGGTACAAGCGCATCCTGGGGGCGCTGATGCTG
Source organism: Rhodospirillaceae bacterium UBA1479 (assembly GCA_002325375.1). Classification (GTDB taxonomy): domain Bacteria; phylum Pseudomonadota; class Alphaproteobacteria; order Rhodospirillales; family Casp-alpha2; genus UBA1479. The sequence continues at coordinate 154,523 of DCRZ01000012.1, forward strand.
ACCAAGCCGTCGGCCAGCATCGACAACGCGCTGCTGGACGTGCGCCTGGATATCCTCAAGATCTTCGGCGTCGCCATCGCCATCACCACGTTCCTGTCGATCTATCTGGCGCGCACCATCGCCCGGCCCGTGAAGCGTCTGGCCGCCGCCGCCGACCGCGTGCGCCGCGACCACTCGCGCGAAGAAGAAATCCCCGATTTTACCACCCGCAACGACGAAATCGGCGATCTGTCCCATGCGCTCCGCGGCATGACGGCGGCGCTGTGGACCCGCATGGATGCGATCGAGCGGTTCGCCGCCGACGTGGCGCACGAGATCAAGAACCCGCTGACGTCCTTACGCAGCGCGGTCGAGACCGCGGCCCGGATCAAGGACATCGACCAGCAACGCAAGCTGATGTCGATCATTCAGGACGATGTCGGCCGCCTGGATCGCCTGATCTCCGACATTTCCGACGCGTCCCGCCTGGATGCCGAGCTGTCACGTTCGCACCGCGAGCCGGTCGATCTGGCCGGCATGCTGTCGACCCTGGCCGATGTCCATGCCACGACGGCGGCGGACGGCGGGCCGAAACTGGTGCTGGAGATCATGGACGGCGAGAAACTGTCGGTGCAGGGCATGGAAGGCCGTCTGGTTCAGGTGTTCCGTAACCTGATCGCCAATGCCGTGACCTTCAGCCCACCGGGCGGCGCCATCCGCATCACCGCGTCGCGCGACCGCAAGGCCGCGGTCGTCACCATCGACGACGAAGGTCCCGGCATCCCCCCCGGCAAGGAAGAAGCCATCTTTCAGCGTTTCTACACGGAACGCCCGCAGGGGGAAAAATTCGGCACCCATTCGGGCCTGGGCCTGTCGATCTCGCAGCAGATCGTCGACGCCCACGACGGCACCATCCGCGCCTCCAACCGCCTGGGCGCCGACGGTAAAATTCTGGGCGCCCGGTTTACGGTCACCCTGCCCGCCGCGTAAGCCGGGCAAAAATCCACACCCTCCCCCTTCTTCCTCACCGTCTCCGTGTCTCAGGGGTTCAAAAAGGAAAACCACAGAGACAGTGAGGCAGTGAGAAGAACCTAGGTTTGCTTCTTGAGACTGACCAGGACGGTGTCCGCCGCCATCTGCCCGCCGACCCGTTCGCGGTTTCGGTGATCGGCCAGGATGCGGCGGAAGTCGCCCCAGTTGGCGAGCACCACCGGCAGGCGGGCGAGGCCACGGACCCGGCCTTCGCCCCGCACCTTGTCGCAAGTATGCTTGAGCGCCCGCTTCCAAGGCGCCTTGGCCTTGGGCATCCAGGTTTCCAGATCCAGCCCCAGCACCCGCGCCAGGCCGTCGAGGGCCTGGATGTTCCATCGCGTCATGTGATGGGGCGGCAGGTTCATGACGTCGTCCTGCAGGTATTCGCGGCTCATCGGTGAATAGGGCACGGAAAACAGGATGCGTCCCTTCGGCGCCAACAGGTTCTTCACAGCCCCCATGAGGGCCCCGGGCGTCGCGACATGTTCCAGAACATGGCTGAGCACCACGGCGTCATAGGTCCCGGCGGCCTTGGTGATGACCTGTTCCAGGGTGTCGCGGCGCACGTCGAGCCCGCGCGCCTGCGCCTTCTTGACCGAACTTTCCGACAGGTCGATGCCCTGGGCCGTGACCTGGGGCAGGTCTTTCAGCGTTGCCAGGAAATCACCCTGCCCGGCGCCCAGTTCCAACAGGCGCAGCGGCCGCGCCTCCGCCGCCAGCACGTTTTTGATCCGTGCCCATTCCCAGCGCCCTTGGGCGTGATACTTGGGAAAGGACGTAAGCCAGTCGTAGAACGCCGCCCCCCCGGCCCGCATGGGGTCGGCGTAGACCAGGGCGCAGTCGGCGCAGCGCACAATGTCGTAATCGCCGGGCACGGCGCCCGCGGGCGGGGGCGCCCCGAACACGGCGTTAAGCCCGCGCGCGATCTCGTCCGCGCCAAGGTGGCGGATCACGGCGCCGGGGCCGGAACAGACGGGGCAATTCGCGGTCATGGCCGCCCTTATACCCCCAGACGGCGGATCAGTAATTAACCGATTCGCCGGAGCCGCCGTCGACCGCGATGCACTGACCGGTAACCATCCCCGCCATCGGCGAGCAGAAGAACAGCACCGCGTTGGCCATGTCCTCGGGCGCCACCAGCCGGCCCATGGGGATTTCCTGTTCCCGCTTGGCCATGGCGTCTTTCAGGCTAATGCCCGCGTCATTGGCTTCGCGCTGGAAAATCTGCATGACCCGCTCCGTCGCCGTGAAGCCGGGATGCACGCAGTTGATGGTCACCCCGCCCTTGGCCGCGCGAGTCGCCAATTGCTTGGTGAAGTTGGCCACACCGGCGTTGACCACGCCGTTGGTCACCCGCAGCGGCGCGACGATGCGCGCCGTCATGCCGCCGATGTTGACGATACGGCCCCAGCCCTTTGCCTCCATGCGCGGCAACAGAATCCGCGCCAGACGGATATAGGCCATCAGCTTGACGTCGATGTGGTAGCGGAACAGCTCGTCCGTCTGCTCGTCGAAGGGGGCCGCGGTCGAGGTCACGGCGTTGTTGACCAGGATGTCGATCCCGCCGGCGGCGGCCAGGGCCTGGTCGGCGAATTTTTCCACATCCTCCAGCTTCGACACGTCGGCCTGGAACGGCCAGGCTTCGACGCCGAGTTTGCGGATGTCCGCCGCCGTCGCCTCCAGGCTTTCCATCGTGCGCCCGCAGAGCGCGATATTGGCCCCCTGCTTGGCCAGGGTCAGCGCGATGGCGCGGCCGATGCCGCGCGAGCCGCCGGTGACGAAGGCGGTCTTGCCCTTCAATTCGAAATCCATGTGTTCAACCCTCCCGTGAGGTTCTGCGATGCCCCCGCTTGCGCGCAGCATGGCGCAGCGGAACGGCCCCGTCCACCGGGGGCCTTGTGAATTTTCCCCACGCGCGGGCGGTTTTCAAAAAACCGGGACAAGAAAATGCGCCGATAGCGCCGGTGGGTGTTTTTAAGTCTCAAGAATTGGCTGGACAGGACCGGCAAGCCATTCCAACCTCCCCGCTTATGCGGATGGTCCACGAACAAGTCCATGCCACCTGCGTCGCCATCGGCGGCGCGGGCGTTCTGCTGCGCGGCCCATCAGGGGCGGGCAAGTCGGATCTGGCGCTGCGCCTGATCGACGGGGGCGGCACCGACGGCCCCCGCCTGGTCGCCGACGACCGGGTCGACCTCAGCCTGCGCGCCGGGCGCGTCTGGGCGCGGGCACCTGGGCCTCTCAAGGGCTTGTTGGAAGTGCGCGGCGTCGGCATCATGCCCATGAAGGCCCTGGACGAAGCCCCCATCGCCTTGGTCTGCGACCTGGTCGCTCCGCCTTTGGTCGAACGCCTGCCCGAAGTCGTGACGACCCCGATCTTGGACCTGGATATTCCCTTCATTCGGCTGGCCCCGTTCGAAGCCTCGGCCCCCGCCAAGATCCGACTGGCGCTGCGCCGCCTGCCCTGGGAAGCGGTGGACGGTGACACCGATATCATCGCGGGCCGCATCGGAGAACACTCATGACGTCCGGCAACGAACAGGCGGCGCCGACCGGAAAACTGCCGCTGGTGCTGGTCACCGGGGTGTCCGGCGCGGGCAAGTCATCGGCCCTGAAAGCGCTTGAGGACATGGGGTTCGAGGCCGTCGACAACCTGCCGCTGTCCTTGATGGGCCGGCTGGTCGCCCCCGGCGCGTTTCCCCATCCCATCGCCGCCGGCGTCGACATCCGCACCCGCGAGTTCGGGGCTGAGGCGTTTTTGGAACAGGTCGCGGAACTGCGCGCGCGCGCCGATGTCGACGTGAAGGTCCTGTTCATGGACTGCGACGATCAGGTGCTGACCCGCCGCTACGCCGAAACCCGACGCCGTCATCCGCTGGCCATCGACCGGCCCGTGGCCGACGGCATCCGCCAGGAACGCACCCTTCTGGCCCCCGTGCGCGAACAGGCCGACGTGGTGATGGATACCTCCGACATGTCGCTGGGCGCGCAGAAGGCGGCCATGGAAGACCATTTCGCCGTTCAGGGCGACCCGGGCCTGCCCGTGTTCGTGGTCTCCTTTTCCTACAAAAACGGCGTGCCGCGCGATGCCGACCTGGTGTTCGACGTGCGGTTCCTGAAGAACCCCCATTACGACCTGGACCTCAGGCCCCTGACCGGACTGGACGAAAAGGTCGGCCTGCATGTCGCGGGCGATCCCGGGTTCGACGAATTTTTCAGCCATCTGACGGCCCTGCTGGGGCCGCTGCTGCCGCGCTATGCAGCCGAAGGCAAAAGCTATCTGACGATCGCCATCGGCTGTACCGGCGGGCGTCATCGCTCCGTCTATGTTGCCGAGCGCCTGGGGGCTTGGCTGGACAGCCAAGGAGAAAAGGCGCGGGTGCGCCATCGCGACTTGGACAAACGATGAAATTCGTACCAATATCCCTTTCCGGAAAGATACCGAAGCGGACCAAATAAGCCGCCGGGCCGGGGAGCCGCTACTTCTTGAGGGACACACTCGAATGATGGAATGCCTGTCATGATCGGATTGGTCGTCGTAACCCACGGCAATCTGGCGACGGAAATGATTTCCGCCCTGGAACACGTGGTCGGGCCGCAACCCGACGTGGCCGCCGTGTGCATCGGGCCCGAGGACGACATGGAGGAACGCCGCGCCGAAATCATGGAGCGGGTCGAACAGGTCGATTCGGGCGAAGGCGTGGTGGTGCTGACCGACATGTTCGGCGGCACGCCGTCGAACCTGGCGATTTCCATCCTGGATCGCGCCAATGTCGAGGTTATCGCCGGAATCAACCTGCCGATGCTGGTCAAGCTGGCCAGCGTGCGCAAAACCGAACCCCTGGCCAAGGCCGTCGAGGCGGCCCAGGAAGCGGGCCGCAAATACATCAACATCGCCTCGCACCTGCTGACCCAGGAAGCGCGCTAGCGCCAGGCGCTGGGGATTTTTATGCCGTCGCGAACCGTCACCATCGTCAACATGCGCGGGCTGCACGCCCGTGCGGCCGCCAAGTTCGCCAAGCTGGCGGGCGAGTTCAAGGCCGAGGTTCTGGTCTCCAAGGACGGCCAGACCGTGGGCGGGCGATCGATCATGGGGTTGATGATGCTGGCCGCCGCCCCAGGCACGGAGATCGAAATCGCCTGCGACGGCGACGGCTGCGGGGCCGCGCTGGACGCCCTGACCGCGCTGGTCGAGGACGGCTTCGACGAGGAACTGTCGGATACCCCGGCGCCGGGCAAGTGACGCCCGTGACATGAGGGGGAACATGGAAAAACGTTTCGAGGGAATGGGCGTATCGCCCGGGATTGCCGTCGGCCCCGCCCATGTGCGCGAAGCCGGCACGCTCGAAGTTCCCGAACGACATGTCGCCAAGAAGGCCCGCCCGGCCGAGGCCAAGCGCCTGACCGCCGCCGTGATCCTGGCCCGCCGCCAGATCAAGCGCCTCAAGGCCCAGGCCCAGAAGGATACCGTCACCCAGGAAATGCATTTCCTGTTCGACGCCTATCTGCAGATGCTGGAGGATTCGCGCCTGGTGCGCGGCGCCCACGACCTGATCCAGGGCAAAGGCCTGAACGCCGAGGCGGCGGTACAGAAGACCCTGACCGGCATCATTCATGCCTTCCAGGCCATGGATAACGCCTATATCGCGGCCCGGGTCGAAGACGTGCGCGACGTCGGCAACCGCATCATCCGCAATCTCATGCGCGAGCCTTTGAAGCCGTTCAGCCAGGCCGCCCCGGGGTCGATCATCATCGCCGACCAGTTATCACCCGCCGACACGGCGCAGCTGGACCCGGCCCGCATCGCGGGTGCGGCGACGGCGCTGGGCGGGGCCGAGGGGCATGCCGCGATCATGGCAAGGGCGCTGGGCATTCCCCTCGTGCTCGGCGTGCCGGACCTGGCCGACGCGGTGAGCACGGGCGCCAAGGTCATCATCGACGGCACCCGCGGCACGGTCATCGTCAACCCGACGGCACGCACGCTGGGCGTTTACGAACAGCTTAAGGTCGACGCCCGGAAAGTCGCCGAACGCCTGGGCCATATGCGCACCGTGCCCGCCGTGACCCGCGACAACGTGACCGTGGCGCTGGCCGCCAACCTGGAACTGCCCATCGAGCTTGAGATGGTCAAGCGCAACGGGGCCGCCGGGATCGGCCTGCTGCGCACGGAATTCCTTTATATGAGCCGCGACGACACGCCGACCGAGGAAGAACAATACGTCGCCCTCAAGGAAATCGTCGACGCCATGGACGGCAAGCCGGTGACCATCCGCACCCTCGACGTGGGCGGGGAGAAACCGGCCCAGGGGCTGTTGGGCGATCTCGGCGAGGCGGCGGCATCGGCGCTCGGCCTGCGCGGCATCCGCCTGTCCCTGAAGCATACGAAAACCATGGATGCGCAGCTGACGGCGATCCTGCGCGCGGCCTGCCACGGGCCCGTGCGGATTTTGCTGCCCATGGTGTCCACCGTGTCGGAAGTGCGCCAGACGCGGGACGCGCTCAACCGGGCCGCGCAGAAGCTCAAGCGTCGTAAGCAGAAGGTGCCCAACCCCCTGCCGCCCCTGGGGGTGATGATCGAGGTCCCGGCGGCGGCGCTGGCCGCCGATGCCCTGGCCCAGGTCTCCGACTTCTTCGCCATCGGCTCCAACGACCTGACCATGTACACGCTGGCCACCGACCGCACCAACGAGCACGTGGCGCATCTGTTCGATTCGCTCCACCCGGCGGTGCTGCGCCTGATCCAGTTCGCGACCAGCGCGGCGCTGCGCGCGCGCATCCCGATCTCACTCTGCGGCGAAATCGCGGGCGACCCGCGCTACGCGCCGCTGCTGTTGGGCCTGGGGCTGCGGGAACTGTCCATGGTGCCGGCCAACATCCCGCTGGTGAAACAGCGCATCCGCGCCCTCGACATCGCCGCCGCCACCCGCCGCGCCGACGCCATCATGGGCCAGGTCGACCCGGGCCGCATCGCGGCGCTGCTGGACGATTTCAACGGGCTTTCCTAAATCTCCGCGTCGCCGAGCCAGCTTGTAAGCAGATCGAGAACGGCCGACGGCGCCTCCATGGGCGTCATATGGCCGCAGTCCTCAATGATCTCGAACCGCGCGTTCGGGATGGCGTCGGCCATCTCTTTCGATTCGTTCATCGACCGCAGTTCGTCCTGACGCGCCCAGATCACCAGGGTCGGGCAAGCAATGTCCGCAAGGTCCGCGCGTCGGTCCGGGCGCTGGATGGAAAGCTGCCTGATGAACGCGTCACCGCCCATGCGCAGCGCCATGTCCTTGACCTCCTGGATCAGGGCTGCGTCGTCCCGCAGGTCCGGATGGAAGGCCTTTTTCACCGCGTCCGGCGACAGGCCACGAAACCCGCGCTCCTTCGTATGGCCGATCAGGAAGGCGTTGCGTTTGGCGATTTCGGGCCTGGGCGGGCGGGCCGAGGAATTCATCAGCACCAGGCCCGATACGCGTTCGGGTGCCAGGCGCACGATCTCCCGCGCGACGAAGCCGCCGAGCGAGAAGCCGATCAGGATGAAGGTGTCAGGGGCGTTCTTAAGGAGATCGCGGGCCGTCACCTCCAGGTCTTCGGTGCGGCTCAGGTCCGCGAAGGTGCAGGTCCCGAGTTCCGCCAACCCCGGCGCCATGCGCGACCAGAGAGCCTGGTCGGTCATGAAGCCGGGGCAGAGAAGGAAATGGCGGGAAGAATTCGTCATGGTCCCGTCTTAGCGGGCGCGAAAGTTCCTGGAAACTTTTTTCGGCGCAAATGCACCGTCGCGGCCCCTTTCGGGGCCGCTCGGGATTTGCGACCTAACAGAGTGTATCGGCCATCTCCTTGAAGTTTTCAATGATCAGGTCGGGCTGATCGGGCCAGGCGCCGAACGGCCGCTTGCGCCGGTCGATGAAGGCCGTGCGCATGCCGAAGCTTTTCGCCCCCACCACGTCGAATTCGTGGTTGGCGACGAACAGGCAGGACGTGCGGTCGTAGCCCGTGATCTCGCAGGCCGTGGCATAGGTCGCCCAATGGGGCTTGAAGTAGCCGGCTTCGGCGACGGAGATGACATGGTCGAACTCGAACCCGATGTGCGGGCCGGCGTTGGCCAGCATGTCCGGATCGCCGTTGGATAGGATGGCAAGCTCGTAGCCCGCGTCGCGCAGGCGGCCCAGGGCCTCGATCACGTCGGGGAAGGGCTTCAGCTTTTCGATCTCGGAGACCAGCCATTCGACCTCGGCCTGGGTGTAGTCGATCCCGGCCCGGTCCATGACCACGGACACGGCGCGATGGCCGATCTGCCGGTAGGGGGTATGGCCGCGGTCACACAGCGCGTCGATCATGGAATTTTCGAAATGGGTGCGCCGCCACCAGGTGACGAAGCTGTGGGGATTGCCGTCCCAGCCCTTTTCTTTCAGGAACGGCGTGGCGATTTCCGTCAGGCCCTTCTGCATGTCGACGACGGTGCCGTACTGGTCGAACACCAGAATCTTGATTTCGCGCTTGAGAATGTCCGGATCGGTCATGTGGAAAGGTCCCTTTCAGGTCGTCAGTTGTTGAGCAGCGCGCAGTATGCCTCCGGCCAAGGGCTTGCAAAATCGCGAAATTCTAAGCTTAGAGTCGAGATTTTCTCCGCATTGCGCATGGCCCCGGCCCCGGGCCTTCCCCGGGCCGCCCCTTGAAGATTGGCCCTGAGACTGCTACATCCCCGCATCACGCAAGACCTGGGCGGAACCCTGCCCGGCGGAATTATTTCACAATCACGCGCCCCCGGACACAAACGTCCGAGGTTTGCGCCGAACGGATTGAACAAACAGGAGTTCTATATGCCCTTCGACGATTACAAGGTTGCCGACATGTCGCTTGCGGATTGGGGCCGCAAGGAAATCAGCATGGCGGAAACGGAGATGCCGGGCCTGATGTCGACGCGCGATGAATACCGCGCCCAGCAGCCGTTGAAGGGGGCGCGCATCGCAGGCTCCCTGCACATGACGATTCAGACCGCCGTTCTGATCGAAACCCTGAAGGACCTGGGCGCCGACGTGCGCTGGGCCTCCTGCAACATCTTTTCGACCCAGGATCACGCCGCCGCAGCGATCGCCGACGGCGGCACGCCGGTGTTCGCCCATAAGGGTGAGAACCTGGAGGAATACTGGGACTACTGCCACCGCATCTTCGATTTCCCCGAAGGCACCGCCAACATGATCCTGGATGACGGCGGCGATGCGACGCTGCTGATCCATCTGGGCATCGAGGCGGCGAAAAACCCGTCGGTTCTGGACAACCCGGGCTCGGAAGAAGCCGAATACATGTTCGCTTCGATTAAGAAGAAGCTGGCCGAGGATTCCGGCTGGTACGCCCGCCAGGGCGAGGCCATCAAGGGCGTGACCGAAGAAACCACGACCGGCGTGCATCGTCTGTACGACATGCAGAAGAAGGGAACCCTGATGTTCCCGGCCATCAACGTGAACGATTCGGTCACCAAATCGAAGTTCGACAACAAGTACGGCTGCCGCGAAAGCCTGGTCGACAGCATCCGCCGCGCCACCGACGTGATGATGGCCGGCAAGGTCGCCGTGGTCGCCGGTTACGGCGATGTCGGCAAGGGGTCCGCCGAATCCTTGAGCAGCGCCGGTTGTCGCGTGCTGGTCACCGAGGTCGATCCGATCTGCGCCCTGCAGGCCTGCATGGAGGGCTACGAGGTCGTGACCATGGAAAACGCCGCCCCGCGCGGTGATATCTTCGTCACCACCACGGGCAACATCGACGTCATCACCGTCGACCACATGCGCGCCATGAAGGACCGGGCCATCGTCTGCAACATCGGCCACTTCGACAACGAGATCGAAGTCGCCAAGTTGAAGAACTTCAAGTGGAACAACATCAAGCCGCAGGTCGATGAAATCACCTTCCCGGACGACAAGCGCATCATCCTTCTTGCCGAAGGACGCCTGGTCAACCTGGGTTGCGCCACCGGCCATCCCAGCTTCGTGATGTCCGCCAGCTTCACCAACCAGACCCTGGCGCAGATCGAGCTGTGGACCCGCGGCGACAAGTACAAAAACGAAGTCTATGTGCTGCCCAAGCATCTGGACGAAAAAGTCGCCATGCTGCACCTGGAAAAGCTGGGGGCGCAGTTGTCGACCCTGCGCAAGGACCAGGCCGACTACATCGGCGTCGAGGTCAAAGGCCCGTTCAAGACGGACGCCTATCGTTACTAATCCGGCCGTACGGCCGAAAAAGGTTAAGAGGCGGCGCGCAAGCGCCGCCTTTTGCTTTGTTATCAGGCAGTTCAATGATTAACATCCCTGCGTGCTAAGCAATATCACCCCCATCAGTGCATTCAGCGCCGGCCTGCTGCTCGGCGCGGGCCTGCTATTGATCGTCGCCTGGATGTTTCGGCGCCGCGCGGGCGAGGCCGAACACGAGCGCCGGCGGATCGAAGCCGTGGCCGTCAAGGCCCGGGAAATCCTGGCCGGATCGCCCGACGGCCTGTTTCTGTGGGACCGCGGATCGGGCGGCATCACCTGTTCGCGCAAGCTGGCGTCGCTGTTGTCGCTGGCCGACGGCACCAACGCCAAGTTCGAAGACGTCATCGCCTGCTTCGACGGCGATTCGGCGAAACGGCTGAAGGCGTCCGTCACTTTTCTGCACGAGGAGGGCCGGCGGTTCGAAATCGTGCTGACCACCGCCGATTCGGGCGGCCGGCGCATGGTCCAGGCCGTGGGGGCCCGCGCCAGCGCCAAGGACGGCAAGGCGCTGGCCGACATGGTGTGGATGCGCGACATTTCCGCCGCCGCCAAACTGCTGATCGATCTGACCGGCGAGGGTGACTTGCCGGAAGCCCGCGACCTGCACCTGCGCGGCCTGCTGGATGCCCTGCCGTTCCCGATCTGGCTGCGCGACGGCGACCTGCGCGTCGTGTTCACCAATCAGGCCGCCCTCAACCAACGCGTCGCCGGCCCCGACGACGGCCAGGCGGAAACGGCCCGCGACGAGGCCCGCGCGGTAACCCGCGTCCAGGACCTGGAAAACGCCGGCGAGACCCGATCCTTCGACGTCACGGAATGCCCGCTCGCCACCGACGGCAGCGGCGGCGACGGAGAGGACGCGCCGGACAGCGCCGTCAGCGGCCTGATCGGATATGCTTTTCCCCACGGATCGGGCGACAACCCGGCCCCGCCCGCGGCGGCCGAACCGGCCGCCCTGCCGCCCTGGGCGCAGATGGCCCAGGCCGTGCTCAAGGGCCTCGGCACCGGGATCGCCATCTTCGACCGCAATACCAAGCTGGCGTTCTTCAACGAGGCCTACCGAGACATGTGGCGGCTAGATGCCGCCTGGCTGGACGAAGGCCGCGATTTTCCGGAAATCCTCGAACATCTGCGCGCCGAACGCCGCCTGCCCGAGGTCCCCGATTTCCGTGCCTACAAGATGGAGCAACTTGCCCTGTTCGACGAAGCAGGCGATCCCATGGGCGATCTCATGCATCTGCCCGACGGGCGCACGCTGCGCGCCGTCGCCTATCCCATGCCGTCGGGGGGGCTCGCCTTCGGTTACGACGACGTGACCGACCAGTTGGACCTGGAAAGCGCCAACAACGCGCGCGACGCCGTCTACCGCGCCAGCCTGGAAAACCTCGGCGAGGCCATCGCCGTGTTCGGATCGGACGGGCGCCTGAAATTCTGGAACCCGGCCTTTGCCCGGCTATGGGACCTGGGCGACGACGGGCTGAGCGCCGGCACCCATGTCAGCGACTTCGTCGAGGCGACCCGCCCCTTGGCCGCCACCGGCGGCGACTGGGACACCAAGAAAGCGCAGATCCTGTCCGCCATGACCCGGCGCGAGGTCACCCGCGACGCCATCGAATGCGCCGACGGCCGTGTGCTGGAATTCGTCAATACGCCCCTGCCCGACGGCGGCGTGCTGATCGCCTATGCGGAAACGCGGGCGAACGGGGCCCCAGACGGCTGACCCTCGACCCCTGACTTTCGGCTGACTTTGACTCCGTACACCGACGCACTATATTGAGGGTGCGCCTGCGAACAGCCGCCCTCGGAAGAAGGCAATAAAAGGACCACAAGGTCATGAGTAGATCATTCGCGAAATTCCCGCTCGGCGAATTCGTCCGCCACCGCGTCTATGGATTCCGCGGCGTGGTGTTCGATATCGATCCCGAATTCAACAATTCAGAGGAATGGTACGACAGCATTCCCGCCGACGTGCGTCCGCGCAAGGACCAGCCGTTCTATCACCTGCTTGCGGAAAACCACGACAAGTCGCCCTATGTGGCCTACGTGTCGGAGCAGAATCTGGAACTCGAGGATTCGGACGAACTGATCGACCATCCGGATCTGCCGGACTATTTCACGGTCGACGACGACGGCCGCCTGATCTACCGCCATCCCATGAACTGACGCCCCCTCGGGCATTCCCGAATTACCGGCAGGGCTGGGCCGCGAAATAGGCGGCCAGGTCGTCGATCTGCGCATCGGTAAGATAAGCCCCTTGGCGGGTCATCATGCTGTGCACGCGCGACTGGCCCGGCCGGGTCAGATCGATCCAATGGGTATCGCGGAACGACAGCAGCTGCGTACGCAGGTAGCCCTGCCGCTGTCCGGCCAGGGTCGGGATGAACGTATGGCGGCTGTGCCCGGCCGCGCCGTGACACAGAAAACACCGGGTCGCCAGCAGGGGTTTGGGCGGGGGGACCGACGGGCCGCCGTCCAGGTCGCGGGCGTTGACGCAGGCCTGGCGCGAGAAATAGCCGGCGACGATCCCGACATCCTTGTGATCGACCTTTGGCGCCTGGGCGTTCATCACCGGGTGCTTGCGCTCCAGGCGGGTGAAGCCGCTGCCCCGCGGCACGAATTCCCGCTGGAACGCGGCGATCTGATGAATCAGGTATTTGGCGTCCTGGCCCAGGATCGACGGCACGCGGGGTTTCTCTGCAAGATGCGCGGGCCCGTGGCACCGCAGGCAAGGAACGGCGGCGGGCGGTGGGTCTTCCGAGGCGGCGGTGCCGCTCAAAATCGCCGCCGTCAGCAAGACCACAGCCCCAAGGCCGCCTTTCAGGAATCTCCCCAAGCGCAACCGTCTTTCCCCCTGGGTTCGGCCGCCGTGGCCTAATCCTTCCCCGAACCGGGCACACCCTTGGTCGTGGAATATTCGAAATGCAGGATCTCTCCCGGCCGCGCCACCGCATGGGCGCCGTGGGCGGCGGCGGCGGCTTCGGCGAAACCGGTCAGGATCAATTTCAATTTTCCCGGATAGGTGACGATGTCGCCGGCGGCGAACAGGCCCGGGTGGTCCGTCGCCATGGTCGCCGGGTCGACGGCAATGTGATTGTCCTTAAGGTCCAATTGCCAGTCGGCGATCGGCCCCAGTTGCTGCAGCATGCCGAAGAACGGCAGCAGCACATCGGCGGGAAGCCGCCGCGCGTTGCCGTCGAGATCGCGGGCGATGACGGCGTCGAGCCGCCCGCCCGCCCCCTCGAGCCCGCCCAGCTGATAGGGGATGACCAGATCAACCTTGCCCGCCGCCGCCAGGTCTTCCAACCGGCGCACGTTGTCGGGGGCGGCGCGGAATTTCGCACGGCGGTGGACCACGGCCAGGCTTTCGGCGACGTCGGCCAGGGACAGGGCCCAGTCGACGGCGCTGTCGCCGCCGCCGGCGATGACCACGCGGCGGCCGCGGAAATCCTCGATCCGCCCGACCATGTATTTCACGCCCAGGCCGGGTCCTTGATCCTCATAGGCTTCGATGCCGTCCAGGGGCGGACGGTTGGGCCCGAAGGCGCCGACCCCGGCGCAGACGATGACCGTGGGGGCGGCGATCGCCGTGCCCCGGGCGGTTTCGACCCGCCAGGTCCCGCCATCCTGCGTCAGGCCGGTGACCGGACTGCCCAGATGGTAGACGGGGTCGAAGGGGGCGGCCTGTTCGGTTAATCGGTCGACCAGGTCCTGGGCGCCGATCCGGGGATATCCCGGGATATCGTAAATGGGTTTTTCCGGGTAGAGTGCACTCAACTGCCCGCCTGGCATTTCCAGGGCGTCGACCACGTGACACTTCAGGCCCAGCATGCCGCATTCGAACACCGCGAACAGGCCCACGGGGCCCGCGCCGATGATCACCACATCCGTCCGTTCCGGCGTCTGGGACACCTGCGCCTGCTCCTTCGGTCTTTTCGGGGCTGTTATCCGGGATTCCTTACATGGCGGGCCGCGCGGGTCAGGTCAAGCCTTGTCCCCGCAAGGGTATTTTCGTTAAAAGGGCGGCGATGGTTGCGATGGCGCATGCAAGCGAGGAACCGGCCGGTTTCGTCCTGACCCTGGAAGGGGAGGATGCGGCCCTGTCTCTTGGCGCGCGTCTGGCCGCGGTCTGCCGGCCCGGCGACGTGATCGCGCTCTGGGGCGGGTTGGGCATGGGCAAGACCGTGATCGCCCGCGGCTTCGTTCGCGCCCTTCTGGGCCCGGACGAAGAAGTGCCGAGCCCGACCTTCACCCTGGTCCAGCCCTATGACGGGCCGGACGCCACTCTGTACCATTTCGACCTATACCGCCTGAACGACCCCGAGGAAGCCTTCGAGCTGGACATCGAGGATGCCTTCGCCGACGGCATCTCCCTGATCGAATGGCCGGAACGCCTGGGGCCATACCTGCCCGCCGGGCGGCTTGACCTGCGGCTGTCGCCGGGCGGCAACGAAACCCAAAGACGGGTCAGCCTATCCGGCGGCGGTGACTGGACTGAACGATTGAAACGAGCGGAGCTCCATGACTGAACGTGACGACCTGATTGCCGGTTTTCTGGACCACCACGGCTGGGGCAATGCCGCCCGCAGCGTGCTTGCCGCCGACGCCTCGTTCCGGGGCTATTACCGCCTTGCCGACGGCGACCGCCGCGCCGTGCTGATGGACGCGCCGCCGCCCAAGGAAGACGTGCGCCCCTTCGTTTCCGTCGCCCGCCACCTGCTCAAGCTGGGCCTGAGCGCGCCCGAGGTCTATGCCGAGGACGCCGCCGCCGGCCTGCTGCTGCTGGAAGACCTGGGCGACGACACCTATACCCGCATGCTGGCCGACGGCGCCGATGCCGAAGCGCTTTACGCCTGTGCCGTCGACGTGCTGATCCATATCCACGACCGCGCCCCCGAAGCCGCCATCCCCCGCGCCTTGCCGCCCTATGACGAACGCAAGTTGATGGAGGAGGCGAGCCTCTTGACCGACTGGTACCTGCCGGCGGTCACCGGGGCCGAGATCGACGACGAGGCCCGCGAGGCCTATCAGGAAGCCTGGCGCCCCGCCTTTCGCCAGGTCCTGGCCCAGCCCAAAACCCTGGTGCTGCGCGATTTCCACGTCGACAATCTGATCTGGCTCAAGGACCGCAGCGGGATTCAGCGCTGCGGCCTGCTGGATTTCCAGGACGCGGTCGCGGGCTCGCCGGTCTATGATCTGATGTCGCTGCTGGAGGACGCCCGCCGCGAGGTCGATCCCGTGCTGACCGCGCATATGCTGGCGCGCTATCTCGCCGCCTTCCCGGACATGGACCACGAGGCCCTGGGGGCCAGCTACGCCATCCTGGGCGCCCAGCGCCACGCCAAGGTCATCGGCATCTTCACGCGGCTCAGCCACCGCGACGGCAAGTCGCAGTATCTGTCCCATATCCCCCATGTCTGGCGCATGCTGGAACGCTCCCTCGCCCATCCGGCCCTGACCGAGGTCAAGGCCTGGATCGACGCGGCCATCCCCGAGGACAGCCGCACCGTTCCCGCCCCCTCCCAGCCCGAGGCCGCGGCGTGAGCACCCCCCCGGACGCCAAGACGGCGGCGCCGGGGCCGACCAAGGCCATGGTCCTGGCCGCGGGGCTGGGTACGCGCATGCGCCCGCTGACCGACGACAAACCGAAACCCCTGATCGCCGTCGACGGCCGGGCGCTGATCGACCATATGCTCGACCGCCTGGAAGAGGCCGGGGTGACGGACGCCGTGGTCAACGTGTTCCATCTGGCCGAACAATTGGAACGCCATCTCGCCGGGCGCGCCGCGCCGCGCATCACGATCGTCCACGAGGCCGAGCGCCTGGAGACGGGCGGCGGGGTCAAGAACGCGCTCCACCTGTTCGGCGATGAGCCCTTCTATGTCGCCAATTCGGACGCCCTGTTGCTCAACGGCCCGCACCCCATCCTGCCGCGCCTGGTGTCCTGCTGGGACGACGACAAGATGGACGGGCTGCTGCTGCTGCATTCCACGGTCGAGGCCTTCGGCTACGTAGGGAACGGCGATTTCTGCGCCGATCCGGACGGCCAGCTGACCCGCCGCCCCGAGATGGAGGTCGCCCCCTGGCTGTTCACGGGCGTGCAGATCTTACACCCGCGCCTGTTCGAGGGCACGCCGGACAGCGCGTTCTCCCTCAATGTCGTTTACGACAAGGCCATTGAGGCCGGGCGGCTGTATGGCGTCATGCACGACGGCGAATGGTTCCACGTCGGCACCCCCGACGGCCTGGCCGAAGCCGAGGACTACATGTCCGAACGCTTCGCCGGGCGGACCTATCGATGACCCCCCCGGGGGGCTCAGGCACTCCCAAGGTCTTCACGATCCGCCCGGATCGGCCCTTCGTCGACGTTTTGGCGCGAAGCCTTCTGGCCGAAACGGCGGGCGATCCGGAACGGCTTTCCGATTATCAGGTTCTACTGCCGACACGGCGCGCCATCCGCGCCTTGACCGAGGCGTTCCTGCGCGCCGCCGGCGGCCGCACCGTGCTGCTGCCGCGGCTCACCCCCCTCGGCGACCTCGACACCGACGACCTGGCGCTGGGCGGCGAGGACGACGCGCCGGGCGGCCTCGACATTCCCCCGGCCCTGCCCGGCATGCGCCGCCAGACCCTGTTGGCATCGCTCATCCGCGCGGTTCCCGGGCGCGCCGAAACGCCGGACCAGGCGCTGCGCCTGGCCCAGGAACTGGCCCGCCTGATGGACCAGGTCGCGACGGAACGGCTCGACTTTAAGAATCTCAAGACCCTGATCCGCCCGGACCACGAACTCGCCGAACATTGGCAGAAGACGGTCACCTTTCTCGATATCGTCGCCGAGGCCTGGCCCGCTTATCTGGCCGAGGCCGAATGCCTGGACGGCGCCGAGCGGCGCAACCGGGTCCTGCACCAGCACGCCGAAGCCTGGCGCCGGCAGCCGCCGACCACGCCGGTGATCGCCGCCGGCTCCACCGGCTCGATCCCGGCGACCGCCGACCTGCTGGCCGTCATCGCCGACCTGCCCCGGGGAGCGGTGATCCTGCCGGGCCTTGACCGCGAGATGGCCGACGACGCCTGGGAGGCATTGGAAGAGCATCACCCGCAGTACGGCCTGAAACGGCTGCTGGCGCGGCTCGGCCGCGACCGCGCCGAGGTCGCCGATTGGGCCCCGGAAATCGACGACGCAGCGCCCGGCCGCAAGGCGCGGGTCGATCTGTTCAGCCGCACCCTGCGGCCCGCCGCCGTTACAGGGGCGGCAGAGGCAGGACGGGGCGACGGCGACCCGGATGCCGTCACGGGCCTGACGCGCATCGATTGCGCCACCCTGGCCGAGGAGGCATCGGTCATCGCCCTGGCACTCCGCGAAGCCCTGGAAACCCCCGGCAAGACCGCCGCCCTGGTCACACCGGACCGGGCGCTTGCCCGCCGGGTCAAGGCGGAGTTGGCGCGCTGGGGCGTGGCGGTCGACGATTCCGCCGGCACGGCCTTGGCGGAAACCCCCGCCGGGGCCTTCCTGCGCCTGACCGCGGCCCTGGTGGCGGAGGATTTCGCACCGGTGCCCCTGCTCGCCGCCCTCAAACACCCTCTCGCCGCCCTGGGCCATGCGCCCCGGGACCTGCGCGCCCTGGCCCGGCGCCTGGAGACGGCGAAGATCCTCCGCGGCATCCGCCCGGCCCCCGGCATCGCGGGCCTGCGCGCCGCCGTCGCCCGGCTGAAGGAACCGGGGCTTCTGCCCGAACTGGTCGACCGCCTGGAAAAGGCCGTCGGGCCGTTCGCCGAGCTGATCGCCGAACGGGAAGCCGCGCCCAGGGAAATCGCCCTCGCCCATCTTGCCTTCGCCGAGGCCCTGGCGGCCGGCGACGACGAGACCGGCGCCGAACGCCTTTGGTCCGGCGAGGACGGCGAGGCCGCCGCCCGTTTCATGGCCGAGGTCCTGGACGCCCTGCCGGGTCTGGGCGCGGTCGCCGGCCGTCACTACCCGGCCCTGCTCGACAGCCTGATGGCGGGCCACGCCGTGCGCCCGGCCTGGGGGGCCCATCCGCGCCTCAACATCTGGGGCCTGTTGGAGGCCCGGCTGCAACACGCGGACCTGATGATCCTGGGCGGCCTCAACGAAGGAAGTTGGCCGCCGGAAGCCAAGCCGAGCCCCTGGATGAGCCGCCCCATGCTGGCCGATTTCGGCCTGCCCCTGCCGGAACGGCGGATCGGGCAGACGGCCCATGACTTCGTCCAGGCGGCGATGGCGCCGGAAGTTCTGATGACCCGCGCGGAGCGGGTCGAGGGCGCGCCCACCGTGCCGTCCCGCTGGCTGCTGCGGCTGGGCAACCTGGTGTCGGGCACGGCCATGGAAGACGCGCTGATGGCGCGGACATATCTGAAATCCTGGGCCGCCGCGCTGGACGATCCGGGCGGCACCGTCGTCCCGGCCCGGCCCCTGCCGCGCCCGCCGGTCGCGATGCGGCCCAAAGGCCTGTCCGTGACCCAGGTCGAAAAATGGGTGCGCGACCCCTATGCCGTCTATGCCCGGAATGTCCTGCGGCTGCGTCCGCTTGATCCCATCGACGCCGACCCGGGGGCCGGCGACCGGGGTGAGATCATCCACCGGGCGCTGGAATTGTTCATCGCCACCTACCCCCGCGACCTGCCGGCGGATGCGTTGGCGGAACTGATCCGGTTCGGTGAAGACGCTTTCGCGGCCCATGCCGACCGCCCCGCCGTGCGCGCCTTCTGGTGGCCGCGCTTCCTGCGCGTCGCCCGCTGGTTCCTGGAGGTCGAGCGCGACCGCCGGGCCCGCGGCTGCCGGCCGCTGGCCTGGGAAGCCGCGGGTGCGCTGACCTTGGAGACCGGGGCCGGGCCGTTCACCCTGACCTGCATCGCCGACCGCATCGACCGCGACCCGGCCGAAGGGTTCGAAATCATCGATTACAAGACTGGCCGCACGCCGAGCCAGAAGCAGGTCGAAAGCGGCTTTTCCCCGCAACTGCCCCTGGAAGCCATGGTCCTCAAGGCGGGCGGGTTCGACAAGCTGGCGGCGGGCGCGGTCACGGGCCTGGCCTATTGGAAGATGTCGGGCGGGCGCGAGGACGGCAAGGTGGCAAACCTGGACGGCGTCGACCAATTGACCGAGGACGCGGCCCAGGGCCTGGCCCGTCGGGTCGTGTTCTTTTCCGATCCCGCGACGCCCTACGCCCCCCGCGTCAAACCCATGTTCGACACGGACCAGGGGGATTACGACCATCTGGCCCGTGTGCGCGCCTGGAGCGCCGTCGGCGGGGAGGACGGCGAATGAAGGAAACCCGCGCACAAGCCACCCGGGTTCAGGCCGACGCGGCGCAACCGAGCGTCTCGGCCTGGGTCTCCGCCAACGCGGGGACCGGCAAGACCCACGTGCTGACCAACCGGATCGTGCGGCTGCTGCTGAGCGGGGTGCGCCCGGGCCATATCCTTTGCCTGACCTATACCAAGGCCTCGGCCGCCGAGATGGCCAACCGGCTGGCGCGGCTGTTGGGCAAATGGGCGGTGATGGACGACGACACCTTGAAGGAAGACTACCGCCAGCAGACCGGTGTGCCGCTCGACCATGCCGACCTGGCCCGTGTCCGCCGCATGTTCGCCGAGGTCGCCGACACCACGGACGGCCCCAATATCCGCACCATCCATTCGTTCTGCGAATCCCTGTTGGGCCGCTTCCCCCTGGAAGCCGGGATCGCCCCCCATTTCAAGGTGATGGACGAACGCACGGCAGCGGAACTGCGGCGCGAAGCGCGCGACCGCGTGTTGAATGCCACCACCGGGAAACCCGACAGCGCCGCCGCGCGGGCCATGGACCACCTGGCCGGGCTGCTCGACGAAAGCGGCTTCGATGATTTGATGACGTCCCTGGATTTCGCCCGCGGCCGACTCAACCGCCTGTTCCACGACTACCAGGGCACGGCGGGCTTGGCCGCCGCGACGCGCCGCAAGCTGGGCCTGGGCCCCGAGGATGACCGGGCGGCGGTGATCCTGGGCGGGCCGGCGCCGGATGACGCCGCCCTGCGCCAGGCCGCCCAGGCGCTTTCCGGCGGCAAGAAGACGGACAAGGACCGGGCCGACCTGATGGCCCCCTGGTTGGCGGCGGACGACACGGGCCGGGTAACGGCGTTCGACGATTACAGCCGCGCCTTCCTGACCCAGAAGCGGACACCGCTCGCCCGCGTGGTGACCCAAGACGTTGAAAAGCAGGCTCCCGGCACCCAGGCGGTACTGGAAGCCGAACAGGCGCGGGTCGCCGCCATCGACGAAAAGCTGCGCGCCCTAGCCATCGCCGAGAACACGGCGGCGCTGATGGACCTGGCGGCGGCGCTGGCCGACGCTTATGCCGAGCTCAAGGACAGCCGGGCCCTGATGGATTACGACGATCTGATCCTCAAAACGGCGAACCTGCTGCGCCATTCG
The DNA here is from genome assembly GCA_002325375.1 of Rhodospirillaceae bacterium UBA1479. GTDB lineage: Bacteria > Pseudomonadota > Alphaproteobacteria > Rhodospirillales > Casp-alpha2 > UBA1479. The sequence continues at coordinate 175,195 of DCRZ01000012.1, forward strand.
CCGGGGGCGGTCGCCTGGGTGCATTACAAGCTGGACGGCGGGATCGCCCATATCCTGATCGACGAGGCCCAGGACACGGCACCGCCGCAATGGGAAATCCTGAAGTCCCTGGCCGACGAGTTCTTTTCCGGCGAGGGGGCCTGGGATATGGGCCGCCAAGGCCCGCGCACGGTATTCGCCGTCGGCGACGAAAAGCAATCCATCTACAGCTTTCAAGGGGCGGAGCCCGCGCGGTTCGAGGAAACCCGCGCCCATTTCGCCGAGAAGGCGCGGGCGGCGGGGCTCGGCGGGTCACTGGAGACGTCACAGGAGATGTCCGTTTCCTTCCGTTCCGTCACGCCGGTGCTGGAGGCCGTCGACAATACCTTCCAGCCGGAAGACCTGCGCGCCTCGCTGAGCTCCCTGGGGCGGGTCGTGCGCCATCATGTGGACCGCGCCGGCGATGGCGGGCGGGTCGAGATTTGGCCGCCCGTCAAACCCGAGGAGGAAGATCAGCCCGACGCCTGGGACGCGCCGGTCGACCGGCCGGGGCCGAGGGCCCCCGTGGTCCAGGTCGCCCAGAACATCGCCCAGACGGTGGCGGACTGGATCGCCGGCGGCGAGATGCTGGTCTCGCAAGGCCGGCCGATCACGGCGGGCGATATCCTGATCCTGGTCCGCAAGCGCGGGCGCTTCATGGAAGAAATGGTCCGCCAGCTGAAGCAACGGAACATTCCCGTCGCCGGCACGGACCGCATGGTCTTGACCGAGCAGATGGCGGTCATGGACCTGATGGCCCTGGGCCGTTTCGTGCTGCTGCCCGAAGACGATTTGACCCTGGCGACGGTGCTGAAGGGCCCGCTGTTCGGATTTAACGATGATGACGACCTGACGCCGCTGTGCCACGGGCGGCGGGGAACCCTGTGGTCGGAACTGCGCGGCCGCAAGGGTGAGCGGGACACCTGGCGGACGGCGGCGGAGACACTCACCGACCTGCTTGCCGGGGCAGACGCCGCCCCCCCCTACGAGTTCTTCGCCCATGTTCTGGGCCCGCTGCGCGGACAGGAGAAGTTCCTTCGCCACCTGGGGCCGGACGCGGCGGACCCGATCGACGAATTCATTGCCCTGGCCCTGCAGTTCGAGCGCGAACACGCGCCGTCCCTCGAGCGGTTCCTGCATTGGGCGGAAGCCGGCAAGACGGAGATCAAGCGGGACCTGGACCAGGCCGCCGGCCATGTCCGGGTGATGACCGTGCACGGCGCCAAGGGATTGGAAGCGCCCGTGGTGTTCCTGCCCGATACCTGCCAGGGCGGCGGCCGCGGCAAGCCCATCAGCCTGTTGTGGGATGACGGGGACGGCATCACGGACAGCGGCGCGGTCTTTTGGCCGGGGCGCAAGGACGACGATTGCACGGTTACGGCGGCCCTGCGCGCCGAGGTCGAGGCCGCGCGCGAGGCCGAGGAACGCCGGCTGCTCTACGTCGCCATGACCCGCGCCAGGGACAGGCTTTACGTGACGGGTTGGGACGGCAAGCAGAAACGGCCCGAAGGCTGCTGGTACGCGTTGATCCGCGCCGGGATGGCGCGGGCGGGCGCGGTGACCGTGGCAGCCGACGGCACGGACGAAGAAGACAGCGGCCTGGTTCTCGACTGGCCGCAGACGGCGCCGGTCGAGGCCAAGGCGCCGGATGCCGCCGAACAGCCCGAAGCGCCGCCCGCCTGGCTGTTCACCCCGCCCGCGGCGGAGCCTGATCCGCCCCGCCCGCTGGCGCCGTCCAGGCCTGAAGACAGCCCGCCCGCCGCCTCGCCGTTGGGATCGGACGACGGGGCCCGGTTCAAGCGCGGGCTGATCGTGCACAAATTGCTGGAAAGCCTGCCGGATCTGGCGCCCGAAGACCGCGCGCCGGCGGCCCAGCGCTATCTGGCCCGCCCGGGCCATGACCTGGATGACGCCCAACAGGCGGAGATTCTCCGGGAAACGCTGGCATTGCTGACCGACCCGGCCCTGGCCCCCCTGTTCGGCCCCGGCAGCCGCGCCGAGGTGCCCCTGGTGGCGCAGGCCGGCGGGCGGGTGATTTCGGCCCGCATCGACCGCCTGCTGGTCACGGAAACGGAGGTCCTGATCGCCGATTTCAAGACCAACCGGCCGCCGCCGGAGCGCATCGAGGACGTCCATCCCGGCTATATCGCGCAAATGGCGGGATACCGCCGGGCGTTGATGGATTTGTATCCGAACCGGCCCGTGCGCTGCGCCCTGATCTGGACGATGGGGGCGCGGCTGATGCCGCTTCCGGACGCGATTTTGGACAAATCCGGCCTCTAAGTCCCGGAGAAAGCAAGGGGAATTTTCGTGCCCGCCAGGGCTGCTTGACGGGGCCGGGGCGCGACCCTAGATTCAAGGACAGGGTGAGGCGCCGAAGGTTCCCACCCCGGGCCGCAAGAGAACCCCGCGGCATGTCCCAGAAACTGAATTTCCATAAAAAAAACTGTACCCCGACACAGATCCCAAGGTGAGCGATATGCCGAAAAAGATAACCGACGACTCCTTCGAAACCGACGTTCTTGGATCGAGCGAGCCTGTCCTGGTCGATTTCTGGGCCGAATGGTGTGGCCCGTGCAAGCAGATCGCCCCGGCGCTTGAGGAATTGGCCAGCGAACTGCAAGGCAAGGTCACCGTGGCCAAGCTGAACATCGACGACAACCCCTCGACCCCCGGCAAGTACGGCGTGCGCGGCATCCCGACCCTGATGCTGTTCAAGAACGGCGAGGTCGCGGCGACCAAGATCGGCGCCCTGCCGAAAAGCAAGCTGCAGGAATGGCTGGAGCAGAACATCTAGCGCCCGCAAGGCGTTAGAGGTTCCCCAGGAAAGATGAGCCGGCTCGACGTCCATCAAATACCGGTCCTGAACGACAACTACGTCTATCTGGCCCATTGCCCGGAAACGGGGGCGACCGCCGTGGTCGACCCCGCCGTGGCGGGGCCGGTGCTGGACGCGGCCCGGGCCAAGGGCTGGACCATCAGCCATATCCTGAACACCCACCACCACGGCGACCACACGGGCGGCAACCAGGAAATCAAGGCGGCCACGGGCTGCACCATCGTCGGCCCGCGCGCCGACCATGCGCGCATTCCCGGCATCGACGTACAGGTCGGCGACGGCGACACCTATATGCTGGGCAATGCCGAGGCCCGGGTCTACGACGTGCCCGGCCACACCCGCGGCCATATCGCCTTTTGGTTCGAGGGATCGGACGCCCTGTTCTGCGGCGATACCCTGTTCGCCATGGGCTGCGGGCGGCTGTTCGAAGGCACGCCCCAGCAGATGGTCACCTCCCTGGCGAAGTTCAAAACCCTGCCGCCGGAAACCCGCGTGTTCTGTGCCCATGAATACACGCAATCCAACGGCCGCTTCGCGCTGTCGGTGGAGCCCGACAACGACGCCCTGGTCCAGCGCATGCGGGACGTCGACGCGGCCCGGGCGAAAAACATTCCGACCGTGCCGTCGACCATCGGCATCGAATTGAAGACCAACCCCTTCCTGCGCGCCGACAGTCCGGACCTGCAGAAGACGATCGGCCTGGCAGGCCGGGATTACGTCGAGGTCTTCGCCGAAACCCGGCGGCTCAAAGACAACTTCTAGATTTTTCGAAAATTCAGTCGCCGGCGGCGGGCAGCGGTTCGCGCGCCTGGCGCAATTCCCCGCGCGCGCGGCGGATGACTTCGGCCGAGGCGAACAGCGCCAGGCCGGCGATGATCCCACCCACGGCCACGTCGGGCCAGAAGGTTCCCGTGAGCCACACCCCGCCCCCTGCCGCGATGACGGCGACATTGGCGATGGCATCGTTGCGCGAACACAGCCAGACGGAGCGCATGTTGGCGTCGCCCTCGCGGAACTTGAACAGGGCCACCGTGACCGCCAGGTTGGCGGCGAGCGCCAGGACCCCGACCCCGGTGATGATATGCGCTTCCGGCACGCCGCCCTCGGCGATGCGCCAGACCGTGGTGCCGATCACCCAAAGCCCGAACAGGCCCATGGACAGGCCCTTGACCATGGCCGCCCGCGCCCGCCAGGCGAGGTGCATGCCGACCACGGCAAGGGAAATGCCGTAATTGGCGGCATCGCCCAGGAAATCCAGGGCGTCGGCCTGCAAGGCGACGGATTTCGACAGATAGGCCCCGGCCAGTTCACCGAAGAACATGGCGCCGTTGACGATCAGCGCGAACCACAGCACCCGACGGTAGGCCTGGGACGCGGCGGCGTCGGTGAAGGGGCTGTGGTCATGGCCGTGGTCGCAGCAGGCGGACATGGCTCAGGCCTCCTCGTCGTGGGTATGTTCCGGTTCCGCCACGTGTTCCATCATGTCCAGCAGGACAGAGGTCACGTGGTGGTCGTGCACCGCGTAATGCACGAACTTGCCCTGGCGCCGGGCGCGCACCAGGCGCGCGGCCTTCAACAGGCGCAGATGGTGGCTGGTCAGGGACGGCGACATGCCCGTCAGCGCCGCCAGATCGTTGACGGAGCGCGGCCCGGCCATGCAGGCGGTCAGGATCGACAGGCGGTTGGGCTCGCCCAACAGATGGAAGATGGAAGCGATTTCCTCCGCCCGGTCGCGGTCGAGCGCCCCGTCCGGCAGGGCGGCCGGGGCGGCGGCGGGCGGTTTCGCAGGTTTGGTTCCGGTGTTCATGGCTCAAACATATGAACAATTGTTCAGATGTTCAAGTGTTGTCCCGCAATACCGTGCCGGCGAGATAGAGAGAGCCGCAGATCATCACCCGGGCCGGGCCCTGTTCGCGCGCCGAAAGCCCCCGCAGCGCCGCCTGCACCGAAGGGGCGGTGCGCGACGGCAGGCCGGCGGCGCCCCCGGCCGCGGCGATGTCGTCGGCGGACAGGGTATTGATCTCGCCCGGAATGGCGACGCCGGTCAGCGACGCCGCGACGGGGGCGAGGGCGCTCAGGAACGTTCCGGGGTCCTTGGAATTGATCATGCCGCAGATCAGGTGCAGGGGCTTGTCGCCCCAGGCCTCCCCCGCATGGGCGGCGATGGCAGCCCCGGCGGCGGCGTTGTGCCCGCCGTCGAGCCACAGCGACCAGCCGGGCGCCAGGATGTCGACCAGCGGCCCCTGCGTCAGGCGTTGCAGGCGGGCGGGCCATTCAGCCGTGGCAAGGCCGCGCGTGATCTGGTCCGCCGTGGCCGTGAACCCAGCCATGGTCTTCAGGCAGACGATGGCCTGGGCCGCGTTGAGCAACTGATGGCGCCCGGCCAGAGAGGGGGCCGGATAGGTTTCCGTCACCCCGCCCAGGGTCAGGTCGAACGACGTGCCGTCGGGGGCTTCGGCCACGGTCCAGTCACGGCCATGGGCCAGCACCGGTGCCCCCACCGCCTTGGCCCGGTCATCCAGAACGGCCAGGACGTTGGGCAATTGCGGGCCGATCACGCAGGGCACCCCCGGCTTGAGAATACCTGCCTTTTCCGCCGCGATTTCCTCCAGGGAATTTCCCAGAAATTGTTGATGGTCGAGGGAGATCGGCGTGATCGCCGTGACCAGGGGCGCATCGACCACGTTGGTCGCATCCAGCCGCCCGCCCAAACCCGTTTCCAGAATCAGCACATCGGCCGGGTTGCGCGCGAAGGCAAGCAGCGCCGCCCCCGTGGTGATCTCGAAAAAAGTGATGGGCGCACCACCGTTGGCGTCTTCGCATTCTTCCAGCAACGCCTGCAGATCCGCATCGGGGATCAGGTCGCCCGCCAGTCGGATGCGTTCGTTGAAATGCACCAGATGGGGCGAGATATGGACATGGACACGCTGGCCCGTGGCTTCCAGAAGGGCCCGCAGGATGGCGATGACCGAACCCTTGGCGTTGGTCCCGGCAACATGAACCACGGGCGGCAGCGCGCGTTCCGGATGGTTCAGGCGGTCGAGCAGGCGATGGACGCGGTCCAATGACAGGTCGATGACCTTGGGATGCAGGGTCAAAAGACGCGCCAGGATGTCGTCACAGGGATGGGGCGCCGGTGCATCCGCGCCGAGGGGATCAGTCATGGACGGGTCGGTCCGCCAGAATCAGAGAATCAGTCGTCGCCGGGCACGGGGGCGGCGCCCGGTCGGTGGCTGCGGGCCGGCGGCAGAATTTCGCCTTCGAGAAGGTCGATGTCCTGGTCCGAGCCGTCGACCCGGCGGCCCGGCTCCGGGTTCAGCAGCATGTCGATGACCCGGGCCAGGGTGTCGCGCAACTCACCGCGCGGCACCACCATGTCGACCATGCCGTGCTCCAGCAGGTATTCGGCGCGTTGAAAGCCTTCCGGCAGGGTTTCGCGGATGGTCTGTTCGATCACCCGCTGCCCGGCGAAGCCGATGACGGCCCCGGGTTCGGCGATATGGATGTCGCCCAGCATGGCGTAGGAGGCCGAAACCCCGCCCGTGGTCGGGTCGGTCAGCACCACGATATAGGGCAGGCCCGCTTCCTTGACCTCGTCCACGGCAATGGTCGTGCGCGCCATCTGCATGAGGGACAAAATCCCCTCCTGCATGCGCGCGCCCCCCGAAGACGGGATAACCACGAAGGCCGCTTTTTCATCCACCGCCTTGCGCGCGGCGGCCAACAGCCCGGCCCCCATGGCCTGGCCCATGGAGCCGCCCATGAAGGCGAAGTTGAGGGCCGCGACGACCACCGGCAGGCCGTTCATGCGCCCGACGCCCGCGATCAGGGCGTCCTGGTCACCGGTCTTGGCGCGCGCGGATTTAAGGCGCGCGGCATAGGTTTCCGTGTCCTTGAATTTCAGGGGATCCGGCTTGGGCACGTCCCAGGTGATCTTTTCGAACGCCCCCTCGTCGAACAGCATGGCCAGGCGCTTGTCCGCGCCGATGCGCAGATGATGGCCGCAGTGCTGGCAGACGTGGAGATACTTTTCCAGATCGCGGTGGAAGATCATTTGGCTGCAGCCCGGGCATTTGTGCCACAGGTTGTCGGGCATTTCCTTGCCGGCACCGACCAGACGCTTCAGCTTGGGCCGGACGAATTCCCTGAGCCAGTTCATGTGATTGCTTCTCCCGCCTTCACTTCCAGTCAATCCCGCGCCGCGCGCACACCGGCCGCCAGCGCCTTCACCAAGTCTAGCACCTTGTCCTTGGTGTCGGGTAGGGGCAGGCCGGACGGATCGCGGTTTTCGGCGATGATCCCGACCAGGGCCGAGCCGACGACGGCGGCGTCGGACACCCGCGCGATGGCAGCGGCCTGATCCGGGGTCTTGATGCCGAAGCCGACGGCGACCGGCAGGTCCGTGTGGCGGCGGATGCGCGCAACGCTGGCCGCCACATCGCCCGCATCGGCGGATTTGGTGCCGGTGATGCCGGTGATCGACACGTAATAGACGAAGCCAGAGGCATGGCGCACGACCTTGGGCAGGCGCGCGTCGTCGGTGGTCGGGGCCGTCAGATAAATGAAGTTGATGCCGGCCTTGATCGCCGGCAGGCACAACTCGCCCTCTTCTTCCGGCGGCAGGTCGACGACGATCAGGCCGTCGACCCCAGCTTCCTTGGCATCGGCCAGGAAACGGTCGACCCCGTAGATGTAAATGGGATTGTAGTAGCCCATGAGGACGATCGGCGTGTCGTTGTCCCGCTTGCGGAACGCGCGCACGATATCCAGGGTTTTCGGCAGGGTCATGCCGGCCTTCAGCGCGCGCAGGCTGGAGGCCTGGATCGCCGGGCCGTCAGCCATGGGGTCGGAGAACGGCATGCCGATCTCGATCAGGTCGGCCCCTGCCGCCGCGATCTCCAGAATGATCTCCTCCGACAATTCCGGCGTCGGGTCGCCGGCGGTCAGGAAGGTCACCAGACCGGCGCGACCTTCGGCCTTCAATTCGGCGAATTTGCGGGTAATGCGGGTCTCGGGCCCGGTCTGCGTGGTCATCGGTTCAGTCCATTCCCAGATAGCCGGCGACGGCGTCGACGTCCTTGTCGCCGCGCCCGCACATGTTCATGACCAGCAGGTGATCCTTGGGCAAACCGCCCGCGATCTTGGCCACATAGGCGAGCGCGTGGCTCGGCTCCAGCGCCGGAATGATGCCTTCCTTGCGCGTGCACATCTGGAACGCGGCCAGGGCTTCCTTGTCCGTGGCCGACACGTATTCGACCCGGCCCGTATCGCGCAGCCAGGAATGTTCCGGCCCGATGCCGGGATAATCCAGGCCGGCGGAAATGGAATGGCCGTCCAAAATCTGGCCGTCCTCGGTCTGCAGCAGATAGGTGCGGTTGCCGTGCAGCACGCCCGGCCGTCCGCCGTTGAGGGACGCGCAATGCTCGCCGGTCTCGATCCCGTGGCCGGCGGCCTCGACCCCGATCAGGTGCACGCTTTCATCATCCAGGAAGGGATGGAACAGGCCCATGGCGTTGGACCCGCCGCCGATGGCGGCGATGCAGCTGTCGGGCAGGCGGCCTTCCATTTCCATCATCTGCTCGCGCACTTCGTTGCCGATCACGCATTGGAAATCGCGCACCATGGCCGGATAGGGGTGCGGGCCGGCGACGGTGCCGATGATGTAGAAGGTGTCCTCGACGTTGGAGACCCAGTCGCGCAGCGCCTCGTTCATGGCGTCCTTGAGCGTGCCCGTGCCGGCGGTGACGGGGACGATCTCCGCTCCCAGCATCTTCATACGCACCACGTTGGGGCGTTGACGCGCGACATCCGTTTCACCCATGTAGACCACGCAGGGCAGGCCGAACAGGGCGCAGACCGTGGCCGTGGCGACACCGTGCTGCCCGGCGCCCGTTTCGGCGATGATGCGCTTCTTGCCCATGCGCCGCGCCAGCAGGATCTGGCCGATGGTGTTGTTGATCTTATGGGCACCCGTGTGGTTCAGCTCGTCGCGCTTGAAGTAGACCTTCGCACCCCCGAACTCTTCGGTCAGGCGTTCGGCCAGGTACAGCGGGCTGGGCCGGCCCACATAATGTTTCATGTAACGGTTGAACTCATCCCAAAAAGCCGCGTCGTTCTTTGCCTTTTCCCAGGCTTCCTGAACCTGCAGGATCAACGGCATCAGGGTTTCCGCGACATAGCGGCCACCGTAGATGTCGAAATGTCCCGATTCGTCCGGGCCTTCGCGGTAGGTATTCAACTTCGACATGAACCAATCCTCATATTGCCTTGGGTTTCTGCCATTTTATGGTTAACGGCGCCGGCGCCCAAGGGCGGCGCAAATAAAGCACAAGGTCCCGGGGAACCCAAGCAGAAACCCCGGAAAACGACGCCCGCCCCCCTCACCCCTGTCCTCTCCCCCCAAACGGCGGGAGAGGGGGATGTCGCGGCGGGAGTTCTCGCCCCCTGGGGAGAGGGACAGGGTGAGGGGGGAGACGATCAGCCCGCCTTGGCGGCCGTGATGAAGGCGTCGATCAGGCCCGCGTCCTTGTGACCGGGCACCGTCTCCACGCCCGAGGACACATCGACGCCGGGTGCACCCGAAACCCGGATCGCCGCCTGGACGTTGTCCGGGGTCAGCCCGCCCGCCAACAGCCAAGGCAGGTTCCAGCGGGTGCCGGCCAGAAGCCCCCAATCGAAGGCGAGCGCATTGCCGCCGGGGCGATCGGCCCCCGATGGCGGTTTGGCATCGAACAGAAGCCGGTCGGCGACGCCTTCATAGGCGCGGGCGGCGGCAACGTCATCGGGGGCGGCGATGGGCAAGGCCTTCATCACCGGCAGGCCGAACTTGCGCCGGACCTCGGCGACCCGCTCCGGCGTCTCCACCCCATGGAGCTGCAAAATGTCGACCGCGCCGTTGCCGGTGATGGCCGCCAGTTCGTCGTTGGTGGCGTCCACGGTCAGGCCGACCTTGAGCACACCCACGGGCACGCGCGCCGCCAGCCCGCCGGCAATGGCGGGCGTGACATGGCGCGGCGATTTCTTGAAGAACACGAAGCCGACCAGATCGGCCCCGGCGTTCACGGCGGCGTCTACGGCGTCGGCCGTCTTCAGCCCGCAGATCTTGACCTGAACCATGTCAGGCGCTCAGTTCGTCCGCGATGCGCCGAGCCGCCGCGATAGGATCGTCCGCCTGGGTGATCGGCCGGCCGATGACCAGATAGTCGGCGCCGAGGGAGACCGCGTCGCGCGGCGTGACCACGCGCTTCTGGTCACCCTTCACCGCCCATTCCGGGCGGATACCCGGCACGACCAGGGTGAAATCGGGGCCGCAGACGGAGCGGATGACCTTGATTTCGTGGGCCGAGCAGACGACCCCGTCCATGCCCGCCTCCTGGGCCAGCTTGGCCAGCTTGGCGACCTGGGCCTTGGTCTCGTTGTTGATGCCGACCTCGATCAGGTCTTCGTCGCTTAAGGACGTCAGCACGGTGACGGCGAGGACGAGGGGACGGTGCCCACCGTTCGCGGCGTCCGTCGCGGCCCGGGCGGCGGCTTCCATCATGGCGCGACCGCCGGAGGCATGGACGTTCAGCATGAAGGGACGCATGGGCGCCGCCGCGCGCACCGCGCCCGCGACCGTGTTGGGAATGTCGTGGAATTTCAGGTCCAAAAACACGGGCAGGCCCGCCGCCGAAACCTGGCGCACGCCCTCGGGCCCCTGGGCGGTGAAGAATTCCTTGCCCAGTTTCACCCCGCCCACGGCCCCCTTGACCCCCTGGGCAAGCGCCAGGGCCCCCGCCGCGTCGGTGGTGTCGAGCGCGACCAGGATGCGGTCGGCGGGGCTTTTGATGCCCGGCGCGGAGATCGAAGACGTCATCGAATTGGTCCCAGAATTGGCCGTATGGTCATTTATACCGGTCCCGGTCCCGGGCGGCCATCCTCAAAAATGCGGGCGGCGGGCGCGCGGCCCCGGGCTAGAGAATATGGCGCGAACCGGACGTCTGCGTGTCCGATGCCGGCACCGGCAGCGACGCGGACTTGGCCTTGGCGTCGGCGGCGCGAAGCTTTTCTTCCAACATTTCGACATCGGTCTTAAGGCGCAGGACTTCCTTTTCCGCCCCTTCGGCGCGGTGGGCTTCGCGCCGGGCGCGGCCACGGGCGACACCGCCGGAGATCCACACCATCACCGCCCCCCAGAGAAACCCGAGGAACAAGCCGCCGACGCCGACCAGCGCCACCGGGGTCGTCAGTTCGTAATCGAAGGGCCACAGACGCAGCACGACATCGGCTCGGTTGGAGGCGGCGAACAGGATCAGCCCCAACACGAGAGGGGTAAGAAAAATCCAGGAAAGAAGTTTGCCCACGCGCGACACCTGACGGTTGAAGGTTCCGGAAGCCGCTGTCCGGCCCCGGCCGGGATCAGCTGCCGTTCAGTTTTTCGCGCAGCTGCTTGCCGGTCTTGAAATAGGGAATGTGCTTGGAATCGACCTCGACCGTGGCCCCCGTGCGCGGGTTGCGGCCCGTGCGCGAGCCCCGTTGCTTCACGGAGAAGGCGCCGAAACCGCGCAATTCGACCCGGTCTCCCTGGGCCAATGCGCCGGTGATCTCGTCGAAAATGGTGGAGACGATACGTTCCACGTCACGCTGGTAGAGATGCGGATTGTCCGCCGCCAAACGGGCGATGAGTTCGGATTTGGTCATGCTGCCAACCCCAGGCGGCGGCGCGATAACGCAGTCGGCCGGGGACCTTTCCCTCACAGGTGAATATCTACAAAGAAGGGTGCCAAAGGGAGAACACGCCGTCAAGTCTAAGTCGTTCTGAAAACAATGCTTTTTGCAGCTGCGATGTAAGGGCGTCGCGCCACGGCAGGGGCTCGTCCGTCAACTTGAGGTCGCGCAGGGGCAGGTCGCGGGCCACGCCATGGGCCGAGGCAAGCCAGTCGAGAGCCTGATCCTCGTCGCCGATGGCATCGACCAGGCCGTTGTTCTTGGCCGTGAGGCCCGAGTAGACGCGCCCGTCGGCCAGCGCCACGACCTTGTCGCGCGGCATCTTGCGGCGGTCCGCGACCATGTCGACGAACTGCCCGTAAAGTTCCATCAGCATGTCCTGGGTCGCCTCACGGGCGGGATCGCTGAGGCGCTCAAACGGATTGGGCTGGGCCTTCATCGGCCCGCTTTTGAACACTTCCGGCTTGATGCCGAGCTTGTCCAACAGCTGCGTCACGTCCGCGGTCTGCAGGATCACCCCGATCGATCCGGTCAGCGTGCCGCGCCGCGCCACCACATGGTCCGCCGCGATGGCGACCATATAGCCGGCCGAGGTCGCGGTGCCGCCCATGACGGCGACGGTCGGCTTTTTGTCGGCGACCCGGCGCAGCGCCGTGAACAGGGCCTCGCCGCCGACGAAGGTGCCGCCCGGGGAATCGACCCGGACCACCACCGCCTTGACGTCGTCGCGCGCGGCCAGGTCCTTGATCGCGCGGCTGCGTTCGTCGTCGTCGAAGATGATTCCGTCGATGGTGATGCGCGCGACATGGTCGCGGGTGATAAAATCCGCCCCGCCGAACCGTCCGGCGGCGGCCACGACCAGGCCCGCGAAGGCCGCCAGGGCAACCAGGCGCCAGAAGGTCAGGGCGCGTTTGAGGCGGCGGCGGTCGAAAATCATGTCGGCGTCAAGGCTCATGGCGGGGCGGGCATCCGTCAAAAATTCGCTGTGACCGGGCAAAAGAAAACCGGGAGCCCCCTTGCGAGAGTTCCCGGCCAATGTATCACGCCCGCCCTAAGGCAGGGCAACGGGAAAGGCGGGTTATTCCGCGCCTTCTTCCGCTTCTTCGGTTTCGTCTTTCTTGGCGGCCTTTTTCTTGGCGGCGGCCTTTTTCGGCTTTTCGTCGTCGCCTTCGGCAGCGGCCTGCGCCTGCTTTTCCTTCAAAGCAGCGCCCAGGATGTCGCCGAGAGAAGCACCGGAATCGGACGAGCCGTATTCCTGCATGGCCTTCTTCTCTTCCTCGACCTCAAGGGCCTTGATGGACAGCGACAGCTTGCGGCCGGACTTGTCGATCTGGGTGATCTTGGCGTCGACCTTTTCGCCGGCGGCGAAGCGGTCGGGGCGCTGTTCGGAACGATCACGCGACAGGTCGGACTTGCGGATGAAGCCGAGCACGGCGTCATTGACCATGACCTCGACACCGCCGTCGTTGGTCTGGGTCACCGTGCAGGTCACGACGGAGCCCTTCTTCAGGCCTTCCATCGCACCTTCGGTCGGATCACCGGAAAGCTGCTTGATGCCGAGCGAGACGCGTTCCTTGTCGACGTCGACGTCCAGCACCTTGGCCTTCACCATGTCGCCCTTGGTGTAGTCGGCGAGGGCTTCCTCGCCCGACTTGTCCCAGGACAGATCGGAAAGGTGGGCCATACCGTCGATTTCGCCGTCGAGGCCGATGAACAGACCGAATTCGGTGATGTTCTTGACCTCGCCTTCGACTTCGGCGCCGACCGGGAACTTGACCACGAAGTCTTCCCACGGATTGGCGTTGCACTGCTTGAGACCCAAGGAGATGCGGCGCTTGTCCGGATCCACGTCGAGCACCATGACGTCCACTTCCTGAGAGGTGGAGACGATCTTGCCCGGGTGGACGTTTTTCTTGGTCCAGGACATTTCGGAAACGTGCACCAGGCCTTCGACACCCGGCTCCAGCTCCACGAAGGCGCCGTAGTCGGTGATGTTGGTGACGCGGCCCGTGAACTTGGTGCCGACCGGGTATTTGGCGGCGACGCCGTCCCAGGGATCGGCCTCAAGCTGCTTCATGCCGAGCGAGATACGCTGCGTTTCGGCGTTGAAGCGGATGATCTGGACCTTCACGGTCTCGCCGATCGAGAGCGCTTCGGACGGGTGGTTGATGCGCTTCCAGGCGATGTCGGTGACGTGCAGCAGGCCGTCCACACCACCCAGATCGACGAACGCGCCGTAATCGGTGATGTTCTTGACGACACCGTCCAGAACCTGGCCTTCCTGCAGGGAGGAGATCAGCTCGGAACGGGCTTCGGTGCGGGTTTCCTCCAGCACGGCGCGGCGCGAAACCACGATGTTGTTGCGCTGGGGGTCCATTTTCAGGATCTGGAACGGCTGCGGCATGCCCATCAGGGGGGACACGTCGCGCACGGGGCGGATATCGACCTGGGAGCCGGGCAGGAAGGCCACGGCGCCGTCCAGGTCGACGATGAAGCCGCCCTTGACGCGGCCGAAGATCACGCCGTTGACGCGCTCGCCCTTTTCGAAGGCCTTTTCCAGACCGACCCAGGCTTCCTCGCGGCGGGCTTTCTCGCGCGAGAGACGGACCAGGCCGTCACGGTCTTCATAGCGTTCGACATAGACGTCGACTTCGTCACCAGCCTTGAGAACTTCGTCGGAGCCGGGGCTCATGAATTCCTTGAGCGGCACGCGGCCTTCGGACTTGAGTCCGACGTCGATGACGGCGAAATCGCCGTCGACGTTGACAATGACGCCGCGCAGCACGCGGCCTTCAAAGCCTTCGTCGTCGCCGAAGGACTCGTTCAACAGGGCTTCAAAATCTTCGTTGGAGGTAGGGGCCGCCGTGGCGGCATCGGTAGTGGCCATTGGTTTCAAACCTTTCGATTTTATCTGGCCGGCCGGTTGGTTCCGGCGGTCTGCGGTTGCACAAATACCCACGACACCCCGCCTTTTTCCTGGCGGTGGTGGCTGGGCGCTTCGTTTCGAACAGATTTGGGACGGGGCCGGCCGGGCCCAGGATTCCTGTTATTTCTTAATGATATCAAGGGCCTTGGCGAACACCTCATCGGCATTCAGGTCGCTCGTATCAAGCAGGATCGCGTCTTCGGCCGGCTCCAGCGGCGCGACGGCCCGAGATCTATCCCGGGCGTCCCGCTCGCGCATCTCTTCGAGAACGCGCGCATATATAACGTCGGGGTCGCTTTCCTGCAACTCTTTGAATCGGCGCTGTGCACGGACCTCGTCGGAGGCCGTGACGAACAGCTTCACATCCGCGTCGGGGCAAACCACCGTGCCGATGTCGCGGCCGTCGAGAACGGCCCCCTTCGCACCCTCCGGCGGATGGCCCGCGAAGGTCCGCTGGAACGCCAGCAGCGCCGCCCGCACGCCGGGCACGGCCGAGACCTTGGATGCCGCCTGGGCGACCGCGTCCGTGCGCAGGTCCGGGCGTTCCAGATCCCGGGGCTCCAGCGCCCGGGCCTCTGCTTCGGCCGCCTCGGCGTCTTCCGGGTCGGCCCCGGCCTCCAGCACCCGCTTGCCCGTGGCCCGGTAAAGCAGTCCCGTATCCAGATAGGCAAAGCCCAGGTCGCGGGCGATGCGCCGCGCCAGGGTCCCCTTGCCCGCCGCGGCGGGCCCGTCGATGGCGATGATCATGCCCCCACTCCCTACTTAAATATCCGCGATATCCGCGCCGAGGCCCTGCATCATGGCGGCGAAGCCCGGAAAGCTGGTCGCCATGGCGTCGCCGTCATCGATGGTGACCGGCTGTTCCGTGACCAGCCCCAGAACCAGGAAGGCCATGGCGATGCGGTGGTCAAGATCGACCGTCACCGTGCAGCCGCCCCGGGGCGGCTTGCCGCCCGATCCCGTGACCACCAGATAATCGGGGCCTTCCTCGACCTTCACGCCGGCGGCGGCAAGCCCCCGCGCCATGGCGGCCAGGCGGTCGCTTTCCTTGACGCGCAGTTCCTCCAGCCCCTCCATGCGGGTTTCGCCCTCGGCCAGGGCCGCGGCGACGGCGAGGATCGGGTATTCGTCGATCATCGAGGGGGCGCGCTCCGCCGGAACGGTGACGCCCTTGAGCGGCCCGGCCGTGACACGCAGGTCCGCGACAGGCTCACCCGCTTCCTCGCGCGCACCCAATACCGCGATCTCGGCCCCCATCTCGCGCAGCGTCGTCAGGATACCGGCGCGCAGCGGGTTGAGGCCGACGTCCTTCAGCGTAACGTCCGAGCCCGGCACCAACAGCGCCGCCACCAGGGGAAAGGCGGCGGACGAAATATCGGCCGGCACGGCGACGTCGCGGGCAACCAGTTCGGGCCGGCCGATCAGTGAAATCCGGCGGCCGCGCGCCGTGTCCTGCACGGTGACCTCGGCGCCGAACCAGCGCAGCATGTTTTCCGTATGATCGCGGGTCGGCTGCGGCTCAACCACCGTCGTCACGCCGGGCGCGTTGATGCCCGCCAGCAGCACCGCCGACTTGACCTGGGCCGAGGCCACGGGCAGGGCGTATTCGATGGGCAGCGGTTCCGCCGCCCCCTTGACGGTCATCGGCAACAGACCGCCGTCGCGGCCGGTGAACTTGGCGCCCATGCGTTCCAGCGGCGCCGTCACCCTGCCCATGGGCCGGCGACAGAGCGATGCATCGCCTGTGAAGGTCGCCGTCATGTCGTGACCGGCGACGACGCCCATCATCAGGCGCACGCCGGTGCCGGCATTGCCCATGTCGATCACGTTCTCGGGCTCGGACAAGCCGCCGACGCCGCAGCCGATGACACGCCAGGTGTTGCCGTCGGGCGCGCTGGCGTATCGCTCCGCCCGGGCGCCCATGGCGTTGACCGCGGCGGCCGTGGCCAGGACGTCCTCGCCCTCGAGCAGGCCGGTGACCCGGGTCTCGCCGACGCAAAGCGCGCCCAGCATCAATGCCCGGTGAGAAATCGACTTGTCGCCGGGGACCCGCACGGCGCCCGTCAGGGCCCCCGAAGGGCCCGCCCGAAGCGGCGTCTTGGTGGTGTTTGCATCACTCACGGAAACGGGGTCTCCCCTTGAAAAAGAAGGGCGGCGGGCGGCGCTTTGCCGTCGCAGGTCTCTAGCATATCGGGCCGCCCGCCGCCAATCACCCACGGAATGTGAAATCAGCGGCATTTTGCTTTTGACAGGGCGCGGCGTTCATGGCATTGGGCACGGCAAGAAACGAATTAAGAAACGGCATTCCCTTGGGGGGAATCAGGCACAACTCCAGACAGCGGGAGGCAGCCCGTGGCGAAACCCGAATGGGGCCGCAAGGTCACCTGCGCCAGTTGCAGCAATAAGTTTTACGACATGAGACGCGAACCCGCGACGTGCCCGTCGTGCGGTGCCACCAACGACCCGCTTCAGGCGTTCCGCCCGAAACGGGGAGCCGTGGCGAAACCTGTTCCTCAGAAGGAAGCCAAGCCCAAGGCGAAGGTTGTTCCCGACGAGGACGACGACGATTTGGACGCGGTCCTGCCCGATGTCGACGACGACGACGACCTTGCCGATGACGACGTGGAAGACGTGCTCGATGACGACGAGGACGACGACCTCATCGAAGACACGGCCGACCTGGGCGAAGACGACGACGACCTGGACGAGGTCCGCGAACATATCGAGACGGAGGACCCGGTCAAGGAATAGGGCCGGGACGGCCGGACGGGGATAACGAAAAGGATGCGGCGCCGGCAATACCTAAACCGGGGCCCAAAAGCGGGCGCCGCGTCATTTTCCCCTTGCCATCCGATCCCAACCGTCTTTATGTTCCGCGTCCCGGTTGACCGGGGCACCCGGCAGACGTATTTTCCGGGTCCCGGTTCGCCGGTGTTCCCAATTTTTCCCGCCAAGGCACATGCCGGCGGGACCCCGTGGGGCCGTAGCTCAGTTGGGAGAGCGCTACAATGGCATTGTAGAGGTCGTCGGTTCGATTCCGTCCGGCTCCACCATCCTGCTTCGCGCCAAGGCGCTTCGCAGGATTTGCAATCCTCTCAAACGCGAAGCAGGATGCCCTCCGAAGCCTCGGCGAAGGAGGGTTGCCCGGTGCATTACGTCTATTTGCTCCAAAGCGAGCAATCCGGTGATCATCGATACGTCGGCTGCACCAAAGACCTGAAGCAGCGCCTCGCGGACCACAATGCCGGAAAATCTTCTCACACCGCCAAGTTCCGGCCGTGGAAGCTTGTCACCTACCTGGCGTTTTCCAACGAAGATCAGGCCTCCGCGTTTGAGCGGTACCTGAAATCCGGTTCCGGCCACGCCTTCGCCAGAAGGCGGCTGTGGTAGCATTCGGGCTGCGTCCGTGCCGCCGCTACGGCCTGTGCCCGTGCGCTTCCGGCGCGCCGCGGTAGTGGCGGTGCAGATCGTCGCGGCCGAAATCGTTGGCCGGGTCGCGCCACAGGCTGTGGATGTGGTTGCCGCCGCCCTGGGAATTGTCGAATTCGATTAGGATACGGGGGCCGTGGATGCGGTAATAGAAGGCCCTGCCCTCGGCCATGGGGCCGGCCCAGGCGACGCGGGTGTCGGCCCATCCCGCCCGCACCAAATCCATGTAGGGGCGGCCGATTTCGTCGCGGGCGAGGCCCACGTAGGTTCGGATCAAGTCGGTCAGCAGGGCCTGCTGCGGCGGGCTCAGGGCATCGGCGGGCAGGCCTTCGGGGGGTGCCAGGGCATCGCCCCGGCCGGGGCCGGCGACCACGTTGCCGAGGGAGCGCTCCCTCAAGAGGGTCCGGGCACGCTGGGCCTCGTTCAGGCTCCGGGCCAACCGCAGCGCCAGGACGTATTCATCGCGCTGCACGCGTTCGCCCTTGCGGGGGCCGCCCGGAATTTCCGCCGGGTTGGTGCCGAGGAAAACCGGGGTCAACGAAACCGCGCCGTGTGCGGCGACGGTGACGTTGACCGACAGGTGATGGCCCTCCAGCCGCCAGCCCCAGGGATAGCGGCCCGGCGCGCCGAACACGGAGACGAAATATTTTTCCGGATTACGGTAATCGAGCGACGATCCTTCGACCTCGGCCAGCACGGCCTCAAGCGCCATGATCGCCTCGGCCTTGGCCACGCCCGGCACGGACAGGGTGCTCCGCATCAAGGCCAGGGCGGCGGCGCGCTGGGGCGGCGTCATGTCACGGATCGGCACCCCCTTGCGGTATCCCGGGGTATAGGCCCAGTCGAAGCGCTCATCATCCGTGAACGCGAAGGTCGCCGACGGCGCCGTGTCGCCCATGGCCTGCTGCCAGGCCCGCGCGGCGGCGGCGATGGCCGTATCGACGGGCTCCGCACGGGCGGGCGGCGCGCCGAGTACGGCCGCGGTCATTCCGGCGAAAAGCAGGCGTCTCCACATGCACAAGACATAATATGTCCTGTCTGATACCGCAATCGGCGCCGCGATCCGGCATCGGCAGGCAATGCGTGTCGATACGGCCCGGCGTCTGAACGTCCGGCGGCCGGGCTTCATCATCACAATCCCGCCAGATCGCCGCCTGATGGCGCCCTTCGCCTTGATCGAGCGCCCCGCGGTCCCTATCGTCGTGCCTCAAGGGGGGCGGCATCTTGGATCGCCGAACCGGCCGGGGCGACCCCCTGCCGGGGCCGTAACGGCGGGCCGATTGGGAGGACATTATATGACCGACAAGGTTAAATTCGGCATTCGCCTGACCGTGCAGGGCGAAATGGGGGCGACGTCGTCCGGTTTCGAATACGCGTTGGAGATGGCCCGCGTGGCCGAGGATCTGGGCTTCGATTCCGTCTGGATCCCCGACCATGTGGAGAACGCGCATCTCGACCGGTCCAAGCCGATCCTGGAATACTGGACCGTCATGACCGCCATCGGCGCCCTGACCAAGCGCGTGCGCCTGGGCGGCCATTCCATCAACAACACCTTTCGCCATCCGGGCCTGACGACCAAGATCGCCTGCACCCTGGACCACATCACCGGCGGGCGCGTGATCCTGGCCCCCGGGTCCGGCTGGTTCGCCGCCGAGGCCAAGTCCTACGGCTTCGACGAATGGTCCGACGACGGGCTGGAGCGCATCGCAAGGCTGGACGAAGGCCTGGCCATCTACCGCGGCCTGATCGAATGCGAAGATGCCAACGGGTTTTCCTTCGACGGCCGATTCTATCAGCTGAAAGACGCGTTCTGTCATCCCAAGCCGCCGCAGAAGCCCTATCCGCCGATCTGGATCGCCGGCGATTCACCGCCAACCCAGGAATTGATGAAAAAGCACGGCGACGTGTGGTTCATGTATTCCAAGGCCCCCGCCGTGGTGAAGGGCTTGGTCGACGGCATGAAGGCGGAACTGACCGAGCGGCCGTTCGAGGTCGCGATCTCCGCCGTCGGCCTGGCCGACAAGGGACCCGAGGAGACCCGCAAGTGGGCCGAGATGTACGCGGAGGAGCGCAAGCACCGCTTCCCCATCCCGCCCACGGTCGACGACGTCATGGAATCGAACCTGATCGGCGACGTCGCCCAGGTCCGCGACCGCATCGATCAATGGATCGACGCCGGCGTCAATCACATCGTGTTCCAGCCCATGCCACCCATGGAGGGCACGCGGTTCTTCGGCGAAAAGATCATCCACCACTATATGTAATCCGCGGCGCGGTGGCGCGGGCAATTGGCGCTGCGGCTACTGTCCGGCGTCTGCGCCGGCGTCGCCGACCGTGCGGCTTTTGGGAAAGCGCACGGTAACCGTCGTGCCCTGGCCCGGGGCGCTGTCGATCTCCAGGCTGCCGCCGTGTTCCTCGGTCAAGGAATGAACCAGCGACAGGCCGAGCCCGAAGCCCTCATGGGCGCGGGTGAAGGCGCGATGGGCCTGGCCGAACGGCATCAGCACCTTGGGAATGTCCTTGGGATCGATGCCAATGCCGGTATCGCTCACGATGAGGGCATGGCCCGCGTCCACCGACCATGCCACCTCGACCCGCACATGGCCGCCCTGTTCCGTGAATTTCACGGCGTTGGTCACCAAGTTGAGCAAAATCTGCTTGATGCGCGTGACGTCCGCCATGATCATCGGCAAGCCCGGCTTCACCTGTTTGACCAAGGCAATCTCCTTGGCTTCGGCCCGCTGTTCGACCATGGCCGCGCATTCCTCGACGGCGCGGGCCAGGTCGACCGGCTCCTCGTGCAGCGACATGGCCCCGGCCTCGATCCGCGACACGTCGAGAACGTCATTGATCAGCGCCAAAAGGTGGCGGCCCGAGCGGATGATGTCCTCGGCGTATTCCCGGTAGCGGGGCGCGCCGAGCGGGCCGAACACCTCGGCCGCGAGGATTTCCGAAAACCCGATGATGCCATTGAGCGGCGTGCGGAATTCGTGGCTGACGTTGGCCAGGAAATCGGTCTTGGCGCGGCTTGCCTGGTCCGCCAATTCCTGAGCCCGGCGCCGGACAGAGATTTCCTGGCGCAGTTCCTTGGTCCGTTCGTCGACCCGGCGTTCCAGGTCCTCCTTTGCGCGCACCAGGGCACGTTCGGCCGCGCGGGTCGCCGTGATGTCGGTGCCCGCACCGCGATAGCCGATAAAGACCCCCGTCACGTCGAACACGGGGCGGCCGCTGAGACGCACGGAAATCTCCACCCCCGACTTGCTGTACAAGGCGTATTCGAAGTTTCGGAACGGGCGATGGGCCTCCATGTCGGCGCGATGATCGGCGAAGCGCGCGCGCTCGTCGGCATCCATATTGCCGGCGAATTCCCAGCGCGTCTTGCCGAGGACGTCGCTGCGGTCCAGACCGGTAATCTGGAAAAAGCGGTCGGAGATATAAGTGAAGCGCAGATCCTGGTCCATTTCCCAGAACCAGTCCGAGGCCGATTCCGCGATATCACGTAGACGTTCCTCGCTTTCCCGCCATGAGGTTTCCGCGATTTCGCGCACGCGGATCTCGCTGCGCAGTTCGCGGGTCCGGTCAGCGATCAGTTTTTCCAACTCCTCGTGAGAGCGGCGCAGAACCTCCTCAGCCTCTTTCTGCTTCGAGATGTCGGTGACCGCCGTACCAAGCGCGACCATCTGTCCGGCGCCGTCGGTAATGGGGAATTTGGCGACCAGAACATGACGCATGACCCCATCGCGGAACGGGCCGTAGCGTTCCCGGTAGACCGGCGTCCCCTGGTCGATCACCTCGGCATCCTGTTCGCGGACAAAATCCGATGTGCCGCCACGGTCGCCATGAACCTCGTTCTCGGTCTTGCCGATAACCTCGGGCATCGATTTTTGGGCCCATTCGCAGAACGTCCGGTTGACCCGCAGATAACGCCCGGACAGGTCCTTGATGTTGAGGGACGACGGCACGTTTTCAATCAAGGCCGCCGCCATGGCCTCGCTGGCGCGCAGCGCTTCGTGACGCGACAGGAACATGCCCGCCAGCAGCGATATGAGGAGAACCGCCGGCAGGCCGACCGCCAGCACCGCGACATGGGTATTGCCGATCTGCATCGCGAGTACCGTCACCGCCGGCCGCAGGGTCACCGTCCATTCCCGGCCCAGCACACGAACGTCCGTGGCGGCGAAAACTCGGGCTGCCGCCTTGTCGGTGGCGACGCCCGCGGTGTGAATCAGGCGCCCACCGTATCGGACCTCGACCCGGAAACGATCCGTGATGCCCTTGCCCAAGGCGCGGTCGATGATCGGTGCCGTATGGAACGCTACGTTAACGTAGCCGACCCGTCGGCCCGCTGAAGTGAGCGGCGATAGGTTCACGAACCCGTTGGCGCCGTCTGGAAAATCATAAGGCGGGCTGGACGCCGCGGCACCGTTGCTGGAGACGTGATCATAGGTTTCGCGCGCCCCCGGATCACCGCGCAAGGAGCCGCCGAGGCGGTCCGCACCGATGGTTTCCGGCTCGATCCAGGTGAACCGCCCATCGGCGTCAAGCCGCGAGATGAAGCGAATCCCCGAATAGGTGCCGAGCAATGCCCGGGCGTGCCGCCGGAATTGCTGTTCGGTCGATATGTCGCCGTCGTGCCACAGTTGCTGCAGATACCGGCCGACGCTGAGCCGTGCGCTGACCAGGAGTTCGATCTGATACGCCGCCTGTTGAGACTTGCGGGCCGTGGTTTCACGGGCCTGCTCGACGTTGCGCTGATAAACGGTGTGCGATGCGTAAACCAACACCGCTCCCAAGGAAAGCCCGAGGAACGTGGCCGTCAGAAATTGACGTGTCGGGGCCTTCATGCCGCCATATCAACGGCCATGAGGTGATTCGCGGTGTTCTGTGTCATGGGCGCTCCCAGGTCGTCCGCGCCGATTTTACAGGCCTGCCGGTATTTTTCATCGCTTACTTTGGTCCAGGAAGATGGGCAGCCGCGAAGCGCCGCAGTTCATCGATCAGGCCGGTGATTACGGTTTTCATGTCGGCATAGCCTGCGGATTTCTCGATCTTCCGTTCGTCCATGTAAAGGCGCCGGTTGATTTCGATCTGCAGGCTGTGCCGTCCCCGGGCCGGGTCGCCGGCCAGACGGACGATCTCCACCCCCTTGTACCAATGATCGACCCGCACATCGTAGCCGCGGGCGGACAGATAGTTGCGGACGCAATCGATCAAGGCGGGCCCGGTGGTCGTGCCGTCGCGCGTGCCGAGCACGAAATCGGGGCGCACCGCGCCCTCCGGTTCCGCCGACATGGCCGTCGCCACGGCCGGCATGGAATGGCAGTTGATGTGGTAGTAACCGCCGAACCGCCCCGCCGCCCAATCCAGCATGCGCCCAAGCGCCGCGTGATAGGGCCGATGGTAATCGTCAATCCGCGCCCGCAGGTCGGCGGCGGCGATCTTGCCGTCATAGACCGGCAGGCCCGGCGGCCGGCGCATCCAGACAAGCCCCTGCCCCAGCCTGGCCTTCGGCCCCGGCTGCAACGGCGGGCCGTCCCAGGGGCCGTCGACATGGGCCGGATCCATATCCGTCTCGTTGCGGTTGGGATCGACGTAAAGCCGGGGGAACAAGGCTTCCAGCAGCGCCGCCCCCTTCCCCGGAGCCGCCGCGAAAAGATCATCGACGAAAGCATCCTCGGCCGGGCGCAGGGCCGCGATCGCCACGGCGGGGCGGAAGCCTTCGGGATAGATCGATCCGCTATGGGGGGAATCGAAAACCAAGGGGACCGCTGGTTCCGCCGCCGCGTGCAGACGCAGCACGCCGGGAACGTCCAGCTCCGGAAGCGCCGTCATGGGCTGTCGTTCAAATGACAGGCGGCGATGCGACCGGGCGCGATTTCACGGAGTTTAGGCCGCTCTTCCCGGCAGCGCGCCGTGGCGTGCGGGCAGCGCGGATGGAAATGACAGCCCGGGGGCGGGTCGAGCGGCGACGGGATTTCGCCCGAGATCGGCTGATAATCAAGCCCGCGGATGTCGAGGCGCGGGACCTCGTTCAACAGCGCTTGGGTATAGGGATGATTGGGGCTGGCGAAAATGTCTTCCGTCGACGCCATCTCGACGACCCGGCCCAGGTACATGATGACGACCCGGTCGGAAATATGTTCGACCACCGAAAGATCATGGCTGATGAACAGATAGGTCAGGTCCAAATCTTCGCGCAGGTCCATGAACAGGTTGATGACCTGGGCCTGGATGGAGACGTCCAGCGCCGCGATGGCTTCGTCGCAAACCAGGAATTCCGGGTTCACGGCAAGGGCGCGGGCGATGCCGATGCGCTGACGCTGGCCGCCCGAGAACTGGTGCGGATAACGCCGGCGATAGTCCGGGTCGAGCCCGACCCGCCGCATGACCTCGGCCACGTAATCGGCGGCCCCGGCCTTGGCGACGATGCCGTGACGCACGGGGGCCTCGCCGATGATGTCCTGCACCCGCATGCGCGGATTGAGGCTGGCGAAGGGGTCTTGAAAAATCATCTGGATGGCGAGCGCGGTCTTGTGCCCGGCGTCCTTGTCCATGGCGGAGACCAGATTGCCCTTGTAGTGGATCGCCCCCGCGGTCGGCTCCAGAATGCCGGCGACCATGCGCCCGAGGGTCGACTTGCCGCAGCCGGATTCCCCGACCAGGCCGACGACCTCGCCCTTGGCGATCTTCAGCGACACGCCGTCGACGGCGTGTACGACCTCTTCCGTGACCTTGGCGCCGAGATAGCGCGCAAGCTTGGCCGCCGCGTCCAGATGCTTCACGAAGTTCTTGGTGACGTCCGTCAATTCAAGGATCGCGGTCATGGCGCCCTGCCCCCCGCGTCCAGTTGCGGATGGGCGCAGCGCAGTGCCCGGCCCGGCAGCGGATTGGTGATCTCCGGCGCCACGTCACAGGCCCCGTCGCCATGGGGACAGCGGTCCTTGAAGGCGCAACCCCGGGGCAGATTCAACAGCGACGGCGTCATGCCGGGAATCTGGTATAGCCGCTTGCCCCGCGTGTTGTGCCCGGGAACGGAGCCCAGAAGCCCCCGCGTGTAGGGATGGGCGGGCCGGTCGAGGACCTCATCCAGCATTCCCTGTTCGACGATGCGCCCGGCGTACATGACGCTGATTTGGTCGGCCAGGCCGGCGATCACCGCAAGATCATGGGTGATCCAGATCAGCGCCGTGCCGGTTTCGCGGCACAGCTTCTGCGCTTCGTACAAAATCTGTCCCTGGATGGTGACGTCGAGCGCCGTGGTCGGCTCGTCGGCGATGATCAGGTCGGGCTTGTTCAAAAGCGCGATGGCGATCGCCACGCGCTGGCGCATGCCGCCGGAGAACTGGTGGGGATAGGCCTTGAGCCGCTCGTCCGGGCTGGGGATGCCGACCTGGCCCAGCGCGTCGCGGGCCCGGGCCCGGGCCGCGTCCTCGCTGACCGAGGCGTCATGGGCGCGCACGGTCTCGATCATTTGCGTGTCGACCCGCAGAACCGGGTTGAGCGTCATCATCGGGTCCTGGAAGATCATCGCGATGCGGTTGCCGCGCAGCTGGCGCAGGCCTTCCGGGTCCAGGGTCAGAAGGTCCGTGCCCTGGAACAACACCCGGCCGCCGACCACCCGGCCCGGCGGATCGACCAGGCCCAGGATCGAGAACCCGGTCACCGACTTGCCCGATCCGGACTCGCCGACCAGGCCCATGATTTCGCCCCGGTTGACGGAGAAGCTGACGCCGTCGACGGCCTTGGCCACGCCGTCCTTGGTGAAGAAATGGGTTTCCAGGTTGTCGACCTGCAGGGTGGGCGCGCCGTTGTTCATGGTCTGCTATCGCGTCCTTATTTCTGCAAACGCGGGTTGAGCACGTCACGCAGCTGGTCCCCCACCAGATTGATGGCGACGATGGTGACAAGCAGCGCCACCCCGGGGAAGAAGCTGATCCAGTACAGGCCCGACAACATGAAATCGAACCCGTTGGAGATCAGCAGGCCCAGGGACGGCTCCGAAATCGGCAGGCCGACGCCAAGAAAACTGAGCGTCGCCTCCAGCGAAATCGCATGCGCCGTCTGGATCGTGCCGACCACGATCAAGGGCGGCAGGCAGTTGGGGAACAGGTGGCGGAACACGATCCGGTTATGGCCGAGGGCAAGGCACTGCGCCGCCTCGATATATTCCTTGTTGCGCTCCACCAGGGCCGAGCCGCGCACGGTGCGCGCATAATAGGCCCATTGCGCGATGACCAGCGCGATGGTGATCTTGTCCACGCCCTTGCCCAGAATGGCGAGCAGAATCAGCGCGATGAGGATCGCCGGGAACGACAATTGTATATCGACCACGCGCATGATGAAGGCATCGACCCGGCCGCCGAAATAGGCCGCCGCCAGCCCCACCGCCGTGCCGATGCACAGCGCGAACACCCCCGACATCACGCCGACGCCGAGCGAGATACGCAGCCCGTAGATGATCGCCGAGACCAGATCGCGCCCGGCCCCGTCCGTGCCCAGCCAATAGGTCAGCCCGTCCATGGACTGACTGCCCGGCTTCAGCTTGCCGTCGAGGATGCTGACGCTGGCCAGATCGTAAGGATCCGTCGGCGCGACCCAGGGGGCGAACAGGGCGAGCAGAATGATCGCCACCAACACCGCCAGCGCCGCCGTGGCGATGCGGCTGTCGGCGTAATCGCGGCAGAACCGGCGGAACGGTGTTTCCACCTTGCCCGCGTCGGCGGGGGCCGGCGGTGCGGCGGCGTCGCTCATGATTTCATTTCCGACAGGCGGACCCGCGGGTCCAGGATGGAATACAGAACGTCGACCACCAGATTGATGATGACGAAGATAAGCACGATGATCATCAGGTAGGCGACGATCACCGGACGGTCGAGGGACTGGATCGAATCGATGATCAGCTTGCCCATGCCGGGCCAGGCGAAGACCGTTTCCGTGACCACGGAAAACGCGATCAGGCCGCCGAATTCAAGACCCAGAACGGTGACCACGGGAATCATGATGTTCTTCATCAAATGCACCAGGACGATGCGGCTGTTGCGCAGCCCCTTGGCGCGGGCGAACTTGATGTAGTCCTGGTGAACGACTTCGCGCGTGCCGGCGCGGGCCAGGCGGATGACCAGCGATATCTTGAACAGCGCCAGGTTGAGCGCCGGCAGGAACAGGTGCGCCAACCCGTCCAAGGTCAGGAAACTGACATCAATGCCGAGCAACGGCACCGTATCGCCACGCCCCGTCGAAGGCAGCCAGCCGAGGATCACCGCGAACACCATGATGAACATCAACCCGACCCAGAAGGTCGGCAGCGAGAACCCCAGGATCGACCCCGCCATGATCGATTTGGACGCGACGGTATCCGGTTTCAGCCCCGCATAGACGCCGAGCGGTATGCCGATGACGATCGCCAGCAGCAGAGCCGCCAGCGCCAGTTCGAAGGTCGCGGGGATGCGGTGGACGATGATTTCCAGGGCCGGTTCGCCATAGACGAACGACTTGCCCAGGTTGCCCTCAAGCGCGCCGGCGACGAACCGCCCGTACTGCACGTACCAGGGTTTATCGAGGCCCATGGAGCGGATGACTTTTTCCCGCTCCTCCTGCGTCGCCTCGTCGGACACCATCATCTCGACCGGGTCGCCGACGATGTTGACCCCGCCGAACACGATGAACGACATCACCATGACGACGGCAAGGCTCTGCAAAATCCGGCGGATGATGAAAACGGTCATGGATTGCCCCCCAGCCGGATGGGGGGCGGCGCGTCGCTGGCCGCCCCCTTGTTCCGGCGGCGCCCCTACTCGGGCTGGATGTCGTAGGCGACCGTGCGCTCGTCCGTGCGCGCCAGGTACTTGAGGCCCTTCTTCGCGGCCCAGGTGTTGACCTGGTAGTGCAGCGGGATCAGGCCCATGTCTTCGCCGATGGCGATTTCCGTGGCCTGGGCCAGCAACGCCGCCCGCTTGGTATCATCGACCGTGGCCAGGGCCTGGTTCAGGACGGCTTCCATCTTGGCGCTGGAATACAGGCCGCGGTTGGACGACCCGTTGCCCTTTTCCTTGTCATAGGTGGTGAGCAAGGAGCGCAGCGGCGACGAGGCCTCGCCCGTGCCCGAGCCCCAGCCGACCAGCAGGAACGAAAATTCCGGCGGCTTGGCCGGCCCGCCGTTCTTGCCGCGTTTGAAGAACACGCTTTTCGGCATGGTATCCGGGGTCGTCATGATGCCGATGCGCGACAGCATCTGGGCCACCGCCTCGACGATCTTGGCGTCGTTGATATAGCGGTCGTTGGGGCCGTGCAGCGTCGCCTGGAAGCCGTTGGGATAGCCCGCCTCCGCCAACAAGGCCTTGGCGGCCTTGGGGTCGTAATTGTCGGGCTTCAGCTTGTCGGACACGCCGAAGAAACCCTCGGGCAGAAGCTGTCCGGCCTTCACGGCGATGCCTTCCATGACCCGCTCGATGATCAGGTCGCGGTTGATGGCCATGGAAATCGCCTTGCGCACGCGCACGTCCTTGAACGGGTTCTTGATTTCCTCGCCGTTCGGGCCCTTGGCGAAGGGCGTGACGTCCCGATACTGGTCCAGGTGCAGATAGATCACCCGGTTGGAGATGCCCTGGCTGAGAGAGATCTTGTCGTTCTTCTTGAGTCCCGCCACGTCGATCGTCGGCACCTGGTCGATGAAGTCCACGTCGCCGGCCAGAAGGGCCGCCAGACGCGACGGCGCCGACTTGATCGGCTTGATCACGACGGATTTCCAATGGGGCTTCTTGCCCCAATAATCCTCGTTGCGTTCGAACTCCAGAACCTCGCCCTTGATCCACTTGACGAACTTGTAGGGGCCCGTGCCGGCGGCCTGGCTGCCGTTGTTGAAGTCGCCTTCCCAGTGGCCCTTCGCCTTGTCGGAAACGATGTGCACGTTCGACAGGTCGACCGCCATTAGGGGATAGGGCTCCGGCGTCTTGACGCGCAGCGTGTAGTCGTCGACGCGCTCATAGGTCTTGCCGCCGCTATGGCTGAAGACCTTGAAGCTGGACTTGGCGTTCGGGTGGGCCGCCGCGCGCTCCATGGAAAAGATCACGTCGTCGACGTTGAATTCCGATCCGTCGTGGAACTTCACGCCCTTCCGCAGCTTGAATTCCCAGGTCGTGTCGTCGACCGGCTTCCATTCCGTGGCCAGACCGGGCAGCAGGCGCTGCTTGTGGTCCTGTTCCATCAGGCGGGAAAAGATGTGCTGGGCGATCTGATTGTTCGGACCCAGGTTGTGATAGTGCGGGTCGATCGAGGTCGGCTCCGTGCCGAGCCCGATGGTGATGGCCTGGGCCTGCGCGGCCGTGCCGGCGGCGAAGGTCAGGCACAGGCCCGCCGCCGCCGCGATCATTGATTTACGGAAATACATTTCGATTAGGCTCCCTGCATAATCCGGGTCATTGCGCCCGGTCTTGGAAATCATGTTGCATCAAACCTGCGCCGCCGACAAGCACCGCCGCCGGGTGGTGTTCGGGGCTTGACCTGGGAAAGCTTTGATCGTTCGATATGACCCCATTTCCCGCCGACAAGGACCACCATAATGCCCGCCGACGCCGAATACCCCGTGCAGCTTGAGGCCCCGGACATCAGCCCCTACAAAGCGGGCAACACGGGCATCGATTACATCACCAGTTTCGAGGCGGCCGAACCGGGCCCTCACGTGATGATCACGGCGGTCGTGCACGGCAACGAGCTGTGCGGCGCCATCGCCCTCGACTGGCTGATGAAACTGGGCGTGCGGCCCAAGCGGGGCAGACTGTCACTGGGGTTCATGAACGTCGCCGCCTATACCCGCTTCGATCCGGCGGAACCCCTGGCATCGCGTTTCGTCGAAGAGGATTTCAACCGCCTGTGGGACGCCGAAACCCTGGACGGCCCGCGCCAATCTGTCGAGCTGACGCGCGCCCGGGAAGTCCGCCCGTTCCTCGACACGGTCGACCGGCTTTTGGATATCCATTCCATGCAGCACGCCACCGGGGCCTTGATGCTGTCAGGCCCGCTCGACAAGGGGCGCAGGCTAGCCGAAGGCACCGGCGTGCCGGAACTGGTGGTCATGGACGAAGGCCATGCCGCCGGCCGGCGCATGCGCGATTACGCGGATTTCCGCAATGAAGCCTCGCCCAAGGACGCGCTTCTGGTCGAATGCGGCCAGCATTGGGAAAAGTCTTCGGAAGACATGGCCAAGGAAACGGCGCTGCGCTTCCTGCTGTACACGGGCGCCGTGGACATGGATTTCGCGGGCCCGCACCTGGGGCCACCGCCGCCGAAACAGAAGATCGTCGAGGTCACCCATCCGGTCACCATCACAACCGACCGCTTTCGTTTCGCCGAGGATTACCGCGGGCTTGAGACGATCGCCAAGGCGGGCACGGTGCTGGGCTACGACGGCGACGATCCCGTGGTCACGCCGCATGATGATTGCGTGCTGATCATGCCCTCGCGGCGCCTCAACCGGGGGGGCACGGCGGTCCGCCTGGCCCGCGTCGTCGGCTGATCCCCGCCATTGACAGAGGGGCTTTTCCTGCCAAATTAAGGGATACGAAGGGTGCTGCCGCTGCGCGGGTCCTTCGGCCGTTTTCGCTCATGACACCAGAGGAGAACGCCCATGTCTCGGCTCGGCGCCTTCAACAGCCCCCTGCTTTTGGGTTTCGAACATTTCGAACGTATGCTCGACCAGGCCGCCAAGGTCTCCGGTGAGGGCTATCCCCCCTACAATATCGAACAGGTGGGCGACAATCTGTTGCGCATCACCCTGGCCGTCGCCGGGTTCACCGACGACGATCTTTCCGTCACGGTCGAGGAGAACCAATTGGTCATCCGCGGCCGCCAGCAGGACGACGGGGCCGAGCGCATCTACCTGCACCGCGGCATCGCGGCGCGCCAGTTCCAGCGCAGCTTCGTCCTGGCCGAGGGCATCGAGATCGTGCGCGCGCACCTGGACAACGGATTGCTGCACATCGACCTTGAACGCCATGTGCCCGAACCCGAGGTCAAGACCATTGCCATCGAAAAGGGCGGCATGAACAAGAAACCGGGCCGCACCATCGACGTGGCGCCCGAGGAATAGGCCCCGCACGACACGTCCCGGCATCCGCCCCCGCCGCCCGGATGCCGCCGAAATTCTCAGGCGGCGCATGAAGAAATCCTAAAACCGCGTGCCCGGAAAACGGGGCGCGGCATCAGAAGGAGTTTCAAGCCATGAACACCAATGCCCCCGACAACCATGTCCCGCCGGCCCCCGGCAGCCTGTCGGCCGAGGATTTCCTGGCCCTGGGCGCCGAGACCACGGCCTTCGTCAAGGCCATCGAGGTCGACGGAAAACCGGTCTACGGCATCTTTTCCGCTTTCGGACAGCCGCTCGGCTATGCGGAATCCTTCGCCGTCGCCCAGGCGACCGTGCGCCAGAACGACCTGGAACCGTTTTCCGTCCACTAACTCCGCCATCCGTTATTCCTGCCGACGGAACCGTTTTTGTCCGCCCGTTAAAGGATCGGTTAACCGTTTTTGCCGAGAATAGGGAATGGATGCGGTTTCCCTCGGGCCCGAGAAACGGGCTTCAGTCAGGCCCATCACGGGCCCCGGAGAATACGGGGGAAACGGGAACCGCCAGTCGGGAGAACGACTGATGTCGGACAACACTCATTCGAACAGCAAGCCTGTCGGCAATTTCAAGGCCATGGCGCTGCGCCGTATGTCGGGAACGGATTTTCTCGCCCTGGGATCGGACAAGATCGTGTTCGTGAAGCCGGTCGCGGCCGAAGGCAGCAAGGCCTTCGGCGTCTATTCGGCGTCGGGCGAGGAACTGGGCTGGGCGGAAAGCTTCGAGTTGGCCGAAGCGACGGCGTTCAAGAACGACTTCGCGGTCGCCACGCTTCACTAGCGGCGATCAACCGCGGCAATGCGGACGGGGCCCAAAAGGCCCCGCGCCTGCCGTCGGGATTCTTGAATAAACAAGCCACCAGAACGCGCATATCCCGGGCGGCTTTGCCGCACCGGTCGATTTTCGCTTAAATCAGGATGGTCTTAGGCGGCTTAGGCCGCCTGAACGTCGGCGGAGTTGCTGAGGATGGCGTAGAGCGCTTCCGCGTTGTCCGTGCCGCGCAGCTTGTCGCAGGTCGCGCGGTCACGTAGCAACCGGGACACCCGGGCCAGAGCCTTGAGATGATCCGCCCCCGCCGATTCCGGCGCCAGCAGCAGGAAAATCAGATCGACCGGTTGTTCGTCGATGGCCTGGAAATCAATGGGCTTTTCCATGCGCGCGAACATGCCATAGAGCTTGTCCAGGCCGGGCAGCTTGCCGTGGGGAATGGCGATGCCGTTGCCCACACCGGTGGTGCCCAGTTTTTCCCGTTCCATCAGAACGTCGAACACCGCGCGTTCGTCCAGATCGGTGACGCGCGAGACGGCGCCCGCCAGTTCCTGCAGCGCCTGCTTCTTGCTGGTCACACGCAAATTGGCGATCACACTGTCTGAGGTGAGGAGGTCGCGGATTTCCATAACCAGTCCTTTGCCTTTCGCGGACGCCTTCCGGAGACGCCCCAAACACCCTTACGCGTCGGCGGAGCGGCCGTCGACCGGATCAATCCAGCCGATATTGCCGTCATCGCGCCGATAGACGACGTTCAGGCGTCCCGACTTGCTGTCACGGAACATCTGCACCCGAACATCCGCCAGATCCATGCGCATAACCGCGGCGCTGACCGACAGGGTCGGAATTTCCGTAGGCAATTCGGCGATGATTGTCGGCTGTCCCTCTTCGGGCAATTCCTCGTGTTCCGGTTCCGCCTGCACCACGAAATGCTGGGCCCGGAAGCTTTCCTGGGCGGCCTTGTTCTCGTGATGGCTGGTCAGACGCCGGTGATAGCGGCGCAGCTGTTTGGCGATGCGTTCCGCCGCCTGGTCGAAGGCCGCGTAAGGATCGTCGTTCGCACCCCGTCCGTGAACGACGACGCCGCCCATGGGATGCACCGAAATTTCGGCATTGAACGTGTGTCCCGATTTGGACAGTACGACATTCGCCTCAAGCGCGCGGTCGAAATACTTGGTGACCGCGTCCGCAATCTGGCCTTCGGCGTGGCTTCGCAGCGCGTCGCCCACGTCCAGGTTCTTGCCCTTAATGGTGATATTCATGTCCCGGTCTTAGCCGTTTCTTCTTTCCAGTGGTTAAGCCGTGCGATCAGTGCCTTTCCGGCCGGCGAAACATGCACGTTTAGGCGCCTTGCCGGACGGGCCCTTTCTCGGGCTCGCGTACGGCCACCCAAAGTGGCCGAAAGGACATTGACGGGACCGTTCAGTCATGGACATCGGTCCGCCTCGACGAAGGCCCGGAAATTAGTTCCGACACCCGCCGCTGTCAACCATCCCATTCGGCCAGGAGGGGCAAATCGCCTTGTCCTGTTAATGATTATTAAGATGTTGAAGTTCTCAAAATCATCCGAAACCGGAAGCCCGACCGAATTGATCCGCGTTAATTGCTGAGGCTTTTCTGGCGACGGCGCTGCACGGACGACGGAATGCCCAAGGCTTCGCGGTATTTGGCCACCGTGCGCCGGGCGATATCGACGCCGTCGGCACGCAGAATTTCGACCAGTTTGTCATCGGACAGAACCTGGGCCGGGGGCTCGCCGTCGATCATGGCGCGAATCCGGGCCTTGATGGCCTCGGCCGAAAACGCCTCGCCGCCGTCGGACCGCGAAATCGACGAGGTAAAGAAATACTTCAGTTCGAAAATCCCGCGCGGCGACGCAATGTACTTGTTCGCGGTGACCCGGCTGACCGTGCTTTCGTGCATGTCGATGATATCGGCGATGTCGCGCAGCACCAGCGGACGCAGATGCTGCACCCCCTTCAGGAAGAAGGCGTCCTGCTGACGCACGATTTCCTTGGCCACCTTGAGGATCGTCGTCGCCCGCTGGTGCAGCGATTTCACCAGCCAGTTCGCCGACTGGTACTGTTCGGTGATGTACTGGCGGTCGATCTTGGACGCCTTCTTGGTGCTGATCTCGGCGTAGTACTGGTTGTTGACCAGGACCCGGGGCAGGGTGTCGGGGTTGAGTTCGATATGCCATCCGCCGGACGGCCGGGCGCGCATCAGCACGTCGGGGATCACCGGCTGGGCAAGCTCGCCGCCGAACGCCAGCGCCGGCTTGGGGTCAAGCGACTTAAGTTCCGCCAGCATGTCGGCGATGTCTTCCGCATCGACGCCGCAGACCTTGGCCAGCGCCTTGAATTCGCGGCGGGCGACCAGATCCAGATTGTCCACGAAGGCCGCCATGGCCGGGTCCAGACGGTCGCGGTCGGCCAGTTGCAGGGCCAGGCATTCCTTCAGGTCGCGCGCGAAGATACCGGGCGGGTCGAACTGCTGCAGATGCTTGAGCACGGTCTCGACCCGCGCTGTCTCGCAATCCAGGGCTTCGGCCACGGCCGTGAGGTCGATGGTCAGATATCCGGTCTCATCCAGGCTATCGATCAGGTAGGCGCCGATCATGCGATCGACCACATCGCTGAGGTCCATGCCGAGCTGTTCCATCAGATGATCGCGCAGCGTGACGTCGGACGACAGGGTCTGGTCCAGGCCCGGCAGGTCGTCGTCATAGCCGCCGGCGGCGGAAGTCGGCAGGGTCGGCTCGTACCCGGCGTCGGGGGCGGCCTGCACCGCATCCGGCTGGCCGTCCTGGGTATACAGATCGTCGAGCGCCACATCCATGTCGCCGTCGGCGGGGCCGCCGTCGCCGTCATCGCCGAAATCCATGGACATGCCGTCATCGGGGCCGTCATCGGCAGGACCCGTGTCGTCCGGCCCATCGCCGGACGCGGCGGCGCCGTCCGTTCCCGCATCGGCGGCCTGGGCCCCGTCGCCGCCGTCCGCCGCATCCGCCTCTGTCGTGCGGTCCTCGGCATCGTCCCGCTCCAGCATGGGATTCTGCTCAAGTTCCTGCTCGACGAACTCGGCCAGTTCGATGTTGGACAGTTGCAGTAGCTTGATCGCCTGCTGCAATTGCGGCGTCATCACCAGAGACTGGCTCTGGCGTTGATCGAGGCGCGGCGTCAACGCCATGACGCGGCCTCCCCGACCGTCGCGCGCATCCGCTGGCGAGCCGGCGGGTTCAAGTTAAAGGCTGAATCGGTCGCCCAGATAGACACGGCGCACGTCCTCGTTGCCGACGATGTCCGACGGCCGGCCCTCCATGAGCATCATGCCGTCATGAATGATATAGGCGCGGTCGATGACGTCGAGCGTCTCGCGCACGTTGTGGTCGGTGATCAGCACCCCGATGCCGCGGTCCTTCAAATGCGCCACCAGATCGCGGATGTCGCCGACGGCGATCGGATCGATCCCGGCGAAAGGTTCGTCCAGCAGCACGAAATGCGGGTTCGACGCAAGGGCCCGGGCGATTTCGACACGCCGCCGCTCGCCGCCGGAAAGCGCGATGGCCGGCGTACGCCGCAGATGGGTGATGGAAAATTCGGCCAACAGGGCATCCAGGATCGCCTCGCGGCGGTCGCGGTTGGATTCGACCACCTCAAGGGCGGCGCGGATGTTCTGCTCCACGGTCAGGCCGCGGAAGATCGACGCTTCCTGCGGCAGGTAGCCGATGCCGAGGCGCGCGCGCCGGTACATAGGCAGCGCCGAGATATTCTGTCCGTCCAGAACGATGGTGCCGTAATCGGGCTGCACCAGGCCGGTGATCATGTAGAAGCAGGTCGTCTTGCCGGCGCCGTTGGGGCCAAGCAGGCCGACCACCTCGCCGCGTTGGATGCTGACGCTGACACCGCGCACCACGGGCCGCTTCTTGAAACTTTTGCCCAGGTTGTTGGCGATCAGACCCTGGTTGTCCGCGATCAGGCGCGGCTTGGCGGCGGAACGTTCGGGGCGGTTGTCGAGTTCACTCATGCTGTTCTTATTTTCCCGTTCTATCGCCGGAACCGGGCAACAGGGTGCCTTTGGTCCGACCGCCGGGACAGCTGAACAGTCGGCTGATGCCGGTGTTCAGGTTGACCTCGGCCTTGCAGCCATTCAATTCGTTCTTGCCGCGCTCGATCCTAACCGATCCCGTCAAGGTCACGATACCCGTTTCCACGTTATAGACCCCACGGTCGCCATAGGCGCGGTCCCGTTCGGTCAGCACCGACACGTTGTCATAGGCATCGACCCGGTAGACCTTGCTTTCGCCTTCCTTGGTCTTGCGGAAGAAGGCGGCGAGCACGTCGGCGCGCACCCGGCGCTTGTCCTTGACAGCCTCGGCCTTGCCGCGGGCGACCGCCATCTGGCGCTGCTCCCAATATTCAAGCTGCTCGCGCGCCGTGATCACCGCGTCGGAAGTCACCATCTTGGGCGTGCCGCCGGACAGCACCAGGATCTCGCGGCCGACGTCGTAGACGGCCTTTTCGCCGCTCGCCGTCTGGCTCGGCGACTTGATCTTGACCGAACCGTCGGCGTCCAGGCGGTAGATCTCCGTGTTGCCGCCGGGGCGCTCCGTATAGAACGCCGTCAACTGGTCGGCCAACACGGTGATGTCGCCGCGCACGGCCTTGGCGTTGCCCTTGGCCAGGAACACCAGATTGTCCTGCTGCCATTCGATGCCGTTGTCGGCGAAGATTTCGATCGGCGTCTCGTCCCCGGCCCCCAGGTTGAGGGACTGGGCCTGGGCAGCACCGGACAGGCCGGCCATCATCCAGGCGGCCACGACGGCGGCAAGCATGCGCGCGCCCGTCATTTCGCCCCCTTGGCGCCGGGCTTCAGCACCATCTTGGACTTGCCCGTGAACAGGATCGTGCGGCCCTTGTTCAACAATCGGAAACCCTCCGCCTGCAAGGTGCCGAACGGCCCCTGACCCTTGACCGGGTCATCCCCCCGGGCCAGCCCCTCGGCCAGGTCGAGGGTCGCCTTTTCCGTGCGGAATTCGTAACCGGAATCGTGAAACAGATTGACCGATCCGGCCAGATCCAGCGTCTTGGCGCGCCGCGCATAGATGCCGTTTTCCGCCGTCAGCACCAGCCAGGTGCCGTCCTTCAGCGTGATGTCCGCCTTCGGCAGCTCCAGGCCGATGCGCATGTCCATGCCCTCGCCGTCGAGTTTTTTGGCGATGTCGGCGGTCACCGCATAGGGCTGGTTGTCGTTGTCGGTGCCGACATAGCGCGGATTGAGAAGATTGGGGTCGCCGTCGACGTTGGAGGTGATGGCGGCGAAGCCGATGCGGAACCGCAGGTCCTCGGTGCGCAGATGCGGCCACAGAATAACCAGGGCGATCAACCCGACCGCCGCGACAGGCAACATCACCTTGGCGACTTGGACGAACCCGGAATAGGAGTCCATGGCCATCGTGGTCACGCGATCCCCGCTCGAAGACAGTCGTGGATATGCAGGATACCGACCGGGCGATCGTTTTCGACCACGAACAGGTTGGTGATCGCGCGGGCGTTCATGATGCCGAGCGCTTCGGACGCCAGACGGTCCGGCTCGATCCTGGCCCCGCCCGACGTCATGGTGTCGCCGGCGCTGCGCGCCAGCACGTTATCGGCCATGTGGCGGCGCAGGTCGCCATCGGTGATGACACCCATCAGGCGCCCGGCTGCGTCGACCACGCCCAGGCAGCCGAACCGCTTGGCCGTCATCACCAAAAGGGCCTCGGTCATCGGCACTTCGGGGGCGACCAGGGGCAGCTCGTCACCCTGGTGCATGATGTCGGAAACCTTCATCAGGCGGCGGCCCAGCTTGCCGCCCGGATGCAGGGCGTGAAAATCGCCGGACGAGAACCCCTTGCGTTCGAGCAACGCCATGGCAATCGCATCGCCCAGGCCCATCATCACGGTGGTCGAGGTCGTCGGCGCCAGGCCCATGGGACAGGCTTCCGGGGAATCGGGATAGATCAGGGCCGCATCGGCGTTGTCGGCGAGCGAGCTTTGCGCCTTGCCGGTGACCGCGACGAGCGGAATGGCAAAGCGCTTGGCAT
Organism: Rhodospirillaceae bacterium UBA1479; assembly: GCA_002325375.1. GTDB lineage: Bacteria > Pseudomonadota > Alphaproteobacteria > Rhodospirillales > Casp-alpha2 > UBA1479. Next base: position 213,083 of record DCRZ01000012.1, read on the forward strand.
AGGCGATCAGGTCGGCAAGCTCCGCCGTTTCACCCGAATTGGACAGCGCGAAGATGACGTCCGCCGATGTGATCATGCCGAGATCGCCGTGCGACGCCTCGGCCGGATGAACGAACATCGCCGGCGTGCCCGTGGACGCCAGGGTCGCCGCGATCTTGCGCCCGACATGGCCGCTTTTGCCCATGCCGGTGACGACGATGCGGCCTTGGGCGGCGGCCATGATCGCGACGGCGCGCACGAAGACCTCGCCCAGGCTCGCCGACAGGGCCTTCAGCCCGTCACTTTCAATGGCCAGGACGCGGCGCGCCACGGCCAAATCATCGGCGCCTGCCGGGTCTGCGCCAGTGACGGCGGTCGCATGGGTATTGGCTTGATCCGCGCTCATGATCCCGTTCTTATCCGTTGCCGATCGGTTTCAGCCGAGGCCACGCCGGAGGCGGGACCTCGGGCGCCAGCAATCTTCATGCCAATATGTCTAATATACTGGCGAATCGCAAAAAATACGTTGCCTAAATATGCGCCGCCGATTCCCGAGCGTCAACCGGAGGCGCTCCGCACGGTGCGGGCAGGTCAATGATGGAAGATGTCGACCGCACCCCAGCCGGCAAGGTCGAGGTCGACCCGCGTGGGCAGGAAATCAAGGCAGGCCTGGAGCAGATTCTGGCGGCCCTCGCGGGCGATCATGGTGTCGAGTTCCGCCTTGACCCGATGCAGATAGAGCACGTCATTGGCCGCATAGCCCTGCTGGGCCGGGCTGAGGGTCGCGCGCGCCCAGTCGGAGGATTGCTGCTGCTTGTCCAGGTCGACGCCGACCAGTTCGCGAACCACGTCCTTGAGGCCGTGGCCGTCGGTATAGGTGCGCACCAGCTTGGACGCGATCTTGGTGCAATAGACCGGCGTGCAGTCGATGGCGAGCCAGCGTTTCAGGGCCGCGATATCGAACCGGGCGTAATGGAAGATCTTGATCACCGAAACGTCTTCCATCAGCGCCTTCAGGTTGGGCGCCGTCTGCTGACCGGCCGCGATCTGCACCAGATGGCAGACCCCGTCGCCGCCCGAAAGCTGCACCACGCACAGCCGGTCACGGCCGAGGTCCAGGCCCTGGGTCTCGGAATCGACGGCGACCGACCCGGTGAAGGTCACGCCGTCGGGCAAATCGCCTTGATGCAGATGAATGACGGGAGTTCCGGATTGACTTGGCGCGTCCATGACACTGCCGCCCTTATGTTCAATCAATCTTTAAGCCGCCCCCCATTGCGAGGGGTAAAGATGGTGCCCAGGAGAAGACTCGAACTTCCACTGCCTTGCGGCAACTGGCACCTGAAGCCAGCGCGTCTACCAATTCCGCCACCTGGGCACGGGCCCCTGCCATGAACCCCGAAGAACGATCGGGAGTGGCGCGGGATCGCCGAAAAAACGGCTTGGAACTTGACCCGCCGGAGCAATTCCCCGGCGTGAGCGGCCTTCGTTAAAGGTAGGGCTGTGACTTGTCAAGCATCGCCTCGCGGGGGAACGTCACGGACCGGGCCCTGGCCCGCCCTCAACACCGGAATTCAGGCCCCTTTGGCCGCTTAGGCAATCGACACATCCGTTTGGCGTTGCTATGTTTTCCCTGAAAAATCACCTGCCGTAACCGGCCGGCCCTCCTCCGGGAAGGCCATCCCTTAGGAGGAACAATCCATGGATCGACGCATCGCCACCGTTTTCGGCGCTTCCGGGTTTATTGGCCGCCATGTGGTGCGCCGCCTGGCCGCCGCCGGCTTCGGTGTCCGCGCTGCCGGTCGGGATCCGGAATCGGCATTGTTCCTGAAGCCCATGGGCGATGTCGGCCAGGTCGTGCCCTGGCCCGCCGACGTCGCGCGCGCCGACACGGTCGCCGGCGCCGTCCAGGGGGCCGACGTGGTCGTCAATCTGGTCGGCATCCTGTATGAGCGCGGCCGCGCGACCTTCCAGAAGATCCATGAGGAAGGGGCCGGCAACGTGGCCCAGGCCGCCGCCGACGCCGGGGTGAAACGCCTGGTTCATGTCTCCGCCCTGGGGGCGGACGCCGAATCGCCCGCCAAATACGCGCGCAGCAAGGCCGCCGGCGAGGCCGCCGTGAAGACCGCCTTCGCCAAGGCGACGATCCTGCGCCCCAGCATCGTGTTCGGGCCCGAAGACGATTTCTTCAACCGCTTCGCCTCGATGGCGCGGCTGTCGCCGGTGCTGCCGGTGATCGGCGCCGCCTCGGCCAAGGACGGCGGGCCGAAGTTTCAGCCCGTCTATGTCGGCGACGTGGCCGACGCCGTGATGGCGGCGCTGAACGACGCCAAGGCCCCCGGCCAGGTGTTCGAACTGGGCGGCCCCACGGTCTATTCCTTCCGCGAGTTGATGCAGCTGGTGATGGCCCAGACCGGGCGCAAGCGCTGCCTGCTGCCGCTGCCCTATTGGGCGGCCGAGATGCAGGCGGCGATCCTGGGCCTGCTGCCCACCCCCCCGCTGACGTCCGATCAGGTGCAGTTGCTGCGCCGGGACAACGTCGTCGGCGACAAGGTCAAGACCCTGAAAAACCTGGGCATCGCCCCCCGGGCGGCCGAGGCGATTCTGCCGACCTATCTCATGCGGTTCCGCAACAATGCCTGGCAGGGCGTGCAGAACGCCTGATTCCGCCCCATTTTCGGGCCGAAACGGCGTAACACGCCGGATTCGATCCCGGGCCGGTTCGATCTTGTGGCGGTTCGATGGGTTTTCGGTTTGATCCCGATGCGGGCCGAATTCTGAAACGTCCGGGGACAGGCTTTGCCGCCTCAATACCCCGGCGGCAGCCCCGTATCGTCCGTCGCCAGGCCCAGCTTGGCCGCGGCGGTGATCAGTTCGCCGAATTCGCGCAGGAACACGGACCCCGGGACCGTGCGCTGAATCAGCACACTGCGGCGGTCGTTCTCATCGACCTTGCGGCGCACGAAATTCAATTCGGACAGGCGGTCGACGGCACGGGTCACGGCCGGCTTGGAAACTTTGAGGATGTCCGCCATGCCGCGCACCGTATGGGGCGGCGGCGTCAGGTAAACCGTCAGCAACAACGCCATCTGGCGCGCCGACAGGTCCGGGGCATCCAGGCGCACGCTGGAAACGATCGCCCGACGCCAGATGTCCAATGCCTGAAGTTCGTTTAATTCCATGAACTTAATTCCCTTGTCCGGACCGCCCCGTTGCCGTCCGGCCCGGCCCGCCGACATTCATTACGCTGTCGGAACTTCTAATTCATTTGTCCGCCCCTGACAAGCCGCCTAGGCAAACCGCTTCAGAATCATCGCCGCCATGGCGCGCAGCCCCATGGCCTCGCCGCCCTGGGGCCGGCCGGGCCGCGACTTCAGGTTCCAGGCCATCAGATCGACATGGGCCCAGGGCACCGGCTTGCCCTTTTCCGGAGTCGCGAAGTGTTCCAGGAACAGGGCGGCGGTGATGGCCCCGGCGTAACCGCCCTCGGGCGAATTGGTGAGGTCCGCCTGCGCCCCCTCGACCATGGACCGGTAGCCGTCCCACAACGGCAGGCGCCACAGGGGGTCTTCGACCGCCTGACCGGCGGCCGTGATGTCGGCGGCCAATTTGTCGTCGTTGCAGAACAGGGCCGGCAGATCGGTGCCGAGCGCCACCCGCGCCGCGCCCGTCAAGGTCGCGAAATCAATCAAAAGGTCCGGCGATTCGGCCACCGCATCCCACAGGGCGTCGGCCAGGATGACCCGCCCCTCGGCGTCCGTATTGCCGATTTCCACCGTGGTCCCGCGCCGGGTCGCGACGATGTCGAGCGGCCGCATGGCATTGCCCGAGATAGAATTTTCCACCGCCGGGATCAGCACGCGCAGCCTGATCTTGGCCCCCGCCGCCATCAGCACATTGGCGATACCCAGCACATGGGCGGCCCCACCCATGTCCTTTTTCATGAACTTCATGCCGGCGGCGGTCTTGATGTCGAGCCCGCCCGTATCGAAACACACCCCCTTGCCGACAAGGGTCACCTTGGGCGCATTGGCCGGGCCCCAGGTCAGGTCGATCAACCGGGGGGCGCGGTCCGACGCGCGGCCGACCGCATGGATGGCCGGGAAATTTTTCTTGAGAAGCTGATCGCCCTCGATCACCCGCACCCGGGCCTTGAACAGACGGCCCAAGGTGCGCGCCGCGTCGGCCAGGTCGCCCGGTCCCATGTCGTTGGTCGGCGTGTTGATGAGGTCGCGGCACAGGATCGTGCCCTTGGCTTCGCGTTCGACACGGGCGCGGTCGCAGGCTGCCGGCCAGACCAGCTTGGCCGCGATCTTGCCGCCCGCCTTGTAGCGCCCGAAATGATAACTGCCGAGCGCCCAAGCCAGCGCCGCCGCCGTGGCCGCATCCGCGTCCTTCTTGGCGTTCAGGCCGTCGAGCACGTAGCGCCCGGCCGGCAGCTTCTTGGGCAGGTCCCCGAAATCCCACATGCTGGCGGCAGCACCCCGGCCCAGCACGACGCGGCCAATGCCGCCCTTGACGTTGGGGATCACGAGATGACGCCCGGCCGCGGCCGTGAAGCCGTTGCCCGTGACCCAGGCCCGGGTCTGGGCGTCTTGCTTGGCAAGCCAGGCCTTGAAGTCCTTGGCGGCGACGGGGGTAACGGGGACGGCGGCGGCCCCCGGTTTGGCGAAACAGTCCATCATGGTCTTTCCCTAAGGGGTCATTGTCCTGGTTGCGGCCCGGGGCCCGCGGCGGCGAGGGCCTCGTCGATGGCGGCCTCGTAGGCGAACAGGGCCGGCAGGCCGCCGGTGTGAAGATAGAGTACAGCGCCGCCGGCCATGGCGTCACGGTCATCGGCCATGGCCAGGGCGCCGGCGAAGGATTTGGAGGTATAGACGGGATCGAGCAGCAGACCTTCCTGGCGCGCGGCGGCCAGGAAGGCGCCCCAGGTTTCCGGCGAATTCTTGCCGTAACCGGGACCGAGAAAGCGGTCGGTGACGACGATGTCGTCGGGCCCGACCAGGTCCGGGCGGCCGATCAGGCGGCCCAGGTTGCCGCAGATCTGGGTGATGCGGGCCTGCTGCTGAACCGCGTCGCGGCGCACGCAGACGCCGGTCACCGGCAGGCTCGAGCCCGCCAGGCGCAGACCGGTCAGAAGCCCCGAATGGGTCTGCCCACTGCCGGACGCGATGACGACCTGGGTCACCGTGACCCCGGCCTGGGCGATCTGGTCGAGGATTTCCCGGGCCGCCAGAATATAGCCCAAGGCCCCCCGGGGCTCGAACGCCGCGCCCAGGTGAATGACGTAAGGGTTTCGTCCCTTGGCCCGCAAGGCATCGGCGATGGCGTCGAGCCCGGCGTCGGCATCGGCCTCGGAGGCTTCGGCCGGCAGATGGTGCAGGGTCGCCCCGAACATCCGGTCGAGCAACACGTTGCCGCCCGTGCGGTAGCCCGCATCCATGCCGGCGACGCGGTCTTCCAGCTGGATATGACAGTCCAGGCCGGCGGCGCAGGCCGCCGCCGCCGTGACCCGCACGTAATTGGATTGCACGGCGCCGGTGATGATCAGGGTGTCGCAGCCCTGGGCCAGCGCCTGGCCGGTATAGAATTCCAGCTTGCGCACCTTGTTGCCGCCCAACCCCAGGCCGGTCAGGTCGTCACGCTTGACCAGGATTGGGGCGCGTCCGTCCCGGCCCGACAGGTTGGCCAGTCGTTCCAGCGGCGGTGTGCCGGAAATCAACCGGCGGCGCGGAAAATCGGCGTTGCCGATCCGCACGGTTTCAACGGACGGCGAAGCGGGAGCGGTCATGGCGGCAGGCGTCCTTGAGGATTTAGGGCAGCAATTCCGGTTCCGGCAGGCCCATCATCTGGGCCGTGGTTTCACCGGCCTTGATGCGGGCGATGGTCGCGTCCTCGTCGGCGATCTTCTGGATCGAGGCGGCGAGCAGTTCCGTGGCGCGGGCCAACGGCACCACGGCCACGCCGTCATCGTCGCCGATCACGATGTCGCCCGGCGACACCGCCGCCCCGCCGCAGGAAATGGTGCCGTCGATGACGCCGCCGAAGCCCTTGTGCGGGCCCTGGGGGACATGGGCGGCGCAGAACGCGGACAGGCCCATTTCGGCGATTTCGGCGACGTCGCGCATGGCACCGTCGATGACCACGCCGCCCGCCTTCTTGGCGACGGCACCATGGGTCATGATCCCGCCCCAGACCGCCACGTCGGCATAACCGCCGGCATCGATGACCAGGATCTCACCCGGGTTGAGCAAGCCGATGGCGTAATGCGCCGCCGAATTGTCGCCGACCATGCAGGTCACCGTGCGCGCCTGGCCGCAGACCGTCATGCCCTTCTTCACCGGCTTGATGCGCCCTGCCATGCATTGGGTGCGGTTCATCATATCGGACACGATGGCGGGGGGAATCGCGCGCCATTTGGCAAGCACGTCGTCGGACAGGCGGTCAAAGGTCACGTTGTGGCGTTGGATGGCCATGGATGGGCTCCCGTTAAGTCGTTTCTTGAAGGCCGCCCGTTGCGGGCGACGCGTCCCGCCACTTAAGCCCAGCGGGCGAAGCCTGCCAACCCCCTTCTGCCGGACTATTGCGGCGGGGCCGGCGTGACGGGGACGACAGGCACCGCCGCCGGCGGCGGCGGAAGGTCTGCCGGGTCAGGGGCTTGCGCGGGAACGGGGCGCGGCGCCGGCGCATCCGTCGGGGCGTCCGTGCCCTGCGCCCGCAGCACGAAGTCCTGGCCGCTGATCACCGTGCCGTCACCTTCGATCGTCGCCCGGCGCACGCCCTCGGTCACCAGGCCCAACTTGGTCAGCTGCTCCGGATTGATGCGCAGGCTGTAGGCACCGGGAGGCACGAATTCCATCAGGTAGAAGCCATCGAAGGCGGAGCGCAGTTCGCGCACCACATTGCCCTCGGCATCGAGCATCTGAACCTCGGCCCCGGAAACGGGAAACACCTTGGTGCCTTCGACCTTGAACACGGTGCCGTCGATTTCACCCGTCGTGACCACGGGGAAGTCGACCCGTGCCGTGCTGCCCGGATAGGCCACGATCGACACGCCCTTTTTCGACGGCACCAGGAACGGATCGCCCAAGCTGTCGGCATCGAGCTTGACCATCAGATTGCGGTTGGGGGTGACCGAGGAGATGTAGACGAAGCCCTCGGCGTCGGTCTTGTTGCGTTGAATGCCGCGGTCGATTTCCAACCGCACCCCTTCCATCGGCGCGTCGCCGTCATCGAACACGCCGTTGCCGTTATGATCCAGGAACACACGGCTCATCAGCGCCCCCTGGGTGGCGATGCGGTCCGCGGTGACCTGCGGCCGGCCCGTCGCCGGGTTGACGCCGAAGGACATCGCCATGTTGACCCGGGCCTGGAACACGGCGTCATCGGAATATTCCAGATCCAGCCCCCAGGCCGACCATTCGGTCAGCCGGTTGAGCCCGAAGGACACGGAATTGACGATGTCCGGCGGCGCCGAGCGTTCAAGCCCCAGACTGATTTCCAGGTTCTTTGAAATGCGCTTGTCCGCCGTCAAGGTCATGGTGCCGTAATCCGTTTCCGGCAACACCTTGTAGCCGACCGTGCCGCGCAGGCGCACGTCACCGACCCGGCCACCCAGCAGGAAGGTACCCGACGCCGTCTTGTCCACACCCGTCGAGGTCTTGGTCCGCGAATAATCCAGGGTATGGGTCACCGACAGGCGGCCGATGGGCACTGTCACGCGGTTGGACAGGGTCGTCGTCTTGTCGCCGTTGACGAAGCGGTCGTGATCAAGGGTCAGACTGACCGGCATCTGCGGCAGATCGAACGCGGAAATCGCCCCGTCGACCCGCAAGGTGGTCGAGGAATTGAGTTTGGAATCCCCCGTGCCGGTGAACTGTTCGCTGAGGAAGTTTTTCGTGATGTTGTGTTCCAGGATCGTCGAAAACCCGAGGATGGAGGTTTGCGCCATCATCCGCGTGGCCCAGCCGCCGTCCTGCTGATCGACCAGATCGACCTTGCCGAACAGGTTGCCGAACGAGGTCGCCAGCGTCGTGCCCACATAGGTGTCGCGGCCGCCGTCGTCGCGGGGAATGGCGACGATGCTGCCGCCCAGCGACAGGTTCTTGCTGATCCCTGTCTGCACCCGCGCCAGCATGCGCGCCTGGTCGCGCCGGCTGTCGGTGCCCGATACACGCTGGTTGGCGATCAGACGGTCGTCGTGCAGGCCGGCGGAAATCTCGTACTTGACCTCACCCGGCTTGATCTGGTCGAGGCCGACGCGGATCTGGCGGGTTTCTTCGCGCACCTGGCCCTGCGGCCCGTAGAACACCAGGCGCACCACGTTGACCCCGAACAGAAGCGGCACGTCGGTGAATTCATAGCGCCCGTCAGACCGTGCCTCGGCGAAGTCGATCAGGGTTTCGTTGCGGTAGACCTCCATTTCCCAACCCAACGGCAGGTCGCCGGTCAGGGTGATGCGGTCGAATTCGTCGGGGGTGCCGCCGACGTCAAAGTTGGTGATCGTCGCACCGTTGGTGACCTGGCTGCGCGTGGTCAGCGCGAACTGCGGGGTATAGATGTCGCCGCCCCTGATCTGCGTGGCGCCCAGATCACCCAGCAGACTTTCGCCCAGGCGGCCGTCCAGGTCCGTGCGCTCGAAGGTCGTGCGGATGTCGGATATGGCCTGACCGTTCTCGCCGCTCACGAACACGCTGGCGTTGGTTCCGGCAACATCGGCGGCGCCGGTCATGTTGTAGGAATAGGAATAACGTTTGGTCTGCGATCCATTGGTCGCCCGCAAACCCTGGACATAAACATCCGCGCGGGGGATCGAGATCAGACCCGGCGTTTGCTTCTCCTTGGGATAGTCTCGGTCCGGGCCGCGTTGGCGCAAGGCCCGTTCGCGCGCATCCTCCCGGGCCAACCGGGATTCGATGGGGAGCGGCTCCCGCGAGGTCAAGGTCGTGGTCAGGTTCGGCAGGTCGAAGGCAATGTCGATCGGGAACCATTGCGACAGCAGGCGCACGTCGACGTAGATATCCCCGTCGGCGGCATGCACCAGGGCCGGATCAAAGGTCAGCGCCCTGCCTTCGATGGTCACTTCCCGGCGGCTCAGGGATAGGGAGAACAGCCGGTTTTCCGCCAGGAACCAGCCGCCGGCGATACCCGCCTGAGCATCGGCGGAAATGGAAAAATCGAGGGCGCGGGCAAGGTCACCCAAAGGCAGTTCCAGGGATGAGCCGGACAACAGCGCCGGGAACCCGTCGCTGAGCCGCAGGTCGCCGAGCCGCAGTTCCAAGATCAAGGGTTCGCGCAGGTTGAGGCGATGGCGGTTGTCCCCGCTTTGCGCCCAGACCGCGCCCGTCGACAGGCAGAATGCCGCCCAAACAAGTACAAGCGCCGCCCAGCACCCTCTGCGTCCGGCCAGCAGACGGCGGCTCACAACCGCGGCACCGGGCGGAACGTTTCCGCCGGCGTTTCCGTCATGCCGGTCTGCCCCGCTTCCGGGACCTGGCGCCGCCCCCACCGGGGGCCCGTCGTCTTGATTATGGTAGCGTAACTTCACCCGAGGCCAGTGTCGTGTCTCCGTCGACTTGACGATAGAGGACCTTCAGCATCCCCTTGCCCAGGGTGATTCCCGGAGGCACGACAAGCGGCACCTCCACCATTCTGTCCGTGTTGGGCGTGAACACCGCAAGGCGCGTAACCTCGCCCACGACAACCGGCGCGCCGCCACCGGCAGGCAGGTATTCGACCTTCACGTCGCCATAGGCAGATTTCGTGCCCTGGCGCGATAACTTGAAGGTCAGCTTCTTCTTTTCCTTGTCCGGCACCACGGCGAAATCCGACATCGCGACCTTGAGGTCCAAATCCCCATGGCGGACGATCACCGGAATGGTGATCCCGAAGATCGGCGTCAGCTTGACGGAGACCCCGCCTTGGCCGGTTTTTTCGTCAACGGCGCGGCCGGCATCCTCGGGCGGAACGGCGCGGAAAAACATGTGTGAGCGGTATTCGCCCGCCGCCAGCTCCGTCGGTTTGCGCAGGATCAGGCGCACCGTCTGCGTGCCGCCCGGCGGAATATCGACCTGACGCGGCGCGTAACGAACCAGTTCCTCGGCCGTCATCATCCCGGCCGGCGGCTGGTCGACGGCCTTCAGGCTGCCTTGTTCATCCATTTCCATGGCGATCAGGGAAATCCGGAACAACGCCGTTTCCGATCCCCGGTTGGTCAGCGTGACGGTGGCGGACCGGTTCCGGCCCTCGAGTTCGACGCGGGTCGGCGATACGACCAGGTCACCGAATCCCTGCGCCGCCGCGGGACAGGCATAGCCCGCCAAACCGGCGATCATAAGCACCAGGGCGATCCCCGGGATCAATCTGGTTGGACGCATACCGACACTCCCCTAAACCATTGTTTTGTATAACGCGTCGCGTGTGCTCAAGGTTTATCCGAACATTCAGTTATAGGAAACCATAACGGTGAAAAACTTTTCACCGAAGATGGTCGGACCGAAGTTGTCCGGACGTTGTATTTGGATGATCTGCGGGCCCTCAGGCGTCTGCACGGTCACGGCAACGAGATTAGGATCGGCGGCGCCGTCTGCCCCGGGGGCCGGGCCGCCCGCGTTGGTCGTCAACTGTTGCAGGGTTGCCGGCGATCCGCTTTGCGACTTGGCGCCGATGGCGATTTGTGCGGCGCCGTCCCCGCCGATGGTCGGGCTATTGCCCGCGTTGTGGTCGAAATTGGTAACGACCAGTTCCCCGGTATCGGTCACCACCACCAGGGAATCCGTCAAGGTCAGTGAAAAGCTTTGATTGGGGGCGCCTGAAATGGCGATTGCCGCGGCCAGCGCACCGCCCGATGACGGCGGGGCGACGGCCCCGCGCCGCGCGGGGCTGGCGGCCTGCGTCAAGGGATCGGCACCGCCCGAGTCCGGCGCCGTCAGAAAGCCTTGCGCGTTCGACAGTTCCTGCAGTCCGATCACGCCCGCGGGACGGACGATCTGGACCGTGACGCGAGACGAGATGTTGGAACCGGCGGCGGCGGAACCCGCAACACCCGGCAGGGCGGTCAGGGCGAGCCCGGCCAGCAGGGCGGCCGCGGCAAGCCGCAGGCCGGAAAATTTCAAATTGCGTCGCGCCGTCATTTTTCGATCGAACCTTCGGCCGGGAATGGCGTCGGCGCAGCATAGCATAATCGGCCCTGCGGGGCCGCCTGCTTTGCCGCCGGCGGAAAGCCCATCCATCACTGTGGGTCCACGTAGACGGTGAAAGAGCCGCTGTAATCCGCGCCCGGCAGGTTGGTGCCCAGGCTCAGGGTCGCGCCGACGGAAATGTCCACCCGGCCGCGCCGCCCCAGGTCGATGGGGTTGGTCAGGTTCATGGTGAAATTGCTGAGCGTGCCGCTGCCACCGCCGCCGGTGACCGTCGCCGTGGTCGGCAGGGTCACGATGACGAGCGCATTGTCCGGCCCGGTGATGCGGAATTCGGCCTCACGGTGGTTCTTGCCCAGATCGATGACGCCGCCGGTCACTGATTTGCCGCCCGACGGCGTGATCACGACCGTACCGGGGATGTTCGATGTTGCGACCTTGCCGAACAGCAGGGTGCGCCGTTCCGTGATATTGACGGATTGCGCCTGGGCCTGTCCCCAGCCGGGAACGACCCGCGCCATCAACCCATCGGTCAGCGGAGCGGACAGAATGAACGCGGCTGCCAGAAGAGCGACCGCGTGCAAACGTCTTATAATGGTGCGTGGCGTGGTCATGATGACCTTCAACCTAGCACGGGATCAACGAGAACCAGCATTCGCGCACACATGGCCGGCCCCGGATTGGCGCCGGGACCGGGCCATGCGCTGCGGAATTACTGATAGTTGACGGAAACCGTGTAGGTGCCCGAATAGCTGCCGGCGGTCTGGCTGGCGCCGACCGAAAGCGTGCCACCAACGTTGAAGGTGTCGGTGCCGCCCGTGAGCGAACCGCCGCCGTCATTGGTCAGGGTCGCGGTCATCGCCGTGCCCGGGCCGGTCAGGCTGACGGACGCGGGAACCGTAACGCTGTAGGAAGCGCCGCTGGCGCCGGTCACGGAGAAAGCACCGGCAGCAACCGTGCCGCCAAGGGCCGTCACGCCGCCCGTCACGCTCTGCGCGCCGGCGAGGGAAATCGCCACCGTACCGGACGTGGCGCTGGGGCCGATGTTCCCGAAGGCAAGCGCCGTCGTCTGCGAGATGGAGATCGGAGCCGCGATTTCGACGCTGGCGCCGGCAGAAACGGAATTGGCGGCCTGAGCCTGGCCCGCATACAACGCGGCGGCCATGACGGCGCCGAGCACAGTTATTTTTTTCATGTTGATGGTCATTCTAATTCACTCCGCAAAGTCGTCTTCGTTTCGAGGAAATCCGCGACACTCAATCACCGGCGTGTTTGGCCCGCCGTGCGACCGATGCGTTGATGCGGATGTTGGCCCAAGACCTTCCCATCAAGAAAACCGCCCCGGGGGCAAGAGCACCAAGCTCCCTGAACGGCGCAATCGAAGTTGCACGTCTTATGCCAGACGGCCCTGACACCAGCCTGACGCGTAGCTGACATGAAGCTTACAAAGCCATTGAATCTCTTGGCTTATTCTTGACGGCGGTAAGGTCGATAAACGGCACTGTTCCGCGCGTTACGCGGTGCGGAAGGTCTTTTCGGGCGCCGCCCGCCCCATCAATCGGCACACGGTCGAGTTGACAAAATTATTCGGCATTGCCGATCTGCGACGCAGAATGCGAGTCCACCGAGCCGTCGGAATCACCGCAGCGGCACGACCGGCCGGCGATACTTGGGCGGCAAAACCAGTTGCGGCGCGGGCGGCAGGTCCGCCTCGGGCGCCTGATGGTCCTGCAGTTCACGCAGGATGCGGCTGGCCCGCGCCCAGGAAACCTCGATCTGCGCCGGGCCGGAGGCATTCATCGTTTCTGGGGATGTTTCGGGGGACACGCCTGTGGGAGCCTCGGCCAGCGGCGCCGGGCGCGGCACCGGGCCCGGCGCGCCGGTTGCGTCGGGGACGATGCCGTGAAGCGGCGGCAGCGCCGCCAGCACCGGGCCACCGTCCTCGGCCGGGGTTCGCTGTCCCGGACGCGGCACGATGTCGAGAACCAGTCGCCAGGGACCGTTGCCCGGCGATGCGCCGCCCCTGGGCGGGTCGAGAATGAAGGCACGGCGGATAAAGGCGTCGAAGCGGCTGATCACCTGAAAGCGGAGCGGCCCATCTCCCTTGGCCGGGCGGACAATCAGATCGGGGGCGAGCGGATCATCCGCCAATGCCGCGTGGCCTTCGGGTGGCAAGGCCGCGTGCGGCAGGCTGATCTCGAAGGTCCGGCGGCCCGTGGCCCGGGCGTCATAACCGGGGGGGGCTGTCAAATCGAACACCAGACGCAGGAAACCGGCATGGCGGCCCAGGCGCAGGCCGGTCACTTCCGCCGCCTCGGCCGCGCGAACCGGCGCGGATGCGGCCATGCCCGCCGCCGGGACAACCGAAAGCAGCAGGAGAACGGCCGCGCTTCGCGCGGTCCACCGGCGGAATAAGTGCCCAGAATGCCGCATCTTGGCACCCCTTTTAGGCGCCGGAGGGCGGGCGTCGCAAGGTCGCCAGCCCCCCAGTGGGATCGATATGCGAAGCCCTTGGAAACAATCAACTTTCTCTAATGTGTCAGTTGTCTGTCAGCATTTCGCGGTATAAGCTTTCCCGCTCGCGTGACGATTTTCCGGGAATCGGGGACCCGGGCGCGACGTGCCGCCTCTATTGAGGGGTTGTGACGGGGAATGCCTGCGGGGACCACGCAAAGGAGGTCACGGTGGAATTGATTAAACAACTGGGCTGGCTGCCCATCGGCGTCGTGCTGATTGTCGCGACGGTCGTCGCGGGCGTGCTGCTGAAAATGACCTCGCCCAAGAAGCCGGACATGGACAAGCTGAGCGACCGCGAAAAGTGGGAACAGTACGGCATCGGTACGGGCCCCCAGCCCGGCGACGACGTCGAGGAATACTGGCGCGACTACGAGCTGATCAAGCAAGGCGGCGGCCGCGACGACGAATATTTCCGCGACGACCAGATTTAAGCCCCCACCGTTGCCGGGCCGCCGAATTGGTTGGTCATCGGGGCGTAACGCAACTGTGAATAAATAATCCACACAGGCCCGGACCCGTCCGTTAAGGTTTGCGGGAACCTTGCCGCGCGGAACCAGCCGCGCGCACCCGAATTCAGCGGAAGCATTCACGAACAGCGTTTTATGGCATCTCAGAACCGACGCGCCGAACTGAACAAGACATCGGCGGCCGAGGCATCAGAAGCCCTTCTGCGGCGGCTTCAGGCGATGCGTGCCGAAACCCTGACCCTGGCCGAAGGTCTGTCCGACGCCGACGCCACGGCCCAGTCCATGGCCGACGCCAGCCCCGCCAAATGGCATCTCGGCCATACCAGCTGGTTCTTCGAAGCCCTGGTTCTGGAACCCGGCCATCCCGGCTATCAACTGTTCGACGACCGCTTCGCCTATCTGTTCAATTCCTATTACGACAGCGTCGGCCCGCGCCAGCCGCGGCCCCAGCGCGGCCTGTTGACCCGCCCGCCGCTGGCCGACGTGATCGCCTACCGGCATCATGTGGATGCGGGCCTGGCCGACCTTATGGGCAATGGCGGCGCGGACGAAGGCCTGCTGAACATCATCGAATTGGGCCTGCACCACGAACAGCAGCATCAGGAACTTCTGCTGACCGACATCCTGCACCTGTTCGCGCAAAACCCCTTGAAGCCCGCCTATCGCCCGGCAGAGCCCCTGGCCACCGGCGGCGGGGCGCCGGACCTGCGCTGGATCGCCTTTGACGGCGGCATCCTGCCTGTCGGCGCCGACACCTCGGGCGGCGACTTCGCGTTCGACTGCGAAACGCCGCGCCACGACGCCCTGGTGCGGCCGTTCCGCCTGGCCTCGCGCCCGGCCACCAACGGCGAATGGATGGCCTTCATCGCCGACGGCGGCTACGCCGACCCCCTGTTGTGGCTGTCCGATGGCTGGGCCACGGTCCAGGCCGAAGGCTGGTCGGCGCCCCTGTATTGGGAACACCGCGACGGCGACTGGTGGACCATGAGCCTGAAGGGCCCGCAGCCCGTCGACCCGGACGCCCCGGTGACCCACATCAGCCTGTTCGAGGCCGATGCCTTCGCCCGCTGGTCGGGCAAGCGCCTGCCGACGGAATTCGAATGGGAGGCGGCGGCCGGAGAGCTGCCGGTTACCGGCAACTTCGCGGGTACGGGCCGCCTGCGCCCGGCCCCGGCACAGGACCGTGACGGCCTGCAGCAGATGTTCGGCGACGTCTGGGAATGGACCGCCAGCGCCTATGCCCCCTATCCCGGCTTTCAGGCCACGGACGGGGCCGGCGGCGAATACAACGGCAAATTCATGTCGGGGCAGAACGTGTTGCGCGGCGGGTCCTGCGCCACGCCGGAAGGACACGCGCGCGCCACCTACCGCAACTTCTTTTATCCGCATCAGCGTTGGCAGTTCACGGGCCTGCGCCTGGCCGAGGATGGGTGAGACAACGATGGACGCCTTTGCCGATGTTGAAGACACAGGATTGGACGACGACGGCAGGGAGGCCTTCCTGAGCGACGTGATTGACGGGCTGTCCGCCGCCACCAAGACCCTGCCCTGCAAGTGGCTTTACGACGTGCGCGGTTCTGCCCTGTTCGAGGAAATCACCCATCTCGACGAATACTATCCGACCCGCACGGAGCTTGCCCTGCTGACCGACATCGCCGGCGACCTGGGGGCGGCCCTGCCGGCCGGGGCCTGGGTCGTGGAATTCGGGTCGGGGTCAAGCCGCAAGTCGGATTTGTTCCTCAACGCGCTGACCGATCTCCGCGGCTACGTGCCCATCGACGTCGCCGGTGATTATCTGGAAGCCGCCGCCGGGGCCCTGGCCGAACGCCTGCCGCATCTGGAGGTCATTCCCGTGGTCGGCGATTTCACCGCCGAACTGCCCTTGCCGGCGGCACTCGACGATGCCCCCACGGTCGGTTTTTTCCCGGGCTCCACCATCGGCAATTTCGAGCCCGCCCAGGCGGCCGGCTTCCTCGCCCGCGCCCGGCGTACGCTGGGCGACGGCGCCTTTATGGTGGTTGGCGTCGACCTGAAAAAAGACCTGGACGTGCTGCTGCCCGCCTATGACGACGCCAAGGGCGTGACCGCGGACTTCAACCTGAACCTGCTGGACCGCATCAATCGCGAGCTGGGCGGCGGGTTCGACCGTGCGCGCTTCGCCCATCGTGTGCGTTATGACGACGGCGAAGGCCGGGTCGAGATGCACCTGGAAAGCACGGTCGACCAGACGGTGCACATCGACGGCCATGCCTTCGACTTCCGGGCGGGCGAGACCATCCATACGGAAAATTCCTACAAATACGCGGTCGAGGATTTCCATCGCGTCGCCGGCGGCGCCGGCTGGCGCGCGCAACAGCATTGGACCGACGCGGACAGCCTGTTCTCCATCCATCTGCTTGCCGCCGCCTGAGACTTCGGCCATGCTTTGAGATACGGGGCGGCCTGGGGAGGCCCCAAGGGAGGCAGCGTCATGCGGCGCGCGTTCATCGGCACGGCGGCACTGATCTTGGGCCTGGTTTTGGGCCCTGCGGCGCGCGCCTGCGGGCCCGAGGTCGTCATCCGCTTTATCGATTCAAGCCCCGACCTGTTCATCATCGAGAACAAGAGCCTGGAGCCCTGGACCCTGCTGAGCCTGGAATTCCACGCGGCGAATTCCGCCGGGCGCGTGGTGTTCGACACGGATTTCGGCGGCGCCGGCGCGTCGGAGCCGCAGCAGTTCGAAGCCGTCGAGGGCGAGGTCGGCCTGATGAAGGCCCCCGTGGTCGCCGACGGGGCGGAGGACCTGACCCTGCATTTCAGCAATTTCACCCCGGGCCGCACCTTCGTGTTCTCGATCGACCTGGACGACCGCCTGGAAAATTCCGCCGAGGGCCAAGCCTATGTGACGGGCGAGGAAATCGCGGGGGCGGAGGTCATGGGCCTGTTCACCCATCCCCAAATCGGCGAAGGAAACGCCCGCGGCACCTTCGGCACGGACGGCAAGGCGCATCTCAGGGGGGCGACCTGCGCGTAAGCCCCGCCCTTTCCGCCGCGCGCTGCCGCCGCAAATATTCAAAAGAAAACCACTGAGACAGTGAGACGGTGAGAAAAGCGACCGCAAAGGGTTGTCATGGCCGGGCTTGACCCGGCCATCCACGCCTTGTCGGCTTTTCAAGAGAGTCCGTGGATGCCCGTGTCGAGCACGGGCATGACGGCAATGTCTCATCGCCTCACCGTCGCTGTGGTTCAAAATCTTCGGGAACCACAGAACAAAGGGGCGCGGGATCAGGTCAGCTTGACCAGCTGCTTGCCCAGGTTCTTTCCTTGCAGCATGCCGATGAAGGCTTCCGGCGCGGCAGCGATTCCGTCCGCGACGGTCTCGCGGTAGGCCATGCGCCCGTCCGCCACCATGGTTTCCAGCTCCGCCCGCGCCTGGGGCCAGATCGCCTTATGGGCGTTGAGCACGAAGCCTTCCATCTTCAGCGACTTGTCGAAGAACAGATGCATGTTGCGGTTGCCGTAGGCTTCACCCGTTTCGTTGTAGCGCGCCAGCACGCCGCAGACGGGAATGCGCGCCAGGCGGTTGCACTGGCCCATGACGGTTTCCAGGATTTCGCCGCCGACGTTGTCGAAATAGACGTCGACGCCGTCGGGCGCCGCCGCCGTCAACTGGCCCGCCAGGTCCGGCGCCTTGTAATCGATGCAGGCATCGAAGCCGAAGTCATCGACCACCAATTTGCATTTGTCCGGCCCGCCGGCGATGCCGACGGCGCGGCAGCCCATGTCCCGGGCCAATTGGCCGACGCAGCTGCCGACCGATCCGGCGGCGGCGGAAACCACCACCGTCTCCCCCGCCTTGGGCTGGCCCGTGATCTTGAGCCCGACCCAAGCGGTCACGCCCGTGGAGCCGCAGACGCCGAGATAGGCCGAGAGCGGCACCCCCGGCTTGGCGTCAATGACGAAATCCAAATCCGTGCCGTCGGACACCACATGAGTCTGCCAGCCGAGCCGCCCGACCACATGCGTGCCGACGGGAAAGTCCGGATTGTTCGTCTGGACCACCTCGCCCAACACGCGCCCGACCATCAGGTCGCCCGGTTTCAGCACGTTGGGGCTGTAGGTCCAGCCGCCGCCCATCAGCATCCGCTGATAGGGATCGAGCGAGAGATAGAGGTTGCGCAGCAGGAACTGCCCCGCCCCCGGTTCGGGCACGGGGGTTTCGTCCAGGCGGAAGTTGCCCGGCACGGGCAGGCCCTCGGGCGTGGAGTTGAACAGCACCCGGGTATTGGTCTCGGTCATGGGTCGGCTTTCTTGGCTTTTCTTATTTGGAGATTTCCGCGCGCACGATGGCGGCACCGTCGGCCATGGCCTTCATCTTGCCGAAGGCGACGTCGCGGGGCAGGTACTTGAGCCCGCAATCGGGGGCGACGATGATCTTTTCCGCCGGATGATGGGCGAGACCCTTGCGGATGCGTTCCGCCACCGTGTCCGGGCTTTCGATGTCGTGGGTCGACAGGTCCAGCACGCCCAGGATGATGTTCTTTTCCGGCAGGGTTTCCAGCACGGCGCAATCCAGATGCGACTGCGCCGTTTCGATGGAGATGTCGCAGACCGAACAGGCCGCCAGCTGCGGCAGAAAGGAATAGCCCTCGGGCCGCTCGTGAATGATCGCGGCATAGCCGAAGCAGATGTGCACGGCGGTTTCGCCCTCGATCCCGTCGAGCGCGCGGTTCAGCGCATCCAGGCCGAATTCGCCGGCCTTTTCCGGGCGGGCCTGCATGTAGGGTTCGTCCAGCTGCACCACGTCGGCGCCGGCGGCGAACAGGTCGCGGACTTCCTCGTTCACGGCGGCGGCGTAGTCCATGGCCAGGTCGGCCTCCGACGCATAGAAATCGTTCTGCGCCTGCTGCGACATGGTGAACGGGCCGGGCACGGTGATCTTGATCTTGCGGTCCGTGTTGGCGCGCAGGAACTTCACGTCCTCGACCTCGACCGCATGCATGCGGGTGATCTTGCCGGTGATGCGCGGCACCGGATTGGGATGGCCGGAGCGGTCGAGCGCTTCGCCCGGATTGTCGATGTCGACGCCGGACAGCGCCGTGGCGAAACGGTTGGAATAGCTTTCGCGGCGCATTTCGCCGTCGGTGATGATGTCGAGCCCGGCCCGCTCCTGATCGCGGATGGCCAGGATGGTGGCGTCGTTCTGGGCCTCTTCCAGGTATTCCGGATCGACGCGCCACAATTCCTTGGCCCGCGTGCGGGGCGGGAAGCGCCCGGCCAGCTTGGCGCGGTCGAGCAGCCAGTTGGGCTGAGCGTAGGAGCCGACCAGCGAGGTCGGCAACAGGGTGTTGATGGTGGTCATGATAGAAATCCTCCCAGGATTTTGGTTTTGGGGCGTCGTCTATTTGATGGGGCGGCCCAGAAATTTTTCCAAGACAATGATATCGAGGATAATTTCGGTCCTGCATAGCTTGGCTTTTCCGGCCTCCTTGGCGTCCCGCACTTTCTTCAGCTGGGCCTCCAGCCTCGCCATCAGCTTCGGGTCGACATTCGGTCGCACCTCCTCGGTCGCATCCGATAATTTCTGGATCATCTCGTCGGTACATGCCAGTTCGCTGTTAGCCAATTGGGCCGCGTCCGCTGGCGCCGCGGCAGTCCCGCCGACGAGTGAAATGGCGCTGACCAGAAAGGCCCGCAGCAGGTTGTTATTGGCGATCATGTCAACATTCTCCCAAAAATGTTTTGCCGACCCTAGCACGTGGGCTGTAGCACCGGTACAGCCCGGCGCGCCTAGTCCGCCACACGCATCTGCCCGGCCGCGTCGAGAACCAGGGTCTGGAAATGACGCGGCACGAAGACCTCCGTCTCAGGCGATGCCGCCTTGACCTCTTGGATAAAGGCCTCCGTATGGGCCAATGCCTTGTCCTGGGGCGCGCCGAAGGGCAGGCCCTGGTCGTCCCAATGGGTCGCGACCACAAGCGGGGGTTGGCCCAGGCAGCGCATTAATCGGGCCGTGTAGTCGTGAATGTCGAGGCGCGGCGGCGCCGAGGCGATGAAGGCGACATCCGGGCGCAGGCCCTCGATTTCGCGCTCAATGAAGTTCATGGAACCGAACAGCAGGATTTCCCGCCCGCCCATGCGGATCAGATAGGCAAGCGTGCCGCCCTCGACATAGTCGTCGAGGCAGAGCGGTTCATCCTGCACCGGGATCGTGCCGAAATCCTTATACAGTTTGCAGGACAGGGCGGAATGCAGGCTCGGGATCACGCGGATGGAAAAGGTCTCGTACTGATAATCCTCGCCGCCCCTTACGGCGTGGATCTGCTCGTCCGGCACGCCGCCGTTGATGGCGATGTTGCACGTGCTTTCCGTGCCGATCACCACAGCACCCGTCTTGTTGGCGATATAGGGCACGTCCATGGCGTGGTTGAAATGGGAATGGGACAGGATGATGAAATCGGCCTCGGGCACATGGCGGTCGATGGTCGCCGTGTCGTGGCCGGCCGGCTCGCTCATCTTCACCACCGGGCGCGGATCGTCGGGAATTTCGGTGGCGTCATGGGGGCCGTAACGCCGCCCCTGAAATCGCACCCGCGACAAATAGGGGTCGAGCAGGATCACCGTCTCGCCGTCCGTGATTTTCCAGCCCGCCGCCCCGAAATGGGTAAAGCGGAGCGGGCGCATGTTGCCGCCGCCGGTCATCGGTCTCTCCTTGATGGTGTGTTCAGCCGAGGGCCGCGAGAATTTGTTCCGCCGATGACACGTTGAGTCCGGGCTCCGTCTCAAGCGCGAAATGGGTGACCGTGCCGTCCTCGACGATCATGGCATAGCGCTTGGAGCGCTTGCCGTAACCCTTGGCCGACATGTCGGACGCCAGACCCATGGCTTCGGTCAGGGTGCAGTTGCCGTCGGACAGCATGGTGACCTTGCCGGGCGCTTCGTGGGACAGGCCCCAGGCCGTCATCACCATGGCGTCGTTGACGGACACACAGGCGATCTCGTCGACGCCACGGGCCAGGATGGCATCCGCCTGGGCGACGAAGCCCGGCAGGTGCTTGGCCGAACAGGTGCGCGTGAAGGCGCCCGGCAGGCCGAACACCACGACCTTACGGCCCTTGAAATAATCGTCGGTGGAAACCGCTTCGGGCCCGCCGTCGGCGCCCATTTTGAAGATGGTGGCGGACGGCACGCGGTCGCCGGTCTGGATGGTCATGGATGGATGCTCCTTCGTTTCGTTACTTTTGTTGCTATTTCGCGCGGTCGCGGATCAGGTTGATGATGCCGGAAAAATCCTTCCCGGCCTGACCTGCATCCGCGTAATCCTGATACAGGGACGCCGCCTTTTCGGCGACGGTGACGTCGGCGCCGGTGCTGTTCGCGGCGGCGATGGCCAGGCCCATGTCCTTCAGCATCAGGGCGGCCGCGAAGCCCGGGGTATAATCCCGGTTTGCGGGCGAGGTCGGCACCGGGCCCGGCACCGGGCAATAGGTGGTCAGCGACCAGCACTGGCCGGAGGCCGTGGACGACACGTCGAACAGGCGCTGCGCGTCCAGGCCGAGCTTTTCGGCCAGCACGAAGGCCTCGGCCACGGACGCCATCTGAATGCCCAGCATCATGTTGTTGCAGATCTTGGCCGCCTGGCCGTTTCCGGGCCCGCCGCAATGGACGATGGTCTTGCCCATTTTCTCCAGCACCGGCTTGGCCCGGGCAAAGGCGTCATCCGCGCCGCCGACCATGAAGGTCAGGGTCGCGCCCTCGGCCCCGCCGACCCCGCCGGACACGGGCGCGTCGACCATGGCCAGGCCCTTGGCCGCCGCCGCCGCATGGACCTCGCGCGCGGTGTCGACGTCGATGGTCGAACAGTCGATCACCAGGGTGCCGGCGGGCAGCGCGTCGAACAGGCCGCCCAGGCAGACCTCTTTTACATGCTTGCCGGCGGGCAGCATGGTGATGACGACCTCGGCGCCCCGGGCCGCCTCCACCGCGCTGGCGGCGGCGGTCGCCCCGGCGGCCACGGCCTTGGCCAGCAGCTCCGCCGACAGATCGAAGGCCACGACCCCATGGCCGGCCTTGATCAGGTTGCCCGCCATGGGATTGCCCATGTTGCCGACGCCGATGAATGCGATGTTGGTCATATGCGCTGTCCTTCAGGCTGATGGCGCCCGGCGCGGCCCAGGGCGGGCGCGGGCAAACGGAATACAGGGCGCAGAGCCTAGCAATCCCGGCTCAAGGCCGGAAGGGGGCAAGCGTGAATTTTCAGCAAAGAAATTTGGCGGAGGGAGGGGGATTCGAACCCCCGATAGAGTTGCCCCTATACACGCTTTCCAAGCGTGCGCCTTCAGCCACTCGGCCACCCCTCCGCGCGTTCCACCACCGGGGCCGTCGCGGCCCCCGGGGAACAGGGGGCGGAAAATAGCGGGCGGCGGGATGGCATGCAACGGTTAAAGCGGCATCAGGGGTCGCAAACCGCGCACGGCATTGTGTCGCGATAATCATTGCCCGGATTGTGTGCCGGCCCCATAACAAAGTCATGATGACCGGCTGGACCATAAAGCGCGTGGCGTTCTACCTGGGTTGGGCCCTGCTTTTGGCGGCGTTTGCCGCCGGCGCGGCCGAAGCCCTGGTCAAGGCCGAGCCCGGGCGCGGCCTGCATTTGGTCTCCGCCCACGACATTTGGTACACGGCCTGGCCCGGCAACTTGGTGGTCACGCAGATCCGGGTGGAGCGTCTGTCCCCTGAATTGTGGTCCGCCGTGATCCGCCCCTTGCTCGACCTGCCGGCCTGGTTGCTGACCGGTCTGCCCGGCGGGCTGCTGACCTGGTTCTGCCGCCCGCGGCGGCAATTGACGGCGGACGAGGTCCAGGACCTGCAGGAGCGCGAGGATTCGATGTTTCTGTATGACGAGCTGGCCGAACAGGCCATGCAGGACGGCTATGGCGAGGGCGACGACATGGCGCCGAGCCACGAAACCCAGCATTTCCTGGACGAAGCGGGGCTGACTTACGCGGAATCGGAAGCCGATTTCGATATCGACGTCGACAGCCTGCCGCCGCCGGGGGCCGGCCGCTAAGGCTGGCCGGGAGTTCCCGGGCCGCCGCCGCGCCGTCGGGCCGCCCAGCGCATCACCACCACCGAGGCAATGGGCAGGGCCAGGGCGCCGAAAATCAGGGCGTACCAGACCAGGCCGTTGATCAGGAAATCCGCCGTCGGGCGGCACAGGCCGAACAGTTCCCCGCCGTCCGCGACGCAATATTGCCCGCCGTCTTCCTGACGCAGGACCCAGATCATCAGGGCGCCCGTGACCAGAGCCGCCAGGAACAGGCAGCCGGTGAGGAACGAGCGGATCGGGGCTTGAGGGTTGGGCAGCATGTCGGATCGCCCCGCCCGGTTATTCGCCGGTCTTGAGCGCGGCCAGGAAGGCCGACTGCGGGATTTCCACGTTGCCGAACTGGCGCATGCGCTTTTTGCCCTTCTTCTGCTTTTCCAGAAGCTTCTTCTTGCGGGTGATGTCGCCGCCGTAACATTTGGAGGTGACGTCCTTGCGCATGGCGCCCAGCGTTTCGCGGGCGATGACCTTGCCGCCGATCGCTGCCTGGATGGCGATCTTGAACAGCTGGCGCGGGATCAGGTCCTTGAGCTTTTCGCAGATCTGGCGGCCGCGGGCCTCGGCATGGGATTTGTGGACGATGAAGGCGAGCGCATCCACGGGCTCCAGATTGACCAGGATCGAGACCTTGGCCAGATCGCCCTCGCGGTAGCCTTCCAGTTCGTAATCGAAGCTGGCGTATCCGCGGCTGACGGATTTCAGGCGGTCGTAGAAATCGAACACGATTTCGTTGAGCGGCAGGCGGTAGACGACCAGCGCCCGGTTGCCGACATAGGTCAGGTTTTCCTGTTCGCCGCGGCGGTCCGTGCACAGTTGCAGCACGGCACCCAGATATTCGTCGGGCACCATGATGCTGGCCTTGATCCAGGGCTCTTCGATGTAATCGATGGCCGACGGGTCCGGCATGTCCACGGGGTTGTGCAGTTCGCGCATCACGCCGTCGGTCCGGTAGACCTTGTAGACCACGCTGGGCGCAGTGGTGATGAGGTCGAGATCGAACTCGCGCTCCAGCCGTTCCTGGACGATTTCCAGATGCAGCAGGCCCAAAAACCCGCAGCGGAATCCCAGGCCCAGGGCGGCCGAGGATTCGGCCTCGAAATGGAAGCTGGCGTCGTTCAGATGCAGCTTTTCCAGGGAATCGCGCAGGTCTTCGTAATCGCCGGCATCCGTCGGGAACAGGCCGCAGAACACCACCGGCACGGAGGGCTTGAACCCGGCCAGCGGCTTGGCCGCCGGTTTGCGGTCGTCGGTGATGGTATCGCCCACGTTGGTATCGGCGACCCGTTTGATCGCGGCCGTGAAATAGCCGACCTCGCCCGGGCCCAGTTCGTCGACCTTGGTCGGCTTGGGCCGGAGATAGCCGACCTGATCGACCTGATAGGCGGCGTCATTGGCCATCATGCGGATGCGCTGGCCGCGCTTGAGGGTGCCGTCGACGACCCGGACCAGGATCATCACGCCGAGATAGGGGTCATACCAGCTGTCGACCAGCAGGGCCGAGAGCGGCGCCGCCGGGTCGCCCTTGGGCGCCGGCAGGCGGGTGACCACGGCTTCGAGCACGCTGTCGATGCCGATGCCGGTCTTGGCGGAAATTTCCAGGGCGTCCGAGGTATCCAGGCCGATCACGTCCTCGATCTGCGCCTTGACCCGTTCCGTTTCGGCCGCCGGCAGGTCGATCTTGTTAAGCACGGGAATGATCTCGTGGTCGACATCCAGGGCGAGATAAACATTGGCCAGGGTCTGCGCCTCGACCCCCTGGGTCGCGTCGACGACCAGCAGCGAGCCCTCGCAGGCGGCCAGCGAGCGTGAGACCTCATAAGTGAAGTCGACATGGCCCGGCGTGTCGATCAGGTTGAGGACGTATTTCTCGCCGTCCTTGGCCGTATAGTCCAGGCGCACGGTCTGGGCCTTGATGGTGATGCCGCGCTCGCGCTCGATATCCATGCTGTCGAGCACCTGTTCCGACATCTCGCGCTCGGTCAGCCCGCCCGTCATCTGAATCAGACGGTCGGCCAACGTCGACTTTCCGTGGTCGATATGGGCGATGATCGCGAAGTTGCGGATATGGCTGAGGTCGGTTGTCATGGCGGGCGTGATGTAGCATCGGCGGCGGGCCGTAGCAAAGGGGAATCGCATTTACGGCGCCCCCCGCCTTTGCTAATCAAAGCGAAGACTTCCGGACAAGGACGAACCCGCCATGAACTGGACGCTGTTTTCCGCCTTTGTCGCCGCCACGGCGTTGCTGATCGTCATCCCCGGGCCCAACGTGATGCTGGTGGTTTCCCGGTCCATGCGGTTCGGCGTCAAGGCCGGGCTGATCACCGTCGCCGGCACCGCCTTCGCCCTGGCGCAGCAGCTGGCGATCACGGCGCTGGGCCTGGCCTCGGCCATGGCGATCCTGTCCGACGGGTTCGAGGTGCTGCGCTGGCTGGGCGTGGCCTATCTGGTCTATCTGGGCGTGCAGGCCTTCCGCGAAAAGCCGGTCCCGCCCGAGGCGGCCGCCGCCGTCACCGCCCCGCGGGCCGGGCGCATGTTCCTGCAGGCGGCGTTCGTGGCCTGGACCAACCCGAAGCTGCTGGCGTTCTACGCCGCGTTCTTTCCGCAGTTCCTCGACCCCGGCCTGCCCGCGGGCCCGCAGTTGTGGGCCATGTGCGGCGCGTTCCTTTTGATCGCCGTCCTGTTCGACAGCGCCTATGCGGTGATCGGCGGGCGGCTGTTGGGGGCGGTCAAGAGCGAGCGCGCCCAGCGCATCCGCAACCGGATCACCGGCGGCATGCTGATCGCCGCCGGCGCCGGCCTGGCCCTGGTGCGGCGGAACTAAGCCTTAGCCGCAACCAGACGCGGCCGCGCGAAACCTGCCGTTATCGGGACGAATAGCGATCACAAAAGGATGGTAAAGGCCGTCAGTTGCGCCTGAGCGGCACCACGTTGGACCCGGGCTTGCGCCGGAGCGTGGCCTGAGCCAGGCCGGTCATGTAGTCGTCGCGCGTGAAATTATTGCCGCAGACCATGCAGGTCACGGGTCCGAACGGCACGCGGTCCGGGTCGAAGTCGCCCGGCATGACGTTCTGTGCCTCGCCGCAATGCGGGCAGGACACGGGATAGAGCTCCCTGGCCATGGGCCAAACACTCCCAGATAAAAACATGGATCGGCACGAAAAGCGCAGGGACGGACGCCGCGTCTCCGCGGCGTCCGCTTCTGCAATGTGTCTCCCGCCCGTCGCCGGACAAGGTCCGGAAACGGCCGCCGCCCGGCCGACCAAGAAATTATCGGGGCGGTGTCAGGAGATCTTTATCCGATGGCTTTCAGATTCGCGGCCGCTTCACGACCATCACGTCCAGGCACCAGTTCATATTCCAGCTTCTGTCCTTCGGCGAGGGTTTCCATCCCCGAATCACGAACAGCGGAAATATGCACGAAAGCGTCCTTACCGCCCTCATCGGGAGTAACGAAGCCAAATCCCTTGGTCACATTGAACCACTTCACGGTTCCAGTAGGCATCTTTTATCAACTTCCTTTGTCGAGTGGAGTAACAGACCCCCAGGATCTTCGCCTTTTTGGGGCCGTGCCATGTACCATGGCCGGCGCGCCCAGGTCCGGTTCGGCCCAACGAAAGATACCCCCCTTCGCCGCCCGAAATCCGGGACTCCCCAAGCGATGCCGTGATTATCATCATACGGTAATGAAGGAAACGCAACCGGAAACCCGCAGAGGCCGTAAGGGCAAGTCATGCAGCCGATATCGCCGCGGCCGAACCCGGGCCGGGGTTAAAGGCCCGGGTCGTCCAACCCGGCCTGCCGGCAGGCGGCGACCACCGTGTTGCGCAGCAGGCAACAGATGGTCATGGGCCCGACGCCGCCCGGCACCGGCGTGATGGCGGAGGCGACCTGACTGGCCGAGGCGAAATCCACATCCCCGACAAGGCGTGTGCCGCCATCAGGTTTGTCGATCCGGTTGATACCAACATCGATCACCACGGCACCGGGCTTCAACCAGGACCCCTGAACCATTTCCGCCTTCCCGACCGCGGCGATAACGATATCAGCCTGGGCGACCTCAGCAGGTAAATCCGCTGTGCGGGAATGCGCCACGGTCACGGTACAGCTTTCCTGTACCAACAGGGTTGTCATCGGCTTGCCCACAATATTGGACCGCCCCAATACGATGGCTTTCTTGCCCGCCAACGACCCCTTGAAATGGTCGCGCAGCAGCAGCACACAGCCCAAAGGCGTACAGGGGACCAGGGCGCTGGGATTTCCCGTATTCAACCGCCCGACATTGACAACATGAAACCCATCGACATCTTTATCCGGGTTGATTTCGGTCAGCACCGCCTGTTCATCAATCTGCTTAGGCAGGGGTAGTTGCACCAGAATGCCGTTGACCGTTGGGTCTTCATTCAATGCCCGAACCTTCGCCAACAGGGTTTCCTGATCGGTGCTGGCATCCATCTTGAACTCGAAACTTTCCATGCCGGCTTCGACAGTTTGTTTGCCCTTGCTGCGGACAT
>DCRZ01000010.1 GCA_002325375.1 Rhodospirillaceae bacterium UBA1479
TTGCCGACGATGTTGGAGCGGCCCAGCACCACGGCCCGCTTGCCCGCCATGTCGCCCAAGGTTTCCTTCAGCATCAGCAGGCAGCCGTAGGGCGTGCAGGGCACCAGGGCCCGTGCGTCGCCTGACCACAGGCGGCCGACATTGACGGGATGGAACCCGTCGACGTCCTTGGCCGGATCAATGGCGGTGATCACCGCCCCTTCGTCGATGTGATCCGGCAGGGGCAACTGCACCAGGATGCCGTGGACGCCGGGGTCCTTGTTCAGATCGTCGATAAGGGCGAGCAGTTCGCCCTCCGGCGTCGTCACGGGCAAACGGTGTTCGATGGACTGCATGCCCGCGGCGACGGTCTGCTTGCCCTTGGC
Organism: Rhodospirillaceae bacterium UBA1479; assembly: GCA_002325375.1. Classification (GTDB taxonomy): domain Bacteria; phylum Pseudomonadota; class Alphaproteobacteria; order Rhodospirillales; family Casp-alpha2; genus UBA1479. The sequence goes on from DCRZ01000010.1 coordinate 366, forward strand.
GCCGACATAGACCTGGCTGGCCGGGTCGTCGCCGACCAGCACCACGGCGAGCGCCGGGGTGATCCCCGGGCCGTCCTTCAAGCGCCCCACCGCCGCCGTGACCTTTTCACGCAACCGGTCCGCATGGGCCTTGCCGTCGATGATCGCCGCAATGGTCATTGTCTCTTCAATCCTTTGTCCTGGCACCAGTCCGTGAGGCGGCGCATCAATTCCGTTCCGTCACCCCGGATCAAAAGCGTCTTGGTTCTGGACGCCGCGCCCTGGGTGACCTCGATATCCGATTTCGCGACCCCCCATTCCTTGGCCAAAAGTTTGACCACGGCGGCGTTGGCCTTGCCTTTGTCGGCCGGGGCCGTGACCGAAACCTTGAGAACCATCCCGCCCTCGGCATCGGCGGCGAGACCGGTCAGCCGGTTGGCCGCCGCCTTGGGCGTGACCTTGAGCGCCACGCGCAGGCCCTCCGCCACCGCCCGGAACGGTGGGACCGCATCGGGCGCGGAAGCGTCAGACGATCTTATGGGCAAGGCGGATCAGGAATTCCTTGAGGAACACGAGCCCCAGGATCAGCACCACCGGCGAAATGTCCAGCCCGCCCAGGTTGGGCAGAAAGTTGCGAATCCGCCCGAGCAGGGGTTCCGTCGCCCGGTAGCAGAAGTCGCCGACCATGTAGACGAACTTGTTCGACGTGTTGACCACGTTGAAGGCGACCAGCCAGCTCAGGATCACGCCGATGATGACGACCCATGTGTAAAGGTTGAGGGCGATCAGAAGGATCGAAATGACGGGGCCGGTGATGACGTCCATGTTGGTCTCCGAATGTGCGGGCCGAGGCCGCACAAACGTAGGGGCAAGGGCCCGCCGCCGCAAGGTTTTAGGCTGAAACCGCGGCTTGACAGTGCGGATTGCCGGAAGCATTATCCGGCCTCCCAAAATGGCCGCCTGCCCGGATCGTCTTCCGATGCCGGCGGCTCACCCGGGAAGCCCGCTTGGCCGGGATTCTAATGGGGCCGTAGCTCAGTTGGGAGAGCGCGTCGTTCGCAATGACGAGGTCAGGGGTTCGATTCCCCTCGGCTCCACCACTTCCCCCCTTCACGATAAAGAACCCCTGAGCCTTGCTTGGCTTGCGCGCGCCGGGCGCGCGACGGTTCGATTCCCCTCGGCTCCACCACTTCACCCCTTCACGAAAAAGAACCCCTGAGCCTTGTTTGGATTGCGCGCGCCGGGCGCGCGACGGTTCGATTCCCCTCGGCTCCACCACTTCCCCCCTCCACGATAAAGAATCCCTGAGCCTTGTTTGGCTTGCGCGCGCGCCGGGCGCGCGACGGCTCGATCCCCCTGTCACCATGATTTCCCCGCCCAATCGCCCTCGCGACACCGAGAAGGCGGCGTCCAGACAAGAAAAACCCGGGCGACAATCGACGCCCGGGCCCTTCATGATCGGCGCAACAGTTCCGGACCCGGAGATCCGGAGCGTCACCCTCCCCTATTAAAGCAGGCCGGCAGCGGCGGCAGCGGCGGCAGCGGCGGCTTCGATCGCGGCCTGGGCGGCCGCTTCTGCAGCGGCGAGGATAGCCGCGGCGGCGGCGGCATCGGCGGCAGCCTGCGCGGCGGCTTCCGCAGCCGCAGCAGCAGCGGCATCCGCGGCGGCCTGGGCAGCAGCATCGCCAGCGGCAGCGGCAGCGGCGTCGGCGGCGGCCTGCGCGGCGGCTTCGGCAGCAGCAGCAGCGGCGGCATCGGCGGCGGCCTGCGCGGCGGCTTCGGCAGCAGCAGCAGCGGCGGCATCGGCGGCGGCCTGTGCGGCGGCATCGGCAGCAGCAGCAGCGGCAGCGTCGGCGGCGGCCTGTGCGGCAGCATCGGCAGCAGCAGCAGCAGCGGCATCGGAAGCAGCCTGCGCGGCGGCATCAGCAGCGGCCTGTGCGGCCGCGGCGGTAGCGGCATCGGCCGCAGCCTGCGCAGCGGCGGAGGCGGCAGCCTGGGCGGCGGCCTGCGCGGCAGCATCGGCAGCGGCGGCGGCGGCAGCCTGAGCAGCGGCATCCCCCGCAGCTTCCGCAGCGGCAACGGCGGCGGCCTGGGTTGCGGCGTCCGCGGCAGCCTCGACAGCAGCCTGCGCGGCGGCTTCGGTAGCGGCGGCGGTCGCTGCCGCAGCCGCAGGAATGGCCGGCGTCAGGGCCGCGCCGATGAGATCTGCCGGAGCAGGAAGGGTCGCGGTCACGGCCAGAGCTTGTTTCTCAACGATGCCCAGGACGCTTTCGGCCGCTTCCAGGCTGGTGCCCAGTTCCGCGGTCAGGGCGCTCAGTTCGGCCTCGATCGTTTCCTTGGCCGGCCCGCTCGCCGAGGCCGCGTCCTGCTCCAACCCCTTAATCTGGGCATTCAACGTTGTCCGCACCTGGGTAATGGATTCTTGGGCTTCGGCAACGGCGATGGCGGCGACGAAAGTGTCCTGCACCTCAATCGCAGCCAGCGAGGCCATTTCAACGCCACCCGTCGCGGGCGCCACGGCGCTGTCGCCGGGCTTGATCGAGACAACGCTGCCGTCGACCAACGATTGGACATCCGCGGCCCCTTCGATGACACCGACAGACGTTGCGCCGTCCGCCGCGATCTTGATCAGAAGTTTTGTGCCGCGCACGCCGATTGTCGACGACGGGGTTACAATCTTGATCCCCTTCTTGTTCATGGATCCGGAGACATAAAGAAACGTGCCGGTCGCAAGTTTGAGGACGGAATTCCCGTTCTTCGTCACCGGGTCGTACACCATCTCATCGACGACAAGGGAGGCAGCCCCCCCCAACGTCAGGGTCGTATCGTCGATCAGCGAGACCTGCAGTCCACCATCGGAAACGGTTTCCAGCGTCTCGTGCATGACGACGCCGTCGGCCAGCGTCTTTTCGGTCTTTTTGCCTTCCGGCGGCATCCCGTATGCCGTCAACTGAACCTTGGAGACCGTTCCGACGGCGGCCGCCTGCACGTCCACGGACGCAAGGCCGATCAGAGCCGACAAACCGACGCCCAGGATCGCGCGGGTCGCGCGGGGGCCGAACACCTTGAAGAGGGAGAGCATAATTTGCATCAACGTTCCTGACTGAATTGCACGCATGATCATTAATCGTTGCCGAGCGGCGCCCTGTTCGGGCCGCCCTCAACTCCCCAGCACAATCTGCGCGCCAACGGGATGATTAGATGAAACCGGCCTTGGGTGCGGCGCCGGCCGAAACCGAATCGATGTCATTCGATGGGGCTGAATATAATCGAAATCGAAATGAAATTATATATGCCTTACGCCATAACATGAGGTTTTCCGCAAGGATCGGCCGCAAATTTCTTATGATTGCGAAATAAACACGGCGCACTTTTTGGCTGTGCCGGCGGATCATCTCAGAAAACGCCGCTTATGATTTTCGCTGAAAAGTCTGTCACTTTGTGGGAGGTTGGCGCAACGTTTCATGCAACACAGTCAATGATACAGAACACATGAAGACCCTGGGCCCCTTTTGGAAACACGACCAACGGCAGTCGTCGGCGCGCCACAAACGCCATGGCTTGGCCGCGGCATGGATCATCGGCCTGGCCGGAATTATCCTGCCGAACACCCATGCCGCGGCAGCGGAGGCGCCGACCGAGCCCGACAAGCCATGGTCGATCACCCTGGAAGCCGGCATGCTGAACGACGACAGCGTCTCGATCGACGCCCTCGACAATCGGTCGGGGCAGGCTGACCAGGCCCGCGTCTTCAATCTGGGCGCGGCCTATTCCCTGTTCAGGCAGTCCGCCCTGCCCATCAAGGTTTCATACAGGTTTTCCAAGACCAGCTACCAGGACCTGAAGGCGTTCAATCTGCAATCGCACACCGCCTTTTTATCGACCCGCAAGAAACTGTCCGCTTTCGACGCGGGGTTCCTGTACGGGTTTTCCCATACAGAACTGAGCGGCAATCCCTTCCTGAACTTCCACACGGTCTCACCAACCCTGGGACACGGCCTGACCACGAATTGGTACGTTCTGGGCGGATACAACTACCAGAACAAGACGTTCCATACGGCCAAGTCCAGAAACGCGCAGGTCAACGGCCTGTCGTTCGACAACTTTTTCTTTTTCGACGAGACCCGGTCTTACATCAAGGCCGGGTACCGCTTCGAGCTGGAGAACGCGGCCGGTAGCGAATTCGATTTCGCGGGGCACTACCTGGACGTCAGTCTGAAGTCGACCTTGAGCGCGTCGCCCGGCGCCGCCACCATCCGTTTCGGATATCAGTACTATTTGCGGGACTATACGAACGAGACCCCGTCCATAAGCCGGGAACGGGAAGACCAGCGCCACACGGTCAAGGCGGAGATATCCGTACCGGTTCACGAGCATGCCCAGGTGAACGTCGCCTACAAATACGTCAAGGCCCATTCCAACCTGTCGACATCCGATTTCGACGAGAACGTCGTCAACGTTTCCCTGGCGCTTAAATTCTAAGGTTGGACGCCTCAACCACGCCCTCCCTAGACCCTTGACTTTCGGCCTAATTGAGGGCGTTTCGCGGATGCAATATCATTCACAGCTATGAATGGCTTGGGTTGCCGTGGGCCGGGGGGATTGGCGCGCGGCGGAATTGGAGAACATCATGCCGAGTGTGCTGGTTGTCGATGACAATGAACTGGCGCGAAACCTGATCGCCAATCCGTTGACGGAAGTCGGTTTCAGTGTGGAAACCGCCGCGGGCGGTTTCGAAGCGCTTGAGAAGTTCAAGGCCAGCCACCATCAAATGGTAATCACCGATATCCTGATGGCCGACGGCGAGGGCATCGACCTGATCCGCTCGCTGCTGGCCGACACCCCGGACCTGCCGATCGTCGCCGTATCGGCCGACCCCCGCACCAACGAGACCTCGTCCCTTGGCATGGCCGCCAAGATGGGGGCGCGCAAAACACTGTCCAAGCCGTTCTCGGCCCTTGAATTGTTGGCCGTGGTCGGCGCCCTGCTGGCCACCGAAGACGAGGCCCAGGCGCAGCCTGCCTGAGGGTTGCTCTTGTCCTGAAATTCACCCCGCCTCAGCCGTCTTCGCGCCGGCCTTCCTGCACGCCGTCGCCGGACAGGCTGTCGCCCATGACCGCCGGCTGCACGCCCGATAGCATCGGCACCCCGGCGCCGCGCAAGGCCTCCAGAATCGCCCGGTTGACCGCATAGCGCAGTTCGTAATAGCGGCTCGACGGCACCCAGAACCGCACCCCCAGCACCAGCCCGCCGAAGGTGAAATCGTGCAGCCCGACCTGGGGCTCGGCGCCGCCGGCCTCCGCATCGGCCTTCGGCAAAGCACTGACGACCGCTTTCTGCACGGCCTCGGCCGCGCGCTCCAGGTCGGCCTCGGCGGCCAGGGCGATCTTGGTCTGCACCACGCGCCGGGTTTCCGAATTGACGATGACCCGGCCGACGATGTCTTTGTTGGGAATGGTGATGCGCTCGCCATCCTCGCCGAGCAGGCGGGTATGGGCCATCTTGACCTCGTCGACCACGCCCGAGGTCTCGCCGACCGTAATGGTGTTCCCGACCACGAAAGGCCGGGCCAGGATGATCGACAATCCCGCCCCGTAGTTCGACAGCGGCCCCTGCAACGCCATGGTGGCGCCGAAGGCCGATGCCCCGGCCAGCGCGATCAGGGGAGCGATGGAGATTCCGAAATTGCCGAGCGTGATAATCGCGAGCACCGTCAGGATCAAAATTTTGACCGCATTGCCGATAAAACGCGACAGGGTGACGTCGATGCCCTTGGCCTCGCAGACCGCCTGAATTCGCCGCGACATCCAGCCACCGGCCTTGAGCCCGACCAGCAGGAACAGCAGCGCCCCCAGAATCTGAAACCCGTAGGACACGCCGAACTGAAGCAGCACGTCGACCCATTTGGCGACCTGCTCGACATTCTGTTCCAAGGTTTTTTCGACGTCGTTCATGCCTGCCCCCTTAAGGTCATTGCCTCCGCCCCCGACCGGGACGGGAAAAACCATACCCGAAATCACCCGCGCGGTAAGCGGAAACGGTTGCCGGCTCAGTCCTTGTCGGCGGCATCCGCCTGTTCTTCCAGGCGTTCCATGTCCGCGTCGGAAAAACCGAAGTGATGACCGATCTCGTGGATCAGGACATGGCGGATCAAATGGGCAAGGTCCTCGCCGGTCTCGCACCAATAATCGAGAATCGGGCGGCGATAGAGGAACACCATGTCGGGCATGCCTCCCGGATCGCCGACGCTTTTGTCCGTCAGCGCGATGCCGCGGTAGAGCCCCAGCAGATCGAACGGGCTGTCCAGGTCCATCTCGCGCGCGGTCTCCTCGTCCGGGAAATCCTCGATGCGGATAATGACGTCGGCGGCAAGGCGACGCAGGTGGTCCGGAATCAGGGTCAGGGCCTCTTCGGCCATGGTCTCGAAATCGGCAAGACTGGGTGCGGTCAGGGTCATGCGTTAAGCTAGCGCCAAACGATCCGGGTGCAAACGCAAACAGGGAGATCTGAGATGACCGAGAAACTGACCGGCGCGGCACGAGACGCCGCAATCCGGGACCTGAACGGCTGGGCCGAGGTGCCGGGCCGCGACGCCATCATCAAGACCTTCACCTTCAAGGACTTCAACGCCGCCTTCGGCTTCATGAGCCGCGCCGCGCTCCAGGCCGAGAAGATGGATCACCATCCCGAATGGTACAACATCTACAACCGGGTCGAAGTCACCCTGGCGACCCACGACGCCGGCGGCGTGACGCAAAAGGACATCGACCTCGCGGCCTTCATGGACCGGGCCGCAGGTTGAAAGGTTTAAGAAAACCACTGAGGCGGTGAGGCCGTGAGAAACCTTCAGATCGTCATGGCCGGGCTCGACCCGGCCATCCACGCCTTCACTTGCCGTCGGTGCCAATAGTCGTGGATGCCCGGATCAAGTCCGGGCATGACGAAATGAAAAATCTCACCGTCTCACTGTCTCTGTGGTGAGCCCTTTATCAGATCGGCTGCATGCGGAGCGCGCCATCGAGGCGGATGACCTCGCCGTTGAGCATGGCGTTGCCGCAGATCGCCAACACAAGGTCGGCGTATTCCGCCGGATCGCCCAGGCGGGGCGGGAACGGCACGTTTGCGGCCAGGCTGGCCTGAACCTCGTCGGACAGGCCCGCCACCATGGGGGTCTTGAACACGCCGGGGGCGATGGTCATCACGCGGATGCCCGATTTGGCGAATTCGCGCGCCGCCGGCAGGGTCAGGGCCGCGACCCCGCCCTTGGACGCCGCATAGGCGGCCTGCCCGATCTGCCCTTCGAAGGCCGCGACCGACGCCGTATTCACGATCACCCCCCGTTCGCCCGTCGCCAACGGGTCGAGCCCCTGCATGCCATGGGCCGCCAGACGCATCAGGTTGAAGGTGCCGATCAGGTTGATCCGGATGGTCTGGGCGAATACGTCGAGCGCCTGCGGCCCGTCGCGGCCGACGATGCGCTTGGGCGGCGCGATCCCGGCGCAGCTGACGGCGACGCGGGCCGGGCCGTGGGCCTCGGCGGCGGCGGCGACGGCGGCTTCCAGCGAGCCCGCGTCGGACACGTCGGCCTGAACGGCCTTTCCGCCGACGGCGCTTGCAACTTCCTCGGCACCGGCCAAATTAAGATCAAGGCAGGCGACCTTGGCGCCCTTGGCCGCGAGTGCGCGGGCCGTCGCGGCCCCCAGGCCCGAGGCGGCGCCGGTGACCAGGGCCGCGTGACCGGAAATGTCCATGGATGTCCTCCGTCATTGGAAGTGTTCTGATAGGGTGGATGACTTCTAACAAAGCAAGGGTGTGGCGACAACGTGACACGCAGACCGGATGACCGCGACCCCGGCGACGAAGACCTGGTGACCCGGGACCTGGGCGGCAAGTTGCGCCGGACCATCGGTAAGGTCCCCTTCACCCGCGACGCCGTGGCGGCCTTCTACGCGGCCCGCGATCCGGCCACGCCGACGGGCGTGAAGATCGCCGTGATGAGCGCGCTCGCCTATTTCATCGTGCCCTTCGATCTGGTCCCCGATTTCATCGCGGCCTTGGGGTATACGGACGACGCGACCGTGTTCTACGGCGCCTGGCGGCTGCTCGCCCCGCATTTGAAGCCACAGCACGAAACCAAGGCGCGGGCATTTTTGCTGCAGGAAGTAAAGGACGACGCGCCGCCGAAAGATTAGGCGAAAGCCGCGTCCAGGCCATCCATGTCGAGGTGCGTTTCCAGATGCTTGGCGAGCGCATCGAGGGTTTCCTCGACCCTGGCCGCGTGGGACGCCGCCGCATAGTCGCCCGCCCGAACGGCGCCCAAAAACGCCGCGCGAAAATCGTCCGCCGCGAACAGGCCGTGGACATAGGCCCCCATCACCCGCCCGCAGGCGGAAACCGCCCCGTCCGTGCCGTCCGCCAGCACCAGCCAGGGCCGCACCAACCCAGCACCCGTGGTCTCGCCCATATGCATCTCGTAGCCGGTGATGGCCTGATCGAAAACCGTGTCGCGGCCGGCCGCCGGGCGCAGGGTCTTGGCCGCGCCGATCACCGTGTCGACCTCAAGCAGCCCAAGGCCCGGCACCGCCGCCGCCGCCCCCTCGACCCCATCCGGGTCGGCAACGGTCTGCCCCAGCATCTGATAGCCGCCGCACAGTCCGACGACGACCCCGCCCCGGCGGTGATGGGCCAGGATGTCGATGTCCCAGCCTTCGGCGCGCAGGGCGGCAAGATCGGAAAGGGTCGCCTTGGAGCCCGGGATCAGGATCACATCGGTGTCGACCGGGATGACCGCCCCCGCCTCGACGATCACGACCTCGACCCCGTCCTCGGCGTTCAAGGGGTCCAGATCGTCGAAATTGGCGATGCGCGGCAGGCGCGGCACGGCGATGCGGATGCGGTCCGGCGCGGTTTGTTGTTGCCCGGCGCCCGCGTCCAGCGCCACCGCATCCTCGGCCGGCAGCAGGCGGGCGGGCGCGAAATGGGGCACCACGCCGAAGCAACGCATGCCGGTACGGTCCTTGATGATCCGGATCGCATCGTCGAACAGGGTCACGTCGCCGCGGAACTTGTTGATGACATAGCCGCGCACGCAGGCGCGTTCATCGTCCGTCATCAACTCCCAGGTGCCGACCAGGCTGGCGATCACGCCGCCCCGGTCGATATCGGCGACCAGCACCACCGGCACCTTCGCCGCCAGGGCGAAGCCCATGTTGGCGATGTCGCCGGCCCGCAGGTTGACCTCGGCCGGGCTGCCCGCCCCCTCGACAATGACCAGATCGGCGCCGTCCCGCATGACGGCGAAACTGTCCAGCACGGCGGCCAGCAATTCCGGTTTCATCGCGTGATAGTCCCGCGCCTTGGCGTTGCCCCGGACCTTACCCTGGACGACGACCTGGGCACCGATCTCCGTCTGCGGTTTCAGCAGCACCGGGTTCATGTGCACGCTGAGCGGCTGGCGCGCGGCCTGGGCCTGCAACGCCTGGGCGCGGCCGATCTCGCCGCCGTCATCGGTCACGGCGGCGTTGTTGGACATGTTCTGCGGCTTGAACGGGCGCACAGTGCGGCCCCGGTTGGCGAACAGGCGGCACAGGCCCGCGACGATCAGCGATTTGCCCACGTCCGAGCCCGTGCCCTGAACCATCAGGGCCTTGGCGGGCCCGGCGGGACGGGCAGGGATGTTATTTGTGGGCGGCAAGGGCCTGGATCAACGGATCAGCGACAGGGTTCGACTGCCGTCCCGCCAGGATGCTGTCGGGTGTCGCGCCCACGCCGTAAAACGCTTCATTCAGATCGCGGCGACGAATGAACACGGCCCCTTCCAGGGAAAATCCAGCATAAAGCCCCGATTTCGAATTGGCGAAGGCGACGATGTCGGCCCCCGCGTTGGTCGTCACGGCACCCTCGATCCCGGCCCCGTAGACGGCCATGGTGATGCCGCTGTCGGCGCCGATCGAACCCTGATTTTCCAGCACGGCCTTGAGCGCCCCGTCAGAGCGGATGGCCAGCACGACCTCGGTCTGCTGGATGCCCGCCTGCAGGCCGAAGCTGGCGACGCCGAGGGACAGGAACACCGGGGCCGACCAGGACCCGTCGGGTGCCCGCGCCAACAACACGCCGTTGCCGCCCTCGCCGCCGGCGATGAACCCGGCCTTGACCAGATCGGGGAACACCACGACGGCACGCGCCGTCGGGATGTGCTTGGCCGCCTCGGCCAGTTGCTTGACCGTGGTGAAGCGTTCGACCGTCGCCGTCGCCGCCGCGATGATGTGACGGGCCGCCACCGGCGGTTCCGATTCCAGGCGGGTACAGCCGGCCAGAACCATGAGGGTCAACGCCAGCGTGAGAAATCCGCGAATGCCTGTGGTCATTGTGCTGCCTCCCGCCCGGCTCAAAACTCGATCCCCGCCTGCGCCTTCACGCCCGCGCGGAACGGATGCTTGATCATCTCCATTTCCGTGACCAGGTCGGCCGCCTCGATCAGCGCCTCCTTGGCATTGCGCCCGGTGACCACGACATGCAGGTCCCGGGGCTTGTTGCGCAGCGTCTCCACCACCTCGTCCAGCGGCAGGTTGTCGTAGCGCAGCACGATGTTCAGCTCGTCCAGGATGATCATCTTGTAGCTGGGGTCGGCCATCAATTCCTTGGCCGCGTCCCAGGCTTGGCGCGCCGCGGCCAGATCGCGCTGGCGGTCCTGAGTCTCCCAGGAAAAGCCCTCGCCCATGGCGCGGATCGTGACCTGATCGGGGAACTTGGCCAGCACGTCGCGCTCGCCCGTTTCCCACACGCCCTTGACGAACTGCACGATGGCGACGCGCATGCCGTGGCCGACGCAGCGCATGGCCATGCCCATGGCGGCGGTCGACTTGCCCTTGCCCTTGCCCGTATGGACGATCAGCAGGCCGCGCTCCTCGGTCTTGGTCGCCAGTATCTTATCCCGCGCCGCCTTCTTCTTGCGCATCTTCTCGGCATGGCGGGCGTCCAGCTCCGCCTCGGTCATCGTGTCTTTGGTTTTTTTATCCATTGGGGCGCGCCTCATCTATCGGCTGATCATAACTTATCCCGGCTTCCGGGGCCCGTCGTCAACCGTCACGGGCCAGCTGCTCCAACAGCGGGCGCGTCGAGTTGAGGCGCGGGCGCCACAGTCCCCGGTCCTGAGCCTCCAGGAACCGGGCGGCCATCTCCTTCAGCGCCGCCGGATTGTGATCGGCAAGGAAGTCCCGGATCTCGGTATCTTCAAGATAGGCCTGAAAGACGGCATCGAAATGGTGGTCGGCGACGCAGCGCGCCGTGGCGGCGAAGGCGAACAAATAGTCGACCGTGGCCGCCATCTCGAACGCCCCCTTGTAGCCGTGGCGCATGACGCCCTGGATCCATTTCGGATTGGCCGCCCGGGCGCGCACGACACGGGAAATTTCTTCATCCAAAGTGCGCACACGGGGGCTTTCCGGGCGCGCGTGATCGCCGAAATAGACGGCGGGCTGGCTGCCCTTCAGCGACCGCACGGCGGCGGTCAACCCGCCCTGAAATTGGTAGTAGTCGTCGGAATCCAAAAGGTCGTGTTCGCGGTTGTCCTGGTTCTGCAACACCGCGTCCGTGGACCGCAGCCGCGCCTCGAACAGACCGTGGGCGGCCCGGCCCTCGGTCCCGGCACCGTAGGCATACCCGCCCCAGGCGACATAGGCGCGGGCCAGGTCGTCCTCCGTCTCCCAGCCCTTTTCGTCGATCAACGCCTGCAGACCCGCCCCGTAAGCGCCCGGCATGGAGCCGAACACCCGGTGGGTCGCCATCCGCAGCGCGTCGTCCCCGCCCAATGCCACCGCGTCCTCCTTGACCCGGGCGGCGAGCGGGTTGTCGGCCGCCGTTTCGTCCAGGGCGGCCACGGCGCGCACGGCGGAATCGAACAGGTCGATCAGGCCCGGAAAGGCGTCGCGGAAAAAGCCCGAGATACGCAGCGTCACGTCGACGCGGGGACGACCGAGGACGGAGACGGGCAGAACCTCGAACCCGGTGACCCGGCGGGACGGGCCGTCCCATTGCGGCTTGACCCCCAGCAAGGCGAGGGCCTGGGCGATGTCGTCGCCGCCCGTGCGCATGTTGGACGTGCCCCAGGCGGAAATCGCGATGGATTTCGGCCAGTCGCCGTGGTCCTGGGCGTGACGTTCGACCAGCAGGCTCGCGGCCTTCCAGCCCAGTTGCCAGGCGGCCGGGGTCGGCACCGTGCGGGTGTCGACGGAATAGAAATTGCGCCCCGTGGGCAGCACGTCAGGGCGTCCCCGCGTCGGCGCGCCCGAGGGACCCGGCGGCACGAAGCGGCCGTCCAGGCCCGCCAGCACGCCCTGTGTTTCCGCGGCACCCGAAGCCTGAACGGCCGGGCGCAGATGATTCTGAATAAAGTCGAGCACGGGGGCCGTCGCGGTCCAGGCCGGGTCGGCAGTGGTGTCGCCGGCGACCAAAGCCGCCGCCAAAATCTCCAGCCGCTCCACCACGTCGCCCGCCGTGCGCCAGGGGGCGTCCGTATTGTCCAATACCGGCGGGCGCGGGTCACCCCAGGGGGCCGCCATGTCGCAGTCGAGGGGGTCGAAATCCCGGCCCAGGCCCAAATCCGCCGCCAGGGCCCGCAGCAGCGAGGCGTCTTCCGGAGCGCCCCCGCGCGGCACCCGGGCCAGGGCCACCAGCAGGTCCGTCAGCAGGCGACCCTCGGGCGAGACCCCCAGAATGTGCAGGCCGTCGCGGATCTGCATTTCCTTGAGCTCACACAGATAATTGTCGAGCTTGGCCAACTGGTCGCCGGAGGCATCGTCCGCCGTCATGCCGCAGTCGGCGCCGATGCCCGTGGCGGCGCAGAGCGAGAGGATATCCGCTTCCAGCACCTTCAGGCGGCGGCGGTCGACCCCGGCGGCCTCGTAATATTCATCGACCAGCGCCTCCAGGTCCTTCAAGGGTCCGTAGCTTTCGGCGCGGGTCAGGGGCGGGGTCAGATGGTCGACGACGACGGCGGCGGCCCGGCGCTTGGCCTGGGTGCCCTCGCCCGGGTCGTTGACGATGAAGGGGTAGATGTTGGGGAGCGGCCCCAAGGCCGCTTCGGGAAAGCAATCCTGCGACAGGGCCAGGGACTTGCCCGGCAACCATTCCAGATTGCCGTGCTTGCCCATATGGACCACGGCGTCGGCGCGGAAGGATTCGCGTAGCCAGGCATGGAAGGCGAGATAGCTGTGCGGCGGCACCAGGTCCGGGTCGTGATAGCTCGATTTGGGGTCGATGTTATAGCCCCGCGCCGGCTGCAGGCAGACCGCCACGTTGCCGCAGCGAAAGGCCGCCACGGCGAAATGGCCGCAGTCGAGCGCGCCCGGGCGGAAGAAGGGATCGGTTTCCGCCGGGCCCCAACGGTCGATCACCGCGTCCTGCACGGCCCGGGGCAGGCCGCCGAAGAACATCTGGTATTCGTTGAAGGGCAGGGTTTCGTCCCAGGTGCGGGACGCCAGCGCCCGCAGGTCGTTGGTCGGCCCGGCCAGCAGCCGTTGCACCAAGGCGTCGCCGTCGGCCGGAACATCACGCAGCGCGTATCCCGCCGCCGCCATGTCGTCCAGCAGCTTGACCGTCGCCGCCGGGGTGTCCAAACCAACACCATTGCCGATGCGCCCGTCGCGGTTGGGATAGTTGGCGAGCACCAGGGCAACGCGGCGGTCGGCCCGCGCTTTCTTTGCAAGCCGCGCCCAGCCGGCCGCCAGATCCGCCACGAAATCGATGCGGTCGGAAACCGGCTCATACCTCACGATGTCGGTTTGCGTCGCCTCGTCGCGCCGGGCCCGGCCCTTGAACGACACGGCGCGGGTGAAGATGCGCCCGTCCACTTCCGGCAGGGCCACGTTCATGGCGATGTCGCGGGGGCCAAGGCCGAAGGTCCCCGTTTCCCAGCCTTCCCGGTTGCCGCCGGAAAACACGGCCTGCAGCACCGGCGCCCCCGGCTTGTCCAGCGGCCCCGGCGCGCGCCCGCCGCCGAGCTTGTCCGTGCCCGGCGCGGTGACGGCAAAGCCCGTGGTGTTCAAGACGACCGCGGGCGGCGCGTCGGCGAAAAACCCTTCCAGCGTCGCCGCCGAGACCGGGTCCTTCAGGCTTTTCACGTAGACCGGCAGAGCGTTGAGCCCGGCCCGGCCCAAGGATTTGACCAGGGCATCGACCGCGTCCAAATTGCCCGCCTGCAGCAGCGCGCGGTAGAACACCAGCCCAGCCACGGGGGCATCGTCCACCCAATGGCTGCGCAGTGCCTCCAGATCGGGCACCGCCTTACCGGGCCAATAAAGCCCACAAGCCATAAGCGGCTCCGGCTCCAGCCAGTCATCTTCGCCGCCGATCAGCGACGCGGCATAATCCAGGAACCGCCCCGCGTTGGCGGGCCCGCCCTGCACCAGATATTGCCATAGGCGATGCTGGGCATCGCGCGGCAGGGTCGACCAGTCGGCCAGTTCCGCGTCGGGCGCATCGTCGCCGGGCAAAATGGCAAGCGGAATGCCCTGGGCCATGGCCGCCTGGGAGATCTGCTCCACCCCGTAGGGCCAGTAGGCCCGCCCGCCCAGAAGCCGCACGACGATCAACCGCGCGTGGCGGACCACGGCGTCGACGTAGAGATCAACGCTCATGTTGTGGCTGAGGTGCATGACGTTGGCGAGGCGCAGGGAGGGCGCTTGCGCATCGGCCTCAAGCCGCCGCGCCTGGGCGTCGGCCAGGGCCGCCAGTTCCGTGTCGGCGGCGGACAGCACGACGATGTCGCCCGGCGTCTGGCCCAGGTCGAGGGCTTCCGTTCCGTCGTCGACGAGGCCGGGCTGGGCGGCAAGAAGATGCAAAGCGGGCTCCGCTGTTCAGGACGCTGCGGTCATTTATATAGGAGAGGCGGGGGGCGAACCTAACCCCGGAACCGCTACCCTTGAAGGGCGCGGGTCACCGCATCCCGGTCCAGGCCGTGCAGGCCGATCACGACCAGACGAGTCTGCGGCGTTTCCCCGTCGGCCCAGGGCCGGTCGTAATAGCCGTCGACCCGCGATCCCACGCCCTGGATGACATGGCGGCGCGGCTTGCCCGCGACATGGACGAAGCCCTTCACGCGCAGGATGCCGTGGTCGCGGGCGGCGGCCTCGATACGGGATTTCAGGGCGTCCGGATCGGCGGCGCCTTCGATCCGCACCTCGAAGCTGTCGAAATCATCGTGATCGTGGTCGTCGTCACCTTCATGATGGGATGGGCGGGCGTCCAAATCGTCCTCGGCCCCCGCCTTGATGCCCAGCAGCACGTTGGCGTCGATCTGCCCGTGGCGGGTTTCGACGATCTTCACCTGACGCGGCAGTTCGGCCTCGACAACCGCCCGCGCGGCGGCCAGGCCCGCGGCGTCGGTCAGGTCGGCCTTGTTCAACAGCACCATGTCGGCGGACAGCAGCTGATCTTCGAACACCTCTTCCAAAGGCGAATGGTGGTCCAGATTGTCGTCGTCTTCGCGCTGGGCCGCGACGGCGTCCGGATCATGGGCGAAGCGGCCCGCCGCCACGGCGGGGGCGTCAACCACGGCGATCACCCCGTCGACGGTGACCCGGGCGCGGATTTCCGGCCAGGTGAAGGCCTTGACCAGGGGCTTGGGCAGGGCCAGGCCGGATGTTTCGATCACGATATGATCCGGCGGATTGGGCCGGTCGAGCAGCATTTCCATGGTCGGTAGGAAATCGTCGGCGACGGTACAGCAGATGCAGCCGTTGGCCAGCTCGACCACGTCGTCTTCGGCGCAGCCTTCGATGGCGCAGCCGTTGATGACCTCGCGGTCGACCCCCAGATCCCCGAATTCGTTGATCACCAGGGCAATACGCCGCCCGCCGGCATTCTGCAGCAGATGGCGGATCAGGGTCGTCTTGCCGGCGCCGAGGAAGCCGGTGATCACGGTCGCGGGAATTTTCATGAAGTCGGGAACCCTTGTCAGAATTAAAGAGGATGGCCCTTGAGCACGAGCGGCAGGCCGGCCGCCGTGAATACCACACGGTCGGCGCAGGCGGCCAGCCGTTGGTTGGCCAACCCCGCCGCATCGGCGAAGGATCGGGCCAGGGCGTTGGCGGGAATGACCCCCAGGCCGACCTCGTTGGACACCAGAACCACGGGACCGGCGAGGCCGGTGAGCCCCCGGGCCAGGGTTTCGACCTCGGATTCGGCATCGCGCCCGGCGGCCATCAGGTTGGACAGCCAGAGCGTCACGCAGTCGACCAGCACCGGGCGGCCCGGGGCGGCATGTTCGCGAATCTGGCCCAGGATATCCAACGGCTCCTCGATCGTTTCCCAATCGGGGCCGCGCCGCGCCCGATGGGTGGCGATGCGCTCGGTCATTTCGCCGTCCCGGGCCTCGGCCGTGGCGAGATACAGCCCGCCCCCCGCCGCGTCCTCGATCAGGGTTTCGGCAAGCCGGCTTTTGCCCGAACGTTGGCCGCCAAGGATCAAGGTGACGGGAGGAAGAAATTCATTCATCGGATTTCCATGTGTTAGTTTCGCGCAAATCGTCGTCGCGTGCCTGGATTCGGCACGCTCGGGATTTGCGTCAATGCCCCCCCTTGACGAGCGGCGTCACCGCATGGGGCGGGGCGTTGACCCGCACGATCCGCCAGGCCCCGCCGCGCCCGCGCAGCAGGCCGCCCTGGACATGTTCCAGACAGGTCACGGACAGGGTCGAGATGGAAAAGGACATAGCGCCTTCCGGCGTCAGGCCGAGCGAATGGGCCATGGCGGCGCGAATGGTCCCGCCGTGGGTCACGGCGACGATGTCACGGCCCGTGTGGTCGGCGGTGTAGCGCTCGATCACCCCGGACACGCGGGCGATCTGATCGGCGAAGCTTTCGCCGCCGGGCGGGCGGGAGCGGGCCGGGGTTTCCCAGAACTTACGGAAGGTTTCGGGATCGCGGGCCTCCATCTCGTCCCAGGTCGATCCCTGCCAGTCGCCGAAGGACTGTTCGCCCAGGTGTTCCTCGGCGATGGGGGCGGGAAATTCCAATCCTTCCTCGCGGATCGCCTGGGCGGTCTTATGGGTGCGCGTGAGGTGGCTGGTCAGCCAGACCGCATCGGCGGGCAGGGCCCCCGCCAGGGCGCGGAAGCTGTCCCGGTCGGACACGTCGCAGGGCACGTCGTTGCCGCCGTAGATGGTGCCGACCACGGAAGGCACCGGCGCATGGCGCACCCACCACCAGCGGGTCACGGGAATGTCGGGTTTTTTGGTCACAGGCTGATCTCCGCCGTTGCGGCCGCCAGATAGACGGCGATTTCCACAATCTGTTGCTGGGCACCCAGGCTGTCGCCCGTATGGCCGCCGACCGCTGCATGCATGGCCCAGCAGGCGAACAGGCCCGCCGCCAGCCCCGCCGCCGCCAGGGTGCCGACCCCGGGGCCCAGGATGGGCAGGAGCGGGGCCAGGGCCGCAAACCCCAGAACCAGGGCCAACCCCGCCGCCCAGACGGGCGGACGGCCGGCATCCTTGGCCAGCCCGTCGGCCCGCGCCGGAGACAGGACAATCATCGTCGGCACCAGGGCCGCGCGGGACAAAGCCCCCGCGGCGACCAGCACCAAAGCCGCCGCGCCCGGCCCGGCGAGGGACGCCAGGGCCGTCGCCTTGAGCCCCGTCGCGAACACCAGGGCCAGAACACCGAAGGCCCCGATATGGGAATCGCGCATCACGGCGAGCCGCCGGTCGCGGCCCGCGACGCCCAGCCCATCGGCGAAATCGGCCAATCCGTCTTCGTGCAGCGCCCCCGTCACCACGGCCATGACGGCGAGCGCCAGCAAGGCCGCGGCCAGCGGATGCAGGCCCGAGCCCGCCGTCGCCAGGATTATTCCAGCACCGCAGCCGCCGACCACGCCCCCCGCCAGGGGAAAGGCCCAGGCGGCCCGGCCAAGGGCCCCCGCCCCGCCGTCATGGCGCGCGGGCACCGGCAGGCGCGTGAGGAAGGCGATGGCCAACAGCGCGTCTTCCCACGGCCGCCGCGGAGCGGCGGGGGCCGGATCGGAATCGGGGGCGGGATCGTCCGTCGCCAAGGGGCAACTCCTTATCGGGTCAACGGGCCGCGCAAAAAACAGTTTCGGGAAATTCCCGTCACCGGCGCGGCCGATTGGGTTATATGTGACCGACCCCGGAAAAGGAAACAAGACCTCGTGCCGCAAATCGCCCCCCCACCCGATCCCGCCACCTTTTTGACCGACCTGCCCGGGCCGGACACCGATGCCCAGGCCGCCGTGCGGGCACGCGACGCGGTTCTGACCAAGCCCGCCGGATCGCTTGGCCGGCTGGAGGAAATCACCGAATGGCTGGCCGGATGGCAGGGCCGCGCCCAACCCCGCGCCGACAAAGTTCAGGCCCTGGTGTTCGCCGGCAACCACGGCGTCGCAGCCCAGGGCGTGTCCGCCTATCCGCCCGAGGTCACGGCCCAGATGGTCGCCAACTTCCAGGCCGGAGGGGCGGCCGTGAACCAATTATGCAGCACGTTCGGCGTGGACCTTGCCGTCATCCCCCTGGATCTGGGCAACCCCACCGGCGATATCACGCAAGGCCCGGCCATGTCGGTGGATGAGTTCTCCGCCGCGTTCAACGCCGGGACGGAGGCCGTCGATGACCGGGCGGACCTTTTGTGCATCGGTGAAATGGGCATCGCCAATACCACCAGCGCCGCCGCCGTCTGTTTGGGATTGTTCGGCGGCGCGGGGGCGGATTGGGCCGGGCCGGGCACCGGCCTGCCCTCGGCGGGCGTGTCGGCCAAGGCCGACGCCATCGCACGCGCCGTCGCGGCCAACGGAATCGATCCCACCGATGGATTAGAGGTTTTGCGCGCCTTGGGCGGGCGGGAGCTGGCGGCCATGGCCGGTGCCGTGGCCAAGGCCCGCCATCTGGGCCTGCCCGTGCTGCTTGACGGTTTCGTCGCAGGGGCGGCGGCGGCCTGTCTTCAGGTCCGGCAGCCGGGCGCCCTCGACCATTGCCGGGCGGCGCATCTGTCGGCGGAGCCGGGCCACGCGCGGCTGCTCGCGAAACTCGGCATGGCGCCGCTGCTGCAGCTGAACATGCGGCTCGGCGAGGCCTCGGGGGCGGTCTTGGCGGTGGGGATCGTGCAGGCGGCCCTGGCCTGTCATCGGGGCATGGCGACCTTTGAAAGTGCCGGCGTCAGCAGCAAGGAATAGATCCGGGGCGGGCCCGTCTATTCGATCATTTCCTCGTCGCCGTCGCCGGCCGTGCCACGCTGAATGCGATGCTTCAGCTTGAGCAGATCGCGGCGCCGGCCGTCCTCGGCGATCAGGCCTTCGATGAACCGGCCCTGGAACCGGTCGATGCCGACGGAGCGGCCGAATTCGACGGATTCCCGGGTGTCGCAGCGGCACATGATCATCCGCCCACCGCCGCCCGAGGCCGCGATCTGACGCAGCCGTTCCTTGACGTCGTCGCTGGAATCGGCGAGGGCCGGGGTCCAGATCAGCTTGGCATGGTCGCAGCCCAGTTTTTCCCGGTCGACCAGGAACATGGTCTGCATGGTCAGGCCGTCGAGCAGCACCCGATAACCCCGTTCCTGCACATATTCGCGGGCGATCAGGAAGGCCGGCAGATCGGAGAAGATGTCTTCCTTCTGCAACTCGATCACCATGGCGCCGCGGCGCGAGGCCGAGACGTTGTCGTCAAAGATCTGAAATTCATCCGACAGCAGGGTCTTCACATTGGCGTTGATGGAAATCTCGCCGGTGATGGTAATGGCGTCGGTCTTCGACAGCATGGACAGCATGCGCTTATCCAGGGTTTCCGTCAGGTGATAGAACAGCCAGCGGTTGGAGGTCAGATTGACCCCCGGCATCAGGGTTTCGCGCAGGTCGTTGATGGAGATGAACAGTTCGGAAAATTCCTGTTCCGGGATCAGCTTGCTGTCGACCTTGCAGACGAACTGACGGCGCACGTAGTTCGACAGATCGGCGCGGCCCAAAGCATCCTCGACCCGGGCCAGAATGTCGGGCGTCAGGGGCTCACCCTGTTCCTGCTTGGCGCGCAGCGACGAGCGCGCATCCATGCGCGAGCGCACCTTGGTCAGGCGCACTTCCTCTTCCTCGGCCAATTCGCGGGCCAGGCGCAGGATGTCGTCATAATCGTTGACCGCGTCGTACCAGGTCGCGAAAGGCTTTTCGTGAGTCGAGGCCTCGGCGATCAGGGGATCGTCGGAAAACAGGAACCGCACCTTCTGGACCACGGTTTCGACCTGGGGACGGGCTTCGGCCTTGAAGGCGAAGATCAGATCGGCGCTGCGCAGCGCGAACAACTGGCCCATGGTGGTCGAAATCAGGGGATCGAAGCTGGAGGTCGCGGCCCGGATGTGCTGTTCGCGCCGGTTGAACGGGCGCAACTGCGACAAATGGACATGCACGACCTGACGCCCGCCCCGGTGCTTTTCCAGGCGGCGCACATAGTCCAGCAGCAGGTTTTCCTGGCTGGGGATTGCTTTCTGTGCGTCGGGCGCCGTCGCCATGTTTCCGCCGTTTCCTGTTTCGTTGCCGGATGCCGGTGCGCGCGCCTCAGCGCGTCGCCGCCGCCGCCCGTTCCTTCTTAATGCGCGCGCGCCGCCCCTGCGAACGCACGGTATCGATCAGCCGGTCCATGAGGAAGCCCTGGAACCGGGTGATGCCCAGGTTGAGGCCCCATTGAATCGCCTGTTCGGAATCGACGCGGGACAGGATGATCGATTCCTTGCCGGCGTCGCGAATGATGCGGCGCAGGTCTTCAACCTTGCTGTCGTCTTCTTCCTCGTTCTCGAATTCCGTGCCCCAGCCGACCTTGATGAAGTCGGCGCCCAGGACCGCCGGGTCGAAGAACTGCATGGACACGGGCGAAATGCCGTCGACCAGCACGCGGTATCCGTTCTGCTGCAGCATGTTGCGGGCGATGGTGAAGGCATCGACGTCGGAGAAGATGTCGATCACCTGCATTTCGATGATGACGTTGTCCTCATGCCCGGCGACGGCGCGGTGGAAGTTCTGGAAATCCCGCGACAGCACGGTGCCGATGTTCAGGTTGAGCGAGATCGGCTCGTTCATCTTCTCGAAGTTGCGGCCGGCCATGTTGGCCAGGATGACCCGGTCCAGGCCCTCGGTCAGGTACTGGAACAGCCAGATCGACGAGAACAGGTTGACCCCGGGGGCCACACGCTTCTTCAGATCGCCGATGGAAATGAAGTGTTCGCGAAAGATCACGCCCTCGGGCCCGTTGGCGCCGATGTGCAGGCACAGCTGTTCGCGGATCAGGTCGTCGATCGGCACGCGCGGCAGAACTTGGGAAAGCGCCGTCAGGTGCTGCGCCGTCAGCGGCTGGCCCACGGATTTCTGTTGCGCCACCGCCTCGGCGGCCTCGCGCTTGGCGGTTTCCTCGGCCTCCAGCACCAGGGAGCCGACGACCCGCACAAAGGCGCGGAAATCCTCGTTTTCCGACAGGTCGTACCAGGTCGACAGGCGATCTTCGCCCAGGCCCGTCTCGTCGATATGGGTCAGCGGGTCTTCGGAAAACAGGGCGCGGACCTTCTCGACCGGGTTTTCCGCTTCGTGCACGGGGACCGTGCGGCACAGAAGGATCTGGTCCGCGTTCTTCATCTGGAACAGGGTCGCTTCGTGCTGATTGGTCAGATTGTCGAAGTTGCGCGCCGCCAAGCGTATGAAATGCGGCTTGCGGTTCGAACTTTTCAGCTCCGACAGATGCAGATGCACGGCGTAATAGCCGGGCGCGCCCGCCTCCATCCGGTTGAGGCGGTCCAGCAGAAGTTTTTCCTCGAGCGTATCCGGTGAAGGAATCTCGGCCATGATGCTCCCGTTCGCCCCGGGCCCCGCAGGACGGAACCCCGATATCGACAGTCGTTCCGGGAACGCTTCCCCCAGCCCCGGAAATTTCACCGCAAGCGGCAAGTTGCGCCAATGCTAAAGTGAAATCGTTAAAAAAGTCATTTCATTTCCGGCGCTTGGTTGCACGGAGCGGTCTCCGGCGGCGGCCTGCGTCAGGCACCTTGACCTCGGCCCCGCTTGAGGGTCATAAGCGACGGTTTCTTAATACTTGGCGGGCATTATAGATCGCGGATTTGGCGGTTTTTTGCCCGAAATGCGGCAAAATCAGAACGGGTGACCCATTCATGGCCCTACGCAAGACCATCCTCGTCACCGGCGGGGCGGGCTTTATCGGCTCGCATCTCTGCGCACGCCTGCTGGAGAGCGGCGCTGGCGTGATCTGCGCCGACAACTTCTATACCGGCTCCAAGGACAACATTCTGGGCCTGCTCGACCACCCCCATTTCGAGGTCATGCGCCACGACGTGACCTTCCCGCTCTATGTCGAGGTCGACGAAATCTACAACCTGGCCTGCCCGGCCTCGCCCGTGCATTACCAGTACGATCCCGTGCAGACGACCAAGACTTCCGTGCACGGCGCCATCAACATGCTGGGCCTGGCCAAGCGCACCGGCGCCAAGATCCTGCAGGCCTCGACCTCCGAGGTCTACGGCGATCCGGAAGTCCATCCGCAGACCGAGGATTACCGCGGCCGGGTCAACCCCATCGGGCCGCGCGGCTGCTATGACGAGGGCAAGCGCTGCGCCGAAACCCTGTTTTTCGATTATTACCGCCAACACAGCCTGAATATCCGGGTCGCGCGCATCTTCAACACCTACGGCCCCAACATGCACCCGTCGGACGGGCGGGTGGTGTCGAATTTCATCGTTCAGGCGTTGAAAGGCGAGGATTTGACCCTCTACGGCGACGGCGGACAGACGCGGTCGTTCTGTTATGTCGACGATCTTGCCGACGGGCTGATGCGGCTGATGAACGCGCCCGACGCCGTCACCGGGCCGGTCAACCTGGGCAATCCCAACGAATTCACGATCCTGGAACTGGCCGAACTGGTGATCGAGATGACCGGCGCCAAGTCCAAGATCGTCAGGATGCCGCTGCCCCAGGACGACCCCATGCAGCGCTGCCCGGATATCTCGCTCGCCAAGGACAAATTGGGCTGGCAGCCGACGATCCAGCTGAAGGACGGCTTGGCGAAAACCATCGCCTATTTCAAAGGGGTTCTGTGACAGGCCGAATTCGGCGCGCAGAAAACAGGTTTTCTCATGGACTTAGCGGCATTTTTTGACAGTGAAATGGAAGAACACGCGGCCGTCGCCAAAGCGACCCGCGAGGCCTTGGCCGCCCCCTTCCAGGCGCTTGTAACCGTCGCCGTCAAGTCCTTGAGAACCGGCGGAAAATTGCTTTTCTTCGGGAACGGGGGCAGCGCCGCCGACTGCCAACATCTGGCGACCGAACTGACCGTCCGCTACAAGACCGACCGCGCCCCGATCGCCGCCATCGCCCTGACCACGGATACCTCCGCCCTGACCGCCGCGGGCAACGACCTGGGCTTCGATCAGATTTTCGCCCGCCAGATCCAGGCCCTTGGCAAGCCCGGCGACGTGGCCGTCGGGATTTCCACCTCGGGCCGAAGCCCCAATGTGCTGGAAGCCCTGCGCACGGCGCGGGCGGGCGGGCTGATCGCCGCCGGTCTGAGCGGCCGGGACGGCGGCCAGATGGCCGGCCTGGCCGAGCCCCTGCTGATCGTGCCGTCGGACGTCACCGCCCGCATCCAGGAAATGCATATTACACTTGGTCAGATGCTGTGCGGCGCGCTTGAGATAGAATTGGGCCTTGTAACGCAGGACGCGGGATGATGACGGAACGCACGGACCTGATCGCCCTGGTCGAGGCGCTGGCGGATACCAAGGTGGTCTGTCTGGGCGACGTCATGCTCGACACTTTCGTTCATGGCGAGGTCGAGCGGATTTCCCCGGAAGCCCCGATCCCGGTGCTGCGCGTGACCGGCGAGACCCGCATGCTGGGCGGGGCCGGCAACGTGGTGCGCAACCTGGCGGCGCTGGGGGCCAAGACCCGGTTCCTGTCCGTCATCGGCGACGACGACGCCGGGACCGAAGTTCGCACCCTGCTGGCCCGGGAGGCCGGCGTGACCGGCGATCTCAAGACCGACGCCGGCCGTCAGACCACGATCAAGACCCGCTTTGTCGCCGGCACGCAGCAGATGCTGCGCGCCGACCGGGAAACCAGCCGGGCCACCGCCGCCGGCCTGCAGGATCAACTGGCCGTCGATGCCGAGGCCGCCGTGCGCGACCACAAGGTCGTGGTGCTGTCCGATTACGGCAAGGGCGTCCTGGCCGATGCCACCCTGGCCCGCGTGATCGCCGCCGCCGCCAAGGCCGGGGCGACCGTGATCGTCGACCCCAAGGGCAGCGATTACGGGCGCTACCGGGGGGCCGGCATCCTGACCCCCAACCTGAAGGAACTGGCCGCCGCCACGGGCAAACCCGTGGACACGGACGATGCCGTGATCGCCGCCGCCCGCGGGCTGGTCGATGGCCTGGGCCTGACCGCCGTGCTGGTCACCCGGTCCCGCGACGGCATGACCCTGGTGCCCGCCGAGGGCCCGGTCCTTCACCTTGCCGCGGAAGCCCAGGAAGTGTTCGATGTCTCCGGCGCCGGCGACACGGTGGTCGCGACCCTGGCCGCCTGCCTGGCCGCAGGCGCCGATCTGGGCCGTGCGGCGGCGCTCGCCAATCTCGCCGCAGGGATCGTCGTCGCCAAGGTCGGCACCGCCGTCGCCTACGCGGGCGACCTGATCGCCCAATTGCATCACCAGGACCTGAGCGACGCCGAAGCCAAGGTGTTGACCCTCGAACAGGTTCTCGACCGGGCCGCTGCCTGGCGCCGCCGGGGCCTCACGGTCGGCTTCACCAACGGCTGCTTCGATCTGCTGCACCCGGGGCATGTGTCGCTGCTGCGCCAGGCCAAAAGCCAATGCGACCGTCTGGTCGTCGGGCTGAATTCCGATGCCTCGGTCCGGCGTCTGAAGGGCGCCGACCGCCCGGTGCAGGGCGAGGCCGCGCGGGCCGCCGTACTGGCGTCCCTCGCCGGTGTCGATGCGGTGGTTCTGTTCGCCGAAGACACGCCGCTGGCCCTGATCGAGGGTTTGTTGCCGGAAGTTCTGGTCAAGGGGGCCGATTACCGCGTCGACCAGGTTGTCGGCCGCGAGGTCGTCGAGGCCGCCGGCGGGCGCGTTCACCTCGCCGATCTGGCGCCGGGACACAGCACCACGGCGACCATCGCCCGGCTGGCCGGACAGGGCTAATCCCCGGCGCGGTTTTCGCCTACGGGCTCAACCGTTTCAGACCCGGAACCGACAAGATTTTTCAACCGCCCCCAGAACGACCCTGATCCGGGCTTGCCGTCGTCGCCGATGTCGTCGAAGGCCAGAACCGGCAGGCCTTGATGCGCTGCGCCCATGAACACCGCCCAGGTGCGCGCCGGCAGGCCGCCGCCGGTCACCCGTTTCATGGGCGACCCGTCGTCGTTGCCGAACCACACGGCGGTCACCAGCTGCGGCGTGAAGCCGACGAACCAGGCATCGCGGTAATTCTGGCTGGTGCCCGTCTTGCCCGCCGCCGCCCGGCCGATGGCGGCGTGCTTTCCCGTGCCGCCGTCGATCACCTTGGTCATCATGGCGGTCAGGGTGCGGGCCGGGGCGGCGGGCACGGCGCGGCCGGGGCCGGAACCCTGGCGTTGATACAGCGGCGCGCCGTCCGGGCCGATGATTTCCGTGATCGCATAGGGCCAGACCCCCATGCCCGCCCGCGCCAGCACGGCATAGGCGGTCGCCAGTTCCAGCAACGAAACCTCACCGGTGCCGAGCGCCAGCCCGGCGTCCCTGGGCAGGTCCGTGGTAATGCCGAGGGCCCGCGCGGTATCGATGATCTTTGCCGGGCCGACTTTCTGCGCCAACTGCACGGCGATGGTGTTCACGGAGTTGGCGAGCGCGTACTCCAGGGTCATCCGCCCTTCGTACTTGCCGGAGAAATTGGACGGCTGCCAGCCGCTCAAGGAAACCGGCTTATCGACCACCGGGGTCGCGGGCGTCATCCCGGCCTCCAACGCCGCCAGATAGACCACGGGCTTGAACGCGGAGCCCGGCTGACGCTGCGCCTGGACGGCGCGGTTGAACTGGCTTTTGCCGTAATCCCGGCCGCCGACCATGGCGCGCACCGCACCCTGCGGGGTCAGCGCGATAAGCGCCCCTTCGCCCGCCTGCATCCGCGCCCGGTCCGCCGCCATGAAGGCGCGACCCATGGCTGTTTCCGCCTGGCGCTGCAGGGCGAGGTCGAGCGTCGTCTTGACCACCAGATCACGGCCGCCGGCGGTGACGTAGTCGGAGACCGCTTCGAGCACCCAGTCGACGAAATGGCGCGCGTTGCCCGTGGGCGCCGAGACGACGGCGACCTGGATGCCGCGGGCCGCGTCCGCCGCTTTGGTTTCCGTCAGGTATCCGGCGGCGACCATGTTGCCGAGCACGGTGCGGGCCCGGGCATGGGCCCGTTCCGGCGAGGCCACGGGATTGTAGCGCGACGGCGCCTTGAGCAGACCGGCCAGCACCGCCGCCTCGTAGGTATTGACCCGGGCGGCGGGTTTTTGGAAGAAGCGACGCGCCGCCGCATCGACGCCGTAGGTCCCCGCCCCCAGATAAACCCGGTTGAGGTAGAGGGTGAGGATCTGGTCCTTGGAAAATTCCCATTCCAGCCATAACGCCACGACCATTTCCTGAAGCTTGCGCGTGATCGTGCGGGCCGGGGTGAGGAACAGGTTCTTGGCCAGTTGCTGGGTGATGGTCGACCCGCCCTCGACCACCCGCCCGGCGCGAATATTGCGCACCATGGCCCGGCTCAGACCAATGGGATCGATTCCGAAATGACTGTAGAAACGCCGATCCTCGGTCGCCAGGACAGCCTGCATCAGATGCGGCGGCAGGTTTTTCAACGCCACCGTTTCACCGACCAGGTCCCCGGCGCGGTAGATTTCCGTGCCGTCGGCGGCTTGGATCGTCACGGTCGGGCGGCGTTCGGTCTTGAGCGCTTCGTCCAGGTCCGGCAGGCCGATGGACACCCAGACCCCGGCGCCAAGGGCCGCGATCACCATCCATACGGCCGCCGCCCCGGCCCATTTCAGGATCGTGGCGAGGCGGCTTCGGCGGGGCCCGGCGGGGGCACGTTCGGGGGGCTTTTTCGCCCGTGGACGGGGGCGGGGACGCGGTGATTTGGCCATGTGCGCCTTATGGACGGGCGGACGTCAGTATTTGGTTAACGCAAAATAGGCGGAGGCTTCATCGGGCTCCCGGCAGTCGAGCAGCTTGTGCAGGGTGATCGGGTCGATCACGGCCCCCTTCAGGTTGGCCCGCCACATGTCGACGCCGTTGAGGGACGCCCCGGTGAAATTGGCGCCCCGCAGGTCGGTATCGGTCATGTCCGTGAAGTCGAGCAGCGCGTTGGTGAAATTGACCCCGACCATGACCGACGAGATCAGGGACGAGCCCCTGAGGTCGGCACCCGACAGATCCGATCCCGTGAGATCGCATTCCCGGATGTTGGCGTTGGCGAGGGATGAGCCCCGCAGGTCCATGTCCCGCATATTGAGGCGCAGCATGTCGCCGCGCTTGCCGGTATCGCCACCGCCGCGCAGCCAGGCCTCGTGGGCCTCGATCAAGGCCGCGACCGACGTATTCGTATCCGCCATTGGGAACCCCCCAGTGAACTCAGTTCAATGCCTGACCGCCCTTCCCCCCCGGGTTGGCCCGGTGTTGCGGCGATCATAGGCGGAAGCCCGTGTCGGAGTAAACCGCCCCGCCAGCTTCCGGTCGAGGCGATCAGATATCCAGGTTGGCGACTTTCAGCGCGTTTTCCTGAATGAATTCGCGGCGCGGTTCAACGATATCGCCCATCAGGGTGGAGAACACCTCTTCGGCGTCGTCGATATGGTTGATGCGGACCTGCAACAGGGACCGCGCGTTGGGGTCCAGGGTGGTTTCCCAAAGCTGATCCGGGTTCATTTCCCCGAGACCCTTATAGCGCTGCACGCCGATGCCCTTCTTGCCGGCGTCCATCACCGCATCGACCAGGGACACCGGGCCGGTGATGACGTGTTCCTTTTCCTTCAGGACCAGCGTGCCGTGGCGCGCATAGCGCGCCTGCAAGGCCGGCGCCATGCCGTCGAGCCGACGGGCCTCCGAAGAGCGGATCACCTGACCGTCGATGACGTGGCTTTCCGAAACGCCGCGCAGGGTGCGGTCGATGGAGAACCCCCCGCCGGGCAGGGCCGAACCTGTCCAACCGCGTTCAGCCTCGGAGACCAGGGCATCCATGCGCTTGGCGATGTATTCGGCGGTGCCTTGCGCCAGTTCCTGATCGGACAGGATGTCCAGGTTGAAGGCCCCCAGGATCGCCGCCTGTTCGACCAGGGCCATGGGTACATGCTGGGACAGGCGGCCGACCATGGTTTTGACGTCGCGGGCTTCGCGCACCACGGCGTGCAGTTCCGGGCCCGCGATCTGGCTGCCGTCGTAGGGCCGCATCACGGCACCTTCGTCGATGGCGCTGGCGAACAGGTATTTTTCCATCGCCGCGTCGTCCTTGAGATAGACCTCGGAATTGCCGCGTTTCGCCCGGTACAACGGCGGCTGCGCGATATAGAGGTAGCCGCGCGTCACCAGTTCCGGCATCTGGCGGAAGAAGAAGGTCAGAAGCAGGGTGCGGATGTGGCTGCCGTCAACGTCGGCGTCCGTCATGATGATGATCTTGTGGTAGCGGCATTTCTCGACATTGAAATCCTCGCGCCCGATGCCGGTGCCGAGGGCCGCGATCAGGGTGCCGATTTCCGCCGATGACAGCATCTTGTCGAAGCGCGCGCGCTCCACGTTAAGGATTTTGCCGCGCAGCGGCAGGATCGCCTGATTGGCGCGGTGGCGCGCCTGCTTGGCGGAACCGCCGGCCGAATCACCCTCGACGATGAACAATTCGGACAGCGCCGGGTCCCGTTCGGAACAATCGGCGAGCTTCCCAGGCAGGGTCGAGATATCCAAGGCCCCCTTGCGCCGCGTCAGTTCGCGGGCCTTGCGCGCCGCCTCGCGGGCGGCGGCGGCCTCGACGATCTTGCCGATCACGTTGCGTGCTTCCGTGGGATGTTCCTCGAACCAGCGGTCCAGGCCCTCGCCGACCAGGTTTTCCACCGCCGGGCGGACTTCGGACGACACCAGCTTTTCCTTGGTCTGGGACGAGAACTTGGGATCGGGCACCTTGACCGACAGCACGCAGGTCAGGCCT
The DNA here is from genome assembly GCA_002325375.1 of Rhodospirillaceae bacterium UBA1479. Lineage (GTDB taxonomy): Bacteria > Pseudomonadota > Alphaproteobacteria > Rhodospirillales > Casp-alpha2 > UBA1479. The sequence continues at coordinate 29,552 of DCRZ01000010.1, forward strand.
TCGCGGGCGTCGTCGCCGGTGATCGCGACCTTGGCCTTCTTGGCGATACCCGACGCGTTGGCGTAATTGTTGATCATGCGCGTCAACGCCCCCCGGAACCCGGCCAGGTGCGTGCCGCCGTCCTTCTGCGGAATGTTGTTGGTGAAGCACAGCATGGTCTCGTGATAGCTGTCGTTCCACTGCATCGCCATTTCCACGGTGATGCCGTCCTTTTCGCCGGAAACGGCGATCGACTCGCCCAGCACCGGGTTCTTGGACCGGTCCAGGTATTTGACGAATTCCTGCAGCCCACCTTCGTAGCGCAGTTCCTTGGTCTGCGGTTCGACCCCGCGCGCATCGGTCAGGGTCAGGCCCACGCCGGAATTAAGGAACGCCAGTTCGCGCAGGCGGTGTTCCAGGGTCGCATAATCGTAATCGGTCTGGGTGAAGGTTTCCTTGGATGCCAGGAACGTGACCTCGGTGCCGGAGATCGGCTTGCCGTCCTCGCCCAGGGGGGCGTCGCCGATAATTTTCAACGGGGCCTCGACCTCGCCGTCGCGGAACCGCACGAAATGCTGCTTGCCGTCGCGGCAGATGCGCAGTTCCAGCCATTCCGAAAGCGCGTTGACCACGGACACGCCGACGCCGTGCAGACCGCCCGAAACCTTGTAGGAATTCTGGTCGAACTTACCCCCGGCATGCAACTGGGTCATGATGACCTCGGCCGCCGAGACGCCTTCTTCCGTATGGATGTCGACGGGAATGCCGCGGCCGTTATCGGACACGGTGACCGAGTTGTCGCCGTTGAGCGTCACCCGCACCGTATCGCAATATCCCGCCAACGCTTCGTCGATGGCGTTGTCGACGACTTCGTAGACCATGTGATGCAGGCCCGAGCCGTCGTCCGTATCGCCGATGTACATGCCGGGCCGCTTGCGCACGGCATCAAGGCCGCGCAGGACCTTGATGGAATCCGCGAGATATTCGCCGTTGTTGTCCGCGCGCCGCTGGGCGGCTGAATCGGTTTTCGGTGTTTCGGGTTCGTCGGTCATGGTCGTTCACGCTCTTCAGATTGGGGCGGCAAAAGCACCGCCCGGGTAAATTCAATGTTGTCCGGTCATGGGTCCTGACGGTGGACCTTGGCCTCGGCGACATGGAAGAAGGCAGCCCGCCCGGCAAGCGGACCGAACAGGTCCAGGTCCGTGCCGGTCATCCAGGCCTGCAGACCCAGGGTTTCGATCTCGGCGAACAGGGCGGCGCGCCGGTCGGCATCAAGATGGGCCGCGACCTCGTCCAGCAGCAGGATCGGTGCCCGGCCCTGTTCCACCGCCTGCAGGCGCGCCTGCGCCAGGACCAGAGAGATCAACAATGCCTTCTGTTCGCCCGTGGAACAGTCGGCCGCCGGGCGGCCGCGGCTTTTGTATTCGACATGCAGGTCGGAGCGATGCGGCCCGTGGGCCGTGCGGCCACTGTCGCCGTCACGCCCGCGGGCGGATTTCAATGCGGCCTTCAGCCGGTCCTCGGCATCAAGGGCGGATCCGCCGTTAAGCCAAGCCTCGACCTCGCCCTCGACGGCCAGGTCGGCGGCCGGGAACGGGCCGTCGCCGGCGGCCTCCAACTGGCCCGCCAGGCGCCCGGCCATGTCCAGCCGGGCCGCCGCGATGGCAACACCGCGTTCCGCCATGGTGGATTCCAGGGCGGAAACCCAGGCCTCGTCGGCCGCACCCCGGGCCGTCAACAAGCGCAGCCGTTCGCGCATGGCCTGCTCATACCCGCCGACACGGCCGGCATGGGCCGGATCGCGGCCATAAACCAGGCGGTCGAGAAAGCGCCGACGGGCCGAAGCGCCGTCGAGAAACAGGCGGTCCATCTGCGGCGTCAGCCATTGCAGGGAAACGTGTTCGGACAGGACGGCCTGGGCCCGCTGGGCCTCGCCATCGACATGCACCAGGCGTTTTTCCGCGTCGCCCGCCTCTCCGGCGGCAAGCCCCGTGCCGACATCCGTTTCACCGTCTGGGCCGGCGACCGTCGCCGCCACGGCCCAGGGCCGGGGGCGCGGGGCCGCTTCCTCGCCGGGATCGCGGCGGGCGGCTTCCGACAGGCGGGCGCGGCGCAGGCCGCGGCCCGGGATCAAAAACGACAAGGCTTCGAGGATATTGGTCTTGCCCGCGCCGTTGGGCCCGGCCAGCACGACCGGCCCCTCGGGCACGTCAAGCCGCAGCGCGGCATAGCAGCGGAAGTCGCTCAGCGTCAGCCGGCGGACCGCAAGAGAGCCCTGGGCGGCGGCGGTTTCCGGATATGCCCCATCGGCGGCAAATGTGGGTTGGACGTACAGGATCGTTCCTTAAAAAACCCGTTCAAACACGCATGGGCATGAGCACGAACAGGGCACTTTCGTCGCCCGTTTCGCGCAGCACCGTCGGCGAGGCCGCATCGGCCATGGCCAGCGACGCCGTGTCGCCTTCGATCTGGCGGGTGATGTCGAGCAGATAGGCCGCGTTGAATCCGATCTCCAGACCGTCGCCGTTGTAATCGACCTCAATCTCTTCCTCGGCCAGCCCGTGTTCGGGGCTGGAGGCCGACAGCTTGAGCACGCCGGCACCCAAGGTCAGCTTCACGGCGCGGGATTTCTCGGAAGAAATCGCCGACACGCGGTCGACGGCATCGGCCAAAAGCTTGCGGTCGACATCGAGCATCTTGTCGTTGTCGCGCGGGATGACCCGTTCGTAATCGGGGAAGGTGCCGTCGATCAGCTTGGACGTGATGACGATCTCGTCGACGGCGAACCGCGCCTTGGTTTCCGACAGGCCGACGAAGACCTCGCCGACGCTTTCGTCGATCAGCTTGCCCAGTTCGGTGACGACCTTGCGCGGCAGGATCACGCCGGGGATTCCGTCGGCGCCTTCGGGCAGGGGCACTTCGGCCGAGGCCAGGCGGTGGCCGTCCGTGGCGACCGCGCGCAGCACCTTGGTGCCGTCGCGTTCGGCGACATGCAGATAAATGCCGTTCAGGTAGTAGCGCGTTTCCTCGGTCGAGATGGCGAACCGGGTGCGGTCGAGCAGCGTGTTCAGATCATGCACGGGCATCTTGAACTGATGCGGCAATTCGCCCGAGCCGAGAACGGGAAAATCCTCGGTCGGCAGGCAGGAAAGCGCGAATCGGGAGCGCCCGGCCTTAAGCACCAGTTGCCCGCCGCTTTCCTTTTCCATCACCACCTGCGCCCCTTCGGGCAGCTTGCGCACGATGTCGTAAAGGGTATGGGCGGGGGCCGTCGTCGCGCCCGCTTCGGCCACGTCGGCGGCCACGCCCTCGACGATGTCGAGATCCATGTCCGTGGCGTTGAGCGCCAGCTTGCCGTCGCCGGCTTCGATCTTCACGTTGGAAAGGATGGGGATGGTATTGCGGCGCTCTACAACGCTTTGCACGTGCCCAAGGCACTTCAGCAAGGCGGCCCGCTCGATTGTCAGTTTCATATGTGCCGTCTATCGCCGTTCAAAATTACATGCCGTTATGACGCTTTCGACGGGATGTTCCGGCTTCCGACCGACCCATTTGCAGGCCGGTCCGGCGGCAACGAAACCGGGGCTGGAACCCTCCGCCCCGGGCGCTGAAATGCCGGTCCGGAGCCCCCACCGAGAGCAGCGTGAAGACACCCGGACGGGCGCCCTCTGACCAAGGCGGCATTATAGCAGAGGCCCTTGGATTCCGAAGCCTTTTCCCCGAATTTCAGGGTTACGGTCGTGACTTTTGGGGCGGCCCTGGCGGGACCCTCGAGGGGATCAGCCCTCGAGCATCCGGCGCAGCAGTTCAACATCCTCGTTGAAGCTGGAATCCAACTCGCGCAGTTCTTCCACCTTCTTCACCGCATGCATCACCGTGGTGTGGTCGCGGCCGCCGAATTTGCGCCCGATTTCCGGGAGCGAACGGGACGTCAACTGCTTCGAGAGATACATCGCGACCTGACGCGGGCGGGCGACGGAGCGCGCCCGGCGGGCCGAATGCATGTCCGACACGCGGATGTTGAAATGGGTCGACACGCGTTTCTGGATTTCCTCGATGGTGACCCGCCGTTCCGACGCCTTGAGAAGGTCGTGCAGAACGTCCTGGCTGGTCTCCAGGGTGATGTCGCGGCCGACCAGCTGATGGTGGGCGACGACCCGGTTGAGCGCCCCTTCGAGCTCGCGCACGTTCGACGTGATCTTATGGGCGAGGAATTCCATCACCTTCAGCGGCACCTCGACACCCATCTGCTCGCCCTTGGCCTGCAGGATGCCGAGACGAAGTTCATAGGTTGTCGCGTGAATGTCGGCGACCAACCCGCAGTTCAGGCGCGAGATCAGGCGTTCTTCCATGCCTTCCAGGTCGTTGGGCGACTTGTCGGCGGAAATCACGATCTGGCGGCCCTGATCGACCAGGGCGTTGAAGGTGTGGAAGAACTCTTCCTGGGTCGACTCCTTGCCCGAGATGAACTGGACGTCATCGACCATCAGCACGTCGACGGAGCGGAACTGCTCCTTGAAATCGACGGTGTTGTGTTCGCGGAGCGCGCGCACGAAGCGGTACATGAACTTTTCCGCCGACAGATAGATGACCGAGCGGTCCGGCCGCGTCTTGCGCAGGTGCCAGGCGATGGCGTGCATCAGGTGGGTCTTGCCGAGCCCGACCCCACCGTAGAGGAACAGGGGGTTGAAGGGCACGACCTCGGCCTCGGCCACGCGGCGCGCGGCGGCATAGGCGAATTCGTTCGGCTTGCCGACGACGAAACGGTCGAAGGTATAGCGCTGATCCAGGGGGGCGCCGATGTCGTCGGCATGGGGGCCGTTGCCGATACCGGTGCCGTTCACCGGCCCGGCCGGGGCCGCGTCTTCCTTGCGCACCTCGGCGGGCTTGGTCTCGGCCCGGCCCGACGCCGCATGTTCCTGATGAATGACCACGTCGAGCCCGCCGGTGAGCCCCCGGCCGTCCAACAGTTCCGACAAACGGTCCTGATAATGGGCCTGGATCCATTCGCGCATGAAACGGGTGGGGACACCGGTGCGCACGGCACTGCCGTTCTGTCCGATGAGCCGCATGGGCTTGATCCAGCTTTGGTAGGAAGCTTCGCCGATCTCGGCGCGCAGGGATTCACAAATTTCCGACCAGGTTTCCTGCAGATCCTGGCAGGGCTCTATATCTCGGCTCTGCTGTTCCGTCATTTTGCCACCAACATTCGGTCCCGCCCCTTCGGGCAGTGCTTGTTTTCATTATCAGGGGGGACCGGCGGCCATACGGCCAAGGCTCCCCCTCCCTGGGTGTTGGGAGGCGATGAGGCCCGGTGGGGACAACCACCGGCCGGCGCTGTCGCGGCTTGTCTTTCATTTATGCCCGCCGCCGTGTCGGGAACCTGAATACGGCTCCTTCACGCCGCCGCCTCTCTAGAGCCGCGAGAGACGACGCCGCATGAGCGGCGAACACATTAGACTTTGTCCGCGACACACCCCCCTTAGGTTTGGCTTTTTAGCCTATTATTAAATAACAAATTATTCAGATCTTATAATAACGATAAGTAATCATATTTAAGGTTATTGAAGTCATGCGAAATCAAAAAGAAAAAAGGGCTCTCTTTCTCTCAAGTCTCCTTTCTCTTTATTAGCTTGTGTCGGCCGGACGGCGTCTTAGTGAGTCCGTCGGTGGGCGCGAAGCCCCCAACGACGACGGGGATATTACGGACGTGATCCGTCGATGGCAATGAGACGAATCGCGAACGCCCCCCAAATTTGCAAAATAATTCCCTTGACAAAAATGGCCCTGAGAGTCCCTTCGGCCCCCTTCGCGGCAGGCCTCGGCGGCTGTGTTTTTCCGAGTCCCAGCAATGGTTTGCGTACCCGTTCGGGCAAAGAAAAAGGCCGTGCTTTCGGCACGGCCCTTTCGGTATTCGGTCGCGGTCGAGAGCCGTCCTTAGGCGGACAGGCCCTTGATCTGCTTGACCAGGCGCGACAGCTTCCGCGACGCCATGTTGGCGTGCAGGATGCCTTTCTGCGCACCGCGCATGACGAGCGGCTGCGCCGCCTTGAAGGCTTCCTGGGCGGCGGCGGCATCGCCACCGGCGATGGCCATTTCGACCTTGCGGATCGAGGTGCGCACGGCGCTCAGGCGCGTGCGGTTGACCTGCGTGCGGCGGGCCGTTTGACGAATGCGTTTCTTGGCCGAGGCATGATGTGCCATCTGGACACCCTTTTCTAACTCTGGGTCTGAATTCGGAAGGCGCGGTTATATCGGCGGGCCGGACCCAGGTCAAGCCCGGAAAACAAGGCCCCGTGCAAGGGCTCCCGTGGCCCACCGCCGCCCGTTCAGCGGTTCTTGAATTCCGGCTTCCGTTTGTCGGCGAAGGCGGCCATGCCTTCCTTCTGATCCTCGGTCCCGAAGGTCGCGTGGAACATGCGCCGCTCAAACCGCACGCCTTCGGACAGGGTCGTCTCGAACGCGCGGTTGACGGCCTCCTTGGCCAGCATGGCAAGGGGCCGCGACATGGCGGCGATGGCCTCAGCCGTCTTGACCGCGTCCTCGACCAGATCAGCCACGGGCACGATGCGCGCCACCAGGCCCGACCGTTCCGCCTCTTCCGCGTCCATCATGCGCCCGGTCAGGCACATTTCCATGGCCTTGGCCTTGCCCACGGCGCGGGTCAGGCGCTGCGTACCGCCGGCCCCGGGGATGGTGCCGATGGTGATTTCCGGCTGCCCGAACTTGGCATTGTCGCCGGCGATGATCAGATCGCACATCATGGCGACCTCGCAACCGCCGCCCAAGGCATAGCCCGCCACGGCGGCGATCACCGGCTTGCGGCAGGACGCGATGCGTTCCCAATCCTTGGTGATGAAGTCGCTTTTATAGGCGTCCATCCAGCTTTGGCCCTGCATCTCCTTGATGTCGGCGCCCGCGGCGAAGGCTTTTTCCGACCCGGTGACGACGATGGCGCCGATCGCGTCATCGGCCTCGAACACGTCGAGGGCGTCGCGCATCTCGGCGACCAGGGCCTTGTTCAGGGCGTTCAGGGCCTTCGGCCGGTTGAGGGTGATCAGCCCGACGGCGCCGCGGGTTTCAACGATGATGTTTTCGTAAGCCATGTGGGTCGCTTCCGTTCCTTAATATGAGGGGTCTCGATATGTCGTCGGCGCGGGCCGGTCAGGGGCCCGGCGCCAGGCGGAACCGCACGGTCGGCACGGGGCCGTCCGGGAATTCCAAGTGCAGGGTTTCCCCTTCGCGGCGGTACTGGCCGCTTTTGATCTTTTCCCAGCCAAGCTGCGGCAAACTGGCGTCGTAGAACGCCCGCACCTGGGCCTGGTCCTGGCCGCCGGTCAGGGCCTGGGCCTCGACGATGCGCCCGGCCGGCGTTTCGAACACCACGCCGGCGTCGGGGATGTCGGTCAGGCCCGGCATCAGCGGCAGGTCGTCGATGCCGCCGACGAACTGCGCGGCCGCGGGCAGCGCCGCCGCCAGCCACAAAAGGGCCGCGACGAAACCGGGACGCAGGCGGGCTATCAAGGTCATGGCCCGGTGATACCCTACCTCTGGCAGCGGGAACAGTAGAAAGTCGAGCGCCCGGCCTGGGGGATCTGGCGGATGGGCTGGCCGCAGGCCGCGTTGGCGCAGGCTTCGCCCGTGCGCCCGTAGACGTCGAAGGAATGCTGGAAATAGCCCAGTTCGCCATCGGGGCGGATATGGTCGCGCAAGGACGAGCCCCCGGACGCGATGGCGTCCTTCAACACCGCCTTGACCGCATCGGCCAGTTTGTCGGCCCGGGCCCCCTGCACCGTATGGGCCAGACGCTTTGGCGAAATCCCGGCCCGGTACAGCGCTTCGCAGGCATAGATGTTGCCGACCCCGGCGACCACCTTCTGGTCCAGCAAGGCGACCTTTATAGACGTCTTGCGGCCCTTCAACCGCGCCGCCAGGGCTTTCCCGTTAAAGGCATCGTCGTCCAGCGGCTCCGGCCCCAGTTTGGTCAGCATGGGATAGGACGCCAGGTCGGCGGCGGCCCATAAATCCATGAAGCCGAAGCGGCGCGGATCGTTGTAATGAACCTCGCCGCCGCCCGACATCTTGAAGATCACATGGTCGTGCTTTTCTTCCGGGAAGGGCTTGGCGCCCAGTCGGAAACTGCCCGACATGCCGAGATGGGCGATCAGCACGTCCGGGCTGTCCAAATCGAACATCAGGAACTTGGCGCGGCGGCGGATATCGACCACGGTGCGGCCCGTGAGCCGCTGGCCGAACCCGTCGGGCAGGGGAAAGCGCAGGTTGGGCCGGCGCGGGATCACCGCGTCCAGGCGCTGGCCCTGCATGGCGGGCATCAGCCCCCGGCGGACGGTTTCGACTTCAGGCAGTTCGGGCATGGTGCATCTTCGGGCAAGGAAACGACGGGGAAGGCCCAAGGAACGTAGCCTGTCCCGGCCGGTTACGCTATGTTCCATCGCCATGATCAAAGAGACGCCCGAAACCCCTGATAACGCGGACACATCTGCGGCCCCCGGCACGACTCACTTCGGCTTCCGCCAGGTCGCCGAAGACGAAAAGGCCGGCCTGGTGCGGGGTGTGTTCGACAGCGTCGCGTCCAAATACGATCTGATGAACGACCTGATGTCGCTCGGCATCCACCGGCTGTGGAAAGCGGCCATGCTGGACTGGCTGCGGCCCCGGCCCGGCATGACCTTGCTGGACGTCGGCGGCGGCACGGGCGATATCGCCTTCCGGTTTTTGGAGCACGGCGGCGGGCCGGTCGCGGTCTGCGACATCAACACGGAAATGCTGAAGGTCGGCAAGGCCCGCGCCATTGATAAAGGCATGCTGAAAGGCCGCGACGCGGGCGGCATCGACTGGGTCACCGGGGACGCGGAAAACCTGCCTTTCCCCGACAATTCCTTCGACGCCTATACCACGGCTTTCTGCATCCGCAACGTGACCCATCCCGAGAACGCCCTGGCCGAGGCGCGGCGCGTGCTGAAGCCGGGCGGGCGGTTCCTCTGCCTGGAATTTTCCAAGGTCGCCCTGCCGGTGCTGGACGAAATCTACGACCGCTGGTCCTTCAAGGTGCTGCCCGTGCTGGGCGAGAAAATCGCCGGCGACCGGGAGTCCTACCAATACCTGGCGGAAAGCATCCGCCGCTTTCCGCCGCAGGAGGAATTCAAGGCCATGATCGGCGCCGCCGGCCTGGCCCGCGCCGAATACCGCAACCTGACGGGCGGGATCGCGGCCATCCATTCCGCCTGGCGCACCTGAGACCGGCCCGGGACCCTGAACGCATGAGCGGCCATCTTTCCAATCTCTGGCGCCTGTTCGCCATCGCCCGCCTGCTGGCGCGCCACGACGCCCTGTTCCCGCTGGAAGACCTGGGAGTCGCCCCGGCCGTGGCCAAGGCGGCCAAGCTTTTGTCCAAACGCTCCGTGCCGGGCCGCCCCGGCCAGCGCCTGGCCAATGCCCTTTCCGAGGCCGGCCCCAGTTTCATCAAGCTGGGGCAGGCGCTCTCGACCCGCCCGGATTTGCTGGGCGAGGACATCACCCAGGACCTGGCGCAGTTGCAGGACGACCTGCCGCCCTTTTCCACTGGCCTGGCCCGCGAAACCATCGAGCAGGAATTCCAGGTGCCGGTGGACACCCTGTTCGCGTCCTTCGACGACGAGCCCGTGGCCGCCGCCTCCATCGCCCAGGTTCATTTCGCCGAAACGACGGAAGGCGACAAGGTCGCCGTCAAGATCCTGCGCCCGGGGATCGAGGCCCGGTTCCGCCGCGATCTCGACCTGTTCCGCTGGGCCGCCCGGGTGATGGAACGCGCCCGCCCGGACCTCAAGCGCCTGAAGCCCCGCGAGGTGGTGGAGACCATCGCCCAGTCGGTGGAGCTGGAAATGGACCTGCGGTTCGAAGCCGCCGCCGCCGCCGAAATGGCCGACAATTTCGACGGCGACGATACCTTCGTCATCCCCGCCGTCGATTGGGCGCGCACGGGCTCGCGGGTGCTGACGACGGAACGCATCGACGGCTTTCCCATCAACGACGTGGCGGGCATCACCCAGGCCGGGATCGACCCCAAAACCGTGGTCGAAAACGCGGCCCGCGCATTCTTCAACCAGGTGTTCCGCGACGGCTTTTTCCATGCCGACCTGCACCCGGGCAATCTGTTCGTGATGGACGGCGGGGCGATCGGCGCCGTCGACTTCGGCATCATGGGCCGGGTCGACAAAAAGACCCGGCGCAATCTCGGCGAAATGCTGCTGGGCTTCCTGACCCGCGACTACCGCCGCGCGGCGGAGGTCCATTTCGAGGCCGGCTGGGTGCCCCGCGACAAATCCGTCGACGCCTTCACCCAGGCCTGCCGCTCCATCGCCGAGCCGATCCTGGACAAGCCCCAGCACGAAATTTCCATCGGCCGCCTGCTGGGCCAATTGTTTCAGGTGACGGAAACCTTCGCCATGGAGACCCAGCCGCAGTTGCTGCTGCTGCAGAAAACCATGCTGACCGCCGAGGGGGTGAGCCGCAAACTCTACCCCGACACCAACATGTGGGTGCTGGCGCGGCCGCTGATCGAAGACTGGATGCGCGCCAACCTGGGGCCGGAAGCCAAGATCATGGACACCTTCCAGGGCCTGGCCGAAGCGGCGGAACGCCTGCCCCGCGTCATGGAAGACCTGGAAATCGGCGCCCGCCGGCTGGCCGAAGGCCGCCTGACCCTGGACCCGGAAACCGTGCGCCTGCTCCGCGACGGCGAGGACAAACCCCGCACGCCGGTCCTGCTGTGGATCATAGTCGCGATCCTGGCGGTGATTTTTACCTACAACCTGATGAACTAGGCGGCGGGCCTCGGCCTGCTCAGTCTTTCTTGATCAGGCCCGTCAGGCCGGCGACCGCCATGGTCGAGAGCACCCAACCGGCAATGATGTGGACCCAGAGCCACAGCCGGAAGAACCAGCCAAAGCGGTCCCCCGCGAAGGGAAGCCAATAGGCTTCCTGGTGGAAATCGACGAAGGGGAAGAACGTGTCCAGAGAATACATCAGCCCGTTGAACGCCGGATAATCCTCAGGCACGCGCAAAGGTTCCGCCCGCCACTTCAGCTTCCGCTCAATCCAGGCGGAACATTGATCCGATGCCGCCTTTCCATTGAAACAGTCATGGATAAACACACGCTCCTTCGCGGGCCGCATGTACCCTTGATGATACGCGCTGTTGAAGATCATCCAGGCCAACATGACCGCGAAGAATATCCATGCCAGCGCCCGCCACGGCTTGTAGCCATAGGCAATGGTCCATTTGGCAAACCATAGCCACGCTCGGTGCCCCCAGCCGAGCCCGCCCTGCTTTCGGTAAGCGTCTTCCTTGGCGATGCCCATCTCGCGCGCATCGGCGAGATGCCCCGCCTCGCGGTAAACCTTGATCGCCTGCTCATAAGGCTGCGGCGTGAATTCCCCCGGAGGCTGCCGCTCAATCCATCCCAAGAGAGTTGTCCACGGATGGTAGACGCCCAACGTCCGATAACGGAATCCATCGAGGTCCAGTAAGCCTGATTCCGGCCAACCGCTACCATCCGCAGCCAAACTGTCGACGGAGGCATGGTTAAGACTCATTCTACCCGCGACCAACGTTCTCAAGCTCCTGAAGAATAGGGCTTCCCCAACCTTGAGACCGTCCGCTCTGAAGGCATAGCCGCCTTCGTTGATGAATGCCGTACCGAAGCAATCGACTTGTCCACCTACCCTGACGCCCGGAAGGCGAGTTTCGCCCCTCATCGTTGCGCCCCGAAAGACCAAGTCGCCCTCAACGACAAGACGATCCATGGAGAAGGCTACGCCGCCTTCGTTGGTGAAGGTCGCTCCGAAGCAATCGACTTGCCCGCCCACCTTGACGCCTAAAAGGCGCGTTTCACCGATTGCCGTTGCGCCCCGAAAGAACAGATCGCCCCCAACCTCAAGATCATCCGCGGAGAAAGCCTTGCCGCCTTTGTTGGTGAAGGACGCCTCACTACATTCGATTTGCCTGCCCACCTTGGCACCCAAAAGGCGCGTTTCACCGATCACCGTCGCGCCAATGAAGGTCAGACTCCCCTCAAGAGCAAGCCGGTCCGCGTCAAAACCCGGCAGGATGCATTTCGCAAACCCAAGCGACTTTCCCTTGGCTTCGGTAAAGTCCGGCCGTCCCATGAGCGTACAATCGGCGAACCAGAGCGACCGACCCATAATCGCACCATTCAAGTCTAAAGTTTCGGTTACCCTGGCGCCCCTCAGCCAAATACCTTGAGGGTCAATATTGCGATTTTCGGCGTTCAAGCAGAGATCGCGCAGAAACGCCGCCCGCACCTCCTTGTCCGTATCGTTCTCGAAACCGGAAACGTCGGCGGGTTCGCCGCGCAGGATGCAATTGGCGAGCAGCCGTTCCGCCCGTGTCTCGGGTTCGACGGGGTCGCGGAAGGATTTGGGCTTCTCGGGTTCTTCTGCCATGGCTGGAATATTACAACCGTCGGATATACCCGTCACCTAAGGATCACGCGGCCAGGGGGACGCCATTTCCGGAACGGTCACGCCTTCCCTTAATCTTGCCGGGGGGTAATATTTACTTTAAGTACACTGTTCTTTGCGTATTTATAAGGGGCCGGGATTTTCCGGACTGCTAGGGACACACGCGGGACATGCTTTCCGGAAAACGCATTCTGTTGATCGTCACGGGCGGGATCGCCGCCTATAAGACGCCGGATCTGGTGCGCCGCCTGCGCGAGCGGGGGGCCCAGGTGCGCTGCGTGCTGACGGCCGGCGGGGCGCAGTTCGTGACGCCCTTGGCGCTGGGTGCTGTCACCGGCGACAAGGTCTATCAGGACCTGTTCGACCTGACGGACGAGCAGGAGATGGGCCATATTCAGCTGAGCCGCGACGCGGACGTGATCCTGGTCGCCCCGGCCTCGGCCGACGTGCTGGCCAAGATGGCGGGCGGGCTCGCCACGGACCTTGCGACCACGGCGCTGCTGGCGACGGACAAGCCCGTGATGGTCGCCCCCGCCATGAACGTGCGCATGTGGCAGCACGCGGCGACCCAGGCCAATATCGAAACATTGAAATCGCGGGGCGTCACCGTGATCGGCCCGGAAGAGGGCGACATGGCCTGCGGCGAATTCGGCCCCGGGCGCATGTCCGAGCCGCTCGACATCGCCCAGGCCCTGATCGATTTCTTCCACGGCGGCCAGCCCCTTCGGGGCAAGCACGCCCTGGTCACCAGCGGGCCGACGCACGAGCCCATCGACCCCGTGCGCTATATCGCCAACCGGTCGTCCGGCAAGCAGGGCCATGCCATCGCGGCGGCCCTGGCGGCCCTGGGCGCGCGCGTGACCCTGGTCACCGGGCCGGTCACCCTGAAGGACCCCATCGGCGTCGCCACCGTGCATGTGGAGACGGCCCGCGACATGCTGGCCGCCTGCACGGAAGCCCTGCCCGCCGATATCGCCGTCTGCGCCGCCGCCGTGGCCGATTGGCGCACCGCCGACGCCGCGCCCGAGAAGATGAAAAAGGACGGCAAAGGCCTGCCGGCCCTGGCGCTCGCCGAAAACCCGGACATCCTGGCGACCCTCGCGGCCCCCGGGAAAAACCGCCCGGCCCTGGTCGTCGGCTTCGCCGCCGAGACGGAAAACGTCGTCGGCCATGCCGTCGCCAAGCTGAAAAAGAAGGGCTGCGACTGGATCTGCGCCAACGACGTGTCGCCGGAAACGGGCACCTTCGGCGGCGACATGAACCGGGTCCATCTGGTCACCGGGTCGGGGGTCGAGGATTGGCCGCCGCAGACCAAGACCCAGGTCGGCGAACGGCTGGCCCAGCGCATCGCCGATCATGTCACGGCGGGTGCGGACGCGACGGGCGCGGACGCCGAATGAGCGCGCTGACCGTTCCCGTACAGCGCCTGCCCCATGGCACGGACTTGGCCTTGCCGGCCTATGCCACGGCGGATGCCGCGGGATTGGACCTTTTGGCCGCTTTGGATCAATCCATGACCCTTAAGCCCATGGGCCGCGCCCTGGTGCCCACGGGCATCGCCATCGCCCTGCCCCAGGGGTATGAGGCGCAGGTGCGGCCGCGCTCCGGCCTGGCCGCCAAGCATGGGATTACGGTGCTCAACAGCCCGGGCACCATCGACGCCGACTACCGCGGGGAAATCAAGGTTATCCTGGTGAACCTAGGCGCGGAACCCTTTGAAATTGAAGCCGGCATGCGCATCGCCCAGATGGTCATCGCGCCGGTCATGCAAATCGCCTGGGACGAGCGGGCGGACCTGGAGAGCACAACCCGAGGTGCGGGCGGCTTCGGATCGACCGGTACGGGGGGGACCTGACCACATGCTGCGACTATCGAAAAAGACGCTTTACGCCATCGAGGCGGTGTTGGACGTGGCCTATCACATGGGGGCGCAGCCCGTGCAGAGCCGCGACATCACCCGCCGCCAGGGCATTCCCCGGCGCTATCTGGAACAGGCCCTGCAGCAACTGGTAAAGGCCGACATCCTGGTCGGTGTGCGGGGGCCCAAGGGCGGCTACCGCCTGGCCCGTGAGCGGCGGCGCATTTCCGTGGGCGACATCGTGCGCGTGATCGCCGGCGCCGACGGTGCCGATGATATTCTGGAAGACGCCGACGGTTCGGACCTGGGGCTGAAAGTGGTGCGGCCCCTGTGGGCGGAGCTGCGCGAAGCCGCCATGGTTCGTCTGGATGCCACGTCGATCGACGAATTGTGCCTCAAGGCCCATCAGGCCGGGGTCGACAGCGAAGGCCGGCCCAACCTGGATTTCACGATCTAGCATCCTCATCTAAGAGGAAACCATTCGGAGGAGACGAGTTCCATGGACACGGCAAAGGGTGCCCGCGCGCAGGAAGAATTCCGGGGTCGCATCTACGACAGCATCATCGACACGGTGGGCGCCACGCCCCTGGTCCGCCTGAAGCGCATGGCCGAGGACGCCGGTGTGACCACCGATATCGTCGGCAAGTGCGAATTCTTCAATCCCCTGTCGTCGGTCAAGGACCGCATCGGCCTGAACATGATCGAAGCCGCCGAACGGGACGGCCGCCTCAAGGATGGCGCCACGTTGGTCGAACCGACCTCGGGCAACACGGGCATCGCCCTGGCCTTCGTCGCCGCCGCCAAGGGCTACCGCCTGATCCTGACCATGCCGGAAAGCATGTCGCTGGAGCGGCGCAAGATGCTCTACCTGCTGGGGGCGGAGCTGGAACTGACCCCGGCGCCGCAGGGCATGCGGGGGGCGATCGAGCGCGCCAAGGAAATCGTCGACAGCACGCCGGGTGCCGTCATGCTGCAGCAGTTCGAAAACCCGGCCAATCCGGAAGTCCACCGCAACACCACGGCCGAGGAAATCTGGAAGGACACGGGCGGCAAGGTCGATGTGCTGATCTCCGGGGTCGGCACGGGCGGCACGCTGACCGGCTGCGCCCAGGTTCTGCGCAAGTACAACCCGAAGCTCAAGGTCGTCGCCGTCGAGCCCGAGGACAGCGCCATCCTGTCCGGCGGCCTGCCGGGGCCGCACAAGATTCAGGGCATCGGCGCCGGTTTCGTGCCGGCCAACCTGGACACCAAGGAAATCGACGAAGTGCTGCAGATCGGCAACGACCGCGCCATCGAAACGGCGCGCAAGATCGCACGGCTGGAAGGCCTGCCCTGCGGGATCTCGTCCGGGGCCGCCGTGGCGGCGGCGCTGGAACTGGCCGCCCGCGACAATCTGGTGGATGCGCGCATCGTCATCATCCTGCCCAGCTTCGCCGAACGCTATCTCTCGACCGATCTGTTCGCGGGCCTGGGCGAATAGGCCGAGCCATGGATTTCACGGATTTTTCCGAGGATCAGGTCAACCGCTACGCCCGGCACATCCTGCTGAAAGAGGTCGGCGGCATCGGCCAGGCCAAGCTGCTGTCGAGCCGGGTTCTGGTCATCGGCGCCGGGGGGCTTGGATCGCCCGTGCTGCTGTACCTGGCCGCCGCCGGGGTCGGCACCATCGGCGTGATCGACGACGATACGGTCGACCTGTCCAACCTGCAGCGCCAGATCGTCCATCAGACGGCGTCGGTCGGCACACCCAAGGTGGAAAGTGCCAAGGCGACCCTGGCCGCCATTAACCCGGACGTCACCCTGGTCCCCCATTTCGAACGCATCACGCCGGAAAACGCGCTCGACCTCATGGCGCAATACGATCTGGTCGCCGACGGATCCGACAATTTCGAAACCCGGTTCCTGATCAACGACGCCGCCTATTTCGCGAAAAAACCCCTGGTCACCGCCGCCATCCTGCGCTTCGACGGCCAATTGGCGACCTTCAAGGCCCATGAAACCGACGGCGACGGCCATCACGGGCCCTGCTATCGCTGCATCTTCCGCGAAGCCCCGCCGCCGGGCCAGATTCCGTCCTGCGCCGAGGCCGGGGTGTTGGGGGCGCTGTGCGGCACCATGGGATCGCTGCAGGCGACGGAAATCCTGAAAGAGCTTCTCGGCATCGGCGACAGCCTGTCGGGCCATCTGATGGTCTACGAAGGGCTGGCCGCCAATTTCCGCAAGATCAAGGTCAAGGCCGATCCGGGCTGCCCGCTGTGCGGCGACAACCCGACGATCACCGACCTCTCCAGCCATGAGGGGGCCTCGGATGGCCGAACCTGCGCCGCCGGCTGACACCACACCACCCGACAAGCTGTCGGTCATCGTCTATGCGGGCGAGTACGACAAGATTCACTACGCCCTGGCGACGGCGGCGGCGGCGGCGGCCATCGGCCGCGCCGTGACCCTGTTCTTCACCATGGACGCCTGCAAGGCGCTGGGCGCCGACGATGCCTGGCGCGACCTGCCCGTGGGCCAGGGTCTGGGCGGCCAAAACCATGTCCAGCCGGGCGGCACCCTCGACGATCGCTATGAAGCCCAGGGCGTCGCGACCTTCGAGATCCTGCTTAGCGCCTGCGTCGAAATGGGCGCGACCTTCATGATCTGCGAAATGGGCCTGCGCGCCCGCGGCCTGGAAGCCATGCCGCTCCGCGACGACGTGCCGGTGCAGCCGGGCGGGCTGGTGACCTTCCTGAACGACGCCTCCAAAGACGGCGCAATCCTGTTCATTTAACTCCCCCTATTTCCTCATTGCCTCACTGCCTCTGTGGTTAAAAACAAGAAAACCACTGAGACACAGAGACGGTGAGAAGAAAGGATAACCGCGTGAGTCAGCCGACGAGGGCCTGCGCCTTTTGGGTCAGGGGCCCGGGCAGGGGGGCCAGCATCCGCCCGTCGAGCACGCCGACGGGGCGCACGCCGAAGCTGTTGGTGAGGAAAATTTCCGTGGCACGGGCAAGGTCTTCGGGGGCGAGGCTTTCTTCCGCCCCACCCAGCGCCGCCAACACCCGGCCCCGGGTCACCCCCGGCAGCGGCCCGTCAGCCAAGGGCGGCGTGACCAAGCGGCCGTCGATCACCGCGAACAGGTTGGCGTAACAGGCCGAGGCCACGCGGCCCGCCGTGTTCAGCAGCATCGCGTCCTGGGCACCCGCGGCGCGGGCTTCTTCCAGGGCGATGATGCTGTCCAGATAGGGCGTCGCCTTGACGCGGGAAAAGGGCGAATGCTCGTTACGCCGGGTCACCGTCGCCGTGATCATGCCGGCCACGGCGCCCCGCGTCGGCGGCAGGGGATAGACGGAGATCACCACCGTGGGCCGGCAGTCCTCGGCCTTGGGTGCGGCGACGCCGCGGGCGGCGGCCCCCCGGCTGACCGTCAGGCGCAACGCCGCGTCGGCCATCTTGTTGGCGTCGATCAGCCGCGCCATGCGGTTCAACGCCTGATCCTGGGTAAATGGCAGGGGAATGCCGGTGACGGTCGAGGCCTGGGTCAGGCGGGCCAGATGTTCGGCCGCGAACTCCGGGGCGCCGTCCCGCACCCGCAGGCTTTCGAAAATGGCGTCGCCCAGGGTGAAGCCCCGGTCGAAGGGATCCAGGCGCGCCTCCGCCGACGCGACCAGGTTGCCGTTAAGATCGATGATCATGGCTGTGCCTCCGTCACGGCAGCGCCACCCGGCCGTCGAGGGCGGCCAGCAGCGGTTTGATCTTGGTCATGCTTTCCTCGAATTCATCCGCCGGGTCGCTGTCGGCGACGATGCCGCCGCCGGCCTGGGCGGCGACCACGCCGTCCGCATAGGTCATGGTACGGATGGCGATGGCGGAATCCATGGCCCCGTCGAAGCCGAGCCAGGCCACCGCCCCGCAGTAGGGCCCGCGCGGGACGGGTTCCAGTTCGTGAATGATTTCCATGGCGCGGATCTTGGGGGCCCCGGTGATCGAGCCGCCGGGGAAGGTGGCGCGCAGCAGGTCCACCGCGTCCAGCCCTTCGGCGATGTCGGCCTGAACCTCGGACACCAGATGATGAACCCGGGCGAAGGTTTCCAATTCAAACAGCTTGGACACCCGCACGGAGCCGATCCTGGCGACCCTGGACAGGTCGTTGCGCAACAGATCGACGATCATCAGATTTTCCGCCCGGTCCTTTTCCGAGGCGATCAAGGCGGCGGCCAGGGCGCGGTCCTCGTCCGTGGTCACGCCGCGCGGCCGGGTCCCCTTGATCGGCCGGGTTTCGATGACCCCGCCCGGCCCCAGCGACAGGAACCGTTCCGGCGAGGCGGAAATCACCGCCCGGCCCTTGCCGCAGTTGAGGAACGCCGCGAACGGGGCGGAGGAAATGCGCCGGAGCCGCCGGTAGACGTCATAGGGCCGGGTTTCCGCCGGCAGATCGGTGAGGAAGCGCTGCGCGATATTGGCCTGGAAGATGTCGCCCAAATGAATGTAGTCGATGGCGCGGGCGATGCGGGCCTCAACCTCGGCCCGGGTCTGGTCGGCGCGCCAGGTCAGGTCCAGGCCCGGCGGCTCGGCCACCGGCTGCACATCCCGGATGCGGGCCGCCATGGCCCGGGCCCGGGCTTCGCGGCCGGGCCGACGCGGGCCGCCCGTGCGGCGGCTGACGTCGCTGGCCAGGACCCAGGCCTTGCGCAGCTTCATGTCGAACACGGCGACCGTGTCGTAGAAACCCATGACCATGTCGGGGAAATTCAGGCCGCCCGGTTTGCGTTCCGGCAGGCGTTCCAGCGCGCTGCCCAACTCGTAGCCCAGCACGCCGACGGCCCCGGTCTGAAACGGCGGCAGGCCGGGCACGGATTCCGTGCGCACCCGGGCCAGTTCCCGGGCCAACTGGCCGAACGGGTCGTCCTCGGCTCCGGCCTCCAACACGTGATAGGGGTCGCCCGCCAGGAAGGCATAACGCCCGCGCCCGCCGACCGCGTCAGCGCTGTCGAGCAGGGCCGCGACGGGATCATCGGCGAAGGCCTCGAAGGCGTCCACGGGATCCACGAAGGGGATCGGCTGCACGTGGAGGGGTTGGGCGATATGCATGACGGTATCGGCGCCGCGGCGCGGCGCATTCCCTGTTGCGTTCCGGCCCAGGGCGGGCCGGGCGGGATCAGAAGGCGTCGCCCAGCACGCGGTCCGGCGGCTTGTGCCCGTCGACGAAGGTCTTGATGTTGATCAGCACCTTTTCGCCCATGTCGACGCGGCCTTCGACCGTGGCGCTGCCCAGGTGGGGCAACAGGACCGTGTTGTCGAGGGCAAGCAATTTGGGGTTCACGGCGGGTTCGTGTTCGAACACGTCAAGACCCGCGCCGGCGATGTCGCCGGCTTCGAGCATACGGGTCAGGGCGTTTTCGTCGATCACCTCACCGCGCGCCGTGTTGACGATGATGCAGTGGGGCTGCAGCAGCTGCAGGCGCCGCGCCGACAGAAGATGGTACGTGGCCGGCGTATGCGGGCAGTTGACGGAGACCAGGTCGACCCGGGCCAGCATCTGATCCAGGCTTTCCCAATAGGTTGCTTCCAGTTCGTTCTCCACGGACTCGTGCACCCGTTTGCGATTGTGATAGTGGACCGCCATGTTGAAGCCGCGGGCCCGGCGCGCAACGGCGCGGCCGATGCGGCCCATGCCGATGATGCCGAGACGTTTGCCGTTGATGCGGTGGCCGAGCATCCAGGTCGGGGACCAGCCCGGCCAGCCGCCCGTGCGCATCACGCGCTCGCCCTCGGCGATGCGCCGCGACACGGCGAGGAACAGCGCCATGGTCATGTCGGCCGTGTCCTCGGTCAACACGTCGGGGGTGTTGGTCACGGTGATGCCGCGCTGACGCGCGGTGGCCAGGTCGATATGGTCGACCCCCGTGCCGTAATTGGCGATCAGGCGCAGGCGATCACCGGTCTGGGCCAGGATGGCCGCGTCGATGCGGTCGGTGACCGTCGGCACCAAAACGTCCGCATTGGCGACGGCGGCGATCAGTTGCGCCTTGGTCATCGCCTTGTCGTCCAGGTTCAACTGCACGTCGAACAATTCCATCATGCGGGTTTCGATGGCGTCGGGCAGTTTGCGCGTGACGACGACGCGGGGCTTTTTATTGGACATGGTCGGTCGGTCTCCGTTCATCGGGGCCATAGCAACTTATCATAGCCCTTGTCTATAGCATCATGAAACGCCCGGGACCGTGACCCGCCCCCGCCGGGCAAGGGCCTTGACGGCCCGCGCCGTGATGGCGATAAGTCCCTCAAGACCGACGCCAAGGACCGGCTTGGGCGCAGATGCTGATTCCCCCCAGCGCCCCAGGACCCGAGGACCCGCATGAACCGGCTATTCGCCCGCCGCAGCCAAACCGCACGCCCCATCACCATCTGGTCCCGGGCTGTGGCGCTGGCCGTCATCATGCTGGCCGCCGCCCTGCTGCCTCAGGCCGCCCGGGCGCAGGGGCCGGGGCAGGCTTCCGGAACCACAACCAACACCCCTTCTGGGCAACCGCTGCCGCGTTTCGTCAGTTTACGCGCCGGTGAGGTTAACATGCGGTCCGGCCCCGGCGTGCAATACCCCGTCGACTGGGTCTACCGCCGCCGCCACCTGCCCATCGAGGTGATCGCCGAGTTCCAGACCTGGCGCAAGGTGCGCGACCATCAGGGCACCCAGGGCTGGGTTCATCAGACCATGCTGGACGGCGAACGCACGGCCATCGTTTTGGGCCGCACGCGCACCCTGCGCGCCGAGGCCAGCAGCGACGCGCGGGCGCTTGCCCGGCTGGAGCCCGATGTCATCGTGCGCATCGCCGTCTGTCCCAAGGACGGCGGCTGGTGCCGGGTCCGCGCCGCCGGGTTCGAAGGCTGGATCCGCCGGGTCGAGCTCTGGGGCGTGCGCAAGGACGAGGCCGTCGAATAAGGCCCGCCCCGCGGCGTTATCCCGGAACCTGCCGCGGCCGCCTGACGGCCGCGCAAAAAGGTGAGGGGCCAGGCAATTCATCTTCTTCTCACCGTCTCACTGCCTCAGTGGTTTTCTTTTTAACCACAGAGACACAGAGGCAGTGAGAAGGAAGGGTGAGAAGTTTCCGGCGGAAATGACGGGATGATTTAGTCGAAGTCCCCGGCCAGGGCGTCCTTCACGGCGCCGGGCAGGATCGCGATATGGCCGTATTTTTCATGGGCGATCTGCAACTGCACCTGGGTGCCGGCATCCTTGAATTTGGCGGCCTGGGCGTCGGTGAAGGGAAAGTGCAGGAACTGCACGCTTGATGCCTTGCCGTCGGCGGTGGTGCGGTCGATGTCCGCTTCCGGCACGCCTTTCACGGTTTCACCCGCGAATTCGAAGGTCACCGTCTCTTCGATGCCGCCCAGGCCGTTCAGGAACTGCGCGCGGCGCACGGGATCGTCGATTTCGAACATCAAGGTGGCGACCAGTTCCCGGCCCTTGGGGATCAGGGGGTTGTAGGCGGCCAATTCGTCGGGCACCTGATCGGCCCCGCCTTTTTCGATGAACAGCATTTCGTGCACCTGATGGAACATGGTGTCGAAGCTTTCGAAATAGAACGTGGCGTCGGGGCCGACGGCGACGCGGCGGTTGCGCTTGATTTCGGTCATGCGCTTGCGACGTTCGGCGCGTTCACGGCCGTAAACGTCCATCGGCAGGATATCGGCGGCGGTGATCTCGTGCTTGTTGGGCATGGAATTAATCTTTCAGGCCGTAGGCGATGGCCATCAGTTCGATGGGGTGTTGGGCATGGTTGATGCCGCTGACGTCTGCGTCGAGGCGCTCCATACCCTGGATGATATGGTCGCGGGCCAGCGGGCATTCGGAGACCACGAAGGGCGTTTCGTTCTTGGCCGCCTGACGGGCGGCGGGCTTGCCGACCTTAAGGCCGACCTCGAAGAATTCCTTGGTGATGCCCCAGGATCCGCCGTGGCCGGAACACCGCTCGATCACCTTGACGTCCGTGTCGGGCACGAGGCGCAGCATCTCCGCCCCCTTCTGGCCCATGTTCTGAGCCCGGGCGTGGCAGGCGATATGCGCCGTGACGCCGCCGGCCAAGGGCGTCATGCCGTCGGCCAGGCCTTCCTTTTTGGCGATGGCGACGACGTATTCGGTGATGTCCGAGGTATGGGCCGCGAGCTTTTTCACGTTGTCGTCGTCGGGCAGGATCAGCGGCCATTCGAATTTCATCATCAGGGCGCAGGACGGCACCAGGCCGATGATCTCGTAGCCCTTGTCGATCCATTGGCAGAGTTCGGCCGAAACCTCGCGCGCGGCCTCGGCAACGGCGGCGATGTCGCCCTGTTCCAACTGCGGCATGCCGCAGCAGCGGGGGTAGACGACTTCGGTTTCGACCCCGTTCTTGGCCAACACGGCCTGAGCCGAGGTGCCGATGCCGGGATTATTGAAGTTGGCGAAACAGGTGGCGTAGAGCACCGCCTTGCGGCCATGGGCCGGGGCCGCCGGATCGACGGCGGGCGGGGACTTGGCCAGGTCCTGGAAGGTCTTGGCATGGAATTCGGGCAGCTTGGCGTCGCGGTGGATGCCGGCCAGGCTTTCCATGGCCGGGCGGGTCAGGCCGTTGTCGCACTTGCAGGCCCAGTTGACGGCGGGTGCGACGGCGGACGCCAGCTTGCCGTTGCGGTCCGTCTTGGTCATTTCCCGGGCGGCGAAGGGAACCTTGCCCTTCTTCTGGTCGATGGCGCGGGCGCGCAGCATCAGATGCGGGAAATCCAGATTGAATTCATGGGGCGGCACGTAAGGACATTTGGTCAGGAAGCACATGTCGCAGAGCGTGCAGGCGTCGATCACGGGCTTGAAATCGGCACTGTTGACCGTATCGAGCTCGCCCGATTCCGACTCGTCGATCAGGTCGAACAAACGGGGGAAGCTGTCGCACAGATTGAAGCAGCGCCGGCATCCATGACAGATATCGAACACCCGGCGCAGTTCGGCGTCGAGCTTTTCCTCATCGTAGAAATCGGGGTCCTGCCAGGGAATCACGTGGCGGATCGGGGCTTCCAGGCTGCCTTCGCTCATGTCATGTCCTTTTCATGCGGCCCGGGGAAACCCGGGCGGCGGATCGACAGGGACGCGCTTCCTCCCCCGAAAGCGGTCTGACCGGATATAAAGCTATCGAAGCACCGCGAACGCCCCGCACGCTGGCCGCGCGGCGCATTGCGGTTTTCATCCGGCCGGCGCGGACGGTATGACCGCCCGCGCCGCAACCGGATCATGCGGATTTAATCCTGGCGGATTAGTCCAGGCTGTCGAGCGCTTTCTGGAAGCGTCCGGCGTGGGACTTTTCAGCCTTGGCGAGGGTTTCGAACCAATCGGCGATTTCGTCGAAGCCTTCGTCGCGGGCCGTCTTGGCCATCCCGGGGTACATGTCGGTGTATTCGTGGGTTTCACCGGCGATGGCGGCCTTCAGGTTCGAGCCGGTCGGGCCGATCGGCTCGCCCGTGGCCGGGTCACCGGTTTCTTCGAGGAATTCCAGGTGGCCGTGGGCATGGCCGGTTTCGCCTTCGGCCGTCGACCGGAACACGGCGGCAACGTCGTTGTAGCCCTCGACGTCGGCCTTCTGGGCGAAATAGAGATAGCGGCGGTTGGCCTGGGATTCCCCGGCGAACGCGGCTTTCAGGTTTTCTTCGGTCTGGCTGCCTTTGAGGCTCATTGCATGACTCCCTAGGTATGTTTGGTGGACAAGATTTTAGACACAAAGGTTATGCGATGACAGTAGGTTGCTGTCAAGTTTAGAATTACTATAATCTGATGAAGGCATCCTTCCGCGCGCCCTGAAAAGGGCCGCGCCGCAGAAGATCAGCTGTCATAAAGGCCGCGGCTTTGCGCGGCCGTCAGGCGCCCGCGTCAGGCGCCTTGGGGGCGTACCCGCACGACGACGTCGACGCGCGACACTTCCATGCCGTCCGGCGCGGCCGGCAGGGCCGCGACCTCGACCTGGTCGCCCGGAATGTCGGCCAGTTCGCCCGACTGGTCGAAATAGAAATGATGATGGTCCGACATGTTGGTGTCGAAGTAGGTGCGTTGGGAATCGACGACAATCTCGCGCAGCAGGCCGGCGCGGTGGAACTGGTGCAACGTGTTGTAGACGGTCGCCAGCGACACCCGCACGTTGGCCGACTGGGCGTCCGCGTGCAGCATTTCCGCCGTCAAATGGCGGTCGCCGCCTTCGAACAGCAGCTTGGCGAGCGCCATGCGCTGGCGCGTCGGACGCAGTCCGGCGCCGCGCAGCCGATCCAGGATCTGGCTGAAGGGCCGGGCGTCCTGCCGGGCGTCATGGGACGGCGTGTCGTGGGGGATGTGCATCTTCATCATTCGGTTGCGCACCTCTGTTGTGCGGCGCTCCGGGCGCCGTTTTCAGAATTAGAATGATTATATAAAGATGTCTAAGGTTTATTCCAGGCTTAATTGTTAAGCCCGGACCGGCGGCCAAGCCGCCCGGGACCTCAATCGTCGACCATATCTTCCGGGTTCGGCAGGCCGATGATGTTGTAGCCGGAATCGACGTGGTGAACCTCGCCGGTGACCCCGGCCGACAGATCGGACAGCAGGTAGAGCGCCGCTCCCCCGACATCCTCCAGCCGCACCGTGCGCTTCAGCGGCGCGTGGCGCTGGTTCCATTTGTAGACATGCCGCGCGCCGCCGATGGCGCTGCCGGCAAGCGTGCGCATGGGACCGGCCGAAATCGCGTTGACCCGGATGCCCTGGGGACCCAGGTTGGCGGCGAGATAACGCACGCTGGCTTCCAGCGCCGCCTTGGCCACGCCCATGACGTTGTAGTTGGGCATCACGCGGGTCGAACCCGTGTAGGTCAGGGTGATCAAGGACCCGCCCTCGCCCATCATGTCGGCGGCGGCACGGGCCAGGGCCGTGAAGGAATAACAGCTGACGTCCATGGTGCGCAGGAAGTTGTCGCGCGACGTGTTCAGGTATTTGCCCTTGAGCTCGTCCTTGTCGGAATAGGCGACGGCATGGACCACGAAGTCGAGCCCGCCCCATTCCGCCTTGAGGCGCTGGAACACGCTGTCGATGGAGGCCTGATCCTCGACCTCGCAGGGCAGAACCAGGGTCGATCCGAGGGACGCCGCCAACGGGGTCACCCGCTTGGCGATGGCATCGTTCTGATAGGTAAAGGCGATGTCCGCACCGTGCTGGCTCAGCGTCCGGGCGATCCCCCAGGCGATGGAATGATCGTTGGCGACACCCAGCACCAGGCCACGGCGGCCGGCCATGATGTTGGAGCACAGGACGGGCGCATCGGGTGTGTCCTGCGGGGGCACGCCAGATCCGTCAACGGGGCCGTTCATGGGTCTTCTCCTGCGGGGCCGGCGATGGCCCGTCGATTAAGCTTCAAGCCGCTTGAATGCCAGCGTGGCGTTGGTACCGCCAAAGCCGAAGGAATTGGACAGCACGCAGTTCAGGCCCGCGTCGTCGATGCGTTTCGTGACGATTTCCGCATCGCCCGCTTCCGGGTCGAGGTTTTCCACGTTGGCGGAGGCGGCGATGAAATCGTTGTTCAGCATGATCAGGGAATAGATCGCCTCGTGCGCGCCCGTGGCCCCCTGGGAATGGCCGGTCAGCGACTTGGTCGAGGAAATCTTCGGCTTATGCGCGCCGAACACCTCTTGAATCGCCTTGAGCTCGGTCATGTCACCGGCCGGGGTCGAGGTCCCATGCGCGTTGATGTAATCGACCTTGGTATTGCCGAGGCCCGCCGTCGCCAAGCGCATGCAGCGCATGGCCCCTTCACCCGAGGGGGCGACCATGTCGACGCCGTCGGAGGTCGCACCGTAGCCGACCACTTCACCGTAGATCTTCGCACCCCGGGCCTGGGCGCGTTCCAGTTCCTCAAGCACCACCACGCCGGCGCCGCCGGCGATCACGAAGCCGTCGCGGTCGGTGTCGAAGGGACGCGACGCGCGCTCGGGCGAATCATTGTATTTGGAGGACAAGGCGCCCATGGCGTCGAACAACACGGTCAGGGACCAATGCAGTTCCTCGCCGCCGCCGGCGAACACAACGTCCTGCTTGCCCCATTGGATCAGCTCCGCCCCGTTGCCGATGCAATGGGCCGAGGTCGAACAGGCCGACGAGATGGAATAGCTGAGACCGCGCATGTGGTAGGCCGTGGCCATGTTGGCCGACACGGTGGAGCACATGGCCTTGGGCACCGCATAGGGGCCGATGCGCTTGGCGCCCTTATCGCGGGCCGTGTCGGCGGCGTCGATCAGGGCCGAGGTCGACGGCCCGCCCGAGCCCATGACGAGGCCCGTGCGCTCATCGGACACATCGGCTTCGGAAAGGCCGGCGTCGGCGATCGCTTCGTTCATGGCGACATAGGCGTAAGCCGCCCCATCGCCCATGAAGCGGCGCAGCTTGCGGTCGATCTTGTCGTCCATATCGATCGTCGGCGCGCCATGCAGGTGCGAGCGGAACCCGCGCTCCGCATACTCCGGGCAAAACACGATGCCCGAGCGCCCTGCGCGCAGGCTGTCCGTCACCTCGGCAACGTTGCTGCCGATCGGTGACACGATTCCCATTCCGGTAACGACCACACGTCTCATGGGCTTCTCTTACTACCCTTCGGGGTCGGTAAACAAGGTTACGCGTAAATCCTCGGTTTCGTAGGCGACCTTGCCGTCCACGAGCATCACGCCGTTGGCGATGCCGAGGGTGATCTGACGCGCCATGACGCGCCGGATATCAATGCGGTATTGGACCAGTTTGGCATCCGGCTGAACCTGGCCCGTGAACTTGACCGAACCGACGCCAAGTGCGCGGCCGCGGCCGGGCGCGCCCGTCCAGCCCAGGTAAAAGCCCAGCAGCTGCCACAGGGCGTCGAGGCCCAGGCAGCCGGGCATCACCGGGTCGCCCTGGAAATGGCACTTGAAGAACCACAGGTCCGGATTGATGTCGAATTCCGCCTCGGCATAACCCTTGCCGTTGGCGCCGCCCTCATCGGAAATCCCCGTGATGCGATCGAACATCAGCATCGGCGGCAACGGCAGCTGCGCGTTGCCGGGACCGAACAATTCGCCCTTCCCGCAGGCGATCAAATCTTCATAGGAATAGGCGTTTTTCTTGCTCACACGCTTGCGGCCATTCCTGCCCGCCTCCCTTGGGCAAGCCGTCTTGAATGCGGGCATCCCCGGCAACACGGCTTTTACGTTTCTGTTTTTCCCGGGCCGCTTGGAACCGGATTCTTGACCTTGATCTAAGCCGCACAATAGCCAGAGAATCCGCCCCAAGGCAACCGTGGCGAACAGCCCGATGACAAAGGGCGGCACCGCTTCCGGTACCGCCCTCTGAGGCACTTCGTATGCAGACGGGATGCCGCTTAGGCGTCCTGCGTCTCACGCGGCTTGCCGCCCCGGCCACCGCCGCCGGACCGTTCACCGACCTGGTCGGTGATGTCCGTGCCGGTTTCCTGGTCGACGACCCGCATGGAGAGCTTGACCTTGCCGCGGTCATCGATGCCGATCAACTTGACCTTCACCTGGTCGCCTTCGTTGACGACGTCCGTGACCTGGCCGACCCGTTCGTTGGCCAGCTCCGAGATGTGGACCAGGCCGTCCTTGGCGCCCATGAAGTTCACGAAAGCGCCGAAATCGACGACCTTCACGACCTTGCCGTTGTAGATGGCGCCGATTTCCGGTTCCTGGGTGATCGACTTGATCCAGTCGATGGCGGCTTCGCCGGCGGCCGCATCAACGGCGGCGACACGCACGGTGCCGTCGTCTTCGATGTCGATCTTGGCGCCCGTCACCTCGCAGATTTCGCGGATCATCTTGCCACCCGGGCCGATGACTTCGCGGATCTTATCCTTGTTGATGGTGAACTGGGTGATCCGGGGTGCGGTATCCGCGACCCCTTCACGGGCCGAGGTCAGGCCCTTGGACATTTCGCCCAGGATGTGCAGGCGGCCGTCCTTGGCCTGGCCCAGGGCGATCTTCATGATTTCCTCGGTGATCGAGGTGATCTTGATGTCCATCTGCAGGGAGGTGATGCCCTCGGACGAACCGGCGACCTTGAAGTCCATGTCGCCCAGGTGATCTTCGTCACCCAGGATGTCCGACAGGACCGCGAATTCGTCGCCTTCCTTGATCAGGCCCATGGCGATGCCCGCCACCGGACGCGGCAGCGGAACGCCGGCATCCATCAGCGACAGCGAGGTGCCGCAGACCGTGGCCATCGAGGACGAACCGTTGGATTCGGTGATTTCCGACACCACACGGATCGTGTAGGGGAATTCGTCCTTCGACGGCATCAACGGGTTAAGCGCCCGCCAGGCCAGCTTGCCGTGGCCGATTTCACGCCGCCCGGTAAAGCCGAAACGGCCCGCTTCACCAACCGAGAACGGCGGGAAGTTATAGTGCAGCATGAAGGTGCGGCGATGATCGTTGGCGAGATCGTCGATGATCTGTTCGTCCTGACCGGTGCCGAGCGTGGCGACCACCAGGGCCTGGGTTTCCCCGCGGGTGAACAGGGACGACCCGTGGGTCCGGGGCAGAACGCCGACTTCCGCGGCGATCGGGCGCACGGTCTTGGTGTCGCGACCGTCGATGCGTTTGCCGGTGTCCAGGATGTCGCGACGCACGATGTCGCTTTCCAGTTTCTTCAGGATGCCGCCGAGGGCCGCGCCGACCAGATCCTGGTCGATGCTGTCGTCTGCCGCCAGGTCTTCGGCGACCTTGGCCTTCACGGCCGAGATCTTTTCCTGACGCAGCTGCTTGACGGTTTCCTTGTAGGCGTCGCGCAGGCCGTCTTCGGCGAGCGCCTTGACCTTGTCGGCCAGGGCCTTCTTGCCTTCCGGTTCGGCCGGCAGATCAACCGGGTCCTTGGCGCAGGCCGAGGCCAGCTCGATGATGCCCTTGATGACGTCCTGGTTGGCCTTGTGGCCGAACATCACGGCGCCCAGCATGTCGTCTTCCGACAA
Source organism: Rhodospirillaceae bacterium UBA1479 (assembly GCA_002325375.1). Lineage (GTDB taxonomy): Bacteria > Pseudomonadota > Alphaproteobacteria > Rhodospirillales > Casp-alpha2 > UBA1479. The sequence goes on from DCRZ01000010.1 coordinate 58,838, forward strand.
TTCGTGGGCTTCCGATTCGACCATCAGCACGCCTTCCTGGGTGCCGGCGACGAACAGGTCGAGCTTGGTTTCGGTCATCTGGTCACAGGTCGGGTTGAGCACGAACGCACCGTCGATCATGCCGACGCGGCAGCCCGAGATCGGGCCCATGAAAGGCGCGCCCGAGATGCACAGCGCCGCCGAGGTGCCGATCATGGCGGGCACGTCCGGATCGTTTTCCAGATCGTGGGTCAGGACCGTGCAGATGACCTGCACTTCGTTCTTGTAACCCGGCGCGAACAGCGGCCGGATGGGCCGGTCGATCAGGCGCGAGGTGAGAATTTCCTTTTCGCCGGGGCGGCCTTCACGCTTGAAAAAGCCACCCGGAATCTTACCCGCGGCATAGGCCTTTTCGACGTAATGGACGGCCAGCGGGAAAAAATCGATGCCCGGACGGGGCGTCTTTTCCGCGACCACGGTGCACAGCACCTTGGTGTCGCCGTAGGTGGCAATCACGGCGCCGTCGGCTTGCCGCGCGACCTTACCGGTCTCCAGGGTCAGCTTGCGCCCACCCCAGTCAATTTCCTTACGAAACTCTTGAAACATCATTTTCGACTCTTCCTACAAACGTACGTGGGACCGGAAGCCCGCGCCAATCGCGAACCCCTGCCCGTTGGGTCTCCGGCACCCTGCCGGCGGCCCGACCCCGAGGCGTTTTCCGTCGCCGTCGCCCGGGCATTGCTGCCCGGGGCGCGGAAAACGGCGGGGCAAAAGGCGGCATCCGTACCCTGGCCGCCCACGGAGAACATTCCGTCAGATGACGGATGCACGCCCATTCCTGCAAATTAGCGCCGAATACCCAGGCGCTTGACCAGCTCTTCGTAGCGGCCGTCGTTCTTCTTTTTCAGATAGTCCAACAGGCGCCGGCGCTGGCCGACCATCATGAGAAGACCACGCCGGGAATGGAAATCCTTCTTGTGGGTTTTCATGTGTTCGGTGAGATTGGCGATCCGTTCGGTCAGAATGGCGACCTGAACTTCGGGCGATCCGGTGTCGCCGTTGCCCGATTGGAACTCACCAATAAGTTCCTGCTTCCGCTCAGCGGTAATCGACATCGTCATACTCCTGTTCTTGATTGTTGAAGATCAGGTATCCGGACCATCCAGGTTCAGAACCCGTACAGGGCGGATTTCGCCGCCCTTGATCTCCGCCAGAGCCACCAGCCGGTCGCCGAGCATGGCCGAAACCATGTCGCCTTGGCGGATGTTCTTGAACGGCGAACGGCTGGCGACGGGAAGGGCCGCAATGGCCTGTCCTTGGGCCAGCCGCCGGGCCTCGGCTTCCGTCAGGGCCAGCGCCGGGATGTCGTCCAGCGCGGTCTCGACGGGCAGGAGGTGCCCGGAATCGCGCGCACTATGCCCCAGAGCCTCCAGATTATCTAGCGAAATCGACCCCTTCTCCGTGAACGGTCCGACCGCCGTCCGGCGCAGCACGGAAACATGCCCGACGGTGCCGAGCGCCCGCGCCAGATCGCGGGCCAGGGAACGCACATAGACCCCCTTGCCCGAGCGGCAGCGGATCACCGCATGGTCGGCATCGGGGCGGCTGTCGAGGGTCAGGCCGAGGACCGTGACGCGGCGCGATTTCATCTCGAAATCCTCGCCGCCGCGGGCCAGGTCATAGGCCCTGGCGCCATCCACCTTGATCGCCGAATAGCGCGGCGGCACCTGGTCGATCTCGCCGATGAAGGCCGGCAGGGCGGCCGTGATCTCGGCATCCGAGGGCCGCACGTCGCTTTCCGCCGACACGGCACCTTCGCCGTCCCCGGTTTCCGTCTCGATTCCGAAACGGATGGTGAAAACGTATTCCTTTTCCCCGTCCATGGCATAGGCCACGGTCTTGGTCGCCTCACCCAGCGCGATCGGCAGAATGCCCGTGGCCAGCGGATCGAGGGTCCCGCCATGGCCGACCTTGGCCGCATTGAACAGGCGCTTGACCCGGCCCACGGCCTGGGTCGAGGTCACCCCCAACGGTTTGTCGAGATTGATCCAGCCGTGAATGGCGAGACCCTTGCGGCGACGGCCCATCCTGCGCCCGGCCTATTCGTCGTCCGCCGGGTCGCCCGGGGCATCCAGGTCGCGGCGTACGCGGGGGTCATGCAGAATGGCGCCGATGCGCCCGGCATGCTCGAAGCTATGATCCAGGCGGAAGGAGAACTGGGGCAGGAACTTGAGGCTGATCTCGCGGGCGACCTGGCGGCGGATATAGGGCGTGGCGTGGTTGAGCGCCTTGAGGACCGCATCCGTGTCGATGTCGCTCATCACGCTGCCGCCGAGCGGCACCACGAACACCGTGGCCCGGCGCAGGTCCGGGCTGGCGTCGACGCCGGTCACCGTGAGATTGGCCTCGGCCAAAAGCGGGTCGCGGAAATCGCGGCGTTCCAGGATGCGCACCAGAACATGGCGCAGTTCCTCGCCGACGCGAAGCTGGCGCTGCGAGGGCGGCTTGGCCCCGGCCTGCCGTTTACGGGATTTTTCTGACATGGCGATGCGCTACCATTGGCCGGCCGGCGGGGCCAGTGGCCCCGCCCGGGTCCGGGCGGATCGGCGGTCGTGCGCCCGGAACCCTAGAGTTCCCGGGCCACTTCCTCGGTTTCGAAGCATTCGATGACGTCGCCGACCTGGATGTCCTGGTAATTGGCCAGCGCCATGCCGCATTCCGTCCCCGACTGGACTTCCTTGGCGTCGTCCTTGAACCGCTTCAGCTGGCTCAGGTCGCCCTCGTGGATCACCGTGTCGTCGCGCAGCAGACGCACCTTGGCGCCGCGCTTGACGGTGCCTTCGGTGATCATGCAGCCGGCGACCTTGCCGACCTTGGACACGTTGAAGACTTCGCGCACTTCGGCGTAGCCCAGGAAGTTTTCGCGGATGGTCGGTGCCAGCAGGCCCGACAGCAGGGCCTTGATGTCGTCGGTCAGGTTGTAGATCACCGAATAGTAGCGGATATCCAGCCCGTCGCGTTTGGCCAGATCACGGGCCTGCGGGTTGGCGCGCACGTTGAAGCCGACGATCACCGCGCTGGAAGCGCGGGCCAGCGTCACGTCGCTTTCGTTGATGCCGCCGACGCCCGAATGCAGGACCTGCACCCGAACTTCGTCGGTCGAAAGCTTCTCCAGGGCTCCCACGATGGCCTCGGCCGAACCGTGCACGTCCGCCTTGATGACCAGCGGCACGGTCTGGGCTTCGCCTTCCTGAATTTTCTCGAACATCTGCTCGAGGGTGCCGCGGCCACCGGCCGCCGCCTGCTTGTTGCGTTCCTGACGCTGACGGAATTCCGTGACCTCGCGGGCGCGGGATTCGGAATCGACGACGACGAAATCGTCGCCCGCCTGCGGCGTGCCGTTGAGGCCCAGGATTTCGACCGGCACGGAAGGTCCGGCTTCGTCGAGCTGTTCGCCATGGGCATTTGACATGGCGCGCACCCGGCCCCATTCGGAGCCGGCGATGAAGATTTCACCGACCTTGAGCGTGCCGCGCTGGATCAGCACCGTGGCGACCGAGCCCTTGCCCTGTTCCATGCGGGCTTCGACGATCACGCCTTCGGCGGCATGGTTCGGGTTGGCCTTGAGGTCGAGCAGTTCGGCCTGCAGGACAATCGCTTCTTCCAGCTTGTCCAGATTGGTCTTCTTCAGGGCCGAGACCTCGATGGACAGCACGTCGCCGCCCATTTCCTCGACCTGAACGTTGTGCTGCAGCAGTTCCGTGCGCACCCGGCTGGGGTCCGCACCGGCAACGTCGATCTTGTTGATGGCGACGATGATCGGCACGCCCGCGGCCTTCGCGTGGTGGATGGCCTCGATGGTCTGCGGCATGACACCATCGTCGGCGGCGACGCAAAGCACCACGATATCCGTGACCTGCGCGCCGCGCGCACGCATTTCGGTGAACGCGGCGTGACCCGGGGTGTCGATGAACGAAATCTTCGCCCCCGACGGGGTCGTCACCTGATAGGCGCCGATGTGCTGCGTGATGCCGCCGGCTTCGCCGCCGGCCACGTCGGTCGCGCGCAGCGCGTCGAGCAGCGACGTCTTGCCATGATCGACATGGCCCATGACGGTGACCACCGGGGCGCGGGACGTCAGATCCTTGGGATCGTCCTGGTCGCGGCGCAGACCCTGTTCCACGTCGGACTCGGAGACGCGGCGGATGCGGTGACCGAATTCCTCGACCACCAGTTCCGCCGTATCGGCGTCGATCGTCTGGGTGATGGTGGCCATGACGCCCATCTTCATGAGCGCCTTGACCACGTCGGCACCCCGTTCAGCCATGCGGTTGGCCAGTTCCTGAACGGTAATGGCTTCGGGAACAACGACTTCACGCACGACCTTGGCACCTTCCTGCAGCAGCTCACGCTGCTTTTGTTTTTCACGTTCGCGGGCGCGCCGGACCGAGGCAATGGACCGCTGGCGCTCTTCCTCGCCCTCAAGCGCGTCGGAGATCGTCAGCTTGCCGCGGCGGCGTTCGTTGTAACCCCGCGTGGGTGCGGCGCGGCGAACTTCGGCCGGGCCCTTCTTGCCGCGGCTCTTGCTGCGGGGGCCGTCGTCGTCGTCCTCTTGGCGGGGCGCCGCCGGGCGCGGGCGGGCGGGACGCCCATCCTCGCCGGGAACCGGTGCCGGCGCCACATCGGCCGGCGCGGGGGCCGGGGCCGGGGCGGCGGACTTGGCCGGTTCGGCCACGGGTTCTTCGACCGGCTCCGGCTCCGGTTCCGGTTCGGCGCGAACGACCGGCGTCGGGCCGAGCGGACGGGCCGGCGCGGCTGCGGGGGCCTCGTCCTTGGTCTGCTGTGCTGTTTCCAGGGCCTTCTGACGGGCCTGGAGTTCCTGATCCGTAAGATCGCGGACCGACGCATCGCCGTCGTCATCGTGCTGGGCGTCGCCGGCGCCCGCCGGGCGCGCGTCGTCCTTGGCCGTCGCGATGGTGCGGCTCTTCTTGACCTCGACGGTGACCATCTTGGACCGCCCGTGGGAGAAGTTCTGGCGCGTCTGGCGCTTTTCCACGGTCTTGTTCAGCGTCAGCTTTCCGCCGCCGCCGCCCAGGCCCAGCTTGCCGCTGCCGCCCTTGTCCGCCTTGTCTTTTTCAGTCGTCTCAGCCATCAATACCTTCCGATCGGCACAGTCCGGAGCCCCGGATTTTCGGGCTCCAATGAACCCGGCCTATTCCTGCGAGGGAGAAGTCTTTCCGGCCGGGGCGCCCTCGCGAAACCCCAAAAGCCGGTTTTGTTCGAAGACCAGGCGATCCGCCAAGCCACCGGATGCAACCGCCGCGTGGACCACATGGTCCCGGCCCAGCGCGCGGCCCAATTCGGCTGCGTCCAGGACCGTGAATTGCGTCAGTCCCGGCGCCAGGGCCCGCAGCTTGGACTTTCCGTCCTCGCTGCCGTCCCGGGCCGCAACCAACAGACCGCGTTTGGCTGTCCTCAGCCAGGCGTCGGTCTTTTCAAACCCGGCGACAACCCGGCCCGCCCGGCGCGCCAAACCCAGCGCATCCATGCAGCGGCGGACCATCTGCGCCTCGATATCGTCCGCCAACCGGGGCGGAACGGTGACCTTGCGCTTGGCCGCCTTGGCGAAATGGTTCTTTTCGCTGGCTGTATTTACCACATCGCGGCGGGCACTCAACCATATTCCCCGCCCGGGCAGGTTGCCGGCCAGGTCCGGAACGATGCAGTCGTCGGGGCCGACGACGAAACGGATGAGTTCCGAGACAGGCTTTTTTTCCCCGGTGACGGCACACCGGCGGACAGGCCCGCCGTCCTCATCGGACGCCGGGGCCATATCGTCTTCCGCGTGGGTTTGCCGTCCACCGGTCATGCCTGTCTCCGGTTCTAACTCATCGTGCCGTCTCGCCGTGCACCGCAATCGGCCCCTAGGACGCCTGCGGCGCGTCGCCGCTTTCGTCCGCGGAGGCTTCCGCACCCGCGTCGCCCTCGGCCGCCTCTTCGTCGGCGAACCAATGGGCGCGGGCGGCCATGATGATCTGGTTGGCGGCATCAAGCGTCATCGTGCCCTGGGGGGCGATTTCCAGAAGCTCGTCACCGGCCAGGTCGCCCAGATCGTCGCGGCTTTTCACGCCGTTCTCGCCCAGCGCCACCATCAGTTCGTTGGTGATGCCTTCGATTTCGATCAGGTCGTCCTCGACGCCCAGTTCACGGCGCCGCGCATCGAACTCGGCATCGCGGGTTTCCAGGTAGGTCTGGGCCCGGGTCTGCAGTTCGCTGGCCACGTCCTCATCGAAGCCTTCGATGTCGGTCAGGTCCTCGATCTGCACGAAGGCCACTTCCTCGACCTTGGAAAAGCCTTCGGTGACCAGCAGGTGGGCGATCACGTCGTCGACGTCCAGGGCCTCCACGAACAGGGCGGAACGGGCGCGGAATTCCTCGTTGCGGCGTTCCGATTCCTCGGCTTCCGTGAAGATGTCGATATCCCAGCCCGACAGCTGCGAGGCCAGGCGCACGTTCTGGCCGCGCCGGCCGATGGCCAGCGACAGCTGATCGTCGGGCACCACGACTTCGATGCGGTGGGCGTCCTGGTCCATGACGACCTTGGATACCTCGGCCGGGGCCAGGGCGTTGACGATGAAGGCGGCCTCGTCCGGCGACCACTGGATGATGTCGATCTTTTCACCCTGCAATTCGCCGACCACGGCCTGCACGCGCGAACCGCGCATGCCGATGCAGGGGCCGACGGGATCGATGGAGCTGTCGTGCGACTGCACGGCGATCTTGGCGCGCGAACCCGGATCGCGGGCCACGGATTTGATTTCGATGATGCCGTCGTAGATTTCCGGCACTTCCTGCTTGAACAGGGCCGCCATGAACTGCGGATGCGTGCGCGACAGGAAGATCTGCGGTCCGCGGGTTTCCTCGCGCACGTCCATGATATAGGCACGCACCCGGTCGCCGTTGGAGAAATGCTCGCGCGGGATCGATTCATCCCGGCGCAAAAGCGCCTCGGCGCGGCCCAGATCGACGATCACGTTGCCGTATTCGATGCGCTTGACCAGGCCGTTGACGACCTCGCCGATGCGGTCCTGGTATTCCTCGTACTGGCGCTTGCGCTCGGCCTCGCGGACCTTCTGGACGATGACCTGCTTGGCGGTCTGGGCGGCGATGCGCCCGAAGTCTATGGGCGGCAGGGGATCGATCAGGAATTCGCCGACCACCGCGTCGGCCTTGCGCTGCTTGGCCTGTTCCAGGGTCAGCTGGGTGATTTCGTTCTCGACGGCCTCGGCGTTTTCGACGACTTCCAGGAAGCGGGCCAGGGTGATCGCGCCCGACACCCGGTCGATGACCGCGCGGATGTCGTGTTCATGCCCGTATTTGGAGCGCCCGGCCTTCTGGATCGCCTGTTCCATGGCTTCCAGGACCTCGTCCCGCTCAATGCCCTTGTCACGGGCGGCCTGATCGGCGGCGGCCAGCAGTTCCGGGCGGGCGTGGACGGCTTCGTTTTGCATGACGTCGCTCATTTCCGATGTTCCTTCAAACTCACAAAAAAGTCGGTTTCCGGCGGGACGGCCTATCCGTCCGCCTGCTGATGGGCCGCGATCAATTCATCGGTCATCAGCAGTTTTGATTTCTGAATGTCGGCGAAGGGCAGGCGAACCTCGCCTTCCGTCACGTCCATCACCACGTCCGTGCCGTCGACGCCGAGCAGGCGGCCGGAAAACCGGCGCCGGCCCTCGACGGGGACGTCCATTTCAACGCGCGCATCGAACCCGGCGTAGCGGGCGAAATCGGCCAGCTTGACCAGCGGCCGGTCGATGCCGGGCGATGAGACCTCAAGCACATAGTGATCGTCGATCGGGTCTTCCACATCCAAAAGCGCCGACACGGTGCGCGAGATGACCGCGCAATGATCGACGTTCATGGCCGATCCGTCCTTGGGTTCGGCCATGACCTGCAGCTTCTTGTTGCGCTGGCCGGACACCAGGACGCGGACAAGCTCGAAGCCCAAATCCTCGATGGCCGGGCGGATGATCTCGGCGATGCGTTGTTCCAAGGTCACGTGGTCGGGGTTCCTATCGTCCGCGGCCCGGTCGGCGGCCGCGAAGCACCTGGTACAAAAAACACAAAAGGCGGGCCACCGGCCCGCCCCATCAATTCCGTTATCGGACTTAACGAAGCGCATTTCCTTAAACGTGAAATGCGGGCCCTATATAGTCCCAAATCGCCCGCAAGACAAGCCTCGCGGTGATTTTCCGCGCCTTACCCGCCCCGGCGGCGGAACTCCAGATAGACCCGGTGCGGGCCGGCCAGGCCCTTTTCCTCGTAGCGGGTGGGATATCCGTCGGCCCAGCGGATGCGCCAATCCTCGGGCCCGCGCGCCGTCCATTCGAATTCTGGATGGTTGGCCGCCAAACCTAAGGCCCAGCGGGCATGACCCATATGGTCGGTCGCGAAGCGGAACAGGCCGCCGGGTGCGAGGATGCGGGCCAATTGATCCAGGGTTTCCCGCTGCACGAAGCGGCGGTTCCAATGGCGTTTCTTGGGCCAGGGGTCGGAATAAAGCAGATAAACGCGGTCGATCGACCCGGGCGCGAGGCGCGGCAACAATTGGCGCGCGTCGTCATCATGCAGGCGGATATTGTCCAGCGACCGGTCGGTAATCTGGGCGAGCAGGGTCGCCACGCCGTTGACGAAAGGCTCGCAGCCGATGAAGCCGATGTCGGGATGGGCCTGGGCCTGATCGGCCAGGTGTTCACCGGCGCCGAAGCCGATTTCCATCCAATAGGCGGATTTTTCACCATCGAACAGGCCGGCCGGATCGAGCGGCCCGCCGCCCGCCGGCACCCGCAGGGTCGGCAGCAGGTCGGCGACCAGGGCGCTACGGCCGGGGCGGAGCTTCTTGCCCCGCCGCCGGCCGTAAAACCGTGGTTGTTCCTCAGGATTCATATCCGTCGCCCTCGAAAGGCCGCGCCCGGCGACGGCAGTCGCCCTGAACTTAGGCCCCGAAGGCCGCTTTCAGGCCGTCGACCAGGTCGGTCTTTTCCCAGGAAAAGCCGCCGTCGGCATCCGGTTTGCGGCCGAAGTGACCGTAGGCCGAGGTGCGGGCGTAGATCGGCTTGTTCAGTTCCAGATGCTCGCGGATGCCGCGCGGGCTGAGGTTGACCATTTCCTGCAGCTTGGCGGAAATCTGCTCCTCGGCGACGCGACCCGTTCCCTGCGTATCGACATAGACCGACAGCGGCTTGGACACGCCGATGGCGTAGGCCAGCTGAATAACGCATTTGTCGGCCAGGCCGGCGGCGACCACGTTCTTCGCCAGATAGCGCGCCCCGTAGGCGGCCGAGCGGTCGACCTTGGTCGGATCCTTGCCGGAGAAGGCGCCACCGCCGTGGGGCGCTGCCCCGCCGTAGGTGTCGACGATGATCTTGCGCCCCGTCAGGCCGACGTCGCCGTCGGGCCCGCCGATGACGAAACGGCCGGTCGGGTTGACGTACAGTTCCTCGTCGTCACACATCCAGCCCTCGGGCAGGACGCTTTCCACGAAGGGACGGACCATTTCGCGGACTTCGTCCGTGGTCAGGTTTTCCGTGTGCTGGGTCGAGACGACGACCGAGGTCGCGCGCACGGGCTTGCCGTTTTCGTACTGCAACGTGACCTGGCTTTTGGAATCGGGCAGCAGACCCGGCGTCTTGCCGGCATGGCGCGCATCGGCCATTTTCTTCAGGATCTGGTGCGAGAAATGGATCGGCGCCGGCATCAGTTCTTCGGTTTCCGTGCAGGCGAAACCGAACATGATGCCCTGGTCGCCGGCACCCTCGTCCTTGTTGCCGGCGGAATCGACGCCAACGGCGATGTCGGCGGACTGGCCGTGCAAGTAGACCTGAACCTTGGCGCTTTCCCAGTGGAAGCCTTCCTGTTCGTAGCCGATGTCCTTCACGCAGTCGCGCGCGATCTTTTCGATCAGCGCGGCGTCGGCGTCGCCGTTGGCATCGAACATCGGGCCACGCCCGTCGTCGCCGCAGCGGCCTTCGCCGCCGACGATGATGCGGTTGGTCGTGGTGAAGGTTTCGCAGCCGAGACGGCAGTTCAGGGGGTCGCGGCGGATGAATTCGTCGAGCACCGCATCGGAAATGCGGTCGGACACCTTATCGGGGTGGCCTTCGGAAACGGATTCGGACGTAAACAGATAGTTGGATAGAGTCACGGGTGTAGCCTCCGGTAACGTCGTTTACAGATGTAGGACTATGAGGACGAAACGTGCGGGGGCGACGCTCGTCCGCTTAGCGCGTTGTTTTTCGTGGCGGCAAACGGTCCAAATACGCCACGCCCGGACCGCGTGTGCCCGGGCCGCCGTTTGTGCCAGCCTTGCGGGTCCGCGTCAAGGTGATATTGGCGGAAACCCTAGGCTGCGGAGGGAGATTCACCCGTTTCGTCCCGGCGTTGAACCAGATATCCAAGGGCCGCGAACAGGCCCGCCAGGACCAGCGCCAGGGCGTTTCCGATTCGGGAAAACAGGGTTCTGGCCTCGATCGGTTCGGGCAGGCCGGCGTCGATCGCACCGGCCTGGCCAAGGCCCAGGGCGGCGACCGTGCGGCCCCAGGGATCGATCACGGCCGAGATGCCCGTGTTGGCGACGCGGACCAGGGGCAGGCCTTCCTCGACACTGCGCAGGCGGGCCGCGGCGAGATGCTGATAGGGGCCGGGCGAGACCCCGAACCAGGCGTCGTTGGTGATGTTCAACAACCAGCGCGCGCGGGGGCCATCGACGTTTTCGCCGGCGGGCGGCAACACCGCATGGGGGAAGATCACCTCGTAACAGATGAGCGGCGAAAACGGCGGCAGGCCCTTGACCTCAAGCACCCGGGGGCCGGGGCCGGGCGTAAAATTGCCGCGTCCCTGGGTGATCTTGAGGAAGCCCAGCCAGTCCTGAAACGGCACGTATTCGCCGAACGGCACCAGATGCTGCTTGTCATAGGTCAGGGCGACGCGGCCCGAGGCCTCGATCACATAAAGGCTGTTGTACACCCGGGGCGGGCCGCCGGGCGCGTCCTCGATACGCAGCGAGCCGGTCAGCAGGGCGCCGGCGACGGGTGTGGCGTGGGACAACGCGCGCAGCAGCACCGGTTCGCGCCCCAGCACGTAGGGCACCGCCGTTTCGGCCCAAATGACATGGGTCGGCTCGGGGGCCGGTTCCCGGTCCTGCAGCGCCGTCGGCTCGCCGTTCAGACCCTTGGGGTTGAGGCTCAATTCGATCTGCCGGGTGACATGGCCTGCCCGCAGGCCCGCTCGCCATTTGTCCGCCTGGGCGATGTTGGGTTGCACCAGACGCAGATGAACGCCCGGGGCGAACGCCGTCTCCGCCCCGGCGAGACGCCATTGGCCGCCGCCCCATACGCCCGCAAGGAAAGCCGCCGCGAAGGCGGTTGCCAGCCACGGCCGCCGCCCCGCCCCGGCAAGAGACGCCGGGGCCGCCGCGGCCCAGACCGTGACCAGGCTGAGACCAAACGCACCGAACATCGACGCCGGCTGGATCATCGCGTCGGCGAAGGTCCAGACCGTGCCCATCAGGTTCCAGGGAAAGCCCGTGAACAGCCAGCCGCGCAGCCATTCCGTGCCCGTCCAGACCCCGGCCAGGATCAGCGCGTCGCCGCCGCCGGGGGCCGTGCCCGTGCGGCGCAGCCGGTGCAGAAGCCCCGCCGCCAGGGCCGGAAACAGACCGAGCACGGCCGCGAAACCGAGCACGGCGATGGGGATCAGCCAGCCGTGGCGGGCCAGATCGATGGTCAGGGAATGAGAAATCCAGAACGTGCCGGCCGCCGCATGACCGGCGCCGAACCACCAGCCGTCGGCGAGCGCCCCCCGGAAACGCCGGCGCGACGCGACCAGCCAGATCAGGCCGACGAAGGCGGGCACCAAAAGGAAGACCAGATGAAGCGGCGGCAGCGCCCCCGCCGCCAGCACGCCGAGCGCCGCGGCGAGGCCCCGCCGCCGCCAACCCGTCAGGCCCGAGGCAAGATCACGCAGGCGCCGTGCCCCCGTCAGGGCCGCGGTCATTCGGTTTTCGCGTCCTTATCGGCGGCGCTGCGGCGGCGCACCCGCAGGCGGTGCACCCGCCGGGGATCGGCCTGCAGAATTTCGAACTCGTAGCCCGAGGGGTGCGTCACCAGTTCGCTGCGGATCGGCACGCGGCCGGCCAGGGCGAACACAAGCCCGCCCAGGGTGTCGATGTATTCCCGCTCCTCGTCCGTGGCGAAGGCGCCGACCTTTTCTTCCAGGGCCTCGATCTCGACCCGGGCGTCTGCGGTGTAGGAACCGTCGGGATTTTCCTTGAGCACCGGTTCGGACGTGCGGTCGTGTTCGTCTTCGATCTCGCCGATGATTTCCTCGACCAGATCCTCGATGGTCACCAGGCCGTCGACGCCGCCGTATTCATCGACCACCAGCGCCATGTGCGAGCGCCGGGCGCGCATTTCCAGCAGCAGTTCGAGAACCTCCATGGAGGGCGCTACGAACAGGATGCGCCGCAGGTGTTCGGACAGCTTGAAGTCCTTTTCATGGCCTTCCCAAAGGAACAGGTCCTTGATGTGGGCCATGCCGATGACGTCGTCCAAGGTGCCGCGGTAGACCGGCAGGCGCGAATGGCCCTGTTCGCCGATGATGCGCACGATCTCGCTGAGCGGGGTATCCGCCTCGACCGCGACGATGTCGGCGCGCGGCACCATGACGTCTTCGACGGTGAGGCCGCGCAGGTTGAGGATGTTGGACAGCAGCGCGCGTTCGTCGTCGCCGATGGGGGCGGCGGGCTCGGCCCGTTCCTCGATGATTTCCTCAAGCGCTTCGCGGACGGATCCGTTCTGCCCGCCGCCGCGGAGCCGGCGGGTCAGGCGCTGCCACAGGGAGGGGCCACGCGCCTCAGCCTGCGGGGTCTGGGATTCCTGCGGAGAGGAATGGGGGGTCGCCCCGGATTCCCGGGGCTGGGGACTCGATGATTGATCGTTCATGTTACCAGGATAGATGCCCTTGCGAATGGGCGGTCACCGCTCCTTTCCATATGGATCGGGGACGCCGAGGCCCCCAAGGATATCCGTTTCCAGCCGCTCCATCCTGTCGGCTTCGTCCGCCTCGATATGGTCGAAACCCAGAAGGTGCAGCATACCATGGACACACAGATGCGATAAATGGTCCGCCAGGGGAATGCCCTGGTCGCGCGCCTCGGCCGCGGTGACGCCGAAGGCGATGACCACGTCGCCCAGCATGTCGGGCATGCCCGGCAGCACGCCCGCGGGCGGCGCATCGCCGTCCTGTTGCGGGAACGACAGCACGTTGGTCGGCCCGTCCTTGCCCCGGTAATCGTGGTTGAGCGTCGCCACCATGGCGTCGTCGGCAAGCACCAGGGAGACCTCGGCCGGACGGGCGTCGGCGCCGTGGTCCAGCGCCCCATAAGCGGCGGCCAGGGCGCGTTCGGCAATCGTCTCGGCATCGCCGAGCGCCGCCCATTCGGGGGACGCGATGTCGACTGCGATCTCCAATGCCGGTTCGGGCATCACGCCCGCGCCGTCATTCGTCGCTCTGTTCGCGTTCGCTTTCATAATGCTCATATCGCGCGCCGGCACGGCGCGAGGTTTCCACGTTCTGATAGGCATGGACGATGCGCGACACCAGGGGGTGGCGGACAACGTCCTGTTCCGTGAATTCGACGAAGCGGATGCCCTTGGTGCCGATCAGCACTTCCTGGGCGTCGCGCAGGCCCGACCGGATGCCGCGCGGCAGATCGACCTGGCTAAGATCGCCGGTCACCACCATGCAGGAATTTTCGCCCAGCCGGGTCAGGAACATCTTCATCTGCACGGGCGTGGTGTTCTGCGCCTCGTCCAGGATGACAAACGCGTTGGACAGCGTGCGGCCGCGCATGAAGGCGAGCGGCGCGACTTCGATCTCGCCGCTTTCCAGGCGCTTTTCCACCTGCTGCTGCGGCAGCATGTCATACAGCGCGTCATATAGCGGGCGCAGGTAGGGATCGACCTTTTCACGCATGTCGCCGGGCAGAAAGCCAAGCTGCTCGCCGGCCTCGACCGCCGGGCGCGACAGGATGATGCGGTCGACCCGGCCCTGGACCAGACGTTCAACCGCCTTGGCCACGGCAAGATAGGTCTTGCCCGTACCCGCCGGGCCCTGGCCGAACACCAGCGGGCATTCGTCGATGGCGCCCAGATAGTCGGCCTGGGTCGAGGTCCGGGCGGTGATCACCTTGTTGCGGGTATGCACCGCGACGCCGGCATCCTTCAGCCCTTCCTTGGGATCGCCATCGCCGCCGCGCGCCCCATTGGACATGCGCAGCATGGCGTCGACTTCCGGCGCGTCGACGCTGTGGCCATGTTTCAGGCGGTCGTAAAGGGCGGCCAGGATCGCCGCCGTGCGGTCCACCGCAGACCCGTCGCCGGTGATCGCGACCTCGTTGCCGCGGGCATGGATGGTCACGCCCAGGCCTTGTTCGATCTGCGCCAGATGGGCGTGGTGGGAACCGAACAGCGCCGCCGCGAGCCCGTTGTTGGCGAAGGTCATCTGTTCCGTGACCATGGCCGCGGCGGGGCCGCCCCCGGTGGATGGGGCCATGGGGATCACGGCCTCGACGCCGCCGCGCGTCTGCCGGCGGGAACGCCCGCGGCTCATGCGGATCTCCTGGCGGCGGGTTGTTCCGAAGCGTCCGCGAGGACCGCCCCCAGGCTGTTGCCCCCGGCCGAAACGATCTTCAGATCGGCGACGCGGCCCAGCCAGTCGGCAGGGGCATCGACGTGAACCGCCTGCATGTAGGGGCTGCGCCCCAGCAATTGGCCCGCATGGCGGCCGGGCCGGTCGAGCAGCACCGGCAGGGTGCGCCCGACACAGGCTTGGTTGAAGGCAAGCTGCTGCGTGTTGAGAAGATCCTGGAGCTCTTTCAAGCGTGCGTCCTTCACGTCTTCAGGCACCTGCAGTTCCATGGCGGCCGCCGGGGTGCCGGGTCGCGGCGAATACTTGAACGAATAGGCCTGGACGTAGCCGACCTCGCGCACGAGAGACAGCGTGTCCTGAAAATCGGCGTCGGTTTCGCCGGGGAAACCGACGATGAAATCGGACGACAGGCCCAGGTCGGGGCGCGCCGCGCGCAGGCGCGCAACCAGATCGATATAGAAATCCCGGCCGTGACGGCGGTTCATGGCCTTCAACACCCGGTCCGATCCCGACTGCACGGGCAGGTGCAGATAAGGCATCAATTCGGGCACATCGCGATGGGCTGCGATCAGCGCGTCATCGACCTCGGCCGGATAGGAGGTGGTGTAGCGCAGACGTGCGATGCCGTCGATTTCGGCCAATCGGCGGATCAGCCCGCCCAGGCCAAGCTCTGCCCCGTCGGCGTCGGTGCCGTGATAGGCGTTCACGTTCTGGCCGAGCAAGGTGATCTCGACAGCACCCTGGGCGACAAGCTGGCGCGCCTCAGCCAGCACTTGGTCGACCGGGCGCGAGAATTCCGCGCCCCGCGTATAGGGCACGACACAGAAGGTACAGAACTTGTCGCAGCCTTCCTGCACGGTCAGGAAGGCGGCGCGGCCTTCGACCCGGCCCGGGGCCGTCAGGTGATCGAACTTGGATTCCTCGGGAAAGTCGGTGTCGAGCTGGGCCCCCTTCTCGCGATGCAGGCGGGCGACCATTTCCGGCAGGCGGTGATAGGTCTGCGGCCCGAATACCATGTCGACGTAGGGCGCGCGCTTCAAAACTTCCTCGCCCTCGGCCTGGGCCACACAGCCGGCGACGCCGAGGATCATGGCCCCGCCGTCGGCTTGACGCGCCTGCTTCATCTTGTTGATCCGGCCGAGCTCGGAATAGACCTTCTCCGCCGCCTTTTCGCGGATATGACAGGTGTTCAACAACACCATGTCGGCGTCGTCCACCACATCCGTCAGGGCATAGCCCAAGGGTGCCAGAAGGCCCGCCATACGATCGGAATCGTAGACGTTCATCTGGCAGCCATAGGTCTTGATATGGAGTTTTTTGGGCGTCGTGTCCGTCACCGGTTACCTCGCGCCCGCTTGTCGCCGGCCCCGAACACGGGGTTCAGGAAAATGTCGGGTCGGATCATTCCTATTTGCCCGCACCTTTCTTCAGAGGCACGCCGTACAATTCCAGCTTGTGCCCGACCAGACGCATGCCGTGGTCACGGGCAATGATTTCCTGCAGGCGTTCGATTTCCGTGTTCTGGAATTCGATGACCGCGCCCGACTGCACGTTGATCAGGTGATCGTGGTGCTCCTCGGTCACTTCCTCGTAACGCGCGCGGCCGTCGCCGAAATCATGGCGCTCGATGATGCCCGCTTCCTCGAACAGGCGCACGGTCCGATAAACCGTGGCGATGGAAATGCGATTGTCGATCTCGGATGATCGGCGATGCACTTCCTCGACATCGGGATGATCTTCCGATTCGGACAGCACGCGCGCAATGATGCGGCGCTGGTCCGTCATTTTCATGCCTTTGTCGATACAAAGCTGCTCGATACGTGATTCCGACATCATCTCCCCACGGATTGCCAGCAGGTGCCTGGATTCGCCTAATTACTATACCCCGAACAGGGCAGGTGCCAAAGCCTGAGGATCAACCCGTGGGAAAGCTTTAGCGTTTGCGCCGGGGTTTCGTCCCAAGGCCGATCTTCTTGGCCAGATTCGAGCGGTGCTTGGCGTAGTTCGGCGCAACCATCGGATAGTCGACAGGCAGGCCCCAGCGCTCGCGATACTCTTCCGGCGACAGATTGTAGGCCGTCTTCAAATGCCGTTTCAGCATCTTCAGCTTCTTGCCGTCTTCCAGGCAGACGATGTAATCGGGGAACACGGATTTCTTCGGCGGCACGGCGGGCTTGGGGCGCTGCGCCTGCGCCGGAACCGTGCCGACATTGGAAAGGGCGGTATAGACCTCGTTGATGAGGGCGGGAATATCGCTGGGCGCGATTGTATTGTTGCCGACATGGGCCGCGACGATTTCCGTCGTCAGCTCGATCAGGTCGGAGGCATTGGGTTTTTCAGTCATTCGTTCGCCTTGTCCTTTAAAAGCGTGTCTGCTGGGCGCCATCGGCAGAACAGAATCCCGATCCGGGAAAGCTGCCGAGATGTTGGGAAGTTTTCCTGACGCCTTAATCAGAAAACATCGGTCAAAACATTTTATTTGACCCGGCGGCGCCTATATAAAGTAGGTGTGTATTGTACACAAGAGTATCCGATGGGAAAACCGGAAGAAATGGCCGACTCGCCCGAAATTGCGCATTTTTTGGATATTTCGAACGACATTTGTCCGATGACGTTCGTTAAAACCAAGCTTTTCCTGGAACGCTTGGATGCCGGTGCGCTACTTGACGTGCGTTTGAAAGGGCCGGAGCCGCTGAACAACGTGCCGCGCTCCGTGCGCGACCACGGCCATGAAATTCTGTCCCTGGCGCCGGAAGACCCGGCCCGCCCGGAGACCGACGCCCCCCACCGGTTGGTGATTCGCAAAACCGCCTGACAAGCGGCCTGAAATCTATGGGCGCAATCGGCCGCCGTCCTTGGGCCGGACCGCGTCGGGCGGGCGCAGATAGATCGGGCCGGGGGCCTGACCCACGGGCGGCAGGGCGCGGGCCAGGGCAATTTCGCCGACCATGATTGCATCCGGCACGCCCGGCGCATCGGCCGCACGGGCGGCGATGCCGGCGCCGGCAAGGGCCTCGATGGCGCGCGCGGCGGCGTCGCCTGCGACAATCAACGGCCCGCCGGCCGCCAGGGCCGCCAGCCCGTCCGCCATCAGGGCCGCCGGTTCCGTGAGCGGCGCCAGGTCACCATCGAACATCTGGACATATAAATCCGCGCGCTTGGAATCGAGGGCGACCAGAACCCGCCCACCGGCCCGCGCCGTTTCGGGAACCGCCCGGGCCACGGCCTCCAGCGTCGTCACCCCGGCGCAGGGCACGGCCAGGGCCAGCGCCAGGCCGCGCGCCGCCGACAGGCCGATGCGCAGGCCCGTGAAGGCGCCGGGGCCGACCGTCACGGCCAGGGCGTCCAGATCTCCATAAGAACAGCCGCCCTCGGCCAGAACCTCGGCGATCATCGGCATCAGGGCTTCCGACTGGCCGCGCGCCATGGCGGCGGCCTGATGGGCCGCCAGACGGCCGCCCAGGAACAGGGCCGCCGAACAGCCGGTCGTCGCCGTGTCGAAGGCGAGTAGCTTCATGACATGCGGGTCCCTCAGTGCGGGTCGATCAGCTTCCAATAGGCCATGGCGACCACCGCCACGACCAGAGCGCCCGACAGGGTATACAAGGGGGCGCGCCGCCAGGCGAGGCGGAAGCTGCTTTCCCCGGTCAGGCGCCCGATCACCAAGGTCGTGCCGGACACCGGCGACGAGGTCGTCGACAGACCCCAGGTCCCCAGCATGACCAGGGCCATGACCATGGGCGGCATGCCGAACACTTCCGGCGGCAGGACCGAGCCGACCAGGATCACCAAGACCACCGGATGCAGGCCGATGCCGCCGGCCAGGATGATGAAGGCGGCCAGCGCCAACGGCTTGGCGAGGTCCGGCCAGGCGCCGATGTTGAGCAGGCCCGCCACCGCCGCCGGGTCGAGCACCCTGGCCACGCCGGTGCCGAACAGATTGGCGCCGATGAAGATCAGCGCTTCGCCACGCAACCCCGGCAGGGACGCGACGACGCGGCGCGGCAGGCCCGCCGCCTCGTGCTGGCGGCCCTTGGAAATGAACAGCCAGATCACCGCGAAAGGCGGGGCGAGCATCGCCAGAACCACCGGAATCGACAAATGAAGCTGCGATTCCAGGGTCACGACCGAAATCATTAACGCCCCCAGCAGCAGCGACAACTTGCGCCAGTTGGCGTTTTCGACCTTGGGCCCGGGGGCCCCGCGCGGGCGGGAGCCCCGCACGAATACGCGGTCGATCAGCGCCGTCACGGCGACGACCAACATGCCCATGATCAGGCCGGGCACGGCGATATCGACCCATTTGAGCCCGGGCAGCGCCGCCAGCACCACGGTGACGCTGATATAGAACGGCGACCAGCAGGACGCGGAGGTGAACCCGACCATCAGCGCCACGGCCAGGCGGTCCTTCAATTGACGGTCCTTGGGCCGGGCGACCATGTCCGACAGCAGGGTCAACGCCGCCAGGTTGAGGAAGGCGCCCAGGAAATGCGCCGCGTAGGACAGAATGAGAAAGCGGCGGCCGGCCGGCTGGTCGAGCACGAACTGCCGCGCCGCCATCAGGGTCGGGCTGGTCTTGGCCGGAATCTGCATCCAGGCGACGGCGAAAAACACGAGCTGAAACTTGAGCGCCGATGCCATTCCGTCAAGCAGCACCGCGCCCCCTTGCCCCGCCCGCAGGCCGAGCGCCAGCCCGCCGAAGGCCAGGCCGTAGCCGACCAGCCGCTGCACGCCCGAGGTGCGGGTGAATTCCAGCGCCAGATAACTGACCCCCAGGACCACGGCAATGACCTGCCAGCCGTCAGGCTGCCAAAAGACCTGCAGGATCGCGACGGCACAGAGGCCGAGATAAATCCAGGCCGAGAGCGACGGGCGCGGCGGCGGATCGTCCGAGGCTTGGCCGGGCGGCGGCGTGGCGAGGTCGATATCGGGCATGACGGGCCGCAGGCCGCGTCAGACGACGCGGCAGGCGTCGTCGAAGGTGAAGCGGGGCGAGCGCGGGAACAGGTCTTCCGTCGTGCCGTGGCCGATGTTGCACAGGAAATTGGCCGTCACCTTGGTGCCCGCGAAGAAGGCCGCGTCGACCTTGGCCACATCGAATCCGGACATCGGCCCGCAGTCGAGCCCCAGTGCGCGTGCCGCCATGATCAGATAGCCGCCCTGCAA
Organism: Rhodospirillaceae bacterium UBA1479; assembly: GCA_002325375.1. Lineage (GTDB taxonomy): Bacteria > Pseudomonadota > Alphaproteobacteria > Rhodospirillales > Casp-alpha2 > UBA1479. Next base: position 78,695 of record DCRZ01000010.1, read on the forward strand.
CGTCGCGTTACGGAACGCGGTCGACGCGATCAGGTCATCGTTGCCGGCGAACCATGCCTTGGCATCGGTGTGGGGGAAAAGTTCCGGCAGTTTTTCATAGAATTCCATGTCCTGACCGATGATCACCGTGACCGGGGCCGCCATGGTCTTGGCAACGTTACCCTCCATCAAACAGGGCTTGAGCTTTTCCTTGGCGGCGTCGGAGGTCACGAAGACCAGCCGCGCGGGCGAGCAATTGGCGCTGGTCGGCGCCATTTTGACCAGATCCCAGAGCTGGCGCAGCAGATCTTCGCCCACCGGCTCATCGGTCCAGCCGTTGTGGGTCCGAGCGTCGCGGAACAATTGGTCGAGGGCCGATTCGGCGATTTTGTCCGACATCAAAGGGGACCTTTCGTTCGATTGCGGAATGAAATACGGGGGTCCGACCCTAGGACACTTGTGCTGCAGCGCGGAAGAGGGAAAAATCACGTCATAATATGGGACAACCATATAAGTACGGGGTGAGGTGAATGAAAGACGATCTATTATGACCGGCGGGCCATGCCCCGCCGGGGTCCGTGATCGCCGCCGGGGCCGATGGCCGTGGGCGGCGGCGCTTGCCATGCTTGGGTTGCTCATCCTCTGGCCGGACGTGGCGCGCGCCACCGACCAGGCCGTGATCATCATGTATCACCGGTTCGACGAGCAGGATTATCCGACCACCAACATCCGCCTGGAGCAGTTCGACGAACATCTGGCGGAACTGACGTCGGGCAAATACACGGTGATGTCCCTGCCCGACATCGTCGCCGCCATGAAGGCCGGCACGCCGCTGCCCGACCGCACGGTCGGCATTACCGTCGACGACGCCTATGCCTCGGTCTACGAACATGCCTGGCCGCGCCTGAAGAAGGCCGGGCTACCGTTCACCCTGTTCGTGGCGACGGATCCGGTCGACCGCAAGCTGGGCGGCATCATGACCTGGGATCAGATTCGCGAGATCAGGGACCAGGGGGCGACCATCGGCCACCACACGGTGACCCACGCGCATATGGCCGGGGCGGCACGGGACAAGAATCTGGTCGAGTTCACCGAGGCCAGCGAACGGTTCAAAGCCGAGCTGGGCAGCGTGCCCAAGATCTTCGCCTATCCCTACGGCGAAGCATCACAGGCGCTGGAGACCATGGCCCGCGCGCAGGGCTTCGAGGCCGCCTTCGGCCAGCATTCGGGCGTCGCTCATCCCTCTCTCGGCTACTTTTACCTGCCGCGCTTCGCCATGAACGAAAGCTTCGGCGGCATCGGGCGGTTCCGCCTGGCGGTCAACGCGCTGGCCATGCCGGTCACCGACCTGACGCCGGCGGACCAATTGATCACCGACGACAACCCGCCGGCCATGGGTTTTACCATCGTGCCGCCGGCCCCCAAGGGAATCGACCGGCTGGCCTGTTTCGCGTCCCACGAAGGACGCGCGCGGCTGGAACGCTTAGGCGAACTGCGGGTCGAGGTCCGGGTCAACCAGCCGTTCCCGGCGGGACGCGGACGCATCAACTGCACCGTGCCGGGGCCCGACGGGCGCTGGTACTGGCTGGGCCGCCAGTTCTTCATCACGAAGTAGGCGGCATCCGAGGAGAAGGAAGGACCGGCGGCTCAGGCTTCCGGGCGCTGAACCTTCAGCAGGCGGGCGTCATCCAGACGATCAAGACCGTTGCTATCGATCATCGCGCGGATGGCGCTCACATAGTCGTCGCCGCGCTCCGAATAACGGAACAGGAAACGCGCCAAGGTATGACCGTTGAGCGGCTCGCCCGAGCGGCGCAGCGCGGCGCGCGCACGGCGCAATTCACGGTAGGCCCGGTGGGTGTTCAGATTGAGCATGTAGGCGCGCACGGAATCGATCAGCTTGTCGAACGCCCGCACCTTGTGATCCTTGTCGCCGTCCCGCTCAAGCGGCACCAGGCCGGGGCCGTCGGCCGTCGTCCATTGGCCGAAGATGGCGTTGCCCTGACGGGCGAAGCGCGAGGTTCCCCAGCCGCTTTCCTCGGCCGCCTGGGCAAGCGCCATGGACGGCGGGATCACGTCGATGCGGCGGATCAAGAGAGGCAGATTGTCGGCCGGCACCTTGTAGCGTTCGGCCATGGCCTTCAGCCACAGACGGTCGGACGGGGCGATATGGCGGCCCAGGCGCTGATCGGCGTGCAGCTGCCACAGGCGCTTGCGGTCGGTCAGGATTTCCTGGTTGGCGCGCAGGATCAGCGGCAACACGGCCTGAAAGAACAGGCGCTTGCGCATGGCCGTTTCCGGCACGTTGCCAAGGTCCGGCGGCAGCGACGCCAGGAAAGCCGGCGGGACATGGGCATTGCCGTTTTGAATGTGTTCAAGGTCGTAGTTCAGTTCGGCGAACCAGTCATGCAGCGCCGTCACCGAATCCTTGGGCTGGCGCTTGAATTCGGGCCGACGAGGCGGAATCACGAGATTGCCGCCCGCCCCCGTCGCCATCATCTGAAGATCGGCGCCGGTATCCTGTTCCGCGCCGTCGGCGCGCGCGTGGGCGCTCGCCTGGCCGGCGGCGACAGCGGCCGCGGTGGTCGGCGGAACGGAGGCCTGTGGGGCCCGTTCAATGGCAAGGTAGCCGGCGGTGACCGCGGTCGTAAGCACAACCGTCATCACCGTGCGTTCAAAAAACGTGTTCATGTGATTTTCGAATCGGTCAGGGCCGTTTTCCGCACCTATTCACAGCAATGCCCAGGGTGCTTGGATGGAAGAACGTTTCTGAAGGTAGAGAAGGAGACCTGATTGCGAAGGCCGCCCCTGGTCCGATTGTCAAATTCTCCCTCAAGGATTCGACAAAGCCCGGTCCGGTCGTCAGTGCGCCGGTTTGCTCCGGGATGGGCTGTACACCGCTTCCTCGTATTATAGTTAACGGCGCGCCTTATATCACTAAAGTCATAAGTCGCGGCAAGGAATTTTTATCCACCGGTCAGGGACGCCGCAACGGGGGCCCCCGAAAGGCCGGCCTTACATGACGGCCTGGACTTCCTTCACCTCGGGCACGTAGTAGCGCAGCATGTTTTCGATGCCGTGCTTCAGGGTCGCCGTCGACGACGGGCAGCCCGAGCAAGCGCCCTGCATCTGCAGGTAGACGATGCCGTCCTCGAACCCGTGGTAGATGATGTCGCCGCCGTCCTGGGCCACCGCGGGGCGCACCCGGGTTTCCAGCAACTCCTTGATCTGGGTCACGATTTCCGTGTCATCGGCGGTCGATTCAGCCGCATCTTCCGAGCCCTCGGTAATCACCGGCAGGCCCTTGGTGAAATGTTCCATGATGCCGCCCAGGATGCGTGGCTTCAGGGTATCCCAGTCCTTGTCTTCGGCCTTGGTCACGGTAATGAAGTCATGGCCGAAGAACACGCCGGTCACGCCCTCGACCGCGAACAGCGTCTGAGCCAGCGGCGAGCGCCCGACGGAGGCCGCCTCGGCGAAGTTGGCGGTGCCTTCCGCCATCACCGTGCAGCCGGGCAGGAACTTCAGGGTCGCCGGATTCGGGGTGGTTTCCGTTTGGATGAACATGGGTCTTGGTCTCCGCGTTATCGGCCGTTCGGCCGTCATTCGTTGCCGGACATGTTCCGGCGGTGCTTGGCCCTAACATGGGACCGATGCCGCCCGCAATCAAGTCCGACAAACGGGGTCAAGTATATCAGGGATTATTGCTCACGGCCGCAGGAAACCGACGATGTCGTGGACTTCGGCCATGATCGGCTCGGACAGGGCCCGCGCCTTCTCCGCACCCCGCTTCAGCACGCCGTCGATATAACCGGGATCGTCGGTCAATCGGCGCATTTCCGCCGTGATCGGCTGCAGCTTGTCGACCATCAGGTCGGCCAGGTCCTGCTTGAACTGGGAAAACTGGTGGCCGCCGTGGTCCCGGATGACCTGGGCCAGGTCCTGACCGGACAAGGCCGCGTAGATGCCCATCAGGTTGGCGGCCTCGGGCCGGCCGTCGAACCCGTCCTTGGACGTCGGCAGGGCGTCCGGGTCGGTCTTGGCCTTGCGCACCTTCTTGGCGATGGCGTCGGCGTCGTCGGTCAGGGTGATGCGCGACTGGTCCGAGGGATCGGACTTGCTCATCTTCTTGGCCCCGTCGCGCAGCGACATGACCCGCGTCGCCTCGCCGAAGATCAGGGGTTCGACCACGGGGAAGAAATCCACGCCGAAGTCGTTGTTGAATTTCTGAGCGATGTCGCGGGCCAGTTCCAGATGCTGTTTCTGGTCGTCGCCCACGGGCACATGGGTGCCTTTATAAGCAAGAATATCGGCGGCCATCAGGTTGGGATAGGCGAACAGCCCGACGGAGGCGTTTTCCTTGTTCTTGCCGGCCTTTTCCTTGAACTGGGTCATGCGGTTGAGCCAGCCCATGCGCGCCACGCAATTGAAGATCCAGGCCAGTTCCGCATGGGCGGGCACCTGGGACTGATTGAAGATCACGGATTTCTCGGCGTCGATGCCGGCGGCGATCATGGCGGCGGCGACCTCACGGGTGCTGCTGCGCAGCTGCGCCGGGTCCTGCCACACGGTGATGGCGTGCAGGTCGACGACACAGAACAGGCAGTCCTCGTAATCCTGCTGCAGATGCACCCAGTTGCGGATGGCGCCCAGGTAGTTGCCCAGGTGAAGGTTCCCTGTCGGCTGAACGCCGGAAAAGATGCGCCGCATGTGGCTGATCCTTGAAATGAATGGTCGAAAACGCGCGCCGGTTATCGCCGCTCGCCCCCCATTGGTCAAGCCTGGGCCGCTACAGGTCGCGGGCCTTCAGCATGGATTTGGCGTCCTTCAGCCCCGCCGCCCGCAGCGCCAGCGCGAAGACCGCAAAGGCGATCAGGCCCAGGGCGACCAGCAGGACCAGGCCCAAGACCTGCTGCGCCGTGGCGCCGGTCATCAGGAAGGCAAGGTTCTGACGCGCGATCTCAAGCACCCCGACCATGCCCGCCGTGGCCAGCAGGATACGGGGCAGGCGGCCGCGCAGGCGGGCGTCGAGGGCGAAGTGCCCCCGCTTCACCAGCACGATGGCGAGCAGCAGGGTGTTGAGCCAAGCCGAGGCCGAGGCCGCCAGCGCGATGCCGACATGGCCCATCGGCTTCATCAGCACCAGCATGAGGGCGATGTTGACGACCATGGCCGCGATGGCGATGCGCACCGGCGTCGACGTATCCTCGCGCGCGTAGAACCCCGGGGCGAGGACCCGGATCAGCACATAGGCCGGCAGCCCCGTGGCATAGGCGAACAGCGCCGATGCCGTCGCCGTCGTGGCCTCGGCGCCGAAAGCCCCCCGTTCGAACAGTACGCGGATAATCTCGTCGGGAATGACCAGGCAGGCGGCGGCGGCCGGCAGGGTCAGAAGCAGCGCGAATTCCAGGCCCCGGTTCTGGCTGTTCTGGGCGGCCGCGTCGTCCCCGGCCTTCAACTGGCGCGCCAGAAGCGGCAGCAGCGCCGTGCCCACGGCGACGCCGACCACGCCGAGCGGCAGCTGCGTCACCCGGTCCGCATAATAAAGGTAGGACACGGCCCCGTCGGACACATAGGTCGCGAGGACCGTGCCGATGAGCAAATTCACTTGATAAAGCGAGGCGCCGAACACCACGGGCAGGATGCGCTTGATCAGCAACGCGACCTTTTCCGTCCAGCGGGGCCGCACCAGACGGAGCGGAAACCCCTGGCGGCGGCAGAACCAGGCGAGCCAGGCGAACTGCGCCACGCCGGCCGCGAACACGCCCCAGGCCAACGCATGGCCCGGCGTTTCCACATGGCCCGTCAGGCCCAGCAGGGCCGCGATCAGGCAGAGGTTCAGCAGCACCGGTGCGGCGGCCGCGGCGGCGAATTGACCAAGCGAATTGAGAACCCCCGATTGCAGCGACACCAGAGAGATGAACAGCAGATAGGGAAAGGCGATGCGCGACAGTTCCGTCGCCATCTCCATCTTGCCGGGCACGGCGTCGAACCCGCCCGCGAGCACGACCATGGCCCAAGGCATGATCAGTTCCATGACCGCGACGAAGGCGACCAGCACCAGAGCCAACAGGGTCATGGCCTCGTCGGCGAAGGCGCGGGCCCGTGCCTGGGCCGCCGCCCGCGCTTCGGCCCCGGCGCCGTCGCCTGCCTCCAGCTCGCGCGCGAACAGCGGCACGAAGGCGGCGGCGAAGGCCCCTTCGGCGAACAGGCGGCGGAACAGATTGGGCAGGCGGAAGGCGACGACGAAGGCATCGGCGACCATGCCGGCGCCCAGGAAATTGGCGATCAGCATGTCGCGGACGAAGCCGAATACGCGGCTCAGCATCGTGAAGCCGCCGACGGTCGTGATGGCCTTCAACAGGTTCATGGCACGCTGGTACGCCGGGATTGGGGCGATGACAAGGCTTTAGGCGGGCCGGGCGGGCCGCCCCTTATTCCGCCGCTTCCACCGAATTGCCGGAAGCCTTGCCGCCGGGCTTCGTCTTCGCGGCGGGCCTGTCCTTGGCGGCGGCTTTGGCGGCAGGCGTCGTCGCGGTCTTTGCCGGCGCCTTGGCGGGGGCCTTCGCGGCCGTCTTGGCCTTGACCGCCGGGGCGGGCTTGGCATCCTTCGCGCCCTTGGCGGCGGGTTTGGCGGAGGCCTTGGCGGGGGTCTTGGCAGGGGCTTTTGCCGAACCCTTGGCCGGGGCTTTCGCCTTGTCGGCCTTGGCCGCCGCCTTCACCGCCTTCTTGCCGCCGATGCGTTCCAGCAGCCGCGTCTCGATCGATTTCAGCTTGTCCGCATGACGGATCTTGAGGCCGAAGATGTCCTTCACATAGAACACGTCGACCACCCGTTCGCCGTAGGTCGTGATCTGGGCCGAGGCGATCTGCAACCCTTCCTGGGTCAGCACCGAGGTCACGTCGTACAGGAACCCCGGCCGGTCATGGCCGTTGATTTCGATCACCGTATGGGTGTTGGACGCCTGGTTGTCCATGATCACGCGGGGCGAGATGGCGAAGGCGCGGGACTTGTCGGGGAATACCGCGTCCGGTTCCTTCTTCAATTCCCGGGCCGGGTCGCGCTTGCCGCGCAAGGCATCCTCGATGCGCTGGGTCATGCGGCCCATCTGGCCTTTCTCGTCGATCGCCAGGCCGGCCGCGTCGTGGACCCAGAAGGTATCCAGCGCCATGCCGTTTGTCAGGGTCGCGATCTTGGCATCAAGCACCGACACCCCGGCCAACGACAGGGCGCCCGCGATATTGGCGAATAGGCCCGGATGGTCGGCCGTATAAACGATGATCTCGTTGGCGGCGCGGGTCTTGTCCACGGCCATGGCGATGGTCAGGTCGGCCTTGTCCTTTTCCGCCTTGCGCACCAATTCGGCATGGCGCACCTGGGTCGCCGTATCGGCGGCCAGCCAATAGGTGTCGGTGCCGCGGGCAAGGTGTTCCTCCCGGTCCTTCGCGGGCCATTTGACAAGCGCCTGTTCCAACGCCGCCTTGGCGCGGGCGACCCGGGTCTTGCGCCGTTCGCCCGGCGCGTCGCCGGTCAGGACGGCCTTGGCCTGCCAGTACAGTTCGCGCAGCAGGCCCGCCTTCCAGTTGTTCCACACGTTGGGGCCGACGGCGCGGATGTCGACCACGGTCAGGCACAAGAGCAAGCGCAGGCGTTCCGGCGACTGCACCAGGTCGCAGAAATCCTGGATCGTCTTAGGGTCGTCCAGATCGCGCTTGAACGCGGTCGCCGACATCAGCAGATGGTGGCGCACCAGCCAGGACACGGTTTCCGTCTCCCAGGCGTTGAGGCCGAACCGGGGGCAGAGCTTCATCGCGACCTCGGCCCCCAATTCCGAATGGTCGCCGCCCCGGCCCTTGGCGATGTCGTGCAGCAGGACCGAAGCGTAGAGCGCTTCCCGCGACTGGATCTCGCCGATCACCTCGCAGCTCACGGGGTGGTCTTCCTTCAGCCGCCCCGTCTCGATCCCTTCCAGCAGGCCGATGGCGCGGATGGTGTGCTCGTCGACCGTATAGACGTGATACATGTCGTACTGCATCTGCGCCACGACCCGCCCGAAGTCGGGGACGAAACGGCCGAACACACCGGCCTCGTTGAACCGCATCAGGGTGGTGACCGGATCCTTCCCGGTCAGCATTTCCAGGAACAGGCGGTTGGCCTCCTTGTTGCGGCGCAGCTTGGCATCGACCAGTTTCAGGTTCTGGGTAACCAGGCGGAGCGCTTCCGGATGCACGTCCAGGCCGTGCTTCTGCGCCGCGTGAAACAGCCCGACCAGTTTCACCGGATCGTCGGCGAAGGCCTTCTTGTTTTCCACGGTCAGGCGGCCGCTGTCGATCTTGAAGCCGGGCACGTCCGGTTCGGAAAAGCGGAAGAACGGCAGGCGGAACCGCTTGGCTGCCTTCTTGTGCTGGTGTTCCAGAACCGCGCAGAGGATGCGCGTGATGTCGCCCACGTCCTTGGCGATCAGGAAATAGTGCTTCATGAAGCGCTCGACGCCGTTGGTCCCGGCGTGGTCGCGGTAGCCCAGGCGCTTGGCGATGTCCTTCTGCACGGAGAAGCTCAGGCGTTCTTCCGGCCGGCCGTTCAGGAAGTGCAGGTGGCAGCGCACGGTCCAGAGGAAGTTCTCGGCTTTCTCGAACAGCTTGAGGTCGTCCTTGGTGAACACCCCCTCGCCGACCAGGTCGTTCATGTTGCTGACCCGGTACAGGTACTTGGCGATCCAGATCAGGGTCTGCAGATCGCGCAGCCCGCCTTTGCCTTCCTTGATGTTGGGCTCCAGCACGTAGCGGGTGTCGCCCATCTTGTCGTGGCGGTTGTCGCGTTCGGCCAGCTTCTGATCCACATAGGCCATGCCCGAGCCCTCGGCGACGTCGTCCCAGAAGGCCTGGCGGAACTTGTCGAACAGGCTTTCATCGCCCCACAGCCAGCGCGCCTCCAGCAACGAGGTGCGGATGGTCAGGTCTTCCTTGGCGAGCTTCACCGCCTCGTCCACCGACCGCGTGGCATGGCCGACCTTGAGCCCCAGGTCCCACAACATGTACAGCGTGAATTCGACGATCTGTTCCGTGCGCGGCGTCATCTTGTAGGGCAGCAGGAACATCAGATCGATGTCGGAAAACGGCGCCAGTTCGCCCCGCCCGTAGCCGCCCGTGGCGATGATGGTGAGCGTCTCGCCCGTGGTCGGATTGGCCGAGGGATAGACCCATTTATCGGCGAAGTCATGGACCGTGCGGATGATCTGATCCATCAGATGGGCATGGGCGCGGGTCGCTTCCGGGCCGGTCAGCTTGCCGGCTTCGAAGCGGCGCTTGACCTCTTCCCAGCCCTGGGCATGGGCATCCTTGAAGATGGCCAGAACCTCGCCCTGGCTTTTCGGCGTATAGCCGGACCAGCCGGCGAGATCGTCCAGCTTCCTGGTCAGCGCCTTGCGGTCGATGATGGCGCGGGGGTCTTTGATGGTGGTGCGGCTCATGGCGCCCTTATACACCAGCGCACAACACAGAAACACTCACTCCGTCAATGTGAGTGATAACCTTCAAACACTTCAGGATAGCTAACATTTCGGGTCAGTTTCTGTCATTCACTCCAATTTGCTCGCCCCAGGCGTTTAGAGAGAAATCTCCGATTCTTAAATTCTTATCTGAACTAGAAGTTTTCCACATCCAATTCACAGTGTACCTCGTTTCAATTTCATGTGATTTTATATTGACAGCCGTATTTTTAGAATATGGTGTGTCTTGTTTTTTTTCCAAAACTATGTAAATGTGCCCTGTGATTCGTAGTGGCTACAATATGTGGTGGCTATAAAGGGATACGCACCTAAAACTTGATTTGCGCACCTTGTGATTCGCAGCGGTGCGCATATCTGATTCTTAAGGGGTGCGTTTGGGGAAAAGGTGTTCGGACAGTGGCGACATCAATGAAATTTGCAACTTCTGATCTCAACGTCAGTGATGCGGCTTGGTATGCGCTAGTCAAGCGTACCATTGCGCGCTTTGCTCGTGGCAATATTTCGGCCCAACGAGAGCGCATATTGCTGCCCGAAGAACAAGAAAAGCTACATGCTCAGGCTCGCGTCATCTCGCGGGCTTGGAAAGCCCGACCGAATTCGCCCATCTTATAGCAAGAACGCCGGCGATTCTTAAGTAGGGCGCTTATTTCAATTTTCACGTGACAGGTGCGTTCATGCTGGACGACGACTTAAAGGAGCCGTTATCCGAGCTTGTTGAGCAATGGAATATTGCTGAGCGGCGTATTAAAAAAGCTGAGCAAGTTAAAGGCAACGAAATAGTCGCCTCAGCAATTTTTGAGTTACGCTATGCTGGGCGAAAAATAATAGACACAATACATTTATCTTTATCTGAAGAAAAAACAGAAGAAGACAAAGAAAAAATTTTCGCATTTATCGCCGACGCCACAGAAGATTGCGTAAAATCTAAGCACGATGCCATAGATGCAATGCTTGATTTCATCACGCTCTGGCTACACAATACAGAGAAAGAGATCGGTCTTGGAAAATTACAAGAGTTATTTCCAGAATACCTGGACGTAACTTCAAAAATTTTTGATGTTCAAGAAAAAATATCAGCCTCTAGACAAGACCGCGTTGCGGGGCGCGATATTATCTACAATGGCATTGAAGATAATGATTACGATGCCATATTAGCGCTTTATGATAAAATTCGGCGCTCAAGAGATAGAGTATACGAAATCGTAGCTTCAGACGAACGGGCTAAGAAAAAAGATAAAATAACCCAGCGCGTCAGCATGGGGCTCGGGGCCCTGGGATTAATCGTCGGACTTTTCTCGCTCTACATCTCTTTCAGATAATATAAAAAGTCGAGCGCCTGTTTAGGCGTCATTTCATCCGGATTCAGGGTGCTGACCGCTTCGTCCACGGGCGACGGGCCGCGTGCCGCCCCCTTGCCGCCCGGCCCACGCGGCGGCGGCGCGGAAAACAGCGGCAGGTCGTCGGCAAGGTCCGCCGCGCGGGGGCTGCCGTCGCCGGCTTCCAGCTTTTCCAGAACCTGTTCGGCGCGCGCCGTGACGGCGGCGGGCAGGCCCGCCAGCTGGCCGACATGGATGCCGTAGGACCGGTCGGCGGTGCCGGGGGCGACCTCGTGCAGGAACACCACGTCGCCCTGCCATTCCTTCACGCGCATGGAATGGGGCGCCAGTTCGGCGAGGCGGCCCGACAGCTGCGTCAGTTCGTGATAATGGGTCGCGAACAGACCCCGGCAGGCGTTGACGTCGTGCAGGTGTTCGACCACCGCCCAGGCGATGGACAGGCCGTCGTAGGTCGCCGTGCCGCGCCCGATTTCATCCAGGATGACCAGGGCCTTGGGCCCGGCCTGGTTGAGGATCGCCGCCGTCTCCACCATCTCGACCATGAAAGTGGACCGCCCGCGCGCCAGATCGTCGGCCGCACCCACGCGCGAGAACAATTGATCGACCGCGCCGATATGCGCCGCGGCGGCGGGCACGAAGGCGCCCATCTGGGCCAGCACGGCGATCAGCGCGTTCTGGCGCAGAAAGGTCGATTTACCGGCCATGTTGGGGCCGGTCAAAACCCAGAGCCGCCCGCCGGGGCCGTCCCCGCCGCCGGCCTCGTTCGCCGGGGTCAGGTCGCAGTCGTTGGCGACGAAAGCACCGTCGCCCTGACGGCTGAGCGCCGCCTCGACCACCGGATGGCGGCCGCCTTCGATGCGGAAGATTTTCGAACCGTCGACCAGGGGCCGCACGTAGCGCCGTTCCGCCGCCAGGGCGCCCAAGGCCGAGGCGACGTCGAGACGGGCCAGGGCGTCGGCGGCGAGCGCGATTTCCCGGGCCCGGCCCGTGACTTCGTTGACCAAGTCCTGGAACAATTCCAGCTCCAGCGCCAGGGCCCGGTCGGCGGCCTTGGCGATGCGCGATTCCAGATCGGCCAGTTCGACCGTGGAAAACCGCATGGCATTGGCCATGGACTGGCGATGGATGAAGGGGCTGTCGCCATCGTCCGTCTTGCCGGTCTTGATGCGGTCGGCCTGCTTGGCCGCGACCTCGATGAAATATCCCAGCACGTTGTTGTGCTTGATCTTCAGGCCCGGAATGCCCGTTTCCTCGGCATAGCGGGCCTGCAGACCCGCGATCAGTTTGCGGCTGTCGTCGCGCAGTTGGCGGTGTTCGTCCAGCGCCGGCGCGTAGCCCTGGCGGATGAAGCCGCCGTCGCGGGCCAACAGCGGCAGGTCGTCGGCGAGCGCCCGGCCCAGGCGGTCGGTCAGTTGCCCGTGTTCGCCCAGGTCCGTCATGGCCTCGGCCACGGCCTTGGGCACCAAACCCCGGGCCCCCTGCAACAACCCCCGAAGGGCCGATGCCTGGATCAGCCCGTCCCTGACGGCGGCAAGGTCCCGCGGCCCGCCCCGGCCCAGGGAAAGGCGGGACAGGGCGCGGGCGACGTCCGGCACCTGGGCCAGGGCGGCGCGCAGGTCGTCGGAAAGGCGGGCGTCATCGAAGAAGAATTCGACGGCGTCCAGGCGCTCGGCGATGGCGTCGGGGTCGGTCAGGGGGGCCGACAGGCGGGCGGCCAGCAGCCTGGCCCCCGCCCCCGTCATGGTGCGGTCGATGACGTCGAGCAGCGATCCCCGCCGTTCGCCGGTCATGGTGCGGGTCAGTTCCAGATTGCGCCGGGTCGCGGCGTCGATGCCCATGACGGCGCCGGCGGAGAGTTGGCGCGGCGGCGCCAGGCGCGGCACCTTGCCCTTCTGGGTCAGCTCGACATAGTCGACGAGCGCCCCCGCGGCCGCCAGCTCGGCCCGGGAAAAATTGCCGAAACCCGCCAGCGTGCCGACATGGAACAGGTCCTTCAGGCGCTTTTCGCCATTGGCGCTGTCGAAGCGGGCGGCGGGCAGGGGCGTCAGGCGGTCTTTCCAATCGGCGAAGGTCTCAAACAGATCGGGGGTTTCCAAGATCCGGTCGGCGCAGAGCAATTCGCCCGCATCGATGCGGGCCAGCGCCGCGCCCAAGGAGGCCGCCGTCACGGGCTGAGTCAGGAAATCGCCCGTCGACATGTCGATCCAGGCCAGGCCCAGGTCCGATTGCGCGGCGGCGACGGCGCAAAGATAGTTGTGGGACCGCGCGTCCAGCAACGTGTCCTCGGTGATCGTGCCGGGGGTGACGATGCGCTGCACCGCGCGTTTGACGACGGATTTCGACCCCCGCTTCTTGGCTTCGGCCGGATCCTCCACCTGCTCGCAGATCGCGACCTTGTGGCCGGCCCGGATCAGGCGGGTCAGGTAGCTTTCATGGGAATGCACGGGCACGCCGCACATGGGAATGTCGTCGCCCAGATGCTTGCCCCGCTTGGTCAGCGCGATGTCCAGGGTCTGCGACGCCTTGACCGCGTCGTCGAAAAACATCTCGTAGAAATCGCCCATGCGGTAGAACAGGAGGGCCCCCGGATGGGCCGCCTTGATCTCCAGGAACTGGGCCATCATCGGGGTCACCGCGACGTCCCCGGACGCAGACGCGCCCTGGCCGCCGCTGTCGCTTGCGGCTGGCGTCAGATCGTCGTCGTCGGATAGAGGCGCGATGTCGTCGGGAGGCATAACTCGCCTGATTTAATTGTGTTCACTACGGCGCCCAGGATGGCTGAGCCTACCACATTTGGCACCGGCGGGGGCAAGGGAAGGCAGGAGGCGGCTTGTGGAAATCTGGCGAAAACCGACCGGGTAATCTTGGCTTTGCAGGATCAAATAAATACGATACTTTCAAATTTCGTCTTGCAAATGTAATTTAGTTTCGCATAAACCGAAACGAAGATCACACCATCAAGGAGCACTCTGGGTAACCGCGGCGGACCTGGGCCGCCGCCACCGTCCAAACGAAACCGAACCGGCCCTCGGCCGCCGTTCCTCTGGGGTCGGCGTCAGGGCCCGACGCACGCCGGATGAACGCGGCGGCACGACCAATTGGGAAGAGACACCATCACCATGAAAAAACAAGCCGACGACATGATGTACCAGGACGCGTTGCGCATGCATGCGCGGGGCCGCCCGGGAAAGATGGAAATATCGGCGACCAAGCCGCTGACCACCCAGCGCGACCTGACCCTGGCCTATTCGCCGGGCGTCGCCGCCCCCTGCCTGGAAATCCAGAAGGACGAGGCCAAGGGCTACGCGTACACGGCGCGCGGCAACAAGGTCGCCATCATTTCCAACGGCACGGCGGTGCTAGGGCTCGGCAATATCGGCGCGGCCGCGGCAACCCCGGTGATGGAGGGCAAGGCGGTCCTGTTCAAGCGCTTCGCCGATATCGACGGCATCGATCTTGAGCTCAATACGGAAGACGTCGACGAATTCGTCAACTGCGTGCGCCATCTGGGCAAGGCCTTCGGCGGCATCAACCTGGAAGACATCAAGGCCCCCGAATGCTTCATCATCGAGGAGCGCCTGAAGGAACTGTTGGACATTCCCGTGTTCCACGACGACCAGCACGGCACGGCGATCATCACCGCCGCCGGGCTGATCAACGGCCTGCATCTGACCGGGCGCGACATCAAGGACGTGCACATGGTGGTCAATGGTGCCGGGGCCGCCTCTATCGCCTGTGTCGAGCTGTTCCAGTCCATGGGTCTGCCGGCCGGCCAGGTGACGCTGTGCGATTCCAAGGGCGTGATCTTCGAGGGCCGCACCGAGGGCATGAACCAGTGGAAGTCCAAGCACGCGGTGAAGACCGACGCCCGCACCCTGGCCGATGCCCTGAAGGGGGCCGACGTGTTCGTCGGCCTGTCCGGCCCCGACACGGTGAAAAAGGAAATGATCGCGGCGATGGCGCCCAATCCCCTGATCTTCGCCATGGCCAACCCGGTGCCGGAAATCTGGCCGGAAGAGGTGCGGGAAGTGCGCGACGACGCCATCATCGCCACGGGCCGGTCGGACTATCCGAACCAGATCAACAACGTGTTGGGCTTCCCCTATATCTTCCGGGGAGCGCTGGACGTGCGCGCCAGCACCATCAACGAAGAGATGAAGATCGCCGCCGCCAAGGCGCTGGCCGACTTGGCCCGTCAGGACGTGCCGGACGAGGTCGATGCCGCCTATTCAGGATCGCGCCTGTCCTACGGCCGCGACTATCTGATCCCGACGCCGTTCGATCCGCGCCTGATCTGGGCCGTGCCCAAGGCCGTGGCCCAGGCGGCCATGGACAGTGGCGTCGCGCAAAAGCCGATCGCCGACATGGACGCCTATGCGGGCGAACTGGCGGCGCGCCTGGACCCCACGGCGGGATCGCTGCAGGCCATCTTCGACAAGGTCAAGGCCAGCCCCAAGCGCATCGTGTTCGCCGAAGGCGAGGAGGAAAAAGTCATCCGCGCCGCCTATTCGTACTTCAATCAGGGCTACGGCACGCCGATCCTGGTCGGCCGGGAAGACGCCATCAAGGCCAAGATCGCCGACCTGGGTCTGCCCGCCCCCGACGGCATCGAAATCGCCAACGCGCGGCTGTCGGCCAAGAACGAAGCCTATACGGAAACCCTCTACCGCAAGGAGCAGCGCCGGGGTGCGTTGCGCCGCGACGCCCAGCGCCGGGTCAACAACAACCGCAACGTGTTCGCCGCCTGCATGGTCGAAGCCGGCGACGCCGACGGCATGGTCACCGGCCTGACGCGCCATTACATGGTGTCCTTGAAGGACATCTCGCGGGTGCTTGAGGTCGGCGGCGGCAAGCCGGTGTTCGGCGTCTCCATCGTGCTGACCAAGGACGGGCGGGCGCTGTTCATCACCGACACGGCGGTCAACGTGGCGCCGTCGCCGGACCTGCTCGCCGATTTCGCCGAAGGGGGGGCGATGGTCGCCCGGGCCATGGGGCATGAGCCGCGGGTCGCCATGATCTCCTTCGCCAATTTCGGCAACCCGGACCTGCCCCACGCGGAAACCATGCGCGACGCCGTCGGCGTGCTCGACCGCCGCGACGTGGCCTTCGAATACGACGGGGAAATGAGCGCGGGCGTGGCGCTGAACCCGGACCTGATGGCCAATTATCCGTTCTGCCGCCTGTCCGGGCCGGCCAACGTGCTGGTCATGCCGGGCCTGCATTCGTCGCGCATTTCGGCCCGCCTGCTGTCGGCGGTCGGCGGGGCAACGGTGCTGGGGCCGATCCTGCTGGGCTTTGCCAAGCCCGCCCAGGTGGTGCAGATGGATGCCTCGGCCTCCGACATCGCGACCATGGCGGTGCTGACGGCGCATCAGGCCAACGTCGGCTGATCCCCTTTCCATAAAGGAGTCACGGAGGCGTCACGGGCCGGTCACGGCCGCGCCCTAGCATCCGGTTATCCGGATGCGCACTTCCGCGCCGCCACACCCCCCGCCGCTGGGCATTATCAGCGGCTTCTTCCTTGAAGGCGGCGCCCTTGGGCCCCGCCTTCTTTTTATCCCGGATGGATGTCCGCCAGGGCCTGGCGATGCAGGGCCGCGCTTTCGGCCCCGAAGCAGCAGAACACCACCCGTTCCGGCAGGGCGTTGGCGTCCAGGAAGCGGGCGCAGGCCGCCACGGCGATGGCGGCGGCGCGCACGGCCGGGAAGCCGAAAATACCGGTCGAGATGGCGGGGAAGGCGATCGACGCGAGGCCGTTATCGCGGGCCAGCATGAGGGAATTGCCGTAGGCCGCGGCCAGCAGGTCGTCCTCGCCGGCACCGCCGCCGTGCCACACCGGGCCGACGGCATGGATGACGAAGCGGGCCTTGAGATCATGGCCGGGGGTGATCCGTGCCTCGCCGGTGGGGCAGCCGCAGAGGGCCCGGCAATCCCGCGCCAAGGCCGGGCCGGCGGCGCGGTGGATGGCGCCGCACACGCCGCCGCCCGGCGCCAACTGTTCGTTGGCGGCGTTGACGATGGCGTCCAGGTCGAGGGTCGTGATGTCGGCCTCGACCACGGACAAGCGGTCGTGCGCGGGCATGGCCCCAGTCTACCAGGGCCGGAGACCTGAGCCTAGATGACGGTCAGCCCTTGGCCTTGGCCCGGTCCATGGCTTCGCGGATCAGGTCCATGGCCTGTTCGGCTTCGCCCCAGCCCTTGATCTTGGCCCATTTGCCGCGTTCCAGATCCTTGTAGTGCTCGAAGAAATGGGCGATCTGGTCGAGCATCACCGGGCGCAGGTCGCGGTAGCTGCCGACGTTGCCGTAATAGGGGTGCAGGTCGTCGACGGGCACGCAGAGAATTTTTTCATCCAGCCCGCCTTCGTCTTCCATCATCAGCACGCCGATCGGGCGCGAGCGGATGATCACCCCCGGCTGCACCGGCACCTGACCCAGGACCATGGCGTCCGTGGGGTCGCCGTCGTCTGACAGGGTATGGGGGATGAAGCCATAGTTGGACGGATAGTACATGGCCGTATGGAGGAAGCGGTCGACGTACATCGCCCCCGATTCCTTATCCAGCTCGTACTTCACCGGATTGCCCCCCATGGGGATTTCGATGATGACGTTGACGTCGTAGGGCGGATTTTCACCGACCGGGATTTTGTCCATGTTCATCGCGTTGCCCTTCCTTGGCCAGGTCGCGCCGTTCAAGAGGGGCCGGAGTATATGTTGCAGTGCAACAAAAGGCAAACCCCTGGTTTCTGCTCGCGAACCCTTCCTGACGGATTCGAATGGGGATGAATTTGGTCAAGGGTCGGCTTGATGTTACGATGATTTGCGACAGTTCGGGGGAGGGGTGGTCGAACACATGTTCCGGCAGGTTCTGTACCACAGCCGCGCCACCCGCGAGATGCGCGCCGAGGATTTGCGGGGTCTCCTTGCCCAGGCCCGCGACCTGAACCAGACCCACGATGTGACCGGGTTTCTGTTCTATATCGAACGGCACTTCATTCAATGCATCGAAGGCGCGCAGGCGGACATCGGACAGTTGGTCGACAACATCCGCGCAGACGCGCGCAACACGGCGTTTTCCATCCTGTTCGACCGCGACGTTCCGACCCGGGCTTTCATCGACTGGGCCATGGGGTACCGGGCCTTTGCCGTCGATGACCTGCGGGATGAACCTGGATTCCACAACATCCATAGGGCGGAGGATCTCGACGCCCTGGCCACCGCCGGCAACGCCGTCTTCGACCTGATGCGGAGCTTTTACGCGGCCAACGCCGGGCGCGGTTTCTAAGGCCCTCTTGACCCGCCGGTTATTTTACTGCAAAAAACTGTGCTTTATCGCCTTTGCACAGAAGATTGCCGTATCTCCATGCCCCTGAAATCCGCCGGGTCGGCGGCCCCCGCCTCCGCCGCCGACCTGTTCACGCCCAAGCTGGTGACGGTGCTGCGCGAAGGTTACAGCCTCGCCAATCTGCGCGCCGACGCGGTCGCCGGCCTGACCGTCGCCATCGTCGCCCTGCCGTTGTCCATGGCCATCGCCATCGCCTCGGGCGCGACCCCGGCGCAGGGCCTGTACACCGCCATCATCGGCGGTTTTTTCGTCTCCCTGCTGGGCGGCAGCCGGTTTCAGATCGGCGGCCCGGCCGGGGCCTTCATCGTGCTGGTCGCCGGCACGGTGCATCAGCACGGCATGGACGGCCTGATCCTGGCGACCCTTCTGGCGGGCGTGATCCTGACCGGCGTGGGGGCGCTCAGGCTCGGCACCTATATCAAATTCATTCCCTACCCGGTGACCGTGGGGTTCACGGCCGGGATCGCCGTCATCATCTTCGCCAGCCAGGTCCGCGACCTGTTGGGCCTGACGCTGACCGTGCCGGAACCGGGGCCCCTTTTGGACAAGCTGCCCGTTCTGTGGGACGGACTGTCGACCCTTAACGAGGCGGCCCTCGTCCTATCCGCCGGCACGGTCGGGGTGATCGCCTTCGTCTCCCGCTTGTGTCCGCGCTGGCCCGGCATGTTGATCGCGGTCGCGGGGGCGGCCCTGGCAACCGGCGTTCTCAACCTGCCGGTCGAAACCATCGGCACCCGCTTCGGCGGCATCCCCCAGGGCGTGCCGCTGCCGGCAATCCCCGACGTGACCTGGATCAAGGTCCAGGCCGTGCTGCCCAACGCGGTCGCCTTCGCGCTTCTGGGCGCCATCGAATCCCTGTTGTCGGCCGTGGTCGCCGACGGCATGACCGGGCGGCGCCATCGCTCCAACTGCGAACTGGTGGCGCAGGGCGTCGCCAACGTGGCGTCCGGCCTGTTCGGCGGCATCTGCGTGACCGGCACCATCGCGCGCACGGCGACCAACGTGCGCGCCGGCGCCCACGGCCCCGTCGCCGGGATCATGCATTCCCTGTTCCTGCTGGGCTTCATTCTGGTGGCGGCACCGCTCGCGGCCTATATCCCGCTCGCCAGTCTGGCCGGGGTGCTGGCCATCGTCGCCTGGAAGATGATCGAAAAGCACGCCTTCGCGACCCTGATCCGCGCGTCGCGCGGCGACGCCCTGGTGCTGCTCGCGACCCTGGGCCTGACCATCTTCCGCGACCTGACGGAGGCCATCGTCGTCGGCTTCGCGCTGGGCTCTGTCCTATTCATTCACCGCATGTCCAAGACCACGGCGGTGGAAAGCCACCGGCCCTTCGTCGCCGAGGACAAGGCCGACGACGCCAACGGCGGGCGCAAACCCTATGACGAGGATGACGCGTCCGACCCGGACGTCGTCGTCTACCGCATCGTCGGCGCCTTCTTTTTCGGGGCGGCGGCGTCCATCGGATCGGTGCTGGAGCGCATTTCCGACACCCATAAGGCGCTGATCATCGATCTGGCCGCCGTGCCGTTTCTGGATTCGACGGCGGCCAACACCATCGACGGCCTGGCCAAGAAGGCCCAGCGCCAGGGCGTCGCCGTGATCCTGACCGGCGTGTCGGCGAGCGTGCGCCGCGACCTGACCAATCACGAGATCACGCCGCCCCTGGTCACCTTCGAGACGACCATCGACGCGGCCCTCGCCAAGGTGCGCGGCGAGACGGTCGCGGCCGCCGCGGACTAATCGTTACCTGCCCCGCTTACACGCAAAGCGGCGTTCGCGCTGGACGCCCGGCGCTCAGGTTTTGCTGCCCGGCTGGAAGCCCACGGAATCCTGGTATTTCTCCAACTCCGCTTCGTCCATATAGGCCTCTTCCCATTTCATGATCTGGTCGAAGCCGGCGAAGGTGTGGAAATCGCCGACCGGATGGCCCTTCAGGCTGTCGAACAGTTCGGCCTCGACCATGGGGCCCCGTTCCTTCATGTCGGCGGCGAAGGAATAGAGCGCCTTCAGGGTCGCCCGGTGGGCGGCGCCCGGCAGGATGGTCAGGGCGATGCCAAGCGCCGTCATCTCGTCGGAGGTGAAGCGCGGCGACACGCCGGTCTGATTGTAGAGAATCGGGCCGTTCACTTCCTTGCAGATGCGTTCGACCTCGTCCCGCGTGGTCGGGCCTTCGACGAAGGCGATGTCGGCGCCGGCTTCCAGATAGGCGTTGGCGCGCTCGATGGCGATGTCCAGGTTGCCGCCGTGGGCCCCCCGGGCGTCCGTGCGCGCGATCAGCACGAAATCGGGATCAAGTTCGTCCCGCACATCGGCCGCCGCGCGGTACTTGCCGACCGCTTCCGCCATGGGGATCACCCGCCGCCCGGCGACATGGCCGCAGCGCTTGGGAATGGCCTGATCCTCGATATGGATCGCCGCCGCGCCCGTCTGAATGTATTCGCGCACGCAGCGGATCACGTTGATGGCGTTGCCGTAGCCGTTGTCCGCATCGGCGATCAACGGCACCTTGACCGCGTTCGCCATGTAGCGCGCATTGAGATGCATTTCCGTCATCGTCGCCAGGCCCGCGTCGGGCATGCCGAGCAGCGCCAACGAGGTGCCGTAGCCGGTCATGTAGACGGCGGGAAAGCCGACCAGTTCCATGACCTTCGCGGACATGGCGTCGTAGCAGCCGGGAACGACCAGGGTTTCCTTGGATTTAAGAAGCTGGCGAAGCTGGGTGGTGGCGCGCAAGGGATGGGTCCTCCGGGATAGAGTTGGATTGGCGTTTTTAATTGCCCCGGATTTTGGTCGCTTTTGCGAAAAGAGTCCCGCACTTTGTATACAAAATGACCCGTACGGGATTGGTCGTCAGCGGAAATGCCGGTCCCGGTTCATGAGCCAGAGCAGGACCAACAGGGCCGGGATCGCCGCCATGGTGGTGCCGACGAAATAGAGTTTCCAGCCCAAGGCCTGGGCCGCCTCGCCGCCGCCGGCGACGAAGATCTTGCGCCCCAGGGCCGCGAAGGCCGACAGCAGGGCGTATTGCGTGGCGCTGTAGGCGCGGTCGCAGAACCCGGACAGATAGGCGACGAAAGCCGCCGTGGCCATGGCCGAGGTCAGGTTTTCCAAAGCGATGGTCACGGTCAGCGCCGGGATCGACGGGCCCTGCCCGGCCAGCCAGGCAAAGGCCAGATTGGCCGCCGCCTGCATGACGCCGCAGACGAACAGGGCGCGCAGCAGCCCGAAGCGGGCAACCAGAATGCCGCCGACGATCGCGCCGGCGATGCTCATGGCGAAGCCCCAGGCCTTGGTCACCAGGGCGATCTCGGTCTTGGTGAAGCCGATATCCAGATAGAACGGATTGGCCATCACGCCGAGCAAGCCCTCGCCGTATTGGAACAGGGTGATGAAGACCAGCACCATGGCCCAGTTGCGCCGGGTCATGAAATCCAGAAACGGTTCGATCAGGGCGGCGCGGAAGGGTTGGTCCGTGCGCGCGGGCGGGCGCTTGGGCTCCGGGCTGGTCAGCGTCGCCGCGAGGCCCACGGCCATGAGGGCCGCCATCACGCAATAGGCCGCCTGCCAGCCCCATTGATCGGCGATCAGCAGCGCCCCGGCGCCGGACGCCAGCACCCCGACCCGGTAGCCGTTGACGAAGTTGGCCGTGCCGGGGCCTTCCAGGGCGCGGTCGAGGGAGTCGATGCGGTAGGCGTCGGCGACGATGTCCTGGGTCGCGGACGCCCCGGCCAGGACCACCGCCCAGAACGCCGTCAGGGCCAGGTTGGCCGCCGGGTCGGAGGTGCCGAGGAACAGGATCGCCAGCGCCACCGCACCTTGCGACAGCAACAGCCAGGACCGGCGCTGCCCGAAGCGGCGGGTGAGGATCGGGATCGGCGTCTGGTTGACCACGGGCGCCCAGACGGGCTTGAACACATAGGCCGACCCGGCGAGCGCGAACCAGCCGATGGCGGCGACGGACAGCCCCGATTCCCGCAGCCAGGCCGACAGCGTGGAAAACACCAGGAGATAGGGCAGGCCGCTGGAAAATCCGAGGAACAGCTGGATCAGCGCCGGGCGGCGGACATGGCCCTTGAGGGCGTCGGCCCAGCCGGGGCGCAGGGACCGGTTCATGGTCTTATTCCCCCGCCCCGCACGCGGCGGCGCTCAGCCGACGGGTTCGAACTTGCCTTGGGCGCCGTCGTAGACAGACAGCTTCGCCTCGGCGATGTCGATGTACCAACCGTGAAGCTGCAGCTCGCCGGACTCGACCCGTTCGCGGACCCAGGGAAAGGTCGTCAGGTTTTCGAGCGAGACCAGCACCGCGTTCTGTTCGCACACCCGGGTGCGGGTCGCCTCGTCGGCGCCGGCCATGGTCGCCAGCACACGGCGGTGGGCGGCGGCCAGCATGGAGACCCAATGGGTGACGAAGGTGAACTGCCCGTCGTCCGTGTCGGCGTTCATCATCGCCTTGACCCCGCCGCAATGGGCATGGCCCAGCACGATGACGTGCTTCACATTCAAGCCCAGCACGGCGAACTCCAGCGCCGCCGAGGTGCCGTGGAACTTGCCGTCTTCTTCCAACGGCGGCACCAGATTGGCGACGTTGCGGATCATGAACAGATCGCCGGGATCGGTCTGGAACAGGGTCGCGGGTTCGACCCGGGAATCCGAACAGGCGATGACCGCGACCTGGGGCCGCTGGCCCTGGGCCACCAGTTCCTGGATCAGGGGTTTGGAATCCTGAAAGGCGCCGGTGCGAAACCGGCGGTACCCATCGAGAAGTTTTTCCACGCCGGTCGTCATCAGCGAAAGGATCCTTGTGCCTTAGGCGGATTCAGCCTCGCGGCGTCGTTCCGCCTTCTTGCGTTCGTTGGGGTCCAGGATCGCCTTGCGCAGGCGGATGGACTTGGGCGTCACCTCGACCCGTTCGTCATCGTCGATGTAGCTGATGGCTTGCTCCAAGGTCAACCGTCGGGGCGGCGTCAGGCGGATCGCGTCGTCCTTGCCGGAGGCCCGCATGTTGGTCAGCTGCTTGGCTTTCATCGGGTTGACTTCAAGGTCGTTGGGCCGCGCGTTTTCGCCGATGATCATGCCTTCGTAGACGGCTTCGCCGGCGCCGATGAACATGAAGCCGCGTTCTTCCAGGTTGGCCAGGGCGAAGGCCACGCTCTGCCCGCCGGCGTTGGAAATCAGCACGCCGCTGCGCCGGCCCGGCACGTTGCCGCGGAACGGGCCGTAGGCATGGAACAGGCGGCTCATCACGCCGGTGCCGCGGGTTTCCGTCATGAAGTCGCCGTGATAACCGATCAGGCCGCGGGTCGGGACATGGAATTCAAGGCGCACCTTGCCGCCGCCCGAGGGCCGCATGGCCAGAAGCTCGCCCTTGCGCAGGCTTAAGGATTCCACGACGGTGCCGGAATATTCCTCGTCCACGTCGATGACCACTTCCTCGATCGGCTCTTCGCGCTGGCCCGTTTCCGGGTTGTTGCGGTAAAGCACGCGCGGGCGCGAGATCGACAGTTCGAACCCTTCGCGGCGCATCTGTTCGATCAGCACGCCAAGCTGCAGTTCGCCGCGCCCGGCCACGTCGAAGGCGTTGTCGTCGGGCGTTTCGGTGATGCGGATGGCGACGTTGCCTTCGGCCTCGCGGTCCAGGCGGTTGCGGATCACCCGCGACTGCACCTTGTCGCCGTCCTTGCCGGCGAGCGGGGAATCGTTGATCGAGAACGTGACCGACAAGGTCGGCGGATCGACCGGCTGCGCGGCCAGCGGTTCGGTCACCTGCGGATCGCACAGCGTGTCGGCGACGGTCGCCTTGGCCAGGCCGGCGATGGCGACGATGTCGCCCGCTTCGGCGCGGTCCACGGGCTGACGCTTAAGATCGCGGAACACCAGGATCTTGGACACCCGGCCCTGTTCAACCAGCTTGCCGTGACGGTTGAGCGCCTTGATCGGCATGTTGGCTTCTAGCACGCCGGACTGGATGCGCCCGGTCAGGATGCGGCCCAGGTAGGGATCGGCCTCCAAGGTCGTCGCCAGGATCGTGAAGGGGGCGTCGACCGGGCCCACGTCGGGAGAGGGCACATGGTCGGTGATCATCTTGAACAAAGGCGTCAGGCCGTCGTCGCGGGCATCGGGGCTGAGCCCGGCCCAGCCGTTGCGGCCCGAGGCATAGAGCAGCGGGAAATCAAGCTGTGCGTCATTGGCCTCCAGCGCGGCGAACAGATCAAAGACCTCTTCGTGCACTTCGTCGATGCGGGCGTCGGGACGATCGACCTTGTTGATGACGACGATCGGGCGCAGGCCGAGCTTGAGCGCCTTGCCGAGCACGAATTTGGTCTGCGGCATCGGGCCTTCGGCCGCGTCGACCAGCAGCACCACGCCGTCGACCATGCCGAGGATGCGTTCCACCTCGCCGCCGAAATCGGCGTGGCCGGGCGTGTCGACGATGTTGATGCGGAAATCTTCCCATTCCACGGAGGTGCATTTCGCCAGAATGGTAATGCCGCGTTCCCGTTCCAGATCGCCGGAATCAAGGGCGCGTTCGGCCACCGCCTGATTGGCGCGGAAGGCGCCGGACTGGCGCAAAAGCCCGTCGACGAGGGTTGTTTTGCCATGGTCGACGTGGGCGATGATGGCGATGTTTCGGAGCAGGGTCCGGGTCATGAGATCAGGTCGCTTCTAAATAAAGGAGAGGGATACGCAGCGTCGCGCTGGCCGCTATATAAGGCCAGCGGGCTCAATACACCAGAAAATGCTGCACTGCGGTCTTAATCGGCCGCGCGTCAGTCCCGCAGCTTGAGCGTCATGGCGGCCTTGATATCGGTTTCCGGGCGGGCGCCGATCTGGGCGATGACCTCGGCGGCGGCGATACCGCCCATGCGGGCACAGGCCGCCAGATCCTCGTCCCGGGTATAGCCGTAGAGGAAGCCCGCCGCATAGGCGTCGCCGGCGCCGGTGGTGTCGATCACCTTATCGACCGGGGTGGCGGCGACCGCCGTTACGTTGTCGCCGCTGACCACGACCGACCCCTTTTCCGAACGGGTCAAGGCCGCGATCTTGCAGTGGCCCTTGACCTTGTCGACGGCGGCGTCGAAGTCGTCAACCTGATAGAGGGACAGGATTTCCGCCTCGTTGGCGAACAGGATGTCGACATGCCCTTCGATCAGATCCAGGAAATCGGCGCGGTGACGATCAACGCAGAACGGGTCGGAGAGCGACAGCGCGACCTCGCGCCCGGCGTCACGCGCGGCGGCGGCGGCCGTGCGGAAGGCCTGCTTGGCGTCTTCCGGATCCCACAGATAGCCTTCCAGATAGGTCACACGGGCGTCCTTGATGACGCCCAGATCCACGTCGGCGGGCTTCAGATGAATGCTGGCCCCCAGATAGGTCAACATGGTGCGCTGGGCGTCCGGCGTGACCAGAACCAGGCAATTGGCCGTGGCCGGGCCGTCCGCCGCGGCGGCGGTATCGAAATGCACGCCGAGCGACCGGATGTCATGGCCGAAGATGCGCCCGAAGGCATCGTCCTTAACCTTCCCCATGAAGGCGCATTTGGCGCCCAGGCGCGCCATCACCGCGATGGTGTTGGCGGCGGACCCGCCCGAACATTCCATGGCCGGGCCGGCCTTGTCATAGACCGCGGCGGCCTGCGCTTCGTCGACCAGGGTCATGGCGCCCTTGGCCAAGCCTTCGCGTTCCAAAAACGCGTCATCGGTCTGGGTCAGAACGTCGACGATGGCATTACCGATGCCGGCGACATCGAAACGGGGATTGGTCATGAAAGCCTCTTTAACTTAATTCCGCCCCGATGCCGGCTGCTCGGCGCCGTGTCATTCCGGGCGTTGGTTGGGCGCGGAGTATAGCGATGGAGGTCACGACGTCCACCCCGGCCTCAAGTATGGGGGCGGCCCTTGCGGCCACGGGCCCGGGCGGCGTAAAACCGAGAACCGCCGCCTTCGCGCTTGATTTCGACGCAGAACAGGACACCTCTTCCTCATGATCGATGCCCTCGTCAAAGGCGTCCAGCAACTGGGCGACAAGAAAACCCAGAAACCCCTGTGGATTTCCATCGCCGTGGCCTTGGGCGTGTTCGCCGTGCTGTGGACGGGCTCGGGTGCTCTGATCAGATACACGGCGATCTTCGAACTCGGCTGGCTTGAGACCATCGCAGACGGTCTCGGCTGGGCCCTGGTGCTGGTGCTGACCTGGGTTCTGTTTCCCGGCGTGGTCTCGGCCGTGGTCGCCCTGTTCCTGGACCAGATCGCCGAATCGGTCGAGGCCCGGCATTATCCCGACCTGGGCCCGGCCCAGGGGCAGCCCGTGGGCGAGCAGGTGGTGGCGGCCTTGCGCTTTCTCGGCATCATGGTCAGCCTCAACCTGCTGATCCTGCCGACCATGCTGCTGGGCCCTATTTATCCGGTGCTGTTCTATTGCGTGAACGGCTATCTTCTGGGCCGCGAGTATTTCGAGATGGTCGCGGCCCGGCGCGTCGATCTGGCAAGCACGGTCCGTCTGCGCCAGGCCCACGGCGGCCGGATGTTCCTGACCGGGGTCGCCATCGCCTTTCTTTTGACAATTCCGCTGGTCAATCTCCTGACTCCGGTGATCGCCACCGCGGCCATGGTCCATCAGTTCGAAAAATGGCGGCGGCGCGGGGCCGGGGGACAATCGGGAGGGACCCAGGCCGGCCCTTCGCAGGGCACCCATCTGGCCCGTCCGGGCGCCAATTCCGTACTGGACGGATCAGGACCCAAGGCGTAAGTAATTGGTTATGTTTGGGAAGAAAAAGGACGGCCCGACCGCACCGGCACCGGCCGCCCAGAAGGAAACTGACGTGAGCGACGAAACAAAAGACAACGGTGGGGATCTCTCCGCGCCGCCTTTGAAACCATTTTCCCGCAAGGGTTCCCACGCGCCCAAGCCGCCCACGTCGTCCGGCATGGCGTCCGAAATGCACCGCCGCCCGCCGGAAGTGTCGACCACGGCGCGGCGCATCGACCGGGCGCGCTCGCTCGACACCACGTCGGACCAAAAGCGCCTGATCGTCGGCCGCGACATTTCCCTGACCGGTGAAATCACCTCCTGCGACCGCCTGGTCGTCGAAGGCCAGGTCGAAGTCACCCTGCCCGCGGCGCGCCTGATCGAGGTCGCGCCGACAGGCGTGTTCAAAGGCAACGCCGACGTCGAGGAAGCCGATATTTCCGGACGTTTCGAAGGCGAACTGATTGCCCGCGGGCGTCTTATCGTCCGCGCCGGCGGCCGCGTTCAAGGCAAGATCCGCTATGGCCGGATCGTTATCGAACAGGGCGGCGAGATTTCCGGCGACATGCAGACCCTCGACGAGGGCGACTGAACCCGGTGTCCGCCCCGCGCCGCCGCCGCCTTCTTGTTCCCCTGATCTTCGGCCTTGCGCTGGCCGGCTGCGCCGGTGACGGCATGGCCCCGCCGGAAACGGCGACACCCGCCGCCGCACCGGCATCCACGCCCGAAGCCGCCGGCCCGCCGCCCCTGCCCCGCATCGCCGCCCAGGCGGTTCTCGGATATTCCCGCCCGGATCTGGTCGCCGCGTTCGGCGCCCCCGCCTTCAGCCGCATCGACAAGGGGGCGGAAATCCTGCGCTTCCGGGGTCAGGGCTGCGTGCTCGACGTGTTCCTGTACAAGGACGCCCAGGACGCCGCCGCCCGGGTCGCCCATTTCGAAGCCCGCGACGAGGCCGGCAAGACGACGGACCGCCAGTCCTGCGTCAACGCCACGCCGCGCCTGCGCGGGTAAGCGCTTAAACGGTCTTTCCTTTAAATCGGCACAGGTCGGCGACGACGCAGACCGCGCAATCCGGCTTACGCGCCTTGCACACGTAGCGCCCGTGCAGGATCAGCCAATGATGGGCGTGGCGCATATAGGCGGCGGGCGTGACCTTCAGCAGGTTCTTCTCGACCGCGAGCGGCGTCTTGCCGGGGGCGATGCCCGTGCGGTTGCCGATGCGGAAGATATGGGTATCGACGGCAATGGTCGGTTCGCCGAAGGCGATGTTGCGCACCACGTTGGCGGTCTTGCGCCCGACGCCCGGCAGGGCTTCCAGGGCCTCCTGATCGTTGGGCACGACCGAGCCGTGCTGTTCGATCAGGATATTGCACAGCTTGTAGACGTTGGCCGCCTTGGTGCGGTACAGGCCGATGGTCTTCACGTAGTCGCGGATTTTCGCCTCCCCCAGGGCGGCCATCTTTTCCGGCGTGTCGGCGACCTTGAACAAGGGCCCCGTCGCCTTGTTGACGCCGACGTCCGTGGCCTGGGCCGACAGCACCACCGCAACCAGCAGGGTGAACGGGTTGACCCAATCCAATTCGCCCTTGGGTTCCGGGTTCTGGGCCTGCAACCGGCTGTAGAATTCTTCGACGTCTGCTTTTTTCATGATCCGCCCAGAGTAGGAAATTTCTTGTCCAAGTAAAGCGGGGACGCGATCATGATCCGCATGAGCGCCCCCGATGACACCCACGATCCCGACGCCTGCCTGTTCCGCACGGAACTCCGGCCCCATCGCTCGAGCACGCTGAAGGGCGTGCATGTGTTCATGTGGGTATTGGCCGTGTTCTGGGTGCCCTTGTCCGTGCTGTTCGTCGTGATCGGCGCCTGGCCGGTGTTCCCCTTCATGGGGGTGGAGATGATCCTGCTCTATGCCCTGCTGCGCCTGAACCTGCGGCGCGGGACCGAGGTCGAGACCATCGCCGTGACGGCGCGGGAGCTGAGCGTCGAGCGCGTCACCCATTGGGGCCGCCATCACCGCTGGACCTTCCAGCCGCAATGGCTGCAGGTGCTGGTCGACGAAACCCGGGGCCGGGGGGCGCGGCTGCTGCTGCGCTCGCACGGGCGCTCGCTCGCCATCGGCCGGTTTCTGACGCTGGAGGAAAAAACCGGCGTCGCCAACCGCCTGAAACAGGTGCTGGCCGATCTGCGCAATCCGGCCCTGGTTCCCGGCTGGATGGTTGCCGCCGTGTCGATGTTGACGGTTTAACCCGGATTCAGGCCAGGCCCAGCACGTCACGCATGGAATAAAGGCCCGGCGCCCGGCCCTCGCACCACATGGCGGCGCGCACGGCGCCGCGGGCGAAAATCTCGCGGGAGGACGCCCGGTGGGTCAGCTCGATCCGTTCCGACGGTCCCGCGAAGATCACCGTATGGTCCCCGACCACATCGCCGCCGCGCAAGGTGGCGTAGCCGATGGCCTGGTCCGGGCGCGCGCCCGTCTGGCCTTCGCGTGACAGCACCGCGTTGGCGTCATGGTCGATGCCGCGCCCTTCGGCGGCGGCCTTACCCAACATGAGCGCCGTGCCCGAGGGCGCGTCGATCTTATGCTTGTGATGCATCTCGACGATTTCGATGTCGTAATCGGGGCCGAGCAACTCGGCCGCCTGCCGGGCCAAACCGACCAAAAGGTTCACGCCCAGGGACATGTTGCCCGCCTGCACGATGGCGGCCGTTTCTGAACCGCCCTGCACGGCCGACTGCTGTTCCGGCGAAAGGCCCGTGGTGCCGATGACCATCGCCGTCCGCGTATCGAAAGCAAGCGCCGCATGGGCCGCCGTCGCCGCCGGCACGGTGAAGTCGATGACCACGTCCGAGGCATCGAACAACGCCCGCGCATCGTCCAACACCACGGCGCCCACGGTTTTCGAGCCGACCAGCAAGCCCAGGTCCTGACCGACAAAAGGGCTGCCCGCCTGTTCCGTGCCGCCGGCCAGCGCCGCGCCGTCCGTCGCCATCACGGTCTCGATCAGCATGCGCCCCATGCGCCCGCCGCAGCCGACAATTCCGATGTTCATGGGAACCTTCCCCCGCCGAATTGATCTCGGCGGGAACTCTATGGATCAGGGATTTGAAAAGGAACCCTTTTTCTTCCTTCTCACCGTCTCACCGTCTCTGTGGTTCAAATAATAGAAAACCACAGAGACGGTGAGGCCGTGAGAGAAGGTTAATCCTTCAGGTCTTCCCAGATTTCCTTGACCTTGTCGAAGAAGCCCGTGGATTGCGGGTTCTGGGTCTTGGCGTCGCCGGCGGCATCGAACTCCTTGAGAAGCTCTTTCTGCTTTTCCGTCAGGTTTTGCGGCGTTTCCACCGTGACCTGGACGAACATGTCGCCGCGCGACTTGGTGCGCATGACCGACATGCCCTTGCCCGCAAGGCGCAATTGGTGACCCGTCGGCGTGCCGGCGGGGATCGTCACCCGCGCGCGCTTGCCCTCGATGGTCGGTACTTCGACCTGGCCGCCCAAGGCCGCCGTGGTCATGGGGATGGGCACCCGGCAATGGATGTCGGCGCCGTCGCGGTGGAAGAAGCGGTGCGGGCGGATGCCCAAAAACAGATAAAGATCGCCCGGGGGAGCACCCCGCAGACCGGCCTCGCCCTCGCCGGCCAGGCGGATGCGCGTACCGTCCTCGACCCCGGCGGGGATGGTGACGGAAAGGGTCTTTTCCTTGTGCACGCGCCCGGCCCCGCCGCAGGTCCGACAGGGGTCCTTGATCACCGTGCCCCGGCCCTGACAGGCCGGACAGGTGCGTTCCACCGTGAAGAAACCCGATTGCGAGCGCACGCGCCCGGCCCCGCCGCAGGTGCCGCAGGTGATGGGGGCCGCCGCGTCCTCGGCGCCCGTGCCCTTGCAGGGCTCGCAGCCGACGGAGGTCGGCACGCGAATTTCCGCCTTCTTGCCGCTGAAGGCGTCTTCCAGGGACAGTTCCATGTTGTAGCGCAGATCGGCGCCGTGGCCGCCCGCATGGCCGCCGCGACCGCCGCGGCCGCCGCCCATGAATTCGCCGAACATTTCCTCGAAGATGTCGCCGAAGCCGGAAAAGCCCTGGCCGCCCGGATCGAATCCGCCGCCGCCACCGCCACCGCCCTCGAAGGCGGCATGACCGAAGCGGTCGTAGGCGGCGCGCTTTTCCGCGTCCTTGAGGACTTCGTAGGCCTCGTTCAGTTCCTTGAACTTCTTTTCCGCTTCCTTGTCGTCGGGGTTGCGGTCCGGATGGAACTGCATGGCGAGCTTGCGGTAGGCCGCTTTCAGCTCACCGTCATCGGCGCCCTTCTTGACGCCGAGAATGTCGTAGTAATCGCGCTTGTCAGCCATGATCGAGAGCCCTCCCGGACATCAGGACGTTGCGGGCGACGGTCCGAAATGGCGCCGGGGGCCGAAGCCCCCGGCCCACCGGATCAGTCGTCCTTGCCGCCCTTTTTGCCCTTGGGAGCGTCGTCGGCGTCCGGATTGACTTCCTCGAAGTCGGCGTCGACCACGGTGGCGTCTTCGGACTTGGCGTCGTCGGCACCGCCGTCGGACGCCGCCGCGTCATCCGGGCTTTCTTCCTGGGCCGCCTTGTACATGGCTTCGCCCAATTTCATGGAAGCCTGGCTGAGCGCTTCGCACTTGGCGTTGATGGCCTCGGCGTCGTCGCCTTCCTTGGCTTCCTTCAGCTCCTCGACGGCGGCTTCGATGGCCGACTTGTCGTCCGCGCCGATCTTGTCGCCGTATTCCTTGAGGTTCTTTTCCGCCGAATGGATCAGGGTGTCGGCCGTGTTCTTGGCTTCGACCAAGGCACGGCGCTGCTTGTCGTCGTCGGCATGGGCCTCGGCTTCCTGGACCATGCGTTCAATGTCGTCATCGGACAGACCGCCACTGGCCTGGATGCGGATCTGCTGTTCCTTGTTGGTCGCCTTGTCCTTGGCCGACACGTTGACGATGCCGTTGGCGTCGATGTCGAAGGTGACCTCGATCTGCGGCAGGCCGCGCGGGGCCGGCGGGATGCCCATCAGGTCGAACTGGCCGAGCAACTTGTTGTCGGCGGCCATTTCGCGTTCGCCCTGGAACACCCGGATGGTGACCGCACCCTGGTTGTCCTCGGCGGTCGAGAAGGTCTGGCTCTTGCGGGTCGGGATCGTGGTGTTACGGTCGATCAGGCGGGTGAACACGCCGCCCAGCGTCTCGATGCCCAGCGACAGCGGCGTCACGTCGAGCAGCAGCACGTCCTTCACGTCGCCCTTCAGCACGCCGCCCTGGATGGCGGCGCCGATGGCGACCACTTCGTCCGGGTTGACGCCCTTATGGGGTTCGCGGCCGAAGAATTCCTTGACGATCTTGTTGACCAGGGGCATGCGCGTCATGCCGCCGACCAGGATGACCTCGTCGATCTCGGACGCCTTGAGGCCGGCATCCTTGAGCGCCTTCTTGCAGGGCTCGACGGTGCGTTCCACCAGGTCTTCGACCAGGGTTTCCAGCTTGGCGCGGGTCAGCTTGATGTTGAGGTGCTTGGGCCCCGACGCGTCGGCGGTGATGAACGGCAGGTTGACTTCCGTCTGGGTCGTCGACGACAGCTCGATCTTGGC
Organism: Rhodospirillaceae bacterium UBA1479; assembly: GCA_002325375.1. Classification (GTDB taxonomy): domain Bacteria; phylum Pseudomonadota; class Alphaproteobacteria; order Rhodospirillales; family Casp-alpha2; genus UBA1479. The sequence continues at coordinate 111,216 of DCRZ01000010.1, forward strand.
CTTTTCGCCGGCTTCCTTCAGACGCTGCAGGGCGAGACGGTCCTCGCGCAGGTCGATGCCGTTTTCCTTTTTGAACTCGTCGGCAAGGTAATCGACGATGCGGTGGTCGAAGTCCTCGCCGCCCAGGAAGGTGTCGCCGTTGGTCGACTTGACCTCGAACACGCCGTCGCCGATTTCCAGAACCGAGACGTCGAAGGTGCCGCCGCCAAGGTCATAGACCGCGATAACGCCGTTTTCCTTTTTCTCAAGCCCGTAGGCGAGGGCGGCGGCCGTCGGTTCGTTGATGATGCGCAGCACCTCGAGCCCGGCGATCTTGCCGGCGTCCTTGGTGGCCTGACGCTGAGAATCGTTGAAGTAGGCGGGCACGGTGATGACGGCCTGGGAAACCGGCTCTCCCAGATAGCTTTCCGCCGTTTCCTTCATCTTCTGCAGGATGAAGGCGGAAATCTGGCTGGGGCTGTATTTCGAGTCGTCGATTTCGACCCAGGCATCGCCGTTGTCGCCCTTGGTAATCTTGTAGGGGACGAGCTTCTTGTCCTTGGCCACCATCTTGTCGTCGTAACGGCGCCCGATCAGGCGCTTGATGGCGAACAGGGTGTGTTCCGGATTGGTCACCGCCTGGCGCTTGGCGGGCAGGCCCGTCAGGCGTTCGCCCGCGTCCGTGAAGGCGACCATGGAGGGTGTGGTGCGGACCCCTTCCGCGTTCTCGATCACCTTCACATCCTTGCCGTCCATCACGGCGACGCAGGAGTTCGTGGTGCCCAAGTCGATACCGATAACCTTACTCATGTGTTCAGTCCTTTCCTTTAGGCCAACCGTCCCTGGGCCCGATTGCGGCGCCCGTCTGCGGCTTCCATCGTTGTTTCAGGTGCTGCTTAACCCATGCCCGGCCGGATGAAAAGTTCGCATCCGATAATCTTCGACACCAGTCTATAAGGCCCAGGGTTAACAGGCTCCTGCCAAAACCGCTTTTAAACCCATTGCGGCTCGGGGGTTATATAAGCGGGAGTGATCCGCCCCGCAACCCGGCCGTGCGGCAAAAAATCGCCGCAACGCCGGGCTTTCCAGGCATTTTCTATAGCTTCTCGTCGACCCGGCCGCCGGCGCCGCCGGCATCCTTCTCATAGGCCTTGCTGCCGTCCTTGCCCTCGGTGGCGGCCGGGGCCGCCTCTTCCGCGGCCGCGGCCACGGGTTCCGGCTTGGGCCCGCCCTTGGTCACGCCGACCTTGGCCGGGCGCAGCAGGCGGTCGTTCAGCGTATAACCCGCCTCGATCACCTGGGCCACCGTGCCCTGGGGCTGGGTCGGGTCGGGGACTTCGAACAGCGCCTCATGAGCGTTGGAATCAAAGCGTTCGCCCAACGGGTCGAGGCGCTTGATGCCGCTGCGTTCCAGCACGGACAAGAGGGCGCGTTCCGTCATCTCGACCCCGGTCATCAGGGTTTCGACCACGTCCGACGATTTGCGCGCCTCGGCATCGACGCTGTCGAGCGCCCGGCGCAGGTTGTCGCCCACGGTCAGAATTTCGCGGGCGAAGTTCGCGATGGCGTATCTGGACGCGTCCTGTTTGTCGCGTTCGGCCCGGCGGCGCACGTTTTCGGCCTCGGCCAGGGCACGCAGGGTGCGGTCGTTGGCTTCGGCAAGCTGGGCCTCCAGCGCGGCGACGCGCTGGGCCGGGTCGGCTTCGCCCGCGTCCGCCGTCATCGACGGGATCGGCGGCTCACCGTCCGGCACGGCGTCGGACGCCGGGGCTTCGGGCTGGGCCGCGTCGGCGGCGGCAGCCGTATCCTCGGGCGCGCTGTCTGGGGTTTGCTCGGGTGTGGTCTCGGACATCTTTATTCCTTCAGGGTGTTCCTTGCGGTTGGGGTCTGGCCGGCCGGGGATCAGCCGCGGCGGCCGGCGCCGATATAGCCGCCGATCAGATCGGCGGTGTAATCGACCATGGGGATGATGCGGGAATAGTTCATGCGCGTCGGGCCGATCACGCCGACGGCGCCGATGATCTGTTGTTGTTCGTTGCGATAACTGCGCACGACCATGGCGCAGCCCGACACGTTGAACAGGGTGTTGTCGGCGCCGATGAAGATCTGCACCCCGTCGGCGCGGTCGGCCATGGAGAGGATTTTCAACATCTGCTCCTTGGTCTCCAGCGCCGAGAACAGGCCGCGGATGCGTTCCAGGTCGGTGACCAGATTGACGTCTTCCAGCAGATGGGCCTGACCGCGCACGATCAGCGAACCGCCCGGCCCGGTATCGCCGCCGGCCCAGGTCGCAAGGCCGCCTTCGACCAGGCGCGCGGTCAGCTCGTCCAGTTGTGCCCGCTGGTTTTCCAGCTCGGACATGATGCCGTCGTAGGCGTCGGAAATGCTGCGCCCGACCAGTTTGGCCGACAGATAATTGGTCGCCTGGACCAGGGCCGAGGCCGGCAGGTCCATGGGGATTTCCATGATGCGGTTTTCGACCACGCCCGATTCCGTGACCAGGATGACAAGGGCCCGGCCCGGGCTGAGATGCACGAATTCAATATGCTTGAGCGGGCTTTCCGTCTTCGGCGCCAGCACCAGGGACGCGCAATGGGCCAGGCCCGAAAGCGTCTGCGTCGCCTGCGCCAGCAGCCCCTCGACCGAATTGGCGGTGCCGGCGCATTGGCTTTTGATCGAGGCGCGCTCGGTCTCGGTCAGATTGCCGACCTCAAGCAGGCCGTCGACATAAAGGCGCAGGCCCGTTTCCGTCGGCAGACGCCCGGCCGAGGTATGGGGCGAAAACAGCAGGCCCATGTCCTCGAGATCGGCCATGACGTTGCGCACCGTCGCCGGCGACAGGCTGACCGGCAGGCGGCGCGCCAGGGTGCGCGAGCCCACGGGCTCGCCGGTCTCGACGAAGCTTTCGACGATTTCCCGGAAGATCTGGCGTGAGCGGTCGTTCAGTTCTTCGATCATGGCCAAGTTTCGGTCTGCGGTCGGATCAGGGTCGCGGACATGAGGTTTCAATGAAATTCGGGCTTGCGCGGAATTTAGTCGCCGGACCGCCGGAGCGCAATGGGGGCCGGGCCGGGTATCTTTCCCGGCCCCGGCCGGGGACCCTCGACCAATTGCCGGGTTTACCGGGACGCCCGGCGGGGCTAGGGTCTGCCCAAATAGACCATCTTCGGGGGAATTTATATATGAGACCATCGGGCCGCGCCGCCGATCAGTTGCGCGACATCGTGCTGGAGCCGGGATACGCCAAGTATGCCGAAGGATCGTGCATGGCGCGGTTCGGCGAAACCCACGTGCTCTGCGCCGCCACGGTGGAGGAACGGGTGCCCGGTTGGATGCGCGATTCCGGCAAGGGCTGGGTCACGGCGGAATACGGCATGCTGCCGCGCTCGACCCACAGCCGCACCAACCGCGAGGCCGCGCGCGGCGGGCAATCGGGCCGGACCCAGGAAATTCAGCGCCTGATCGGGCGCAGCTTGCGCGCGATCACCGATCTGAAGGCGATGGGCGAAATTCAGGTGCGCCTGGACTGCGACGTGATCCAGGCCGACGGCGGCACCCGCACGGCGGCCATCACCGGCTCCTACGTGGCGCTGCACCTGGCGTTTCAACGCTGCGTCGATCTCGGCCTCATGAAAACGATCCCGCTGACCGATCAGGTCGCCGCCGTGTCCTGCGGCATCTTCAAGGACACGCAGGTTCTCGATCTCGATTACGCCGAGGATTCCTCGGCCCAGGCCGACGCCAACTTCGTGTTCACCGGGCGCGGCGGTATCGTGGAAATCCAGGGCACGGCCGAAGACGCGCCGTTTTCCCCGGCCCAGTTCGACGACCTGATGGCCCTGGCCCGCAAGGGCGTCGACGAATTGTGCCAGGCGCAACGCCGGGCCATCGGATTGGAATAGCGGCATGGCCCGGGCGTTCACGGAAGACCAACTGGTCATCGCCACACACAACCCGGGCAAACTGCGCGAAATCAGCGATTTGCTGACGCCCTTCGGGGTCGCCGTAACCTCGGCAGGCGATTTGGGCCTGCCGGAACCCGTCGAAGACGGCGACAGCTTCAAAGCCAACGCCCTGATCAAGGCGCGGGCCGCCGCCGATGCCTCCGGCTTGCCGGCCCTGGCCGACGATTCGGGCCTTGCCGTCGATGCCCTGGGCGGGGCCCCCGGCATCCATTCGGCGCGCTGGGCCGGGCCCGAGAAGGATTTCAACGAAGCCATGGCACGGGTCTGGGAGCTGGTCCTGGAATCCGAGGACCGGCGGGCGCACTTCGTCTGCGCCCTGGCCCTGGCCTGGCCCGACGGGACGTCGGAAGTATTCGAGGGCCGGGTCGACGGCGACATCGTCTGGCCGCCCACGGGCGACAAGGGCTTCGGCTACGATCCGATCTTCCAGCCCGAGGGCTATTTCATCACCTTCGCCGAGATGGAGCCCGCCGCCAAGCACCACATCAGCCACCGCGCCCATGCCTTCGAACAGCTGGTCGCGGCCTGTTTCAAGGGCCGAGGCTGACCCCGCCGCGATGACCCCCTTCGGCGTCTACGTGCATTGGCCGTTCTGCGAATCCAAATGCCCCTATTGCGACTTCAACAGCCACGTTCAGGACGCGGTTGACCAGGCGCGTTGGGCCCGGGCCCTGATCGCCGACCTGGCCCATTACGCGGCGGATACCCAAGACCGCACCGTGACCACCGTGTTTTTCGGCGGCGGCACGCCGTCCCTGATGGCACCGGAAACCGTGGCCGCCGTGATCCAGGGCATCCGGGATCTGTGGCCCTGTGCCGAGGATCTGGAAGTCAGCCTGGAAGCCAATCCGTCGAGCGCGGAAATCGCGGCCTTTCCCGACCTCAAGGCCGCCGGGGTGACACGGCTGTCGGTCGGCGTGCAATCCTTCGACGACGCGGCGCTTTCCGCCCTCGGCCGCCGTCACGACGCCCAGGCGGCGCGCCGGGCCCTGGTCGGCGCGCGCGATCATTTTGAAGAGTTCTCGTTTGATCTTATTTACGCAAGGCCTGAACAAACAAAGGATAAATGGCGGCAGGAACTGCGGGAGGCCCTGACCTTCGCCGGGCCGCACCTGTCGTTCTATCAATTGACCATCGAATCCGGCACGCCCTTCCACAAGGACGGCGTGAAGGCCGCCGAGGGCGAATTGGGCGCGGCCCTGTTCGACATCACGCAAGAGGTTCTGGGCGAAGCCGGCCTGCCGGCCTATGAGATTTCCAACCATGCCCGCCCGGGCCACGAATGCCGCCACAACCTGAACATCTGGCGCGGCTGGGATTATGTCGGCGTCGGACCCGGGGCGCACGGCCGCCTGGCCCTGTCGGGCGACGGCGCGGTCCGGGACTGGGGCACCCATCAGGTCCATAGCCCTGAACGCTGGCTGAGCCTGGTCGAATCCAAGGGCCACGGTACGGCCAAAAGGCGGCTTCTGGACGACGGCGACCGCGCGGAAGAGCGCGTCATCATGGGCCTGCGCCTGACCGAGGGCATCGACCGTACCCGTTTTCAGGCCCAGACCGGGCGCGACGTGCTGACCCTGATCAATCCGTCGAAGCTCGCTTATGCGGTCGGTGCCGGTTACGTGGACCTGGACAAAACGCGCATCGCCGCCACCGCCGAGGGGCGGCTCCGGCTCAACAGCTTGTTGGCTTCGCTGCTGGCGACGTAATCGGGTCTGCCGGTTCGCTAATTGGTGATCGCCTGGAAGGTCGCCGGCGCCTTGTCGATGACCACCGCGCCCCGCTGGCGGACCTGAAGAATGGCAAGGCCCCGTTCCGAGGTGCCGTCGGGCAGGAAGCGGAAGATGCCGTCGCGCCCGGCGAAGCCGTTGGGATTGGCGATCAATTTGGCCGTAAACCGGTCGGGCCCGGGCAATTGGGCCAGCACGGCGGCGAGCGCCGCCGCGTCATAGGCGATGGTCGCAAGCCGCGGCGGCGCTTCACCGTAGACGTCCTGATATTCCTTTTCGAACCCGGCGCGCGGGCCCGGCGGCGGGGCGGCGTACCAGCCGCCGACCAGGGCCGGCTCGGCGCCGATGCCCGGCTCGTCCCATTGTCCGGTACCGAGCATCCGCACCTTGTTGGGGTCTATGTCGTAGAACGGCAGCAAGGCCGCGATCGCCTGCAAGCGCTTGCCGCCGTCGGCGACCAGAAGCGCGTCATAGGGCAGATCGCCCATGGTCTGTAAATTCTCCAGGCGCGCCAGGGCAGCCTTGGAAACTTCGTCCTCCTTGCCCTCCAGCTCTTTCTTCTGATTGAGCAGGGTCTGGCGGCGGAATTCGTAATCGGCCATGTCGCGGACCACGGCGGAGAAATCGTCGGCGTCGGGATTGTAGACCTCAAGCCGGGCGATCTCGCCGCCGGCGCGGCCGACGGCGGCCTTGAAGGCATCCAGCACCGTGCGGCCATAGGCATTGTCCGGCGCCATGGCGGCGAACCGCACGACCCCCCGTTCACGGGCGAAGGAGATCACCCGCGCGACCTGGGCGCGGGGCAGAAAGCCGAGGGTAAAAACCCCGTCACCGGCGACCGAACGGTCCGAGGAAAAGGCGATCACGGGGACACCGGCCTGGCGCGCGACGGCGGCGGCCCCGCGCACGTTGGCCGACAGCAACGGGCCCAGGATCAGCCGCGCCCCGTCGCCGATCGCGAGCTGCGCCGCCTCGGCCGCGCCTTCGGGCGTGCCGCGGGTGTCGTGAGTCAAAAGCTTGAACTTGTCGTCGGCGAAGGAAAACAGCGCCATCTGCGCCGCGTTCAACAACGCCTGGCCGACGCCCGCGTTCTGCCCCGACAGCGGCAACAGCAGGGCGACCCGGACCGCGCCGTCGTCGGGGGCGGTGATGGTCGTGGTCTGAGCCTGGGCCGGTTCCGCCGGGGCGGCCTGGGTCAGGGGCGGCGGGGCCGGGCGTGGCACCGGCGTCACCGCATAGGTCGGCGGCGGCGGCGTGCGCGGACCCGAGACGATGGGCCGGGACGGCGCCTCCGACTTGGACTTGCCGCCTTGAATTAACCCGCCGAATGACGAAGATTGGCACGCGGCCAACAACGGCAGCACCATCACGGCCAGGGCGATCACGGCCACGACCGGGCGCGAAAGGGCGTTTTGCGAATATGACCTGTTCATCCGATGATCCGCCGGAAATTGCTGCCAAGGACGTGCGGGCGCCGGACGGCGCCCCGTTGGAGGCCGCACTGTATCTGGTCTCGACACCCATCGGCAACGCCGGAGACATCAGCACCCGGGCGCACGACGTTCTCGCCCGCGCCGATCTGATCGCCTGCGAGGACACCCGGGTGACCGGCAAACTGCTGATGATCCTGGGCATCAAGCGCGGCGACAGCGGTCGCCTGCTTGCCTATCACGATCACAACGCGGCCCACCGCCGGCCGCAGATCATGGAACGCATCAAAAGCGGCGGCAGCGTGGCGTTGGTATCGGACGCCGGCACGCCCCTGGTCTCCGACCCGGGTTACAAGCTGGTCGCCGCCTGTGTCGAAGAGGGCGTTGCCGTGACCGCCGTGCCGGGACCGTCGGCGCCGCTGATGGCGTTGACCCTGTCGGGCCTGCCGACGGACCGTTTCTTCTTTCAGGGCTTCCTGCCCGCCAAGGGGGCGGCCCGGCGCACGGCCCTGGCGGAAATCTCCGCCGTGCCGGCGACCCTTATCTTCATGGAATCGGGGCCGCGCCTGGCTGCGTCCCTGGCCGACATGGCCCAGGTCCTGGGCCCCCGCCCGGCCGCCGTGGCCCGTGAGCTGACCAAGAAATTCGAAGAAGTTCGACGCGGCACGCTGGACGACCTGGCCGCCCATTATGCCGAGGCCGGCCCGCCCCGGGGCGAGATCTGCGTCGTCACCGGCCCGCCCGGCGCCGAGGCCCAGGCGACGGCGGCGGACATCGACGCCTTGCTGACCGAGGCCCTGGCCAAGGGCTCGGTCAAGGACGCCGCGGCCGAGGTCGCGGCGCGCACGGGCCAACCGCGCAAGGCCGTCTATGCCCGGGCGCTGGAGCTGAAGCGGGCCCCGGCGCACAAACCCGGATGACCCGGGCCGCGCCCGGCACGGACGGCCGCCGCCGCGCCGAAAGACGGGGCCGCGGGGCGGAGGCGCTGGCGGCCTTGCTGCTGATCCTAAAGGGCCATCGCATCCTGGCCCGCCGGGCGCGCACGCCCGCGGGCGAGATCGACCTGATCGCGCGACGGGGACGGGTCCTGGTGTTCGCCGAGATCAAGGCGCGGGCCAGCCTGGAGACCGGCACCGAGGCCCTGGCCCCCCGCCAGCGGGGCCGCATCCTGCGCGCCGCCGAGGCCTTCATGCGCACGCGCCCCGACCTGGCCGGCCTGGACTGGCGATTCGATCTGATCGTGGTCGCCGGGGGCTGGCGGCTGAAACACCTGAAGGACGCCTGGCGGCCCGGCCTGGGCTGACCCCAGTGCCATGAAAACCGCATATTCCATCCCTTATCCTGTGTCTTTATCCCCGGAAGCCCGCGCCAGAGAATTTGTCGCCGGCCCGGACCGGCGCTAGAATGCCCGCCGACCGGGGACCGTCCAATGCAGGAGATATCAAGCACCATGGCCGCACCAATTCGACCGTCCCGCGCGACCCCCCAAGCCACCCCTGCCCTGCCCCGCGTGTTTGCCGCGCTGCTGTTGCTGGGCGCCGCGACCGGGTTGACCGGCTGTGTCGGCGCCGCCGTCGGCGCGGGGGCGACCGTAGGTGTCGCCGCCATGGACGACCGGGGCGTGCAGGGCGTGGCCCGCGACGCCGGCCTGGCCACGCGGGTGCGCGGCAAATGGCTGAACTACGACCTGGAAACCGGCGACACGCTCGCCGTCGACGGCAGCGTCAAGGTCTACAACCGCCGCGCCATGTTGACCGGCACGGTCAAGACCGAGGACATCCGCGCCAAGGCCGTGCGCCTGACCTGGGAGGTCGAGGGCATCGAGGAAGTGATCAACGAACTGGCCGTCGGCGACACGTCGCTGTCTGATTCGGCGATCGACAGTTGGATTTCGGCCCAGTTGACGGCCAAATTGACCTTCGACAAGGACGTCCAGGCCATCAACTACATCATCGAGACGGAAAACGCCGTGGTCTACCTGCTGGGCGCCGCGCAAAGCCGGGCCGAGCTCGACCGCGTGCTGGGCCATGCCCGGGGCATTTCCCGGGTCCGCGACGTGATCAGCCATGTCCGCATCAAGGCCCCCGAAGCCCCCGCCGCCGATCAACCCAAGAAGGCGTCCTGAGCCATGGCCGGCAATCCCGGCATCCTGGCGGACGACGTGCGGCGCGCGCTCGGCGAGATCGGCCGCCGGGACGACGCCGACTTTCCCATCGCCGACGCCGCCCTGCATCTGGCGGCGGCGCGTCTGCCGGGTCTCAACCTGGGGCCATATGAACGCCATTTTGCGCGCCTGGCCAAGGAAGTCGCCGATTACGCCGGCCCCGGCACGCCGACCCTGGCGGACCAATACGAAGCCCTGATCCAGGTCATCGACCGGCGCTACGGATACGGCGGCAACGAAAGCGTGTTCGAAGACCTGGACGCCGCCAACCTGGCGCGGGTCATCGACACCCGGCGCGGCCTGCCGGTGGCCCTCGGCATCGTCTACATGGAAGTCTGCAACCGCCTGGGCTGGTCCCTGGTCGGTCTGGATTTTCCGGGCCGCTTCCTGGTCCGCCTGGAGGATGCCGGCGGGCGCATGATCCTCGACCTGTTCGAAGGCGGGCGCGAACTGATGCCGCCGGACCTGCGCGGCATGTTGAAGACCATGGCCGGGGCCGATGCCGAACTGCATCCGCGCTATCTTTCTGAAATGACGGCGCGCCAAGTCGTGCTGCGCCTGGAGGACAATATCCGCGTGCGCCAGATGCAGCGGGGCGAACTGGCCGACGCCGCCGACACGATTTCCCTGATGCTGCTGATCGCCCCCGATACCGGGCATCTGTGGCGCGAAGCCGGAATCGTCAACGCGCGGCTCGACCGTGTCGCCCGCGCCGTCGAGGCGCTGGAAGAATACCTCAAGCGCGCCCCCGGCGAGGAAAACGGCTATGAGGCGTCCTTGCTGTTGCAGGAATTGCGGGCCAAGTTAAATTAACCGGCCGGCCCCTGCTGCACGCTCCCCCAATCGGCCGAAGGATAAGGATTTTCCCATGGCGCTTACCGTGGCCATTCAGATGGACCATGTGTCGTCCATCGACATCACCGGCGACAGCACCTTCGTTCTGGCGCTGGAGGCGCAACGCCGCGGCCACAAGCTGCTGCATTATCTGCCGGGGGACCTCGCCTACCACCACGGCCGGGTGACCGCCTGGGCCGAACCCATGGAGGTGCGGCGCGAGGCCGGCAACCATTTCACCCTGGGCGCGAAATCGCGCATCGATCTGGCCGACACGGACGTCGTCCTGATGCGCCAGGACCCGCCCTTCGACATGGCCTATATCACGGCGACGCATCTGCTGGAGATGGTTCATCCCAAGACCCTGGTGGTGAACAACCCGGCCGAGGTGCGCAACGCGCCGGAGAAACTGTTCGTCACCCGCTTCGCCCAATTCATGCCGCCGACCCTGATCGCGACCAACCGCCAAGACATCCTGGCCTTTCGGGAAGAACACAAGGACATCATCGTCAAGCCGCTGTACGGCAACGGCGGGGCGGGCGTGTTCCACATCACGCCGGGCGACGAGAACCTGAATTCGCTGCTGGAGATGTTCACCGAGATGTTCCGCGAGCCGGTCATCGTCCAGGCCTACCTGAAGGACGTGCGCCAGGGCGATAAGCGCATCATCCTGATCGACGGCGAAGTCGCCGGCGCCGTCAACCGGGTCCCGGCGGCGGGAGAAAGCCGGTCCAACATGCATGTCGGCGGCAAGCCGCTGAAGTCCGAACTGACCGAACGCGAACGCGACATCTGCGCCGCCTTGGCGCCGGAGCTGAAGGCCCGCGGCCTGATCTTCGTCGGCATCGACGTGATCGGCGGCTACCTGACCGAAATCAACGTGACCTCGCCGACGGGGCTGCAGGAAATCAACCGCTTCGACGGCGTCAGCCTGGAAAGCGACATCTGGGACGCCATCGAGGCCCGGCTTTAGGCCGCGACAAGAAACGCAAAGGGAGAAACGCAATGGCGCTTATTGAAGGAATGGTCGAGGTGCCGACCAAGTACGGGCGCATGCCGTCCTTCGCCGCGCGGCCCGACACGGGCGGGCCGTTTCCGGCGATCATTTTCTACATGGACGCGCCGGGCTTCCGCGAGGAACTCTGCAACATGGCCCGACGCATCGCCAAGGCGGGTTATTACTGCATCCTGCCGGACATGTATTACCGGCTCGGCACCCTGCGCCTCGACAACACCCGGCGCACGGAAGCCATGACCAATGTGTGGCGGGAAGCGATGAATTCCCTGACCAATGCCGACGTAACCGACGACACCGCGGGCATTCTCGCCTTCCTCGACGCCCAGGCCGATGTCGCCGCCGGGCCGGTCGGCTGTGTCGGCTATTGCATGAGCGGGCGTTACGTCACCACCGTCGCCGGGCGCTTCCCGACGCGCATCAAGGCGTCGGCCAGCATGTACGGGGTCGGCATCGTCACGGACAAGGAAGACAGCCCGCATCTTCTGTTGGATCAGGTTCAGGGCGAATTGCTGTTCATCTTCGCCGAGACGGACGCCCACGTGCCGCAGGCGACGGTCGAGGCCCTGAAGAAGGCGATCAAGAAGACCGGCGTGAAGGCGACCGTCCTGCAGCTCAAGGGCACGCAGCACGGCTTCCAGTTCGCCGAACGCCTTGTCTATACACCGGTACAGGCGGAGGCCGCCTGGGACAAGCTGTTCGCCCTGTGGGACCGCAACCTGAAAAAAACCGCTCCGGCGAAGCGCAAATAGCATCGTGAAAACACTTCTTCTGCTGCGCCACGCCAAATCCGACTGGGCCGCGTCCGGGCTCGACGACATCGACCGTCCGCTCGCCCCCCGCGGGCGCGACGCCGCCCCCTGCATGGGCCGCTTTCTCAAGCACGAGGGCCTGATCCCCGATCTGGTGCTGTGCTCCACCGCACGCCGCGCCCAGGAAACCTGGGACCTGGTCGCGCCCGAACTGGGCCAAGAGGTTCCCCTGCGCATCAGCAAGGGGCTTTACGCCGTGTCCTCGGCCGCCCTGCTGGCGGCGCTGCGCCGCGTACCCGACGACTGCGACCGCCTGCTGCTGATCGGCCATAACCCGGAGATCGAGGACCTGGCTCATCGCCTGGCCGGAACCGGCAAGGCCAAGGCCCTGGCAAATCTGGCGGAAAAGTATCCGACCGCCGCTCTTGCCGAAATCCGCTTCGCGCGGGACAGCTGGGCCAAAATCAGCGAAGGGTCCGGCGTGCTGCACAGGTTCGTGCGGCCCCGGGATCTGGCTTAGACAAAATCGCGCCTCTTTGCCGCGTGGGGGGTTTTCCTCTTTCGCGAAAAGGTATCTTATCTTCCAACCAACAGGGGTTGAGAACAAGGGGCCGACGATGGTCGCACGCATCGCCACCGCCGCCTTTCAGGGCATCGACGTTCTGGACGTCGACGTCCAGGTGCAGATGACCGGCGGCCTGCCCGCCTTTTCCGTGGTCGGCCTGCCGGACAAGGCGGTCGCGGAAAGCCGGGAACGGGTGCGCGCCGCCCTTCACGCCATGGGCCTGGCCCTGCCGCCCAAGCGCATCACCGTCAACCTGGCGCCCGCCGACCTGGCCAAGGAAGGCAGCCATTTCGACCTGCCCATCGCATTGTCGCTGCTGACCGCCATGGACGTGCTGCCGGCCGACGATATGGTGCGCTATCTGGCCCTGGGCGAACTGGCGCTCGACGGGGCGCTGGCCCCGGTCGCCGGAGTGTTGCCGGCCGCCGTCCATGCCAACGCCCGGGACTTAGGGTTGATCTGCCCGGCCGCGCAGGGCGGCGAAGCGGCCTGGGCCGGCGGGGCGGACATCCTGGCCGCGCCCAATCTTCTCGCGCTCGTCAACCATTTCAAAGGCAGCCAGGTGCTGGCCCCGCCGGCTCGGCCCGAGGCCGGGGAAGCCGCACAGTATCCGGACCTGGCCGACATCAAGGGCCAGGAAACGGCCAAGCGGGGGTTGGAGATCGCGGCCAGCGGCGGCCATAATCTTTTGATGGTCGGCCCGCCGGGGGCCGGGAAATCGATGTTGGCGCAGCGCCTGCCCGGGCTGCTGCCGCCGCTGGCGCCGGAAGAAATTCTCGAGGTGTCCATGGTCCAGAGCCTGGCCGGCGAGTTGACCGGCGGCGGGCTCTCCAGACAAAGACCGTTCCGCGACCCGCACCATTCGGCGTCCCTGCCCGCCCTGATCGGCGGCGGCATGCGGGTTCGGCCCGGCGAGGTCTCGCTCGCCCATCAGGGCGTGCTGTTCCTGGACGAATTGCCGGAATTTCAGCGCGCCACCCTGGAAAGTCTGCGCCAGCCGCTGGAAACCGGGCGCGCCGCCGTGGCGCGGGCCAATGCCCATGTCACCTATCCGGCGCGGTTTCAATTGATCGCGGCCATGAACCCCTGTCGCTGCGGCTATCTGGGCGACGCGGCGCAGGCCTGCTCAAAAGCCCCAAAATGCGCGGAAGATTATCAAGGCCGCATTTCCGGCCCCCTGTTCGACCGCATCGACATTCACTTGGACGTGCCGGCGGTCAGCCCGCTCGACCTCGACCTGCCGCCGCCCGGCGAGGGCACCGCACAGGTCGCGGCCCGGGTCGCCCAGGCCCGCGCGATTCAGGCCGACCGTTACAAACGGGAAAAGGCCGCGGGGATCCGCACCAACGCCCAGGCCGACGGCGAACTGCTGGACAAGGTCGCCCGGCCCGACGACGCCGGGCGCAAACTGCTGGTGGACGCGGCGGCGCGCCTGGGCCTCAGCGCCCGGGGCTACCACCGGGTATTGCGCGTCGCCCGTACCCTGGCCGACATGGACCGGTCCGACGGTGTCGCGCGCCTGCATGTGGCGGAGGCGCTGTCGTTCCGCCGCCTGGCGCCGGGGCGGGGCGCCGTTAGTGGAGGCGGGACGGCACGGGGGTGACGATGTTTTCGGCGGCCCAGGCATAGCCGTCTTCGAAGGTGCAGAAGGTCCGGGTTTCGCATTCGGTGCGGGACATGACCGCCTTGGACGTGATGTAAAACCGGCAGGCGAGTTCGATGCAGACGTTGCCGCCCGTGATCAAGGCGCAGCGCTGCCGCGTTTCGCCCATGGTTTGCGAACGGGCAAATACAAGCTTGGCGATCTTGTTCCAGTCCCCCTGCGGCGGGATGAAGCCGCGCAGGTCCACGACGGCCGGCAGCCCGGGATCGATGCCGTTGCCAAAGAGCCGCGCCGAGGCGGCGCGCTGCCGATCGACCCATTGGTCAACGTCGAAAACACCGCCGAACTTGAACAGCAGAACCCCGTTATCGTCCAACCTCATATCGAATTCGAAATCCGTATCCATGCATAATCCCCCGGTTATTCATGGTCGATGAATTCATACGAAAGTATGTCACCTGGATTTTGCAAAGAAAACCGCAAAACGGTATGTAATTCAGACCGTTATGAGATCCGGCCGGGGCGCGGTCAGGGCCGCTTGAGCATCGGGCCGACGGGTTCGCCCCCGACGATGTGAAGGTGCAGGTGGGGCACGTCCTGATGGCCGTTCGTGCCTGTATTGGCGATCAGCCGATAGCCGTCTTCGGTCACGCCCAGCTTGTCGGCGACCTTCTTGATGGCCCGGGTATAGGCGAGGATTTCCGCGTCGCTGGCGTTTTCCGAGAAATCGCTCATGTCGACGTAATGTCCCTTGGGAATAATCAGGACATGGACCCGGCGCTGCGGCTGGATGTCCTTGAAGGCCAGGACATGGTCGTCCTCGTAAACGGTCGAACAGGGGATTTCGCCCCGGATGATGCGCGCGAAGATATTGTTCTCGTCGTAAGCCATCTGAATTCTCCTGCCGCTACTTAGTTCGGCTGTTCTTTTCCGCGATCCCCGACTGCCCCGTTCGGCGCTCCAACTCGGCCCAGACGTCGGCGGGGTCAAGGCCCAGCTGCGCCCACAGGGCGAGCAGATGGTAGAGCACATCGGCACTTTCCTTGGCGACGGAGGTATTGTCCTCGGTCAGGGCGGCGACGGCGGTCTCGACCGCTTCCTCGCCGATCTTGCGCGCGATCAGGGGCGTGCCGCCGGCGAACAGCTTGGCGGTGTAGCTTGAGGCCGGGTCGGCGCCCCCATTTTCAAAAGCTGCTTTTCGGCTTTCGATGGTCGCGAACAGGGCGTCCAGGATATGGGTCATGGCCGGGGTCCTAACGTAAAAATCTCAGGCGGCGGTTTCGTCCATGCGCACCGGCGCGCCGGCTGCCAGCATATGCGCCTTGGCCTGTTGAATGGAATAGGTGCCGAAGTGAAAGATCGAGGCGGCGAGCACGGCCGAGGCATGACCCTCGGTGATGCCGTCGACCAGATGGTCCAGATTGCCGACCCCGCCGGACGCGATCACCGGCACGGGCACGGCGTCGGCGACGGCGCGGGTCAGCGCCAGGTCGAAGCCGTTCTTGGTGCCGTCCCGGTCCATGGAGGTCAGGAGGATTTCCCCGGCCCCGAACTCGGCCATCTTTTCCGCCCAGGAAATGCATTCGATGCCCGTGGCCTTGCGCCCGCCGTGGGTGAAGATCTCGAACCGGGTGCCGTCGGGGCTGGGTTCGCGCGTCACCGCGTCGACCCGCTTGGCGTCGACGGCGACGACGATGCACTGCGCGCCGAATTTTTCCGAGGCCTCGCGCACGAAGTCCGGGTTGTGCACGGCCGCGGTGTTGATGGAGACCTTGTCGGCCCCGGCCAGCAGCAATTTTCGGATGTCTTCCGTCGTGCGCACGCCGCCGCCCACGGTCAGCGGCATGAAGCAGTGTTCCGCCGTGCGCGCCACCACGTCGAAGATGGTGTCGCGGTTTTCGTGGCTGGCGGTGATGTCGAGGAAACAGAGTTCGTCCGCCCCGGCGGCGTCATACAGTTGGGCCTGCTCCACGGGGTCCCCGGCGTCGACCAAATCGACGAAGTTGACGCCCTTGACCACGCGGCCCGCGTTGACGTCGAGGCAAGGGATGACCCGGGCTTTCAGCATTTACGCCGCGCCCTTCAGCAGCTTGACGGCGGCGGGCAGGTCGATCTTGCCGTCATAGACGGCCCGGCCGGATATCACGCCCTCGAGCAACCCGCCGCCCTGGGCCTTCAATTCTTCCAGGTCGGTCATGGACGACACGCCGCCCGACGCGATCACGGGGATGGAGACGGCACGGGCCAGATCCAGCGTCGCCTGCAGGTTCGGGCCCTGCATGACGCCGTCGCGGCCGATGTCGGTGAAGATGATGGCGGCCACGCCCGCGTCCTCGAACCGTTTGGCAAGTTCCAGCGCCGTCAGCTCCGAGACTTCGGCCCAGCCTTCGACGGCGACCCGGCCGTCGCGGGCGTCGATGCCGACGGCGACCCGGCCCGGATGGGCCTTGCAGGCGGCCTTGACCAGGTCCGGATCGGTCAAGGCGACCGTGCCCAGGATCACCCGGCGCACGCCCCGGGCCAGCCAATCGTCGATCGTCGCCATGGTGCGGATGCCGCCGCCCAGCTGCACGGGGATATCAAGAGCCGCCAGAATGCCGGTCACGGCGGCGGCGTTCACCGGCTTTCCTTCGAAGGCACCATTAAGATCAACCAAGTGAACCCATTCACAGCCGGCATCCTGAAACGCCCGCGCCTGGGCCGCCGGATCGTCGGAAAACACCGTCGCCTGGTCCATGTCGCCCTGATACAGGCGCACGCAATTGCCGTCCTTGAGGTCGATGGCGGGAAAAAAGATCATGCCGGCCACGCCCCTTTCATCATTCCCCGCCGTTCAAGAAAGAAGATTGAACCACAGAGGCGGTGAGGCGGTGAGGTGACCGCGTTTTTCATCAACGGCAGGGCGTGCCCGGGCGACATCAACATAAGCTTACTCTCATTTTTTCTTCTCACCGTCTCACTGCCTCTGTGGTTCTCTTGAAATTCAAGGCTTCCAATTCAGGAAGTTCTCGATGAGCTTAAGCCCCACAGCCTGGCTTTTCTCGGGGTGGAATTGGGTGCCGACCAGGTTATCGCGGCCCACGGCGGCGGTCACCGGGCCGCCGTAATCGGTCACGGCCAGCAGGTGTTCGGCGGTTTCCGGCACGAATTGATAGGAATGGACGAAATAGGCGTGCTGTCCGTTGGCCAAATCCTTGAGCACGGGATGCTCCCGGTAGCCGACCCAGAACAGTTCGTTCCACCCCATATGGGGGATCTTCAGCGTCTTGTCGGCGGGATCGAGCGCCTTGACCGACCCCGGAATCCAGCCGAATCCGGGGGTTTCACCGAACTCAAACCCCGTGGTCGCCATCAGCTGCATGCCGACGCAGATGCCGAGGAAGGGCTGGGCGCGGGTGATCACCGCCTCGGTGAGGGCCTCCATCATGCCGTCCAGAGCATCGATCCCGGCCCGGCAATCGGCGAAGGCGCCAACGCCCGGCAGCACCACGCGGTCGGCCCGGGCGACCATGTCGGGGTCGGCGGTCACGGCGACCGTGTCGGACCGGCCAAGTTCCCGCACCACCCGTTCGACCGCCTTGGCGGCTGAGCGCAGGTTGCCGGAACCATAATCGATGAGGGCGATGGTCATGGAGGGCTCCTCAAATCCGGGCGGCCGCGAGGTCGCGGGCCAGCGCCGGGTCGGCATCGAGGAAGCGGTAGAGGGCATCGTCCCGGTCCTGGCCGCAGACGGGGCCGGTTTCGGCGAAGCCCTGGGCGGCCAGATGGCGGCGGCGCAGGTCGTTGGCGACAAAGCCGACGGCCGCGTAAAGGGCCAGCATCACCGCCGTGCCGGCGACGGGATCGGGCAGCAGAACCTCGACCGCGAACCCCGTGCCCGTGATGATCACGAACAGGCCCAAGGCCGTCCACCACATGCGGTGCCACAACGCCCAGAGGAACGAAAACAGGAACGCCGGCCAGTTGAAGCCCTCCTTGACCAGACGGACATCCTTGTCCGGGTCCAGGCCGTGGCGGCGAAGGTGAACGGTGAAGACGCGCATGGGTCCAGATGCTCGTTAGAAGTCGGTCGCCCGGGGTGGGCGGAGGCGGGGCGCCCTAGAGCGAGCCGCCCAGGGTTCCCTTGGTCGAGGGCACGGCGTCGGCCTTGCGCGGGTCGATGGTGGCGGCGTCGCGCAGGCTCCGCGCCAGGCCCTTGTAGCAGGACTCGACGATATGGTGGTTGTTCTCACCGTAGAGGTTTTCCACGTGCAGGGTCGCCCCGGCGGCCTGGGCGAAGGCCTGGAACCATTCCTTGAACAGTTCCGTGTCCATGTCGCCCAGCTTGGGCTTGGAGAAATTCACCCGCCAAATCAGATAAGGCCGATTGCTGAGGTCGATGGCGATGCGCGACAGGGTTTCGTCCATGGGCACCAGGGCCGAGCCGTAGCGCGTGATGCCGCGGCGGTCGCCCAGCGCCTTGTTCACGGCTTCGCCGATGGCGATGCCCGTGTCCTCGGTGGTGTGGTGGAAATCGATATGGGTATCGCCCTGGGCCGCGACCGTCAGGTCCATGAGCGAATGGCGCGACAGCTGTTCCAGCATGTGATCGAGGAAGCCGATCCCGGTCGACACGGAATATTCCCCCGTGCCGTCCAGGTTGACGCTGACCTTGATCTGCGTTTCCTTGGTGTTGCGTTCGACGCTGGCCGTGCGCATGGCCGATTTCCTTCCGAAACTGTGGATGCGGTCTTTTATCAGGCGGCCCCTCTTTTACCAAAAAAATAGTACGCCCGGCCGCCGCCCGCCACACGGCCCCATGACCCCGCCTTGATATGGACCGTTGACCCGACCACATGGTTCCCTATCATCCCGGCTTCCCTTTTCCCGGCAGACCGGCATTCCACCGCCACATTCCAAGGAACCGACCCTATGGCAAGCGACACCCCCCTTTGGCACGGCACCACCATCCTTTGCGTGCGCAAGGGCGATGACGTGGTGCTGGCCGGCGACGGCCAGGTGTCGCTCGGCGACACGGTGATCAAGGCCAATGCGCGCAAGGTGCGCCGGCTGGGCGACGGCAACGTGATCGGCGGCTTCGCCGGGGCCACCGCCGATGCCTTCACCCTGTTCGAACGCCTGGAAGCCAAGCTGGAACAATACCCCACGCAGCTGACCCGGGCCTGTGTCGAACTGGCCAAGGACTGGCGCACGGACCGCTACCTGCGAAGGCTGGAAGCCATGATGGCCGTGGCCGACAAGGAGGTTTCCCTGGTCCTGACCGGGACCGGCGACGTGCTCGAGCCCGAGGACGGGCTGATCGGCATCGGGTCCGGCGGCAATTACGCCCTGGCCGCCGCCCGCGCCCTGATCGACCAGGACGGCCTGGACGCCCGCCAGATTGCCGAAAAGGCCATGGGTGTGGCCGCCGGGATCTGCGTCTATACCAACTCCAACCTGACCATCGAGGCCTTATGACCGAGACCGCCGAAACGACCTCCGCCCCGCGCAGCCTGGACGACACGCTCGCCGCCGGCACGTCGAGCTTCACGCCGCGCGAGATCGTCTCCGAACTGGACCGCCACATCATCGGCCAGAAGGACGCCAAGCGCGCGGTCGCCATCGCCCTGCGCAACCGCTGGCGGCGGCAGCAGCTGGACGACGACCTGAAGGAAGAGGTTCTGCCCAAGAACATCCTGATGATCGGGCCGACCGGCGTCGGCAAGACCGAGATCGCGCGCCGGCTGGCCAAACTGGCCCAGGCCCCCTTCATCAAGGTCGAGGCGACCAAGTTCACGGAGGTTGGCTATGTCGGCCGCGATGTCGAGCAGATCGTCCGCGACCTGGTCGAAACCGCCATCCACATGACCCGCGAACGCCTGCGCAAGCAGGTCCAGGCCAAGGCCGAGGCCCGGGCCGAGGAACGGGTGCTCGACGCCCTGGTCGGCGAGAACGCCTCCAAGGAAACCCGCGAAACCTTCCGGCGGAAATTGAGGAACAACGAGCTCAACGACCGCGAGATCGAGGTCACCGTGTCGGACGGCGCCGGCATGGGCATGCCGACCTTCGACATCCCCGGCATGCCGGGGGCGCAGATGGGCATGCTCAATCTGGGCGACATGCTGGGCAAGGCCTTCGGCCAGCAGCAGAAGCCCAAGCGCCTGACCGTGGAAGAAAGCTACGGCGTCCTGCTGGCCGAGGAAGGCGACAAGCTTCTGGACGACGACCGGGTGGTGAAGGACGCAATCCATGCCGTGGAAAACAACGGCATCGTGTTCCTGGATGAAATTGATAAAATTTCCCAGCGCACCGACGTGAAGGGCGGCGACGTCAGCCGCGAAGGGGTGCAGCGCGACCTGCTGCCGCTGATCGAAGGCACCACCGTCGCGACCAAGCACGGGCCCGTGAACACGGACCATATCCTGTTCATCGCCTCGGGCGCGTTCCACGTTTCCAAACCGTCGGACATGCTGCCGGAACTACAGGGCCGCCTGCCCATCCGCGTCAACCTGCGGGCGCTCACCAAGGACGACTTCAAGCGCATCCTGACGGAGACCGAGGCGTCGCTGCTCAAGCAGTACGTGGCATTGATGAAGACGGAAGAGCTGGAGCTGATCTTCACCGACGACGCCGTCGACGCCATCGCCGGCCTCGCCGTCGACATCAACGAGGGCGTCGAAAACATCGGCGCCCGGCGCCTGCATACGGTCCTGGAAAAGTTGGTCGAGGAGATCAGCTACACCGCCTCCGACCGCACCGGCGAAACGGTGACCATCGACGCCAAATACGTGGACGAGCAGGTCGCGCCGCTCGCCAAGAACGCGGATCTATCGAAGTTTATTCTTTAACGGCGTCACGCCGGGGAGTGGCCGCGCGCCGGATGACGGCCGCCCGCCTCTCCGTGCCCTCTGTGGACCCTCTGTGCTCTCTGTGTCCCATTACTCAGACGTTCCCGGATAGAGCCGTGCCTGGATTGTCCAAGTAATGGGACACAGAGCACGCAGAGAAGACGCGGAGATCACAGAGGAGATCGGTTGCACGGCCGCCGATCATTCCAGCGAAACAGTGACCATCGACGCCACATACGCGGGCGATCAGGTTGCGCCGCTAGCCAAGAACGCGGATTTATTGAAGTTTATTCTCTAGGCACCGCAGGACACGGCTTTGTTCGCGTTCATTGCTAAATAAAAATTTTTGGGCAATTATTACGTGCATGTATATCATGTACGTAGATGAAAGCGGTGACACGGGATTGGGGCAAACCCAAACCACTCACTTTGTTTTGTCTGGAATTGTCGTTCACGAATCTCGGTGGCGAGACTTTATTGGCATTCTAATCGCGCTACGAAAGACACTAAGAAGTGTCTACGGCCTCCCTGTCCGCGGTGAAATCCATTCTTCTGCATTCATTAATAGTCGGCCATTCAACATTGAAAAACACGACCGTCTCGCAATTCTACGGAACTGCCTAGATGAAATGGCAAAAATCGACTTCATTTCGATTACTAATGTTGTGGTTACAAAGGCAGGAAAGCCACAAGACTACGACGTCTTCCATTCAGCTTGGGGTACGTTATTCCAGAGGTTCGAAAATACATTGCTCCACGGAAATTTCCCTGGAAAGTATAGTCGCGATCACGGAATCCTTCTTACCGATGCAACAGCAGGGACAAAGCTGCTCCGCCTAGTTCGACGAATGGCAGTCTATAACTATATTCCCAATGATCCGCGATACGGTGGCGGATCTAGAAACATTCCGATTCAGCGAATTATTGAAGACCCGCATATGAAGGACTCCGCTGAGACTTACCCAATCCAAATGTGTGACGTCGCGGCCTACTTCCTCTATCAGCGCTATTCACCAAATTCTTATATCCGCAGAAAAAGAGCTACGCGATATTTTGACCGGCTAACACCGGTTTTGAATACCCGTGCTAGTCGATTTAATCCGCTTGGAATTGTGGAGATCTAAAAATTAGGGCGGGCAACCGAAGCTGCCCGCCGGGGAAATCCTACTCTTGGGTTATGCCTAATTTCAGATTTCATGAACATATTATCAAATTATTCGTTATGATTCAATGTATTAAAAGAATCTGATTACAATGACTTATACTCAATCCCCCTAAAACAATTCATTAATGCGTCGGCCCGCCCCGGGTGCGGGCGGCGCGGCGGCCGCGGATTTCGGCGATGATCCAGTCGATGGTGTCTTCGTCCAGTTCGTGGATCAGTTCGGCCAGCAGGTTGGCCAGTTCCGTCGCCTTGGGGTTGAGGCCCGCCGTGTCGACGGTGATGCGGGGATGGGACAGGGCCGCCATGCGCTTAAGCTCGTCCGTTTCCTCCATGCCCAGGTTGAAGTAACCCGCGATCTGCTGCACCAGGCCCGGGCCGGGGCGGCCGCGGTAGCCGTGTTCGAGCGCCGAGAAATAGGCCGAGGACACGCCCATTTCCTGGGCGAACTGCTTCAACGTGATCTTGTGCACCTTGCGCAGGCGGCGCACCTTCTGGCCGAAGGGGGTCATTCCGCCGCTCCCTTGTTGCGTTTGAGCAGGATGTAGAGCGCGCCCTCGCCACCATGGGGGCGGGCCGCGTGGTCGAAGGCGTGGATCAGGCCTTTCAGCGGCGGCGCGTTGAGCCAGCTGGGCACGGCCTGGCGCAGCACGCCGATCTCACCCGTGTCCCGCGTGCCCTTGCCGGTGATGACCAGAACGCAACGCTTGCCCTGACCATAGGCGCGAGTGATGAAGCCGATCAGTTCGTTATGGGCGACGGTCTGCGTCATGCCGTGCAAATCAAGGCGGCCTTCGACCGCCATTTTGCCCCGCCGCATGTTGGTCTGGGTCCGGCGGTCGAGCCCGGGGGCGGCGCCGTGGCGCAGTTCGCGGGCGGCGGCCGGGGTCTTGGGCGCCGGTTCGGGCAGGGGCGTCGTGCGATAGGAGCGGGGGGCCGGCTTGGCCTTCGGCGGCGGGGCCGCCGGGTCGGGGACCGGGTGGTCGATGCGGGCTTCGCGGACGGGCAGGGGTTTGACGTCGCGGGTGACCAGCGCCCAGAGGGCGTCGTCTTCCGGCGCGGCGCGCGGTCCCTTAACCCGTTTGTCCGCCATCGTCCCCATCGTCCACGATTACGATGTGCAGATGCTTCGGCCCATGGATGCCCAGGAACAGGACCAGTTCGATATCCGCCGTGCGCGACGGGCCGGTGATCCAGTTGACCGTGCGCGGCATGAAACGGCCGGCACCCTCGGCGTTCTGGCGGTCGGCGCGCAGGCGCGACCAGATGTCTTCGAAACAGCCGGAAATGTCCGACGCCCGCAGCACGGCGATATGCACCGGCGGCAGGAAGTTGACCGTGGTCGGGCTTTCCGGGCCGGACAGGAACACCAGCGAGCCCGTTTCCGCGACGGCGCCGAAGGCATGGCTGACGCCCGCCGTGTCGTCGCCCTGGGCCGGGCCTTCGGAAATGGTGATCGCGGTCTTGTCCCAGGGGGCGGCCCGCAGGCGCGGGTCCGGCGTCATGCGCACATTGGCGGGCAGGTTCTGCGCCGCCAGATAGTCGGCGATCGCCCCCGGCAGATCGTCCAGGGAGGTGACGCGGGCGACCGTGGCCTGAACCCGTTCGGCCTCGGCCTGGAAACGATCGGTGGCGGCCGGGCCGGAATCCTGACCGCGGGCCGGAATGACATGGCGCGCCTTGGCCATCAGGCGCTGGGCCACGGCGGCGCGGCGCGCCCCGTCGTTGGATTGGGTCAGGGCGGCCCGCAGGTCGCCCAGGATCTGTTCGCGCCCGCTCATTGTCCTTTGCTCCGCACCACGGCGCCGACGGGGCCTTTGTGATATTGCGCGATGAAGCTGTCGCCCTCGGGCGCGGGCAGGTCGCGGGGGCCGGTCCAGCCGCCGGCCAGCGGCAGCCATCTGAACCGACCGCGCTTGCGGCCCAAAATCGCCAGCGCCGTCATCAGCGGCCCGGTCACGGCGCGGTAGAGCCTGGGCCGCTTGGCCAGCCCGGCCCAGAGCCCGAGCGCCCAGCGCGCCGCCGCCGAATTGCCCTTCCTCTGATACTGCCGTTCGCGCCAGGCGCGCAGCATCCGGGGCAGGGGGATGCGCATGGGACAGACGGTCTCGCACTTGCCGCACAGGGTCGAGGCATTGGGCAGGTCGCCCGCCTCGTGCATGCCGATCAGGCCCGGGATCAGCACCGCCCCCATGGGCCCGGAATAGACCCAGCCGTAGGCATGGCCGCCGATGGCGTGATAGACGGGGCAGTGGTTGAGGCAGGAGCCACAACGGATGCAGCGGAGCATGTCCTGAAATTCCGTGCCGACCAGCTCCGTCCGCCCGTTGTCGAGCAGGATGACATGGTATTCGTCGGGCCCGTCCAGATCGGCCGGCCGCTTCGGCCCCGTGCAAAACGTTGTGTAGACGGTGATATCCTGGCCCGTGCCGGAGCGCGCCAGCACGCGCAGCACCGTCGCCGTGTCTTCCAGGGTCGGGATGACCTTTTCCAAACTGGCGATGACGATATGCACGCGCGGCAGGGAATAGGTCAGGTCGGCATTGCCTTCGTTGGTGACCAGCACGTTGGTCCCCGTTTCGGCGATCAGGAAGTTGGCGCCGGTCAGGCCGACGTCGGCACCCAGGAACTTTTCGCGCAGCTCATTGCGGGCTTCTTCCAGCAATGACTTGGGGTCGTCCAGATTGCGCGCCGGGTCCAGGTTGGTATGGGCCTTGCGGAAGGTGTCCTCGACCTGGCCTTTGTTCAGGTGCACGGCCGGCGCGATGATGTGCGACGGCGGCTCCTTGCGCAGCTGGATGATGTATTCGCCCAGGTCCGTTTCGATGGGGGCGACGCCGTTTTCTTCCAGGAAATCGTTGATGGCGATTTCCTCGCCGATCATGGATTTCGATTTGGTGACGGTCTTGGCGTTGACGCTGCGGCAGATTTCCAGAATCTTTTCCCGCGCGTCCTGGCCGGTGCGGCACCAATGGACATGCCCGCCCGCTTCCTTGACCCGGGATTCGTACTGTTCCAGGTACAGGTCCAGATGGGCCAGGGTGTGATCCTTGATCGCCTTGGCGGCGTCGCGCAGCTGGTCGAACTCGGGCAGGCGGTCGATGGCCTCGGCCCGGCGCAGGGGAAAGCCTTCGCCCAGGCGGGTCAGGGCCTGGGCCAACTGGCCGTCGGCCATGGCCTCGCGGGCGTTCTGCTTGAAGCGGCGGGTCTGGGTTTCCATCAGGCCGTGTCCTCGTCCGCTTCGCCGATGGCGGGCCGGTCGGTCATCCCGGCCAGAACCTCGGCGACGTGGCGGGCCTGCACATTGGCGCCCCGGCGCTTGAGCCGCCCGGCCATGTTCATCAGGCAGCCCAGGTCGCCGGCCAGCAGCAGGTCCGCGCCCGTGGCCAAAATGTCGTCGGCCTTGGCGTCGACCATCTTTTCCGAAATGTCCGGATACTTGACGCAGAACAGCCCGCCGAAGCCGCAGCAGGTTTCCGGGATGGCGCCTTCGACCAGGGTCAGGCCGCCGACCTTGCCGAGCAGGGCCCGGGGCTGCGCCTTGATGCCCAGTTCGCGCAGGCCCGAACATGAATCGTGATAGGTCGCGGTCGCGGCCAGGTCCGGCGGCGTGATGTCGGCCCGCAGGACGTCGGTCAGGAAGGCGACCAATTCGAACGTCTTGGCGGCCAGGGCCTCGGCCCGCGGCTTCCAGGCGGCATCGTCCTTCAGCAGATTGGGATAATGATGAGAGATCATCCCGGCGCAGGACCCCGACGGGGCCACCACGTAATCGAAGCCTTCAAACACTTGGATCACGTTCTTCGCGATATCCCGCGCATCCGGGCTGTCGCCGGAATTATAGGCCGGCTGGCCGCAGCAGGTCTGGGCCTCAGGCACGGAAACCTTACAGCCCGCGTCCTCCAGCAGCTTCACCGTGGCGAAGCCGACGCTGGGCCGCATGAGGTCGACGAGGCAGGTCGCGAACAGGCCGACCTCGGGCGAGGTCGGCGGGGTTTTCAGGGCGGGTGCATATTCGGTCATGATGGGAGGCAGAATGCGGGCTTGGCCGCCGATTGACAAGGCCGAACGGCAGGGGCGCCGGGTGGTCCCGCCCGCCTACTTGCGCGGCAGCAGCAGGTAGTACACGCCAGCTTCGTTCATCAGCCCGGCCCGGGCCTCGGCCTCGGCCCCGAAGCCCCAGAACAGGTCGCCGCGCACGACGCCCTTGATGGCCGAGCCCGTATCCTGGGCGACCACCATGCGGGTCAGCGGTTTTTCGTTCTTGGGATCGAGCGGGTCCGTGGTCACCAGCCAAAGCGGCAGGCCCAGCGGCACGTATTTGGGATCGACGGCGAGGGAGCGGCCGGCCGTCAACGGCACGCCCATGGCGCCCTTCACCACTTCGTCCTTTTCCACGCGGAAAAAGATGAAGGACCGGTTTTTCAGCATCAATTGTTCGGCGGCGAGCGGATTGGCCGTCATCCAGGCCCGCAGACTGGGCATGGTCACGTCTTCCACCTTCATCACGCCCTCGGCCACCAGTTCGCGGCCGATGGAGGAATAGCGGTGGCCGTTGCGCCCGGAAAAGGCGAGACGCACATGGCTGCCGTCGGGCAGCAGGATACGGCCCGAACCCTGAACATGCAGGAAGAACAGATCGATGGCGCTGTCGACCCAAAGCAGTTCGAGCTGCCGGCCCTGCAACGCACCCTCGAGAATTTCACGGCGGTCGAAATAGGGCAGCAGACGGTCGTCGACCAGCCGGCCGGCCAGCTGTTCACCCTTACGGTCCGGGTCGAACATGCCGAGTTCGACCACCACGATGTCGCGCGGGCGGGCATAGACCGGATAACGGTAGCGGGCATTGGGCTGGAAGCTGCCCCGCAGCAGGGGTTCGTAATAGCCGGTGAACTTGCCGTTCCGTTTTTGGCCGTCGCGGACATGGAAGGGACGGAAGCTGCGTTCGATGAAGAACTGCAGCTGGGCCGTGCTTTTGGTGTTGAGGCCCCGGGCCTCGGCGCAGATGTTCGCGAGATCGCCCATGGTGCCGTGTTCGGGCAGATATCCGAGCGGCTGATCCGCCGGGCGTTTTACGATCACCGGGCAGGAAGCAAGAAACGCAGACAAAGCATCGGACAGCACGTCCGCGCGCCAGCCGGGTAGGGTCTTGAATTCGGCCGGCTCCAGGATCAGTTGGGGCGGGACTTCTTCCGGGGCTTGATAGTCGCCGGCGGGCACGATCTTCTGGATCGCACCACAGCCCGCGACGATGCCGGAAGCAAAAACGGCCAGGGCCAGCGCCCAGGCGGACGAACGGCGGCGGACTGGTGAGCCCCCCATCGCCTGCCTAGTCGGCACTATGGGTTGCGACCAGGGCCCAGTTGGGGTCGCGGGCCTTGGTGTCGCGGGCGAAGGTCCAGAAATCGGTGACCGTGATGACCTCGTTCGGGTTGCCTTCGGCGACCTGACCTTCGGCGTCGCGGGTCACGTTGACCTGTTCGGTCACGAACTTGATGGTGATGTTGGCGATGCGGCCTTCCATATAGGCCTCGACGATATCCGCCGACTT
Source organism: Rhodospirillaceae bacterium UBA1479 (assembly GCA_002325375.1). Lineage (GTDB taxonomy): Bacteria > Pseudomonadota > Alphaproteobacteria > Rhodospirillales > Casp-alpha2 > UBA1479. The sequence continues at coordinate 138,793 of DCRZ01000010.1, forward strand.
GAAACCGACCAGGGTATCCTCGACCGTATGGCCGTGGTTTTCGCGGTCGCGGATCGCCGCTTCGAAATCGGCGAACACGCCCGGGTCCAGCAGGGTCTTCAGGGTTTTCACGTCCCCGGCGGCGAAGGCGTCCAGAATCATCTCGAAGGCGACGCGCGCACCGACCAGGAATTCGTCGGGCGCGAAATCGGGATCGGCGACCCGGATCTGCACCAGGCCGTTATCGATCGTGCCTTCGGCGGCGAAGGCGCCGGGATCGGATTTCGATTGCGGCGAATCATCGACCTTGCGTTCGGGCAGGGCGATGACCTTGCCGTCGGGCGCTTCCTCGGGCGGGACCGGTTTGAATGGATCGCGATGGCCGCTGCCGTCGTTGCCGTCACGACGGCCGAGCACGCTGCGCAGGCGCAGCACGAAAAACGCCGCCACCATGGCGATGAGAATGATGTCGATAAACTGGAATCCGCCGCCCATTTGTGAATTCGGACCTTTTTGTTTTCGCCCCCGACGATGGGAGCCTTGGCGCCGAGGCGGCTGGACCCGCCGCCGGCACCCTGGTTTAAGTTCGAACGCGTCCTTGCGCGCCAAGGTTAGCGGACCCCCGTGCCCAGGTCCAGCAAAGCTGCGGGCGGGCGGGCACCGTAACAGTGGCGACCCCATCGGCCCGGGCTGCTAAACTCAAGCCACGGTAAAGATTGTGCGCCAAGCCTTTGGCCTGACCCTTGAGATAGTCGTAATACAGGATAACTACAACCCGTGGCCCTATTCATCCTGATCCTGTTCATCGCCGTCCCGGTCATCGAGATCGGCCTGTTCGTACAAGTCGGCGGCATGATCGGCCTGTGGCCGACCCTGGCCGTGGTGATCCTGACGGCCGTGTTGGGCACGGCGCTGCTGCGTCATCAGGGGCTCGACACGTTGCGCCGGGTGCAGGACAGCCTGGCCCAGGACCGCCTGCCCGTGGCCGAAATGTTCGACGGTCTGTGTCTGTTGATGGCGGGGGCGTTGCTGCTGACGCCCGGCTTCATGACCGATGCCTTCGGCTTTCTTTTGTTCGTGCCGCCGTTCCGCGCCGCCGCCGCGCAAGCGATCGGACGCTATGTCCTGAGCCACGGCCGCGTTCATGTGCACGCCGCGACCATGGGGCCGGGTCAGGGGCCGGACCCCCACCGCCGGCCCGGCGGCGGGCCGGTCATCGACGGTGACTTTGAAGAAGTCGCGCCGGAGACATCGGCCCTCGACGATCACAGCCCCCCAAAGACCGCCGGCAAACCACCCGAAAACCGCTAACCGGAACCCCCGCCCGGGCCGCCTTGGCGGTTGTTCCCGGCCCTGATCCATGGTAGCCAGCTATCCGCCTTAAATACGGAGACGATCATGAGCGACGACACGACGCCCGAGACAGACGCAGCCGCAGCAAACGGGGTCAAAGAGGGCGACCAGGTGCCCCTGATGATCCACGGCCAGTACATCAAGGACCTGTCCTTCGAAATTCCCGGCGCGCCGCAGATTTTCCTCGACGCGCCTAAGGGTCAGCCCGAGCTGAATCTGAACCTGGACGTCCAGGTCGAGGGTCTTGCCGAAGACGTGTTCGAGGTCATTCTCGACATCAAGGCGGAAAGCAAGATCGCCGGTCAGGTCGCTTATATTCTGGAGCTGAAGTACGCCGGTCTGTTCACCTTGCGCGTACCGGAACAGCACCGGGCGTCGGTCCTGTTCGTGGAATGCCCGCGCCTGATGTTCCCCTTCGCCCGCGCAATCATGGCCGACATCAGCCGCGACGGCGGATTCCAGCCGTTGGTGCTCAGCCCGATCGATTTTGCTGCTCTTTATCAGCAGAACGTCGACAAGCTGCAGACCCAAGTCAAAAGCGACGCCTAGGGATCAGGCGGACCACACGGGGTCCGTCAGTTTTTCCAGAAAGGCCCGATGGGCCGCTTCTTCTTCCGGAAGCGGCGCATGCGCGCGCGGCGGCCGGGCGACCCGCTCCACGTTGACGCCCTGGGCCCCCGCCTCGGCGGCAAGTTCCAAATCCGGCTGACGGCCGCCGATCAATTCCAGATAAACTTCGGCCAGCAGGCGTGCATCCAACAGGGCGCCGTGCAGATCGCGGTGCGTGTTGTCGATCTGGAACCGCCGGCACAGGGCATCGAGGCTGGCCCCCGCCCCGGGGAATTTCTTGCGCGCCATGGCGACCGTATCAACAGCCTGGGCCAGGGGAATCGACGGCCGTTTCAGGCGCGCCAGTTCCGCATTGATGAAGCCCATGTCGAAGGACGCGTTATGAATCACCAAAGGCGCGTCGCCGACGAAATCCAGGAAGGCATCGGCGATTTCGGCGAACAAGGGGTGTCCCGACAGGAATTCGACCGACAGACCATGCACGTTGAAGGCCTCGATCGGCATGTCGCGGTCGGGATTGACGTATTGATGATAGGTGTTGCCGGTGGCGACATGATTGACCAGTTCGACGCAGCCGATTTCGACGATGCGATGGCCGTTCAGGGGATCAAGCCCCGTCGTTTCCGTATCCAGTACCACTTCCCGCATGGGTGATCGTTCCTACCAATGTCGGGCCATTTACCAAAAGGATGATGGCGCCCAGATCCGTCCTTTGCATGTCCGCAGCAGTTTGACCGCCCGCCGGAGTTCCATCAAGGCCGCATGTCGGCCGATGCCCGTATTGACGGTGAAATCGGCGAGATGAACCTTTTCCCGCGCCGGCACTTGGCGGGCCAGGATGGCCTGGAACTTTTCCTCGGTCATGCCGGGGCGGGCCAGCACCCGGCGGCGCTGCAGGGCCGGGCGGCAATGCACCACCAGGACCGCGTCGCAGCGCGCGTCGCCGCCGGTTTCGAACAGCAGCGGAATATCCAGCACGACCAGCGGAACGCCCCGCCGGGCACAGGCCGCGAGGAAAGCCTTTTCCGAGCGCCGGACCAGGGGGTGGAGAATTCCTTCCAAGCGTTTGAGCGCCGCGTCGTCGTCGAACACCCGCGCGCCCAGGGCCTGCCGGTCGACGGCACCGTTCTTGACCACACCGGGAAAGGCCGTGTCGACAGCCGCGACGGCAGCCCCGCCCGGGGCCATGAGGGCGTGCACGGCGGCGTCGGCGTCGTGAACCGGCAAGCCCAGGCGGCGCAACTGCGCCGCCGCGGTGGACTTGCCCATACCGATGGAGCCGGTCAGTCCAAGGATGAACATAACCGCCCGGCCTGCTCAGCCCTGGCCCAGATGGGCAAGGATATGCGCACGCAGATCCGGCGTGACTTGGGGCGGGGTGCCGAACCAGGCCTCGAACCCCGGCCGGGCCTGATGCAACAACATGCCGAGGCCGTAGACCACCGGATTGCCGCGCGCCCGGGCGGCGGCCAGCAGCTCCGTTTCCAAAGGTGCGTAGACGATGTCGTTGACCAGCGCGGCCCCGGGCAGGGCATCCAGGGAAATCACCAGCGGATCCTTGCCCGTCATGCCCAAGGTCGTCGTGTTGACCAGAAGATTGGCGTCCGCCAGGGCTGCGCCCCGGTCGTCCCAGTCATGGACCGTGACCGGGCCGCCCAGGTCGCGGGCCATACGCTCGGCGCGGTCACGGGTGCGGTTGGTCAATCGAATGTCGGGCACGCCCGCGTCGATCAAGGCGACCACGACGGCGCGCGCCGCACCCCCGGCGCCCAGGACTACGGCGGGGCCCGCCGCCGGATTCCAGCCGGGCGCCCCTTCTTTTAAATTTTCCAGGAATCCGAAGCCGTCCGTATTGGTGCCGGTCAATTTACCGTCGTCGCCGACGATCACCGTGTTCACCGCACCGATGCGCCGGGCCAGGGCGTCGGCGGCGTCGACGGCGGCCAGCGCCGCTTCCTTATGGGGCACGGTGACGTTGACGCCGCGAAAACCCATCTTGGCCAGGGCCCGCAGGGCCTCGGCGAAATTTTCGGGTGCGACCGGCAGCGGCACATAGGCGCCGTCGATACCCAAGCTGTCCAGCCAATGGCCGTGCAGCACGGGCGACAGGGAATGGCTTACAGGCCACCCCATCACGCCCGCCAGTTTCGCCCGTCCGGTCATCGTCATCGTCTTCGGTCCGTTCTGTCGTCAGCCGAGAAGCCCCGCCGGCGCCGCGCCCCGCCGGCGCAGTTCGCCGAGCAGGGCCAGCAGCGGCAGGCCCAGGATGGTAAAATAGTCGCCTTCAATGCGTTCGAACAACTGCGCACCCAGACCTTCCAGCTGATAGGCCCCGACCGAGGTCAGCACCCCGTCGCCGGCGCGGGCCAGATAATCGGCGATGGCGGCGGTGTCGAGCGGCCGCATGGTGAGGCGGGCCACGGCATGATGACGCCAGATCACGTCCCCGTCCCGCGCCAGGACGACGGCGGAAATAAGGGTATGGTCGCGGCCGGCGAGGCGTTCCAGGGTTCGCGCCGCGGCGGCCAGGTCTTCCGGCTTGCGCAGGCTTGCCCCGTCCACATCCAGCATCTGGTCGGCGCCGATCACCAGGGTGCCCGGGTGGCGCGATGCGACCAGGGCCGCCTTGGCCGCGGCCAGGGCCAGGGCGATATCGGGGGTACTCATCCCGGCCGCGCGGCAGTCTGCCTCGATTTCGGGTTCGTCCACGTCGGCCGGATCGACGGTAATGTCGAGACCGGCGGCGCGCAGCATGTCGGCCCGCACGCGACTGCCCGAAGCCAGGACCAATCGGGTCCCGGGCCCTGTCATCACGTCAGGGGGCCGGGGGCTTCCCCGCGGCGGCGGCTCAACAGCTGGATCACGTTGGCCGCCGTTTCCTCGATGGATTTGCGGGTCACGTTGATGACCGGCCAGTCGTATTTGGAGAACACGCGCCGGGCCTCGGTGATTTCCTTCGACACCATGTCCAGGTCGACATAATCGGTGTTTTCATCCTGGTCCAGCAGGCGCAGACGCTGGCGGCGGATTTCCACCAGCCTGCGCGGGTCCTTGGTCAAGCCGACGACCAGCGGATGGGTCAACTTGAACAGATCCTCCGGCAGGGGTACGCCGGGCACGAAAGGCACATTGGCGGTCTTCAGCCCCCGGTTGGCGAGGTACACGCTGGTCGGTGTCTTGGATGTGCGCGATACGCCGACCAGGACCACGTCGGCATCGTCCAGATCCCAGGTCGACTGGCCGTCGTCGTGACTGAGGGCGAAATGCATGGCTTCGATGCGGTCGAAGTATTCCGCGTCCATGACATGCTGACGCCCGGCCCGACCCCGCACCTTGGCGTTGAAATAATTGCCCATGGCGTTGAGCACGGGATCGAGGACATGAATGTGCGGTACCATCAGGCGGCGGCAGCCGTCTTCCAGATGTTTGCGCAGCTCTTCATGAACCAAGGTATAAAGGACCATCCCGGGCTGCTCGTGAACGACGCCGAGCAGCTGATCGATCTGTTCCGGGGAGCGCACCATGCTCCACATATGCTCCTGCGCCTGGACGCTGTCGAACTGCGCCAGGCAGGCGCGCGCGACCATGGACACGGTTTCCCCCGTGCTGTCCGAAACAAGATGCAGATGGAATTCCTTCACGGGCGGGAAAACTCCGGCACAAGGGCGGTATGAAATCGGGATGGACTGTGGACAACTGGGACGTTTTTCACAAAGCCCCGTTTCCCACGCGCTGACCGTTTATGGATACACAGGCAAAATGCGGCTGTAAAACACAATTCAGCCATCGGCGGAGCGGTGACAACTTAGGTATCGATCCGATTCCATCCCGGCTTTTCCCGTTTCTCGCAGATCCGGAAAATGTCCGTGATTCAATCGACTGCTTAAACTTCGCCGATGACTGTACACAGCATTGCGGGGGGAAAACGATCTCTGCGTTATGGAATCGGGATAACCTGTTGACGCATTTGATCCCCGTCATTCCACCCCCCTACTACAACATCAATAATCTTTATAAATACTTGTTTATTTGAATAGGGAGGGCACCCGTCTATGGTGCCGGACGGGTCTTGAGGGCCCTTGAACGAACTGTCGGAGACCCGATCCCTTGCGTGCTTTCCTTGAACCCTTTCACGGTATCATCCCGGCCCGGCCGCCGGTCTGGTTCATGCGCCAGGCCGGGCGCTATCTCTCGGAATATCGAGACCTGCGCAAGACCGCGCCGAATTTCCTGAGCTTTTGTTATTCACCGGATCTGACCGTGGAAGCGACATTGCAGCCGATCCGGCGTTACGGCTTCGATGCGGCGATCATGTTTTCCGATATTCTGGTGATCCCAGATGCGTTGGGTCAGAACGTGCGGTTCGAGGAAGGGGTCGGCCCGTTGCTTGATCCCATCACCGACCGGGCGGGAATTTCGGCCCTGAAGACGGATGGCGTGCTGGACCATCTGGCGCCGGTGTTCGAAACCCTGACCCGATTGCGCCGCGAACTGCCGGACGAGACGGCGTTGATCGGCTTTGCCGGCGCCCCCTGGACCCTGGCGTTCTACATGATCGAGGGGCGGGGCGGGGTCGACGGCGGCAAGCTGAAGCGCATGGCCTATGGGCAGCCGGAAGATTTCCAAGCCTTGATGACGGTTCTGGAGGAAGCCCTGGTGGCCTATCTGTGCCGCCAGGTCGAGGCCGGGGCGGAAGTGCTGCAGTTGTTCGACAGCTGGTCCGGCATCGCCGACGAAACCCTGTTCAAGCGCTGGATCATCGAGCCGACGGCGCGCATCGTGACGCGGGTCAAGGAAGCCCATCCGACGGTGCCGATCATCGGCTTTCCCCGGGGGGCGGGGCCGATGGTTGCGGCCTATGCGGCGGAGACCGGTGTTGACGGGATGTCGTTGGACAGTCAGATACCGCTATCCTGGGCGCGCAAAAACGTTGCCGGGAATTTCGTTCTTCAGGGCAATCTGGACAACCAGCTGCTGGTTACCGGGGGCGAGGAGATGGACCGGGCGGTCGAACGCATCGTCGGCGACATGCAGGGTCATCCCTTCGTGTTCAACCTGGGCCATGGTATTTTACCCCCCACGCCGCCGGAACATGTCGGCCGGGTGTTGGACGTGCTGCGCGGCAAGGCTGAGGGATAGTCGTCATGGCGGGAAAACGCGCGGTCGTTCTGTTCAACCTGGGGGGTCCCGACGGGCCGGACGCGGTCGAACCGTTCCTGTTCAATCTGTTCATCGACCCCGCGATCATTTCCCTGCCCAATCCGTTTCGTTGGTTCATCGCCAAGATGATCAGCCGCCGTCGCGCCCCGATCGCGCGGGAGATTTATGCAAACATCGGCGGTCGGTCGCCGTTGCTGTCGGAAACCCAGGCCCAGGCATCGGCCCTGGAAGCGGCCCTGAACGGCGAGGGCCAGCCGGAAACCCGGGTGTTCGTCTGCATGCGTTACTGGCACCCGATGAGTGCCGAGACGGCCAAAGCGGTTGCGGCCTTCGGTCCCGATGAGGTGATTGAACTGCCGCTCTACCCGCAATATTCGACAACGACATCGGGCTCGTCCCTCAAGGACTGGCGAAGGGCGGCGAAAGCGGCCGGGATGACGGCGAACGCGCGGGCGGCCTGCTGCTATCCCACGGCGGCGGGGTTCATTGCGGCCCAGGCCGATCTGGTCGCTGATGGGATCGCCGCGGCCAAGGAAACGGGAGCGCCGCGGGTTCTGTTTTCCGCCCATGGCTTGCCGAAGAAGGTCATCGCCAAGGGTGATCCCTATCAATGGCAGGTCGAGCAGACGGCGGCGGCGGTGATCGACAACCTTCGCGCACGGGGGATCGACGGCTTCGATCCGATCGTCTGTTATCAAAGCCAGGTCGGGCCCCTGGAATGGATCGGCCCGGCGACGGAGGACGAGATCAAGCGCGCGGGCGCCGACAAGGTGCCGCTGGTCGTGGTGCCCATCGCCTTCGTGTCGGAGCATTCGGAAACCTTGGTCGAACTCGACATCGAATACCGCGAGGTCGCGGATCATGCGGGCGTGCCGGCCTATCACCGGGTGCGGACCGTGGGCACGGCACAGAGCTTTATCGCGGCCTTGGCGGAAATCGTCGAGACGGCTTCAGGCCTGGGAACCCGGACCTGTCATCCGTCGGGGGCGCGGATCTGTCCCGGCGAGTGGTCTGCCTGTCCCTGCGCGGCGTAGCGAGGACGGATCATGGAGCTGAGCGCCACCGCCTATGTCTGGATCAAGGCCCTGCATGTGATGAGCGTGATCGCCTGGATGGCCGGGTTGCTCTACCTGCCGCGGCTGTACGTCTATCACGTCGATGCCGAGGTTGGGTCCGACAAGTCGGAAACCTTCAAGATCATGGAACGCCGCCTGATGCGAGGGATCATGAACCCGGCGATGATGGCCTCCGTGCTGTTCGGCCTGATCCTGATGGCCGCGTCGGGGGTGCCGATCTGGCAGACGGTCTGGTTTCCCGTGAAGGCCGGATGCATACTGGCGATGATGGTGATGCATGTGTTCTGCGGCAAATGGCGGCGTGCGTTCGCCGAGGACAGGAACCCGCATTCAGGACGGTTCTACCGCTTCATGAACGAGGTGCCGGCGGTGCTGATGGTCGTCATCGTCATCATGGTGATCGTGCAGCCGGGTTAGGTTGCTGCTGCGTTGGCAGAAAATGTGAAGGCCTTGGAACAAAAAGTTCAATTGACTTGATTTTCCGCATTCGTTAATCATCCCATGTGCCGACGCGGACGGCATCCCGCCTCTTTCGGGCCTGGTCTACCAAAGGTCCCGCCCAATCCTTTTTCCATCGACCAACCCGGCCCGGGCGCGTCCGATGTCTCGCAACGGTTTCAACCGGCCCAACAGGGGGCGGAGAGGCCGTCCAGCAGACCCGCGCATCGCCGCGACCAAGACGGGTCGTCCGACCGACGCCTTTTCCGGCCCTTAATTCCTTCCGGTTTTCCCCCACACATCAATCAGGCCTCACATGAATCTCAAGGAACTGAAGCAGAAATCGCCCGCCGACCTTCTGGCCTATGCCGAAGAGTTGGAGATCGAAAACGCCAGCTCGCTGCGCAAACAGGACATGATGTTCGCCATCCTGAAGCAGCTTGCGGACAACGATGTTGCGATTTACGGGGACGGGGTCCTTGAAGTGCTGCAGGACGGCTTCGGCTTTCTGCGCTCTCCGGAAGCGAACTATCTGCCGGGTCCGGACGATATCTACGTATCGCCCAGCCAGGTGCGCCGCTTCGGCCTGCGCACCGGTGACACGGTCGAAGGTGAGATCAGGGCGCCCAAGGACGGGGAGCGATATTTCGCCCTGCTGAAGGTCAACCAGATCAACTTTACCGACCCGCAGGCGGTGCGCCATCGCATCAACTTCGACAACCTGACGCCGCTGTACCCGGATGAGCGGCTGATCATGGAAATCGAAAATCCCGAGCATAAGGACCCGACGTCCCGCGTGCTCGACCTGATCTGCCCGATCGGCAAGGGCCAGCGCGCCCTGATCGTGGCCCCGCCGCGCACCGGTAAGACGGTGATGCTGCAGAACATTGCCCATTCCATCGCAGAGAACCATCCCGAGTGCTATCTGATCGTGCTCCTGATCGACGAGCGGCCTGAGGAAGTCACGGACATGGATCGCTCGGTGAAGGGCGAGGTCATTTCCTCGACCTTCGACGAGCCGGCGACGCGCCACGTGCAGGTTACGGAAATGGTGCTGGAAAAGGCCAAGCGCCTGGTCGAGCACAAGAAGGACGTGGTTATCCTGCTGGATTCCATCACCCGTCTGGCCCGCGCCTACAACACCGTGGTGCCGTCGTCTGGTAAGGTGCTGACCGGGGGTGTCGACGCCAACGCCCTGCAGCGGCCTAAGCGTTTCTTCGGCGCCGCGCGCAACATCGAGGAAGGTGGGTCGCTGACCATCATCTCGACGGCGCTGATCGACACCGGCTCGCGCATGGACGAGGTCATCTTCGAAGAATTCAAGGGCACCGGTAACTCGGAAATCATCCTTGACCGCAAACTGTCCGACAAGCGCGTGTGGCCGACCATCGACATCACCAAGTCGGGTACGCGTAAGGAAGAACTGCTGGTCGAAAAGGGTACCCTGGCCAAGATGTGGGTGCTGCGCCGGATCCTCATGCCCATGGGTGTGACCGACGCCATGGAATTCCTGCTGGGCAAGCTGAAGGAATCCAAGGTCAACAGCGACTTCTTCGATTCCATGAACAGCTGATCTCGGCCAACAGATCAAATCAAAAAACGCCGGCGGGGTTTCCCTCGCCGGCGTTTCTGTTTTCAGGCGGTGATCCCGATCAGGGGATCAGGATGCTGGATCCCGTGGTCTTGCGGGCTTCCAGGTCCGTATGGGCCTGGGCCACGTCGGCCAGGGGATAGGTCTGGTTGATGTTGATCTTGACCTTGCCGGAGGTTACGGCCTCGAACAGGGCGTTGGCGCCTTCGGCCAGGATTTCCGGGTTGCGGGTATGGGTCGCGAGCGTCGGGCGGGTCAGGTAGAGCGATCCCTTGGGCCCCAGGATGGCCGGGCTGATGGGATCGACCGGGCCGGACGCGTTGCCGTAGGTCGCGAGCACGCCGAACGGACGCAGGGAATCCAGGGACGCCATGAAGGTCGCCTTGCCGATGCTGTCATAGGCCGCGGCAACACCTTCGCCGCCGGTGTATTCCTTGGCCTTCTCGGCGATGTTCTCGGTCGAATAGTTGATGGTATGGGCGGCGCCCGCGGCCTTGGCGATTTCGGCCTTTTCCGCGGAGCCGACGCAGCCGATCACGGTCGCCCCCAGGGCCTTGCCCCATTGGCAGAGAATCTGGCCGACCCCGCCGGCGGCGGCATAGACCAGGACCGCGTCGCCCGGCTTCACCGGATAGGTGCGGTGCAGCAGGTAATGGGCGGTCATGCCTTTCAGCATCATGGCGGCGGCGGTCTGGTCGTCGATGGCGTCGGGCAGATGCACGGCCTTCCACGACGGAATGTTGCGCGCCTGGGTATAGCCGCCCTTCAGCATCGGATAGGCGACACGGTCGCCGACCTTCTTGTCGGTCACGCCCTCGCCCACGGCTTCGACCACGCCGGCGGCTTCCATGCCGATGATTTCAGGGAAGTCGGTCAGCGGGTACAGGCCCGTGCGCAGGTAGATGTCGATGAAGTTGAGGCCGCAGGCGGTCTGGCGGATGCGGATCTCGCCCTTGCCGGGATCGCCGACGTCGATGTCCTCGTACTTGAGGACTTCGGGGCCGCCGGTTTCGTGAATGCGGATGGCCTTGGTCATGGGAAAACTCCTCCTTGGTGGTGGTCCCGGGCGGTTGGTCGCCCTGGGCGCTTTTTCGGTATGTGGCCGTATCTTGGTCACGGGGGGCGGCGGGGGCAAGCCCGATGACGGCATGCGGGGGCGCTAAATCAGGGTCGCACCCTCAAGCCGCAGCAAGGCGCGCTTGGTCTCGATGCCTTCTCCGGCGGAATAGCCTGTCATCCGCCCGCCGGCGCCGGTGACCCGGTGGCAGGGAATCAGGATGGGCAGGGGATTGGCCCCGCAGGCGCCGCCGACCGCGCGGGCCACGCCGTCGATGCGGGTGGCCAGGTCGCCGTAGGTTTCCGTATGCCCATAAGGGATGTCACGCATGGCTTGCCATACGCGCTGCTGGAACTCCGTCCCGCCGACGGGGGCGAGGGGCAGGTCGAAATCCCGGAGGCCGCCGTCGAAATAAGCCGTCAGCTGACGTGTCGCTTCGTTCAGCAGCGGGGTCGAGCGGGATGCCGGGGCGCGGCCCCATTCCAGGGCGGTCAGCGCGCCCTGGTCCTCGAACAGGGTCAAGGGCCCGACGGGGGAGTTCATGGAGGTGTAGAAATCGCTCATGTCTGGGCGGCAAGGGCCGCTGATAAGGCAGCGGCCTCGGTCATTGGCAGGGAGCAGGTTGCGCCCGTACACAGATAGGCGGCGGCGGTGCCCTCGACCGGACCCTTGCCGACGGCGGGATGGCCGGCCGGCAGGTCGGTGCCGTCGGCCGTGCGCAGCAGCACCAGGCGCGGATGGCCCGAGGCCAGGGCGGCGGCGGTTAGGACATCGGCGCTGTCCCCCGATCCGGCGACGGTGACCTGCACGGCGTTTTCCAGAACCTCGAACCCGGTCTGGAAGGTGGTCTGATGGGCGAGGTTGATGGTCTCCTCCGGGGCCAGGGCGGTGATCAGGGCGTCGGCGCGGTCACGATAGGCGGCGTCGCCGGTCAGGTGGTACAGGCGGGCCAGGACCTCGACCATGGTGCCGTTGCCGCAGGGCACGGCGTTGTCATGCACGGGCTTGGATCGGGTCAGCAGGTCCGCCGTGTCGTCGGCGGCCATGAAGTAGCCGCCGTTGTCAGCATCCCAGAAATGCCGGTCGAGCACGGCGGTGAGCGATTGCGCCTGGGCCAAGTAGGCCGCGTCGCCGGTGGCTTGATGCAGGGCCAGGGCCGCGCGGGCCAGATTGGCGTAATCTTCCAGCACCCCCGGATGGGCGGCCTTGCCGGCGCACCAGGTATGGAACAGGCGGTCGCCGTGCGTGAGGTTTTCACTGATGAAGGCGAAAACCCCTGCGGCGGCGGTCAGCCAATCGGGCCTGTCGAACACGGCGGCGGACTTGGCCAGGGCGGCGACGGCCAAGCCGTTCCAATCGGCCAATACCTTGTCGTCGCGCATGGGCGGCACCCGCTTGGCCCGTTCCGGCAGCAGGATCGTGCGGCACCTTGCCAGCACGGCTTCGCGTTCCGGGTTTCCGAAGTCCGCATCGGCGGAACGGTTGAGGATTGTGTTGCCTTCCCAGTTTCCGCCGGGCGTGACGTCGTAGGCGGCCTTGAACACAGCCGCGTCGGCGCCGAGCAGGGCGTCGATCTCGGCCTCGGTCCAGACGTAGTATTTGCCCTCGACCCCTTCCGAATCGGCGTCGTAGGCGGAGACGAAGGCGAAGGGGGCGGTGGGATCATCGGCGGAGCGCATGTCGGCCAGCATCCAGGCGATGGTTTCCGCCGTGCGCAGGCGGAACAGATCGGCCTTGGGGCCCGGGTCGAGCATGGGCCAGACCTCGGCCATCAGCTCGACCAAAAGGGCATTGTCGTAGAGCATCTTCTCGAAATGCGGGACCAGCCATTCCGCATCCACGGAATAGCGGGCGAAGCCGCCACCCAGATGGTCGTAGATGCCGCCCTGACAGATGTTCGCCAGGGTCGCGGTCACGGCCTCCCGGTACATGGGGCCGCGGGTGCGGATAAAGGCCCGCCACAGGGCCTGGAAGAAATTGGGCTGGGGAAACTTGGGCGCGCCATGGGTGCCGCCGTTGACCGGGTCGACGAAGCGCAGCATCTGCAGGGCGACCTCGTCCAAGGCCGCCAGGGTGACGGTGCCGCCGCCCTTGGGCGTGGCCAGGGAGGACAGGGCGTCGCGCATGCGCTTGGCGTTGTCGGCGATCTTGGCGGGCTCGTCCCGGTAGGTGGCGGCCAGGCTTTCCAGAACCTGGGGGAATCCGGGCCGGCCGTAGCGGGGGGCGGGCGGGAAATAGGTGCCGCCCCAGAACGGCTCCAGATCCGGGGTCAGGAACATGGTCAGCGGCCAGCCGCCGTGTTCGCCCATCATGGCGAGCGCGCTCTGGTAGATGTTGTCCAGGTCGGGGCGTTCCTCGCGGTCGACCTTGATGTTCACGAAGTGGCGGTTCATGACCTCGGCGATGGCCGGGTTCTCGAAGCTTTCATGGGCCATGACATGGCACCAGTGGCAGGCGGCGTAACCCACGGACAGCAGGATCGGCTTGTTGCCGTCGCGGGCTTCGGCCAGGGCTTCGGGACCCCAGGGCCGCCAATGCACCGGGTTGTCCTTGTGCTGCAGGAGGTAGGGGCTGGTCTCTTTGCCGAGTAGGTTGTCGCTCATGAATGCTCCGCTTTGGCCGCGCGCTTGATGGCCGATTGCCACGGGCGCGTCTCCTGGCTAGGTTGGGGTGCCGTGTCCTGCATACAAGCTGTTATTCGCCATTGCAAAGGATCGCCCCCGGGCGGCTCGCGGGCGAGGAAGAGGCGAGACCCATGAAGATCACCGTGAACATCGACTGCACCCCGGAAGAGGCCCGCAAGTTCCTCGGCCTGCCCGACGTGAAGCCCATGCAGGATGCCCTGATGAAGGACCTGGAGGAGCGGATGAAGGCGAACCTGTCCGCGCTTGATCCGGAAACCATGTTCAATACCTGGTTCCCCGCCGGGGTCCAGGGGTTCGAACAGCTTCAGAAGATGTTCTGGAACCAGATGTCCGGCATGTCCGGCGACGAAGGCCAGGCCAAGACCACCAAGAAGGACGACACCAAGTGAGCGACGCCCAACACGATGAGGCAGGGGATCCGCCCCTGTTCTACGACCGCCATGTTTTTTTCTGCACCAACGAACGCCCGGAAGGCCACCCCCGGGGAAGCTGCGCCGCCAAGGGGTCGGTGAAGCTGCGCGACTACATGAAAGCGCGTGCCAAGGAACTTGGCATCAAGGGGGTGCGGGTCAATTCGGCGGGCTGTCTCGACCGCTGCGAATTGGGCCCGACCCTGGTCATTTATCCCGAGGGCGTCTGGTATCGCTGTGCCACACGGGAAGACGTGGATCGGGTGCTGGAGGCCCATGTGCGGGACGGCGGCCGGGTGCCCGATTTGATGCTACGCCCCGGGGACGATCTGGAAAAAGCCAAGTAGGGGACCCCGGCCGAGCAGCCGAGGGGGGCCGGTGAACGACACCACCATTTTTGCATTGGCAAGCGGCGGCGCCCGGGCGGGCGTCGCGGTCGTGCGCCTGTCCGGTCCCGGGGCGGGAGACGCCCTGGCGGCGCTGACGCCGGGCAGGAATGTTCCCGCGCCCCGCAAGGCATCGCTGCGCGATCTTCACGATCCGGCCAGCAGCGAAACCCTCGACCAGGCCCTGGTTGTTCGCTTTCCCGGCCCCGGTAGTTTCACCGGCGAGGATGTCGTGGAACTCCACCTGCACGGGGGCCCGGCCGTGGTCGAGGGGGTGCTGGCGGCGCTCGGCCGCATCCCGGGCCTGCGCCCGGCGGAGGCGGGGGAGTTCACCCGCCGCGCCTTCCTCAATGGCCGGCTCGACCTGACCCAGGCCGAAGCCATCGCCGATCTGGTCGCGGCGGAAACCTCGGAACAGCGGCGCCAGGCCCTGGATCAGGCGGCGGGGGCGCTCGGGCAAATTTACGAGGGCTGGCGGTCGCGGCTGATCGCGGCCATCGCCCATGTCGAGGCCGGGATCGATTTCGCCGACGAGGACCTGCCGGAAGACATCGACCGCGCCGCCCGGGATGCCCTGGCGGTGCTGGCGGGCGAGATTGCAGCCCATCTTGACGACGGCCGGCGGGGGGAGCGGCTCCGCGCCGGGGTGCATCTGGCCCTGCTCGGCCGGCCCAACGCGGGCAAATCGACCCTGCTGAACCTGTTGGCCGGGCGGGACGCGGCCATCGTGTCGGAAACCGCGGGGACGACCCGGGACGTGATCGAGGTGCATCTCGACCTGGGCGGCGTGCCGGTTATCGTTGCCGATACGGCGGGCCTGCGCGACAGCACGGATGCGGTCGAGCGCGAGGGCGTGCGCCGGGCGGCGGCGCGGGCCGATTGGGCGGACCTGAAATTGATCGTTCTCGACCGCACCGATTGGCCGGATGTGCCGGACGACCTGCGCGCCCTGGCGGCGGACGGCCGGGCATTGGTCCTGGTCAACAAGGCGGACCTGGCGCCGGTCGACGGCCTGGGGAATTTGGATCTGGACGGCGCGCCCGTGCTCGCCCTTTCGGCCCGCACCGGGACGGGGGTGGACGGTTTTCTCGCCCGCTTGACGGAGGCCGTCCGGGGCCTCGCCCTGGCCGGGGCGGGCGCGGCGCCGGGCCCGACGCGGGCGCGTCACCGCCATGCTTTGGAAGAGGCGCGGACGGCCCTGGCCCAAGCCCTCGACGGTTGGTCAACGCGCGGGCCGGAACTGGTGGCCGAGGACCTGCGCCTCGCCGCGCGGGCGATCGGGCGGATCACGGGGCGGGTGGATGTGGAGGATTTGCTCGATGTGATCTTCGCCGACTTCTGCATTGGCAAGTGATCAGCGTAAGGCATCTAATTAACTACCCCCTACATATAGTATGAATTGATCATTTAGATATACCTTGGGGTCAATTTGATATTTTCAGAATGCATTAACTGAAGTTCTTATTTCCCTCGATCCCTCTGTTCGGCATCTCGCTCACCTGCCTGGCGCCCTAACCGAGACAGAATGTTTCACGTGAAACATTCAGCTGTCGGAGGGTTTGTTTCCCCACCGGCAAAGGGCCTTCCGCCGAGGGAAGCTGCTCTGGGATGGGGCGCCAAGACAGCGCTGCGGCCCGTTCAGGCGGCCCGCGAAGGTATTTGACTTGGATCAGCGGTGTTCCTACATTCCGGCCTGTGTTTCCGCGCCATCGGCGGGGCGGAAGGGGCATTTCTCGGAACAGGTCAGGTAGGCGGTCCATGGACCGAACTTTCGACGTCATTGTGGTGGGCGGTGGGCACGCCGGAACCGAGGCGGCCGCGGCCGCGGCGCGCCAGGGGGCCGCGACGCTGCTGCTGACCCATAAGGCCGCGACCATCGGCGAGATGTCCTGCAACCCGGCCATCGGCGGCCTGGCCAAGGGCCAGCTGGTGCGCGAGATCGACGCCCTGGACGGGGTCATGGGCCGCGCCATCGACCGCGGCGGCATCCAGTTCCGCATGCTCAACAGGTCCAAGGGGCCGGCGGTCTGGGGCCCCCGGGCCCAGGCCGACCGCAAGCTGTACCGCCTGGCCGTGCAGGACATCCTGGCGCAAACCGAGAACCTGACCATCATCGAAGCCGGGGCCGACGATCTGATGTTCGGCCCCGACGGCCGCCTTGCCGGGGTGCGCGCGGTGGACGGCCGGGAATTCCGTGCCCCCGCCGTTGTCATCACCACGGGCACCTTCCTGCGCGGCCTGATCCATATCGGCGACACCCGCATTCCCGCCGGGCGGGTTGGGGACAAGCCGGCGATCGGCCTCAGCTACACCTTCCGGCGCCTGGGCTTTGATCTGGGCCGGCTGAAAACTGGCACGCCGGCGCGCCTGGACGGGCGCACCATCGATTGGGCCGGCCTGGATGAGCAGCTGGGCGATACGCCGCCGGTGCCCTTTTCGTACCTGACGGAGACCATCACCACACCGCAGATCGCCTGCGGCATCACGGAAACGACCCCGGCGACCCATGCCTTGATCCGTGACAACATCCATCTCTCGCCCATGTATTCCGGGCAGATCGAAAGCAAGGGCCCGCGCTATTGCCCGTCGATCGAGGACAAGGTCGTGCGCTTTGCCGACCGCGAACGTCATCAGATCTTCCTCGAGCCCGAGGGCCTTGACGATCCCACGGTCTATCCCAACGGCATTTCGACCTCTCTGCCGAAGGACGTGCAGCTGGCGATGCTGAAAACCATCCCGGGCCTGGAAAAGGCGGAAATGATCCGTCCGGGCTATGCCATCGAATACGATTTCGTCGATCCTCGGCAATTGACACCGAGCCTGGAAACCCATCGGGTGCCGGGCCTGTTCCTGGCCGGTCAGATCAACGGGACAACCGGATATGAAGAGGCGGGCGCCCAGGGCCTTATCGCCGGGATCAACGCGGCGATCCGTGCCGGCGCCGGCGGCGGGGCAGGGCCCGTCCGGGATTTCGTGCTCGATCGTGCCGACGCTTATATCGGCGTGATGATCGATGATCTGGTGACGCTTGGCACCCGTGAGCCCTACCGCATGTTCACGTCGCGGGCCGAATACCGCCTGAAGCTGCGGGCCGACAACGCGGATCAGCGCCTGACACCGCTCGGCATGGGCATCGGCTGCGTCGGCGCCGACCGGGCGCGCGCCTTCGCCCGCAAGCAGACGGCCCTGACCCTGGGCCGCCGTCTGCTGGAGCGCCTGGAGGCCAGCCCCAATACGCTGGCCAAGGCCGGCTTTGCGGTCAACCAGGACGGCGCCCGGCGCAGCGCCTGGACGCTCTTGTCCTATCCGGGGGTAACGGCGGAGACCATCGCGGCCCATTGGCCGGAGGTTGCCGAGATTCGCCCGGAAATTCTCGACCAGTTGACCATCGAGGCGGGCTACAGCCAGTATTTGATGCGCCAGGATGCCGACATCCGCGCTTTCCGCCGCGACGAGGGGCTGACCCTGCCGGGGGACCTGGATTACGACGCCGTATCCGGTTTGTCCAACGAGGTTCGGGAAAAGCTCAAGCAGGCCCGCCCGGCGACCCTGGGGGCGGCGGCGCGCCTGCCCGGCGTGACACCGGCGGCCCTGACGATCCTGCTTGCCCATGTAAAACGCCGGGACGCCCGCCTCAGCGCCTGACCAAACCATCCGATCGGCCGAATTAGGCCCCAACCGAACAGAGACTGTTTCACGTGAAACAATCAAGCCCCGACCCCGCGTCCCAGATGCCCGAGGACGTCGCCCGCGCCCTCGGACTCGACGGGGCGGACGGGGCCGGGCGTCGGGCGCGTCTGGAGTCCTATGTCGCCGCCCTGGTGAAATGGCAGCGCCGCATCAACCTGATCGGCCCGGCCACGGTGGCGGACATCTGGCACCGCCATATCCTCGATTGCGGCCAGCTGGCGTCCTTGATTCCGGCGGAACCCTTGCGGATCTGCGATCTGGGGTCGGGGGCGGGCCTGCCGGGCTTGGTGCTGGCGGCTCTGGACATTGGCGTGGGGGAGGGCGGTTGTCTCGACCTGGTCGAAAGCGACAGCCGCAAGGCTGCCTTCCTGCGCGAAGCCAACCGGCTGATGGGCACCCA
Source organism: Rhodospirillaceae bacterium UBA1479 (assembly GCA_002325375.1). Taxonomy (GTDB): domain Bacteria; phylum Pseudomonadota; class Alphaproteobacteria; order Rhodospirillales; family Casp-alpha2; genus UBA1479. The sequence goes on from DCRZ01000010.1 coordinate 157,548, forward strand.
TGCGCGGATCGAGAACCGGCGCATCGAGGAAATGGCGGAAACCGGGGCGGAAGGCTACGACATTATCACCGCGCGGGCCCTGGCGCCTTTGCCCAAATTGTTGGAAATGTCGAACAACCTGTTGAAAACCGGTGGAAAACTTTTGTTTTTAAAAGGAAAGACCGGCGATGCGGAATTGACCGAATCGGAAAAAGCTTGGAAGATGCGCGTCACGAAAATGCCCAGCGCGAGTGATTCCGAGGGCGTTATTCTCCTGATAAAGGACCTTGAACGACGCCATGGCTGATCCCCTTTACGACGGCCTGAACGGCCCCTCGGTGCCGGATATCCCGGCCCTGCCGCGCATCATCGCCGTCGCCAATCAAAAGGGCGGGGTCGGCAAGACGACGACCGCCATTAACCTGGGCACGGCGCTCGCCGCCGTCGGCAACCGGGTCCTGATCATCGACCTGGACCCCCAGGGAAACGCCTCGACTGGTCTGGGCATCGCCCGGGCGCAGCGGACGGTGAATTCCTATCATCTGCTGATTCATGCGGAGCCCCTGGCGGCGGCGACCCTGGCGACGGAAATCCCCAATCTCGACATCGTGCCGTCCGGCATCGACCTGTCGGGGATCGAGGTCGAACTGGTCGACGAGGACGGCCGCGAATATTTCCTCAAGCAGAGCCTGGAAGCGGCCGTGTCCGCGGCCGGCCCGGCCTATGATTTCGTGCTGATCGACTGTCCGCCGGCGCTCGGCCTGCTGACCGTCAATTCCCTGGTCGCCGCGCAGGCGGTCTTGGTGCCGCTGCAGTGCGAGTTCTTCGCGCTGGAGGGCGTCAGCCAGTTGATGCAGACCATCGAGCGCGTGCGTGCCGCCTTCAATGCGGACCTGGAAATCCAGGGCATCGTCCTGACCATGTTCGATCAGCGCAACAACCTGTCGGGCATGGTCGAAACGGATGTTCGCGACCATTTCGGCGATAAGGTCTATGAGACCGTGATTCCCCGCAACGTGCGGATTTCCGAGGCGCCGTCCCACGGCCGCCCGGTGCTGATCTATGACACTGCCTGCGCCGGGTCGCGGGCCTATCTCAACCTGGCCAGCGAGGTCATCAGCCGCGAACGCCAGACGCAACATCGCCAGGCCCTGGCACGCCAGGGCGGCGGCCAGCCGATGGGGGCATCATGATGGCGGAAAAACGCAGAAACCTGGGACGCGGCCTGTCGGCCCTTCTGGGTGAGGACACATCACCGGCGCAGGCTGCCGGGGCGCGTCAGATCGCCATCGAAAAGCTCCATCCCGGCCGCTATCAGCCGCGCCGCAACATGGGCGAGGCGGAATTGCAGGATCTGGCCCAGTCGATCCGCGAATTGGGTGTGTTGCAGCCGATCCTGGTGCGCGAACATCCCGACCGTCCGGGCGATTACGAGATCATCGCCGGCGAGCGACGTTGGCGGGCCGCGCAATTGGCGCAACTGCACGAGGTGCCGGTGCTGGTCAAGGTGCTGTCGAACAAGGAAACGCTCGAAGTTGCCCTGGTCGAAAACCTGCAGCGCGAAGATCTGTCGCCCTTGGAAGAGGCCGTCGGGCTGCAACGCCTGATGGATGAATTCGGCCATACCCAGGAAGCGCTCGCCAAGGCTGTCGGCAAAAGCCGCTCCCATGTCGCCAACATGCTGCGGCTGTTGGGGCTGCCCGATGTGGTCAAGGCCATGGTCGACAACGGCGATCTGAGCGCCGGGCATGCCCGGGCCCTGCTGTCGGCGACGGCGCCCGAGGTTCTGGCCCGCCAGGTCGTTGACCAGGGCCTTAGCGTCCGCCAGACGGAACAGCTGGTGCAGCGGGCGGCGACGGCGAAAAGCAGTGGTGCGCGGCGCGGACCCAAGGAAAAGGACGCGGACACCCGGGCCCTGGAAACGGATTTGTCCGATCTGCTCGGTCTGCGCGTGGCCATCGCGGCCAAGGGTCGGGAGGGCTCGGTCACCCTTTATTATAAATCCCTCGATCAGCTCGACGGTCTGTTGCAGCGCCTAAGCGGCCAAGCCGCGGGCGAGTAGGGCGCAGGCTGAGGCCCGATTTTGGGTCAGCCTGATGAAGCTAAATATCGGGTAGGGGTGAACCCGGCGATTCGCTCTAGGATTTCGGCCTAGCGGGCGAGGCGGGCCAGACGGATGAAGGCCCGCTCGCAGATCACCTCATCGGGGCCCAGGCCGCTTTTGCAGGCCCGCTCGGCCTCGGTCAGGACATCCAGGGCGGTGCCCAGGCGGCCTGGCGTCCATGATCTTAATGCATTGATAAATAACGGCTTTTCTTTAAAGAAAACAGGCGGGCGCAGGTTGTCGACGGCCTGTTCGGGACGGGTGCCACGGGCAACATCCCCGGCCGCCAGGTGCAGGCGCTGAAACATGCGCTGCGCGGCCCGCAACATGCCGACGGCGGTCTCCCCCAGGTCGCGGGCGCTGGCATAGGCACTGAGCAGGCCGGCCACGTCGCCGCCGGCCAAGGCCCGGGTCACGGCTTCGGTGCCGCGCCCGGCATTGTCGCCGACGCAGGCCTGGGCGTCGGCCAGGGTCACTTCTGGTCCGGCGCCTTGCATGTAGAGCACCAACTTTTCCAACTCGCGCCGGGAAATCAGCCGGTCGTTGCCCAGATTGGCGGCAAGATGGGCCTGTGCCTCCCGCCCGATGGTCAGGCCGGCGGAGGACAGGGTGTCGCGGATCACCTGTTCCATGGCGCGGGCGTCATCGGCGTAGCAGGGAATGGCGGCGGCGTTGGGGGCCGTTTCACAGATCTTGCGCAGTTTCGCCCGGGGGGTGAGGTCGCCGGCGACGATGATCACCAGCCCATCGCCTTCGGCCGCGAGGGCGCGCTCGACCGCCGGCGCCAGCCGGTCACCACCATCGGCGCGGACCGCGCGCCGACCGCCGCCGAAGGCCATGGCGGATCGTTCGGCGGCCAGCCGCTCGGCGTCATCGGCGACGTCTTGCTCGTTGACGGTGGCAGTGCGAAAGGGATCGTCGGTCGATCCAGCGACGGCGCGCATGATGCGGTCGGCGCGTTCGCGCACCAGCCCTTGGTCGGGACCATAGATCAACACCGCTGCGACCGTGTTCCCGGGATCGTCGAGGAAGCTATCGATCTGGCGGCCGGAGAGTTTCATGACGAGACCTTGGGTGTCCGGGGTCGTGCCGGGACCGGGATCACCGCTTGTCGGGGTGGGTTTTCAGGAAGATCGCGATCTTGAGGCGGATGTCGTCGCCCAAATGGCGGATGGCCCTGTCGCGGGCGCCTTTTTCAGCCATCAGCGTGGCGAATTCCGAATTGAGGATGTTGAAGCTGGAAACAGCCCGGCTGTTTCCCGTGTAAAGATGCTGTCCGGTACGCAAATCCAGCAGGGTAAATGAACTGGTCAGGGACAAATCGGCGCGGGTGGCGTCGGCGCTTTTTTGTACGGCCAGGGAGGAAATGCCTTCGTTCAGCGTAACGTCCAGGCGATAGATCTGTTCGCCGCGCGGCCCCCGAGGGGATAGTCCATCCAGCAGCGCATTGTGCAGTTGCTGGCCGACGCGGGCAAGATCACGACCATCTGAAGTGGTGTTCCGGACCGGGCCGATTTCAACTTGGGACAGGGTGTCGCTTAGGTCGGCGCCGACCCCAGACCGACCGTAAAGCGGCCGGAAGCCGCAGCCCCCGAGGGTGCCGGTGGCCACGGCCCCGGCGATCCCGGCAAGCAGGTTTCTACGCGACCACATTGACGATCCTGTTCGGCACGACGATGACCTTTCGGGGCGGTTTGCCTTCGAGCACGGATTGTACCTTATCCAGGGCCAGGGCCGCATCCTCCGCGGCATCCTTGGCGCAATCCTTGGGCAGCTCGATGGTGCCGCGCAGCTTGCCGTTGACCTGGACCGCGATGGTCACCAGGTCATCGACCAGATAGGCCGGGTCGGCCACGGGCCAAGCCGTGTCGGCGACCAGCGTATCCTCATGACCCAGTTCAAGCCACAGGGCCTCGGCGAGGTGGGGCGTCATGGGGGCGATCAGAAGGCTCAAGGTTTCCAGCGCGAAACGGCGCACCCAGTTTGCATCCGGTGCGGCGTCTTTCAGGCCCTCGACGGCGTTGGTCAGCTCGCGGATGCGGGCCACGGCTTTGTTGAAGTGGAACTTCTCCAGGTCCGCGGAAACACCGTCGATGGTCTTATGCGTGGCCTTCAGGACCTCTTCCGCGGCCGGTCCCATCGTTTCAGGCCGGGCGGCATCGGCGGCGGCCAGGGGGGCGGGGTTCTCCGTGACCAGGCGCCACAGCCGGTTGAGGTAACGCCAGGCCCCGTCGACGCCGGCGTCGGTCCATTCCAGGTCGCGGTCGGGCGGGCTGTCGGACAGCATGAACAGCCGCGCCGTGTCGGCCCCGTAGGCGCCGATGATGGCTTCGGGGTCGACCACGTTCTTCTTGGACTTGCTCATCTTCTCGGACCGCCCGAGGGTCACCGGCTGCCCCGTTTCGGCATGTTTGGCAGCGTCGCCGTCAAACACCACCTGGGACGGCAGCAGCCACTTGCCGGCCGCGTCCTTGAAGGTCTGATGGCACACCATGCCCTGTGTCAGAAGCCCGGCGAAGGGTTCCTCCACAGACAGATAACCGCATTTCTTCAAGGCCCGGGTGAAGAAGCGGCTGTACAGCAAGTGCAGCACCGCATGTTCGATGCCGCCGATGTATTGATCCACGGGCAGCCAGTAATCGACGGCGGCGCGATCAAGCGGGGCATTGGAGGCCGGGTTACAGAACCGGGCGAAGTACCAGGATGATTCGAAGAAGGTATCGAAGGTGTCGGTCTCACGCTCCGCCGGCTTGCCACAGGTCGGGCAGGCCACGTGCTTCCAGCTGGGGTGGCGGGCCAGGGGGTTTCCGGTTCCGGAGAAGTCGACGTCGGCGGGCAGTTCGACCGGAAGGTCCGCCTCAGGCACCGGCACGATGCCGCAGTCGCCGCAATGGATGATCGGGATCGGGCATCCCCAATAACGCTGGCGCGACACGCCCCAGTCCCGCAGCCGATAGTTCACGGCCCGCGTGCCGATGCCCATGCCTTCCAGCCGGTCGATGACCCGGGATTTGGCGTCGGGCACGGTAAGGCCGTCGAGGAAATCGGAATTGATCAGCAGGCCGTCGTCCGTGAAGGCCTCGTCGCCGACGGTGACGGCCGTGGCATCCGTGCCCTTAGGCGCCACCACCGGCAGCACCGGCAGGCCGTACTTGCGGGCGAAGTCCAAATCGCGCTGGTCATGGGCGGGACAGCCGAAGATCGCCCCCGTGCCGTAATCCATGAGCACGAAATTGGCGACATAGACGGGCAGGGTATGGCCTTCGATGAACGGATGCAGGACCTTCACGCCCGTGTCGAAGCCCATTTTCTCGGCCGTTTCGATGGCGGCTTCGCTGGTGCCCAGGCGGTTGCATTCGGCGATGAAGTCGGCCAAGTCCGGGTTTCCCCGGGCCAGTTCCTGGGCCAGGGGATGATTGGCGGCGACGGCGCAGAACGACGCGCCGAACAGGGTGTCGGGGCGGGTGGTGTAGATGTCGAGTTGGCCGTCGCGGCCGTCGAACTGAAACCGCACATGCGCGCCTTCGGACCGGCCGATCCAGTTTTCCTGCATCAGCCGCACCCGGTCCGGCCAGCGGTCCAGGGTCTCGATCCCCTTGAGAAGCTCTTCGGCATAATCGGTGATCTTGAGGAACCACTGGCTCAACTGGCGTTTTTCGACCAGGGCGCCGGACCGCCAGCCGCGGCCGTCGATGACTTGTTCGTTGGCCAGCACCGTGTTTTCCACCGGGTCCCAATTGACCCAGGATTCCTTGCGGTAGACCAGGCCATTGGCGAGGAAATCCAGGAACATCTTCTGTTCGTGGCGATAATACTCAGGCTCACACGTCGCCAGTTCCCGGTCCCAGTCATAGGACAGGCCCATGGTTTTCAGCTGGCGGCGCATGGTCGCGATGTTTTCGCGCGTCCATTGGGCCGGCGGCACTTTGTTTTCGATCGCGGCATTTTCCGCCGGCAGGCCGAAGGCGTCCCAGCCCATGGGGTGCAGCACGTTGAACCCGCGCGCCTTTTTATAGCGCGCGACGACGTCTCCCAGGGTGTAGTTGCGGACGTGGCCCATGTGGATGCGCCCCGACGGATAGGGAAACATCTCGAGCACGTAGTACTTCGGCCGATCATTGTCCTCACGGACCTGGAAACAACCTTTGTCGTCCCAGGCGGCCTGCCATTTCTGTTCGTTTTCCTTGACGTTGTAGCGCGCCATTCAAGTCCCCAGAAGGTTTGGGCGGGAAGATGTCGCCGGGCGCAGCGCCCGGGCGAGGGTGGATGGAATGCCGAAGCCGGGAAGGTTCCGGCGGGGCGAAGAGGTCTATGGGGCTCCGCTCTGTTGCGCCGGGCCGCCTACTTGGTACTGATCGTCTGCCGGCGGAGCTGGCGGGCGCGCGTCAGGATCGCGTCCTCGATCTTGGTGCCGGTCTGTTCCGGCACCGCCGTATCGCGCCACTGGCCGCCCTGGTCCTTGGTCTGGCTGAACACGGCAACCCGAATCCCGTCGGCGCGCAACGTGCGGCCCAGGATGTAGACGTTCAATTTGAAGCGTTCGTTGGGGGCTTCCTCGGTCGAATGCCAGTCGGTCAGAATCACGCCGCCGAACGGGTCCGCCGTGGACACGGGCATGAAAGCGATGGTGTCCAGGGTCGCGCGCCATAGGAAGCTGTTGACGCCAAGGGCGCCGCCGCCGCTGTCGTTATTGTCGCCGTCACCCCACAGGCTGACGCCGCCCGCACCCCAGATGGTGTCCCGCTTGGATCCGTCATCGGTCTGGTCGGCGGTCGTCGCTTCGATATCGGCCGGCGAGAAATCGGCGCAGGCCGCCATGCCGGCAACCAGGGCCACCGCGCCGATCAGCGTCAGTATCCGTTTTCCGCTGCCAAGACTCATTACTGCCGCTTCCTTCTTTCCGCCGTCGCCGGTGAATGACGCCCCTTCTTAAACCATATCGCGGCCATGCGCCAAGCGCCGTGACCGCGTGTTGCGCAGGCTTGCCGCCCGCAGGCCGAAGGGATCGCGGCAAAGATGGGGCAGGGCGCCGATTCCCGCAACCCCCGCAGCCCCGGCGGCCCGGACCCGGCGGAGCGTCGCCGGAGTAACCCCGCCAAGCGCCAGCACCGGCACGCTGGCGCCGCGGCACAATGCGGCCAGCCGCCGCACGCCCAGGCTCGGGCGCCCGGGATGGCTGGCCGTGGGAAACACGGGCGACAGCAGGATCAGATCGACGCCGGCCCGCACCGCCCGCCTGAGGCCAGGTCCGTCATGGGCGGCGGCGAAAACGGGCCAGCGGTCGCCAAGTGGCGCGAACCGGCCGCGGCGGCGTACCATGCCGTCCGGCAGGTGCAGGCCGTCGGCGCGCAGGCGATGAGCCAGTCGGCGGTCGCCGGCGACGATGAAGATCAGCCCCAATCGACGGGCCAGGGTTGCCAGGCGTTGGCCCAGCGCGGCCCGATCAGGGATCTCGTAATGGCGAAAGATCACAACCGTGTCCGGCGTCAGTTGGCGAAGCGCGCTGGCCGGGTCGGGCGTGCGCGCGGCATCGGTCATGAAAGCAAACAGCGGTAGGCCGCGTCGGCGCGGCTTTTTCCCGCGTCCGCCCCATGTTAGGGTTGCGGCCCCTTGTTTCCTCATTCCTGGTCCCGATCCACCGATGATTCCATCCGACACCGCCCCTCATAGCGCGGACCCCGATATTGCCGCAAACCTTGCCGAGGTCCAGGCCAAGGTTGCCGAGGCCGCCCGGGCCGCCGGCCGTGATCCCGCCGCCGTTACCCTGGTCGCCGTCGGCAAGACGTTTCCCGCCGACCATATGCTGCCCGCGCTGAACGCCGGCCAGCGCGCTTTCGGGGAAAACCGGGTGCAGGAAGCGGAAGAAAAATGGCCGGGCCTGCGCACCCGCTTTCCCGATCTCCGCCTGCACCTGATCGGCCCGTTGCAGTCGAACAAGGTGCGCAAGGCCGTTGACGTCTTCGATGTCATCGAAACCGTCGACCGGCCCAAGCTGGCCCGCGCCCTCGCCAACGTAATGGCGGAAACGGGCCGCCGTCCCGACTGCTTCATCCAGGTCAACACGGGGGCTGAGGACCAGAAGGCCGGTGTCTTGCCGCAACACGCCGACGCCTTCATCGCCCAATGCCGCGACGATTTCGCCCTGCCGGTCACGGGCTTGATGTGCATCCCGCCCGTGGACGAGGAGCCGTCCCTGCATTTCCAACTGTTGGCGGAAATCGCCAAGCGCAACGGCCTCGCCCAGCTGAGCATGGGAATGAGCGCCGATTACGAGATCGCGGTTGCCTTCGGGGCGACCCATGTGCGCGTCGGCTCGGCCATTTTCGGAACCCGTCCAAAACCGGCCTGAGGATGGCGGTTCAGCCCCTGACGGTTATCACGTCACCGGGTGAAGCGGCCCGCAACAGGGCGACCAGATCCGTTTCGGCCAGGGCGACACAGCCTTCGGTCGGTGCGAAGTCCGGTGTTGCCAAGTGCAGGAAGATGGCGCTGCCGGCGCCCGGTTGCGGCGGCGCGTCGTTATGGCCCAGGACGACGACCAGATCATAGACGCCGTCCGCGCGGGCCAGTTCCTCGTGGCGCCACGGGCAGGGCAGGCGGACCAGCCGGTTGTAGGCGGGGCTTATGGGGTCGTCGCACCAGCCCAGATTGGGGGTGATGGGGGTTGTCGGCAGGGTCGTTTCCGGCCGGGTCCGCCGGTCGGCGCGGTAGAACAGGCGGCGCAGGGCGAACCGGCCCACCGGCGTGGCGCCGTCGCCTTCCTTTTTGACGGGGGCGATGCCCGCACGGCCAAGCGCGCAGGGAACCTGCGTGCGGCCCCAGGTCAGTCGTCCGCGGGTGCGGTCATCCGTCGGTTCAACCAGAATGTCCATGGCCGTCAGTCTAGCGCTTTCGCGGCACGGAATCATTCCGCGCCGGCGGCGATCAACGATCGCCCGCCGCCACGGTCAGATCCGGGCGAAAGCCGGGCTCGGCCAGGCGCTGAGCGGCCTGATAACGGGTCCAGCCGTCGACCATGTTGTCGCGGAACCAGCCTCCGCCCTCGGCGATGGCACCGGACGGATCCTGATCGTCGCGCCGGTTGTCCTCATCGCGCGGGGCGGCGCGGTCACGCGGCTGGGCCCCGGGCAGGGCCCCGGGCAGGGCGGCGACTTCCTTGGCGCGGTCGCCCATCACCCAGGCCAGCTGGTCGCGGGCCCAGGTCGAAACGTCGCCGTCGATACCTGCACGATTGGTTTCGCCGGGCGCTGCCTGCGCGGTCTGCACGGCCTGTGTCCGCGGCGCGGCCGGCCGGGCCGGGCCCGTTTCCGCACCGGCACGGTAATAGGCGGTCTGCCGTTGGGCCCAGGCGGCGACGGGATCCATCGCGGCCACGGGCTGGGCGTCGCCGCTCTGATAATAGGCGACCTGCTGGGCCGCCCAGGCGCTCACATCCTGTTCACCGGTATCGGCTGTGGCCGGGGTGGGGGCTGCGCTGCCTTTGTAATAAGCGGTCTGTTGGGCGGCCCAGGCGGTGACGTCGACGCCGTCCGTACCGGCGGCCACGGGGGCGGCTTCCACGGTCGCGGCGGCAATCTGGGTGTCGCCCGCCGTCGCGGTGTTTCGATAGAAAGCATGCTGTTCGGCGGCCCATTGGCCGACCGGATCAGCAGAGGCCGTCGCGGTCGTGGCAGCGCTCTTGCCGTCCCGTCCCTGGTAGAAGGCCTGCTGGTTGGCGGCCCAACGGCTGACCGGGTCGGCGGCATCCGCGCCGCCTTGGTAGAACGCTGTTTGCTCGGCGGCCCATTGGGTGACCGGGTCGGTGCCGTCCGTGCCCGCGGCCGCGGGCGATGCCGCGGCGGTGGTGGTTGACAGCGGCTGCGCGTCATCGCGGAAATAGGCCAGCACGTGGCCGCCCATGTCCTTGCCCGTGTTGTGCTCGATCATCACGTTGGCGGCCGAGGCGACCAAGCCGATCGGGCCCATGAACAGGGTGCCGCCCATGATGCGCGGGGCCGGGTCCAGGGTATCGTTGGTCAGGTCGCGGTAGAGGGTGGAAACCACCGGGATGTGCTGCAGCGGATTGACCACGTCGACCAGGTCCCAGAACGTGAGCCCGTCGTCGCCGAAGGCCTTGAATTCCTTGCCGCCGGTTGCGCTGCCGTTTGCGGTCTTGTCCGGCGTGTCGAGGGCATCGCCCTTGCCGAGTTTGAGGTCCGGTAATTTGGCGGGGGTGTGTTTGGCTGGAAGGGCGCCGGTCCCGCCAGGGGCGGGGGCCACGCGCCAGGGATTGATCCCTTCGGAGGGCAGTGTCATCGATTTTTTCCCGTTCTCTTCGCGCCCTGTTTTCGGGCGTTAATTTTATGGAACGGGTGTCGCAAGACTCGGGCCAGAATCAAGCTGTTGATTTTAAACGATTTTGACTCGTCTGCTCTGGGTACAAAATGCCCGGGGCGGCAAATGCTGCCGGGCGGCGGCGGACTCCGGCATTCTTGGCATTCAATGGTTAATGACGGGTGGTGGCGTGGGATATCAGAACAGCAGCCTTGAGCCGTTCCCATGTGAG